>CP021238.1 GCA_002291465.1 Mycobacterium lepraemurium | reverse complement strand
CGACGCATCTCCCTGGTTCTCGAACGTCCCGGGTCGAAGTACAACTCACGCTTGGCGACAAAACAACTGTCCACATAGTTATACACAGGTGTGGACAGGATGATCGTATGCGAACCACAACCTGCCGGCGACGGCCCGCGATCTCCGCGCTGGAAGAAAACCCGGAAAAGGTTGTCTAGGCAGCTAGTTGATCTACCATTCTTGCTTCGTTGTCGAGCGCTGTTCGTAGTCTAAAACGACTTGGCAGAAGCTAACAGTTTTCCGTGCGGCTGCCAACCGTTCCGCTGTACTCCAATCCGGTCGTTTAGGGTGACTGGGGCTTGCTTCGGCTCGGTAGGTTAGTTGACCCGAGTGGCCAGCGGGAGCGGAATGCGAAATCTCGGTACCGGCCGGGCGCGGCTGCGTTGCGGTAGACCAGGTTTGACCAGGCGAAGGCTCGTCAGTACCCTCAAACAGTCGCCCGAAAGTCGGCGATACGGCTGCGACCCAGCACCACTTGGGGACCGCGCCGGCCAGGAGCAGCAAGACCACCCTCCGGTCGAACCGCAGACGAGCCCGAAGCGAACAGTCTGAGCGGTCGGACGGCAAACAACGAGGAGAACGTCGTGGGCAAGGGCAAGCGGACCTTCCAGCCGAATAACCGGCGCCGAGCCCGCGTGCATGGCTTCCGGTTGCGGATGCGCACGCGCGCCGGGCGCGCGATTGTGTCCCGTCGGCGCCGCAAGGGTCGCCGCGCGCTTTCTGCCTGATCGCACGCCAGGTCTTTCGCGGTGCTTCCCGCACGCAACCGCATGACGCGGTCAACCGAGTTTGACGCGACGGTGAAGCACGGAACCCGCATGGCACAGCCCGACATCGTCGTCCACTTCCGGCGCGACTCCGAACCTGACGACCGATCCGCGGGCCCCCGGGTCGGGCTGGTCGTCAGGAAGGCCGTTGGGACGGCGGTGCAACGACACCGCGTGGCCCGCCGGCTGCGTCACGTGGCCCGGCCCCTGCTCGGCGAACTCGAACCATCCGACCGGCTGGTGATTCGCGCGCTGCCCGGCAGCCGGACCGTGTCGTCGGGGCGCCTGGCGCAGGAACTGCAGCGGTGCCTGCGGCGCATGCCGGCGGGAACCGGGCCGTGACCGGACCGGCGCGGTCCCGCGCGGCCATTCGCGGCGCCGGCCGAACCGTCGCCCGCGGACTGATTTTCCTGATTCAGCTCTACCGGCATATGGTGTCGCCGCTACGTCCGGCGACTTGTCGCTTCGTTCCGACCTGCAGCCAGTACGCAGTGGACGCGCTGGACGGGTACGGCCCGATCCGGGGGAGTTGGCTGGCCGCGGCCAGAGTCGCCAAGTGCGGACCATGGCACCAGGGTGGCTGGGACCCGATCCCCGAGCGCCCCGGATGCCGGGTGAATTGCCAAGATGCCAGCGACGCTTGGGCGGTCCGAGTGACGCGAGGGGAGAGTGAATCTCTTGTTTGATTTCTTCAGCCTCGACTTCGTCTACTACCCGGTGTCGTGGATCATGTGGGTCTGGTACAAGTTGTTCGCCGCCATGCTCGGGCCGTCGAACTTCTTCGCCTGGGCGCTGTCAGTGATGTTCTTGGTGTTCACCCTGCGGGCGCTGCTGTACAAGCCGTTCGTGCGGCAGATCCGCACCACCCGGCAGATGCAGGAGCTGCAACCGCAGATCAAGGCGCTGCAGAAGAAGTACGGCAAGGACCGGCAGCGCATGGCGTTGGAGATGCAGAAGCTGCAGCGCGAGCACGGGTTCAATCCGATCCTGGGCTGTCTGCCGATGCTGGCGCAGATCCCGGTGTTCCTCGGTCTGTATCACGTGTTGCGGTCGTTCAACCGAACCGCAGGGGGCTTTGGGCAACCGCACCTGTCGGTGGTGCAGAACCGGCTGACCGGAAACTACGTCTTCGCCCCGACCGATGTGGGGCACTTCCTGGACGCTAACTTGTTCGGCGCACCGATCGGCGCGTTCATGACCCAGCGTACCGGGCTGGACGCGTTCACGTATTTCAGCCGCCCGGCGGTGATCGCGGTCGGCCTGCCGGTGATGACCCTGGCCGGCGCCGCGACGTACTTCAACAGCCGGGCGTCGGTGGCGCGTCAAAGCCCGGAGGCGCCCGCCAACCCGCAGACGGCGATGATGAACAAGCTTGCGCTGTATGTGTTTCCGCTCGGCGTGGTGGTTGGTGGGCCGTTCCTGCCGTTGGCCATCATCCTGTACTGGTTCGCCAACAACATCTGGACGTTCGGTCAGCAGCAGTACGTGTTCGGCATGATCGAAAAGGAAGACGAAGCCAAGAAGCAGGAAGCGATTCAGCGCCGCGCGGCCAATGCCCCGGCGCCGGGCGCCAAGCCGAAGCGCAGCCCCAAGGCGGTCGCAGGCAACGGTGTGGATGCCGACGCGGCCCAGCCGGACGCCCGCGCCACCAAGGGGCAAGCCGGCGGGGGCAGCGACGGGCCGAGCCGCACCCCGCGTCCCGGGGCGCGACCGAAAAATCGCAAACGCTGATCGGGGCGGACAAGCTATCGGGGCCGCCCTGGCAGGGTGACCCTAACTGGGCTGCAGCCCATGGATGAGGGAGATAAAGACATGGCAGACGCCGACACCACCGAACGCGACGTGGAGACCGAACTCGACACCGCAGCGCCCGCCGAGCCGGAACCGGCCGACGGCGGCGAGGCCGACGATCTGGAGGAGCGGTTGGTCGCCGAGGGCGAGATCGCCGGCGACTACCTCGAGGAGCTGCTGGACCTGTTGGACTTCGACGGCGACATCGACTTGGACGTCGAGGGCAGCCGGGCTGTGGTGAGCATCGACGGCAGCGACGACCTGAACAAGTTGGTGGGCCGCGGCGGCGAGGTTCTGGATGCGCTGCAGGAGCTCACCCGGCTCGCCGTGTACCAGAAGACCGGAGTGCGGAGCCGGCTGATGCTCGACATCGCGAGCTGGCGTCGGCGGCGCCGGGAGGAACTGGCGGCACTGGGCGACAAGGTGGCGCGGCGGGTGCTCGAATCGGGGCAACGCGAAGAGCTGGCGCCGATGACCCCGTTCGAGCGCAAGATCGTGCACGACGCCGTCGCGGCGGTGCCCGGGGTGCACAGCGAAAGCGAGGGCGTCGAGCCGTCGCGACGCGTGGTCGTCCTGCACGACTGACCGCCCGAAGTTACAGCGGTGTAGTTCGCTGCCGTGTGGCGGCCGTCCGAACGTTGAAGTACACGCGCTAACTAAGGGATGTTTCACGTGAAACATGTCGGTCCGGCCGGGCCGGCAGCGGGCGGTGCGAAGGTGCCACCCGCCGCGGAGCTCGGTGCCGTACCGGAGTCTGCCGGGGCGTTGTTCGGCCCCCGCCTCGCGACCGCGCAGCGGTTTGCGGAAGTCCTCGGCGCCGCGGGCGTCGAGCGGGGCCTGCTCGGCCCGCGGGAAGTTGACCGCATCTGGGATCGCCACATCCTCAACAGTGTGGCGGTCGCCGAACTCCTGGGCCGCGGCGATCGGATCATCGACATCGGCAGCGGGGCGGGGCTGCCCGGCATCCCGTTGGCCATCGCGCGACCCGATCTCGAGGTGGTATTGCTGGAGCCGCTCTTGCGACGCAGCGAGTTTCTCACCGAGGTCGTTGACGAACTAGGGTTAGCCGTCGAGGTGGTCCGTGGGCGCGCGGAAGAGCAGCCTGTGCGGGACCGGTTCGGGGCGAGGGATGCAGCGGTGTCGCGAGCGGTTGCAGCGTTGGACAAGCTGACGAAGTGGAGTATGCCGTTGCTACTCCCCGACGGCCGGATGCTCGCCATCAAGGGGGAGCGGGCGGCGGAGGAAGTTGACCGATATCGGCGTGTGATGACAGCATCGGGCGCCGCTGATGTCAGGGTGGTGACATGTGGCGCGAACTATTTGCGTCCCCCCGCAACCGTAGTTTCAGCGCGACGCGCAAAGCTGCCGCACCCCAAGTCGGCACGGACCCGGAAGGCCGGAACCCGATGACTTCTTCAGGAGATTGGCCGGTGGTTTCTTCGGCGACGCCCGCGCCGGACGCACCGAGCGCGATGCACACCCCGGCGGCACCCATTGGGCCGGGGGCCCCGTCGGGCACGCCGGGGGCATCGGCGGTTGCATCCCCGGCGGCGCCGCCGACCGCCACCACGCCGGCCCCGCCGCCGGCCAATGTTTCACGTGAAACAGCGGACGAATTCGACACCCCGATCGGCGCCGCCGCCGAGCGCGCGATGCGGATCCTGCACACAACCTATCCGCCGCTGCGCCGGCCCAAGCATCGCCGCGTCTTCACCGTAGCGAACCAGAAGGGCGGCGTGGGCAAGACGACGACCGCCGTCAACCTCGCCGCCGCGCTCGCCCTGCAGGGACTCAAAACCCTCGTCATCGACCTCGACCCGCAGGGCAACGCCAGCACCGCGCTCGGGATCACGGACCGGCAGTCGGGTAGGCCGTCGTCCTACGAGGTCCTGCTCGGCGAGGTGTCGGTGCACGACGCTTTGCGGCAGAGCCCGCACAACGAGCGACTGTTCTGCATCCCGGCGACCATCGACCTGGCCGGCGCCGAGATCGAGTTGGTGAGCATGGTGGCGCGGGAGAACCGGCTGCGGACCGCGCTGGCCGATCTGGACAACCTCGACTTCGACTGCGTCTTTATCGACTGCCCACCGTCGCTCGGGCTGCTGACCATCAACGCGCTCGTCGCCGCCCTGGAGGTGATGATCCCGATCCAGTGCGAGTACTACGCCCTCGAGGGCGTGTCGCAGCTGATGCGCAACATCGAGATGGTGAAGGCCCACCTCAACCCGCAGCTTGAGGTGAGCACCGTGGTGCTGACCATGTACGACGGGCGCACCAAGCTCGCGGACCAGGTGGCCGAAGAGGTTCGCCGCTACTTCGACAGCAAGGTGCTGCGGACGGTGATTCCGCGCAGCGTCAAGGTGTCCGAGGCGCCCGGCTACAGCATGACCATCATCGACTACGACCCCGGGTCGCGCGGGGCGATGAGCTATCTCGATGCGAGCCGCGAACTCGCCGAGCGTGATTGACCACCACCCGTGAAGGCATCCGTGAAGGGGCGACCATGACGCAGCCGTTACGTAAGAAGGGCGGCCTCGGCCGGGGCCTGGCTTCGCTGATTCCCACCGGCCCCGCCGACGGCGACGCCGGCCCGGCGACGCTGGGTCCGCGGATGGGTGACGCTGCCGCGGACGTGTTGATCGGGGGACCGGCGCCGCAGGAGGCGTCGCCCGTGGGCGCGGTCTACCGCGAGATCTCGCCGGCCGACATCGAGCGCAACCCCCGCCAGCCGCGGCAGGTCTTCGACGAGGAGGCGCTCGCCGAACTGGTGCACTCCATCCGCGAGTTCGGCCTCTTGCAGCCGATCGTGGTGCGGGCCATCAAGGGGTCGGCGAGCGGCGCCCTCTACCAGATCGTGATGGGGGAACGGCGCTGGCGCGCGGCCCAGGAGGCCGGGCTGGCCACCATTCCCGCCATCGTGCGTGAGACGGGTGACGACAACCTGCTGCGCGACGCGTTGTTGGAAAACATCCACCGGGTGCAGTTGAACCCGTTGGAAGAGGCGGCCGCCTACCAACAACTGCTTGACGAATTCGGCGTCACCCACGACGAACTCGCCGCCCGCATCGGCCGGTCCCGGTCGCTGATCACCAACATGATCCGTTTGCTCAAGTTGCCGATCGCGGTGCAGCGGCGCGTGGCCGCCGGGGTGCTGTCCGCCGGTCACGCCCGGGCGCTACTGTCGCTGGAAGCCGGCCCCGAGACGCAGGAGGAGCTCGCCACCCGGATCGTCGCCGAGGGTCTGTCGGTGCGCGCCACCGAGGAGGCGGTCACCCTGGCCAACCGGGCCGGCACGACGACGCCCTCGCCGCCGCGGCGCAAGCCGATCCAGATGCCTGGCTTGCAGGACGTTGCTGACCGGCTCTCCACGGCCTTCGACACGCGGGTCACGGTCAGTCTGGGCAAACGCAAGGGCAAGATCGTGGTCGAGTTCGGGTCGGTGGACGATCTGCAGCGAATCATCGACGTGATGGCCCCGCCGAAGCCGTGACTTAGGACCCGGTGTAATTACGTCACTGTGACGCCGCGACCGGTGCGGGCCCGAATCCGCCCGGCCGGCGCCGGGTGGCTCGGCAAAATAGCATGTGCACCAACAAATTTCGAAATCCGATAGGGGCTGATCCGTTCCGGCCGCCCGGCCCGCCGGCGCCGGGCCGGGCGGCCGGGCCAAAGCTAGCCCGATCATCGCCACCTCTCCTATCCTGGAGGGGTTGCCGGTGCAGATCGCTGCAGTACCGCACAGGAGCCAGGAGGCTAGTGTCCGCCCGAATCACGCCGCTGCGGCTCGAGGCCTTCGAGCAGCTTCCCAAACACGCCCGCCGGTGCGTCTTCTGGGAGGTCGATCCCGCCGTCCTCGGTAACCACGACCACCTCGCCGACGCCGAGTTCGAAAAGGAAGCGTGGCTGTCGATGGTGATGCTGGAGTGGGGGTGCTGCGGTCAGGTGGCGACGGCGATCCCCGACGAGCGAAGCCAAGCCGAGCCGCCATGCTTGGGCTATGTGTTCTATGCCCCGCCGCGAGCGGTGCCGCGGGCCCAACGTTTTTCGACCGGACCGGTGTCCGCGGACGCGGTGCTGTTGACGGCCATGGGAATCGAACCCGGGCCCGCTGCCGACGACCTGCCGCACGCGTTGCTCGCCCGGGTGATCGACGAACTGGTTCGCCGTGGGGTGCGCGCCCTCGAGGCGTTCGGCCGCACCCCGGCGGCGTCGGAACTGCAGGATCCGCGGCTGGTGGGTCCCGATCTACGTCCGGTGTTGGAGGCCGTCGGTGATTGCTCGGTGGACCACTGCGTGATGGACGCGGAGTTCCTCAAAGACGCGGGATTCGTTGTGGTAGCGCCACATACGTACTTCCCGCGGTTACGGCTCGAGCTCGACAAGGGTCTTGGGTGGAAGGCCGAAGTCGAGGCGGCGCTGGAGCGTCTGCTGGAGAGCGCCCGTCTCGAGCAGCCGGTCGGGGCCGCGTCCACGCCGGCGAACGCATTGAAACCGCCCTGCCCGACTAGTGGCCGGTGTGGTTCAGGAACCGCCCATCTGGCTGGTGCGCTCCACCGACAATTCGTGGGCCAGCAACTCGGCGAAAGTGAATGTGCCTGTGGGACGGTCGTTTTTGCCCAACAGATAGAGCCGCTTGACCGCGGCGAGGATTCCCTCGGCGATCGCATCGCGGGTCTGGGTGGACACCAGCATCGCGCGGTCGTGCGGGTTGGTGACGTAGCCGACGTCGACCTGAACCGTGGGCATGCGGGTCAGCCGCAGCAGATCCCACGTCCGGCCGTGCGTGCGGCAGTCCCGTAAACCGGTGCGGGCCACAACTTCTCGTTGGATGAAGTCGGCGAGGTTGCGACCGATGGTGGATACCGAGCCGTGCGAGGTGCCGAAGTGAAAGGACGCCACCCCGTTGGCGGCGGGGCTTTTTTGAGCTTCGCAGCGCAGGCTGATCATCAGGTCGGCGCCGACATCGTTGGCGGTGACCGCGCGTTCGGCGTCCAGCGGGCTGCGGTTGACAGGCCGCGACAGGAAGGTCTCCATGCCGATCACGGTCATCCGGCCCTCGAGCCGGCTTGCCAAGTCCCACAACACATCTGCTTCGCTGATCGGGCCGGACGGACCCTGCATGATCATGCCGTGGTCGGCGCCGCCGCGGCCCGGGTCGATGATGATTCGCTTGCCGGACAGTTTGGGGCCCGATCGGCGGACCAGCTCCTCCTCGCGCAGCGCGTGCGGCGATCCCCCGGTGACCCGCGAACTCAGAAAATACAACGAGCGCAACGTTTCCGGGCCGCAGATGCCGTCGGCGGACAGCCCGTACTCACGCTGATACGACATCAAAGCGTTGTGGGTCTGCAACCCGAAGTAGCCGTCGACCAAGCCGGTGTAGAAACCGAGATCCTGCAGCCGGGTCTGCAACGTCGCGACGTCGTCGCCGTAAAGCGGGGCGCCGAATTGGTGATACAGCGTGCGGGCGCCGAGCCGGTAGGACGCCTCCTTGAGCGCCCGGTAGGTCGCTTCCCCGACGATACCGTCCACCAGCAGGCCGCGATGCTGTTGAAAGGCGCGGACGGCCTGGTCGAGCTCGGCGTCGAAGAGTTCCAGGGCAACGTGCCGGCCGGTGCTGAGATCCTCATCGGCGCTGGCCAGCAGCCCTAACGAGGCGAGCGTGGCCCGGATCTCGGTCACAGCAGCGCTGCGGTCACCACAGCGCAGCGCGGCGCCGTATTCGCGGCGCGGACTCGACATACCAAGGGCCCTCCCGGGACAAACTGACAGGCTCGTATAGCGGCAACAGCTAGCCGTATTGTCGCAGACGCTTCGTGAATTCGGGAAACCCCAGGCCATCCGCGGGGCGTGGTGCAACCAAATGAAAAGAAGATCAGCCGAGGTTGGGAACCGCGTCGGAGAGCTCACGCAGCAGCGCCGCCTTACCCTTGGCGCCGACGATCCGCTTCACGGGCTGGCCGTCCTTGAACAGAATCAGGGTGGGAATGGAGACCACCTGGAAGTTCTGGGCGGTTTCCGGGTTGGCGTCGACGTCGAGCTTGGCGACGGTGAGGTGATTGCCGCGCTCGCTGGCGATTTCCTCGAGCACCGGCGCAACCATTTTGCAAGGACCACACCATGTCGCCCAAAAGTCAACCAGCACAGGCTTATTGCTGACCAACACATCGGTGGAAAACGATGCGTCGGAGACTTCTATTGTGGCGCCGGCCTTTTCGGCGTCGGTCATTGCGGTGCTCCAATCAATGTGTCGGTACTGCCCGGGAATTCGGTGGTATCGCCTTGCGCAGCCGCACTGGACTCGGCGTGTTCGGCGAGCCAACGTTCGGCGTCGATGGCCGCCGCGCAACCGCTGCCGGCGGCGGTGACGGCCTGACGGTAGGTGCGGTCCACCAGGTCCCCGGCGGCGAAGACCCCCGGAATCGAGGTGGCCGTGGTGTGGCCCTGCACCAACACATAGCCGTCGGGGTCGGTGTCCAGCACGTCGCGCACCAGCTCCGAACGTGGGTCGTGACCGATCGCCACGAACACCCCGGTGACCGCCAACGGCGACGTCTCGCCTGTGACCGTGTCGCGCAACCGCAAACCCGTCACCGTCTCCGAGCCCTCCACCGCCTCGACCGTCTTGTTGGCCACAATGGTGATCTTGTCGTTGGTGCGGGCCCGCTCCAGCATGATCCGCGACGCCCGGAACTCCTCGCGGCGGTGCACCAGCGTGACGCTGCGGGCGAACCGCGTCAAGAACGTGGCCTCCTCCATCGCCGAATCCCCGCCCCCGATGACCGCGATGTCCTGGTCCTTGAAGAAGAACCCGTCGCACGTCGCACACGAACTGACACCGCGGCCCAGCAGGTCCTGCTCGCCGGGCACGCTGAGATACCGCGCGGCGGCGCCCATGGCCAGGATCACCGCCCACGCCCGCACCGTCTCACCCTCGGCCGTCGTCACCGACTTGACCGGACCGGTCAGCGACACCGACTCGACGTCTTCCATCCGCAGGTCGGCGCCGAAGCGCAGCGCCTGCCCACGCATCTGATCCATCAACTCCGGGCCCGTGATCCCGTCGCGGAAACCGGGGTAGTTCTCCACCTCGGTGGTGGTCATCAACGCCCCACCGAACGGGGCCCCCTCGAACACCACCGGCGCCAGCTGCGCCCGCGCGGTGTACAACGCGGCGGTGTAGCCTGCGGGACCCGAACCAATGATGATCACGTCGTGGACAGTGTCGGCGGTCATGAAAACCTTTCGAGCGATGGTCTCTGGATCGGTATAAACGCCAGGGCAGGGATGGCTGTTCCCCGCTGTCGCGAGCAACACGGCCGGCACCCCTTGCACCATATTAGGGGCGGGGCACTTCGGTGTTGGCCAACAGCCCGGTGTCGGCGGCTCTGCAGTTCGGCGAGACCGCGTAGACGGCCAGCACGTGCGGGCTGTCGCCGGGGATCACCAGGACCACGCCGGGGCGGGCGTTGATGGCGACCGGCCGCGCCCCCAGCACCGGCGTCGACGCCGGGTAGCCCAGGCCGGTCAGGCACGACGCGCGCCGGGCCGGGTCGCTGAGCGGCCCGAAGTCGGGGCTGCGGTCGAGCAGGCCAAGGATCTCGGCGCGCGAGAGCGGGATCTGCATCGGCGGCGTCGACACCGTGATGTGCTCGATGTCGGTGGGGGTGCTGGGGGCGGGCGCGGGCGTGCGCAGCAGCGCCACGGCGCCGACGCCGATCGCGGCCAGCGCCGCGCCCAACCCGGCGACCGCCGCGATGGTGCGGGCCGGGCGCGGCGGCGGGCGGACCGAATGAGCGGCCCGCGGGGTGGGCCCGACGGGTTCGGCGGAGCGCAGCGCCGCGGCGATGCGGGCGGTGACCTGCGGGGGAGGGGCGGGGGGCGAGGCCGGTTGGGCGCCGCGGGCGGCGACCTCGCGGCGAGCCCGGTTCAACGCGTCGAGCATCTCGGCGGCGTGCGGATCGGCGCGGACTCGTCGGCGGACCCGGGCGGAGGCCGCGTCGTCGAGCACGCCGGCCTGCAGGGCGGCGAGCAGCTCGGCGGTCAGCGGAGGGTCGGATTCCGCGTTGCGGTGATCCGCCGCGTCGTTGCCCGCTGTAACCATCAGACCCAGTGTCCGTCATGGCCGCACCGATCGCCACGGACGGCTGGTGCGGGGCCGCCGTCAGGCCTGGCCGGCGGCGCCCTCGGCAGCGGCGTGGGCCCCGGCATCGAGATAGCCCAGCAGTTCGGCGAGCCGCACCCGGGCGCGCACCGGCTCTTGACGGTGCCCTCGGCAACGCCGAGCAGCCGCGCGGTGTCGGCCACCGAATAGCCCTGTATGTCGACGGTGACGATCGCCGCGCGTTGTTCGATCGGCAGCCGCATCAGGGCGCGCTGCACCGCCAGCGTCGCCTCCACCTGGGCTGTGCGATCGGCGACCGGATAGATGTCTTCCAGCGGGACCGTCGGGTGGGCCTTGGTGCGGCGCAGCCGGTCCAGGCAGGCGTTCACCACGATGCGGTGCAGCCAGCTGCCGACGGCCGCGTCATGCCGGAACGCGCCCGCGCCGCGGTGTGCCGAGAGTATGGCGTCCTGCAGGGCGTCTTCGGCGTCCTCGAGGCTGCGGGTGGTGAGCCGGGCCAGCCGGTGCAGGTGGCGCTGATGCCGGACGAAAAGCTCGCCGAAGGCGTACCGGTCGCCGGCCACGTGGGCTGCCAGCAGCTCGGCGTCGCTGCGGTCACCGTTGCCGTTTCTTCCGAATCCCACGGCCGGACAGTAACCAATCGGGTATCCCGCGGCACTTCACTCGCCGGCGCTCATGTGAGTGCTTGCGACGCGCCGGGATTCAGGACGCGGCGTGGACCGTGATCTCGGAAAATCCGGCTTGGCTCTTGCCGTTGGTGGTGCCCAGCGTCGAGATCCACACCAGCAGATTCGACGTCGGCGAACCGGCCCGCACCGGGATGACGTTGTGGCCCGGCTTGAGGGTGAAGGCCGGGGCCAGCACGGTCGTGTCGTTGAGGCTGGCCGGTGTCGGGGACGATGCGGCCCGGATCTCCACCTTGGTCCCGGTGCCAGGGGTGTCGATGCTGACCTGGCCGACCACGGTCGGGCTGGGCAGCTGCAGGAACAGGCCCTCGCCCAGTTTGAAACCGGGGAACGGCACGGCGTCGGTGTAGACCTCGGTCGCCCAGGCGGTGGAGGGATCGCCGTCGATCGCCTGGCCGGCGGTGCCTGGGTTGTCGGCGTCGCCGTCGGGAGAGAAGACGCTGGCCCGAGTGGGTTTGACGACGCTGCCGGCGGCCGTGGACGTGGTGGTCTGCGGCGCCGACGTGGACGACGAGGGCCCGTTGAGGCCCAGCTCGTCCTTGTTGAGGCCGCCACCGACGTTGCCGAAGATCTTGCTCACGATCGACGCCAGCACCAGCAGCGCCGCGACGAGGACGGCCAGGCCGGCGCCCACCCCGATGAGCACGTTGCGCCGACGCCGCGCGAAGGTCGCCGGATCGTTCCCGGGCGAGATGAGCGCCGTCGCCGGCGAGGGCGAATCGTCGATCGGCCCGAGCACCTCGGTGCGGTCGGCGACCGCGGTGGCCTGCTGAAGCAGGTTCAAAAGTGTTGAGGCACTGCGGATTCCGCCGTCATCCTGGACTGCGCGGACGGCGACCGCGGAGATCTGGAAGGGGATGTCGCGGTCGATGGCCATCGGTTCGACGGGGTTGCCCGAGGAGTCGCGTTCGGCCGGTGCGAGCCCGCTGCGCACCCCGCTCTCGGCCAGCGGCCACCGATTGACCAGCAGCGCATACAGCGCGGCCCCGATGCCGCGGATGTCGTCTTGCGGGTTGGCGTCGGGCATGGTCGCCGGGTAGGCCAGCACCACGTTGCCTTCGATGCTGACCCGCACCCGGCTCGGGTGGTCGATCGACAGGGCGACACCGGCGCGGTGCGCCGCGTCGGCGGCGGCGGCCAGCGACTGCATGGCCCGCACGGCGCCCACCGGTGACGGCGCGGTGTCGGCGACCTCCTGCAGTGATCCGCCGCGGATCCACTCCGAGACCACCAGGCCGCCGGAGCCGGTGTGCACCACGTCGAGCACCCGGGCGATGCCAGGCTTGTCGATGCGGCTGAGCCGCAGCGTGCGGGACAGGATCTCCTGCAGCACCTCGTCGGGCAGGGCGCGGTCGGGGTCGACGAAGGTCAGCGCCACCCGCCGGTCCAGGGCGGTGTCGAGGGCCTGCCAGAACTGCAGCGGCGGGGCGCCGTCGTGGAACACCAGCAACCGATACCGGCCGCCGGCGATGCGGGCGCCGGGGACCAGGTGGACGTCGTCGGCCGACGAGTCGGCGGCGTGCTCGTGGGGCACGGCGAACGGGCCGCGGCGGGTCCCCGCGTCGCCGTTTTTCTGGTCGGCGAGCCGCGGGTCGGCCTTGCGGGGGCGGTCGGGCTGGTCGGCGGGAATGTCGGGTTGGAAGTCGTCGGCGACCGGCCGCGGAGCACCCGACCCCGTGCCGGGCCCGGCGCTGAATGCGGCGCTCTCCATCGGGCGGTCGGTCACCTCCGGTCCTTTCACTAGCCGGGCTCGGTTTGCCCGCTCCGGAGGCCTGCGCCGGAGCGGCTCCTGGACCGCATTTACCCCAGGCGGGGACGAATTCCTCTGCTCAGGGTACGTGACCGGGCGCCGGTGAGACGATCGATCCGGCGCAGCGGGTTTGCGGGGCCGCGGTCCCCGGCCCGTGATGCGGGAGCGGACGGCGTCCAGGGCGGCCCGGGCTTCGGGAACCTGCGCGCGCAGCATCACCGCGGCCGTGATCGGCACCATGATGAGCACCAGCACCAGCAGGCGCAGCAGCGAGCCGGCGCCGCCGCTGTGCGCCGTCAGCGCGCCCAGCCCCAGCAGCCGGTCGGCCACGTGCGCGACCAGTCCGGCCAGCATGGCGGCGGTCAGCGTGACCAGGATGGTGCGCACCTCGCCGACCCCGATCAGGTGGCCGCCGCCCGGCAGCAGTGTGCGGCGCAGCAGGACGTAGCCGATGACCGCGCCGGCCAGGAAGCCGACGCCGTTGGCCAGACCGAGGAAGCCGGCCACCAGCTTGGGGTCGCCGGTGAGGTGCGGCGCCAGCACCGAGCCGAGGATCTTGACCGCCGTGATGACCAGGATGATCACGATCGGGGTCCAGGGCTGTTCGCGGGCGTAGAACACCCGCAGCTGCAGCAGCACCAGGCCGTAAGAGATCAGGGTGAACGCGGACAGGGCGATCGCGGCGCCCAGGTAGCCGGCATCGACGTCGCCGAAGTGGCCGTAGGCGAACAGTGCGCTGCCCATCGCGGGGCCGCCGACGGTCATGAACGCGACGATCGGGATCAGCGTGATCAGGGTCAGCCGGGTGGCCAGCGACAGGTCGGCCAGCACGGCCCGGGTGTCGTCGGCGGCGGCGTTGCGGCTCAGCCGCGGCATCACCACGGTCAGCACCGTCACGCCGATCATGCCGAACGGCAGCATCAGCACCAGCCAGGTGTAGTTGTAGATCGCCGGGCCGGAAGCGGCTGCGGTACTGGCGATCTGGTTTCCGACCACCAGGCCGAGCTGGCTGATCAGCACGTAGAGCACCATGGCGGCGGCCATGGTGCCGAATCGCTTGAGCCGCTGGTCGATTCCCCACAGCGGACGCAGGTCCACGTGCTGGCGGCGCAGCGCCACCAGCAGCACCCCGGTCTGGGCGAACACGCCCAGCGTGGTGCCGACGGCCAGCACCAGCAGCTTGACGTTGCCCATCCGCACAGGCTCCACCGACAGCTCGCCGGGCACCAGCGCGTACACCGCCAGGGTGGCGAGGGCGACGACGTTGTTGACCACCGGCGCCCACGCTGTCGACCCAAACACGTTGCGGGTGTTCAGGATTGCCATGAACACTGAAGCGAGCCCGTAGGCCAGGACCTGGGGCAGCAGCAGGTAGGCGAAGGCGACGGTGAGCGGCTCGTTGACCTGCGGGGCGCGGCCCAGCATCAGCCGTACCAGCAGCGGGGCCGCCGACACCGACAGCGCCGTCGCGACGATCAGCAGCGCGGCCGTCAGCGTGACCAGGCGCCGCACGAACGCCGCGCCGCCGTCGGGGTCGCTCTGCTCGGCGCGGGCCAGCACCGGCACGAAGATCGCGGTGAACGTCGCCTCCAGCACCAGGGCCGCCACCAGGTTGGGCAGCTGATTGGCCACCGAGAACGCACTGGACAGTGCCGCGCCCAGGATCGCGGCCAGCAGCACCACCCGGGCGAAGCCGGTGAGACGGCTGACCAACGTTGCGAACGCCATCGCCCACGACCGCGACACCAGCGCCGAGTCCGACAGCTCCGGGCGGCGCCGGTCGATTCCGGCGGGGACGGGTGGCAGCGGCCCGGTCGGCGGGGAGCCCGGCATGCGGGGACGCCGCGGCGGCTCGGGCAGGCGGCGGTGGTGAGGTGCGGCCTGCCGGTAGGCGGGGTTCATACGCGGTGCTCTTGTTCGACGCGCGGGTTGGCGTGCCGGGCCTCGGGGGGATCGGGGCGGTCCAGGTCGGCGCGATCGGGCTGGCCGCGGAAGCGGTGCCACAGCCGCCGGCCCGCCAGCAGCACCAGCACTGCCGCGGCGGACAGGGTGATGGCGAACAGCACCTTGCCGTAGGCGTTGGAGTGCACCGACAACCGCACCGGCTCGCCCAGCCGCATCCCGTCGGCGGTCCGCAAGGTCACGTCGACCGCGACCCGCTGGGTGAAGTTCACCTCGATCGGGATCCGCAGCGGCAGGTACCCCGGCGGCAGCTCGATCACTCCGACGTCGGTGACGTTCATGCCGGGCGGGGCGTCCACGTGCACCCGCACCCGGATCGGCACGGCCAGGCCGTTGTGCAGCGCCAGCGGCAGCGGACTGTGCTCGGTGGCCAGGGTGTAGGAGCCGCCCGGGTTGACGATCGTCACGGCGCCGAACAGGTCGTTGATCGTCTTGCCGACCACCGCCAGCCGCTGCTGGGCCAGCCCGTTACGGCTGTCCGGCGGTTCGGATTGGCTCAGCGCGCGCAGCATGTCCTCGCGCAGCGGCGCGGTGTACTGCACGCCGGTCAGCCCGGTGCGGTCGTCGGTCATCAGCGCCGACGTCAGCCCCCACAGCCGGCCGACCTGACCTGTGATCGCGCCGGTGACGTCGTCGTTGAACTGCCCGAGGGCCGAGCCGTCCGCGCTGACCTCGTTCGCTGGTGGGGCGCCGGTTTGTGCGGCCTGGTTGGCTTCGCCGATCACCGCCGGCAGCGGGCGCGGCACCGCCAGACCGGAGCGGATGCTGGTGGTCAGCGCGGTCAATATCACCTGCGCATCGTCGGCCTGCAGATTCCAGGTCGCCGGGGGGACCAGGAGCTGGGTGCGGGGTGTGTCGTCGTGGCGCAGCGCGTGCCAGAACATGGAGCCCAGCGCGTCCTGGCGGCGGGCGGTCACCGAATCGTGCGCCAGCCGAACGGTGAGCGACGAGTCGAGGTAGGTCGGCACTTCGGGGTTGACGCCGGCGCCGGCCAGCGCGGCCCCGACGGCCGGGTCGAACGGCACCGCCACGACCTGCGGGGACACCCGCCGCGGCGCGGTGTCGACGCTGGTCTCCGAGGAGCCCTGGGCGTCGCCGGCCGACAGGTCGGCGGCGGTGACCGCGACGGTGGTCTGGCTGGCGCCGAGCAGTTTGACCGCCCAGCCGGTCAGCCGCCCGTTGGGCATCAGCGCGGCGCCGCGGGTGGAGGGGACGTCCAGGATCTTGTCGACGATGCTGTTGACGCTGGTGAGGGCGGTGTTGCTGAGGCCCGGGGCATTGACGCGCTGCAGGGCATCGAGGTCGGCCTGCGCGTAGGGCAGCGGGGCCACGCAGGTGCGGTGCGCCAGCGCCCGCAGCCGGTTGAGCCATTCGGTCGCGGTGGCCTGCCCGGTGCCCGGGTGGGTGGGGGTGCCGGGCGGTCGGGCCGGCCCGTCGGGGGAGTCGGAGACGACGTAGCCCGCGGTCATGGCGTTGACGGTGACCAGCAGATCCGGGTCGACTGCCAGGCACAGCGCGCGGCCGACGGCGCCGTCGGGGTCGACGTCGTGGCTGGTGGCGACCTCGGCCGCGGCCAACAGGATGTCGAGCCGGCCACCGCTGGCCAGCGAGTTGGCCAGGTCGTCGTCGACCAGGCGGACGGGGATGGTGCCGCCCGGCACGCCGGGGGCCAGCCGGGGCCGGTCGGCCAGCGGCCACAGCATGGTGATCCCCACCGGTTTGGAGGTGTCGGGTGCGACGGCCGAGCCGAGGTCGTCGGCGCGGTCCGGCGGCACCCCCACCACGGGCAGCAGGAAGCGCGCGTTGTCCAGCCGCGCGGGCGCGCCGTAGTCGGGCGTGCCGTTGACGTTGACCAGGACGGGATAGATACCGGGCTTCTCGACCCCCAGCGACTGCTTGGTCAGCGCGCGCAGCGGCGCCGACAGGGTGAAGCTGACCTCCTGCCCGCGCTGCAGTTCGGGTGCGACGGTGAGAAAGTCGGCGGCGGCCTGGTACTGGTCGGTGTCGCCGTCCAGGCTGGTGCGCAAACCCGCCGACGCGGTGACCGGGCCGGCGTGCTCGAGGCGGACCATGACGTTGCGGACGAGCCGGTCGCCGATGTTGGTCACCGTGCCGCTGACCGTGACGACGGGCGGGCTGGTGGTGGTGACGACGTCGGGGGTGACCTGGTCGATGCGCACCCGGACGAACGGCGTCACACCCGGCTCGCCGGCGACCGCGCGCGGTGTCACCGGCCCGGTGAGAACCGCTAGCCCGGCCAGGACGCCGAGCACGGCGGCGATGCGCAACCAGCCGGCCCAACACAAACGCGGCGCCGTCACGGCCCCGGTCCGTGGCCGTTCTTCCGGCCGGGGGCCGGTTTGTCCGAATGTCGCGTCTCCGAATGCCGTGTCCGGGAATGCGTCTGCGGGCGGCGGCGCGGGGAGCTGGGCGGCAGCGGCGGGAGCGCGGCCGGGCCGTCGCTTTGCAGCTTGTCGATCAGCTCGTCGGCGACCCGGGCCAGCCGGCGTTCGTCGGCGTAGGCCAGCCGGGACGGCAGCTCGCGCATCGGCACCCAGGCGACCTCGGCGACCTCGAGGTCCTCGTCGGAGAGTTCCCCGCCGGAGAAGCGCATTAGATAGTGGTGCACGGTCTTATGCACGCGCCAGCCGTCGGTGACGAACCAGTAGTCGATGCGGCCCAGCGCGGCCAGCACGCTGCCCTGGATGCCGGTCTCTTCAGCTACTTCCCTGATCGCGGTCTGTTCGGCGGTCTCACCGAGCTCGATGTGCCCTTTGGGCAGCGACCACAGCATGCGGCCGCGCCGGTCGATGCGCCCGATCAGGGCGGCGACCTGCGATTCGCGCGGCCCGTCCAGGCCGTCGATGACCAGGCCGCCGGCGGAGGTTTCGTGCACGGTGCGCAGCCGATCCGGTCCGCGGCGAGCGGGACGGGATCGGCGGGTCTTGGTGGCGGTCGAGTCGCCGGTCAGTTGACCGCTGGTCTGTTTCTCCGACGACGTTGCAGCACCACGGCCGCGGCGCCGCCCCCGGCGCCGACGTGGTTTGCCTTGTTCGCCGTCCGACACCCAAGCGATAATAGCTGGCACGGCATGTTCTCCTGGACATACTCGCCGCTGGGTGGACGCGGGAGGACGCGGCGGAAGGCGTCTGGTCAGATCGGGCCGATCGCTTGGGCAATGAGCCAGACTGGAACAAAGATTAATACCGACAACGGCGCCGAGACGCTACCGCAAAGCATCCCGCGGCCGATCTGGCCGGTCTTGCCGCGGCCCCGCGCAATGAAGGCACCAATTCCCGCATGCGCAAGCAATACAGGTACCGCAAGAAGAACCAAGATCAGCCAGGGCATGAAAAGCCAAGTTGCAAAGTCAATCACGAGGATATGCACGAGGGCGACGAGAAAACCGAGCGGCCCGTAACGGCCATTCAATTGGGAAGAAGGCGCTCCATCCACCGGCACACCCCTTTCATCGCATGGTCAGGTAGGCGTAAAGGACGCCGCCGACGAGTACAAGAGCGGAACAGCCGGCGAGGCCGAGCGAGATACTGCGACGTCGTGAGGACGGCGTCCACGCCAGTGCGACGCTGATCGACAATGACACCGCCGAGGCGATCAGCGACGCAGTCACCATCCAGGCGCGTTCGCCCGCGTACGCACCATGCGTTTTGAACGGCCCCTCACCCAACAGCCATAAGGTGAGCATCAGCAACGCCAAGACACCTTGCACGACAAATGGTGCAGATGCAGTCGCTATTCGCCATGCCTCAGCATCAAAGAATGGCTTGCGAGCCGAAGACCGCATAACTAGTCGTCCTCACTTCGTGATCAAGCCGGAACTGCACTGCCTGTGGGCAAAGGGGGCACAGAAGGGATGTCGGTGACTGGGCCAAAGTCGGTGGCAGGTAGGGGAGGCGGCACATCGTACTTTGGATTCCATCGGCCGGTGTCGAACGGCGCGAACGCCTTACCGCCGAGCGGACCTACGTCGTGGTGCCGGGGCAAATTCAACAGGGGTCCGTCTGAGCTGCCGGATCGCGCCGGGTCGATAAGCACCGTGTGCGGCGTGCAGCCTGGCCGATCTTGATACACCGCCAAGGAGGGGTAATTGCTGCGCGTGCCATTCACCTGCACACCTTCCGGCCCTGGGGTGAAGACCAGGTCACCGTTGACCGTCACCGTGTGGTCCATAAGGGGTCCCTTGGGATCGGCGGAGATGCCTGGCGCGAAAAGATTGCCGGCGGCGTACTTAATCCGGACCGATCCATCGGGAAGCTGCGGCACGCTGCCTTTCGGAATGCCGACTTTCACGGGGCCTGGCCCGCCTGTCGAATTTTCTTCGACGGAAGGATTCTACCTCAAGACAACGATGCCATTTTCGTAGTCGATGTATGTGGTTACTTTGGTGTCCTCTGGGCCGAAATTTGAATTGGCCCCGCGGTGTTCCCAAGATCTCGTTTCCAGGGCGGAAAGCTTCTTACATCGCGTTGTTCGATCCACTGCGAGACACGGACCACTCCCTGCCCGGGTACCGGGCGGATCCTGACCACCCAGATCTCCGATTTGGCGCCGTTGAACTTGGAGCCATAAGTCTGCGAATCCAGCGCGGCAGCGGTCTCCCAGTCTGCGGCCGAAGGTGGTTCACGGCCAAAACCTGTTTGAAGGCCTCGATCTGGTTGTGACGACGTTGGTCCTGCGGGGGCGATTCCGGAACGTCGCCGTCAAATGCCTGGATTGGCGGGGCGTACCCGTCCTGATTACGCAGGTTGGCCATAGAAGCGTGCAGCTGCTGAGAATATTGATCGCGGATTCGCGTCAGATTGCCTACTGATGCCTTGGTGTCATCGATCGCATGCTTCTCGAGTCCGTCGATGTAGTGATCCAGCAACTGCCTCTCCGAAGCCGTCAACTGAGGGTTCTTCTCCAGCTCGACCGCCTCACCGACTTGATCGTCGAGATCTTGCAGCGCGACTTCGAGCGAGGAAATCTCGCCCCTTCCCGATCGTTGCGCCTCGGCCAGTGCGGCCGCGACCTTCTCCAGATCGGCTCCGATTTTCGATAATTGAGTTGCTTGTACCCCGAGTGAGGTCGTGGTCCGTTGAACCTCGGCCGAGCCGTTGATCGGATTCCCGCCGTTCTCGTGTGTCCAAGCCTGCTCGAAGCGACCCCGCGCCAGGTTGAACGCGGCTTCGGCTTCTCCCGTGGATCGTCCGGCGTCATGAAACGCTTTTGCAAGGTTCGAGATCTGGGCCGGCCGGCCGCTCTGCAGTGTGGCGTTGATCTTCCACGGGTCTCCGCCCGCGAACATAATCAGTGCGGCCTTGCTTATGTATCGGAGATGCACCGCAACGTCCCGCCGTTCACCCTTCTCGCTGCGCGTAAGGCTACTGACGCTCCGCGCCGGGTTGATTCACCATTGATCCCGTGCGAGGCTTCTCACACCGGCTTTTGGTGCAGGTCCGACTAGGCTGATCGAACGTGCCTGACGCCGCCCAGGATGCCGAGCTGCTGACCGCCGCCGCGGTCGCGCTCAACAAGCATGCGCCGATGCTGCGCGAGCTGGGTTCTGCGTTCGACGCCGCGGGCCACCAGCTCTACCTCGTCGGCGGTTCGGTGCGCGATGCCCTGCTGGGCCGGTTGAGCCCCGACCTGGACTTCACCACCGACGCGCGCCCCGAGCAGGTGCAGAAAATCCTGCGGCGGTGGGCCGACAACCTGTGGGACACCGGAATCGAGTTCGGCACCGTCGGGGTCGGCAAGGGCGACCGCCGCCTGGAGATCACCACGTTCCGCGCCGACACCTACAACCAGGTGTCGCGAAACCCCCAGGTGCGCTTCGGCAATCGCCTCGAAGACGACCTGGTGCGCCGCGATTTCACGGCCAACGCGATGGCGGTGCGGATCACGCCCGACGGGCCGTGCGAATTCCTGGACCCGCTGGGCGGATTGGCGGCGCTGCGCCAGCGGGTGCTGGACACCCCGGCCACACCGGAGGAGTCGTTCGGCGACGATCCGTTGCGGATGCTGCGCGCGGCCCGGTTCGTGTCGCAGCTCGGCTTCACCGTCGCGCCGCGGGTGCGTGAAGCGATCGAGCGGATGGCTCCGCAGCTGGCCCGCATCAGTGCGGAACGGGTCGCCGCCGAGCTGGAAAAGCTGGTGCTCGGCGACGATCCGGTGGCCGGGATCGATCTGCTGGTGCACAGCGGAATGGGTGAGGTGGTGCTGCCCGAGATCGGCGGCATGAAGATGGCCATCGACGAACACCACCAGCACAAGGACGTCTACCAGCACTCGCTGACCGTGTTGCGTCAGGCGATCGCCCTCGAAGGCGACGGCCCGGATCTGGTGCTGCGCTGGGCCGCGCTGCTGCACGACATCGGCAAGCCCGCCACCCGACGCCACGAGCCCAACGGCGGCGTGAGCTTTCACCACCACGAGGTGGTCGGTGCCAAGATGGTCCGAAAACGCTTGCGCGCCTGGAAGTATTCGAAGCGGATGGTCGACGACGTCTCGCAGCTGGTGTACCTGCATCTGCGATTCCACGGCTACGGCGACGGCAAGTGGACCGATTCGGCGGTGCGCCGCTACGTCACCGATGCCGGGCCGCTGCTGCCGCGGCTGCACAAACTGGTGCGCGCCGACTGCACCACCCGCAACAAGCGCCGGGCCGCCCGGCTGCAGGCAAGCTATGACCGGCTCGAGGTGCGCATCGCCGAGCTGGCCGCCCAGGAAGACCTGGCCCGGGTGCGCCCCGATCTGGACGGCAACCAGATCATGGAGATCCTGGGCATCCCGGTCGGCCCTCAGGTCGGGGAGGCGTGGCGGTTCCTGAAGGAGCTGCGGCTGGAGCGGGGACCGTTGGATCCCGACGAGGCGACCGCAGAACTGCTGTCCTGGTGGCGATCTCGCGGGAACGGGTAGCCGCGGCTGCGCGTCCGGCAATTTGTGGACTACTGCAGGGCAGGCGACGGCGCCGCGGCCGCGATCTGGCACGGTCAACCCGACCTCGATCTTGACGGCGACGGCCGCTTCGAATCGATCGGGCTGGACTTCGACAACGACGGCACGCCCGAGGCCTATTTCACCGACGACGGTTCGGGGACATGGGCGGTGGCCGTGGACCGCAACGGCCAGCTGCGTTGGTTCGGCCTCGGCGGCGGCGAGCACACCGGCGGGCCCATGGTCGACTTCGACGGCCGCGGCCGCCCCGACGCCCGGCTCGTCGATACCGACGGCAATGGGCTGGCCGACCGGGTGCTGCGCACCGACGAGACCGGTGTGACCGGATACGTCGACACCGACGGTGACGGCAAATGGAACGGCCGGCTGACTGACACCGACGGTGACGGTCTCGCCGACGGCGCCAGCGCACTGTGAGTACGGGGTGGTGATCTGACGCGGTGTCGCGCCGGGGATACGGCCGATGCAGCTGCGCCACCTGAGCATTCCGTTTCTAGTCGCCGAGGCCGGCGGTGATCCTTGGTCGATCGACTCGGGCCTGCAGGCTGGCCGTCCGGCGCAGATCGCCCCCCTGGCCCAGGCGTTTCATGACGCGGGGATGAGCACCGCGGAAGCCGACGTCGCGTTTGCGGCGGCCCGAGGTCGGTTCGAGGCGTCGTGGAATCACCGAAACGGTGCACCTTCGATCGACGACTCCGCCGGGGTGCAGCGGGTCACCCGGGAGTTAGCCGTGGAGGGCCGGCAGTTGCCGCGGATTGCAACCGATTTGGAGACCATCACCGCGGTGCTGGCGGAATCCCAACGCACGTCCACGTGGTACATCGAAGCACTGGAGTATGACCTCGCGGCCATCGACGACGAGATCGGCCAGGCCTTCGACGAGGCCGACCACTGCGCGGCCGAGGAGCTGCGCGACAGCGCCGTCACCGAGACCAAGGAAATCACGTTGGTGCTCAATCAGATTCGGGAGGGTTATTCCCGGCTACTGCACAGCGCGCTGGCACGCCTGCAGGCCGATGGTGTCGACCCGGCGGACGTCAGGGGCGTCGACGAGTTGTCGATCCCGCCTGCCGACACCAGCCCTGAGCAAGTCAAGTGGTGGTGGGATTCGTTGAGTGACGCTCAACAGCGTTTGTTGATCGACCAGCATCCGCAGGAGTTGGGCAACCTCAACGGTATTCCCGCCGAGGCACGTGACTCGGTCAATCGGGCGACGATGACTGACGACCTGAGCAAGGTCGAAGCCGTCGCCCGGGTGCGGGGTGTATCGGTTGAAGCGCTGCGCGACAACGCGCTCCGCAACCGGGATATCGACATATTCAGCAACCCGGCGTCCTACGGGCTGTGCGCCACCGACATCGTCCGGTACCAGAACGCGGTGAAGACCAACGACTGCCTCAACAAAGCGCGCGACCCCGGGTTGCCGCTGATGCTGTGGGCCTACCCGCTGGCGTTCGCAGGCGAGGGCAGGGCGGGCATCGCCATCGGCAACCCCGACAAGTCCCGCAACACCGCAGTCGTCGTGCCGGGCACCAACAGCAGCGTGCGCGGCGGCTGGATGTCCGACGGAGCCGACGACGCCATCAACCTCTACACGCAAGCGCAGCGGGCCGACCCCCACCACGCCACCGCGGTGCTGGCCTGGATGGGTTACGACGCACCGGAATTCGACGATTCCCACTGGGAGCGGACAGTCACCGATCCGGCCAAACTGGAACAGGTGGGCACGCCCTGGAGGGCGCGGCAGGCCGGTGTGCCGTTGGCCGGCGACGTCAATGGGTTGGCCGCCACACACGACGCGGGAAGCCCGGCTCATGTGACGGTCATCGGCCATTCCTACGGGTCGACGACCGTGGTCGGCGCGTTCGCCAACAGAGGTATGCTCGCCAACGACGCGGTCCTAACCGGTTGCCCGGGAACGGGTTTGGCGCACAGCACTGCGGATTTCATCTCGACGGCGGCAGGCTGTATGTGGGTGCGGCGTCGACCGATGCGATCAGCTGGATCGGCGAGTCGGGTAGCGGTCTGCCCAATGGGCTCAACGAGACGCTGGGTGGTCCGCTGGGTCCGTTCGCCGGGCTGGGCACCGACCCGGCGCATGCCGGTTTCGGGGCGGTGCGGTTCCGCGCCGAAGGTGCCGGTTCGCACAGCGTCACGCCGTGGTTCACCGACCACTCGCACTACTACGACATGGGCAGCGAAGCGCTGCACAGCATGACCGAGATCGTCACCGGCCACGGCGACCAGTTGGCGGCCGAAGGCATGCTGGCTCCCGACCGAGACGCGGCGCGGGTGTCCATTCTCGGCCGGGCGCACACTCCGTGGGGACGCTGTCGCTACCGCGGGTGGAGATCCAGATGTCGGTGGTGGTCGATCCGGAATGGGAGCGGCCGGCACGTTCGGTCACCAATGGGCGCGGGTTCTAGCGGCCGTGGCTGGTGGGCCGGGCGTTTGGTGACCGGCCGGCATCTGGGGTGAATTGACCGCCCGGTGCGGCGCGTTTAGCCTGATCACAAGGCTTAACGCAGGGGGTTCGACGCAGGGAAGGAGTGCTGATGTTCGTCGACACCGACCTTTTGCACTCCGGAGGCAACCAGTCCCATCGCGCGGGCGGGCACGCCCGGGACGGGGCCGATCAACTGGTGGGCGGGACCATAGCGTCCGGGATGTTCGGTGACTTCACCGCCGCCGCCGCATTCCATAGTGCCGACGCGGTCGCGCACGAACAACACGTCAAGAACCTGCAGGCGCACAGTGAGACGCTGACCGGTGTTGGCACCAAGGCACACCACGCGGCCAACAGTTTCACCAACATGGATCAGCAGAACGCGACCGAAATGCGCGCGCTGCGACCCAGGTCCAGCCCGTCACCATCGAACGCTTGAAAGTTGGGGTGGAGGCCGATCCGTTATCGGATCGGCTCGACCATTGTGCCCCTGAGGCACTAAAGCCTTACGACGCTTGTCTGTTCGTCGGAGGTGCCATCGGGATCGCAGGGGACCCATGCACCGTCAACCACTGACTGCGTTCTCGCCGCGAATCGGCGGCAGCGACGCTTTCGCGGCTGGTAGTCCGCCACCACCGGGAGTCGCGGTGATTGCTCGTTACGCCGTTAGCTGTTCAACTATTGGAGCCGAGTATTCGGGATACGGTCTCGAAGGGCGATTGCAGACACATTGCAGACACTTAGGAGGAAGCACGGCGGGGGATTTGCCGCCGGCCCCTGGGCAGGGGCCAATGACGGGGCCGCCGAATCCAACGCAATGGGCGCCAGCCTTTCCTCCTCAGCCGCCGCGTTCGAGTACCTGGCCGGCGGTCGCCTTGGCCGCGGTGGCTGTTCTGGTGGGCGGTGCGGCTCTAGTGGTCGCGCTGACACGGCCCACCGGTGGTTCTTCAACGGTTTCCTCGACCACCTCAACGACGCCCTCGTACACGGCAGAGCAGACGGCGGCTGCGCGCCAGAAGTTGTGCGACACGTACAGATTGGCCGCTCGCGCAGTGCAAATTGAAACGAATGGCAAAAATTCGGACCGCGCGAACCTGGCGACGGTAAATGGAACCGTGATGCTGGAAGAAGCAGTAAACGCAAATCCGGCAATTGCCCCGGTGATCGCGCTGCTGCGCTTGCCCTGGCCGAGTCGTATAGCAATGTGGCAGCAACATCCAGCGTGGCGACGGGTAGCGATGATCCCGCCTGGCGATCTGCGCTGGACAATGCCAATAACAAGAACGCTGCGATGAAGACGGTCTGCGGAGGCAGCTGAGCAACCTTATACGTAAACCCTCACGGCAGGCGTCCCAGCCTTTCGGAGATACGCCTTGGGCGCATATGAGCCACCCGCTGCTGCGAGGAACGCTTGACTGGCAGAGTGCGCAGGGTGGGGATATGGGTGGGGAGTTGGGCTAGCACGGCACAGTACCGCACGGTGAATTGCTGTCGTCTCGCCGCCTGCCTCACTATTGAGGGGTAGCGGCGATGGCACGTCAGGCGCGTTCTGACTAGTAGGAGGGCACATGGTAGGCGACCTACCTGCTGGCGTTGGTGAGGGGCCAAGCGTCCATCCGCCCGTGGGTAGTCGGCCACCGTCCTATCCTTGGCAGCCGGCGCGACGCTCGCGGCCATGGCTGGCGATTGCCCTAGCCGTGACGGCCGCAGTCGCCGCTGGCGCACTGGCAATCGCGCTTATTCGCCCCGCCACAAGATTGCCCGTGGCGACCACATTGCCGAAATACATTCTCAGCGAAACTGCAGCTGCGCAAAAGCACCTATGCGACACCTGTAGGCTAGTGGCGCAGGCAGTAGCGACTAATGCCAACGATCGTGCGCTAGCGCGGATCGCCGATACTAACGGTGCCCTCCTGCTCAACATGGCTGCTGACAACCTGGCACTTGATGCCGATCGTCGCGATGCCGCGAAAGCATTGGCGGTAGCGACGTCCTGGTCGCCGGGTACCGGGGCAAGCCCTGGCACGTCGACTACGGGCAGAACCCGGGCCTGATGTTCCCGGTCGGTGTCATGGACATCCCCGAGGAGTCCAAGCAGGTGGTCCACGCCGTCGACGCGCTGCGCAGCAACGTGATCGTGGTGGTCGCCAAGCAGCGCGGCAAGACCACCACGCTAATGGCACTGATGTGCTCGGCCGCAACGATGTACAGCCCGGCGCGGGTGACGTTCTTCTGCATCGGCGGGGCGACGCTGGCCCAGGCCGCCCCGCTGCCGCACGTCACCGACATCGTGTCCCCGAAGGACGCCGAGGGCATCGAGCGGATCTTGAGCAGCATGGACGCGCTGATCGACGCCCGCGAGAATTCGTTCCGGCAGCTCAAGATCGACCTCGACGGGTTCCGGGAGCGCCGCTTCGGTCCCGGCAGCGACGGGCTGGGCGGCACCGACGCCAACGACCCGTTCGGGGATGTGTTCGTGGTGGTCGACGACTACGACGACCTGTACTCCAAGGACACCGTGCTGGGTGACCGCATCATCTCGTTGAGCAGCCGCGGCCCCGAGTACGGGGTGCACGTGATGTGCAGCGCGGGCGGCTGGATCCACGGGCAGCGGCAGAGCCTGCTCCAAAACGCCACGTCGCGAATCCAATTGTGCCTGGCCGATCCGAGCGAAAGCTAGATGGGGCACTCGTCGCTGGAGTCCCGCGACGCGGCCCGGCGCACGCTGAACCGGCCCGGGTTCGGGCTGACCGACAGCCGGCATGAGCTGCGGGTGGGGGTGCCGGCGCTGACCGACCCCGCGACCAGCCAGATGGTCAGCATCGTCGACGTGGGTGCCCGCATCGCCGACGTCGCCGGCGTCACCAAGCACGCCATCCTGCAGCGGCTGCCGCAGTGGGTGGAACTCAAGACGATCCTGGAGTACCAGGCCGACCACCCGAGCGGGGACGACCTGTCGATCGGGTTCGCCATCGGCGAGCGGCACGAGCCGGGCCCGGTGCCCATCAACCTCCGGGAAAGCCCAGGCCTGATGATTCTGGGGCGCCAAGGCTGCGGAAAGACCTTGTCGCTGGTGGCAATCGGGGAAGCGGTCATGAGCCGGTTCAGCCCCGAGGAAGCACAGCTGACGCTGATCGACCCCAAGACCGCCCGCACGGGCTGCGCGATCTGCACGGCCCGGCTATGTGCGCGCCTACGCCTACGACCAGGACGAGATCGACGAGGTGATCACCGCACTGGCCCAACAGATCCTGCTGCCCCGGCTGCCGCCCAAGGGCCTGAGCCAGGAGGAGCTGCGCGCCCTCAAACCGCGGGAAGGCCCAAGGCATTTCGTGCTCATCGACGACATCGGCGATCTGCGGCCCGATCAGAGCTACTCGCCCAAGCCGCCGGTGGGTGCGGCGTTGTGGAAGCTGATGGAGCGGGCCTGCCAGATCGGCCTGCACGTGTTCACCACCCGCAACAGCGCGAACTGGGCCACGCTGCAGATGGATCCGTGGATCAGGTTCCAGAACTCCGCGAAAGTCGCCCAGCTGTATATGGATAACGACCCGCAGAACCGGATCAACCGCAACGTCCGCGCGCAGGCGCTGCCGCCGGGACGTGGCCTGCTGCTCAGCGCCGACGGCGACGTCGAGGGCGTGCTGGTCGGGCTGCCGTCCACGGTCATCACACAGCAGTAGCGACGCTGACTGGTTGTGGCTCAACCGTTTTCACGCCGCGTGCGACGCCGCGGCGGGGCAGGGGACTGGGCCACCAGGACCAGCGGCCCAACAGCGCCACGATGGACGGCACGATGAACGCCCGCACCACCAGCGTGTCCAGCAGCAGACCGACGGCGATGGTGGTGCCGATCTGGGCGATGCTGAGCACGCTGCTGGTCAGCAGCGCCAGCATGGTCAGCCCGAAGATGATGCCGGCGACGGTGACCACCCCGCTGGTGCCGCCGAAGGCGCGGATGATCCCGGTCCGAAGTCCCGCCGCCGCTTCCTGTTTGATGCGCAACGCCAGCAGCAGGTTGTAGTCCGCGCCGACGGCGATCAACTCGATGAACGCGATCGGGGCGACAGCCCAGTGCAGCTCCTGATGCAGCAGGTGCTGCCAGATCAGCACGCTGGCACCGATCGCCGAAGCGTACGACGTGACGACGGTCCCGACCACCACCAGGCCCGCCACGGGGCTGCGCAGCATCGCGGTGACGATCAGGAAGATCAGCACCAGCGCGGCGCCCACCAGCAGCCGGGTGTCGTCGGCCACGAATCGCTGCAGGTCGGCGGTGACCGGGCCGACCCCGGCAAGGTCGACCTCCACGGGGGTCAGGGTGCCTTCCTTGGTGGCCTCCTTGATGGCCGCGCGCACCTGCGCGGCCCGCTTGGTGCCGTCGGCGCCCCACTCCACGCCGTCGCCGTACACCAACAGGTAAGCGGCGCGGCCGTTTTACGAGATCAGGTGGTTCAGCACGGCGGTGTAGCGCGGATCGGTGAGCGCGCGCTGCGGCAGGTAGAAATCCGCGGCGGCACTGCCCTGGAACTGGGTGCCGATCTCGTTGAGATAGTCGGTCAGCTGGCGCATCTGCGGCCCCAGCGTGTCGGACAGCCCTAGCAGATCGCGCATCACCGAACGCGACTGCGCCAGGGCGTTTTCATCGCGTCGACGTTCTGCGGCA
The DNA here is from genome assembly GCA_002291465.1 of Mycobacterium lepraemurium. Taxonomy (GTDB): domain Bacteria; phylum Actinomycetota; class Actinomycetes; order Mycobacteriales; family Mycobacteriaceae; genus Mycobacterium; species Mycobacterium avium. The sequence continues at coordinate 4,021,349 of CP021238.1, read as the reverse complement.
GCCCGGCCATCGCGGTGGCGGCGGTGTTGGAGCCGGTGGTCAGTTTGGCGGCTCCGGAGCCGAGTTGCGCCGACGTTTGCACCAGGCTGTCGACCGGCGTCAGCACCCGGTCCACCGTCGAGCAGATCGGGTTGGCGGCACAGTCGGGGGTCCGCCCGACGAAGTTGCGCAGCGGGTCGAGGTAGCCCGACACCGTGGTGACGTTGCGCTGCAGGCCGTCCATCCCGGCCCGCATGTCGTCGGCCGCGCCCGGACATGTCGGCCAAACCCGCGCTGCCGCCGCGTAATCCGTTGCCGAGGCCGTCCACCGCGTGCTGGGTCTGCGCCAGCGCGCCGTCCAGCTCGGAGACCCGCGCCAGGCGCTGGGTCAGCGAATCCACGGTGTCGCCGAACTGGCGGCCCAGCACCCCGGCCTGATAGCTCAGCGTCGCCTGTTCGGGCACCTTGCCGTCGGGGCGGCTGGCGGATTGCACGGCACGCACGCCGGGGACGGCCATGATGCGCTGCGTGATCCGTTCGATGGCGATCAAGCCCGCCGTGTTGCGCAGGTCGTGGTCGGCCCGAATGGCGATGACGTCGGGCAGCAACGCGTTCTCCGGGAAATGCCGGCCGGCGCTTGCGTATCCGCGGTTGGAGCCGGTGGACAACGGAGTAGCGGCGGGCTCGTTGAAGCCGATCCGCATGCCGGCCAGCGGCAGGGCGTCCAGCAGGGTCAACCCCAACGCGGCGACCAGGATCGGCCCGGGCCAGCGCGCCACGGTGGTGCCCACCCGGCGCCAGCGCTGCGCGGTGCGTGACGGCCGCGGTTCCAGGTATCCGCGCCGCACCGCCAGGCTCATCAGCGCCGGCGTCAACTTCAGCGCCGCCACCATGGTGGCCAGAATGCCGATGGCGCAAGGTAATCCGGCGCTGCGGAACGATCCCACGTGGGCGAAAACCAGGCAGGCCAATGCCACCGACACGGTCAGCGCCGACCCGATCACCACGGGTGCGATCGAACGGTAGGCCATGGTCAGCGCCTGGGCCGCCGCGACGCCGCCGCGCCGCGCTTCGTGGTAGCGGCCCACCAGGAAGATCGCGTAATCGGTGCCGGCGCCCAGTGCCATGGCGGCCATCAGCGCAACCGAAAACAGCGACACCTCAACCACATTGGCCTGCCCGAGGGCGGCTACGACGGCGCGGGCCAGCGCGAGGGCGAGCCCCACCGAGATCAGCGGGATCGTCGCGGCGACCGGCGACCGGTACACCACCAGCAGCAACAGCAGGATCAGGCCGATGGTGGCGGCGGTGATCCCCAGCATCTGCCGGTCGATCGCGGAGAATTCGTCGACGATGGTGGCGCTGGGGCCCGTGACATGGACCTGCAGGCCGGCCGGCGGGCCGAGCTTCTGGGCGGTGGCGCGCACCGCGTTCACCGAATCGCGGGCCTGGGCGGTGCCGAGCATGCCGGCCAACCGGACCATCATGCTGACGGCCTGGCCGCCGGTGCTCTGGGCGCCGGCCGCGGTGGCGGGCTGTGACCACAGGTCGGTCGCCGCGTACACGTTCCGGTGGTCGGATCCCAGCGCCGCCGTCAACGCGTTGTAGAACTGCCGATCGCCGGCGCCCAGCCGCTGATTGCGTTCCAGCACAACGTAAACGAAGTTGTTGCTCGGCGCCTGGTCGAACAACTGGGCGGCCCGGGCGGCGGCCACCGCGCTCGGGGCGCCGGGCGGCATGAAGGACCGGGCGTGGCTGTCGACCACCCGTTCCAGTTGCGGCACAGCCACATTGGCGGCGGCCGCGGTCAGCACCCACAGCCCCACCACCAGCAGCGCGTACCGGCCGGTCAGCCGCGCGAGGATGCCCGGACGGCCAGGCAACGGTCTGCCGATCGCCCGAGGGCCCGCCGAACAGGCTGACGGCGACGTGCTCACCGCGCGCCATCGACCGCATCCGCAGCGAGCGCCGCGCGCCGATGGTCACCAGCGCGTGCAGCCCGGGCGAGGCGGCCTCGAGATCGGCCCGCACCTGTTCGGCCGACGTGCCCTCGTGGGCCGCCTGGTCGAGCTTGGCCACCAGCGTGGTGATTCAGCGCTGGCTGAGCGACAACATCAATCTCTCTGCGTCGCCGAACAGCTCGGGCACCCTGGAGGAGTTGTCGATCAACGCGCGCGCCGCGGACGGGTCGGTCTCGGCGGCCTTGATCACCTCGGCCATGAAGGCCATCCGGTCGTGTAGCAGTGCCCATGTCATGACGCGACGCTAGGAAAGTGCAAACCCTCGCGCGGCGTGCCGAAGTGCAGTCTTTGCCTCCTACCACGGGCGGAGGCGGGTGCCGACCGCGGGATGATGTGGCGGCCAGCGGGGCTCTTCTAGGATTGGACGATGTTGCGCGCCGCAATATGTCACCTGCGCGAACAGCTTCGCCGCCGCGGCGAGCTGATTCCGGTCGGTCTTACGTGGATGTCGCCGCTGCGCTCTTTGAACTCGGTGAACTTCTTGCGGGCGAGGTCCACGGATGACTCCTCAGCGTTCGGTGCGGGCAATCCAGTCGCAGGCGAATTGCAACAGGGCGTCGTTTTCGGCCGGCGCCCCAATGGTGACACGGACGCCCTCGGACGCGAACGAACGCACCACCAGGCGCGCGTTGGCGGCCTCCTGCACGAAGTCCTCGGTGCGCGACCCGAGCGGCAGCCAGAGGAAGTTCGCCTGCGAGGGCGGCAGCTCGAATCCGGCGTCGCGCAGGGCTGTGCTGACCCGGGTGCGCTCGGCGACCAGCGCGTCGGTGCGGGCCATCAGCTCCCTGGAGGCCTCCAGTGACGCGATGGCGGCGGCCTGCGCGACGTTGGTGACGGCGAACGGCATCACCACCTTGTCGAGCGCGGTGATCAGTTCGGGATGGCCCATCGCGTAGCCGACCCGCAGCCCCGCCAGCCCGTACGCCTTAGAAAAGGTTCGCAGCACAACGACATTCGAGCGGCTCAGGGCCAGCTCCAGGCTGTTGGGCAGCAGGCCGTCGCGAATGTATTCGACGTAGGCCTCGTCGATGGCGATCAGGATGTCCGCCGGCACCGCGTCCACGAAGCGGACCAGAGCGTCCGGGTCGACGACGGTGGAGGTCGGGTTGTTCGGGTTGCACACGAAGATCAACCGGGTGCGGTCGGTGATCGCGGCGAGCATCGCGTCCAGGTCGTAGGTGTGCTCGTGCAGCGGAACCTTGACGGCGATCGTGCCGGCCACCTGGACGATGGGCAGGTAGCACTCGAAGCTGCGCCAGCCCAGCATCACCTCGTCACCGGCCGCGGAGGTGATCTGAACCAGCTGCTGGCACAACGTGACCGAGCCGCTGCCGACCGCGATCTGCTCGGGGGCGGCATCGGAACCCAGGTGCATCGCCAGCGCCGCCTTGAGGTCCACGCACGCGTTGTCCGGGTAGCGGTTGACGACGGCCACCGCGCGCTCGATCGCCGCGTGCACGCTGGGCAGCGGGCCGTACACGGTCTCGTTGCTGGCCATTTTGATGGACCCCGGCACGTTCTTGCCGGGCACATACACTGGCAGTCCGGCCAGTTCGGGGCGCAGGCGGGCGGTCACTTCGACAGTTTATGTCCCCACTGTGTACAGTATGGCCGGTTCCGCGAGACCGGAAAGGGGTCGGTACCCTCGGAAAGTCCAAGGGAGGCGTGCCAGAGCGGCCGAATGGGGCTCACTGCTAATGAGTTGTCCCCTTTCAAGGGGACCGGAGGTTCAAATCCTCTCGCCTCCGCTGGGTCCTCCTAGCGGAACCACAACTGAAGAACAGGCGCCCGTAGCTCAACGGATAGAGCATCTGACTACGGATCAGAAGGTTAGGGGTTCGAATCCCTTCGGGCGCGCTTTTTCAGTCAGCTTTCTTCGCGTCAACGCCCACCGAACGGCCCGCCGAATGGGCCGCCGTACGGGTCCCCGCCGCGGCGGTTCGGTCACGGTTTGGGGACCGTGCTCGTCTCGGTGCTCGGCGACACCGTGACCGTGCTGGGCGGCTCGGTCGTGGTGGGGGTGTCGGTGCTCGACGGCGGGACGGTCTCGGTCACCGTCTGGGTCGGGGCCGGGGCGCCACGCCACCGCCGCCGTGGTGCCGGGGTTCGCGGGTCGTGGTGGTCACCGGCGTGGTGGTGGACGGAGTCGTCGTCGGGGTGGTTGTCGCCGGGCCGTGCGCCGGGGAACTCGTCGCCAGCTTGACCGCGGCGAAGACGACCGCGCCTAGCAGCAGCACCCCGAGCGCGCCGAAGGCGACCAGCGCCGCCGGGCGGCGATACCAGGGCGTCGACGGCTCTGGCGGCGGGCGGTCGTCATACCCGCCGTACTCGTCGTACCCGCCGCCGTATCGGGCGGCCTGGGTGGGCTCGGAGTAGTAGTCCGGTTCCTCGGGATAGGGCGGCACGAAAGAAGAAGGCGGCACGAAAGAAGAAGGCGGCACGAAAGAAGAATTAGACGTTCAGCCCTGCTCGTCGATGAGTCGCAGCGCCCGCTCGAACAAATGCACCGTGGCAGCGTGCAATTGGTCGCCGACTTCCTTCTCGGCCTGGCCCGCGCAGGCCCGGGCCAGCGTCCCCTCGATCACGAGGCCCAGCTTGAAGCAGGCCAGCACGGTGTACCAGGCGATGTGCGACAAGTCGCGGCTGGTGTTGGCGGCATAGCGGTGGAACAGCTCGTCGGTGCTGGCCAATCCCTCCTGCCCGCCCAGGGCGTGGCTGAACACGGCCGAACTGTCCGGCTGGCGCCAGGTGGCCAGCAGCCAGCCCAGGTCCAGCAGCGGATCGCCGATGGTGCACATCTCCCAGTCGACGATGGCGACCACTTGGGGCCCGGTGCGGGAGAACATCACGTTGGCCGCGTGGTAGTCGCCGTGCATGATGCCCGGTGTCCAGTGCGCCGGCCGGTGCCGCTCCAGCCACGCCGAAACCTGGTCGATGCCGGGGATCTGCGGTCCGGGATAGCCGTCGTATTGGCTGTAGGACTTCAATTCCGAAAGCCAGCGCGGCACCTGCCGTTCCAGGAAGCCCTCCGGCTTGCCGAAGTCGGCGAGGCCGACGGCCACGTGGTCGATGGCGCCCAGCTTGGCCAGCGCGTCTGCCATTGACAGGCCCATCTGGTGGCGCACCTGCGGATTGCCGGCGTGCAGCGGCGGCAGGCCCTCGCCGGCGTTGAATCCGCCCACCGGTTCCATCAGATAGAACACCGCGTCGCCCAGCACGCCGGGGTCGTCGCACACGGCAATCAGGTGCGGGTGGGGCACATCCGAACCAGCCAGGGCGGCAAGGACTTTCGTCTCCCGCAAGATCACGTTGTTGCTGCGCGGGCGCAGGTGCCGCGGCCCGCGGCGCAGCACGTAGGACCGGCCGGCCCGGCTGAACCGCAGCATGACGTTCTGGGTGCCGCCGGTCAGGGTGGCGACGTCGTGCAGCGGGCCCTCGCCGAGTCCCTGCGCCGACATCCAGTCGGCAACCGCCGGTAGATCCACCGCGTCCACGGTCATGCCCTCGGGTGAGGTGGGCGTCATCGCACTCCCTTGCAACCTGTCGACCGTCCGGGAAGAAGCCGTCGACCGTCTGGGAAGAAGATTAGGACAGCGGCTGGAACAATGGCCGGTATGCCGCGGACCGATAACGATTCCTGGGACATCACCCAAAGCGTGGGCGCCACCGCACTGGGTGTGGCCGCCGCCCGCGCGGCGGAGACCGAAAGCGAAAACCCGCTCATCAGCGACCCGTTTGCGCGCATTTTCGTCGAGGCCGCTGGCAAGGGGATGTGGAGCATCTATGCCGACCCGGCGCTGCTGACCAAGGCGGACGACCTCGAGCCGGACCTGCGCGGCCGGCTGCAGCTGATGATCGACTTCATGGCCACCCGGACCGCGTTCTTCGACGAGTTCTTCCTCGCCGCGGCCGACGCTGGAGTGCGGCAGGTGGTGATCCTGGCCGCCAGCCTGGACGCCCGTAGCTGGAGGCTGCCGTGGCCGGTCGGCACCGTCGTCTACGAGCTCGACCAGCCCAAGGTGCTGGAATTCAAGTCGACCACGTTGCGTGAGTACGGCGCCCAGCCCAAAGCGGAACTGGTCAACGTGCCCATCGATCTGCGTCAGGACTGGCCAAAAGCGTTGGAGGAAGCTGGATTTGACGCCTAGCGGCCGGCGGTGTGGTCGGCCGAAGGGCTGGTTCGTTACCTGCCGGCGCAGGCCCAGGACCTGCTGTTCGAGCGGATCGATGCGCTGAGCGTGCCGGGCAGCCGGCTGGCGTCCAATGTGCCCGACTCGGGATTCACCGATCCCGACCGGCTGGCCCGCCAGCGCGAGGACATGCGGCGGATGCGCGCCGCGGCGGCCAAACTGGTCGACGCCGAGATCACCGACTTCGACGACCTGTGGTATCCCGAGGAGCGCACGTCGGTCGATTGCTGGCTGCGCGAGCGCGGGTGGGACGTCGAGACGGCGACGTTCGCGGAGTTGATGGCCCGCTACGGCCGAAGCGTTCCGCAGGGCGCTGAGGAGTCGATGCCGCCCACCCTGTACGTCTCGGCGCAGCGGCGGGTGGGCTGAGTCGAACGCCGACATCGTAAGCGGCGCCGTTAATTTCACGGACCCGGCGCGGGCCGCCCGAATTCAGCGGCGGTCCCGGGCATAACCAAATGCATGTTTAAACATGGGTTCAACGGGTAATTTCAGTTGTCACGAGAAATCTTCTTCTCGACCACCTTGGAGGTCACGATGCGTGGCAGCGGGATCATCGGAACAGTCGCGTTGGTGTGGTTGCTGATCGAAGTTTTCACGGCGTGGCAGCGTGATTACTTCAAAAACGGCCAAATGACATGCGAGTCGGCGGGCACGGTTGCGGTGACCGTGATCGCCGGACCGTTGAATTACTTCGGCGTCAACCCGAAAGTTACGGATTGCCATCTGCCGCAACCAAGTTCGATGCAATCGATCAACATCTAACTGCGACCCGAAGGAATCGAAATGGTCATCTTAGGAACTGTGCTGCTGGTGCTCGGGTATTTCTTCCACGTGCCCGTGCTGTCCACGCTGGGCATCGTGCTGCTGGTGATCGGCGCGGTGCTGTGGATCCTGGGCTCGATCGGTCGCCCGGTCGCCGGCCGGCGCTACTGGTACTGACCGGCCGGCCGTTTCACAGGCCACGCAAAGGTAGGGCATAGCCTCGGCTCAGCCGGCGACGGATACTGGGAGATGTGAGCCAGCCGCGAGCCTCAGCCGAGCGGGTCGTCATGTGCCGCGCCGACGGCAACCCGATCAATGTCCTCGTCGTCGACGACGAAGCCGTGCTGGCCGAAATGGTGTCGATGGCGCTGCGCTACGAGGGCTGGAACAAGAGGTTCGGCGAAATTGTTTCGATTCGGTTAAGGCCGCGTTGGTGGCAAGGTTGTTGTGATGGACCACAAACCTCCCAGCCCGGTCATCGAGGTGGCCCATCACGCATGCGTGCTGCCGTTTTCAGACGACGCGGATTTCCGCGACGCCGATCGTGGATTCATCGCCGCGTTGTCGCCGTGCGTGGTGCGGGGCGCCGACGGCCGCGTGGTGTTCGACAACGACGCCTACGCCTTCTTGGACGGGCCCGCGCCCACGTCGGTGCATCCCAGCCTGTGGCGGCAGTCCACGCTGGCCGCCAAACACGGCCTCTACGAAGTGGTTCCGGGCATCTATCAGGTTCGCGGCCTTGACATCTCCAACGTCACGTTACGTTCGTGGAAACCGACACCGGCATCATCGTCATCGATCCGCTGGTGTCCACCGAGGTGGCCGCGGCGGCGCTGACGCTGTACCGCGCATCGCGGCGGCCGACCGGCCCGTGGTCGCGGTGATCTCCACCCACAGCCACGTCGACCATTTCGGCGGCGTCCTGGGCGCCACCACCCAAGCCGACGTCGATGCCGGCCGGGTGGCGGTGCTGGCGCCGGAAGGCTTCGTCGAACATGCGGTGCAGGAGAACGTCTACGTCGGCCCGGTGATGCTGCGCCGCGCCACCTACATGTACGGGACGCTGCTGCCGCGCGGGCCCCGCGACCATGTGGGCTGTGGGCTCGGCCAGGCCGCGTCCATGGGCGAGGCGGCCTCGAATTCCGGCTCGGTAGAAAAAGCCCAGGATATCTCAATCGCTCCTCATCGGGATCAGGGGATTCCACCGTCGGCCCGCAGGATCGAGCTGGTGGTGAAGCTGGACGCATCGGAGGCCAAAAACAGTGCGGCGCCGACGATTTCAAGCGGATCCCCGGCGCGCTGCAGCGCGAGATGGCGGAACGGATTCTCTTGCGCCGCTTCCAGATTCCAGGCCTTGCTCACGTCGGTCAGAAACGGCCCGGCCATCAGGGTGTTGACCCGCACCGCCGGTCCGAACGCCTTGGCCAGCGCTTCGGTCAGGGCATTGAGCCCGGCCTTGGACGCGGCGTAGGGGACGATGTCCGGCGTCGGCCGCAGCGACCCGGAGGTGCTCACGTTGATGATTGATCCGCGGCGGGCCGCCACCATGCGCTCACCGACCAACGCCAACAACCGGAACGGGCCCTTGAGGTTGAGGTTGACCACGGCGTCGAACAGCTTCTCGGTGACGTCGGTCAGCTTGTCGTACAACGGCGACATACCCGCGTTGTTGATCAGCGTGTCGATTTGGCCGAACCGTTCGTAGCTGGCCTCGACCAGCCCGTCGAGCTGGTCCCAGCGCCCGACGTGCACCTGATACGCCATGGCGCGCCGCCCCGTCTCGTGCTCGATCTGTTGCGCGGTGGCGACGCAGTTGTCCAGGTTGCGGCTGGAGATCACCACGTCCGCGCCGCAGCGGGCCGCGCCGAACGCCATCTCGTGTCCCAGTCCGCGGCTGCCGCCGGTGATCAGGACCACCCGATCGGTGAGGTCGAAAAGCCGTTCGGCATAACCCATTTCATTTTCCCAGCTTGCGGGCCAGCTCGGCTGCCGCCGCGATCAGTTGCGGGATCATCGCCCCGAACGCCTCGGTGATCTTGGGGTCGACTCCTTCGTGTCGGGAGCCACCGCGCACCCCCGCTGCGTATGTCTTCTCCAGCACGATTCCGAGCTTCTAGTTTGCCAGCACCAGGTAGTAGTCGATGTTCTCGGTGGACAGGCCGCTGACGGATTCGTAGTGCTCCAACAGCTCGCTGCGCGAAGGCATCCCGCGCATGTCGAGATAAAACCCGTCCTCCCGCGGGTTTTCACCGTCGTAGCCCAGCAGGCACCACGCCAAATCGAGCAGCGGATCCCCGACGGTCGTCATCTCCCAGTCCACGATGGCGGCCAGGCGCGCCGGCTCGCCGTCCGCGAACATCACATTGGCGAACTGGTAGTGAGCCGCGTCGACGGCCGGTCCTGTTGGTGGGCAGCGGGCTGGTGGTGGTTGGCATCAGCACGGTGCTGGCGCTGGAGATCGCGCTGGCGATCGGCATCCGCACCACCGGAACCGTGGCGTTGCAACCTACCCCGAATCAACATCTGATCGTTCCCACCGAGCAGGCGCCGGCACCGCCGCCGGTGCAGGCGGCACCGCAGCCCAAGATCAGCGTGCCCGAGCCGGTGGCGGTGCCCAAGCCGTTGAGCCTGCCGGTCGCCGCGCCTTTGCCGGCCGCCCTGCCGCCGGCTGCGCCGCCGCTTCCGGAGGCGCCGCCGATCCCCGCGGCCCCGCCGGTGGTGCCGGTTCCGGTGGTGGTCCCGCCGGTCCCGGTTCCGGTGCCGGTCCGCATCCCGTGCCCGATCCGGTGAGCCCGCCGCAGCTGCTGGCGCCGCCGCGGCTGTCGGTTCCGCAACCGGTGCAACCGCCGGTGCGCGTCCCGCAGCCGCCGTCGCCTCCGCAGGTCGGCGGCACTGTTCCGCAGTCACCGCCGCAGCACCAGACCCCGCCCGGCGAAGGCACGCCGCCCAAGCCGGACGGCCCCGGCAACTACGCAACTACGGCGGTGGTCACGCGCCCACCCCCGGTGCCGGTGGTTCGGGTGGCTCGGGCGGCGGTCACGTTCCCACCCTCGGCGCCGGTGGCTCGGGCGGCACCGCGGGTTCCGGTGGCCCGGGCGGCACCGGTGGATCGGGTGGCGGGCACAAATAGCCCCGCGCCGACCACTCCGTCGACCCGCGCCACGACGCCGGTCGAGATCACACGAGTAGGGTTGCGGTATTGAGGCTGGCGAAAAGACGCTGCCTCGTCCACCAGGATTTTATCAGCCCAGCAAATGGCTTGGGTTGTGAGCCGGACTCAGCTGCGGCGGGGAAATTCGTGGCGAACGCGCAATAGGGATGCTGCCCGGGGGCGTGTCGGGCGGCGCAGCAAATGGGCCAGGGGGCTAGAAGCAGTGGCGGGCATCGTGCTTGGCGTCGTGATGACGCCGACCAAGGTGCGCATGGTCCTGGCCGAAGCCGAAAGCGCCGACGGCGTCACCGTCGACGAGGACGACTTCGACGTTGACACCCGACGAACCGCCCTCCCCGGCACCGCCCCCGACCAGGTCATCTCGGCGATCCTCGGCACCCGGGAGGGTGCCGCCGACAGCGGCTACCAGCTCGCCTCGACCGGCGTTACCTGGACCGATCACGTCGAGGCGGCCATGCTGCGCGACGTCTTGATCGCGCACAAGGTGGAAAACGTCATGCTGGTCTCGGCCTTCATGGCCGCCGCAGCACTGATCCAGGCCTTCGGCGACGCCACCACTACGCGCGGACCGCGATGCTGTTCGTCGAGCCCTACAGCGCGACGATGGCGGTGGTCGACACCGCCGACGGTTCGGTCTCGGAGGTCCGCTGTCGGCCCCTGCCGGAGGACGGGGACCAGGCGGTGGCCGAACTCGTCGACATGGCCGCCAGCGCCGAGTCCCTGCCAACCCGTCCGGAGGGCCTGGTCCTGGTCGGCTCCGGCGTCGACGTCCCGCTGATCAAGCCGGCGCTGGAAGCCGCGACGTCGCTGGAGCTGTCGGTGCCGGACGAGCCGGAGATGGCCCTGGCTAGGGGCGCCGCACTGGCGTCGTCGAACGCGCCGCTGTTCGCGTCGTCCACCGCCGCGCTGGCTTACGCGCTGGATCCCGGCACCGGAGAGGTCGACACGCTCGCCCTGGCCGGGCAGTCTCTCGGCCTGCTGCCCGGCTATCAGCCCGAGTACCACAGCCGCATCGCGGCGCAGGCTGCCGATGCCGGCAAGGGCAAGGTCAACGTCGCCTACAGCGCGGTTCCCGACGATGACGCCGAGGCCAAGACATTGATCGACCTCGATGAACGCGCCCGGCGGCGCAAGTCGCTGCTGCTGGTCAGCAGCACCCTGGCGGTGATTTTCATCGCCGCCGTGGTGGCGCTGGAGATTGCCCTGGCGATCAGCATCCGGCCCACCGCCGCGTTGCGGCCCAGCCCCACCGAGAACATCATCGCCCCCGCTCCGGCGCCGTCCCCGCCCGCGCCGCCGGTCCAGGCGCAGCCGAAGATCACGCCGCCGCGGCCGCTGGCCGCGCCGCACCCGATCGCACCACCGCCCCCGGCCCCGCCGCCCATCGCCGTCCCCGTTCCCGTCCTGCCGCCGCCGGTGTTCGTTCCGCCGCCGCGCGTGCCGCTCGCCCGCCCACCCGCGCCCGGTCACGGCCCCTTCGGCGGTCACGGCCCGTTCGGCGGTCACGGCCCGTTCGGCGGTCACGACCCGTTCGGCGGGGGCCACGGGTTCGGCGGCGGGCACGGCCACCGGTAGCGCGGATTCCGGCTGGCCTGCGTGTCTGACCCGGCGCGCTAGGGTGGCGGACTAGGGTATGGCCGCGGCCAGAACTCTCAGCAAGCCCGACTGACCCTCAAATCGCGAGCCCGACGCGGCTACGCAGCCACCCGGCACAGCAACCGACTTTCGGACGATTTGGAGGAGCGGTGGACGTCGTACTCGGCGTGTCGATGGCGCCTGAGACAGTCCGCATGGTGCTCGTCGAAGGTGAATCGGCCGGCGGGCTGACCGTCGATCAGGATGGCTTCGACGTCGCCGCCGACGCAACCCCCGCGGCCGCGCCAACCACGTCGTCGCGGCCATCCCGGCTGCCGCACTCCGCGACGCGTTGGCGGCCCGCAAGATCGAGAACGTGATGCTGGTCTCGGCGGTCATGGCCGCCGAGACCCTGGCCCAGGCCATGGGCAGCGCCACCAACTGGGCCCGCACCGCACTCCTGCTCGTCGAGCCGACCAGCGCGACCCTGGCCGTCGTCGACACCCGCAACGGGACGGTCACCGACGTGCACCGCCACCCGCTGCCGGGCCATGACGACGCCGCGCTGGCAAAGCTCACCGCAAAGGTGTCGGGTGCCGAATCGATGCGATCGCGACCCGACGGGCTCTTTTTGGTCGGGTCGGATGTGGACATCCCGGCGATCGAGCCCACCCTCGAGGCCGCGACGTCGTTATCGGTGACGACGCCCGAGGAACCGGAGATGGCCCTGGCCCGGGGTGCCTCGCTGGCCGCGGCCAACGCGCGGTTGGGCGCGCCGCGGACGGTCGAGATGGCGCCGACGCACCTCTCATCGACCGTGACCGCGCCGCCGGCGGCACCCCCGCCCCGGGCTCCGGTGTCTCCGGCCCCCTCGCCGCACTCCGGCGACCACGAACACTGGGACGACTGGCTGCATCGCCACCTGGGCCCGGGAGTCCCGGTCCCCTAGACCGGCCCCGCGGACCGGTGCCGGCCCCCTCCGGCCGTCGATGGCGCGTAAAATCGGGGCATTAGGGGAATATCGGGTGGGGACTCAGCGATGTCTTGCGCCATCATGTCGTGCGCCGAGCACGCCCTCACCGCGAAGGACTAGCAACCGACTATTGGAGGAGCTTTGGACACCGTACTGGGCGTGTCGATGGCGCCGACGGCAGTCCGAATGGTGCTGGTCGAAGGTGAGAACGGCGATGGCGCCACCGTCGACGAAGACAACTTCGACGTCGCCACAAGCGAAAATGCAGCAACTGTCACCGCCTCCGACCAGGTGCTTTCGGCGATCCTGGGAACGCGGCAGGGGGCGGACGAGGGCGGCTACCAGCTCGCCTCGACCGGCGTGACGTTCACCGACCCGGTCGAGGCCGCCGCGCTGCGCGACAAGCTGGCCGCCAACAAGGTCGAAAATGTGATGCTGGTCTCGGCCTTCCTGGCCTTGGCCGCGCTGGCCCAAGCCGTCGGCCACCGGACCAACTACGCGCACACCGCGCTGCTGTACATCGAGCCCGACACCGCGACGCTGGCGGTCGTCGACAGCGCGGACGGCTCCATCACCGACGTCCGGCGCCAGCCCCTCCCCGAAGACGACGAGGCGGCGGTGGCTGAGCTGGCCTCGATGGTCTCCAACGCCGAGAACCTGGAGACCCGCCCCGACGCCGTGTTCGTCGTCGGCTCGGGCATCGACATCCCGCTGATCAAGCCCGCACTAGAGGCGGCGACCACGCTTCCGCTGACCGCGCCCGAGGAGCCGGACACCGCGCTGGCCCGTGGCGCGGCCCTGGCCTCGGCGCACGCTCCGCTGTTCGCGTCGTCCACCGCGGCGCTGGCCTACGCGCAGGGCCCGGGCACCGGTGCCATCAATCCGCTCGCGGTGGCGCCCGGCTACTTCGAGACCCCCGCCGACGCCGGCGCCGACGGCCTGGCCTACAGCGCGGTCCCCGACGACCCGGACGAGTTCTTCACCGGCACTCAGGCCGCGGCCACCGAGCTGGTCGACGCCGACTACGCGGACCGCAGCTCGTTCAAACTGGTGGGCAGCGCGGTGGCGGCGATCTTCGTCATCGGCGTGGTGGCCCTGGTGGTGTCGCTGGCGATCGCCATCCGGCCGACGGCCAACGTGCGGCCCAGCCCGAACCAGAACGTCGTCGTCGCACCCACCCGGCCCGCGCCGGCGGCTCCGGCCCCGGCCCCGGTTCAGGTGGCGCCCGTGCCTGTCCCGGAGGCGCCCGCGCCGGCTCCGGCGGCCCCGCCACCCCCGCCGCCGGCGGTCGCGCCCATCCCGGTGCCGATCCCCGGCCTGGGTGGTCCCGGATTCGGCGGACCGCTCGGCCACGGCGGCGGTGGGTTCCCCGGCTTCCCGGGCGGCGGCGGGCACGGCGGCTTCGGCCACCACTAGTACCGGGCCCACCGCTAGTACCGGGCCCACCGCTAGTACCGGGCCCACCGCTAGTACCGGGCCCACCGCTAGTACCGGGCCCACCGCTAGTACCGGGCCCACCGCTAGTACCGGGCCCACCGCTAGTACCGGGCCCACCGCTAGTACCGGGCGGTTTCGGCGGCATCAGCCAGCTGTCATCACGCTTAGCCTAGCGATGCAGTCAGCTCATCGGGGCTACCTACACCGGTTGTATGCGATGCACCGTGTTCGGCACGGGTTACCTGGGCGCCACCCACGCGGTGGGAATGGCGGAGCTGGGACACGACGTGCTCGGGGTCGATATCGACCCGGGCAAGGTGGCCAAGCTCGCCGGGGGTGACATTCCCTTCTACGAGCCCGGCCTGCGAAAGCTGTTGAACGAGAACCTCGCCGCGGGCCGGCTGCGCTTCACCACCGACTACGACATGGCGGCCGGCTTCGCTGACGTGCACTTCCTGGGTGTGGGCACCCCGCAGAAGAAGGGCGAATACGGCGCCGATCTGCGCCACGTGTACGCCGTCATCGACGAATTGGTGCCCCGGTTGACGACGTCGGCGGTGCTGGTCGGCAAATCGACCGTCCCGGTGGGCACCGCGGCCGAGCTCAACCAGCGGGCGGCAGCGCTGGCACCGCGCGGCGCCGACGTCGAAATCGCTTGGAACCCGGAGTTTCTGCTCGAGGGCTACGCCGTTCAGGACACCCTGCGGCCAGACCGGATTGTGCTTGGCATCAAACAGGATTCACCGCGCGCCGAGGCCGCCGTCCGGGAACTGTACGGGCCGCTGCTGGACGCCGGTGTGCCGTTCCTGGTGACGGATCTGCAGACCGCGGAGTTGGTCAAGGTTTCCGCCAATGCCTTTCTGGCGACCAAGATTTCGTTCATCAACGCGATCTCCGAGGTGTGCGAGCCCGCCGGCGCCGACGTCAGCCTGCTGGCCGATGCGCTGGGCTACGACCCGCGCATCGGGCGCCAATTCCTCAACGCCGGTTTGGGTTTCGGCGGGGGCTGCCTGCCCAAGGATATCCGGGCGTTCATGGCGCGCGCCGGCGAGCTGGGCGCCGATCAGGCGCTGACGTTCCTGCGCGAGGTGGACAGCATCAACATGCGCCGCCGCACCCGGATGGTGGAACTGGCCAGCGCGGCCTGCGGCGGCTCGCTGCTGGGCGCCAACGTCGCGGTGCTGGGCGCGGCGGTCAAGCCCGAATCCGACGACGTGCGCGACTCGCCGGCGCTCAATGTCGCCGGCCAGCTGCAGCTCAACGGCGCCTCGGTCAACGTGTACGACCCGAAGGCCCTGGACAACGCGCAGCGGCTGTTCCCCACGCTGAACTACGCCGTCTCGGTCGAGGAGGCCTGCGAGCGCGCGGACGCGGTGCTGGTGCTCACCGGGTGGCGCCAGTTCGTCGAGATGGACCCCGACGACCTGGCCGACCGGGTGCGAGCCCGCGTCGTCGTCGACGGCCGCAACTGCCTGGACGTTACCCGCTGGCAGCGGGCCGGCTGGCGGGTCTACCGCCTAGGCGCGCCGCGACCCTGAACGCGCCGGCCGAGCGCCACGCCGGCGTGACGCTCGGCGCCCAACGGGAGCGTAGCCTGACCGGCGTGGACTATGCCGGAGCGTTCCTCGACGAAAACCGCGCGTTCGCGGAGCTTTTCCGGGATGCCGACGAGTCGACGCCGGTGCCCAACTGCCCGGACTGGACCCTGCGGCAACCGTTCCGCCACGTCGGCCGGGGCGACCGCTGGGCGGCGCAGATCGTGCGCGACAGGCTCGACAGCTACCTCGACCCGCGGATGGTCGAGGGCGGCAAGCCGCCGCCCGATCCTGCCGACGCGGCCATCGCTCTGGGCCGCGAGTTCACCCTGCGGCCCGAGCTGGCGGCCGATGCGATCACCGAGATGCGATCACCGAATGGTTGGACCGGGTCGCGGTTCAGGCGGGCGGCCAGGGCGCGCCGCTGCCGCTCGACGACGCCGACACGCTGCACCTGCACGCCACCGACCCCGGCCTCGGCGAGGCCGGCGAGTGGACCGTCGCGGTCGAGCAGGGCCGCATCGCCTGGTCGCACGAGCACGGCAAGGGCAGCGTTGCGCTGCGTGGTGGCGCAACCGATCTGTTGCTGGCGATCCTACGCCGCCGCCCACTGCGCCGACACCGGCGCCGAACTGTTCGGCGACGACGCCGTGTGGCAGCGCTGGCTGGACCGTACGCCTCTCTAGCCGCGCGACCACACGGTAACTTGCATACCATGACCACATCGGAGATCGCCACCGTTCTGGCCTGGCACGACGCGCTCAACGCGTCGGACCTGGACACCCTGATCGCCCTGTCCAGCGACGACATCGAGATCGGCGACGCGCACGGGGCCACACAAGGCCATGAGGTGCTGCGCAACTGGGCCGCCGCCCGTCGGGGAACCGCGGAGCTCGGCCGGATGTGCGTGCACGATGGTGTCGTGGTCGTCGAACAGAAGGTCACCAGCCCCGACGACCCGGGCGCCGTCACCACGGCCGCCTCGGCGTTCCGCGTCGTGCACGACCGGGTCACGTCGGTGTTCCGGCACGACAGCCTGGCCTCGGCGCTGGCGGCCACCGAACTGACCGAGGACGACGCCGTCGACTAGGGCCGATCGAGGCAGTAGGAGCCACCCATGCGCGGAATCATCTTGGCTGGCGGGTCGGGCACCCGCCTGCATCCGATCACCACCGGCATCAGCAAGCAGTTACTGCCGGTCTACGACAAGCCGATGGTCTACTACCCGCTGTCCACCCTGATGATGGCCGGCATCCGCGACATCCTGGTGATCACCACCCCGCACGACGCGGCCGGATTCGTCCGGCTGCTGGGCGACGGCTCGCAATTCGGCATCAACATCACCTACGTGACGCAGGAGCGGCCCGACGGCCTGGCCCAGGCGTTCGTCCTGGGCGCCGACCACATCGGCAACGACTCGGTGGCATTGGTGTTGGGCGACAACATCTTCTACGGCCCCGGGCTG
Source organism: Mycobacterium lepraemurium (assembly GCA_002291465.1). GTDB lineage: Bacteria > Actinomycetota > Actinomycetes > Mycobacteriales > Mycobacteriaceae > Mycobacterium > Mycobacterium avium. The sequence continues at coordinate 4,004,237 of CP021238.1, read as the reverse complement.
GGCACCAGCCTGAAGCGCTTCCAAACCATAACCGGCGGAGCGGTTTTCGCGTACTGGGTGGCTAACCCGTCGGCGTACGGGGTGGTGGAGTTCAGCGACGACGGCATGGCGCTGTCGCTGGAGGAGAAACCCAAGACGCCGAAATCCAATTACGCGGTGCCGGGTTTGTATTTCTACGACAACGACGTGATCGAAATCGCCAAGGGCCTGAAGAAATCCGAGCGCGGCGAGTACGAGATCACCGAGGTCAACCAGGTCTATCTCAGCCGCGGCCGGCTCTCGGTCGAGGTGATGGCCCGCGGCACGGCCTGGCTGGACACCGGCACTTTCGACTCGCTGCTGGACGCCAGCGACTTCGTGCGTACGCTGGAGCGCCGCCAGGGGCTCAAAGTCAGTGTGCCCGAGGAGGTGGCGTGGCAGCAGTGCTGGATCACCGACGAGCAGCTGTCCGAGCGCGCCCAGAGCCTGCTCAAGTCGGGCTACGGCGGCTATCTGCTGGACCTGTTGGAGCGCAGCCGTTTTCACTAGGCCGATGCCGGCTTCGCCGCGCTTGCGACCGCCGCTAGGCTGATGGCGGCGGCCCGCTGCGCCTGGCTTCGCCGCGCTTGCGACCGCCGCTAGGTTTGGCCAGCACCGCGGCGATCGCCGTGGTCAACGGCACCGACAGGGCCAGCGCCATGCCGCCGACCGCCGAGCGGGCAATCTCGATGGCCACGCTCTCGCCGGTCAGCACGTCGGTCAGCGAGCGGTTGGCGACGCTGAACAGCAGCAGCAGCGGCAGCGAACTGCCGGCATAGGCCAGCACCAGCGTGTAGACGGTGCTGGCGATGTGATCGCGGCCCACCCGCAGGGCGCCGGTGAAGATCACCCTCCGCGAGCCGCCCAGGCGGGCCAGCTCGAACACCGTCGAGGACTGGGTCACCGTCACGTCGTTGAGCACACCCAGCGAGCCGATGATGAAACCGGCCAGCAGCAGCCCGCCGATGGACACGCTGCCGAGGTACGCGCTGACCGTGCTGTTCTGTTCATCCGAGAGCCCGGTGAGATGCGCCAATTGTATTGCCGCCCAAGATAATCCGGCGGTAAGCAGCAACGACGACAGAGTGCCCAGCAGCGCAGCGCTGGTGCGCAGGCTGACGCCATGAGCCAGGTAGATGACCGCGTAGAGGATCGCCGCCGCCGCCACCAGCGCCACCGGGACCGCGGGCGCACCGTCGCGCAGCGCCGGCAGCAGGAACGTCACCAGTACCACGAAGGCGACCAGGATGCCCACCAGCGCCAGCAGTCCGCGCCAGCGCGCCACCGCGACGATCACCACCGCGAACGCGACCGCCAAACCGACCAGCGCCCAACCCCGTTCGAAGTCGTAGAAGGCGTAGCTGGTAGCGCCCTGGTCGTCGACCTGCCGGACGATCCGGATGCGGTCGCCCACCGTGAATTTCGGTTGGCCGGGCCCCGGGGAGGACTCCAGCAGCGTGGCGGCGCCGGCGTTGGGCCCGGAATCGATCGCCACCTGGGTCAGCACGCAGCGCCCGGCACCCGGCAGCGCCGGCTGCGGCGGGCCGGTGAGCACCTGACTGACCGACGGGCTGCCGCAGTCGCCCAACCCGCTGGACAGCACGCGCCCGGCCTGCGTGCTCACCGTGCCGCCGGCCGCGTTCTGCAGCGGCATCGGGATGTCGACGTGCTGCCGGCTGGGCCACAGCACGATCGCGCCGACGGCGACCGCCACGCCGATCGCGATCAGCAGCCCGACGACGATGCGGGCGGGCAACCGATCGACGGGGGTCGGGCCCGACGGCAGGCCGTGGGAGTGGGAGTGGGAGTGGGAGTGCGTCACGCGCTCCACCGTAGAGGCGCCCGGCTGGGTGCTTACTGTCGATAGCCGACCAGGAAGTTGCCCAGCCGCTCGATCGCGGCGGCCAGGTCCCGCGCCCACGGCAGCGTCACGATGCGCAGGTGATCTGGCGCCGGCCAGTTGAAGCCGGTGCCCTGGGTGACCAGGATCTTCTCCTGCAGCAGCAGGTCGAGCACCAGCTGCTCGTCGTCGGTGATGTCGTAGACCTCGGGGTCCAGCCGGGGAAACGCGTACAGGGCGCCGGCGGGTTTGACGCAGGACACCCCGGGGATCTCGTTGAGATTGCTCCACGCCACGTCGCGCTGCTCGAGCAGCCGCCCGCCCGGCAGCACCAGGTCCTCGATGCTCTGGTGGCCGCCCAGGGCCACCTGAATCGCATGCTGCGCCGGGACGTTCGGGCACAGCCGCATGTTGGCCAGCAGGTTGATGCCCTCGATGAAGCTGCCGGCGTGGTCCCTGGGTCCGGTGATCGCCAGCCAGCCGGCCCGGTAGCCGGCCACCCGGTAGGCCTTCGACAGGCCGTTGAAGGTCAGGCACAGCATGTCCGGCGCCAGCGACGCCACGTTGATGTGCTTGGCGTCGTCGTAGAGGATTTTGTCGTAGATCTCGTCGGCCAGCAGCAGCAGCTCGTGCTTGCGCGCCAGATCGACCATCTGGCTCAGGATTTCGCCGCTGTACACCGCGCCGGTCGGGTTGTTCGGGTTGATCACCACCAGCGCCTTGGTGCGCTCGGTGATCTTGGATTCCAGATCGGCGATGTCGGGCTGCCAGCCCTGCGTCTCGTCGCACAGGTAGTGCACGGGGGTGCCGCCGGCCAGCGAGGTCGACGCCGTCCACAGCGGGTAGTCCGGCGACGGGATCAGCACCTCGTCGCCGTTGTCGAGCAGCGCCTGCAGCGTCATCGTGATCAGCTCGGACACGCCGTTGCCCAGATAGACGTCGTCGACGTCGAAGCGGGGGAACCCGTCGACCAACTCGTAGCGGGTGACCACCGCCCGGCGCGCGGGCAGGATGCCCTCCGAGTCGGAGTAACCCTGGGCGTACGGCAGGGCCTGGATCATGTCGCGCATGATCACGTCGGGCGCCTCGAAGCCGAACGGCGCCGGGTTGCCGATGTTGAGCTTGAGGATGCGGTGCCCCTCGGCCTCCAGCTGCGCCGCGTGCTGATGCACCGGGCCGCGGATCTCGTACAGGACGTCCTGAAGCTTGGACGACTGGGCGAAAGTACGCTGCTGGCGATGGTGCGCGGACGGGTGCACAGGCAGCTGGTGGGTTGTCACACCACCAATGGTGCCATCACTGTCCACTGAAATTTGCTGTCAAGCCCGAAATTGCCAGCTCAGCGCTTGCCCGGTGGACGCGCCCCGCGGGCGATGCCCAGTTCCTTGACCGGCTGCGCCGGCGGTTTCGACGACCCGTCCTCGCCGTTGCTCGGCTTTGCCGGCTCGGGCTTGGACTCGGCTTCGGCCTTGGGAGCTTCGGCCTTGGGAGCTTCGGCCTTGGGAGCTTCGGCCTTGGGAGCTTCGGCCTTGGGAGCTTCGGCCTTGGGAGCTTCGGCCTTGGGAGCTTCGGCCTTGGGTGCCTCGGCCTTGGGTGCCTCGGCCTTGGGTACCGCCTTCTTCGCGCCGGGCCGCTTGGCGCCGCCGGCGATGCTCAACCCCTTAACCGGCGCGGCCGGCGCGGCCGGTGCCGCCTCCGCCTTGGGCGGCGCTTCGGCGGGCTCTTTCGTCGCCTCCTTGGCCGGCGCCGTGGCCTTGGGCGCCTGGGCGACCCGCTTCTCGGCTTCCTTGGCGGCCGTGCCCTTTTCGGGCAGTGTCGCCTTGTCGTACTCAAGCGAGCCCAGCAGGATCTGGGCGACGTCGAGCACCTCGACGCCGGAGCGGCCGGCGTCCTCCTGCCGGTCGTTGACGCCGTCGGTGACCATCACCCGGCAGAACGGGCACGCGGTCGCCACGATCGTGGCCCCGGTGGCCAGGGCCTCGTCGACGCGCTCGTGGTTGATCCGCTTGCCGATGTGCTCTTCCACCCACATCCGGGCGCCGCCGGCGCCGCAGCAGAAGCTGCGCTCGGCGTGCCGCGGCATCTCGGTCAGGTTCGCGCCCGCGGCGCCGATCAGCTCACGCGGCGCCTCGTAGACCTTGTTGTGCCGACCGAGGTAGCAGGGGTCGTGGTAGGTGATGCCTTGGGATACCGGGGTCACCGGCACCAGCTTGTTGTCACGGATCAGCCGGTTCAGCAGCTGGGTGTGGTGCAACACCGTGTAGTTGGCGCCCAGCTGGCGGTATTCGCGGCCCAGCGTGTTGAAGCAGTGCGGGCAGGTCACCACGATCTTGCGGTCGACCGTCTCCACACCCTCGAACACCCCGTCCAGGGTTTCGACGGCCTGGGCGGCCAGCTGCTGGAACAGGAACTCGTTGCCCGAGCGGCGGGCCGAGTCGCCGTTGCAGGTCTCGCCGGCGCCAAGCACCAGGTATTTCACCCCGGCGACGGCCAGCAGCTCGGCGACGGCCTTGGTGGTCTTCTTGGCCTTGTCGTCGTAGGCGCCGGCGCAGCCCACCCAGAACAGGTATTCGTAGCCGTCGAAGCTGTCGACGTCCTCGCCGTAGACCGGCACGTCGAAGTCGACCTCGTCGATCCAGTTGGTGCGGCCGCTGGCGTTCTGGCCCCACGGGTTGGCCTTGGTCCCCAGGTTCTTGAACAGCACCGACAGTTCCGACGGGAACTCCGACTCCATCATCACCTGGTAGCGGCGCATGTCGACGATGTGGTCGATGTGCTCGATGTCCACCGGGCACTGCTCGACGCAGGCGCCGCAGGTCACGCACGACCACAACACGTCGGGGTCGATGACACCGCCCTGCTCCTCGGTGCCGACCAGCGGGCGGGTGGCCTGCTCCGGGCCCGAGCCCATCACCCGGCCGAAGCCCGACTCGGGCACGTGGTGCGCCTCGGCGTGCTTCTCACCGGACAGCTCCTCGCCGACCCCGCCCTCGGGCGTGCTCTCCAGCGGGGACTGCTTGTCGCCCAGAATGTAGGGCGCCTTGGTCATCCAGTGGTCCCGCAGGTCCATGATGACCAGCTTGGGCGAGAGCGGCTTGCCGGTGTTCCAGGCCGGGCACTGCGATTGGCAGCGGCCGCACTCGGTACACGTGGCGAAGTCCAGCATCGCCTTCCAGCTGAAGTCCTCGACCTTGCCGCGTCCGAAAACCGCGTCGTCCGGCGGGTTTTCGAAGTCGATGGGCTTGCCGTCGTATTCGATCGGCAGCAGCGGGCCCAGCCCGTTGGGCAGCCGCTTGAAGATGACGTTGATCGGCGCCGTGAAGATGTGCATGTGCTTGGAGTGCAGTACGATGATCAGGAACGCCAGCATCACCGCGATGTGCGCCAGCAGCGCCACGGTCTCGATGTACTCGTTGGCGGGCTGGCCCAGCGGCCGCTGGATGGCGCCGAACAGCTGGGACAAGAACGCGCCCTTGCCGTAGGGCAGCGTGCCGTTGTTCACCGCCGAACCGCGCACCAGGACATAGGTCCAGATGACGTTGAAGATCATGAACAGCACCAGCCAGGCGCCGCCGGTGTGCGAGCCGTAGAACCGTGACGAGCGGCCGATCTTACGCGGGCTGCGCATCAACCGGATGACGGCGAAGGTGGCGATGCCCAGGAACACGGCGGTGGCGAAGAGGTCCTGCAAAAAGCCCAGCGCGTCCCAGCGCCCGATGATCGGGATGTGGAAGTTGTCCTGGAACAGCAGGCCGTAGGCCTCGATGTAGACCGTCAACAGGATGAAAAAGCCCCACATGGTGAAGAAGTGGGCCAGGCCGGGGATCGACCACTTGAGCAGGCGGCGCTGCCCGAAGACCTCGGAGACCTCCGCCCAGACCCGCTTGCCGGGGTCGTCGGTGTGCCCCGGGGCCGGCTTGCCGGACGTGATAAACTTGAACAGCCGCAGCGCCCGGCGTGCGGCGAGCGCGGCCACGATCAGCGTCATGCCCATGCCCACGACCAGTCTGATGAGCATCTGCGTTGTCACAGAAGGTCTCCCCAATGCATAGAAAATTCAGCCTGTTCTTTATTTGCCTGCTTAAGCCCCGCTCATAGTTACATCTTCGTGGCTTCGGCGCGAGAAAGGCTGCCCTAACTTGGCCCTGGTCGGAGCCCCTGGCCTGCTGCGTTGGTACCCGCTCGCGCCCATGTGACGTTTGTCGGAGTGATAGACGTCACCGGCTTTTCGCCGAATGGCCTTTACCGGACGGTGTTAACGGCCGAAAGGTGGTTGAGAGATCGGCGGAATCGGGCGAACCCGGGTGGTCGTCGGCGCCGCGCTGGTGGTGCTCGGCTGCGCCGTCGTGGTGGGCGCGGCGCTGGTCGTGGTCGTGCTGCTCGGCGGGGGCGTCGTGGTTGTCGTGGTGGTCGACGGCTCCGGCGGCGCTGTCGTGGTGGTGGCCGGGGGTGGCGGCGCCTCGCTGGACGGCGGTGGCGGCGCCGGCACGACGGTGACGGTGGTGCTGTCGTTCGGCCCGGTGATGGTCACGGTTTGCGGTGGGGCGGGTGTGCCGGGCGGCGACGTGGGCCGGTCCTGGGTGGACTTGGTGAACAGCAGGTTGATCGCCAACACCAGGGCGATCAGCACCGCCGCGCCGGCCCCGGTTACGCTCAACACCAGCGCGGTGCGCTTGTACCAGGGCAGCCCACCCGCAGCGGCATCGTCGAATCGTCTTGCCTCACTGGCGTATTCGCCGGTGGCGTCGCGGCCGGTGTAGGGCACCGGCTCGTCGGAGGTGTCGGCGTCCTGCGACCACGCCAGGGCGTCGTCCACGTCGGTGGCCTGGGCGGCCAGGCGTCCTGGGTCATGTCGAGCCCGCCGGCGCCGACCATCTCGGTCGGTGTCTCCACCGCGGCGGCCGCGGCCGTCGGAGCGGCCCCCGACGCGTATTGCGCACCCAGCGTCGCCGCGCCCAGCGCGGCGCTCAATCCCGGCTGCGCGGTGCTGTGCACCGGCACCCCGAACCGTTCCGACAACCGCGCGGTGAGCAGCGGGATGCTCGCCCCGCCGCCGACGAAAGCCACCCCACGCAGAGTGGAGTTACCAATCCCGTCGCGCCGCAACGCTTCCTGGCACCAATCCAGGAACCGGTCCAGTGGTGTGGAGATCAGTTGCTCGAACTCGGCGCGGGCCAGCTGGGCGCCCTGTCCGGGCGCCCCGGCCACCGTGGCCGCCACGGCCGTCGACAGCTGCTCCTTGGCTCGACGGCAGGCGCCGAGCAGCCGGCTCTGCGACCCGATCCGCCCGGACCCGCCCAGCATGGCGGTGCTGACGTCGGAGGCCAGCAGGTGGTCGAGGACGAGCTGGTCGATCGCGTCGCCGGAGAAGTCGGTGTACCGCAGCGACGGGCCGACCGGCGCGAAGCCGGCCCGGCCGTCCATCAGGGTGACGGTGGTGCCGCCGGCGCCGAAGTCACACAGCGCAATCACGCCGTCGGACGGGAATCCCGGCGTGCCGCGCAACATCGCGAGCGCGGCCGTGGCGTCGGAAACCGGCATCGGCGCCACCCCCTCCCGCGCGAGGTCGGACTAGGCGAAGAACTCCTCGCGCAACGCGGTGAACTGATCGTCGGACCAGTAGGCGGACACCGCGATGGTGATCGCCGCCCCGTAGCCGACCGCGCGGGCCATCGCCTCGACTGCCTCGACCGTCAGCGCCGCGCCCAGGTACTTGGTGCCGTCGGCCGCCACCAGTGGGGCCCTGTCGCCGACCCGCTCGACGAACCCCCGCAACACCAGCCCGGGTTCGGTCAGGTTCGGGTTCTCGTCGGGCAGGCCGACTTCGGTGGGCCGCTGCTCGAACAGAGTCAGCACCGAGCTGCGGATCACCGGGACGCTGCCGGCGCGGGCCGTCACCAGGTTGGCCACTCCGATCGACAGTCCGAGCGGCTCGCTCATGTCCCGCACCCCTGTGTCAGTCGTCGGTTGGATTGCAGCGAGTGTAGGGCGCCGCCCCGCGGCCTAACGCAGACCCGGCGGCACCGTGATAACGGTCGGCACCTGCGGAATGGTGATCACCGGCGGCAGCTGCGGCAGCCGGTGATGATGCGACGGCTGCTGGGTCTGGCCCCGCCGGGCTGCTGGCTGGGCTGCTGCGCCGGCGGCTGTTCGGCGCTGCTGCCGGGCGAGGTCGAGCTCGGCGTGGTGGTTGTCGTCGTCGGTGTCGTGGTCGTGGCGGTCGTGCTGGTGGTCGATTTGGGCACATGGCTGACGCCCTGTTGGCCGCCGATGAGCTCGATGACGCCGAAGACGATCAGGCCGATCAGGACGACGACGGTAACCACCCAGGCGATCAGCATGGCGGGCCGGCGATACCAGGGGGTGGGCTCGGCCTCCTGGTCGAACGGGTCAACGTTGCCGGGTTGCTCGAACCCCTCGGGCCGGTCCGGCGGGAAGCCGGGCGGCGGCAGCTCGCCGGTAGGCGGCTGCTGGCTCATGCCGAAGTCGGCATGCTGCGTGGACTGGTTGTGGAACTCGTCGCGTGGGCCGTTGGATGCCACGGCGCCGATGGTATTGACCGCACCTGCCAATCCGCTGATGCCGATCGGTAACCGGGGCGTCGGGACGCGCACCGCACACCGTCGATCCTGACCCGTCTATCGGGCCGGCTCACGCCTGCGACTGTGGCTCCCGACACACTCGCCCGGCGGTTCTTGCATCGAATCTCGTTCTGGTCCAATATGACTGGCTTCGTCACCTGATGACTTCACCAAGTCTGCGACGGGCACGCTTTCCGCGTCAATGCGCAGCGCGCCGACCGGAACCGCTGGTTATGCGAGCACCTTGACCGCGCCCGCGACCACTACACAACCGCCTCCCGGTAGCGCCACCGGTGATGACATCGGGCTGTCGAGACCGTCGGAAAGCAATGCCGAGCAACCATCCGAGCACACGCGCAAGGAGACGATGACGATGCCCGGGCCGACCCGGCAAACGCCTACGCTCCGCGACGACCACCAGCTCTGCTAGTGCGCGACGACGACTCGGCAAACCGGTGGTCAGGGTCCGCGAGGCTCTGACCGCGCCGGGTTGGCAACTGACGGGTGCCGTGGTGATCATCGCGCTCGTCGCCGCGATCTCGGGCATGCTCTACGGCTACGACACCGGCGTCATCTCCTGGGCCCTGCAGCTCACCCAGGACTTCAACATCACCGAGGGCTGGCAGCAGGCGATCGCCGCCAGCATCCTGCTCGGCGCCGTCGCCGGGGCGCTGACGTGCAGCTAGCTCTCCGACCTGCGCGGCCGGCGCGGCACGCTGTTGATGCTGGCGGTGGTGTTCATCGTCGGCGCGTTGTGGTGCGCCGACGGCGCCGATTCCGTGATGCTGTCGCTGGGACGGCTGGTGCTGGGGTTCGCCGTCGGGGGCGCGACGCAGACGGCACCGATGTATGTCGCCGAGCTGGCGCCGCCGGCCTACCGGGGACGGTTGGTGCTGTGCTTCCAGATCCCCATCAGGGTGGGCATCCTCACCGCCACCCTGGTCGGGTCCGGCGGCTCGATCTCCTGGCGGGGGCCGATCGGCCTCGCCTGCGTGCCCGCGGCGATCATGCTGTGGCTGCTGCTGCGCCTCCCGGAAAGTCCGCGCTGGCTGGTCAAAAAGGACAACCGAGACGCCGCCCACGCCGTGCTGGAACACGTCCGGCCCGAGGGCTACGACGTGGCCGCCGAGCTGGACGAGGCCACCGAACTCGCCCGCGTCGAACGCACGGCCACCACCCGCGCGGGTGGCGCGGGCTGCGCGACGCCTGGGTCCGCCCGGCCCTGGTCCTCGGTTGCGGCATCGCGGTGTTCACCCAGCTCAGCGGCATCGAGATGATCATCTACTACTCGCCGACCATCCTGACCGACGACGGCGTGTACCGGTCCGTGGCGCTGCAGGTGTCGGTGTGTCTGGGCGCGGCGTACCTGATCGCCCAGCTGGTCGGGTTGGCCATCATCGACCGGGGTCGGCCGGCGCCGGCTCACCCTCATCATGGTGCCGGGCGCGGCGATCAGCCTGTTCGCGGGCCTGCTGTTCATCGCCAGCGACAGCGGCCGCGACGTGATCCCCTACATCATGATCTGCCTGATCGCCTTCATGCTGTTCAACGGCGGCGGCCTGCAGTTGATGGGCTGGCTGACCGGCTCGGAGACCTATCCGCTGGCGGTACGACCGGCGGCCACCGCCCTGCAGTCGGCCACCCTGTGGGGGACCAACCTGGTGATCACCTTGACGATGCTGTCGCTGATCAAGGCGATCGGGGTCGGCCCCTCGATGTGGCTCTACGCGTTGTTCAACGTGGCGGCCTGGATCTTCGTGTTCTTCCGCATGCCAGACCTCGTGAGCAAAACCCTCGAGGAGATCGAATACCAGCTGTCCGAGGGGAAATTCCGGCCGTCGGACTTCGGCCGCTAACGAATCCCGTTGCTCGGCAACCTGATTCGCAGCTCAGAACGTGTTGACCTTCTCGATGCTGACGAACATGCCGTGCTTGGTCTGGTCGTTGGTGAACCGGGTGCCGTCGGCGTTGGCGACGATCGTCCAGCCCTGCGCGCTGTAGGTGCGGTAGTCGAGCTTGACGGTCGGGATGGCGCCCAGGTTGCCCAGCACCCACTGCACCTTGCCGCCGGCGTTGATGCTGACGCCGTTGGCGTGTTCACCGTCCTGCAGCGGGGAGTTGGTGAACGGCGCCTCGCAGCCGACGATGTCTTTGTTGATCTGGCAGCGGGTCGAACCGGATTTGGTCTCAATGAAGACGTAGCCGTTCTGGTCCGGCGGCAGCGGGATGGCGCCGGCGGGAGCCGAGGGACTCGGGGGCGGTAGCGCCGTCGGCGCGGGGGCGGCGGTGGCCGACGGCGGGGTGGAGCGGGGCGTGGGGAAGGACGGTTCGGTGGGTCCGGCCCCCGGGGAGACCACCGGCCGGCCGCCGATCACCGTGCTGCAGCCGGACACCAGCCCAGCGCCGCCCGGCAGGACCACCAGCAGCAGTGCACCACCGGCCAGGCTCCGCCGGGCATTCTCCGATAACCGCACCTGCCGCTCCCCAGACAATTCAGATTGCGGGACTCAGGTTACGCATACCGCGGCGGTGGTCGCTGCGGCGCGGCGGGCATCGATGCGGCGCCGATGGTGAAGTTTTATCGCGGCGTGATCCACGCGTCGACGCCGTCACACCACGCCGTAGCCGAGACGTTTCGCCGCACCGGCGATCCGGCCGGCCAGATCCGGATGGGCGAGGGGTAGCGACAATCTCGGCCTGGCCGGCATCGCGGATGCGGCCAGCGGGAACAGCGCCAGGCAGGGGTCGCCGGCGAATCGGCTGTTGTAGCGCAGGCCGTCGAGATGGGGGAATGCGGCTGTGATGTGTCGCGTCCATTGCTGAGTCACGGTGTGCCGGGCCGTCGAAATGGCGAACGTGCCGCCGAGGCGGGTGGCCCACGCCCCTCGGCTGTCAGCGGCGAGGTCGAGGACCCGCAGCGGGCGGGTGAAGGACAAACCGGTCAGATAGGGGCGGCCGCGTTCGCGGTCAATGGTCCGGTCGACTTGGTATGCCTCGCCGAGTGCGGCGCACGGACTTGACGCTCCGTACCAAACGCCATGCCGGGCATGCTCCCCTTGGGGAGAGGGTGCGGGTCGAACCGCAGCACCGGCCCGAAGGTGCGCAATGCATTCCACGCCAAAACGTGCTCGCCCGCCGTGCGATGGACACGCCACCAGATCTCATCGACGCCGATCGCGCGCATCTCGTCGTCGCCGATGCCGAGCGACCGCAATATGTGCGGTGCCGGAGGTTCCGGCAGCATGGGGTCGACGGTCAAGTCGCGGCCCAGTCGGCGATCTCGATCAGTTCGAGTACCGGCCCGACGGATTCACCGTGTAACAGCCAGTCCCGCACCGACTTCTGCTGACCGTCGATTCGTAAATCGGGTTGCGCCGTCATGAGAAAGCCGGCCACCGCGGTGGGATGCAGGTCCCTAGCGGGCAGAGCCGGCAGCACCGCGTCCAGACCGCGGACCTGTTTGAGCTTGAGGGGCTCGCCGCGGCCGCGGTCGACGATCTCGAACTGGATCGCGCGGGGTACACCCAGGTGCCGTCGTCGTCGATAGCCCATAGCGTGTGGGCGAGGCGGCGTTGCCTCACGCGGGAGTCGTTGACGCCGAGTCCTTTGCTGACGTCGGCGGCGCTGTAGGCCGTGCTGTACAGCCTGGCCATATGGGCGGTGACGTCGGCTGCGATCTCCGCGTAGGCTCCGGGATCTTCGGTGAAACCGGCGTCATCGAGCAGTCGGGCCTCGTCGGTGGTCAGCGTGGCCGCCCACGATCGGTGCGCGGGGAGCGTTTTGAGGGCCGCGATCAGGTCGTAGCGGCGCAAGTTGAACCGATCGAGCAAGAGTTGGTCGAGGTCATCAGTAGACATCGGCAAACCTTCGTGCGCGCTAACGCAAATTAACAGAATGCTATCACCGTTAGATGGATTCTGGCTCGAACGATAGCCCCCGGGGAACAAGATGCGGCCGTGCTCCGTTACCATTCTCGACAAGTTGAGCGGACCAGACCCAATGCTGGGTTGACAGCCCACTGTCCTCACGGGCAGGATTGAGCGGGGTTCACTCAGCATAGTGACACCACAGCAGGCTCTACATAACCAGGAGGAATCACTATGGCTCGTGCGGTCGGTATCGACCTCGGGACCACCAACTCCGTCGTCGCACTCCTCGAGGGCGGTGACCCCGTCGTCGTCGCCAACTCCGAAGGCTCGCGGACCACCCCGTCCATCGTCGCGTTCGCCCGCAACGGCGAGGTGCTCGTCGGCCAGCCCGCCAAGAACCAGGCGGTGACCAACGTCGACCGCACCGTCCGTTCGGTCAAGCGGCACATGGGCACCGACTGGTCCATCGAGATCGACGGCAAGAAATACACCGCTCAGGAGATCAGCGCCCGCGTGCTGATGAAGCTCAAGCGCGACGCCGAGGCCTACCTGGGTGAGGACATCACCGACGCGGTCATCACCGTGCCGGCGTACTTCAACGACGCCCAGCGTCAGGCGACCAAGGAAGCCGGCCAGATCGCCGGCCTCAACGTGCTGCGCATCGTCAACGAGCCGACCGCGGCCGCGCTGGCCTACGGCCTGGACAAGGGCGAGAAGGAGCAGACCATCCTGGTCTTCGACCTCGGCGGCGGCACGTTCGACGTTTCGCTGCTCGAGATCGGCGAGGGCGTGGTCGAGGTCCGCGCCACCAGCGGTGACAACCACCTCGGTGGCGACGACTGGGACGACCGGATCGTCAACTGGCTGGTCGACAAGTTCAAAGGCACCAGCGGCATCGACCTGACCAAGGACAAGATGGCCATGCAGCGGCTGCGTGAGGCCGCCGAGAAGGCCAAGATCGAGCTGTCCAGCTCGCAGAGCACCTCGATCAACCTGCCCTACATCACCGTCGACGCGGACAAGAACCCGCTGTTCCTCGACGAGCAGCTGACCCGCGCCGAATTCCAGCGCATCACCCAGGATCTGCTGGACCGCACCCGTCAGCCGTTCAAGTCGGTGATCGCCGACGCCGGCATCTCGGTGTCTGACATCGACCACGTGGTGCTGGTGGGTGGTTCCACCCGGATGCCCGCGGTGACCGACCTGGTCAAGGAACTCACCGGAGGCAAGGAGCCCAACAAGGGTGTCAACCCCGACGAGGTTGTCGCGGTCGGTGCCGCCCTGCAGGCCGGTGTGCTCAAGGGCGAGGTGAAAGACGTTCTGCTGCTTGACGTTACGCCGCTGAGCCTGGGTATCGAGACCAAGGGTGGCGTGATGACCAAGCTGATCGAACGCAACACCACCATCCCGACCAAGCGGTCCGAGACGTTCACCACGGCCGACGACAACCAGCCTTCGGTGCAGATCCAGGTGTACCAGGGTGAGCGCGAGATCGCCGCGCACAACAAGCTGCTCGGCTCCTTCGAGCTGACCGGCATCCCGCCGGCGCCCCGCGGCGTGCCGCAGATCGAGGTCACCTTCGACATCGATGCCAACGGCATCGTGCACGTCACCGCCAAGGACAAGGGCACCGGTAAGGAGAACACGATCAAGATCCAGGAGGGCTCCGGCCTGTCCAAGGAGGAGATCGACCGGATGATCAAGGACGCCGAGGCGCACGCCGAGGAGGACCGCAAGCGGCGCGAGGAAGCCGACGTCCGCAACCAAGCGGAATCGCTTGTCTACCAGACGGAGAAGTTCGTCAAGGACCAGCGCGAAGCCGAGGGCGGCTCGAAGGTTCCCGAGGAGACGCTGTCCAAGGTCGACGCCGCGATCGCCGACGCCAAGACGGCCCTGGGCGGCACCGACATCACCGCGATCAAGTCGGCGATGGAGAAGCTCGGCCAGGAGTCGCAAGCGCTGGGACAGGCAATCTACGAGGCCACCCAGGCCGAGTCCGCCCAGGCCGAGTCCGCCCAGGCTGGCGGGCCGAACGGTGCCGCGGCCGGCGGCGGGTCCGGATCCGCCGACGACGTTGTGGACGCGGAGGTGGTCGACGATGACCGGGAGTCCAAGTGACACAAGGAAATCAGAAGACGGAAGGCAACCCGCCGGAACAGGTGACGGTTAACGACAAGCGGCGGATCGATCCCGAGACCGGTGAGGTCCGGCACGTCCCTCCCGGCGACACGCCGGGAGGGACGGCGCCGCAAGCCGCGACCGCCGAGTCGGGCGGCGCCGCGGCCGACAAGGTCGCCGAGCTCACCGCCGACCTGCAACGCGTGCAGGCCGACTTCGCCAACTACCGCAAGCGGGCGCTGCGCGACCAGCAGGCCGCGGCGGACCGGGCCAAGGCCGCCGTGGTCAACCAATTGCTGGGCGTGCTCGACGATTTGGAGCGGGCGCGCAAGCACGGCGACCTGGAGTCGGGGCCGCTGAAGTCGGTGGCCGACAAGCTGGAAAGCGCGCTGACCGGGCTGGGCCTGACCGCATTCGGCGAGGAGGGCGAAGAGTTCGACCCGGTGCTGCACGAAGCCGTGCAGCACGAGGGCGACGGCTCCAAACCCGTCATCGGCACTGTCATGCGGCAGGGCTACAAGCTCGGTGATCAGGTGCTGCGCCACGCCTTGGTCGGCGTCGTCGACACGGTCACCGAGGAAGGCGACGGGGAAGCCGCGGTCACCGACGAGCCCACCGCCGCGGCCGTCGAAACCCGGCCGCCCGAATCGGACGATAACGCCGGCGCATCCGGTGACTAGATCACACAATCAGCACATTGGAAGACAGACTAAGAGAAAGTGGTGAGGGGGTGACGCGGCATGGCCCAGCGTGAATGGGTCGAAAAAGACTTCTACAAGGAGCTGGGCGTCTCCTCTGACGCCAGTCCCGAAGAGATCAAACGCGCCTACCGCAAGCTGGCGCGCGATCTACACCCGGATGCCAATCCCGACAATCCCGCCGCCGGCGAACGATTCAAGGCGGTCTCCGAGGCGCACAACGTGTTGTCGGATCCGGCCAAGCGCAAGGAATACGACGAAACCCGAAGGCTTTTCGCCGGAGGCGGTTTCGGCGGGCGCCGGTTCGACACCGGTGGGTTCGGCGGCTTCAACGTCGGCGGAGACGGGGTGGAGTTCAACCTCAACGATTTGTTCGACGCTGCCGGCCGCAGCGGCGGCACCAACATCGGCGACCTGTTCGGCGGCCTGTTCGGGCGCGCTTCGGGCGGCCGGCCCAGCCGGCCACGCCGCGGCAACGACCTCGAGACCGAGACCCAGCTGGATTTCGTCGAGTCCGCCAAGGGCGTGGCGATGCCGCTGCGGCTGACCAGCCCGGCGCCGTGTACCAACTGCCACGGCAGTGGCGCACGCCCGGGCACCAGCCCCAAGGTGTGCCCCACCTGTAACGGCTCCGGCGTAATCAGCCGCAACCAGGGCGCTTTCGGCTTCTCCGAGCCCTGCACCGATTGCCGGGGCAGCGGCTCGATCATCGAGCACCCCTGCGACGAGTGCAAGGGCACCGGGGTCACCACCCGCACCCGCACCATCAACGTGCGGATCCCGCCCGGCGTCGAGGACGGGCAGCGCATCCGGCTGCCCGGTCAGGGCGAGGCCGGGCTGCGCGGCGCGCCGTCGGGCGACCTGTACGTGACGGTACATGTGCGGCCGCACAAGGTGTTCGGCCGCGACGGCGAAGACCTGACCGTGACTGTTCCCGTCAGTTTCACCGAATTGGCTTTGGGCTCAACCATATCGGTGCCCACACTGGACGGCAAGGTCGGGGTTCGGGTGCCCAAGGGCACCGCCGACGGCCGCATCCTGCGGGTGCGCGGACGCGGGGTGCCCAAGCGCAGCGGCGGCCACGGCGACCTGTTGGTGATGGTAAAGGTCGCGGTGCCACCGAATTTGGACGGCGCCGCTCAGGAGGCGCTGGAGGCCTACGCGGCCGCCGAGCGCGCCAACGGCTTCGACCCACGGGCGGGATGGGCAGGTAACCGCTGATGGCCAAGAACCGGAAAGGACACGATTCCCGGACGTTCCTGATTTCGGTGGCCGCCGAGTTGGCCGGCATGCACGCCCAGACGTTGCGCACCTACGACCGGCTCGGCCTGGTCAGCCCGCAGCGCACTTCCGGTGGGGGACGGCGGTATTCGGAGCACGATGTGGACCTGCTGCGCGAGGTGCAGCGGCTCTCCCAGGACGAGGGCGTCAACCTGGCCGGCATCAAGCGGATCATCGAGCTGACCAATCAGGTCGAGGCGCTGCAGGCGCGGGTCAAGGAGCTGACCGAGGAGTTGGCCCAGGTGCGCGCCGGCCAGCGGCGCGACCTGGCGGTGCTGCCCAAGAGCACCGCGCTGGTGGTGTGGCAGCCGCGCAAGGGCGGGACCCGCACCTGATCAGACCCGCATCGCCACGCGGCTGAATTCAATCCGCCGATTTGCCGAGTCTGCGTTATAGTCGGCCGGTGACCAGCGGAGAACCGCTGAGCAGGCGGGGAAGCAAATTAGCCACAGTGGGCGCCGTGCCGTGACGGCTCCGGTGCTCGACCTAGACGACCGGGTGACCGACCGGCAGCGGGAGCCCGCCCGGCTCCGGGCCGCGGTCGACGCGGCGGCGCGCGGCGGCGGGGAATGCGTCCTGATCAGCGGGGTGCCGGGCGTCGGCAAGTCGGCACTGATGAAGGCCTTCGGCGTCGAGGTGGCCGGGCGTGGCTGTGTCTTCGCCTACAGCAGGTGCCGGGACGACGCGCCGGCGCCGTACGCGGCGGTGCGCGACGCGCTCGGATCGCTGGTCCGCACCATGGCGGCGACGGCCTCGGCCGAACGTGACCGCTGGCGCGCGGATCTGGCCGGCGGGGTGTCGCCGATCGCCGGCGTGCTCGGGGAACTCGTCCCCGACCTGCCGCGGGTGCTGGGCGAGACCGCGCCCCACCCGGAACTCGACGCCACGGATTCCCGCCGGCAGCTGCACCGCGCCGTCACCCGGCTGCTGTCCGCCACCGCGTCCTACTGGACCGTGGTGCTGGCGATTGACGACCTGCAGTGGGCCGATCGGGACACCCTGCTGCTCGCCGAGCTGTTGACGGTGTCGCTGCGCGACGTGCTGGTCGTCGGCGCGCACCGCGCGGGCGGGTTCGACCCCGCCGCGGCGGGGATCGCAGCGGAGAACCTCACCACGATCGAGCTCGAACCGCTGGCCCGCGACGACGTCGAGGAGCTTCTCGCCACCGTGTGCGGCAAAAGCGGGGAGCTGCCCGAGGTGGCCGCCGAGTTCCACCACCGCACCGGGGGCAACCCGCTGCAGGTCCGTCAGCTGCTGTACCGGGCGCAACGCGAAGGCGCGCTGCTCCCGGTCGGCTCCGACGGCCGGCCGCGCTGGGACCTGCGGGTGCTCACCTCGATCGAGGTTTCGGCCACCGCCGCCGAGTTCCTCGGCCGCTACCTCGACCAGCTCCGCCCCGCCGACCGGGAGGTGCTAAGCGCGCTGTCGTGCATCGGCGGCGAATTTGACCTCGACGACGCCGCGGCAGCGTCCGCGCGGCCGACGTCGTGGCCCACGCGCTGTGGGCCTGCCTTGAGCTGCGCCTGCTCGAAGCCCTCGACATGACCGGCCAGCGGATCAGCAACGTCATCAGCCGCGACGCCCGCTACCGGTTCAGCCACGACCGGGTGGCCGAGGCGGCGCGCGGGGGGACTGTCCCCCGACGAGATGCGCGCCGTGCACCTGCGTATCGGCCGGCGGCTGATCACCCTCGGCGACGATAGCCTGTTCGAGGCCGCCCGCCACGTCGGCGTCGTCGGCCTCGCCGTGGCCGACGACGCCGAACGCACCCAGTTCGTCGAGGTGCTGCGGCGGGCCGCGCACCAGGCCGGGGCGCAGGCTCCTTCCCCTGGCGCTCGGATACTGCCGCGACGCGCTGGACCTGCTCGGCGAGCACCGCTGGGCCGCGCAGTTCGCGCCGACCCGGGAGCTTGCGCTCGCCGCCGACGCCGCGCTGCGGGTCGGTGACGTGCCGGCGCTCAACGCGCTGCTCGACGAGGCTGAGGAGTTCCTGCGCGAGCCCCCGGACCGCGCGCACTGGCCTACCTGCGGATGAAGGGCAGGGTGGCCGAAAACCGTCTGCAGGAGGCGCTCGAGATCGGGCTTGCGGCCCTCGACGAGCTCGGCGAACGGGTGGCGACCCAGGCGGGCAAGCCACGCATGGGCAACGCGATCGTGTGGATGCGGCCCACGATGGCCCGCTGGAGCACCGAACGGCTGCTGCAGCTGCCGCACTGCACCGACCAGCGGGTCATCGCGCTGCACCCGATCCTCGCCGAATTGTGCAACATGGCGGTCCTGGTGCGGCCCAACCTGTTACCCCTGCTGGTGCGCAAGCAACTGGAGCTCACGTTGGCCCACGGCCGCACGCCGCCGCCGCCGCTGGTCATCACCGGCTACGGGATCGTCCTCGTATTGCTGGGCGACCACGCGGGCAGCCAGCGCTTCGGCGAGGTCGGCATGCTGCTGGCCCAGCGACCGGAACTCCGCGAGGCCCGCCCGCAGACGGTGTTCATGTACCTCGACTACATCCACCACTGGCGCCACCCGATCCGCGACGGCCTGGGTGAGCTGCGCGACGCCGTCGAGGAGGCGCTCGACCGGGGCGACCAGGAAAACGCCGGATTCCTGACCGCGGTCCTGCTCTCCCAGTCGTTCTGGGTCGGCCGGCCGCTCCCGGAGATCGACGCCCTCGCCAGCTCCCTCATCCCGCACATCCGTTCCCAGCCGGGTGCCCAGCGCGCTGTGCCAGGCCGTGCAACAGCTTTGCCTGAACCTGATGGGGTGCTAGCGCCGATCCCTTCCTGCTGGCCGGCGAGAGCGGCTACGACGAGCGGCACGTGTTACCGGCGGTCCGGCAGCAGGGCGACGAGGTGGCCCTGGGCGCGGCCGCCGCCATGAAGCAGGGCCTGCACTTCTGGTGCGGTGACCACGCCGGCGCGGCCGAGGCCGCCACGGAGGCGATCGAGCATCTCGGCGGTGTGGCCGGCGTCGCGGCCTCACAACTCGTCCACCTGATCGGTTCGATCAGCGTGATCCATTGTGCGCCAAGGTATTCCGCAACAATCCGGTTCGTCCGCCAGGCGCTGGCGTCGTACCGCAAATGGGCGGCCGGCGCACCGGAGAACTACGCGGTGCCCTACGCGCTGATCCAGGGCGCGTGGGCGCGGGCGCGCGGGCAGCACGGCAAGGCCGAACGTCACCTGCACCAGGCGATCGAGCTCGCTGAGGAGCACCGGCTGCCGGCGATCAGTGCGCGCGCTCACGAGGAGGCCGCCGCCCTCTACGCCGAGACCGGGCGGCAGACCCTGCGCGAACACATGCTGCGCTCGGCCTACCAGCGCTGGCTGAACCTGGGTTTCGCGGTGCCCGCCGATTGGCTGGCCCGGGAACACCCGTGGCTGCTGCGCCGCGATCTTCGGACGGGCTCGGCCGGCATCGACCCGATCGGGGCCCACCAGCTGGTGCACGCGCTGCCGGGGGCGCGCACCCCCGACGCCTTGGCCAACATCATCCTGGGCTCGGTCGCCGACACCACCGGCGCGGGCCGCGTCCTGTTCATCACCGGCGAGGCGGATAACCAGTCGGTGCGGGCCATCCACGATCACGGAGAGGTCTCGATCGTCGAAGGGCCGTGGACGGAGGTCCCCTACCGCCGCGACATTGTGCGCCGAGTGATCGATGGCGGCGCGCCGGTGTTGGTCGCTCCAATCACGTTGCACGACAGGACTCTTGGCGTGATCTATGCCGAGCAGGGCGAACCGGGCAGGAATTTTGGCGCCGATCACGAGGAGGCGATCGCCTTCCTGTGCGCCCAGGCCGCCGCGCCGCTGTGGAGCTTCCAGCTCGAGGCGCGACTGCGCGCCGCCGACGAGTACCGGCAGTCCCTCATCGACGTGCAATCCAGATTCGTGCTCAACGAACTGCTGCGCATCCTCGACATCGACGACCTTCGCCGCGTTCGCAACGGACACTGGGTGGAACGCGAGATGACCGTGCTCATCAGCGACATCCGCAGCTACACGGTCATGATCGAGGACATGAACGTCGCCGAGGCGGGCAACCTGGCGATGGGCTTCCTGCGGGCGGTCGAACTGCCGATCATCAGCTACCACGGCATGATTCAAGACGTGCGCGACGATGAGATCGTCGCCGTCTTCGAGTCCGAGGCCGACGCGGTGCGGGCGGGACTGGGCATGCTGCGCTCCCTGCACGAGCACAACCAGGAGCGCAGGGCGCTGGGCTCCGAGGAACTGCGGGCGGGCATCGGCATCAACACCGGCGCGGTGGCGGTGGGCTCGTCGGCGGGGTGAACCGCATGGTGCTCACCATCATTGGCGACGCGGTCAATCTCGCCGAGCGCATCGAGAGCACCAACAAGCGCTACGGTTCGGCCTTGCTCATCTCCGGTCGCACCTATCAGCGGATCGCCGGCTCCGAGGAGTTCGACGTCCGAAGGGTGGAGCGGGTGATGGTGGTCAACCGGCGCCGGCCGGTGACGATTTACGAGGTCTACAAAGGGGATTCGGGCCCGCTGCGCGCCGCGAAGCGGGCCGCGCAGCCCGCGTTCGACGAGGCGTTCGCACTCTTCGACGCGGCCGACGTCGACGCGGCGCGTGCCGCCTTCCAGCGCTGCCGCGACATGCCGCCCGACGACCCGATCGCGTCGCTGCACCTGGCGCGCTGCGACGCGGTGGCCCGCGGCGAGATGCTCCCGGGCCAGGAGATCGCGATGCAGAACAAGTAGCGCGCTACTCCATTTCCGGGGTAGTGCGGCAAAGTCCTACGCGTTTGCTGGGCGGTCTGCCATGATTTGGGCGACAGGCAGGAGGGCCGCACCCATGTACCTGAACGCTGAGCGGTTGGCCCTCGCCAGCCAAACGGTCAAAGAGACGTTCGAGCAGTGCAGCGTGGCCTGGCAGGCCATCCCGCACTGGGACACCGGCGACCCCAGCCAGACGAGGGTGCCCAACGACAACATCAACCCGCCGAACAACTTCCTGCCGCTCACCACGCTACCCAAGCCGTTCGAGGCCACGCTGGCCGCGGCCATCGCCCCGACGCCCGACGAACTGCTGGCCACCGTCGTCTACTACACCACCAAGCTGGCCGCCGATTTCGACGCCGCCGTCATCCCGGGACTCCTGACGGCGACGACGCCGTCGCAGCTGGTGCCCGGGATCAGCTGCGCCCAGCTGCTGACCGCGCTCATCGAGGCCCGAGCCAAGGTCGAGAAGGGCGGATACCGCCCCGTCATGTCTGATCACCGACACCATCGGCATGGAGACGCTGGTCGCGAGCACCATCCCCAACGGGTACGCCGGCGCCGACGTGCTGCTGCCCCCGGCCAACATCAACTCGCTGCAACGCGTCGACACGCTGGCCACCGATCCACAGGTCCGGGGATGGTTGCTCGGACGGCGTCAGCGCATCGCACCTGGGGGCGCGGCGAAGGCCTCGCCGGGCGGGGAGGCGGTGGACCTTGCCGTCAGCGTCCCGCCCGGTCTGGAGGTCGTCGGCGACACATCCAACAACGCCATCGAGCTCGACGTCCGCCTCAGCTACGCCCTCAGGATCAAGGATGAAGGCGGGCTCGTCGCTTTCCGCGCGTGATGACGTCGACCCTGCCTGACGCGCGGCCCGCCTTTGCCGCGCTGAACCCGCTCGAGGACTACCTCGCCGCGTGCAAACAAGCCTACGACCGGGAGATCGTCCGGCTGTACGGTTCGGGTGAGCGCGGGTCGAACGGGCTGTACCAGCTCATCCTCGACTACCCGCTGCGCGGCGGGAAGGCGCTCCGGCCGGCGCTGAACATCGCCACCTGCCTCGGGCTCGGCGGCCACCTCGAGGCGATACGGCCGACCGCCGCAACGCTCGAGCTCTACCACAACGCGTTTCTCATCCACGACGACATCGAGGATGAATCGTGGTGGCGGCGAGGCAAACCCACGCTGCACATCGACCACGGCGTGCCGGTCGCGATCAACGTCGGCGACGCCATGCTGTCGCTTTCGCTGCAACCGCTGCTCGACAACGTCGAGCGGGTGGGGCTGGGGCCCGCGCTGCGCATCCTGCGTGCCGTGGCCACGATGACCCGCAAGACCGTCGACGGCCAGGCGCTCGAGCTGGACTGGGTGCGGTCCAACACCTGGCGGCTCGACGACGCCGACTACCTCGAGATGGTGGAACTCAAGACCAGCTGGTACTCCCTCATCACGCTGTTGCAGGCCGGCGCCGTCGCAGCCGGGGCAACACCCGACCGGATGGCCCCGTTGGAGTCGCTCGGCCGGCATCTCGGGGCGGCCTTCCAGATCACCGACGACCTGCTCAACCTGCGCGCTGACCCGCAGGAGTACGGCAAGGAGATCGGCGGCGACCTGTGGGAGGGCAAGCGCACCCTGATGCTGCTGCACACCCTGCGGCATGCCGAACCCGGCGACCAGCAGCGCGCGGTGCAGATCCTGTCCCGGCGCCGCCCGAGCCCCGACACCGAGTTCGACCTGACCGAGCTGCTGCACCGGCTCACCGCCGGCGGGCAACTGTCCGTCTTGGGCCGCACCGAGATCGAAGCCCGGCTGCGGCGGAACCACCACTCGGAACCCAAGATCCTCAACGATATTCGCTGGCTCTACGAATTGATGCAGCGGGTGGGCTCGCTCAACCACGCCCGCGAAGTCGCCGTCCGGCAGGCCCGCCAGGCGGCCGCCGTGCTCGCCGGCCTGGACTGGTTTCCCCGCAGCCGGCACCGCCGCGACATGCTGGCCGCCCTGGTCGATTACGTGCACGGGCGGGCGCGATGAACCCCGAGGCACTGATCGGCATGCTGGCCGAACTCGAGCGGATCCGCGAGCTCACCCTCGACCTCGTCGAGCGGTAGGCCCCCGGGTTGAACCCCGCCCCGCCGGCCGACGCCGACGGCGGGGAGCGCGCCGTGTTCGACCTGCTGCTCGGCGCGCGCCGTGCGGTCCTGGGCAACCCGGCGGCCGCCCGCCGGGTGCACGACCTGCTCGTCGCCGAGGGCCGCCGGTACGCGAACACGCCGCGCGGGGCGCGGCTGCACGACGGGTTGGTCGTCTCCGAAGCGGTGGAGAATCTGCGGCGGGTCTGGGAGATGGTGAGCCTCAACGTTGTCGGCGGTCCCGCCGCGCCGCACGCCGGCCCGGACGTCTGGGCGGATCTGCTGGCGGACGCGTTCATCGGGCACGGCCTGGACGACTCCGTGCTGGCTCGGCTGCGGCCCGAGGGGTAAGCATGACGCTCACCGATCCCCGCGACGCGCTCGCCGACCGGAGCGACTTCATCGGCTATCTGGTCGGCCTCGCGGCGCTGGCCGACGTGGTGCACACCCTGGCCGGCGACGGCGCCCACGCCGCCGCGGATCCCCGCGCCCCCGACGACTCCGTACACCTGCTGCTCGGCGTGGCGAGCGTCGGTGCGGGGATCGCGTGGCTGGCCGATTATGCTGTGGCTCAGTCTTTTCTGGCCGCCGGGATGGCATCGACCGCGCGGTGGTTGCGATGAGCGCGGTCCTGGCCCGCAGCGACTTCCTGCGCGCCCCGGTGTTGGCCACCGCCCGGCCCGCGGGTTTCAAGGAGTGGCATCACTTCGTGGTGCACGGCCGGGGCGTGCGGCTGTTGATCAACTTCAGCCTCAACAATGAAGCCTTCGGCGCGGACGAGGCGCGGCTCACCCCGCGGGTGATCGTGATCGCGCGCGACGAGCACTGGACCGGGGCGGTGGCGCGGTTCGACGAGCGAGCTGTGCACGTCTCGGCCGACCTGGGTGAACTGTCCGTCGGCGGCAACCGGATGACCATCGTGCCCGACGGCTACCGCGTGGCAATCGACCTGCCGGACAAGGACATTCGCGGAGAATTGCACTTCACCTCGACCAGCCGGCCGTTCGTGGTGCGCAACGAGCCGGCGGGCGAGGGGCGGGTCAGCTGGCTCTTCGTCCCCAGGCTGCGCGCCGACGGCTGGCTGCGGATCGGCGGCGCCGACCACCGGATGCGCGACGACCTGGCCTACCACGACCACAACTGGGGCCGGTTCCGGTGGGGCGACGACTTCGGCTGGACGTGGGGCACCATCTTGCCCGCCGGGCCGGACGACCCGTGGTCGATGGTGTTCGCCCAGATCACCGACCGGAGCCGGCTGCGCTGTGTGTCCCGGTCGCTGTACGTGTGGCATCGCGACGAGCCGGCGGCGATATTCCGGCACGCGGCGGTGCGGGCACGCACCGAGGGCCGCTCGACCGACCGGCCGACTGCACCCTGCCCCCGCCGATGCGGCTGCTGCTGGACGGTGGGGTGCCCGGTGTGTCGGAACGGATCGAGATCACCGCGACACGGGCCGCCGACACCGTGCGCGCCGAATTCCGTTCGCGCTCCTATGTTCGCCTGGCGCAACCGAGCGAAACCCGCCTCGACCGATCGACCGTGCTGTGCGAGACGGACGACACCGTGGCGGCGAGCGGCACGGTGCGGGGCGAGAAATTCGACTTCGGCGGCACGGGTGTATTCGAGTTCCTCCATGGCTGAACGGGTTTCGTCGCTGCTGCGGCGTTCGGTCGAGCACCTGCACGACGAGGTGCCGGCAAGCTACCGGCTGCTGGCCGGCGAGCTCGGCGAGATGGTAGTCGGGCTCGACGTGGACGGCGAGGCGTTCGCCCTGTGCGGCGGTGATCGGCTGGAGGTGTCGGACGGGGCGCCGCGGGAGGCCGCCGTGCGCATCGTCACCTTGCGGAACACCATCCTGGCGCTGCTCGACGCGGAAGTCGGGCTCGGCGAGGCGGTGCAGGCCGGTGCCGTGAGCGTGCGGGGTTCGCTCGACGACGTCCAGCGCGCGCACGACGCGCTGCGGACCTACGTGCACGCGGCCGTCCGGGCCTCCACCCAGCCCGCGCTGCTGTCCGAACTGCGGGTGGGCGCATGAGCGAGCACATCCGGACCCCGGCGCCGCAGGCACGACGTCCCACCGTCGCGGTGCTCGGCGCCGGCATTGCCGGGCTCACCGCCGCCCACGAACTCGCCGAGCGCGGCTTCGTCGTGACGGTGTACGAGGCGCAACAGGACGAACGCAACGGGTTGGGATCCGAGCCGGCGGGAACGTACCCGCCCGTCAAGCTGGGAGGCCTTGCTGCGTCGCAATATTCGACCGTGGGCACCCACGACGGGAGCCACGCCGAACTGCGTCCCTTCCCGGGCCGGCCCAGCCGGCCCACCGACCCGGGGCGCGCCGTCGCCGGCGAGCACGGCTTCCGCTTCTTCCCGGCCTACTACCTGCACATCTGGGACCTGTTCCAGCGCATCCCGGTCTACGAGCTCAGGAACCCGGGCGGCTGGGCTCCGACCGCGCGCACCGTCTACGACAACGTCCGGCGGGTGATCACCCAGGGCGTCACCATCGACGGCAAGCCGTCGCTGGTCTTCCCGCGCGAACTGCCGCGCAGCGGCGCCGAATTCCTCGGCATCCTCGGCCAACTCGCGACGGTGGGTCTCACCTTCGGCGACGTCGCGACCTTTCAGGGCGGGATGCTGCGCTACCTGGTCACCAGTCCGCTGCGCCGGGCACGCGAGTTGCAGAACATGTCGGCCTACGACTTCTTCGTCGGCCACGACCGCCGCACCGGATTGAACCAGTACTCCTACACGCCGCGTTGCGACGCGCTGTTGCGGCAGATGCCAAAGGTTTTGGTGGCCTTCGACTCCCGTTGGGGTGACGCGCGCACCAACATCAGCACCTATCTGCAGCTGTACCTGAACATGGACCGCCGCGACGACAAGGCCGACGGCGTGCTCAATGGTCCCACCACCGAGTCGTGGTTCGACCACTGGTACCGCCACCTCGTCGCGCTCGGCGTCCGCTTCGTCCGCGCCGCGGCGACCCGCCTTGACCCGGTGCCCGCCGACCCGAGCCGGCCGCCGCATCTGCGGCCCCGGGTGCGGATCACGCTGACCGACGGAACGCGGGTGACACCGGATTACATCGTAGTCGCCGTCGACGCCCCGGGCGCCGAATTCCTCACCGCCCCAATGCGAGCCGCGGGCACCGGCGGCACCGTCGCCGGGCTGGACGGCTTCGCCACCTCCGTCCCGCCGCCCGACGGCCCGCTGCAGCCGCAATCGACGCGGCCCCGGCACCGCCGCGATCCCTACTCGATGGACGAGCTGGGGCGGGTGCCCTGGGCTCGTTTCCAAACGCTGTGCGGCATCCAGTACTACTTCGACACGGAGTCCAGTTGCTGCACGGGCACCTGCTCTACGCCGGCACCGAGTGGGCGCTGTCGTCGATCAACCAGACCGGAATGTGGGAGAGGCCACCGATTCTCGATCGCGACGGCCACGTCTCGGTGCTCTCGGTCGACATCGGCGATTTCAACGCCGCGTCCTCGCACCTGGTCGACGAGTCCGGCCGCGGCAAGGCGGCCCGCGACTGCACGCCCGACGAGATCGCCACGGAAGTCTGGTGCCAGATCGTTGCCGCGCTCACCAGCAGCACCGGCCGGCGGGGGAGGAGTTCATGCCCCGGCCCGTGTGGTACGCGCTCGACCGCGGCCTGATCATGGAATCCGGGCCCGGTCAGGGCCGGGGCCGGGTGGTGCGCAACGCGACACCGTATCTGGTTCCCATCGTGGGGGATTGGGACAACCGGGCGAGCAGCGACCCGTGGAACCCGCACGGCACGTCGTGGAGCAGCGTGCCGCCCGAGGACTGGTGGCTCGAGGATCTGTGGCGGCGCAACGTCTGGCGGGCCCGCCACGGCGGCTATCAGGTGCACAACAATGCGGTGGTCTTCGCCGGCACGTGGAACAAGACGTTCACCCGGTTGACGTCGATGGAGGCGGCGTGCGAGTCGGGGCGCCACGCCGTCAACGCCATTCTCGACCACTACATCTGGGTCCAATCCAGCGGCCTGGACCGCCGCGAGAAGACCACGCTCTCATGGGAGTTCCCCTTCGGCTTTCTCGACCAGGGCCTGTCGAGCCCGATCCGGATGCCCACCCCGGCCGGCGACTACTGCTATGTGTTCGACATCGAAAACCGCGAGCCGGCCGACACCCGGGCGCTGCGCACCCTCGACTCCAAATTCTGCGAATGGTCGCTGCCGCACCCGTTGGACGTCGGCGCCCCCACGTCCTTCATCCCACCACCCGCGGGAGGTCAGGAAATGTTCTTTCCCACAACGGATTACAACCAGCAGTTGCTCTCCTATCTGCAGGCGTAGCGCGAGCTGCTGGAGCGGTGGGCGGCCATGAGCGCCGCCACACCCTTCACCGCCGCGCCGTTCACGCCGCCGTTCATGTCGCCCGCGGCTGCGCCGGCGCCGATGCCACCGGCACCGGCCGACTATTCCCAGCAGCTGTTCGGCTACCTGCAGGCCTGGCGGCAATACCTCGAACAGATGGCGGGCGCAGCGTCCGGATCGGCGCAGCAGCCGACCGCGCCACCGACAATGCCACCGCCGACGCCGCCCACCGCGCCGCCCCCCTCCACGCCATCGACCGGCGGTCAAGCCTTCGGCGCCGCCCCGCCGGGTTAGCCCGGCACGTCGGGCGACCCCACGCCGGCCGGCAGCACGCCGGTCAGCGCGACCGCCAAGGGATCGCCCCTGACCTGGCCGCCCCCGCTGCTGGGTTTGGAACCCAGCAGCGGGGGCGGGACCCAGGACCCGCCGGTCAGCCGCTTCCTGCCGCCGAATCTGGTCAACCGCGTAGAGGACCGCCGGGAGGTGCTGCTGCGGCCCAATGACGAGTACGGGTATCTGCACGACCTCTTCAGCCTGAACCCCGGCCTGGCGCGCGCCATCTCGTCGACCGGGCCGGCCCCGGTCACGTCCGGTTCGTCGTTCCTGGGCGCCATGAACCGGGTCGGGCCCGATGCGTCGGCACGGGTCGCGCCGCGCTCGCTGTTCTCCAGCCGCGCCGTGCGCGCCCCATCGGCCGGGGCGATCACACCCGGATCGAGAACCGGGTAGCCGCCGGCTGGCCGGGGTGTGCGCGGCGGTAGCCGCCGCGGCGCAGGGCGTCGGTCGACGTGGTCATCGGCTCGAAGCAGATGACGGCCTCCTCGCCGGGTTTGGCCGGCGGCGCGAAGATCTGCGCGGCGGGATAGCCGTGCTCGAAACATACCTCGAGCCGGCGCCCGCCGCCGGACACCGCGAACACCGCACCCTCGTCGACCTGGTCGTAGGCATCGTCGAACGTCTTGTCCCGCAGGGGTTCTCGCCGTGCCGGCTGTAGTTCGGACTCCCCGGTGGGAAGCCCGTTGTCGTCCAACCCCAGATGCCGCAGCGGCGGGGTCTCGATGATCCACTCGGCGCGCGGCGCGCCGGGCAGGCGCAGGTAGGGGTGAAAGCCGAAGCACACCGGCACCGCGGTGTCGCCGGTCGCGGTGACCGTGGTGGTCAGTGTCAGCGTGCGCCCGGCCAGGCGCACCGCCACCTGCAGCAGATGCGGAAACGGGAAGCCGGCCGACAACTCCGGATCGGCGCCGAAATCGAGCTGGGCGGTCAACTCGTTGGCCGTCTGCGCCGTCACCCGCCAGCCGGGATAGCCGGCCAGCACGCCGTGCAGCGGCAACCCGTTGGGGTCGGCGCGCACGCCGTTGCGTCCGGGCGCCAGGGTCACCGTCGCGCCCTCGGTGGCATAAGTGTTGCCGCCCAACCGGTTCGCCCACGGATACAGAATCGGGATGCCCATCGTCTTGCCGTCGGCGTCCAGGCCGCGGCGCTGGCCCAGCAGCTCCACCTCGCCGTCGCGCAGCGACGTGCCGATCATGCCCGCCCGCGGGACGAAGCGGGCAGCGACCGACGACACGGGATCGCGCAGCGCGACGACATCCATGGCTACCTTACCTCGACAAGGGGTCGTGCTGAATACGTTGGGCCGCAGCGCCTTTAGCGATCAGCGCGGCCTTGGTGGCGGCGACCATCCTGGGCCCGCCGCAGATCAGGATCTGCCGGTCGCCCCAGCCGCCGTACTTGGTCACCACTTCGGGCAGCCGTCCGGTCTGGTGCACGTGCAGCCCCCGCGGCGGTGTGACGTCGGGATAGCCGGCGGCCCACGGCGGGTCGGCCCGGTACTCCGACACCGGTGACACCGACAGCCACGGATTGTGGGATGCGATCTGCCACAAGGTCGGCAGGTCGTAGAGCTCGCAGCGGTAGCGCGCACCGAAGAACAGGTGCACCCGCGGGTTCACCGCAAACCGGGACAGGTCCATGATCAGCGCCCGCAGCGGCGCCAGGCCGGTGCTGCCGGCGACCATCAACACGTCGCCGCCGCCGCGGTCGACTCGCAGGCCGCCGTGCGGACTGGACAGCCGCCAGCGGTCGCCGGGCCGGGTTTCGTTGACGATCGCGGTGCTGACCAGGCCGCCGGGGACCAGGCGGACGTGAAACTCGATCCCGCAGCCCGGGTCGGCCGGAATGGCCGGGCTCAGATACCGCCAGCGGCGCGGGCATTGCGGCACCTGGACGTTGACGTACTGGCCGGGGTGATAGTGCATCGGCTGATCGAGCCGCAGCCGGACCACCGCCAGATCCCGGGACACCCGCAGGTGCTCGATGACGGTGCCGTCCCACCAGGCCGGCCCCTCGTCGGCGTCCGCGGCCCCGCTCATCACCCCGGTGATCAGGTTGAGCGACGTGCGGGCCGCGTCCTCGACGGCGTCGGTCCAGGCCGCGTCCAGATGGGAGCGCAGCGCGGCCAGCAGCGCGCGACTCAGGGTTTGGTAATGCCGGGGCAGCACACCGTATTTGCGATGATCCCGCCCGAGTTGGGCCAGAAACGCCACCGGCTCCTGCGCCCGCCGCGCCACCAGCTCGCCGTACACCCAGTGCAGCGCGTGGCCGAAAGCCACGCGCTGGGCGCCTATTTCGGGCGGGAACAGATCGCGCACCGAGGGGTCGAGGGCGAACCAATGCGTGTAGAAGCGGTGCACCAGATCACCGGAATCGCCCGGGCGGCCCGCATCGCAGGGCGCGAAGGCGTCGCGCAGCACCCGCAGCGCTTCGGCGTCCTCGAGGCTCACGGGGCCCGATTCTAGGCTCGCGGGCCGCCGGCTCAGCCCTGTCGAACGACGTTGCCGGAGCCGGCGTTGACGACCTTGGGTGAACCCCAGTGGTACACAACGACATTGCCGGCGCCCGCGGCGCTCACGGCATCGCTGCTGTCGACCGCGATGCGGTTGCCGCTGCCCGAGACGCTGACGCTGGTGCAGTGCCCCGTCAGGGTGACCGTGTTGTCTTTTCCGCTCACCGAGAGGTAGCCGGCATGGCAGGGCAGCGACTTCGTGGTGCCGGCGCCACTGACCTGCAACGTCCCGGCTTCCGGCACGACCGGCGCCCGGCTGTCGCCGCCGAGGCCGGTGCGCGCGACGGTCGCCGCCAACCCGGCCGCGGCCAGGCAGCAGACCACGATCGCCAGCCAGCACACCGCCCCCGCCCGTAGCCGGCCCACCCGTTTGCCGTCGCGGCGCGCCCACGCGGGAGCGCGCTCGCAGTCTGGGATATCGGCCCGCACCTGGGTGCGCATCTGGGGTTGTGTCGTCTGCGTCATCGCTCTCCGGGTACCCCGTACGAGGGTCACCCAAAACTCGATATAGTTGAGCGGAATAGACTCAACCTTGACGGCGTTGAACTACCCGACAAGCATTTTTGCCACTACCCGAACGGAGGTCGTCGTGGACTCTTTCAACCCGACCACCAAGACGCAAGCGGCGTTGACCGCGGCGCTGCAGGCGGCCTCGGCCGCCGGCAACCCCGAGATCCGGCCCGTCCACCTGCTGATGGCCCTGCTGACGCAGGCGGACGGGATCGCCGCGCCGTTATTGGAGGCCGTGGGTGTCGAGCCCGCCACCATTCGCGCCGAGGCCGAGCGCATGCTGGCCCGGCTGCCGCAGGCCAGCGGCGCCAGCTCGCAACCGCAGCTGTCCCGCGGGTCGCTGGCCGCCATTACCACCGCCCAGCACCTGGCCACCGAGCTGGACGGCGAATACGTCTCCACCGAACACCTGATGGTGGGGCTGGCCACCGGCGACTTCGACGTCGCCAAGCTGCTCACCGGGCACGGCGCGTCCCCGGAGGCCCTACGGGACGCCTTCGTCAAGGTACGCGGCAGCGCCCGGGTCACCAGCCCCGACCCCGAGGTGACCTACCAGGCGCTGGAGAAGTACTCCACCGACCTCACCGCGCGGGCCCGCGAGGGCAAGCTCGACCCGGTCATCGGCCGTGACAATGAGATCCGCCGCGTCGTGCAGGTGCTCTCCCGTCGCACCAAGAACAACCCGGTGCTCATCGGTGAGCCCGGCGTCGGCAAGACCGCGATCGTCGAGGGCCTGGCCCAGCGCACCGTGGCCGGCGACGTGCCGGAAAGCCTGCGCGACAAGACCGTTATCGCGCTGGACCTCGGCTCGATGGTGGCCGGCGCCAAATACCGCGGCGAGTTCGAGGAACGGCTCAAGGCCGTCCTCGACGACATCAAGAACTCCGCCGGGCAGATCATCACGTTCATCGACGAGCTGCACACCATCGTCGGCGCCGGCGCGACCGGCGAGGGCGCGATGGACGCCGGCAACATGATCAAGCCGATGCTGGCCCGCGGGGACCTGCGCCTGGTCGGCGCCACCACGCTCGACGAGTACCGCAAATGCATCGAGAAGGACGCCGCGCTGGAGCGTCGCTTCCAGCAGGTGTTCGTCGGCGAGCCGTCGGTGGAGGACACCGTCGGTATCCTGCGCGGGCTCAAGGACCGCTACGAGGTGCACCACGGGGTGCGCATCACCGACTCGGCGCTGGTCGCCGCCGCCACGCTGTCGGACCGCTACATCACCGCCCGCTTCCTGCCCGACAAGGCCATCGACCTGTTCGACGAGGCCGCCAGCCGGCTGAAGATGGAGATCGACTCGCGGCCCGTCGAGATCGACGAGGTCGAGCGGTTGGTGCGCCGCCTCGAGATCGAGGAGATGGCGCTGGCCAAGGAGGAGGACGCGGCGTCCAAGGAGCGGCTGGAGAAGCTGCGCTCCGAGCTGGCCGACCAGAAGGAAAAGCTGGCCGAACTGACCACCCGCTGGCAGAACGAGAAGAACGCCATTGACGTCGTGCGCGAGCTCAAGGAGCAGCTGGAAACGCTGCGTGGCGAGTCCGAACGCGCCGAGCGCGACGGCGACCTGGCCAAGGCCGCCGAGCTGCGCTACGGCCGGATCCCGGAGGTGGAGAAGAAGCTCGAGGCCGCGCTGCCCCAGGCCGAGGCCCGCGAGAACGTGATGCTCAAGGAGGAGGTCGGGCCCGACGACATCGCCGAGGTGGTGTCGGCGTGGACCGGGATCCCGGCCGGGCGGATGCTCGAGGGCGAGACCGCGAAGCTGCTGCGCATGGAGGACGAGCTGGGCAAGCGCGTCGTCGGGCAGAAGCGGGCCGTGCAGGCGGTGTCCGACGCGGTGCGGCGCGCCCGGGCCGGCGTGGCTGACCCGAACCGGCCGACCGGGTCGTTCATGTTCCTGGGACCCACCGGTGTCGGTAAGACCGAGCTGGCCAAGGCGCTGGCCGACTTCCTGTTCGACGACGAGCGGGCGATGGTCCGCATCGACATGAGCGAATACGGCGAGAAGCACTCGGTGGCCCGCCTGGTCGGTGCGCCCCCCGGCTACATCGGCTACGACCAGGGCGGTCAGCTGACCGAGGCGGTGCGCCGGCGTCCCTACACGGTGATCCTGTTCGACGAGATCGAGAAGGCGCACCCGGACGTGTTCGACGTGCTGCTGCAGGTGCTCGACGAGGGCCGGCTCACCGACGGGCAGGGCCGCACCGTCGACTTCCGCAACACTATCCTGATCCTGACCTCCAACCTGGGGTCGGGTGGCAGCGAGGAGCAGGTGATGGCCGCGGTGCGCTCGGCGTTCAAGCCCGAGTTCATCAACCGGCTCGACGACGTCATCATCTTCCACGGCCTCGAGCCCGGCGAGCTGGTGCAGATCGTCGACATCCAGCTGGCCCAGCTGCAGAAGCGGCTGGCGCAGCGCCGGCTCACGCTGGAGGTGTCGCTGCCGGCCAAGCAGTGGCTGGCCCACCGCGGCTTCGACCCGGTCTACGGCGCGCGGCCGCTGCGCCGGCTGGTGCAGCAGGCCATCGGCGACCAGCTGGCCAAGCAGTTGCTGGCCGGTCAGGTGCACGACGGCGACACCGTCCCGGTCAACGTCAGCCCGGACGGCGACTCGCTGATCCTGGGCTAGTCGGTCTGGCTCGAGCGTCGACTTGTTGCGGGGATTTCCCTCGAAATCGCCCAACAAGTCGACGTTCGGCGCACTTAGTGATTTTGTTGTGACCTGGTCGCCTTTCTGTGTTCCCGCCCAATAGCCGATACGCTGTTTTGGATGGTCCCCCTCTGGTTCACGCTGTCCGCACTGTGCTTTGTCGGTGCGGGCGTACTGCTGTACGTCGACATCGACCGGCGGCGCGGGCGCAGCAGACGCTGCAAGTCGTGGGCGCGGTCGCACGGGTTCGACTACGAGCGTGAATCGACCGACATCCTCAAACGCTGGAAGCGCGGGGTGATGCCGACGGTGGGCGACGTGGCCGCCCAGAACGTCGTGCTCGGTCAGATCCGCGGCGAGGCGGTCTACATCTTCGACCTCGAGGAAGTCGCCACGGTGATCGCGCTGCACCGCAAGGTCGGCACCAACGTCGTCGTCGACCTGCGCCTCAAGGGGCTCAAAGAGCCTCGGGAGAGCGACATTTGGCTGTTAGGCGCGATCGGGCCGCGGATGGTCTACTCGACCAACCTGGACGCGGCGCGGCGGGCCTGCGACCGGCGCATGGTGACGTTCGCCCACACCGCGCCCGACTGCGCAGAGATCATGTGGAACGAGCAGAACTGGACGTTGGTGGCCATGCCGATCACCAGCACCCGCACCCAGTGGGACGAGGGGCTGCGCACCGTGCGCCAGTTCAACGACCTGCTGCGGGTGTTGCCGCCGCTGCCGGAGGAGACTCCGCAGGAGGCGCCGGCCGCGCCGCGCAACTCCTCGCCCAGCCGCCCGCTGGCCCCCGCCGGCCGCGCGGAGCTGCCGCCGCGCCGCGCGCAGCAGGACGTGGCCGGACTGCTCGGCCCGGACGTCCAGCCCGGCCGCCGCGCCGCCGAGCCGGTGCGCCGCGACCAGCCGCGGCCCGAGGCGCGCCCGGACGCGCTGCGCCGCCCACCCCCGGGCGGGCGTAACGGCCATCAGGCCACCAACTATCAGCGCTGACGGCGGCCCCGGCGTCCGCGAGGCCGGGCGCCCCGCCGTCATTAAGATGTCGCTCATGCCTCGCCCCGTCGCCCTGATCACCGGGCCGACCTCCGGGATCGGCGCCGGATACGCGCGGCGCTACGCGAGCGACGGCTACGACCTGGTGCTGGTCGCCCGCGACGCGGACCGGCTGACCGCGCTGGCCGGCGAACTGCGCGACCGGGCGGGCAACATCGAGATCCTGCCCGCCGACCTGGGCGATGCCGCCGACCGGCAACGGGTCGGTGAGCGCCTGGCCAACGGAGTGCGGGTGCTGGTCAACAACGCCGGCTTCGCCACCTCCGGCGACTTCTGGCACACCGACCCTGCGCTGCTGCAGTCCCAGCTCGACGTCAACGTCACCGCCGTCATGCATCTCACCCGGGCGGCACTGCCGGCCATGCTCGACGCGGGCGCCGGGACCGTCATCAACATCGCCAGCATCGCCGGGTTGCTGCCGGGGCGGGGGTCGACGTACTCGGCGTCCAAGGCGTGGGTGATCTCGTTCAGTGAGGGCCTGTCCGTCGGGCTGCAGGGCACCGGCATCTCCGTGCACGCGGTGTGCCCGGGCTACGTGCGCACCGAGTTCCACGCGCGCGCCGGGATCGACATGTCCAAGTCGCCGTCG
This sequence comes from Mycobacterium lepraemurium, assembly GCA_002291465.1. Taxonomy (GTDB): domain Bacteria; phylum Actinomycetota; class Actinomycetes; order Mycobacteriales; family Mycobacteriaceae; genus Mycobacterium; species Mycobacterium avium. The sequence goes on along the minus strand of CP021238.1, from coordinate 3,968,960 downwards.
TTTCTGTGGCTGCAGGTCGACGACGTGGTCGACCAGAGCCTGGCCGACATCGCCCGCGGCAAGGTGATCAGCATTCCGGGCTTGCAGTACAAGGCGATCGTCGCCGCCGAGCGGCTGATCCCGCGCACCCTGATGCGGGCGATCACCAAACGAGGCGGTGGTGGCCGTGGCCGAACCTGAGCTCGAGGAGCTGGCCGAGCTGGTGCGCCGGCTGTCGGTGGTGCACGGGCGGGTCACGCTGTCGTCGGGCAAAGAGGCCGACTACTACGTCGACTTGCGCCGGGCCACCCTGCATCATCGCTCCTCGGCGTTGATCGGCAGGCTGATGCGCGAGCTGACCAGTGACTGGGACTACGCGGTGGTCGGCGGCCTGACCCTGGGCGCCGACCCGGTGGCCACCGCCATCATGCACGCGCCGGGCCGCCCGATCGACGCCTTCGTTGTCCGCAAGTCAGCGAAAACCCATGGGCTGCAACGCCTTATCGAAGGATCAGAGGTCGCAGGCAAGCGGGTGCTGGTGGTCGAGGACACCAGCACCACCGGCAACTCTGCGCTCACCGCGGTGCGCGCCGTCCAGCAGGCCGGCGGTCAGGTGCTGGGGGTGGCCACCGTGGTGGACCGCGCCACCGGCGCCGCCGAGGCCATCGAGGCCGAGGGGCTGCCCTACCGCAGCGTGCTCGGTCTCGCCGATCTGGGGATGGGCTAATTGCATTGCTGTGCAAGGATTCTCGAGATAGTGGCATGCCTGCTGGCCTGCGTGACGGCCTGCTCGAACCCCCACCCCGCGGCGCGCCCGTACGGCGCCCAGGGTGCGCGGCTCGGCGAATCGTTGGCGCTGCTGGGCTGGAACATGTCGGTGTCGAACCTGCGCTGGGACGGCGACTACGTCTTGGTCGACGTCGACGCCAGCCCGGCCTCGGCCAAGGGCCCGTACGCCAAACCCGAGGACATCCGGTTCGGGCTGTACGGCGCCCTGGCCCACCCGATGGAGGCGACCGGCCTGGGCAGCTGCGACAGCACCACGACCAGCCTGCGCGACGTCCCCGCGCCGCTGTCCGCGCCGCCCGACCGGCTCACCGGCACGGTTTGCCTTGGGCCGCTGAAGGATCGCAGTCAGGTCCGCGGCGTCTACGGCTACTCGCCGCGCGACCGCATCCCCAACAGCTCGTCGGCGTACCCGGTCGCCTTCCCGGTGGGACTGCTGCCGACGAACCCCAACGACAGCGGAGGCCTGGCGGTCAAGACGGCCAGCCTGTCCGCGTGGCGGGCCGACGGCACGCCGGTGACCAAGGCGCAGCTCGGCGATCCGGGGGCGTTCACCGGCAACGGCTACATGCTGCTGGGGTTGGAGGCCACTGCCGTGGCGGCCCGCTATCGCGACGAGTCGGTCCAGCGCGGCGGCCCGATGATGCTGCTGGCCTCGCCGACGCTGCCCGGCCGGGGCCTGAACCCGGCCTGCGCGGCATACGGGTCGTCGGTGCTGATCCTGCCCGACGCCTCGCTGGACGCGGTGCACGTGAACGCGTCGCTGTGCACGCAGGGCGAGATCAACGACGCGCTGCTGTATGCGACGCTGGCCATCGACGGCACCCAAGCCGGGGTGTGGACGCAGCGATGAGCGAACCGGGGCCCACCGAATGGGGAACGCCGGCCGCCGGGGTGGGGCCGTGGCGCGGCGAGCTTCCCGACGACCCGCGCTATGACCCAATCCTGTTGCGCGACGGCGACACTCGCAACGTCGTCGACGCCTACCGGTACTGGACCCGCGAGGCGATCATCGCCGACATCGACCGGCGCCGCCATCTGCTGCACGTGGCGATCGAGAACTTCGGCCACTACGCCAACATCGACTCCGTGGTGCGCACCGCGAACGCCTTCGCCGTGCACACCGTGCACATCGTGGGGCGGCGGCGGTGGAATCGCCGCGGCGCCATGGTGACCGATCGCTATCAGCGGCTGTGCCATCACGACAGCACCGCCGAGCTGCTCGACTTCGCGGCCGCCGCGGGGTTGACCGTCGTCGCCGTCGACAACGTCCCGGGCGCGGCGCGGCTGGAAGAGACCACGCTGCCGCGCGAGTGCCTGCTGGTGTTCGGTCAGGAGGGCCCGGGCATCACCGACGACACCCGCACGGGCGCCACGCTGGCGGTGTCGATCGCCCAGTTCGGCTCGACGCGCAGCATCAACGCCGACGTGGCCGCCGGCATCGCCATGCACGCCTGGATCCAGCAGCACGCCGACCTGTCGCAGGCCTGGTGAAGCCGGCGCACCCGTCGAGTGTGTACTCACGGCGGCCCGGCCCGGCGTGTCGCCCGCCAACGATGCATACTCGACGCCGCTGGGCGGCCGGGCGTGAGGCAGGATCGGCAGGTATGGATCAGCTCTGGGCCAATCGGGCGGCCAGCTGCGAAGCCGCTGTCACGCAACGACACCTGAAGCGGCTGTGGGGACTGCCCGCCACCCAGCTCGGCGTGGTGGCCTGGCCGCCGACCCGGTGCGACCGGTGGTTCGGCACCTGGCACTACTGGTGGCAGGCGCATCTGCTGGACTGCCTCGTCGACGCGCAGCAGCGCGACCCGCAGCCGCAGCGGCGGGCCCGGATCAACCGGCAGGTCCGCTCGCACCGGCTGCGCAACAACCTCTCCTGGACCAACAGCTACTACGACGACATGGCCTGGCTGGCGCTGGCGCTGGAACGCGCCGCCCGCATCGCCGGAGTACACCGGCGAAAGGCCCTGCCCAGACTCGCGAACCAGTTCCTCCACGCCTGGGTGCCCGAGGACGGCGGCGGCATCCCGTGGCGCAAATCCGACCAGTTCTTCAACGCGCCCGCCAACGGCCCCGCGGGGATCTTCCTGGCCCGATACGGCGATCACCTGAAACACGCTGAGCAGATGGCGAATTGGATCGACGAGACCCTGATCGACCCCGAGACGCACCTGGTGTTCGACGGCATCAAGGCCGGTTCGCTGGTGCGTGCCCAGTACACCTACTGCCAGGGCGTGGTGCTGGGGCTGGAGACCGAGCTGGCCGCGCGCACCGACGGGCCGGCCCGGCAGCGGCACACCGAGCGGGTGCGTCGGCTGGTCGCGGCCGTGGCCGAACACATGGCGCCGGCGGGCGTGCTGGCCGGCGCCGGCGGCGGCGACGGCGGGCTGTTCGCCGGTGTCACGGCCCGCTACCTGGCGCTGGTCGTCACCACGCTGCCGGGGTCTGCCGCCGAGGACGTCGCGGCCCGTGACACCGCCCGGCGGATCGTGCTGGCCAGCGCGAAGTCTGCCTGGGACTACCGGCAACCCGTGGACGGGCTGCCGGTGTTCGGCCCGTTCTGGGACCGCTACGCCCAGTTACCCACGGTCGGCGGCAAACAGGCGGAGTTCGTCGAGGGCGCGGTGATGGCATCCGAGATCGCCGAGCGGGACCTGTCGGTGCAGCTGTCGGGGTGGATGCTCATGGAGGCCGCCTGCAACGTCTCCGCCGAATCGTCGCACGAGAACAGGAGCGCCCTGTGAGTAAAGTCCACCCCGACGCGGAATCGGCTCTGTACGGCCCGCTGAAGGACGGCATCACCGTCGCCGCCGGCGGTTTCGGTCTGTGCGGCATCCCGGAGAAGCTGACTCAGGCGCTGGTGGACAGTGGCATCAAGGACCTCACCATCGTCGGAAACAACGCCGGCGTAGACGATTTCGGGATGGGGCTGCTGTTCAAGGGCCGGCAGGTGAAGAAGGTGATCGCCTCCTACGTCGGGGAGAACAAGGAGTTCGAGCGCCAGGTGCTCTCCGGCGAGCTGGACCTGGTGCTCACCCCGCAGGGCACGCTGGCCGAGAAGCTGCGCGCCGGCGGCGCGGGCATTCCCGGCTTCTACACCCGCACCGGCTACGGCACCACGCTGGCCGAGGGCAAGGACACCCGGGTCTTCGACGGCGTCGAATACGTACTGGAAGAAGGCATTCGGGCCGACCTGGCGATCGTCAAGGCGTGGAAGGGCGACAAGGCCGGCAACCTCGTCTACCGCAAGACCGCGCGCAACTTCAACCCGATGGTCGCCACCTGCGCCGCGGTGACGGTGGCCGAGGTCGAGGAGCTGGTCGAGGTCGGCGATCTGGATCCCGACCTGATCCACACCCCCGGCATCTACGTGGACCGCATCATCCAGGGCATCGGCTACGAGAAGCGCATCGAGTTCCGCACCACCAGCGGCGGCGCCGCGCTGAAGAACGACAGCCCGATCCGCGAGCGGATGGCCCAGCGCGCCGCCAAGGAACTGCGCGACGGCTACTACGTCAACCTGGGCATCGGCATCCCGACCCTGGTGGCCAATTTCATCCCGGACGATATCCAGGTCACGCTGCAATCGGAGAACGGCCTGCTGGGTATCGGCGCCTATCCCAGCGAGGACACCGTCGACCCCGACCTGATCAACGCGGGCAAGCAGACCATCACCAGCCTGCCCGGGTCCAGCTTCTTCTCCAGCGCCGATTCCTTCGCGATGATCCGCGGCGGCCACATCGACCTGTCCATCCTGGGCGCGTTGGAGGTCGCCTCCAACGGCGACCTGGCCAACTGGATGGTGCCCGGGAAGGTGGTCAAAGGGCCCGGCGGCGCAATGGATTTGGCGTCCGGTGTGAAGCGGGTGATCGTGCTGATGGACCACACCGCCAAGGACGGCAGCCCGAAGGTCCTCGAGCAGTGCACGTTGCCGCTGACCGGCAAGGGCGTGGTCGACATGATCATCACCAACCTGTGCGTCTTCGACGTCGAGCCGGGCCGGGGACTGCTGCTCACCGAGCTGCATCCGGGGGGTGACGGTCGAGGAGGTGCGCGCCAAGACCGGCTGCGACTTCACCGTCGCGCTCTAAGCCCGGCTACTCGGACGCCGGCAGCCGCTCGGATTCCCGCTCGGGCGCGCGCGGGGCGTCGCCGCCCCCGATAGCCCCGCCAGGCGGCGACGAACGCCGGCATCAGCGAGACGACCAGGATGCCCAGGATGATCTTCTCCAGGTTGTGGTGCACGAACGGCACGTTGCCCAGGAAGTAGCCGGCCAGCGTCGCGCCGCCGCCCCAGGCGATGCCGCCGACGATGTCGAAACCCAGGAACACGGGATAGCGCATGTAGAACACCCCGGCGATGACCGGGACGAAGGTGCGCACGAACGGCGCGAACCGGGCCAGGATGACCGCCCAGGACCCGTACTTCTCGAAAAAGGCGTGCGACTCGGTCACGTAGTGCTTCTTGAAGAACCGGGAATCTTCCTTCTTGAACAGCGCCGGCCCGATCCGGCTCCCGATGAAGTACCCGGTCTGATCGCCCAGCACCGCGACGATCGCGACGGCCGGGGCCAGCACCCAGATGCTGGCAGGGGGGTTAGGGTGCGCGGCCAGCAGCCCGCCGGTGAGCAACAGCGACTCGCCGGGCAGCAGTGGGAACAGCAGCCCGGTCTCGATGAAGACGATGACCAGGATGCCGGGCAGCACCGCGGAGCCGAAGACGCCGTCGGCGCCCAACCAATACATCGGGTCGAGGATGTCGGGCAGGGCCGTCACGACGGTGCTCATGATGCCTCAAACATACCGGTCGCACCAGCAATCATGGCTATCCGCTGGCGGACTGGCAGATCTTCCACTGGTCGTCGCGGTACTGCAGGTCCAGGCTGCGGGTGGAGCGCACCTGCGGGTCGTAGGCCATGAAGGTGGTGACGTTCGCCTCGGCGTGCTGGCCGTCGACCACCACCTGGTCGATGCTGGCGATCACCGGGTACTGCTTGGCCGCCGAGACCCGGCGATAGGTCTCCGCCCAGGCGTGTTCGTCGTAGTCGGCGTAGCCGTCGCGGGTGGTGCCGCAGGTGATGCTGCGCAGCGTGGTCAGTTCACCGCGCTGGATGGCGGCGTCGAAGTTGCCGATGGTGTGCCGGACCTGGTCCTCCTGCGAGACGTTGGTATGCCTGCCGTGGGTGAGCAGCACGGTGCCCAGGATCGCGATAGCCGCCAGCGCCAGCACGATCACCACCAGCGCCAGTATCCAGCCCCAGTTGATTTGCCGGGAGGTGCGCAGCTTCCCGCCGATCCGAGGTGGAATCGATTGTGGGACAGCGGCTTTGGGCGGAACCCCGAACTGGGTGGTGTTGTCCTGCCCGGGCGGCACGAACGCCTCGGTGGGCTGCTCCGGGGTGGTGGCGATGATCGTGGTTGCCTTCGCGTCGAAGCCCGGCGCGGTGAACCGGCGTTCGCGCTGCGGGCCGTCCGGCGTCTCCTGCGGGCCGCTGGGCTGATCGGGTTTGTTGATCACCACGGTCTCGGTTTCGGCGTCGCTCGGGACCATCGGGACGCTCTCGGTGGCGTCCTCGCTGCTGTCGAAGCCGCCGTTGGGCTCCTCGCCGGTCTCGGGCGTCCACTCGTCGCTCGTGCGAGACGCGCGTGGGTCGAACCCGGGCCGTTTCGGCGGTCCGCCGCGGCCGGGTTCGGGTGGGTTGGGCATGAGTACTACTGTCCTCCCGCTGTCGAGTGGGGTAGTTGCTGAGCTTAGCGACCGAGTACCCCGCTCGGGGCGATGGTAGAGGTGCGTCCCGCGGGCGAGACGAGTGAGCTGCAGAATAGAGCCATGACGCCGATGGGAGATCTGCTGGGGCCCGACCCGATCCTGCTGCCCGGAGATGCCGACGCCGAGGCGGAACTGGCCGCGGGGGAGAACCCGGGCATCGTCGCCGCCGCGCATCCGACGGCCTCGGTGGCCTGGGCGGCGCTCGCCGAGCAGGCGTTGGCCGACGACCGGGCCATCACCGCCTATGCCTACGCCCGCACCGGCTACCACCGCGGGCTGGACCAGCTGCGCTGCAACGGCTGGAAGGGCTTCGGCCCGGTGCCGTACTCGCACGAACCCAACCGCGGCTTCCTGCGCTGCGTGGCGGCGCTGGCCCGCGCGGCCGACACGATCGGCGAGACCGACGAGTACCTGCGCTGCCTGGACCTGCTCGACGATTGCGACCACGCCGCGCCCAAAGAGTTTGGGCTGTAAGGCTTTTCAGAAGCTGTCGGAGCACTCGGTGTCGTCCGGGCAGTCGATCTGCACGGTGGCGTGGGCGAGCCCGCGGGCCGAGAGCACCGCGCGGGCGTCGCGCAGCACCCGGGCGGAGTCGCCGGTGCTGATCAGGTGCGCGGTGCACATCTCCTTGCCCGGCGACAGCGTCCACACGTGCAGGTCGTGCACGCCGGTCACGCCGTCGACGGCGCCCAGCGCGGCGCGCAGCTCGCCGACGTCGATGTGGGTGGGTGAGGATTCGGACAGGATCCGCAGCGCGTTGCGGGCCAGCGAGATGGCCCGGGGCAGCACCCACAGCGCCACCAGCACGGCCACCACCACGTCGGCGTAGGGCCAGCGCGTGGTCACCGTGACCACCCCGGCGATCAGCACGCCCAGGCTGCCCACGGTGTCGGCTATGACCTCCAGGTAGGCGCCCTTGACGGCCAGGCTGCCCGAGGAGTGCGAGCGCAGCAGCAGCGCGACGACGAAGTTGGCGGCCAGCCCGGCCAGCGCCACCACGATCATCGGCACGCCCGGCACGGCGGGAGCCTCGCGCAGCCGCTGGATCGCCTCGTAGAGGATGAACACCGAGACGCCGATCAGCAGCCCGGCGTTGGCGACGGCGGTGAACACCTCGGCGCGGTGCCAGCCGTAGGTGCGCGCCGACGACGAGCTGCCCCGGCGGGCCAGCGTGACGGCGGCCAGCCCCATGAACACCGCGACGACGTCGGTCAGCATGTGGCCCGCGTCGGCCAGCAGCGCGATCGAGTTGATCAGCAACGAGGTGACCAGCTCGACGACGAAGAACGCCGCCAGGATCGCCGCGGCCATCACCATCCGCGGGATCAGCCGGGCGTCACCCGTCTCGGCGGGGGTGTGGTTGTGGCCGGCGCCCATGCCCCGAAATATATGCATGGTAACGCATATATGGCAAGGGTCAGACCCGGCGGCTCCAGAAGCGGGTCAGCACGTTGCCCGCGCCGACCAGCCAGTGCGGCACGCCGGAGAAGTCGAACAACCAGTAGACGACCCCGAAGAACCACCGGTTGAGCCCGGGCGCCAACAGCAGGAACAGCAGGATGAAGAACCCCCACTGCTTGGCCGGCGCCAGCGCCCGCTGCGTCTCGGGGCTCAGGTGCGGTTCCAGGGCGTCGTAGCCGTCCAGCCCCGGGATCGGCAGCAGGTTCAGCAGCACCGCGGTGAGCTGCAGGAAGCCCAGGAAGGCCACGCCCGCCCACAGCACCGCGTGGTCGGCGGTGAAGAACGCGCGGGTCAGCGCCAGCAGCACCGCCGCCAGCACCAGGTTGGCCGCCGGGCCGGCCAGGCTGACCAGGGTGCGGCGGGCCGGCGTCATGAACCAGGTCTGCACGTAGACCGCCGCACCGGGTAGGCCGATGCCGCCCAGCGCGATGATCACCATCGGCAGCACCAGCGACAGCGCGGGATGGCTGTAGCGGCGCGGGTCCAGCGTCAGGTAGCCACGCACCGCCGCGCCCCGGTCGCCGAAGCGCCAGGCGGTCACCGCGTGCCCGAATTCGTGCAGGCACAGCGACACCTGCCAGCCGGCGATGACGAAGACGAACACGCCGAGGTAGGCCAGCGGCCGCGGGCTGGATCCGGCCAGCCAGGCCAGCGCCCGCCCAGCGCGGTCAACCCCAGCAGGGCCAGAAAGATCGGGCTGGGCCGCACCGACTCGTGTTGGGGGCACGGAAGCTCACCGGTCGAAACTAGGCGGACCAGCAGCCAGCCCTCGATATTGCGGTAGAAGGCCGACCGCCGCGCGGGGCGGTCGGCCGGCACGCTGTCGCGCAGCACGGTCGGCCCCGGTGCTGCCCAGCTGCGCCGCCCGGCCGGTGACCCAGCGCCGCCACGGCCCGCCCGCGACCGCCGCCCAGCAGGCCCGCCCGACGATCGCCGAGCCCGTCTCGTCGCGGATCAGCGGCACCCGCCGCGCCGCGCCCCGCGCGGCCCGCCGCGCCGCCCGGAATCCGGTGGGCAGCCGGTAATTCCGGGTGGCCCGGGTGCGCCGGCGCGGCACGTAGGCCACCTCGACGTCCAGCCGCTCGGCGCGCAGCAGCCGGGTCAGCACCATCGCCAGCTCGGCATCGCCGCCGAGCACGATTCAGCCGCCGGTACGGGCCGATCGCGGCGTCGACATTGGTGTCGCCGGCGACCCGATGGGTGGGCACGCCGCGCAACGGCCGGTAGCCGCGTCGCCGGCCGAACTGAAGAACCGCGGCGGCCCGATCTTGTTGCGTCACAGCCATCTAATCGGGGAACATCCAATTCCATTGTCTCCCAACATCTCTGATCGGACATGAACCGCAACTCCGCAAGGCCGCACCATAACGACACGGTCACAACATGGCGTCGGACTGCGAAAGTTGTTGCTAGGCTTCCGGAAAACAACCGGATACTTTACTCCTGCCACAGGGCTGATGTTGCGCGGAATCCCGCCACGAGTGGTTTAGCGGAACGGAGCACCACCATTCCTCGACCAACCGCCATCTTGTCGATCGCGCCGATCGCGTCGGGCGCCGGCCCCACCCGCGTCCGTTGCTGAGGACGCCGCTGTGCCGCGCCGGCGCCGTGCTGGCGTCGGTCGTGCTGCTGTGCAGCGCTTCGGCGACCGCCTCGGTCGACGAGTCGATCGTGATCGACCTGGTGCGGCACGGGCAGTCGGTGGCCAACGCGGCGGGCCTGATCGACACGGCGGTGCCCGGCGCCTCCCTCACCCAGCTCGGTCAGCAACAGGCGCAGACCGTCGCCGGCGTTCTGGCGGCGCGGGGCCCGGTCGCCGCGACCTTCGCCTCGCAGCTGATCAGGACGCAGCCGACCGCGGCGCCGCTGGCCGCCGCGCTGGGCATAAACGTCCAAGTGCTGCCGGGGCTCAACGAGATCGACGCCGGCATCTTCAACGGCAAGCCGCAGTTCAGCCTCGGCGGGCTGGCCTACCTCTTGGCGCCGATCGCGTGGATGCTCGGGCTGCGGATTGTGCCGATGCCGGCTCCCGGCTCCGCCGACGCCAACGGGTACGAGTTCCGCCGGCGCTTCGACGGCTCGCTGCAGACCGTGTACGGCAGCGCCGCGGCCAACGCCGGCGGTTTCGGTGACGTGCTTCAGGCGGTGTACGCCGGGGCGGTGACGAACCCGGTCCGCGCCGCCAACGGCCGGATCACCGGGGTGGCGTTCTCCAGCGAGTTCGCCATCGGCGTGGGGACGATGATGACCGTCAAGAACCCCGATCCGTTGCTGCTGCTCCTCGACCCGCTGCCCAACACGGGCATCGTGGTCATGCAGGGCAGCCCCCGCGACGGCTGGACGCTGATCAGCTGGAACGGCAAACCCGTGCATCCGGGGTGGTCAGCCACCCGGAACGGTCGCGGCGCCAATGGCCTATGCCTGATGCTGGACCCGTCCACCCGGACCGGCGTGTGCGCGGCCAAACCGCCTGGGTCGGCGAGCGCCCCGGTCGCGGCGCATCCTGGCTTAAGCTGATTTGCCCAGCTCCTGCGCCGGCCATCGGCGGCCCGCCTCGCCGCCAGGCTAGGGTGGGTCACCGGCTGGACCACAATACGCAGGCGAGATCAGGTTGGAGCATGTCATGCCGGCAATCGTCCTCATCGGCGCCCAGTGGGGCGACGAGGGCAAGGGTAAGGCCACTGACCTGCTCGGTGGGCGCGTGCAGTGGGTGGTGCGCTACCAGGGCGGCAACAACGCCGGGCACACCGTCGTCTTGCCGACCGGGGAGAACTTCGCGTTGCACCTGATCCCGTCCGGGGTGCTCACGCCGGGGGTCACCAACGTCATCGGCAACGGTGTGGTGGTCGATCCTGGCGTGCTGCTCGACGAGCTCAAGGGCCTCGAAGACCGCGGCGTGGACACCTCGCGGTTGCTGATCTCGGCCGACGCGCACCTGTTGCTGCCGTATCACGTGGCCATCGACAAGGTCACCGAGCGCTACATGGGCAACAAGAAGATCGGCACCACCGGCCGCGGCATCGGCCCGTGCTACCAGGACAAGATCGCCCGGATCGGAATCCGGGTGGCCGACGTGCTCGACCGCGAGGTGCTGACCCACAAGATCGAGGCGGCGCTGGAGCTGAAGAACCAGATCCTGGTCAAGATCTACAACCGCAAGGCGCTCGATCCGCATCAGGTGGTCGAATGCCTGCTGGAGCAGGCCGAGGGTTTCCGGCACCGCATCGCCGACACCCGGCTGCTGCTCAACACCGCGCTGGAGGCCGGCGAGACGGTGCTGCTGGAAGGCTCGCAGGGCACCCTGCTCGACGTCGACCACGGCACGTATCCCTATGTGACGTCGTCGAATCCGACGGCCGGCGGAGCCGCGGTGGGTTCGGGGATCGGCCCGACCCGGATCACCGCGGTGCTGGGCATCCTCAAGGCCTACATCACCCGGGTGGGGTCCGGCCCGTTCCCCACCGAGCTGTTCGACGAGAACGGCGAATACCTGTCCAAGACCGGCGGCGAATTCGGGGTCACCACCGGCCGGCGCCGCCGGTGCGGCTGGTTTGATGCCGGGATCGCCCGCTACGCCACCCGGGTCAACGGCATCACCGACTTCTTCCTGACCAAGCTCGACGTGCTGTCCAGCCTGGAGACGGTGCCGGTGTGCGTCGGCTACCGCATCGCCGGGGCGCGCGTCAACGAGATGCCGATGACCCAGAGCGATCTGCACCGCGCCGAGCCGATCTATGAGGAGCTGCCCGGCTGGTGGGAGGACATCTCGGCGGCCCGCGAGTTCGACGACCTGCCGGCCAAGGCGCGCGACTACGTGCTGCGGCTGGAAGAGCTTGCCGGAGCGCATGTTTCGTGCATCGGGGTGGGGCCCGGTCGGGAACAGACCATCGTGCGCCGCGACATCCTGGCGGCGCGCCCGTGACGGAACCCGACCCGACCGAACTAGATCCCGAATACGAGCACCACGGCGGCTTCCCGGAATACGGCCCGGCCAGCCCCGGCCGGGGTTCGCTCGGTTCGTGGAGTCCATGCGCCGGCTGCAGGACCTGGCGGTGTCCGCCGACCCCGGTGACGACGTCTGGGACGACGCGGCCGAGCGGGTGGCCGCCCTGGTCGAGCTCCTGGACCCGTACCAGGCCGACGAGGGCGCCGCGCCCGCGGGCCGCACCCCCGGCCTGGCCGGCATGGGCAGCCTGCTGCTGCCGCCGTGGGTGCTGACCCGCTACGGCCCCGACGGTGTCGAGATGACCGGGCACTTCAGCCGGTTCCACGTCGGCGGCAACCACGCGGTGCACGGAGGCGTGCTGCCGCTGCTGTTCGACCACATGTTCGGCATGATCTCGCACGCCGCGGGCCGGCCGGTCAGCCGGACGGTCTTTCTGCACGTCGACTACCGCAAGATCACCCCGATCGACGTGCCGCTGCTGGTGCGCGGCCGGGTCACCGGGACCGAGGGCCGCAAGGCGTTCGTGGCCGCCGAACTGGTCGACGGTGACCAGACGGTGCTGGCCGAGGGCCACGGACTGATGGTGCGGCTGCTGCCCGGCCAGCCCTGAGGCCGGTCCCGAGGCGGGGCGGGCACTCAGCGGACCACCTATCCTTGGACCCGTGACTGATGGCGTGACCGACGGACGGGACGACGAGACGACGGCGCTCGCCGTGCCCAGGCCCGCTCCCGCCGAGGGCGGTCCGGCTCCCGCCGACCGCGGGCCGGCGGTGATGCTGCTGGGCTCCGGCGACATCAGCCGCGAGCTGGCGATCGCCCTGGGGCGGCTGGGCGCGCGGGTGATCGCCGTCGACGCGCACCCGCAGGCGCCCGCGCACGCGGTGGCCGACCAGGCGCTGGTGCTGCCGTTGACCGACGCCGGCGAGCTGACTGCGGCGATTCACCGGCTGCGACCCGACGTCGTGGTGAGCACCACCGACGCCGTCGCGGTGCCGGCCCTCGAGGCGTTGGACGGCACGGGCGCCGAGCCGGTGCCCAGCGCCCGCGCCGTGCGGCTGGCCGCCGACCGGGAAGGGCTGCGCCGGCTGGCCGCCGACGAGCTGGGGCTGCCCACCGCGCCGTTCTGGTTCGCCGGATCGCTGGGTGAGCTCGAGGCGGTGGGCGCGCACGCCGGATACCTGTTGCTGGTCAAGCCGGTGGTCGGGGCGGTCGGGCCGCGGCAGTCGGTGGTGGCGGGCCGTGAGGACATCGCGGCCGCCTGGCACCGCGCGGTGGACGGTCAGGCCGGCGCCCGGGTGCTGGCCGAAACCGTGGTCGAGGTGCAGTTCCACGTCACGCTGCTGGCGGTGCGCAGCGAGGGCGCCGCGGGTCCGGCGATCGAATTCTGCTCACCGATCGGGCATCGCGGCGCCGGCGGGCGGGTGCTGGAATCCTGGCAACCGCAGAAGATGAGCCCGGCCGCGATGGACGCCGCGAAGTCGATCACCGCGCGAATCGTCAAGGCGCTGGGCGGGCGCGGTGTGTTCGGCGTCGAATTGATGGTTAACGGCGACGAGGTGTATTTCGCCGACGTCACCGCCCACCCGGGCGACAGCGCTTGGGTGACGGTGCGTAGCCAGCGCCTCTCGGCGTTCGAACTGCAGGCCCGCACCATCCTGGGCTTGCCGGTGGACACCATGATGGTGTCGCCGGCCGCCGCCCGGGTGGTCGACGCCGCCGACCCCGGCGACCGAGCGGCCCTGTCCGGCGCGCTCGGCGTGCCGGAGAGCGACTTGCGGGTGTGCGGGGGTGGTTTCCGGGTCCTGGCCACCGCACCGGAGGTGGCGGCCGCCCGGGAGCGCGCCGGCCAGGTCGCCACCCGGCTGACCGCGGGCGCGTGCGGCTGACACCGCGGCGGCGCCGGCGCGACGGCCTCGATACGATCGCAGGTCAGGGTGGCCGGCAATGCGTACCGAGACGAGGGGACACCAGCATGAGCACCGAGCGCGAACACTCCTACGCGGGGGACGTTTCGCCGCTGGAAGCATGGAAACTGCTCAGCGACAATCCGAACGCCGTGCTGGTCGACGTGCGCACCGACGCCGAATGGCGCTTCGTCGGGGTGCCCGATCTGTCCAGCCTGGGCCGCGAGGTGGTGTTCCTGGAGTGGAACACCTCCGACGGCAGGCACAACCCGGACTTCGCCGACCAACTGCGCCGGCAGATCGAGCCGGCTCCGGCCGGCCAGGAGCGCCCGGTGCTGTTCCTGTGCCGCTCGGGTAACCGCTCCATCGGCGCCGCCGAGGTGGCGACCCAGCTGGGCATCACGCCGGCCTACAACGTGCTGGACGGCTTCGAGGGTCATCTCGACGCCAACGGCCACCGCGGTGAAACAGGTTGGCGGGCAATCGGTTTGCCCTGGAAGCAGGGATAGCCCGGATGAGTCAGGCCGGCGACGATTCGGTCCGCACGCCCCCCGCTCTGCCCGACGGCGTCAGCCAGGCGACCATCGGCGTGCGCGGCGGACTGCTGCGTTCGGGATTCGACGAGACCGCCGAGGCGCTGTATCTGACCTCCGGCTACGTCTACGAGTCGGCCGTCGTTGCCGAGCAGTCGTTCACCGGCGAACTGGACCATTTCGTCTACTCCCGCTACGGCAACCCCACCGTGACCATGTTCGAGGAGCGGCTGCGCCTGCTCGAAGGCGCGCCGGCGGCGTTCGCCACCGCGAGCGGCATGGCGGCGGTGTTCACCTCGCTGGGCGCGCTGCTGGCCGCGGGCGACCGGCTGGTCGCCGCGCGCAGCCTGTTCGGCTCCTGCTTCGTGGTGTGCAACGAGATCCTGCCGCGCTGGGGCGTGCAGACGGTGTTCGTCGACGGCGACGACCTCGCGCAGTGGGAGGAGGCGTTGTCGCTGCCGACGGCGGCGGTGTTCTTCGAGACGCCGTCGAACCCGATGCAGTCGTTGGTGGACATCGCCGCGGTCACTGAGCTCGCCCACGCCACGGGCGCAAAGGTGGTGCTGGACAACGTTTTCGCCACCCCGTTGCTGCAGCAGGGCATCCCGCTCGGGGTGGACGTGGTGGTGTACTCGGGTACCAAACACATCGACGGCCAGGGCCGGGTGCTGGGTGGGGCCATCCTCGGGGACAGGGACTACATCGACGGGCCGGTGCAGAAGTTGATGCGGCACACCGGTCCGGCGATGAGCGCGTTCAACGCCTGGGTGCTGCTGAAAGGTCTTGAGACCATGGCCATCCGGGTGGAACACAGCAATTCCTCGGCGCACCGGATCGCCGAATTCCTGGAGACCCATCCCGCGGTGCGCTGGGTCCGCTACCCGTATCTGCCGTCCCACCCGCAGTACGACCTGGCCAAGCGCCAGATGTCCGGCGGCGGAACGGTGATCACCTTCGCGCTGGACTGCCCCGACGACAAGGCCAAGCAGCGGGCCTTCGAGGTGCTGGACAAGCTGACGCTGATCGACATCTCCAACAACCTTGGTGACGCTAAATCCCTTGTCACACACCCCGCTACCACCACCCACCGGGCGATGGGCCCGGAGGGCCGTGCGGCGATCAGGCTGGGCGACGGCGTGGTCCGCATCTCGGTCGGGCTGGAAGGCACCGATGACTTGATCGCCGACATCGACCGGGCGCTGGGTTAGCCGGGTCAGCCGGCCTGCTTTTCGGCCGAGTCGACGTGCCCGGCGGCCGCCAGCGTCCCGTCCTGGGCCCGGCGCTCCAGCCACTCCACCACCGGCCGCGCGTAGATCATCTGGCTGGTGATGGCCATCTGGCCGCGGGTGCGGCCCAAAAACGAGATGCCCCAGGCGAACATGGAGGCCAGCCGGTTGCGGTGGCCGATCAGGTAGTACAGGTGCAGCAGCAGCCACGCCAGCCAGGCGATGAATCCGGCGAACTCCACCCTGCCGACCTGCGCGACGGCGCTGTACCGGGAGATCAGTACCATGCTGCCCTTGTTGACGTACCGGAACGGCTTGCGCTCGGCCAGGTTGTCCTGCCCCTTGACCGCCTGCTTGATGATGCCGGCCGCGTACTTCGCGCCCTGGATCGCGCCTTGGGCCATCCCGGGGACACCGGGCACCGACATCAGATCGCCGACGACGAAGACGTACGGATGCCCCTTGACGGTGAGGTCGGGCTCGACGATCACCCTTCCGGCACGGTCGGTTTCGGTGCCGTCGGACTGCTCGGCGATCATCGCGCCCAGCGCGCTGGCCTGCACCCCCGCCGCCCACACCTTGCACGCGCATTCGATGCGGCGCTCGGCGCCGTCCTTCTCCTTGACCGTGATGCCCATGTAGTCCACCGCGGTCACCATCGCGTTGAGCTGGACCTCGACGTCCATCTTCTGCAACCGCCGCTGCGCCTTGAGGCCCAGCTTGGGGCCCATCGGCGGCAGCACCGTGGGCGCGGCGTCGAGCAGGATGACCCGGCATTCGCTGGGGGTGATGGTCCGAAACGCCCTGGCCAGGGTGCGCTCGGCGAGCTGGACGATCTCGCCGGCCAGCTCGACGCCGGTGGGGCCGGCCCCGACCACCACGAAGGTCAGCCGGCGTCTGCGTTCGGCCGGGTCGGTGGCCACCTCGGCGGCCTCGAAGGCGCCCAGGATGCGGCCGCGCAGCTCCAGCGCGTCGTTGACGCTCTTCATTCCTGGCGCGAACGCGGCGTACTCGTCGTGGCCGAAATAGGACTGCTGGGCCCCGGCGGCCACGATCAGGCTGTCGTAGGGCGTGACGGTGTCCATGCCCATTAGGTGCGACGTCACCGTCTTGGCGGTGAGGTCGATGGCCGAGACGTCACCCCAGAGCACCCGAACGTTCTTCTGCTTGCGCAGGATCAGTCGGGTGGTCGGGGCGATGTCGCCCTCGGACAGGATGCCGGTGGCCACCTGGTAGAGCAGCGGCTGGAACAGATGCGTGGTGGTTTTCGAGATCAGGGTGATGTCGACCTGGGTTCCCTTGGGCACGCGTTTGAGCGCCTTGGCCGCAGTCAGTCCGCCGAAGCCGCTTCCGATGATGACGACACGATGGCGGGACATGCCCGTCCCTTCTGCCGTGCCGGGCGGCCGGTCTGCCCAGCGCATCTCCACCGTAAGACGCCACACCCGCGAAAGGCGAGGCATCCGGGCAGACCGATACGCCGCGCGGTTCAGCCGCCGACCGGCGGAAGGAACCCCTCAAGTCTAAAACGGTTGGGAGCGAGCTAGTCTCGGCAATGCCCGAACACCGAGGCGCCGCCGCTCCCACGGCCGTTAACCGAAGCGAACGGCGAAGTTCCTTGTGCGGCAGCAGGTCCCGTCCGAAGCCGCGGTGAGCCGACGACCCCAGGCCGCAGCTCCGGCCGGTTACCTAACTCATCTTCGCTTTTGCGAAGCGTGAAATGACCGAAAAGCCCGAATCACACTGTGGGCTTGTTCGGTTGATGCACTGCTACGGAGTGCAGGTCAAACTGGGTCCGCGGTCGATAACTAACGGAACCGTGCACGCCGAGGTCATTGGTGCCGCCAAGGCGAGGACCACGGCGACGACGATTTTGCTGGTGCGACGAGACATAAGAACCCCCTTCGTCTGGGAGACGATATTCTGATGCCCGATGTGGGCGAGTTTACGTCGTCAGCACTTCGCAGATAAGGGATTTCGCGAAGATCGCCGACCGATTAGCCAAACGGATGATCGGCGACCACCGGCGCGGCCCGGCCCCCGGATGGGCATTGGAATCGCAGCAAAATTCGCTGCCGGGAGGAATTCGAATTATCCTGCGCGCGGCCGCGACCGCTGCTACATTGGATCGCTATTTACCCGCCGCCGATTGGTGCCGGTGCGTAAACCGGACATGAATTCAAAAACCCGGCAATCGGTTTCGGTCGCATTCGTCTCCGACCGGCGGCGCGGCTAGACCGGCCACCCGGTGGCGTCGCTCTTGTACTTGGCGTTGAGGTCACTGCAGAAGTCGGCGGCGGTGCCGGCGAGCAGGATGTAGTAGGTCTCGCCGCGGCGGCTTTCGTAGGAGGTGGGGGTGGTCCAGCCGCTGTTGCACATCGCGGTTTCGCCGCCGCCGGTGGCCCGTCGCCAGTTGGTCTTCGCGCACGCGGCCAGGTTGTACGGGCTCGGTGTGGCGCTCTTGGCCGCGACGAGCATGGCCCCACCCCACTGGCCGTCGTTGCGCCGGTAGGCGCGCGCCCCGAATCCGGCGTTGTTGTCCTGGCATGTCAACGCGCGGCGCAACAGCGAAAAGGGCGCCGCCAGCTGCTGGTTGGCCGCCCCCGCCGCCGCGGTGATGAATTGCGCCGCGTCCGAGCCGTCGACCTCCTGCACCACGCCGGGGTTGCCAAAGCTGAACAGCTGCTGGGAGATTCCCTGCGCGGCGGCAGAGCCGCCGCCGATGATCGGGCCGCTGCCGCCGGAAGTCATCGGCGGCAGCCCCGGGGGCGGGTCGGCGGCCGCCGGCGCCGTGCCGGCGCAAAGGGTCGCCAGCGCGGTCAGGGCGCCGATCCGGCTGGCCGTGGCACTCATGCCCCTATTTCAGAGGCGTCCGCGTAGTCGGCGCGGCGCTCATCGGAAATCAGCCCGTTGAGCAGGTGCCGGGTCTGCAACGCGATGTACTCGTCGAGGGTGTAGATCGGCCCGAAGTGCCAATGCTTGAGCGCCCAGCCGTGGGCGAGCAGCATGATGTCGAACACGGCGAGGTCGACGTCGACGCTGCGGAAGACGCCTTGGGCGATGCCGGTTTCGATCACCGCGCGCAGCGGCGCGGCGGTGGCGATTTCCAGGTCCTTGATCTGGGCGCGGCCGGCCGCCCCGAGGGTCCGGCTCTCCCGGTAGGTCAGCACCACCCCGTCGAGGTTCTCGTCGACGATCTGGATGTAGCGGCGGATCCCCGCGCTCAACTGGTCGACGACGTCGTCGCCGGCGGCGTCGATGACCGGTGCCAGTTGATCGCGGAATACGTCGAGGATGCGCACGATGGTGGCCAGCAGCAGGTCCTGTTTGCCGCCGAAGTACTTGTACAGCAGGCCGACGCTGACGTCGGCCTCGGCGGCCAGGTCGTGCATAGACATGCGGTGAAAACCGTTGCGGCCCATCACCTTGACCGCGGCGTCGAGCACCTGGCGGCGCCGCGCGCCGGCCCGTGCGGCGCGCGCGGCCTCCTCGGCGGGCAGTTCGCTGTAGTCGACGGCCATGCCGCTAGAGGCCCAGGTCCTTGGCGATGATAGTCTTCATGATCTCGTTGGTGCCGCCGTAGATGGTCTGGATGCGGGCGTCGACGAAAGCACGCGCCACGCCGTACTCGCGCATGTAGCCGTATCCGCCGTGCAGCTGCAGGCAGCGGTCGGCGGTGCGGGCCTGCAGATCGGTGGTCCACCATTTCAGTCGGGCGGCCCGCGCCGCGGTCAGCTCGCCGGCCAGGTGCGTGGCCAGGCAGTCGTCGAGATAGGTGCGGGCGACGTCGATTTCGGTGGCCAGTTCGGCGAGCACGAATTGACTGTTCTGGAAGGCGGCGAGCGGCGCGCCGAAGGCGTGCCGCTGCTTGACGTAGTCCAGCGTCTCGGCGAATACTGCCTCGGCGGCGTCGACCGCGCCCACGGCCAGCGAAAGCTGTTCCTGGGGAAGGTTTTTCATCAGCTGGCAGAAGCCTCGGCCTTCCGCCTCCAGCAGGTTCTCGGGCCGGCACCCGCATGTCGGTGAAGCTCAACTCGCTGGTGACCTGGGCGTGCAGGCCGATCCTCTCCAGGTTGCGGCCCCGGCCGAAGCCCGGCGTGTCCGCGTCCACGACCAGCAGCGAAAGCCCCTTGTGCCGGTCCGGTGCGGTGCGCACCGCGACCACGAGCAGGTCGCCCACCTGCCCGTTGGAGATGAACGTCTTGGCGCCGTTGACCAGATAGTGATCGCCATAGTGATCGCCGTCTCACACCGCGGTGGTGCGGATCCCGGCCAGGTCGCTGCCGGTGCCGGGCTCGGTCATGGCGATCCCGAGTACCGTCTCGCCGGTCACCACGCTGGGCAGCCAGCGCCGTTGTTGCTCGGGTGTGGTCAGCTCGACGAGGTAGGGCAGCACGATGTCGTTCTGCAGCGAGAAGGCGATGGCCTCGGCGGCCGCGCCGGCCCGCTGCAACTCGTCGACCACGATCGCGTTGTAGCGAAAGTCGTCGACCCCCCGGGCCGCCCAGCCGCTCGGGCACCGAAAAGCCCAGCAGCCCCAGTTTGCCTGCTTCGACGAACAGCGACCGGTCCCACTGGCCGTCCCGTTCCCACTTCTGGTGAGTGGGCACGACCGTCCGTTGTACGACATCGCGGACCAGCTCCCGGAACTGGTGATGCTCGGAGGTGTACTGCAGGTGTGCGGCCATCGGGTGCTCCTCCGGGTCAGCGGAAAGCGTCGGCGCCGGTGAATGCCTGGCCGAGGACGAGCTGATGCATCTCCGGCGTGCCCTCGTAGGTCAGCACCGATTCCAGGTTCACCATGTGCCGGATGACGGGGTATTCCAGCGATATCCCGTTGCCGCCCAGGATGGTTCGCGCGGTCCGGCAGATCTCGATCGCCTCCCGGGTGTTGTTGAGCTTGCCGAAGCTGACCTGCTCGGGCCGCAGCCCGGTGCTGTCCTTGAGGCGGCCCAGATGCAGCGACAACAGCTGGCCCTTGTGCAGCTCGACGGCCATGTCGACGAGCTTGGCCTGGGTCAGCTGGAATCCGGCGATGGGGCGGCCGAACTGGCTACGCTGGGTAGCGTAATCCAGGGCGGCCTGCCAGGCCGAGCGCGCCGCACCCATTGCGCCCCAGATGATCCCGTAGCGGGCCTCGGACAGACACGACAGCGGGCCGCGCAGCCCGGTGGCCCCGGGCAGCATCGCCTCGCCGGGCAGCCGCACGTCGTCGAGCACCAACTCGCTGGTGGTCGAGGCGCGCAGCGACAGCTTGTGGTGAATCGTGTTGGCGGTGAAACCCGGCGTGTCGGTGGGCACCAGGAAGCCGCGGATGCCGTCGGCGGTGCCGGCCCACACCACGGCGACGTCGGCCACCGAGCCGTTGGTTATCCACAGCTTGCGGCCGTCGAGCACCCAGTCCGAACCATCCCGTCGCGCACGGGTTTTCATCGCGGCGGGGTCGGAGCCGACGTCCGGCTCGGTCAGCCCGAAGCAGCCGAGCAGTTCGCCGGTGGCCATGCCCGGCAGCCACTGGCGTTTTTGCTCCTCGGAGCCGAAGTTCCAGATCGCGAACATCGCCAGCGAGCCCTGCACCGAGACCATCGAACGCAGACCGGAGTCGGCGGCCTCCAGCTCCACGCAGGCCAGCCCGTAGTGCACGGCCGACGCGCCGCCGCAGCCGTAGCCGTGCAGGTGCATGCCCAGCAGGCCGAGCCGGCCGAACTCCTTGGCCAGTTCGCGGACCGGCAGGTCGCCGATCTCGAACCACTCCGCCACGTGCGGCAGTACGTGCTCGGCGCAGAAACCCCGCACGGTGTCGCGCACCGCGCGTTCGTCGTCGGACAGCAAGGCGTCCAGGCCCAGCGGGTCGTAGCGGTCGAAGGCCGGTGGGGTCTTGGTGCTCGTCACGGTGTTCATAGCAGTCAGCCTGCCATCGTCAGGCCGCCGCTGACACTGATCACCTGTCCGGTGACGAACGACGCGGCCTGCGAGGCGAAGAACAGCACCGCCGCGGCGACCTCCTCGGGCCGGGCCAGCCGGCGCAGCGGAATCGCTTTGACCAGTGCTTCTTTCAGCTTCTCGGGCTGGGCGTGAAACAGCGGGGTGTCGGTCGGGCCCGGGCACACGCAGTTCACCGTGATCTGGTGGCGCGCCATCTCGCGGGTCAGCGACTTGGTCAGCGCGATCACCCCGCCCTTGGCGCCGGCGTAGATGCTCTCACCGGCGCTGCCGACCCGCCCGGCGTCGCTGGCGACGTTCACCACGCGTCCGCCGCCGTGCGTCTCGATCATCCCGGGCAGGAACGCCGAACACACATGCACCGGCCCCAGGTAGTTGATGGCCACCACCTTCTGTGCGAATTCCGGTGTGGCGTTGAGGAATTGGTCGGTTCGGTCCCAGCCGGCGGCGTTGACGACGACGCCGGGCACCCCGATGTCGGAGTGGATGCGGTCCCGCAGCGCGCCGACCCGTGCCGGGTCGGCGACGTCCACCGGCGCCGCTGTGATCAGGTCGGGATGCTCGGCGGCGGTGGCCGCGGCTGACGCCTCGTCCAGGTCGGTGGCGACGACGCGGTCACCCCCGGCGGCCAGCCTGAGCGCGATCGCCCGGCCGATGCCCGAACCCGCGCGGTCACCACCGCGAGGCGGTCGTGTGAATGAGTATTCATTGCAGACGAATCTAGGTTCACCTCGGTTGCCGGGTCAAGGATCGGCGCGGCCGAGCGGGTAGTCTCGCTGCATGCTTAGGCTCCGGCGGCTGGCCTGGTTTGCGGTCGATGTCCTCGGCGTGCTGGTGTTCTGCGCCGTGGGGCGGCGCGGCCACGACGAGGGCCTCAGCGCCACCGGCGTCGCCGTGACGGCGTGGCCGTTTCTGACCGGCACCGCGCTCGGCTGGCTGGTCTCCCGCGGATGGCGGCAGCCCACCGCGGTGCTGCCCACCGGCGGCGTCGTCTGGCTGTGCACCGTGATCGTCGGCATGTTGCTGCGCAAGGCCAGCTCCGCCGGGGTGGCGGCCAGTTTCGTGGTGGTGGCCTCGACGGTCACCGCGCTGGTGCTGCTCGGCTGGCGGGTGGCCGCCGGGCTGACCCTGCGGCGCCGCTCCGACGCCTGAGACGACACCCGGGACGACGATGGCAGCGACAGCCGAGGTGGGGGTGACCGCAACCTTGGGCGCCGCCGCCCGGGCCGTCGCCACCCGGCAGGGGTTGCTCAACGACCCGTACGCCGAGCCGCTGCTGGGCGCCGTCGGCATCGACTACCTCACCCGAGCGATCTCCGACCACACGTTCGCGGCCGATGAATCGCCGGTCGGCGACGACCCGGCGGTGACGTCGCTGCTGGATGCGCTGGCGGCCCACACCCGGTTCGTGGACGAATTCCTCGCCGAGGCGGGCCGCGCGGGCATTCGCCAGGCGGTGATCCTGGCGTCGGGCCTGGACACCCGCCCGTACCGGCTGTGGTGGCCGCGCGGGACCACGGTCTACGAGATCGACCAGCCGCGGGTGCTCGATTTCAAGGCCGGGGTGCTGCGCGGGCTGGACGCCCGGCTGGCCACCAACCGGTGCGTGGTCGGCATCGACCTGCGCGACGACTGGCCGGCGGCGTTGCGGCGGGTGGGTTTCGACGCGGCCCAACCCACGGCGTGGGTCGCCAAGCAGCTGCTGGGCGGCTACCTGAAGCCCGCCGAGCAGAGCCGGCTGCTGCGCCGGCTCACCGCGGCCAGCGCCGCGGGCAGCCGGCTGGCCGCCGACCACCTGCCCACCTGGGATCCGCTGCAGCTGGAGGCCGAGCGGGCCTTCGTGGAGGGCTGGCGGCGCCGCGGCCTGGACATCGATCTGGCCAGCCTCACCCACCCGGGCGAATACCATTACGTCCCTGAGTATTTGGCGACCCACGGCTGGGAGCCGGCGGCGCGGTCCATCGCCGATCTGCTGGGCGCCCTGGGGTTGGGGCCGCGGCGGGGCGCCGGATCCGGCGGCGCCCAGTTCATCCCGGAATACGTCACCGCGACCCGCGTTTGAGTGTGTCGATGACCCCCGAATCCAGCCTGCCCGCCGACGGCCGACTGCGGTTCGTGCCGGCCACGCACGACGACCCGCTGGCCCGGCCGCTGCTGGCCGAACTGGCCGGCGAGTACGCCCAGCGCTACGGCGGCACGCCGAGCGCGCACCTGAACTGGTTGCCGGTGCCGCACGACGAACTGGCGCCGCCGGACGGCGGCCTGCTGATCGGCGTCGTCGACGGCGTGCCCGTCACCGGCGGCGCGTTTCGCCGCTACGACGCCGAGACCGCCGAGCTCAAGCGGATCTGGACCGACGCGGCCCACCGGCGCCGCGGCTACGCACGGGCGCTGCTCGCGGCGCTGGAGTACCGGACCCGGGCGTGCGGGTATCGGCGGCTCTACCTGATCACCGGCAACCGGCAACCCGAGGCCGAGGCGCTCTACGACGCGACCGGATACACCCGGGTGCCCGCCGACCCGCTGCCGGATTGGGGTCCGTTCCGCCCGATCGCGTTCGAGAAGTGGCTGGTTGCCGACGAACGGTGAATTGCATTGGGCCGCAACAGCCTACTGGCGCTCGGACGCCGGCCGGCCTAGCGACCCGCCGCGGGCACGAGCGCCGCGTCGGTGGCCTCCTTGATCGGTCCGCGCCACACGTCGCCGTGGCCGGGCAGCAGCACCTCGGTGTCGAGCAGGGCGAGCGCGGACAGCGTGCGGATGCAGTCGCGCTGGCTGTAACTGAAAATCGCCGGGAGCAGCTGAGGTCCGCGGTGGCGCAGCAGGGGATGGCCGGTGATCAGCGCGTCGCCACTGACCAGGACGCCGTCGATCAGGTACGAGCAATGGCCGTTGGTGTGGCCGGGGCTGAAGACCGGCGTCGGTCGGCCCGGCAGCCCGGCGGCCACCTCGGTGGTCAACGGTTCGGCGGTGGGGATGCCGTCGCGGATCAGGCCGCCGTTGCGAACCACATGCGCGGTCCACTTCGCCCATCGGGGCCGCCAAATGCGAAGCGCCACATCGACAATCGACACCTGCTCCAGGTACTCGCGTTTTGCGTGGCCCACCTCGTCGGCATGGCAGTAAACCGGGATGCCGTGCTCGCTCGCCAACCAGATCGCGGTGCCCAGGTGGTCGATGTGCGCGTGCGTCAACACGATGGCGCGCACGTCGCCCGGGCCGTAGCCGAGCTCGGCCAGCGAGCCCAGCACATGCTCGCGGTCCCCGGGATAGCCGGCGTCGACCAGCATCACGCCGGTGTCGTCGGCGACCAGCGTCCAGTTGACCGCGTCGCCCCGGGCGAGGTGCACCGCGTCGGTGACCTGAACTAGCTCCGCCATGCCCGCGAGTGTAAGCGGAGGAGTAGAAATGACCCGTGGCTGAACTCAAACTCGGATACAAAGCGTCCGCCGAACAATTTGCACCCCGCGAGCTGGTCGAACTCGCCGTCGCCGCCGAAGCCCACGGCATGGACAGCGCCACCGTCAGCGACCACTTCCAGCCGTGGCGGCACGAGGGCGGCCACGCCCCGTTCTCGCTGGCCTGGATGACCGCCGTCGGGGAACGCACCAAGCGGATCACACTGGGCACCTCTGTGCTCACGCCGACCTTCCGCTACAACCCGGCCGTCGTCGCGCAGGCGTTCGCCACCATGGCGTGCCTGTACCCGAACCGGATCTTCCTCGGGGTGGGCACCGGCGAGGCGCTGAACGAGATCGCCACCGGATACCAGGGCGAGTGGCCGGAGTTCAAGGAGCGCTTCGCCCGGCTGCGCGAATCGGTGCGGCTGATGCGCGAGCTGTGGCGCGGCGACCGCGTCGACTTCGACGGCGAGTACTACCGGCTCAAGGGCGCCTCGATCTACGACGTGCCTGACGGCGGCGTCCCGATCTACATCGCCGCCGGCGGCCCCGCGGTGGCCAAATACGCCGGGCGGACCGGCGACGGCTTCATCTGCACGTCCGGCAAGGGGGAGGAGCTGTACAAGGACAAGCTGATCCCCGCGGTCAAGGAGGGGGCGGCGGTCAACGACCGCAATGTCGACGACATCGACAAGATGATCGAGATCAAGATCTCCTACGACCCCGACCCGGAACTGGCGCTGGAGAACACCCGGTTCTGGGCGCCGCTGTCGCTGACCGCCGAGCAGAAGCACAGCATCGACGACCCGATCGAAATGGAGAAGGCGGCCGACGCGCTGCCCATCGAGCAGGTGGCCAAGCGCTGGATCGTGGCCTCGGGCCCCGACGAGGCGGTGGCCAAGGTCAAGGACTACGTCGACTGGGGCCTCAACCACCTGGTGTTCCACGTGCCCGGCCACGACCAGCGCCGGTTTCTAGAGTTCTTCGAAAAGGACCTGGCGCCCAGGCTTCGGCGACTTGGCTGACATTTCGGCGATCTATGTTGCCGCTCCCGAACCGGAGACCGGCAAGTCCACCGTCGCGTTGGGCCTGCTGCACCGGCTGACCGCGACGGTCGCCAAAGTCGGTGTGTTTAGGCCGATTACGCGTGACGGGCAGGACCGCGACTACATCTTGGAGCTGCTGCCGTCGCGTACCACCGCGGGGCTGTCCTACGAGCAGTGCGTCGGCATCACCTACCAGCAGCTGCACGCCGACGGCGACGCGGCGATCGCCACGATCGTCGACGCCTACCACGCGATGGCCGAGCTGTGCGGCGTGGTGGTGATCGTCGGCAGCGACTATCCCGAACTGGGACAGGCGATCCGGCCCGTGGAGCTGTCCACCAACGCCCGGATCGCGGTCAACCTCGGTGCGCCGATCCTGCTGACGGTCAGCGGCAAGGGGCGCACCGCCGCCGAGGTCGCCACCGTCGTGCAGGTCTGCCTGGCCGAGCTGGACGCCCAGCACGCGCACACCGCGGCGGTGGTGGCCAACCGGTGCGAGCCGGCCGAGCTGGACGCGGTGGCCGAAGCGCTGCGCGGCTTTCCCCAGCGCTGCTACGTGCTGCCCGACGAGCCGCTGCTGTCGGCGCCGACGGTGGCCGAACTGGAAAAGGCGGTCGCCGGTTCGCCGGTCAGCGGCGAGGAGTCGCTGCGCGAGCGCGAGGTCACCGGCATCCTGGTCGCCGGGATGACCGCCGACCACGTGCTGGAGCGGCTCGCGGACGGCATGGCCGTGATCACCCCCGGCGACCGCTCCGACGTGGTGCTCGCCGTGGCCAGCGCCCATGCCGCCGAAGGCTTTCTGTCGCTGTCGTGCATCGTGCTCAACGGCGGGTTCGCGCTGCATCCGTCTATCGCGGCGCTGGTGGCCGGGCTGCAGCTGCGTCTGCCCATCGTCGCCACCGCGCTGGGCACCTACGACACCGCCAGCGCGGCGGCCGCCGCCCGCGGCAGGGTAACGGCCACCTCACAGCGCAAGATCGACACCGCGCTGGAGCTGATGGACCGGCACGTCGACATTGTGGATCTGCTTGAACAGCTTGCCATTCCGATTCCCACCGTGACCACGCCGCAGATGTTCATTCATCAGCTGACCCTGCAGGCGCGCGGATCGCAAGCACATCGTGCTGCCCGAGGGCGACGACGACCGCATCCTGCGCGCCGCCGGCAGGGTGCTGCAGCGCCGCGTCGCTGACCTGACCATCCTGGGCGACGAGGCCCGGATCCGGCAGCGCTCGGGGGAACTCGGGGTGGACCTGAGCGACGTGAAGGTCATCGACCCGCGCACCAGCGCGCTGCGCCCCGAGTTCGCGCAGCAGGACGTGCAGCTGCGCAAGGCCAAGGGCGTCACCGTCGAGCAGGCCCGCGAAATCATGTGCGAAGCAACGTACTTCGGCACCATGCTGGTGTACACCTCCCAGGTCGACGGCATGGTGTCCGGCGCCGCCCACACCACCGCGCACACCGTCCGCCCGACCTTCGAGATCATCAGGACCGTGCCGGACGTCTCCACGGTGTCCAGCATCTTCCTGATGTGTCTGCCGGACCGGGTGCTGGCCTACGGCGACTGCGCGATCATCCCTAACCCGACACCGGAGCAGCTGGCCGACATCGCGATCTCCTCGGCGCGCACCGCCGCCCAGTTCGCCATCGAGCCGCGGGTGGCCATGCTGTCCTACTCGACGGGTGACTCCGGCACCGGAGCCAACGTCGAAAAGGTGAGAACGGCAACGCAATTGGTGCGGCAGCGCAACCCCGACCTGCCGGTCGAGGGCCCATCCAATACGATGCCGCCATCGAACCGTCGGTCGCCGCCACCAAGCTGCGCGATTCGCCGGTGGCCGGTCGGGCCACCGTGTTGATCTTCCCCGACCTCAACACCTACAAGGCGGTGCAGCGCAGCGCCGGCGCGCTGACCATCGGGCCCGTGCTGCAGGGCCTGCGCAAGCCGGTCAACGACCTGTCGCGGGGTGCGCTGGTCGAAGACATCGTGAACACCATTGCCATCACCGCGATTCAGGCGCAGGGGCTGCCCGGTGGACGGTAGCGACGGTGCGCGCCGGGTGCTGGTGATCAACTCCGGCTCGTCGTCGCTGAAGTTCCAGCTGGTCGATCCCGAGTCCGGGGTGGCCGCCTCGACGGGCATCGTGGAACGCGTCGGCGAGGAATCGTCGCCGGTCCCCGACCACGACGCCGCGCTGCGCAGGGCGTTCGACATGCTGGCCGGCGACGGCGTCGACCTGGACACCGCCGGGGTGGTCGCGGTGGGCCATCGCGTGGTGCACGGCGGCAACACCTTCTACCGGCCCACCGTGCTGGACGACACGGTGATCGCCCGGCTGCACGAGCTGTCGGAGTTGGCCTCGCTGCACAATCCGCCGGAACTCCAGGGGATCGAGGTGGCCCGCCGGCTGTTGCCCGGCATCGCGCACGTGGCCGTCTTCGACACCGGGTTCTTCCACGACCTGGCGCCCGCGGCGGCGACCTACGCCATCGACCGCGAACTGGCCGATCGCTGGCAGATCCGCCGGTACGGGTTCCACGGCACCTCGCACCGCTACGTCAGCGAGCAGGCCGCGGCCTTCCTGGATCGGCCGCTGCGCGGACTGAAACAGATCGTGCTGCACCTGGGCAACGGCTGCTCGGCGTCGGCGATCGCCGGCACCCGGCCCCTCGACACCTCGATGGGGTTGACGCCGCTGGAAGGACTGGTGATGGGAACCCGCAGCGGTGACATCGATCCCAACATCGTCAGCTATCTGTGCCACACGGCCGGGATGGGCGTGGACGACGTCGAGTCGATGCTCAACCACCGCTCGGGGGTGGTGGTGCTGTCCGGCGTGCGGGACTTCCGCCGGCTGCGCGAACTCATCGAATCCGGGGACGACGCAGCGCAATTGGCCTACAGCGTGTTCACTCACCGGCTGCGCAAGTACATCGGTGCCTACCTGGCGGTGCTGGGCCACACCGACGTCATCAGCTTCACCGCCGGCATCGGTGAGAACGACGCCGCGGTGCGCCGCGACGCGGTGTCCGGCATGGAGGAGCTGGGCATTGTGCTCGACGAGCGCCGCAACCTCGCCGGGGGCAAAGGGGTACGCCAGATCTCGGCCGACGACTCGCCGATCACGGTGCTGGTGGTCCCCACCAACGAAGAGCTGGCCATCGCCCGTGACTGCGTGCGGATGCTAGGCGGATAGGAAGCCGAGGTCGCGGCGGCCGGCGCCGACCGAGGGCGCGGGATCGGTGCCGACGGTGCGTGCCAGCAGCTCGTGGTAGATGTCGCGAAAATCGGTGGTGTACTTCAGGTCTCCGTTGTCGAGGTCGATGAGGCTGGGTTGCTCGCCGTAGAATCCGCCGTTGACCGGTGCGCCCGCGATGAACACCGGGCCGGCCGTGCCATGGTCGGTGCCCTGTGAGGCGTTGGCCCGCACCCGCCGCCCGAACTCCGAATACGCCATCAGCACCACGTTGCGCCCGGCCATCTACGCGACGAATCCGGTGACCGCCTCGTCGAAGGTCTGCAGCAGCCGCTGCTGGGTGCCCCGTTCCCCGGCGCGGGTGTCGAATCCGCCCAGTTGCACGGTGTAGACGCGGGCCGGCACCCGAGCCTTGACGGCCTGGGCGACCACGTCCAGCTGGGCTGCCAGCGAATTGTTCTGCTTGGCAGTCGGTTTCACCGAGGCGAAGGTGGCATAGGCGGTGCGCGCGGCGCGGTAGGCCTTGCACACCGCGGCCATCGCCGGGGTGTCGTCGGGGTCGTCGTCGCCCAGCGCGGTCATCACGGTGTCGAACTGCTCGGCCTTGCCGGCGGCGCCGCCCGGGCTCAGCACCGCGGCCGTGCACTTGGCGCCGACCGCCAGCGGCGGCAGCACAGCCCCGATGTTGACCGCGCGCAACGGGTCGTCGCCGGTGGCGTCGAGCCAGCGACCGATCCAGCCCGTCGACACCGGCTCGTCCGGCGACGCGGTCTGCCAGATGTCCATGGAGCGGAAGTGACTGTGGTCGGGTTTCGGGTAGCCCGCACCGCGCACGACGGCCAGCTTCCGCTGGTTCCACAGCCCGGCCAGGCCCTTGAGCGCCGGGTTGAGCCTCAGCTGCTGATCCAGGTGCAGGACGTCTTGCGGGGCGCAGGCGAGTTCGGGCCGGGCGTCGTGATAGGCGTTGTCCGCGTACGGGATCAGCGTGTTGATCCCATCGTTGCTGCCGTAGAGGGTGGCGATCACCAGCACGCCGGCGCCCGGTGCCAGCGGCCGGTCCCGGGCCGCGCGCATCAGGTCGGGCCAACCGACCGCCACCGCCGACGACAGCAGCCCGGCCGCCGACACGCCCGCGCTGGCGATCAGGAATCTGAGACGGTTCATCTCGGTCATGACGTCAGGTACTCCGGCGTATTGACGGCGGAGGCCACCAGCCGGGGCGGTTGGCGCACCAGGGGTTGCAGCGCGCGGGCGGTGCGGTCGGACCAGGCGCCGACGCCGATCAGGTAGCCGACCGTGTCGATGCGGTCGGCGGGAGGGGTGCTCTCGATGCCGGACAGGTCGTCGGCGTGCGCCAGCTCGGTCGCGGCGCGCAGCCGGGCCCCGGCGCTGGCGGTGGACAGCCAGACCTGCCCGCTGGGCCAGCCGCCGACGCTGGGCGGATAGAACGGCCGCTGCCCCAGCGTGCGCAACGTCGCGTCGATCATCTTGAGTCGCTTGGGATCGTCGACGGGCACCCGCAGCGAGCGGATCACGCCGAGCAGCCATTCGATCGGGGTGTTGACCATGCTGGCCCGGGCGCCGGTGAACTCCGAGTCGGTGAGGATGGCCCCGGCCAACTGCTGCCACAGCCGCCCCGCCACGTACCCGGCCGATTTCGGCTGGGCGAGCACCGCGTCGCAGAACCCGGCGGCATCGAAGTTCGCGCTGCGGCCGAACAGCGTCTTGGCCGTCGCGTCATGGCGTTTGGGCAGCACCGACGTCGCGCCGGCGGCGCCGATGACCCAGCAGGTCAGGGCGCGTGCCCCGTTGCGGACGTCGCTCTCAGTATAGCCGTTGCCGTGGCCCAGCGCGAACAGCTCCATGAATTCGCGGGCCAGGTTTTCGTTGGGCGCCTTGGCGGTGCTGGTCTGCCCGTCCAGCCAGCGCAGCATGGCGGCGTCGGTCAGCATGGCGTAGGCCAGGGTGCGGAAATCGCCCAGCGACAGCGTGCGCAGCTTCTGGTTCTGCGCCGCCACCCGCACCTTCTGCGCCGAGGTTGCAAAGTGGTTGTGCCACAACAAGGTCAGCTTCTCGTGGAACGGTTGGCGCACGACGGCCATGCGGCGGATCCACCAATCCGACAGCACGCCCTGCTGTTCGGTGAGCTGCTGGTTGTACTGCTTGCGCGCCGCGGGGGTGGCGCGTTTGCTGGGCGGCTGGGGCGCCGGCAGGGCGGGCATCGGGGTGGCCTGCGCGCCGGGGTCGGCGTCGGCATCGGCGGCCAGCATCGCGTCCAGGTGGCCGGGCCAGCCGCGGGCGACGGCGGCGTCGACCTCGGGTCCGGTCACGCCGAAACCGGCCCGGCGCAGCATGCGCGCCGTGCCGACCCACAGGGTGTACTGCCCCGCCATGGAATGGCTGTGCGGTGTGCAGCTGAAAATCCGCTGAGGGTTCTTGCGATTTTCTTGAGGTCTCACGGGCGGCGCGACCCGGCGCGATCCGACGCTGCCGCGCGGCCGCCGTCCGCCTGCTGTAGTTACCGAGGGCCGGTTCACGGAACCGGAGTTCCGTTTAGGGTTGGGCTTCGCGGGCGTTGCGCGCTAGTCGGCGGCGGCGCTTATTTCGCTGCGCGAAAACTGAAGGTAGGAAGCGGATTTTGCGCATCTTGCGTAGGGCGTGGATGCCCCTGCTGCTGGTGGTCGTGATTTCGCTGGGCACCTACGCTGTGGTCCGTATCCGCGACACGTTCGGCACCCACGGCGGTGTGACGAGCGGGGAGGGCGTCGGCGACAACACCAAGCCGTTCCACCCCAAGCACATCACGTACGAGATCACCGGCGCCCCGGCCGGTACGGTGAACGTGAACTATCTGGGCGAGAACGGCCAGCCGCACCTGGTCGAATCGGCGCCGTTGCCGTGGTCGTTCACCATCGTGACCACGTTGCCGTCGATGTCGGCGAACATCGTCGCCCAGGCCAGCGAGCAGGTCATGCGCTGCGGTGCCGGGTCATCGTCGACGACCAGGTCCGCGACGATCGCAACACCAACGACTACCAACTGTTCATCTACTGCTTGGTGAAATCCGTATGAGTAACCCGCACGCGCAGTCCCGACTCCCGGTCATTCCCAGGCTCATTCGCGTCCTGTCGCTGCCGATCACCCTGGGCTGGGTGTTCATCGCGGTCGCCCTGGGGGTGCTGTCGCCGTCGCTCGACGACGTCGCATCCCAGCACTCGGTGCCGATGACCCCGCGGGACGCGCCGGCTTTCAAGTCGATGATGCACATCGGCGACAAGTTCAACGAGTTCCACACCGACTCCACGGCGATGGTGGTCCTGGAGGGGAAGGACAAACTTGGCGACAGCGCGCGCGAGTTCTACGACCGCATCGTGCAGCAAGCTGCGGGACGACCATCAGCACATCCAGAACATCCAGGGCTTCTGGAGTGATCCGCTGACCGCCGCCGGCTCGCAGAGCCCAGACGGCAAGTCCGCCTACGTCCAGGTCTTCCTCAACGGCGCCCAGGGAACCACGCCCAGCTACGAGTCGGTCGCCGCGGTGCGCAAGATCGTCGACAGCACACCCGCACCGCCCGGCGTCAAGGCCTACGTGGCCGGCAACACCGTGCTGAACGCCGCCACCAGCATCGTTGGCCATAAGAGCATGGCGACGATGGCGCTGATCTCCATCGTGGTCATCTTCGTGATGCTGCTGGTGGTGTACCGGCCGATCGTCACCACCGTGCTGAGCCTGGTGATCATCGGCATAGAAATCTTTGCGGCCCAGGGCATTACCGCGAAGGCAGGCAACCTCAACATCATCGGCCTGACGCCCTACGCGGTCAGCATGATCACCATGCTCAGCGTCGCCGCGGGAACCGACTACGTCATCTTCCTGCTGGGCCGCTATCACGAAGCGCGCTCCTTCGGGCAGGACCGGGAGGAGGCCTTCTACACCGCCTATCACGGCGTCTCGCACGTCATCCTGAGCTCGGGCCTGACCATCGCGGGCGCCTGCCTGTGCCTGACGGCGGCCCGGTTGCCGTATTTCCAGACCATGGGGTTGCCCTGCGCGATAGCGATGGTGGTCATCGTGTTGGCGGCGCTGACCCTGGCGCCGGCGATCCTGGCGGTCGGCTCGCGGTTCGGCCTGTTCGATCCCAAACGCGCGATCGACGTGCGGGGTTGGCGCAAGGTGGGCACCGCCGTGGTGCGCTGGCCCAAGCCGATCATCGTGGTGACCGCGGCCATCGCGGTGATCGGGTTCATCAGCCTGCTGACATACGTGCCGAACTACGACGACCAGAAATTCACGCCCGAGGACATGCCCGCCAACGCCGCGATGACGGCCGCCGAACGGCACTTCTCCCAGGCCCGGATGAACCTGGAGTTGCTGATGGTGGAGGCCGACCACGATCTGTGCGACCCGGCCGACATGCTCGTCGTCGACCGAATCGCCAAGAGCGTCTTTCATCTTCGCGGCATCGAGAGGGTCCAGGCCATCACCCGGCCGCTGGGGGCGCCGATCGAGCACAGCTCGATCCCGTTCCAGATCGCCATGCAGAACTCGGGCACGCTGCAGACGGCCAAGTTCATGAACGACACCATGGCGAACATGCTCGAGCAGGCCGACGAGCTGGACAAGACGATCGCCGTGATGGAGCACATGTACGGCGTCATGAAGGAACTCACCGCCACCACGCACAGCATGGTCGGCCGCACCCACGAGATGGTAGACACCACCAACGAATTACGGGATCGCATCGCCGACTTCGACGACTTCTTCCGGTCCATCAGAAGCTACTTCTACTGGGAGAAACACTGTTTCGACATCCCGGTCTGTTGGTCGATGCGCTCGCTGTTCGACGCGCTCGACGGCATCGACGAGCTCTCCGACCAGATATCGGGGCTCACCATCGATCTCGATCACATGGATCGGTTGATGCCGCAACTGCTGGCCGATTTCCCGAAAACCATCGACTCGATGAAGACGATGCGCGACTTCATGCTGTCCACATGCTGTCCACCCATTCCACGATGGCCGGCATCCAGGCCCACCAGCAGGAGGCCGCCGAGGGCTCGACCCTGATGGGGCAATACTTCGACGAGGCCAAGAACGACGACTCGTTCTACCTGCCGCCGGAAGTCTTCAAAAACCCCGACTTCAAACGCGGGCTGAAGATGTTCGTCTCACCCGAAGGCACCGCCGTGCGGTTCATCATCACCCACCAGGGCGATCCGGCCTCGGTCGAGGGAATCAAACACGTCGCCGGTGTCAAGGACGCGGTCGCCGACGCCATCAAGGGCACCCCGCTGGAGAGCTCCAAGGTGTACCTGGCTGGGACCGCGTCCATGTACTCCGACATGCAAGAAGGCGTCATCATCGACCTCCTGGTCGCCGGAATCTCCTGTCTCATCCTGATTTTCACGATCATGTTGATTATCACCCGCAGTGTGGTCGCGGCGTTGGTCATCGTCGGCACCGTCACCGCCTCGCTCGGCACCGCCTGCAGCCTGTCGGTGCTGATGTGGCAGGACCTCATCGGGCTCGGCGTGCAGTGGATCGTGCTGCCCCTGTCCATCGTGATCCTGCTGGCGGTGGGATCGGACTACAACCTGCTGCTGGTGTCGCGACTCAAAGAAGAGATCCCCGCCGGCCTCAACACCGGCATCATCCGCGGCATGGGCGCCTCGGGCCGGGTCGTCACCGCCGCCGGGCTGGTGTTCGCCTTAACCATGGCGTCGATGATCGTCAGCCAGCTGCGGGTGATCGGCGAGCTTGGCACCACCATCGCGCTGGGTCTGCTCGTCGACACCCTGATCGTGCGGTCCTTCATGACGCCGTCGATCGCCGCCGCGCTCGGGCACTGGTTCTGGTGGCCGATCAACACCATCCGCATGACCCGACGCACACACCACGACGAGGAGGCACACACGGCGCCGATCCGGCAGCCGGCTCTAAGGTGATGTGCGTGGGGCAGCCGCAATCGCAGATAGAGCCGGAATCCAAGCTTCGCCAGCGCACCGAGGGGCGACTCGATCGCTCGTGCGACCCCGCGATCCTCGATGCCGCGTTGGCGGCCCTGGCCGAACACGGCTATGACGCGACGAACATGAACGACATCGCCGCGCGGGCCGGCGTCGGCAAGGCCGCGATCTACCGGCGGTGGTCGTCGAAGGCCGCGTTGATGACCGACGCCCTGATCTACTGGCGGCCCGAGCTCCTCAACGACGACGCGCCCGACACCGGGCGCCTGGCCGGCGACCTCGACGCGATCGTCAAGCGCGCCAAGCGCAACGACAACGCGTTGATCTCCAATGACCTCGTGCTGCGGGTCGCCTTGGAGGCCGCGCACGATCCCGAGCTCGCCACCGCGCTGAACGACCTGATCCTGTTCAAGGGCCGGCGCGTGCTGTCGGCCGTTCTGGCGCAGGCCGCCGACCGCGGGGAAATCGACCCGAACCGCGACTGGTCGTTGGTCGCCGACGTGTTGACCGCGATGGGCCTGTTGCGCGCCATCAGCGGGCAGCGCGTCGACGGCAAGTTCGTGCGGCGGGTCATCGACACCCTGATCCTGCCCGCCGTGCGGGCGGCACCCGAATAGCTATCGGGGCCTGTGCACAGCCGCAGTCGCGGTCGCCGTCGGCGTGCCAGGGTTTCTCGTATGGGGGAGGTGCCGGTCGTCGGCAGCGAGGAACTGGCGTCCGGGCGGCTGAACCGTCACCGGCTGCGGGTGGCATACCGTCCGGTGTTCCCGAATGTCTACCTGCCCGCGCAGGTCGAGCCGACGCTGCCGCTTCGCATCCGCGCGGCCTGGCTGTGGTCGGGGCGGACGGCGGTCATCGCCGGCGCGGCCGCGGCGGCGATGCACGGCGCCGCGTGGATCCCCGATGCTGTCCCGATCGAGTTGATCCACCACAACACTCGTGCCCCCGACGGAGTGCTGATTCGGCGCGACGGCCTGTGCCCCGGCGAAACGCAGATCTGTGACGGGCTCGCCGTCACCACACCGGAGCGAACCGCCTTCGACATCGGGCGACGGGGTGCCGTCTGCTTGGCCGTGGTCCGGATCGATTCGATCGCGCGCGCAACGGGTTTCAAGGTCGACGACGTGTTGCGGATGGCCGGGGCGCACCCGCGCTCGCCCGGGCTGCGGCGCCTGGAGGCGGCGCTGGGCCTCGTCGACCCCGGTGCGCAGTCACCGCGGGAGAGCTACCTGCGGCTGCTGCTCATCGACGCGGGTCTGCCCCGGCCGCAGACCCAGGTCCCGGTGCCGGGCGCCGATGGCCTGCCCGTCGCGTACCTGGACATGGGCAGGCCCGAGTGGATGGTCGCCGTCGAATACGACGGCGACCACCATCGCACCGACCGGTGCTAGTACGTCAAGGACATTCGCCGGCTGGAGATGCTGGAGCAGCTGGGCTGGGTCATCGTCCGGGTGGTCGCGGAGGACCGGCCGGCGGACATCGTCCGCCGTGTCCGCGCGGCACTGGCGAAATCCGGTGTTGCGCCTCGGCTTTGAGTGTGAGTTGTCGGCTTTTGGTGTAGCATCACGGCTTTCGGTGTTGCACCAGGACGCGGATCGTCGGCGTGTCGCCGCCCTGTGTACACACTCGACGCCCAGGGTGCACACTCGGGCCGAGACGCCGAGACGCCTCAGAACGTGCTGGTGGGCCGCACCTTGTTGGCCATGTCCACCAGCGCGTAGCGGTGCCGCTGGGTGGGAGCGACGCGGGCCAGGTTGCGCAGCGCCGCCTCGACGCCCAGCCGCAGCCCGTGCTCGGTGAACGGGAAGCCCAGGATGCGGTTGGTACTGGCCTTGTTGTCCTCCAGCCAGTCCATCGCGCAGCCGAGCACCAGGGCGCGGATCTGCAACACCCGCGGCTCGGCCGGCGGCAGCGCCTCCACCCGCCGGGCCGCGTCCCGGATTTCCTCTTCGGTGATCTCGCTCTTGGACCGCCCGGACAACAGCGTCACCGCACTGGTCAGCCGCGCGGTGGTGAAGTGCCG
The DNA here is from genome assembly GCA_002291465.1 of Mycobacterium lepraemurium. Classification (GTDB taxonomy): domain Bacteria; phylum Actinomycetota; class Actinomycetes; order Mycobacteriales; family Mycobacteriaceae; genus Mycobacterium; species Mycobacterium avium. The sequence goes on along the minus strand of CP021238.1, from coordinate 3,931,773 downwards.
CGAGGTGGCCGGCACCTCGTCGAGGGTGCGCACCGCGGCGGCCCGATCACCCTCGGCGGACAGGGTTCTGGCCAACCCGAAGGCCGCCGAGATCACGCCGTCGTTGGTCTTCCACACCGTCTCGTAGAACCGATGCTCGTCGACGTCACCGGCCAGCTCGGCGGTCGCGGCCAACGCCAACTTGGGCGCCAGCTCGCCCGGGAAGGTGTCCAGCACCTCGGTGAAATGCGTTGTGGCTGAATCGTAGTCGCCGGTCAGCAGCTCGGCCACCGCCTTGTACCAGACCAGCCGCCACTGCCAGCCGACCCGCTCGGCCAGGTCGTCGAGCTTGCGGGTGGCCTTGGCCACGTCGCCGAGGTCCAGCAGCGCGCGCACCTCCATCAGCGGCAGCTCGATCGACTCGGACAGCTCGACCCCGTCGGCGTCCAGCGTCCCGTGCCGGGCCGCGCGCAGCGAGTCCAGCGTCTGCACCGGCTGCGACAACACCGTCGCCTGCAGCACCGGGGCGGCGACGTCGGCCGGATCGACCAGCGGCACCTGCAGCGCGGTCACGATCTCGCGGGCGGTCAGCTTCTCCGAATGCACCTGGCCGTCCAGGTACACGTCGGTGTGCGCGACCAGCAGGTCCACCCCGAACGTCGAGCGGCTGGGCGAGAAGATAGTCGACAGGCCGGGCCGCGGCACCCCGGTGTCGTGCGTGACCACCTCGCGCAGCACCCCCATCAGCTGGGCGGACATCTCCTCGGTGCTGGAGAACCGGCGCCGGGGGTCGGGGTCGGTGGCGCGGCGCAGCAACCGGCGGAAGGAGTCGTAGGTGCCCAGCACCGGGTCGTTGTCGGGGATGCCGTCGACGTAGCGGCCGTTGCGGGTGGGCAGGTTCAGCGTGAGCGCGGCCAGCGTGCGCCCCACCGTGTAGATGTCGGTGGCCACCGTCGGGCCGGTCCGCACGATCTCCGGCGCCTGGAAACCCGGTGTGCCGTAAAGGTATCCGAACGAGTTGATCCGCGACACCGCGCCCAGGTCGATCAGCTTGAGCTGCTCCTCGGTGAGCATGATGTTCTCCGGCTTGAGGTCGTTGTAGACCAGGCCGATCGAATGCAAATAACCCAGCGCCGGCAGGATCTCCAGCACGTAGGCGATGGCCTCGGAGACGGGCAGCTTCTCGCCCTTGCCGTGCCGCAGCGGCTGCCCGCCGACGTACTCCATGACGATGTAGCCGACCGGATTCCCGTGCCGGCCCACATGCTCGACGAAGTTGAAGATCTGCACGATCTGCGGGTGCACCACCTCGGCGAGGAACTGACGTTCGGCCATCGCGATGGCCTGCGCCTCGGCGTCACCGGAGTGCACCAGGCCCTTGAGCACCACCGGCCGGCCGTTGACGTTGTGGTCTACCGCCAGATAGACCCAGCCCAGCCCGCCGTGCGCGATGCAGCCCTTGACCTCGTACTGGTTGGCGACGATGTCGCCCGGATTCAGTTGCGGCAGAAACGAATACGCGCTGCCGCAGTGCGGGCACCAGCCCTCGGAGGTGCCCGTGCTTTTCTTGGTGGACCGCCCCACCGGTTTGCCGCAGTTCCAGCAGAAGCGTTTGGACTCCGGCACCACCGGGTTGGTCATCAGCGCCTCGCGCGGGTCGATGTCGCGGCCGCGCGGTATCTCGACCAGCCCACCGCCGAGCTGACGGACCGGCGGCAGCGCTCGTGTCGCAACCGTCATGCGGTCGGCGCTGTCGGTGTCCAGGGCGCCCAGCGAGATGTGCGGGAAGTCGTCATCGTCATCGTCGAAGTCGGGCCGGAACAGCGCCTGGGTGGCCTGCAGCCGCCCGGTTGCCGCGCCGCCCTGGGCGTCGTCGCCCACCTCGGCCGGCTGGGTGCCCGGGCCCACCTGCTCGGCCCCCGGTTCCGGCTGCTCGCTCTTGTTGTCCGGCTCGGCCATTAGTCCAGATACCTCGGGGTGGGCGGGGCCGGCGCGGGGCCCAGCACGGTCAACCACTTGCGGTACAACGTGTTCCAGGTGCCGTCCCGGCGGATCCGCTCCAGCGTTCCGTTGACGAAGCGCACCAACCCGGTGTCGTTCAGGTTGATCCCGATGCCGTAGGGCTGGGTGGCCATGTTCGGCCCGACGATGTGCAGGTACGGGTCCTCTTCGACCAGCCCGGCCAGGATCGAGTCGTCGGTGCTGACCGCGTCGATCTCGCGCTGCTGCATGGCCACCAGGCAATCGGCCCAGTTGACCACCGACACCACGATCGGCGGGGGATCGATCTGCCGGATCCGGTGCAGTGACGTGGTGCCCTTGGCCACGCAGACGCGTTTGCCGGACAGGTCGGAGACCTTGGTGATCGGCGAGTCGCGCGGGGCCAGGATGCGCTGGTTGGCATCGAGGTACACGGTGGAGAACTTCACCTGCTTGCGTCGGTCGCAGGTGATAGTCATGGTCTTGACCACGACGTCGACCTCGCCGCGCTGCAGCGCGGTCACCCGCTCGTCCGACGATAAGATCCGGTACTCGACGTGCGAGGTCGCGCCGAAGATGTCGCGGGCGATCTCGCCGGCGATGTCGACGTCGAAGCCGGTGATCTCGCCGGTGATCGGGTCGCGGAAGCTGAACAGGTTGCTGCCGATGTCGAGGCCGACGATCAGCCGGCCGCGGGCGCGGATGTCGGCCACTGCGGCGTCGGCCTCCGCCTTGGTGGGGAAGGGTCGCAGGCTAGCCGTCAAGTCGCAGTTCTGGTCCGGGCCGTCGGGCGGCAGCGGCGGTTGCGGGGGCAGCTGCTCCATGCCGACCGGGGTGGGCGGCGGCAACGTCGGCACGCTGGCCACCCGCAGCGACTCGGTGTGGCCGCACCCCGCCGCGACCAGCACCGCGGCCAGCGCGGTGCAAGCCCGTCGCAGCAGGGGCAGCCCGGCCGTCATCGGTACTCTTTCAGCCTCGGCCACAGGCCCAGCGCCACCGCGATGGCGGCGCCCAGCGACAGCACCACGCCGCCGACCTGGGCGCCGGACAGCCCGCTGCGCGCATTGATGACGTCGTTGCGCAGGTGGATGCGGCCCTGGTCCATTGCCTTCATCAGCTCGTCCTGCAGCTTGTCGAACGCGGGGGTGGAGTCCTCCTCGCTGCTGCCCAGCGCGACCTGGGTGGCCGCCCGATAGTTGCCCACCGAGATGTAGGAGGTGATCCGGTCGTTGGCTTGGCGCCAGCGCAGCAGCAGTTGGTCGGCGCCCTCCAGGTCGGGTTTGTCCACCGCATCGCTGCGCGACATGTACTCGTCGAGCTGCCGGTGCATCGAGTCCAGGCGCTGGTAGAACGACTGCTTGCGCTTCTCTTCGTCGCCGCGGCGGATCAGCGACAGCGTCTCGTCGGCGCGGGCCTGCTGCGCGGTGATGGCGACGTTGGTGACGGTCTTGAGCGACTCGGCGGCGGTGTCCTTGGCGCTACGGCTGGCCGTCGTAGAGATGGTCAACGCTGTCCCGACCCACACCACCATGACGAGAATAGCGAGCGCGCCCACCACCAGCCCCGGATTGATCCGGCGCCGGGTGCGCCGGGCCAGCCAGCGATGGGCGAACGCCCCGAAGACCACGGTGGCGCCGACCACCATGATGACCGGCGCCGGGATCTGGGTGGACGCGGTGGTCTCCTCGTCCACCCGCTTGGAGGTGGCCTGGTACAGCCGGGCCGCGTCGGGCAGGATCGTCGACTGCATCAGCCCCGACGCCTCCGACAGGTACGACGAGCCGACGGGGTTGCCCTGCCGGTTGTTGGTGCGGGCGGTCTCGATCAGCCCGGTGTAGACGGCCAGCTCGGCGTTGATCCGGCCCAGCAGCTGCACCATCGGCTCGTCGGTGAGCCCGCTGGAGGCCCGGGTCACCGCCACCGCGGCGTCGGTGATGGCCTGCTCGTAGCGCTGCCGCACCGGCGGCGGCTCCGCCTCGGCGATGAAGGCGGTGGCCGCGGCGGCGTCGGCCACCGACAGCGTGGTGTACAGCCGCCCGGCCGCGAACGACAGCGGCTCGGTGTGGTTGAGCACCGTGGTGAGCACCTGCTGGCGGTGGTTGATGGTGGTCGAGGTGGCGAACGCGCTCAGGCCGCCCAGCGCCGCCAGCACGATGCCGATGGTCAGAATGCGGCCCGGCGTCGTCGAGATGAACCACCAGCGGGGATGAGCTGGTTCGACCGGTGACCGCGAGCCCTGCGGCTCGGTCGACGGGTGCGCCAGCTCAACCGTCACGTCTGATCAGCCCTCATCTCTCGGCCACTGGATGTCGCTGCACGGACCTGTATAAGCGAAGTCTAAGAGCATGTTCGGGTGGATGGGTGGAGGCGAAGCAATTGACGACGTGCCAGGGAACAAAGAACTAAGAACTAAGTCTGCCTATCCTGAACTCGTGCACGGCGACGGTGACGGGTGGGTGATCTCCGAGCGCGGCGCCCACTACTGGGGTCGGTGCGGCGCCGCCGGTTTGCTGCTGCGCGCCCCGCAACCCGACGGTACGCCCGCGGTGCTGCTGCAGCACCGCGCGGTGTGGAGCCATCAGGGCGGCACCTGGGGCCTGCTCGGCGGCGCCCGGGACAGCCACGAGACACCCGAGGAGACCGCGGTCCGCGAAGCGAACGAGGAGGCCGGCCTGCTGGTCGACCGGCTCGCCGTGCGCGCCAGCGTGGTGACGGCCGAGGTCGCCGGGGTGGGCGGCACCCGGTGGAGCTACACCACCGTCATCGCCGACGCCGACGAACTGCTGCACACCGTGCCCAACAGGGAAAGCGCCGAGATGCGCTGGGTCGCCGAAGACGAGGTGGCTGATCTGCCGCTGCACCCCGGCTTCGCGGCCAGCTGGCACCGGCTGCGCACCGAGCCCGCCCGGCTGCCGCTGAGCCACGGCGACGAACGCCGGCAGTACCTGCCCCGCACCATCGAGCTGGAGGACGGCGTCTTCGTCTGGTGCATGCCCGGCGACCCGGTCGACACCGACGAGGCGTCCGCGCAGCTGTGCCGCCAGATCAGCGCGCTGCTGCCAGCGCCGAGCTGAGCCGCCGGGCCGCCGCGGCGGGGTCGTCCGCCGCGGTGATCGCCCGCACCACCCCGACCCGGCGGCCCCCGGCGTCGAGTACCTCGGGCAGCCGCTGCGCGTCGATCCCGCCGATCGCGAACCATGACTTGCCGGTGTGCAGCTCGGCGGCCGCCCGCACCAGCGCTAGGCCCGGCGCCGCGCGGCCCGGTTTGGTGGGCGTCGGCCAGCAGGGCCCGACGCAGAAGTAGTCGGCCGGTCCCGCCGCCGCCGCGGTCATCTGGTCGCGGTCGTGGCTGGACAGCCCGAGCAGCACGTCGGGCCCGACGAATTCGCGCGCGACCTCCAGCGGCAGGTCACCCTGCCCCAGGTGCAGCACGTCGGCGCCGGCCGCGCGGGCGATGTCGGCGCGGTCGTTGACGGCGAACAGGGCGCCGTGCCGGCGGGCCGCGTTGGCCAGAATCTCGCAGGCGGCCAACTCGTCGCGCGCCTCCAGCGGTCCGAACCGCTGCTCCCCGGGCGACCCCTTGTCGCGCAGCTGGATGACGTCCACGCCGCCGGCCAGGGCCGCGTCGGCGAACTCGGCCAGATCGCCGCGCTCCCGGCGGGCGTCGGTGCACAGGTAGAGCCGCGCGGCGGCCAGAGTTGCCAGACGTTGATGCACACCGCGACGCTAGCGCGCTAGCGTGGAACCCGAACAACTCGTTTTAAGACACGGGAGTCCCGGGACCGGGGTCTGTGAGTGGGCGCGCCCGCCCTTACCGTCACACCTGATCCGGATCATGCCGGCGAAGGGAGGCCGCGAATGCCCTCGGACTGCGGGTCGCTGGCCGTCGTCGGTGGCGGGGTCATCGGGCTGGCGGTGGCGCGCTGGGCCGCGCAGGCCGGGTGGTCGGTGCGGGTGCACCGCAGCGGCGAGCGGGGCGCCTCCTGGGTGGCCGGCGGCATGCTGGCCCCGCACAGCGAAGGTTGGCCCGGTGAGGAGCGACTGCTGCGGCTGGGCCTGGAATCGCTGCGGCTGTGGCGGGAGGGCGGTTTCCTCGACGGGCTGCCGGGGCGGCTGGTCACCGCGCGCGAGTCCCTGGTGGTGGCGGTCGACCGCGCCGACGTCGCCGACCTGCGCACCGTCGCGGATTGGCTGTCCGCACAAGGACATCCGGTGGTCTGGGAGTCGGCAGCCCGCGACGTCGAACCCCTGCTGGCGCAAGGCATTCGGAACGGCTTCACCGCGCCCACCGAACTGGCCGTGGACAACCGCGCGGTGCTCGAGGCGCTGGACGCGGCCTGCGAGCGGCTCGGGGTGCGTTGGGCGCCGCCGCTGCACGACCTGGCGGAGGCCGACGCCGACGCGGTGGTGATCGCTAACGGCATCGACGCGCCGGCGTTGTGGCCGGGCCTGCCGGTGCGCCCGGTGAAGGGCGAAGTGCTGCGGCTGCGGTGGCGAAAGGGTTGTATGCCGGTGCCGCAGCGGGTCATTCGGGCCCGCGTGCACGGCCGGCAGGTGTACCTGGTACCACGCGCGGACGGGGTGGTGGTCGGCGTCACCCAGTACGAACACGGGCGAGACACCGCCCCGGTGGTCTCCGGGGTGCGGGACCTGCTCGACGACGCCTGCGCGGTGCTGCCGGCACTGGGCGAATACGAGCTGGCCGAGTGCGGCGCCGGGCTGCGCCCGATGACGCCCGACAACCTGCCGCTGGTGGGCCGGTTGGACGCCCGGACCCTGGTTGCCGCCGGTCACGGCAGGTCGGGATTCCTGTTGGCGCCCTGGACGGCAGAACAGATCGTGTCCGAACTGGCCCCTGGGGGAGCACACCGATGATCCCGCCGGCGACGATGCTTCAGCGAAGCGATGAGGAGGAGCGGCGCCAATGATCGTCGTAGTCAACGAGCAAAAGGTCAACGTCGACGCGCACACCACGGTCGCCGCGCTGCTCGATGAGCTGGGCTTCGGTGGCTGCGGCGTCGCGGTGGCCGTGGACGACGCCGTGTTGCCCCGATCCCGTTGGACGGCAGAGCTTTCCGAGGGCGCGCGGCTCGAGGTGGTGACGGCGGTGCAGGGTGGTTGATTCGAAACTGACCATCGTCGACCGCAGCTTCAACTCGCGGCTCATCATGGGCACCGGGGGAGCGGGCAACCTGGCGGTGCTGGAAGAGGCGCTGATCGCCTCGGGCACCGAACTGACCACCGTCGCCATCCGCCGGGTGGACGCCGAGGGCGGCACCGGCCTGCTCGACCTGCTCAACCGGCTGGGCATCACACCGTTGCCCAACACCGCAGGATGCCGGGGCGGGGCCGAGGCAGTGCTCACCGCGCAGTTGGCCCGCGAGGCGCTGAACACCAACTGGATCAAGCTCGAGGTGATCGCCGACGAGCGCACCCTGCTGCCCGATGCGGTCGAATTGGTCAGGGCCGCAGAACAATTAGTGGACGATGGGTTCGTTGTGCTGCCCTACACCAACGACGACCCGGTGCTGGCGCGCCGACTCGAGGACGCTGGCTGCGCGGCGGTCATGCCGCTGGGCTCGCCGATCGGCACGGGTCTGGGCATCACCAATCCGCACAACATCGAGATGATCGTCGCCGGCGCGGGCGTCCCGGTGGTGCTCGACGCCGGCATCGGCACCGCCAGCGATGCCGCGCTGGCGATGGAATTGGGTTGCGACGCCGTGCTGTTGGCCACCGCGGTGACCCGGGCCGGCGATCCGGCCACCATGGCCGCCGCGATGTCGGCCGCCGTCACCGCCGGCTATCTGGCCCGCCGGGCCGGGCGGATCCCCAAGCGGTTCTGGGCCCAAGCGTCGAGCCCGCCTCGATGAAACGCTATGTGGCGCTGGGCAGTTCGATGGCCGCCGGCCCCGGGATCCGGCCCCGCGCCGCCGGGGCTCCGCGCTGGTCGGGTCGATCCGCGCGCAACTACGCGCACCTGGTCGCCGCGCGTTGCGGCTACGACCTGGTCGACGTCACCTTCTCCGGGGCAACCACCGCCCACGTGCTGACCGAGCGCCAACACGGAGCGGCGCCGCAGATCGCCGCGCTGGACGGCTCGGAGAGCCTGGTCACCGTCACCATCGGCGGCAACAACGTCGGCTACATCCCCGCTGTTGACGGTCGCCGCGCTGCCGCGCCCGCTGCGGCGGCTGCCGCTGCTGGGCGACCGCATCGCCGAACTGCTGGACGCCGAGGCGCGAAACGGGGCGCTCGAGGCGGTGTTCGAATCGCTGTGTGCCGTGGGCACCGCGGTGCGTCAGCGCTGCGCGGAGGCACGGATTTTTTTCGTCGACTACCTGACGATGCTGCCGCCGGCGGTCGTGCCGGCCGCGCCGCTGTCACCCGCCGACGCCGCCGCGGCGACCGGCTGCGATCTCATCCGGGCGGCCGCGGCCAGCCGCGAACACCACGCCTGGTCCGCCGACCCGTGGACGATGCTGCCGGCGCGGTACGGTCTCCCGCTACCGGGCCGGCCCGCGCCGCTGCACCCCAATGCCGCCGGGATGCGCGCGGTGGCGGAATTGATTGCGGCGCAACTATAAACGTCAGCCGTTGGTGCGCCACCACTGGTACAGGGCGTTGACGTCGGAGTTGGCCGCGGTCAGGTGGCCAGCACGTTCTTGGCGTCGGTGGTCCAGGTCAGCGCCGCGTAGTTCTTGTAAGTGCCGCAGGCGATCTGACCACCCGTCTGGCCGTTCTGCTTCCAGGTGCCCGGCGACTGCCCGGCGTCTCCGCAGTTGGCCAGCGACACGTCCTTGATGGTGGAGCTGAACGCGGACGCCAGGTTGGTGCCGTTGGAGAACAGGGCGTAGACGCCCGACCCCGGTCCGCTGGGGTCGGGGCTCTGCCCGCACAGCAGCTCGGCCAGCTCGCCGGACTCGGTCAGCTCCTGCGGCTTGCAGTTGTTCAGGCCATAGCCTTTCGACAGCGACGCCGCCAGCGTGTTCATGTCCGAGGTGCTGCCGGTGTTGGGTCCGGCGAGTGCGGGGCGCTACCCGCGAGAGCCCCACTGCCGGTGAAAGCTGCGGCCGACACGAGACGCAGCGCGGTGTTCCGATATGACATTTTCTGACTCCCTGCGGTTGATGGAAACAAAGCGGGCGAACGCATCTGGGCGCTCACCCGTTGGCGCGCCACCATTGGTAGAGCGCCGCTACATCGGTGTTGGACGCGCGCAGGTAGCTCAGGCTGTTCTTGGCGTCGATGGTCCAGATGATCTCGGCGGCGTTGCGGAAGGTGCCGCACGCGGCCTGCCCGGCGCTGGCGGACGAACCATCCTTGTGCCAGCTCGACGGCGACTCGTGGGCGTCGCCGCACGGGGTCAGGACATCCTCTTTGTATGGTGGCCCGGAACGCGGTGGCCAGGTTCTCCGCGTTGGTGAACAACACGTACTTGGCCTGCGCCGGTCCCTTCGGGTCGGGGCTTTGCCCGCAGGTCAGTACCGCCAGTTGCCTGCCGCGGTCGATGTTTCCGGCGGTGCAGTTATTCAGCCCGTACCCCTTCGACAGCGACGCGGCCAGGGTGTTGATGTCCGACGGGTTAGGTGTGTCGGCCGGGTCGGCGGCCGCCGCGGCGCTGCCCGCAAAGACGAATCCGCCCGTGAATACCGCCGCCTTCGCCGCCCTCAGCGCATTGCTGAATTCGGACATCAATGGCTCCTATAACCGCAGCTGTTAACACGGATAGTAGGGCTATGTCGCAGTAATGCAATACGTTCTGTCGGAAATTGTCTGTCTGGGCGTCGATTCCCGCGCATCCCGCGGAGGACCAGCCAGTGGCGGCAGAGGGAATTTTTCCGCGCCATATTTCGAATTCTGTTGAGGGACGATTGGTGTCGGCGTGGCGCAGATGCACCGATGTGGCTGGGCCGGCACGGTGCGTCTTGGCCGAATCAAATTTCGTCATTGCTAGTGCCGACCCGAGAGCGAAGCGGGTATGGTTAGCACCGCTTTACGCCAGCTAACTCCCTTCGACTGGAGAATCCATGACACAGCCGCCGCCTCCCCCGCCGCCGCCCGGGTATCCGCCGCAGCAACCGGCCGCCCAACCGCCGAACAACTATCTGGTGTGGTCGATCCTGGTCACCCTGTTCTGCTGTCTTCCGTTCGGCATCGTCGCGATCGTCAAATCCAGCCAGGTCAACGGATTATGGGCACAGGGCCGTTACGCCGAGGCGCAGGCGTCCGCCGACAGCGCCAAGAAATGGGTGATCTGGTCGGCGGTCATCGGGGTCGTGGTGGGCATCATCTACGGCATCTTGATGGCGGTTGGCGAGCTGAACACGAACACCAACGCGGCGCTCGCCGCGATGTTCTGACGCCGCGGGCGGCCTCGATCATGGTGATCCGCCGGGGGGCGGTGCAGCCGAATTTGACTGCGCCGGTGGTAGCGACGGTGCTGTGCGCCGCCGTCTGGGCGGGTGACCCGACCACCCCGGGCGGGCCGCTGCCGGTGTGTCCCATCAAGGCGCTGCTGGGAGTCGACTGTCCCGGCTGCGGCAGCCTGCGCATGGTGTACGCGCTCATGCACGGCAATCTGTTGGGGGCGGCCAGGTTCAACGCCTTGGGCCTGGCCGCCGTCGTGCTGTTGATGTGGGCGTACTTCGCCTGGACCTACGGGCACCTGGTGGGACGACGGATCCGCAGTTGGCAACACCATCGCCGGGCCGCGGCGGTGACGCTGTCGTTGGTGCTGGCCTGGTTCGTGGTGCGCAACATCCCGGTGGCGCCGTTCACCGCGCTGCATGTCTGAGGACGCCGTGTCCTGAATCCGCCCACCCGGGCCGCGGTCTAACCTGGGGCGCGATGGTGAACAAATTCACGACATTTCTGGCGCTGCTCGCGGTGGTCGCCCTGACCGCATTGGCCACCGGCTGCGGGCACCGCTCCTCCGGCGCGGGTCAAACCACCGGAGACCCCGCCGCGGCCGAGTTCGCGTCCGGGTTGCGCAACAAGGTCACCACCGACGCGATGATCACCCACCTGGCCAAGCTGCAAGACATCGCCAACGCCAACAACGGCACCCGGGCGGTCGGCACACCCGGCTACGAGGCGAGCGTCGACTACGTGGTGAAAACCTTGCGCGACAGCGGGTTCGACGTGCAGACCCCGGAGTTCTCGGCCCGTGTGTTCCACGCCGAAAAGCCCGATCTCACCGTCGGCGGCAGGCCGGTGGAGGCCCACGCACTGGACTTCAGCCTGGGCACCGGGCCCGACGGGGTGAGCGGTCCGTTGGTCGCCGCCCCGCCCAACAACCCCGGGTGCGCGGTCGCCGACTACGGCAGTCTGCCGGTGCAGGGCGCGGTGATCCTCCTGGACCGCGGCACGTGCTCGTTCGCGCAGAAGGAAGATGTCGCCGCGCAGCGCGGCGCGGTGGCGATGATCATCGCCGACAACGTCGACGAACAACAGATGGGCGGCACGCTCGGGCCGTCGACCGAGGTGAAGATCCCGGTGCTGAGCGTGACCAAGTCCGTCGGGGTGCAGCTGCGCGGGCAACCCGGGCCCACCACCATCAAACTCACGGCCAGCGCGCAAAGCTTCAAGGCGCGCAACGTGATCGCGCAGACCAAGACCGGATCGGAGCACGACGTGGTGATGGCCGGGGCGCACCTGGACAGCGTGCCCGAGGGCCCGGGCATCAACGACAACGGGTCGGGCGTGGCCGCGGTTCTGGAAACTGCTGTGCGACTGGGCAGTTCGCCTCCGGTGCACAACGCGGTGCGGTTTGGGTTCTGGGGCGCCGAGGAGCTCGGGCTGATCGGGTCGCGCAACTACGTCGAGTCGCTGGACTTGACCGCGCTGAAAAACATTGCGCTGTACTTGAACTTCGACATGCTCGCCTCGCCGAACCCCGGCTACTTCACCTACGACGGCGACCAATCGCTGCCGATGGACGCCCGCGGCCAACCGGTGGTGCCCGAAGGGTCGGCGGGCATCGAGCGCACGCTGGTGGCCTACCTGAAGTCGGCCGGCAAGACCGCACAGGACACCTCGTTCGACGGCCGGTCGGATTACGACGGGTTCATCCTGGCGGGGATTCCGGCCGGCGGCCTGTTCTCCGGCGCCGAGGGGAAGATTTCCGCCGATCAGGCCAAGCTGTGGGGCGGGACCGCCGACCAGCCGTTCGACCCCAACTACCACCAGAAGACCGACACCCTCGACCACATCGACTGCACTGCGCTGGGGATCAACGGGGGCGGGGTGGCCTACGCGATCGGTCTCTACGCCCAGGACCTCGGCGGCCACAACGGCGTCCCCGCGATGGCCGACCGCACCCGGCACGTGCTCGCCAAGTCATGACCGTCCGGCTGGGCGCGCCGCTGGTGTGGATCGCCGTGCTGCTGGTCGGCTGCTCGTCGGCGAGGCCCGGACTGCCGACCGTGACACCCGATTTGGGCCACGGTCTGGCCAAGAAGGTGACCGCCGACGCCATGATGGCCCACCTGCGCGCCTTGCAGAACATCGCCAACGCCAACGGCGGCAACCGCGCAGACGGCACCCTGGGCTTTCAGGCCAGCGTCGACTATGTGGCTAAAGCGCTGCGCAACAAGGGTTTCGACGTACAGACGCCGCAGTTCGACCGGCTCTACCCGGTGTCCCCCGGCAAGCCGACGCTGACCGTCGCGGGCTGCGGCTACCCCGTCGACCAGGCCTCGATGTTGGTCCAGACCCCGCCCGGCGGGCTGACCGGACCCGCCGTCCGTCCGGCTCAGCCGTCGGGTTGTGCGGCCAGCGACTACCCCGGAACCCTCCCCAAGGGTGCGATCGCCGTCGTCGACGACACCCGTTGTTCGGTGGTCGACAAACAGAACAGCGCGGTGGCCCAGGGCGCGAGCGCGCTTATCGTGGTGAGCGCACCCGACGGGCACGGCGCCCCGCCCACCTTGTTCACCCCCGGCTACTACAAACAGCTGAGTGTGCCGGTGGCCGTCGTCAACCCGTCCGGCGCCGCCGCGCTGGCCGGTGCCGGCGGGCCGGTGCGGCTAATCCTGGATGCAGTCAACGTCAAGGTCACGTCGCGAAACGTGGTGGCGCAGACCAAGACCGGGTCAGCCCACGAGGTCATCATGGTCGGTGCGCACCTGGACGGCGCGCGCGCCGGACCGGGCATCAACGACAACGGCTCCGGCGTGGCCGCGGTGCTGGAAACCGCGCTGCAGCTGGGCCCGCTGGCGCCGGTGAGCAACGCGGTGCGGTTCGTGTTCTGGGGTGCCGGGGAAGACGGACTGGGCGGCGTGATGGATTACCTGTTCGGCCTGGACCGCGACCAACTCAATGACATCGCGCTGTATCTGAACTTCACCATGCTCGGCTCGCCCAACGCCGGGTTCTTCACCGACGACGGCGATCAGTCCGGCCCGCCGGCCCCGGTATTTCGGCCGCCGACGTCCCCGAAGGGTCGGCCAGCATCGAGCGCACCCTGGCCGGCTATCTGAACCTGGCCGGGAAGCGTGCGGCGGACATGCCCCTGAACACCCGGGCCGACTACCACCCCTTCATGGTGGCCGGTGTGCCGATCGGCGGCATGACCACCGGAGCCTCGCAACCGAAAACCACTGTGCAGTCCCGGTTGTGGGGCGGCCAGGCCGGCGTGCCGTTCGATCCGAACTTCCAAAGCCCCCGCGACACTGCCGACAACATCAACCGGGACGCCCCGGCGGTGATGGGTTCCGGCGTCGGGTTCGCGGTCGGCAGCTACGCCTAATCGATCGGCGGGGTCAACGGAGTGCCGCAGCACGACAAGCGGCATCGCACCCGAGTGCCCTGACCGCGGCGCAACGATTTACGCCGGCACGCCGAAGGGTGAGAAACCGCGAGATCCCTTGAAGGGAGCCAGCGCCTTTCTTGCCCCCGGCGACGGCCGGTCGCTCTACACTGAGCCATGCACAGCCACGCGCTCAGGTCGGCATTCGTGTGGGCCGCGGCGGTGCTGCTGGTGGCGGGTTGCTCGACGTTCGTCGAGGGACGCGCGCTGTCGATGCTCAACGACCCGTTCCTGGTAGGTGGTCTGCCTGCGACCAGCGGGCCCAACGGCATCCGCTCCAACGCCCCCGCCCCCACCGGCAAGGTGTTCAACACCGACAACGGGTCGATCGACTCGCTGTCGTTGCTGCCGATCAACGACAGCGAGGACTACTGGTGCTCGGTGTACGGCCAATTGCTGAAGGGCAAATTCGTTCCGATCAGCAAGATGGTATCCTACAACTCCACCGATCCTGCCAATCCGATCGTGTACCACAACGACACCTACCAACTGGTCAATGCGTTCTATACCTCGCGGTGCAACCTGATCGCCTGGGACCGCGGCGTTTTCATGCCGGTGGCGCAGAAGTATTTCGGCGACATGTCGGTGACCGGTGTGCTGGCGCACTAATTCGGGCACGCGTTGCAGCAGATGGCCAATCTGGTGACCAAACGCGATGCGGCCATCGTGCGCGAACAGCAGGCTGACTGCTTCGCCGGGGTCTCTCTGTTCTGGGTGGCCGACGGCAAGTCGCCGCGCTTCACGCTGAGCACCGCCGACGGACTCGACCATGTGCTGGCCGGGATCATCACCACGCGCGACCCGGTGATGGACAGCGAGACCGCGAACGACGACGCGCACGGCTCGGCCCTCGCACAACCAATTGCTGCTCACCGCAGGCGATCTCGACGAGGCGGTAGCCGCGCTGCTGACCAACCACCTGGTCGCCAGTGACGCCGACGGCACCAGCGTGCCGGCCGGTTTCACACGCATCGCGGCGCTCCGCGGCGGCGTGACCGGCAACGCTGACGCCTGCTACTCCCGGTATCCGGGATAGCGAAAGCCAAACGCCATCAAACGATTTCGGCCAGTCGGGGGATCACCTCATCGCCCAGCCGGCGGATATAGCCGACGGGATCCGGATTGCCGGGCAGCGGCCCCACGTTGATCATGTCGATGCCGAGCCTGCCGAAGCGTTCCACCGTCCTGGGTATTCGTCGAGGTTCTCGAACGGGTCGAGGGTCGCCAGGCCACCGCACGTCTTACGGATATCCCGCGGGTCGCGGCCCACCACATCGCAGTGCCGGTGCAGCACCTCGATCTTGTGCTCGAGCTCAGCGAGGTCGTTCGACATGCTGTTCCAGACGTCGGCGTCCTGCGCGACCAAACGCAGCGTCTTCTTCTCGCCGTCCCCACCGATCAGGATCGGCGGGCGCCGAATCGGCTGCGGCGCACAGATCGTCTCGGCCAGTCGGTAGTGCTTGCCCTGATACGCGCCGTTGTCGTCACTCCACATCTGCCTGCAGATCTGCAGGGTTTCCTCGAGCATCTCGAACCGTGTGCTCAGCGCGGGATACGGAATGCCCAACGCGGTGTGCTCGCGTTCGTACCAGGCCGCCCCGAGCCCCAGCATCGACCGGCCCTGCGACAACACGTCCAGGGTGGTGACCGTCTTGGCCAACACGCCGGGGTAGCGATAGGTGACCCCGGTGACCAGCAGCGCCAGCTCGATCGTGGAGGTCTGCGCGGCCAGAAAACCCAGCGACGTGTAGCCCTCGAGGAACGGATTCTCCGCGGGCCCAAGCTGTTCCATCTGGAAGAAGTGGTCGGCCAGGGTGAACAGCGTGGCACCGCCCTGCTCGGCGGCGCGGGCCGCCTCGGTCAGCGTTGGGCCCAGCCGTGCCGGGTCGCCGGGCAGAAAGTCGATGAAATGCAATCCCAATTCCATGGTGGGTCCCTCTCTGCTATTGCTCGGTCAAGCGCTCGAGCAGCGACAGCGCGTCGACGATGACGCGCCGCTCCGACTCCGTGTAGCGCTCCTGGATGGCGCGGGCCAGCCACTCCTCCCGCGCACGGTGGCCGCTCTCGGCGCGCTTGCGGCCGGCCGCCGTCAACGAGACGACTTGGCGCCGCTTGTCATTCGGGTCGGGGCTGCGTTCGATGAGCCGGCGTTGGCCCAGCGCAGCCAGGATGGTCGCCATCGACTGGGGGCGCACCCGTTCCGCCGCGGCCAGCGCGCTGGCCGACGACGGGCCCTCTTTCCACAGCCGGGTGAGCACCGCCGTCTGCGACGGGGTCAACCCGTCGACCGCGATGTCCTTCAGCCGGCGCCGCAGCCGGCTGAACACCACCCGGATATCGCGCGCGGCCGCCACCGCGGAGTCGCTGACGCCATCCACACGGCCAGCTTAAACTGCACAGTCAAAACTGTCCAGTTAAAACTGTCTAATTCCGGCCGAGCAGCTGCAGCGCCACGTCGACGGCCAGCGCCGCCACATTCAGCGTCTTGGACCGCAGATCGTGTCGGGCGCTGGCGATCTCGACCACCGCCGTCGTTCCACCGACCAACGCGGCGGCCGCGTTGAGCTCCTCGGGAGTGCCGAAGTGATCCGACGTTCCGTGGGTGAAGACCGTCGGCACCGTGATGGCCGGCAGATGCTCGGTGCGGGCCCGTTCCGGCTTGTCGGGCGGGTGGACCGGGTAGGAGAACAGCGTCAGCACGTCCACCGTGGCGTCACCGGCGGCGACCCATGGACGTCTGCCGGCCCCCGTAGGAATGGCCGCCGGCGATCAGCGGGCCGTCGGCAAGCCCGCGGCACACCGTGATCGCCTCGACGATGCCGGCACGGTCGGCGGCGCCAGACCCGGACGGCGGGCCGGTGGGCCGGCGCCGGCGGAACGGCAGGTTGTAGCGCACCGCCAGCCAGCCGCGCTGGGCCCACTCGTCGCAAACCTGTTGCAGCAGTGGCTAATCCCGGTTTCCGCCGGCGCCGTGGGTGAGCACCACCACGCCTTCCGGAGTGCCGTCGGGCCGGTGGGCGATGCCCGCGATCCGGTCGAGGTTCATCCGTCCCCCGACAGCCGAAACAACGCGGAGACGGGGCCGTGGCCGTGGCCCAGCGGATAGGAGGCGCGCAAACATTCGGTGACCCAAAGCTTTCCGAAGGCGACCGCATCCGGCACGGTGAAGCCGTACGCGAGCGCACAGGTGACGGCGCTGGCCAGCGTGTCGCCGCCGCCGTGGTCGTTGCCGGTGTTGAGCCGCTGGGCGTCGAACTCGTAGCACGAGTCGCCGTCGTAGAGCAGGTCGCAGCTGCGTTGCGACGACCGCAGATGCCCGCCCTTGACCAGCACCCATTGCGGCCCTAGCGCGTGCAGGGCCTTGGCCGCATCCCGCTGCGACGCGGCGTCGGTCACATCGATGTCCACCAGCAACCGGACCTCGTCGAGGTTCGGCGTCACCAGGGTGGCCAGCGGAAACAATTGGCCGCGCAGGGTGTCCAGCGCGTCGGCGGCCAGCAGCGGGTCACCGTGCATGGACGCGCACACCGGATCGACCACCAGCGGCACCGACAACTCCAGCCGGCGCCAGATCGCCGCCACCTCGGCGATGATGGGCGAGGACGCCAGCATGCCGGTCTTGGCCGCCTGGATGCCGATGTCGCCGGCCACCGCCTCGATCTGGCCGGCCACCACGCCGGTGGGAACCTCGTGAAAGCTGTTGATCCCCAACGTGTTCTGCACGCTCACCGCGGTCACGGCGACGCACGCGTGCACGCCCAGCATCGCCATGGTGCGCAGGTCGGCCTGGATGCCCGCGCCGCCCCCGGAGTCGGATCCGGCGATGGACAGCACCCGGCGCGGCGTGGTGCCCGGCGGCGCCAGTGGCAGCGTCGGCGGCGGCCCCGTCACTGTGCCAGCGGTAGATACACCCGGTTGCCGTGCTCGGCGAACTCGCGAGACTTGTCGGCCATGGCCGCCTCGATCGCTTCCTCACTGTCCAGCCCGTGCTTGGCCGCATAGTCGCGGACGTCCTGGGTGATGCGCATCGAGCAGAACTTCGGCCCGCACATCGAGCAGAAGTGCGCGGTCTTGGCGGGCTCGGCGGGCAGCGTCTCGTCGTGATACTCCCGCGCGGTGTCGGGATCCAGCGACAGCGCGAACTGGTCGTTCCAGCGGAACTCGAAACGCGCCTGGCTCAACGCATTATCGCGCTCCTGCGCGTGCGGGTGCCCCTTGGCCAGGTCGCCGGCGTGGGCGGCGATCTTGTAGGCGATCACGCCGTCCTTGACGTCCTTGCGGTCCGGCAGCCCCAGGTGCTCCTTTGGGGTCACGTAGCACAGCATCGCCGTGCCTGCCTGGGCGATGATGGCCGCGCCGATCGCCGAGGTGATGTGGTCGTAGGCCGGGGCGATGTCGGTGGCCAGCGGGCCTAGCGTGTAGAACGGGGCCTCCTCGCACCACTCCTCTTCCAGCCGCACGTTCTCCACGATCTTGTGCATCGGAACGTGCCCGGGGCCTTCGATCATCACTTGCACGGCATGGGATTTCGCGATCTTGGTCAGCTCGCCCAGGGTGCGCAGCTCGGCGAACTGCGCGGCGTCGTTGGCGTCGGCGATCGAGCCGGGCCGCAGGCCGTCGCCCAGGGAGAAGGTGACGTCATAGCGAGCGAAGATCTCGCACAGCTCGTCGAAATTGGTGTACAGGAACGACTCTTGGTGATGCGCCAGGCACCAGGCGGCCATGATCGACCCGCCGCGGGACACGATGCCGGTGACCCGCTTGGAGGTTAGCGGCACGTAGCTCAGCAGCACACCGGCGTGCACGGTCATGTAGTCCACGCCCTGCTCGCACTGCTCGATCACGGTGTCGCGGTAGATCTCCCAGGTGAGCAGCGTAGGATCGCCCTTGACCTTCTCCAGCGCCTGATAGATCGGCACGGTGCCGACCGGCACCGGCGAATTGCGCAGGATCCATTCGCGGGTCTCGTGGATGTTCTTGCCGGTGGACAAGTCCATGATGGTGTCCGCACCCCACCGGGTGGCCCACACCATCTTGTCGACCTCCTCGGCGATCGAGCTGGTCACCGCCGAGTTGCCGATGTTCGCGTTGACCTTGGTGGCGAACGCCTTGCCGATGATCATCGGCTCGATCTCGGGATGGTTGTGGTTGGCCGGGATCACGGCGCGGCCGCGGGCGACCTCGTCGCGCACCAACTCCGCCGGCATGCCCTCGCGGGCGGCGATGAACGCCATCTCCGCGGTGATCTCGCCGGCCCGGGCCCGCTGCAGCTGGGTGCCGCGGTCGCGCACCCGGCCCGGCCGCGCCGGCAGCCCGGCCGTCAGGTCGATCGTCGCGTCCGGATCGGCGTAGGGGCCGGAGGTGTCGTAGAGGTCGAAGTGGTCGCCGGTGGACAGGTGGACGCGGCGGAATGGAACCCGGGCACCGGGCACCCCGTCCAGTTCGCGGTAGACCTTGCTGCTGCCCGTGATGGGCCCGGTGGTCACGGTCGGTTCGACAGTTGCGGTCATTTTTCATCTCCCTACGCCGGCATTACCCGGTCAGGTTCTTACGGTCGACGGCCCCGAGCCGTCCTCTCAGCACACTCGGCGTGCGCTCCCGCGTCTGATGGATGGGTCCGCACGCGACGTTACCCCCACCGGCAACCGCATGGCATGGCCGACGGCCCTATTCACGCCGGTTCGTGCCGCGCGGTCACAGCGCGCTGACCCTCACACCTCCTCCATCGCCTCCCCGAGCTCCTCGAGGATCTTGTTGTGGTGATTGCTGGCCAGCAGGTGCCCCGCGGCGATGACCACGGCCACCGGCCAGTCGATGAGCTCCAGCGCCGCCAGGGCGGCCAGCCCGCCGAAGTAGGCCAGCTGCTCGGGCCGGGGAATCTCGACCTGGCCCAGGCCGGGCAGGTTCACTACGAAGGTTTCGCCCTCCCGGATCTTTTCCACCGCCTCGCGCTGGGACGTGCCGCGCCTCGCCTTCTTTTCCGCCATCATTTGCCTTTCGGTAACGAAGGGTTTCCCGACTCGCTGGGTCGCGCGTCCACCGTCGGAACTATGTCGACGATGACCGACACCGGGGGCGATCCGCTAGTTTCGTCGTTTGCTTCGGTGCTGAAGGTGCCGCTAGTTGAACTGTATGCGCTGTTGTGGCGCGTCGGGGTGGTCGAGATTCGCGACGACGATCGGACGCGCGCCGCGGCGGCGGGCCCGATCTGTCCGGCCGGGTGGCCGTCTAGTTCAGTTGGTGCTGCGCAAATCGCCGGCACCGGCCCGGCGCCCCGGGGCCTTCTTGGCGGCGGTCTTGGCCGGCGCCTTGCGGGCCGGCGCCGATTCCGCCGGCACCGACTTCAGGTTCGCCTTGACCGCCCGCGGCTCGGGCTGCTGCTCCTTGCGGTTTAACCGCTGCAGCAGCAAGGCGCCGCCGCTGACGGCCAGCAGCACCGGCCACTCCACCAGTCCCGCGACGCCGAGCGCGCCGAAGGCCAGCGCGGCCGCAGGCGTGGAATGGCTGCCGCTGTTCATTCCGCGTTTGAAGCCCTCCGCGGCTCCGGTGACGCCGCCGATGACGCCGTTGACCGCCGCGCCGCCCACGGCACCTGCGGCCGCTGTCGTCGCGGACGCGGCGCGGTTCACCGCCTGAGTCACGCCCCGGACTGCTCCGCCGATGACACTCATGATGACTCCCTGGCTTTGATTGCGTGCGCCGCGCGCCGGCGTCGGCAGCGAGTAGTACCCACTGAACGCAGGCTTAACAACTAGGCAATGCTGTTTCCGCTCCTGATTTTGCAAAGCCTGCCACCTTGCCGCGCGGCAGACAACGAGAAGCGGTGCCGGATTTCTCCCTAGGACGGCGGCTCGTCGCGGCTCACATCGACCAGCACTGGCGCGTGATCGCTGGCGCCCTTGCCCTTGCGCTCCTCGCGGTCGATCTGCGCGTGCGTCACGCGGCGCGCCAACGCGGGTGAGCCGAGGATGAAATCGATGCGCATGCCTTGCCGTTTCGGGAACCGCAGCGCGGTGTAGTCCCAGTACGTGTACACCCCCGGGCCCGGCGCGAAAGGCCGTACCAGGTCCGCGAATTGCGCGTCGAGGATGGCGTTGAACGCGCGCCGCTCCGGCTCGGAGACGTGGGTGGCGCCGGCGAAGAACTCCATGCTCCACACGTCGTCGTCCTGCGGGGCGATGTTCCAGTCCCCGGCCAGCGCAATCTGGGCGGCGGGATCCTCGCGCAGCCAGCCGGCGGCCGAATCACGCAGGGCGGCAAGCCAATCCAGCTTGTAGGCGTAGTGCGGCCCGCCCACCGCGCGGCCGTTGGGAATGTAGAGGCTCCAGATCCGCACACCGGCGCAGGTGGCGGCCAGGGCGCGGGCCTCCGCGGCGGCGGCGACCTCCGGCTTGCCGCTCCAGCTCGGCTGGCTCTCGAAGCCGACGCGCACGTCGTCCAGGCCGACCCGGGAGGCGATCGCCACACCGTTCCACTGGTTGAAGCCGACGTGGGCGACCTCGTAGCCGAGTTCGAAGAACGGCAGCGTCGGGAACTGGCCGTCGGCGCACTTGGTCTCCTGCATGGCCAGCACGTCGACGTCGGTGCAGGCCAGCCAGTCCAGCACGCGGGGCAGCCGGGAGCGAATCGAGTTCACATTCCAGGTGGCCAGCCGCACGGACTAGAAACTATACCACCGGCCCGGCCGGGACAGTCAGGTAGCGGCGCCGGTGGTGCAGCCGGAAACCCAGCGCCCCGGCCAGTTCCAGCGCCGCGGCGTCGTCGTCGGGCACCGCCAGGTACGCGCGCGTGGCGCCCCGCCCGGCGCCCCACGCCAGCAGTGCCTCGCACCAGGCGCGGGCCTCGGCGTCGTGCCAGCCGGGCGGCACCCACAGCCCCACCCACCGGGTGCCGTCCGGTGCGGCGCTCACCGCGGCCTGCGCGACGGACGCCTCGACCCGAACCCCAGGTTCGTCGCCGGACAGACGGGAAAGGTCTTGCACCACAACCCGTTCGGTGCGCTCGCAGGCTAGCACGGGCGGCGGCGTCAGCATCCGGTCCGGGACGACCAGTCGCGGCGTCAGGCCGCGCCGCTGGTACCAGCCGGCGATCTCCGGGATGGCATCGGTGTGAGCGGAAAGATCCAGCGGCACAGCGGAATAGGCTGCGGGCCCGGCGGGCCGGCCGGGTGGCGGGCCGGCCCGCAGCAGCCAGCCGTGCAGCCAGGTCTGCTCCGCGGCGGGCCGGGCCGCCGCGGCGGCGTGTTCGAGCGCGCGGATCTGCGAGGTGCGGATTGGGGTGTCGGTGAGCACCCGCAGCGCGACCACGTCGGTAGGCGCGAACTCGACGACCGCGCCGTTCTTGGTCCGCACCCGCACCGTCGGATTGACCGTCAGCAGCCGGCCCACCGCGTCGGTCAGCGGCGGCACCGATCCGGGCGGGCGCCGGTAGCGAACCGTCACCCGGGTCCCCGGATCGGGCCACGAGAACATCAGTGACCGAACGGGTCCGGTCCCTCGCCGGGCATCCAGGACAGACCGGGCACACCCCAGTTGTGGGATTTGACGGCCCGTTTCGCGCTGCGGGCATACCGGCCGATGAGTCGGTCCAGATACAGGAAGCCGTCCAGGTGCCCGGTCTCGTGCTGCAGCATCCGGGCGAACAGGCCGTGGCCCTCGATGGACACCGGGCTGCCGTCGGCGTCAAGCCCGGTGACCCGCGCCCAGCTGGCCCGCCCGGTGGGGAACGATTCGCCAGGTACCGACAGGCAGCCCTCGTCGTCGGTGTCCGGGTCGGGCATGGTCTCGGGGATCTCGGAGGTCTCCAGCACCGGGTTGACCACCACGCCGCGCCGCCGCTCGGTCAGCCCCCGGTCGTCCGCGCAGTCGTAGACGAACACCCGCAACCCGACCCCGATCTGGTTGGCGGCCAGGCCGACCCCGTGGGCGGCGTCCATGGTGTCGTACATGTCGGCGATCAGCTTGACCAGATCCGCCGGCAGGAAACCGTCGTCATCGACCGGCGCCGGCTGTGTCGGGGTGTGCAGGACGGGATCTCCCACGATGCGGATCGGTACGACTGCCATGGTCGGCTAAGCTACCGCACGCTCGCGGGTGGGCAATCTGGGTCAATCGGCCGACTCGCGGGTCTGGATGACGGCTTGAGGGTTTGGGGCGTGTTTCAATAATTCGCGCGAACCACGCGCTTAGCTAAGCCAAGTCATTCGAGCAGTTCGGAATTCGCCGAAAGGGTCCAGGGGAAGCGATATGGACAGCGCCATGGCGCGGGCAAATCGATCGGGGGACGACGCCGAGATCGCAGATGGGCTGACCTGCCGCGAACACGACATCCTGGCGTTCGAACGCCAGTGGTGGAAGTTCGCCGGTGTGAAGGAAGACGCCATCAAAGAGCTGTTCTCGATGTCGGCGACGCGGTACTACCAGGTGCTCAACGCGCTCGTCGACCGGCCCGAGGCGCTGGCCGCCGACCCGATGCTGGTGAAACGGCTGCGGCGGCTGCGCGCTAGCAGGCAGAAAGCGCGCGCGGCGCGGCGGCTCGGCTTCGAGGTGACCTGACTCGTTACAGTAGGGCTCGATGAAAGAACGAGTTCCCGACTCCACTGGACTGCCTTTGCGGGCCATGGTGATGGTGCTGTTGTTCCTCGGCGTCATCTTCCTTCTGCTCGGGTGGCAGGCGCTGGGTTCGTCCGGGAACTCCGAGGACGATTCGGCGTCGCCGGTGTCCAGCGCGACGGTCACCAGTTCGGCGTCCGCCTCGCCGACTAACAAGCCGGCGGCCAACCAGGCCGAGGTGCAGGTGTACAATATCTCCTCGAAAGAGGGCGTGGCGGCACGCACCAAGGATCAGCTGACGTCCGCCGGGTTCAAGGTTACCAAGGTCGACAACCTGGCCGTGCCCGACGTCTCGGCCACCACGGTCTACTACACCGACTACACCGACGCCGACGACGAGCACGCCACCGCCGATGCGGTGGGCAAAAACCTGGGCGCGCCGGTCGAGCCGCGCATCCCCGCGCTGAGCGGCCAACCCCCGGGTGTCATCGTCCTCGTCGCGGGCTGAGCGGGCCGGCGAAGCGTTAGGCTGCTGGCTATGCCCAAGCTGCTGCCTCCCGTGGTTCTGGCCGGTTGCGTCGTGGCGCTGGGCGCCTGTTCGTCGCCCCAACACGCGTCGTCGCTGCCGGGTACCACCCCCGCGGTGTGGCGCGGATCGCCGTCACCGTCGGGCGCGGGCGCAGCCGAGGCCGCTCCGGCCGCGGCGCCCAGCATCACCACCCACCTCAAGGCGCCGGACGGCACTCAGGTCGCGACCGCGAAGTTCGAGTTCAGCAACGGATACGCCACCGTCACCATCGAGACGACGACCAACGGCGTGCTCACGCCCGGCTTCCACGGCGTGCACATACACAGGGTCGGCAAGTGCGAACCTAGCTCGGTCGCCCCGACCGGCGGCGCCCCGGGGGACTTCCTGTCCGCCGGAGGGCATTTCCAGGCGCCCGGGCACACCGGCGAACCCGCCAGCGGCGACCTGACCTCGCTGCAGGTGCGCAAGGACGGCTCCGGGACGCTGGTGACCACCACCGACGCCTTCACCATGGAGGATCTGCTCGGCGGGCAGAAGACGGCGATCATCATCCACGCCGGCGCGGACAACTTCGCCAACATCCCGGCGGAGCGCTACAACCAGACCAACGGAACACCGGGCCCCGACGAGATGACGATGAGCACCGGTGACGCCGGCAAGCGGGTGGTGTGCGGTGTCATCGGTGCCGGCTAGACGGGGCGACGCGCACATCGATTTCTCCCGTTCGCCGTGGGGTGGAGTGGGAGTTCGCGCTCGTCGACGCGCAGACCCGCGACCTGAGCAACGAGGCCACCGCGGTGATCGCCGAGATCGGCGAAAACCCGTGCGTGCACAAGGAATTGCTGCGGAACACCGTCGAGGTGGTCAGCGGCATCTGCCGGACCGTGCCCGAGGCGATGGAGGATCTGCGGCAGACCCTGGGGCCCGCGCGCCGGATCGTGCGGGACCGCGGCATGGAACTGTTCTGCGCCGGCGCACATCCGTTCGCGCAGTGGACGACCCAGAAGCTCACCGACGCCCCGCGCTACGCCGAGCTGATCAAGCGCACCCAGTGGTGGGGACGGCAGATGCTGATTTGGGGGGTGCACGTGCACGTCGGGATCTCCTCGCCGAACAAGGTGATGCCGATCATGACGTCGCTGCTGAACTACTACCCGCACCTGCTGGCGCTGTCGGCGTCCTCGCCGTGGTGGACCGGGGTGGACACCGGCTACGCCAGCAACCGGGCGATGATATTCCAGCAGCTGCCCACCGCCGGGCTGCCGTTCCAGTTCCAGACCTGGGCGGAGTTCGAGGGCTTCGTCTACGACCAGAAGAAGACCGGCATCATCGACCACGTCGACGAAGTCCGTTGGGACATCAGGCCTTCCCCGCACCTGGGCACGCTGGAGATGCGGATCTGCGACGGCGTGTCCAACCTGCACGAGCTGGCCGCGCTGGTGGCGCTGACGCACTGCCTGGTGGTCGACCTGGACCGCAGGCTGGAGGGCGACGAGTCGTTGCCGACCATGCCGCCCTGGCATCACCAGGAGAACAAGTGGC
Organism: Mycobacterium lepraemurium; assembly: GCA_002291465.1. Taxonomy (GTDB): domain Bacteria; phylum Actinomycetota; class Actinomycetes; order Mycobacteriales; family Mycobacteriaceae; genus Mycobacterium; species Mycobacterium avium. Next base: position 3,906,380 of record CP021238.1, on the reverse strand, counting down.
GCGCCGCCCGCTACGGCCTGGACGCGGTGATCATCCTGGACGCCGACAGCAACGAACGCCTGGTCACCGAGGACCTCGACGACGTGCTCAACCGGCTGGAGCCGGTCGCCCGCAAGCTGCAGTGCGCCGACGAGCTGGCCGCGGTGGCCGACATCCCCCGCCACGGCGCGTCATACCAGCGTCAGCGCCGGGTGGCCGAGGAACACGACGGCGATCTGCGCGCGGTCGTCGACGCGCTGGTCGCCGAGCTGGAGATCTGGTGACCGAACCCGTTGCGCTGCCGATGTTTCCGCTGGAATCGGCGCTGCTGCCCGACCAGGACCTGCCGTTGCGGATCTTCGAGCCCCGCTACGGCGCGCTGGTGCGGCACTGCCTGGACACCGGCGAGCAGTTCGGGGTGGTGCTGATCGCCCGCGGCCGCGAGGTGGGCGGCGGTGACGCGCGCTGCGACGTGGGGGTGCTGTCCCGGATCGTCGACTGCGTCGACCAGGGCGCCGGCCGGTATCTGCTGAATTGCCGCACCGGGAAACGCATTCGGGTGTCCGAGTGGCTGCCCGACGACCCCTATCCCCGGGCGACGGTGATGCCGTGGCCCGACGAGCCCGGCGCCGCGGTGACGCCGGAGCAGCCGTGCTACGAAGCTTCGGCGAACGCCCGTAGCGACGCGACCTGCGCGGGACCCAAAGAGGGACGGACGTTTTCACGAGCTGCCGCGAGGTTGGCCGCCGTCACGTCGGTGGCGTCGATGGACCGGCGCATGGCGGCCAGCGCGGCCCTCGCGCAGCAGCGCCACGCAGTCGGCGGCGCTGTAGCCGTCCAGGCCGGCGGCCAGCTCGTCGAGGTCGACGTCAGCGCTCAGCGGAATCGATTTGCCCGCGGTGCGCAGGATTTCGCGCCGCGCCGCGGCGTCGGGTGGCTCCACGAACACCAGCCGGCCCGGCCGCAGCAGCGCGGGGTCGATGAGGTCGGGCCGGTTGGTGGCGCCCAGCACCACGACGTCGCGCAGCGGGTCGACGCCGTCCAGCTCGGTCAGCAGCGCGGCCACCACCCGGTCGGTCACCCCGGAGTCGAAGCTCTGCCCGCGCCGGGGGGCCAGCGCGTCCACCTGGTCGAGAAAGATCAGCGCGGGCGCCGAATCGCGGTCCCGCCGAAACAGTTCGCGCACCGCCTTTTCCGAGCTGCCCACCCACTTGTCCATCAGCTCGGAGCCCTTGACGGCGTGCACCGACAGCTGGCCGGTGCTGGCCAGCGCGCGCACACGAAGGTCTTGCCGCAGCCGGGCGGCCTGTACAGCAACACCCCGCGCGGCGGCTGCACACCCAGCCGGGCGAACGTGTCCGGATGCTGCAGCGGCCATAACACCGCCTCGGTGAGCGCCTGCCGGGCCTGCGCCATGTCACCGACGTCGTCGAGGGTGGATGTCCCCGACGCTGACCTCTTCGGCGGCCGAGCGGGACAGCGGCCTGATGACGCTCAGCGCGCCGGTGAGGTCCTCCTGGTGCAGCGCGGGGGGGGGGGGCGGCCGTCGGAGCTGGCCCGCGACGCCGCCCGCAGCGCCGCCTCGCGGATCAGCGCGGCCAGGTCGGCGACGACGAAACCCGGTTCTCGAGAAGAGATTTCATCCAAATCGAGGCCATCGGTTGGCGCGTTGCGCAGCAGCGACTCCAGCAGGGCCTTGCGGGTGGCGGCGTCGGGCAGCGGCAGGCTCAGCTCCCGGTCGCACAGGTCCGGCGCGCGCAGCCGGGCGTCGAGCTGGTCGGGGCGTGCCGAGGTGGCGATCAGGGCGACATCCTCGCTGGCCACCGCGCCGCGCAGCTCGGCGAGGATCAATGAGGCCACCGGCTCGGCGGTGGCCGGTAGCAGGGCGTCGACGTCGGTGATCAGCAGCACGCCGTCGCCGTCGCGGACCGTCTGCACCGCCGAGGCCACCGCCTTGAGCCGGTCGTTGGCGCCCAGCGCGCCGACCTCCGGGCCGTCCAGCGTGACCAGCCGGCGATCCCCGCACACCGCGCGCACCAGCGTCACCTTGCCCACCCCGGCCGGGCCGGTCACCAGCACGCCCAGGAAGGTGGCCGCGCCCAGGGTCTTGAGCAGGTGCGGCTCGTCCAGCGCGAGCTTGAGCCATTCGACCAGCTTGGCGGCCTGCGGCTGGCAGCCCTTGAGCTCCTAGACCACCGTCTGCGGGCGGGCCACTTCGACCGACACCCGCGACGCCGCCCCGGCGCCCCAGCCGACCAGCGAGTTGGGTTGCACGCTGACCGGCCCGTCCGGGTCGACGCCGGTGACGGTCAGCAGCTCGGGGGTCCAGCTGATGCCCACCGCGGCGGCCAGCGCGCGGGTCGCCTCGGACGTCGAGGTGCCGGGCCCGAGGTCGCGGGGCAGCAGCGACACCGCGTCGCCCACGGTGAGCACCTTGCCCAGCAGCGCCTGACGCAGCGTGACCGGTGACACCGACCGGGTGGTCAGCGGCGAGCCCGACAGCGTCACCGACCGCGCGCCGTACACGGTGACCGGGCTGACCACCACGGCGGTCCCATCGCGCAGGCCGGCGTTGGACAGCGTCACGTCGTCGAGCAACACGGTGCCGGAGGGTATTTCGGGGCCGGCCAGGCCGGCCACCGCCGCGGTGGTGCGCGAACCGATCAGCGACACCACGTCCCACTCCCGAATGCCAAGGGCCACAACGGCACTCGGGTGCAGGCGGATGACGCCGCGACAGGAGTCGACGGCCGAGGTGTTCAGCCGGGCGGTCAGCGTGAGCTGACGCGCCGAGCCGGGGCCGGTCACGGCACGCGCCTGCCCGGCTTGCGCAGGCCCAGCCGCGTCACCGACCGGCGGTTGGGCTGTGCCCGGCGGATCGCCCGCCGGGCGGCTCGGCGCTGCTTGGGCGCCTCGGCCCATGCCTCGGGGTGCGCGGCCAGCCAGCGCTGGTTGCGCACCGCGAACGGCACGTGGCACAGGTAGGCGACGATGATCACCCAGATCAGCACGTAGGGCGCCAGTACCGCCGCGGCCGCGCAGATCGCCAGCACCGCCAGCAGCGGCGCCGCCCAACTCGGCGGCACCGCCACCGCGTGCATCTTGCGCATCGGGATCTTGCTGACCATCAGGATCGACGTCCCGGTGATCCAGATGCACAGGAACAGCGGCGACGTCCACCAGCCGTCGCCGAACTGCAGCTTGAGCCCGATCAGGCCGATCATCGACACCGCACCGGCCGGCGCCGGCATGCCGACGAAGAACTCGTGGGTGTAGGCGGGCTGGCTGCCGTCGTCCAGCAGCGCGTTGAACCGGGCCAGCCGCAACACCACGCACACCGCGTAGAGCAGGATCGCCACCCACCCGGCCGGCGACGTGGTCAGCAGCGTCACGTAGAGCACGATCGCCGGGGTCACCCCGAAGTTCACCGCGTCGGCCAGCGAGTCGATCTCCTCGCCCATCCGCGACTGGGCGTCCAGGATGCGCGCCACCCGGCCGTCCAGCCCGTCCAGGATGGCGGCCGCCGCGATCAGCGCCATCGCGGCCTTGGGCTGGTGCTCCAGGGCGAACCGTATCGAGGTCAGCCCCGCGCACACCGAGAGCACCGTCATCGCGCTGGGCAGGATCTGCAGATTGACCGCCCGGCGGCCGCGCGGCTTGCTGATCATGGCAACTCGGCCAGCACGGTCTCGCCGGCGATGGCGCGTTGGCCGACGGTCACCAGCGGTTGTGCGCCCGCCGGCAGGTAGGTGTCCAGCCGGGAGCCGAACCTGATCAGGCCGTAGGTGTCGCCGATCGACAGCTTGTCGCCGACGTGCGCGTCGCAGATGATGCGCCGCGCCAGCAGCCCGGCGACCTGGACCGCGACCACCTCCGCGCCGCCGGGGGTGCGGATGCGCAGGCTGGTGCGTTCGTTCTCCGTGCTGGCGGCCGCCAGGTCGGCCGACCCGAACCGGCCCGGCCGGTGCTGCACGTCGATCACCTCGCCGCTGACCGGGGCCCGCTGCACGTGGGCGTCCAGCAGCGACAGGAAAATGCTGACCCGCGGCAGCGCCACGTCACCCATGCTCAATTCGGCGGGCGGGGTGGCGACGTCGATGACGCAGATCTCGCCGTCGGCGGGCGCGACGATCGCGCCGGGCCGGGTGGGCGGCACCCGGGGCGGGTGCCGGAAGAATCCCGCGCACGCCCCCGCCGCCAGCAGGCTCGCCCGGCGCAGCCAGCGGTGCCGGCGCCCGGCCAGCGCCAGCGCCAGCCCGGCGCCGACGAACGGCCGGCCGGCCGGATGTACCGGCGGGATGGCCGAGCGCACCAACTCCAGCGCATGCTGGGGGCTGAAACCGGGGTCGGAAGCCGAGGGGCCGATGGTGCGGGGGCGTCGTGCCACGCGGCCATCTTACGGAGCCGGTGACGGATTCTTCGCCGCCCGCGAAGGGAACGTTCACCGTCGACATGCTGAGTCGGGTCAAACGCGGTGTCACCGCGGTGTTCGTCGCTCACGGCCTGCTGTTCGCGTCGTGGGCCGCCCACATTCCGCAGGTCAAAGCCGGGCTCGGCCTGGACGGCGCCGCGCTGGGCACGGCGTTGTTCGGCGCTCCGCTGGGCTCGGTGCTGGCCACGCTGGCCGGCCGCTGGGCGCTGCCGCGCTGGGGGAGCCACCGGCTGATCCCGGTCACCGTCGCCGGCTACGCGGCGGCCGGGACGACGGTGGGGCTGGCCCGGTCCGGGCCGGCGCTGTTCGCGGCGCTGGCGTTGTGGGGGATGTTCCAGGGCGCGCTGGACGTCGCGATGAACACCCAGGCCGGCACGGTCGAACGGCGCGCCGGGGCGCCGATGATGGCGCGCTTCCACGGGATGTGGAGCCAGGGCACCCTGGCCGGGGCGCTGATCGGGGCGGCCTGCGTCGGCGCGGGCATCGGCCTGACCGCTCAGCTGACGGTGCTCGGGGCGGTCGTGCTCCTCGTGGTAGTAATGCTGACCCGGCGCCTGCTGCCGGACGCGGCCGATTCCGTGGCCGCGCCGCCGGAACCGGCCGCGGGCCGACGGGTGACGCCGACGGTGGCGATCCTGGCGGCCGTGTCGTTCGCGTTGTTCCTGTGCGAGGGTGCGGCCACCGACTGGCCGGCCACCTACCTGCGCGACGTCGTCGGCGCCGGCCCGAGCGTGGCCGCGGCGAGCTACGCGGCCTACACCCTGACCATGGTCATCACCCGGTTCGGTGCCGCACGGCTGCACGCGCGGCTGCCCAGCCGCCGGCTGCTGCCGGCGCTGGCCGTGGCGGGCATGAGCGTGACGCTGGCGACCGCTCACGCGGCCGCCGGGGTGCTCGGGTTCGTCGCGCTGGGCGTCGGCGTCGCGCTGCTGGTGCCCACCGCGTTCAGCGCGGCCTACGGCGCCTGCGGCGCCGGATCGGCGATCGCGAGTGTGGCCGCCACCGGCTGGCTGGGCTATCTGCTGGGCCCGCCGCTGATCGGCCACCTGTCCGGGTGGGTGGGCCTGTCGGGGGCGCTGGTCACCATCCCGGTGATGATGACGATCGTCGCCGTCGCCATCCGCTACACCCAGGCCTTCGATACCGCCGACGAATTTCATCGAGCGCCCGCGGGATGAATCGGGCTGCGGCTAGCGCAGATCCCATACCTCGAGGGTGGTCCCCTCCGGCACCTCGACGACGTCTTCGGGGATGTCCAGCAGCGCGTTCGCCGACGCCAGCCAGCGCAGGTGATGCGAGGCCGGCGGGCCGTAGCTGACGACCGTGCCGGCGTCGTCGTCGAGCACCGCGCGGCGGAACTGGCGCTTGCCGCGCGGCGAGGTGAGCGACTCGGCCAGCACCGCCGACCGGTGCGGGCGTTCGGGGTCGGGCAGGCCCATCGCGGTGCGCAGCGCCGGGCGGATGAACACCTCGAAGGACACCAGCGCGCTGACCGGATTGCCGGGCAGCGTGACGATGGTCGCCCCGGCCGCCCGTCCCACGCCCTGCGGCATGCCCGGCTGCATGGCCACCTTAACGAACTCCACGCCCTGATCGCCCTCGCGCCCGAAGGCGTCCTTGACCACCTCGTAGGCGCCGGCGCTGACGCCGCCGCTGGTGATGATCAGGTCGGTGCCGGCCGCATACCGGTCGATGATCGAACTGAACTGTGCCACCTCGTCCTCGGCGGTCGCGACGGCCACCAGCTCCGCGCCGGCGTCGCGCACGGCCCCGGCCAGCATGATCGAGTTGGACTCGTAGATCTGCCCCGGCCGCAGCGCGGCGCCCGGGGCCACCAGCTCCGATCCCGTCGAGATGACCAGCACTCGCTGCCGCGGGATCACTGACAGCTCGGCGATGCCCAGCGCCGCGGCCAGTCCGAGCACCGCCGGCGTCACCACCTGCCCGCGGCGCAACACGGTGGTCCCGGGGGAGACGTCCTCGCCGGCGCGGCGGATGTGCTTGCCGGGTTCGCGCGGCGCCCGGATCGACACCACGTCCACGCCGCCGTCGGTGTCCTCGACCGGGGCGACGGCCGTCGCCCCGGTCGGCACCGGAGCCCCCGTCATGATCCGATGCGCGGTGCCGGGCCGCAGCGTCAGCTCGTCGGTGCGCCCGGCCGGAACGTCCTCGGCGACTGGCAGCACGACCGGCCGCTCGGGGGTCGCGCCCGCGGTGTCCTCGGCGCGCACCGCGTAGCCGTCCATCGCGGAGTTGTCGAACACCGGCAGCGCCAGCCCCGCCACCACGTCCTCGGTCAGCACAAGGCCCTGGGCCTGCGCCAGCGACACCGCGACCGGCGGCCGGGCGCGGATCAACCCGGCCACCACCCGCTGATGTTCGGCGACGGAGCGCATCGCGGCCATGGACGTCAGACCGGGAAGTGGACGCCGGTGAGTTCTTCGGACATGGCCCACAGCCGGCGCTGCAACTGCTCGTCGTGCGACTGGGCGCTGGACTCGACCAGCTTCGGGCGCCCGCGCTGCTCGAGGAAGCCGCCCAGACCGTAGTACTGCCCGCCCTGCACGGCCGGACCGGTGGCCGCCCGCAGCGTCGGCAGCGCGCCCATCGCCGTGCTCTGGAACAGCACCGGCCCCAGCACCACCTGCACCGGCCGGAAGATGCCGGGCAGGTGGCGGACCAGCTCGGTGTTGGAGCCGCCGAGATGCGCGGCGACCGCGATGGTCTTCGCGTCCGGGGCGGCCGCCAGCCGGCGCTGCAGCTCGTAGGTGAACAGCAGGTTGGCCAGCTTGGACCGGCCGTAGGCGGCGACCCGGTCGTAGCGGCGCTCCCAGTGCAGGTCGTCGAAGTGGATGGCCGCGCGCAGCCGGTGGCCGAGGCTACTGACCGTCACCACCCGCGAATCCCGCACTCCCAGCAGGTGCTCGAGCAGCAACCCGGTCAGCGCGAAGTGCCCCAGATGGTTGGTGCCGAACTGCAATTCGAAACCGTCCTCGGTGACCTGCTTGGGCGTCCACATCACGCCGGCGTTGTTGATCAGCAGGTCGATGCGCGGGTAGGCCGCGCGCAGCGCCTCGGCGGCCGAGCGCACCGAGGTCAGCGAGGCCAGGTCCAGCTGCTGCAGCGTGACGTCGGCGTTCGGGCTGGCGGCCACGATCCGCGACAGCGCCGCGTTGCCTTTCTCCAGGTCGCGGACCGCGAGCACGACGTGGGCGCCGCGGTGGGCCAGCACGGCGGCCGTCTCGTAGCCGATGCCGGTGTTGGCGCCGGTGATGACGACGACGCGGCCGCTCTGATCACCGACGTCGGCCTCCGACCAGTCGCGGTGCTGTTTGTCGTGGGGAGCCATGGCCCACAACATACTCATCGACCGGGACGCGCTATTGAACCCAGAAGTTGTCGTGCCGCGCGAACCATTCCCGGCGTTTCTCGTCGGTCATGTCGGCCAGCGCGACGAAGCCTTCGAAGTAGGCCTCGCGCGGCGCCGGGCGCGAACAACATCAGGATCGACGCGAGGTCGTCGGCCTCGTTGCGGAAGCCGTGCACCCCGCCGGGCGGGACGTAAAGGAAGTCGCCCTGGTGCCCGTCGGTCCACTCGGTGCCGTCGTAGAGCTTCATCGTGCCGGAGAGCACTAAGAACGCCTCGGACATGGCGCGGTGGAAATGCGGCCCGGGCCCGCCGCCGGCCGGGGCGATGTCGACCCGGTACAACCCGTAGTCGCCGGAGGTGTCGTGCTGCTGGTTGGCCAGGTAGTGGTACTTGACGCCGGCGGTCTGGTAGTCCGGCGGTTCGTCGGCCCGCTTGAGCCAGGTGCTGGTCTCCGGCTGGTCTTTCGTGTAGCGGGCGGGTAGGGCGGCACGACGAGGGACATGGGGTCCACACTGCCAGTTAGCATCGCCAAGGTGGAGGCCTCCGAGGACGTGCGGGTGCGGCGGCTGCTGGACGCCCAGGACAAGGCGGCGCAGCTGTTCGACGAGATCGAGCGGCGCGGCATGATCCGCCCGGGAGTCGCCGAGCGGCAGCTCTCGGACGAGATCCACGACCTGGCCGGGGCGATGTTCGGGGTGCGCAGGCACTGGCACCGGCGGATCGTGCGGGCCGGGCCCAACACCCTGCAGCCGTTCCAGGAGCGCCCGCCGGACCGCACGATCGCCGCCGCCGACATCGTCTTCCTCGACCTGGGGCCGGTCTTCGAGGAGTGGGAGGCCGACTTCGGTCGTACCTTCCTGCTCGGCGACGACCCACACAAGAAGGCCGTTCGCGATGCGCTGCCGCGGGTGTGGCAGGCCGGGCGGGACTACTTCGCCGGCCACCCCGACGTCACCGGGGCCGAGCTGTTCGGCGCCGTCGTCGCGGTGGCGCGGGCCGAGGGGTTCGAGTGGGGCAGCCACATCGCCGGCCATCTGATCGGGGAGTTCGCGCACAAGAAGATCGCCGGGCCGGGCATCGAGTGGTACATCATGCCCGGATCGGACAAGCCGATGCGCCGCACCGATCCCCGCGGCCGCACCTGCCACTGGATCCTGGAGATCCACCTGGTGGACCGACGGCGCGGTGTTGGTGAACGCCAGCACGTCGTCGCGGGACGCTAGTGTTTTGAGTCATTAATTTGGGTGCAGTTGTTGGCGATGCTGGTCAGGATTTGGTCGGCGGTCTTGGTCCAGAGGTAGGGGCGGGGGTTGTCGTTTCAGGTGTCGATCCAGGCGCGGATGTCGGTGTTGAGTTGGCGGACTGAGGTGTGGGTGCCGCGGCGCAGTTTTTTGGTGGTCAGCTCGGCGAACCATCGTTCGACGAGGTTAAGCCATGAGGAACTGGTCGGGGTGAAGTGCAGAATGAATCTGGGATGGTGTGTTAGCCAACGCTTTACCGCTGGGGTCTTGTGCGTCGAGGCGTTGTCGAGTACCAGGTGCACGTCGAGGTCGTCGGGGACTTCGGCATCGATCTTTTTGAGAACGCCAGGAACTCTGTGGCCCGATGACGAGAGTGCAGGGCGCCGATGACCTTGCCGGTCGTGAGATCGAGGGCGGCGTACAGACTCGACGTGCCGTGGCGGACGTAGTCATGGCTAGCGCGCGCTGCGGGGTGCCGGGCAGCATCGGAAAGACCGGCTGGGTGCGGTTGAGCGCTTGGATCTGGGTTTTCTCGTCTACGCACAGCACCAAGGCCCGTTCGGGTGGATTGAGATAGAGGCCCACGACGTCATGAACCTTGGCCACGAACAACGGATCTTTGGACAGCTTCCAGGAATCCTGTTTATGCGAAGCCAGTCCGAACACACGCCACACCCGCGACACCATGGACTGGCTCAACCCCAAATGAGACGCCATCGAGCGCGTCGACTAGTGCGTGGCATCCGGCGGGGTGGTCTCCAAAGTTGCGGCGATTAACGCCTCGATCCGGTCATCGCCGACGACTCGTGGTCGACCCGGACGGGGTTCATCGACCAACCCGTCCAGGCGTCGCTCAGCGAACCGATTACGCCAACGTCGCACCGTGGTGATCGACATTTCCAACCGGTCGGCAAGCTCGGTGTTCGAGCCACCATCGGCGGCTGCCAACACAATTCGCGCCCGCATCGCCAATCCAGCTGCACTCGTGCAGTACCGCTCCCACCCCTCCAACTCGGCCAGCTCGTCAGCGGTCAACACAATCTCGGCGGCGTGAGACGTCGGCACAACCCAGTTTAACAACTAGACTGCAATTAATAACTCAGGACACTAGTTGCGCTCCGACCTGTTCTTGCACTCGGCATGGGCGAGTGCTAAGAATTACTTGGCACTCACGACCAGTGAGTGCTAGGTCGGGACGGTGAGGCTCGGCTCTGTCGTCGCCCGACGGCAGCAGCCTGGTCGTCCGTCGCGGGCACTGCACCCGGCCAGGACGTGTCATCCCAATCCGGAGGAATCACTTCGCAATGGCCAAGACAATTGCGTACGACGAAGAGGCCCGTCGCGGCCTCGAGCGGGGGCTCAACGCCCTCGCCGACGCGGTAAAGGTCACGTTGGGCCCCAAGGGTCGCAACGTCGTCCTGGAGAAGAAGTGGGGTGCCCCCACGATCACCAACGATGGTGTGTCCATCGCCAAGGAGATCGAGCTGGAGGACCCGTACGAGAAGATCGGCGCCGAGCTGGTTAAGGAAGTCGCCAAGAAGACCGACGACGTCGCCGGTGACGGCACGACGACGGCCACGGTGCTCGCCCAGGCGTTGGTCCGCGAGGGCCTGCGTAACGTCGCGGCCGGCGCCAACCCGCTGGGTCTTAAGCGCGGCATCGAGAAGGCCGTCGAGAAGGTCACCGCGACCCTGCTCAAGTCGGCCAAGGAGGTCGAGACCAAGGACCAGATCGCAGCCACCGCGGCCATCTCCGCGGGTGACCAGTCGATCGGCGACCTGATCGCCGAAGCGATGGACAAGGTCGGCAACGAGGGCGTCATTACCGTCGAGGAGTCCAACACCTTCGGCCTGCAGCTCGAGCTCACCGAGGGTATGCGGTTCGACAAGGGTTACATCTCGGGCTACTTTGTCACCGACGCCGAGCGTCAGGAAGCCGTCCTCGAAGACCCGTTCATCCTGCTCGTCAGCTCCAAGGTCTCGACCGTCAAGGACCTGCTGCCGCTGCTGGAGAAGGTCATCCAGGCCGGCAAGCCGCTGCTGATCATCGCCGAGGACGTCGAGGGCGAGGCTTTGAGCACCCTGGTCGTCAACAAGATCCGCGGCACCTTCAAGTCGGTGGCCGTCAAGGCTCCCGGCTTCGGCGACCGCCGCAAGGCGATGCTGCAGGACATGGCTATCCTCACCGGCGGCCAGGTGATCAGCGAAGAGGTCGGCCTGTCGCTGGAGAGCGCCGACATCTCGCTGCTCGGTAAGGCCCGCAAGGTCGTCGTCACCAAGGACGAGACCACCATCGTCGAGGGCGCCGGTGACTCCGACGCCATCGCCGGCCGGGTGACCCAGATCCGCACCGAGATCGAGAACAGCGACTCCGACTACGACCGCGAGAAGCTGCAGGAGCGGCTGGCCAAGCTGGCCGGCGGCGTGGCGGTGATCAAGGCCGGCGCCGCGACCGAGGTCGAGCTCAAGGAGCGCAAGCACCGCATCGAGGACGCGGTCCGCAACGCCAAGGCGGCCGTGGAGGAGGGCATTGTCGCCGGCGGTGGCGTGGCCCTGCTGCACGTGATCCCGGCCCTGGACGAGCTGAAGCTCGAGGGCGACGAGGCGACCGGTGCCAACATCGTCCGGGTGGCGCTCGAGGCCCCGCTGAAGCAGATCGCCTTCAACGGTGGCCTGGAGCCCGGCGTGGTGGCCGAGAAGGTCCGCAACTTGCCTGCCGGTACCGGCCTCAACGCCGCCACCGGTGAGTACGAGGACCTGCTCAAGGCCGGCGTTGCCGACCCGGTGAAGGTGACCCGCTCGGCGCTGCAGAACGCGGCGTCCATCGCGGGGCTGTTCCTGACCACCGAGGCGGTCGTCGCCGACAAGCCGGAGAAGGCGGCCGCTCCGGCGGGCGACCCGACCGGCGGCATGGGTGGCATGGACTTCTGAGTCCGTTACGGAAAAGCCCGGTCCCATTGGGGGCCGGGCTTTTCCGTGTCCGCGTCGGGCCTGTGTCCGCTCGCCGAGCGTGGGGGCTATGTCCGTTCACACACCGGAATTCGTGCACAGGCCCCACGCTCGGCGCACCCGCCGCGCGTTTGCGGCGGCGAATATGGCGGCATGTCCCCGCTTCTGGGCAGCGACGCCCTGCACCGCGGCGTGGTGACCCGCAGTCAGCTGCGAACGCGGTATCGCAAGGTGTTCCGCGACGTCTACATCGCGAAGGACGCCGAGCTGACGGCGGCCGGCAAAGCGCGCGCGGCGTGGCTGTCGACCGGTGCGACATTGGCCGGTTTGTCCGCCGCGGCGATCCATGGCACCAAGTGGCTCGATGCGGCCGCGCCCGCGGAAATCATGTGCGCGGATCGGCACGGTCAGCGCGGCATCCTCGTGCGCAGCTACACGCTGGCCGATGACGAGGCCGACACCGTGTCTGGAATGCGGGTGACGACCGCGGCCCGGACGGCGTTCGACATCGGTTGCGGCCTGCCCGCCGCCGGGGCGCTGCCGATCCTCGACGCGTTACTCAACGCGACACGCATCAAGTCCGCAGACGCCGTCGCCGACCGGCACCGGGGAGCCCGCGGCATTCGCCGGCTGTGCGCCTCGCTGGAGCTGGCCGACGGCGGTGCGGAGTCTCCGCAGGAGACCAGGCTGCGGGTGCTGTTGGTGCGGGCCGGACTGCCGAAGCCGCAGACACAGATCGAGCTGCGAGAGCTGCGTGTTCGGGTGGACATGGGGTGGCGGGAGTGGAAGGTCGCCGTCGAGTACGACAGGATTCAGCACTGGGAGGATCCCTATCAGCGGGCCTGGGACATCGAGCGAATCGCGTTGCTCGAGGCGGCCGGCTGGGCCGTGATCAGAGTCAGCGCGGCGATGTTGTCGCGGCCGCAGGTGATCGTCGAGCGCGTCACGGCCAAGCGCGCCGAGCGTGGGGGCTACGTCCGTCCGCACGCCGGAATTCGTGCACAGCCCACACGCTCGGCGTCCGTAGGGTGAGCAAATGGCACTTCCGACTCCCTCACCCACCGGCACCGCCGTCGTGACCGGCGCGTCGTCGGGCATCGGCGCCGACATCGCCCGCGAGCTGGCCGACCGCGGCCACGGCGTCACCCTGGTCGCCCGCCGCGAAGACCGGCTGCGCGAGCTGTCCGACGAGCTCGCCGGCCGCGTCCGCACCGAGGTGATCGCCTGCGACGTCGCAGATCCCGGCGCCCGGGCCGCGCTGTTCGACGAGATCGACCGCCGCGGGCTCACCGTCGACGTCCTGGTCAACAACGCCGGCATCGGCACCATCGGGGCGGTGACGAAAACCCTTGTCGCCGAAGAGATCGCACAGGTGCGGGTCAACGTCGAGGCCGTCATCGACCTGACCACCCGCGCGGTCCAGCAGATGGTGCCACGGGGCAGGGGCGCCATCCTCAATGTCGGATCGACCGCGGGTTACCAACTGTTTCCCGGGCAGGTCGGCTACGCGGCCAGCAAGGCGTTCGTCAACAGCTACACCCAAGGGCTGCGCGGCGAGCTCGCCGGCACCGGCGTCACCGTCGCGCTGCTGTGCCCGGGGCCGGTGCGCACCGAGTTCGTGCAGCGCGCCGGCATGGACGAGCGCGACTTCGCGGACGCATTCCCGAAGTTCATGTGGAAGCCGTCGCGGGAGGTGGCGCGGCGCGCCGGGGTCGACGCCCTCGACCGCGGGACCGTGATACCCGGCCTACCCAGCCAGATCAGCACCCGGCTGTTCCAGTTCACGCCGCGACGAGTGCTGTTGCCGCTGTTGAGGAATCAGCACCCGGCCCTCAAGCGGGACCGCTCAGCGAGCTGACGGCAAGCGCCGCATCCAGCCCTCCACTGGCATCGCCAGCGCGTTACACAGTGTGCAGACGGTGCGATACCAGCCGACCGCTGTGAGCAATTCGATCCGCTGCTCGTCAGACAGGTTGTGCCCCAGCCGTTCCCAGGTCTGCTCGTACCACGACCCGGTGCGCTCCAGCTCGTCGACCGCCTCGATCAGCGTCCGCTCGGCCGGGTTCCAGCGCGGGTCGGCGGGGCCGCCGGTGACCAGCGCGTCGCACTCGTCGTCGCTGACCCCGGCGATCGGACCCCAAAACGCCGCCTGCCCATTCGTACTCGCAGCCGATTAGCGCGCAGGTGCGCAGGATGGTGATGGTGCGGGTGCGGGGCGGAAAAAGCGCTGCGACATAAAGGGATTCGCCGAGCTTACGCAGCCGGGAGGCCAGCGCCGGATGGCGCTGCAGGCAGCGCACCAACAGCAGCGGCTCGTAGCTTCGGTCGGGATGGCCCCAGCCGTTGATGCCGGCGGCGTCTTCTTCGCTCCACGGCTCGGCAAGGGGTGCGACGCGGCTCACAAATCAGACTGTACTGGCCGCTAGGCCGGCAGTGAGAACACCACGCAGTCGTGCAAACAGCCCTTGGCGGCGTCGGCGGCGTCGGCGTCGCGGTGCAACAGCGCGCGGGTGGGCGCCACCGCCAGCCGAACCGCGTCGCCGGCCTCGCTCACCTGCGCGGTGCCGTCGACGATCAGCGAGTAGCCGCCCGGCTCGGTCGGCGACCACAGCAGGGTGGCCGGGCCAGGTTCTGCTGGGTGCGGTCACCGATCAGCCCGACGTCCAGGATCGACTCACGCAGCGCCGGCTCGACCGTCACGGTGTGCGCGCGGTAGTCGTCATCGACCGTGATCAGGTAGGCATACGGGTAGTCGACCAGCGCGTCGGCCAGCGCCTGCAGATCGACCTTCTTCTTGCTGCGCATGATGTTCCACGATAGGAGCGCGGCGTCACTGCGGCGCGCGCGGCGCGAGAAACCCCGCGATGCGCGAGGTGTAGCCGCGGGCCACGGCGCCCGAGTCGGCCGGGCGGGTGACGGCGGTGCTGGCGTTGGAGAACCCGAGGTTCTGCAACACCTCGTTCCACGGCGGCAGCTTCGCCACGGCCGCCGAGGCGTCGGCGTGGTAGCCGAACATCGCCGCCACGTCGGAGGCCCACATCTGCTCGTAGGCGGCCTCGATGTCGGCGATCGCCGGTGTGTTCTGGCCCAGCCAGTTGGTGGCGGCCAGCGCCTGCACCAACGCCCGGTTGGCGGCCACTACGGCGGGCTGCACGGTGGCCGCCAGGGCCACCTCGAACACCGTCGCGATGGCCGAGGCCTGGTGGGACACCTCCTCGGCCTGCGCGGCGGCCGCGGACAGCCAGCTCACGTATTGGTTGGTGACGGTCATCATGGCCGCCGACGACGCGCCCTGCCACGACCCGCTGGCCAGATCCGACGTGACCGAAGAAAACGACTGTGCCGACGACGCCAGCTCCTCGGCCAGTCCGTCCCACGCCGCCGCGGCAGCAAGCAGCGGCCCGGGACCAGGACCGGAATAAATTAGTGCCGAGTTGACTTCTGGCGGCAACCACGCAAAATGCGGGTTCGTCACGGACCCAACTTAGCTGGCATATGCCACTTTTGGGGCGTTATCGCAAGGGTGCCGGGCCGGGCCGGCGGCCGCGCACCAACTTGCCCGGACGCGCGGTGGTGGGCACCCCGTTCTCGGCGATGATCTCTCCGGACACGATGGTGGCGACGTAGCCGTCGGCGGTCTGGTCCAGGCGCCGCCCGCCGGCCGGCAGGTCGTGACTGATCACCGGCTTGTGCAGCCGCAGCGCGGCGTGGTCGATGACGTTGAGGTCGGCCTTGTAGCCGACGGCGATGCGGCCGCGGTCGCCCAGCCCGGCCACCCGCGCGGGCACCGAGGTGAGCCGGCGCACCGCGTCGGCCACGCTGAACCGCCCCGACTTTCGGTCGCGCGCCCAGTGCGTCAGGAAGTAGGTCGAGTAGCTGGCGTCGCAGATCATCCCGTAGTGCGCGCCGCCGTCGCCCAGACCCAGCACCACATTGTCGCGGTGCAGCAGCTCCCCGACGGTGTCCAGCGAGTTGCTCTGCAGGTTGCTGGTCGCCACCAGCAGCATGGCGCGGCCGTCGTCGTCGAGCAGCCGGTCGTAGGCCTCCTCCATCGGATGCACGCCGCGGGCACGGGCCCGGGCCGCGATGGACGTCGACGGGTCGGGCTCGTAATCGGGGTTGTCGCCGAGCGGGTAGATCCAGTCCCACATCTGGGCCACGTACAGGATCGGGTGGCCCTCGCCGGGCTTGTCGGCCAGGATGCGGGCCCGTACCTCGGGCTTGAGCATCTGTGCGACCCGCTCGGCCAGCGGCAGGTGCGCGATCTCGCGGTAGCTGGGGTAGAGCACGAACGGGTTGGCGCTCAACTGCAATCCGATGATCAACCCGATCGGGCGCGGCAACAGCTGCGCGGTGATGTCGCCGCCGGCCGCGTTGGCCTTCTCGATCATCGTGATGGCGTCCGGCCACGTCGGGTCACCGGAGTTGGCAACGACGAGGGTGAAGGTGAGCGGCAGCCCGACGTCCTCGGCGACGTCGAACACGGTCTGCAGCACCGGCTGGTAGCCGCCGGCCGGGATGTCGGGAACGAACTGCAGCAGGCCGCCGCCGCCGTCCACCACACCCCGGGCGATCTGCTCGATCTCCTCCCGGGCGGCGTCGTAACTCGGGATGGGAGAACCACTTTCGGTCTTGTGGATGGTCAGCCGCGACGAAGCGAAACCCAGCGCGCCCACCTCGACCGCCTCCTTGGCCAGCGCCCGCATCTTCGCCAGGTCCTCCGCGGTGGCCGGCTTCCGGTCGGCGCCGCGCTGACCCATCACGTACACCCGCAGCGGCGAATGCGGCAGATAGGCGGCCACGTCGATGTCACGCTTGCCGGCCTCGAGGGTGTCCAGGTATTCGGGGAACGTCTCCCACGTCCACGGCAGACCGTCGGTCATCACGACGCCGGGGATGTCCTCGACACCGGCCATCACGTCGACCAGCACGTCGTGGTCGGACTGGTGGCACGGGGCGAAGCCGACGCCGCAGTTGCCCATCACCACGGTGGTCACCCCGTGTGCCGAGGACGGGGTCAGCCGCTCCGACCAGACGGCCTGGCCGTCGTAGTGGGTGTGCAGGTCCACGAACCCCGGCGTGACCAGCCGCCCGGTGGCGTCGATCTCGCGGTTCGCGGTGGCCCCGTTCACCGCGCCGACCGCGGCGATCACGCCGTCGCGCACCGCCACGTCGCCGACGTACGGCTCACCCCCCAGCCCGTCGACGATGCTGCCATTGCGGATGATGAGGTCGTAAGTCATTCAAACAATCTACGACCGTTCCCGCCGGTCGTGCCAGGATCTGTTCCGTGATCGATCACGTGGGAATCAACTGCGCCAACTACGCGGAATCTCAGTGGTTTTACGACGCCGTGCTGGGCACCCTGGGTTTCTCCCGGCAGCTGGATGTGGGGCAAGCCGTCGGCTACGGCCGCGCGGGCAAGCCGACCTTTTGGATCTCGGACGCGCTCGCGGGCCCCAACCGCGAGGTGCACCTGGCCTTCGAGGCCGCCGACGAGGACGCGGTGCGCGCCCTCCACCGGGCGGCCGTCGAGCTGGGCGCCGAGGTGCTGCACCCGCCGCGGCTGTGGCCCGAATACCACCCCGGCTATTTCGGCGCGTTCGTGCGCGACTCCGACGGCAACAACGTCGAGGCGGTCTGGCACGGAGCGTAGCGTCGGTCGTATGGGAGCTGACACCGACGCCGTTACCCGAGAGCTGCTGTGCGACGCGTTCACCCGGCTGATCGAACACGTCGACGAACTCACCGACGGATTGACCGACGAGGTGTCGGGCTACCGCCCGATCCCCGACGCCAACAGCATTGCCTGGCTGATCTGGCACAGCGCCCGGGTGCAGGACATCCAGCTGGCCGACATCGCCGGGGTGGAGCAGGTGTGGACCCGCGACGGCTGGGTGGACCGGTTCGGGCTGGACCTGCCGCGCAACGACACCGGCTACGGGCATTCGCCCGAGGACGTCGCCAAGGTGCGGGCGCCGCCGACCTGCTGTCCGGCTACTACCACGCGGTGCACGAGCTCACCTGCGAATACATCGCCGGGGTGACCGCCGGGGAGCTGAGCCGCGTCGTGGACACCAACTGGGACCCGCCGGTGACGGCCAGCGCGCGGCTGGTGAGCAGCATCGACGACTGCGCCCAGCACCTCGGGCAGGCCGCATACCTGCGGGGAATTCAGTAGATTCGCGGGCGTGCGATTCGCGGGCGTCGTGCTTGGGTAGCTGATTGCCACGCTGGCCCTGGCGGTGGCGGTGCCGGCGGGGTGGGTGCAGCTGCACGTCGTCGAGGCCGACGGCTATGCTGCGCTGGTCCGCCAGGCCGCCGCTGACCTGGCCCTGCAATCCGCCATGGCGGACGAACTCACCACGCGGGCAATGGCTTTGATCGCCGAGCACGGCGGCGGCCGCTACCCGGTGGACGGTTCGCAGGTGCACGACGCCGCCGCCGCGTTCACCGCCGGGCCGGCGTTTCCGCTGTTGTTCGCCCTGGCCAACCGCGCCGTGCACGCCTGGCTGTTCGACGAGTCCGGCGCCGGCGGCGACCAGTGGGCGGTCGATGTGGCCCCGATGCTCGCCGACCCCGCGATCCGGCTGCCGCTACGCCGCTACAACGTCGCGGTACCGGCGAAACTGACTGTGCCGCTTACTGTTTCGGTGCCTCGGCAGGGCCGGCTCAGTGGGCTGACCCGCTGGGGGTCATGGCTGAGCCTGGGGTCCGCGGCGCTGTGCGGGGCGGGCGCGCTGCTGACGTTGGCCGCCGCCCGGCGCCGCGGCAAAGCGCTCAGCGGCCTGGGCGTGTCGGAGCGGCCGGGTGGGCCGGCTTGGAGGCGGCCGGCCGCTACGTCAACGACGCGCTCAACCACACCACCGGCAACGTCCGCCGCATCGCCGAGGTGATGGTCGCGCACGCCGAATCCGGTGTGCACCAATGGCTCAACGCCACGCTGCTGGCCGGGGCGGTGCTGGCGGGGCTGGGCGTGCTGGTGGCGGTGCTGGGCGGCCTGGCCGGTGCGGCTAGCCGAAGGTGAATGAGAAGACCTGCAGGCCTGGGTTGACGCGCATGTCCAGTTGGTCGCGGTGCGCGGAGTTGTCGGCGACGATCCGGTGCAGGGTGGGCGCCCCGCCGATCGGCGTCGTGGTGGTCGTCCCGTCCCGGGTCACGGTCAGGGTGCCGGTGCCGCCGACGACGGCGTAGACGTCTTTGGCGGTGTAGTTCAGCCGGATCTCGCAGTCGTCGCCGGCCGCGGTGGCGCCCTGGTCGTCCAGCGTCCAGCGCCCGCGCAGCGCGAACCTGTCCTCGCCCAGGGTGGCAGGATAGCTCAGCGTGGCGGTGCCCGACCGGTAATCGCCGGTGCCGCCGTAGTTTCCGGCCTTGCCCACCCCCAGGTAGGTCTCGGGAGTGAGCCTGGTCCGCGGTGTGGTGTCGGCGGTGTTCGCCGGGGCGGGTAGCCGCACGCCGGGATGGGCGGCGGTGAGCAGTTCGTGGATCAGCCGTTCGGTGCCGTCGTAGTCGCCTTCGCCGAACTTGGTGTGCCGCACCTGCCCGGTCGCGTCGATCAGGTACTCGGCCGGCCAGTACAGGTTCTGGTAGTTGTTCCACGTCGCGTAGTCGTTGTCCAGGGCGATCGGATAGCCGATGTGCAGGTCGGCCGCGCCGCTGGCCACGTTGCCCGGGACCCGCTCGAAGGCGTACTCCGGGGTGTGCACCCCGATGACCAGGAATCCGCTGTCGTGATACCGGTCGTACCAATCGATTACGTGCGGGATGGCGCGCTGGCAATTGATGCACGAGTAGGCCCAGAAGTCGATCAGGATCACCTTGCCGCGCACCGCCGCCGGGTCGAGCGGTTTGCCGTCCGGGGTGTTGAGCCAGCCGGTGATGCCGGTGAGCGCGGGCGCCGGCCCGCACCGCTGCAGCTCCGCTGAACCGTCGGAGCAGTCGGATAGCGCGCCGCCGGCGGTGACGTCGCCTGGGCTCAGCTGCAGGGCGCCGCCCTGGGTCGGCGGCGGCCCGGTGGGGCTCAGGCTGCGCTGGATGTCGTTGGCGCCCAACCGGTTCTGCATCGCGGTGGTGTAGTCGGGGACGGCGCGCTGCAGTGTCGCGGGCAGGTTGAACACCAGCGCGACGGCCAGCACGATCATCGCGATCCCGCCGGCGACCTGTATCGCCCGTTGCCGGCGGCGGAACGCCGCGACCCGCTGGGCCACGCGCCGGCCGGCCAGCGAGAAGGCCAGCAGCGGCAGCGCGTTGCCGGCGGCGAACGTCGCGGTCAACACCAGCGCGCCGGGGCCGATCGAGGAGGTGCCGCCGGCCACCACGATCGCGGCCAGCACCGGTCCGGCGCACGGAACGTACAGCGCGCCCAACGTCAGGCCCAGGCCGAAACCGTCTGTGCCGAGCCGGCTTTGGCGCTGCGGCAGGTAGGCGAACGGCTGTTCGATCAGCCGCTGCAGCGGCGGGAAGATCAACCCCAGCCCGATGACCGTCAGCACCACCAGGGCGGTCCACCGGATCGCGTCCTGCGGCAGGTGCAGCGCTGTCAGGAGCGCGGAGCCGATCAGCGTGGCCACGCTGAAGCTGTACACCAGGCCCGCGATCACCAGGTAGGGCCGCGCAGCGGAGCCGACGCCGCGTCGTCCTTCGTCCATGCCGGACAGCAGGATCACCGGCAGCACCGGCAGGATGCACGGCGAGATCCCGGTGATCAGTCCGCCGAGGAACCCGATCAGGGCGATGGTCTGCACCCGTCCAGTTTGACGCGTCGCGGCGGGGTCCAGTGACCAACGACAAATCACGTCACGTGCGTTATACAAATCACATAATGTGCGTTACGCTCGGCCGGTGGCGCAACTGACATTCCAACGCGCCCGCACCGAGGAGAAGAAGCGCCAACGTGCGGAGGCCCTCGTGGAGGCGGCCCGTTCGCTGGCGCTGGAGACGGGCGTCGCGTCGGTCACGCTGACCGCGGTCGCCCGCCGCGCCGGGATCCACTACTCGGCGGTGCGCCGCTACTTCACCTCGCACAAGGAGGTCCTGCTGCACCTGTCCGCCGAGGGCTGGGTGCGGTGGTCGAACACGGTGTCGGACAAGCTCGCCCAGCCCGGCGCCGCGACGCCGTCGCGGATCGCCGAGACGCTGGCCGACGCCCTGGCCGACGATCCGCTGTTCTGCGACCTGCTGGCCAACCTGCACCTGCACCTGGAACACGAGGTGGACGCCGAACGCGTCGTCGAGGTCAAGCGGATCAGCACGGCCGCCACGCTGTCCCTCGCGGACTCCATCCAGCGGGCGTTGCCCGAACTCGGGCGCTCGGGGTCGCTCGACATCCTGCTGGCCGCCTACTCGCTGGCCGCCACGCTGTGGCAGGTGGCCAACCCCCCGGAACGACTCACCGACGCCTACGCCGAGGAGCCGGAAGTTGTTCCGCCGGAATGGAATCTGGACTTCGCCTCCGCGCTGACCCGGCTGTTGACCGCCACGTGCATCGGCCTCATCCCGCAATCGGCATGATCGCAGAAAGGGGGGAGCGCCCATGACGACGACCGAGCCAAGGACCGAGCTGTTGAACAAGCAGGACTCCGCGGGCCGTGAGGGCGGCGAGACCGCCCGGCAGCGCGCCAGGAAGAAGGGGTTTCTGGGCCGTTTCTGGCTGGTGCTCACGATCGCGGCCGTCGTCGCGCTGTCGGGGTTCGTCGTCTACCGATTGCACGGCATCTTCGGCGTGCACCCCGGGTCGTTCGGCGGCGGCACCTCGGGGGAGGTGCTCGACGAGTTCAACGCCAAGACCATCACGCCCCAGGTCTGGGGCCCGCCGGGCAGCACGGCAACCATCAACTACCTCGACGAAAACTCCCATCCGCAGCAGGCACTCAACCTGCCCTTGCCCTGGAGCAAAGTATTGAGTTCAACGAAACCCGGCATCCCGGCAAACCTGGTGGCGCAAGGAGATGGCAGTTGGATCGCCTGCCAGTTCGTGGTGAACAAGCACGACGGCAGCGGTGACGTCATCAAGACCCCGAACCGCTCGGATCCCAACCAGACCGTGAACGCGTTCGTCTACTGCCTGGACAAGTCCGCATGAGCGAGCCGGTCGAGGTTGCGCCGCGCGTCGATCAGCCGCTGATCCCGCCGTTCCGTTCCTGCCGCGGATGATCCACCGGTTGGCGCTGCCGATCGTCCTGGTGTGGTTGGGCATCGTGTTCATCACCAACACGGTGGCCCCGCAGCTGGAGGTCGTCGCCAAAACCCACTCGGTGTCGATGAGTCCGACCGACGCGGCCTCCTTCCAGTCGATGATGAAGGTCGGGGCGACGTTCAATGGAGTTCAACTCCGACAACTCGGCCATTATCCTGCTGGAGGGCGACAAGCCACTCGGGGCCGAGGCGCACCGCTATTACGACGAGATCGTCAGGCGCGTCGAGCAGGACAAGAAACACGTGCAGCACGTCCAGGATTTCTGGAGCGATCCGCTGACGGCGGCGGGTTCCCAGAGCCACGACCAGAAGGCCGCGTACGTCCAGGTGTACCTCGCCGGCAACATGGGCGGCGGCCTGGCGAACGAGTCTGCCCTGGCGGTGCGAAAGATCGTGGACTCGGTGCCCGCACCGCCGGGAATCAAGGCGTATGTCACCGGCGCGGGTCCGCTGTTCGCCGACCAGTCCCACGCGGGTGAGAAGGGCCTCGCGGTCGTCACCCTCATCACCTTCGTGGTGATCATCGTGATGCTGCTGGTCATCTACCGGTCGATCATCACCGTGGCGATCATGCTGGGCATGGTGTTCATCGAGCTGGCGGCGGCCCGCGGTGTCGTCGCGACGCTCGGCAACTACGGCGTGGTGGGTCTGTCGACCTTCGCCAACAACATGCTGGTGCTGATGGCGATCGCCGCCGGGACGGACTACGCGATCTTCGTGGTCGGGCGCTATCACGAGGCGCGTGGGCTGGGCGAGACTGCGCGAGCAGGCGTTCTACACCATGTTCCACAGCACCGCGCATGTGGTGCTCGGATCCGGCCTGACCATCGCCGGCGCGATGTACTGCCTGAGCTTCTGCCGGCTGCCGTACTTCCAGTCGCTGGGGGTGCCGTGTGCGGTCGGCATGCTGGTCGCGGTGCTGGCGGCGTTGACGCTGGCTCCGGCGATGCTGACGGTCGCCTCATTCTTCAAGCTGATGGATCCCAAGCGCACGCTGCAGACCCGGGGCTGGCGCCGCATGGGCACCGCGGTCGTCCGCTGGCCCGCGCCGGTTCTCGCTGCGCACGATCGCGGTCGCACTGGTCGGTCTGCTCGCCCTGCCCGGTTACAAGACGGACTACGACAACCGCCACTTCCTGCTGGCGGACACCCCGGCCAACGTCGGTTATGCCGCCGCGGACCGGCACTTCGACCAGGCGCGGCTCAACCCCGAGCTGTTGATGATCGAGACCGATCACGACCTGCGCAACCCGGCCGACTTCATCGTCCTGGACAAGGTCGCCAAGGCGGTCTTCCACGTCCCCGGTATAGGCCGGGTGCAGACCATCACCCGGCCGTTGGGCACGCCGCTCGACCACAGCACGCTGGGTTTTCAGATGGGCGCGCAGGCCGCGGGGCGGCTGCAGACCCAGCACTACCAGGAGGAGCAGGCGAACAATCTGCTCAAGCAGGCCGACGAGCTGCGCAAGACGATGGCGACGCTGCATGAGCAGATGCAGGTCACCCAGGACCTGAGCAACACCACCCACGAAACCACCAGGCTCACCAAGGAAACCGTGCAGATCACCGAGAGGTTGCGCGACGGCATCGTCAACTTCGACGACTTCCTCCGGCCGATCCGCAGCTACTTCTACTGGGAGAAGCACTGTTACGACATCCCGGTCTGCTGGGCGCTGCGGTCGGTCTTCAACGCGCTCGACGGCATCGACCAGGTGGCCGAGAACATCGTGAACCTAAGCGCGAACCTGGACAAGCTGGACTGGATTCAGCCGAAGCTGGTGGCGTTGATCCCGCCGCAGATCGAGAGTCAGCAGCGCAACCTCGACACCATCATGTCGAACTACGCGATCACCCAGGGCCTCAACGACCAGGCCAAAGCGCAGGCCGACAACGCCACCGCCCAGGGCGACGCCTTCGACAAGGCGAAGAACGACGACACGTTCTACCTCCCGCCGGAGGCGTTCAAGAGCCCGGACTTCGTACGGGGCCTGAAAAATTTCATCTCACCCGACGGGCGTGCGGTCCGGCTGATCATCTCCCACGAAGGTGACCCGGCGAGTCCTGAGGGCATCAGGCACATCGAACCAATCAAGCAGGCCGTGCACGAGGCGATCAAGGGCACCCCCTGGGAGGGCGCCAAGGTCTACCTCGGCGGCACCGCCGCGACGTACAAGGACATGCACGACGGCTCCAACATCGACCTGTTGATCGCCGGAATCGCCGCGGCCACACTGATTTTCATCATCATGCTGGTGATCACCCGCAGCGTCGTGGCGGCCTTCGTGATCGTCGGTACGGTGTTGCTGTCGCTGGGCGCCTCGTTCGGCCTCTCGGTGCTGCTGTGGCAGTACATCCTGGGGCTGAAGTTGCACTGGATGGTGCTGGCGATGGCGGTCATCCTGCTGCTGGCGGTCGGCTCGGACTACAACCTGCTGCTGATCTCGCGGTTCAAGGAGGAGATCCACGCCGGGCTCAAGACCGGGACGATCCGCGCGATGGCCGGTTCGGGCTCGGTAGTGACCTCCGGCCGGCCTGGTGTTCGCCGCCACCATGGCCACGTTCATGTTCAGCCTGCTGCTGGTGATGGTCCAGGTGGGTACGACGATCGCGCTGGGCCTGCTGTTCGACACCCTGATCGTGCGGTCGTTCATGACGCCGTCACTGGCCACCCTGCTCGGGCGCTGGTTCTGGTGGCCGCAGCACGTGCGTCCACGCCCGGTCAGCACCATGCTGCGACCGTACGGACCGCGTCGGGCCGTGCGTGAGCTGATCCTCACCGACGTCGACGAGCACCCGCCGGGCGGCGTGGTCCAGCCCCGCTGAGGAGCTAAGGAATCGGGCTAAGCGATTACGACCAGTTCCACACCGACATGTCGCCGGGCGGGTACTGGTTGCAGATGTCGGTGGCCTTGGCCACCACGCCCTTGTTGTTCCAGAAGATCTTCATGTGGTTGGGCCAGGCCTCCCACAGCGGATCGGCCTGGGGCGCATAGAAGTTCTCGGAGTAGTTCCGCCGGTCCTGCGGCGACAACGCGTAAAACCAGTGCGCCTTGTCGATGGTCGCCTGCTGGACGTTGGGGTGGTTGTTGAAGTCGATCATGTAGCGCTGGTAGTACACCGGGCTGGTGTCCCGCGCGGCCGCCAGGATCTGCTCGGCGTCGCACGTGGTGTTGATCATCCGGCGGGGGATCGGGAAGTCCTCCGTGGAATCGGCCACCGCGGTCGACGGGAAGATCGCAGCGGTGACACCCAGGGCAACGAACGCGGCGCCTGCACGCAGGTCTCTACTCAGCCGAGACATAGACGTTACGGTAGCACTTCTCGGCCCGGCGCGAACAGTTCCCAGGTCACCGCCAGGGTGATCGCTAGTGCATCGCACTATCCATCGCGATCAGGGACGATGACGTGGCTTGGATCGGGCCGCAGCTCCGGCGGGGCCTGGCTGTAGTCGCCGAACGGGCCGTCGCGGCACTCGACGGCGGCCCGCACCCCCCGCGTCTCGGCGATCTTGATGCACTCCAGCGCGTCGGGGGTGTTGCGCATCAGCCCGTCGAGGATGCCGCCCAGCGTCTGGGTGGACGCCAGGCCCATGTTCTCGTAGGCCTGGTTGACGATCAGCTTCTGCGCCTGCAGCTGCGACAGCGGGATGCACGCCAGCTCGGCGGCGATCTCGGCGACCCGCGCCTCCAGCCTCGAACGGCACCGCCTCGTTGATCAGCTCGATCTCGGCGGCCTGCACGCCGGTCAGCGGCCGGCCGGTCAGCGCATGCCACTTCGCCTTGGCCAGGCTCAGCCGGTAGAGCCACATTCCGGTCAGATACGCCCCCCACATCCTGCTGTAGGGCGTGCCGATCACGGCGTCCTCGCTAGCGATGACGAGGTCCGCGCACAGCGTGTAGTCGCTGGCCCCGCCCACACACCAGCCGTGCACCTGTGTGATCACCGGTTTGGAGGCCCGCCAGATGGCCATGAATTTCTGGGTCGGGCCGGTCTCGCGGGCGCTGACCATCGCGAAATCCTTGCCCGGGTCCCAGCGGCCGTCGGTCATCATGGCCTCGCCCCAGTGCTGGAAACCGCCGCCGAAGTCGTAGCCGCCGGAGAAGGCCCGGCCCGCTCCGCGCAGCACGATGACCTTGATGGCCGGGTCGCGCTCGGCCCGCCCCACGGCGGCCTCGATGTCGTCGGGTATCGGCGGCACGATGGTGTTGAGCTGCTCCGGGCGGTTCAGCGTGATCGTGGCGACCGGACCGGCCGTGGTGTACAGCAGCGTTTCGAAGTCGGAGGGCATGGCCCCAACTTAGGGATCGGGCTCGCGGTTTTCCGGCGAAGACGCATAGATGCGGCCGTTGATCTTCAGGTACGGGGTGGTGAGGTAGGCCGAGAAGGCCACCACGGCCGCGAAAATCGCCGCCGCCAGGACGCCGTTGGGCCACAGCCGGCCGGCCCCGAACGCAAAGCAGACGATGCCGATCACCGATGTCGCCCAGTAGAAGCGCCGGCCGGCCCGCCGGTCGTTGATGAACCGGTAGCGCGCCTGCGCCGCCGAAACCAGGATGAAGATCAGTCCGGTCGCCAGCAGGGTGAGTTCGATCCGTTGCGCCGACACGTCGACGATCTTAGGGCCGGGCGGCGAGCAGCTGGGCGCTCGAGCCGATCGGGGTGCCCGCGCCGCGCCGGCGCTAACCGGCCGCGGGACCCAGCATCTGCCACAGGAACGAATAGGTCAGCGCCGACTTGAACGCCACCTGCTCGTTGTCGGCCGCCCCGGCATGACCGCCCTCGATGTTCTCGTAGTAGTAGACCCGGTGGCCGGCGGCCTCCAGGGCGGCCGCCATCTTGCGGGCATGCCCCGGGTGCACCCGGTCGTCGCGGGTGGAGGTGGTGATCAGCACCGGCGGGTACCGGCGCGTCGACGAAATGTTCTGGTATGGCGAGTATTCGGAGATGAACGCCCAGTCGTCCGGATTGTCCGGATCGCCGTATTCGGCCACCCAGGAGGCGCCGGCCAGCAGCAGGTGGTAGCGCTTCATGTCCAACAGCGGCACGCTGCACGCCAGCGCGCCGAACTTCTCCGGGTACTTGGTCAACATGATGCCCATCAGCAGTCCGCCGTTGCTGCCGCCCTGGGCCCCGAGTTGGGCGACCGTCGTGATGCCGCGGTCCACCAAATCGGTTGCCACGGCGGCGAAGTCCTCGTGCACCTTGTGCCGGCCCTCGCGGATCGCCTGGGTGTGCCAGCCGGGGGCCGTACTCGCCGCCGCCGCGGATGTTGGCCAGCACGTAGGTGCCGCCACGGGCCAGCCACAGCCGGCCCAGCACCCCGCTGTAGCCGGGTGTGTTCGAGGACTCGAAGCCGCCGTAGCCGTGGAGCAGGGTGGGCCCGGACCGGTCGGCCGCCGGGCCGCCGGGACGAACCACGAAGTAGGGGATCGGTGTGCCGTCGGTAGAGTCGACGAAATGCTGTGCCACGCTGATGTTTTCGGCATCGAAGAAGGCGGGTGCGGTCTTGAGCTGCTCGAGTCGCCCGTCGTCGGTGCCCCCGCATCAGCCGCGACGGTGAGTCGAACCCGCTGGAGTCCAGGAAGAATTCGTCGCCGGTGTCGTCGGCGGAGACGGCGACGGTGTTGGTCGCGGCCGGGATCCCGGCCACCGGCTCGCGCCGCCAGTCACCGGGTGTGACGATCTCGACGCGGCTGGCCACGTCGACCAGGGTCACCATCAGCAGCCGGTCTTCGGTCCACGCGTAGTGGTTGAGCGCGGTGTGCTCGTCGGGTTCGAAGAAGACGCGGAAATCCCTTGCTCTGGAAAGGAATTCCTTGTAGTCGGCGGCCAGTAGCGAGCCCGCGGCGTAGGTGCGGGTGCCCAGCGTCCAGTCGCTGCGCAACTCGACCAGCAGCCACTGGCGGTGCAGGCTCACGCTGGCGTCCGTCGGGGTGTCGATGCGGACGAGCTGGCCGCCCCGCAGCTCGTAGACCTCTTCGTTCCAGAAGTCCAGCGCCCGGCCGATCAGGGTGCGCTCGAAGCCGGGGATGCGGCTGACGCTGGCCACCACGTTCACGTCGGAGCGGGCACTCTCGAACACCGTCTGCGCCTCATCCAGCGGCGTGCCCCGGCGCCACCACTTGACCACCCGCGGATAGCCGGACTCGGTGAGGGTGCCGGGGCCGAAGTCTGTGCCGACCAGCACGGTGTCGGGGTCCTCCCAGCTGAGTTGCGACTTAGCCTCGGCGAGCGCGAACCCGTCGTCGACGA
Source organism: Mycobacterium lepraemurium (assembly GCA_002291465.1). Classification (GTDB taxonomy): domain Bacteria; phylum Actinomycetota; class Actinomycetes; order Mycobacteriales; family Mycobacteriaceae; genus Mycobacterium; species Mycobacterium avium. The sequence continues at coordinate 3,877,964 of CP021238.1, read as the reverse complement.
ATTGCTTTGTCTGCATGTCGAATTCACGCGCGATGCAGGCGTACGAGCCGCCGCGGGACAAGCTGATCAGCGCGCGGGTGTATTCGGGGTGGATGACGGCGGCGCCGGCCCACACCCATTTCTCGACGTCGGCGCAGCCCAGCTCGTCGACGTCGATCAGCACCTCCCATTCGGGCGCGTCGGTGCGGTAACTGTCCAGCATGGTGCGCCGCCACAGCCCGCGCGGGTTGTCGGCGTCGCGCCAGAAGTTGTAGAGGTGCTCGCCGCGGCGGACCACGTACGGGATGCGGGCGTCGGTATCGAGCACCTCGAGCACCTCGAGCGCCTCGACGCCCATCCGCTCGAACTCGGCGTCGCGGAAGCGGGCCAGCGTCGGCTCGTTGCGGGCGTGCGACATCATGCCAGCTATTGTGGTCTCGGCGGTAGTGTGAGGTGTATTACACAGGTGAAACGATGGAGTGAGAGCAGATGACTGTCTTCGCACGTCCGGGTTCGGCCGGGGCGTTGATGTCGTACGAATCCCGCTACGACAACTTCATCGGGGGGCAGTGGGTTGCACCGGCGCGCGGGCGCTACTTCGAGAACCCGACACCGGTCACCGGCCAGACGTTCTGCGAGGTGGCCCGCTCGGATGAGGCCGATGTCGACAAGGCGCTCGACGCCGCCCACGCCGCGGCTCCGGCGTGGGGTAAGACCGCGCCGGCGGAGCGGGCCGCGATCCTGAACAAGATCGCCGACCGCATCGAGGAGAACCTGGAATCCCTCGCGGTGGCCGAGGTGTGGGACAACGGCAAGCTGATCCGCGAGGCGCTGGCCGCCGACATCCCGTTGGCGGCCGACCATTTCCGGTATTTCGCCGGGGCGCTGCGCGCGCAGGAGGGCTCGCTGAGCCAGATCGACGACGACACCGTGGCCTACCACTTCCATGAGCCGCTCGGCGTGGTCGGGCAGATCATCCCGTGGAACTTCCCGATCCTGATGGGCGCCTGGAAACTGGCGCCCGCGCTGGCGGCCGGCAACGCCGTCGTGCTCAAACCCGCGGAGCAGACCCCGGTTTCGGTGCTCTACCTGATGTCGCTCACCGGCGACCTGCTGCCGCCCGGAGTCGTCAACGTGGTCAACGGATTCGGCGCCGAGGCCGGCAAGCCGCTGGCGTCGAGCAACCGGATCTCCAAGATCGCCTTCACCGGCGAGACCACCACCGGGCGGCTGATCATGCAGTACGCTAGCCAGAACCTGATCCCGGTCACCTCGGAGCTCGGCGGCAAGAGCTCCAACATCTTCTTCTCCGACGTGATGGCCAAGGCCGACGGCTACCAGGGCAAGGCGCTCGAGGGCTTCACCATGTTCGCCCTCAACCAGGGCGAGGTGTGCACCTGCCCGTCGCGCAGCCTGATCCAGGCCGACATCTACGACGAGTTCCTGGAGCTGGCCGCGGTCCGCACCAAGGCGGTCCGCCAGGGCGATCCGCTGGATTCCGAGACCATGCTGGGGTCGCAGGCGTCCAACGATCAGCTGGAAAAAGTGTTGTCCTACATCGCAATCGGCAAGGGCGAAGGTGCCAAGATCATCACCGGCGGGGAACGCGCCGAACTGGGCGGCGACCTGTCCGGCGGCTTCTACATGCAGCCCACCATCTTCGCCGGCAACAACAAGATGCGCATCTTCCAGGAGGAGATCTTCGGGCCGGTGGTGGCGGTGACGTCGTTCACCGATTACGACGACGCCATCTCCATCGCCAACGACACCCTGTACGGGCTGGGCGCGGGCGTGTGGTCCCGAGAACGGCAACACCGCCTATCGCGCCGGCCGCGACATCCAGCCCGGCCGGGTGTGGGTGAACTGCTATCACGCCTATCCGGCGCACGCGGCGTTCGGCGGCTACAAGCAGTCCGGCATCGGCCGGGAGAACCACAAGATGATGCTCGACCACTACCAGCAGACCAAGAACATGCTGGTGTCCTACAGCAACAAGGCGCAGGGCTTCTTCTAGATGGAGCCGAGGCCCCCGTCCGGAGTCGTCATCACCGCCGCGGCCGCCGAGGTGCTGGCCCGGCTGCAGCGGCAGCACGGCTCGATGATGTTCCACCAGTCCGGCGGCTGCTGCGACGGGTCGTCGCCGATGTGCTATCCGGTGGGCGACTTCCTGGTCGGCGATCGCGACGTGCTGCTCGGTGTGCTCGACGTCGGCGCCGACGGGGTGCCGGTGTGGATCTCGGGCCCGCAGTACGCGGCGCACTACCGCGACAAGCACACCCAGCTGGTGATCGACGTGGTGCCGGGCCGCGGCGGCGGGTTCAGCCTGGAGGCTCCCGACGGCGTCCGGTTCCTGTCCCGCGGCCGGGTTTTCAGCGCGGCCGAACAGGCGGCCGTGGCCGCCGCGCCGATCATCACCGGTGCGGACTACCAGCGCGGTGAGCGGCCCGCGGCGCGGTGGTGGCCGACGCGTCCTGCAGAACCTGCCCTTGACGCCGGTCACCGCAGTACAGTCGAGACGGTGATTCCTCTTCCGCGTCCCTGGGTGCTGGCCGGCGCCATGCTGATCGGAAGCGCGGTCGGGCTGTTGGCCGGCGTGGCGTTCACCGTCGCCGTGCACGCCCGGGTCCGTCCGGACCTCGCGATCGCGGCGGTGGTCGGCATCCCCAGCGTGATCGGCCTGGCCCTGATCCTGTTCTCCGGGCGGCGCTGGGTCACCACCCTGGGCGCGTTCGTGCTGGCGGTGGCGCCCGGCTGGTTCGGGGTGCTCGTCGCATTGCGGGTGACCGCCGGTGGCTGACGACAAGGACGCCTCGAGCCCGGGCACCGAGGCGTTCGTGCCCGACTTCTCCGATGACGACGACGCCGCCGACACCGGCACCCAGTCGTGGGCGCCGGACTTCGACGACGCCGCCGAGGACGACGACACCGAGGCGGCCGAGCGGGAGCCGGAGCCGGAGCCCGAACCGAAGCCGGAGCCGGCCGGGTTGGCCGGCCCGGTGCCGCCGGTCGCCGTGCCCGGCCGCTACTTCTACGTCAAGTGGTGGAAGTTGGTCCTGGTGCTGCTCGCGGTGTGGGCCGCGTCCGCGGTGGTCGGGCTGGGCCTGTTCTCCTGGTGGTACCACTCGATCGACAAAACCCCGGCTCTGTTCGCGGTGCTGGTGTTCGTGGTGGTGTGCGTCGTCGGCGGCGTCATGCTGGCGATGGTCGAGGCCAGGCCGCTGATTTCGGCGCTCGCGGTGGCGGTGCTGTTCGGGCCGTTCGCCGCGCTGGCGGCCGCGGTGCCGCTATACGGCTATTACTACTGCGCGCGGGTGGGGCACTGTCTGGTGGGCGTCGTTCCGTACTGACGTGATTCGAGGCCACCGCTCGGCGCGTTGGAAGCGGCGCGACTCACGGCGTTGTCCGCTGCGAGCCGGCGCCCACTAGGGTGGGCACGTGACTTCTCACTATGACGTCGTCGTCCTCGGGGCCGGTCCCGGCGGATATGTGGCAGCCATCCGCGCCGCGCAGCTGGGCCTGAGCACCGCCATCGTCGAACCGAAACACTGGGGCGGAGTCTGCCTCAACGTCGGCTGCATTCCGTCCAAGGCGCTGCTGCGCAACGCCGAACTCGCCCACATCTTCACCAAAGAGGCCAAGACGTTCGGCATCAACGGCGAGGTGACCTTCGACTACGGCGCCGCCTTCGACCGCAGCCGCAAGGTGGCCGAGGGCCGCGTCGCCGGCGTGCACTTCCTGATGAAGAAGAACAAGATCACCGAGATCCACGGCTACGGCCGGTTCACCGACCCGTACACGCTGGCGGTCGAGCTCAACGACGGCGGGACCGAGACGGTCACGTTCGACAACGCGATCATCGCCACCGGCAGCAGCACCCGCCTGGTTCCGGGCACGTCGCTGTCGGCCAACGTGGTCACCTACGAGGAACAGATCCTGTCCCGGGAGTTGCCCGAGTCGATCATCATCGCCGGCGCCGGCGCCATCGGCATGGAGTTCGGCTACGTGCTGCACAACTACGGCGTCGAGGTGACCATCGTCGAGTTCCTGCCGCGCGCGCTGCCCAACGAGGACGCCGACGTGTCCAAGGAAATCGAGAAGCAGTTCAAGAAGCTGGGCGTCAAGATCCTCACCGGCACCAAAGTCGAATCCATCTCCGATGATGGCTCGCAAGTGACGGTGGTGGTCAGCAAGGACGGCAACAGCCAGGAACTCAAGGCCGCAAAGGTGTTGCAGGCCATCGGTTTTGCGCCCAACTTCGAGGGCTACGGCCTGGAGGAGGCCGGGGTCGCGCTGACCGACCGCAAGGCCATCGGCATCACCGACTACATGCGCACCAACATCGAGCACATCTACGCCATCGGCGATGTCACCGGCAAGCTGCAGCTGGCCCACGTCGCCGAGGCCCAAGGCGTGGTGGCCGCCGAAACCATCGCCGGCGCAGAGACTTTGGCGCTCGGCGACTACCGGATGATGCCGCGCGCCACCTTCTGCCAGCCCAACGTCGCCAGCTTCGGGCTCACCGAACAGCAGGCCCGCGACGAGGGGCACGACGTGGTGGTGGCCAAGTTCCCGTTCACCGCGAACGGCAAGGCGCACGGCGTGGGCGACCCCAGCGGGTTCGTCAAGCTGATCGCCGACGCGAAATACGGTGAGCTGCTGGGCGGGCACCTGGTCGGCCACGACGTCTCCGTGCTGCTGCCGGAGCTCACCCTGGCGCAGAAGTGGGATCTGACGGCCACCGAGCTGGCCCGCAACGTACACACCCACCCGACCATGTCCGAGGCGCTGCAGGAATGCTTCCACGGCCTGACCGGGCACATGATCAACTTCTGAGCCCTCGACGATGCTGCGCACCCTGACGCCCCAAACCATCGCGGCCGCCCTCGGTGGCCTGGCGACCGGTTATGTCCTTTGGCTGCTTGCCATTTCGAACAGGGACAACGCCACGGTGGGCCAGTGGGGGCCGTTAGTGCTGGTGGCGTCGGTGGTGCTGGGCGGCGCCGCGGCGGTGTGGGGCTCCTGGCAGCGCCGGCGCGGCAGCCGGCCGCGGGCCGCCTTCGCCTTCGCGCTGCCGGTGCTTCCCGTGCTGCTGACGCTGGCCATCGTGGCCGATGTCTACCTATGACACCTACTTATGAGCCCTCGGGGTGGTCCAGTGGAATCGCCAGTGCCGACATGGTGGCCGCCAGCCCGTCGTATTGGCTTGCCAGCAGGCAGAATTCGATCAGCTGCCGGCGGTCCAGGTGGTCCGCCAGCTGCCGCCAGGTGGCCTCGCTGACGGTCCGGTCGTTGACGAACTCGTCGGTTGCCGCCAGCAGCGCCTGCTGACGCACGGTCAGGCGGGCCTGCACCGGTTCGAGTCGCTGCGGCCACGCGAAGATCGTGGCCTGCAGATCCGGGTCCAGACCGGCCGCCCGCGCCATCCGGCGATGGTGCTGCAGCTCGTATTCGCAGCCGCGCAGGTGCGCGACCCGTAGGATTACCAGCTCGGTGTCGGCGGTGGGCAGTTTGCCGCGCAGCAGCCGGCCCCCGTAGGCCAGCCAGGTCCAGAACAGCAGCCGGCGTTGACCCAGCGTGGTGAACAAGTGCATCTCCGGCGCGCCGACGGTGCGCGCGCCCAGCTTCGCGATCACCCAATTGATCGGTCCCAGTTGGCGAAACCGCCCGGCCGGGATCCGGGGCGCGGTCACGGCTGCTTCACCAGGTAGGGAGACACCGTGCTGCGGTGCTCGTCGAGGTCGAGGGCGCGGCCGAGCGCGGGGAAGGCGCGCTGCGGGCAGTTGTCGCGTTCGCAGACTCGGCAGCCCGCGCCGATCGGTGTCGTCACTGTTCCTGGGCCCCCCGAGACGTCGAGTCCCTCCGAATAGACCAGCCGGTGCGCATGGCGCAGCTCGCAGCCCAGGCCGATCGCGAAGGTCTTACCGGGCTGACCATACCGGGCCGCGCGCCGCTCCACGGTGCGGGCCACCCACATGTAGTTGCGGCCGCCGGGCATCTGGGCGATCTGCACCAGGATCTTGTCCGGGTTGGCGAACGTCTCGTAGACGTTCCACAGTGGGCAGGTACCGCCGCTGGAGGAGAAGTGAAAACCCTTGGCGGACTGGAGTTTTGACATGTTTCCGGCACGGTCCACCCGGATGAAGGAGAACGGCACCCCGCGCATCGACGGCCGCTGCAGGGTCGACAGGCGGTGCGCGATGGTCTCGTAGCTGACCGAGTAGAACGACGACAGCCGCTCGACGTCATAACGGAAATTCTCGGCCACGTCGTGGAATTGGCGATACGGCAGCACCGCCGCGGCGGCGAAGTAGTTGGCCAGCCCGAGCCGGGCCAGTTTGTGCGACTCCTCGCTGGTGAACTTGCCCTGCGCCACGAGGCTGTCGATCAGGTCGCCGAACTCCAGGTAGGCCAGTTCGGCAGCCATCTTGAACACCTGCTGCCCCCACGACAGGTGATTGCTGATCTCCAGCGTCTGGGTCTCGGGGTCGTAGAGGTGCAGCACGGTGTCGCCCAGATCGATGCGCCGGTTGATGTGCACGCCGTGCACCTCGGTGAGCCGGCGGGTCAGCTCCCGGGCCAGATCCCCGTGGTGCAGCCGCATCTTGATGGTGAGGTCCTCCGCGGCGGTGTCCAGCTCGTGCAGATAGTTCTGCCGCTGGTAGAAGTAGTCGCGGACCTCCTCGTGCGGCATGGTGATCGACCCGGTGCCGCTGCCGTCGAAGAACCGTTCCTCGGTGGCGGCCGCCAGCTGCGCGGTGGTGATCCGGTACCGCCGGTGCAGGTTGACCACCGCGCGGGCCAGACCGGGATGGGCGCTGACCATCTCGGCGACCTCGGTGGGGTCGACGTCGATGTCCAGGTCCCGGTCCATGGTGACCGCGCGCAGCTCGGCCACCAGCCGGGTGTCGTCCTGCGAGGAGAAAAAGGTGGCGTCCACCCCGAACACCTCGGTGATGCGCAGCAGCACCGCCACCGTCAGCGGCCGGACGTCATGCTCGATCTGGTTGAGGTAGCTCGGCGAGATCTCCAGCATCTGGGCCAGCGCGGCCTGGGAAAACCCGCGTTCGTGACGCAGCTGGCGAACGCGTGAGCCGACGAACGTCTTGGACACCCCAACCAGGTTACCGGGCCTGTGAAGCCGTGGTTCGCAGAGTTGGCAGCCCGGATGGCCGCGTCGCGATTGGTGTTCGGCGCACGCCGTTGGCATGATTCGAGCGGGGCCGCAGGCTTTAGCCTGGGGGCACCGACGAGGAGGAAACGGGGAGCGACACCGTGAGCCTGGACAAACAAATGATGCCGGTGCCCGACGGTCACCCCGACGTTTTCGATCGCGAATGGCCGCTGCGGGTCGGCGACATCGACCGCACCGGGCGGCTGCGGCTGGACGCTGCGGCCCGCCACGCTCAGGACATCGGCCAGGACCAGCTGCGGGAGATGGGTTTCGAGGAGACCCACCCGCTGTGGATCGTCCGGCGCACCATGCTCGACCTGATCCGGCCGATCGAGTTCAACGACATGCTGCGGCTGCGCCGGTGGTGCTCGGGGACCTCGAACCGGTGGTGCGAGATGCGGGTCCGCATCGACGGCCGCAAGGGCGGACTCATCGAGTCCGAGGCGTTCTGGATCAACATCAACCGGGAAACCCAGATGCCGTCGCGGATCGCCGACGACTTCCTGGCCGGCCTGCACAAGACGACCTCGGTGGACCGGCTGCGCTGGAAGCCCTACCTGAAGCCGGCCAGCCGCGACGAGGCGGTCGAGATCCACGAGTTCCCGGTCCGGGTCACCGACATCGATCTGTTCGACCACATGAACAACTCCGTGTACTGGAGCGTCATCGAGGACTACCTGGCGTCACACACCGGGCTGATGCGGACGCCGTTGCGCGTCACCATCGAACACGAGGCGCCGGTGGCCTTGGGCGACAAACTGGAGATCATCTCCCACGTTCACCCCGCCGGATCCACCGATCAGTTCGGTCCCGAGCTGGCCGATCGCACTGTTACAACGCTCACATACGCCGTCGGCGACGAGGCCAAAGCCGCCGCCGCGATCTTTGCTCGCTAACAGTACAAGCGTCCGGGTTAATTTGCGGCGTGACCTGCGGCTTTGGGGTTACTGACGGGTAGCTTCTGGAACGGTTAAGTCCGTTAGCGGATTAGCAAACTTCGCAAAATCGCCCGGTTCCGTTGCTGAAATTGGCAACTGAAACGGCTAGACCGGGTGTTATCGGCTGTGCCATCTTCGAGTTAGCACACCAGTGAAGTTGAGCCGCTAGCTACCGCTGGTGAGGCATCCAGCAATTCCGTAGTTAAGATCGTGAAGGAGCACGCCCATGTCTGTCGTTGGCACCCCCAAGAGCGCCGAGGAGATCCAGAAGGACTGGGACACCAACCCGCGCTGGAAGGATGTCACCCGCACCTACACCGCCGAGGACGTCGTCGCCCTGCAGGGCACCGTCGTCGAGGAGAACACCCTGGCCCGCCGCGGCGCCGAGGTGCTGTGGGAGCAGCTGCACGACCTGGAGTACATCAACGCGCTGGGCGCCCTGACCGGCAACATGGCCGTGCAGCAGGTGCGCGCCGGCCTGAAGGCCATCTACCTATCGGGCTGGCAGGTCGCCGGTGACGCGAACCTGTCCGGTCACACCTACCCTGACCAGAGCCTGTACCCCGCCAACTCGGTGCCGATCGTGGTGCGCCGGATCAACAACGCGCTGCTGCGCGCCGACCAGATCGCCAAGATCGAGGGCGACACTTCGGTGAAGAACTGGCTGGCGCCGATCGTCGCCGACGGCGAGGCCGGCTTCGGTGGTGCGCTCAACGTCTTCGAGCTGCAGAAGGCGATGATCGCCGCCGGTGTGGCCGGCTCGCACTGGGAGGACCAGCTGGCCTCGGAGAAGAAGTGCGGCCACCTGGGCGGCAAGGTGCTGATCCCGACCCAGCAGCACATCCGCACGCTGACCTCGGCCCGCCTGGCCGCCGACGTGTGCGACGTGCCGGCCGTCGTCATCGCCCGCACCGACGCCGAGGCGGCCACGCTGATCACCTCCGACGTCGACGAGCGTGACCAGCCGTTCATCACCGGCGAGCGCACCAAGGAGGGCTTCTACCGGGTCCGCAACGGCCTCGAGCCCTGCATCGCCCGGGCCAAGGCCTACGCGCCGTACTCCGACCTGATCTGGATGGAGACTGGCACGCCCGACCTGGAGCTGGCCGCCAAGTTCGCCGAGGGCGTCAAGGCCGAGTTCCCCGACCAGATGCTGGCCTACAACTGCTCGCCGTCGTTCAACTGGAAGAAGCATCTCGACGACGCCACCATCGCGAAGTTCCAAAAGGAGCTTGCTGCAATGGGATTCAAGTTCCAGTTCATCACGCTGGCCGGCTTCCACGTGCTGAACTACTCGATGTTCGATTTGGCCTACGGCTACGCCCGCAACCAGATGACCGCCTACGTGGAGCTGCAGAAGCGCGAGTTCGCCGCCGAGGAGCGCGGTTACACCGCCACCAAGCACCAGCGCGAGGTGGGTGCCGGTTACTTCGACCGGATCGCCACCACGGTCGACCCCACGTCGTCGACCACCGCGCTGACCGACTCCACCGAAGAGGGCCAGTTCCACTGAGTTAGTGCTGCCGAGCAGACGCAAAGGCACCTTTTGCACAGCAAAAGCGGTGCCTTTGCGTCTGCTCGCGGCGTGTAAGGTGCGGTGCACGACAAGACGATTGGCGGAGAAACAGTGAGTGACGCAGCGATTCAGCGAGTAGGAGTGGTCGGGGCCGGCCAGATGGGATCCGGTATCGCCGAGGTCTCGGTCCGCGCCGACGTCGACGTGACGGTGTTCGAGACCACCGAGGCCCTTATCATGGCGGGACGCAACCGCATCGTGAAGTCGCTGGAGCGGGGCGTGAGCGCCGGCAAGGTCACCGAGCGGGAGCGCGACCGCGCGCTGAGCAAGCTCACCTTCACCACCGGCCTGAAAGACCTCGCCGACCGCCAACTGGTCATCGAGACCATCATCGAGGACGACGCCGTCAAGGCCCAGGTCTTCGCCGAACTCGACCGGGTGGTCACCGACCCCGATGCGGTGTTGGCCTCCAACACCTCCAGCATCCCGATCATGAAGCTCGCCGCGGCGACCAAGAACCCGCAACGCGTGCTGGGCCTGCACTTCTTCAATCCCGTGCCGGTGCTGCCGCTGGTCGAGCTGGTCAGCACGCTGGTCACCGATGAGGCCGCCGCCGCGCGCACCGAGGAGTTCGCCAGCGCGGTGCTGGGCAAGCAGGTGGTGCGCTGCAGCGACCGTTCCGGCTTCGTGGTCAACGCGCTGCTGGTGCCCTATCTGCTGTCGGCGATCCGGATGGTGGAGGCCGGCTTCGCCACCGTCGAGGACGTGGACAAGGCCGTGGTGGCCGGGCTGTCGCATCCGATGGGCCCGCTGCGGCTTTCCGACCTGGTGGGCCTGGACACCCTGAAGCTGATCGCGGACAAGATGTTCGAGGAGTTCAAGGAGCCGCAGTACGGCGCCCCGCCGCTGTTGCTGCGCATGGTGGAGGCCGGCCGGCTCGGTAAGAAGACGGGCCAGGGTTTCTACACGTATTGACATGTATTGACCGGCGCCCGCGCGACTGCGCGTGATCAGGTCGGTTACTATGCTCGCGCTGAATAGGACGAAAGGTTTGTGCCGCGCATGACGGGCTTGGAACCGTATTACGAGGAATCGCAGTCCATCTACGACGTCTCCGACGAATTCTTTGCGTTATTTCTCGATCCGAGCATGGCCTACACGTGCGCCTTCTTCGAACGCGACGACATGACGCTCGAAGAAGCGCAAACCGCGAAGTTTCGACCTGGCGCTGGGCAAGCTCGAACCTCGAGCCCGGGATGACGCTGCTGGACATTGGGTGCGGCTGGGGCGGCGCGCTGAAGCGGGCCCTGGAGAAGTATGACGTCAACGTCATCGTAATAACGTTGAGCCGCAACCAATTCGAATACAGCAAGAAGTTGCTGGCCGGATTTCCGACGGACCGCAACATTGAGGTGCGGCTGCAGGGCTGGGAAGAGTTTGACGACAAGGTCGACCGGATCGTCACCATCGGCGCCTTCGAGGCGTTCAAAATGGAACGCTATTCCGCATTTTTCGACCGCGCCTACGACATCCTGCCCGACGACGGCCGGATGCTTTTGCACACCATCTTGACCTACACCCAGAAACAGCAGCACGAGCGCGGCGTTTCGATCACGATGAGCGTTTTACGGTTCATGCGGTTCATCGGCCAGGAAATTTCCCCGGGCGGCCAGTTGTCGGCGCAGGAGAACATTTTCAAATTCGGTGAGGCGGCGGGCTTTTCGGTGGAGCGGGTGCAGCTGCTGCGCGAGCACTACGCGCGGACCCTCGACATCTGGACGGCGAACCTGGAGGCCAACAAGGAAAAGGCCATCGCCATCCAGTCCCAAGCGGTCTACGACCGCTACATGCACTACCTGACCGGGTGCGAGAACTTCTTCCGCAAGGGCATCAGCAATATGGGGTAATTCACGCTGGTCAAGTAGGCGGGTCGGGCAGGACGGCTACTTCTTCTCCATGGTGAACTGGTTGACGTCGGTGTAGCCCTCCCGGAACAGCTTGGCGCAGCCGGTCAAATACTTCATGTACCGGTCGTAGACCTCTTGGGACTGGATGGCGATGGCCTGCTCGCGATTGGCCTCGAGCGCCTGCGCCCACAGGTCCAGCGTCCGGGCGTAGTGCAGCTGCAGCGACTGCACCCGGGTCAGGTCGAAGCCCGCCGTCACGCCGTATTCGCCGACGGTCTGCGGTGTGGGCAGCCAGCCGCCGGGGAAGATCTCGGCCTGGATGAACCGGGAGAACTCGACGATCTCGTGGGTCAGCTTCATGCCCTTGGCCCGGGCGTCCTTGAAGGAGGGCCGAACGATGGTGTGCAGCAACATGATTCCGCCGGGCGGCAGCACGTCGTAGGCCATCCTGAAGAAGCGGCCGTAGCGTTGCCGGCCGAAGTGCTCGAACGTGCCGATCGAGACGATGCGGTTCACGGGCTCGTGGAACTTCTCCCAGCCCTCCAGCAGCACCCGCCGCGTGCGCGGAGTGTCCATCGCGTCGAAGGTCTTCTGCACGTGCTCGGCCTGGTTCTCCGACAGCGTCAGGCCCACCACGTTGACGTCGTACTTCTCGATGGCCCGCCGCATGGTGGCGCCCCAGCCACACCCGATGTCCAGCAACGTCATTCCCGGCTCGAGCTTCAACTTGCCCAGCGCCAGGTCGATCTTGGCGATCTGGGCCTCTTCCAGGGTCATGTCGTCGCGTTCGAAGTACGCGCAGCTGTAGGTCTGAGTGGGGTCCAGGAACAGGCGGAAGAAGTCGTCGGACAAGTCGTAGTGGGCCTGCACGTTTCCAAAATGCGGCGTGAGCTGCACGGACATGTCGACACGAGCCTTTCTATGTGAGATGGTCCGGGTGGGCAGCCACGCAACCACCCCGCTTCGTCCCCCAACGCTGTCCTGCATGGTAGTCGCTGGGGCGGGTGAAGTCGCCCTGCCCGGGCCGGTGCCGGGGTGTCAGAGCGCCGGTTCCCGCGGTGGCACGATGGGCGACGGGTGCGGCTCTTCGCGGAACTTTTCCAGTGATCCACCGACTTCCACGATCCCTTTGAGCGCGTTCCAGCTCAGCATCGTCAGGTAGTCGATCAGCTCGTCGCGGCTCATCCGCGGGTGCGACATCCAGGAGTGGGTGGCCAGTTGCACACCACCGACGATCAGGTATGCCCACGGTTCCACGCCGCCGGTGTCCATTCCGGCGTGCTGCATGCGCCGGCGTATCAGCACCGCGAGCATGCGCGCGATGATGCGCTCCGAGTCGGCGATGACCTTGCTCTTGCTGGCCGAGCTGTTGGACATCACGAACCGGTAAGGCTCGGGTTCGTTGGCCACGGTCTCCACGTAGACCCGGATGACCTCGCGGGTCAGGTCGAAGCCGTCCAGGCCGGAGGTGAGCGCGGCGGCCATGTTGGGAATCAGCGTGGTCTGGGTGAACCGCATCATCACGGCGGTCGTGAGGTCGTTCTTGTCCACGAAGTAGCGGTAGAGCACCGTCTTGGAGACCCCGATCTCGGCGGCGATCTCGTCCATGCTCAGCGCGCCGCCGAACCGGCGAATCGCGTCGATCGTGCCGTCGACGAGTTCGTTGCGACGGTCCACTTTGTGCTGATGCCAGCGCCGCTTGCGCCCGTCCATTTTGACGCTCGCAGCCGTGATTTGCTCTGCCACTATCGCCGAAGTCCCATTCCCTAGACGCCTCGATACTACGGCGTGGACCGGCCGGTTCGCGGTCTTGGCCCGGGCGTGGACGGCCGTCGCGCGCGGTGTCGTCACACCAATCGGCGGGAAAGATAGATGATGGAGTGGTGGCACACAGAGCCTCGGGCCGCGCCTCGTTCGCCGAATCCTCCGCCGGCGCCGATCCGCAGGCCGACGCGCAGCGGCGGGTGCCGCTGCGCCGGATGAAGGCGGTGGCGCTGAGTTTCCTGATCGGTGCCACCGGCCTGTTTTTGGCCTGCCGATGGGCGCAGGCGCAGCCCGGCGTGGGCGCCTGGGTCGGTTATGTTGGGGCGGCCGCGGAGGCCGGAATGGTGGGTGCGCTGGCGGACTGGTTCGCCGTGACGGCGCTGTTCCGCCATCCGCTGGGCATCCCGATCCCGCACACCGCCATCATCAAGCGCAAGAAGGACCAGCTGGGGGAGGGCCTGGGCACCTTCGTGCGGGAGAACTTCCTGTCGCCGGAGGTGGTGGAGACCAAGCTGCGCGACGCGCAGGTCTCCGGCCGGCTGGGTAAGTGGCTTTCGGAAGCCGCGCACGCCGAACGGGTGGCCGGCGAGACGGCCACGGTGCTGCGGGTGCTGGTGGAGCTGCTGCGCGCCGAGGACGTCCAGCAGGTGATCGACCGGATGATCGTGCGCCGCATCGCCGAACCGCAGTGGGGTCCTCCGGTGGGCCGGGTGCTGGCGACGCTGTTGGCCGAGAACCGGCAGGAGGCGCTGATCCAGCTGCTGGCGGACCGCGCCTTCCAGTGGTCGCTGAACGCCGGCGAGGTCATCCAGCGGGTGGTCGAGCGCGACTCGCCGACCTGGTCGCCGCGCTTCATCGACCACCTGGTGGGCGATCGCATCCACCGCGAGCTGATGGACTTCACCGACAAGGTGCGCCGCAACCCCGACCACGAACTGCGCCGGTCGGCGACCCGCTTCCTGTTCGAATTCGCCGACGACCTGCAGCACGACCCGGACACCATCGCTCGCGCCGAAGCCATCAAGGAGCAGCTGATGGCGCGCGACGAGATCGCCAATGCTGCCGCGACGGCCTGGAAGACGCTGAAACGGCTGGTGCTCGAGGGCGTGGACGACCCGTCCAGCGCGCTGCGCAGCCGCATCGCCGACACCGTGGTGCGCATCGGGGAGTCGTTGCGCGACGACGCCGACCTGCGCGACAAGGTCGACAACTGGCTGGTTCGGGCCGCCCAGCACCTGGTCTCGCAGTATGGGGTGGAAATCACAGCGATCATTACCGACACCATCGAGCGCTGGGACGCCGAAGAGGCCAGCCGGCGCATCGAGCTGCACGTCGGCCGTGACCTGCAGTTCATCCGGATCAACGGAACGGTGGTCGGCTCACTGGCCGGTCTGGTCATCTACGCTGTCACGCAGCTGCTTTTCTAGCAGTGCTAACAAATGCTTGCAATAGCAAGCACTTGTAGTAATCTGAGGGCCGTCCAGACCGACCGTCCGACCAGGAGCACGCCGTGGCACCCGAGGAGAAGCTCTCCGCCAAGGTGTCCAACGCTGCCTCCGACATCGGCAGCTTTATCCGCAGCCAGCGTGAACTCGCGCAGGTGTCGGTGCGGCAACTCGCCGAGAAGTCCGGGGTCAGCAATTCCTATCTCAGCCAGGTGGAGCGTGGACTGCGCAAGCCATCGGCCGACGTCCTGAACCAGATCGCGAAGGCCCTCCGGGTTTCCGCCGAGGTTCTCTATGTGCGCGCCGGGATCCTCGAGCCCAGCGACAAAAGTCAGGTGCGGGACGCGATCGTCACCGACACCGCGATCACCGAGCGCCAAAAGCAGATCCTGCTCGACATCTACGCATCGTTCACCCAGCAAAACGAAGCCACCCATGGGGAGTGTCCGACCCAGCCCGACAGCGAGTGATCAGTCCGTCGCCGGCGGGCCAGTGATGTATAGACGACCGGCCGCGAGGGTTACCCCACAGTAGGGATCTGGCGGTTCCAGCCCAACTGCATGACGAACGACCGACGCTCCGCGCGGCCCCAGTTGCGAAGGAGACGTTTGCACCTAATTTCCCGACCAGACACCTGACAAACACACAGAGCAGAAACCATGAAACACACAGAGCAGAAACCATGAAAGGAACAACCATGGCGGAAAACCCGAACATCGACGACTTGCGAGCCCCGCTGCTCGCGGCCCTGGGCGCGGCCGACCTGGCCCTGGCCACGGTCAACGACCTGATCGCCAACCTGCGCGAGCGGGCCGAGGAGACCCGCGCCGAGGCCCGCACCCGGGTCGAGGAGCGCCGCGCCCGGCTGACCAAGTTCCAGGAGGACCTGCCCGAGCAGTTCACCGAGCTGCGCGACAAGTTCACCACCGAGGAGCTGCGCAAGGCGGCCGAGGGCTACCTGGAGGCCGCAACCAACCGGTACAACGAGCTGGTCGAGCGTGGCGAGGCGGCCCTGCAGCGGCTGCGCAGCCAAACCGCCTTCGAGGACGCCTCCGCGCGCGCCGAGGGCTACGTGGACCAGGCCGTCGAGCTGACCCAGGAGGCGCTGGGCACCGTCGCGTCGCAGACCCGCGCGGCCGGTGAGCGCGCCGCCAAGCTGGTGGGCATCGAGCTGCCGGGCAAGGCCGAGGCCACCGGCAAGAAGGCCCAGAAGGCCACCGCCAAGAAGGCGCCGGCCAAGAAGGCCGCGGCCAAGAAGGTCACCCAGAAGTAGCACCGCAGTTCCCACGACGCTCGACTCCGAGTTGCCTTCGGGTGACTCGGAGTCGACGTTTTGGACGTCGCCCGCCTACGCTTGAGGCGTGAACCACCTCGTGGGTACCGTCATGCTGGTCTTGCAGATCGCCGTCCTGGTCACGGCGATCTACGCCTTCGTGCATGCCGCGCTGCAGCGCCCCGACGCTTATACCGCCGCCGACAAGCTGACCAAGCCGGTGTGGTTGCTGATCCTGGGCGGGGCGGTGGCTTTGACGTCGGTGCTGGGCTACGTGTTCGGTGTGCTGGGCATGGCGATCGCCGCCTGTGCGGCCGGGGTGTATCTGGTCGATGTGCGGCCCAAACTCCTGGAAATTCAGGGCAAGTCGCGCTAGGGGGATGCGGATCCCGCTGGCCGCGCCGGCCGCCCTGCTGCTGGCGCTGTGCTGGCCGATAGCGTCCGCCGCCGCGCCGGACCCCGGCGCCGGGACGGCCGACCCTCCGTTCATCGACCACACCGAGTGGGCGCAATGGCAGGGCCGAAGCAGCCTGCGGGTCTTCCCGACGCCCGCCGGGCGCACCGCCGCGAAGACGCCCGGGTCGATGGCGATGGCCGACGAGGCCTGGGCCGAGGTGCTCGCCCTGGCGCCGGACGCCGACACCGCCGGGATGCGCGCGCAGTTCCTGTGCCACTGGCAGTTCGCCGAGCTGGGCCGGCCCGGCAAGGTCAGCTGGAACCTGGAGCCGTGGCGCCCCATCGTCGACGACGCGGAGATGGTCGCCTCCGGCTGCAATCCCGGTGGTCCGGAAGAATCCTTCGGATGACCCCCACCCGCGCCCAGCTGGCGGCATTCGTCGACCACACCCTGCTCAAGCCCGAAGCCACCGCCGCCGACGTCGCCGCCCTGGTCACCGAGGCGGTCGAGCTGGGCGTCTACGCGGTGTGCGTCTCGCCTACGATGGTTCCCGCCGCCGTGCAGGCCGGTGCCGGCGTGCGGGTGGCCAGCGTGGCGGGATTCCCGTCGGGCAAGCATGTGCCGGCCGTCAAGGCCCACGAGGCCGCGCTGGCCGTGGCCTCCGGCGCCGCCGAGATCGACATGGTCATCGACGTCGGCGCGGCGCTGGCCGGCGACCTCGACGGGGTGCGCGCCGACATCGCGGCGGTGCGCGGCGCGGTCGGCGCCGTGCTCAAGGTGATCGTGGAGTCGTCAGCGCTGCTGGCGCTGGCCGACGAGCACACCCTGGTCCGGGTGTGCCGCGCCGCCGAGGACGCCGGCGCCGACTTCGTCAAGACGTCGACCGGATTCCACCCGTCCGGCGGCGCATCCGTGCGGGCGGTCGCCCTGATGGCCGAGGCCGTCGGGGGCCGGCTGGGCGTGAAGGCCAGCGGTGGCATCCGCACCGCCGCCGACGCGCTGGCGATGCTGGATGCCGGCGCCACCCGGCTGGGATTGTCGGGCACCCGGGCCGTGCTCGACGGGCTGGGCTGAGGACCGCCGCGCCGCCGTCAGAGGTTGGCGAAGCAGGGGTCGTTGTTGTTGCCGGTCGGGATGGCGGCGTTGCGGGTGGAGAAGTGGCTGGTCACACCCTTGTCGGTGACCTGTACGCTGTCCGCGTGAATGCCCAGCGGGTAGTTCTTGGTCAGGTTCGAGGTGAAGTCGTCCAGCGTCGACTGCACCGACTCCTTGGGCATGGTGAAGCCCAACGCGTTGAAGCTGACGATCTGCAGCTGCAACCCGGTGCCCGAGACCACCGGCTTGGCGGTGATGTTGTCCAACATGCCCTTCAGCTCGATGGTGCCGTCAGCGGGATGGGTGGTCACCGTGTTGGTGACGAACGGGCCCAGCACCGGGATGGCGTTCTGCACCGACTGCTTGATGCCGTCGGTGGTCCAGTCGATAGTGGCGTCCAATGCGCCGATGGTGCCCTTCGAGTTGCCGTTGTCCTTGAGCCGGACGTCATTGATACTGATCGAGAGCTTCATGCCCTTGGCGTCGCGGATGTTGTTGCCGGCAGTCTGCACCGAGATGTTGGTGTAGTGCTTGGTCGCCTGCTGCCACAGCATCAGCGGTGTCACGCCGAAGGACGCGGTGGCCTGGTCCTTGACCTCGCAGGCCACCGCCTGGGCGACCTTGGTGTCGGCGACGTGCCGCACGTACAGCTCCGCCCCGATGAACCCGGCGATGATCAGGGCGAACACGATGATGAAGATCAACAGCACCGAGACCGGGTCACGCAGGAACCGGCGCTTCTTCTTCGCCGGCCCGTTGTCGGGGTTCGGCGCGGCGGCCAGCCGCACGGTGGGCCCGGCGGGCGGGGTGGGTGGCGGCGGGTAGCCGGGCTGCTGCATCTGGGGCCGCGGCGCGCCGAATCGCTCGGTCTGGCCGGGGGGCGGGGGAGTGGGCGCCGGCGGTGGTGGCGGCACCTGACCTGGGCCGCCGGTGTTGATCCGCTCGGTCGGCCGTTCCGTCGGAGGCTGGCCGTAGGGTCCCTGGTTGGCGGGACGGCCCCACGTCGACGGGTCCTGGTTCGGGGGTCCTTGTGGGTTCGTCACCCGACCGATTCTGCCCTACCAACCTGAGCAAAGTCCGAGCGGTTGCTGAGTGCCGCGATAGTCTTGCGGGCCTGCGCGACCCGGTCGACATCGATGTCGGCCAGCACCAGCTGCGGCTGCGCGCCGGCCGACGCGACCACCTCACCCAGCGGCGAGGCGACCAGACTGCCGCCCACCCCGGTCGGCGCCCCCGACGCGGACAGGCTCTCGCCGGGGTCGGCCTGACCGGCCGCGGCGATGTAGCTCATCGAGTCCAGCGCGCGGGCGCGGGCCAGCAGGGTCCACTGGTCGAGTTTGCCGGGCCCCGCGCCCCAGGACGCGCAGACCGCGATCAGCTGGGCGCCGCGGCGGGCCAGCTCGGTGTAGAGCTCCGGGAACCGGATGTCGTAGCAGACGCTCAACCCGACCCGCACCCCGTCGACGCCGACCACCACCGGCTCGCGGCCCGGCGCCACGGTGCGCGATTCGGTGAAGCCGAATGCGTCGTAGAGGTGGATCTTGTCGTAGTGGGTGACCGGCTGGTCGTCCGAATTGGCCACGAGCAGTGTGTTTTTCACGCGGCCGTCGCCGGACGGGGTGAACATGCCGGCGATGACGGTGACGTTCGCCTCGGTGGCGATGCGGTGCACCCCGTCGGCCCAGGGGCCGTCGACCGGCTCCGCGATCGGCGCCAGCGGCACACCGAACCGGCACATGGTGGCCTCGGGGAACACCACCAGCCGCGCGCCCGCCCCGGCGGCCCGGCGGGTGTATTCGCCGACCAGCGCCAGGTTCGCCGCGGGGTCGGTGCCGCTGAGGATCTGCGCCAGCGCGATTCGCATGAGCGCCAGCTTAGGCCCGGCGACGATGCGCGCCGCCGCGGCGGCGCGAGGAGGAGTCGGGCGATCCCGCTTAGGCCGATGCTTAGGCGCGAGCTCAGGCGGTTTGGGCGATCCACTCGGTGGTGAAGCGCTGCTCGGCGGCGATCAGCTCGGCCAGGCGCGCGCCGATGAAGCTTTCCAGCTTGCCGCCGATGATCGGCACCCGCACCTGGACCGTGGCCCGGAAGGTCAACCGGGCGCCGCCGGTGTCCTCGGCGGGTTCCAGCACGGCGTCGCCGGCCAGATTCACCGGGGCGTCCACGATCGAGCCGACGACCGACCCGGTGGCGGTGCCGCCCGTCACCGGCCCCCACGTCTCCTCGCGGCGGATACACAGATCGCCGCTGTGCAACTGGGTGACCATGCCCGGCAACTTGTCGCTGCGGATCACCTGCAGCGTGACGATCTCCACGACGTCCTCGTTATCGGACGCCCCGCCGACGCGCATCGACTCCAGCGTCGCCACGTCGACGCCGGAGCTGGCCAGCCTGGCCCGCCAGTAATCGGCATCGGTGAACGCCCTGTGCACCTCGTCAACGCTGCCGTCGTAGTAGGCCGACAAGTCGAATGAGCGCGGCATAGCAGGCCAGGCTACCGTTACGGGCCATGAAATCCAGCGGTGCCGGTGCGGCGTTCGCCGGCGCGTCAGTGGCCGACGCGGCGCCACTGGCGCCGCTGACCACGCTGCGGGTCGGCCCCACCGCGCGCCGGCTGATCACCTGTACCAGCAGCGAACAGGTGATCGCCACGCTGCGCCGGCTGGACACCGAAAGTCTTGCCGGACAACGTGATCCGCTGCTGGTGTTCGCCGGCGGCTCAAACCTGGTGATCTCCGACGCGCTCAGTGACCTGACCGCGGTGCGGCTGGCCAACGACGGAATCACCGTCGAGGGCAACCTGGTGCGCGCCCAGGCGGGGGCGGTGTGGGACGACGTCGTGCTCACCGCCATCGAACACGGCCTGGGCGGGCTGGAATGCCTGTCCGGCATCCCCGGCTCGGCCGGGGCCACCCCGATCCAAAACGTCGGGGCCTACGGCGCCGAGGTCTCCGACACCCTCACCCGGGTCAGGGTGCTGGACCGCGGCAGCGGGCAGGTGCGCTGGGTGCCCGGCACCGAGCTGGAATTCGGTTACCGCACCAGCGTGTTCAAACGCCGCGCCGACGACGGGCTCGAAATCCCTTCTGTGGTACTGGAAGTCGAGTTCGCGCTCGATGCGTCGGGGCGCAGCGCGCCGGTGCGCTACGGCGAGCTGGCCGCCGAGTTGAAGGTGCCCGTCGGCCAGCGCGCCGACCCGCGCGCGGTCCGAGAGGCGGTGCTGGCGCTGCGGGCGCGCAAGGGCATGGTGCTCGACGCCGCCGACCACGACACCTGGAGCGTGGGGTCGTTCTTCACCAACCCGGTGGTGGCCCCCGACGTCTACGAGCGGCTGGCCGGGTCCGTCGACGGGCCGGTGCCGCACTATCCGACCCCGGGTGGGGTCAAGCTGGCCGCCGGCTGGCTGGTGGAGCGGGCGGGTTTCGGCAAGGGCTATCCGGTCCCGGACCCGGGCGGCCCGGAAGCGCCCTGCCGGCTGTCCACCAAGCACGCGTTGGCGCTGACCAACCGCGGCACGGCCCGCAGCGACGACGTGATTGCCCTGGCCCGCACCATCCGGGACGGGGTGCGGTTTGTGTTTGGCATCACACTGGTGCCCGAGCCCGTCCTGCTCGGTTGCAGGCTGTAGCGGCAAAATTTGCCGACGCGCGTCCGGCGTCCGATTTGTCGCGGCAGGGTTGCCCGATTTTCCCCGGTATCTTTGATTTTCGTGACCCCGTCCAGCGCCCCGCGGCCGTGCAACCGGCGCGTGGCTTTGGCGACCTTCGGGCTCGGTGCGCTGGCCCCCGGCGTGCTGGCCGCCTGCGGTGGTGGCACCGCCAAGGAGGCCGAGAAGAAGGAGCAGCCGGCGCTGCGGCTGAAGTACCAGCCCGCCGACGCGGCCCAGAACGTGGTGCCCACCGCGCCGGTCAGCGTCGAGGTGAGCGGCGGGTGGTTCCAGCACGTCACGCTGTCGAACTCGTCCGGCAAGGCCGTCGCGGGCACCTTCAACTCCGACCGCACCGTCTACACCACCACGGAGCCGCTCGGCTACGACCAGACCTACACGTGGAGCGGCTCGGCCGTCGGGCACGACGGCAAGACCGTCGCCGTTGCGGGCAAGTTCAGCAACGTGTCGCCCAGCAAGAAGATCAGCGGGGCGTTCCAGCTGGCCGACGGCCAGACTGTCGGGATCGCGGCGCCGATCATCCTGCAGTTCGACGCGCCGATCAGCGACAAGGCCGCGGTCGAGAAGGCGCTCACCGTCACCACCAACCCGCCCGTCGAGGGCAGCTGGGCCTGGCTGCCGGACGAGGCGCAGGGCGCCCGGGCGCACTGGCGCACCCGCGAGTACTACCCCGCCGGCACCACCGCTAACGTGCAGGCCAAGCTGTACGGCCTGCCGTTCGGCGACGGCGCCTACGGCGCCGAGGACATCTCGCTGAACATCAACATCGGCCGGCGCCAGATCGTCAAGGCCGAGGTGTCCTCGCACCGCATCCAGGTGATCCGCGACGAGGGCGTCATCATGGACTCCCCGTGCAGCTACGGCGAGGCCGACAAGGCCCGCAACGTCACCCGCAACGGCATCCACGTGGTCAGCGAGAAGTACGCCGACTTCTACATGTCCAACCCGGCGGCCGGCTACAGCCACGTGCACGAACGCTGGGCGGTGCGGATCTCCAACAACGGCGAGTTCATCCACGCCAACCCGGCCAGCGCCGGCGCGCAGGGCAACACCAACGTCACCAACGGCTGCATCAACCTGTCCACCAGCGACGCCGAGCAGTACTACCAGTCGGCGATCTATGGCGACCCGGTGGAGGTGACCGGCAGCTCCATCCAGCTGTCCTACGCCGACGGCGACATCTGGGACTGGGCGGTGGACTGGGACACCTGGGTGGCCATGTCGGCGTTGCCGCCGCCCACCGCACACCCGCCGTCGACCCAGATCCCGGTGACCGCGCCGGTCACGCCGTCCAACGCGCCCACCCTGTCGGGCACGCCGACCACGTCGACGACCACGCCGGCCAGCACCGGCCCGGCTACCCCCGGCGGTTGAACCGGCTGGCCGACGCCTGATCGCGCGGCTTCATCACGATCAGATCCAGGTTGACGTGCGCCGGTCGTGACGCGACGAACCCGATCACCTCGGCCACGTCGGCCGCCACAAGCGGGGTGATGCCGGTGTAGACGGCATCGGCGCGTTGTTGGTCGCCGCCGAAGCGCACCAGCGAGAACTCGGTTTCCACTGCGCCCGGGGCGATCTCGGTCAGCCGCACCGGCTTGCCCAGCAGCTCGCCGCGCAGCGTGCGGTGCAACGCCCCCTGCCCGTGCTTGGCAGCCGTGTAGCCGGAGCCGCCGTCGTAAACCTCAAGTGCCGCAACGGAAGTCACGGTGACGATCAGCCCGTCGCCGGAATCGACCAGCTTGGGCAGCAGCGCGCGGGTGACCCGCAGCGTGCCGATCACGTTAGTCTCCCACGTCCACCGCCAGTGCTCGAGGTCGGCCTCGGCGACCGGTTCCAGGCCGCGGGCCCCGCCGGCGTTGTTGACCAGCACGTCGACCCGGCTCAATTTGCTCGCCAGCGCCGCCACCGCGGCGTCGTCTGTG
Source organism: Mycobacterium lepraemurium (assembly GCA_002291465.1). Taxonomy (GTDB): domain Bacteria; phylum Actinomycetota; class Actinomycetes; order Mycobacteriales; family Mycobacteriaceae; genus Mycobacterium; species Mycobacterium avium. Next base: position 3,854,887 of record CP021238.1, on the reverse strand, counting down.
ACATCGGTCACAATGGCGGTACCGCCGATCTCGTTGGCCAAGGCGTGGATCCGCTCGGCCCGCCGCGCCACCGCGACGACGTGAAAGCCCTGTGCAGCCAGGGTTCGGGCGGTTGCCTCGCCGATTCCCGAGCTGGCCCCGGTGACCACCGTGACGCGTTCGTTCCTGCCAGTTCCAACCATCGAAACAACCTTAGTGAACGTGCTAAATTTTGCGTGTGCACCTCAGCGCTCTGTCCAACATCACCACCGCCGCGTGTCTGTGCGCGGCGGGTGCGTGTTGTTGCTGCGCACTTTGCCGCTCCTGACCCCATGCCAGGTGTGGCCAAGACGGCCAGCAAAATTCGGACAAAGGACGCTCGTGCGCACGAATACCCTCACCCATCCCCATCATTCGCCCGGTCGCGCCGTGGGCCACGCGCCCGGCCCCAAGCCCCACCGCGCGGTGCGGCGGCAGATCGTGCCGCCAGCACTGCACATCCCCGAATCCGCGGCGGCCTCCGTCTTCCGGGCCGTCCGGCTGCGCGGACTCGTCGGCCGTGACGTCATCGCCAACGTCACCTCGCTGAGCATCGCCACGGTCAACCGCCAGGTCATCGCGCTGCTGGAGGCCGGCCTGCTGCGCGAGCGCGCCGATCTGGCCGTCTCCGGCGCCATCGGGCGCCCGCGGGTGCCGGTGGAGGTCAACCACGAGCCGTTCGTGACGCTGGGCATCCACATCGGCGCGCGGACCACCAGCATCGTGGCCACCGACCTGTTCGGCCGCACCCTGGACACGGTCGAGACGCCCACGCCGCGCAACCCGGCCGGGCCCGCGCTGGCGTCGCTGGCCGACAGCGCACGTCGCTACCTGCGGCGCTGGCACCGCCGGCGGCCGCTGTGGATCGGCGTCGCGATCGGTGGCACTGTCGACAGCGCCACCGGTCAGGTGGACCACCCGTGGCTGGGCTGGCGGCAGGCGCCGGTCGGCCAGGTGCTGGCCGACGCGCTGGGCCTGCCCGTCTCAGTGGCCTCCCACGTGGACGCCATGGCCGGTGCTGAGCTGCTGCTGGGCATGCGACGGTTCCTGCCCAGCTCGCCGACCAGCCTGTACGTGTATGCCCGCGAGACCGTCGGCTATGCGCTGGTGATCGGCGGGCGGGTGCACGTGCCGACCAGCGGCCCGGGCACCATCGCGACCCTGCCGGCGCACTCCGAGCTGCTCGGCGGCACCGGGCAGCTGGAATCGACCGTCAGCGACGAGGCCGTGGTGGCGGTCGCCCGCCAGCTGCGCATCCTGCCGTTCGCCCCGGCGAACCGGGCCAGCGGATCCGCCGCCGGGATCGCCGACCTGCTGCGGGTGGCCCGGGCCGGCAACGAGCAGGCCAAGGAGCTGCTCGCGGAGCGGGGCCGCGTGCTCGGCGAGGCGGTGGCGCTGCTGCGCGACATGCTCAACCCCGACGAGCTGGTGGTCGGCGGGCAGGCCTTCACCGAGTACCCCGAGGCGATGGAGCAGGTGGAGGCGGCGTTCGCGGCGCACTCGGTGCTGGGGCCGCGCGACATCCGGCTCACCGCCTTCGGCAACCGGGTGCAGGAGGCCGGCGCAGGAACGGTGTCGCTGAGCGGGCTGTACGCCGACCCGCTGAGCGCGATGCGGCGGGCCGGGGCGCTGGACGCCCGGCTGCGCGAGGTCGCGCGGGACGAGTCATCGGCCTGACCCGACGCCGCCGTGTGCTGCGCACTTGGGCCCGGCGGCGAACCATCCTGTAAAGATGACAGAGTGCGGCACGATGACGTTTTCCGGCTGAATGAGCTGCGCCGGGTCGCCGTGCTGGCGGTCCACACCTCCCCACTGGCCCAGCCCGGCACCGGCGACGCGGGTGGCATGAACGTCTACGTGCTGCAGACCGCCCTGCACCTGGCACGCCGCGGCATCGAGGTGGAGATCTTCACCCGGGCGACCGCCTCGGCCGACCCGCCGGTGCAGCGGGTGGCGCCCGGCGTGCTGGTGCGCAACGTGGTGGCCGGGCCATTCGAGGGCCTGGACAAATACGATCTGCCCACCCAGCTGTGCGCGTTCGCGGCCGGGGTGCTGCGCGCCGAAGCGTCGCACGAGCCGGGTTACTACGACATCGTGCACTCGCACTACTGGCTGTCCGGTCAGGTCGGCTGGCTGGCGCGCGACCGCTGGGCGGTGCCGCTGGTGCACACCGCGCACACCCTGGCCGCGGTGAAGAATGCCGCGCTGGCGCAAGGGGATTCGCCCGAGCCTCCGCTGCGCACGGTGGGCGAGCAGCAGGTGGTGGACGAGGCTGACCGGCTGATCGTCAACACCGACGACGAAGCGCGGCAACTGATTTCGATCCACCACGCCGACCCGGCCAGGATCGACGTCGTGCATCCCGGGGTGGACCTCGACGTGTTCCGGCCCGGCGACCGCCGCGCCGCCCGGGCCGCGCTGGGGCTGCCGCTCGACGAGGATATCGTGGCGTTCGTCGGCCGCATCCAGCCGCTGAAGGCCCCCGACATCGTGTTGCGTGCCGCCGCGAAACTGCCCCGGGTGCGCGTCGTGGTGGCCGGCGGGCCGTCGGGCACCGGCCTGGCCTCCCCGGACGGATTGGCCCGGCTGGCCGACGAACTCGGCATCTCCTCGCGGGTCACGTTCCTGCCCCCGCAGTCCCGCCCGAACCTGGCCACGCTGTTCCAGGCGGCCAATCTCGTTGCGGTGCCGAGCTATTCGGAGTCCTTCGGCCTGGTGGCGCTGGAGGCGCAGGCGTGCGGCACCCCGGTGGCCGCGGCCGCGGTCGGCGGGTTGCCGGTGGCCGTGCGCGACGGCGTCACCGGCACCCTGGTGGCCGGGCACGACGTCGACCACTGGGCCGACGCGCTGGCCGGGCTGCTGCGCGCACCCGCCCCGGCGGCCGCGGCGATGAGCCGCGCGGCGGCCGCGCATGCCGCCACCTTCTCCTGGGACCACACCACCGACGCGCTGCTGGCCAGCTACTGGCGCGCGATCCGCGAGTACACGACCGAGCGCCGGGGGGTGGGCGCATGAGCGCCACCGTCGAGCGGGTGATCGAGGACACGCTGCAGGCCAGCGGCCTGACCTACTCGAAACATGCTGGGGCGCATGGCGGTCCGTCGGGCCTGGTGGTGGAACTGCCCGGCGAGCGCAAGCTCAAGACCAACACCATCTTGAGCGTCGGCGAGCACTCGGTGCGGGTCGAGGCGTTCGTGTGCCGCAAACCGGACGAGAACCACGAGGGCGTGTACCGGTTCCTGCTCAAACGCAACCGCCGCCTCTACGGCGTGGCCTACACCTTGGACAACGTCGGCGACATCTACCTGGTGGGCCGCATGTCGCTGGCGTCGGTCAGCGGCGACGAGATCGACCGGGTGCTCGGGCAAGTGCTCGAAGCGGTGGACTCGGACTTCAACACGTTGCTGGAGTTGGGTTTTCGCTCGTCGATCCAGAAAGAGTGGGAGTGGCGGGTGTCGCGCGGCGAGTCGCTGAAGAACCTGCAGGCCTTTGCGCATCTGATCGACGACGACGAGGGTTAGCCCGGGTGGCCACGCCCGGCAGCGCTTTTCGGGGTGCGTGAGAGACTAACCGGCATGGGTGAGACTGCCACGCTGGTACTACTGCGCCACGGCGAAAGCGAATGGAACTCGGTGAACCTGTTCACCGGTTGGGTGGACGTCGGGCTGACCGACAAGGGCCGCGCCGAGGCGGTGCGCAGCGGTGAGCTGCTGGCCGAGCAGGGCCTGCTGCCCGACGTGCTCTACACGTCGCTGCTGCGCCGCGCGATCACCACCGCGCATCTGGCCCTGGACGCCGCGGACCGGCTGTGGATCCCGGTGCGGCGCAGTTGGCGGCTCAACGAACGCCACTACGGGGCGCTGCAGGGCCTGGACAAGGCCGAGACGAAGGCGCGCTACGGCGAGGAGCAGTTCATGGCCTGGCGGCGCAGCTATGACACGCCGCCGCCGCCGATCGAGCGGGGCAGCACCTACAGCCAGGACGCCGATCCGCGCTACGCCGACATCGGCGGCGGGCCGCTGACCGAGTGCCTGGCCGACGTGGTCGTCCGGTTCCTGCCGTACTTCACGGACGTCATCGTCCCGGACCTGCGCAGCGGCAAGACGGTGCTGATCGTCGCGCACGGCAACTCGCTGCGCGCCCTGGTCAAGCACCTCGATCAGATGTCCGACGACGTCGTGGGGCTGAACATCCCGACCGGCATTCCGCTGCGCTACGACTTGGACGCCCGGCTGCGGCCGCTGGTTCCCGGCGGCACCTACCTCGACCCCGAGGCGGCCGCCGCCGGCGCCGCCGCGGTTGCCAGCCAAGGGCGCGGCTGAGGCGTCGAAGCCTGTCGGGTGGCTGCCCAGGGGTGCGCCGAAAGCCCCATTTGCCAAACAACACGTGAACGGAAGCAGAACACCTGTTATGCAAGGTGTGACTTGTCCGATTTTGGCCTCGTTCCGCTAGGGCAGCGTTCAGGAAGATTTGTAGGATTTGTTATGTGACTGTGTTCTCGGCACTGTTGCTGGCCGGGGTCTTGTCCGTGCTGGCACTGGCCGCAGGTGTGGCGGTCGGGACCCGGTTGTCCCCGCGGGCGGCGCAGCGCCGCCAGCGGATCAGCACCGAATGGACCGGGATCACCGTCGCGCAGATGCTGGAACGCATCGTGGCGCTGATGCCGCTGGGCGCGGCGGTGGTGGACGCCCACCGCGACGTCGTCTACCTCAACGACCGGGCCAAGGAGCTGGGCCTGGTGCGCGACCGCCAGCTCGATGACCAGGCCTGGGAGGCCGCGCAGCAGGCGCTGACCGGTGTCGACTTGGAATTCGACCTGCGGCCGGCAAAACGGTCGGGCGGCCGGTCCGGGCTGTCGGTGCACGGGCAGGCGTGGTTGCTCAGCGAGGAAGACCGCCGGTTCGCCGTGGTGTTCGCCCACGACCAGTCCGACTATGCCCGGATGGAGGCGACCCGGCGCGACTTCGTGGCCAACGTCAGCCACGAGCTCAAGACGCCGGTGGGGGCGATGGCGCTGCTCGCCGAGGCGCTGCTGGCGTCGGCCGACGACTCCGAGACGGTGCGCCGGTTCGCCGAGAAGGTGCTGGTCGAGGCCAACCGGCTGGGTGACATGGTTGCCGAGCTGATCGAGCTGTCCCGGCTGCAGGGGGCTGAGCGGTTGACCAACGTCACCGAGGTCGACGTGGATAGTGTTGTGAACGAAGCGATTTCGCGCCACAAGGTGGCGGCCGACAGCGCCAACATCGAGGTCCGGACCGACGCCCCCAGCGGTTTGCGGGTGCTGGGCGACGAGACGCTGTTGGTCACCGCGTTGGCGAACCTGGTGTCCAATGCCATCGCCTATTCGCCGCCGGGCTCGCCGGTGTCGATCAGCCGTCGCCGCCGCGGCGACAACATCGAGATCGCCGTCACCGACCGCGGCATCGGCATCGCGCTGGAGGATCAGGAGCGGGTTTTCGAGCGGTTCTTCCGGGGGGACAAGGCGCGCTCACGCGCCACCGGCGGCAGCGGCCTGGGCCTGGCCATCGTCAAGCACGTCGCGGCCAATCACAACGGCACCATCGGGGTGTGGAGCAAGCCGGGCACCGGATCGACATTCACCCTGTCCATTCCGGCGGCCGTGGCGTCGTATCGGGGCGACGGTGAATCCGAGCAGCCGCAGGGTCGTGAGGTGCGGCCCAACCGTTCCCAACGAGAGGAAGAACTAAGCCGATGACCCGCGCGTATGACGATGCAGAGCGTAGCGATGAGGAGGAATCGCGCCGATGACCAGTGTGCTGATTGTCGAGGACGAGGAGTCGTTGGCCGACCCGCTGGCCTTCCTGCTCCGCAAGGAGGGCTTCGAGGCCACCGTGGTGACCGACGGGACCGCAGCGCTCGCCGAGTTCGATCGGGCCGGCGCCGACATCGTGCTGCTCGACCTGATGCTCCCCGGGATGTCGGGCACCGACGTCTGCAAACAGTTGCGCGCGCGTTCCAGCGTGCCGGTGATCATGGTGACCGCCCGGGACAGCGAGATCGACAAGGTCGTCGGCCTCGAGCTCGGCGCCGATGACTATGTGACCAAACCGTATTCGGCGCGGGAGCTGATCGCGCGGATCCGGGCGGTGCTGCGCCGCGGCGGTGACGACGACTCCGAGATCAGCGACGGCGTGCTCGAATCCGGCCCGGTGCGGATGGACGTCGAACGCCACGTCGTCTCGGTCAACGGTGACACGATCACGTTGCCGCTCAAGGAATTCGACCTGCTCGAGTACCTGATGCGCAACAGCGGCCGGGTGCTGACTCGCGGCCAGCTGATCGACCGGGTGTGGGGCGCCGACTACGTCGGCGACACCAAGACGCTCGACGTGCACGTCAAGCGGCTGCGCTCCAAGATCGAAGCCGACCCGGCCAACCCGGTGCACCTGGTGACGGTGCGCGGGCTGGGCTACAAGCTGGAAGGCTAACTAGCCCGACGGGCGTGCCGGGGGCGGACCGTCGATGTCGAAGACGGTCCGCTCATCGTCGTTGGCGCTCAACGTGATACGCCGACGCATGTCCGCCGTCATCGGCGGAAGCTCGTCGAGGTCGAACCACGCGGCGGCGGTGCTCTCGTCGTCGGCGGGGAAGGGCTCCCCGGACAGCCACTCCATCCGGAACACGTGATCCAGGTACTGGGCGTGGTCGCCGTTGGCGTGGATGGCCGGCCGGGTCACGTGCACCCACGCCAGCCGGGTGGCCCGCGCGCTGACCCCCGTTTCCTCGCGCACTTCGCGAGCGGCGCAGTCGGCCGGATTCTCACCCGGCTCCACGATGCCCGTTACGGCCGTCCAGGCGCCATTGTCGGATCGCTTGACCAGCAACACCTTTCGACCGCGGATGGTGACGGCCGTGATGCCGGGCAACCACAGCGGCGCATGGCCGATCTGCCGGCGAAGCTCGACGATGAAATCCGGGACCGGCGTCACGCCAGGATCCGCTCGTTGACGGCGGGTGCCTCGGTGCCGCGTAGCCCCACTTCGGCGTGCCCGAGCACCGACCACCGCCGGTCGTCGATCTCGACGCGGATGTCGGCCCGTTCGGTGTTGGTGCACACCGCGGTGCCGCCATCGGGATCGGTGTAGCCCAGGCTCACGCAGCGCTCCGGCGGCAGGTCGGCCCGGATGCACACTCGACGCCTGCCGATCCGGCCCGCCAGCTGCCAGTGCGGCAGCTGCAATCGCGTCCGCATCCGCAGCGACGGAAAAACGATTGCGGGCCAATCGTTTCCGTCGAGCCGGAAGCGCACGAAAGCCAGCGGCGCGAGGTGGCGCAGCCCGGGCTTGTGCGACACCACGGAAACCACCTCGAGGACGTCGCCGCCGCCGAGGTCGGCATGCATCCACCCCCAGCGGCGGGCGTTGCCGTGCCCGTAGATGTGGGCGACGCCGCCACGCCACCCCTCGACGCGCACGGGGGCACCGTCGAGGTGCAACCGGCCGGTGAACTCGGCGGTGGGGGCGAGCACCACCTGCGCGCCGGGCAGCAGCTCACGCTCCCACGCGAGTCGCGGGAACGTCCACAGCGGGCGCGTGGGGTCCGTCCGGGACAGGCTCCCAGGCCAGCGCTCCGGGCCGCCCGCTCAGCTGCTCGTCGGCCACCCGAACGCCCGCGCAGGTGAACCAGTCTGCGCCCGGTGGCGGGGTGCGCGGGCACCGGCCCGAACCGGCCGGTGTGCGGCGGCCCGGCGGGCGGAAACCAGGTGGCCCAGCCGTGCCCGTAGGCGGCGCCGCGCAGCGGGGCCACGGTCTCGCAATGGACCCACAATCCCGCGCCGGTGCGCGGATCGGACAGGGTGGCGTACCAGACCTCGAGGCGCCCCGGCCGGCCGCGCCAGCGCGGGGCGGCGGCCGATCGCTTCTCGTCGTCCACCACAGGACCGACGTCGCGGCTACTCGGCGATCCGGGTCGCCGGGTGCACCGCGATGAGCCCTAACTTGCTGCGGCGCTTGCACATTGCGGCCAGCTCCGCGTACGCCTTGGCGCCCAGCATCTCGGTGAGCTCGTCGGCCAGGCTTTCCCACACCTGGGTGGCGCTGACGTGAGCGGCCGGATCACCGGTGCAGTACCAATGCAGGTCCGCGCCGCCGGAACCCCAACCGCGGCGGTCGTATTCGGTGACCCAGGTCTTGAGGATCTCGGTGCCGTCGGGCCGGGTCACCCACTCCTGGCTGCGCCGGATCGGCAACTGCCAGCAGACGTCGGGCTTCATGGTCAGCGGCGGCACGCCGAGCTTGAGCGCCTTGCTGTGCAGCGCGCACCCGACACCTCCGGCGAAACCCGGCCGGTTCAGGAAGATGCAGGCGTCCTTGTGCTTGCGTGTGCGGTACTGCGGCTGGCCGTCGTGTTCGTCGAGCTCCAGATAACCCTTGCGGCCCAAGCCTTTTTCGCGGAACTGCCAGTCGTCGTCGGTCAGCTGCTTGACCGCGTCGTCCAGCCGGGCGCGGTCGTCGTCGTCGGACAGGAACGCCCCGTGCGAGCAGCACCCGTCGTCGGGGCGGCCCGCCACGGTGCCCTGGCAGGCCGGCGTGCCGAACACGCACGTCCACCGCGACAGCAACCAGGTCAGGTCGGCGGCGGTCAGGTGCTCGGGGTTGTCGGGATCGTAGAACTCCACCCATTCGCGGGCGAAATCCAGCTCAACCTCTTGCCCGGGTTGTCCCGGTTGCGGGTGCGAATTCGCCACGTCGTCCACGTTAGATGAAGATGCGGTCTCGCCGAGCCGCTGACACTCGGGCCCGGTATGGCTCTGATCACGGCGATTGACCGGGTCGCGCGACGCGGGGCGATCGGGGCACCGTTAGGTTGTTGGCGTGCGATTGGGCGTGCTCGACGTGGGTAGCAACACGGTGCATCTGCTGGTGGTCGATGCCCACCGGGGTGGCCATCCGACCCCGATGAGTTCGACGAAAGCCACCCTGCGGCTGGCTGAGGCCACCGACAGCGCCGGCAAGATCACCAAGCGCGGCGCCGAGAAGCTGATCTCGACCATCGACGAATTCGCCAAGATCGCCGACAGTTCGGGCTGCGAGGAGCTGATGGCGTTCGCCACCTCGGCGGTGCGGGAGGCGGGCAACTCCGAGGAAGTGTTGAACCGGGTCCGCAAGGAGACCGGCGTCGAGCTGCGGGTGCTGACCGGGGTCGACGAGTCCCGGCTGACGTTCCTGGCGGTGCGCCGCTGGTACGGGTGGAGCGCGGGCCGGATCATCAACCTCGACATCGGCGGCGGCTCGCTGGAGATGTCCAGCGGCCTGGACGAGGAGCCCGAGGTGGCGTTGTCGCTGCCGCTGGGCGCGGGCCGGCTGACCCGCGAATGGCTGCCCGACGATCCTCCCGGCCGGCGCCGGGTGGCAATGCTGCGGGACTGGCTGGACGCCGAGCTTGCCGAGGCCAGCGAAAACATCCTGGAGGCCGGAACCCCGGACCTCACGGTGGCGACGTCGAAGACGTTTCGCTCGCTGGCGCGGCTCACCGGGGCGGCGCCGTCCGGCGCCGGACCGCGGGTCAAAAGGACGCTGACAGCAAACGGCCTCAGGCAACTCATATCTTTCATCTCTAGGATGACGACCGCTGACCGGGCCGAACTGGAAGGAGTGAGCGCCGAGCGGGCGCCGCAGATCGTGGCGGGCGCTTTGGTGGCGGAGGCGAGCATGCGAGCGCTGTCGATCGAATCGGTGGATATCTGCCCGTGGGCGTTACGGGAAGGTCTCATCTTGCGCAAACTCGACAGCGAAGTCGACGGAACGGCCCTCATGGAGCCGTCCGTGCGTAATGCTGGAGGTCAGGTAGTTGATCGGAATCAGAACCGATCGAGAGGCGACAAACCATGACCGGACCGCATTCCGAGACCGAGAGCCCGGGCACTCGGCCGATCCCGGTTGCCGAATTGCTGGCCAGAAACGGAACCATCGGCGCCCCGGCGGTCACCCGGCGGCGTCGCCGGCGGCGCGGCGACAGCGACGCGGTGACCGTGGCCGAGCTCACCGGCGAGATCCCGGTCATCCGTGCCGACGAGCCCGACGACCAACCCGGCGCCACCGACACCGTCGACACGGCCGTACCCGCCCAACCCGTGGCCGAACCCGCCGAACCGGTAGCTGAAGACGAGCCCAAGGCCCCCTACTGGTCCGAGCCCGAGGCGCGCTGGCCCAAGTCGCCGCCGCAGCCCAAGCGCGCCCCCGGCCCCGAGCGCAGCGCCTACCCGCGGCCGCTGCCCGAGCCGGGCCCGTCCGCCAACGGCGCCGGCCGGCGATCCTCAGGCGCCGAGGACATGAGCCCCGACCCGATGGACCACTACGCCGACATTCCGGTGGACGTGATGGACTCCGAGGTGCGCGAGGCCGAACCGGCGTTGGAGGACTCCGCGTACGTGCGCTCGTATCTGCAATCGGATTCGGCGCTCGACGAGGATCTCGACGATGACCACGCGGATGCCGCGACGCTGACCGACGAGGACCTCGACGCGGCGCACCTCGAGGACGAGGACGCCGAGGCGGCACACCCGGCGCCCGGCAGGCTCGAGGCGATCTGGCGCGGCAGTGTGGTTGTGCTGCAATCGATTCTGGCCGTCGCGTTCGGCGCCGGGCTGTTCGTGGCCTTCGACCAGCTGTGGCGCTGGAACAGCATCGTGGCCCTGGTGCTCTCGGTGCTGGTCATCCTCGGCCTGGTGGTCGGGGTGCGGGTGGTGCGCAAGACCGAGGACATCGCCAGCACGTTGATCGCGGTCGCGGTGGGTGCGTTGATCACCCTGGGGCCTTTGGTGCTGTCGCTGCAGTCGGGCTAGCGGCACCGACAGACAGTGCGTCCTGCCATCAAAGTAGGCCTGTCCACGGCTTCGGTGTATCCTTTGCGGGCCGAGGCCGCGTTCGAATACGCGGCCCGGCTCGGCTACGACGGGGTGGAGCTAATGGTGTGGGCCGAGTCGGTCAGCCAGGACATCGCGGCCGTCAAGAAGCTGTCCCGGCGCTATCGGGTGCCGGTGTTGTCCGTGCACGCGCCGTGCCTACTGATCTCGCAGCGGGTGTGGGGCGCCAACCCGATCCCCAAGCTCGACCGCAGCGTGCGCGCCGCCGAACAACTGGGCGCGCAGACCGCCGTCGTGCATCCGCCGTTCCGCTGGCAGCGGCGGTACGCCGAGGGGTTCACCGAGCAGGTCGCGACGCTGGAGGCGGCCAGCGACGTGATGATCGCGGTGGAGAACATGTTCCCGTTCCGGGCGGACCGGTTTTTCGGAGCGGGCCAGTCGCTGGAACGCATGCGCCGCCGCGGCGGCGGTCCCGGCCCGGCGATCTCGGCGTTCGCGCCGTCCTACGACCCGCTGGACGGCCACCACGCCCACTACACGCTGGACCTGTCCCACACCGCGACGGCCGGCACCGATTCGCTGGACATGGCGCGGCGGATGGGCAACGGCCTGGTGCACCTGCACCTGTGCGACGGCAACGGGCTGCCCGCCGACGAACATCTGGTGCCCGGCCGCGGCACCCAGCCCACCGCCGAGGTGTGCCAGATGCTGGCCGCCGGCCATTTCGCCGGCCACGTCATCCTCGAGGTGTCGACGTCCAGCGCGCGCAGCGCCACTGAGCGGGAGGCGATGCTCGCCGAATCGCTACAGTTCGCCCGCACCCATCTGCTGCGCTGACCACCCAGGAGACCCCCGAGTTCATGAACGCGCTATTCACCACCGCAATGACGTTGCGGGAGGCCGGATCCGGCGTCTACGATAGTGAGCTCGACAAGCGTTGGACCATCGGTCCCAAGGTGCACGGCGGCGCGATGCTGGCGCTGTGCGCCAACGCCGCCCGCACCGCCTGCGCCGGCGGGCCGGAATCGGGCCAGCAGCCCGTGGCGGTGTCGGCCAGCTTCCTGTGGGCGCCCGATCCGGGGTCGATGCGGTTGGTGACGTCGATCCGCAAGCGCGGCCGGCGGATCAGCGCGGTCGACGTCGAGCTCACCCAAGGTGAGCGGACTGCCGTGCACGCTGTCGTCAATCTCGGTGAGCCGGAGCACTTTCCGGCCGACGGATCGGCGGCAAGCGCCAAGCCGCTGCTGTCGGCCAACCCGGTGCCGGCTCTGATGCCGCCCGAACCGCCCGACGACATTGAACCGATCGGGCCCGGGCGCCCGCTGGCCGGCCTGGTGAATCTGGGCGAGGGATGCGACGTGCGGCCGGCGTTGTCGACGATGCAGCACCGCGCCGACGGGCGACCGCCGGTGATCCAGATGTGGGCACGCCCCCGCGGGGTGGCGCCGGACGCGCTGTTCGCGCTGATGTGCGGCGACCTGTCGGCGCCGGTCACCTTCGCCGTGGACCGCACCGGCTGGGCGCCGACGATCCAGCTCACCGCGTTTCTGCGGGGCCTGCCGGCCGACGGCTGGCTGCGCATCATCGCGACCTGCACCGAGATCGGGCACGACTGGTTCGACGAGGACCACACCGTCGTCGACAGCCTGGGCCGCCTGGTGGTGCAGGCCCGCCAGCTGGCCCTGGTCCCTGCCGCTCCTTAGCCGGCGGTGTCTGCGATGCTGTCCGGCATGGCAAGAATCGCGATCATCGGTGGCGGCAGCATCGGGGAGGCCCTGCTGTCGGGTCTGCTGCGGGCGGGCCGGCAGGTCAAGGACCTGGTGGTGGTCGAGCGGGTTCCCGAGCGCGCTAAATATCTGGCCGACACCTACTCGGTGCTGATCACCTCGGTGGCCGACGCGGTGGAAAACGCGTCGTTCGTCGTGGTCGCGGTGAAACCGGCTGACGTCGAGTCGGTGATGTCCGAGATCGCCCGCGCCGCCGGCCAGGCCGAGAGCGACACCGCCGAGCAGGTGTTCGTCACGGTCGCCGCCGGGGTCACCATCGGCTACTTCGAATCCCGGCTGCCGGCCGGGACACCGGTGGTGCGGGCCATGCCGAACGCGGCCGCGCTGGTCGGCGCCGGGGTTACCGCGCTGGCCAAGGGCCGCTTTGTCACCGCCCCGCAGCTCGAGGGCGTCTCGGCGCTGTTCGACTCGGTCGGGGGCGTGCTGAGCGTGCCGGAGAGCCAGATGGACGCCGTCACCGCCCTGTCCGGCTCCGGACCGGCGTATTTCTTCCTGCTGGTGGAGGCCCTGGTGGACGCCGGGGTGGCCGCGGGCCTGAGCCGCGAGGTGGCCGCCGACCTGACCGCCCAGACCATGGCCGGCTCGGCCGCGATGCTGCTGGAGCGGATGGACGCCACCGCCACCCAGCTGCGGGCCACGGTGACGTCCCCGGGCGGCACCACCGCGGCCGGCCTGCGCGAGCTGGAGCGGGGGGGCCTGCGGGCGGCCGTCGACGCAGCCGTCCAGGCCGCCAAAATACGCTCTGAGCAGCTAAGGATTACATCGGAGTAATCCAAGAATTTGAACTGATTGTCCCCCACCAGTACCAGTAACCCCATTAGTCCCGCTATTCTCCTTGTGTAAGCGCGTGTCGGTGCCAGCGGAGGGGAAGCCGCTGGCATGCGCGTGCCTGACACGATTGGGTTGCGATGACGTCTACGAACGGGCCATCAGCGCGAGATTCTGCAGGTAAGGCACGGGACGCCGGTTCCGGCGACGGCCAGCAGGGCAGGACGCAATTTCTCACCGTCGCCGAGGTGGCCGCGTTGATGCGGGTCTCCAAGATGACGGTCTACCGGTTGGTGCACAACGGCGAACTGCCCGCGGTGCGGGTGGGGCGGTCGTTTCGGGTGCACGCCAAGGCCGTCCACGACACGCTGGAGACGTCCTACTTCGACGCCGGCTGAGCCCGACGACGGCGCGGCGGGTACCGGTCCTGCGCGGGCGCGGTCACCCGACTCCGGTTTGGTGTTCGATGCATCCGGCCGGGTAAAGTGTCCGGGTCCAATCTTTGAAGCAGGCCACGGTCAGATAGCGGAGTTATGGGTTCAGTAATCAAGAAGCGGCGCAAGCGTATGTCGAAGAAGAAGCACCGCAAGCTGCTGCGTCGCACTCGGGTGCAGCGCAGAAAACTCGGCAAGTAACTCCGTCGGCGGCCCGGTGCCGCCGCCCCGCCCGGCCGTTAGGCTGTTCGGGTGGATCCGTCGAATGGGCACAATTCCGGACCGGACGACACCGCCGGCAACACGGTGCACTACCCCAAAATCGTGTTGGTCACCGGCGCCTGCCGGTTCCTCGGCGGCTACCTGACCGCTCGCCTGGCGCAGAACCCGATGGTAAAAGGGGTCATCGCGGTGGACGCGATCGCCCCGAGCAAGGACATGCTGCGCCGAATGGGTCGCGCCGAGTTCGTCCGCGCCGACATCCGTAATCCCTTCATAGCCAAGGTGATTCGCAACGGCGACGTCGACACCGTGGTGCACGCGGCGGCCGCGTCGTACGCGCCCCGGTCCGGCGGCACCGCGGCGCTCAAAGAGATCAACGTGATGGGCGCGATGCAGCTGTTCGCCGCCTGCCAGAAGGCGCCGTCGGTGCGCCGGGTGGTGCTCAAGTCGACGTCGGAGGTGTACGGCTCCAGTGCGCACGACCCGGTGATGTTCACCGAGGACAGCACCAGCCGCCGGCCGTTCCGGGCCGGCTTCGCCAAGGACAGCCTGGACATCGAGGCTTATGCGCGCGGTCTGGGGCGGCGCCGGCCCGACATCGCGGTCACGATCCTGCGGCTGGCCAACATGATCGGCCCGGCGATGGGCACCACCCTGTCGCGCTATCTGGCCGGCCCGTTGGTGCCGACCATTCTCGGCCGGGACGCGCGGCTGCAGCTGCTGCACGAGCAGGACGCGCTGGGCGCGCTGGAGCGCGCGGCGATGGCCGGCAAGGCCGGCACCTTCAACATCGGCGCCGACGGCATCATCATGCTCTCGCAGGCGATCCGGCGGGCCGGCCGGATTCCTTTGCCGGTACCGGGTTTCGGCGTCTGGGCGCTGGACTCGTTGCGGCGCGCCAACCGCTACAACGAGATCAGTCGCGATCAGTTCGATTATTTGAGCTACGGCCGCGTGATGGACACCAGCCGGATGCGCTCAGAGCTTGGCTACCAGCCGAAATGGACGACCGCGGAGGCCTTCGACGACTACGTTCGCGGCCGCGGCCTGACTCCCATAATCGATCCAGATCGGGTACTCTCCCTGGAGAGTCGCGCCATAGCCCTGGCCCAGCGCTGGGGTAGCCGAAATCCAATTCCGTGGGGTGGGGTCAGGTAGGTATCGTGGCGGGTGAAACCAGAGCGAATGTCATTCCACTGCACACGAATCGGGGTCGGGTAGCGGCGCGTCGGAGAGCCGATCAACGGGCCGAGTCAGCTCGCCAGCATCCTTCGCTGCTGTCCGATCCCAGCGGCCGCGCATCCGCCGAGCAGATCGCCGCGGTGGTCCGCGAGATCGATGATCACCGCCGCGCGGCCGGCGCGTCGTCGCCGGAGGCGCCGCTCAACGAGCTGGCCCAGCGGGTCGCCGCGGTCGCCGGGTTCCTGCGTCAGCGCCTCACCGGTGACTACAGCGTCGACGAGTTCGGCTTTGACCCGCATTTCAACAGCGCGATCGTGCGGCCCCTGCTGCGGGTCTTCTTCCGGTCCTGGTTCCGGGTCGAGGTGAGCGGCATCGAGAACCTGCCCGCCGAGGGCGCCGCCCTGGTGGTGGCCAATCACGCCGGGGTGTTGCCGTTCGACGGGCTGATGTTGTCGGTGGCCGTGCACGACGAGCACCCCGCGCACCGGAACCTGCGGCTGCTGGCCGCCGACATGGTGTTCGACCTGCCGGTGGTGGGCGAGGCGGCCCGTAAGGCCGGCCACACCATGGCCTGCACCACCGACGCGCACCGGCTGCTGGCAGCCGGTGCGCTGACCGCCGTGTTCCCGGAGGGCTACAAGGGGCTGGGCAAGCGGTTCGAGGACCGCTACCGGCTGCAGCGGTTCGGCCGCGGCGGGTTCGTCACTGCCGCGTTGCGGACCAAGGCGCCGATCATCCCGTGCTCGATCATCGGGTCCGAGGAGATCTACCCGATGCTGACCGACGTCAAGCTGCTGGCCCGGCTGTTCGGGCTTCCCTACTTCCCGGTCACGCCGCTCTTCCCGTTGGCCGGGCCGATGGGGTTGGTGCCACTGCCGTCGAAGTGGCACATCGCGTTCGGTGAGCCGATCTACACCGGCGATTACGCGGCCTCCGACGCCGACGACCCGATGGTCACCTTCGAGCTGACCGACCAGGTGCGCGAGACCATCCAGCAGACGCTGTACCGGCTGCTGGCCGGCCGCCGCAACATCTTCTTCGGCTGAGTTCTTCGGCTTACCCGCCGGACGTCGAGTTGTTGGGCGATTAAGCCGTTTTTCGGCCCAACAACTCGACGCTGGCCGGCCTACTTGACCATGGTGAACTGGCAGACGTTGGTGTAGCCGTCGCGGAACAGCTCGGCGCAGCCCCGCAAGTACTTGAGGTAGATGTCGTAGGTCTCCTGACCCTTGAGGGCGATCGCCTCTTCCTTGTGCGCCTCGAGCGCGTCGCCCCAGGCGGTCAGCGTCGGGACGTAGTTCTTTCCGATGAAGTGGCGCCGCTCGATCTTGAAACCCGCGTCGGTGGCGTACTTGTCCACCAGGTTGACCTGCGGCAGCTTCCCGCCCGGGTAGATCTCCTTGAGGATGAAGCTGATGAACCGCAGCAGGGTCATGTTCACCTTCAAGCCCATCGCGTTGCCCTCTTCGCGGGTCGGCACCACGATCGAGTGCAGCAGCATGCGGCCGTCGTCGGGCAGCAGGTCGTAGTACTTCTTGAAGAAGGTGGCGTAGCGCTCGTACCCGGCGTCACCGGCGCCGTCGGCGAAGTGCTCGAACGCGCCCAGCGACACGATGCGGTCGATCGGCTCGTCGGGGAATTCCTCCCATCCCTGGATCCGCACCTCTTTGCGGCGGGGGGTGTCCATCTTGTCGAATTCCGCCACGCAATGGGCGTACTGGTTCTCGCTGAGCGTCAAGCCGATGACGTCGACGTCGTCCTCCTCCACGGCGTGGCGCATGGTGGAACCCCAGCCGCAGCCGATGTCGAGCAGCGTCATTCCCGGCTCGAGGTTCAGCTTGTCCAGCGCGAGCTTGCGCTTGGCGTACTGGGCCTCTTCCAGCGTCTTGGCGCCCTCTTCCCAGTAGCCGCAGCTGTAGGTCATCGACGGGTCAAGCCAGAGCTTGAAGAACTCGTTCGACTTGTCGTAGTGGGATCGGACCGCCTCGACGGGTGGTTTGAGCTGTGTTTCCCCCTGTGACGTCATCTATATCGCCCCTAACTTTCCTGCTGATATGGATGCAACTGCCGCGGCGGTCGCTGCCGTGTCGGCCTCTTGGTGTGCGGCCTCCCCCAGCATCGTGACGACGCTGGTGACAATCGGCTTTCCATCGGCATCGGTCACTTCGCTGCGGATCTCCGCGAGCACGGTGCCGTGGGACTCGATCACCGAGTCTAGATAGGTGTCGAAATACAGCCTGTCGTGGGCCAGGATCGGGCGATGGAACTTGAACTTCTGGTCGCGGTGAATGACCCTGGCGATGTTGATGGGGATGCTGAACTTGGTGAAGATCTCCAGCTGCACGCGGCGACCTGCGATCGCGAGGAACGTGAGGGGCGCCACCATGTCGGGGTACCCAGCTGCGGCGGATTCACTCTCGTCGAAGTGCGCGGGGTGGTCGTCTTTGACCGCGAGCGCGAACTCGCGGATCTTCTCGCGACCGACCTCGAAGTAGTCGGGTGCGCGGTAATGGCTGCCGATAAGTCCTTCGGCTTCTTTGGGGACTGTCATGCCGCTGTGCTCTCCGCTCAAAAATGTCTGCGCGGCGCAGCTTATCAGCGCGATTGCCGTCTGGAGGCCAGAGCGGCCAGCGCACCACCGGCGGCGCCCAGCGCCAGCGCCGACGGCACCCCGATCCGGGCCGCCTTGCGGGCGGTGCGGAAATCGCGAATCTCCCATCCGCGTTCGCGGGCCAGGGCGCGCAGCCGGGCGTCGGGGTTGATGGCCACCGCGGTGCCCACCAGCGACAGCATCGGCACATCGTTGTAGCTGTCGGAGTAGGCGGTGCAGCGTTTCAGGTTGAGCCCCTCGCGAATCGCCAGCGAGCGCACCGCGTGTGCCTTGCCGGTGCCGTGCAGGATGTCGCCGACCAGCCGCCCCGTGAACACGCCGTCGATCGATTCGGCCACCGTGCCCAGCGCGCCGGTCAGGCCGAGCCGTCGCGCGATAGTGGCCGCGAGTTCGTAGGGCGTGGCGGTGATCAGCCACACCTGCTGTCCGGCGTCGAGGTGCATCTGGGTGAGCTCGCGGGTGCCCGGCCAGATCTTGTCGGCGATGATCTCGTCGTAGATCTCCTCGCCGAGGGCCACCAGCTGCTCGACCGACCGGCCCTCGATGAAAGCGAGCGCCTTGCGCCGGCCGGCGGCGACGTCGTTGCTGTTCTCCTTGCCGAGCACCTGGAATTTGGCTTGCGCGTAGATGAATCCGAGGACGTCGCGATAGGTGAAGTAGTTGCGGGTGGCCAGCCCGCGACCGAAGTGCACCGCCGACGAGCCCCGCACCAGCGTGTTGTCGACATCGAAGAAGGCAGCGGCGGTCAGGTCGACCGGGGGTTGCGGGCGGTCGTCCTGGGTGGCGGCGGCTTCCTGCATGCCCTCGATCGCGCGGGCGGCGCTGGCGTCAGCGGCCAGCGACTCCAAGTCGACGTGACCGGTGGGGTCTGCGTTGGCCGGGTCAGAGGAAGTCATCGCCGAACCTCCTAGATCGCTGTGCTGCCTGGCGACCCAGCGGGTGCCCGATATCCAACCCTATCGGGCAGACGGCGTGGGGGCGTTGACGGCTCGGCGGCCGGTCGAGTGCGACCGTGGCGGCTCTTATGGTCGCCAACGCGGGACCTCAGCCGTGACGCTCTCGGGCATGTCCTCCAAGAGAGTGGTGGTCAGTTCATCGAATGACAGCGCAAGGACTTCCATCCTGGGTTGGTCTTCGGGGAATGCGTATCCGTAGGAGCTGCGGTCTTCTTCAAATGTGTAGCGTTTCAGATGTTCCTCGATAAAGCCATCCTGGGGAGTGGGGCATTCGCTCTTCATGAAGCTTATAGCTTACCGATCCACGGGTTCAACTAATATCCGCGGGTTGGGGCCGCGGTCGTCCCATTTAACGAACTGCGACCTTAAACGAAGGTCGACGCGGACGCTATCTCCGATCCGCATAATGACATACATTGGCAGCGTCGGAGAACTTTGAGAAGAAGACTTTGATGCTCTCGTCTCGTTGTGCCGCTCATTCATGCTTTAGCAAACTCAATACACATAAATAATCCGGCTTCCGGTCGATGATCCAAGCTCCCCAGTCGCCCGACCCCACCCACTCTGGCCACTTTTGAGCTTTTCGGAATATTCGGAATGAAAGTACAGGTGGTCGTTTTGTCTGTCGGGTTCGTCGTACGATCCTCGGCAAGCCTCGTTGGCAATTTTGCGCCAGAAGCTGTAATGCTTGATTGCATCAGCGAATCCAACTTCTGCATCGAGATTCATAGCCAACTCTGCCGGACCTCTCTGTGCTCGCCCACTATCCCCAATCCAGGTAGCCGTTCTCGATTAACCACTCTATCAGCACAGTCTTCTTGTTTTTGTCAATTACTACTCATTGTGTGCCGCCCCCTGGCTGGCCAATGCGCCGCCAACTTCGCCGTATCTGACTTCCCAACCTTCGGGCAATTCTTTACCTGTATCATGGAACTGATTGTAATCGCCAGATGAACCAGGTACCAGGCCGCGGTGCGGATAGCTATCACCGACAGCGTCCATGAAATCACCTTTAGCGTCGCTGACCTCTCCAATTCTGTCCAGCCACGTATCTTTGGGAATACTGCGAGTCGTTTTGTATATGCCGTCGGCGAACCCTTCCACTTTTGGCCAGAACCACGTCCCAGTCGCAGGGTCCCACCATTTATTCAAAATTTCTTGAGCGGCCATTCCCGCATAAGGGCTATTCGCCCCGGCTGATTCGGCAAGTTTTCGAGGGCAGCCGTTCTCTATGAGATCCTTGACGAGTTTCTCAGGTGGTTCCGCGAGCGCAAGTTGCGTCTGGTACCAAGGCGGTAAATCCGATGGGGTGGGGATTTCTGGCGGATGTCCGTCGGCGGGTTCATCGGGAGGCGCGCCGTCGTGTGGCGGGTGCGATCCGGGCGGTCGATCGCCGTCGCCAGGCGGGTGATGACCGCCAGGTTGATGTGGCCCGCTGCCATCGGCCAGGGGATGTCCGCCGCTGGGCACGTGGGGAGCGCCATCATGCGGCGGCTCGACGGGCTGAGCGCCCGGCTCCCCGCCACGAGGCACATCACCTAGACCGGAAGGCGTTTCGGCAGGCGCGCCGCCGCCCATCGGGACCGAGGACGCCGATGGAACGTGCGCTGCCGCCGCGGCCGCGGGCGCCGGAGCGGACGCAGGCGCCGCCGCAGCCGCGGGTACCGCCGCAGCGGGAGCCGGCGCGGCCGGAGGTTCGCCGGGTGACGCCGGCGCGTGGGCGGGAACGGGTTCAGGCGATTTGGGGTGAGTGACGTCTCCGGCCGGCGCGGGCGTCACTGGCTTGCCGCCCGATTCCGGGGGCACCGCAATGGGTTTCGGTTCGCCGCTATGCGGTGTCCCGCCAACCGGTGGCTTGGACTCGGCCGGCCCGGGCGCCGGCTTTCCCGACGGCGCGGGTGGGCGCGAGTCCAGCGCTTTGGGCGCGGCCGGCGGCCCGCGAGTGCGAAGCCAGCTTCACACTCGGCGCCCAGCGTGAAACCAGCTTCACACTCGGCGGGCGGATGGCTGGGCGTGCTGCCAACTTGTGACGTTGATTATGCCGGCTGGATGTTGACCGTGAACCAATCCTTCGGAATTCCTTGTCGCAGAATGGAATCAAGCTCCTCGAAGCTGAGAACCAACACGTGCGACGCCGCGGGGGCGTCAGTCTCGCCCATCCATCCTCGATCAGTGGGTTCCTGTCGATCCGTAAACTGACACGCCCGGGAAAATTGACCGGGTCTGGCTTGCTCAGGGTGACGCTGGATCAATACCTTCCTGATACCAGCGGTAGGCGGGGTTCTCCCTGTATTGACCTGGGCGGGCCAATTGGCTGATTAGAAATGCTAGATATTTCTCAGCATCGTCGAATCTTCTGAACATCCAATATGTTTTTCGCGAGCCTCGTTCTTAGCTATCAATATAGAAATTCCCATCCCCCATGTCAGATAGTAAGAAATATCAGCGTCGTCAATGAAAGCAAGCTCTCGGCTGTTCGTCATCTCGGGTGGGCGGGCACCCCAGTAGATCTGTTCGGGCGTTTCGTGTAGTCGGGACTCGCGCTGGACTTGTCCGGGAAGAAGACCTCGACAGCGCAGGGCGATCTCCTGCCACGAGTACCAGTACTTAACCATTCTATGCAGGAATGACGGGAATTTGCTCAGATCGACATTGTAGTCAGTCACCGCGGCTCCTCAGGTTCTTACTGTGGGTTGAGAAAGTATCTGTTTATCAGGGCTTGGACACTCATGCGCTCGCCTTCGGGGGCAATTATAAGAAGTTGAGGTTGACCGCCGGTATGTCCGAACCATGGTGCTGCCAAAGAAAATTCTATTTTCCACCCCGGTGAAAGGCCGGCGGATGCATCGACTTTATAGTCTTAGTACGCCTCTTCGAGGCTTGTGTGAGGAAGTACACGCCCCTCGTATGGCGTGCCTTCAAAAGCCAGCTACCGCCCGTCTGGACGGCCGATTCGGTCTAGCCATTGGCCATGCAATGCCGAAATTCTGGCGGGCGTAAGATCGCGGACTGTCCCCGGAATCGCGTATGGCTTCGCTGGATCGTTAACGTCGGGGTAGCGTAATCTGCCGTTTTCGTCTTCAAATAGTTTGCGGTATTCGGTTTCGGAAAGTTCACCAAATTCCTTCGCGTCAGGGAAAACATCCCCCGCCCTAGGCGGGCCATTGTGGCTGCCGTCCCCAGGATGATGATCGCCAGGCATATCGCTGTCATCGCCGGGATGGGAGTCATGCGGCCCGTTGCCGTCTCCTGGGGAATGTGGGCCGCCATCGCCCGGATGGGAGTCGTGCGGCCCATTGCCGTCTCCCGGCGGATGTGGATCACCGTCGCCGGGCGGGTGGGGCGGCCCGGTGCCGTCTCCCCGTGGGTGGGCGCCACCGCCGTGGGGCTCGGTTGGAGGGGCACTCGGTTCCCCGGCGCGGGGTACCTCTGCCAGGCCGGAGGGTGCTTTGGGTGGCGCACCGCCACCCATCGGGAGTGACGGCGGAGTGGGAAGGTGAGTCGCAGCGGCCGCTGTCGATTCAACGGGCAGGCTAGCAGCGGCGGCAGGAACTGCCGGGGTTGTGCCGTCTCCGGCCGGCGCGTGCGTCACTGGCTTGCCGACTGATTCCGGCGGCGTCGCAATGGGTTTCGGTTCGCCGCTGTGCGGTGCGGTGGTCGGCTTGGGCGGCTCGGCGGCCGGGGGTGTCCCGCCAGCCGGCGGCTTGGACTCGGTCGCCTTGCCGAGCTGCGCCAGCGCCTCGCGCATCATCGCCTCGCCGCGCACCCAATGCTGATGCGCCTCGGCATGCGCCGCGGCGCCCTCACCCGTCCACGTCTGGTGCAAACGCGTTACGCGAGAATCGATTTCGGCGATCATGTCCTCGGCGTAGCGCTGGAATTCAGCCATCCGCTGCACCGCGTCGGCCAGCGCCGCCGGATCCACCCGAAACGCCTCAGCCACCGCGCACCGCCCGTTCGGCCTGGGCGGCGCCGGCCTCGTTGCTCGCATAGGCCTCGCCGGCCCGGCCGACCAGCCGGACCAGCATCGCCAACCCGAGCTGCACTTCGCGAACGCCGCGATGCCACAGCTCCCACGCCGCGGCGTACGCGCTGCCCGACGCGCCCTGCCACCCGCCCAGCATCTGACCGACCTGGTCGTCGAGCTGGCCCAGCTGTGCCGAAGGATGCTCGGCCGCACCGCTGAGCGACGCGGCGGCGCCCTGCATCACCACAGGGTCGACCCGCACCGTGTTGTCGCTCATAGCCGGAACATAATCCCTGGTAACCCGCCCCACAAGTCACCGATGTGACACTGGTCGCCATGACGTCAGCCACCCCGCGGCCGCAGGTGGAGCTGCTCACCCGGGACGGGTGCACCATGTGCGAGCGCATCCACGCCCGGCTGGTCGAACTCGCCGCGGAATTGGGCTTCGAGCTGTCGACGACCGGCGTCGACGCCGCCGCGGCGGCGGGCAATCCGGGGCTGCGCGCCGAATTCGGCGGCCGGTTGCCGGTGATCCTGCTCGACGGTCGCGAACACAGCTACTGGGACATCGACGAGCCGCGGCTGCGCGCCGATCTCGCCCGCTGAGCTCGGGCCGGCTGCCAAACGATTATTTGGTAGCCCAGCTGAGAAACGTTTACCGTGGACAGCAGTTCAGTTACTGGAGGAAGCAAGGGAGCTGGCCAGGTGATGCTGCCGTGAGCGTCTTGCTCTTCGGGGTTTCGCACCGTAGTGCGCCGGTCTCCGTCCTGGAACAACTCAGTATCGACGAATCCGATCACGGCAAGATCGTCGACCGGGTGTTGCAGTCCCCGCTGGTGACCGAGGCGATGGTGCTGTCGACATGCAACCGGGTCGAGGTCTACGCGGTGGTGGACGCGTTCCACGGCGGGTTGGCCGTGATCGGGCAGGTGCTGTCGGACTACTCCGGGATGTCGATGTCCGACCTCACCAAATACGCCTACGTCCGGTACAGCGAGGCCGCCGTCGAGCACCTGTTCGCGGTGGCCAGCGGCCTGGACTCGGCGGTGATCGGCGAGCAGCAGGTGCTCGGCCAGGTCCGCCGCGCGTACGCCACCGCCGAAACCAACCGCACCGTGGGCCGGGTGCTGCACGAACTGGCCCAGCGCGCGCTGTCGGTGGGCAAGCGGGTGCACTCCGAGACCGCCATCGACGCCGCCGGCGCCTCGGTGGTGTCGGTCGCCCTGGACATGGCCGACCGCCGGCTGGGCGGGCTGGCCGGCAAGACCGCCGTCCTGGTCGGCGCCGGAGCGATGGGCGCCCTGGCCGCCGCGCACCTGTCCCGCGCCGACATCGGGCAGGTCCACGTGCTCAACCGGTCGCTGTCGCGGGCCCAACGGCTGGTCCGCAAGATCCGCGAAACCGGGGTACGGGCCGACGCGCTGCCGCTGGAGCACCTGGCCGGCGCGCTGGCCGGGGCCGACGTCGTGGTCAGCTGCACCGGCGCGGTCAGCCCGGTGGTCTCGCTGGCCGACGTGCACCACGCGCTGGCCGCCGCCGGCCGCTCGGCCGCGGACGAGACCGCCCACCCCCTGGTGATCTGCGATCTGGGCATGCCGCGCGACGTCGACCCGGCGGTGGCCGGGCTGCCCGGCGTCTGGGCGGTCGACGTGAACCGCGTGCAGCACGAGCCCTCGGCGCACGCCGCGGCCGCCGACGTCGACGCCGCCCGCACCATCGTTGCCACCGAAGTCGCCGCCTACCTGGCCGGGCAGCGGATGGCCGAAGTCACGCCGACGGTGACGGCGCTGCGCCAGCGCGCGGCCGACGTCGTCGAGGCCGAGCTGCTGCGGCTGGACAACCGGCTGCCCGGCCTCGACAGCGCTCACCGTGAAGAGGTGGCCCGCACCGTGCGTCGGGTGGTGGACAAGCTGCTGCACGCCCCGACGGTGCGGATCAAACATCTCGCCAGCGCCCCCGGCGGGGACAGCTACGCCGAGGCGTTGCGTGAGCTCTTCGAACTCGACCAGACCGCCGTCGATGCCGTCGCCGCGGGCGAATTTCCGGTCATAGCAACCGGATTCGACGCGGGCGCGCCGCAACAACCCACCGAGTAGCCGATTGGCGAATGCGATCCGGATAGGAACCCGGGGCAGCCTGCTGGCCACCACCCAGGCCGGGGGCGTCAGGGACGCCCTGATCGCCCGCGGGCACCCGGCGGAACTGGTCACCATCACCACCGCGGGGGACCGGTCGTCGGGGCCCATCGAGTCGCTCGGGGTGGGAGTGTTCACCACCGCCCTGCGCGAGGCCATCGAGGAGGGCCGGGTGGACGCCGCCGTGCACTCCCACAAGGACCTGCCGACCGCCGACGATCCACGGTTTGCTGTGGCCGCCATCCCCGCCCGCAACGACCCGCGGGACGCGGTGGTGGCCCGCGACGGCCTGGTGCTCGCGGAGTTACCGCCCGGTTCGCTGGTGGGCACCTCCTCGCCGCGGCGGGCCGCGCAGCTTAGAGCATTGGGTTTCGGTTTGGAAATCCGCCCCCTACGAGGCAACCTAGATACCAGGTTGAACAGGGTTAGCAGTAGTGATCTGGACGCGATCGTGGTAGCCCGGGCGGGTCTGGCCCGGCTGGGTCGCCTCGGGGATGTAACCGAGACGCTCGAGCCGGTGCAGATGTTGCCGGCACCGGCTCAGGGCGCGCTCGCCGTCGAATGCCGAGCCGGGGACAGCCGGTTGGCCGCGGTGCTGGCGGAGCTGGACGATGCCGACACGCGCGCGTCGGTCACAGCGGAGCGAGCCCTGCTGGCCGAACTGGAGGCCGGTTGCTCCGCACCGGTGGGCGCGATCGCCGAAGTGGTCGAGTCCATCGATGAGGACGGCCGGATCTTCGAAGAACTGTCGCTGCGCGGTTGCGTGGCGGCGCTGGACGGGTCCGACGTGATCCGCGCGTCCGGCATCGGCACTCCCGGTCGGGCCCGAGAGCTGGGGCTTTCGGTCGCCGCCGAGCTGTTCGAGCTGGGCGCGCGCGAGTTGATGAGCGGAGCGCGGCATGACCCGGCGCGAGGAAATTAAGTGCGAGTTACCTGGGAGCGACAATGACGACGCGAGGGCGTAAGCCGACACCCGGCCGCATCACGTACGTGGGCTCCGGCCCGGGTGACCCGGGACTGTTGACGGCCCGGGCCGCGACGGTGCTGGCGAACGCCGCGCTGGTGTTCACCGACCCCGACGTGCCCGAGCCGGTGCTGGCGCTGATCGGCAAGGACCTGCCGCCAGTGTCCGGCCCGGCGCCGGCCGAGCCGGCGTCCAACGGCGAGGGCGCTGGCTCCGAGCAGGGGCAGGCGCAGCCGGCGGTGATCTCCGGTGGCCCGTACATCCGCCCGGCGCTGGGTGATCCGGCCGAGGTGGCCAAGACGCTGACCGCCGAGGCGCGCACCGGCGTCGACGTGGTGCGGTTGGTGGCCGGTGACCCGCTGACCGTCGACGCCGTCATCACCGAGGTGAACGCCATCGCCCGCAGCCACCTGCACATCGAGATCGTGCCCGGGCTGGCGCCCACCAACGCCGTCCCGACCTACGCGGGCCTGCCGCTGGGCTCCTCGCACACCATGGCCGACGTGCGCGGTGACGTGGACTGGGAGGCGCTGGCCGCCGCGCCCGGCCCGCTGATCCTGCAGGCCACCGCGTCGCACCTGGCCGACGCGGCGCGCACCCTGATCGAACACGAACTGGCCGAGAACACCCCGTGCGTGGTCACCGCGCACGGCACCACCTGCCGGCAGCGCTCCATCGAGACCACGCTGCAGGGGCTGACCGACTCGGCGGTGCTGGGCGGCACCGACCCCGCCGGCCCGCTGACCGGTCCGCTGGTGGTGACCATCGGCAAGACGGTGAGCGCCCGGGCCAAGCTGAACTGGTGGGAGAGCCGCGCCCTGTACGGCTGGACCGTGCTGGTGCCCCGCACCAAGGACCAGGCCGCCGAGATGAGCGAGCGGCTGACGTCGTACGGCGCGCTGCCGATCGAGGTGCCGACCATCGCCGTCGAGCCGCCGCGCAGCCCCGCGCAGATGGAGCGTGCCGTCAAGGGATTGGTCGACGGCCGCTTCCAGTGGGTGGTGTTCACCTCCACCAACGCGGTGCGCGCGGTGTGGGAGAAGTTCGGCGAGTTCGGTCTGGACGCGCGCGCGTTCTCCGGGGTCAAGATCGCCTGTGTGGGCGAGTCGACCGCCGACCGGGTGCGGGCGTTCGGGATCAGCCCCGAGCTGGTGCCGGCCGGCGAGCAGTCCTCGCTGGGTCTGCTCGACGACTTCCCGCCCTACGACAGCGTTTTCGACCCGGTCAACCGGGTGCTGTTGCCGCGGGCCGACATCGCCACCGAGACGCTGGCCGAGGGGCTGCGCGAACGGGGTTGGGAGATCGAGGATGTCACCGCCTACCGGACGGTGCGGGCCGCGCCGCCGCCGGCGGAGACCCGGGAGATGATCAAGACCGGCGGCTTCGACGCGGTGTGCTTCACGTCCAGCTCCACGGTGCGCAACCTGGTCGGCATCGCCGGCAAGCCGCACGCCCGGACGATCATCGCCTGCATCGGTCCCAAGACCGCCGAGACCGCCGCCGAGTTCGGCCTGCGGGTGGATGTCCAGCCCGAGACCGCGGCGGTGGGCCCGCTGGTCGACGCTCTGGCCGAACACGCCGCGCGGTTGCGCGCCGAGGGGGCGCTGCCACCGCCGTGCAAGAAGAGCCGCAGGCGCTAGCGTCTCATGGCTTACCCGCGGCAGCGCCCGCGCCGGCTTCGCTCGACCCCGGCGCTGCGCCGACTGGTGACCCAAACCTCCTTGGAGCCAAGGCATTTGGTGCTGCCGATGTTTGTCGCCGACGGTATCGACGAACCGCGTCCGATCGCCTCGATGCCGAAGGTGGTGCAGCACACCCGCGACTCGCTGCGCGCCGGCGCCGCCAGCGCCGTCGCCGCCGGGGTGGGCGGTCTGATGCTGTTCGGTGTGCCGCGCGGCGAGGACAAGGATCCGATCGGTTCGGCCGGCACCGACCCCGACGGCATCCTCAACGTCGCGCTGCGCGATCTGGCCAAGGACCTCGGTGATGCCACCGTGCTGATGGCCGACACCTGCCTGGACGAGTTCACCGACCACGGGCACTGCGGTGTGCTGGATGACCGGGGCCGGGTGGACAACGACGCCACGGTGGCTCGCTACGTGAATCTCGCTGTGGCGCAAGCGGAGTCGGGCGCCCACGTGGTCGGGCCGAGCGGGATGATGGACGGTCAGGTGGGCGCGATTC
The DNA here is from genome assembly GCA_002291465.1 of Mycobacterium lepraemurium. Lineage (GTDB taxonomy): Bacteria > Actinomycetota > Actinomycetes > Mycobacteriales > Mycobacteriaceae > Mycobacterium > Mycobacterium avium. Next base: position 3,826,834 of record CP021238.1, on the reverse strand, counting down.
GCGACGGACTGGACGCCGCCGGCTTCACCGACGTGGTGATCCTGGCCTACGCCGCCAAGTTCGCCTCGGCGTTCTACGGCCCGTTCCGGGAGGCGGTCAGCTCCAGCCTGTCCGGGGATCGGCGCACCTATCAGCAGGAGACCGGCAACTCCCGCGAGGTGCTGCGCGAGATCCGGCTGGACCTGGACGAGGGCGCCGACATCGTGATGGTCAAGCCGGCGATGAGCTATCTGGACGTGGTGGCCGCCGCGGCGGAGCTCTCGCCGGTCCCGGTGGCCGCCTACCAGGTTTCGGGGGAGTACGCGATGATTTGTGCTGCGGCCGCGAACAATTGGATCGACGAGCGCGCCGCGGCGCTGGAGTCGCTGACCAGCATCCGACGCGCCGGAGCCGATATCGTTCTGAGCTATTGGGCCGCGGATGCAGCAGGGTGGCTGTCGTGAGACGGGGCTTGCGTTGACATCAGACACGACCGGGGGCGACGTCCAGCCGAAGCGGTTGTTCTACGAGCCGGGGGCCAGCTGGTGGTGGGTGGCCTGCGGGCCGGCGTCCGCGGCGGCCATGGTGCTGATCGAAATCTGGAGCGGCGCCAAGGTGTCCCTGGTGGTGCCCGCGATCTTTTTGGTGCTGTCGGCGTTCGTGGGCTTGCAGGTGAAGGCGGCACGCATCCACGTCTCGGTCGAGCTCACCGAGGAGGCGTTGCGCCAGGGCACCGAGACGATCCTGGTGCGCGAAATCGTCAAGGTGTACCCGGAGGCCGAAAACAACGAGGCCTCCGGCAAGGAGCTGGCGCGCTGGCAGTCGGCGCGGGCGGCGGGCGAGCTGGTCGGGGTGCCGCGCGGGCGGATCGGCATCGGCCTCAAGCTGACCAACGGCCGCACCGCCCAGGCGTGGGCGCTCCGTCATCGCCAGCTGCGCGCCGCGCTGACCCCGCTGGTGCAGGAGCGGGTGGAACCGAGCCGCACGGACGTACTGGACCGCGACCCCGACGACGACGCCGGGACGGCGCAATGATCGCAGGCTCCCGCGCGGTCGTCGAACTCGTCCTGGCCGTCGCCGCGCTGGCCGGGTCGGCGGTGAGCTGGGTGCGCTCGCATCACAGCGTGGCCGTCGCGCCCATCGCCGACGGGCAGCCGTTCACCACGTCGGTGGTGTACGACCCGCAACTGCTGCTGCTCACACTGGTGTTGTTGACGACTGCCGGGGTGTTGGCCGTGGTCAGGATCACCCGGCTGCGGCGCGCCCGTTCGGCCGCTACGACGCCTTCCTGACCAGCGGCAACGCCATCCGGCGGCGGACCGCGATGGCGTCGGCCCGGTCCCGCAGCACCTCGTGCACCGAGCGCATGATCGGGAAGCTGGCGTCGTGGCCGGTGTAGTCGAGCACCGCGGTGACCGCCGAGCTGGCGACCAGCGTCCACTCGACCTCGGCGGCGCGACAATCGGCGTCGAAGGCGTACAGCAGCGAGATGCCGGCTTCAGCAAATTGGGAGACGTCGGCGACGTCGAGCACCACCGGGTTTTCGCCGAGGGTGAAACGCCGAATGTGGTGGCTGATCCGGTCCACGTTGGCGTCGTCGATCACGCCGCGGATGTGCACCACGGTCGCCAGGTGACGGTGATGTGCCCGGACCTGAGCGCCGTCGCAGTCAAACACGCAGTTGTCGTGGCGCGTCTCGGTACCTGCGATCGTCATGAGGACCCCTCACTCGCTGTGGCGCTCGCGCTGCCTTCGAAGGGCGCCTCCACACCCATCGAAGCTGCCTCAAACGCTAGGCCGCAAGCCTAAGGAGACCGGTAGCCGCGTCTAACTCTTTGCTAAGAAGCCGCTGAGGCCGCCGCGACGGCTCCGGCCCAGCGAAACCCGAGCAAACACCGCCCGGCCAAAGGCCCGGGTGGACGGTTGTGGCACACCACAACCGTCCACCCATCGGGGCGATTGCGCTGCTCGGCTGCCATGGCTGCCGGTTGCCGGTCGGGGGCTGGTGAGACGGCCGCAGCGTCCGCTCAGCCGGGTGGCACGAGAACGCAACAGCAGGATCCAGACGGGAAAGAGCAACGTGCGGGCGAAGAGATCAGGGGCGAGATCAAGGCCCTGACGGGACTCCGTATCGTCGCCGCGCTGTGGGTGGTGCTGTTTCACTTCCGGCCCATGCTCGGCGATGCCTCACCCGATCTGCGCGACGCGCTGGCACCGGTGCTCAACTGCGGCGCGCAGGGCGTCGACCTGTTCTTCATCCTCAGCGGATTCGTGCTGACGTACAACTATCTCGACCGGATGGGCCGGTCCTTCTCGGCCCGGGTCACGCTGCATTTCCTGTGGCTGCGGCTGGTCCGGGTGTGGCCGGTGTACCTGGTCACGTTGCACCTGGCCGCGCTGTGGGTGATCTTCACCCTGCACGTCGGGCACGTGCCGTCGCCGGACGCCGCGTCGCTGACCGCGATCAGCTACGTGCGCCAGATCCTGTTGGTGCAGTTGTGGTTTGTGCCGTTCTTCGACGATTCCAGCTGGGACGGCCCGGCCTGGTCGATCAGCGCCGAATGGCTGGCCTACGTGCTGTTCGCCGGGCTGGCGCTGGTGCTGCTGCGGATGAAGCAGGCGACCCGGGCGCGCAGCCTGATGGTGCTGGCGTTCGCGGCGTCGCTGCCGCCGGTGGTGATGCTGCTGGCCAGCGGCCACTTCTACACGCCGTGGAGCTGGCTGCCGCGCATCGTCACCCAGTTCACCGCCGGCGCGCTGGCGTGCGCGGCGGTGCGCAGGTTGCGGCTGACCGACCGGGGCCGCCGGATCGCCGGCTACATCTCGCTGCTGCTGGCCGCCATGGTGGGCGTGCTGTATTGGTTTGGCGCACACCCGATATCGGGCGTGGTGGAGAACGACAGCGGCGGCGTCGTCGACGTGTTGTTCGTCCCGCTGGTCATCTCGCTGGCCGTCGGCCTGGGCAGCCTGCTGCGGGTGTTGTCGGACCGGGCGATGGTCTACGGCGGCAAGATCTCGTTCTGCCTGTACATGGTGCACGAGCTGGTGCACACCTCGTGGGGATGGGCGGTCAAGCAGTTCGAGCTGGTGACCCAGGACAACCCGTGGAAATGGAACGTCATCGGCCTGCTCGCGATCGCCCTGGCCGGCGTGGTCGTCTTGTATCACGGCGTGGAAGAGCCCGCCCGCCGGTGGATGCGCAAGATGGTCGACGTGCGAGCCGTCAACGCGCGAAGCGACCCCGGCGAACCGGCCAACACCAAGCTGCATCCGATCGACCGTTCGCTGGAAGCGATTTCGGCCCGCGCGGTGTGATGGCTGCCTTAGCGGCCGACCGCGGCCTACTGGAAGTATTCGGTGAGAACGCGGCGGCGCCCGACCGTGCCGTTGACAGTGGAGGTAGGAGTGAGTCGTCTGGCCACCTTTCTCATCGGGGTGAGTCTTCTGCTGGGCGTGGGCCTTGTGGCATACCCGGCGCAGCTGCGCACGTACGAGACGCTGACGCTGGACTTCCGGCTGAATCATGTGGCAGTGATTGGGGATTCGTACACCACCGGGACCAATGAGGGCGGCCTGGGCGCCCGGTCGTGGCCGTCGCGAGCGTGGCAGGTGCTCAGCGCGCGCGGGTCACGGGTGTCGGCCGACGTGGCGGCCGAGGGCAGGGCCGGTTACGCCGTGACCGGCGACCACGGCAGCATCTTCGAGGATCTGACCGCCCGGGCGGTGCAGTCCGATGACGCGCTGGTGGTGTTCTTCGGCTCCCGCAACGACCAGGGGTCGATCCCAGGCTGCTGATCGAAAAGACGCACGCCGCTTTGGATCTGGCCCACCGGCTGGCGCCGGCCGCGCGCCTGCTGGTGATCGGACCGCCGTGGCTGACCGCCGACATGCCGCCGTCGATGTATCTGATCCGCGACATCCTCGGCGGCGCGGCCGGGGCGGCCGGGGCGACGTTCATCGACCCGATCGCCGAACACTGGTTCGTCGGCCGGCCCGACCTGATCGGCGCGGACGAGGTGTACCCGAATGACGCGGGGCACCAGTACATGGCGGACAAGATCGCACCGCTGATCCGCACCCAGCTGTCGACCTGACCGGGGCGTCAGTCGTCGGCGTGCCGCTCGTAGTCCCAGCGCTCCAGCCGGGCCTGCAGCTGCAGCAGACCGATTCCGGCGAAGGGTGCGGCGACGGCCACACAGACCAGCAGCAGCGGAGACATGTCCTACAACCTCCAATAACCCTTCACTGATTTGACGTTCGACGGCGCCGAGCGGTTCATCGCACTCACCCGTCCGCCAGGGCACGGTCGGCCAGCGCGCCCAGCACCGGCGCCAGCAGCCGCGCATACTCGGTCGTCACATGGTTGTCGTCGCGGAACACCAGGGTGTTGCCGACGATCAGCGGGCACCGGTCAGGCGTGCAGAACAAATCGGACAGATCGGCGTAGTGACCGCCGTTGCCCAGCGTCGCCGCCTGCTCGGCGGCGACGCCGTCGCCGTCGATCGCTGCGTATCTGGTTGGCGCACAAGAGGTTACATCGTCGAGATGAGCGGACAGGCAGACCGGCGCCGACGAATGCGGGTCGGGCGCGGGCCCCAGCACCAGCACGGTCGCGCCGGTGCCGCGCAGCTGCGCCACGGTGTGGCCCAGGGTGTCGATCCAGGCCGGGTCGTAGGAGGTGAAACCGAAGTCGGCGCCGTAGCGCCGGCTCATGTCCAGCACGATCAGCCGCGGGTGTTCGGCGTTCATCCGGGCCATGATCTGGGCGTGCCACTGCTCGCATTCGGTGTACTCGCGGCCCAGATACGGGCTGACGATGTGCAGCTCGGCCGGCGGGCAGGTCACCTTCGCCAGGGTTTCCAGCCGCCAGTGCCGTTGCCCGGCGAGCTGTTCGAAGGCCGGATTCCACATGGCGGCGTGCGAGTCGCCGATCAGGGCCACGGTCCTCGGCGAGGCGGTGTCGCCGGTCGCGCACTCGCTCTGGCCGACGTCGCGCCAGGACCGCACGCCGCCGTTGACGAACACCGCGGCCTTGTGGGCGGATGCCTGGGCCAGCGGCGGGTCCAGGTTCGGCGGGACGGCCCGCACGCCGGCGGCGGCCGCGAGGATGACCCGTGCCTGCGCGAAGGCCTGACGAACCGCGGCCTCCTGCGCGCTGACGGCGGGGACGTTGGACGGGGGCGTCGCGATGATGTTCGCGCGGGGAGCGGCCACGCCGTGCCCCACCGGGGCGGGTGTCACGTTGAGCAGCACCAGGCATGCGCACGCGGTGGCGGCACTCGCGCCGCCGGCCACCACCAGGCTGACTTTCGCCGAGCGGCGCAGCGCGGCGGCGAAGCGGCCGGGATTCTCCACCAGATGCAGGGTGAGCACGGCCAATCCGGCCGACACCGCCGTCGCGCTCAGCCGGGCCGGCAGCCCCGCGGGCTCGCCGAGCAGCGCGGGCATCAGCAACAGCACCGGCCAGTGCCACAGGTACCAGGAGTAGGAGATCCGGCCGATCGCGCGCATCGCCGGGCGGCACAGCAGCCGGCCCGGCCCGAGCCCGCCGGTGACGGCGCCGCCACCGATGATCAGCGCGGTGCCCAGCACCGGCAGCAGCGCCTCGGTGCCGGGGTACGGGGTGTGGGCATTGAGTTGGGTGCAGGTCAGCAGGATCAACGCCAGACCGCCCCAGCCGGCGATCGACGCCGTTCGCAGCGGTAGCCGGCGCCAGTGCTGGATCGACAGGGCCACCAGGCCGCCGGCCGCCAGCTCCCAGGCGCGGGTGGGCAGCGAGAAGAACGCCCACGACGGCGAGGTGCGGGTCCACAGCACCGCCGCCGTCAACGACGCCGCCCCGATCAGCGCCAGCACCACCGTGTACGGCATCGGGCGCGGCGTCGACCGCAGCGGCCGGACACGCCGCACCGACGCCGTGACGGCGATGATGAGCAGCGGCCACATCAGATAGAACTGCTCCTCCACCCCCAGCGACCAGTAGTGCTGGAAGGGCGACGGCGCGTCGGCGGTCAGGTAGTCGGTGCCGCGCAGCGCGAACCGGTAGTTGCCGACGTATAGGGCGCTGGCGACGCCGTCCAGGAACACACTGCGGGCCTGCAGCGGCGGCAGCACCGCGGCCGCGCCGATGGCGGTGACGGTGCCGACGGTGGCCGCGGCCGGCAGCAGGCGACGGGCCCGCGCACCGTAAAACCGGCCCAGCGCAACGGTATTGGTGGTGGTGGTGGACGCTTCCCGGAAGAGCAGGCCGGTGATGAGGAAGCCGGAGATGACGAAGAAGATGTCCACGCCGATGTAGCCGCCGCCGATCCCGGGAATGCCGGCGTGGTAGAGCACCACGGCGATCACCGCGACGGCGCGCAGTCCCTCGATGTCGGGCCGGAATCCCCTTCGGAAGCCCCGCCGCTCCACGGGCTGTGGGCTGCTGGCGAGCGATTCCGGCAGGGGTGTCATCTGCGTGGGCTAGGTCGCCATCCAGGCCAGTTCGGCGGGGAGTTGACTGCGCCAGAAGGCGATATCGTGTCCGCCGAGGGAGAAGCTGCCCGCCGGCGGTGTCTTCAACTGGTAGACGAATTGCTTTGTGGCGAAATAGAAGCGGTCGAAGTTGCCGCAATCCACCCGCAGCGGAATCGAATTCAGAGCGGGCAGGCCCAACACGCTGTTCTGCACGAAGTCCTCGTTGCTGTCGAACGCTCCGGGCGCACTGGTGGCGTACGAGGTGTACAGCGCCGGGCTGATCGCGCAGATGCCGGCGGTGCGCGACGGGCCCAGCTTGGCGCCCAGGCGAAGCGCCCCGTAGCCACCCATCGACCACCCCATGAACCCGACCCGGGAGGTGTCGAAGCCCATGGTGGACAGCATCGGCAGCAGCTCGTCGAGCACCATCGCACCCGAGTCCTCGCCGGAAGTCCTTTTGTGCCAATAGGTGTTGCCGCCGTCGATACCCACCACCGCGAACGGCGGCTTGCCGGCCTTGACCAGCTGGGCCAGCCCGTCGGGCACGCCCATGTCGAGTATCTGGTTGGCGTCGCCGTCCACGCCATGCAGCGCGATCACCGAACGCAACATCCCGGTCTGCCCGGGCGGGATGGCGATCACGTAGTTGGTCTTGATGCCGCCGCGGGCCGCCGACACGAACGATCCGGTGAGCCGGGTCGGCAGCGTCTTGCCCGCCGTCGGCGGCTCGAACGGTGCCGGGGCCTGCGGCAGGGTGGCGGCGCGCGCGGTGCTCGGATCCAGCAGGGCGCTGAGCGCGAACACGCCGGCGGCGCCGAGGCTGGCACCGGCGCCCATCCGGAGCACCGCCCGGCGTGTGAGGTCAGGCATGATCGCAATCATGCCGCGCCCGGCGGGCATAACCCGCCGAGCCACGCCGTATTGCAAGCATTGTGTGATCTGGCGTGACCTTGCGGTCACGAACCGGTGATCATTCGCCGCGTCGCGGGCCGCGAGCGACGCTCGATTTGCGCGGTCGACCGTAGTCATCCTAGCGCCCCGCGCGGCGGCGGCCGCCTCTCGCCCCGCCGCCGCACCGGCGCCCCGGCCGTCGCCGCCGCCGGCGGCGCGCCCCGATGCCGGGGCTGATCGCGGCGGCGCGTGGGGATGCAATCTCGAAGGTTTCAACCCTGGCCCGCCGGCGACACCGCGGCCAGGACGGAACCCCTGTGCACGGGGGCGAACGCGCAACGAAGAGAATTGTGAATTGAGTTTGGCGTTTCACTGGTTTCTGCCGACCTACGGCGATTCGCGGAACCTGGTAGCGGGCGGGCACGGCACGCCGATGTCCGGTGACCGGCCGGCCACGCCGCGGTACCTGCACCAGATCTGCTCGGCCGCCGAGGACAACGGCTTCGAGGCCGTCCTCACGCCGACGGGATTGTGGTGTGAGGACGCGTGGTTGACGATGGCGATGCTGGTCGAATCGACTGAGACGCTGAAGTTTCTGGTCGCGTTCCGTCCCGGGCTGTTGAGCCCGACGCTGGTCGCGCAGATGGCCGGCACCTTTCAGCGGCACTCGCAGGGACGGCTGCTGCTCAACGTGGTCACCGGCGGCGAACCGCACGAGCAGCGCGCCTACGGCGACTTCTTGGACAAGGAGGCGCGGTACGCGCGCACCGCCGAATTCCTGCACGTGGTGCGACAACTGTGGACCTCGCCGCAGCCGGTCACCTTTGCGGGAGAACACATCCGGGTCGAGGGCGCGCAAACTGAACAACCCACCCGACCCGATACCCGCGGTGTTCTTCGGCGGCTCCTCGGCGTCGGCCGGGCCGGTGGCCGCCAAGCACTCCGACGTCTACCTCACCTGGGGCGAACCGCTGACCGCGGTCGCCAAGAAGCTGGACTGGGTCCGCGGGCTGGCCGTCTACGCCGGGCGAATCCTGCAGTACGGCTTGTGGATTCACGTGATCAGCCGCGACACCTCGGCCGCTGCGTGGGCCGAGGCCGACCGGCTGCTGTCGGCGATCGACCCGGCCGACATCGAGCGGGTGCAGGCCAGCCTGGCGCGCAGCGAGTCCGAGGGCCAGCGCCGGATGCGGGAGCTGCACGGCGGCGACAGCGGCAAACTGCTTGTCGGTCCGAACCTGTGGGCCGGGGTCGGCCTGGTGCGCGGGGAGCGGGCACCGCCCTGGTCGGCTCGCACGCCGAGGTCGCGGCTGGCCGAATACTCCAAACTGGGCATCACTCACTTCATCCTGTCGGGGTATCCGCATCTGGAAGAGGCCTACTGGTTCGGCGAGGGCGTGCTGCCCGTTGCTGGAGCGGATGGGGTTGTGGCGGCACCCCAATCGTCGGTCGCGTCCGGCGGCGACGACGCCGTTCGCGGTGGCCTCGGCGCACTGACGGCCATGGCAGCCACCTTGCCCGCGCCAGCGCCCGCCGGGCTCGCCGACGGCCATCCGGTCGACGAATCCGCCGAGCAGCAGCGCCGCCGACTGCGCATCGTGGTGGCCGCCAGCCTGCTGGGGCACCACCGTCGAGTGGTACGACTTCTTCCTGTACGCCACGGCGGCCGGGCTGGTCTTCAACAAGGTGTTCTTCCCAAGCGAAAGTTATTTAGTGGGAACACTGTTGGCGTTCGCGACGTTCACCGTCGGATTCGTCATGCGGCCCATCGGGGGCCTGGTGTTCGGCCACATCGGCGATCGGATCGGCCGCAAGCGCAGCCTGGCGCTGACCATGCTCATCATGGGCGGCGCGACCGCGCTGATCGGGGTGTTGCCGCCGGCCGCTCAGATCGGGGCCTGGGCGCCGGTGCTGCTGCTGGTGTTGCGGGTGCTGCAGGGGTTCGCGCTCGGCGGCGAGTGGGGCGGGGCGGTGCTGCTGGCCGTCGAACACAGCCCGGGCGACCGGCGCGGCCGCTACGGGGCGGTGCCGCAGGTCGGGCTGGCACTCGGATTGGATTTGGGCACAGGCATATTCGCCTTCCTGCAGATCGTGCTGGGCCCGGCCCGGTTCCTGTCCTACGGCTGGCGCATCGGGTTCCTGCTGAGCGTGCTGCTGGTGGCGATCGGCATCGTGGTGCGGTTGCGGGTGGAAGAGACACCGGCGTTCCGGGAACTGCAGGACCTGCAGGCCGCGTCCACCGTGCCTATCCGGGACATCCTGCGCGAGCGGCGTTCCCGGCGCAACACGGTGCTGGGGCTGCTGTCCCGGTGGGCGGAGGGCTCGGCGTTCAACACCTGGGGCGTATTCGCCATCAGCTACGCCACCGGGGCGCTGGGACTCAACCGGGTCTCGGTGCTGATCGCGGTGACCATGCCGCATTGCTGATGGCGGTGCTGCTGCCGGTGTCCGGCGTCCTGACCGACCGATTCGGTGCCCGCCGGGTGTATCTGGCCGGCATCGCCTGCTACGGCCTGGCCGCGTTTCCGGCCTTCGCGTTGTTCGGCACCAAGAAGCTGCTGTGGTTCGGGCTGGCGATGGTCATCGTGTTCGGCGTCGTGCACGCGCTGTTCTACGGTGCCCAGGGCACCCTGTATTCCGCGCTGTACCCGACCAACACCCGCTACACCGGGCTGTCGTTCGTCTACCAGTTCTCCGGTGTGTACGCCTCCGGGGTTACCCCGATGATCCTGACCGCGCTGATCGCCGCGCTGGGCGGCGCGCCGTGGCTGGCGTGCGACTACCTGGTGGCCACCGCGGTCATCAGCGTGCTGGCGACCACGCTGATCCGCGATCGCGATCTGTACCTCTAGCCGCGCTAAGCGCGGCCCTCGGCTGGCGCTGCCGATCCCGATGTGCTGTGGTTGATGCTCATGGCGGGCACTTCGCAACTGCGCCAAGGGCTGTCGCAGCGGCAACTGAGCATGATCGCCCTGGGCGGGGTGATCGGCGCCGGCTTGTTCGTCGGGTCCGGCGTGGTGATCAAGGACACCGGGCCCCGCGTTCCTCACCTACGCCCTGTGCGGCCTGCTCATCGTGCTGGTGATGCGGATGCTCGGCGAGATGGCGGCCGCGAACCTGTCCACCGGATCGTTCGCCGACTACGCGGCCGCGGCGCTGGGCCGTTGGGCTGGATTCTCGGTCGCCTGGCTGTATTGGTACTTCTGGGTGATCGTGGTCGGCTTCGAGGCGGTCGCCGGCGGCAAGGTGCTCAACTACTGGTTCCACTCACCGCTCTGGGCGCTGTCGCTGGGCCTGATGCTGTTGATGACCGCGACCAACCTGCTCTCGGTGTCGTTCTTCGGCGAGTTCGAATTCTGGTTCGCCGGAATCAAAGTCGCCACCATCGTCATCTTCCTGGTGGTGGGCGCGGCCTATGTCGTCGGATTGGTGCCGGGTCATCACGACGGCCTGACCAATCTGGTGTCGCCCGGCGGGTTCTTTCCTCGCGGGGTGGGCGCGGTGTTCGCCGCCATCGTGGTGGTGATCTTCGTCCATGGTCGGCGCCGAGATCGTCACCGTCGCCGCCGCGGAAAGCCGCGACCCGCGGCGGGCGGTGCAGAAGGCGACCAGATCGGTCGTCACCCGGATCGGGATCTTCTTCGTCGGCTCGGTGTTTCTGCTCGTGGCGATCCTGCCGTGGGATTCGTTGGAACTCGGCGCCTCGCCGTATGTGGCCGCGCTCAAACACCTGGGCCTGGCGGGAGCCGATCAGGTGATGAACGCCGTCGTGCTCACCGCGGTGCTGTCCTGCCTGAACTCCGGGCTGTACACCGCGTCACGGATGTTGTTCGTGCTCGCCGAGCGGGGCGAGGCGCCCGCGCGGTTGGTGCGGCTGCGCGGGCGCGGCGTTCCCCACATCGCCATCCTGTGCTCCTCGGCGGTCGGCTTCCTGTGCGTCGTCATGGCCCGGGTCGCGCCCAACACCGTGTTCCTGTTCCTGCTCAACTCCTCGGGCGCCATCATCCTGTTCGTGTACTGGTTGATTGCGTTGTCGCAGATCGTCCTTCGCCGCCGGACGCCGGCCGAGCGGCTGAGCGTGAAGATGTGGTTCTTCCCGGTGCTGTCGGTTCTCACTCTGGCCGGCATCAACGCGGTGCTGGTGCAGATGGCCTTCGACGCCACGGCGCGCAGCCAGTTGTGGCTCAGTCTGTTGTCCTGGGCGGTGGTGGTGGCGCTGTACTTCGTGGTGCGCTCGCGCGGCCGGGTCGCCGCGCGGTGACCGCGCTCAGCCGGTGTGCGCGCCGGTGCGGGTGCGCAGCAAGCCCAGCTGCGCCAGATCGGCGACGTATTTGTGGATCAACGCCCGGGTCACGTGCGGCGCGTCGCCGCTGCTGCCTATTCCCGCGGATTGCACTGCGGCAAGGAACTTTTCGGCCGGCACGCCGGTGCCCTGGGTCGGCTGGCCGGGCTTGGCGTAGGCGATGGCAGCGGCAGCAGCGAGTTCTTGCGCTGGTGGTCGGGCAGCACCTGCCCGGTGCCGTATACCCGCCCCGGCCCGTTCTAGCGGGGGCCGGTCAGCGCCACCGCCGTCCGATGGACTTGACCACGGCCGTCAGCGTCGCATTCACCGGCGCGTCGACGCCGACCCGCCCGCCCTGCCGCGGCACTGCGCCGTTGATGACGTCGATCTCGCTGACCCGTCGGGCCTCGTGATCCAGCAGCGCCGAGGGTTTCGCGTCGGGCATCTGCGCGCCGAAGGCACGGACATGCTCGACCGCGTCGGCGACGGCGATCGCGACACCGGACGCGCGCGCCACCGACCACGCCTCGGTGGCCGCCGCCCGGCTGACCGGCCCCATCTCGGCGTCGTCCATCACCTGGCCGACCGTCATGCCGGTCAGCGCGCACGGCGCGCTGTAGGCGACGTTGCAGATCAGCTTCTCCCACTGCATCGCGGCGATGTCGGTGACCGCGGCCGCGTCGAACCCGGCCGTGTGCCCAGGTCCGCGCGACCGATTCCACCTTCGCGTGCGGCAGCGACGAGTAGCGGCTGAAGCGCATCGCCCGCATGGCGTTGTGGTGGACATGGCCCGGCGCCACCCGGGACGCGCCGAACCCGCTGGCGATCCCGACCGCCACCCGCTGCGCACCGACGACGCCGGCGAGGTCTCCGCCGCCCCCAGGCCGTTCTGGATGGTCAACACCGCGGTATCCGGCCCCAGCATCGGAAGCGCTTGGCGCGCAGCGGCTTCCACGTTGGCCGCCTTGACCGCCAGCACCACCAGGTCCATCGTCTCGTCGACCGCGCCGGTGCTGGCCCGCAGCGGCACCACCTGGTCGCAGCCGGGGCCGGTGACGCGCAGCCCGTCCCGGTTGATCCGCTCCACGCTGGGCCGGTGCCGGTCGACCGCCAGCACCTGCTCGCCGGCGCCGGTCAGCTTCGCGGCGTAGATCGAACCCATTGCGCCGCAACCGATTACCGTGATCTTCATCGGCATTTTCCCGTCAGCTCGGCGATCAGTTCGGCCAGGCCGGGTTTCTGCTCCAGCCCGAACCCGGCGGCGTCCGGCGGCGCGATCATGCCCGACGAGACGACGCAGGCGTCCGGATAGCCGCCGAACGGCGCGAACACCCCCGGGTAGGCCTCGCAGCCACCCAGCCCGAGCCCGGCCGCGACGTGCAGGTTGATCAGATGCCCGCCGTGCGGGAACGCGCAGCCGCGGTCGAAACCATGATCCGCCAGCACGTCGAGCATCCGCAGGTACTCGGACAACCCGTAGCTCAGGCCCGGATCCATCTGGAACACGTCGTGATCGGGCCGCATGCCGCCGTAGCGGACCAGGTTGGTCACGTCGGGCACCGAGAACAGGTTCTCACTGGTGGCTACCGGGCCGTCATAACAGTCCGTCACCGCGCGGTGCAGCGCGTAATCCAGCGGGTCGCCCGGCTCCTCGAACCAGCGCAGGCCGTAGCCGGCCAGTGCGCCCGCCCACCGGATGGCCTCGGCCCGGCCGAACCTGCCGTTCGCGTCGACCGCGACCCGTCCGGCGTCGCCGACGACGTCGATGACGGCCTCGACCCTGGCCAGGTCCTCGCCCATCGCGGCGCCGCCGATCTTCATCTTGACGGCCCGATAGCCCAGCTCGAGATACTCGCCCATCTCCCGGCGCAACGCATCGATGCCGCCCGCCGGGTGGTAGTAGTCGCCGGCGGCGTACACCGGCACCGCCGGCGCCGGCTGCCGCCCGGCGTGCCGGGCGATGGTCACGCAGGCGGGTTCGCCGCGCAGCTTGGCGTTCAAATCCCAGCACGCCAGCTCCAGCGCGGCCACCGCCGCTGCCCGGTCGCCGTGGCCACCGGGTTTCTCGTCGGTGAGCGCGCACGCCGCCACCGCGGCCGGGTCGAGGAACCCGGAGCCATCCAGCAGCGCGTCGGGGGCGGCGGCCAGCACCCGCGGGATCAGCCGGTCGCGCAGGATTCCGCTCTGGGCGAACCGCCCGATCGAGTCGAACGCCACGCTCGCTAGCGGCCGCCCGCGCCGCACCGCGTCGGTGAGCACCGCCACCAGCGAGACCGTGCGGCCGGAGAAGTCGACTACCGCATTGGCCGGCCCGCCGCGGCCGGGCGCGTCGAGACGAACCGCCCGCTCGACGATCCCGGTGATCCGCACCAATGGGGGTTCAGGGCGTCCGGGTGAGCAACACCGCCTGCTCGAACTGCAGCCGGGCGAACACGCCGCGTACCCTCGGCCGCAGGTGCGACGCCTCCTCGGCCTTGCTGACCACGCGCGGATCGGCGACGCCGAACGTCTTGCCCCGGCTGCGGATCCGGCCGCCGCCCGCCGCCGTCAGGTTCTTCAGCCAGTCCCGGTCCGGGCCGTAGGTCAGCAGGATGGCCACCCCGGGCTTGCCGTCGACGTCGGCGCTGAACGGGTTGACGGGGGTGCGGTACGGCTTGCCCGAACGCCGTACCACGTGCTCCACGATGCCGAACGGCGGGAGCCAACCGGCCCACATCCGCTGAATCGGGTTGGTGACGTGACGGTTGAACCGGGCAAGCCCTTGTGGGAGTTGCATACCGCCATCCAACTCGCAGGCGCCGGGCCACATCAACCCGATATTTTCCCCGCCGCAGCGACTAAGGTCAGGTGATGGGCGACACACCGGGAAACGCGGCGGGCCGTCGCGGCTCGGAGTTGTCGCGCCGGGGCCGGGACCTGGCCACCGGGAAGGTCATCACCGCGGCCGACGTGCAGTGCGCCGCCGAGCGCGCCGAGACGTCCCGTCAGCGTGACCTGGATGCGCACCGCCGCGACGAGCACCGTCACTATCAGGCGGCCATCGCCCACGAGTGGGCCGCCGAGGTCGAGGACGGGGCTGTCGCCGAGGGCCTCGGCGACGTCGCCGCGCACCAACGGGCCGCGGACCGGGAACGCGAGGCGGCCCGGCGCAACTTCATGGCGGCCCAGCAAGCCAACTCCTACGACGCCGACTAGCACCCTTCTGCTACACCCTGTAGTTGGAGGGGTGGCGAAGGCTGGGACACTGGTCGTCATGGGAAACAGTGATCAGGCGACCGCGCACGCCAGGGCTCAGGCTGCCTCGGCGCGGTTGTTCGACGACGCCTGCGCCGTCATCCCCGGCGGGGTGAACTCACCCGTGCGGGCGTTCACCGCGGTGGGCGGGACGCCGCCGTTCATCACCGCCGCGCGCGGCTGCCGGCTGACCGACGCCGACGGCAACCACTACGTGGACCTGGTGTGCTCGTGGGGGCCGATGATCCTGGGGCACGCGCACCCCGCCGTCGTCGAGGCCGTCGCGAAGGCCGCCGCGTCGGGGCTGTCCTTCGGGGCGCCCACCCCGGCGGAGAGCGAGCTGGCCGCTGAGATGATCGCCCGGGTGGCGCCGGTCGAACGGATCCGGCTGGTCAACTCCGGCACCGAGGCCACCATGAGCGCGGTGCGGTTGGCCCGCGGCTTTACCGGGCGCGCCAAGATCGTCAAGTTCTCCGGCTGCTACCACGGCCACGTGGACGCGCTGCTCGCCGACGCCGGCTCCGGGGTGGCCACCCTGGGGTTGCCGTCCTCGCCGGGCGTCACCGGCGCGACGGCTGCCGACACGATCGTGTTGCCCTACAACGACATCGACGCCGTGCGGCAGGCGTTCGCGGAGTTCGGCGACCAGATCGCGGCGGTCATCACCGAGGCCAGCCCCGGCAACATGGGGGTGGTGCCGCCGGCGCCCGGCTTCAACGCGGCGCTGCGCGCGCTCACCGCCCAGCACGGCGCGCTGCTGATCGGCGACGAGGTGATGACGGGCTTCCGGGTCAGCCGAAGTGGTTGGTACGGAATCGATCCGGTGGACGCCGACCTGTTCACCTTCGGCAAGGTGATGAGCGGCGGCCTGCCGGCGGCCGCGTTCGGCGGCCGGGCCGAGGTGATGGAACGGCTGGCGCCACTGGGCCCGGTGTATCAGGCCGGCACCCTGTCGGGAAACCCGGTCGCGACGGCCGCCGGGCTGGCCACGCTGCGCCACGCCGACGCCGCCGCCTACGCCGCGCTGGACGCCAACGCCGATCGGCTGGCCCGGCTGCTGTCCGACGCGTTGACCAATGCCGGTGTGCCGCACCAGGTTCCGCGGTCAGGAAACATGCTGAGCGTGTTCTTCACCGACACCCCGGTGACCGACTTCGCCTCCGCGCGGGCCACCCAGACCTGGCGCTATCCGCCGTTCTTCCACGCGCTGCTGGACGCCGGTGTCTACCCGCCGTGCAGCGCCTTCGAGACGTGGTTCGTCTCCACCGCGATGGACGACGACGCCTTCGACCGGATCGCGGCGGCCCTGCCCGCCGCGGCCCGCGCCGCCGCAGGCGCCGACGAGGGGAATTCCTGATGGGCGAGCAGACCCGGGTGCACGTGGTGCGGCACGGCGAGGTGCACAACCCCGACGGCGTGCTGTACGGGCGGCTGCTCGGGTTTCACCTGTCCGAGGCGGGCCGAGCCCAGGCGGCCGCGATGGCCGAGGCGCTGGCGCCGCGCGACATCGTCGCGGTGATCGCCTCACCCCTGCAACGGGCCCAGGAGACCGCCGCGCCCATCGCCGCGCGGCACGGCCTGGCCGTGGACATCGACCCGGACCTGATCGAATCGGCCAACTTCTTCGAGGGCCGGCGCATCAGCCCCGGCGACGGCGCCTGGCGCGACCCGAGGGTGTGGTGGCAGCTGCGCAACCCGTTCCGGCCGTCCTGGGGTGAGCCCTACACCGAGATCGCGGCCCGGATGGAGACGGCGGTGGACAAGGCCCGCGCCCGCGGCACCGGCCACGAGGTGGTGTGCGTCAGCCACCAGCTGCCGGTGTGGACGCTGCGGCTGCACCTGACCGGCCGGCGGCTGTGGCACGACCCGCGAAGGCGGGAATGCGGGCTGTGCTCGATCACCACCCTCGTCTACGACGGCGACCGGCTGGTCGACGTCGAGTACTCGGAGCCGGCGGCGCCTTGAGCGCGGGTGCTGGCGATGGCCGGGGCGGTGCTGGCCGGGTTGCTGACCGGCTGCTCGCCCGGTCACGATGCCGTCGCCCAGGGCGGCACCTTCGAATTCGTCTCGCCCGGCGGCAAGACCGACATCTACTACGACCCGCCGTCCAGCCGCGGCCGCCCCGGCCCGGACCTGGTCGACCCCGCGCACACGCTGTCGCTGGACGACCCGATCTTCGCCGGCCGGGTGGTCGTCATCAACATCTGGGGGCAGTGGTGCGGACCGTGCCGCTCCGAGGTCAGCCAGCTGTAGCAGGTGTATGACGCCACCCCCGGCGCCGGCGCGTCCTTCCTGGGCATCGACGTCCGGGACAACAACCGGCAGGCGGCGCTGGACTTCGTCAACGACCGCCACGTCACGTTCCCGTCCATCTACGACCCGGCGATGCGCACCCTGATCGCGTTCGGCGGCAAGTACCCCACCACGGTGATCCCGTCCACGCTGGTGCTGGATCACCAGTACCGGGTCGCGGAGGTCTTTCTGCGCGAACTGCTGGCAACCGATCTGCAGCCGGTGGTGCAGCGGGTGGCCCAGCATTGACCGGGCTGACCCAGATCGCCGCCGCCGGCCCGCTGCTGGCGGCCCTCGGCGTGTGCCTGCTGGCGGGCTTGGTGTCGTTCGCCTCCCCGTGCGTGGTGCCGTTGGTGCCCGGCTAACTGTCCTACCTGGCGGCCCTGGTCGGGGTGGAGGAGCAGCCGCAGGCCGGGGCGGTGCAGGCCCTGCCGGGTGCCCGCTGGCGGGTGGCCGGCTCGACCGCGCTGTTCGTCGCCGGGTTCACCGCGGTGTTCGTGCTGGGCACCGTCGCCGTGCTGGGCATGACGACCACGCTGATCACCAACCAGCTGTTGCTGCAGCGGGCCGGCGGCGTACTGACCATCGTGATAGGGTTGGTGTTCGTGGGCCTGATCCCGGCCCTGCAGCGGCAGGCCCGGTTCAGCCCGCGGCAGCTGACCACCATCGCCGGGGCGCCGCTGCTGGGCGCGGTGTTCGCGCTGTGCTGGACGCCGTGCCTGGGGCCGACGCTGGCCGGCGTAATCGCCGTCGCCTCGGCCACCGACGGCGCCAGCGTGGCGCGCGGCATCGTGCTGGTGACCGCCTACTGCCTGGGCCTGGGCATCCCGTTCGTCCTGCTGGCCTTCGGCTCGGCGGGCGCGGTGGCCGGCCTGGGCTGGCTCCGCCGGCACACCCGGGCCATCCAGATCTTCGGCGGTGTGCTGCTGATCACGGTCGGCACCCTGCTGGTCACCGGGCTGTGGAACGACTTCGTCTCCTGGCTGCGCGACGCGTTCGTGTCCAACGTGAGGCTGCCGATTTGATGGCGCTCGCCACCCTTCGCGCAACGGCCCGCAACACCTGGCGGGCGCTAACCCCGATGGGCACCGCGCTGGTGCTGCTGTTCCTGCTCGCGCTGGGCGCCATCCCCGGCGCCCTGCTGCCGTAGCGCAACCTCAACGCCGGCAAGGTCGACGACTACCTGAAGGCCCACCCGGTGATCGGGCCCTGGCCGGACCCGCTGCAGGCGTTCAACGTGTTCTCCAGCTTCTGGTTCACCGCCATCTACGTGCTGCTGTTCGTGTCGCTGGTCGGCTGTCTCACCCCGCGGATGATCGAGCACGTCCGCAGCCTGCGCGCCACCCCGGTGGCCGCCCCGCGCAACCTGGCCCGGCTGCCCAAGTATGCCGGCCACCGCATCGCCGCCGACGCCGAAGACCTGAATACCCTGGCCAACACCCTTGTCGGCCGGCTGCGCGGCCGGCGCACCGCCATCCGCCACCACGACGGCGCCGGCCCCGACGCCGTGGAGGTCTCCGCCGAGAAGGGCTACCTGCGCGAATTCGGCAACATCGTGTTCCACTTCTCGCTGCTGGGCCTGCTGGTCGCGGTGGCCGTCGGCAAGCTGTTCGGCTACGAGGGCAACGTCATCGTCATCGCCGACGGCGGCCCCGGCTTCTGCCCGGCCTCGCCGGCCGCGTTCGACTCGTTCCGGGCCGGCAGCACCGTCGACGGCACCTCGCTGCACCCGCTGTGCATCCGGGTCGACGACTTCGACGCCCACTACCTGCCGTCCGGGCAGGCCGTCTCGTTCGCCGCGAACATCGACTGCCAGTTCGGCGCCGACCTGGCCGCCAACACCTGGCGGCACTACCGGCCGCAGGTCAACCACCCGCTGCGGCTCGGCGGCGATCGGGTCTACCTGCAGGGCCACGGCTACGCGCCCACCTTCAGCGTCACCTTCCCGGACGGGCAGATCCGCACCGCGACCGTGCAGTGGCGCCCCGACAACCTGCAAACCCTGCTGTCGTCGGGGGTGGTGCGCATCGACCCGCCCGCGGGCAGCTATCCCACCGCCGCGGAGCGCCGCCAGCACGAGATTGCCATCCAGGGCCTGCTGGCGCCCACCGAGCAGCTGGACGGCGCGCTGCTGTCGTCGCGGTTCCCGGCGCTCAACGCCCCGGCGGTGGCCGTCGACATCTACCGCGGCGACACCGGGCTGGACACCGGCCGGCCGCAGTCGCTGTTCACCCTGGATCCCCGGCTGATCGAGCAGCACCGGCTGACCCGGGAGAAGCGGGTCAACCTGCGCGCCGGGTAGGCGGTCCGCATCGACCAGGGGCCCGCGGCGGGCACCGTGACCCGCTTCGACGGCGCCGTGCCGTTCGTCAACCTGCAGGTCTCCTACGACCCGGGCCAGACCTGGGTGCTGGTGTTCGCCGTCACGATGATGGCCGGCGTGCTGGTGTCGCTGCTGGTGGGCCGCCGCCGGGTGTGGGTAACAAGGGTGAGTGCCGTGTCCGAGCATCCGACGGCGGGCGTGGGGGCGCCCGAAGAACAGACAACGCAAATCCCCCAGCCGCCGCAGCGGGCGACGACAACAAGGACGCCGCCGAACCGCAGCCGGAGCCCGGCGGCGACGCCCCGACCAAGGCGTTCGCCGGATTCCGCACCGAACGCCGGGTCCCCGCCCCGGAGCGGGAGCCGGCGCCACCCACCGCGCCGCGGTCCGGCGGCATGCCGCCGTGGGACTCCACCCCGGTCACCGGCATCCCGCGCGTCGACCCGACGGTGTACGGCGTCTACTACGCCGGCCCGGACGCCCCGCCCACCCAGATCCAGGGCCCGCCGCCGCGTCAGGAGCACCTGCCGCACACGCCGTACCCGGAGCTGTCCACCGGGATGCTGCTGCGCCCGGTGCGGCCGCCGCCGTCCGAGGGCTGGCGGCTGCTGCTCTACAAGCCGTCCGGCGGGCTGATCAACCTGGGCGAAAGCCCCCGCGCCGCCCGGTACAACAACCTGGTCGCCCAGGTGAACCGGCCGCTGCGGGGTTCCTACCGGGTGGCCTTCCTGTCGCTCAAGGGTGGGGTCGGCAAGACCACCATCGCGGCGACGCTGGGCGCCACCTTCGCCTCCATCCGCGGGGACCGGGTGGTGGCGGTGGACGCCAACCCCGACCGCGGCACGCTGAGCCAGAAGATCCCGCTGGAGACGGCGGCGACGGTGCGCCAGCTGCTGCACGACGCCGGAACCGTCGAGCGCTACAGCGACGTGCGCCGCTACACCTCCAAGGGCCCCAGCGGGCTGGAGGTGCTCGCCTCGGAGACCGATCCCGCGGTCTCGGAGGCGTTCAGCGCCGACGACTACGTGCGGATCCTGGACATCGTGGAGCGCTTCTACGGTCTGGTGCTCACCGACTGCGGTCCCGGACTGCTGCACTCGGTGATGAAGTCGGTGCTGGACAAGACCGATGCTCTGGTGGTGGTCAGCTCGGCGTCCATCGATCTGCGCGCGCAGCGCGTCGGCCACCCTGGACTGGCTGGACGCGTACGGGCACGAGGACCTGGTCCGCAATTCGATCGCGGTGATCAACGGGGTGCGGCCGCGGCCGGGCAAGGTCGACATGAACAAGGTGATCGACCACTTCTCCCGGCGCTGCCGGGCGGTCCAGCTGGTGCCTTCGACCCGCATCTGGAGGAGGGCGCCGAGATCGATCTGGACCGGCTGCGCCGCGGCACCCGCGAGGCGCTCACCGAGCTGGCCACCATCGTCGCCGACGGATTCCCGGGCGCGCAGCGCAACCCGGGCGTGCTCGGTTAACCGGTGCAGCGGGGTCTAATATAGTCCTACAAGGTCTAAAAGGGATTGTTGTCGCCGTGGCCCAACCGCCGCAGGAAATCCGGATCGTCGTCGGGCCCGATGACGCGGGTCTTGGGCCGGGCGGCCTGCGACCGCGCCGCACGCCAGCCGACGTAAATCAGTGTCCCCAAAATCAGGACGAGCAGCAGGTAGACCACGCAAAACCTCCTCGGGACCTCCATCGCGAATATACCCGCGCCGTAGGCTTTGGCTGTGTCACAACAAGGTAGCGACGGATCCACCCCGGGCCCGGGCGGCGCCGTCGTCCCGGTCCTGGCCTACGCGGCGGCGCGGCTGCTGCTGGCGGTCGTGCTCACCGGCGTGATCTACGGCGTCGCGCGGCTGGCCGGCATCACCGAGTTCCCCGTCGTGGTGGCCGCGCTGTTCGCGCTGGTCATCGCCATGCCGCTGGGCATCTGGGTGTTCGGGCCGCTGCGCCGGCGCGCGACCGCCGCGCTGGCCGTCGCCGCTGAGCGGCGGCGCCGGGAGCGCGAGTTGCTGCAGGCCCGGCTGCACGGGGACGTGCCCCCGAACGGTGACGGCTCAGCCCGGCGGCAGCCGCATCACCTGCGCGGCGTAGCTCAACCCCGCGCCGTAGCCGATCAGCAGCGCCAGGTCGCCGGCCTGGGCCGCCCCGGTCGCCAGCACCTCGGCCATGGCCAGCGGTATCGATGCCGCCGAGGTGTTGCCGGTGTGCTCGATGTCGTTGGCGATCACCGCGTCCGGCCGCAGCTCGAGGCTCTTGGCCAGGATCTCGTTGATCCGGCTGTTGGCCTGGTGCGGCAGGAACACGTCGATCTCGTCGGGCCGCACCCCCGCCGCGTCCATCGCCTGCTGACCGACCTTGCCCATCTCGAATGCGGCCCAACGGAATACCGCGCTGCCCTCCAGCCGCAGGAACGGGCGCGGCCCGGTGGGCCGGTCCAGGTAGTCGATCCAGTCGATGTCCTGGCGAATCGCGGTGGCCTGGGTGCCGTCGCTGCCCCACACCGTCGGCCCGATCCCCTGGGTGGGCGTCTCGCCCACCACCACGCCCGCGGCGCCGTCGGTGAAGATGAAGCAGTTGCTGCGGTCGGTCATGTCGACCGTGGGCGACAGCTTCTCCGACCCCAGCACCAGCACCTTGCCGGCCGTGCCGCCGCGCACCATGTCGGCCGCCACCCACAGCGCGTAGCCGAAGCCGGCGCAGCCGGCCGAGATGTCGAAGGCGGGCACGCCGGTGGCGCCCAGCGCGGCCGCGACTGCCGGGCCGCACGCCGGGGTCTGCAGGAAATGGGCGCTGGTGGCCACCACGACGCAGTCGATGTCGGACGCCTCCAGCCCGGCCTTGGCGATCGCCTCACGTCCGGCCTCGGTCGCCATCGAGGCCGTGGACTCGTCCCGCGCGGCGAAACGGCGCGTCTTGATGCCGGTGCGGGAATAGATCCACTCATCGGAGGAGTCGATGTTCTGGCACAGCTCGTCGTTGGTCACCACGCGCTGCGGGCGGTACGACCCTACGCTGAGCAAGCCGGTGTTGGTGGGCCCGCTGGTCGCGGAAATCTGCTTCATTGCGGTCCTTCGCTATCCCCCCGAGCAGACGCAAAAGTACCCCAAAAGCGCGGTGCGCGAGCGCCTTTGCGTCTGCTCGCACTGTCAGATACCCCACGTCAACGCCGCCGCCACCGCGACCGCCCACACCACCATGGCCAGGCCGGTGTCGCGCAGCACCGGGATCAGCTCGGCGCCGCCGCGCCCGGACCGCACCGGGGCCGCCGCGCGCAGCGCCAGCGGCGTGGCCACCAATCCCGCGGCGCACCACGGCGTGGCCGCGACGAGCACCAGGGTCAACACGGCGGCGGCGGAAAGCAGCGCCTGGTACAGCACCCGGGTGCGGGCGTCGCCCAGCTGCACCGCCAGGGTGATCTTGCCCGACCGGGCGTCGGTGGGAATGTCGCGCAGGTTGTTGGCCACCAGCACCGACGACGACAGCGCCCCGACCGCCACCGCCAGCACCAGGCCCACCCAGTCCACCCGCAGCGCCTGGGTGTACTCGGTGCCCAGCACAGCGACCAGGCCGAAGAACACGAACACCGCGACCTCGCCAAAACCGGTGTAGCCGTAGGGTTTCGACCCGCCGGTGTACAGCCACGCCCCGGCGATGCACGCCGCCCCCATCGCGATCAGCCACGGCGCGCTGGACAGCGCCAGGACCAGCCCGGCGATCGCCCCGACGGCCAGGCTGGCGATCGCGGCGCCCAGCACCGCACGCGGGGCGGCCAGCCGCGAACTGACCAGCCGCACTGGGCCGGCCCGGTCGTCGTCGGTGCCGCGGATGCCGTCGGAGTAGTCGTTGGCGTAGTTGACGCCGACCGTCATCGCGACCGCGACGACCAACGCCAGCAGTGCCTTCCACCACACCGCGGCGTGCAGCCACGCCGCCGCGCCGGTGCCGGCGACCACCGGCGCCAGCGCGTTGGGCAACGTGCGTGGCCGCGCACCGGAGATCCACTGCCCGAGATTGGCCACACCGACATCCTGCCAGGATGCGCGGCCGGGCCCTGCGATCAGCCCGTGCTCATGCACCACAATGGTCGGATGCTCGGAGTCATCGGCGGCAGCGGCTTCTACACCTTCTTCGGATCCGACGCCGACGACGTCACCGTCGACACCCCGTACGGCCCGCCCAGCGCCCCGGTCACCGTCGGCGCCGTCGGCGAGCACCGGGTGGTCTTCCTGCCCCGGCCCGGTGCCCGGCACGAATTCCCCGCGCACACCGTGCCGTACCGGGCCAACCTGTGGGCGCTGCGCAAACTCGGGGTGCGCCGGGTGCTGGCGCCGTGCGCGGTCGGCAGCCTTGTTCCCGAGCTCGGCCCGGGCGCGGTCGTGGTGCCCGACCAGCTGGTCGACCGCACCCGCGGGCGCGCCGACACCTATTTCGACTCCGGGGCCGTGCACGTCGACTTCGCCGACCCGTACTGCCCGGCGCTGCGCGAGGCGGTGTCCGGGCTGCCGGGGGGTGGTCGACAGCGGCACCATGGTGGTGACCCAGGGGCCGCGGTTTTCCACCCGCGCCGAGAGCCGGTGGTTCGCCTCGGCTGGGTTCTCGCTGGTGAACATGACCGGCTACCCGGAGGCGGTGCTCGCGCGGGAACTCTAAATGTGCTATGCGGCAATCGCTTTGGTCACGGATCTGGACGCCGGTGTGAGCGCCGGTGAGGGCGTGAAGGCGGTTGAGGTGTTCGCCGAGTTCGAGAAGAACATCGAGCCGTTCAAGAAGCTGGTGCGCGACGCCATCGGCCGGGTCGCCGCCGAACGCAGCTGTACGCAGTGCTCACCGCACGCCGGGGTGAGCCTGCCGATCGAGCTGCCATGAGGGTGCTGGTGACGGGGGCTGCCGGGTTCATCGGCTCGCGGGTGGCCGCCGCGCTGCGGGCGGCGGCCCACGACGTCGTCGCTGTCGACGCGTTACTGGCCGCCGTGCACGGGCCGAAACCGTTTCCTCCCAACGGTTGTCACCGCGTCGACGTGCGCGACGCCGACGCGCTGGCCCCGCTGCTGGCCGGGGTGGACGTGGTGTGCCACCAGGCGGCGATGGTGGGGCGGGGGTGGACGCCGCCGACGCCCCGGCCTACGGGGGCCACAACGACCTGGCCACCACGGTGCTGCTGGCTCAGATGTTCGCCGCCGGGGTGTGCCGGCTGGTGCTGGCCTCGTCGATGGTCGTGTACGGGCAGGGCGGTTACCGCTGCGAGCGGCACGGGCCGGTGCACCCGCTGTCGCGGCGGCGCACAGACCTGGACGCCGGGGTCTTCGAGCACCGGTGCCCGATCGGCGGTGAGGAGCTGCGCTAGCAGCTGGTCGACGAGGACGCCTGCCTGCGGCCACGCAGCCTGTACGCCGCCAGCAAGACCGCCCAGGAGCATTACGCGCTAGCCTGGTCGGAGGCCACCGGCGGGTCGGTGGTGGCGCTGCGCTACCACAACGTGTACGGGCCCGACATGCCGCGCGCCACCCCGTACTCCGGGGTGGCGGCGATCTTCCACTCGGCGCTGGAAAAGGGTGAGCCGCCGAGGGTTTTCGAGGACGGCGGGCAGATGCGCGACTTCGGCCACGTCGATGACGTGGCCGCCGCCAACCTCGCGGCGTTGGCTTGCCGTGACGGCTTCACCGCGGTGAATGTCTGCTCGGGGCAACCCATTTCGATCTTGCAGATGGCGACCGCGCTGTGCGACGCCCGCGGCGGCGCGGTCGCCGGTGGTCACCGGCCAGTACCGCAGCGGCGACGTCCCGCCACATCGTCGCCGACCCGTCGCGGGCCGCGCGGCTGCTGGGGTTTCGCGCCGCCGTCCAACCCGGCGAAGGGCTGCGCGAATTCGCGTTCGCGCCGCTACGGTGACGGCTACTGCTGCGGCGGCCGGTAGATCTGGGGCTTGGGCACCGGGATCTGCCGCGTCCCGGAGTCGTCGCCGCGGAAGATCCGGGGCGACCCGGCGAGCGGAGGGATATCGGTGGTGGGCGGCTCGTGGTCCGCGCCGGGGCCGCCGGTGGCGATCCGGGTGGTCGCCGCGGCCGACGGTGCGGACCCCCGGCTCACCGGGATACGCGTCGTCGGCGCCGCCGCGTTCGCCTGCGCCGCGCGCCGGCGGGCGGCGCGACGGGCCCGGCGCCGACGGCCCAGCTGCCCGGCCACCACGGCGGCCACCAGAATGCCCAGGGCCAGCCCGCACAGCGTCACGTCGAACGCGCTGGTGATCTGCTGGGCCAGGTTGTTGCCGTAAACCGGGTGGTGCACAGGCGAATTGGGGGTATCGGCGAACTGCGGCGCCAGCTGCACGCCGACCACCACGCGGGCGACGGCGAGCGCGGCGACTAGCCCGCACAGCGAGGTGACCAGTCGCGCGGCGAGGTTGGCCAGCCGGCGCCGCAGCCAGATCGCCAGCAACGCGGTCACCAGGTCGAAGGCGGCCAGCACCAGGCTGTCGTACAGGGAGAACGGATAGTTCAGCGTCACCGCGACGGCCAGGTCGGTGATCCGCATCGCCATCGACCCCAACGCCCACACCGCGATCAGCAGCAGGCCGTTGCGGGACGTGGCCCGCCACGCGGATTCCTCGGTGTGCGAAGGGGTTCGGCGTTCGAACAGGGTGCGGGGGGCGAACAGCGCCGCGCCGGCGGCCCAGACCAGGTAGCCCTCGAAGCCCACCCCGGCCGTCGAGGTGTTCTGCGCGATGCCGTGGAAGGCATCGAGGTCCCGCCCAGCGGGCAACAGCCATACCAGGATGCCGGCGGCCGGCGTGGACGTGCCCAGCGCGATCGTCGTCAGCCGGCTCGCCCGGTCGGAGCGCAGCAGCCGCCGGGAGGCGACCAGCACCGCGACCAGCGCCACCACGCCGTACACCACCGCGGTCGCGATGACCGCGATGTTCTCCTTGCCGAATTGCGCTGCGCCGCCGGAACTCTGCAGCGCGTAGCGCACCCGCCAGTGCAGGTTGAAACCGAAGCTGAGCACCGCCGCGAGCATTGACAGCGCGCCGATGATCCGCGCGGCCCGATGCCAACCGGTGGCCTCGTCGCCGCCCGGAGTGCCCGGCACCGGCGCGGCCGCCGTCCCGGCCGGCACCGCCTGGGCGCTCAGCAGCGCGCCGGCGATGCCCACCCAGGCGCCCGGTCCCACCCCGCCCGGCACGTCGACCGTGCCGCCGAAACGGACCGTCTGGACGGCGTCGAACCCGACGAAGGCGAGCACCAAAAGCAGGTAGGGGACGTTGAGCGCCAACCGAAGCCGGGCTGCCCGGGCCGGGTCGAACCGGGCGCCGCCCGCCCGCCAGGAACCGGCCACCGCGACCGCGGCCAGCGCCAGCGCCGTCACCGCGACCAGGACCGCGAACACGATCGGGTTGCTGTCCGGGATTCCGACGCCGAAGTAGAGGTTCCAGGGCAGCAACACCGCGGCGAGTAGCAGCGCCACCGCGGTCAGGTCGGCGGTGACGCGCCGGCCGGTGGTCGCCGGGCCGGGCGGCGTGGCGCGGGTGGCGTGCGACCGGATGATGCGGGGCGCTGCCGGTTGCCGGGGCTGGCCGGCGATGGGGCCGGTCGGGGTGTCGTCGCTGCTCTGGCTCACCATGCCCCCCGGCATTCAAGGACGAATGCTGTCGGCGCGGTTTCGGGTGTTCGGTCCGAAAGTACCCGGCCGAACCCCGTGCACTGCTCGCTTGCGCACATATTCTCCGTTCGGGTGCCCTGGCAGTGGCGGGCGACCGGCAGCGCAGCGGAGGTGATTCCGCGGCTACCGTCCGGTCCTTCGAAAAGCTGGTTACGCTGCGCTAGTAGGCGAAGCTTGTCGCCCGAATGACTGATACTGCCAACGGTATCGCAAGTGTGGTGCTGCCGGGACATGCTGGTTGCGGGGTCGCCGGGATGAAGGAGAACCGGGATGGACGTGGTTTTGGGGGTTGCGGTCACCGGCACCGTCGCCCGCTTGGCGCTGGTCGGCTCGTGGGGGACCGACGTGATCGACCAGTCCGTCGTCGACCTGGCCGACAACCCGATCGAGACCCTCACCGAGACGGTGGTCGGCACCAATCGGCTGCTGGCCGGCGAGAACCACCGGCTGGTCGGCACCCGGCTGTGCTGGACCGATCACCCGCGGGCCGACCAATTGCGCAGGGCGCTGGAGGATTCCGGGGTGCACAACGTCGCGGTGCTCTCGGAGTCGCAGGCGGTGGCCGCGCTGATGCGTGCGGCCGGCCAGCCCGGCGCCGCGCTGGTGATGGACGACGCGACGGGCACCCTGTCGATGGTGAGCCCGGCGGTCGGCGACCCGGACGCGCCGCCGACTCTGCTGGCCCGCCAGCCGCTGGGCGGCGCCGTGGGCGGCGATGTGACCGCCGCGCTGCAGACGATGATGGCGAACCTGAGCGCCTACCCGGACGCGCCCGGCGAGGTGTATCTGGCGGGCGCCTCGCCCGACCTGGACCGGGTCGCCGAACAGCTGCGCGACGCGTCGACCATGCGGGTGCAGGTCGCCGACGATCCCACCTTCGCGCTCGCCCGGGGTGCGGCGATCGCCCCCGCGCCCGCCCTTGCTGCCGGGGACGCGACCGCGATGGCGCCCGCGGTCGGGCTGACCGGGGGCGCGACGGCCATGGCGCCGGCCGCGGGGCTGACCGGCGACGAGACGACGGTGGTGCCGGCACCGGAGCTCGCCGAACCGCAGGACCAGCAGCTGGCCTACTCCATGGCCGACGACGCCGGCATCTATCCGGGCGAAATGGACGATTACGACCCGGAATTCGACGACTACGACGCCGACTATGACGACGCCGAAGAGGCCGCCCCGCCCAAGCTGTCGCGGCGGTCATTGGTGATCGGCAACGCCGTCATCGCCTTCGCCGTCATCGGGTTGGCGTCGCTGGCCACCGCGATCGCCGTCGCCGTCGAGCCCACCGCCAGCCGGCAGCCGGTGGTGGGGGTGCAGAACGGCACCCCGGGCAAGTTCATGCCGATCCTGCCCAGCCAGCAACAGGCGCCGCTGCCGCCGCCCCCGGCCGACGCGCCCAATGCCGGGTTCCAGGGCGGCATCGTCCAGGCCCCGAGCAACGCCCCGGCCCCGCAGCCGGCGGTTCCCGTGCCGGCCAACCCCGCGCCCGAGGCGCCGAGCAACCCCGGCGTCGTCCCCAATCCCAACCCCGGTTGGGTGCCCAACCCGAATCCCCTTGTGCCCGTTCCCATTCCGATTCCCGTTCCGATCCCGGGATGGAACCCGCCGTACACCCCGCCCTACAACCCGACGACGCCCTACACGCCGCCGACCACCACGTACGAGCCCCCGACGACCACCTACCAGCCGCCGACGACGGCGTACCAGCCCCCAACGACCACCTACCAGCCGCCCACCACCACGCACGAACCACCCAGCACGACGTACCAGCCGCCGAGTACCCGGGCGACCACCGAGGCGCCGCTGCCGACGCATACCCAGCAGACCGTGCCGCCCCCGCATTCGCAGCCGCTGTTCCCACAGGAGCCCCACACCCACCGCGGGTTCTGACCCGTGCCCGGCGCCGACGGTCGGGTCACGGTGGTCCTGCCCTACCTCAACGAAGAGGAGTCGCTGCCGGGGGTGCTGGCCACCATCCCGCCCGGCTACCGGGCATTGGTGGTCGACAACAGCACCGACGACACCGCCGGCGTCGCGCGGCGGTACGGCGCCCAAGTGGTCACCGAGACCCGGGCCGGATACGGGGCGGCCGTGCACGCGGGCGTGCTGGCGGCGATGACACCCATCGTGGCCGTCCTCGACGCCGACGGCTCGATGGACGGCGCCGACCTGCCCCGGCTGGTCGCCGCGCTGGAGGCGGGCGCCGACCTGGTCACCGGCCGCCGCCGCCCTGCTGGACACGCTGGACGCCGTGGCCGCCGCGCCGGTGGCGGCCCGGGTGGTGGCGCTCACCGGCGACCTGGACGGTGCCGCGCGCGGCGCGGAGATCAGTGCACGGCTGGCGTCGTTCACGGTGATCGCCCAGCGCGGCAACGACTTCAGTGCCCGGCTGGCCAACGCGCACGTCGACGCGGCGGACAGGTTGCCGGTGCTGCAGATCGGGATGGACACCCCGCAGGTGACCGCCGAGCTGTTGGCCGGCTGTGCGCGCCGGCTGCTCGACGTGCCGGCCGTGCTGGGCCTGGCCCGCGACGGCGGCTGGTGTGTGCTCGGCGTGGCCGCGCCGGCGCTGGCCGACTGCTTGCGCGCCGTGCCGATGTCGGCCGCCGACACCGGCGATCTGGCCCTGAAGGCGTTGCGCGACAACGGAATAGAGGTCGCAACAGTGCAGACGCTGGCCGACGTCGACGTCGTCGGCGATGTCGCGGTGGTGCGCGACGCCTGCCCGCCCGCCAGCCGGTTCGCCCGGGCCACCCGGGCAGCCGGCCTGTAAGCACGGCGCTACCAGTGCGTGAGGATGATCGTGTTGACCGCCAGGGCGCCGATAGCATTGAGCGTCAACCAGATTCGATGCGCCCGCACCGGCAGTAGCGCGGCGGCCGCGGTGAGCCAGATGGTGAACGGCAGCCAGATGCGTCCCACCTCGGCCTTGCTGAGCATGCTCAGGTCCGCGCAGGCGACGGCGGCCAGCACCGCCAGTAGCAGCAGCGGGAAACCGCTGCGGCGGCGGATCGCGGCCCGGTCGAACACCCGGCCGACCCCCGCGACGCCGCCCAAACCGATCGCGCACACCACGCAGGCCAGGTTGGCCCAGCTCCAGTACTGGAACGGCCGGTCTTTGGCGATGCCCTGCCAATAGGGTTGCTGGACAAGGGTATAGCCGTCGAACCAGTAGAACCCGGCGACGGCGAAGGCGACCGTCACCGCGATCGCGGCCAGCGCCGCGGGGCCCAGCGCCCGCAGCACCGCGCCACTGCGTCCAGCCGTCGCAGGGCGGCCGGGGGGCCGCTGCCAGCACCGCCGCCGCCGGCAGTCCCATCAGCATCAGGCCGTAGTTGCAGAACATTCCCCAGCCCAGCAGCAGCCCGGCGCCGGCGGCGGTCAGCGCTGGGAACCGTACCGGACGGTGCACCGCCACGGTCAGCAGCGCGATGCCCCACGCCGCCACCCCGGCGAAGTACCCGTCGGCCGAGACCGCCACCCAGATTGCGGTGGGCGCCAGCGCGACGAACGGGGCGGCCCGCCGCGCGGTCGGCTCGTCGGCCAGCGCCCGCACCCCGATCAGTATCGCGGCGGCCGCGCTGGACCTCGCCAGCAGGCACAGCAACCCGGCCCAGCCGCCGCCGTGCAGACCCAGCCGGTCCAGCCAGACGAAGGTCAGCAGCGCGCCCGGCGGATGCCCGGACACGTGCGTAGTCCACGAGTGCGGCTGGTAGTCGACGATCCGGCTGGAAAACGTGCGCACCGCCGCCGCGATGTCGGTGACGCGCGGCACCTCCCACAGGTATTCGTCCCGGGTGGTCAGCCGGCCGGCGAAGCCGCGCTGCCAGCCGTCGATCATCGCCAGCGCGAATGCCCAGCCGGCCGCGACGGCCCAGCTGCCCAGCGTCAACGCCCGCCACGAAAGCCGTTGCGCCAGAACGGGTCCCCAGGCCACAATGGCGACCGCGAGGGCGACGGCCGGGCCGGTTCCCAGCCGGCGTGGATCAGCCACTCACCGAAGATCGGCGCGGCCCCGGCGTGGGTGGCGAATCGCTCCGGGCCGACGTCCAGCCGCGGCCGCACCCCGAGGTTCAGCCGCGGCAGCAGGAACGCCGCCACCAGCGCCGCCCCGATCGCGGCCGCCACCGCGTCCCGCCGAGCGATTCTCACGGAGCAACAGCCTATTGTTCGCCGCCCCCGGCGAATCGGCGTGCCAACGCCGCCCGGTCCACCTTGCCTATGCCCCGGCGCGGCAGCGCGGCGACGACGTGCACCTCGCGCGGCGCGGCGGTGGCGTCCAGGGTGCGGCTCAGGTGGGCGCGCAGCGCGTCCGGGCTGGGCGCCGCGCGGCCGTCGCGCAGCACGATCGCGGCGACCACCCGCTGCCCCAGCCGGTCGTCGGGCAGCCCGAACACCGCGCAGTCGGCCACCGCGGGATGCGTGCACAGCGCCGACTCGACGGGTTGCGGCAGCACGGTCAGTCCGCCGGTGCTGATCGCGTCGTCGACGCGGCCGAACACGGTGAGCACGCCGTCGTCGTCGACGGCGCCCAGATCGTCGGTGAGGAACCAGCCCGGCTCGGCTAACGGACCGGGATCGACCGGATTGCGGTAGCCGTTGGCCAACGTCGCGCCGCCGAGCGCGATGCGCCCGTCGCTCACCCGCACCCGCACCCCGTCCAGCGGGACACCGTCGTACACGCACCCGCCGGCGGTCTCGCTCATCCCGTAGCTGCGCACCACGGTGATGCCCGCGGCGGCGGCCGCCTGCAGCACCGGCTGCGGCGCGGGCCCGCCGCCCAGCAGCACGGCGTCCAGTTCGGCCAGCGCGGCCGTGGCCGCCGGGTCACCCAGCGCCTTGGCCAGCTGCACGGCCACCAGCGACGCGTACCGGCGGCCGGTGCCCAATGCCCTTGTCGCAGCGGGTAATTGGGTGACATCGAAGCCTCGGGAGACGTCGAGTTCGACGGGTGTCGAACCGGCCAGCAGGCTGCGAACCAGCACCTGCACCCCGGCGATGTGGTGTGCCGGCAGGGCCAGCAGCCAGCTGCCCGGTCCGCCCAGACGCTCGTGCGTGGCCGTCGCGCTCGCCCTCAGCGCGGCGGCGGTCAGCATCGCACCCTTGGGAGCACCGGTGGTGCCCGACGTCGCCGCCACCAGGGCCACGTCGTCGTCGACGGGTTCGCCGACCCGCAGCCCTGCCCGCAGCGTCGCAGACTCGCGGTCGCCGGGCGGGCCGAGCACCACCAGGGCGGGATCGCGCCCGTCTAGCACCCGCCGCAGGGCCGGCAGCAGCGTCGAGACCGCCGCGCCGGGCGGGACGTGCAGGGCGCGCAGTGCGGCTATGCCGGGTCCCCGGCCTGGTCGGCGGCGTCGAACGGCCAGCCCTGAGCAGCCAACCGCACCCGGACCCGCTCGACGTCGTCGGGGGTGGGCAGCTCGTCGGTGATCTGGATGATCAGCGCGCCGATGTCGACGTCGTCGAACTCTCCGCGCCGGATCAGCTCGCTGGCAACGTCTTTGACCTCGTCGCCGGACAGCCGGCGCGCCAGCAACGCGAGCACCGGGAAGGTGTCGGTCGGCGGCACGCCCTCTGGATATCCCGCGCGGAGCCAGGAGACGATCGAACTGAGAAATCCGTTCACGCTCTGACAACACCCCCCCGGTGTGTGGCTTAGCAACTCGGTGGGCACCTATCGATGCTACTTGGCTTTGGCTCCGGGGAACGGGTAGCCGGTGTGGTGGGCGATGAAGTCCCGGGCGATGTAGAGCAAAGCCAGCGTGATCACCGCGATGACCAGCGCGTAGATAGCCCACGCCAGCCCGGTCAGCAGCGGGTTGCGCCGCGCGGGCCCGCCGTCGGCGCCGTCCAGGGTGATGTCACCGGCCCCGGCCGACTGCAGCCGGATGCCCAGGGCGAACAGCCCCGGCAGCGCCGCGCCGGCCAGCATGGCGAACAGCAGGATCTTCAGGCTGGCCTGGTAGTTGAACCAGTCGCCGATGTGGCTCATGACGCGCTCGCCTTGAGCGTCGCGTCGTCGGACTGGTACCGGTCGCCCGGCCCGCCGAACGGGGGCCCGGCGTCCGGGGGCGGGGAGTGGTCGTCGGCGCCTTCCAGCCCGGTGGTCAGGTCGCCCTTCCATTCGGTGTTGACGTTGTGGTGGTCCACCTTCACCTTGCGCGAGCGCAGGTAGATGGTGGCCGACACCGCGACCAGCAACGCGAAGCCGATGATCGCGCCCGGGTAGCCGCCGATCAGGTGCACGATCCAGTAGGTGACGGCGCCGACCAGCCCGGCCAGCGGCAGGGTGACCAGCCAGGCCACTCCCATCCGGCCGGCCACGCCCCAGCGGACCTCGCCGCCGGGCTTGCCCAGCCCGCTGCCCAGCACCGAACCCGTGCAGACCTGGGTGGTGGACAGCGCATAGCCGAAGTGGGCGGACAGCAGGATCACCGCGGCCGACGACGACTCGGCCGCCATGCCCTGCGGCGACTGGATCTCCACCAGGCCCTTGCCCAGGGTGCGGATGATCCGCCAGCCGCCCAGGTAGGTGCCGGTCGCCATGGCCAGCGCGCAGTTGACGATCACCCACAGCGGCGGCATGGCCGCGGTCTTGCTGACCGAGCCGTAGGAGATCAGCGCCAGGAAGATGATGCCCATCGTCTTCTGCGCGTCGTTGGTGCCGTGCGCCAGCGAGACCAGCGACGCCGAGCCGATCTGGCCGCGCCGGAAACCGGTCTCGGTGCGCTTCTTCGGGACGCCGCGGGTGATCCGGTAGACCAGCCAGGTGGCGACCGCGCCGACCAGGATGGCCAGGATCGCCGAGACGATGGCCGGGATGATGGCCTTGGAAATCACGCCTTTCCAGATCACCCCGTGCGCGCCGACGGCGGCGATGGTGGCGCCGACGATGCCGCCGATCAGTGCGTGCGACGAACTTGACGGGATACCCAGCAGCCAGGTCAGCAGGTTCCAGACCACGCCGCCGACCAGGCCGGCGAACACCAGCTCCAGCGTGACGATGTTGGAGTCGATCAGGCCCTTGGCGATGGTGGCGGCGACGGCGGTGGACATGAAGGCGCCCACCAGATTCAGCACCGCCGAGAGCGCGACCGCGGTCTTGGGCTTGAGCGCACCGCTGGCGATCGAGGTGGCCATCGCGTTGCCCGTGTCATGGAAGCCGTTGGTGAAATCGAAAGCCAATGCCGTGATTACGACAATGATCAAGAGGAACAATTGGATGTTCACAGCGCCTGATTCTGGTGGTAGGGGCAACCCATTGTCGAATGCGGCATGACCCGAAACGGGGTGTACCTTAAGAGTCGTCGCCAGATGTTACCTCTCAGTTAACCGGGCTTCGCTTGGCGTTCACCTCGGGTGTCGCGGCGCAGCGGGTGATTTGCGGGGATCTGGATGAAAATGAGCGTGATGCCGTCCGGGTCGACGACGTGCATCTCGTGCAGGCCCCACGGCTCCTGGCGGGCCTCGCGGGCGATGGCCACCCCGCGCCCGCGCAGCTCCGCCTGGGTGGCCTCGAGGTCGCGTACCTGCAGCCACAGCGCGCCGGGAAACGGGCCGCCGGAGTGGTCCGGGGCGCTGTAACCGGCCAGTTCCAGCAGCGACTGCCCCGCGAAAAAGATTGTGCCGCCGCTGTATTCGCGGGCTATCGCCAGGCCGATCCGGTCGCGGTAGAACGTCAACGACTGCTGATAGTTCGCCGGCCGGAGCAGCATCCGGCTGGCCAGGATCTCCATAGCCTCGTGTCTATCACACGCGCCGAATCAGGCCCCGGCTTCGCGGTTGGGCTGGACGGTCTGGCGCTGCATGACGGCGTTGACCCAGCGCGGGCCGAAGGTGTCCAGCGCCTTGGCGGCGATCGCCATCCGCGGGGCGATGCGCACCGGCCGGGTGCGCGCGGCGGTGATCATCCACCGGCCCGCCTCCTCCGGTGTCAGCGCCGGCATGCCGTGGTAGGCCTTGGTCGGCGCGATCATCGGGTGGCCACCAGCGGGTAGTACAGCGTGCTGGAGTGCACCCCCATGTCGCCCCGCTCGGTTTCGACGACCCGGCTGACGGTGGACAGCGCGGCTTTGGAGGCGTTGTAGACCGCGAACAGCGGCGAGGTCTCCGAGAGCACCCCCACGTCGAGACGTTGATGATGTGGCCGTCGCCGCGCTCGATCATGCCCGGGGCGATGCCGCGGATCAGCCGCAACGGCGCGTAGTAGTTGAGCACCATGGTCCGCTCGACGTCGTGCTAGCGTTCCAGCGACTCGGCCAGCGGGCGGCGGATGGACCGGCCGGCGTTGTTGATCAGGATGTCGGCGCCGCCGAGCCGCTGATGCACGTCGGCCACCAGCGCGTCGGCAGCGTCCAGGTCGGAGATGTCGCAGGGCATCGCGATGGCCTCGCCGCCAGCCCGGGTGATGTGCTCGGCCAGCGCGTCCAGCAGGTCCTTGCGGCGGGCGACGACGACCACCCGGGCGCCCTCGCGTGCGAACTGTTCGGCCGCCGCCTCGCCGATCCCCGACGAGGTGCCGGTGAGCAGGACGCGCTTGCCGGCCAGCTCGACCGGCTTGATCAGCGGGCGGTTGACCGGCACCTGCGGGGCCATGGGCGGTCGCATGGTGGCCGGCACCAACTGGTCGGCGAACCGGCGAAGCGGGCTCTTGCTCACGGGACGCGAGTCTAGGCGGCGCCTCCGTGAGGCCCGTACGCCGCCGAGTGTCACGCCAGCGTGACGCGCGCCGCCGAGTGTCACGCCAGCGTGACGCTTAGGCGCCCCAGCGCGGCGCCAGCGTGGCGCCTCAGAAGTAGCGCGGGAACCGGCTGTAGTCCGGCGGCCGCTTTTCCAGGAACGCGTCGCGGCCCTCGACGGCCTCGTCGGTCATGTACGCCAGCCGGGTGGCCTCGCCGGCGAACAGCTGCTGGCCCACCAGGCCATCGTCGAGCAGGTTGAACGCGAACTTCAGCATGCGTTGCGCCTGAGGCGATTTCGCGTTGATCTCGCGCGCCCACTCGATACCCGCTCTTTCCAACTCGGCGTGCTCGACGACCGCGTTGACCGCACCCATGTGGTGCATCTGCTCGGCGGTGTATTCGCGGCCCAGGAAGAAGATCTCGCGGGAGAACTTCTGCCCTACCTGGCGGGCCAGGTAGGCGCTGCCGTAGCCGCCGTCGAAGCTGCCGATGTCGGCATCGGTCTGCTTGAAGCGGGCGTGCTCGCGGCTGGCCAGGGTGAGGTCGCAGACCACGTGCAGGCTGTGCCCGCCGCCGGCTGCCCACCCGTTGACCAGACAGATCACCACCTTGGGCATGAACCGGATCAGCCGCTGCACCTCGAGGATGTGCAGCCGGCCCGCCCGCGCCGGGTCGACGGTGTCGGCCGTCTCGCCGGAGGCGTACTGGTAGCCGCTGCGCCCGCGGATGCGCTGATCGCCGCCGGAGCAGAATGCCCAGCCGCCGTCCTTGGGCGAGGGGCCGTTGCCGGTCAGCAACACCACCCCGACGTCGGGGGACATCCGGGCGTGGTCGAGCACCCGGTAGAGCTCGTCGACGGTGTGCGGCCGGAACGCGTTGCGCACCTCGGGCCGGTCGAACGCCACCCGTACGGTGGCGTCGTCGACGTGCCGGTGATAGGTGATATCGGTCAGGTCGTCGAAGCCGGCCACGGGTTGCCACTGGCCGGCATCAAAAGGGTTGTCACTCATTGGATTACACCGGGTCCAGCCGGAACACGGCGCAGCGGCCGGGCAGCGCCTCGAACTTGTCGGGACGCCCCGCGGTGACGAGTCCGGCCCTCTTCATGAAACCGACGCCGGTGGGAACCTCGGTGGGGAAGGCGCGCAGGACCGGCCGCGCCTCAGCCGCCGACAGCTCGGTCATCCGCACCCGCTCGACGTGGCGGGCGCGGGCGATGGTCGCCTGTTTGGCGGCGCGGGCGTTGGCCACCCAGTCGGCGCCGGGAAAGCCGGGGACGACTGGGTGGCGGCCGTCGAGGGTCAGCGGCGTCACCGGGGTCGACCGCGCCGCACCGGATTTGCGGCCCGGCACGGTCAACACCACCGGGCTCTCGCCGCCGAAACTCAGTCCCAGCCGCGACAGTCTGATGAAGAGCTTGTTGGCCGGCTTCAGCCACCAGGGTGGCCGGACGCGTTCACTGGTGCCCACCCGCGACAGCGTAGTCATGGCCCGTCGCCGAGCCGACGGCGTCGAGCCGGGCCGATCGCCTCGGCGCTCAGCGTGACGCCGGCCGCGCCCATGTTCTCCTCGAGATGGGTGATCGATCGAGTGCCCGGGATCAGCAACGTGTGGGGGCGTGCGCCAGGATCCAGGCCAACCCGACTTGTGCCGGTGTGACCCCGAGTGCGCCCGCGATGTCCATCACGACGGCGTTGTCGGTGACCTTCGGCAGACCCGGGAACGCCGATCCCAGCGGGAAATACGGAACCCACGCGATCCCCTCGGCCGCGCAGACGTCGACCATCGCCCCCTGGGATCGGTCCAGCAGGCTGTAGGCGTTCTGCACGCACACGATGCCGGCGGGCAGGGCGCGCTGTAGCACGTCGAGCGGCACGCTGCTGATCCCGATGCCGCCGATCTTGCCTTCGTCGCGCAGGGCGATCATCTCGGCGAGCT
Organism: Mycobacterium lepraemurium; assembly: GCA_002291465.1. Classification (GTDB taxonomy): domain Bacteria; phylum Actinomycetota; class Actinomycetes; order Mycobacteriales; family Mycobacteriaceae; genus Mycobacterium; species Mycobacterium avium. Next base: position 3,789,099 of record CP021238.1, on the reverse strand, counting down.
GGTCGTCGAGGTCGACGTCCTGGTCGCCGTCGGTGGCCGCGCTGGGGCTGAGGTCCATCCGCCGCAGATTGACCACCGGGATGCGGTCCAGGCCGAGCTGGCTCAGGTCGTCCTCGACGGCGGCGCGCAGCTCGGCGGGTCGTTGCGCGGAGGCCAGCGGCATCGTCTGCTCGCCCGTGTAACGGGCGCCGACCTTGCTGACGATGACGAGGTCGTCGGGGTAGGGGGCCAGCGCGGCGCGGATGCACCGGTTCACCTCGCCGGGGCCGTAGAACGACGCCGTGTTGATGTGGTTGACGCCGAGTTCGACGGCGCGGCGCAGCACCGCGGCCGCCTCGTCGGGCGACATGTCGAACAGCGGCATGGCGCCGTAGCCGACGCGCGCAACGGGCAGGCCGCCGAGATCGCCGATACCGCCGGGCGTGGTTTGTCTGTCATGGTGGCTCCTGTAAGGATGCGGTGAGACACTGAAGAAAGCGGAGGGTCCTCCGTATTCGGAGCCTAGCAGAACCGGAGGAGCCTCCGCTTTGGTTGGAAGGTCGGACGCGCGCCGCAATCGCCAGCGGCTGCTGGAGGCGGCCACCGCGGCGTTCACGGCACACGGCGCATCGGTCTCGCTCGAATCGATCGCCCGCGACGCGGGGGTGGGCATCGGTACGCTCTACCGCCATTTCCCCAACCGGGAGGCTCTCGTCGAGGCCGTATACCGCGCCGAGCTCGCCGAGGTGGCCGCGGCCGCCGCGCAGCTGCTCGAACGTCATCCCCCCAAGACCGCGCTGCGGCGCTGGATGGACCGCTACGCGAGCTTCGTCGCCACCAAGCGCGGCATGGCCGAGTCCCTGCAGGCGATCTTCGAGTCCGGCGCTCTGGTGCCGAGCCAGACCCGTGACAGCATCGTCGGCGCCGTCGAGACGCTGTTGCGCGCCGGTGCCGACGATGCCAGCCTGCGCGCCAACGTGCAGGCCGACGACGTGGTGTCCAGCCTGATCGGCATCTTCCTGGTCAGCGGCTCACCGGAGCAGACCGGACGCATGCTCGACCTGCTGGTCGCCGGTGTCACGCGCTGACTTCCACTCGCCGGGCGTCCTCACCCGCCTCGGCCTCACTCGCCGAACGTGAAGCTAGTTTCACGCTCGCGTGCGAACGGGCAACGAGCCACACGCCAACACGCCACACGCTCACCTAGCCGACGGCGCGGCCGGCGCCCTCCCAGAACCGCGCGCGCACGGCCTTCTTGTCGGGCTTGCCCAGCGCGGTCACCGGCACGGAGTCGACGACGATCACCTGCTTGGGCGACTGCACCGAGCCCTTGCGCTCCTTGACCGCCGCCTGGATCTCGGCCGTCACCTTCGCCACCGACTCCTCGTCGGAGGGATGGTCGGGCCGCAGCACGATCACGGCGGTGACGGCCTCGCCCCACTTCTCGTCCGGCGTTCCGATCACGCAGACCTGCGCGACGGCCGGGTGCTCGGCGACGACGTCCTCGACCTCGCGCGGGAACACGTTGAAGCCGCCGGTGACGATCATGTCCTTGACCCGGTCGACGATGAACCAGAAGCCGTCCTCGTCCTCGCGGGCCATGTCGCCGGTGTGCAGCCAGCCGTCCTTGAACGTCTTGGCCGTCTCCTCCGGCAGGTTCCAGTACCCGCCGCTCAAAAGCGGCCCGGACACGCAGATCTCGCCGACTTCGCCCTGCGGCACCGGGTTGCCGTCGGCGTCCAGCAGCGCGGTGCGGGCGAACAGGGTGGGCCGCCCGCAGGAGGTGAGCCGCTTCTCGTCGTGGTCCTTCTTGGCCAGGTACGAGATCACCATCGGCGCCTCGGACTGCCCGTAGTACTGGGCGAAGATCAGCCCGAAGCGGCGGATGGCCTCGGCCCGCCGCACCGGGTTCATCGCCGAGGCGCCGTAGTAGACCGTCTCCAGCGAGGACAGGTCGCGGGTGTGCGAATCGGGGTGGTCCATCAGCGCGTAGATCATCGACGGCACCAGCATGGTCGCGGTTATCTTCTGCTCCTCGATCACCCGCAACACCTCGGCCGGGTCGAACTTGGTCAGCACCACCAGCTCGCCGCCCTTGATGATCGTCGGCACGAAGAACGCGGCCCCGGCATGCGACAGCGGGGTGCACATCAAAAAGCGCGGGTTCTCCGGCCACTCCCATTCGGCGAGCTGGATCGTGGTCATCGTGGTGATCGACTGCGCGGTGCCCAGCACACCCTTGGGCTTGCCGGTGGTGCCGCCGGTGTAGGCCATCCCGCCGATGTGATCGGGCGGAAGATCGGCCGCCACCAACGGTTTCGGCGCATACTTGGCGGCCTCGGCCACCAGGTCCACCGCGGAACCGCTCAACGCCTCGGGCACCGGGCCGATGGTGAGGATCTGCTTGAGCCCGAGCACCTTCTCCAGCAGGCCCAGCGCCCGCTCGACGAACGCAGGGGTCGGGTCGATGATCAGCGACGTCACGTCGGCGTCGTCCAGCACGTAGGCGTGGTCGTCCAGCGAGCCCAGCGGGTGCAGCGCCACGCGCCGATACCCCTGGGTCTGGCCGGCGCCGATGATCATCAGCACCTCGGGCCGGTTCAGCGACAGCAACCCGACGGTGGCGCCAGTGCCCGCACCGAGCGCCTCGAACGCCTGGATGTACTGGCTGATCCGCTCGGCGAGCTGACCCCCGGTCAGCGTGGTGTCGCCGAGATGCAGCACCGGCTTGTCTTTGTTGCGCTTGAGCGCACCGACGGTCAGGTGTCCGGAATGAATGGGATGGCGCAGCAGCTCGTCACCCATGGCGTGGCTCCTCCTCATCGCTTGGCTCTGCATCGTCGCCGGCGCGACTCATGGGGCCAGACTAGAACGTGTTGCAATTCCGGTCAGCCGCACCCTCGGACCGATAGCATCCGTGCACATGGAGCAGGCAGATCTGGTCCTCACCGGAACCGTACTGACCGTCGACGAGGCACGGCCCACGGCCGAGGCGCTGGCCGTCGCCGACGGCCGCATCGTCGCCGTCGGAACCCGCGCCGAAATCGCGGCGCACGTCGACCCGGGCACCCAAAGCGTCGACATCGGCGACGGCTGCGTGATGCCGGGATTCGTTGAGGCGCACGGGCATCCGCTGATGGAGGCGGTCGCGCTGTCGGACCGTATCGTGGACATCCGCCCGGTCACCCCGGCCAACGCGGACGACGTCGTTGCCGCCGTCAAGAGCGAGGTCGGCAAGCGGGGCGAACACGGCGCCTACCTCAACGGCTGGGATCCGCTGCTGCAGCAGGGACTTCCGCAACCGACACTGGCCTGGCTCGACGACATCGCGCCAGACGGCCTGCTGGTGATCATCCACAACTCCGGGCACAAGGCGTTCTTCAACTCCCGAGCCGCCCAGCTGCACGGCCTGAACCGCGACACCCCCGACCCCAAGGGCGCCCGCTACGGCCGCGACGCGGACGGCGAACTCGACGGCACCGCCGAGGAGACCGGTGCGGTGTTTCCGCTACTCGACGGCGCCATCGACACCGCCGGCTACCCGCGGATGCTGCACGCCGAGTGCGCGCGGCTGAACCGGGCCGGGCTGACCACCTGTTCGGAGATGGCGTTCGACCCGCGGTTCCGGCCGATGGTCGAACAACTGCGCGGGCAGCTGACGGTGCGGCTGCGCAGCTACGAGATCTCCAACCCGCAGCTGCGCACCGACGCCACCCCGGGCGAGGGCGACGACACGCTGCACCAGGTCGGCATCAAGATCTGGGTGGACGGCTCGCCCTGGATCGGCAACATCGCGCTGTCGTTCCCCTACCTGGACACCGAGGCCACCCGCACCATCGGCGTCACCCCCGGCTCCTGCGGCTGCGCCAACTGCACGAAGGAGCAGTTGCGTGAGATCGTCAGCGCCTACTTCCCGCGGGGCTGGAAGCTGGCCTGCCACGTGCAGGGCGACGCCGGCGTCGACACCCTCCTCGCCGTCTACGAGGAGGCCCTCAAACGCCATCCGCGCGACGACCACCGGCTGCGGCTCGAGCACGTCGGCGCCATCCGGCCCGATCAACTCCAAAGGGCCGCCGGGCTCGGCGTCACCTGCAGCATCTTCGTCGACCAGATCCACTACTGGGGCGACGTCCTCGTCGACGGCCTGTTCGGCGAGGAACGTGGATCCCGTTGGATGCCAGCGGGTTCCGCGGTGGCCACCGGCATGCGCATCTCGCTGCACAACGACCCGCCGGTCACCCCGGAGGAGCCGCTGTGCAACATCAGCGTCGCCGCCACCCGGAAGGCGCCCAGTGGGCGGGTGCTGGCGCCCGAGGAGCGGCTGACGGTCGAGCAGGCGATCTGGGCGCAGACCCTCGACGCGGCCTGGCAGCTGTTCGCCGACGACGTGATCGGCTCGCTCGAGGTCGGCAAGTACGCCGACCTGGTGGTGCTGTCCGCCGACCCGCGCGCGGTGCCGCCCGAGCGGATCGCCGACCTGCAGGTGCGGGCGACGTATCTGGCCGGCCGCCGGGTGTACCCACAGTGATTCCGCCGCTGCAGGACCTGCTGGACCGGCTGCACGTGGTCGCGCTGCCGATGCGGGTGCGATTCCGCGGCATCACCACCCGCGAGGTCGCGCTGATCGACGGCCCCGCCGGCTGGGGCGAGTTCGGGGCGTTCGTCGAATACGGGCCGCCCGAGGCCGCGCACTGGCTGGCGTCGGCCGTCGAGTCCGCCTACCGCCCGGCGCCGCCGGTGCGCCGCGACCGGATCCCGATCAACGCCACCGTGCCCGCCGTCCCCGCCGCCGCGGTTCCCGACGTGCTCGCCCGTTTTCCCGGCGCCCGCACCGCCAAGGTCAAGGTCGCCGAGCCCGGCCAAACCCTGGCCGATGACGTCGCCCGGGTGAACGCGGTGCGCGATTTGGTGCCCACCGTGCGGGTGGACGCCAACGGCGGCTGGAGTGTGGACGAGGCCGCCCGCGCCGCTCGAGCGCTGAGCGCCGACGGCCCGCTGGAGTACCTGGAGCAGCCGTGCGCGACGGTCGGCGAACTCGCCGAGCTGCGCCGCCGGCCGGACATGCCCGACGTGCCGATCGCCGCCGACGAAAGCATCCGCAAGGCCGACGACCCGCTGGCCGTGGTCCGCGCCCGGGCCGCCGACATCGCGGTGCTCAAAGTCGCTCCGCTGGGCGGGATTTCGGCCATGCTGGACATCGCCGCCCGCATCGACATCCCGGTCGTGATCTCCAGCGCGCTGGATTCGGCCGTCGGCATCGCGGCCGGGCTGACCGCCGCGGCGGCGCTGCCGGTGCTGGGCCACGCGTGCGGGCTGGGCACCGGCGGGCTGTTCGTCGAGGACGTGGCCGACGTCGCCGCGCCCGTCGACGGCGCCCTGCAGGTCGGGCCGGTTACGCCCGACCCGGCCCGGTTGCGGGCACTGGCCGCGCCCCCGCAGCGGCGGCAGTGGTGGATCGACCGGGTCACGGCCTGCCACGGGTTGCTTGTACCGTCGTCCGGGTGATCAACCTGGCTTACGACGACCGCGGCTCCGGTGAGCCCGTGGTCTTTATCGCCGGCCACGGCGGCGCCGGACGGACCTGGCACCCCTATCAAGTCCCGGCCTTCCTGGCCGCCGGATACCGCGTCATCACCTTCGACAACCGCGGCATCGGTGCCACCGAGAACGCGCAGGGATTCACGACGGAAACCATGGTCGCCGACACCGCGGCGCTGATCGAGGGGCTGAACGCGGCCCCGGCGCGCATCGTCGGGATGTCGATGGGCGCCTTCATCGCCCAGGAGCTCATGCTGGCCCGGCCCGAGCTGGTCAGCGCCGCGGTGCTGATGGGCACCCGCGGCCGGATGGACCGGGCCCGGCAGTTCTTCCGCGACGCCGAGGCCGAGCTGGCCGATGGCGGCGTCGCACTGCCGGCGTCGTACGAGGCGAAAATCCGTCTGCTGGAAAACTTTTCGCGCAAGACGCTCAACGACGACACCGCCGTCGCCGACTGGATCGCGATGTTTTCCACCTGGCCGGTCAAGTCCACCCCGGGCATGTGGGCCCAGCTCGACGTCGCCCCCTACACCAACCGGTTGTCCGCCTACCGCAGCATCGCGACACCGGTGCTGGTGATCGGCTTCTCCGACGACGTGCTCACCCCGCCGTACCTGGGCCGCGAGGTTGCCGACGCGCTGCCCAACGGCCGCTATGTGCAGATCCCCGACACCGGTCACCTCGGCTTCTTCGAGCGGCCCGACGCCGTCAATGCGGCCATGCTCAAGTTCTTCGGCGAGCAGCACTAGGCGCCCAACGTCGACTTGTGCGGCGAGATCGCGCCGGTGGGCCGTAACAACTCCACGTTGGGCTCCTCATCGACCGGCTGTGACACGCTGTATGGGTGAACCCCTCGACGACCCGGGCCCGCGTCGTCGTCGACGAGCTGATCCGCGGCGGTGTCCGCGATGTGGTGCTGTGCCCCGGTTCGCGCAACGCCCCGCTGGCCTTCGCGCTGGCCGACGCCGACCGTGCCGGCCGGATCCGGCTGCACGTGCGCATCGACGAGCGCACCGCCGGCTACCTGGCCATCGGCCTGGCCATCCCGCCCGGCGCGCCGGTGTGCGTCGCGATGACCTCGGGCACCGCGGTGGCCAACCTAGGTCCGGCCGTGGTGGAGGCCAACTACGCCCGGGTCCCGCTGATCGTGCTGAGCGCCAACCGGCCCTACGAACTGCTGGGCACCGGTGCCAACCAGACCGTGGAGCAGCTGGGCTACTTCGGCACCCAGGTCCGGGCCGCCATCAGCCTGGGCCTGGCCGAGGACGCCCCCGAGCGGCTGGACGCGCTGAACGCCACCTGGCGCTCGGCCACCTGCCGGGTGCTGGCGGCGGCCACCGGATCGCGCACCGCCAACGCTGGCCCGGTGCAGTTCGACATCCCGCTGCGCGAGCCGCTGGTGCCCGATCCCGAGCCGCACGGCGCCCCGACCCCGGCCGGCCGCCCGGGTGGACGGCCGTGGACCTACACCCCGCCGGTCAGCTTCGACCAGCCGCTGGACATCGATCTGTCACCGGACACCGTCGTCATCGCCGGCCACGGCGCCGGGACGCACCCCAACCTTGCCCAGCTGCCGACCGTGGCCGAGCCGACGGCACCCGCCCCGGACAACCCGCTGCACCCGCTGGCGCTGCGGTTGCTGCGTCCCAAGCAGGTGATCATGCTGGGCCGGCCCACCCTGCACCGGCCGGTGTCGGCGCTGCTGGCCGACCCGCAGGTGCCGGTGTACGCGCTGACCACCGGCCCGCGCTGGCCCGACGTGTCGGGCAACTCGCAGGCCAACGGGACCCGGGCGGTCACCACCGGGGCGCCGAGCCCCGCCTGGCTGCACCGCTGCGAACAGGCCAACCGGCACGCCGTGGCCGCCGTGCGTGCCCAGCTGGCGGCGCACCCGCTGACCACCGGCCTGCACGTGGCGGCAGCGGTGGCCGACGCCCTGCGGCCCGGCGACCAGCTGGTGCTCGGGGCGTCCAACCCGGTCCGCGACGCGGCGCTGGTCGGGCTGGACAGCCACCACATCCGGGTGCGCTCCAACCGCGGGGTGGCCGGCATCGACGGCACGGTGTCGACGGCGATCGGCGCGGCCCTGGCCCACGAGGCGGCGCACGACGGGCGCACCGTCGCGCTGATCGGCGACCTGACGTTCGTCCACGACAGCTCCGGGCTGCTGATCGGGCCGACCGAACCCACCCCGCGCCGGCTGACGATCGTCGTCTCCAACGACAACGGCGGCGGCATCTTCGAGCTGCTCGAGCAGGGCGACCCGCGGTTCTCCGACGTGTCGTCGCGGGTCTTCGGCACCCCGCACGACGTCGACGTGGGGGCGCTGTGCCGGGCGTATCACGTCGAGAGCGCCCAGATTGAGGTCGGCGAATTGGCCGCTGCCCTCGACGAACCCGGGCCCGGGATGCGGGTGCTGGAGGTCAAGGCCGACCGCTCGTCGCTGCGGCAACTGCACGCCGCCATCAAGGCGGCGCTGTGACGATATCCACAAAAGCGTTACTGCACATCCTGATTCACGGACGCAGCGACCCGCCGGAGACAACCCGGGGCCGGATCTCGTTGCGCTGGGCTAGGATCGCGGTGCTGATCGTCACGGGACTGGTCACGCTGCAGTCGGTGCTGCTGGTCGCCGGGGCGTGGCGCAACGATCTGGCCATCACCCACAACATGGGGGTGGCGCAGGCCGAGGTGCTCAGCGCCGGGCCGCGCCGGTCCACCATCGTGTTCGTCACCGCCGAGCGGGTCACCTATCGCCCCGAACTCGGCGTGCTCTACCCGTCGCATCTGGCCACCGGGATGCGGATCTACGTCGAATACAACAAGAACGATCCCAACCTGGTTCGGGTGCAGCACCGCAACGCCGGGCTGGCGATCATACCGGCCGGGTCCATCGCGGTGGTGGGCTGGCTGGGCGCGGCGGTGCTGCTGGCGCTGCTGGCGCTGGCGGACAAATGGCTGGACCGGCGCGGCAAAGGTGCCGGACCTGCAGATTTCGCATGACGTATGCCCGCAGACAACCTTTCCGACAAGCGGCGCTGACACCGTGATGGTGTGCGCGTTGCCATCGTCGCGGAATCCTTCCTGCCGGAAGTCAACGGGGTCAGCAACTCGGTGATCCGGGTGCTCGAGCACCTGCGCCGCACCGGCCACGAGGCCCTCGTCATCGCACCCGACACCCCGCCAGGGCAGCGCCGGGCCGAACGCATTCACGACGGCATCCGCGTCCACCGGGCCTCGTCGCGGATGTTCCCCAAGGCGACCACGCTGCCGCTGGGGGTGCCCACACCGCGGTTGGTGAGCGTGCTGCGCGGATTCGACCCGCACGTGGTGCATCTGGCCTCACCGGCGCTGCTCGGCTACGGCGGGCTGCGGGCCGCGCGCTGGCTGGGGGTGCCCACGGTCGCGGTGTATCAGACCGACGTTCCGGGTTTCGCGGCCTCCTATGGCATTCCGATGACGGCGCGGGCCGCGTGGGCGTGGTTCCGCCATCCGCACACGCTGGCCGACCGCACCCTGGCGCCGTCCACCGTGACGATGGAAGCGCTTGTCGCGCACCGCTTTCCGCGGGTTCACCGGTGGGCGCGCGGTGTCGACGTGCTGCGGTTCGCGCCGTCCGCGCGCAGCGATGCGCTGCGCCGGCGGTGGTCGCCGTAGGGCAAGCCGATCGTCGGCTTCGTCGGCCGGCTGGCGCCGGAAAAGCACGTCGAGCGCCTGGCCGGGCTGGCCACGAGCGACGCGGTTCAGCTCGTCGTCGTGGGCGACGGCATCGACGGCGCCAAGCTGCAATCGGCAATGCCCACAGCGGTTTTCACGGGCGCGCTGTACGGCGACGAGCTCGCCGCGGCGTACGCCAGCATGGACGTCTTCGTGCACCCCGGCGAGCACGAGACGTTCTGTCAGGTCGTGCAAGAAGCGCTGGCGTCGGGGTTGCCGGTGATCGCCCCCGACGCCGGCGGCCCACGTGACCTCGTCACCCCGTGGCGCACGGGTCTGCTGTTGGCCGTCGACGAATTCGAGACCAGGCTGCCGGCCGCCGTCGCCCATCTGATCGGCGAACGCCACCGCTACGCGCCCGCCGCCCGGCGCAGCGTGCTCGGCCGCAGCTGGCCGGTCATCTGCGACGAGCTACTCGGCCACTACGAGGCGGTGCTGTCGCCGTTCGTCCGGCGGCAGGTCGGCGCCGGGCGCTACGCGCAAGGCGAATGAGCCGGTCCGGCGCCGGTCAGCCCTGCGCCAGCTCGGCGACCGGCTTCCATTCCTCCCAGGTGCGCAGCCGGCTTTCGTAGTCGGCCTTGGCCGTCTCCAGCGGGGAGGAGCCGAAAAAGACTCGCAGCGGCGGCTTTTCGGCATCGACCACCTTCATCAGCGCGGCCGCGGACGCCGTCGGGTCACCCGGGCTGGCCCACCGGCGGCTGCGCTCGGCGTTGACGGCGGCGCGGACGTCGTCGTAGGCAGGAATCGGCTCGGCGTGCTTGGCCGAGTCGCCGGCCCAGTCGGTGTTGGATCCGCCCGGCTCGACCAGCGTGACGTGCACACCGAACGGTGCGATCTCTAGCCACGCAGAGGTGCAACGCTGGCGTCGCCGCGGCATTCCCGCACCGGGTAGCGTCAAGTGGGTGAACCGCGCGGAGTTGGACAAGAATCCCCGGGACGTCGCGTCGATGTTCGACGGCGTGGCCCGCCGGTACGACCTGACTAACACCGTGCTGTCGCTGGCCCAGGACCGGTACTGGCGCAAGGCCACCCGGTCGGCGCTGGGCATCGGACCCGGCCAGAAGGTGCTCGACCTGGCCGCGGGCACCGCGGTGTCGACCGTCGAGCTGAACAAATCCGGGGCGTGGTGCGTGGCCGTCGACTTCTCGGTCGGCATGCTGGCGGCCGGTGCCGCCCGCCGGGTACCCAAGGTCGCCGGTGACGCCACCAGGCTGCCGTTCGCCGACAACGTATTCGACGCCGCCACAATCAGTTTCGGGCTGCGCAACGTGGTCGACACGCAGGCCGCGCTGCGCGAGATGGCCCGGGTCACCCGGCCCGGCGGGCGGCTGGTGGTGTGCGAATTCTCCACCCCCACCAACGCGCTGTTCGCCACCGTCTACAAGGAGTACCTGATGCGGGCGCTGCCGCGGGTGGCGCGGGCGGTGTCCAGTAACCCCGACGCCTACGTGTACCTCGCCGAGTCGATCCGGGCCTGGCCGGATCAGGCGGCGCTGGCCGACCAGATCGCCGGGGCCGGCTGGGAGGGGGTGCGCTGGCGCAATCTGACCGGTGGCATCGCCGCGCTACACGACGCCCACCGGCCGCCGCGCTGAGCGGTGCTTACCGGCCGGCCGCCTGGACGACGTCGATGTGCTCGGGGCAGTAGTGGCCCACCGCCGCGCCGAGGAACTGCAGCGACTGGCCCTCGGAGGTGCCGCGCGGCAGGTTGCGCTGGATGAAGGTCGCGGACTGGTGGGCGTCGTGGTCGACGCCGTGGTCCAGCCGGTCGCAGGTGATATTGCCCAGCCACGCCAACTGGTCCTGCGGCTGGTAGATGCCGAAGCCGTTGACGGTGTTCTTGAACGGCGCGTCGTAGTCGCTCGGTGGCGACGGTGTCCGCGGCGTCGGGTAGGGCGCCGTCGGCGGGGGATCCGCCTGCGCGGGCGCGGACAGCTGCGCGGGGGCGGCCAGCGCGAAAGCAGCAACGGCGGCGGCACCGATAGTAGCCAGCATCGTTCCCTTCATTAGCCGGACTATACACGCCTGGACAGGGTCGTTCAGCTGAACGGTGCCCGCCGATCGATCAGCCGCGACAGCCGCCCGGCGCCCCGCCACGCCCGTGCCACCCAGTCCGCGTCGTCGTCGGTGACCAGGTTGGCCATCACCCGCACCGCGATCCGCATCAGCGTCGTGGAACGCATCGCGATCAGCCCCGTCGCGGGCAGGAACCGTTGGTAGGTCAGCAGCAACGCCAGCCGGCGCGCCACCGAGAAGCCGCGCGCGTAGTGCTCCCGCAGCAGCGCCGGCCACTCCTGCGACAGGTCCGGGCACCCCAGCAGGCCCGCGGCCAGCCGTCCCGTCTCCATCCCGTAGTCGATGCCCTCGCCATTGAGCGGGTTCACACAGGCCGCCGCGTCGCCGATCAGCATCCAGTTGGGCCCGGCCACCCCGGACACTGCTCCGCCCATCGGCAGCAGCGCCGAAGCGACCGCCCGGGGTCTGCCGACGAAGCCCCACTCGTCGCGGCGCAGGTCCGTGTAGTGGTCGATCAGCGGCCGCAGCGCCAGCTCGGCCGGTCGCCTCGACGTCGACAGCGCCCCGACGCCGATGTTCACCTCACCGTTGCTGAGCGGGAAGATCCAGCCGTAGCCGGGCAGCACTTTGTCCCGGGCGCCGTCGGGTCCGCGCAGTTCCAGGTGCGACGTCAGCCACGGGTCGTCGGAGTGCGGGGTGCTCAGGTAGCCGCGGGCGGCCACGCCGTACACCGTCTCCTGATGCCAGCGCCGGCCCAGCATGCGGCCCAGCGACGAACGCGCCCCGTCGGCCACGATCAGCTGACGGCATTCCACCCCGGTGCCGTCGGCCAACATCAGCGACGTCACCGCGCCCGACGAGTCACGTTGCACGCCAACGGCTTTGGTTCCCAGCAGCATCCGCGCCCCGGAATCCTCGGCGACCCTGCGGATCCGGTCATCCAACTCCATGCGGGCCACCGCGCTGCCGGTGGACGGGAACGACGGGCCGGGCCAGTCGACCTGCACCTGGGCGCCGAACCCACTCATCCGCAGCCCGTGGTGCCGGATGCGGCTGTCCAGCCAGCCGCCCAGGCCCAGGCGTTCGCACTCGGCGACGGCGCGCGGGGTCAGCCCGTCGCCGCAGGCCTTGTCGCGGGGAAAGCGCGCCGTATCGACGACCAGCACGTCATGCCCCGCGCGCGCGGCCCAGGCCGCCGCGGCGGATCCGGCGGGCCCGGCGCCCACCACCACCAGATCGGCTCGGGTCGCTGCCGTCGTCATGCACACCAGTATGTTTGGTCGGGTGAATACTCCGGCGACGGTGGTGGCGGGCGTGGATTTCGGTGACCCGGCTTTCGCGGCGACCGTGCGCGACGGCGTCGGGCGCATCGAGCAGCTCATGGACACCGAGCTGCGCAGCGCCGACGACATCATGACCGAGTCGCTGACCCATCTGTTCATGGCCGGCGGCAAGCGGTTCCGCCCGCTGTTCACCGTGCTGTCCGCGCAGATCGGCCCCGACCCCGACGCCGCCGAGGTGACCATCGCCGGCGCCGTCATCGAGTTGGTGCACCTGGCCACGCTCTACCACGACGACGTGATGGACGAGGCGGAGGTGCGCCGTGGCACCCCCACCGCCAACGTGCGCTGGGGCAACAACGTCGCGATCCTGGCGGGGGACTATCTGTTCGCCACGGCGTCGCGGCTGGTGTCGCGGCTGGGCCCGGAGGCGGTGCGGCTGATCGCCGAGACGTTCGCCCAGCTGGTGACCGGGCAGATGCGCGAGACCCGCGGCCGCAAGGAGGGATCGGACCCGATCGAGCACTACCTGAAGGTGGTGTACGAGAAGACGGCGTGCCTGATCGCCGCAGCGGGCCGGTTCGGGGCCATCTTCTCCGGGGCCGACGCCGACCAGGTCGAGCGGCTGAGCCGGCTGGGCGGCATCGTGGGCACCGCGTTCCAGATCTCCGACGACATCATCGACATCGACAGCGACTCGCACGAATCCGGCAAGCTGCCCGGCACTGACGTGCGCGAAGGCGTGCACACCCTGCCGATGGTCTACGCGCTGCGCGAACACGGGCCGGACGCGGCGCGGCTGCGCGAGTTGCTGGTCGGGCCGATCGACGACGACGAGGTGGTGGCTGAGGCGTTGGCGCTGCTGCGGGCGTCGCCGGGCATGGCGAAGGCCAAGCAGTCGCTGCGGGAGTACGCGGCGCAGGCCCATCGGGAGCTGGACCAGCTGCCCGACGTCCCGGGCCGGCGCGCGCTGCAAACACTGGTCGACTTCACCATCAGCCGGCACGGCTAGCGCGTCGCGGAACCAACCGGGCCGTCTCGAGCGTTCAATTAGCGCAAGTCAGCAAGAGCGCGTGTGTGCCCGTGCACTGCGAGGAGGACAGCGATGACCTGGCATCCGCATGCCAACAGGTTCAAGACGTTCGCCCTGTTGGTCGGCATGTCCGCGTTGATCGTGTTCGTGGGGTCGTTGTTCGGCAGGACCGCGATGTTCTTCGCGGTGCTGTTCGCCATCGGCATGAACGTCTACACCTACTACAACAGCGACAAGCTGGCGCTGCGCGCCATGCACGCGCAGCCGGTCTCCGAGCTGCAGGCGCCGGCGATGTATCGGATCGTGCGCGAGCTGGCCACCGCCGCGCACCAGCCGATGCCCCGGCTCTACATCAGCGACACCAACGCGCCCAACGCGTTTGCCACCGGCCGCAACCCGCGCAACGCCGCGGTCTGCTGCACCACCGGCATCCTGGGCATCCTCAATGAGCGTGAGCTGCGCGCCGTGCTGGGACACGAGCTGTCCCACGTCTACAACCGCGACATCCTGATCTCGTGCATCGCCGGCGCGATGGCGTCGGTGATCACCGCGCTGGCCAACATGGCCATGTTCGCCGGCATGTTCGGCGGCAACGACCGCGACGACGAGAATCCCTTTGCGCTGCTGCTGGTTTCGCTGCTGGGCCCGATCGCGGCCACCGTGGTGCGGCTGGCGGTGTCCCGGTCGCGCGAATACCAGGCCGACGAGTCCGGGGCGGTGCTGACCGGCGACCCGCTGGCCCTGGCGTCGGCGCTGCGCAAGATCTCCGGCGGGGTGCAGGCGGCGCCGCTGCCGCCCGAGCCGCAGCTGGCCAGCCAGGCGCACCTGATGATCGCCAACCCGTTCCGGGCCGGTGAACGGATCGGCTCGCTGTTCTCCACGCACCCACCGATCGAGGACCGGATCCGTCGCCTGGAATCCATGGCGGGGCGCTGACATCGCCCGCGCGTACCCGCGGTCATGCGCGGGTAATCGCTGCGCCCGCCTCCACCACGGCAGTAGCATCGGGGTTGTATGCAGTCCTCGGGCTGGCCGTTGATGGAAGCAGTGATGGCGATGCCGGACTCTGACTCACTGGACATTCACGAGGCCGGGCTGGCGTTGGATCTGCCCGACCTGATCTTCGAGACACGCGCCGGCGCGGGCATGAACCAGGCCGCGCTGGCGCAGGCGCTGGGTGTTCCTCAGGCGAGCGTCGCCGCGTGGGAGAGCGGGACTGAGGTGCCGCGGGTCGACATGCTGCAACGGCTGGCGCAGGTGTGCGGCAAGCGATTACACATCAGGATCGACGTCGACTGATCGACGGGCCGGGCCAATTACGCTGCGGCGCCGGGTATTTCGGTTTCCACCTGCGGTTCGTCGCTGCGGCCCGTCGCCACCACGGCGCCCTCGATGCGCACCGTGCCGCCCGTCGCCTCCTGCTGGCGCTGCCAGTCGGTGATCGCTTGGTGGGCGGCGTGATCGAGGTAGTGCACCGCGATGGCCACCGTCACCGTCGCGCCCCGCGGCACCGACGCCAGCACCCGGGTCAGCCTCGGCAGCGCCCGGAAGGTGCACGCCGCTCCCTCGATCGTCACGCGCCACTCGCCGTCGAGCTGGGCGGCCTCGATCTTGGCCCGGATCACCCGCCAGCCTGTCAGCGCGATGGCCAGCGCCAGCCCGATCATCACCTCGTGCAGCAGGTTGAGGAAGATGACGCTGACGGCCGTCACCACGTACACCGCGAGATCGCCGTGCTTCATTGCGGTTTCGATGTGCGCCGGCTTGAGCAGCTGGATGCCGATGACGATCAGCAGACCGGCCAGGGCGGCCGTGGGGATCTCGTGACCAGCCCGGCGAACGGAATGGTGAACAGCAGGATCCACACGCCGTGCATGATCGCCGAGGCGCGGGATCAGGCGCCCGCGTTGACGTTCGTCGAGCTGCGTACGATGACCCCGGTGACCGGCAGCCCGCCGCCGGCGCCGGAGATCATGTTGGCCGCGCCCTGTCCCACCAATTCGCGGTTGAAGTCGGTGCGCGGCCCGTTGTGCATCCGGTCGACCGACACCGCGGACAGCAGGCTCTCGACGCTGGCGATCAGCGCGACGGTGATCACCCCGACGGCGACACCGCCCCAGTTGCCGTGCGGCAGGTCGGGCAGCTGCAGCGCATCCAGCGGCGACCCGTCGAGGTCGATCCGGCGCACGTGAAAGGGAAAGACCACCGAGATCACCGTCACCGCCACGATCGCGACCAGCGGGCCGGGAACGCGGCGCACCTTGGCCGGAACCCAGCGCCAGGCGACCAGGATGACGATCACCAGCACCCCCAGCAGCACCCCGGGCCGGTGCGCGCCGATGATCTGCCCCGGCAGGCCGATCAGGTTGTGCCAGGCCGTGCTCTTGGATTTCCCGCCCAGCAGCACGTGCGTCTGCTGCAGGGCGATGGTGATCCCGATGCCGGCCAGCATGGCGTGCACCACCACCGGCGAGATCGCCAGAGCGGCGCGCGTCACCCGGCTGAGCCCCAACAGAACCTGCACGGCTCCGGCCGCGACGGTGATGAAACAGGTGACGCCCCAACCGAAGTCGGAGACCAGACCGGCGACCACGACGGTCAGCCTGGCCGCCGGGCCGCTGACTTGCAGCGGCGATCCGCCCAGGGCGCCGACGACGATTCCGCCGACGATGGCCGCGATCAGACCGGCCAGCATCGGGGCGTTGGACGCGATCGCGATGCCCAGCGACAGCGGCAGCGCCACCAGGAACACCACCAGCGAGGAGGGCAGGTCGTGCCGGATGACGCCGCGCAACCGCTCGGCGCGCGACGCGGTGGGCAGGGCATCGCCCGCCCGTTGAATGTCTTGCATCGGTCCCGTCCCTCGTTAGGAGTTTGCGGGGGATGTTCCGATATGCGCCCCGTCTTGCGGCCAGTTACGTCGTCGTAACAGGTTGGCGTGCAGTAGATTACAGCCGGATGAGCCGCGGGAGCGCACCGGAGAACCACTGGTTACCTGGACTGACGGTATTTTGCTGACAAACACCGGTCAAGCCGACGTGACCGGCCCATAGAGAACGCAAAGATTTGAATTCGGCCAGCGCGCGACGCCCAGGTCAGAAGCCGGAGCCGTGCACCTCGTGGCCGGGAACCCCGGCGATCAGCCCCCGATAGGCCTGCTCGACCGTCGAGCCGTGGTTGATCACCGCATCGACTTCGCGGGCGATCGGGCATGGTCAGGCCGAACTCGTTGGCGAACTCCATGATCACGCTGGCCGCTTTGACGCCCTCGGCGACCTGGTTCATCGACGCGATGATCTCGTCGATCGGTTTGCCGGCGCCCAGTTGTTCGCCGACGTGCCGGTTGCGGCTGCGCTGGCTGGTGCAGGTGACGATGAGGTCGCCCAGCCCGGCCAGTCCCGGGAAGGTGTCGGGGCTGCCGCCCATCGCCACCCCCAGCTTGGTCATCTCGCGCAGCGCGCGGGCGATCACCAGCGCGGGTGTTCTCGCCGATGCCCAGCGAATACCCCATGCCCGGCGATGGCGAACACGTTCTTCAGCGCCCCGGCCATCTCCGCCCCTACGACGTCGTCGGTGGTGTAGACGCGGAACCGCCGGGTGCGGAACAGCCCGGACAGCCGTGTCGTCAGGTGCTGGTCGGGCATGGCCAGCACCGCCGCGGCGGCGTAGCCCTCGGCCACCTCGCGCGCGATGTTCGGCCCGGCCAGGATGCTCGCCGGATGACCGGGCAGCACCTCCTCGACGATCTGCGACATCCGCATGTTGGTGCCCTGCTCGAGCCCCTTGACCAAGGACACCACCGGCACCCACGGCCGCAACTCCCGGGCCAGTTCGGTGAGCACCCCGCGAAAGCCGTGTGAGGGGACCCCCATCACCACCACGTCGGCGGTGTTGGCCGCCTCGCAGAAATCGGTGGTGGCGCGCAGCGTGTCGTTCAGCACCACGTCGTTGCCCAGATAGCGGCTGTTGCGGTGGTTCTCGTTGATGTCGTCGGCGGTCTCCCGCGAGCGCACCCACTGCAGCGTCGGCCTGCGGCGTGCACAGATCGACGCCACGGTGGTGCCCCAGGAGCCGCCTCCGAGCGCAACGACTTTGGGTTCACGCATCCGAGCTGCCATGGTGATCAGCGTATTGCCGACATCTGAGTTTTAGAAGGAATTCACCAACTCGCCCCGGCGCCCGCCGATCAGCCGGCCAGTGCCGCCCGGTCGAACACCATCGCCTCTTCGATGCGGTCGAAGCGGTAGTCGATGGCGTCGGCGAGGTAGTTCTGCCGCACGTTCCACGGCCGCTTGGTGCCCGACTTCGGCAGCGCGTGCACCGAGCGCAGCACGTACCCGGCGTTGATGTCCCAGGACGGCTTCTCGGTCATCGGCTCGTTGCCGCGATGCGGGTAGGCGTGCGTGTAGCCGTGAGTCGTCATGTGTTCCAACAGTTTTGCCGTCTCCCGGGCGGTGATGTCGGCCCGCAGCGTCCACGACGCGTTGGTATAGCCCACACACCAGAACAGGTTGGGCACGTCTTCAAGCATGTGCGCCTTGTAGACGAACCGGTCGTTGGTCTTGATCTCGTTGCCGTCCAGGCTGATCGTGGCCCCGCCGAGGGCCTGCAATTGCAGGCCGGTGGCGGTGATGATGATGTCGGCGTCCAGGTGGGCACAGGACCGCAGCGCGATGCCGGTGGCGTCGAAGTGGTCGATGTGGTCGGTGACCACGTCGGCGCGCCCGGCGGTATGGCGTTGTACAGGTCGGCGTCGGGGATCAGGCACATCCGCTGGTCCCACGGGTTGTAGCGCGGCTTGAAGTGAATGTCGACGGCGTAGCCGGGGGGGGGGGGGCAGGCTGTTGATCGCCTTGCGGCGCAGCAGCCAGCGCACCAACCGCGGCGCCTTGCGGGACAGCGCGAAGAACACCGCCTCGGTCAGCGCGCTGTACATCCGGATAACGAGGTGAGCGGGCTTGCGGGGCAACACTTTTCGCGCCACCGCGGCGACCTTGCCGTACTTGGACGCCGAGATCAGGTAGGTGGGCGAGCGCTGCAGCATGGTCACCTTGGCGGCGCGGTCGCTCAGCGACGGCAGCAGCGTGACCGCGGTCGCCCCGCTGCCGATCACCACCACCTTCTTTCCCGTGTAATCGAGGTCCTCGGGCCAGTGCTGGGGGTGCACCACGGTGCCGGTGAACTCCTCGATGCCCGGGAAGTCGGGGGTGTAGCCCTCGTCGTAGTTGTAGTAGCCGCTGCCGAAGAACAGGAAGCGAGCGCGGTAGAGCTTGCGTTCGCCGTCCCGCGCCCCGGCTTCAACGGTGACCGTCCAGGTGTCGGTGGTCGAGTCCCAGTCCGCCGAGCGCACGTAGCTGTTGAACCGGATGTGGCGGTCGATTCCGTACTTGTGCGCGGTGGCGGTGAGGTACTCGCGGATGTGCACGCCGTCGGCCACGCCCTCTTTGCGGGTCCACGGCTCGAACGGGAAGGACAGCGTGAAGATGCTGCTGTCCGAGCGCACGCCGGGGTAGCGGAACAGACCCCACGTCCCGCCGCTCCGCGCGCGCCGCTCCAGGATCGCGTAGCTCAGCTGCGGATTGCGCTCGGTGATCCGGTGGCCGCGTCGATGCCGGAGATCCCGGCGCCGACGATCAGGACGTCGAAATAGTCGGCCTCGGCCGCGCCGTGGTCGGCGGCTTCCTGGGGAGTCACGGTCATCGCGAACCTCGCTCGAATTGTGGGACTGGTCACCAGGGTAGAGACCCACCGGTTGGTTGGGCTAGTAAACAGGTTCGTTGGGCCCTGGGCTGGGGCTCAGGTGCGCTCGCGCTCGTGCGCCGGGAATCACCGGTAGTTGACGAACTGCAGCGCCACGTCCAGGTCGGTCTGCTTGAGCATCGCGATGACGGCCTGCAGATCGTCGCGCTTTTTGCTGCTCACCCGGATCTCGTCGCCCTGGATCTGGGTTTTGACGCCCTTGGGGCCCTCGTCGCGGATCAGCTTGGTGATCTTCTTCGCGTTCTCGCTGCTGATGCCCTGCTTGAGGGTGCCGTTGACCTTGTAGGTCTTGCCGGAGGACTGGGGTTCGCCGGCGGCGAAGGCTTTCATGGAGATGTCGCGGCGGATCAGCTTCTCCTTGAAGACGTCGACGGCCGCCTTGACGCGTTCCTCGGTGGACGACGTCAGCTCGATAGCCTTGTCGCCCTTCCAGGCGATGGTGGTGTCGGTGCCGCGGAAGTCGAAGCGGGTGGCCAGCTCCTTGGCGGCCTGGTTGAGCGCATTGTCGACCTCCTGGCGGTCCACTTTGCTGACGATGTCGAACGATGAGTCCGCCATGCATTCCGTCCTTTCATCGAGGGACAGGTGTTTGTGCTTTGTCTACTCGCTCGTTGTAACCTGTCTGGCGGCAGGTTGCCCGAGCGGCCAATGGGAGCGGACTGTAAATCCGTCGCGAAAGCTTCACAGGTTCGAATCCTGTACCTGCCACCACAGGGTCAGAGCGTATTTCTGGCCGCGCCACGGAGCCGTGAGGCGCTGACCGTCCGCAGTAGTTCTGGCGGCGGCCTCGACAGCGCTGGCTACGGCGTCCAGCCCATCAGGGTCGGCGGATCGTCACGATGCCGCGCTCGTGGCCGGCCACCCCGGAGAAGGCGGCAGCGTGGGGAAGTCGGTGCGGGGATATTCGCCGCCGCGTTGGAGGTCGGGGTGTGGGGGTGCTTTGGCGAGGCAGGTGTCTCTGTCCTCGCTGGCCTTTTCGGCCATTCGTCGCCGACTCCGATCCAGGCGAAGTAACCGCCCTGATGGCTGGTGATCCGCCAGCCGTTGAAGACGTCGACGGAGGGCGCGCGGGCCGGCCCCCGCTGGGGAAATTCTGGTCCTGGCTTAGCGGGGGTTTCCATCGTGATCCGCAGGGGATCGATGCCCGAATATGGCGGTGGCGCACCGAAATTGGGTTCGTATCCGTAGCGGGCTGGTTAGGCTGAGCCAAACGTGTATTCGCAGGCCACCACCGTCACGTCGCGGCCGGACGTCGTGACAGACAGGATGTGCACCTGGACGGTGCCGACCCATTGTTGTTGGGGGGCGTTGGTTTTGGGCCACAGAGATTGGGTGCCGATGGGGTGGTTGAGGGACTGGTTGGGATCGACAGACTGCTGGAAGCCGGGATACAGGTACCGGTTGTCACCCATGATGGAGGCGAGCATGTAGGACTCGGTGTAGGCGCGCACTGCTACAGCGGGGCCGGTGGTGACGTCGATGCCGGGCTCCGCGGTCCAGACGAATGTGAAGTCGTTGAGCGCCGCAGGCCATCCGGCCGGAGGCGAAGACGGCGTCGAAGACGCCTCAGAACGGTGGGCGCCTGAGTTGCATCCAGCTATCGAGGACACGGCGAATATCGCGCAAGCCGCGATACCGCAGAGCCTGCGGGGATTATTCGTCACTTCGGGTGTCCCTGGTCCGCGTGCGGAACGCCGACGACATTGTCGTAGCGGATGGCCACCCACTCATCCGGAGACATCTTTTCCTCGGGCGGTAACGCAATGGCATGCGACACAGCTGGGCCAATGACACCGTCGTACTGACTTGCCGTGAGCCCGGGGAATTTCGCCCTCGCTTCGTCGAGCGTCGCGAGTCGCCCGTGCGGGTGTTGATCGTCGTAGACGACGTACCTGTCCGGGAGCGTGACGTTGTGCCCGGCCGCGAGCATCGCGTTGGCCATTCCTTGGTCTGCCACTCCAATGTCCATGGCTTGGATGGGATTCTCCCCGGGTGCGCTGGGAGCCGGTCCGAGGATGCTGTTTTCCAGCCCGTGTCCCAGCACGTTGAGCGCAGGGTTGGCGGTGGTACCGACACCTGGCGGTAGCCCGGCCACGGTGCCCAGACCGGTGAGACCGGCCTCGTAAGCCTGTTTCTTCAACTCGTATTCGGACAACTGCTGGTGATATCCGTTTACTTCATTCGCGTGATATGCGTTGTGAGTTCCGACGTCGACCAAGCCCTTCAGAGTCGCGGCGTCGTAAAGCTGTGTGTCGTAACCGGAATGAGTCGGCTCATTGCCGAAGGCGGCTTCGTGAGAAGCGGCATGCGCATAGGCTTGACCGTTGAAGTATTGGCCGGCGGCTTGGTCGCTGTCGATGACCGAGAAGACGCCCTTGGCGACCGGCAGCGCGCCAGGTCGTGTGTCGCCCTCGTTGTCGAGTGAGTCGCCGAATCCTGGCAATCCGCCGGTCGTACCGGCGATGTTGTTGACATACGGCCCCAAACCGTGGGCCATGCCCTGGACGAGATCGGGATTGACCTGTCCCAGCGTGTGATTCCCGGGCAGGCTCAACAGCTCCTGCTGGTGGCTCCCGATATAGGCGCTGTAAGCGTGTGCGGTTTCACCGGCGATTCTTGCTTCGGGTCCTTGTGCCGCATCACCGGTCCAGGAAAACAGCGAGCTCACCGCCTGGCCGTGGTCTTGCCAATAGTGGTGTGTGAGGTTTTGGAGGAAACGGTTATGGTCGCCGGTGGTCATGGCGTCGTGCACCACTTGGTGATCGGGTGATGCCGCCGATAGGACGTTGGAAACCGTGGGGCCGATGCCGGGGTTGAGGTCGCCGGGACCGCCTTCACCCGCACGCCAGAACGGGCTATTCATGAGCGTCGATGCCTGCTTGACCATCCCACGGTCCAAGTCGGTGTTGGCCTGGAGGCTGTGGTTGCCGTCCTTGACGATGTCGGCGAGCTGGTTCAGGTGGCGAAGGTCTGGTCGCGGTGAATTCAGCAGCTGCTGAACACTTCTGGGCAGCTGGTTGGCCCCGCCCCTGACCATGTCGGTTCCCTGCTTCGCGCCGACGCTCAGCGGGGTCTGAGGGAACATGAGATTCGGATTTCTCACCAGTTGCAACGAATTGCCGATCATGCCTTTCTCGTCGCCCAAACGCTGTTCGGCGGTCTTGAGCGCGTCCATCGACATGCCATGTTCTTGAGCTTGTAGCTGGCTCAGCACCGAAGCCTGCTCGGCGGTCAACGGCACCTTCCCCGCCAGCTGGTCAGGGGTGATCGAGTTCAGGACGCCGTTGACGCGGGAGGCGGCACCCTTGTCACCCGCCAGGGCATCTGTGACGTCTTGCCTTGCCTGGTCAGGTGTTTCGGCTTCATGGGCGTCGGCACCGAAGGTCGATGTGGGGTCGTACCCGTCGTTAGCCAGATTGGTCTGCGCATGACGGAGTGTGCTCGAATAGCTGTCGCGGGTGGCATGCAGCTGGTTGAGAGCATCTTTGGTGTCGTTGACCGCAGCCGCTCGGAGAGCCTTGATAATCGCATGCAGCTCTTGCTGGCTCGCCGCATCGGGGTGGTCCCGCAGATCCTGCTCGGCCAAGTCGATCGTGTGGTCGAGCTGCTCCAACTGACCTTCCAAGGTGGCGATCTCTGCAGCGCCGCTTTTTCCGCCTCGGACAATGCAGCGGCGATGTTTTCCAAGTCGGCGCCGATCTTGGGCAACTGTTGAGACTGCGCGCCAAGGGATTTGACGGTCCGCTGCACTTCCGCTGAGCTATTGATCGGGTTGGGGCTGCCGTCCTGATGGTTCCAGGCGGCATTGAAACGTTGCTGCGCCTGCGCGAATGCATGGTCGGACTCGGCGGTGTGACGCCCCGCGCGGTGGAAGGCTCGCGCCAGACCCTCAATCTGGGCTGGGCGGCCGGCCTGCAAGGTCCGATTGACCTCCCACGGATCACCGCCAGCCCCGGCAACCAGTTCCCCTTCGGTGAGATGCTTCAGCTGCATCGCGTCGTCCGATGCGTGGCGTTTCGGTCACCCATATCGGTGGACATTACTATCGGCGATCGCTTGAACGGACTCAGTGGCTGCGAGCTTTCATGACTGCCGACGGCAACGTCATGTGCACGCGCTTAACGGCATCCTCGTCCCGACCGAGAGGCCGTAGTTACCCCCGGTAACCGAGGTGAGGCATCCGCCGCAGTCATCGATAGCTGTTGGCAATCGGAAATGGCGACCCATTCGTGGAAGTGAACAGCATCCGCTCCGCTACCGCCCTAAAATCCAGTGTATGGGTCAAGACGGTTTGCAGGTCGTCCCCGACAAGCTTGAAGTGGCCGCCGGTCAGTGGCAGGCGCTTAGCTCCCAACTCACTGCGACCATGCCACCGTCATCGGGGCCATCGTTTCAGCTACCGGCGGCGGCAGTGAATGGTGTTAACGCAGCCATCGGTACGGCTGCGGCAGCGTTCGCGGCTCGCACCCAGGAGACCGTGACCGGGATGGGCACGGCCACTGCGACCTACACCAAGCAAGAGGCGACTAGCGCTGCTGACATGTCCAACTTGACGGGCGTGACGGTGGTTTAGGTGGCCGTCACGCTGTCCCAGATTCGGGCGTGGAGCACGCAACACCTGACCGATGCGGCCGGCTATCGGAGCGAGACCGCCGACCAGTGGGAAGACGCGTTTCTGACCATGCGGAACCAGTCCCAATCCATCGCCTGGAAGGGCGCCGGCGGTGATGCGTTGCGCCAGCGCATGGGGGCCGACTACACGCTCGTCAGTGGTAAAGCCGATGAGCTTGGGCAGGCAGCCGGTATCGCACGGAGGGGGGCCAGTGACATCAGCGCGGCCCAGCAACGGGTGCTTCATGCTGTCGAGGACGCGCAGAATGCGGTATTCGATGTCGGAGAAGACTTGTCGGTGTCTTATACCGATCACGGTGGCACGGTCGCAGAGCGGGTCGCGCGTCAAGCGCCACCTGAAAAGGCGGCTAGTGAAATCTGGTCTCGGGCAGCTCAATTAGAGGGTGCGGACCAAAAGATTGCGGGCCAGCTGACCGCTGTAACAACCGGACTGGCGAATCCGAGATTTCCAAGCAACGGCAAAGGGAGTGGTGTCCGGCTCGTGGACAACACCCAAGGCGGCGACAACTCGAACGGTGGCATTCCACAACTTCCGCGTAACGATCCGCCGGTCGGCAGGTGGGACGGACCGCCACCGCCCGGCTGGCATCCCGGTACCGGCTATTGGGCGCTGGATCCAGATCACCCAGCGGACAGCCCTGATGGGTTGCCACCGCCTTCGCTGTATCAATCGGACCCACCCTGCGTGCGCCCCGACTTGCTAACCGGGGCGCCGGCCGGCGTGACTTCGATCGGTGGCTGATCTGACAATCCGCAGAAAGCAAGGGCCTGGGGATTAGATCTTCAGGACACATCACGGGTACGGGTTAGTGGTACTGAATTCAACGGCATCACTAAGGCCGTTCAGATCAACGGCCGGTGGTATCAGGCGCAATGGCAGGAATACCAGTACGAACTCAGCACCATTCCTGTCTGGCAAGGTGTCGGAGGACCGTTCGGCGATCTGACATTTCCAGACATGAGCCAAGCGCACACATGGCAGCCGGTCAGCCTGGGACAACTCATGCAAGCTTCTGCGGCCTATCCCGAAGCGACCATCCACCTACCCGACCTCAACGGCGGCAGCATTGACATCAAGAACAGCTGGTGGGCAGGTGGCCTGCCGTCGAACGGCATCCCCACCCCGCCAGTGATGACCCGCGGCAACTAAGCGCACCGTCATCGCCACGGTGGCCGCCGCCGTGCTGGTCTTGGTTATAGCCGGAGTTTCGGTGTGGCTGTATCTGAGGCCAAGTCCGAACTCGGATTGCGCGACCGTCAACGACATGCTCAAGCACTCGAGATCCGAGAGCGCGCGGATGCGCGATCTCATTCCGACCAGCATCGACGATCCGCAGAAATTGGTGGATGCTTACCAAACTCGCGAAACCCATCTGCGACAGTATGCTGACCAGATCCACGATCCTGGTTTGCGTGAAAAGGCTTACGCTTTAGTCAATCTCGATGACAAGATACTCGACGTGTGGCGCCAGATGATTCCGGGACAGTCGCAGAGTGGATCGGATAACAGCTCAGCAGCAAGTCAGAACTTCCAACACGCTTACATGGACTACGCCGCACAGAGTCAAGAAATCGGCCGAGCCCTACAGGCGGCGTGCCGCGTATGATGACCGCAATTCTCGGGTTGGTCGCGATGGCGGCGTTGATGGCTCTGTTCACCATCTTCTTCTACTGGTATTGCCGATGGATCCGGGACCGTCGAATCGACCTATACACGGATCCCGAATGGACTTCGATCACCGGGCCGGCTTCACCGCACTCGCTGCTCGACCCCAACACCAGCATGGGAAAACATCCCGAATACGACGACGATCATACCCACCGGCCACCCGAAGAGTGATGGAAGCATAACGAGCCATGGAACTGCTAGTGCTCGGGCTGAAGGCGGCGTTGATCGCGCTGCGATCTCCGGCACCAACGCGCTCATCGCCCGCGGGGTCCTGCGCTCACGAGAAAATAGATTCGACCCGCGATGGAACGGTCACCGCGGCCATCCCGGCTACGAGGCGTCCGCCCACGGCGCCATGCCCAACACGCCGCTTCCCGAATGGGCCTTCTGGGAAGACGAGGCCGCCGTCGATGAAATCAAAACGGCTGTCAGCCAACTGATCCTGGCTGTCGCCTGGCAGACACCCAGCGAGGGATCGGGCGGCACCTGCATGCGGCCCCTATGGGCAGACCGACGGCAAGGACTACTTCCTGCCGCATCAGGTCGCCGTGAATGTCGATGTCTCCGAACAGGATTGGGCCAAGATCGAGGAGTCGGCCAAGAACGCGGCCGCCAAGATCGACGCCACCGACGTCCAGGTGAGTGATGGATAACCAGCCCCGCAACCACGACGTGGGTTTCTACGGCCCCACCGGAGTCTTCATCAAGATCTCCTACTCGGGAAACCTGGTGATCTCCGGCTACACCGGTTGCCGGCTGCCCCGCGACACGAAATAGGGCCCGACTCCTCCGCCGTGCCGGCGCTTCCCGGGAAAGCTCCGTCGGTTAGGTAAACCTTGGCTATCATCCACGGGGCGGATCGCGGTGCGCGGCCGCAGTCCTGGGAGGAAGTGGCAAGGGTGACCGAGACAACCACGCAGCCGGTGGCCGACGCCGTCGCGGATCTGTCGTCGGTGTCATTGCGGGCCCGTGGCCGCTGGCTGCGGTGGGGGCTGTTGTCGGTATGGGGTCCCGGCCTGGTCGTGATGCTGGCCGACACCGACGCCGGCTCGCTGATCACCGCCTCCCAGTCCGGCGCCCAGTGGGGTTACCGGATGGTGCTGCCGCAGCTGATCCTGATGCCGGTGCTCTACGTGGTGCAGGAGATGACGGTGCGGTTGGGCATCGTCACCGGGCGCGGCCACGGCTCGCTGATCCGGGAGCGGTTCGGCCGCGGCTGGGCGTGGCTGTCGGCGTTCACCCTGTTCGCCTCGGCGATCGGGGCGCTGCTGACCGAGTTCGCCGGCGTCGCCGGGGTGGGCGAACTCTTCGGCGTCTCGCGCTGGGTGAGCATCCCGGTCGCGACCATCGCGCTGCTGGCGCTGGCGCTCACCGGCAGCTACCGGCGCGTCGAGCGGATCGGCCTGGCCGTCGGCGCGGCCGAACTGGCCTTCCTGGTGGCCATGGTGATGGCCCGGCCCGACCCGGGTGCGCTGGCGCATGGCCTGACGTCGATGCCGTTGGGTGACTCGTCGTATCTGCTGCTAATCGCGGCCAACGTGGGCGCGGTGATCATGCCGTGGATGATCTTCTACCAGCAGGGCGCGGTGGTCGATAAATACCTGTCGGAGAGCACGATTCGACAGGCCCGCTACGACACCGCGTTCGGTGCGGTGCTGACCCAGCTCATCATGATCGCGGTGGTGATCACCATGGCCTCCACCATCGGCCGGCACGGCGACGGTGCCCCGCTGGAGACCGTGGGCCAGATCGCCCAGTCGCTGACGCCCTACCTGGGCCACGTCGGCGGCACGGTGCTGTTCGGCCTGGGCATGCTGGGTGCGGCGCTGGTGGCCGCGATCGTGGCGTCGCTGGCCGGTGCGTGGGGACTCGCGGAGGTGTTCGGCTGGAAGCGCACGCTCAACCAGCGGCCCAACCGCGCCACCGCGAAGTTCTACCTCACCTATTCGCTGGCCCACATCGTGGGCGCGGTGCTGGCGCTGGCCAGCGTCGACCTGGTCAACCTGGCGGTCGACGTCGAGATCATGAACGCATTGCTGCTGCCCATCGTGCTGGGCCTGCTGCTGGCGCTGGAAGCCCGGGCGCTGCCCGAGCAGTGGCGCATGCGTGGCCTGCACAAGCACGTCACTCGCGCGCTGTGCCTGGTGACCATCGGCTTCGGCCTGTACATGGTGCCGCAGGCGCTCGGCTGGGCCTGAGGTCAGAACCACGGCCCGGGGTAGTGGCCATCGCGGTCTTGCACCATGACGATCTTCTTGCACTCCCCGTTGGCGCCCGGTGCGGTCTCGCCGCGGCACGCCGCGTCCATCCGGAGATCCGCTGGAACGGGCGCAGCGCCCAGTTGGATGCGACGGGATCTCCCGCGGGCAGGGCGATGACGGAGAATGTTCCGCCGCTGCCGGTGAGGTAGAGGTGGTCTTCGAAGAACGCCACCTTGGCAAGCGACAGCTCCCGGGCGTCGTCGCGGTTCTTCAGAAAGTCCCACTGCTGGCCGCGCAGGTTCCATACCCCGAACCCGAATTGGGAATTGTCGCGGTTGTGGCCGTCGACGAACAGTTTCCCGTCCGAGAGCGCCGCGGTCAGCCCGCCTCCCGAAATCCGGTCGGAGTCACCGATTTTGATGGCCGACTTGGCGTCTAGGTCATAGAACATCGTCCAGACCTCGGCGGGGTTGGCCGGATCCCGACGGGTGAGCTGCACCAATTTGCTTGAACCGTCGGTCAATTCGGCGTCGACGGATACAAAGTCGTTGTCCTGGTAGATCTCTTCCCCGCCGGGCCGGCGCAGCCGGGCACCCGGTGTCTGGGCGGGATCGCTGCTGCGGGTGAACGCCAGCACGTCCTGCCAGACCCGGGCGGGCTCGGGATCGCTCCACAGCGTCGACAGGTCCTGACCGGACAGCACCACAGTCCGCGGTGGCGCCGCGGCGGCGTGGCCGTCGGTGACGGCGTTCAGCCACGCCACGCCCGAAGCGGTCGTGGCCAGGGACCAGTCCTTCGGTGCGGCCAGCCTCTGATCGGGGGCCGGCGCCTGCAGGTCCTTGGTGACCAGCGGTTGGCCGCTCGTCAGGTCGAAAACGTAGCCGGTGGTTTTGGGCGGCGGTGGTCACGACGTACACCACCCGCAGCTGCTCCGACGTGCCGTCAGTGCGCAGATCGCGCCGGTCACCGTCTCGCCGGCCGGAACGGACGGGACACCGGGCGCCAGGTACTGTCCGGTCTTCGGGTCGAACACCTTCGGCCGGATGTCCTGCAGCGCGGACTTGCTGGCCGAAAACTTTTGCGGACAACCGAAATACGCGGTACCGCCGTAGCTTTTCCAGTCCTTTTCCAGCGGGCCAGTCATCGAGGGTGCGGCGGCCGAACCGGGCCCGGCTTTGGGCGTGGACTTCGACGTCGAGGTGGTCGCGGTGAGCGGCGGCGCGGGCATGGTGTCCGAACACGACGCCAGGGCCAGGCAACCCAGCGCCGCCAGCGCGGCGCCTCGGCTCGCGGCCGGCCGGCGTCGCGCCGTGGGCCACCGGGCTGCGCGCATGAAAATTCCCCAGTGAGTTCGTAACCACAGGAGCGTACGGCCGCCCCGGCACGTTGCGCGACTCGTGCGCCCCGCGGCGACTAGCGGTCGAACTCGATGGGCAGGATCGTCGGCCCGCTCAGGCTCACCATCGGCTTCCACGGCGCCGGCCCGGCCAGCCGCGGGTTGCGCAGCCGGTTGGCCAGCACGTTGAGCGCCTCGGCGATCCCCCGCCGGGCCAGGTTGGCACCCAGGCAGTAATGCACGCCGCCGCCGAAGGTCAGGATGGGCGGTGCCGCCTCGCGGGTGATGTCGACCCGGTCGGGATCGTCGTAGAACGCCGGATCACGGTTGGCCGCAAAGGTATTCACCAGCACGGCGGTGCCGGCGGGGAACAGGTGGCCGTCGAGCTCGGCGTCCTCGACGACCAGGCGCAGCGTCCCGCACGCGATCGGCGAATGCCGCATGGTCTCCTCGCCGGCGCGCATCGCCAGCTCCCGGCGCTGCCGCAGCAGCTCCCACTGGTCGGGGTGCTCGCAGAGCACCTGCACCGAGGCGGCCACCTGGTTGCGGGTGGTGTCCGTGCCCGCCAGCAGCAGGCGCCCGCCAGCATGCGCAGCTCGGCGGCGTCGAGGCGGTCGCCCTCGTCCCCGGCGCGGATCAGGTCGGAGAGCAGGTCGTCGGTCAGGCTGTGCTGGCGGCGCGCCACCATCTCGTCGACGTGGTCGTCGAGCTCGCGCCACGCGCGCATCACGACCGGTTCGACCTCGCGCAGGTCGACGGTGAAGCTGAACGCCTTGAACACGTCGTCGGCCCACGACGAGAACCGCCGCCAGTCCTCGCGCGGCGCGCCGAGCAGCGCGCAGATGATCGGCACGGGGTAGGGGTGGGCGATGTCGTTGACGACGTCGCAGCGGCCCGCCGCGGCCACCCGGTCGACCAACTCGTTCATCACCGCGGCCATGGTGTCGTGCAGGCGGGCGACCGTGCGCGGGGTGAACGCCTTGGAGCACAGGCTGCGCAGTCGATGGTGCGCGTCGCCCTCCAGGCACAGCAGGCTGTTGGCGGCCTTGTCCCACAGCGGGCCCGAGTCGATGCCCTGGGCCAGCAAATTGATGCCCGGCGGAATCTGGAATCGCGGATCCCGCAGCACGGACCGGACCAGGTGATAGGAGAGCACCTCCGGGCCGTGCGGCCCGATCGCCACGGCGGCCCGCCGCTGCGCCTCGCGCAGCCGCGGATAGACCTGCGCCGTTGTCTACTCGGAGTGGTAGTGCAGCGTCGGCAGGTCGGAGTCGAAAACGCTTGGCGGAGCGGCACCGACGGTCATCGCGGTCTCCTCATCGACCCCGCAGCACGCTGCGGACGACTTTCAGTCAATGTATGGCCAAGTCGGGGGAGCGTCAACGAGCGACGGCGCAGCAGCCGCGAAAAGCCATACACCAAACGAAAAATGCATGGCCGGGATGGGTCGGGGCGGGTCGGGGCGGGCCGGGGCGGCGAATTCACTCGTGCGGGCGTAGCCGCACCATCCGCGTCGTCGACGTCTCGTCCAGCTCGACGACGTCGGAGCGCGACCGCAGGAAATCGCTGAACGAGCGGAAACCCAAAGACTTTTCGCTGAACGACGGATCCATCCGCTTCATCTGGGCCCTGACGGCCGAGTTGTGCAGCCAGTCGACGTCGTCCTTCTCCAAACCGATCTGCAGCGCGCGGGTCAGCAGCTCGGTGGCCGCTGCCTGCGGGTCGGGTTCCTTGGGCTGGGCCGCCTTGCCGCGCCGGGTGCGCGGCTTGGCGGGCACCGTCTCGGCCGGCGCGGGGGTGCGGTCCAGCGCCGTCACCCCGGGCAGCGCGTCATAGATGACGAACTCGTCGCACGCCGCCGCCAGCTCCCGGCTCGACGCGCCGGCCACCCCGATGCCGACCACGTACCGGCCCAGCCGCTTGCAGCGCTGGGCCAACGGAATGTAGTCGGAGTCACCGGCGACGATCACCACATGCGTCAGGTCGGGCAGCCGGAACATGTCCTCCACCGCGTCGACGGCCAACCGGATGTCGGCGCCGTTCTTGCCGTAGGCGGCGGCTGGGAACAGCTGCACCAGGTCGACCGCGCGGGCCACCAACTGCCCGCGATACCCGGCGTTGATCTCGGCCGACCAGTCGGCATAGGCGCGGGTGAGCACCAGCGCGCCGAACGACGACGCGAAATCCAGGATTGCGCCGACGTCGACCGTCGCCTGCTCGAGCCGCTCGGTGAACTGCTCGAGCCCCTTGGCCTTGTCCCGCTGGAACGAATTCCGTCCGTGGATCTGGTCGTAGCGGGAGATCACGATGTTGTCGAAGTCGAGTTAGACGGCCACGCGGGGCAACCGGTTCGGACACGCCTTCGATCATTGCCGAGATAGACGGCGTCGGGTGGGTATCCGAGCCACATGAGCGAGCTGAAGTTTCTCGAACTGCACGGCGACCGTGTCCCCTTCCGCGACCAGGGGGAGGGCGAGGTGCTGCTGCTCATCCACGGCATGGCCGGCAGCTCGGAGACCTGGCGGTCGGTGATACCGCCGCTGGCCAAGAAGTTCCGGGTGATCGCCCCGACCTGCTCAGGCACGGCGAGTCGGCGAAACCGCGCACCGACTACTCGCTGGGCGCCTTCGGGGTCTGGCTTCGTGACTTCCTCGACGAACTCGGCCTCAGCCGAGCCACCGTGATCGGCCATCCGCTCGGCGGCGGAGTGGCCATGCAGTTCGTGTACCAGCACCCCGATTACGCCCAGCGGTTGATCCTGATCAGCAGCGGTGGCCTGGGCCCGGACGTCGGATGGGTGCTGCGGCTGCTCTCCGCACCCGGCGCGGAGCTGGTGTTGCCGGTCATCGCGCCGACGCCCGTGCTGTCCGTCGGCAACAAGCTGCGGTCCTGGCTGCGCGGCGCCGGCATCCAGTCGCCGCGCGGGGTGGAGTTGTGGAACGCCTACTCGTCGTTGTCGGACGGCGAAACCCGCCAATCGTTCCTGAAGACGCTGTGATCGGTGGTCGACTACCGCGGGCAGGCGGTCAGCGCGCTCAACCGGCTGCGGCTGCGCGAGGAGCTACCGGTCATGGCCATCTGGGGGGGACGCGACGGCATCATTCCCGTCGACCACGCCTACGCCGCGCACGAAGCGCGCACCGACGCCCGGCTCGAGGTGCTGCCCGACGTCGGGCACTTCGCGCAGGTCGAGGCGCCCATGCGGGTGGTGGAGCTGATCGAGGACTTCATCGCCACCGATGAGCGCCGCGATGCCACGAGCCCGCAGCCCGGCTAACCCGCCGGTGCCACCGGTAGCAAACGTGGCCCCGTCCGGTCAGCGCGGCGCGGCGGTGGCCGTCCTGACGTCTTCGCGGCCACCGAGATTGGTGGCCGTGCTGATGACGGCCCGCTCGATCTGGCGAAGGGCGTGCACGGCGGTCAGGAATCGCAGGATGTCGGGCCGTGTCTCGCCGTCACCGTCGCTGTCGTGCTGGCGGGCCGTGGTTTCCGCGGCGTCGAGTTCGTCGGCCGCCGAGACCAACGTCGGCGGGTGGCCCATTGTCGATCGCCTCCAGCAACGCGTCGAGGTTGCGCCGCTTCTGGGCCGCGGCCGCCGAAAAGGCTTGCGCCAGTTGGGGGCCGAGCCCGGGCGAGCCGCGGTACTGCTCGCTGCTGCGCGCCAGCGCCCGGCCGTACCGGTCGCAGGCGGTGAAGATCCGCAGCGCGCGGCGGATGCCGCGGCGGCCCGCGAGCCCGGCGACACCGGCCAGCAGCGGCTTGGCGGTCACCCGGAACTGCTGCAGGTCGCGGTCCAGCTGACGCGCCTGCTCGGACGGGCTGGTCGAGCTGCCGGACATGGCCGCCGCGCAGGCCTCGATCAGCGCGGACAGTGGTCAGAAAGGCCCGGGTGTCGGCGCGGATCGCGGTCCGGGTGTTGGTCGGCAGCACCACGACCGCCACCGTCGCGCCGATCACCGCGCCGAGCGCGGTCTCTTCGATGCGAAGCATCAGCACCCCGAACGAGAACTGGCCGAGCAGCCCGTACAGCAGCGCCAGCATGGTGGTGATCCAGAACGTCATCAGGCTGTAGGTAACTGTCATGAAATAGATAGAAGGCACAGAACAGGCACACGAAGATGCCGGCCAGCGCGTCCGCCTCGTGTCCGGTCAGCAGCGTGGCCACCAGCACGCCGGCGGGCACGCCGAGCGTCGTGCCGAGCAGCCGCTGCCAGCCCTTGGTCAGGGTTTCGCCCCACGAGTTGGTGCCGGCGAAGATGACGAACGCGGCGATCACGGCCCAATACCAGCGGGCCGGCGACACCAGCTCGCCGGTGATGATGGCCAGCGACGCCGCCACCGACACCTGGATGGCCTGCCGGGTGGTGGGCCGCAGACCCGCCGGTTGTTCTTCTTCTTGCTCGGCGGGCTCCTCGGCCGCGGCGCCGGCAGCCCCGTCGACGATGGCCCGCACGTCGGCGGTCGCCGTCGCGGCGTTGATGATCGCCAGGGCCAGCCGGCGCACCGCGGTGCCGGCGGTCCGGTCGTCGCTGGCCGCGTCCAGCAGCCGGCGCGCTCGGCTGGCGGCGTCGCGCAGGCCACCCGGCTCGGGCAACCGGATCGCACGGCCCAATTGGGTTAGCGCCGAGAACAATTCGGTGTGCGCGGCCTCGGGTATCTCGGCGCCCAGGGCCGCGGCCCGCCGCCCGGCCGTCGCCACCCACTCGATGGCCAGCTCCGCGTCCAGCAGCCAGGGGGCCAGCTGTTCGGCGGTGGCTCCGGGCCACAGCATGCTCGGGTCGGCCCTGTCCTCGATCTGGCTCTGCACCATCAGGGCGGTCTCGTTGAGCCGGACGGTGCCGGGCCCGCAGCGTCCGGATGGTGGCTCGCAGCACCCGCTCCGGCCGGTCGGGCAGCACATGGCTGGTCATCACATACGTGCACACCGTGCCCACCGCGACCGCCCCGATCATCCAGGGCAGCTCCGAGACCCGGGCACGCAGATACAGCGTGAAGAAGTTAGGACGTGAACGCGACCATGCCCAGCGCGCGGCCCCGCGCGGCGAAGCGGCGAATGTAGGCCGTTGCGAACACGATCAGCACGAACACCACGTCGCGGCCACCGGGTGCGGCGCCAGCACCGCGGCCGGAACCGGCAACAGTGCCATGGTGATCCGCTGCTGGCGCGGATCGGGCTCGTTGACCGAGCGCGACGCGACCATGGTGATCACCACACCCAGCAACGCGACGGTCAACGGCTGTCCCGTCGCCCTCGTCAGCAGCCACAGCGCCAGCAGTGACAGGCCCGAGCGCGGCCGTGGTCCGAGTCGCCATGCGCAGCCGCAGCAAGCCGGGATCGGAGCCGATCACCCAGCTGCGGGCGCGTTCGTAGAGATCCGTTA
The DNA here is from genome assembly GCA_002291465.1 of Mycobacterium lepraemurium. GTDB lineage: Bacteria > Actinomycetota > Actinomycetes > Mycobacteriales > Mycobacteriaceae > Mycobacterium > Mycobacterium avium. Next base: position 3,754,557 of record CP021238.1, on the reverse strand, counting down.
TTCCGATGACCGCCTCTCTTGCGCGTACCCTCCAGGGTTACCCGAACTGCGCGGCGGCGACCAAGCTAGTGTTCGACATCATGGGGCCGACGCGGGCGAAGCTGGCTGACGGTCGCGACCTGCTGTTCTTCTCGCTGCCCGGGCACCGCGCGGTGCCGGTCGAAGACCGTCGCCCCCTGCCGGCGCGAAGCACCGAAACTGTTGCGCCGGGCGGACAGTCGCAGCTGCGGTTCGACCGGTCTACCGGGCAGTGGGTGATCATCGCCGCGCTGCGCCAGGACCGCACCTACAAGCCGCCGCCCGACGCGTGCCCGCTGTGCCCGGGGCCGACTGGGCTGACCAGCGAGGTGCCCGCAGCCGACTACGACGTCGTGGTGTTCGAGAACCGCTTTCCCAGCCTGTCCGGTGCGGCACCGGGGCTGCCGGCCGCCGGCGCCGACGGGTTCGTGTCCGCGCTCGCGCACGGCCGCTGCGAGGTGGTCTGCTTTTCGGCCGACCACACCGGGTCGTTCGCGGGGCTGCCACCCGCGCACGCCCGGCTGGTGGTGCAGGCCTGGCGGCATCGCACCGCCGAGCTGATGGCCACCCCGGGCATCGAGCAGGTGTTCTGCTTCGAGAACCGCGGGGAGGAGATCGGGGTGACCCTGACCCATCCGCACGGCCAGATCTACGGCTACCCCTACCTGACCCCGCGCACCGCCGCCATGCTGGGCCAGGCCGACGAACATCGAAAACGGCACGGCGGCAACCTCTTCGGTGACCTGCTGGCCCGCGAGGTCGCCGACGGCAGCCGAATCATCGCGCGCGACGACCTGTTCACCGCATTCGTGCCGTTCGCGGCGCGGTGGCCGGTGGAGGTGCACATCTACCCGAACAGGTTCGTGCCCAACCTGACCGCACTGCGCGACGACGAGGTGGACGGGTTCGTGGCCGTCTATCTGGACGTGCTGCGCCGCTTCGACCGGATGTATGACGCACCGCTGCCCTACATTTCGGCGCTGCACCAATACACCGGCACCGGCGCTCAGGCCCAGGGCTACTTCCACGTCGAACTGATGTCCATCCGGCGCAGCGCGACCAAGCTCAAATACCTGGCCGCCTCCGAATCGGCGATGGACGCCTTCATCAGCGACGTCACCCCGGAAAGCGCGGTCCAGCGGCTGCGGGAGCTGCAATGACCGTCCGCTACGCCGCGCCCGGCCGGATCAACCTGATCGGCGAACACACCGACTACAACCTGGGTTTCGCGCTGCCGATCGCCCTGCCCCAGCGCACCGTGGCCAGCTTCACGCGCGCCGACGACGATGCCATCACGGTGGTCAGCGACCGCGCGGACGCCCCGGTGCGGATCCCGATCGACACCGGCCCCGGCGACGTCATCGGCTGGGCGGCCTATCCGGCCGGGGTGATGTGGGCGCTGCGCACCGCCGGCCACCCGGTGCCCGGCGGGGCGATGTCGATCACCAGCGACGTGCCGATGGGTTCGGGCCTGTCATCCTCGGCGGCGCTGGAATGCGCTGTGCTGGGCGCGATCTTGTCGGCCGCCGGGATTCGCATCGACGCCACCGAACAGGCCCGGCTGGCCCAGCGCGCCGAAAACGAATACGTCTGCGCCCCAACGGGTTTGCTCGACCAGCTGGCCGCGCTGTACGGCCGCCGGGCCACCGCGGTGCTGATCGACTTCGCCGACCTGGCCGTCACGCCGGTGGCCTTCGACCCCGACGCCGCCGGGGTCGCCCTGTTGCTGATCGACTCCCGGGAACGCCACACCCACGCCGACGGCGACTACGCGGCCCGGCGGTTGTCCTGCGATCGGGCGGCCACCGACCTGTCCGCGTCCTCGCTGCGGGAGGCCGCCGACCGCGGCTGCACCGACTTGGCCGCGGTCCGCGACCCCGTCGACGCCCGCCGCGCCCGCCACGTGCTCACCGAGAACCGGCGGGTCATCGATTGCGTTGCGGCGCTGAACAATTCGGACTACCCTGAGGCGGGGCGGATCTTCACCGCCTCGCATGCCTCCATGCGCGACGACTTCGGTATCACCAGCGAACGCATCGACTTGGTCGCCGACACCGCGCTGCGCGCCGGCGCGCTGGGGGCGCGGATGACCGGCGGCGGGTTCGGCGGCTGCGTGATCGCCCTGGCGCCGGTGCAGCGCGCCGAGGCGATCGGGCAGGCGGTGCGGCGGGCCGCGGCGCAGGCCGGCTTCGCGCAACCCGTCGTCACCCGAACCCGCGCCGCCGCGGGCGCGGGCCCGTGCCGGTGAGCGAGCCGGCCGGCTACGTGGAGGTTCGAGCCTACGCCCGAACTCAACGACTTTCTGCCCGCCGAGTCGCGCGGCGCCGCGGTGCGCCGCTCTTTCCGGGCGCACCAGACCGTCAAGGATATGTTGGAGGCGATGGGACTTCCGCCACACCGAGGTCGACCTCATCGTGGTGAACGGCTCCGTCCACGGGTTCGACCACCGCCCCCGCGCCGGCGACCGCATCGCCGCCTACCCGATGCTCGAGGCGCTCGAGATCGGGCCCACCGCCCGACTGCGGCCAGTGCCGTTGCGCGACCCCCGGTTCGTCGTCGACGTCAACCTGGGCAGGCTGGCCTGGCTGCTGCGGCTGTTCGGGTTCGACGTGTGGTGGTCGAACGACGCCGACGACCAGACCCTGGCCGCGATCAGCGCCGAGCAGCACCGCATCCTGCTGACCCGCGACCGCGGCCTGCTCAAGCGCCGCGCGGTCACCCACGGACTGTTCGCCCGCCTCGACGACCCCGAGGAGCAGGCGCTGGGTGTCATCCGCCGGCTTGACCTGACCGGGCGGCTGGCGCCGCTGTCGCGCTGCGTGCGCTGCAACGGGACCCTGACCGCGGTCGCCAAGGACGAGGTGAGCGATCAGCTGCCGCCGCTGACCCTGCGGTACTACGACGACTTCAGCCGCTGCACCCGATGCGGCCGCATCTACTGGCCCGGGTCACACCACGCGAAGCTGCTCGCCCTGGTGGAAAGACTGCGACGGCAGCTTTAGCGGCGAAACTTACTCGCCCGGCAATTTCACCGTTTTGGCGGTGACCGCTGGTCAGAAAATGTAACCTGACCGCCATGGGGGCAGTTGACTGCCGCACGCGCCGTGCCAGTTCTCCGGGGCCGCCAGTGGCGATCCGCGCCGGATCGCTACCGCTGTGCGCCGCCGCTCTCGACCCGAAATGTCCGCCGTGGCCTGGAATCTAGACGGCCAGGCCGCGGCGCTGGAGCGGGGCCTGGCCGGCGTCACCCCGCAGCGGGTGGGCTGGTTCCACTTCTACTTCGAGGGCGAACGCTGGGTGTGGTCCGACCAGGTGCAGCGGATGCACGGCTACCAACCCGGCACCGTCACCCCCACCACCGAACTGGTGCTGTCGCACAAGCATCCGGCCGATCGCCCGCAGGTGATCGACGGCATCAACGACATGATCCGGCGCCGGCAGGTGTTCAGCACCCGGCACCGCATCGTGGACACCGCCGGCATCATCCACCACGTCGTCGTGGTGGGCGACCAGCTCTTCGACGACAGCGGCGAGCTCGCCGGCACCCACGGCTTCTACATCGAGGTCACCCCGGCCGCCACCCGCAACCGCGAGGACTCGATCAGCGCCAAGGTCTCCGAGATCGCCGGGCGGCGCGGCGTCATCGACCGCACCAAGGGGATGCTGATGCTGGTCTACGGCATCGACGAGGACGCGGCTTTCAACATGCTCAAATCACTGTCGCAGCACGGCAACATCAAGCTGTCGGTGCTGGCGCAGCGCATCGCCGAAGACTTCACCGCGCTGGGCAAAGAGGTAATCACCGCGCGCTCGCGGTTCGACCAGCTGCTGCGCACCGCGCACCTGCGCGCGCCCGGCACCGGCGAGGCCGGCTCCGGCTGAACGCCGCCGCCGTCAGCCCGTGATGGTGGTCTGCTCGTCGATGATGTGGGTGGCGTCCATCAACGGGCCCTGGTCGCTCTCCAGCCCGTCGGCGTTGAGCTGCAGCACGTAGACCGCGCCCTGGCTGGGGATCACCACCGTCTTCTCCGCGATGACGCGGGTCTTGCCGCCGCGCTGGTAGGTGCCGCCCAATTGCCAGGCCTGGTAACCGCCCAGCGTGGACGCCGAGCCGTCACCGCTGCCCGGAGTACCCGGGCAGGTTCTGCACCTCGCCCGGGGCGTACTGGATGATCTTCGCCGGGTCGACGTCGCCGGTCAGCTTGGAGAACAGCGCCGACACGGTGGGCGGGTCGGACGGGTCGGCGGGCTGGCTCTGCACGATGCCGCCGTAGGAGGTGCCGGAGTTCTGGTTGAGCTGCCAGCCTGCGGGCACTGGCAGGTCGACGTTCGGGCCGGGATCGCCGTGGTGGACCGGGGTCTCAGAGATGTGGTTGTCCTTCACGTAGTCGGCGATGGTGTATTTGGCTTGCGCCGCCGGCGCGGTGCTGGATTTCGTCGACGTCGCCGTCGACGTGGAGGTTGAGGTCGACGTCGACGACGACGTTTTGTCACCGGATTTGTGATCGTGGCCGCAGCCCACCAGCGCTAAACTCAGCGCTACGGAAATAGTTGCTAGAGCCAAGTGTTTCATTAATCCAATCTCCCGACAATCGGGGCATTTAACTGTGTACGGACGCGCTGCCACGACAGTATCGGAAATGCTTCGCAAGTTTGCCGGTATCTTTTGGACTTTTTGCTGGCGCCTGGCCGCGCGGGCCGGCCGGCGATCGTTATCCAGTTAGTGGCCGAAAACGCCACGGTAATACACCGCCAACCACCGGCGATCCAGTATTAGACAGGTATGCGGTCGCGAACGGCCCCGATTGCGCTGGTCGCGACCCTGGCCGTGGTGATGACGGTGATTGCGCCGGTGCCGCCCCGCGGCTACGACGGACCGCCGCTGTTCGTGGCCAATCCCGTCGACCACGTCGTGACGCTCATCGGCACCGGCACCGGCGGCGAGACGGTGGGGGAGATCAACAACTTCCCCGGCGCCACCGTGCCGTTCGGGATGGTGCAATACTCGCCGGACACCGCCGGCAACTACGCCGGCTACAACTACAACAACCCGCGGGCGACCGGGTTCAGCATGACGCACGCCTCGGTGGGATGCGCTGCGTTCGGCGACATCTCGATGCTGCCGGTCACCGGCGGGCTCGGCGTGCAGCCCTGGAACGCCACCGAACGCATTGCCCACGACGACACCGAGCGCGGGGTGCCCGGCTATTACACGGTGCGACTCCCCGGTGCCGGGGTGACCGCCGAACTCACCGCCATCGCGCACACCGGCGTCGGACGGTTCAGCTACCCGGGCGACGGCCGGCCCGCCCTGCTGCAGGTGCGTTCCGGCTCGTCGCTAGCCGGCAACTCCCGCGTCACCATCCAGCTCGGCGAGGACAACACCACCATCACCGGCTGGGCCACCAGCGGCGGCTTCTGCGACAAGCCCAACGCCTACACCGTGTACTTCGCGATGAAGTTCAGCCGGACGTTCATCTCGTACGGGTCCTGGGACGGCAGCACCGTCTACCCCGGGGCCCGCAGCGCGAACGCGCCGTACAGCGGCGGGTATGTCGAGTTCCCGGCCGGCTCGGTGCTCGAGGTGCGCACCGCGATCTCCTACGTCGGCATCGAGGGGCCCGGGCCAACCTGGCGGCCGAGGGCAACGCCGGCTTCGACGACGTCCGCGCCGCCGCGGCCGGGCAATGGAACGCCGACCTGCCCCGGGTGATGGTGGCCGGCCGCAACACCGACGACCTGACCACCTTCTACACCGACCTGTACCGAAACATGTTGCACCACAACATGTTCAACGACGACGACGGGCGCTACGTCGGGTTCGACGGCGGCATCCACCGGGTGGCCGACGGCCACGTCCAGTACGCCAACTTCTCCGACTGGGACACCTACCGCTGCCTGGCGGCGTTGCAGGCGTTGCTGTTTCCGGACCGGGCCGCCGACATAGCCCAATCGCTGGTCACCGACGCCCAGCAGAGCGGCGCGCTGCCGCGCTGGGCGTTCGCCAACGCCACCTGCGAGATGAGCGGCGACAGCGTGGTCCCGCGCATCGTAAACCTGAACACGTTCGGCGCCAACGACTTCGACACCGCCGCGGCGCTGCTCTACATGGTGGACGGGGCGACCAAGGGCGGGGTGGTCCTGGCCGGTTACGTGGAATGGCGCGGCATCGCCACCTACCTGCGGCTGGGCTACGCGCCGTTCACCCTGGAATTCGGCCGCAACGGCTGGATCGCGGACGCGTCGATCACCCTCGAGTGGTCGATCGACGACTTCGCCATCTCCCGGTTCGCCGACTCGCTCGGCGACGCCGCCACCGCCGCCGAATTCGGGAACCGGGCGCAGTACTGGCAGAACCTGTTCAACCCCAGCACCCGATCGGTGGTGCCGCGCCGCTGGAGCGGATTCTTCCGCCCCGGGCCCGCGGTCGTGGTGTTCCCGGACAACTTCGGCCAGGTCGGGTACGACGAGGCAACGCCGAGCAGTATGTGTGGTCGGTGCCGCACAACGTCGCGGGCCTGGTGACCGCGCTGGGCGGGCGCGCCGCGGTGGCCGACCGGCTCGACCGGTTCACCAAGAAACTCAACGTCGGTCCCAACCAGCCGTACCTGTGGGCCGGCAACGAGCCCAGTTTCGGTGTGCCGTGGCTGTACAACTACATCGGCCAACCGTGGAAGACCCAACACACCGTCGACCGGGTGCGCGGGCTGTTCGGTCCGACGGCCGACGGCGAACCGGGCAACGACGACCTGGGCGCGCTGGCCGGCTGGTACGTGTGGGCGGCGCTGGGACTGTATCCGGCCATCCCGGGAACCGCCATCTTGACGGTGGCCGCGCCGCTGTTCGACCGCATCGAAATCGAGCTGCCGGCAGGCAAATCCATCCGGATCGCCGCCCTCGGCGCGTCCGGGCCGCACCACCCGGCCTACATCAGCGGCCTGAAGGTCGACGGCCGGCCCACCGAGCACACCTGGCTGCCCGAGTCGACCATCCGCACCGGCGGCACGCTGGCGTTCTCGCTCGCGGCCTACCCCGACAAGCATTGGGGCACAGCCGAATCTGATGCGCCACCGTCGTTCGGGGCGGGGAGTTCGGCGGTGGCGGTCAACGTGCCGCAACCCGTCGTCAGCATCGCGCCCGGGCGCCGCGGCAGCGTGACCCTGGACGCGCAACGCATGATCGAGGGCGCCGGTGGCTACATCGTCTCCGGCGTCACCGTGACGCCCACGTCCGGCCAATTCGACGCCGGCGGGGCGGCGTCGGTGTCCGTCCCGATCACCGTGGCACCGACGGTGCCCCAGGACTACTACCTGGTGTCCTTGACCACCACCGTCGGCCAAAGCATCCGCACCACAACGGTTCTGGTGGACACCCAGGCTGAACCGGAGAGCCGTTGACCCTCAGACCATCTCGTGCTTGGTCAGCCAGCGCATCACGGGCCAGCCGACGAACACCGGCAGCCAGCAGGTCAGCATCCGATACAGCAGCACGGCCGGCACCCCGATGGCCGCCGGCACCCCGAACGCGGCCAGCCCACCGATTAGCGCCGCCTCGACCGCCCCGACACCGCCGGGCGTCGGCGCCGAGGCCAGCGTCCCGCCGACCATCGTCACCACGGTGACGGCGACGAACGTGGTGTCGCCGCCGAAGGCCTGAATGCTGGCCCACAACGCCAGCGCCGCACCGAGAGTCGTTCCCGCGCAACCCAACAGGATCAGCGCCAGCCGCCGCGGTTCGCGGGCGAGCTTGGCCAGGTCGCTCACCACCTCGCCCAGCTTCGGGCGCACCTCGGTGGCCAGCCACCTGCGCAGCGTCGGCACGAACAAGAAGGTGCCGACGATGCCCAGCGCCACACCCGCGATCAGATACAGCATGGTTGCACTGGGCACGAAATGCGACAGATTCATCGACGCGCCGGCCGCCGCGCTGAACAGCACCAGCAACGCCAGATGCGCGATCACCTGCACCGACTGCTGCAGCGCGACCGCCGCCGTCGCCCGCATCGCCGACAGGCCGCTCTTTTGCAGGAAGCGGGTGGACAACGCCAGCCCGCCGACACCGGCCGGCGTGGTGGTCGCGGCAAAGGTGTTGGCCACCTGCGCGATTGACAGCATCCAGAAGTTCACCATGCCGTCGGCGCAGGCCCACAGCGCCGCGGCCGCGCCGACATAGGTCAGCGCCGACACCAGCAAGCCCAGCAGCGCCCACCACCAGTCCGCGGTGCGCAGCTGGGAAAAGAACGTCGGCGCCGTGCTGATGAACGGATACGCGACGTAGACCAACGCCCCGAACAACACCAGCTGAATGATCTGGCTGCGGGTGAACCGGGTGATGGTCTGCGGTTTGATCTGGTCGGCCCCCGTTTGCCGCTTCACCTCGGCGCGGGCGCCCGAGATGACGGGCCCCGAGTCCGGCACCAAACGCCCAACTGACTTGGGCACAGCGACTTTGGTGAGCCGCCGGGACGCCGACAAAATGGTGTCCGCGCCGAAGACGTCGATGGCGGCGCGCACCGCGGACTTCGGGTCGTAGTGCGCCGACGTCGTCACCAACAGCTGCGCGATGTCGGATTGCAGCTGCGCCTCGGTGGCCCCGTACTCGGCGCTGCCGAAGCCGCCGAACAACACGGCACCGTCGTCGACGGTGATATGGTGGGCGCGCAGGTCCCCGTGGGCGATCTGGTGGTCGTTGAGCACCCGCAACGCCTCCCAGAGCCGTTGCACTGGTGTGGTTTTCGCGCATCGGTCGATGGGCGTTCCACGAGGAGGATTGTGCGAGTACAGCATCCAGCCCCGGTCCAGGGTGGCGACGGCCACCGTCGCGGTGTTGGCCAGGCCGGCCTCGCCGATCGCGATGGCCATCAGCGCGCGGTGCTCCACCGCGCGGCGCATCGAGGTCAGCAGTGGCGCAGTCTCGGTGTCGCGCAGCTTGAGCTTGCCCCACAGCTGGCGCAGCGCCCCGCCGCTGCGTTGGTGCGGGCCGTACAACTCGATCAGGGCCGTGTGGTCGACGTCCTGGCCGTCGGCGGACAGAATGAGCGGGCCGCGGCCGGCCGGTCGGACCACGGTGAGCCGGCAAACCTCGAAGCCGCCCTTGGCCAACGCCCGCACCGCGGCGTCCAGCGGAACCTCGAGCGCCGGCGTGCCCACGACGAGCACCACCAGCGCCCCGACCACCCAGCCGACCGCCAAACCGACCAGCGAGCGCGCCGGGACGATCGCGCTGACCACCAGATGGATCGGCACGAACGCCAGCAGCAGCGCCCACCACCAGTGCCGCCCGCGCGCCGGCAGCCACGGTCCCGACACCGTCAGCACCGCCGCCAGCATCCCGATCCAGCGCGGGTCGTCGAGCAATTGCGCCGGTAGCGTGGTGAGCCGGTCGAGGACGTCGAAATGCCATCGCGGCGCGGCCAATCCGGTGCCGCTGGTCGACAACAACACGATGGCGCTCAGCCCCGCGGCGGCGTAGGCGCCCAACAGCTTCCACTGCCCGGCCGCGATCAGACCGATCAGGATCATGAACGGCAACGCCACGATCGCCAACCCGTACACCAGGTAGACCACATCGGATTGGGTGGGCGAGAGGACACCGACGATCTGGGAGACCGATTTCTCCAGCGCGATCCACTGCGGCCGGGTGATCACTGAACCCGTGATCACCACCGCCAGGAAGATCAGCGCCATCCCCAGCCGCAGGATGTCGTTGGTCCGCCGGCCCAGCGGCTGCAGCAAGCTGCCGGAGACGATGATGTCGCGCCCGTCAATTCGCATCTATCAACGATCCTCCGGATTCGCCCGGCATCACCGACACCGCGCTCACGGCCGCTGATCGGCCCGCCGACAAGTTAACTCAATCCCCGCTTGGTTGACAGCTCCCACTCATGCAGCGCGCGTAGGGTCGTATAGGTAGCCGAGCTAGCGAAGTGGGGAGGAGGTGCACGTGCCCAGGACCGACGACGACAGCTGGGAGATCACCGAGAGCGTGGGGGCGACCGCGCTCGGGGTGGCTGCTGCCCGCGCCGCCGAGACCGAGAGCGAGACCCGCTGATCAGCGACCCGTTCGCGCGGGTGTTCCTGGACGCCGCCGGCGACGGCATGTGGAACTGGTTCGCCGCGCCCAACCTGCCCGCCCAGATCGCCGAGGCCGAACCCGACCTCAAGCCGCGGATGCAGGGCATGGTCGACTACATGGCCGCGTGGACGGCGTTCTTCGACAACTTCTTCGTCGCGGTGACCCGTGCGGGCGTCCGCCAGGTGGTGATCCTGGCGGCGGGTCTGGACTCCCGGGCGTGGCGGCTGCAGTTCGAAGACGGCACGACGGTCTACGAACTGGACCAGCCGCGGGTGCTGGAGTTCAAGGCGACGACGCTCGCCGAGCACGGGGCCCGGCCGACCTGCCACCTGGTCAGCGTCCCGGTGGGCCTGCGCCACGACTGGCCGGCCGCCTTGCGCTAGGCCGGATTCGATGCGCACGCGCCCAGCGCGTGGTCGACCGAGGGTCTGTTACCGTTCCTGCCGGCGGCCGCCCAGCAGCTGTTGTTCGAGCGGGTGCAGACCCTCGCCGCGCCGGGTAGCCGGATCGCGGTGGAGGCGCCCGGCCCCGACTTCCTCGGCGAGGCCGCCCGCGAGCGGAAGCGCCAGATCATGCAGCGGGTGCGCGACCTGATGGCCGACCTGGAGCCCGACCGCGACATCCCCGACGTGCAAGACCTCTGGTACTTCGAGGAACGCGAGGACGTGGGCGACTGGCTGGGCCGGCACGGCTGGGACGTGACGGTCACCCCGGCGCCCGAACTGATGGCTCGCTACGACCGCAGACCACCGCACGACATCGAAGACGCCACACCGCAGACGCGGTTCGTGGCGGCGCAACGCACGGAAAGGACCTGACCCGACCGATGAGCACAGCACGGACCGACGACGACAGCTAGGAGATCACCGAAAGCGTGGGGGCGACCACGCTGGGGGTGGCCTCGGCCCGCGCCGCGGAGATCCGCAGCGAAAACCCTTTGATCAAAGATCCGTTCGCACAGGTCTTCCTGGACGCCGCCGGCGACGGCGTGTGGAACTGGCACTCCGCGCCGCAGCTGCCACCCAAGCTGATCGAGGCCGAACCGGCCATACCGCTGCAGCAGCAGGCCATGGTCAGCTACATGGCTTCGTGCACAGCGTTTTTCGACTCGTTCTTCCTGGAGGCAACCGGTTCGGGCATCCGTCAGGCGGTGATCCTGGCGGCCGGGCTGGACGCGCGGTCCTGGCGGCTGCCCTGGCCTGCCGGGACCACGGTCTACGAGCTCGACCAGCCCCGGGTGCTGGAATTCAAGGAGTCCACCCTGGCCGAACACGGGGCGCAGCCCGCCTGCAACCGGGTCGCCGTGCCGGTGGATCTGCGCCACGACTGGCCGGAAGCGTTGCGGCAGGCGGGGTTTGACGCGTCGGCGCCCAGCGTGTGGTCGGCCGAGGGGCTGATGCCGTATCTGCCGGTGGCCGCCCAGGACTTGCTGTTCGACCGCATTCAGGGCCTCACCGCCTCCGGCAGCCGGGTCGCGGTGGAGGCGTTGGGGCCCAAGTTCCTCGACCCGCAGGCCCGAGCCAAGCGCCGGGAACGGATGGACCGGATCCAGGCCCTGATGGCACGGATCGATCCGGATCGGGCGGTGCCCAGGACCGACGAGCTGTGGTACTTCGAGGAACGCGAGGACGTCGGTGAGTGGTTCGGCCGGCACGGCTGGGACGTGCGCGTGACGCCGTCGGACGAGCTGATGGCCGGCTACGGGCGGGGCCGACGCCGGCCGAGGTCCGCGACTTCGTGCCGGGGAACCTGTTCGTCGCCGCGCGGCGGCGGTAGGCCAGAAGGCCTAGCCTTTCGGCAGGGTGAAAGCCGAGCGCGCTGCCACCGAGGCGATGTGGCGGGTCAGCATGGCTTCGGGAACCAGTGCGGTGGCCCGGATTGCGGCGGCGCTCAGCACCACCGGGCGCAGGTTGACCACCCTGCCCAACAGCGCGGATTCTCCGACGATGCGCCGGACGCGGCGCCGGCGGAACGCGGCGAACCGGGCGAACGCGGTGGGCAGGTCGTCCGCCTGGTCGACGCACGCGGCCAGCACCGCAGCGTCCTCGAGCCCCTGGCAACCGCCCTGACCCAGGTGCGGGCGTATCGGATGAGTCGCGTCGCCGACCACCACGACGGATCCGCGCGCCCAGGTCCGGGCGGGGGTGCGGTCGTAAAGGTCGTTGTGCAGCACCTCGTCGGGGGCCGTCGCTGCCAGCATCCTCGGAATCGGTTCGGGCCAATCGGCGAATCTTGCTTGCAGATAGGGCAATTCGCTGCCAGGCGAGAGCTGCCCTTCGGGCGCGCGCTCGGTGGCAAACCAATACAGGCTATCCGCACCCATCGGCACATGGCCGGTTTCGACGCCGGGACCAAGTGTCTCGCCGGCCAACTCGGGGTCCATCGCGCAGGTCGCCACACCGCGCCATGCGGTGTAGCCGACGTACCGGTCGGCGAGCGGGCCGTTGAGGTGGCGGGCCACCACCGAGCGGGTCCCGTCGGCCCCGATCACCGCATCGGTTGTGCGGTCGTTGCCGTCTGACAGCTGGACCCGCACGCCGTCGGCCGCGCGCGTGAGTTTGATTGCGGAGAGCCCGTATTCGATGGTTGGGTGCTAGCGCGCCGGTCAGGATGTCGCGCAGTGCCGACCGTTGCACGATCACCAACGGTTCGTCGAGCGCCTTGATCAACCGCTCGGGGGCCGGCCGACGCAGCCACGAGCCGTCTCGCCAACGCAACGTGCCCGCCGTGATGCGGCCGCCGGCATCGCGGACAGCCTGGCCGACGCCGATGCGGTCCAACGCGGCCAGCGCGTTGGACCAGATGCTGATCCCGGCGCCCGAGGACGTGTCGGTGCGCTCCTCGAGGACGGTGACTGCGTATCCGCGCCGCTGCATCGCCACCGCCGTCGCCAGGCCCGCAATGCCGGCTCCGATCACGGAGGATCCGTTGCGCCACGGGTCGAACCTAACGCCGCACGGTGCCGGCACAGAAAGCAGTCAGAGGCGGCGGTCGACGTCCATGCGTCGGTGCAGGACACGCACGACGTCGATGACCTCGTCGGGCGTCACCCGGTAGAAGAGTATGTGTGACCCGGCGGCGAGAGAAGGTATCGGCTGCTCAACGGCCGTGCGAAGCTTCGGTCCGCTTACGGTCGAGGAACGCGTCGAAGTCGAACGGCTTCGAGGTGCCGCTGCGTTCGCCGGCTTCGAGAGCTTCGCGCAGCGCCCGCAGCTGGGTTTCGCGATCTTCGAGCAGCCGTGACGTGGACCGCACGACGTCACTGGCCGACCGGTAGCTTCCCGAGGCGACCTCGCTCTCGATAAAGGCGCTGTAGTGCTCGTCGAGGCTGTATCGAGCACTTGCGGGCGGATCATCGGTGCCGCGGAAAGATGCGCGACACGCCGGTGGTCTGACCACCTGACTGGCCGTCGGCCCGCCACACTGGCCGCATGGCGCTGCAGCCGGTGATTCGCCAATCGGTGCCCGAAGCGGTTTTCGACCAGATCGCCACCGACGTGCTCAGCGGTGAGCTGCCAGCGGGTTCGGCGTTGCCCAGCGAGCGCCGGCTGGCGGAGGTTTTCGGGGTGTCGCGCCCCGCCGTCCGCGAGGCGCTCAAGCGGCTGTCGGCGGCCAGCCTCGTCGAGGTGCGCCAGGGCGGCGTCACGACGGTGTGCGACTTCCGGCGGTATGCCGGGCTTGACCTGTTGCCGCAGTTGGTGTTTCGCGACGGCTAACTCGACGTGGGGTGTTCCGCAGCATTCTGGAGACCCGGCTGCGGATCGGTCCGAAGGTCGCGGAACTGGCCGCCGAACAGCACGCCCCGGAACTGGCTGCGCTGCTCGACGATTCGCTGCGCCGGCTGGAGGCCTCGCACAGCGCGGTCGAGTGTCATCGCGGCACTCTCGAGTTCTGGGATCACATGGTCGACAGCTCCGCTCGATCGTATTCCGACTGATGTACAACCCTTTCCGCGCTGCCTACGAGGCGAGCTCTGGTTGTGCTGGCCGCCGCGATGACCGCCGAGATCAACCGCACCGACGCGTATCGTGCACTGGCCCAGGCGATCTGCTCCGGCGATGCGGACGAGGCGGGCCGCGGCGCCCGCGAGGTCCTCGAACTCGCCAACGCCACCATGATCGGCGCGCTGGAGCGGCGATGAGCAGCCAAGCCGTGATCGCGAACTACCTGCGGGGCCAGATTCAGCCCGGGATCGACGCGGTCGGCGGCTTCTTCAGGACCTGCGTGCTGACCGGCAAGGCGCTGTTCCGGCGGCCCTCCTAGTGGCGGGAAACCATCGAGCAGGGCTGGTTCATCACCAGCGTCTCGCTGCTGCCCACCCTCGCCGTCGCGATCCCGCTCACCGTGCTGATCATCTTCACCCTCAACATCCTGCTGGCCGAGTTCGGCGCCGCCGACATCTCCGGCGCCGGTGCGGCTTTGGGCGCGGTGACACAGCTGGGGCCGCTGACCACGGTGCTGGCGATCGCCGGCGCCGGATCCACGGCGATTTGCGCGGACCTGGGAGCGCGCACCATCCGCGAGGAGATCGACGCGCTGGAGGTGCTGGGCATCGACCCGATCCACCGACTGGTGGTGCCCCGGGTGGTCGCCGAGACCATCCTCGCCACCCTGCTCAACGGTGCGGTGATCACCATCGTCCTGGTCGGCGGATTCGTGTTCGGCGTTTTCATCCAACACATTTCGGCGGGCGCCTACGTCGGCACCCTCACCCTGATCACCGGCCTGCCCGAGGTGGTGATCTCGGTGGCGAAGTCGGCCACCTTCGGGACCATCGCCGGCCTGGTCGGCTGCTATCGCGGGCTGACCACCAAGGGCGGTCCCAAGGGGGTGGGCACCGCCGTCAACGAGACGTTGGTGTTGTGTGTGATCGCGCTGTTCGCCGTCAACGTGGTGCTGACCACCATCGGCGTGCGGTTCGGGACGGGCCGCTGACATGGCGGCGATCTCCGCGCCTGGCGCCCTGCGCGTCCGCTACCCGCTAACCGCGGCCAACCTCGACCGCTACGGCGGCGGAACCGTCCGAAGGCTTTGGTGGATAGGCATTTTCGCGCGGTTCGCCCGCATCAGCGTCGGCTAGATCGGCTGGGCGTTGCGCCACTACCGGCGTGAGACACTGCGCCTGGTCGCCGAGATCGGCATGGGCACCGGGGCGATGGTCGTGGTCGGCGGCACCGTGGAGATCATCGGCTTCGTCACCCTGTCCGGCGGCTCGCTGATCGCCATCCAGGGTTTCGCGTCGCTGGGCAACATCGGCGTCGAGGCGTTCACCGGGTTCTTCGCCGCGCTGGCCAACACCCGCATCGCCGCACCGATCGTCGCCGGGGTCACGCTGGCCGCCACGGTCGGCGCCGGCGCCACCGCCCAGCTCGGCGCCATGCGGATCAGCGAGGATATCGACGCGCTGGAAGTGATGGGCATCAAATCGATTTCGTTCCTGGTGTCGACCCGGATCCTGGGCGGGCTGGCGGTGATCGTGCCGCTGTACGCGCTGGCCCTGGACATGGCCTTCACGTCCGGACAGGTCGTCACGACGGTGTTCTACGGCCAGTCGAACGGCACCTACGAGCACTACTTCCGCACCTTCCTGCGCCCCGAGGACGTGGGTTGGTCGGTGTTCGAGGTCGTCATCATCGCGGTGGTGGTGATGATCACCCACTGCTACTACGGTTACACCGCCAGCGGCGGACCGGTCGGCGTCGGGCATGCGGTGGGCCGATCGATGCGGTTCTCCCTGGTCTCGGTGGTGGTGGTCCTGCTCGCCCAGTTGGCGCTCTATGGCGGCGACCCGAACTTCAACCTGACGGTGTGAGCGCAATGGCGACACCGGTGCCGCAGCGGGGCCGACGCGCCTGGGTGTACGTCGAGGGTATGCTCCTGCTGCTAATCTGCGCGCTGGTTCTGGCCTTGGTATACCTGCAATTTCGCGGGACTTCACCCCCAAGACCAAGTTCACCATGGTCGCCACCCGGGCCGGCCTGGTGATGGAGATGGGATCCAAGGTCACCTACAACGGCGTCGCGATCGGCCGGGTGGCCGACATCTCGGAGATCGAGCGCGACGGCGCCCCCGCGGCCAAACTGGTGCTGGACGTGGATGCGCGCTATGCCAACCTGATTCCGGCGAACGTGGTGGCCACCATCGAGGCGGCCACGCTGTTCGGCAACAAGTACGTGTCGTTGAGCGCCCCGGAAAGCCCGTCGCGGTAGCGGATCTCGCCCCGCGACGTGATCGATGCGCGGTCGGTGACCACCGAGTTCAACACCCTGTTCGAGGCGGTCACCTCGATCGCGGAGAAGGTGAGCCCGATCGAGCTCAACGCGACGCTATCCGCGCTGGCGCAGGCGCTGGACGGGCTGGGCGGCAAGTTCGGCGAATCCATTGTCAACGGCAATCAAGTTCTGGCGCAGCTGAATCCGCGAATGCCGCAGATCCGCTACGACGTGCGCTGCCTGGCCGACCTGGCCGGCGTGTACACCAAGGCCGCACCCGACCTGTTGGACTTCCTGTCCAACGCGGTGACCACCGCGCGGACGCTGACTCGGCAACAGGGCGACCTGGACGCCGCGCTGCTGGCGGCCGTCGGCGTGGGCCATGAGGGCGAGGACATCTTCGCCCGCGGCGACCGTATCTGGCGCGCGGGGCGGCGGACCTGGTGCCCACCGCCGAGCTGCTCGACACCTACAGCCCCGAACTGTTCTGCATGATCAGCAATTCCCACGACGCCGCCCCTGAGGTCGCCAAAGCGGCCGGCGGCAACGGCTATTCGCTGGCGGCGGCCGGATCGATCGTCGGCGCGCCGAATCCCTATGTGTACCCGGACAACCTGCCGCGGGTGAACGCGCACGGCGGCTCCGGCGGGCGGCCCGGCTGCTGGCAGAAGATCACCCGGGACCTGTGGCCGGCGCCGTATCTGGTGATGGACACCGGCGCCAGCCTGGCTCCCTGCAACCACCTCGAGATCGGTCAGCCGCTGGCCACCGAATTCGCCTGGGGCCGCCAGTACGGGGAGAACACGATCAACCCATAAGAATCACCGGTACCGCAGTCAAACTCGTCGTCTTCTGGTCCGTGCTGGCGATATTCACCGTGATGATCATCGTCGTGTTCGGCCAGGTCCGATTCGATCGGACCACCGGCTACTCCGCGGTGTTCACCGACGCCGGCGGGTTACGGGCGGGCAATTCGTGCGCGCCTCCGGGGTGGAGGTGGGCAAGGTCGCCGCCGTGACGCTTTCCGACAAGGACAACCGGGTGTTGGTGGAGTTCAACGTGGATCGCTCACTGGCACTGGACCAGGGCGCCACCGCGTCGATCCGCTACCTCAACCCTGATCGGCGACCGCTATCTGGAACTCAAGCGCGGCACCAGCGGCCGCCGGCTGCCCCCGGGCGGCCGCATCCCGGTCGAGCCACCCAGCCGGCGTTGGATCTCGACGCGCTGATCGGCGGATTCCGGCCGCTGTTCCAGGCTTTGGACCCGAACAAGGTCAACAGCATCGCCCAGTCCATCATCACCGTGTTCCAGGGACAGGGCGCCACCATCACCGACATCCTCGACCAGACCGCGGCGCTGACCGCCACGCCGACCTACTACGCGCAATCCACCGACGCCGGCGGTATCAACGTCGGCGACAAGGTGCAGATCGCCGGGTGAACGTGGGATTGGTGAGTTCGCTGGTGATCCGCGTCGACCGGGTGCTGGTCGGCTTCTCGATGCCCGGCAAGCCGATCGGCGCGCAGAGCCGGGCAGCGATCCGCACCGACACCTTCCTGGGACGCAAGAACATGGCAATCCAGTCGCGCGGCGCGGATCCGTTGCCGCCCAACGGGATAATCCCCTCCGGGCAGACCACCACGCCCTACCAGATCTACGACGCGTTCTTCGACGTCACCAAGGCGGCCACGGACTGGAACATCGACGTTGTCAAGCGGTCGTTGAACGTGTTGTCGGAGACCTTCGATCAGACCGCGCCGCACCTGAAGGCCGCCCTCGACGGGGTGGCTAGATTCTCCGGCACCATCGGCAACCGGGACGAACAGATCAAACAACTGCTGACCAACGCCGACAAGATCACGCGCGTGCTCGGCGACCGCAGCGGGCAGGTCGACGCCCTGCTGGTCAACGCCAACACCCTGCTCGCCGTGTTCCGGCAGCGCGGCCAGGCGCTGAGCGCCCTGCTGAAGCAACGTGTCGGCGGTGTCCACCCAGGTGTCGGGATTCATCAAGGAAAACCCCGATGCGCACCAGGTGCTGCAGCAGCTGGGCACGGTCAGCGACGAGCTGGTCAAGCGCAAGAAGGAACTCTCCGATGTGCTCGTGCTGGTCAGCAGGTACACCGCATCCCTGACCGAAGCCGTCGCCTCCGGCCCGTTCTTCAAGGCGATCGTGGCGAATCTGCTTCCCTACCAAGTACTTCAGCCGTGGGTCGACGCGGCGTTCAAGAAGCGGGGCATCGACCCGGAGAACTTCTGGCGCAGCGCCGGGCTGCTGGCGTTCCGCTGGCCCGACCCCAACGGCACCCGGTTGCCCAACGGCGCGCCACCGCCGGCCCCGCCGGTGGCCGAGGGCACCCCGGACCATCCCGGGCTGGCCGTCCCACCCGGGTCGCCGTGTTCGTACACGCCGGCTGCTGGCAGCCCGCCGCGGCCGGGCAATCCGTTGCCGTGCGCGCTTTCCGGTCAGGGGCCGTTCGGCCCGGTCCCCGCCGGCCTCCCGGCCCCGCTGGATGTCGAGACGTCGCCGCCGGCGCCGGACGGGCCGCCGCCGTCGCCCGGGCTGCCGAGCGCGGGACGCCCGGGTAAGGCCCCGCCCGACGTCCCCGGCACCCCGGTGCCGCTGCCGGCGCACGCCCCGCCGGGGGCGCGCACCGAGAACCCGCCCGACGTGACAGGGGGTACCCGATGAGCACCATCTTCGACGTCCGAAACCTGCGGCTGCCCAAGGTGTCCGCCCGGGTGCTGGTGATCGCGGCGCTGGCGGCGGTCTTCGTCTTCATCGCGGCCGTCGCCGGAGTCCAGCTGTACCGCAAGCTCACCACGACCACGGTCGTGGCCTACTTCTCCGAGACGCTGGCGCTGTATCCCGGCGACCGGGTGCAGATCATGGGCGTGCGGGTGGGTTCGATCGACAAGATCGAGCCGGCCGGCGACAAGACGCGAGTCACGTTGCACTACAACAACAAATACCGTGTCCCGGCGAACGCGACCGCGTCGATCCTCAACCCCAGCCTGGTGGCCTCGCGCACCATCCAGCTGTCGCCACCCTACACCGGCGTGCCGGTGCTGCGCGACGGCGCGGTCATCCCGATCGAGCGCACCCGGGTGCCCATCGAGTGGGATCAGCTGCGGGACTCCATCAACGCCATCCTGCGCCAGCTCGGCCCCACCCCCCAGCAGCCGGCGGGGCCGTTCGGTGACATCACCGAATCGACCGCCGACAATCTGTCCGGCGAGGGCAAACAGGTCAACGAGACCCTGAACAGCCTGTCGCAGGCGCTGACCGCGCTCAACGAGGGCCGCGGCGATTTCGCCGCCATCACCAAGAGCCTGGTCCGGTTCGTCACCGCGCTGTACCAGCACAAGCAACAGTTCGTCGCGCTCAACGACAACCTGGCCCAGTTCACCGACTGGTTCACCCAATCCGACCACCAGGTGAGCGACACCATCACCCACCTCGACCAGGTGCTGGACGCAGCCCGAAAGTTCGTGAACTACAACGGATCCGCACTGACCCACGACGTCGGCAACCTCGCCGAGGTGACCACCACGATCCTGCAACCCGAGCCGCGCGACGGCCTGGAAACCGCGCTGCACGTGCTGCCCACCTTCGCCGGCAACTTCAACAACATCTACCAGCCGGCGCACAGTTCGCTGGTCGGCCTGTTCGTGTTCCCCAACTTCGCCAACCCGATTCACTTCCTGTGCAGCGCCATTCAGGTCGGCAGCCGGCTGGGCTACCAGGGCTCGGCCGAACTGTGCGCACAGTATCTGGCCCCGGTCCTCGACGCCATCAAGTTCAATTACCCACCGGCCGGCCTGAACCCGTTCAACTCGGTGGCCACCCTGCCCAAGGCAGGTGGCTTACTCCGAGGAGCGACTGCGCCCGCCGCCCGGATACAAGGACACCACCGTCCCGGGCATCTTCGCCCGCGATACCCTGTTCTCCCACGGCAACCACGAGCCGGGATGGGTGGTCGCGCCGGGAATGCAGGGCACCGACGTCCAGCCGTTCACCGCCGGCATGCTCACCCCCGAATCGCTGGCCGAGCTCATGGGTGGCCCGGACACCACGCCGCCGCCAGGGGTCACCGCCGCCGGGCCGCCGAACTCCTACGACGAGTCGAATCCGCCGTCACCGCCGTGGTTTTCGCGGCCCATACCGCCGGGGCCGGGCCGGTGATGCGCCGGGTCGCCGTCGCGGGGCGGCGCGCGCTGGTGGTCGCGCTGGCGGCGATGTTGACGTCGTGCACCTGGCGGGGCATCGCCGACGCGCCGCTGCCGGTCGGCCGCGGCACCGGCGGCGACCACATGACGATCTACGTGAAGATGCCCGACACGTTGGCGCTGAACACCAACAGCCGGGTCCGGGTGGCCGACGTGTGGGTCGGCACGGTGCGCGCCATCACCCTCAAGGATTGGGTCGCCACGTTGGCGCTGGACCTCGATCCGGGCGTGCGGCTACCGGCCAACGCCACCGCGAAGATCGGCCAGACCAGCCTTCTGGGCACTCAGCACGTCGAGCTGGCCGCGCCGAAAAACCCGTCTGCGCAACGATTGAAGAGCGGCGACACCATCCTGCTGCAGAACTCGTCGGCCTATCCCACCGTCGAACGGACGCTGGCCAGCGTCGCGGTGATCCTCAACGGCGGCGGCATCGCCAACCTCGACGCCATCCAGACCGAGGTGCTCAACATCCTCGACGGGCACGCCGGGAAGATCCGCGAATTCCTCGGCCGGATGGACACTTTCATCACCGAGCTGAGCCGCTGACACGACGATCTGACCCGGGCGATCGATTCGAGCAACGAACTGCTGACCGTGTTCGCCAACCGCAGGGACACCCTGGATCGGGTGCTGACCGAGCTGCCGCCGCTGATCCGGCATTTCGCCGACACCCGCGAACTTTTCGCCGACGCCACCGAATCGCTGGGCCGATTCAGCGACGCGGCCGACCGGGCGCTGACCGACGCCCGGGCCAACCTCTACCGCAGCCTGCTGTCGCTGCAACGGCCGTTGCTCCAGCTCGTCCCGGCCGCCCCGTTCGTGGCCGGCGCGTTGAAGCTGGGGCTGACGGCCCCGTTCAACATCGACGACGTCGCCCAGGTGATCCGCGGCGACTACGTCAACGTCTCGGACGCCCTCGACCTGACGCTGTCCACCATCGACAACACCATGCTCACCGGCACCGGCCTGTCCGGCGCGCTGCGCGCGCTCGAGCAGTCCTGGGGCGCGACCCCGCCACGATGATCCCCGACGTCCGCTACACACCCAACCCCAATGACGCCCCGGGCGGACCGCTGGTGGAAAGGGGAGAATGAAAGATGTTGCCCCGCATGATCAAAACCCAGCTGGTGCTGTTGACGGCGGTGGCGGTGGCCGCGGTGGTCGTCCTCGGCGGGTACTACCTGCGGACCCCGGCCGATACGGCCGTCCACGTGCATTCGGTCTCGGCGGTGGGCGAGCAGTACGTCGACCTGGTCTCGGCCGCCGGGCGCGAACCGTATCTGGCCGACGGGCAGATCATCCACAAAAGCACTGTGCCCAGCAAGATCGGTCCCGCGCTGGACGCCGCCAACCGCGGACTGGCGGTGCTGCCCCGGGACAAGATCGCCTCGCTGCTCTACGAAACCTCGCAGGCGGTCGGTGGCTTGGGGCCGTCGCTGCGGCGCCTGGTGGATGCCACCCAGGCGATCGCCCACGATTTCCGGGGCAGCATCGACGACGTCGACGACATCGTCGAGCGCTCGGCACCGATCATCGACAGCCAGGCCGATTCCGCTGACACGCTTGGGCGTTGGGCAGCCAACCTGAACACGTTGGCCGCCCAGACCGCGCGGCAGGACCCGGCGCTGCGCAGCATCCTGGCCAACGCGGCGCCGACGGCCGAGCAGGTGCGCGCCACGTTCGGCGGTGTGCGGGAGTCGTTGCCGCAGACGCTGGTCAATCTCGAGGTCGTGATCGACATGCTCAAGCGCTATCACAACGGCGTCGAGCAGGCGTTGGTGTTCCTGCCGCAGTCCGGCGCGATCGCCCAGTCGGTGACCGCGCAATCGCCGGGCCAGGCCGCACTGGGCGTCGGTGCCATCTCGCTCAACCAGCCGCCGCCCTGCTTGACCGGTTTCCTGCCGGCATCGCAGTGGCACGCACCGGCGGACACCAGCACGGCGCCGCTGCCGGCCGGCACCTACTGCAAGATCCCGATGGACGCCACCAATGTCGTTCGGGGAGCCCGCAGTTACCCGTGCGTGGACGTGCCGGGCAAGCGGGCGGCCACACCGCGGGAGTGCCGCAGCACCGAACCCTATGTGCCGCAGGGCGCCAACCCCTGGTACGGCGACCCCGACCAGATACTGACCTGTCCCGCGCCGAGCGCGCGGTGTGACCAACCGGTGAAGCCGGGCTTGGTGATCCCCGCACCCTCGGTCGACAACGGCCTCAATCCGCTGCCCGCCGACCGGCTGCCGGGTATCCCACCGCCGATCAGCGGCCCGCTGCAGTGGCCGGGATCGGGCACCGTGGTGTGCAACGGGCAGCAGCAGCCCAACCCGTGCACGTACACCCCCAGCGTGCTCTACGACGTGCGCAGCGGCACGGTGGTGGGCCCCGACGGGGTGGTGTATTCGGTGGCCAATTCGGCGACCTCGGCGACGAGGGGTGGAAGACGATGCTGGGACCGGCCCGCTGACAACGGCGGTCGGTCAGCGCGCCTCGTCCTTGGGCCGGTCGCGCCAGTGTTCGGTAGCCGCGATGCGTGGCGAACGCGCCGACGATCGCGCTCACGCACCACACCGCGACCGCGGCATAGGCCAGCAGCGAGGACCGATTCCCGACCGAGGCGCCCAGCGCGGTGTAGGCGAAGGCGCGCGGGGCCGAACCGATGAACGCGCCAACGGCCATCTTCCACAACGGAACTCCGAACGTCCCGAAGGGGTAGGAGGCCAGCGCATCCGAGATGCCGGGGACGAAGCGCAGCCCGACGACCGCCCACAGGACGCCGACGCGGTCGGCCCGCCGGCCGACGAAACTCGCGGCGGTCGCGGTGCCCACCGTCGCGCCCAGCGTCACGAAGACGCCCAGCAGCGGACCGAACAGCAACCCGCTGCCGGCGGCCAGAATCGAGCCCGGCACGAACAACGCGCCGGCGAACGCCGAGACCACCACGTAGGTCAGCGGCGCGGCCGGTCCCGTGGCCGACACCACGGCCCGGATCGCGCCGACGTCGATCACCCGCGCCACCGCCACCAGATAGAACACCACGGCCAGAAAGCCGGTGAACACGGCAAGGCGCAGGATGTGAGCCCGCCGCGATGCCGGGGCGTCGGGAGCGTCCTGGTCGTCCATACCGGCCGTCACCCGACCGCCCGCAGCCGCTGCCGCAACCCGGTGGCCCGGATCGCCCGGCGCTCGATCGCGGCCCGCACCGACGCCTCCGGCCCCACCACCCGCACCCGGGTCTTGGCCCGGGTCACCGCCGTGTAGAACAGTTCCCGGGCCAGCAGCCGCGAATCCTCCGGCGGTACCAGCACCGTCACCTCGTCGGCCTGGCTGCCCTGACTCTTGTGGATGGTCATGGCGTGCATCGTCTCCACCTCGCCGAGCCGGCTGGTGGCGAAGTCCAGCGGGCCGGCCGCACCGGCGATGACGGCCCGCAGCCCGTCCGCACCGGCCACCGTCACGCCGGTGTCGCCGTTGTACAGGCGCAGCCCGTAGTCGTTCGCCGTCACCAGCAGCGGACGCCCGGCATACCATTGCGACCAGGCCGGCTGGCCGGTTTCTTCGGCAATCCAGTTGTGCACCAACGTGTTCCACCGCACCGCCCCGTGCTGCCCGTCGCGGTGCGCACACAGCAGCCGGTGCTCGTCCAGCGCGGCCAGCGCGGCCTGAGCCGCGCCCAGCAGCGCGGCCGAGCGCAACCGCAGCGCTTGCGACACCAGCACCTCGCGCAGCCGGTCGGCCGGGCGCTCGGAATCCACCCACTCGATGTGCTCACCGCCGGCCTCCAACAACTCCAGCACCCGGTCGGCGTCGCCCACCCGGATCGCCGCGGCCAGCGCGCCGATCGCGCTGCCGAACCGGTGCGGGGTTGCCAGCGCGGCGACCCGCACCCCGGCGCGGCCGGCCAGCCCGTCGACCAGATCGGCCAGCACGGCGCCCGCCTCCACCGAGGCCAACTGGTCGGGATCGCCGACCAGGATCAGCCGGGTGTCCGGCCGGACGGCTTCGGCCAGCCGGGCCATCATGGTCAACGACACCATCGACGTCTCGTCGACCACGATGATGTCGTGCGGCAGCCGGTTGCCGCGGTTGTGCTTGAACCGCACCGACGTATCGGGGCGCGGCCCCAGCAGCCGGTGCAGTGTGGTGCCGGTCAGCCCGGCCAGCCGCGCCCGGTCGGCCGGGTCGAGGTGCTCGATCTCGGCGGCCACCGCCTCGGCCAGCCGCGCGGCCGCCTTGCCGGTCGGGGCGGCCAGCGCGATCCTCGGCCGCGGCTCACCGGCGCGCTCGGCCTGCTCGACCAGCAGGGCGAGCAGCCGCGCGACCGTGGTGGTCTTGCCGGTGCCCGGCCCGCCGGTCAGCACGGTGAGTGCCTGGGACACCGCGATCCGGGCGGCCGCCCGCTGTTCTTCGTAGCCGGGCGGGAAAAGCCTTTCGTAGAAAGATGATTCGACATCACCCGCCGATGCCGACAGGGCCAGCAGATCGGTGCACACCTGCTCTTCCTCCAGCCAGTACCGGTCGAAGTAGAGCAGATCGCCGAAGAACCGCAGCACCGGTGGCGACCCGAGCAGCGGGCTGGCCCGCACCGCGGCCAGCCAGTCGCCGGCGGCGGGCCAGGGCAGGTCCGCCGCGCCGACCTGTGCCGGCACCGCCCGCAGATCGACGCACACCGAACCGCCCCGCAGCGCGCGCACCAGCAGGGAGACGGCCAGCGCCACCCGATCATCGGACTCGCCGGTGAGCGCGGTAAGCCGTTGCGCCACATGGATATCCGCTGCCTCGAAGATGCCGGCGTCGGCGAACGGACGCAGCGACCCGGCATCAAACACCCGCTCCGGCAACACGTCCGCCGTCACACCGCCACCCCCTGGGCATCCAGAAGGTCGGACAGCGCCGCGATCAACGACGACGGCGGTCGCCAATCGAAGACGCCCGATGCGTGACCGTCGCGCACCGGCGTGTCGGGGCCGCACATGCCCCGCACGAACAGATAGAGGATGCCGCCGAGATGGCGGTCCGGATCGTAGCCGGCCAGCCGCCAGCGCAGAAACCGGTGCAGCACAGCGCTGTATAGCAGCGCCTGCAGCGGATAATCCGAGTGCACCATCGCCTCCACCATCCGGGGCCGGTCGTAATCGGCAGCGGTCAGCGGCCGCTGCGCATCACCGAGCCGGTTGGTCTTGTAGTCCACCACCAGGTAGCGGTGCCCCGCCCCGTCCGGGATCCGCAGCACGGCGTCGATCGAGCCGGTCAGGTATCCGCGCAGCGGCTCGGCGCCGAGGGAGCGGTCCGCCAGCCGGTCGGCGTAGCAGGCCAGCACATCGTCGGCCGGCAGATGCGCGCGCAACAGCGGCGCCAGATCGGCCAGCCGAACCTTCGGCGGGGACGAGCGCCGATCGCCGCCGGCCAGCGGCAGCTCGAAGTCCAGTTCGCACAGGCGATCCGACAACCCGATCCGGCGCAGCGTCAGGCCGCCCGCCAGCGGGCCCAGCGGTGTGTCGTGCATCGGCACCATCGCCGCGGCTATGTCTTCGGGGGTCGCGGCCACCGGCCACCACACCGAGTGCTCTCGGATCCGGGCGGCCAGCTCGGCGGCCAGGTCGGGGGCGAACGGGTCGGCCGTCTGCAGCACGGCGTGCACCAGGGTGCCGAAGGTGGCGCCCGCCGGAAGGTCCGCCATCGGCGAGGCAACATCGCCAACGGATGCCGCCGGGGCCAGAAGAATGTCGGCGACCTCGTCGTCGAGCCCGGCGGCCTCGGGTTCGCTGCCCACCCCGCTGGGCTGGGCCTGCCGGATCAGGCCGGAATAGGAGGTGCGCCGCCAACCGGTGTCGATACTGCGGTGGAAGTGGCGGTTTTCCAGCCGTGCCGGCACCGGCACGCCGGGCAGCGGCGGCGCCGGCACCGGCACCGACTCCTCGATGACCGGGCCGCCAGCCGCCTCCCACTCGCGCAGCCGAGCCAGGGCATCCTCGTCGGAGATCTTCGCCGGCTCGCAGCGGTCCGGCACCACCGGCTCGCCGGGCCGGCGGCCCCGCAGCAGCCGGGACAGGCCGCCGTTGGGCTCATGGTAGGCCGGTGACCACCACGCCACCACCTGGGCCTGCGCTCGGGTCAACGCGACATACGTCAGCCGGCTGTCGTCGCTGGCGTCCTCTTTACGGCCGAGCCGCTCAACGGTTTTGAAGTCGGGGCTGTCCTTGCCGCCGATGTGCAGGCATCGGGTGCCGTCCTCGTCGTGGAACAGCACCACGTCGCTGTCAGTGGTGTTGCGGTGGAACGCGAACGGCAGGTACACGATCGGGTACTGCAGCCCCTTGCTGACGAAGACGGTCATGATCTGGACGGCGGCGGCGTCGCTGTCCAACCGGCGGTTGCGTTCCGGCGCGCCGCTTCGCTCGTCGCGCTGCCGGTGCAGCCAGTCGCGCAGCGCGGGCAGGTTGTGGTGTTCACGGTGGGCCACCTCGCCCAGCAGCTGGGTGAGATGCGCCAGGTCCGTCATGTGCCGCGCTCCGCCCTGCCAGCCGAGCACCCGATTGCCCATCCCCAGCAGCTGGGCGGCCTCGAAGATGGCGGCGACGCCGCGTTCGCGGGCGTGACCGGCCCACTCCCGCAAGGTCTGGGCGATCCGGTCGGTCAGCGCGTCACCCCCGGCCGCCAACGTCTCGGCGGTCTCGCCGAAGAACATCGTCGCCGCCGCCGCGCGCACCACGCCGGGCCGGTGCGGCTGATCGAACGCCTCCAGCAGGCACAGCCAATCCTCGGCCGCCTGCGAGGTGAACACGTCGGAGTTGCCGGTGTAGACGGCGGGAACGCCGGCGTCGCACAGCGCGGTGAAACAGGCCCGGGCGTCCCGGTGCCGTTCCACGATGACCGCGATGTCGCCCGCCCGCAACGGTTTCCCGTCGAAGGTGGCGCTGGCGGCCAGCAGCGCACGGATGTCGGCGGCGAGGTCGGCGCCGATGTGCTGGCGCAGCTTGTCGATGGGAAGGTTGGCAATACCGCGACGTCCCAACGTGTTTCGTGACACCACCCGCAGCCGGAACGGGTCGTTGCGCGGTGCCCCGGACAGCCGGTGACCCTGGTGGTGCGCCGCGACGTCGTTCACCACGATCGCGGGGTCACCGAGCTGCGCGCCGCGCAGCACCACCTGCAGCCGCTGCAGCAGCGCGGAATCGCTGCGCCAGTTGGTTTCCAGCGTCTTTTTCTGCCCCGCGTTCTCGGCCGCCCGCAGGTAGGTGACGATGTCACCGCCGCGAAACGCGTAGATCGCCTGCTTGGGGTCGCCGATGAGAATCAGCGTCGAACGGCCGCTGAACGCGCGGTCGATCACCTCCCACTGCACCGGGTCGGTGTCCTGGAACTCATCGACCATCACGATCGGCCAGCGCTGGTGCATGCGCAGCCGGGCGGGGGAGTGCTCGGTGGCCAGCGCGTCGGCCAGCCGGGTCAGCAGATCGTCGTAGCCCAGCACGCCGAGCCGGAGTTTGCGCGTATACAGCTCGGCCAGAACATCATTGGCGAAGCGCAGGCTGACCGCCGCCCGCGAACCGGGCTCGGGGTGCAGCGGCCGCAGCTGCGCCGACGGGTTGTTGACCACGTCGCGGGCCAGCCGCAGCGCCTCCCGATAGTGCAGCACCGGGTCGTCGTGGTTTTGCCCGAAATGCGCCAGATACAGGTCATCGACGATCTCGGCTACCAGCTCGTCGAGGCTGTCCAGCAAGGTCACGTCGGCGGCGGTGTCGCCGGCGACCCCGAGCGAGCGCAACACCAGCTGGCAGAACTGATGCGTGGTGGCGATCGTCGCCGCGTCGAACCCGGCCAGCGCGTCGCGCAGGCGTTGCCGCCGCGCGGCGCGCCGGTCCTCGCTGCCGTCCAGCAGGTAGGCCACCAACTCGTTGTCGCCCGCCCGCGACGGGTCGGCGAAAGCCGCTACCGCGTCGACGATTTGATAGCGTACCCGTTCCCGCAGCTCCTGGCTGGCGGCCCGGCCGAAGGTGATCAGCAACATCTGGTCCAGGGTCGCGGCGCCGTCGGCGAGATAGCGGGTCACCAGCCCGGCCAACGCGAACGTCTTTCCGGTTCCCGCGCTGGCCTCGAGCACCGTGGTGGAGCGCTCGGCCGGCAACGCGCCCAACAGGTCGAAGCGTTCCATCACGCCGTCGCCCGCTCGGCCCGCAACAGCGGCAGCCACAGCCGGGCCGCGTAGGCGCCGAGCCGGTTGTCCTCGCCGTCGCACTCCTCGCCCGGGCGCACCGGCTGCATCAGGTCGTCCAGCGGCGCACCGCGTCCCCAGGCCCGCACATGCGCCGGCGCCTGGTCCTCCCCGGGGTAGCGGTCGCTGGACTTCCACCGGTAGCGCGCCTCGGCCACCGGGTCGTCGCCGCCGTGGCGGGCGACCGCCCACGCGTAGGAGGTCTTGAGCGGCAACGGAATCGGCTCGCGCCGCCCGGCGTCGTAAATGCTCACCAGCTCGCGCAGCAGCTCGACGGGATCGTCGTACGGCGACTCCAGCCGCTGCACCCGGATGCCGGTGCCCCGTCGCATCCGTCCGATGCACACCGCCGACCAGTCGCGTCCGCGATCGTGAGCGGCCAACGCCAGCAACGGAATCCACGACTCGAGCAGATGCCTGCCGTCCAGCCGCGAATAGGTCACCGAGACCAAGCGGTCGCCGTAGACCGGGGCCACCGTCCCGGTGAGGCGCCGCCCGCGGCCCAGATCGATGTCGACGTCATGGGCGCCGCCCGGCTGCTCGGCCCGGTGCTGGTGCGCCTCCAGTGCCAATCGCGCTGCCTGGTCGCGGATCTCGGTCACCCTGCGCCAGCCCAGCTGCCCCGGCGGCAGGGTGCCGCGGCGCCACTCGGCCTGCCGCGCGTCCTCCGGGGTCATCCCGCGCAGCATGTCGCGCAGCATCCGATCGCCGACTGTCCACTCCTGCAGGGCGTCGATGTCCACCGGCATCGCGTCCTGCACTCCGTCGACGTCGTGGGGCAGCGTGAACTGCAGGGCCCGAAAGAACCCCTGCACCGGGTCTTTGAAGAAGCTGACCAAATCGGCCAGGATCACGTCAGCGGGCGGCGGGGGCGGCAGCGGCGCGGAGATGAACTTCGGTGGCTCGCAGTGTTCGCCGGTGGCCGCGCGCGCCGCGCGCAGCACCGTGGGGTCGAAACTGAACGGCACCTCGGGCACCAGCTCCCCGGGGATGACGTTGCGAATGTCAAACGGCTGCAACGGATGTCGCACAACGATGCGGTCGCGCACCGGCTCGGCGGTGGTCATGTCGAGGGCGTCCAGCAGTTCGGCCAGCGGCACCGCCGGCGGGCGCGGCTGACCCGAATACTCGTTGGCGCCGGTGTAGGTGATCACCAGCTTCTCGGTGGCCGCGCCGATCGCGTCGAGCAGCAATTGCCGGTCCTCGGAACGGATGTCGCGCTCACCGGTCATCGGGCAGCGGGCCAGTGCGTCGTCACCGTCGACGACACCGGGCCGCGGGAAAAGCCCGTCGTCCAGGCCGACCAGGCACACCACCCGGTGCGGCACCGAACGCATCGGCACCATGGTGCACACCGTCAGCGTGCCGGTGCGGAAATTCGCGCGGGTCGGGCGTCCGGACAGGTGCCGGGTCAGCAGCGCGCGGACGTCGGGCGGCCGCAGCACGGTGTCGGCGCGGGATCCGGCCTGCGCGGACACCGCGGCGAACTCGCGCTGCAGCTGACCGCTCTGCCATTCGTCGGCATCGCGCACCCGGGTCAGCAGGGCGATGCCGTCGGCGACGGCGGTGAGCCATTCGGTCAGCGGCCGGGCACCGGTGAGCGAGTCGAGGACGTGCTGCAGCCGGGCGACGAATTCCGCGAGCTGGCCGGCCAATTGGACACGATTGCTGCTGACGTCGTCGAGCGGCAGCGTCGCGTCGATCCACGCGTTCGAGTCGTCGGACATCGCGACGCCGGCCAGTATCCGGTCGATGCCGAAACGCCAGGTGTTGTGCACGAAGTCGACGTGGTAAGGCCGCCGATGCTGCCGGTCCAGCCCCCAGCGGATGTTGGCCTGGCGGACCCATCCGGTGATGGCCTCCAGATCGTCGTCGGTGAAGCCGAACCGGGCGCGCACCGCCGGCGTCTGGGCCAGGTTGAGCACCTCGCTGGCCCGCACCCGGCCGCCGGCCAGGGCCAGCAGCTGCGCGGCCACCCCGAGCAGCGGGTTGGTCTGGATCAGGGAACGGTCCGCCAGCCGCACCCGCAGCTGGTGGGCGGGGTGCGCGCCGTGCACCACGTCGCCGAGGCCGAAGTCGGCCATGATCAGCGGCGCGTAGCTTTCGATGTCGGGGCACATCACCAGGATGTCACGCGGCTGCAGCGTCGGGTCGTCGGCGAGCAGGCCCAGCAGCACCTCGCGCAGCACGTCGACCTGGCGGGCCGGCCCGTGGCAGTTGTGGATCTGCACCGAGCGGTCCTCGGCAGCCAGCGAGCGGCCAACCGGGCGAACGGCATTGGCGGCGATGTCGGACTGCAGCCAGCCCAGCAGCGTGTCGGGGCGGGAGTCGCCGGCGAGGTACTCGTCGGTCCGCGGATCCGCCGGCAGGCCGCGCTGCAGTTCGCGCAGATCCCGTCCCAGCGTGGCCAGCAGCGGGTGGGCGACGGCGCGGTGGCTGGTGTCGTCGCGCCGGGGGATCACGCCGTTCGTGCCGGCCAGAGCGCGCCACAACCGGTCGCTCGGGTGCGGCAGCCACAGGTGCAGTTCGTGGTGGGTGGCCAGCGCGTCCAGGAGCTCCACGTCGGTGCACGCCAACCGGGTGTGCCCGAACAGCGACAGCCGCTGCGGCAGGTCGCTGGGCGCCCGCCGCAGCCGGGCGATGGTTTCGGCGTGCCGAACGTGCGGTGGGTCGGCGGCCACCCGGGCCACCAGCGCCCGCCACAGCGGCGGGTGCCAGCGCAGGTCCTCGTCCAGATCGCCCGGGTCGCCGTCGAGCCAGTCGACCAGCAGCCGCGGCCGTTGCCGGGCGTAGCCGGCGAACAGCCCGGCCAGCCGGCGCGCCGCTTCGTAGCGGTGGGTGCGGCGCAGCTCGGCCTCGGCGCCGGTGTGGAAGTGGCCCAGGTACGTCGCCAGCGTGCGGCACCACGGCTCGTCCAGCGAACAGTCGATCGCCTCCAGCAGCGGCCAGGCCAGGGCGTCCGGCGACCAGGGATCGTCGTCGGCCGCGCCGGTGATCTCGGCGATCAGCGAAGCGGGACTGCGGAATTGCACGCCGGCGCAGACCCCGTCCCCGTCGCGGGCGCGGCCCAGCACATGCGACAGCCGTTGACTCAGCCAGCGCTCCACCCCGCGCGAAGGCACCACGATGAGCTCGAGGGCGAACGGGTCGGCCGGTGGATTGGCCAACAGCGCGCCGAGACCGTCGGCCAACAGATCGGTGCGCTCAGCACGGTGCAGGTGAAGCGGCATTGCGCTGTCACGATAAACCCGGGCACCGACGGGCGGGGGGTTACTTGGCCAGCGTGAACTGGTTGACGTCGATGTAGCCGGCCCGGAACGCGTCGGCGCAGCCGGTCAGATACCTCATGTAGCGCTGGTCGACCTCTTCGGACTGGATCGCGACGGCCTCGCGGTGGTGCGCGCGCAACGCATCGGCCCAGTGGTCGAGCGTGCGGGCGTAGTGCAGCTGCAGGGACTGCCGGCGTTTGAGGGTGAACCCCATCTTCGAGGAGTGGAACTCCACGACCTCGATGGCCGGCAGCTGCCCGCCGGGGAAGATCTCGGTGGCGATGAATTCGTTGAAGCTGGTCTGCTCCTCGGTGAGCGGCAGGCCGCGCTCCACGATCTGCTCCGGGGTCAGCATGGTGATGGTGTGCAGCAGCATCACCCCGTCATCGGGCAGCACCCGGTAGGCGGTCGCAAAGAAGTCGTCGTAGCGGTCGTAGCCGAAATGCTCGAACGCGCCGATGGAGACGATCCGGTCGATCGGCTCGTCGAACTCCTCCCAGCCGTGCAGCAGCACCCGCCTGGTGCGCGGGGTGTCCATCGCGTCGAGCAGCTGCTGCACGTGGGCGGCCTGGTTCCGGGACAGGGTCAGGCCCGATGACGTTGACGTCGTAGTTCTCGACGGTGCGGCGCATGGTGGCGCCCCAGCCGCAGCCCTAGCTTGCCCAGTGACAGGTCGATCTTGCGCCGCTGCGCCTCCTCCAGCGAGATGTCGCGGTTGCGATCCCAATAGGCGCAGCTGTAGGTCATGGTGGGGTCGAGGAACAGCCGGAAGAAGTCGTCGGACAAGTCGTAGTGGGCCTGTACCTCTTCGAAGTGCGGTGTCAGATTCTCTGCCACGGCGGCTACTCGCCTTTCTGACTCGGGGCCATTGGGGTTGTCACGAACGGGCCGGTGAGTCGGTTCACCTCGACTTCCCCGGTTCCACGTCGTCTAACCGGGCGATGCGTGGGCCAGGGTGTTTGGCTGCGCCCGCGCCCGTCTACCCACGTTTGTCGCGCCGGACGGCGGGCGACCGCGCCATCACCATCCGGGAATTCACGCCATCCTACGCGGGTTGAGCAGGGAGAACAGTCACTGGAAGGATACTTCATGGAAGCTTGGGACGCGACCTGCGCGCGACGCAATGTGCGGGAGTACCAGCCGCGGGTGATCGCCGAGGAGGATCTGGACCGCATCGTGGAGGCCGGCTGGCGCGCGCCGCCGGCGAAGAACCGGCAGCCGTGGGACTTCGTCATCGTCACCGACCGGACCCAGCTGCAGGAGCTGTCCACGGTGTGGCGGGGCGCCGGCCACATCGCCGGGGCGCCGGCGGCGATCGCGATCGTGATGCCCGAGCCGCCCGACGAGCGCCGGCTGGTCACCGACAACTACGACGTCGGCCAGGCCACCATGGCGATGATGATCGCGGCCACCGACCTGGGCATCGGTACCGGGCATTCGTCGGTGGGGGATCAGGACAAGGCGCGCGCCATCCTCGGCGTGCCCGACGGTCATCTGGTGGCGTTCCTGCTCGGGGTTCGGCTATCCCGCCGATCGCCCGCTCACCCCGATCCGCAAGCCGAACCGCCGGCCGTTCACCGAGGTCGTGCACCGCGGTCGTTGGTGAGCGCGCGGCCGAAAACGTTCGGCGCCTTGTCGAGTCGTAAGCTGATGGGCGTGCATGACCACCGGGGCGAATACGGAGTCGACGGGTCCTTTCACACGGTCTCGGCACGCGCGCAGGCGATAGGCATCGGCGCTCAGGCCGCCGGCCTGGCGGTGTGGGCCGGGATCAGCTGGGCGCGCGGCAAGCGGCGCAGGGCTGCGTTGGCCGCGCTGTCGAGCGCCGGCATCGCGGCCAACGCCGCGTTATACATGTACGCGACGCGGTCCGGGAAATTCGTTGTGTGGGACCGGATTCTGAGCGATCTGCGGCTCGCCGGCGACGAAACCCTGCTCGATCTCGGCTGCGGTCGGGGTGCGGTGTTGCTGGCCGCGGCCAAGCGGTTGCCGCGGGGCCGGGCGATCGGCGTCGACCTGTGGCAGGCGGACCAGACGGACAACTCCGAGCAGGCCACGCTGGCCAACGCGGCGGCCGAGGGCGTCGCCGACCGCGTCGAGCTGCACACCGCCGACATGACCGCGCTGCCCCTGGCCGACGAGAGCGTCGACGTGGTGGTGAGCAACCTCGCGATCCACAACATTCCGACCCGCGCCGGCCGGCGTCAGGCGCTCGACGAAGCGGTGCGGGTGCTGCGGCCGGGTGGCCGGCTGGCCATCGCGGATCTGTGGGAGACGCGTCAGCACGCCGCCCGGCTGCGTGAGCTGGGCTGGCGCAGCGTCCGGCGCCGCAACCTCGGCTGGCGGATGTGGTACGGCGGCCCCTGGTTTTCGACGCGGATCGTCACCGCCACGAAACCCGAATAGTCAGGCGCCGCCAAGCCGGCGATAGCGGATGCGCTAGCGGATCCGGGAAGCACCTAATGGTCCGGAAGGCTCACGCGAATCCACCATGGCGGGTAGCTGATATCGAGCACCGCAGTCCGCCGGCCGGTCTCCAGAATCGCCACCACGCGCTGCCCCAACAGCAGCGGGTCAACCGGCTCGGCCATGGAACGGATTATGGCTACCCCCCCGACGCGGCGTGCATGCTGGGACGCATGACGAGAAACCAACTCACCGAACAGATCGTCGTCGCGCGGCTGGCCAAGGGGCTGACCTGGCAGGAGTTGGCCGACGCCATCGGCCGCCCGCTGCTGTGGACCACCTCGGCGCTGCTCGGACAGCACCCAATACCGGCCGAGCTGGGCCGGATACTCGTCGACAAGCTGGGCCTCGACGAGTCGGCGGTGCCGGTGCTGGCTGCGCCGCCGATGCGCGGCGGCCTGCCTACCGCCGTGCCGACCGACCCCACCATCTACCGCTTCTACGAAGTGCTGCAGGTCTACGGTGGCGCCCTCAAAGAGGTGATCGCCGAGCAGTTCGGCGACGGCATCATGAGCGCGATCAACTTCAGTGTCGACCTGCAAAAGAAACCACACCCGTCCGGCGACCGGATGGTGGTCATTTTCGACGGGAAATTCCTTCCCTACCAATGGGTTTCATCGGAGCAGTAGGTGACGCCCGAGATGGAGCCGGCGAAGCCGGTGGACCTGGTGCTCTCCGGCGGCGGCGTCAAGTTCATCGGTCTGGTGGGCGCCATCGTGGCGCTGATGGATGCCGGCTATTCGATCAAAAGGGTCTCCGGGGTCTCGGCCGGCTCGGTGGTGGCGGCGATCCTGGCGGCCGGCTGCCACGCCGCCGAGCTGACCGGCGCGCAGGTCAGGAACTCGCCTTCTCCGTCCCGCTGCACAAATGGCGCGACGCCGGGCCGGTGCCCTACCTGGGTGCGGCGTGGGGGCCGGCGCGGGACACCAGCATGTACTGCGGCGACGTCGCGCACGACTGGATTCGCAGCGAGCTGAAGAACTTCGGGGTCAGCACCTTCGGCGACCTCGTCTTCGACGGCGAAGATCTGCCCGACGAGCACCGCCGCCGGCTGGTGGTCACCGTGGCCGACGTCACCGCGGCCCAGCTGGTGCGGCTGCCGTGGGACTACCGGCGGCTCTACGGCCTGGACCCCGACGAGCAGCCGGTGGCCGACGCGGTGCGCGCCTCGATGGCCATCCCGTTCTTCTACCGGCCGGTCAAGCTGGCCAGAGCCGACGGGACCGCCTGCACCGTGGTCGACGGCGGGGTGTTGTCGAATTTCCCGATCGACACCTTCGACCGGCCCGACGGCCGGGCGCCGCGCTGGCCCACCTTCGGGATCACGGTGATGCCGAGCCCGACCGAGGGCATCGGCGCGGTGATGCCGGCCCTGAAACCGCTGCGCTTCTTCCCGCAGACGGCGCTGTTGGAAAGCCTGCTGATCACCATGCTGGCCGGCCACGACCAGACCCATCTCAGCCAGCCGTGGGTCGCTGCCCGAGCCATCGCTGTGGAATCGACGAACGTCGGCGTGCTCGACTTCGACGTCCCCAGGTCTCGGCTGGAAGAGCTGTACGACAGCGGCTACGCGGCCGCCCAGGCGTTCCTGTCGGCCTGGGACTGGCAGGCTTACCTTGGACCGGTTCCGGTATCCGGGTGGGCGCGGGTGAAGTGACGGCCCGGCGCGCACGTGCCACACTGGCGGCGAGGAGGCGAGCAACGCGGTGGCGGCGAGCAGCGGCCACCGCGTTCGCCTCTCAGTTCATCAACACCTGCGGCGAAAGCTCCTTGAGCATCGCGTTGGCCCAACGCATCTGGCGCAGCGTCTCGGGGTGACAGCGCGATGCCAGGCCCAGCAGCTCGGCATCCTTGGCTGCCTGCGCACCTTGGGCCAGCAGCTCCCAGTCCAGCGACACGCCAGCGGCCAGCCGGTGGATCCGGCGCAGGTCGGCCAGCAGCACCAGCCCGGGTTTCGGCCGGTGCCGCAGCAGACCGCTGATCCGCTGCTGCACGACACCGGTGCGCGCACCGGAGCGCGGATCGGCGGACACCCGCAGACCGTAGTGCCGGCCGTGCCGGGCCAGCTCGCCGAGGTACCGGCGCGACCAGCCGGCCAGATCGCGGGCCAGGTGGCAGATGTGCTGGTCGCTGTGATGCCGGGCGGCCATCACGGTCAGTTCGTGGGCCAGCTTGCGTTCGGAGCGGTGCAGTTCGCGGATCGCCAGCCTCAGTTTCATGACGGGCTCCCGGCCGCGACGGCCTCGCGCACCGGCGCTGCCCTGTGGGTCGGGGCCTTGTCGAGCCGGGCAGCGGCCGTCTTGAAGGTCGGCTACTTGGACGCCGGGTCCCAGTCGGTCGCCGTGAGTTCGTTGCCGGCCCGTTGATGATCCCCGCCATCCCGGTCCCAGTAGCCGTAGTGGAAGGGCACGAACAGCACCCCGTCGCGGATGCCGCCGACGCGCGCGGCGCAGGTGACCCGGCCGCGCGGTGTGCTCACGTGCACTAGATCGCCGGCCTCGATGCCCAGGCGGCGCGCGTCGCGTTCGGCGACCTCCACCCACACCTCGGGCGCTGCGTCCTGAAGTTGTTGGGCCCGAGCCGTTTTCGTGCGGGTGTGAAAGTGGTAGACGGTGCGGCCGGTGATCAGCGCGAACGGGTAATTCGGGCCGGGCCGCTCGTGCGGGGGCAGGTATTGCGCCGCCTTGATGATGGCCTTGCCGGACGGGTTCAGCGAGCGGTACTCGTCGGGCTGCAGCGGGGCGCCCGTGATCAGGTCCTTGCCGTACGCCTCGCAGTAGTCGGGCGCGGCCGGAGATCTCCCATCCTCATACAGCCGCTCGGTACCGTCGGGATGATCTGTGTTGCACGGCCATTGGATGCCGCTGCCGCCGCGCAGCTTCGCGTAGCTCAAGCCGGTGTAGTCGCACGGCCGGCCCGCGCTGCATTTCTTTCACGCCTCGAACGCCGACTCCGGATCGGTCCACGGCGGAAACGGCCGGCCGTCCTTGTCGCGGAAGTCCATCCGGCGCGCGTAGTCCAGGAATATCTCCAAGTCTGAACGCGCGAAACCGGGTGGCTCCACGGCCTTTTCGGACAGGTGCACCGTGCGGTCGGCGTTGGTGAAGGTGCCCGTCTTCTCCGCCCACGCCGCGGCCGGCACACCACGTCGGCCAGCGCGGCGGTCTCGGTCAAGAAGATGTCCTGGACGACGAGGAACAGCCGCTGCTGCGACAGGATGTCGCGGATGAGCGGCAACTCCGGCAGCGACACCGCGGGGTTGGTGGCGGTCACCCACAGAATGCCGCGCACCAGGTGAATGTTGTTGACCTGCACGGCCGCCGCGGTGGCCTGATGCGACTGGTAGAAACCCTGCAGCATGGTGGACAGTTGCCGCCGCGCGGTGCCGATCAGCCGGGCCGCCCGCCGGAGGTACGCGGCGTCCACATCGCAGATCTCGGCCACCCGCCCGGGCATGAATTCGCCTATCCTGCACTGTAATTCGTATAAACCCACGGTGTGCGCGTCGATGTAGTCCCGATCGATCCAGCCGTTGCCGATGATCTCGTGCAGCAGGCCGTTCATCAGCGCCACGTTGGTGCCCGGCAGCGGCGCCAGGTGCACGGTGGCGTGCCGGGCGACCGGCGTCAGCCGGGGGTCGACGCAGACGATGGCCGGCGGGTCGCTGCCGGCCAGCCGGTCCAGCATCCGCGCCCACAGCACGGTCTGCGTCTCGGCGACGTTGTGCCCGAACAACGCGATGACGTCGGCGTGGTCGACGTCGGTGTAGGACCCGGGCTGGCCGTCGCAGCCGAACGATTCCTTCAACGCCTCGGCGGCCGTCGCGGTGCACAGCCGGGCGTTGCCGTCGACGTGGTTGGTGCCGATCGCCCCGTGCGCGATGGCCGCCTGGGTGTAGTACTCCTCGGCGAACAACTGCCCGGAGGTGTAGAAGCCGATCGAGCTGGGGCCGCGGCGGTCCAGCAGTTCTCGGCTGCGCGCGACGATCCGCTCCATCGCGGTGTCCCAGTCGCACGGCCGCAACGCGCCGCGGTCCCGGAGCAGCGGCGTAGGTGACCCGATCGGCGGAAGCGTTGGCCTGCCAGCCGAACAGATCCTTGGGATCGAGCCGGCCGTGGTTGACCCGGTCGACGGCGCGCCCGCGCACCCCCACGGGTTCGCGATGCGATCTGTTGCCACATCGGTGACTTCCCCGGTCGCGGCGGCCGAAACGCCGAAATACGCCCCGTGCCTACAGGCCGAATTCGGCGGTGGCCTCCTCGGCGCGGTCAACCACCACCTCAGGCAGCACGATTCCGTCGACAAAGCCTGCGGCCAAAGCGGTTTCACCCAAGAACGTCTTGGCCAGTCCGCTGGCCTGCTGGTAGGCCGCCGGCGTGAGCCGCAGCTTCATGATCTCCATCGCGGCATACGGGATGACCATGTCGATCGCGACCTTGTTGGCCTGGATGTTGTAGGCGTGCGCGGCCACCCGGTGATCGCCCGACGACAGCAGGAACGCGCCCATCGCGATGGCGTGCCCGGTGCAGGCCATCACCACCGGTTTGGGATACGACAGCAGGCGGTAGGCCATCTCGAACCCGCCGCGCAGCATGTCGACCGCGGGCTGCACCTCGCCGGAGGTAAGGATCTTCAGGTCGAAGCCGCCGCCGAACACACCCGCTCGTTGCCGGTGATCACCAGCGCCCCGGCGTTGTCCTCCTCGGCCCGGTCGATGGCCTCGCCCAGGGCCTGCTGCATGGTCGGGCCCAGCGCGTTGACCTTGCCGTCGTCCATCCTGATGACGGCGACGGGGCCCTTGGTGCTGTAGTGGACCGGGCCGCTCATGAGTTGCTCCTTGCCGTCACGCCGGCTGGCTGTGGTGCTTGCCCAGGTCGTCTTCGGCGTTGCTCCAGCGCAGGCTGACATCGGTGGGTTCGTCGAGTTAGCGGCTGCGCCACCTGTCTTGGGTTTCCCGGACCGCGGCGTTGATCCTCTCGATCTCGCTGTGGAACACCTCGGGACGGGTTTCCTTGCTGGCGTAGTGGAAGTAGGTGAGCAGCCCGCGCAGCAGCTCCAGCTTCTCCTTCTCCCGCTTGGCCAGGTCGTGGGTGGTCGTCAACTCGATGTGCTGCACGGGCGGCAGGGCGTCCCAGTCCAGCACGACGTCGGTGTGCAGCGGCGTGCGTTCCCGCTGCCAGAACCGCCGGCCGCCCGGCCGGCGCGGGCCGGTCGTAGTAGGTGACCGTGCCGGTGAAGCGGGATTCGATGCCGCTGCCGATCTCGGCGCGGTCCAGCGCGGAGTCCCACACCGTGCGCCACTCCTGACCGGGCGCCAGCACCGGTAGCTGGCGGGGCAGCCGCAGTTCGACGACGTCGGCGTAGCCGTCGGTGGCGCTCTCGTATTCGGCCACGGTGGGCGGATTGTCGAAGGAGAATTCGATGTCGTAGGCCGCGGTCTGGCCGAAGTTGCGGACCACCAGTTCGATGACGTGCCAGTCGGCTGGGTGCGGCTCCATGAACATCGCGACGTGGGGGCGGGTCTGCTCGGCGGCCGCCCGGCGATTGCGGGCGATCTGGCTGTTGGTGAAGATCAGCGTGATGACGGCGAGCGCGATCGCCGCCCATGCTGCCCACGCGATCCAGGTGCTGGACCCGACGTGCGTGACCCCATGCCAGCTGTCCTGGATCCAACCCATGGAATCCACCCTCCGCTTAATATCACAGGGCCGGCCGCGGGGTGATCACGATCGAGCGATCACCGGACGGCTCAGCCGCCCATCAGCATCCGCCATTGGTGAAGGTCGGAGGCCCGGTAGACGTAGTTCGACCGCTTGACCTTCGACAGCGAGGCGCTCGGCTCGGCCGAGTACCAGTGCCCGGGAAACACCGTCGGGTCACCGGGAAGCTTCGCCAGCCGCTGCAGGCTGCGGTACATCTCGTCGGAGTCGCCGCCGGGGAAGTCGGTGCGCCCGCAGCCCTCCAGGAACAGCGTGTCCCCGGCGACCAGCCGGCCGTCCAGCAGGAAGCACTGGCTGCCCGGCGTGTGACCGGGGGTGTGCAGCAACTCGATCTCGATGTCGCCGATGCTGACCTTGTCGTGGTTCTCGTGCGCGGTCAGGTCGCTTGCGCTGATCCCGGTGACCCGCGAAACCCACAGCGCCTCATGGCTATTGACGTGCACCGGCACCGGCGCCCGCTCCAGCAGTTCGGCCAGGCCCGCCAGCGTGAACCCCATCATCGAGCCGCCCACGTGGTCGGGGTGGTGATGGGTCACCAGCACGCCGGACAGGTGCATGCCGTCGGCCTCGAGCGTGTCGAGCAGGTCGGAGGCGGCGTAGGCGGGGTCGACCACCACGCAGTCCCCGGTCTGCCGGTCACCGATCAGGTAAGCGAAGTTGCGCATCTGCGTCGCGAACATGTCGCCGGCGGCGAAGCCGCGGCCGGAGAGCAGTTGGCGAAAGTACAGCCGGTCGTCGGACGCCTGACCAGACTATGACGCGGCCGCGGGTGGCCCGCCACCCCTTGCGGATTCGGCCGGCCGGACTTTGCCGCACACGGCCTGCCAGCAACGGCTTCGGCGGGTGGTCAGTGGGTATTGTTGCCGCATGAGGAAGAAGGTTGAAATCGAGGTCGACCTCGAACTGGTCGATGAGGCGATCCGCCGCTTCCATCTCGCCGACGCCCGTGAGGCCGTCAATCTCGCGTTGCGGACCCTGCTGTACGAGGGCGATTCCGTCGCATCCGAGGACGAGTACGACGAGTTCAGCGACCTCAGCGCCTGGCAGCCTCGGCGGAGCGCCGAAAGCGGCTGATCGGCATCCGGCGTGGTTTGGTGCCGCTGCGAGCCAGGCTGTACCCTCTTCTAGGCCCGCGCGACTGGTCGCTTCGGGTGAACGGCCCCCTTAGCTCAGTCGGTAGAGCGTTTCCATGGTAAGGAAAAGGTCAACGGTTCGATTCCGTTAGGGGGCTCGGCGGACGCCGAGCAGGCGTGGCGGCCCCGACCCCAAAAAGGGGTGGCCAGAGGCGATGTAGCTCAGTCGGTTAGAGCGAACGACTCATAATCGTTAGGTCGCCGGTTCGAGTCCGGCCATCGCTACAACCCAACAGCACGGATTTTTTCGCGAATCGAGGCAGAACCGTCATGGCTTCCAGTACCGACGTACGGCCGAAAATCACCTTGGCGTGCGAGGTGTGCAAGCACCGCAACTACATCACCAAGAAAAACCGCCGGAACGACCCGGACCGACTGGAGCTGAAGAAGTACTGCCCCAACTGCGGTAAGCACCAGGCGCATCGGGAGACACGCTAGCGGCCGGCCGCGCGCGTTCACTCCGATTGACTAGGTAGTTTAAGAACCGTGCCGTTAACCACAAACCTCGTCGGGATGCACTACCGCTACCCCGACCATTACGAGGTGGAGCGGGAGAAGATCCGCGAGTACGCGGGCGCCGTGCAGAACGACGACGCGTGGTACTTCGAGGAGAAGGCGGCCTCTGAGCTCGGCTACAAGGGTCTGCTGGCCCCGCTCACGTTTGTCTGCGTCTTCGGCTACATGGCGCAGTCGTCGTTTTTCAAGCACGCCAACATCGCGGTGAAGGACGCCCAGATCGTCCAGGCGGACCAGGTGTTGAAATTCTACGCCCCGCTGGTGGCGGGTGACAAGCTCTACTGCGACGTCTACGTGGACTCGGTGCGGGTGTCGCACGGCACCCAGATCATCGTCACCAAGAATGTCATCACCAACGAGGCCGGTGACGTCGTGCAAGAGACCTACACGACCCTGGCGGGCCGTGCCGGCGAGGATGGAGAAGAAGGATTTACTGATGCCACTGCGTGAGTTCAGCTCCGTGAAGGTGGGTGACCTGCTTCCGGAGAAGGTCTACCCGCTGACCCGTCAGGATCTGGTGAATTACGCGGGGGTGTCCGGCGACCTGAACCCGATCCACTGGGACGACGAGATGGCCAAGGTCGTCGGCCTGGACACCGCGATCGCGCACGGCATGCTGACCATGGGCATCGGCGGGGGCTACGTCACCGCGTGGATCGGCGACCCGGGCGCGGTCACCGAATACAACGTGCGGTTCACCGCCGTGGTGCCGGTGCCCAACGACGGCAAGGGCGCCGAGCTGGTGTTCAACGGCCGGGTGAAGTCGGCGGACCCGGAGACCAAGTCGGTTACCATCGCGCTGACGGCCACCACGGGCGGCAAGCAGATCTTCGGTAGGGCCATCGCGTCCGCGATCCTTGCGTAGGCCATGGCGCTCAAAACAGACATCCGGGGAATGATCTGGCGCTATCCCGACTACTTCGTTGTGGGGCGCGAACAGCTGCGTCAGTTCGCCTTGTCCGTCAAGAACCGCCACCCGGCCCACTTCTCCGAGGACGCCGCCGCCGAACTCGGCCACGACGCGATCATCGCGCCGCTGACCTTCACGACCATTTTCGCCAAGCTGGTCCAGCTGGATTTCTTCCGGCACGTCGACATCGGCATGGAGACCCTGGTGATCGTGCAGGTCGACCAGCGGTTCGTGTTCTCCAAGCCGATCAAGGCCGGCGACAAGCTGTGGGCGCGGATGGACATCGTGTCGGTGGACGAGCGGTTCGGCGCCGACATCGTGGTCACCAAGAACATCTGCACCAACAACGACGGTGAGCTGGTGCTGGAGGCCTACACCACGCTGATGAGTCAGTTCAACGGCGACCAGTCGGCGAAGCTGCGCTGGGACTCCGAGTCCGGCCAGGTCGTCAGAACGGCGTAATTGGTATCTGACTCCCGCTCCGATGTACACTCGGGCCTCGGGGTTTTCCCAGCATCAGCGCGCTTTCCGTGAGTCGAGCAATCGGGAGGCGCGCGTGTCATGTAAGCCCCGGTAGGTAAGCGCAGGTTGGCCTGCCAACCCCGAAGGGGCGTAGCTCAACTGGCAGAGCAGCGGTCTCCAAAACCGCAGGTTGCAGGTTCAAGTCCTGTCGCCCCTGCTGAACAGGGATCCGTGTCATGGTGGACACTGGAAGACATGCCGCCACTGATGGGACGGCTCTTGGGGTTACTAGCAAACAAAGGAGCATGCGGTGAGCGACGAAGGCGACGTTGCCAACGACGTCGCAAGCGACGGCGCTGACACGACGGACGACCGCGCCGGCGGTGGCCGGACCGCGGTGGTGACGCGGCCGCAGCGCCCTACCGGCAAGCGGTCCCGGCAGCGGGCGGCGGGGGACGCCGACGCGGAGCCGTCGGACGAGGCCGAGGTCTCCGTGCCGGAAAAAGCCGAGAAAGCCAAGCGCAAGAAGGCCGCGAAGCCGAAGAAATCCGCGGACACCCGGGCGAACCCGTTCGTGTTCGTCTACAACTACCTCAAGCAGGTCGTTGCAGAGATGTGGAAGGTCATCTGGCCCAACCGCAAGCAGATGCTCACCTACACCTCCGTCGTGCTGGCCTTCCTGGCCTTCATGGTGGCGCTGGTCGGCCTGGCGGATTTCGGCCTGACCAAGCTGGTGCTGCTGGTGTTCGGCTGAGCGAGTGACGCCGCTTTGAAAGTGACAGAGAGGACTCAACCCGTGACTACCTTCGACGGTGACCCGTCCGCGGGTGACGCGGTCGACCTGAGGGAGACCGACGAGGCCACCGAGGACGCCGCCGAGTCGGCCGAGACGCAGGGCGAACCGGCCGAAGAGGTTGACCCGGCCGCCGCGCTCAAGGCCGAACTGCGCAGCAAGCCCGGCGACTGGTACGTCATCCACTCGTACGCGGGATACGAGAACAAGGTCAAAGCCAACCTGGAAACGCGGGTGCAGAACCTCGACGTCGGGGACTACATCTTCCAGGTCGAGGTGCCCACCGAAGAGGTCACCGAGATCAAGAACGGCCAGCGCAAGCAGGTCAACCGCAAGGTGCTGCCCGGCTACATCCTGGTGCGGATGGATCTGACC
Source organism: Mycobacterium lepraemurium (assembly GCA_002291465.1). Taxonomy (GTDB): domain Bacteria; phylum Actinomycetota; class Actinomycetes; order Mycobacteriales; family Mycobacteriaceae; genus Mycobacterium; species Mycobacterium avium. Next base: position 3,710,168 of record CP021238.1, on the reverse strand, counting down.
GACGACTCGTGGGCAGCGGTGCGCAACACACCCGGGGTCACCGGGTTCGTCGGCGCGTCGTCGCGCCCGTCGGCGCTGTCGCTCGACGACGTGGTGAAATTCCTGCTGCCGCGCGGCGCGACGAAGAAGGTCGCCAAGGGTGCGGCCAGCACCGCGGCCGCCGCCGAGACGGGCGGCCTGGAGCGTCCGGCCATCGAGGTCGACTACGAGGTGGGCGAGTCGGTGACGGTAATGGATGGACCGTTCGCCACCCTGCCGGCCACCATCAGCGAGGTCAACGGCGAGCAGCAGAAGCTCAAGGTGCTGGTGTCCATCTTCGGGCGCGAAACGCCGGTGGAACTGACCTTCAGCCAAGTCTCCAAGCTCTGAACCGGCGCCGGCGCCGGGCACAAACCAGGAAGGACAACAACATCTCATGGCTCCGAAGAAGAAAGTCGTCGGGCTGATCAAGCTCCAGATCCAGGCGGGGCAGGCCAACCCGGCGCCGCCGGTCGGGCCCGCGCTCGGTCAGCACGGCGTCAACATCATGGAGTTCTGCAAGGCCTACAACGCCGCCACCGAGAACCAGCGCGGCCAGGTCATCCCCGTCGAGATCACCGTCTACGAGGACCGCAGCTTCACGTTCGCGCTCAAGACCCCGCCCGCGGCCAAGCTGTTGCTCAAGGCGGCCGGTTTGGGCAAGGGTTCGGCCGAGCCGCACAAGAACAAGGTCGCCAAGGTCAGCTGGGACCAGGTCAAGGAGATCGCCGAGACCAAGAAGGCCGACCTGAGCGCCAACGACATCGACGCCGCCGCCAAGATCATCGCCGGCACCGCCCGGTCGATGGGTATTACCGTCGAGTAGTCCGAGCATGACGGAGCGGGGCGAGGAACGAGGCCCAGCGTAGGAATGCGAAGGACGAATCGACGAGAGACAACAGCGTGGGAGGGCCAGCTTCGGCCCGGCCGACCACGACCCAACACCAGATTGGATGAGTCAATGAGCAAGCGCAGCAAGGCATATCGCGCGGCCGCCGAGAAGGTGGACCGCGACAGCCTTTACACCCCGTTGCAGGCGGCCAAGCTGGCCAAGGAGACGTCGTCGACCAAGCAGGACGCGACCGTCGAGGTGGCGATCCGGCTCGGCGTTGACCCGCGCAAGGCGGACCAGATGGTTCGCGGCACGGTCAACCTGCCGCACGGCACCGGAAAGACCGCCCGGGTCGCGGTGTTCGCCGTCGGCGAGAAGGCCGAGCAGGCGCAGGCCGCCGGCGCCGACATCGTCGGCAGCGACGACCTGGTCGAAAAGATCCAGGGCGGCTTCCTGGACTTCGACGCCGCCATCGCCACGCCCGACCAGATGGCCAAGGTGGGCCGCATCGCCCGGGTGCTCGGCCCGCGCGGCCTGATGCCCAACCCCAAGACCGGCACCGTCACCCCCGACGTCGCCAAGGCCGTCGCCGACATCAAGGGCGGCAAGATCAACTTCCGGGTGGACAAGCAGGCCAACCTGCACTTCGTCATCGGCAAGGCGTCGTTCGACGAGAAGGCCCTCGCGGAGAACTACGGCGCCGCGCTGGACGAAGTGCTGCGGCTCAAGCCGTCGGCGTCCAAGGGCCGGTACCTGAAGAAGATCACCGTGTCGACGACGACGGGCCCGGGCATTCCGGTGGACCCGTCGATCACCCGCAACTTCGCCGAGGCCTAGGTCCCGCCGCGAGAGTGCAACTAGCGACGGCCGTTCTCGGGAAATGCGTCTCCAGTTGCACTTTCGGCAGCTGAAGTGCACTCGGCGATGCGCCGTCGCAGGAATTCGCGGCCCAGCTCGGAACCGTTGGGCTGCAACGCGATTCGGTACCAGGGCAGCGCCTCGGCGGGCCGCCCGGCGCGCCGCAGGACATCGGCGCGGAGCGTCGCGATGAGATTCGAGCGTTCCAGCTTAGGGTCGGCCACCTCCTCCAAGGCAGCCAGGCCGGCGTCGGGATCGTCGCGCAGCCCGATCGCCAGCGCCCGATTCGGCGGCCACCACCGGTGAACGGGTCAATTGCCATAGCCGGTCATAGGCGGCGCAGATGGTGACCCAGTCGGTTTCTTCCCAGGATGGCGCGGTGGCGTGCAGCGCGGCGATGACCGCCTGCGGCAGGTAGGCGCCGCTCGACCCCTCGGCATAACGCAACCGGTCCAGTCCGGCCGTGATGCGCCGGCGGTCCCAGCGTGTACGGTCCTGCTCCTCGAGCGGCACCGGCACACCGCGGGCGTCGACCCTTGTGGCGCGCCGCGAATCATGCAGCAGCATCAGCGCGGACAGCGCGTGTGCCTCGCGCTCGTCGGGCAGCAGCGCGCACAACTCGGCACCCAGCCGAATGCCTTCGTCGCACAGGTCGTCCCGGATCGCCGACGGCCCCGCGGTGGACCAGTAGCCCTCGGTGAACACCGAGTACACGCAGCCCAGCACGTGCGGGGTGCGCTCGCCCAGCAGCTCGGCGGGCGGCACCCTGAGCGGGATGTTGGCGTGGCGAACCTTGTTCTTGGCGCGGGTGATTCGCTGACCGATGGCAGCCTCGGACTGCAGCAGCGCCCGGGCGATCTCCGCGACGGTCAGCCCGGACACCAAGCGCAGCGTCAGCGCCAGCTGCGACGGCAGGTCCAGGGCCGGGTGCGCGCAGGTGAACATCATCCGCAGCTCGTCGTCCCGCACCGGATGCGGGTCGGCGGCATCGGTGCGCGCTCGAATGTCGTCCAGCATGGCGGCCAATTCCTTTCCAGGACGCGCGGATTCGCGGCGCAGCCGATCGCGGGCGTGGTTGCGCGCGACGGTGACCAGCCAGCCGCCCGGATTGGCGGGCATCCCATCGCGGGGCCAGACGCGCAGCGCCTCGGCGCAGGCCTCCTGGACGGCGTCCTCAGCGACGGTGAGGTCACCCGACCACCGCGCCAGCGCGGCGACGGCGGGGTCCCCACTCCCGGCGGAAGACGCCGTCCAGGTCGGCCATGCGCCTACAGGCCGGAGACTCCCGCCAGCTGGCGCAGCTGCACCGTGGACGCGGGGATCATGGACGCGATCTTGACGGCCTCGTCGCGATCGGCTGCGCCCAGCAGGTAGATCCCGGTGGCGACCTCCGCGCTCTCCACATACGGCCCGTCGGTGATCAGCACCTCGCCGTCGCGTACCCGCACCGTGGTGGCGGTGGACTTGTCGTGCAGGGCGGCGCCGCCGATGATGTGGTCGCCGGCGGCCGCGTGCAGCTCCGCGTGCTTGGCGGCCACCGCCTCCCACTCCGGCGTGCCGGGCGTGTGGGCGGATTCGGCCGGTTCCAGCAGCAGCGCCAGCCAGTCGTTGCCGGTGATTTTGCGGGACAGCTTGACCGCGGGCACCACCGGCCACAGCTCCACCGTGCCGAACGCGGCGACCGGCATGTCGCGCGCCAGCGCCAGCGCCTCGTCGAGGTTTTCGGCCTCGAAAATGTAGTAGCCGCAGGCCACCTCCGCGGTCTCGGCGAACGGGCCGTTGGTCACCACCGGCGTGTCGGGGTCGCCGGTGATGACGGCCGCGGCCGCGGCGGGCGCCAGCACGTCACCGGCCTTGATCGCCGGCCCTGCCTTGGCGTGGAAGCTTTCCCACGCCGCCATCGCGGCGGCCGCGTCGTCGGGCTTGCGCTCCTGCTCCCTGCTGATCAACAGCGCGCAGTACTGCATGTCGTCACCTCCAGGTGGTGAGCGGAACCGTGTGTTCCACTCTCTACCTACTCGACGAACGGCGCAGCCCTAATCCGACAGCCGCCGCGAAAATCAGGCGGCCGCCCCCGGCTTGAGGTAGGTCACCAGGCTGCAGTCGAGCATCTCCTCGGTGAAGTAGTGCTCGCAGCCGCGCAGGTACTTGATGTAGCGGTTGTACACCTCTTCGGAGGTGACCTCGATGGCCTTGTCCCGGTTCGACTCTAGCGTGTCGCCCCAGATGTGCAGCGTCTTGATGTAGTGAGGCCGCAACGAAAGAGGTTCGGGCACAAAGAATCCCGCCTTCTCGCCGTGATCGACCATCATCTGGGTGGACGGCAGCCGGCCGCCGGGGAAGATCTCGGTGACGATGAACTTGATGAACCGCGCCGTCTCAAAGCTCAGCTTCTTGCCGCGGGCGGCCAGGTCGTAGGGGTGGTAGCTGACGCTGCTCTGCACGGTCATCCGGCCGTCGTCGGGCATGATGTCGAAGGTCCGCTTGAAGAAGTCGTCGTAGTTCTCGTGGCCGAAGTGCTCGAACGCCTCGATCGACACGATGCGGTCGACCGGCTCGTTGAAGTCCTCCCAGTTCTGCAGCCGCACCTGGCGGGAGCGGTTGCTGTCCAGCGAGGCGAGCAGCTCCTCGCAGCGGGCGTGCTGGTTCTTGGACAGCGTCAGGCCGATCACGTTGACGTCGAACCGCTCCACGGCGCGCTTCATGGTGGTGCCCCACCCGCAGCCGATGTCCAGCAGCGTCATGCCCGGTTTGAGGTCCAGCTTGTCCAGGTTGAGGTCGATCTTGACGTACTGGGCCTCTTCCAGGCTCATGTCGTCGCGTGCGAAGTAGGCGCAGCTGTAGGTCCGGGTCGGGTCCTGGAACAGGCCGAAGAAATCGTCGGAGACGTCGTAGTGCGCCTGAATGTCCTCCGAACGTGTCCGGGTCTTGGTTGGGCTACTCGGTTGCTCACCCATGTTCGTCCTGTTCTCCTGGAGGAGGCGTTCCTGACGGTGCGAGTGCGCGTCGCGGGCCCGACCGCGGATGCAAAGTCTACTGCGCTACTTGGTCAGGGTGTATTGGGCCACGTTGGAGATTCCTTTGCGGAACAGCCCCGCGCAGCCGGTCAGGTAGCGCATGAAGCGGTCGTAGACCTCATGCGACTGGATGGCGATGGCCTGCTCCCGGTTGGCCTCCAGGTTGGCTGCCCAGGTGTCCAGGGTCCGGGCGTAGTGCGGCCGCAGGTACTGGACCTGCTCCAGCGAGAATCCGCTGGCCTGGGACAGGTCGACGATGTCGGCTTCACCGCACATCTGCCCGCCGGGGAAGATCTCCTTGCCCAGGAAATGGAAGAACCGCAGATCCGACATGGTGATCGGGATGCCGCGTTCCTTCCACTGCGACTGCGGGTAGGTGAAGATGCTGTGCATCAGCATCCGGCTGTCGTTGGGCAGGCTCTTGTAGGCCCAATCCCAGAACGCGGGCCAGCGTTCCTTTTTGAACGCGTCGAAGGCCTCGAAGCTGATGATCCGGTCGACGGGCTCGTCGAACTCTTCCCAACCCTGCAGCCGGGCCTCGGCGCGCCGGGTGGTCGGGATCGCAGCCAGCCTCTCCTTGGTGCGCGCATAGTGGTTGCGGCTGAGCGTGATACCGATGACGTTCACGTCGTATTTTTCCAGTGCCCGCACCACGGCCCCACCCCAGCCGCAGCCGACATCGAGCAGCGTCATGCCCGGTTCGAGGTTCAGCTTGTTCAGCCCCAGATCCAGCTTGGCTGGCTGCGCCTGTTCCAGCGTCATGTCGTCGTTTTCGAAATAGGCGCAGGTGTACACCATGTTGGGGTCGAGGAACAACGCGAAGAAGTCGTCGGAAATGTCGTAGGTTGCTTGCGACTCTTCGTAATACGGCTTCAGCTTGGCCATCGGTTACACCCACCCTCCTTCGACACCGTACAACTCTGTGACATGGACTGAAAATTGCGGGGAACCGTTTCTACCGAGAGTTTTTGGCTCAGCTGGCTTTGGCGAAGTTGTTCGCCAGCACGCCGATCACCTGATCCCACAACTGCTGTGGCAGATCATGACCCATCCCGTCGAATAACACCAATCGGGCGCCGTCGATGGCGCGGGCCACCGCGCGGCCCCCGAACGGCCGCATCAGCTTGTCCGTCCGGCCGTGGATCACCACGGTGGGCGCGGTGGTCCGACGGTTGTAGCGGCGCAGGCTACCGCTGCCCAGCACGGCGGAAAAGTGTCGGGCGACGCCCTGCGGATAGTAGTTGCGGTCGTAGCCCTCGGCGGCCTCGGCGCGCGCCTGCTCCTCCGGCACCCGGTAGCGCGGGCTGCCGATGATCCTGCCAACCCATACCGCGTTGTCGATGATCACCTCGCGCGGCGAGTCGGGCGACGGCCCCTTCAGCAGCGCCAGCAGCGCGGAATTGTTGCTGGAGAAGATGACCGCCAGGGTTTTGGTGCGCTCGCGGAACCGGGCGGCGAAAATCTGGGCGATCATGCCGCCCATCGACGCCCCACGATGTGGGCGTCGTCGATGCCCAAATGGTCCAGCACGGCCGCGGCGTCGTCGGCCATGTCCTCGAGCCGGTACGCCGATTGACTGGGCAGGCCCAGCCAGGACCGCAGCAGCCGGGTGACCAGCGGTTGCCCCGAGCTGCGGTGCTCGGTCTTGCTGGACAGTCCCACGTCGCGGTTGTCCTACCGGATCACCAGCTTCTCGCAGAACGCGGTCCGCCACAGCAGCAGCTGGGCGCACAGCCCCATGATCAGCAGCACCGGCGGGTCGTCGATGTCGCCTATGTCCTCGTAGTAGAGCTTCAGGTCGCCTGATATGGCGTGCCCCGTGCGGACCTGCACCATCGAAGGCCCCTAGACCTCGACGTCGGATTCGAACTCGGAGGAGTGCTCGCGGCTGACCTCGACCATGAAGTTGGCGAAATACCCGGTCAGTTGCGGATCCGACATCATCTGCCACTTGGGCGCCAGCAGCTTCATGTAGCGCTCGACGTAGAGGAACTGCTTGCCGATCAGCACCAGCTCGCGGGGCAGCTTGACGTCGTAGGCGTCGGCCAGCGCCGACAGCTGGCGGCCAATGTCGGCATAGGACATGTCGCCCAGGGTCTGCGTGGTCAGCGGGGTGGCGAATTTCTCCAGATCCTTGGCGGCCTGGGCTTCGGGTTTCACGGTGCCCACGGCGCCCATCAGCACCACGATCTTGCCGGCCGCGGCGTGGTCCTTCTTGACCAGCAGCGCATACACCAGCTCGCGCAGCAGCCAGCGGGTGCGCGGGTCGATGCGGCCCATGATGCCGAAGTCGAAGAACACGATGCGGCCCTGGTCGTCGACGTAGAGGTTGCCGGCGTGCAGGTCGCCGTGGAACAGGCCGTGCCGCAGCCCGCCCTCGAATAGGCTGAACAGCAGCGCCTTGACCAGCTCAACCCCGTCGAACCCGGCCTTGCGGACGGCGGCGACGTCGTCGATGCGGATCCCGGACACCCGCTCCATAGTCAGCACCCGATCGGTGGTGAAGTCCCAATACACCTGCGGCACCCGGATGTTTTTGCCCAGCGGCGAGGCGTGCAGGTGCGACACCCAGGCCTCCATCGACTGGGCCTCCAGCCGGAAGTTCAGCTCCTCGGCCAGGTTGTCGGAGAAGTCGGCGACCACGTCCTGGGTGGACAGCCGGCGGCCCAGCTTGGCCAGCTCGACGGCCTGGGCGAAGCGCTTGAGGATCTGCAGGTCGGCGGCGACCCGGCGGCGGATGCCCGGCCGCTGGATCTTGACGACGACCTCCTCGCCGGTGTGCAGGGTGGCGTAGTGCACCTGGGCGATGGACGCCGAGGCGAACGGGGTCTCGTCCCAGCTGGCGAACAGCTCGGACGGGTCGGCCCCGAGCTCCTCGAGGAACAGCTTGTGCACCTCGTCGGGGTCGGCGGGCGGTACCCGGTCCAGCAGGCCGCGGAACTCCCGGGACAGCGATTCGCCGAACGCGCCGGGGCTGGACGCGATGATCTGCCCGAACTTGACGTAGGTGGGCCCCAGGTCGGCGAACGTCTGGGGGAGCTGCTTGATCACCTTCTGCTGCCACGGGCCCTTGGCCGGCAGCTTGGTGAGGACGCGAGCGGCGGAGCGGGTGACCTGCCAACCGGTCGCCGCTACCCGGGCCGCCTCGACCGGCAACGGCACCCGGTCGAGTTTGGCCACCTCTCGATGTTTGGTAGAGCTCATCAGTGCAGTGTGCCAAATCGGCGCTGGCGAGTCCCAATCCGCTAGCGCGGATCGCAGCCGCCTTTCCGGGGCTGCACCCAGCCTTCGATGGCCCAGCCCTCCCGCACGGCGATCAACTCGTACATGGTGGCGCCGTCGATCGGCTCCCGGATGATGTCGGCGTGCCCGGCGTGCCGGGCCAGCTCGTTGATGACGTGCAGGATCACCCAGCGCACCGACCAGGCCTGCAGGTCCTTGGGAAACCAGGGGATATCGTGCGGCACCGGCACCGCGGCGTCCAGGTCGGCGGTCCGCGCCAGCCGCAGCGATTCGGCGTTCTGGGCCTCGAACGCGTCCAGCAGCCCTCGCAGCGTCTCGTCGTCCCTCATCACGTGCTGGTCGGCGAACTCGGCGGCGACCTGCTCGAACGGGCGGGTGTCCTTCGGGGGTGCGCCGGGCGCGGCGGCGCCGCGGGCCATCCAGCTGCGTTGCATTCCGGTGGCGTGCTTGATCAGCCCGCCGATCGACAAGGCACTGACCGACGGCGCCGAGCGGGCCTGCTCGGCGGTCAGGCCGTGCGACACCGAGAAGTAGGCGCTTTGGTGATACGCCAGGAATTCGCACAGGGCACTGCGTTTGTCGGCCACCGGACGGGCGAGAGCGGGCATCGGTCGATCCTAGGCTGTGCGGGCCGTAAAGTGCGGGGATGCAGGTGGTTTCGGCATGGAAATAACGTCGGCGCTCTCGACCGAGCTGTTCGTCGGGCCGCCCGAGGCGCCGCTGCAGCTGGTCCGCGTCGCCGTCACCGGCTGCGCCGAGCGCCCGCCCGGGTGGGCGCCGGAGAGGCGGAGCTGCCGTTCGAATTCACTGTGGCCGAGCCGGGCTGGACGATGTTCATGGTCAGCCACTTCCACTACGACCCGGTGTGGTGGAACACCCAGGGCGCCTACACCAGCGAGTGGACCGAGGACCCGCCCGGACGGGCCCGGCAGACCAACGGCTTCGACCTGGTGCACGCACATCTGGAAATGGCCCGCCGCGAGCCCGAGTACAAGTTCGTGCTGGCCGAGGTGGACTACCTCAAGCCGTACTGGGACACCCGCTCCGAAGACCGCGCCGACCTGCGCCGGTTCATCGCGCAGGGCCGGGTCGAGGTGATGGGCGGCACCTACAACGAACCCAACACCAACCTCACCAGCCCGGAGACGAACATCCGAAACCTGGTGCACGGCATGGGTTTTCAGCACGGGGTGCTGGGGGCCGACCCGGCCACCCCGTGGCAGCTGGACGTGTTCGGTCACGATCCGCAGTTCCCGGGGCCGGCCGCCGACGCCGGCCTGACGTCGAGCTCCTGGGCGCGCGGACCGCACCACCAGTGGGGCCCGGCGACCGGCGACGGCTCCGACGGCGGCGTCGAGCGCATGCAGTTCTCCAGCGAATTCGAGTGGATCGCGCCGTCGGGCCGCGGCCTGCTCACCCACTACATGCCCGCGCACTATTCGGCGGGCTGGTGGATGGATTCGGCGGCGTCGCTGGTCGGTGCGCAGGACGCCACCTACGCGCTGTTCGTCCAGCTGAAAAAGGTCGCGCTGACCCGCAACGTGCTGCTGCCGGTCGGCACCGACTACACCCCACCGAACAAGTGGGTCACCGCCATCCACCGCTACTGGGCGGCCCGCTACACCTGGCCGCGCTTCGTGTGCGCGCTGCCCCGGGAGTTCTTCGCGGCGGTGCGCGCCGAACTGGCGCAGCGCGGCGGCGCGCCGTCCCCCCAGACCCGCGACATGAACCCGATCTACACCGGCAAGGACGTGTCCTACATCGACACCAAACAGGCCAACCGGGCCGCCGAGAACACGGTGCTGGCCGCCGAGCGGTTCGCGGTGTTCGCCGGGCTGCTGGCCGGCGCCGAATACCCGCAGGCGGCCCTGGCCAAGGCCTGGGTGCAGCTGGCCTACGGCGCCCACCACGACGCCATCGCCGGCTCGGAATCCGACCAGGTCTACCTGGACCTGCTGACCGGGTGGCGGGACGCCTGGGAGCTGGGCCGCGCCGTCCGCGACAACGCGCTGGCGCTGCTGTCTCGCCGGGTCGACGGCGCCGACGTGACGGCGTGGAACCCGCTCAACGGCCGGCGAACCGACGTGGTCACCGCGCGCCTGGACGCGGCGCCGGGGTGCGGGTGCTCGACGCGGATGGCGCCGAGGTGCCCGCGCACGTCGAGCACGGCGTGCGCTCGGTCAGCTGGCTGGTCCGCGACGTGCCGTCGCTGGGCTGGCGGGCCTACCGGCTGGTCGCGGGCGAGGCGGCGAGCGGGTGGGCGCCGCTGCCGGGCAGCGCGATCGCCAACGAGCACTACCGGCTGGCGGTCGACGCCGAGCGCGGCGGGGGAGTGGCGTCGCTGATCGCCGACGGCCGCGAGCTGATCGGCGAGGGCCGGGTGGGTAACGAGCTGGCCGCCTACGAGGAGTACCCGTCGCACCCGAGCCAGGGCGAAGGCCCCTGGCACCTGCTGGCCAAGGGGCCGGTGGTGTGCTCGTCGGCGACGAGTGCGCGGGTGCGGGCCTACCGGGGCCCGCTCGGGGAGCGGGTGGTGGTGCACGGCCGGATCGGCACGCTGCTGCGCTACACCCAGACCCACACGCTGTGGCGAGGCGTCGCGCGGGGTGGACTGCCGCACCACCATCGACGAGTTCACCGGCGCCGACCGGCTGGTGCGGCTGCGCTGGCCGTGCCTGGTGCCGGGGGTCATGCCGGTCAGCGAGGTCGGCGACGCCGTCGTCGGCCTCCGGTGCCTGTCGGTGGCTGAGGTGGTGTCGCCGGCGGAGACGACGTCCGGTCCGCTGGCCCGGGAGTTGCTGGTCGCGCTGGTCCGGGCGGGCGTCACGGCCACCTGCAGCGCCGCCGACGGGCCGCGCTACGGCCACCTCGAGGTCGACTCCAACCTGCCCGACGTGCGTGTCGTGCTGGGCGGGCTGCGCCGCAACGCCTTCACCGCGGCCGTGCTGGCCGACGCCGACCCGGCCTACGCCGACGAGCTGCGGCGTCAGCTGGCCGCGACCGGCCGGGCCAGGCTGTGGGTGCCGGCCCACGCGCCGCTGGCCGCGGTGCGGCTGCCGGATGCCGACCTGCGCGACGCGCGGGCGCTGCCGGTGCTGGTGGTCTACGGCCGCGACGAGCGCGAGCTGTGCGCGGCGATCGCCGCGCTGGTCGACGACCTCGGCGACGCCGAGATCACCGTCACGCAGCAATCTCCTTCGCGGACAGAGGATTTCGACTATTACACCGTCGCGCTGCTGAACTGGGGTGTGCCCAGCTTCGCCGTCGACACCGCGGGCACCCTGCACACCGCGCTGCTGCGGTCCTGCACCGGCTGGCCGTCGGGCATCTGGATCGACGACCCGCGCCGCAGCGCGCCGGACGGCTCCAATTTCCAGCTGCAGCACTGGACCCACCATTTCGACTACGCGATGGTCAGCGGCCCCGGCGACTGGCGGCACGCCGAAATACCCGCTCGCAGCGCGCAATTCGGGAATCCGCTGTTAGCCGTCGCGGCGGCCGGCAACCCGCTGGCGTCGGGCAGCGCGGCGCGGCCCGACCCGACCGCGGTAGCCCTGCGGCTGGTGGAAACCGCCGGGGCGGGCACCCGCGTCGCCGTCGACTCCGACGTGGCGACGGTGAGCGACCTGCACGCCACCGATCTGCTGGAAAAGCCGTCTCGCCAAGCGAATTCGATCGACCTGCACGGCTACCAGGTGGCCACGGTGCTGGCCCAGCCTGCACGCGCCGGCCGCCCCGGCCGGCGCCGCCGCGCTCGCGCCGCACGCCGAGGCCGCCCAGCCGCTCTACGCGCGCTACTGGCTGCACAACCGGGGCCCCGCGCCGCTCGGCGGGCTACCCGTCGTCGCCCACCTGCATCCGGCGCGGGCGTCGGCCGCCCCGGCCAGCAGGGTCACGCTGCGGCTGTCGGCGGCCAGCGACTGCACCGACGCCACGCTGGCCGGCGCGGTGGTGCTGCGCTGCCCGGACGGCTGGTCGGCCGACCCGGCCGAGCTGCCGTTGCGGCTGTGTGCCGGCCAGCACCTGCAGGCCGAGATCGCGGTGTCGGTCCCGGCCCGCGCCGCACCGGGGCTCTACCCGGTTCGGGCCGAACCGCGCCTCACCGGGGAGCACCTCCCGGCGTCCTGGCGCCAGGGCGTCGAGGACGTGTGCGTGGTGGCGGTGGGCGACGGCGAGCGGCCGCCGCTGATCTACCTGGCCGACGAGCCGGCCGAGGTCACGCTGGAACCCGGCGCGGCCGCGGACCTGACCGTCACCGTCGGCAGCCACGCCCGCGCCGAGCTGGCGCTGGAGGCCCACCTGATCAGCCCGTGGGGCACCTGGGACTGAATGGGGCCCGCCGCGGTCGGCGCGGTCCTGCTCGCCCGCGGCGCCGTCGACCTCGGCTTCCGGCTGGCCCCACCGGCCTGGCTGGACCCGGCCAGTGGTGGGCGCTGGCTCGGATCGGCTGCGCGGGCGAACTGCTCTACTTCCCGGCGGTGCGGGTGACGGTCACATGAGCGGCCACCCGGTTGCGACCGTTGCCGGCGTCCCGGTTTTCGCCGAGGAGGCCGACGCCGCCGAGGCCCGGTTGCGCGGCGGGCGCGGCGCGGCGGCGCTGCCGCCGCCCGGCACCAGCGAGGGCCGGCAACTGCGGCGGTGGCTGACCCAACTGATCGTGACCCGCCGCGTCATCGCCGCCGAGGCGGCCGTGCGTGGCCTGACCCGGGCCGGCGCGCTGAACGAGGCCGAGCTGTTGCCCGACGTGACCGCCCGGCTGGAGATCGGCAGCGTGGCCGCCGCCGTGCTGGCCGACCCGCTGGCCCGGGCGTTGTTCGCCGACGTCACCGCCGCGGTGGACGTCGCCGAGCGGGAGCTGGCCGCCTACCACGCCCGCAACCCGCTCCGGTTCGCCACACCGCGGTCCATCCAAAATGTTTGGCGAACAACAGCTTTGGTTGACCCACCGCTGGACGAGGTGCGACCGGCGATCCGCGAGCAGTTGCGCGGCGCGGCACGGCGGCGGGTCTTCCGGCTGTGGCTGGACGAACGCCGCGCCGCGCTGGTGCGGCTCGCGCCCGGCTACGAGCATCCCGGCGACCCCCGCCAACCCGACAACACGCATCGGCACTGATCGGCATGCTCACCCTCGGCCTGGACATCGGCGGGACCAAAATCGCTGCCGCACTCGTCGATTCAGTCGGCACGCTGGTCCACACCGCCATCTACCCCCAACCCGGCCCCCGGCGACGACGTGTGGGATGTGGTGCACGCCCTGATCGCCGAGGTGGTGCGGGCGGCCGGCGCCCCGATCGCGGCCGTGGGCATCGCGTCGGCCGGGCCCGTCGACCTGCTCAGCGGATCCGTCAGCCCGATCAACATCGCCGGCTGGCACCGTTTCCCGTTGCGCGACAAGGTCGCCGCGGCGGTGCCCGCGACACCGGTGGTGCTGGGCGGCGACGGGCTATGCATGGCGCTAGGGGAGCAGTGGCTGGGCGCGGGACGCGGCGCCCGCTTCCTGCTGGGCATGGTGGTCTCCACCGGGGTGGGTGGCGGCCTGGTGCTCGACGGCGCCCCCTACCCGGGCCGCACCGGCAACGCCGGTCACGTGGGGCACGTGGTGGACGGCCGGCCCTGCACCTGCGGCGGGCATGGCTGCGTGGAGACGGTGGCTTCCGGGCCCTCGATGGTGCGGTGGGCGCGCGAAAACGGGTGGTCGGCCCCGCCGGGGGCCGGCGCCCGGGACCTGGCCGCCGCGGCGTCTTCAGAACCGTTGGCGCAGAAGGCGTTTCACCGATCGGCCGACGCGCTCGCGGCGATGATCGCCTCGGTCGGTGCGGTGTGCGATCTGGACGTGGTGGTGATCGGGGGAGGCGTCGCCCAGTCCGGGCTGCTGCTGTTCGACCCGCTGCGCGAAAGGCTGGCCCACTACGCCGGGCTGGACTTCCTGTCCGGGCTGACGGTGGTGCCGGGGGAACTCGGCGGCAATGCCGGGCTGATCGGCGCGGCCCGGCTGGCGACCCTGGCGCGACCCGCCGGCTCCTAGGCTGAACCAATGGACCACAGCATCGACGCGCTCGCGGTCGTGATCATGGGGCTGATGGTCGGCGTGGAGCTCGCGGTCGCGGTGTTCTTCCACCCGCTCATCGCCCGGCTGCCCGACGACGCCTTCCGCACCGCCCGCGGCGGCGTCGCGCGGGCGCTGGGCACGGTGATGCCGTTCTGGTACGCGACGACGTTGTTGCTGCTGGGCTCGCTCGCCGTGCAGGAACGGGCGCGCACTACGACTGGCTGGTCGGCGTCGCCGCCGGCCTGATGGCCGTGGTGGTGCTGGTGACGGTGACCATGCTGGTGCCGATCAACAACCGCATCGTGAAATGGCCGGCCGGCGGGCAGCTGCCGCGCGCACTGGCGGCGCGCTGGGACCGGCGCCACCGGCTGCGGGTGGCCCTGCTGCTGGGTGCCTATGTGCTGCTCACCGTCGTGGTCACCGGAGCCGTGACCTGAGCCGTGAAGGCGCCGTTTTGTCTGATCGCGGGGCCCGCGCTATGGTGTTAGCCGATCCACCGAAGACCGTCGGTCACCGAGCAATCGGTCGAAGGTCCGGGAACATCCCGGCGGCCCACGCAGGAGGACGAGGCAGCAGCGCCGGCGTCAGCGCCGGTTGTTCGTTACGCCCCGGCCGTGTCCTGCGCCGGGGCGTTCGTCGTTTTCGGGGGACACCAGACGACACGTCGCACTGACTTTCACTTCAGGAGCAGGAGGTAGGCATGGCCAGGGCTGACAAGGCCACCGCCGTTGCAGACATCGCCGAGCAGTTCAAGGAGGCGACCGCGACCCTGATCACCGAATACCGGGGTCTGACGGTCGCCAACCTGGCCGAGCTGCGGCGCTCGCTGAGCGGGGCGGCCACCTACTCGGTGGCCAAGAACACGCTGGTCAAGCGGGCGGCGTCGGAGGCCGGCATCGAGGGCCTGGACGAGCTCTTCGCCGGCCCGACGGCCATCGCGTTCATCGCCGGGGAACCGGTCGACGCGGCCAAGGCCATCAAGACCTTCGCCAAGGAGCACAAGGCGCTGGTCATCAAGGGCGGCTACATGGACGGCCGGGCGCTCTCGGTCGCCGAGGTGGAGCGCATCGCCGACCTCGAGTCCCGCGAGGTGCTGCTGGCCAAGCTGGCCGGCGCGATGAAGGGCAACCTTGCCAAGGCGGCCGGGCTGTTCAACGCCCCGGCCTCGCAGGTCGCCCGCCTGGCGGCCGCCCTGCAGGAGAAGAAGGCCGCCGAAGGCCCCGCCGAGGCCCCCGAGGTCCCGGCCGACGCCGAATAACCACCAAACCCGGAACTTGGGAAGAACAACAAGGAAGGACCCACACCCATGGCAAAGATGTCCACCGATGACCTGCTCGACGCGTTCAAGGAGATGACCCTGTTGGAGCTCTCCGACTTCGTGAAGAAGTTCGAGGAGGCCTTCGAGGTCACCGCGGCCGCCCCGGTCGCCGTCGCCGCGGCCGGCCCGGTCGCCGGTGGCGCGCCCGCCGAGGCCGCTGAGGAGCAGTCGGAGTTCGACGTGATTCTCGAGTCCGCCGGCGACAAGAAGATCGGCGTGATCAAGGTGGTCCGCGAGATCGTCTCCGGCCTGGGCCTCAAGGAGGCCAAGGACCTGGTCGACGGCGCGCCCAAGCCGCTGCTGGAGAAGGTTGCCAAGGAGGCCGCCGACGACGCCAAGGCCAAGCTCGATGCCGCCGGCGCCACCGTCACCGTCAAGTAAGCCGGTTCGCGCGAAACCCCCGGGATGTCTGCCCGCGCAGGCCCCGGGGGTTTCGTGTGCTCAGCTCCCGAGCATCGCCGAGCGCATCGACTGCGACACCCGCTTGGGTGAATCGCCAAGCGCGACAAGCAGATTCGAGCTCATCGAGCCGAGGACTGGCAGCACCGCCGAGCCGTCGTCGCCGCAGTAGCCGGCCAGCTCGAGCATCACGAATCCGTGGATCGACGCCCAGAACTGGGCCGCCGTCGCCACCACCGCGCCGTCGTTGTCGGCCGAGCCGGCGGTGATCCGCCCGGCCCGCATGCACCGGTGCACCGTGCGCACCACGTGCGCGAAGCTGGGGTAGTTCTGCTCGATCTCGGCCACCGTCAGCGTCAGCACGTTGTGGGCGGGCGCGTTGATGCCGTGCGCGCTGGTGCTGCCGAACATCAGCCGATACATGTGCCGATGTTTGATCGCGTAGCGCCGGTAGGCCGCGCCGATCACGAACAGGTCCGCGACCGGGTCGTCGGTCGGCGGCACCGTCAGCGCGGCGTCGAACTGCCGCAGCCCCTCCTCGGCCACCTCGGCGATCAGCCCGCGCATCCCGCCGAAATGGGTGTACACCGCCATCGTCGAGGTGCCCGCCGCCCCGGCGGCCTTGCGGGTCTGCAGCGCGTCGGGACCGTGCTCGTGCAGCAGCGCCACGGCCGCGGCGAGCATGCCGTCGCGGACGTTGCGCTGCGGGGCTGGTTGCGAAGTCATCGTTGCGATCGTCCCTTCCCCGGCGCACCGTTCGCAATAACAGCGTCATATCAATGTTATAGGAGTCAGCCGTGACCACCACGCGCACCGTCGCCAATCCCTACCTGGACGGCTTCCTGGCGCCGATGCGCGCCGAAGTCACCGCGTTCGACCTGCCCGTCACCGGACGCATTCCCGACCACCTCGACGGGCGCTACCTGCGCAACGGCCCCAACCCGGTTGCCCGAGGTCGACCCCGCGACCTACCACTGGTTCAGCGGCTACGGGATGGTCCACGGCGTGGCGCTGCGCGACGGGCGGGCCCGCTGGTATCGCAACCGCTGGGTGCGCACCGCGCACGTGTGCGCCGCGCTCGGCGAGCCGGCGCCCGGCGGGCTGGACCCGCGCGCCGGAATGCTGTCCGTCGGACCCAACACCAACGTGCTCAGCCACGCCGGGCAGACGCTGGCCCTGGTCGAAGAGGGCGGCGCCAACTACCGGCTCACCGAGGACCTGGACACCGTCGGCACCTGCGACTTCGACGGAACCCTGTTCGGCGGCTACACCGCCCACCCGCACCGCGACCCGCGCACCGGCGAACTGCACGCGGTCTCCTACTCGTTCGGGCGGGGGCGCCGCGTGCAGTATTCGGTGATCGACACCCCGGCCGTGCGCGGCGCACCGTCGACATCGAGGTGGGCGGGTCGCCGATGACACACGACTTCTCGCTCACCGACGAGTACGTGGTGATCTACGACCTGCCGGTGACGTTCGACCCCGTCCAGGTGATGCCGGCCGACGTGCCGCGCTGGCTGAGCGCGCCGGCCCGGCTGCTCGTGCAGTCGCTGCTCGGGCGGGTGCGCCTGCCCGGCCCGACGGCCACGGCGATGAACCGCAATCGGCAGCCGCTGCACCGGATGCCCTACCGGTGTAACGACGCCTACCCGGCGCGGCTGGGCGTCATGCCGCGCGACGGCGGTAACGACGAGGTTCGGTGGTTCGACATCGAGCCCTGCTACGTCTACCACCCGCTCAACGCCTACTCCGAAATGCGTGACGGCGCAAAGGTTTTGGTTCTCGACGTGGTGCGCTACTCGCGGATGTTCGACCGCGACCTGTGCGGTCCCGGCGACACCCGCCCGACGCTGGACCGCTAGACCGGTCAACCTAGTGACCGGGACGGTCAGCAGCGAGCTGCGCGACGACCGCCCGCAGGAGTTCTCCCGGATCAACGAGGCCCTGCTGGGCCGTCGGCACCGCTTCGGCTACACCGTCGGCACCGACGGCGGCTACCTGTCCAACGGTGCCTCCGAGATGTCCACCGGCCTGTACAAGCACGACTACGCCACCGGCTCGCGCCGGGTCGCGCCGCTGGACCCCGACCTTTTGGTCGGTGAGATGTGCTTCGTGCCCAACCCGGCCCGCGGCCAAGACGGCGCGGAGGACGACGGCATCCTGATGGGCTTCGGCTATCACCGCGGCCGCGACGAAGGCCAGCTGGTGTTGCTGGACCGCCCAGAGTCTCGAGCAGGTGGTGACCGTGCACCTGCCGCAGCGGGTCCCGATGGGCTTCCACGGCAACTGGGTGCCCGCTGGCTAACACGTGCGTCAAATAAGTTGTGCCGCGCGCGGTTCCGGGTGATCTCGGGACGGCCAAATTTGCACGGCGGTGCCGCGCAACCCTGATGCCGTGTGGCAGGCGTGCGCTACAGTGACTCATGCCACAGAAAAGGGCAGGTGGCGGGCATGAGCGTCGACGGAAGGATCTCTCCCATGGGTGTCGCTATTGAGGTGAACGGCCTCACGAAGTCCTTCGGATCGTCACGAATTTGGGAGGACGTGACCCTGGAAATCCCCGCCGGGGAGGTCAGCGTGCTGCTGGGGCCGTCGGGTACCGGCAAATCGGTGTTCCTGAAATCGCTGATCGGTTTGCTGCGCCCCGAGCGCGGCTCGGTGGTCATCGACGGCACCGACATCCTGCAGTGCTCGGCCAAGGAGCTCTACGAGATCCGCACCCTGTTCGGCGTGATGTTCCAGGACGGCGCCCTGTTCGGTTCGATGAACCTGTTCGACAACGCCGCCTTCCCGCTGCGCGAGCACACCAAGAAGAAGGAAAGCGAGATCCGTGACATCGTCATGGAAAAGCTGGAACTGGTGGGTCTGGGCGGCGACGAGAAGAAGTTCCCCGGCGAGATCTCCGGCGGTATGCGCAAGCGCGCCAGCCTGGCCCGCGCCCTGGTGATGGACCCGCAGATCATCCTTTGCGACGAGCCGGACTCCGGTCTGGACCCGGTGCGCACCGCCTACCTGAGCCAGCTGATCCTCGACATCAACGCCCAGATCGACGCCACCGTCCTGATCGTCACGCACAACATCAACATCGCCCGCACCGTGCCGGACAACATGGGCATGCTGTTCCGCCGCAAGCTGGTCATGTTCGGCCCCCGCGAGGTGCTGCTGACCAGCGACGAGCCTGTGGTCAAGCAGTTCCTCAACGGCCGCCGCATCGGGCCGATCGGCATGTCCGAGGAGAAGGACGAGGCCACCATGGCCGAAGAGCAGGCCGCGCTGGAGGCCGGTCAGCACGCCGGCAATGTGGAGGAGAGCGAGGGCGTGCCGCCGCAGATCGTCGCCTCGCCGGGCATGCCGGAGCGCAAGGCCGTCGCCCGGCGCCAGGCCCGGGTGCGCGAGATCCTGCACACCCTGCCGCAGAAGGCGCAGGCGGCGGTCCTCGACGACCTGGAGGGCACCCACAAGTACCAGGCGCACACGAGGTCGGCGACTAGCGCGGCCGGCCCGAAAGTTCGCGATAACTTCGCGTAACTTGGCCGCCCGTCCTCTTGACGACGGGCCGTAAACGGGCCAGTCTGTTGGGCAGCATGTATCCAGCGGAAACTCGAGACGCCAGCCAGCGCCGATTTCCCTGGATTACTTGTACTGGACAGTTGAGGAATGCGCCGCCCTGCGCTATTGTTGGACGTTGCGCTGGCTGCCTCTTGCCCACCTCACCTGCCACTTGACACCGTGGTCTAAGCCTGAGCCCCTCGATGTGGCTTAGTTCTTTAGTTGCGCGCGTGAGATCCGGACAGTTCGTTTGCCGGCCGAACCGACACAATTCGCGGCGAACGCAGCCGGTGGTCCCGGCCTTCGTGAGTCGCACGAGGTGCTGGAAGGATGCATCTTGGCAGATTTCCGCCAGAGCAAGACGGATCGCCCACAAAGTTCCTCAAACGGATCAAGTTCCTTGAACGGCTCCGTGCCTGGAGCGCCCAACCGAGTTTCGTTCGCCAAGCTGCGCGAACCGCTCGAGGTTCCCGGCCTGCTGGACGTGCAGATCGACTCCTTCGAGTGGTTGATCGGCGCGCCGCGGTGGCGTGAGGCCGCGATCGCCCGCGGCGACGCGGAGCCTAAGAGCGGGCTGGAAGAGGTGCTCGACGAGCTGTCGCCGATCGAGGACTTTTCGGGCTCGATGTCGCTGTCTTTCTCCGACCCCCGCTTCGACGAGGTCAAGGCGCCGGTCGACGAGTGCAAAGACAAGGACATGACGTACGCGGCCCCGCTGTTCGTCACGGCTGAGTTCATCAACAACAACACCGGCGAGATCAAGAGCCAGACGGTGTTCATGGGTGACTTCCCGATGATGACCGAGAAGGGCACCTTCATCATCAACGGGACCGAGCGCGTGGTGGTCAGCCAGCTGGTCCGCTCGCCGGGTGTGTACTTCGACGAGACCATCGACAAGTCCACCGAGAAGACGCTGCACAGCGTCAAGGTGATCCCCAGCCGCGGCGCCTGGCTGGAGTTCGACGTCGACAAGCGCGACACCGTCGGCGTGCGCATCGACCGCAAGCGCCGCCAGCCGGTCACCGTGCTGCTCAAGGCGCTGGGCTGGACCAATGAGCAGATCACCGAGCGGTTCGGCTTCTCCGAGATCATGATGTCGACGCTGGAGAAGGACAACACCGCCGGCACCGACGAGGCGCTGCTGGACATCTACCGCAAGCTGCGCCCGGGCGAGCCGCCGACCAAGGAGTCCGCGCAGACCCTGCTGGAGAACCTGTTCTTCAAGGAGAAGCGCTACGACCTGGCCCGGGTGGGCCGCTACAAGGTCAACAAGAAGCTCGGCCTGCACGCCGGTGAGCCGATCACCAGCTCGACGCTGACCGAGGAAGACGTCGTCGCCACCATCGAGTACCTGGTGCGCCTGCACGAGGGTCAGCCCACGATGACTGTCCCCGGCGGCATCGAGGTGCCGGTGGAAACCGACGACATCGACCACTTCGGCAACCGCCGGCTGCGCACCGTCGGCGAGCTGATCCAGAACCAGATCCGGGTCGGCATGTCCCGGATGGAGCGCGTCGTCCGCGAGCGGATGACCACCCAGGACGTCGAGGCCATCACGCCGCAGACCCTGATCAACATCCGTCCCGTCGTGGCGGCGATCAAGGAGTTCTTCGGCACCAGCCAGCTGTCCCAGTTCATGGACCAGAACAATCCGCTGTCGGGGCTCACCCACAAGCGCCGCCTGTCGGCGCTGGGCCCGGGTGGTCTGTCCCGGGAGCGGGCCGGGCTGGAGGTCCGCGACGTGCACCCGTCCCACTACGGCCGGATGTGCCCGATCGAGACCCCGGAGGGTCCCAACATCGGTCTGATCGGCTCGCTGTCGGTGTACGCGCGGGTGAACCCGTTCGGGTTCATCGAGACGCCGTACCGCAAGGTGGTCGGCGGGGTGGTCACCGACGAGATCCACTACCTGACCGCCGACGAGGAGGATCGCCACGTGGTGGCGCAGGCCAACTCGCCGATCGGCGACAAGGGCCGGTTCGCCGAGGCCCGGGTGCTGGTTCGCCGCAAGGCGGGCGAGGTCGAGTACGTGCCCTCGTCCGAGGTGGACTACATGGACGTGTCGCCGCGCCAGATGGTGTCGGTGGCCACCGCGATGATCCCGTTCCTCGAGCACGACGACGCCAACCGTGCCCTGATGGGCGCCAACATGCAGCGCCAGGCAGTTCCGCTGGTGCGCAGCGAGGCGCCGTTGGTGGGCACCGGCATGGAGCTGCGCGCCGCGATCGACGCCGGCGACGTCGTCGTCGCCGAGAAGTCCGGCGTGATCGAGGAGGTCTCCGCCGACTACATCACCGTGATGGCCGACGACGGCACCCGGCACACCTACCGGATGCGCAAGTTCGAGCGGTCCAACCACGGCACCTGCGCCAACCAGAGCCCGATCGTCGACGCCGGCGACCGGGTCGAGGCCGGCCAGGTCATCGCCGACGGTCCGTGCACCGAGAACGGCGAGATGGCGCTGGGCAAGAACCTGCTCGTGGCGATCATGCCGTGGGAGGGCCACAACTACGAGGACGCGATCATACTCTCCAACCGGCTGGTCGAAGAAGATGTGTTGACGTCCATCCACATCGAGGAGCACGAGATCGACGCCCGCGACACCAAGCTGGGCGCCGAGGAGATCACCCGGGACATCCCGAACGTCTCCGACGAAGTGCTGGCCGACCTCGACGAGCGCGGTATCGTGCGCATCGGCGCCGAGGTCCGCGACGGCGACATCCTGGTCGGCAAGGTCACCCCGAAGGGGGAGACCGAGCTGACGCCGGAGGAGCGGCTGCTGCGCGCCATCTTCGGCGAGAAGGCCCGCGAGGTCCGCGACACCTCGCTGAAGGTGCCGCACGGCGAGTCCGGCAAGGTCATCGGCATCCGGGTGTTCTCCCGCGAGGACGACGACGAGCTGCCCGCCGGGGTCAACGAGCTGGTCCGCGTCTACGTGGCTCAGAAGCGCAAGATCTCCGACGGCGACAAGCTCGCCGGCCGGCACGGCAACAAGGGCGTCATCGGCAAGATCCTGCCGCAGGAGGACATGCCGTTCCTGCCGGACGGCACGCCGGTGGACATCATCCTGAACACCCACGGTGTGCCGCGACGGATGAACATCGGACAGATCCTGGAGACCCACCTGGGGTGGGTGGCCAAGTCCGGCTGGAACATCGACGGCAATCCCGAGTGGGCGGTCAACCTGCCCGAGGAGCTGCGGCACGCACAGCCGAACCAGATCGTGTCGACACCGGTGTTCGACGGCGCCAAGGAAGAGGAGCTGGCCGGCATGCTGTCGTGCACGCTGCCCAACCGCGACGGCGAGGTCATGGTGGACGGCGACGGCAAGGCGGTGCTGTTCGACGGCCGGTCCGGGGAACCGTTCCCGTACCCGGTGACCGTCGGCTACATGTACATCATGAAGCTGCACCACCTGGTGGACGACAAGATCCACGCCCGCTCCACCGGCCCGTACTCGATGATCACCCAGCAGCCGCTGGGCGGTAAGGCGCAGTTCGGTGGCCAGCGCTTCGGTGAGATGGAGTGCTGGGCCATGCAGGCCTACGGCGCGGCGTACACGCTGCAGGAGCTGTTGACCATCAAGTCCGACGACACGGTCGGCCGGGTCAAGGTGTACGAGGCGATCGTCAAGGGCGAGAACATCCCGGAGCCGGGTATCCCCGAGTCCTTCAAGGTGTTGCTCAAGGAGCTGCAGTCGCTGTGCCTCGACGTCGAGGTGCTCTCCTCCGACGGCGCGGCCATCGAGCTGCGCGAAGGCGAGGACGAGGACCTGGAGCGGGCCGCGGCGAACCTGGGAATCAACTTGTCCCGCAACGAATCCGCGTCCGTCGAGGACCTGGCTTAACCAACTTTTTCACTAACCAAACCCGCAAGGGGAAAGGGAGTTACGTGCTCGACGTCAACTTCTTCGATGAACTCCGGATCGGTCTGGCCACCGCGGAGGACATCAGGCAATGGTCGTACGGCGAGGTCAAGAAGCCGGAGACCATCAACTACCGCACGCTCAGGCCGGAGAAGGACGGCCTGTTCTGCGAGAAGATCTTCGGACCGACTCGCGACTGGGAGTGCTACTGCGGCAAGTACAAGCGCGTGCGCTTCAAGGGCATCATCTGTGAGCGCTGCGGCGTCGAGGTGACCCGCGCCAAGGTGCGCCGCGAGCGCATGGGCCACATCGAGTTGGCCGCGCCCGTCACGCACATCTGGTACTTCAAGGGCGTGCCGTCGCGATTGGGCTACCTGCTCGACCTGGCGCCCAAGGACCTCGAGAAGATCATCTACTTCGCCGCATACGTGATCACGTCCGTCGACGAGGAGATGCGGCACAACGAGCTCTCCACCCTCGAGGCCGAGATGATGGTGGAGCGCAAGGCCGTCGAGGACCAGCGCGACGCCGACCTGGAGGCCCGTGCCCAGAAGCTGGAGGCCGACCTGGCCGAGCTGGAGGCCGAGGGCGCCAAGGCCGACGCGCGGCGCAAGGTCCGCGACAGCGGCGAGCGGGAGATGCGCCAGATCCGCGACCGCGCCCAGCGCGAGCTGGACCGGCTGGAGGACATCTGGAACACCTTTACCAAGCTGGCCCCCAAGCAGCTGATCGTCGACGAGAACCTCTACTGCGAGCTGGTCGACCGCTACGGCGAGTACTTCACCGGCGCCATGGGCGCGGAGTCGATCCAGAAGCTCATCGAGAACTTCGATATCGACGCCGAGGCCGAGCAGCTGCGTGACGTCATCCGAAACGGCAAGGGGCAGAAGAAGCTTCGCGCTCTCAAGCGGCTCAAGGTGGTCGCCGCGTTCCAGCAGAGCGGCAACTCGCCGATGGGCATGGTGCTAGACGCCGTGCCGGTGATCCCGCCGGAGCTGCGCCCGATGGTGCAGCTCGACGGTGGCCGGTTCGCCACCAGCGACCTCAACGACCTGTACCGTCGGGTGATCAACCGCAACAATCGGCTCAAGAGGCTGATCGACCTCGGCGCGCCCGAGATCATCGTCAACAACGAGAAGCGGATGCTGCAGGAGTCCGTCGACGCGCTGTTCGACAACGGCCGCCGCGGCCGCCCGGTCACCGGGCCGGGCAACCGCCCGCTGAAGTCGTTGAGCGACCTGCTCAAGGGCAAGCAGGGCCGGTTCCGGCAGAACTTGCTCGGTAAGCGCGTCGACTACTCGGGCCGTTCGGTCATCGTGGTCGGCCCGCAGCTCAAGCTGCACCAGTGCGGCCTACCCAAGCTGATGGCGCTCGAGCTGTTCAAGCCGTTCGTGATGAAGCGACTGGTCGATCTCAACCACGCGCAGAACATCAAGAGCGCCAAGCGGATGGTGGAGCGCCAGCGTCCGCAGGTGTGGGACGTGTTGGAAGAGGTCATCGCCGAGCACCCGGTGCTGCTGAACCGCGCACCCACCCTGCACCGGTTGGGCATCCAGGCCTTCGAGCCGATGCTGGTGGAGGGCAAGGCGATTCAGCTGCACCCGTTGGTGTGTGAGGCGTTCAACGCCGACTTCGACGGTGACCAGATGGCGGTGCACCTGCCGTTGAGCGCAGAGGCGCAGGCCGAGGCCCGCATCCTGATGCTGTCCTCGAACAACATCCTGTCGCCGGCATCTGGCCGCCCGTTGGCCATGCCGCGGCTGGACATGGTGACCGGGTTGTACTACCTGACCACCGAGGTCGAAGGCGACAAGGGCGAGTACCGGCCCGCTGCCAAAGACACCCCCGAGGTGGGCGTGTACTCCTCGCCGGCCGAGGCCATCATGGCCGCCGACCGCGGGGTGCTCTCGGTGCGGGCCAAGATCAAGGTGCGGCTGACCCAGTTGCGTCCGCCCGCCGAGATCGAGGCCGAGCTGTTCGGCGCCAACGGCTGGCAGCCGGGCGACGCCTGGATGGCCGAGACCACGCTGGGCCGGGTGCTGTTCAACGAGCTGCTGCCGGTGGGCTACCCGTTCGTGAACAAGCAGATGCACAGGAAGGTGCAGGCGTCGATCATCAACGACCTGGCCGAGCGCTACCCGATGATCGTGGTCGCGCAGACCGTGGACAAGCTCAAGGACGCCGGCTTCTACTGGGCGACCCGCAGCGGTGTCACCGTGTCGATGGCCGACGTGTTGGTTCCGCCGTGCAAGAAGGAGATCCTCGACCAGTACGAGGAGCGGGCCGAGAAGGTCGAAAAGCAGTTCCAGCGTGGTGCTTTGAACCACGACGAGCGCAACGAGGCGCTGGTGGAGATCTGGAAGGAAGCCACCGACGAGGTCGGTCAGGCGCTGCGCGAGCACTACCCGGCCGACAACCCGATCATCACGATCGTCGACTCGGGCGCCACCGGTAACTTCACCCAGACCCGGACACTGGCCGGCATGAAGGGTCTGGTGACCAACCCGAAGGGTGAGTTCATCCCGCGTCCGGTCAAGTCGTCGTTCCGCGAGGGTCTGACCGTGCTGGAGTACTTCATCAACACGCACGGCGCTCGAAAGGGCTTGGCGGACACCGCGTTGCGTACCGCCGACTCGGGTTATCTGACCCGTCGTCTGGTGGACGTCAGCCAGGACGTCATCGTGCGCGAGCACGACTGCGAGACCGAGCGGGGCATCGTCGTCGAACTGGCCGAGCGTCAGCCCGACGGCACCCTGATACGCGACCCGTACATCGAAACCTCGGCGTACGCACGGACTTTGGGCACCGACGCGGTCGACGAGGCCGGCAACGTCATCGTCGCCCGCGGCGAGGACCTCGGTGACCCGGAGATCGACGCCCTGCTGGCGGCCGGCATCACGTCGGTCAAGGTGCGCTCGGTGCTGACCTGCACCACGGGCACCGGCGTGTGCGCGACCTGTTACAGCAGGTCGATGGCCACCGGGAAGCTGGTCGACATCGGCGAGGCCGTCGGCATCGTCGCCGCCCAGTCCATCGGTGAGCCCGGTACCCAGCTGACCATGCGTACCTTCCACCAGGGTGGTGTCGGTGAGGACATCACCGGCGGTCTGCCCCGGGTGCAGGAGCTGTTCGAGGCCCGCATCCCGCGCGGTAAGGCGCCGATCGCCGACGTCACCGGCCGGGTGCGGCTCGAGGACGGTGAGCGGTTCTACAAGATCACCATCGTTCCCGACGATGGCAGCGAGGAGGTCGTGTACGACAAGCTGTCCAAGCGGCAGCGGCTGCGCGTGTTCAAGCACGAGGACGGCTCCGAGCGGGTGCTCTCCGACGGCGACCACGTTGAGGTGGGCCAGCAGCTGATGGAAGGCTCGGCCGACCCGCACGAGGTGCTGCGTGTGCAGGGCCCGCGCGAGGTGCAGATCCACCTGGTCCGCGAGGTCCAGGAGGTCTACCGCGCCCAGGGTGTGTCGATCCACGACAAGCACATCGAGGTGATCGTCCGCCAGATGCTGCGCCGCGTCACCATCATCGACTCGGGCTCGACGGAGTTCCTGCCCGGCTCGCTGATCGACCGCGCGGAGTTCGAGGCGGAGAACCGCCGGGTGGTGGCCGAGGGCGGCGAGCCCGCCGCCGGGCGTCCGGTGCTGATGGGTATCACGAAGGCGTCGCTGGCCACCGACTCGTGGCTGAGCGCGGCGTCGTTCCAGGAGACCACGCGAGTGCTGACCGACGCGGCGATCAACTGCCGCAGCGACAAGCTCAACGGTCTGAAGGAGAACGTGATCATCGGGAAGCTGATCCCGGCCGGAACCGGCATCAACCGGTACCGCAACATCCAGGTGCAGCCGACCGAGGAGGCCCGGGCCGCCGCGTACACGATCCCGTCCTACGAGGATCAGTACTACAGCCCGGACTTCGGCCAGGCCACCGGCGCCGCGGTGCCGCTGGACGACTACGGCTACAGCGACTACCGCTAGTCACCTTCCTGCGTGAGCAGACACAAAAGCCCCGGGCAGCGCCCGGGGCTTTTGCGTGCCCCGCCCGGCTTTTGGCCCGCCCGGCTTTTGGCCCGCCTTTCCGCCGAGCGTGAAGTTAGCTTCACGCTCGCGGGCGTCGCCGGGCTCGCGGGCGTCTCACTAGACTGGCCGACGTGCTCATCGGTTCACACGTCCGCAACGACGACCCGCTGGCCGCCGCGCAGGCGGACGGCGCAGACGCGGTGCAGTTCTTCCTCTCCAACCCACAGAGCTGGAAGAAACCCAAACCCTGCGATGACGCCGAGGCGCTCAAGGCGTCGAGCGTGCCGCTGTACGTGCACGCGCCGTATCTCATCAACGTCGCCTCGGCGAACAACCGCGTGAGCATCCCGTCGCGCAAGATCCTGCAGGACACCTGCGACGCCGCCGCAGAGATCAACGCCACGGCGGTCATCGTGCACGGCGGCCACGCCGACGACAACGACATGGAGGCCGGTTTCGAACGCTGGGTGAAGGCGCTCCACTACCTGGAAACCGACGTGCAGGTGTATCTGGAGAACACCGCCGGCGGCGACCACGCGATGGCCCGCCACTTCGACACCATCGGCCGGCTGTGGGATCGCATCGGCGACAAGGGGATTGGCTTCTGCCTGGACACCTGCCACGCCTGGGCCGCGGGTGAGGCGCTGATCGACGCCGTGGACCGGATCAAAGCGCTGACCGGGCGCATCGACTTGGTGCACTGCAACGACTCCCGGGACGCGGCGGGCTCGGGGGCCGACCGGCACGCCAACCTCGGCGCCGGCCAGGCCAGATCGACCCCGACCTGCTGGCCACCGTAGTCAAGGCCGCCGACGCGCCGGTGATCTGCGAAACCGCCGACGAGGGCCGCAAGGACGACATCGCCTTCTTGCGGGAGCACACCAAGGGCTGAGTACCCCGGCGCGCTGTTACACCTCTTGTGCAACTGTCGGGAAGTGTAACAGTGGTGGCATGTCGGACACGCATGTCATCACCAACCAGGTGCCACCCCTGGACAACTACAACCCCGCGGGCTCCCCGGTGCTCGTCGAGGCCCTGATCCGCGAGGGCGGGCAGTGGGGCCTGGACGAGGTCAACGAGGTGGGGGCGTTGTCGGCCAGCCGCCAGGCGCAGCGCTGGGGCGAGCTCGCCGACCGCAACCGGCCCATCCTGCACACCCACGACCGCAACGGCTACCGCGTCGACGAGGTCGAGTACGACCCGGCCTACCACGAGCTGATGCGCACCGCGATCGCCCACGGCCTGCACGCCGCGCCGTGGGCCGACGACCGGCCGGGGGCGCACGTCGTCCGTGCCGCCAAGACCTCGGTGTGGACGGTCGAGCCGGGACACGTCTGCCCGATCTCGATGACCTATGCCGTGGTGCCCGCGCTGCGCTTCAACCCCGAGCTGGCCAAGGTGTACGAGCCGCTGCTGACCAGCCGCGAATACGACCCGGAACTCAGGGTGGCCACCATCAAACCCGGGATCACCGCGGGCATGTCGATGACCGAGAAGCAGGGCGGCTCCGACGTGCGCGCCGGCACCACCCAGGCCGTGCCGAACGGCGACGGCTCTTACCGCCTGACCGGCCACAAGTGGTTCACCTCGGCGCCGATGTGCGACATCTTCCTGGTGCTGGCCCAGGCACCCGGCGGGCTGTCTTGCTTCCTGCTGCCGCGGGTGCTGCCCGACGGCACCCGTAACCGGATGTTCCTGCAGCGGCTCAAGGACAAGCTCGGCAACCACGCCAACGCGTCCAGCGAGGTCGAATACGACGGCGCCGTCGCCTGGCTGGTCGGCGAGGAGGGCCGCGGCGTGCCGACCATCATCGAGATGGTGAACCTGACTCGGCTGGACTGCACGCTGGGCAGCGCCACCAGCATGCGCACCGGCCTGACCCGCGCGATCTACCACGCCCAGCACCGAAAGGCATTCGGCGCCTACCTGATTGACCAGCCGTTGATGCGCAACGTGCTGGCTGATCTGGCCGTCGAGGCCGAGGCCGCGACCATGGTCGCGATGCGGATGGCCGGCGCCACCGACAAGGCGGTGCGCGGCGATCAGCGCGAGGCCCTGCTGCGCCGCATCGGTCTGGCCGCCAGCAAGTACTGGGTGTGCAAGCGTTCCACCCCGCACGCCGCCGAGGCGCTGGAATGCCTGGGCGGCAACGGCTACGTCGAGGACTCGGGCATGCCGCGGCTGTACCGGGAGGCGCCGCTGATGGGCATCTGGGAGGGCTCGGGCAATGTCAGCGCACTGGACACGTTGCGCGCCATGGCAACTCGCCCAGAATGCGTCGAGGTGCTGTTCGACGAACTCGCCGAGGCCGCCGGTCAGGATCCGCGCCTGGGCGGCCACGTCGACCGGCTGCGGGCCGCCCTGGCCGAGCTGGACACCATCCAGTACCGGGCCCGCAAGGTGGCCGAGGACATCTGCCTGGCGCTGCAGGGCTCGCTGCTGGTGCGCCACGGCCATCCGGCCGCCGCCGAGGCGTTCCTGACCACCCGGCTGGACCGCCGGTGGGGAGGCGCCTTCGGCACCATGCCCGACGGGCTGGACCTGGCACCCATCCTCGAGCGGGCCCTGGTAAAGGGCTGAACCACAACATGACTTGCGCCGACGACGATGCAGAGCAC
This sequence comes from Mycobacterium lepraemurium, assembly GCA_002291465.1. Taxonomy (GTDB): domain Bacteria; phylum Actinomycetota; class Actinomycetes; order Mycobacteriales; family Mycobacteriaceae; genus Mycobacterium; species Mycobacterium avium. The sequence continues at coordinate 3,680,383 of CP021238.1, read as the reverse complement.
GGCGATGAGGAGGAGCGGCGCCGATGACCCACGCGATCAGGCCGGTCGACTTCGACAACCTGAAAACGATGACCTATGAGGTCACCGACCGGGTTGCCCGGATCACCTTCAACCGGCCCGAGAAGGGCAACGCGATCGTCGCGGACCCCGCTGGAGCTCTCCGCGCTGGTGGAGCGGGCCGACCTGAACCCCAACGTGCACGTCATCCTGGTCTCCGGCCGCGGCGCGGGTTTCTGCGCGGGCTTCGACCTGAGCGCCTACGCCGATCGCACCGGCTCGGCCGGCGGGACCGGTGCCTACGCGGGCACCGTGCTGGACGGAAAAAGCCAGGCGGTCAACCATTTACCCGATCAGCCGTGGGACCTGATGATCGACTATCAGATGATGAGTCGTTTCGTGCGGGGCTTCTCCTCCCTGATGCACGCCGACAAACCGACGGTGGTCAAGATCCACGGCTACTGCGTGGCCGGCGGCACCGACATCGCGCTGCACGCCGACCCGGTGATCGCCGCCGACGCCAAGATCGGCTACCCGCCGACGTGGGTGTGGGGAGTGCCGGCCGCCGGCCTGTGGGCGCACCGGCTGGGCGATCAGCGCGCCAAGCGGCTGCTGTTCACCAGCGATTGCATCACCGGCGCGCAGGCCGCCGAATGGGGTCTGGCCGTCGAGGCGCCCGATCCGGCCGATCTCGACGAGCGCACCGAGCGGCTGGTGCAGCGGATCGCCGCCGTGCCGGTCAACCAGCTGATCATGGTCAAGCTGGCGCTGAATTCCGCTCTGCTGCAACAGGGGGTGGCTACCAGCCGGATGGTCAGCACGGTGTTCGACGGCGTCGCCCGGCACACCCCGGAAGGCCACGCCTTCGTCGCCGACGCCGCGAAGCACGGATTCCGTGAGGCGGTGCGGCATCGCGACGAACCGTTCGGCGACCACGGCCGGCAAGCCTCGCAGGTGTAGCGATGCCGGATCTGACAGCGCGGTCGGTGGTGCTCAGCGTGCTGCTCGGTGCGCACCCCGCGCACGCCCGGGCCAGCGAATTGGTCAGGTTCACTTCCGATTTCGGCATCAAGGAGCCGACACTGCGGGTGGCGCTGACCCGGATGGTGAATGCCGGCGACCTGATACGCTCGGCCGACGGCTACCGGCTCTCGGATCGCCTGCTCGCGCGCCAGCGGCGACAGGACGACGCCATCGACCCCAAGGTCCGTCCCTGGCGCGGGCAGTGGGTCACGCTGATCGTGACCAGCGTGGGCGACGACGCGCGTACCCGCGCTGCGCTGCGAAACATCATGCACGACGAGCGGTTCGGTGAACTGCGCGAGGGCGTGTGGATGCGCCCGGACAACATCGACACCCAGCTCGAACCGGACGTCACCGACCGGGCGCGGGTGATGACCGCCCGCGACGATGACTCCGCCGACCTGGCGGGGCGGCTGTGGGACCTGCCCGGCTGGGTCCGGGCCGGGCACCGGCTGCTCGACGAGATGGCCGCGGTGCCAGACGTTCCCGGCCGTTTCGTGGTGGCCGCGGCGATGGTCCGGCACCTGCTCACCGACCCGGTGCTGCCCGACGAACTGCTGCCCCCGGACTGGCCCGGCACCCGGCTGCGGGCCGCCTACCACGACTTCGCCGCGGAGCTGATGGCGCGGCGCGACCCACTATTTGCGGAGGCGACATGAGTGACCCGGTGCGAATCGAACGCAATGGCCCGGTCACCACGGTGATCATCAACCGGCCGGCGGCGCGCAACGCGGTCAACGGCCCGACGGCGGCCGCGCTGTATGCGGCGTTCGAGGAGTTCGACCGCGACGACTCCGCATCGGTGGCCGTGCTGTGGGGCGAGGGCGGAACATTCTGCGCCGGAGCCGATTTGAAGGCGTTCGGCACGCCCGAGGCCAACGCCGTGCACCGGAGTGGCCCCGGCCCGATGGGCCCGACCCGGATGGTGCTGTCCAAACCGGTCATCGCCGCGGTCAGCGGCTACGCGGTCGCCGGCGGTCTGGAGCTGGCCATCTGGTGTGACCTGCGGGTGGTCGAGCAGGACGCCGTGTTCGGGGTGTTCTGCCGGCGCTGGGGGGTCCCGCTGATCGACGGCGGCACGGTGCGGCTGCCACGGCTGATCGGGCACAGCCGCGCGATGGACATGATCCTTACCGGCCGCGCCGTGGCCGCCGACGAAGCCCAGGCCATCGGCCTGGCGAATCGCGTTGTCCCCAAAGGTCAATCGCGCCGGGCGGCCGAGGAATTGGCGGCGCAACTGGCCGCGCTGCCGCAGCAGTGCCTGCGCTCGGACCGGCTCTCGGCGCTACACCAGTGGGGAGCAACGGAATCCGAGGCTCTCGACTTCGAATTAGCCAGCATCTCCCGGGTGGCCGCCGAGGCCAACGAAGGCGCCGGCCGGTTCGCCGCGGGCGCGGGACGGCACGGCGCCTCCGCGGTTTGAGGGCCGGCTGAGGGTCAGCCGCCCTTGTTGATGGTGTTGCTCTGGCCGATCTTGTCGACCTTGGGGTCACCGTCCTTGTAGGTGATCGTGTTGTTCATCCCCAGCACGGTGATGCGGGTGTTGACCTTGTCGAAGGTGATCTTGTTGTTTGGTGCCGCTGACGGTCGCCGACTCGCAGGCGCCGGTTACGGTTAGGGTGTTGTCCGAGCCGCCCACGTTCAGCGACTTGCCGCCGGCGCAGCCCAGGGTGGTGGTGGTGCCCATCGACCCGTAATTGATCGTGTTGCCGATCTCGATGGACGTGGTGGTGCTCGCCCCGCCTGATCCCGTCGTCGGCGCCGCGCCGGCACTTGTCGTGGCGGTGCTCTTGGTGGTGGTCGTCGACGAGCCCGCTGGCGGGTTGGCCGTCGAACTGCAGCCGGCCAGCAGCAGCGCCGCGGCCGGTGCCACGGTCAGGCGCAGCCAGCGGTCACGGACAGGTGTGGGTGTACGGGCGGGCATGGTTCCTCGTTCCCCCTTGATTCGAATTATGTTGTGCTGCTGTGCTTTAACCAGGAACCTGTTGGAGCCGGTTGGTCATGCCCAATTCGCGGCCGCGGTCCCACAGGAACGGCTGACCGCTCTTGTAGAACACCGTCTGGTCATAGCCGTACACGGTGATGTCGTGCGAAACCGAGTCGGCGATAACGGTGTTCGACGAACCCATCACCGTCACGGCATAGCAGTTGCCCAGCGCGGCGACGACGTTGCCGGTGCCGTTGACCAGCAGGGTGGCGTCGTTGCAGTCGATGGTCTGCTCGGTGTCCTGCCCGATGATGTGGGTGTCGCCGTTCTTGGCCTGCGCGACCCGCGGCGGGGCAACCGCCCCGGCGAGGACGGCAAGCGCGCAGGCGCCCAATGACCCGGCGACGGTCGTCCACTTCACGGCGGGCCCCCTTTTGTCACGCGGCTCGAAGATGCTCGAACGAGGCAAGCATGACATTACGTGCAGATGCCCGCCGGAGGGCAGAGTTTCTTCTCCTTCGGCGCGCGTCAACTAGAGTCATTAGTTGATCCGTACCCGATCGAAGGGCGACCGCATGGCAGCTCAACCCGAACCGCCGACGGCGGCCGGGCGGCAGCGCGCGGGACGGCCCGCCGCCCGCCCGGCCAAGCTGAGCCGCGAGGGGATCATCGACGGCGCGCTGACGTTCCTGGATCGCGAGGGCTGGGACGCGCTGACCATCAACGCCCTGGCCACCCAGCTGGGCACCAAGGGGCCGTCGCTGTACAACCACGTGGACAGCCTGGAGGACCTGCGCCGGGCCGTGCGGATCCGGGTCATCGACGACATCATCACCATGCTCAACCGGGTCGGCGAGGGCCGCGCCCGCGACGACGCGGTGCTGGTCATGGCCGGCGCCTACCGCAGTTACGCCCACCACCACCCCGGCCGCTACTCGGCCTTCACCCGGATGCCGCGGGGCGGTGACGATCCCGAGTACACCGCCGCCACCCGCGGCGCGGCCGCACCGGTGATCTCGGTGCTGCACTCCTACGGGCTGGACGGCGAGGAGGCGTTCCACGCCGCGCTGGAGTTCTGGTCCGCCCTGCACGGCTTCGTGCTGCTGGAGATGACCGGCGTGATGGACGACATCGACACCGACGCGTTGTTCTCCGACATGGTGCTGCGGCTGGCGGCGGGTCTGGAACGGCGCACCGCGCACGGCTAGTTCACCGCTTTGACCTGCGAGACCGGCGGCGGGTATTGTGGTTCCTCGTGCCTGGCGGCTTACGGCGCCTAACCGTAAATGAAGTGAATGCCGGGCGAATTCGCGTGTCCAGGATGCATCGGACCCCGGTCCGGTGCGCAGCGCATGCGACACACTCGGCCCCGGGGTGACCCGACCGGTCATAACTGCACTAAGAAGACTTGAATACCGCCCAAAAGACGTCAACACCAACACAGAAAGCCGCCTAGATGCCAACCGTTCAGCAGCTGGTCCGAAAGGGTCGTCGGGACAAGATCGGCAAGGTCAAGACCGCGGCTCTCAAGGGCAGCCCGCAGCGCCGTGGCGTATGCACCCGCGTGTACACCACCACCCCGAAGAAGCCGAACTCGGCGCTTCGGAAGGTCGCCCGCGTGAAGCTGACAAGCCAGGTCGAGGTCACCGCCTACATCCCCGGCGAGGGCCACAACCTGCAGGAGCACTCCATGGTGCTGGTGCGCGGCGGCCGGGTGAAGGACCTGCCCGGTGTGCGGTACAAGATCATCCGCGGCTCGCTGGACACCCAGGGTGTCAAGAACCGCAAGCAGGCTCGCAGCCGTTACGGCGCCAAGAAGGAGAAGAGCTGATGCCGCGCAAGGGGCCCGCGCCGAAGCGCCCGTTGGTCAACGACCCGGTCTACGGGGCGCAACTGGTCACCCAGCTGGTGAACAAAGTCCTGCTGAAGGGGAAGAAATCGCTCGCCGAGCGCATTGTGTATGGTGCGCTCGAGAACGCCCGGGAGAAGACAGGTACCGATCCCGTGATCACGCTCAAGCGTGCTCTCGACAACGTCAAGCCCGCCCTCGAGGTGCGCAGCCGCCGGGTCGGCGGTGCCACCTACCAGGTGCCCGTCGAGGTGCGTCCGGACCGGTCCACCACGCTGGCGCTGCGCTGGCTTGTCAGCTTCTCGCGGCAACGCCGGGAGAAGACCATGGTCGAGCGGCTGGCAAACGAGATCCTGGATGCCAGCAACGGCCTCGGGGCCTCCGTCAAGCGGCGCGAGGACACCCACAAGATGGCCGAGGCCAACCGCGCCTTCGCGCACTACCGCTGGTGATCAACGCCGCACGCACAGTGGCGGCGGCGACAGCGAACTAACCGAGCAATCGAAAGAGTGGGAAGACTTCTGTGGCACAGAAGGACATGCTGACCGACCTGACCAAGGTCCGCAACATCGGCATCATGGCGCACATCGACGCCGGCAAGACGACGACGACCGAGCGCATCCTCTACTACACCGGCATCAGCTACAAGATCGGTGAGGTGCACGACGGCGCCGCCACCATGGACTGGATGGAGCAGGAGCAGGAGCGGGGGATCACCATCACCTCCGCGGCCACCACCTGCTTCTGGAACGACAACCAGATCAACATCATCGACACCCCGGGCCACGTCGACTTCACCGTGGAGGTGGAGCGCAGCCTGCGCGTGCTCGACGGCGCCGTCGCGGTGTTCGACGGCAAGGAGGGCGTCGAGCCGCAGTCCGAGCAGGTGTGGCGCCAGGCCGACAAGTACGACGTCCCGCGCATCTGCTTCGTCAACAAGATGGACAAGATCGGCGCCGACTTCTACTTCTCCGTGCGCACCATGGAGGAGCGGCTGGGCGCCAACGTCATCCCGATCCAGATCCCCGTCGGCTCCGAGGGCGACTTCGAGGGCGTCGTCGACCTGGTCGAGATGAAGGCCAAGGTGTGGAGCGCCGAGGCCAAGCTCGGCGAGAAGTACGACGTCGTCGACATCCCCGCCGACCTGCAGGAGAAGGCCGAGGAGTACCGCACCAAGCTGATCGAGGCCGTCGCCGAGACGGACGAGGCGCTGCTGGACAAGTACCTCGGCGGTGAAGAGCTCACGATCGAGGAGATCAAGGGAGCCATCCGCAAGCTGACCATTAGCTCGGAGGCCTACCCGGTGCTGTGCGGCAGCGCGTTCAAGAACAAGGGCGTGCAGCCCATGCTGGACGCCGTCATCGACTACCTGCCATCGCCGCTGGACGTCCCGCCCGCCGAGGGCCACGTCCCCGGCAAGGAAGAAGAGCTGATCACCCGCAAGCCGTCGACGGACGAGCCGTTCTCCGCGCTGGCGTTCAAGGTCGCCACGCACCCGTTCTTCGGCAAGCTAACCTACGTCCGGGTGTACTCGGGCGAAGTCGACTCGGGCAGCCAGGTCATCAACTCCACCAAGGGCAAGAAGGAGCGGCTGGGCAAGCTGTTCCAGATGCACTCCAACAAGGAGAACCCGGTGGAGACCGCCTCGGCCGGTCACATCTACGCGGTGATCGGGCTGAAGGACACCACCACCGGTGACACCCTGAGCGATCCGAACCACCAGATCGTGCTGGAGTCGATGACCTTCCCCGACCCGGTCATCGAGGTGGCCATCGAGCCCAAGACCAAGAGCGACCAGGAGAAGCTGAGCCTGTCGATCCAGAAGCTCGCCGAGGAGGACCCCACCTTCAAGGTGCACCTGGATCAGGAGACCGGCCAGACCGTCATCGGCGGCATGGGCGAGCTGCACCTGGACATCCTGGTGGACCGGATGCGCCGCGAGTTCAAGGTCGAGGCCAACGTCGGCAAGCCGCAGGTGGCCTACAAGGAGACCATCCGCCGCAAGGTGGAGAACGTCGAGTACACCCACAAGAAGCAGACCGGTGGCTCGGGCCAGTTCGCGAAGGTCATCATCAACCTCGAACCGTTCACCGGCGAGGACGGCGCGACCTACGAGTTCGAGAATAAGGTCACCGGTGGCCGCATCCCGCGCGAGTACATCCCGTCGGTCGACGCCGGCGCGCAGGACGCCATGCAGTACGGTGTGCTGGCCGGTTACCCGCTGGTGAACCTCAAGGTGACCCTGCTCGACGGTGCCTTCCACGAGGTCGACTCGTCGGAGATGGCCTTCAAGATCGCCGGTTCGCAGGTGCTGAAAAAGGCTGCGGCGCAAGCCCAGCCGGTCATCCTGGAACCGATCATGGCCGTCGAGGTCACCACGCCCGAGGACTACATGGGCGACGTGATCGGCGACCTGAACTCCCGCCGTGGCCAGATCCAGGCCATGGAGGAGCGCAGCGGCGCTCGCGTGGTCAAGGCGCACGTGCCGCTGTCGGAGATGTTCGGCTACGTCGGCGAACTGCGGTCCAAGACCCAAGGCCGGGCGAACTACTCCATGGTCTTCGACTCCTACGCCGAAGTGCCGGCCAACGTGTCGAAGGAGATCATCGCGAAGGCGACGGGTCAGTAGCTACTGGCAGCGGAGTAATCTTGCCGGGTCATTGGAATGCCTTGGGCGCGGCACAACTGAAAACACCAACACTGCTTTAACAAGCACCAACTAGTCCAGGAGGACACAGAAGTGGCGAAGGCGAAGTTCGAGCGGACGAAGCCGCACGTCAACATCGGGACCATCGGTCACGTTGACCACGGCAAGACCACGCTGACCGCGGCTATCACCAAGGTTCTGCACGACAAGTACCCGGACCTGAACGAGTCCCGCGCGTTCGACCAGATCGACAACGCGCCCGAGGAGCGTCAGCGCGGTATCACCATCAACATCTCCCACGTGGAGTACCAGACCTGCAAGCGGCACTACGCTCACGTCGACGCCCCGGGTCACGCCGACTACATCAAGAACATGATCACCGGCGCCGCCCAGATGGACGGCGCGATCCTGGTGGTCGCCGCCACCGACGGCCCGATGCCGCAGACCCGCGAGCACGTGCTGCTGGCCCGTCAGGTCGGTGTGCCCTACATCCTGGTCGCGCTGAATAAGGCCGACATGGTCGACGACGAGGAGCTGCTCGAGCTCGTCGAGATGGAGGTCCGCGAGCTGCTAGCTGCCCAGGAGTTCGACGAGGACGCCCCGGTGGTGCGTGTGTCGGCGCTCAAGGCGCTCGAGGGCGACGCCAAGTGGGTGGAGTCCGTCGAGCAGCTGATGGAAGCCGTCGACGAGTCGATCCTGGACCCGGTCCGCGAAACCGACAAGCCGTTCCTGATGCCGGTGGAGGACGTCTTCACTATCACCGGTCGTGGCACGGTGGTCACCGGCCGTGTCGAGCGCGGCGTGATCAACGTGAACGAGGAAGTCGAAATCGTCGGCATCCGCCCGTCCAGCACCAAGACCACGGTCACCGGCGTGGAGATGTTCCGCAAGCTGCTCGACCAGGGCCAGGCCGGTGACAACGTCGGTCTGCTGCTGCGTGGTATCAAGCGTGAGGACGTCGAGCGCGGCCAGGTCGTCACCAAGCCCGGCACCACCACGCCGCACACCGAGTTCGAGGGCCAGGTCTACATCCTGTCCAAGGACGAGGGCGGCCGGCACACGCCGTTCTTCAACAACTACCGCCCGCAGTTCTACTTCCGCACCACCGACGTGACCGGTGTGGTGACGCTGCCGGAGGGCACCGAGATGGTGATGCCCGGTGACAACACCAACATCTCGGTGAAGCTGATCCAGTCCGTCGCCATGGACGAGGGTCTGCGGTTCGCCATCCGCGAGGGTGGTCGCACCGTCGGCGCCGGCCGGGTCGTCAAGATCATCAAGTAGTTCGCTCAGTCGGTTCAAAGCCCGGATTGCCTACGCGGCGATCCGGGCTTTGTTCTGCTCTGCGCCCCGCGGACCCGGATCGACGTCGGAGAAATAATGCGCCGGCGGCGCGGTCTGCGCTAGGATTTTGCGGTAGTTCTCCCTCGGGGACCGTAGGACGTGGCGGGGTGGTGCCGATGTCGTTCGTTCAAGCGACTCCGGAATTCGTCGCGGCTGCCGCGACGGATCTGGCCCGGATCGGGTCGACGATCAGTTCCGCGAGCACCGCGGCGCTGGGTCCCACCTCCGGGGTGCTCGCTCCCGGCGCCGACGAGGTGTCTGCCAGCATCGCCGCCCTGTTCGACGCCCACTCCCAGGTCTATCAGGCGCTGTCCGCCCAGGCCGCCGCCTTCCACAGCCAGTTCGTGCAGTTGATGAACGGCGGCGCGCTGCAGTACGCCGTCACCGAGGCCGCCGACACCACGCCGCTGCAGAGCGCGGCCACCCCCGGCCCGGCCGGCGCGCCGGTCACGGCGCGCCCGGCGCCGCACGCCCCGGCGCAGGCGCAACCCGCGACCGCGCCGGTGCGCCGGATGCTCATCGTGCCGCCCGAGTCCGGGTAAGCGGTTTGCGCGTATCACCGCCGCGGCGACGCCGTGAGCGCTAATCTGACACGGATTCCCCAGTAAAACCGAGGAGGGGCAAGTGTTAGCGCGCTACCTGAAAGCACAGTTGGTGGTTTTGCTGTGCGGCGGCCTGGTCGGGCCGATCTTCTTGGTCGTGTACTTCACACTGGGACTTGGCAGCCTGCTGCAGTGGATGTTCTACGTCGGCCTGCTCATCACCGTGGCCGACGTACTGATCGTGCTCGCGCTGGCCAACTACGGGGCGAAGTCGTCGGAGAAACTGGCCGCCCTCGAGCAGAACGGGGTGCTGGCGCTGGCCCAGATCACCGGCATCACCGAAACCGGGACCTGGGTGAACAACCAGCAGGTCGTCAAGGTGCACCTGCACATCGCCGGCCCCGGGCTGGTGCCGTTCGACAGCGAGGACCGCGTCATCGCCAGCGTCACCCGGCAGGGCAACCTCAACGCCCGCAAGGTGGTGGTGCTGGTCAATCCCACCACCAACGAATACCGAATCGACTGGGAGCGAAGCGCTTTGGTGAACGGCCTGGTGCCGGCGCAGTTCACCGTCGCCGAGGACAACACCACCTACGACCTGAACGGGCAGGCCGGCCCTTTGATGGAGATCCTGCAGATCCTCAAGGCCAACGACATCCCTTTGAACCGGATGGTCGACATCCGGTCGAACCCGGCGCTGCGCGCCCAGATCCAGGCGGTGGTGCGCAGGGCGGCCCAGCAGCAGGCGACGGCCGGGCAACCCCGCGCCGGCGGGGCAACCGGCGACCGGGCAGCCGTCGGCGCCGGTGGCCGCACCGCCCGGACCGTCGATCGCCGCGCGGCTGCAGGAGCTCAACGATCTGCACGCCAGCGGGGCGCTCACCGAGCAGGAATACAACAGCCGGCGGGCCGCGATCATCGCCGAGATCTGACGCGGTTCCGGCAACCGCCGGGCGAATTAGAACACGTTTCAGTTCCGCTGCTAGCCTGGCTTGGTCTACTGGCGGTCGAAGGGATGAGCTGTGGCGGGACAGGCCGGATCACTGCAGGGACGGGTGGCATTCATCACCGGGGCGGCCCGCGGGCAGGGGCGCTCGCACGCGGTGCGGCTGGCCGCCGAGGGCGCCGACATCATCGCGTGCGACATCTGCGCGCCGGTGTCGGCCAGCGTCACCTACGCCCCGGCCAGCCCCGAGGACCTCGACGAGACCGCCCGGCTGGTGGAAGATCAGGGCCGCAAGGCCTTGACCCGCGTCCTCGACGTCCGCGACGACGCCGCCCTGCGGGAGCTGGTCGCCGACGGGATGGAGCAGTTCGGCCGGCTGGACACCGTGGTGGCCAACGCTGGCGTGCTCAGCTGGGGCCGCGTCTGGGAACTCACCGACGAGCAGTGGGACACCGTCATCGGCGTCAACCTGACCGGCACCTGGCGCACCCTGCGCGCCAGGTGCCGGCGATGATCGAGGCGGGCAACGGCGGCTCCATCGTGGTGGTCAGCTCCTCGGCCGGGCTCAAGGCCACCCCGGGCAACGGCCACTACTCGGCCAGCAAACACGGGTTGACCGCGCTCACCAACACGCTGGCCATCGAGCTCGGCGAATACGGCATCCGGGTCAACTCCATCCACCCGTACTCGGTCGAAACCCCGATGATCGAGCCCGAGGCGATGATGGAGATCTTCGCCCGCCATCCCAGCTTCGTGCACAGCTTCCCGCCAATGCCGGTGCAGCCCAACGGTTTCATGACCGCCGATGAGGTCGCCGACGTGGTGGCCTGGCTGGCCGGCGACGGCTCGGGCACGCTGACCGGCACGCAGATCCCCGTTGGTAAGGGCGCCCTAAAGTACTGAGCGGCCATCGTGCTAAGAACTCCACGTGAGTAGTGACGCAAGCGCCAGCAACGGAATCGTGATCGTCGGCGGCGGCTTGGCCGCCGCCCCGCACCGCCGAGCAGCTGCGGGCGCTCGGAGTATTCCGGGCCCATCACCATCGTCAGCGACGAGGTGCACCTGCCCTACGACCGCCCGCCGCTGTCCAAAGAGGTGCTGCGCAAAGAGGTGGACGACACCGCGCTCAAACCCCGCCAGTGGTACGACGACAACGACATCACGCTGCGGCTGGGGTCGGCCGCGCGCAGCCTGGACACTGCGGTGCAGACGCTGACGCTCGAGGACGGCACGACGCTCGGCTACGACGAACTCGCCATCGCCACCGGCCTGGTGCCGCGGCGCATCCCGACCATCCCGGACCTGGACGGCATCCGGGTGCTGCGGACCTTCGACGAGAGTCTGGCGCTGCGCTAGCACGCGTCCGCGGCGCAGCGCGCGGTGATCATCGGCGCCGGCTTCATCGGCTGCGAGGTGGCCGATGAAGCCGGCGCAGCCTGGGCGTGGACGTGGTGCTGGTCGAGCCGCAACCCACCCCGCTGGCCGCGGTGCTTGGCGAGCAGATCGGCGAGCTGGTGGCCCGGCTGCACCGCGCCGAGGTCGTCGACGTGCGCCTCGGCGTCGGGGTGGCACAGGTGCGCGGTGACACGCACGTCGAGGCGGTGGTGCTGACCGACGGCACCGAGCTGGCGGCCGACGTGGTGGTGATCGGCATCGGGTCGCGTCCGGCCACCGATTGGCTCGAGGGCAGCGGCGTGGCGATCGACAGCTTCGACCGGGGCGTCCTGTGCGACGAGGCCGGACGCACCAGCGCCCCCAACGTGTGGGCCGCTCGGCGACGTCGCGTCGTGGCGCGACGCGACGGGACACCAAGGGCGGGTGGAACACTGGAGCAACGTCGCGGACCAGGCCCGAGTGGTGGTGCCGGCGATGCTGGGCAAGGAGGTGCAGCCGGTGGTGGTGCCCTACTTCTGGAGCGACCAGTACGACGTCAAGATCCAGTGCCTGGGCGAACCGGAGGCCGACGACATCGTCCACATCGTGGAGGACGACGGCCGCAAGTTCCTGGCCTACTACGAACGCGACGGGGCCCTGGTCGGGGTGGTCGGCGGCGGCATGCCGGGCAAGGTCATGAAGACCCGCGCCAAGATCGCCGCGGCCGTGCCGATCGCCGAGATGTCGGCTGAGCCGACGGCGGGCGCTCAGCCGACGGCGGCCGCGTACCGGTCGCTGGGGACCTCGGTGTTGCGGATCACGGTGGCCAGCTGCTCGGCGATGCCCGGCGCGGCAGCGACGGTCGACGCGGACTTGTGGGTGTGCGGGTTGCCCTGCGCGTCGGTCAGCCGCGCTCCGGCCTCGCGGGCGATCAGCTTCCCCGCGGCGGTGTCCCACGGTTTGTTGGACATCATCACGCAGGCGTCCAGGGCGCCCTCGGCGACGAACGCCAGGTCGAGCGTCGCGGCGCCGATCATCCGGATCCGCTCCACCCGGGGCACCAGCTCGGCGGTGAGCGCCAGCCGGTGCGCGTTGAGCCGGCCCGCATCGTGGCCGACGGCGTAATCGCCGAGCGAGACGATCGCCCCGCTGACGCTGGCGGTGATCCGTTCCCCGTTGACGAACGCGCCCTTGGACTCGATCGCGTGGTAGGTCTTGCCCAGCAGGGGAGCGTGGGTGACGGCCACCACGGCGCGGCCGGCGTGCAGCAGGGCCAACGACACCGCGCACAGCGGCAGCCCGTGCACGAAATTCGACGTGCCGTCCACCGGGTCGAGAACCCAGAGCCACTCGGCGGTTTCGATGTCGGGCTGATGGTCGGACTCCTCGGCCAACAGCACGACGTCCGGCGTGGTCTGGGACAGGTAGTTGGCGATGTCACGCTAGATGGTCAGGTCGACATCGGACACCAGGTCGCGATCACCCTTGTGCTGCACCGAGCTCGGCTGCGTTTTCTTCAATGTCGTGGCACCGATTTGCGTTGCTTGCCAAGCTATTTCAAAAAGCTCTTGCACTGACTTCATAGGAGAGACTTGCCTCGCTTCCAGTGGTGGCGTGCGCTCGGCGTTGTTCGATCATACGGTCTCGGCCATTTCGCGTCCCGCCCACCCCGGGGTCGTGCTGAACGATAGCGAAAAGGTTTAAACCATCGACACTTTCGACGGTGATGCAGTTCACTCCAGGTGAATGTTTGAGCCCGCTCATCGTGGGCAGCGTGACGTCGCTGTAGCACGGGTCACAAAATTGCCGACGACCGCACGCCAAAACCATTGCGCTGGAAAAGCGTAACGCTGACCCGCGACGATTTTTGCTGTGGCCGCATCGGTTCTTGGGTCCGGTGCAGCGGTTGCCGAGCTCGGTTAGGGTCTGCTGTCGGGCGATATCGAGGGGCCTTCGGGTAAGTCGGCTCCGAATCTTTCTCATCGAAGGAAAATCCAGCACGCGACTTGGCAGGCAGGTGATTGACCAGTGACAGTGATTGATCAGATATACAGCTCTTCCAGCGCGATTCCGACCGTCGCTCTCAATGACGAGGCGAAGATGCCAGTACTCGGCTTGGGGGTGGCCAAGCTGTCCGATGAGGAGACGGAAAGCTCGGTTCTCGCGGCGCTGGAAGCCGGCTGCCGCCTCATCGACACCGCTGCCTCCTACGGAAACGAAGCCGCCGTCGGTCGGGCCATCGCCGCGTCGGGCATCCCCCGCGAGGAACTGTTCGTCACCACCAAGCTGGGCACCTCGCGGCAGGGCTTCCACAGCGCCCAGGAGTCGTGCAAGGAGAGCCTGGACAGGTTGGGACTGGACTACCTCGACCTCTACCTGATCCACTGGCCGGCCCCGAAGCTGGGCAAGTACGTGGAGAGCTTCGAGGGCATGATCGAGGCCCGCGAGCGGGGCCACGTGCGCTCGATCGGCGTCTCGAACTTCACCGAGGACCTGCTGGCCACGGTGATCGAGGAGACCGACGAGGTGCCCGCGGTGAACCAGGTCGAGTTGCACCCCGGCTCAACCAGGCCGAGCTGCGTCAGGTGCACGCCCAGCACGACGTGACGACGCAGTCCTGCAGCCCGTTGGGCGTCGGCCGGCTGATCGAGGAGCCGACCGTGACGACGATCGCGGCCGAGTACGGCCGCACCCCGGCGCAGGTGCTGGTGCGGTGGAACCTGCAACTGGACAACGTCGTGGTCTCGCGGTCGTCCAAGCCGGAGCGGGTCGCCGAGAACCTGGGCGTGTTCGACTTCACCCTGGAGCCCGAGCACATGGAGGCCATCGAGGGACTGCACGACGGCACCCGGGTGCTGCACGACCCGATGACCTTCATGGGAACCTGACGGTTTCGCGAAAACCCCTGCTCCCCTTGGCTTTTAGAGCCAGTCGACCGGCGGTCCGTGCGGATGGCACTGTGCCAGCACGCGCGGCCCGTCGTCCGGCCAGCCGCGGGCGCGCACCAGGAACCTGATCGGTGCGCCCAGCCCGTCCCGGGCCGGCTCCATGGTCAGGTGGACCAACGGGGCGGACGCGCCGGCCCGTGCGCCCAGCGCGTCCACGCCGGCGCACACCGCGGCGCGTTCCCCGGCGGACAGGTACTGCCAGGTGATCGAGTGCCACAGCACGGTCAACGCGCCCTCGGCGAGGCTCAGGAGCCCGACTGCGTCGGCCGCGGTCCGGCGCTCGAGGGTGGCCGGGACCCGGCGGGCGACCTCGATGGCGCCGCGCAGCCGCGCCAGCCGCGCGGCCTGGTCGGGCCAGACGTAGCTCAGCACCATCAGCTCGCCGTCGGGGTTCCCGACGTCGACGGGCGATGTCGAAGCCGTGCCGCTCGACGATCGGACCCCGCGCGCCGGCGGCAGCGCGCCGCGCCAGGCGTCGTTGATGCAAACCGGCGAGTCGGCCGGTCCCCACCCGCCACCGGCATACCGGTATCGGTAGTGGTCGGCCCGCAGGTTCAGCCCCGCGCTCGACCCGATCTCGAAAAGCCTTACCGGCAAACAGGATTCATTGATGTGCAGCAGCCCGACGATCAGCGCGCGGCGCGCTCGGCCGCGGCGGCCAGGATCGGCGGCCACGCCGCCCCGGCGTTCCAGCTGCCGCCGGTGCTGGGATACCAGCGGCGCAGGGAGCCGGCGCGGCCGTCGAGCACCAGCCGGTGTAGGCCACCGAGCAGCCGCAGCGGAATCGCGTCGCGCGACGGGGCGTCCCGGTGCCCGGACAGGATGTCGGCGAACACCCCGCCGTCCTCGACGTCGGAGGCCACCAGATTCGAACAGGTCGCCGTACATCGGCGCGCCCGAGGAGGCGCAGAAGCTGCCCTGCGCCCGCAGCATGTGCACCAGGTGCTCGACGCTCACCGGTCCAGCCCGTTCAGCCCGGCGCCGACCACGTCGAAGGCGTTGCCCAGGGCCACCGGCAACGGCACTGACTCATCGCCCAGCCAGTGCTTGTAGGCCGACAGCGCCACCCCCAGCATCATCCAGGCGACGGTCTGGGGCGCCAGGTCGGTCGTCTTGCACTCGCAGCGGCGGGCCACGAACCCGGCGATCACCTCGCGCCATCCGGCGTACATCGTCATCGAATACGCTTGCAGCTCAGCGGTTTGCAGGATGACGCGCATGCGCTGTCGGTGCCGCGCGGTCTCGGATTCGTCAAAGGTGTTGAACGCCAACAACGCGGTGCGCAGCGCATCGCCCAGGGGCACCCGGGATTCGACGTTGTCCAGCAGCTCGCGCAGCCGGGCCAAATGAGTGTCGAAATCGCCCCAGGGGATGGCGTTCTTGGAGGCGTAGTAGCGGAACAGGGTGCGCCGCGAGATGCCGGCGGCCGCCGCGACGTCGTCCACGCTGACCTCGGCGAAACCCCGGGCGGTGAACAGGTCGATGGCGACGTCGGTGATGTGGTGCTGCGTGGTCGAGCGGCGCCTGCCCACCCGCCGCTGCGGCATCCCGGAGCCCCGCCCCTTCCATTTCGGCACTCGATGCCATATTCTGGCCGCGAGTGTGACTCAGACCCATCGTCGTCAAGACTGCAGGAAAGGCAAGGCCCCGTGGAGCACGAGACCGAAACCGACGCCCAACTCGTCACCGAGACCCTGGTCGAAGAGGTGTCCATCGACGGCATGTGCGGGGTCTACTGACCGTGCCGGCGTCCGCGCAGGCTCGCGCGGCCGGTGCCGCCTTCGATCCTGACCGCGGCTGGAGACTGCACCCGCAGGTGGCGGTGCGGCCGGAACCGTTCGGCGCGCTGCTCTACCACTTCGGCACCCGCAAGCTGTCGTTTCTGAAGAACCGCACCATCCTCACGGTGGTGCAGTCGTTGGCCGAGTACCCTGATGTCCGGTGCGCATGCCGCGCGGCGGGCATCGACGACGCCGGGCAGGCGCCGTACCTGCACGCGCTGGGCGTGCTCGCCGACTCCAACATGCTGGTGCCCCGGGAGGACCATCCATGACCACAGCGGCCCCTGTGCCCCGGCTGATCGAGCAGTTCGAGCACGGCCTCGACGCGCCCATCTGCTTGACCTGGGAGCTCACCTACGCCTGCAACCTGGCCTGCGTGCACTGCCTGTCCTCGTCGGGCAAGCGCGACCCGCGCGAGCTGTCCACCCGTCAGTGCATGGATATCATCGACGAGCTGGAACGCATGCAGGTCTTCTACGTCAACATCGGTGGCGGGGAACCCACTGTGCGGCCGGACTTTTGGGAACTGGTCGACTACGCTACCGCACACCACGTCGGCGTGAAGTTCTCCACCAACGGGGTCCGGACCACGCCCGAGGTGGCCGCCCGGCTGGCGGCCAGTGACTACGTGGACGTGCAGATCTCGCTGGACGGCGCCACCGCCGAGGTCAACGACGCGGTGCGCGGGCCCGGCTCGTTCGACATGGCGGTGCGCGCGCTGCAAAACCTCGCCGACGCTGGCTTCACCCAGAACGGGGGCGCCAAGATCTCGGTGGTCGTCACCCGGCACAACGTCGGGCAGCTAGACGAATTCGCCGCGCTGGCAAGCCGTTACGGGGCCACGCTGCGCATCACCCGGCTGCGCCCGTCCGGCCGCGGCGCCGACGTCTGGGACGAGCTGCACCCCACCGCCGACCAGCAGGTGCAACTGTATGACTGGCTGGTCGCCAAGGGGGAACGGGTGCTCACCGGCGACTCGTTCTTCCACCTGGCCCCGCTCGGCCAGTCCGGCGCGCTGGCCGGGCTGAACATGTGCGGCGCGGGCCGCGTCGTCTGCCTGATCGACCCGGTCGGCGACGTGTACGCCTGCCCGTTCGCCATCCACGACCGCTTCCTGGCCGGAAACGTGTTGAGCGATAGCGGTTTTGACAACGTGTGGAAGAACGCCCCGCTGTTCCGCGAGCTGCGCGAACCGCAGTCGGCGGGCGCCTGCGGCAACTGCGGGCACTACGACAGCTGCCGGGGCGGGTGCATGGCGGCCAAGTTCTTCACCGACCTGCCGCTGGACGGCCCGGACCCCGAGTGCGTGCAGGGCCACAGCGCGGTGGCGCTGGCGGGCGACCGCGAGGCGCCCCGACCCCGGGCCGACCACTCCCGCGGCAAGCGCATCCGCCAACCCGTGCCACTCACCCTCTCGGTGTGGCCGTCGGTCCTGACCCCCGCCGCGCCGCCGGTCCGGTTGTGCAACGAAAGCCCGGTCTGACCGTGGCCGACGAATGGTTTGAAACCGTCGCCATCGCCCAGCAACGGGCCAAGCGGCGGTTGCCGAAATCCGTTTATGCGGCCCTGATCGCGGCCAGCGAAAAGGGAATAACGGTCTCCGACAACGTCGAAGCGTTCGGCGAACTCGGTTTCGCCCCGCATGTCGTCGGCGCTCCGGCCAAGCGTGAGCTGACGACAACCGTTATGGGACAAGAGATCTCGATGCCGGTGCTGATCTCGCCGACCGGTGTGCAGGCCGTCGACCCGGACGGCGAGGTCGCCGTCGCGCGCGCCGCGGCGGCCCGCGGCACCGCGATGGGCCTGTCCTCGTTCGCCAGCAAGCCGATCGAGGAAGTCATCGCGGTGAACCCCAAGGTGTTCTTCCAGGTGTACTGGCTGGGTGGGCGCGACGCAATCGCCGAGCGGGTGGAGCGGGTCCGGCAGGCCGGCGCGGTCGGGCTGATCGCCACCACCGACTGGTCGTTCTCGCACGGGCGGGACTGGGGCAGCCCCAAGATCCCCGAGGAGATGAACCTGCGCACCATCCTGCGGTTGTCCCCGGAGGCGGCGTTCAAGCCCCGCTGGCTGTGGAAGTTCGGCAAGACGCTGCGGCCGCCGGAGTTGCGGGTGCCCAACCAGGGCCGCCGCGGCGAGCCCGGCCCGCCGTTCTTCGCCGCCTACGGCGAGTGGATGGGCACGCCCCCGCCGACCTGGGAGGACATCGGCTGGCTGCGTGAGCTGTGGGGCGGGCCGTTCATGCTCAAGGGCGTGGTGCGCGTGGACGACGCCAAAAGGGCGGTGGATGCCGGGGTTTCGGCCATCTCGGTGTCCAACCACGGCGGCAACAACCTGGACGGCACGCCGGCGTCGATTCGCGCCCTGCCCGCGATCGCCGAGGCGGTCGGCGATCAGATCGAGGTGTTGCTGGACGGTGGTGTCCGGCGCGGCAGCGACGTCGTGAAGGCGGTGGCGCTGGGGGCGCGCGCGGTGATGATCGGCCGGGCCTACCTGTGGGGCCTGGCCGCCGCTGGCCAGGCGGGGGTGGAGAACGTCCTCGACATCCTGCGCGGGGGTATCGACTCGGCGCTGATGGGTCTGGGGCATTCCTCGGTGCACGATCTCGGGCCGAGCGACATCCTGGTGCCGCCCGGGTTCACCCGGGCGCCGGGCGTGCCGCCGGCCGGCTGAGCAAAGCCGGGCCACCCGGGGCGGCTTGGCCGGGATTATTTGACGGCCGCGGTAATCCTGGTACGGGCGGGGTAACTGTGACGAACGAGCCCACCGTTCGAACGCCCGATGAACGGCCGGAGAAAAAAGTTATTTTCCCGCCTCAACAATTGGTGCACGCCAGGTGAATTCGTCCTACCATCACCGAGTGTCCGTACGCGGCGAATTGGGAACCGTGACGTCGAGCCAGCTGTCCGGCACGGCGGTCTCGCTGCTGGTTCCACTGGGGTCGACCGAGCAACACGGTCCGCACCTGCCGCTGGACACCGACACCTGCATCGCGACGGCGGTGGCCGGCCGGGCCGCGCCGCGGCTGGGGGACGGGTGGCTGGTGGCGCCGGCCATCGCCTACGGCGCCAGCGGCGAGCACCAGAGCTTTGTCGGGACCGTCTCCATCGGCACCGAGGCGCTGACGCTGCTGCTGATAGAGTACGGCCGCTCGGCGGCCGGCTGGGCGCAGCGCGTCGTCTTCGTCAACGGCCACGGCGGCAACGTCGCCGCGCTGGGCCGCGCGGTGGGCACGCTGCGCGCCGAGGGCCGCGACGCCGGATGGTGCCCGTGTGTGGCCGCCGGCGGTGACGCCCACGCCGGTCATACCGAAACATCGGTGTTGCTGCATATCTCGCCCGCCGAGGTCCGCACCGGGCAGTGGCAGGCCGGCAACCGGGTGCCGCTGCCCGAGTTGCTGGGATCGATGCGCCGCGGGGGAGTGGCGGCGGTCAGCCCGGTCGGCGTGCTGGGCGACCCGACCACCGCCACCGCCGCCGAGGGCGAGCGCATCCTGTCCGAGATGGTGAACGAGTGCGTCCGCCGGGTCGCCCGGTGGCGGCCCGGGCCCGACGGGATGCTCGCATGACCGCGCCGGCGCCGCGGTTGCCGGACGGGTTCGCCGTCCAGGTCGATCGCCGGGTGCGGGTGCTCGGCGACGGCTCGGCACTGCTCGGCGGGTCGCCGACCCGCCTGCTGAAGCTGGCCCCGGCCGCCCAGGATTTGCTGTGCGACGGCCGGCTGAAGGTCCGCGACGACGTCAGCGCGCAGTTGGCCCGCACCCTGCTGGACGCCACCGTGGCTCATCCGCGGCCCGCGGGCGGGCCCTCGCACCACGACGTCACCGTGGTAATTCCGGTTCGGGACAACCTTTCTGGCGTGCGGCGCCTGGTGAGCTCGCTGCGCGGTCTGCGCGTGGTGGTGGTGGACGACGGATCGTTTCCGCCGATCGAGCCGGAAGACTTCGTCGGCGCGCACTGCGACATCGAGGTGTTGCGCCACCACCGCACCAAGGGACCGGCGGCCGCGCGCAACACGGGGCTGGCGGCCTGCCGGACGGACTTCGTCGCCTTCCTGGACTCCGATGTCGCGCCGCGCCGGGGCTGGCTGGAAGCGCTGCTCGGCCATTTCTGCGATCCGACCGTCGGGCTGGTCGCGCCGCGCATCGTCGGCCTGTCGCACAGCGAGAACGTGGTGGCCCGCTATGAGGCGGTGCACTCCTCGCTCGACCTTGGTGAGCGCGAGGCGCCGGTGCTGCCGCACAGCACGGTGTCCTACGTGCCCAGCGCGGCGATCATCTGCCGGTGCTCGGCGATCCGCGAGATCGGCGGATTCGACGAGACGCTGCAGTCCGGCGAGGACGTCGACCTGTGCTGGCGGCTGATCGAAGCGGGGGTCCGGCTGCGCTATGAGCCCATCGCCCTGGTGGGCCACGACCACCGCACCGAATTGCGGGATTGGCTTGCGCGCAAAGCGTTTTACGGCGGATCGGCGGCCCCGCTGTCGGTGCGCCACCCGGACAAGACAGCACCGGTGGTGATCTCCGGCTGGGCGCTGATGACCTGGATCCTGATGGCCTTCGCTTCCACGCTGTCGCGGCTGGCCTCCCTGCTGCTGGCCGTCCTGACGGGCCGGCGGATCGCCCGGGCGATGCGCAGCGCCGAGACGTCGATGACCGACGTGGTGACGGCGGCCGGCCGCGGCCTGTGGTCGGCGGCGCTGCAGCTGGCCTCGGCGCTGTGCCGGCACTACTGGCCGCTGGCACTGCTGGCCGCCACCATGTCGCGCCACTTCAGACGGGTGGTGCTGGTGGCGGCCGTGATGGACGGGGTGGTCGACTGGCTGCGCCGCCGCGACGCCGTCGGCGACGACGTCGAACCGATCGGGCTGCCGACCTATCTGGTGCTCAAGCGGGTGGACGACCTGGCGTACGGGCTCGGGTTGTGGTGGGGTGTGCTACGGGAGCGCAACGCGCGCGCTCTCAAACCCCAGATCCGGAGTTAGCCCTCGCCCTTGAATAACGCCGTCTCGCACAGCGATGTGCTGATAGTCGGCGCCGGCAGCGCCGGATCGGTTGTCGCCGAACGTCTTTCCGCCGATCCGCGGTGCACGGTGACCGTGGTCGAGGCGGGCCCGGCCCTCGACGACCCGGCGCTGCTCGCCCGGACCGCCAACGGGCTGCAATTGCCGATCGGCGTCGGCAGCCCGCTGGTGCGCCGATACCAGACCCAGCTCACCGAGCGGCCCGCCCGCCGGCACCCGCTGGTGCGCGGCGCCACCATCGGCGGCTCCGGCGCGATCAACGGCGGCTACTTCTGCCGCGGGCTGCCCCGCGATTTCGACCGCTTCGGCCTGCCGGGCTGGGCATGGTCGGACGTGCTGGACAGCTTCCGCGCCATCGAGACCGACCTGGACTTCGACGGACCCGCGCACGGCCGCAGCGGCCCCATCCTGGTCCGCCGTACCCGCGAAATGACCGGAACCACAGAGCGTTTCATCGACGCCGCGCGGCGCGCCGGATTCGGCTGGATCGACGATCTCAATGACGCTGCGGCCCAACCGGTTTCGGGGATAGGCGCGGTCCCGCTGCACATCGTCGACGGCGTCCGCAAGGGCTCGGGTGCGGGGTATCTGATCCCCGCGCTGAGCCGGCCCAACCTGCGCGTGCAGGCGCACACCCGGGTGGCGCGGCTGCGTTTGGCAGGCACCGTCGCCCGGGGCGCCGACGTGGTCGGCCCGCACGGCCGGGCTACGCTGACCGCCGACCGAATCGTGTTGTGCGCCGGCGCCATTGAAACAGCGCACCTGCTGATGCTGTCCGGCATCGGCGAGCCGGGCATGCTGCGCGCCGGCGGGGTGCCGGTGCGCGTGGCGCTGCCGGTGGGGACGTCGTTCAGCGATCACGCCGAATGGGTGCTGCCTACCGATTGGCCGGTGGCCCCCGGACGGCCGGCGCTCGAGGTGGTGCTCAGCACCGCCGACGATCTTGAGATCAGGCCGTACACCAGCGGGTTCGTGGCGATGACCGGCGACGGCACCGCCGGGCACGCCGACTGGCCGCACCTCGGGGTGGCGCTGATGCAACCCCGCGCGCGGGGTTGCCTGACGCTGGTGTCGGCCGATCCCGCCGTGCCGCCCCGCATCGAGCACCGCTACGACAGCGAGCCCGGCGACGTCGCCGCGCTGGCCCGCGGCGCCGAGTTGGCCCGCGAATTGGCCGGCGGCACAACCGATGCCGCGGCGGCCATCTGGTCGACCTCCCAACACCTTTGCGGCACGGCGCCGATGGGTGTCGACGGCGACCCGCGGGCGGTCGTCGACCCGCGGTGCCGGGTCCGCGGCATCGACAACCTGTGGGTGATCGACGGCTCGGTGCTGCCCGCCATCACCAGCCGCGGCCCGCACGCCACCATCGTGATGATCGGGCACCGGGCCGCGGAATTCGTGCGGTGACGCCCCACCCGGGGGGCTATTGCCGGGCCC
Organism: Mycobacterium lepraemurium; assembly: GCA_002291465.1. Taxonomy (GTDB): domain Bacteria; phylum Actinomycetota; class Actinomycetes; order Mycobacteriales; family Mycobacteriaceae; genus Mycobacterium; species Mycobacterium avium. The sequence goes on along the minus strand of CP021238.1, from coordinate 3,657,546 downwards.
ATCCAGACCGATAGTCTCGTAGCTCGACCGATGGTCTCGTTGGCAATACGGTTCGCAATACAGTGAGGTGGCGCACAATTTCCGCCCCGACGTCCGATCCACGGTCCGCCCGGTCGCGGGCCCGGCTGCTCGAAGCCGCCGTCACGCTGCTGCGTGCCGGTGGTCCCAGCGCGGTGACGGTCGACGCGGTCACCCGCACCGCCAACGTGGCCCGGGCGACGCTGTACCGGCACTTCCCGAGCGGAAACGATCTGCTGGCGGCGGCGTTCAACAGCCTGATCCCGGCCTCGCCCACCCCGCCCGCCGAGGGGTCGCTGCGCGACCGGCTGGTCGCGGTGGTACTGGCCCAGGCCGAGGCCGTCGCCCAGGCCCCGACCATGATGACGGCCATGACCTGGCTGGCGCTGGGCCGCGACCTGGAGGCGTGGCCGCAACCCCGCGCCGACGACAGCGTGGCGATCACCACGCTGCGCGAGCGCATCGCCCAGCAGTACTCCGAGTCGTTCGACGTCATCTACGACAGCCCGGAGGCCGCCGAACTGGGGGAGATGGACCGGTCCCGGGCGATCGCCCTGCTGATCGGCCCGCTGGTGCTGGGCCGGCTGTCCACCCTGCCCGATTTCGACTACCGCGAGTGCGCCCTGGCGGCGGTGGACGGCTTCCTGCACGTCCAGTCCGCCCGGGCCAGGGCGGCGAGGGTCGAATCCGCATGTGCCTGACGGCCGAATTTTGTTCGAGCCGGGGTCTGAGGCATACTGTCCAGGTTGCCTTGAGCCGGGTTTTGCGCCTGGTCGGGTATACGACCAGCGTCTAAACGGGCGCGTCCGGTCCCATCCTTTGAGAGCGACGAATTTCGATCCCGAAATTTGCGCCGATGAGGCTGCGTGAGGGTGACACGCCCGACCGCGGGGGCCGGTGGACCACGACAGGTAAACAGTGGCGCACAATCCGGCGTAACGCTCGATCGGCCCAGAGTTGGCCGGCCCGATCGGCGCGCCGGTGGCACTGAGGACACGGATTAGTTGAGCCCGGACACCGGGCCTCAACGCGGAGTGAGGGTAGGAGAAGCGTGGTGGGACAGAAGATCCGCATCAGGCTTAAGGCCTACGACCATGAGGCTATCGACGCCTCGGCGCGCAAGATCGTCGAGACCGTCGTCCGCACGGGTGCCAGCGTCGTAGGGCCGGTTCCGCTGCCGACCGAGAAGAACGTGTATTGCGTCATCCGCTCCCCGCACAAGTACAAGGACTCGCGGGAGCACTTCGAGATGCGTACGCACAAGCGGCTGATCGACATCCTCGACCCGACGCCGAAGACCGTCGACGCGCTGATGCGCATCGACCTTCCGGCCAGTGTTGACGTCAACATCCGGTAGTGGAGTTACAGAGCAATGGCGCGTAAGGGCATTCTCGGTACCAAGCTGGGCATGACGCAGGTATTCGACGAGAACAACAGGGTCGTGCCGGTGACGGTGGTCAAGGCCGGGCCGAACGTGGTGACCCGCATCCGCACGCCCGAGCAGGACGGCTACAGCGCGGTGCAGCTGGCGTACGGCGAGATCAGTCCGCGCAAGGTGAACAAGCCGGTGACCGGTCAATACGCCGCGGCGGGCATCAACTCGCGCCGGTTTCTGGCCGAGCTGCGGCTGGACAACCCGGACGCGGCGGCCGAATACCAGGTCGGCCAGGAGCTGACGGCGGAGATCTTCACCGACGGCAGCTACGTCGACGTCACCGGAACCTCCAAGGGCAAGGGCTTCGCCGGTACCATGAAGCGGCACGGCTTCCGCGGTCAGGGCGCCAGCCACGGCGCCCAGGCGGTGCACCGGCGGCCGGGTTCCATCGGCGGCTGCGCCACCCCCGCCCGGGTGTTCAAGGGCACCAGGATGGCCGGCCGGATGGGCAACGACCGGGTGACGGTCCAGAACCTGTTGGTGCACAAGGTCGATACCGAGAACGGCGTGCTGCTGATCAACGGCGCGGTCCCCGGCCGCACCGGCGGACTCGTCATGGTCCGCAGCGCGGTCAAACGAGGTGAGAAGTAATGGCACTCAAGCTTGACGTGAAGGCGCCGGGCGGCAAGGTCGAGGGTTCGATCGAGCTGCCGGCCGAATTGTTCGACGCCCCCGCCAACATCGCGCTGATGCACCAGGTGGTGACCGCGCAGCGGGCGGCGGCGCGTCAGGGCACGCACTCGACGAAGACGCGCGGCGACGTCAGCGGCGGTGGCCGTAAGCCGTACCGGCAGAAGGGAACCGGCCGGGCCCGTCAGGGTTCGACGCGCGCTCCGCAGTTCACCGGCGGTGGCGTGGTGCACGGCCCCAAGCCGCGCGACTACAGCCAGCGCACGCCCAAGAAGATGATCGCCGCCGCGCTGCGTGGCGCTCTGTCCGACCGGGCCCGCAACGGGCGCATCCACGCGATCACCGAGCTGGTGTCCGGCCAGACCCCGTCGACCAAGAGCGCCAAGGCGTTCCTGGGCACGCTGACCGAGCGCAAGCAGGTGCTGGTAGTGATCGGCCGCAGCGACGAGGCCGGCGCCAAGAGCGTGCGCAACCTGCCCGGTGTGCACATCCTAGCTCCCGGCCAGCTCAACACCTACGACGTGCTGCGCGCCGATGACGTGGTGTTCAGCATCGAGGCGCTGCGCGCCTACATCGCGGCCAACACCGGTACTCCCGAGGAGGTTTCGGCCTGATGGCGACCGTCACGGACCCCCGCGACATCATCTTGGCTCCGGTGATCTCGGAGAAGTCCTATTCGTTGCTCGACGACAACGTGTACACGTTCGTGGTGCACCCCGACTCGAACAAGGCGCAGATCAAGATCGCCATCGAGAAGATCTTCTCGGTCAAGGTCGCCTCGGTGAACACCGCGAACCGGCAGGGCAAGCGCAAGCGCACTCGCACCGGTTTCGGCAAGCGCAAGAGCACCAAGCGGGCCATCGTCACCCTGGCGCCGGGCAGCAAGCCGATCGATCTGTTCGGGGCACCTGCCTAGGCCAACGACCCGAAAGACCTGATTAGACATGGCAATTCGTAAGTACAAGCCGACGAGCCCGGGCCGTCGCGGCGCCAGCGTGTCGGATTTCTCCGAGGTCACTCGTTCCACCCCGGAGAAGTCGCTGGTGCGTCCGCTGCACGGTCACGGAGGCCGCAACGCGCACGGCCGCATCACCACCCGCCACAAGGGCGGCGGCCACAAGCGCGCCTACCGGGTGATCGACTTCCGCCGCAACGACAAAGACGGCGTCAACGCCAAGGTCGCGCACATCGAGTACGACCCCAACCGGACCGCCAACATCGCGCTGCTGCACTTCCTGGACGGCGAGAAGCGTTACATCATTGCGCCGCAGGGACTCTCGCAGGGCGACGTGGTGGAGTCGGGTCCCAACGCCGACATCAAGCCCGGCAACAACCTGCCGTTGCGCAACATCCCGGCCGGTACCGTGATCCACGCGGTGGAACTGCGGCCCGGCGGTGGCGCCAAGCTGGCCCGGTCGGCCGGGTCCAGCATCCAGCTGCTCGGCAAGGAGGGCAGCTACGCGTCGCTGCGGATGCCGTCCGGCGAGATCCGCCGGGTCGACGTGCGCTGCCGCGCCACCGTCGGCGAGGTCGGCAACGCCGAACAGGCCAACATCAACTGGGGCAAGGCCGGCCGCATGCGGTGGAAGGGCAAGCGCCCGTCCGTCCGCGGTGTGGTGATGAACCCGGTGGACCACCCGCACGGTGGTGGTGAGGGTAAGACCTCCGGTGGTCGCCACCCGGTGAGCCCGTGGGGCAAGCCGGAGGGCCGCACCCGCCACCCGAACAAGGCCAGCAACAAACTCATCGTCCGGCGCCGGCGCACCGGCAAGAAGCACGGTCGCTAGCGCGAGATGGAAGTTCAGGAGTAGCACATGCCGCGCAGCCTGAAGAAGGGCCCGTTCGTCGACGGCCACCTGCTCAAGAAGGTGGACGCGCAGAACGAGAAGAACACCAAACAGGTCATCAAGACATGGTCGCGGCGTTCCACGATCATTCCTGACTTCATCGGGCACACCTTCGCCGTGCACGACGGACGCAAGCACGTGCCGGTGTTCGTCACCGAGGCGATGGTCGGCCACAAGCTTGGTGAATTCGCGCCCACCCGCACCTTCAAGGGGCATATCAAGGACGACCGGAAGGCCAAACGGCGATGACCACAACGGAATTCCCTTCGGCGGTGGCCAAGGCACGCTTCGTGCGGGTGTCGCCGAGAAAGGCACGCCGGGTGATCGACCTGGTGCGCGGCCGCTCGGTGACCGACGCACTCGACATCCTGCGGTGGGCGCCGCAGGCCGCCAGTGAACCGGTGGCCAAGGTGATCGCCAGCGCCGCGGCCAACGCGCAGAACAACAATGGGCTGGACCCGGCCACCCTGGTGGTCGCCACCGTCTACGCCGACGAGGGTCCGACCGCCAAGCGCATCCGTCCGCGCGCGCAGGGGCGTGCGTTCCGAATCCGCAAGCGCACCAGTCACATCACCGTGGTGGTGGAAAGCCGGCCGGCCAAGGACCAGCGTTCGGCGAAGTCGTCCAGGACCCGCCGCGCCGAGGCCAGCAAGGCCTCCGCCAAGGCGCCGGACAAGAAGGCCTCGGTCAAGAAGGCACCCGCGAAGACCGCGGCCAAGAAGGCACCGGCGAAGACGGCTGAGACTTCTGACGCGAAGGGAGGCTCAGACTAGTGGGCCAGAAGATTAATCCGCACGGCTTCCGCCTCGGCATAACCACCGACTGGAAGTCCCGCTGGTATGCCGACAAGCAGTACGCGGACTACGTCAAGGAGGACGTCGCCATCCGCCGGCTGCTGTCGACCGGCCTGGAGCGGGCCGGTATCGCCGACGTGGAGATCGAGCGCACCCGCGACCGGGTCCGGGTGGACATCCACACCGCGCGTCCCGGCATCGTCATCGGCCGCCGCGGCACCGAGGCCGACCGGATCCGCGCCGACCTGGAGACGCTGACCGGCAAGCAGGTGCAGCTCAACATCCTCGAGGTGAGAAACCCCGAGTCGCAAGCACAATTGGTGGCCCAGGGCGTGGCCGAGCAGTTGAGCAACCGGGTGGCGTTCCGTCGCGCGATGCGCAAGGCCATCCAGTCGGCGATGCGGCAGCCCAACGTCAAGGGCATCCGGGTGCAGTGCTCCGGCCGGCTCGGCGGCGCCGAGATGAGCCGCTCGGAGTTCTACCGCGAGGGCCGGGTGCCGCTGCACACGTTGCGCGCCGACATCGACTACGGTCTGTACGAGGCCAAGACCACCTTCGGCCGGATCGGTGTGAAGGTGTGGATCTACAAGGGAGACGTCGTCGGTGGCAAGCGCGAATCGGCCGCTGCCGCCCCGGCGGGCGCCGAGCGTCCGCGCCGCGAGCGCCCGTCGGGCACCCGCCCCCGGCGCAATGGCGCGTCGGGCACCACGGCCACCGGCACCGAGGCCGGCCGCGCGGCCGCGAGCGTCGACGAGAGCACCGCGGCCAGGCAACTCGCCGAGGCCGCGCCCGCCGCCGAACCGCAAAGCACGGAGAGCTGAATCATGTTGATTCCCCGCAAGGTCAAGCACCGCAAGCAGCACCACCCCCGCCAGCGCGGCATCGCCAGCGGCGGCACGGCGGTGAACTTCGGTGACTACGGCATCCAGGCGCTGGAGCACGCCTACGTCACCAACCGGCAGATCGAGTCCGCGCGTATCGCGATCAACCGGCACATCAAGCGTGGCGGCAAGGTGTGGATCAACGTCTTCCCCGACCGCCCGCTGACCAAGAAGCCCGCCGAGACCCGGATGGGTTCGGGTAAGGGCTCGCCGGAGTGGTGGGTGGTCAACGTCAAGCCGGGCCGGGTGCTGTTCGAGCTCAGCTACCCCCACGAGCAGACCGCCCGGGCGGCGCTGACCCGCGCGATCCACAAGTTGCCGATCAAGGCCCGCATCGTGACCCGAGAGGATCAGTTCTGATGGCAGTGGGAATTTCGCCTGGCGAACTGCGTGAGCTCACCGACGACGAGCTGACCGAGCGGTTGCGCGAATCCAAGGAAGAGCTGTTCAATCTGCGTTTCCAGATGGCGACCGGGCAGCTGACCAACAACCGCCGGCTGCGCACGGTGCGTCAGGAGATCGCGCGCGTCTACACCGTGCTGCGGGAACGTGAACTGGACCTGGCAAGCGGGCCGGACGGTAAGGAATCGTGATGGCAGAAGCGAAGAAGGCCGCCCCCAAGAAGGCCGCCACAGCCGCGTCCAAGGACGCAGATGCCAAGGGGCCCAAGCACACTCCGCCCAACCCCAAGGTGCAGGGCCGGCGCAAGACCCGCATCGGCTACGTGGTGAGCGACAAGATGCAGAAGACCATCGTGGTCGAGCTGGAGGATCGGGTGAAGCACCCGCTGTACGGCAAGATCATCCGGACCACCAAGAAGGTCAAGGCGCACGACGAGAACAGCATCGCCGGGATCGGCGACCGCGTCTCGCTGATGGAGACCCGCCCGACGTCGGCGACCAAGCGTTGGCGGCTGGTCGAAATCCTGGAAAAGGCGAAGTAACCCCTCACCGCAAGAGGCACCGAAACGCCCGGACCCGGGTGTAGTCTGCACGCGACGCGCGGCGAGTCCGCGACGAGAGTGAGGCTGACGATGGTGGCTGGTTCGGGGCAATCCGCGGAATTTTCCGGCCGGGTCGAGCTCGACATCCGGGATTCCGAACCGGACTGGGGACCCTACGCCGCGCCGACCGCCCCGCCGAACGCGCCCAACATCCTGTATCTGGTCTGGGACGACACCGGGATCGCGACGTGGGACTGCTTCGGCGGTCTGGTGGAGATGCCGGCCATGTCGCGCATCGCCGAACGCGGCGTCCGGCTCTCGCAGTTCCACACCACCGAGCTGTGCTCGCCGACCCGGGCGGCGTTGCTCACCGGTCGCAACGCCACGACCGTCGGCATGGCCACCATCGAGGAGTTCACCGAGGGCTTCCCCAACGCCAACGGCCGCATCCCGTTCGACACCGCGCTGCTGTCCGAGGCGCTTGCCGAACACGGTTACAACACTTACTGTGTCGGCAAGTGGCACCTGACGCCGCTGGAAGAATCCAACATGGCCTCGACCAAGCGGCACTGGCCGACCTCGCGCGGCTTCGAGCGGTTCTACGGCTTCCTGGGCGGCGAGACCGATCAGTGGTACCCGGACCTGGTCTACGACAACCATCCGGTGAGCCCGCCGGCCACCCCGGAGGACGGCTATCACCTCTCCAGGACCTCGCCGACAAGACGATCGAGTTCATCCGCGACGCCAAAGTGATTGCGCCGGAAAAGCCTTGGTTCTCCTATGTGTGCCCGGGCGCCGGGCACGCGCCGCATCACGTGTTCAAGGGATGGGCCGACCGTTACGCCGGCCGCTTCGGCATGGGGTATGAGCGCTACCGCGAGGTGGTGCTGGAGCGGCAGAAGGCGATGGGGATCGTGCCGGACGACACCGAATTGTCGCCGGTGAAACCGTATCTGGACGTGACGGGGCCGAGCGGCGAGCCCTGGCCGTTGCAGGACACGGTGCGGCCGTGGGACTCGCTGAACGACGAGGAGAAGAAGCTGTTAGCCCGGATGGCCGAGGTGTTCGCCGGCTTCCTGAGCTACACCGACGCCCAGATCGGCCGGATCCTGGACTATCTCGAGGAATCGGGCCAGTTGGACAACACCATCACCGTGGTGATCTCCGACCACGGCGCCAGCGGCTAGGCTGGCCCGAACGGATCGGTCAACGAGGGCAAGTTCTTCAACGGCTACATCGACACCGTCGAGGAAAGCATGAAGCTGTTCGATCAGCTTGGCGGGCCGCAGACCTACAACCATTACCCGATCGGCTGGGCGATGGCGTTCAACACCCCCTACAAGCTGTACAAGCGGTACGCCTCGCACGAGGGCGGCATCGCCGACACGGCGATCATCTCCTGGTCCAACGGAATCGCCGCGCACGGCGAGATCCGCGACAACTACGTCAACGTCTGCGACATCACCCCGACCGTGTACGACCTGCTGGGCATGTACCCGCCGGAAACCGTCAAGGGGATCGCCCAGAAGCCGCTGGACGGCGTGAGTTTCAAAGCGGCCCTTGACGATCCGAACGCCGATACCGGAAAGACCACCCAGTTCTACACCATGCTGGGCACCCGCGGCATCTGGCGTGAGGGCTGGTTCGCCAACACCGTGCACGCGGCCACCCCGGTCGGCTGGTCGCACTTCGACGCCGACCGCTGGGAGCTGTTCCACATCGCGGCCGACCGCAGCCAATGCCACGACCTGGCCGCCGAAAACCTGGCCGCCGAAAACCCGGACAAACTCGAAGAACTCAAGGCGTTGTGGTTCGCGGAGGCGGCCAGGTACAAACGGGCTGCCGTTGTCGGACCTGAACATCCTGGAGACCATGGCCCGGTCCCGGCCGTACCTGGTCGGCGAATGGGACAGCCATGTCTACTACCCCGACTGCGCCGACGTCGGCATCGGCGCCGCCGCCGAGATCCGCGGCCGATCGTTCTCGGTGCTGGCCGAGGCGACCGTCGACACCACCGGCGCCGAGGGGGTGCTATTCAAGCAAGGCGGGGCGCACGGCGGGCACGTGCTGTTCATCTAGGACGGGCGGCTGCACTATGTCTACAACTTCCTCGGCGAACGCCAGCAGCAGGAGGTCTCCTCGTCGGTGCCCGTGCCGCTGGGCAGGCATCTGTTCGGCGCCAGCTATGCACGGACGGGGACGGTCCCCGACAGCCACACCCCGCTCGGTGACCTGACGCTGTTCATCGACGACGAGGTCGTCGGCACCCTGGCCGGGGTGAGCACCCACCCGGGGACGTTCGGGCTGGCGGGTGCCGGAATCACCGTGGGCCGCAACAGCGGATCGGGGGTGTCCAGCCGGTTCAAGGCGCCGTTCGTGTTCACCGGCGGCACCATCGCCCGGGTCACCCTCGACCTGTCCGGCCGGCCCTATCGAGACGTGGAAACCGAGATCGCCCTTGCCTTTTCGCGTGGCGGAAGCCGCGACGGTCAGTCCGGGTTGGGCTCCTGCGGTGAGCTGATCGCGTCGACGGCGCCGGACACCTTGGCTTGAAAGTCCGCCGACAGCGGGATGTAGCTGGTTCTGGCCAACTCGACCTGCCCGGGCCCGATGGCGGCCTGCAGGAACGCCTTGACCGCCTTGGCCACGTCGAAGCCCGGGTATTTCGAGCACACGATCTCGTAGGTGGCCAACACGATCGGGTAGACGTCGGGCTGGGCGGGGTTGTAGAACGACGATCAGGTCGAGCACCAGGTCGTTGCCGGTGCCGACGATCCGGGCGCCCTTGATCGTCTTGCCGAAGATGTCTGTGCCGATCCGCACCGGACGCAGCGATCGGCGGCTCGTCGGCGTCTTGATCTCGGCGGCGAACAGGCCCTGCTGCAGCGCGAAGGACAATTCGTTGTAGCTGATCGCACCCTCGGTGCTCTTGACGGCCGCGGCGGTGCCGGTGTTGCCGACGGCGCCGGTGCCCACGCCGCCGTTGAAGGTCTTGCCCGCGCCCTTGTTCCACACTCCGCCGGCGGCCGACTGCAGGTAGGCCTGGAAGTTGTCGGTGGTGCCCGAGCCGTCGCTGCGGTAGACGACGCGAATATCCTCGGCCGGCATGGAGGCGTTGAGCAGGGCCAGGGCCGGATCGTCCCAGCGGGTGATGGTGCCGTTGAAGATCTTGGCCAGGGTGGGCGCGTCGAGCACCAACGAGTCGACCGCGGCCAGGTTGTAGGTGATGGCCAGCGGGCCGAACACCACCGGCGGGTTCCAGGCGTCGGCTCCGCCGCAGCGTCGCTTGGCGGCGGCATACTGGTCGCCCGACAACGGCGTGTCCGGACCCCGCGAAATCCGTTCTGCCCACGAGGAAGTCGGCGATTACGTTGCCCGACCCGTTGGCGGTGTAGTCGAGCGTCTGTCCCGGGCACGCGGTGCGGTAGGCGGCGATGAACCGGGTCATCGCGTTGGCCTGCGCGGTGGAGCCGCTGGCGGACAGGGCCTGCTTGCCGCCGCAATCGACCTTGGCCCCGGCGGTGTAGGGCAGGCTGGCGGGCGTCTCTCCGCACGCCGAGACCACCAGGGTGGTTGCCATCAGCACGCCGGCGATGACCGCGATCGGGTGCGCATCACGACGAGAGCTCCTTGACAGTCCGGGTACCGAGATGTATCGCGACCGGATGAACAGGCAAACAAACGTCGGATGAACGAGTGCGACGTCCCCGCCGGGCGGCGGGCCCGGTCTGTTCGGGCGGCACGGTTTCGCTGGGCGGTGTACCCAAGCGCGGCGCGCGGGCGAAAATTACCTACAAATGACGAAATTCCCAAGCAGCCGCGCACCGGGGGCGAGTTCGCTAGCATCCCTGTTCTAGGGCCCGAATTCCTCTCTGGAGGTATGACATGACCCATCAAGCGCCCCCCGCGCCGCCGCCCGGTCATCGCCGCGGCCTTCGTGCTGGGATTCGTTGCCGTGTACGTTCTTTCGCTCTTCGGTGTGCACGGCCGGGCCGCTCAAGCCGCCGGACCTCAACGCCACCAGCGACACGGTGGTGCTGGTGCGGTTGGAGAAGCTGGACACCATCGCCAACCGGTTGACGGTCAAGGTGCTGGTGATCCCCGAGGAGTCGATGTTCGACAAACGCCTCGACGTGCTGACCACCGACACCGCGGTGCGGATGGACCCGCCGAACGACCTGGGCGACCTGCAGTATCCGGCCGGCAAGTCACCGGCGCAGGTGGCGACCACCATCGAGGCGCACGGCAACCCCAACGACTGGCCGTTCGACTCCTACCGCACCGACACCATGTCCGCCGAAGTTCTTGTGGGACAAGGGGATGCGCGCGCCACTACATCCCAGCGCGGGTGGAGGTCACCGGCGGGCTGGACGGCTGGGACGTCAGCGTGCAGCGGGTCGGCGAAGCCAGTCAGGAATCGGACCGCGCCGACAACGTCATCATCACGCTGCACCGGTCGAAGAGCACGTCGATCTTCGACGCGGGAATCTGCCTGGTGCTGTTCGCCCTGCCCGCCATGGCGTTGACCATCGCGCTGCTGATGCTGACCGGCAAGCGGGGCTTTCTGCCGCCGTTCGTGACCTGGTTCGCGGCGCTGTTGTTCGCCGTCATCCCCATCCGCAACTTCCTGCCCGGGTCACCGCCCGCCGGAGCCCGGGTGGACCAGGCCCTGGTGCTCTGGGTGCTGATCGCGCTGGTGACGTCGATGGTCCTGTTCCTGATCACCTGGTACCGGCGCACGGACTGAGCCACGTCAGGGTCCTACCCTGATGGGGTGCGCAGCGAGCTGGTGGACCTGCCGGGTGGGTCGTTCCGGATGGGCTCGATGAGCTTCTATCCCGAAGAGGCGCCGATCCACACGGTGACGGTGGGGCCCTTCGCGATCGAACGCCACCCGGTGACCAACGCGCAGTTCGCCGAGTTCGTCGCCGCCACCGGCTACGTGACGGTGGCTGAGCAACCGATCGACCCGGCGCTGTGCCCGGGCGCCGACCCGTCCCAATTACAGCCGGGTGCAATGGTTTTCCTGCCCACACCGGGGCCGGTGGACCTGCGCGACTGGAGGCAGTGGTGGCACTGGGTGCCCGGGGCCAGCTGGCGCCACCCGTTGGGGCCGGACAGCGACGTCGCCGATCGCGCCGACCATCCGGTGGTGCAGGTGGCCTACCCCGACGCCGCGGCCTACGCCCGCTGGGCGGGGCGGCGGTTGCCCACCGAGGCCGAGTGGGAATACGCCGCCCGCGCCGGGACCACCACCACCTAACCCCTGGGGCGACGAGCCCACCAGCGACGGCCGGCTGATGGCCAACACCTGGCAGGGCCGCTTCCCGTACCGCAACGACGGGGCGCTCGGCTGGGTGGGCACCTCGCCGGTCGGCGCTTTCGCGCCCAACGCGTTTGGCCTGCTCGATATGATCGGCAACGTCTGGGAGTGGACCACCACCGAGTTCTCCACCCATCACCGGATCGGGGCGGCGACCAAGCCCTGCTGCGCCCCGTCGGGCCCCGCCGACCCGAGCGTCAACCAGACCTTGAAGGGCGGCAGCCATTTGTGCGCGCCGGAGTACTGCCACCGCTACCGCCCGGCGGCGCGTTCGCCGCAGTCGCAGGACTCGGCGACCACCCACATCGGCTTTCGCTGCGTGACCGAAGTGGGTTCGAACTAGCAAACCCGGCGAGGCGTGAACGGCGGATGGCGACACGGTGACGACCACGTGATGACTTGGTGCACAATAGATTTCACCGCGCGCCGGACCCCGCCGTTCGCTAGCATCTGACGACATGTCGCACCGCGCAACCCAAATGGTGTTGGCCTGATGGCAGCAACGGCGGTGGCAGCCCAAGCGCCCATGACGAAGAAGCGGGACAGGCCGCGGATCGCGATCGGGGTGTGCATCCTGGCGGGCGTCGTCATCGTCTACGTGCTGTCGGTTCGGGGTGCATTTCCTGCAGCGCTCCGAGGGGCCGCTGCCGCCGCTGGATCTGAGCCAGGGCGGCGGGGACGCCACCATCGTGCAGTTGCGCCTCGAGGAGCTCAAGCCCGTCGCGAATCGGCTCTCGGTCAACGTCCTGGTCTATCCCGGAGTTGCCCAGTACGACAACCGATTCGACGTCCTGGCTAATGACGTTGCGGTGCGCCTTTATCCCACAAGCGATCTGGGCGATCTGCACTACCCCAAGGGCAAGGCGCCGGCGCAACTGAGCACCACCGTGGAGGCGCACGGCGATCCCGGGAATTGGCCGTTCGACTCCTACCGCACCGAGCCGATCTCCGCGGACGCGTTCGTCGGTCCCGGGGACAACCTGAAGAAGGTGCCCGCCCGGGTGGAAGTCACCGGGGCCCTGGACGGTTGGCAGATTACCGTCGACCGCGTCCGCGACCCCGCGGCGCTGCCGACGCAACGGGGCAGCGACAACGGCGACGTCGTCATCACTCTGAAGCGGGTCAAGGGGCCGCTGATCTTCGACCTCGGAATCTGCCTGGTGCTGATCAGCCTGCCCACGCTGGCGCTGCTGGTCGCGATTCCCATGGCGATGGGCCGACGTAAATTCCTGCCGCCGTTCGCCACCTGGTACGCGGCCAACCTGTTCGCCATCGTGCCGCTGCGCAATATCCTGCCCGGGGCGCCGCCGTCCGGGTCCTGGATAGACCAGGCGATCGTGCAGTGGGTGCTGATCGCGCTGGTGGCGGCGATGACCCTGTACATCATCGCGTGGGTGCGGCAGGGCGACTGACGGCCGCGCACGCCCGGTGCGCCGTTATCCACAGGTCGCGGTCCTGCCAAAAGCCTGAGTCGGCGGACGGTGTACTCTCACACATATGTTCGAAGACGCGACCGCCTGGTTCGATGAGCTGATGGAGCGGTGCTACCCGTCGGTGACGCCTGAGTCGGCGGCGCTGGTGCAGCGGATCGGTATCTTCGCGCGGGTGGAGAACCGGGCGGCGGCCGAGCAGTTGGCGGCCATCGGGGAGTTGTTCGCCTATCGGCTGTCGCGTATCGGCTGTCGCGCTGCTCGGAGTGCGAGGACTGGGCGGTCGACACCGAGGCCGCGGTGACCGCGGAGGTGGCGGCCCAGCTGCGGATCGGGCAGGGGTTGGCCGCTGCTAAGGTGCGCTACGCGCGGGCGATGCGCGAACGGCTGCCCCGGGTGGGTGAGGTCTTTCGGGCCGGGGAGATCGACTTCCGGTTGTTCGCCACGATCGTTTATCGCACCGATCTGATCACCGATCGCCAGGTGCTGGCGGCCGTGGACGCCGAGTTGGCCGCGACGGCGGCGCGGTGGCCGTCGATGACCCGAGGGCGGTTGGCCGCCCGGGTGGATGCGGTGGTGGCCAAGGCCGACGCCGACGCGGTGCGGCGCGCCGAGAAGCACCCGGCGACCCGCCACGTCTGGATCGCCGAGATGGGTGAGGGCCTGTCGCATCTGGAGGGCACGGTGTCGAGTCCCGACGCGCACGCGCTGGACAAACGGCTGGACGCGTTGGCTGCCACGGTGTGCGAGCGCGACCCGCGCACTGGTGAGCAGCGCCGCGCCGACGCGCTGGGGGCGCTGGCCGCCGGGGCCGACCGGTTGGGCTGCCGGTGTGGCCGCGCCGATTGTGCGGCCGGTAAGCGGCCCGCCGCCGGGCCGGTGGTGATCCACGTGATCGCCGAGCTGGCCGCGTCGGCCAGGCTGATGCCGCTGGTCCACCCCGCCGATGCGCCGCCGGAGAACCGGTACACGCCGTCGGCGGCGCTGGCCGACTTCGTGCGCTGCCGGGATTTGACCTGCCGCTGGCCCGGCTGCGACCGCCCGGCCACCGAGTGCGACCTGGATCATACGATTCCCTACGCCGAGGGCGGGTCCACCCACGCGTCAAACCTCAAGTGCTACTGCAGAACTCATCATGTGGTGAAAACCTTTTGGGGCTGGCGGGAACAACAGCTGCCGGATGCGACGCTGATCCTGACCTCGCCGGCTGGGCAGACCTATGTCACCACCCCGGGCAGCGCGCTGCTGTTCCCGTCGTTGTGCGTGCCCACCGGTGAGCCGCCCGGCCGGTCGGGGCCGGATCCCAGCCTTGCGGTGAGCGCACCGCGATGATGCCCACCCGCCGGCGCACCCGCGGCCAAAACTGCGTCGCCCGGGTGGCCCGGGCAACTCGGCCGGCCCCTGCGGCGAGCCAGTCCTGGCCGGCCGGCCATGGACCCGACGCCGATCCGCCGCCGTTCTAGCTGCTCTAGCTGCGAAATCTCGCCGGCTGAGAGCCCTGCACCCGGAATTTGGCTCTGAGCTGATCGTCCCCTAAACTCTAGGGGTTGCCTTGGGCAGACCTCGGCCGGTACGAATCGGCCCCGCGTGCCCTTCGGTGACTAACCGCTTTGCAAGACCGCGCACGTCAGGTTTTTGGTGGGTGATGCTCGCCGAATGCCCACTTCGGTGGGTTCTCCTGCCGTGTACACGCAACCAGGTCAGGAGATCGAGTGATTCAGCAGGAATCGCGGCTGAAGGTCGCCGACAACACCGGCGCCAAGGAGATCTTGTGCATCCGTGTGCTCGGCGGTTCGTCGCGACGCTACGCCGGAATCGGTGACGTCATCGTCGCCACCGTCAAGGACGCCATCCCCGGCGGCAACGTCAAGCGAGGGGACGTCGTCAAGGCCGTCGTGGTGCGCACCGTCAAGGAGCGCAGGCGTCCCGACGGCAGCTACATCAAGTTCGACGAGAACGCCGCGGTGATCATAAAGCCCGACAACGACCCGCGCGGGACGCGCATCTTCGGGCCGGTCGGCCGGGAACTGCGCGAGAAGCGGTTCATGAAGATCATCTCGCTCGCCCCGGAGGTGTTGTAAATGAAGGTCCGCAAAGGCGACACCGTCCTGGTCGTCGCCGGCAAAGACAAGGGCGCCAAGGGCAAGGTGCTCAAGGCCTACCCGGACCGCGAGCGCGTCCTGGTCGAGGGCGTCAACCGGATCAAGAAGCACACCGCGATCTCGACCAACCAGCGCGGCGCCCAGTCCGGTGGCATCGTCACCCAGGAAGCGCCCATCCACGTCTCCAACGTCATGGTGGTCGACTCCGACGGCAAGCCAGCCCGGGTCGGCTACCGCCTCGACGAGGAGACCGGCAAGCGCGTCCGTATCTCCAAGCGCAACGGCAAGGACATCTGAGATGACCACGACAGAGAAAGTTCAGCCGCGCCTGAAAGAGCGCTACCGCAACGAGATTCGCGATTCGCTGCAGCAGAAGTTCGGATACGCCAACGTCATGCAGATCCCGACGGTGACCAAGGTCGTGGTCAACATGGGCATCGGTGAGGCGTCGCGCGACGCGAAGCTGATCAACGGCGCCGTCAACGACCTGGCGCTGATCACCGGGCAACGGCCCGAAATCCGCCGGGCGCGCAAGTCCATCGCGCAGTTCAAGCTGCGTGAGGGCATGCCGATCGGCGCCCGGGTCACCCTGCGCGAGGACCGGATGTGGGAGTTCCTCGACCGGCTCACCTCGATCGCGCTGCCTCGTATTCGCGACTTCCGCGGGCTCTCGCCCAAGCAGTTCGACGGTGTCGGCAACTACACCTTCGGGCTGGCCGAGCAGTCGGTGTTTCACGAGATCGACGTGGACAAGATCGACCGGGTCCGCGGCATGGGCATCAACGTCGTCACCTCGGCGACGACTGACGACGAAGGACGAGCGCTGTTGCGGGCCCTCGGCTTTCCCTTCAAGGAGAACTGAGCAGATGGCAAAGAAGGCACTGGTCAACAAGGCCGCACGCAAGCCGAAGTTCGCGGTGCGCGGCTACACACGCTGCAACAAGTGCGGCCGGCCGCGCGCGGTCTTCCGCAAATTCGGTCTGTGCAGGATCTGCCTGCGCGAGATGGCGCATGCGGGCGAGCTGCCCGGCGTGCAGAAGAGTAGCTGGTGACGGGACACAGGGGCTAAACCATGACTATGACGGACCCGATCGCAGACTTCTTGACCCGTCTGCGCAACGCCAATTCGGCGTATCACGACGAGGTGACGTTGCCGCACTCCAAGCTCAAGGCCAACATCGCCCAGATCCTCAAGAACGAGGGTTACATCAGCGACTTCCGGACCGAGGACGCCCGGGTCGGCAAGTCGCTGATCGTTCAGCTCAAGTACGGCCCGAGCCGGGAGCGCAGCATCGCCGGCTTGCGCCGCGTGTCCAAGCCCGGTTTGCGGGTGTACGCGAAATCCACCAACCTGCCGCGCGTTCTGGGCGGCCTGGGCGTGGCGATCATCTCCACCTCCTCGGGCCTGCTCACCGATCGCCAGGCAGCCCGGCAGGGCGTGGGCGGCGAAGTCCTCGTGTACGTGTGGTGAGGGGGTAGACATGTCGCGTATTGGTAAGCAACCGGTTCCGGTCCCCGCCGGCGTCGACGTCACCATCGACGGCCAGAAGGTCTCGGTGAAGGGACTCAAGGGCACCCTGGATCTGACCGTCGCCGAGCCGATCACCGTGTCGCGTAACGACGACGGCGCGATCGTGGTGACCCGTCCCAACGACGAGCGGCGCAACCGCTCGCTGCACGGGCTGTCCCGCACCTTGGTGTCCAACCTCGTCACCGGCGTGACCCAGGGCTACACCACCAAGATGGAGATCTTCGGCGTCGGTTACCGGGTGCAGCTCAAGGGCTCCAACCTCGAGTTCGCGCTGGGCTACAGCCACCCCGTGGTGATCGAGGCACCCGAGGGCATCACCTTCGCCGTCCAGTCCCCGACGAAGTTCTCCATCAGCGGGATCGACAAGCAGAAGGTCGGCCAGATCTCGGCGAACATCCGCCGCCTGCGCCGCCCCGACCCGTACAAGGGCAAGGGCGTGCGCTACGAGGGCGAGCAGATCCGCCGCAAGGTCGGAAAGACAGGTAAGTAACCATGGCGCAAACACAAGCTGACACCGCCGCGCGAAAGCCGGTGGGGCAGAGCGTATCCGCGACCCGGCGCGTCTCTCGGCTGCGCCGGCACGCGCGGCTGCGCAAGAAGATCGCGGGTACTCCCGAGCGGCCGCGGCTGGCGGTCAACCGGTCGGCGCGGCACATCCACGTGCAACTGGTCAACGACGAGAACGGCACCACGGTGGCCGCC
This sequence comes from Mycobacterium lepraemurium, assembly GCA_002291465.1. Taxonomy (GTDB): domain Bacteria; phylum Actinomycetota; class Actinomycetes; order Mycobacteriales; family Mycobacteriaceae; genus Mycobacterium; species Mycobacterium avium. The sequence continues at coordinate 3,639,910 of CP021238.1, read as the reverse complement.
GCGTCGTCGATCGAGGACGGCGTGCGCAGCCTGCAGGGAGACAAGAAGGCCCGCAGCGTGCGGGTCGGCCAGTTGATCGCCGAGCGGGCCAAGGCCGCCGGTATCGACAGCGTGGTCTTCGACCGCGGCGGATACACCTACGGCGGACGGATCGCGGCGCTGGCCGACGCCGCCCGCGAGAACGGATTGCAATTCTGATGATCGAGAACTTGAACACGACTGGAAGGACCGCATGATGGCGGAGCAGCCGGCCGGCGGACAGGGCGCCGGCGACAGCCGCGACTCGCGCGGTGACCGCGACAGCCGCGGTCGGCGCGGCGACGGCGGTCGTGGGGGCTGCGGCCGCGACGGCGACAAGAGCAACTACCTGGAGCGTGTCGTCGCCATCAACCGGGTCTCCAAGGTGGTCAAGGGCGGTCGGCGATTCAGCTTCACCGCACTGGTGATCGTCGGCGACGGCAACGGCATGGTCGGTGTCGGCTACGGCAAGGCCAAGGAAGTTCCCGCCGCCATCGCCAAGGGTGTGGAGGAGGCCCGCAAGGGCTTCTTCCGGGTGCCGCTGATCCGCGGGACCATCACCCACCCGGTGCAGGGCGAGACGGCCGCCGGCGTGGTGCTGCTGCGCCCGGCCAGCCCGGGTACCGGTGTGATCGCCGGCGGCGCCGCCCGCGCGGTGCTGGAATGCGCCGGGGTGCACGACATCCTGGCCAAGTCGCTGGGCAGCGACAACGCCATCAACGTGGTGCACGCGACCGTCGCCGCGCTCAAGCTGCTGCAGCGGCCCGAGGAGGTGGCCGCGCGGCGCGGCCTGCCCATCGAGGACGTGGCGCCGGCCGGAATGCTCAAGGTGCGCCGGGAAAGTGACGCGCTGGCAAGTGCGGCGGCGGCGAGAGAGGCTGCGGCGCAATGAGTCAACTGAAGATCACCCAGGTGCGCAGCACCATCGGAGCCCGCTGGAAGCAGCGCGAGTCCCTGCGCACCCTGGGCCTGCGGCGGATCCGCCACTCGGTGATCCGCGAGGACAACCCGCAGACCCGCGGTCTGATCGCGGTGGTCAGCCACCTCGTCGAGGTGGCGCCGGCCGAGGCGAGCTCCGCGGGCACCGGAGGTAGCAAGAAATGACGATTAAGCTGCACGACCTCAAGCCGGCGCGCGGATCGAAGACCCCCCGCACCCGGGTCGGCCGCGGTGAGGGCTCCAAGGGTAAGACCGCCGGCCGCGGCACCAAGGGCACCAAGGCCCGCAAGAACGTGCCGGTGACCTTCGAGGGTGGGCAGATGCCGATACACATGCGGCTGCCCAAGCTCAAGGGATTCCGTAACCGGTTCCGCACCGAGTACGAGATCGTCAACGTCGGCGACATCAATCGCCTTTTTCCGCAAGGCGGTTCGGTCGGGGTGGACGAGCTGGTGGCCAAGGGCACGGTCCGGCGCAACTCGCTGGTCAAGGTCCTTGGCGGCGGCAAGCTGGCCGTCAAGGTCGAGGTGTCCGCGCACAAGTTCAGCGGCAGCGCACGCGAAAAGATCACCGCCGCGGGCGGCTCGGTCACCGAGCTGTAGTCGGCCCGCGCGGCTAACTCAGCTGCGGAATCACTTCCGCGGCAAGGCGTTCCATCTGCTCGTGGTTCTCCGCGACATCGGCGCCGACGGGGTTCAGTAGCAGCGTCTGCGCCCCGGCGGCGATGACCTCGCGCAGCCCCCGGACCACGTCACCGGGCGTGCCGGACACCGGCACGTCGGCCATCCCGGGCATCCGCCCGTAGATGCGGCCCAGCCCGGCCAGCACCCGCTCGCGGGCCCGCGCCGCGTCGTCGTCGACCGTCAGGTAAACCCTTTTGCCGATCGTGAATTCGGCGGGTTCCCTTTGCTGTTCGTCGACTTCGCGTCGCAGCACGGCCACCGCCCCGGCGAACGCCTCGGTGGTCGACGAGCCCGCGCCTATGAACGCGTCGCCGTGCCGGACCGCGCGGGCCAGCGCCTTCGGCGCCGGCCCGCCGAACCAGATCGGCGGGTGCGGGCGCTGCACCGGCTTGGGCGCGATCGGCAGGTCGTCGACGTCGCGGAACCGCCCGTGAAACGCCACCCGCGGGTCGTCGGACCAGGCCGCCTTCATCAGTTTCAGGCCCTCGGTGAAATACGCGACGAAGGTGTCCTTGTCGACTCCGAAGGCGGCGAACTTGCGGGTGCCGCCGCCGGGTGCGACGCCAATGTCCAACCGGCCGTGGCTGAGTCGGTCCACGGCGGTGACCGCCGAGGCCAGCTGCAGCGGATCGTGCAGCGACGTCACTAACACCGCGACCCCCAGCCGCAGCCGCTCGGTGCAGGCCGCGCAATAGGCGAGCAGCTCCAGTGGCGCCAGCAGCGGCGCCGGACCGATGATCTGCTCGAGCGCCCAGCCGCCCTCGAACCCGAGCTGCTCGGCGCGCGTCAAAAAGGAACGCAGCCCCGCCCCGTTGAAGCCGTCGTAGTCGAACTGGGGGATGGCGATGGAAAACCTCACCCGACCACCGTACGGCCGTTCGTCGGTAGTCTGCAGACATGTTCGCTTTGCTGTCCTCGATACCCGGCCTGTCCAAAGGCGCCGACGAGATCCGTGCCCTGGCCGGGCGCGTCGACACCGCCCGCCATCACGGCGTGCCCAACGGCTGTGTGCTCGAGCTGGATCTGCGGTCGATGCCGCCGGAGACGTCCGGCTTCGACCCGCTGGCGCTCGTCACCGGCGGCAGCCGGCCGGGATCGCTGCGCGACACGGTGGACGCCATCCACCGGGCGGCCGAGGACCCGCGGGTGGCCGGGCTGATCGCCCGGGTGCAGCTTGCGTCGTCGCCGTCGGCCGCGGTGCAGGAGCTGCGCGAGGCGATCGTCGCCTTCACCGCCGCCAAGCCGTCCCCGGCCTGGGCCGAGACCTACCCGGGCACGCTGTCGTACTACCTGGCATCGGCGTTCGGCGAGATCTGGATGCAGCCCGGCGGCAGCGTCGGGCTGATCGGCTTCGCCAGCAACGCCACCTTCCTGCGCGACGCGCTCGACAAGGCCGGCATCGAGGCCCAATTCGTCGCCCGCGGCGAATACAAGTCCGCGGTAAACCGTTTCACCGAACACGGCTTCACCGAGGCGCACCGCGAGGCCGTCACCCGGATGCTGGACAGCGTCCAGGAACAGGTGTGGCAGGCGGTCGACGAATCACGCAAGCTCGACACCGACGCGCTAGACGGGCTGGCCGACCGCGCGCCGCTGCTGCGTCAGGACGCGCTGGACTCCGGCCTGGCCGACCGGATCGACTTCCGCGACCAGGCGTACGACCGGATCGTGAAACTCGTTGGTGTACAAGGTGTTTCACCGGACACTGAGCCCGCCCCGGCTGTATGTGTTGCGCTACGCCGGCGCGGCCCGGTCCCGGCTGTCCCCGCCGGTGCCCTCGCTACCCGGGCGCCGCCGCCCACCGACAGTGGCGGTCATCAACGTCGACGGCACCCTCGTCGACGGGCGCGGCGGGCCCCATTTCCTGCCGTTCGGCGCCGCCACCGTGGGCAGCGACACCATCGCGCCGGCGCTGCGGGAGGCCGCCGCCGACGATGCGGTGTCGGCGATCGTGCTGCGGGTTAACAGCCCCGGCGGCTCGGTCACCGCATCGGAAACCCTTTGGCGCGAAGTGAAAAGGGCCCGCGAACGCGGCAAGCCCGTGGTGGCGTCGATGTGTGCGGTGGCCGCCGACGCGATCGTCGCCAACCCGGCAACGACCACCGGTTCGATCGGCGTCATCACCGGCAAGCTGGTGATCCGCGCCCTGCTGGGGCGGCTGGGCGTCGGGTCGGACACCGTGCGCACCAACGCCAATGCCGACGCGTGGTCGATCGACGCGCCGTTCACCCCGGAGCAGCGCGCCCACTGCGAGGCCGAGGCCGGCCTGGTGTACGCCCACTTCGTGTCCCGGGTGGCCGAGGGCCGCAACCTGACCACCGACGCCGTCGAACGGGTGGCCCGGGGCCGGGTCTGGACGGGCGCCGACGCCCACAAGCGGGGGCTGGTCGACGAACTGGGCGGCTTTCGAATCGCGGTGCGGCGGGCCAAGATTCTCGCCGGGCTGGACGAGGACGCCGACGTGCGTATCGTCACCTATCCGGGCGGCTCGCTGCTGGACGTGCTGCGGCCGCGGGCCTCGTCGCAACCGGCGGCGGTGTCGCTGCCCGACGCGCTGGGCGCTCTGACGGTCAAGACCCTGGGCGCGATCCTGGACAACGTCGAGCGATCCTGCAGCGGCGCCAGCGCGCTGTGGCTGGGGCCGTCGCGGCTCTAGCCGGTCCGTGTGGCGCTGATGAAGATGATCTCGCCGAGCGGGTCGTCGTGCTCGGGGGCGGGCACCTCGATGCCGTGCCGGTGTAACAGTTCGGTGCGGGTCACACCCGCGGCCCGCCACCCGAGGCCGTTCAGGTAATCGATGACGTGGTTGCGTTCGCCGGCGTAGACCAGCGACGCCATGTCGATGTCGACGCCGTGCTCCCGGAACGAGCCGGACATCTCCCGCACCCGCTCGGCGTCGAAATCCACGATGCCGGGCACGAATTCGGTGGCGATGGTGCTGCCCGGCGCGGACAGCGCGGTGATGTTGTCGAACAGCCGGTCCTGGGCCTCCGGCGGCAGATAGATCAGCAGGCCCTCGGCCAGCCAGGCCGTCGGCACGGCCGGATCGAATCCGGCGGCGCTCAGCGCGGCGGGCCAGTCGTCGCGCAGATCGATGGGGATGGTGCGCCGGGTCGCGGTGGGCTCGGCGCCGACCTCGGCCAGCGTGTTGCTCTTGAATTCGATCACCCGCGGCTGGTCGATCTCGTAGACCACCGTGCCCGCCGGCCACGGCAACCGGTAGGCGCGCGAATCCAGGCCGGAGGCCAGGATCACCACCTGACGCACCCCGGCGTCGGTGGTGTCGACGAAGTAGTCGTCAAAGTACTTGGTGCGCACCGCCATTCCGTTGACCATCGACTGAATCCGCACCGGTGTGGCGTTCTCGATCGCATCCAGGTCGAGCTCGCCGTCCATCATCTTGGTGAAGAAGTCCACCCCGACCGCGCGCACCAGCGGCTCGGCGAACGGATCGTCGATCAGACCGCGGGGATCCTTGGTCGCCATGGCGCGTCCGGCCGCGACCATCGTCGCGGTGGCGCCGACGCTGGACGCCAGGTCCCACTCGTCGTCATGCGTGCGTGTCATCGCGAGCGACCTTAGCCGCGGCCACCGGTGAGGGTGGCGTCGACGTAGCTCATCTCACCGAAGGTGGCCCTCATCTCGTCTTCGGGGAACTCGAAACCGTTGCGGGCGTACAACTGTCGGGCCGGATGCGGCGTCACCCGCCAGCCCTTGCCGGTGAGGTAGTCGGCGACGACGTTGCGCTCGCCCCGGTAGAACAGGTCGGCGGCGTTGAGGTTGAGACCGAGACGCTGCCAGCGCTCCGAGATGCGGGCCAACCGCTCGTCGGAGAACGCGTTGGGGTCCGGCACGTGCTCGGTGGCCAGCCGGCTGCCCGGCGCGGACAGGGCGGTGATGTTGTCGAACAACCGGTCCTGGGCCTCCGGCGGCAGATAGGGCAACAGCCCCTCGGCGCTCCAGGCCGTCGGTCGGGTGACGTCGAAACCGCCCTCGCGCAGGGCCGCGGGCCAGTCGTTGCGCAGGTCGATGCTGATGGTGCGGCGCTCGGCGGTGGGGTCCGCGCCGAGGTTGGCCAGCGTGTCGGTCTTGAACGCGATGACCTGCGGCTGGTCGATCTCGTAGACCACCGTGCTGGCAGGCCAGGCCAGCCGATAGGCCCGGGTGTCCAGGCCGGAGGCCAGGATCACCGCCTGGCGCAGCCCGCCCTCGGTGGCGTCGATGAAGAAGTCGTCGAAGAACCTGGTGCGCACCGTGATCTGCTCGGCCCGCGCCCGGCGGTTGAACAGCGGGTCGTCGGGGAAGTCGAGCTCGCCGTCGACGATACGGATGAACCGATCCAGTCCCACCGTCCGCACCAGCGGTTCGGCCAACGGATCGTCGAGCAGCGCGTCGGGTCCCTGCGACGCCGCCGCTCCCACGCTCTGCGCCGGGCCCCAGGTGTCGCCGTCGGTGCGTCCCTCACTCATAGATCCCCCAGGTGTAGAGCATCTCACCCATCCGGGTGTCGTCGTCATCGAGCGGGTCAAGTCTGTTGTCCGCGAACAGATCCCGGATGGTGACGCTGTTCAGCCGCCAACCGTGGTCGGCCAGATACGGGGCGGCCTCGTTGCGCTCGCCGAAGTAGACCAGTCCGGCCATGTCGAGGTCGAACCCGTGCGCGCGCCAGCGCTGCGAGATCGCCTGCATGCGTTCCTTGAGCTTCTCCTCCTCGCCGGGCGCGGGGTTGGGCGCGCTCTCGGTGGCCAGCCGGCTACCGGGCGCGGACAGGTCAGTGATGGTGTCCAGCAGCCGGTCCTGCGCCTCCGGCGGCAGGTAGCCGAGCAGCCTCTCGGCGCTCCATGCGGTGGGCCGGTTCGGGTCGAACCCGGCGGCGCGCAGCGCGGCGGGCCAGTCGTCGCGCAGGTCGACGGCCCCACCCGGCGCTCGGCCGTGGGCGCGGCGCCCAGCTGCGCCAGCGCCGTGGTTTTGAAGTCGATGACCTGCGGCTGGTCCACCTCGTAGACCACCGTGCCGGCCGGCCAGGCCAGCCGGTAGGCGCGCGCGTCCAGCCCGGACGCCAGGATCACCACCTGCTCGATGCCGGCCTTGGTCGCGTTCAGGAACATCCGTGTCGGCGGGGAGCAGGTGACGGGTGGCGGCCAGCAGCAGCGCCACGGTCATCTCGGCGACGGCGTCGGCGTTGCGGCCCGGGGTGTTCAGCACCGGGATGCCCGCCGCGGTGGCGCCGGCGATGTCGACGTTGTTGGGGTCGCCGCGCGTCGCGGCGATCGCGCGCACACCGAGCTCGAACACCGGGCCGCGCACCGAATCGCTTTCCACCACCACGATTTCGGCTTCCTCGGCCGCGATCCGCTCGGCCAGCGCCCGCAGTTTGTCCAGGCCCGGCCCGCGCAGCGGGGCGGTCACCAAGGCGCGCGGTTTGGACGTCACGCCTGCCAATGCTGGCGTACGGTGACGCCCGTGTCACGCAAGGACGTCACAATCGGCATCGACGTCGGCAGCACCGCGGTCAAGGCGTTAGCCGCCGACGCCGACGGCCGGGTCATGGCTCGCGTGCGCATCCCGCACGAACTGCGGATACCGGCACCCGACCGGCTCGAGCACGACGCCGAGTCGGCGTGGCGGCGCGGCCCGTCGGCCGCCCTGGACGAACTGCTGCACCAGCCCGGCGTCGCGGCGGTGGCCGGTCGCGGCCATGGTGCCGTCGATGACGGCCGTCGACGACTCCGGCACGCCGATCACCCCGGGACTGCTCTACGGCGACGGCCGGGGCCGCACCCCGGGCGGCCCGCAAAACCAGCCGCTGCCCGCGCTGGGCGAGGCCGCCGAGTTCCTGCGCTGGACGGCGGCCCGCGCCCCCGCCGGCTACTGGCCGGCGCCCGCGGTGGCCAACCACGCGCTGGCCGGCCAGGCCGTGATCGACGTCGCCACCGCCGCCACCGCCTTCCCGTTGTTCGGCGGGACCGGCTGGGACGCCGCCGCGTGCGCCGAGCGCGGCGCGCGCGGCGAGCAGATGCCGCGGGTGCACAGCATGGGCGCCGTCGTCGGGCAGCTGCCGGGCGGCGCGGCGCTGGCCACCGGCGCCATCGACGCGCTGTGCGAACAGCTCGTGGCCGGCGCCGACCGCGCCGGCGACGTGCTGGTGATGTGCGGCACCACGCTGATCGTGTGGGCCACCATTTCCCAGGCCCGGCAGATGCCCGGGCTGTGGACCATCCCGCACACCACGCCGGGAAAGAGCCAGATCGGCGGCGCCAGCAATGCCGGCGGGCTGTTCCTCGGATGAGTGGATCGCGTTGTGGCACAAGCGGATCCGGCATCCGCCCAACCGGGGCGGGTGCCGGTGTTCGCGCCCTACCTGCGCGGCGAGCGCAGCCCGTTCCACGACCCGGACCGCCGCGGCGTGCTCGAGGCGCTGGACCTGACCCACGACGCGGCCGCGCTGCGCCGGGCCGCCTACGAGGCGTCCGGATTCGTGGTGCGCCAGCTCATCGAGCTGTCCGGCGCGCCGGTGTCGCGCATCGTGGCCACTGGCGGCGGCACCCGTGTGGGGCGTGGCTGCAGGCCATCGCCGACGCCACCGGGCGCCTGGTCGAGGTGTCCGCGGTGGCCGAGGGCGCCGCGTCCCTGGCCCGGCTGGCGGCCGGTCTGGAGGCCACCCTCACCGACGCCGCCCGCTGGGTGCTCACCGAGCGGGTCGTCGAGCCCGACCCGGCCTGGGCTGCCCCGGTGTAGGACCGCTACCAACGGTTCCTGGAGTTGGGAAACCGCCCGTGTCCCGCGGTTGTGGCGCGGTAGCCGCACCGGCGTTCTAGGCTGGTGCAATGACCGACCAGGACCGCAAAGCCGCCCGCCGGGAAATCGCCGATGCCCTGTTGAAAGCGCTGGAACGACGGCATGAAATCGCCGACGTGGTGGTGGAATTGGAGAACAAGGCGGCCGCGGTGGAGGCGATCGTGCGGCTGCTGGACACCTCGCACCTGGCCGCCGAGGCGGTGATGGGCATGTCGTTCGATCAGCTCACCATTGACTCGCGGCGCAAGATCCTGGCCGAACTCGAAGACCTGGACAAGCAGCTGAGCTTCACCGTGGGCGAGCGCCCGGCCAGCTCGGGCGAGACCCTGGAGCTGCGCCCGTTCTCGGCCACCCAGGACCGCGACATCTTCGCCGCCCGCACCCAGGACATGGGCTCGGCCGGCGACGGATCCGGCGGGCCCGCCGGCGACCTCGACGACGAGATCCGCGCGGCGACGGCCCGCCTCGACGACGAGGAGGCCGCCTGGTTCGTCGCCGTCGATTCCGGTCAGAAGGTCGGCATGGTGTTCGGCGAGCTGCTCAATGGCGAGGTCAACGTGCGGATCTGGATCCACCCCGATTTCCGCAAGCGGGGTTACGGCACCGCCGCGCTGCGCAAGTCGCGCACCGAGATGGCGTGGTGTTTCCCCGCCGTTCCGCTGGTCGTCCGGGCGTCCGCCGCCAAACCCGCCTGACGGTCAGCCCAGCTCGGCGCTCACGGCGACGATGTTGGGGAACTGCGCCGTCTCGTCGTCCTCGGGGTAGGCCAGGCCGTAGTCGTCGAACAGGTCCCGGCGTGGCCGGGCGCTGACCCGCCATCCGCGCCCGGTCAGGTACTCGACGACGTTGCTGCGCTCGCCGTCGAAGAACAGCCTGGACAGGTCGATGTCGCAGCCCACCCTGGCCCACCGGTCGTTGAACTCCTGCGCGCGCTGCGCCATCGTCGTGCCGGTGGCGTCCGGGTGATATTCGGTGGCCAGCCGGCTGCCGGGCGCGCTCAGGGCGGTGATGTTGTCGAACAGCCGGTCCTGTGCCTCCGGCGGCAGGTACATCAGCAGGCCCTCCGCGCTCCACGACGTCGGCTGTGTGACGTCAAAACCGTTGGCGAGCAACGCTTCCGGCCAGTCTTCCCGTAGGTCGATGCTGACCGTGCGCAGCTGCGCGGCCAGGCGGGCGCCCAGCGCCGCCATGGTGTTGGTCTTGAACTCGACCACCTTGGGCTGGTCGACCTCGTACACCACGGCGCCGGCCGGCCAGTCCAGCCGGTAGGCGCGGGCGTCCAGCCCGGCGGCCAGGATCACCGACTGGCGGATCCCGTCCTGGGCGGCGTCGGTGAAGAAGTCGTCGAAAAAGCGGGTGCGCACCGCGATCGAATCCGTCTCCAGCTGCAGGTCGCGTTTGCCGCGTTGCGGATCCGCGGGCGCCACCTCGCCGTCGACCAGGCGGCGGAAGAAATCCAGGCCGACCGCCCGCACCAACGGCGCGGCGAACGGGTCGTTGATGATCGGGCGCTCGCCCGCGCTGGCCAGCGCCCGGGCCGCGGCCACCATCGTCGCCGTCGCGCCCACGCTCGAGGCCAGGTCCCAACTGTCTTGGTCGGTGCGTGTCATGCTGCCCCCAAGTTACTTAGCAAATGCAACGATTCATCCGCACTGTACGCCCCGCGGCTTACGGCTTCCTGGAAAGGCCTTGACCGGACCCGGCCGGACCAGCTGTTAGTCTCGTACACGGTTTGACGCGCTGTAATTGAGTCGGGCCGTACGTCCTGGCCTGCGGGTGTTGGGCGCGTGATGCAGGAAATCCCGGCTGCGCAGGAGGAAGAGTTGCTTTCGGCTTTCATCTCATCGCTGCGGACAGTCGACTTGAGACGGAAGATCCTCTTCACGCTGGGCATCGTCGTGCTGTACCGGGTCGGGGCCGCGTTGCCGTCCCCGGGCGTCAACTACCCCAACGTCCAGCAGTGCATCAAGGAAGCCAGCGGCGGCGCGGCCGGGCAGATCTACTCGCTGATCAACCTGTTCTCCGGCGGCGCGCTGCTCAAACTCACCGTGTTCGCCGTCGGGGTGATGCCCTACATCACCGCCAGCATCATCGTGCAGCTGCTCACCGTCGTCATCCCGCGCTTCGAGGAACTGCGTAAGGAGGGCCAGTCCGGTCAGGCCAAGATGACGCAGTACACCCGCTACCTGGCCATCGCGCTGGCCATCCTGCAGGCCACCAGCATCGTGGCGCTGGCCGCCAACGGCGGGCTGCTGCAGGGCTGCTCGCTGGACATCATCGCCGACCAGTCCATCTTCACCCTCGTCGTCATCGTGCTGGTGATGACAGCCGGCGCGGCGCTGGTGATGTGGATGGGCGAGCTGATCACCGAACGCGGCATCGGCAACGGCATGTCGCTGCTGATCTTCGTCGGCATCGCGGCCCGCATCCCCGCCGAGGGCAAGACCATCCTGGACAGCCGCGGCGGCATGATCTTCGCCGCCGTGCTGGTGGCCGCGCTGGTCATCATCGTCGGTGTGGTGTTCGTCGAGCAGGGGCAGCGCCGCATCCCGGTGCAGTACGCCAAGCGGATGGTGGGCCGGCGCATGTACGGCGGCACCTCGACGTATCTGCCGCTCAAGGTCAACCAGGCCGGCGTCATCCCGGTGATCTTTGCGTCCTCGCTGATCTACATCCCGCACCTGATCACCCAGCTGATCCGCAGCGGCAGCGGCGGCGTCGGCAACAGCTGGTGGGACAAGTTCGTCGGTAGCTACCTGTCCGACCCCAGCGACCCGGTCTACATCGGCATCTACTTCGGGCTGATCATCTTCTTCACGTACTTCTACGTGTCCATCACGTTCAACCCCGACGAGCGCGCCGACGAGATGAAGAAGTTCGGCGGCTTCATCCCCGGCATCCGGCCGGGCAAGCCCACCGCGGATTACCTGCGTTACGTGCTGAGCCGGATCACCTTGCCCGGCTCCATCTACCTGGGTGCGATCTCGGTGCTGCCCAACCTGTTCCTGCAGATCGGCAACGGTGGGGCGGTGCAGAACCTGCCGTTCGGCGGTACCGCGGTTTTGATCATGATCGGCGTGGGCTTGGATACGGTCAAGCAGATCGAGAGTCAGCTCATGCAGCGCAACTATGAAGGGTTCCTCAAGTGAGAGTCGTTTTGCTGGGGCCGCCGGGAGCGGGCAAGGGGACGCAGGCCCAGAAGCTCTCCGAGAAGCTCGGGATCCCGCAGATCTCCACCGGTGAGCTGTTCCGCAGCAACATCGAGAACGGGACCAAGCTGGGGCTGGAGGCCAAGCGCTACCTGGACGCCGGCGACCTGGTGCCCGCGGAGCTGACCAACCAGCTCGTCGACGACCGGCTCAGCGAGCCGGACGCCGCCAACGGTTTCATCCTGGACGGCTTTCCCCGGTCGCTGCAGCAGGCCAAGGCGCTGCACGAGATGCTGGAACGCCGCGGCACCGACATCGACGCGGTGCTGGAGTTCCGGGTGTCTCAGGACGAGCTGCTGGCGCGGCTCAAGGCGCGCGGCCGGGCCGACGACACCGACGAGGTGATCCTGAACCGGATGAAGGTGTACCGCGACGAGACGGCGCCGCTGCTGGACTACTACCGCGACCAGCTCAAGACGGTCGACGCCGTCGGCACCCTGGACGAGGTGTTCGCCCGGGCGCTGCGCGCGCTGGGCAAGTAGGGATGAACGCGCTGGCGCGGCTGCGCGGCCGCAAGGTGGTGCCGCAGCGCAGCGCCGGCGAACTCGACGCGATGGCCGCCGCGGGCGCGGTGGTGGCCGCCGCGCTGCAGGCGGTCCGCGCGGCCGCGGTCGCCGGGGTGTCGACGCTGAGCCTGAACCAGATCGCCGAGTCGGTGATCCGCGATGCCGGCGCGGTGCCGTCGTTCCTGGGCTACCATGGTTACCCGGCCTCCATCTGCGCCTCCGTCAACGACCGGGTGGTGCACGGAATCCCTTCGGCCGCAGAGTTTTTGGCGCCCGGCGACCTGGTGTCGATCGACTACGGCGCGGTGCTGGACGGCTGGCACGGGGACGCGGCGATCACCTTCGGGGTGGGCGCCCTGGACCCGGCCGACGAGGCGCTGTGCCAGGCCACCCGGGAGTCGCTGGAAGCCGGGATCGCGGCGATGGTGCCCGGGAACCGGTTGACCGACGTCTCGCACGCCATCGAGCTGGGCACCCGCGCCGCCGAGACCCGGCACGGGCGGGCGTTCGGCATCGTCGAGGGCTACGGCGGGCACGGCATCGGCCGGCAGATGCACATGGACCCGTTCCTGCCCAACGAGGGCTCGCCGGGCCGCGGTCCGCTGCTGGCCCCCGGCTCGGTGCTGGCCATCGAACCGATGCTGACCCTGGGTACCGGCAAGACCGTGGTGCTCGATGACCAGTGGACGGTCATCACCACCGACGGCTCGCGTGCGGCACACTGGGAGCACACCGTTGCCGTCACCGACGCCGGGCCGCGCATCCTGACGCTCGGGTAGGGGCGCACCGGGTCGGGGCCGTTGAACCGAACCTTTGTCGGGCTCGTTTCCCCGGCGGAGGTGATCGAGTGGCTCGTGTGGTCGGCATTTCCAGGGCGTCTGGGACCGCCGAGGCCGCTCTTATGAAGGCTCTCTACGACGAACACGCCGCGGTGCTGTGGCGCTACGCGCTGCGGTTGACCGGCGACGCGAGCCAATCCGAGGATGTGGTGCAGGAGACGTTGCTGCGGGCCTGGCAGCATCCCGAGGTCATCGGCGACACCGAGCGCTCGGCCCGGGCGTGGTTGTTCACGGTGGCTCGCAACATGATCATCGACGACCGGCGCAGCGCGCGGTTCCGCAACGTGGTCGGCTCGACCGACGCCGCAGGAGCGCCCGAACAGTCCACGCCGGACGAGGTCAACGCGGCGCTGGACCGGTTGCTGATCGCCGACGCGATGGCCCAGCTGTCGGCCGAGCACCGCGCCGTGATCGAACGGTCCTACTACCGCGGTTGGACCACCGCACAGATAGCTACAGACCTCGGTATCGCCGAGGGAACGGTGAAGTCGCGACTACACTATGCGGTGCGGGCGTTGCGACTCACTCTGCAGGAACTCGGGGTCACCCGGTGAGGGACTTTCCGAATGTTTGAGGGGTGAGCAGACATGGATGAAATGAGGACGCCGGTGTACGACGTCGGCCCTCCCGAAGACCGCTACGCGATGTGGGATGCCGCATACGTGCTGGGTTCGTTGTCCGCCGCGCAGCGCCGCGAATTCGAGCAACACATGGCGCACTGTCGCGGCTGCCGCGAGGCGGTCGCCGACATCAGTGGGGTGCCCGCGCTGCTGTCCCAGCTCGACCACGACGAAGTGGCCGCCATCGACGAGGCCGGCCCCGCCCCGCAGCTGTCCGCCGACCTGTTGCCGTCCCTGCTGACCGCGGTGCGCCGGCGGCGCCGGTGCGGCCGGGTGGCGACCTGGATGGCATCGGCGGCCGCGGCGGCGGTGCTGGCCATCGGCGTGTTCGTCGGCCTCGAGGGGTGGTCGTCGACTCCGGCGCGGTAGGTGACCGCGTCGGCCGAGCCGATGGCCCAGGTCGCCACCACCCTGCTGACCTCGACCGTGCAGGTCAGCGGCCAGCACTGGGGCACCTCGATCAACCTGAGGTGCGTGTGCCTGGCCCCGCTCAACGCCCACCACGACACCTTGGCGTTGGTGGTGGTGGGCCGCGACGGCAGCCGCACCCGGCTGGCGACCTGGGTGGCCGTGCCCGGCCACACCGCGTCACCGGCGGGGTCGATCTCGACGCCGGTGGACCAGATCGCCGCCGTGCAAGTGGTGGCCGCCGACAGCGGCCAGGTGCTGCTGCAGCGTTCCCTATAAACGATCGGAGCCAGCGTGGTCGGCGACGCGCGTCCGCTGCGGGTACTGGTGGTGGGCGCCGGCGTGGCCGGCATCTCGGTGGCCCGCGGACTGCTGCGCGACGGCCACGACGTCACCGTCTTCGAGCGCCGCCCGCGGCTGGCGGCGGCCGGCGGCGCGGTGACGGTGTGGTCCAACGGCGAGACGGTGCTGCGCCAGCTGGGCGTCGAGATGGACGGCGCCGGCCGGCGGCTGTCCAGCGTGCGGGCGGTGACGTCGACGGGCCGGCCGCTGGCCACGCTGGACGTGACCGCGATGGCGCGGCGGCTGGGCGCGCCCGTGTGGATGGTGCCGCGCCGGGTGCTGCTGGAGCGGCTGCTGGACGGATTCCCGACCGGGCGCATCCACTGTGACCGCCGCGCGGTCGCACTGGCCACCTCCCGCGACGGGGTCAGCGTCGAATTCACCGGCGGCACCGTGGCCCAGGGCGACGTGCTGATCGGCGCCGACGGCCTGCACTCGATGGTGCGCGAGTAGGTCGGCGCGCGGCACGCCAAGGTGACCGGCTGGTGCAGCTGGCAGGGCCTGGTCAGCCTTCCGGAGATCGCCGAGTTCGACGCGGCCCTGATGATGATCGGCGGGCGCGGGAACCTCGGCCTGTGGCCGGCCGGCGGCGCCGAGGTACAGTGGTGGTTCGACCTGCCGTGGTCGACGGGGTTCGTCCGGCCGCAACACCCGATCGAGACGATCCGCTCGTACTTCGCCGGATGGTCCGAGCCGGTCGATCGGGTGCTGGCGATCCTGACCGACGAGGATCTGGCCGCGTCGCCGTTCCCGCATTTTCGGCATCCGATCCCGCGCGCCGGGCGGGACCGGGTCACCCTGCTTGGCGACGCCGCGCACACCATGCCGCCCACCCTGGCGCGGGGGACTAACCAGGCGCTGCTCGACACGATGGTGCTGTGCCAGGCGCTGGCCGATTTCGGGCGGGGGACATCCGGCGGCCAGGCCGACGTCGCGAACGCGCTGCGCTGGTACGAGAATACCCGGCGCCGCCGGGTCCGGGTGGTGTCCTGGGTGGCCTCGTTGCCGGTGTCGCACGGCGAGGCCGTGCTGCGCCCGGCCGTGCTGGTCTCCGACCGGCTGCAGGCCGCTGCGCTGACGATGTTCCTGCGCTGGACGAGCCACCGCCGCATGTCCGACCACATCAACCGCAGCTTGGGGGAAGCGCCGAAGATTCCGTCACGCCGGTGAACGTCCCGGGCGAATCCGTAAGGGTGCGAGGCGATTTCGACGCCCCGTCGCGCTGGCTGTGGCTGGTGAAGTGGTGCGTGTTGGCGGTGCCGCACTACCCGATCCTGATCGGACTCTACCTGGTGTACCCTCTGTGCACCGTCGTCGCCGGGATCGCGATCATCTGCACCGGTTGGTATCCGCGGCGGCTCTTCGACTTCAACGTCGGAGTGCTGCGCTGGTCCTGGCGGCTGATGAACTACCGATTCCCGATGAACAGCACGGACCGATACCCGCCGTTCACGCTCGCGGCCTCGCCCGACTATCCCGGCGACCTCGCCGTCGACTATCCGCGACGGCTGAAAAAGCTTGCGGTGCCGGTCAAGTCGCTGCGGGCGATCCCACACGTGCTGGTCTGCTGGTCGATGGAGCCGCTGCTGCAGGTGCTGTGCCTGATCGCCGCGCTGACGTTGCTGTGCACCGGCACCGTCCCGCCCGGCATGTTCGATCTGCTGATGGGCATCGTGCGGTGGCGGTACCGGGTGGCCGTCTACGTGTCGTTGATGCGCGACGAATATCCGTCGTTCCGAATGGATCTGGGCTCCCGATGAGATTCCGCAACGTGCTGTTCCCCTACGTGTACCGGTTCGGGCAGCCGGTGTTCGACCGGCTCTTCTACCACCGGTATCGGCGGCAGGCGATGAGTCACGCCACCGGGCGGCTGCTGATGGTCGGCCTGGGGCCGGGCACCGACCTGATGTTCCTGCCCGCCGCGGTGACGTCGGTGGCGGCCGTCGAGCCCGAGGCGTCGTTTCGCCGGATGGCCGCCCGGCTGGCCGCTCGCCACGGGGTCGCGCTCGACGTGGTCGCCGGGTCCGGCGAGTAGATTCCCTTCCCGGACAACAGTTTCGACTCGGTGCACATCGGACTGGTGCTGTGCTCGGTGCGCGACGTGGCGGCCACCCTGGCCGAGATCCGCCGGGTGCTGGTGCCCGGCGGCAGGCTGGTGGTGCTCGAGCATGTGCGCGGGGACGGGCTCACGGGCTGGCTGCAGGATCTGATCGCCCGGCCGTGGTCCTGGTTGGCCGGCGGCTGCGAGCCGAACCGGCGGACCGGGTTGGCCATCGCCGCCGCCGGGTTCGACACCTCGATGCTGCGCAGCGTGCCCCGCACCCCGGTGCCCTTCCTGTGCAAACCCCACCTGCAGGGATTCGCCGTGCTCAGTCCACGCTGACCGCCTCGATGATGTTCAGCCGCGCCGCCCGCCGCGCGGGCGGCGCCGAACCGAGCAGGGTGATCCCCAGTGCCCCGGCGGTGCAGGCCAGCGCCAGCGGGCTGAGCCGGAAGGCCACCGGGAAGTTCATCATGTCCCCACTGATGCGGCTGAACAACCACTGGTCCGCCAGCCCGAGCAGCAACCCCAAACCACCGCCGACACAACCGATTCCGGCCTCCTCGGCCAGCACCATGCGCAGGGTGAACCGGCGGCCGGCGCCCAACGCCCGCAGCGCACCGATCTCGCGGCGCCGCCCGGTCACCGACAGCGTCAACGTGTTGAGCAGGGCGACCGCGGCCACCGCCACCACGATGATCCACACCGCGTTGGCGATGAACATGCTCTGGTGCAGCGGCGCCTGCAGCCCGGCCGGCGCGGCGCGGCCGTCGTAGACGTGGTTGGGCGCCGGCACCGCCGCGCGCACGTCAGCCAGCAGCCGCCACGGATCCACCCCCGGGGCCGCCGTGATTTGCAGCGTCGTCGCCGCCGGGCGATCGAACCACGCCCGCAGCTGGGCCAGATCCATCCCGACGGTGCCGATGACCGTCGAGAAGAACGGCACCACCGCCGCCTCCCGCGGGCCGTGCGGGGTCTGCAACCGCAGCCGGTCGCCGGCCCGCACGTTGAGCGCCTTGCCCAGATTCTGGGTGAGCACCACACCCCGCCCGGCCAGCACCTCGGCGCGCACCCGGTCGTCGAGCGCGCGGAACAACGCGTCCCGGCTGCCAGCGGCGAACCCGACCAGCGACCCGGCCAGCGGCACCACGTTGAAGGCGATCGGCGCGACGTAGGTCTGGGGCGCCGGGAACGACACCGCGCGCCCGTCGTGCACCAGCTGCTCGGCGCCGTCGATGACCGCGCGCGCCTGGGTGGCCAGCTCCTCGACCCCGGCGATCCCGCACGCCCCCTCGGTCACCCGCGCCGCACCGGGCAGCGCGGCGAGCTTTTCCGAAAGCCCTTGCGGCAGAACATCGGTGGGGAAACTGTAGGGCGGATCCGCGCTCACCCACACGTCCGCCTCGGCGATCGGCGCGCAGATGGCGCGCGCCGACCCGATCATGTCCGCGTTGGTGCCGGTGATCACCACCGCGGTGAGCACCCCGATCAACACCGTCATCACGGTGGCCCACACCCGCCGCGGTGCGCGCCGGATGGTCGCGGCGGCGAGCGCACCGCACGACCCGAACACGCGGGACAGCGCGGACGTGGCGGTGACGATGGGCACGGTGAGCGCGCGAAGCCCGCCGCCAGCTCGGCGACCAGCACGCCGCCCAGCAGCACGCCTGTCGGGGCGCCTGCCGGGACCGCCAGGGCCGCCACCGCGAACAGCGCCAGCGCGCCGACCCCGCTGCCGGCCCGCAGCCACGGCGGCACCGCGTCGGCAGCCGACGCCCCGACCGGCGCCAGCGCCTCGACCGGGGAAACCTTGTACACCTGCCGCGCGGCCATCGCCGCGGCCGCCACGGCGGTGAGCGCCGTCGCCCCCAACGCTAGCGGGACGGCGTAGCCGGGCAGCCAGTACTCGACCCGGGCTTCCAGTCCCTGCGTGACGGCCGGCGGCAGCCGGCCAATTGCCATGCGCCCGGCCAGGATTCCGGCGGCGCACCCCAACGCACCGCCGATCAGCCCGAGAACGGCGGCCTCGGCGAGCAGGTCTCCGACGACGGCGCGGCGCCGCCCGTCCAGTGCGCGCAGCATCGAGATGACCGGACGGCGCTGGGTGATCGTCATCGTCATCGTGGTGTAGATCAGGAACGCACCGACCACCAGCGCCACCGCCGCGCCGAGCAGCGCCATGTAGTTCATCAGCCGGACGCCGTCGCCGGCGTGGGCCGCCCGCGAGCTGGGCGCCCGCCACGATCGCCCGCCCGCCCACGGCGGCGCCGACCGCGGCGCGGATGGCGGCCGGGTCGGCGCCCGGCGTGAGAGTGATCAGGATCGAGTCCAGCTGCCCGGCGCGCCCGGTGACGTGCTGCGCCAACGCCAGCGGCGCCAGCACGTAGTGTCCGGAGTTGAGTTCGGCGAACTGCCTGCCGGCCAGCACCTCGGTGACGGTGACCGGGGACGAACCCAGTTGGAACGCTTGACCTTTCGCATACCCGGCCCGCGGCCCCACCTGCACGCCGTCCGGCGTCGCGGAAAGCTCCCGCACCGGTCGCGACACCGCGTCGGTAAGGGCGCCGCCCAGCGCGGCGGTGCGGGTGTCGGCGCCCAGCAGCAGGACCGGCCCGGACGGCGTGGCCGCCGTTGTCCGGATCATCGGCGCGGCGGTGGCGACACCGGGCACCGCGGCGACATCGGCCAGCACCGAGTCGGCGAATCCGGCGTCGGTGATGCCGCAGACCTCGAGCGCGGCCACCCCGGCGATCCCGTCGGCCAGCCGGCTCACCGATCCGGTGATCGAGCCGAAGATGCCGAAGACCGCCATCAAATACGTTGCGGAGACGGCTATCACGGCGATCGACGCGGTGGTGCAGCGTCGATGCACGGCGAGCTCGCGCAGGCTGAACACGCGCAGCCGGCTCGCCGCGGCCGTGACCGCACTCCCCGACCTTACCCGGCGACCGCCAGCACGTCCGAACCGACCCGGCCGTCCTGCAGCGTGATCACCCGATCGGTGGCCGCCGCGGCGGCGCTGTTGTGGGTCACCATCACCACCAGCCCGTCACCGCCGCCCTCGTGCGCCACCTCGGCCAGCAGCTCCAGGATGGCCGCGCCGGTGGTGGAATCCAGGTTGCCGGTCGGCTCGTCGGCCAGGATCAGCGGCGGGTCCATTATCAGCGCCCGCGCCGCCGCGACCCGCTGCATCTGGCCGCCGGACAGCTCCGCGGGCCGGTGTTCGGTGCGGTTGCCCAGGCCCACCCGGTCCAGCAGCCGGAGCGCGTCCGGCTTGGCCCGACCCAGCCGAACCCCGTCGAGCAACCGCGGGATCGCCACGTTCTCTCAGGCCGACAGGGTGGGCAACAGGTTGAAGAACTGAAACACGAAGCCCACCCGGCGATGGCGGAACCGCGACTGCGCCTCGTCGCCGAGCCGGCCGATCTCCTCGCCGTCGAAGAGGATGGAACCCGAGTCGGGGGGAGTCCAGCGCGCCCAGCAGATGCAGCAACGTGCTCTTGCCCGCGCCGGAGGTGGCCGACGATCGCCACGAACTGCCCGCCGGTCAGCTGCAGGCTGATCCGGTCCAGGGCCCGCACCGGTTGACCGCCCACCCGGTACTCGCGCATCACGCCGGCCATTTCGATGGTCATCTAGGCACCACGGTGATGGCCGGCGAACGGTTCACCGGCCCCGGCCGCGCGACGATCGTGAACCCATCGGCGGCCCGCCTCGTGTCTTCCCACATGCTCGGAAGGCACCGGGTGGTCGACCACATCGTCGGCCACCTCGCGGCGATCGGAACCGACCACCTCTTCGCGGTGGACGGCGCCAACATCGAGGACCTCTACGACGCGGCGCATTTCCGGCCGGAGTTCACCGCGGTGCTGGCCAAGCACGAGTTCTCCGCCGCCGCGATGGCCGACGGATACAGCCGAAGCGGAGCGGGACTCGGGGTGGTGGCCGCGACCTCGGGCGGCGGATCGCTGAATCTCGTGGCCGGACTCGGCGAGTCGCTCGCCAGCCGGGTGCCGGTGCTGGCGCTGGTCGGCCAGCCCGCCGCCGCGCTGGACGGCCGGGGCAGCTTCCAGGACACCAGCGGCGACAACGGGTCGCTGGACGCCGGCGCGCTGTTCTTGGCGGTATCGGTGTTCTGCCGGAGGTTGCAAACCCCCGATGACATCGTTTCGCCTCTGCCGCAGGCCGTTTCGGCAGCACGGGCCGGGGGGCCGGCGGTGCTGTTGTTGCCCAAGGACATTCAGCAGGCCCGGGTCGGCGTGGGCGAGCGCAACGGCCACGACGTACCCGGCGGACTGCCCCAGATTGCGGCGCAATCGCGTCCCCCGCCCGGCGACCCGCACCCCATCGCGGCGCAATTGTGCCGCGTGACCGGCGGCATCACCATCATCGCCGGTGAACAGGTGGCCCGCGACGACGCGCGGGCCGAACTCGAGGAGCTGCACGCCCTGCTGGGGGCGCGGGTGGCCACCGTGCCGGACGCCAAGGACGTCGCCGGCGCACCCGGGCCGGACGGGCGGACGCTGGGAGTGACCGGGGTGATGGGCCACCGCAACGTGGCCGAGGCGGTGGCCGGCAGCGCGGTGTGCCTCATCGTCGGGACCCGGCTGGCGGTCACCGCGCGCAGCGGCCTGGACGACGCGCTGGCCGCGGTGCGCACCGTCTCGATCGGGTCGGCGCCGCCCTATCTCGCCTGCACCCACGTGCACACCGGCGACCTGCGCGGCTTGCTGCGGCTGCTGATCCGCGCGCTGCGCGGCCACCGGCGTCAGCTCGGCCGGCCGGGCAAGGTGGGGGCCGGCCGACCGAGCTGACGCCGCCGCCGTGCACGGGGCCGGGGGTGCGCTACCGCGACGCGATGGCGGTGCTGGATGGCGTGCTGCCGCGCGGCGCCGACATCGTGGTTGACGCCGGCAACACCGGCGCGGCCGCGATCCACTACCTGCCGGTGCGCCGCGACGGCCGGTTCGTCGTCGCGCTCGGCATGGGTGGCATGGGCTACAGCTTCGGGGCGGGGATCGGAATGGCATTGGGGTGCAACAACAGTGGACGCCCCGGCGGGCGCGCACCGTGGTGATCGCCGGGGACGGCGCGTTCTTCATGCACGGTATGGAGGTGCACACCGCCGTGCAATACCGGCTGCCGATGACGTTCGTGCTGTTCAACAACAACGCGCACGCCATGTGCGTGACCCGCGAGCAGCTGTTCTACGGCGACCTCTACAGCTACAATCGTTTTCGGCCCAGCCGGCTGGGCGCCGGGCTGGCCGCCATGTTCCCCGCATCGAGACCAGCCCCCGGGAGAAGGCCACGCCGATCATCATGGACATGATGCGGTCGGTGTACCCGCACGACCAGGTCTTCGGACAGTACTGCACCGTCAACGACTACATCGACTGTCCACCCGACGACTTGTTCGAATACATGGCCGACACCCGCAGCCTGGAGGAGTGGACCTACAGCCTGCGCGGGTTCACCCCCACCGACGAGCCCGGGCTGTGGCTGGCTCACGACCGGCTCGGTTCGGAAACCAAGATCTACACCCGCACCGTTGCCAACGCGCAGGCGCGGACCGTGGACTAACACTGCGCCTGGGACCAGGGCGACCACCTGTGGATGATCTACTTGATGCGCGTCGTCGACGCCCAGGCCGTGCTCGACAAGCCGGGATCGGTTGTGCTGTGGACCAATTGCCATCACCCGTTCTACGACCACAACCCGTACCCGCAGCCCGCGCCGCCGCAGCGCCCGGTGTGGGTGGGCGACTTCTGGGACATGGTCGGCGCCGGCCATCTGCTGGAGCTGCGCAACCTCAAGGCGATCGCCGAATACCGCCATCGGCACGGGCTGCCGGTCACCCCGGTGTGGATGAGGTGACGCGATGAACGCGTCGACCGTCAGCCTGATCGACGTCGCCAGCTATCTGCCGGGCGAGCCGATCCCCGCCGACTACTACGCGCAATTCGCCGAATCCGACGATCTGCGCGACGACGTGATGTTCCGCGCCCTGAAGTACCGCCACCACGTCGGCCCCGACGAGAGCTCCATCGACATGATCGAACGCGCGGCACAGGGTTTGATCGAGCGGCACGGCCACGACGTCATCGAGGGTGCCGACGTGCTGATCACCCACACCCAGGCGCCCGACATGGCGTTCTACGGCCAGGGCGGCGGCATCGCGCACCGGCTGGGCATGCGCCCGTCCTGGGTGCTCGACCTCAACAACGGCGGGTGCGCGGCATTCGTGTTGGCGCTCAACGTGGCCCGTACACTGCTGTCGTCGGGCCAGGGACGCACCGCGCTGATCGCGATCGCCCAGAACGCGGCCGGCCAGTTCTTCGACCAGCCGACGATCCGGCGCAAGGCGCAGGCGGCGGTGCCCTGCGCACGGTGCCGCGGTGGGGCTGGTCACCGTCGGCGACTCCTCGCCCGTCCTCGACGTCGAGTGCCGCAGCTACGGCGAATACGTGGGCGAGATGACGCTGTCTTACGACCCGCCCCGCAAGTGGTGGCAGGCCGGGCCAGGCGAGGGCAGCATCGGCTTCACCGACAGTAAGATCACCAAGGTGCTGGCCCGCGGCAACCGGCAGGTCCCCGAGGTGGCGCTGGTGGTGTGCGATCGAATCGGGTTGCCCACCAAGGACATCGACCTGCTGGTCACCAACCAGCCGAACCGGGCGTTCCTGCGCAACTGGCGCGACGCGCTGGAGCTGCCGCCGGCGCGGCACCTCGACACCTTCGACGGATGCGACAGTTGATCCGGCACACGGTGTGGTTCGGGGCGTCGGTGGGGTTCGCCGTGACCGGGGGTGAGGTGATCTCCCACGTCGCCGGCCGGGCGGCCGCGCAGCACACCCGCGCCCAGCCCACCCTGTGGTTCGCCCAGATCAGCGACAGCCACCTCGGTTTCACCGGCGCCCCAACCCCGACGTGGCGGCCACCTTCGGCCGGGCCATCGACCAGGTCAACAACCTGGGCTACACCCCGGATGTCGTCATCCACACCGGCGACCTCACCCACCTGTCCGCCCCCGAGCAGTTCGACCAGGCCAAGCAGATGATGAGCGCGCTCAAGACCCCGCACGTGTTCACCGTGCCCGGCGAGCACGATTCGGTCGACGACGCGGGGCAGAAGTACCGCAGCGTCTTCGGGGCGGGTTCGGCCGGTGACGGCTGGTACAGCCTCGACGTGGCCGGCGTGCACCTGATAGCGCTGGTCAATACGCTGAATCTGCGCAAGCTCGGGCACCTGGGCGTCGAGCAGTTGGAGTTCGTCAAAAAGGACGTCGCCGGCCTGTCCAGCGACACTCCCATCATCGTGTTCAGCCACATCCCGTTGTTCGCGATGTACCCGCAATGGGGTTGGGGCACCGACGACGCCGCCCAGGCGCTGAGTTATATGCGCCGGTTCGCCTCGGTCACCTGCCTCAACGGCCATGTGCACCAACTGTTCTCCAAAACCGAGGACGACGTGACCTTTCACAGCGGCACCACCACCACCTACCCGCTCCCGCACCCGGGCGACGGGCCGGCACTCAAGCCGGCCACCCCGCCCACCGGCAGGCTGCGCGACGCGCTGGGCGTGCGCGAGGTCGCCTACAGCCGGGGTGACACCGTCCTGGCACTGAAAGTGCGGACCCTGCAATGACTTTGACGACAATAGCCACCCGGCTCGGCATCGCCGCGTCGTTGACGGTCAGCGCGCTCAGCCACGTCTACCTGTACGTGCATGGCTACCAACACATTCCGGGTATCGGGGTCGCGTTCCTGGTGCAGGCCAGCGTGTCGTTCGCCGTCGCGCTGCTGATCTGCGCCGGCGGGCCGGGCTGGCTAAGCTGGGCCGGCGCCGCGGTGGCCGGCGGCTCGCTGGTGGCGTTCGCGGCGTCACGCACGGTCGGGCTGTTCGGCTTCGCCGAGCGGGGCTGGGATCCGGCGCCGTACGCGGCGATCAGCGTGGCCGCTGAGGTGCTCACCGTGCTGCTGTGGTTGCCGGATGCCCGCGTTCGGCGGTGGTGGCCGCAGACCACTTCCGGCGCAGCCGGCGTTTGAGCGCCATCGACGGCTTTTCGATCAACCACCAGCTGGCCGCGGCCAGCGGCAGGGTGGCGGCCAGGGTGGTCAGGAAGAACACCGCCACCGGCAACCGGGCGAGCCCGCACACCGCCAGCAGCTGCTGGACCGGAAACGCGTAGATGTAGACGCCGTAGGACAGGTCGGTGGCCAGCCGCAGCCGGCGGTTGCGCAGCAGGGTGCCGGACACGACGACGGCGTAGGCCAGCGGCAGCGCGGCCACCACCCGGTAGTCGGGTAGCCGGCTGGCCGCCGCCACGACGACGACGCACACCGCGACGAGCGACCAGCGGGCCGGGATCACGTCCTTCCACTGGTAGACCACGGCCCCGGCGGCGAACATGATGGCCGAGCGCACCGCCAGCTGCGCGACGGTCCATTGCCCCGGGTAGGTCAGCGGCGGCACCAACGCCGCCCCGACCACCGCCAGCGCCAACACCGCGACGGACATCCACCGGCGATCGGCCAGCCCGGCCATGCCGATTGCGGCGACGGCGAGGTAGCACGCCACCTCCCAGACCAGGGACCACAACGAGCCGTTCCAGACCCCCGGATGCGGTACGCCGCCGGGTGTTGCGCCGATGTTCAGGTGGACGTAGGCCACCGCGCTGTTCTTCGCGACGTACTCCAGCGGCGCGCCGGAGGACAGCAGCGCGCCCACCGAGCCCCCCTGGATCGCCACGCTGAGAGGGGCGACCGCGAACGCGGTGACGATCAGGCACACGTAGTAGCCGGGTAGGATGCGCAGGGCCCTCGCGGCGAGAAAGTCGCGCAGTCGCGGATCGTCGAGCCAGCTGCGGGTGATCAGGAACCCCGAGATCGCGAAGAACCCGTCCACACCGACCGAGAAGAGAAGCTGCAACGTCGCCGCCGGCGGCAACCGGTTGGTGATCGGCCAGCAATGCCACAGCATCACCTCGGCCGCCAGCAGCAGCCGCCACGCATTCAGCGCGTTGCGCCGCGGATCGAACACCTGCCCGAGGGTCATCGGCCTCCGCCTGTCCTATGCCCCCCGCACTATGGACGCCCCCCGCACTGGGGCGGCATATTACCGGCACCGGCCGAGCCGCGGCTAGAGGTGTCCCGGCGCCTCCGGGGCTGGCCGGTCGGCGAGCACGTCGGCCGGGGCGGGTCGGCCTGCGACACCCGCGGGTCGCTTTCGGCGGCCCGCGGGCCGGTCCACTTGCGCTTGAGGCGGCGTTTGAGGGCCATTGACGGCTTCTCGATGAGGAACCAGCTGGCCGCCGCCAGCGGCAGTGTGGCCGCCACCGAGGCGAGGAAGAACAGGGCCGGATGCAACCGCGTCGCCAGCCCGCACACGGCCAGCAGCTGCTGGGTGGGGAAGGCGTAGATGTAGATGCCGTAGGACAGGTCGGTGCGCAGCACCAACCGCTCGCTCTTGAGCAGGGAACCGGTCACGATGACGGCGTAGGCCAGCGGGAGGGTACCGACTACCCGGTAGTCGGGCAGGAAACCGGCCGCGGCGACGATGGCGAGGGCGACCGCGACCAGCGACCAGCGGGCGGGAATGACGTCTCGCCACTGATACATGACCGCCCCGGCCGAGAACATGATGGCTGAGCGGACCGCGAGCTGCGGGATGGTCCACACCCCGGGAAATGTCAGCGGCGGCACGACCAATGCCCCCAACGTGGCCAGCACCAGAATCAACGGGGAAATCCAGCGACGAGTGCCCAGCCCCACTACGCCGATGGTGGCGGCGACGAGGTACCACAACAGTTCCCAGGTCAACGACCACATGGAACCGTTCCAGGCGTTTCCGCCCGGAACCCCGTGCAGTGTTCCGTCGATGCTCGGCTGCAGATAGACGATCGCGCTGTTTTTCAGGACGTACTCGAGCGGGCCGGCGGACCCGAGCAGCCTGGCGGGCGAGCCACCCTGGATCACCACACTGAGCGGGGCGAACACGAACGCCGTCACGATCAGGCAGATATAGAAGCCCGGCAGGATGCGCAGGGCGCGGGCGGTGAGATAGTTACGCAGTCGCGGATCGTCGAGCCAGCTGCGGGTGATCAGGAAACCGGAGATCGCGAAGAACCCGTCCACACCCACCGAGAAGAACAGCTGCAGGATGGACTTGGGCGGCATGTGACCGGTGATTGGCCAGGAGTGGAACAGCATCACCTCGGCGGCCAGCGCCAGCCGAAGCGCGTTGAGCGCGTTTCGCCGCGGATCGAATACCTGCCCGAGCTTCATCCGCCTCCGTTTCCGTGCCCACCGCGCGCCGTCGGCGCCATCGTATCGGCCGAAGGCGTCGAGCAGGGGACGCGGGCGACGGGGTGCCCGGCCGCGCCGCTACGCCACACCCGGGACCTCGGGCGGCAGCACCATCGCCGCCTGCTCGGGGGTGGCGGTGGCCTTCCTTTTCAACCGTGTCTTCAGCGCGCGGGCCGGCTTCTCCACCAGGAACCAGCTCGCCGCGGCCAGCGGCACGGTGGCCGCGGCGACGGCCAGGCAGAACACCACCGGGTTGAGGCTGAGCAGCCCGAGCACGGCCAGCAGCTGCTGCACCGGGTAGGCGTAGATGTACATGCCGTAGGACAGGTCGGTGCGAAACCACAACCGCCGGTTGTGCAGCAGGGAGCCGGACACGACGACGGCGTAGGCCAGCGGAAGGGCGGCCACCACCCGGTAGTCGGGCAGCTGGCCGGCGAGTAGCACGATGACCACGCACACCGCCACCAGCGACCAGCGGGCCGGAATGACGTCGCGCCACTGGTACAGCAGCGCGCCGGCCGAGAACATGATGGCCACCCGGCAGGCCAGGAAGACGAGGGCGGTCGCGACGTTGCCCTCCGGGTGGTGGAACACCTCGGGGAAGGTGACCGGCGGCAGGAACGACGCCCCGATCGCCGCCGCCACCAGAATCACCGGGGACACCCAGCGGCGGTTGGCGAGTCCGGCCACGCCGATCGCGGCCACGGCCAGGTAGCACATCACCTCCCAGAACAGCGACCACAGCGAGGCGTTCCAGATGCCCGCGTTGGGGATGTCGTGCGGGGTGCCCCCGACGTCGGGTTTCAGCCACAACACCGCGATGTTCCTCAGCACGTACTCGAACGGCGCGTAGGAGAACAACAGCCTAGCCGGCGACCCGCCCTGGATCGCCACGCTGAGCGGGGCGAAGACGAACGCGGTCACGATCATGCAGACGTAGAAGCCGGGCAGGATTCGCAGCGCGCGGGCGGCCAGGTAGGCCCGCAGCTGCGGATTGCTCAGCCAACTCGCGGTGATCAGGAAGCCCGAGATCGCGAAGAATCCGTCGACGCCGACGCATAGCAACAGCTGCAGGACGGCCCGCACCGACGGGAGGTGACCGCGGATCGGAAAGGTGTGCCAGAAGATGACCTCGGCCGCGAGCGCCAACCGCCACGCGTTGAGTGCGTTGCTGCGCGGGTCGAACACCTGCCCGAGTTTCATCGACGTTTCCCGTCATCTGAAACGGGCATCATCGGCATCATCGGCGCCATCCTAACGTCACCGAACGCCAAATTGGGCCGGTTCACGTTACTGGGCCGATCAGGGCTGCAACCGCGGCGTTACTTGATATGTGCTGAATAAAACGGTCGGGTGGCGATCCCGGGTTGTGGGCACGGCGAGCGCCAACTGCGTTGCGGTATAACGGTTGCGGGCAATGCGGGTCGAGACGATCAGCGCGGCAAACCCTCGATGAATGCTTGCGTCTCCGCCCAGGTGGGCAGCAACCCCGAGGCGCGTACCTCCTCCAGGCTGGGGGCCGCGGCGTCGCGCTCGGACAGCGTGGGCGCGGCGCCGGCCACCAGCGGCCAGTCGATCCCCAGCGCCGGATCGGTGGCGCAGATGGTGTGTTCGCGCCCCGGGTTGTATTCCGCCGAGCACAGGTACATCGCCGTCGAATTGTCTTGCAGCGCAAGGAATCCGTGCCCCAGACCCTCGGAGATGTAGATCGTGCGGTGCTCGGCGTCGTCGAGCAGCACAGAATCCCATTGCCCGAACGTGGGCGAACCCACCCGGATGTCGACGACCACGTCGAACACCGAACCACGCACGCAGGTGACGTATTTGGCCTGGCTGGGCGGCACCTGGGCGAAGTGCAGGCCGCGCAGCACACCCGCCGCGGACACCGAGCAGTTGGCTTGCCGGACGTCGAGCCGATGACCGGCGAAGGAGCGAAACCCCTTGTCGGTCAGCCATTCAAAGAAGTGGCCGCGGGCGTCGCCGTGCACGGTGGGGGTGATCTCCCAGGCGCCGGGGACTTTCAGTTCGCGGGCCGACACGTCACTGCCCGCGTTCTTCGTAGCGCGCTTCCGAGGCGTCTTTCAACGGCCGCCACCACGATTCGTTCGCGCGATACCAGTCGATGGTCTCACGCAGGCCCTCCTCGAAGTCGGTGTGCTTTGGTGCCCAACATAATTCGTCGTACAACGTGGACGGGTCGATAGCGTAGCGCAGGTCGTGTCCGACGCGGTCGGTGACGTGGTCGAAATCGTCGGGGTCGCGCCCCATCATCTGCAGCAACGTCCGCAGCACGGTCAGGTTGTCGCGTTCACCCTCCGAGCTGATCAGGTAGGTCCGGCCGATCTCGCCGGATTCCAGGATGCGGCGCACCGCGCTGTTGTGGTCGTCGACGTGGATCCAGTCGCGCACGTTGGCGCCGGTGCCGTACAGCTTGGGGCGGCGGCCGGTGAGCACGTTGGTGATCTGGCGCGGGATGAACTTCTCGACGTGCTGATACGGGCCGTAGTTGTTGGAGCAGTTGGAGATTGTCGCGCGCACCCCGTACGAGCGCACCCAGGCCCGCACGAGCATGTCGGCGGCGGCCTTGGTCGCCGAGTACGGGCTGGACGGGTTGTATGGCGTCGACTCGGTGAACCGGTTCGGGTCGTCGAGCTCGAGGTCGCCGTAGACCTCGTCGGTGGAGATGTGGTGCAGCCGCACGCCGTGACGCCGCACCGCCTCCAGGATGGTGAAGGTGCCCACCACGTTGGTGTGCAGGAACGGCTCGGGGCCGACCAGCGCGTTGTCGACGTGGCTCTCGGCGGCGAAGTGCACCACGGCGTCGGACTCGGCGACCAGCAGCGACACCAGCTCGGCGTCGGTGATGTCGCCGACCACCAGCCGGATGGAATCCTCGACGCCGGCCAGCGACTCGCGCCGGCCTGCGTAGGTCAGGGCGTCGAGCACCGTCACCGAGTCCTCGGGATGCTCGCGAACGGTGCTGTGCACGAAGTTGGCGCCGATGAAACCCGCGCCGCCGGTGACCAGTAACCGCACGTGTTTCTTCTTATGTCGAGCCGCTGCCATTTGGCAAGGCTGAGTTCTGTTTTGGTGGTCGGTGTGTAGGTGGTGGAAGACGATGCGGGATAGGCGGCGTTTGAGGCAGCGTAGGGCTTCGGTTTTGGAGTCGTCGATAGCGATGCGGTGGCGGTAGGAGGCCTGTCCGAGGCCGTTGAGACGGATCTG
Organism: Mycobacterium lepraemurium; assembly: GCA_002291465.1. Classification (GTDB taxonomy): domain Bacteria; phylum Actinomycetota; class Actinomycetes; order Mycobacteriales; family Mycobacteriaceae; genus Mycobacterium; species Mycobacterium avium. Next base: position 3,609,976 of record CP021238.1, on the reverse strand, counting down.
GGTGACAGCGATGCGGTGCAGGGCGGCGTTGTAGTTGGCGGTTGCTCGCGCGCGTCCTCCGGACACGTCCAGCGGTGTTTCCCGACCACACCGGGATCGGCGCCACCCCGGCATGGCGGGCGAAAGCGGCCTCGCTTTTGAAACGGGTCACTCCGGCGGCCTCACCGCCGAGTTTGGCCGCGGTCAACTCCGCGCAGCCAGGAAGAGACAGCAGCACCGGGGCCACAACGGACACGCTCGCCAATCCGTTTGGTCAGGCTCCCGCAGAAACCCCCGCGCCACTGCCAACGCATCGATCGGATCGGACTTACCCCTCGTGCGTGCACTCACCCGGGTTTGGGCCATCAACTTCGGCGGCACCCGCACCACCGCCTGGCCAAAGCCCATCAAGTCACGCTCCAACCGCGCCGACAGATGCCGACAATCCTCGATCGCCCACACCAGCTGCGCACCGAAACGTTCCCGGGCCCACATCACCGCCTCGGCATGACCCGCGGTGGTCGCCGCGACGACCTTTTCACCGAGCTTACGCCCCACATCGTCGACCGCAACGAACGTATGCGTGCGCTTGTGTACATCGGCTCCAACAACAACCATGGAGGTTGCCTCCTTCACTGTGAGGTGACGGTTGGGCCGGTCGGCGGACACATCTCAGTGGGGGCGGATGCCACGCTCCTATCAAGTCACGCCGGCCGGTCCTTCACACCTGGCGTCGACAAAACGCATGAACGCCAACCCCAAGGCGGCACCACCCCATGAGCCAGACACCAGGTGATCAGGATCCAACCACCGCAACACGCGGCAACCTCACCCTGACACTGACCCAACCCTAACGGAGCCGATCGGTCAGTTCGTCCGAGTCAGCCCCAGAGCATCGGCCAATTCGGTCAGCGTGGGCAGCAGCGGCTCCTCGGAATCCCCGCCCAGCACCTGGATCGCCACGTGGTCGGCCCCGGCGTCCAGATGCTCGCGCAGTCGCGCCGCGACGGCCTGCGGGGTGCCGTAGCCGATCACCGCGTCGATCAGCCGGTCGCTGCCCGGCGGGCGCACGTCGGCCTCGGTGAACCCCAGTCGCAGCCAGTTGTGCACGTAATTGCTCAGGCCCAGGTTGTGCTCGATGGCCTGCCGGCCGCCCGCGCCCGGTCCCGGTCGGTGGTGAGCACGACCTTGTGCGCGGGCGCCAAAAAGACCGAGCCGCCCACCAATTCGCGCGCCTTGGCGGTGTGTTCCGGGGCGGTCAGGAAAGGGTGTGCGCCGGCGCTGCGCTGAGCGGCCAGCCGCAGCATCCGCGGTCCCAGCGCGGCCAGCACCCGCCGGCTGGTCGGGATCACCGCCGCGTCGAGTTCGTCGAGGTAGGAGACCACCGCGTCGTACGGCTTGACGTACTCCCGGACGTACTCCCGGGTGTGCTCGCGGTGGCCGGCCCCGATGCCCAGCAAAAACCTTCCGGGGTGGCCGCTTTCGATCCGGTGGAGCGACTCGGCGACGGCCGCGGCCGGCGCCGACCAGATGTTGACGATCCCGGTGGCTAGGTGCAGCGAGGTGGTGCCGGCCAGGCGGGGTCAACCCAGGACAGCTCGGCGTCGGGTGACCCGCCGATCCAGGCGGCGCCGTAGCCCAGCGATTCGATCCGGGCGGCCAGTTCGGCGGTGATGGACCGGGTGGACAGCCACACGCTGAACGGGCCCAGGTCGGGGTTGAGCGAAACTCCCTCAGTCATCCGGCTCCCCCTGTGGTCAGGACGGTTTCAGTCCGAGCGGCCCCGCCAGTTCGGCCAGCGCCGAGACCAGGTTTTCATCCTTGGTCAGCACCTGCACGGGCACGTGGTCGGCGCCGGCGTACAGATGCTCGCGCAGCCGCGCGGCGATCCGGTCTACGCTGCCATATGCCACCAGCGCGTCGACCAAGCGGTCGCTGCCCGGCCGTGTAATCTCGTCGTCGGTGAAACCCAGCCGCTTCCAGTTGTTTCGGTAGTTCGCGAGGTTGAAGTAGATGTCGAGCGCCTTGCGGCCGACCGTCCGGGCGTGCTCCGCGTCGGTGGTCAGCACCACCTTGTGCTCGGGCGCCAGGAAGGCCGACGGGCCGATGAGCTCGCGGGCCCGGGCGGTGTGCTCGGGCGTGGTCAGGTAGGGGTGCGCCCCGGCGGAGCGCTCGGCGGCCAGCTTGAGCACCCGCGGCCCCAGCGCCGCCACCACCCGGCGGCCGGCCGGCACGCCGTACTCGTCGAGCCGGGTCAGGTAGTCGGCCAGCGCGTCGTAGGGTTTGCGGTATTCGGTGTGCGCCTCGGGATGCCCGACGCCGATGCCCAGCAGAAAGCGGCCCGGGTAGGCCGCCTCGATCCGGTGGAAGGATTCGGCCACCGGCCCGGCGGGCGCGGTCCAGATGTTGACGATGCCGGTGGCCACCTGCAGCGTCGTCGTCGCCTCCAGAAGGGGCTCCACCCAGGCCAGCTCGGCCGGCGGGGAACCCCCCACCCAGACGGCGCCGTAGCCGAGCGCCTCGATGTCCTTGGCTTGCTGGGGTGTGACGCCGCGTCCGAACGATCCGAACCGGCCGAGATCGGGCTTGCCTGCTGTTTGGGTCATGGTCGTGGCAACCGGCGTCCGCGGGCCGCTATTCCGGCCCCCGCCGGCCGGGGGTCTGCGCTCGTCAGGAGGACTTTGGTGGCGGCCGAAAACCAGGTATCGTAGAACGACGGTGCGGTATCCGCGCCGACTTTTTGTGTGTCCAGTCCTAGGAATTTCCTGTCACCGGCTCACGTTCCAAGTCGGTGTGCAATGGTGCGCCGACCTGGGCGTATACCCGGACGAGACTAAACGACGAGGATTTTTAACCAGTTATGGCCAAGAAGGACGGCGCCATAGAGGTCGAGGGCCGCGTGGTCGAGCCCCTGCCCAATGCGATGTTTCGCATTGAGCTGGAGAACGGTCACAAGGTGCTTGCCCACATCAGCGGCAAGATGCGGCAGCATTACATCCGCATCCTGCCCGAGGACCGGGTGGTCGTGGAGTTGTCTCCGTACGACCTGTCCCGGGGCCGCATCGTGTACCGCTACAAGTAACGACACAGAACAGGATCGAACAGCCGTGAAGGTCAACCCGAGCGTCAAGCCAATCTGTGACAAGTGCAGGGTGATCCGTCGGCATGGGCGGGTCATGGTGATCTGCTCCGATCCGCGCCACAAGCAGCGACAAGGCTGAGCCGCGGCCGGGTTCGCCCGGCCCCCGACACAACTGAATGCAGACCTCCCAGCACCACCGAGCTGCCTGGCGCGTCAAGCGCCAAAAAAGACGAGTCAGCGCCGCTCGGCCACGCCCGGACGGAGGCCGGGCCCCGCAAATCCCCCAGGGGAACCGGGAACGGGCTGGGATCAGACCTCCGCAGAGAAAAAAGAAAAAGAGGAACGCCACCCATGGCTCGACTAGTCGGCGTCGATCTGCCGCGCGATAAGCGGATGGAGATCGCCCTGACCTACATCTACGGTGTCGGCCGCACCCGGTCGAACGAGATCCTGGCGGCCACCGGCATCGACCGGGACCTGCGCACCCGCGATCTCACCGATGACCAGCTGACCCACCTGCGCGATTACATCGAGGCCAACCTCAAGGTCGAGGGTGACCTGCGCCGCGAGGTTCAGGCCGACATCCGGCGCAAGATCGAGATCGGCTGCTACCAGGGCCTGCGGCACCGCCGCGGCCTGCCGGTGCGCGGCCAGCGGACCAAGACCAACGCGCGCACCCGCAAGGGCCCCAAGCGCACCATCGCCGGCAAGAAGAAGGCCAGGTAACCACCCATGCCACCAGCCAAGAAGGCAGCCGCCGCCCCCAAGAAGGGGCAGAAGACCCGCCGCCGGGAAAAGAAGAACGTCCCGCACGGCGCGGCCCACATCAAGAGCACGTTCAACAACACGATCGTGACGATCACCGACCCGCAGGGCAACGTCATCGCCTGGGCGTCGTCCGGTCACGTCGGGTTCAAGGGCTCGCGGAAGTCGGCCCCGTTCGCCGCCCAGCTGGCCGCCGAGAACGCGGCCCGCAAGGCGCAGGAACACGGCGTGCGCAAGGTCGACGTGTTCGTCAAGGGCCCGGGCTCGGGCCGGGAGACGGCGATCCGGTCGCTGCAGGCCGCCGGGCTGGAGGTCGGCGCGATCTCCGACGTCACCCCCCAGCCGCACAACGGCGTCCGCCCCCCGAAGCGCAGAAGGGTCTAGCAGAAATCATGGCTCGCTACACCGGACCCGTCACCCGCAAGTCGCGCCGGCTGCGCACCGATCTCGTCGGTGGCGACCAGGCGTTCGAGAAGCGCCCCTACCCGCCCGGCCAGCACGGCCGCGCGCGGATCAAGGAGAGCGAATACCTGCTGCAGCTGCAGGAGAAGCAGAAGGCCCGCTTCACCTACGGCGTGATGGAAAAGCAGTTCCGCCGCTACTACGAGGAAGCCGTCCGCCAGCCCGGCAAGACGGGTGAGGAGTTGCTGCGGATCCTGGAAAGCCGCCTGGACAACGTCGTCTACCGGGCCGGCCTGGCTCGTACCCGCCGGATGGCGCGCCAGCTGGTCACCCACGGCCACTTCACGGTCAACGGCGTGCGCGTCGACGTGCCCAGCTATCGGGTGTCGCAGTACGACATCATCGACGTTCGCGAGCAGTCGCTGAACTCGGTGCCGTTCCAGATCGCGCGGGAGACCGCAGGCGACCGGCCCGTCCCGAGCTGGCTGCAGGTGGTGGGGGAGCGGCAGCGCATCCTCATCCACCAGCTGCCCGAGCGGGCGCAGATCGACGTGCCGCTCACCGAGCAGCTGATCGTCGAGTTCTACTCGAAGTAAGAACCCCTGCGCTGAACCCGGCGCAGGGTACTTAGCGGCATCAAATAGCGGGTGCCGAGAAGGAGAAGTAGAAACACCATGCTGATCTCTCAGCGACCCACCCTGTCGGAGGAAGTCCTCACCGACAACCGCTCCCAGTTCGTCATCGAGCCGCTGGAGCCGGGATTCGGCCCCACCCTGGGCAATTCGTTGCGCCGCACGCTGCTGTCCTCGATCCCGGGGGCGGCCGTCACCAGCATCCGCATCGACGGCGTGCTGCACGAGTTCACCACCGTGCCCGGCGTCAAGGAAGACGTCACCGCGATCATCCTGAACCTCAAGAGGTTGGTGGTGTCCTCGGAGGAGGACGAGCCGGTCACCATGTATCTGCGCAAGCAGGGTCCCGGCGAGGTCACCGCGGGTGACATCGTGCCGCCCGCCGGCGTCACCGTGCACAACCCCGAGCTGCACATCGCCACGCTGAACGACAAGGGCAAGCTCGAGGTCGAGCTGGTCGTCGAGCGCGGCCGCGGCTACGTGCCTGCCGTGCAGAACCGCGCCTCGGGCGCCGAAATCGGCCGTATCCCAGTCGATTCCATCTACTCACCGGTGCTCAAGGTCACCTACAAGGTGGACGCCACCCGTGTCGAGCAACGCACCGACTTCGACAAGCTGATCCTGGACGTGGAGACCAAGAGCTCGATCACGCCGCGCGACGCGCTGGCGTCGGCGGGTAAGACCCTGGCCGAATTGTTCGGCCTGGCACGCGAACTCAACGTCGAGGCCGAGGGCATCGAGATCGGGCCGTCGCCGGCCGAGGCCGACCACATCGCGTCGTTCGCGCTGCCGATCGACGACCTGGATCTGACGGTGCGGTCCTACAACTGCCTCAAGCGCGAGGGTGTGCACACCGTCGGCGAGCTGGTCAGCCGCACCGAGTCCGACCTGCTCGACATCCGCAACTTCGGCCAGAAGTCCATCGACGAGGTGAAGGTCAAGCTGCACCAGCTGGGCCTGTCGCTCAAGGACAGCCCGCCGAGCTTCGACCCGTCGCAGGTCGCGGGTTACGACGTCGCCACCGGCACCTGGTCCACCGAGGTCGCCTACGACGACCAGGACTACGCGGAAACCGAACAGCTGTAACACGGCTTTGACCTAAGGAGCGTCAGCAATGCCCAAGCCCACCAAGGGGCCTCGCCTCGGCGGGTCGTCTTCGCACCAGAAGGCCCTTCTAGCCAACCTGGCCACCTCGCTGTTCGAGTACGGCCGGATCAAGACGACCGAGCCCAAGGCGCGTGCGCTGCGTCCGTATGCGGAGAAGCTGATCACGCACGCGAAGAAGGGTGCGCTGCACAACCGCCGCGAGGTGCTCAAGAAGATCCGCGACAAGGACGTGGTGCACGTCCTGTTTGAGGAGATCGGCCCGTTCTTCGCCGACCGCAACGGCGGCTACACCCGCATCATCAAGGTCGAGCCGCGCAAGGGCGACAACGCTCCGATGGCCGTGATCGAGCTGGTGCGGGAGAAGACGGTCACCTCGGAGGCCGACCGGGCGCGCCGGGTGAAGGCCTCGAAGAAGGCCCCGGAGGCCGCGGCGGCGGCGCCGCAGCCGGCGGACGAGGCCGAAGGGTCCAGCGAGGATTAGCGAGGACGTCCGTCTGCGGCTCGATATCGCCTATGACGGAACAGGTTTCGCGGGCTGGGCTACTCAGTCCGGCCAGCGGACCGTGGCCGGGGTGCTCGATGAGGCGCTGACGACCGTCTTCCGCACGCCGGTGCGGCTGCGCGCTGCGGGCCGCACCGACGCGGGGGTGCACGCCACCGGGCAGGTCGCTCATCTCGACGTGCCGGGCACCGCGCTGCCGAACGCCTATCCGCGCGCGCCGCACGTCGGCGAAGCCGAATTCGGGCCGCTGCTGCGCCGGCTGGGCCGGTTCCTGCCTACCGATGTCCGCGTCGTCGACATCGCCCGCGCGCCAGCGGGTTTCGACGCCCGGTTCTCGGCGCTGCGGCGCCACTACGTGTACCGGCTCTCGACGGCCCCGTGGGGTGTGCTGCCGCAGCAGGCCCGCTACGTCACCGCCTGGCCCCGCCCCCTGGATGTCGAGGCGATGGCCGCCGCGTCGCGAGACCTGTTGGGGATGAACGACTTTGCCGCGTTCTGCCGTCACCGCGAGAACGCCACCACCATCCGCGACCTGCAGCGCCTGGACTGGACCCGCGACGGCGACTTGATCACCGCGAGGGTCAGCGCCGACGCGTTCTGCTGGTCGATGGTGCGCTCCCTGGTCGGGTCGCTGCTGGCGGTCGGTGAGAACCGGCGCCCGGTGTCCTGGTGTCGCGACTTGCTCAGCGCCACAAACCGATCCAGTGACTACGCCACCGCACCGGCGCACGGGCTGACCCTGGTCGGGGTCGACTACCCGCCGGATGACCAGCTGGCGGCGCGCAACCTGATCACCCGTGACGTGCGCTCGCGCTAGACCCGGGCGGCGACGAATCTGGCTGCCTGGTTGGTCAATCCGGGCACATAGCTCAGGTGCGACGCCCACTGGTAACCGCCCGAGCAGATCGGGTCGCCCGGGTTGCACAGGTCGATGGTCTTGCCGCTGAAATCCGGGGTCAGGGCGCTCATCAGCCGGCCAGCCCGGCCCGACGGATTCCCGAACAGGGCGACGGCGGCGACGTGATCGGCGGCCTGCGGAGGCAACGGGTTGCGAAAGCCCAGGCCCGGCACCGGTGCGGCGGTGACGATGTCGATGACGGCGGCACCCTGCGAATACCCGCCCAGCACCAGTTTGGTGTTCGGGCAGTTGCCGGTCATCTGCTGGATGTGGTTGCTGGCGTCGTTGGCGCCGTCCGCGGCGGCCAGGAAGTCCTTGTTCGCCGGGTAGTTCACCCCGTATGCGCCAACGCTTTTGCGGGTCTGCTCACGCAACGAGCTGACGAACGCGCCGCCTACCTGCCCCACCCCGGGCGGCTCGTCGGTTCCCCGGGCGAACACCACTTCAACGCCCGGACACGATGCCGACGCGAGCGGAATCAATTGGGGGGCAATCAAAACCGCTGCGACCGCGAGCAGCCCGACGCCCAGCCCCACAGGGATAAGCCTCACACAGCGATGTTAGGGGCGCGTTGGTCGCGGGCCGGTAACGATTCAGACGAGAGGTGCTTGCGAAGGCAGTGTGCTTGGCACGGCCGGGGCCGGCGCCGTGCCGGGGCCGGGGGCGTTGTCGTGGATCGAGGGACCCGAACCGGGCGGGGTCTGGCCGTACACCGGTGACTGCTGGCCGTAGCCGGGCGACTGCGGGCCCGCACCCGGCACCGACGGCCCGTAGCCGGGCACCGACTGGCGCGCGCCCATCAGCTTGGAGGCGACGAACACCGCCGCCTGCGTGGTGTACACGGGGACGTAGCCCTCGGTGTGCCCGCTCCACTCGTTGCCGGGGCCGGCGTGGCAGATCGGGTCGTTGGGGTTGCACAGGTCGATGGCCTTGGAGCCCAGCAGCGCGCTCGGGCTGGGCAGCGTGCCGCCGGCGCGGTCGGCGACGTCGCCGAAGGTGGCCACGGCCGCGACGTGACTGGCCAGCCAGCTCCGGGGTGATCGCGCTGCCCCAGTTGATGCCGCCGATGGGCACGCCGGCCACGATGTCCATCACCGAGGCGCCCTGTGAGTAGCTGCCCAACACGATCTTGGTGTTGGGGCACTTCTGCACCGCTTGCTTGATCCGGTTGATGGTGTCGTTGGCGCCGTCGCCGCCGTGCGGCTGTAGCTTGCTGGCGGCGTAGTTGAGACCCCGTAAGTGTCGATGTTCAACCCACTGGTCTGCTGGCGCAGCGATTCGACGAAGGCGTCGCCGACCCGGCCCATGCCGGGGGCTCGTTGGTGCCGCGGGCGAAGATGACCTCGACGTCGGGGCAGTCGTCGGCGGAGGCCACCGGGACCGCGGCCGGGGCGCCGAGCAGGCCGGCGGCGGTGATCAGCGCCGATGAGCCCAGGCCGAGGAGTCGGCCGATCCGGTGAGTTTTCACCGGGCAATTTTACCCAAATCGCGGCCCGGCAAAACTTCCGCGACCTGTGGATAACCGCTTCGGCCGCGCCGCCCGGCGGCCTAGCGTGTGCGCAACGGATTCGCGGGGAAGGGGAGCAGTGCCGCGTCGGCCCACCACGTGGCTGCAGGTCAGCGCGTACCGGTACTTGTCGCGCCGGCTGGAATCCGCGTTGCTGGGCCAGGACCCGGCCGCGGCCGGCGTGCGTGCCCGCGGCCAGCCGGCGGCGCTGGCGGCGGCCGCGCTGGCCGCAGCGACGCTGCTGGGTTTGCTGCGCCCGCACGTCGTGCTGGCCCGGGATTCCGGTGCCCTGTTCGTCCGGGTCGGCGACACCTGGCATCCGGTTCTCAACCTGGCCTCGGCGCGGCTCATCGCCGCGTCGGCCGTCGATCCGCTCACCATCCGCCAGGCCGACCTGGACGGCAGCAAAAGCGGTCCGCTGCTGGGCATTCCGGACGCGCCCGCGGTCCTCGGCCGGCCGCTGGCGGCGGCGGACACGGCGTGGTCGTTGTGTGACAGCGACGGCGCCGGCGCAACCACGATCCTACTCGGCCGTCCGGACGCCGCTTCGATGCGTGTGCTGGGCGGCGGGCAGGCCATGCTGGTCGCGGCCGGCGCGGGTTCGCCGACCTACCTGCTGCACGACGGCCACCGGGCGCGGGTGGACCTGGCCAACGCCACGGTGGTGCGGGCGCTGCGGCTCGAGGGCCGGGTGCCGCGGCTCGTCTCGCAGTCGTTGCTGGAGGCCGTGCCGGGGGCGGCGCCGATCGCGGTTCCGCGGATACCCGGCCTGGGCGGCGCGGCGCCGGGGCTGCCGGGATTCGCGATCGGCACTGTGCTTCGCATCACCCGCGCCGACGGTGACAAGTATTACGCGGTGCTGGCCGGCGGCGTGCAGCGCATCGGCCGGGTGGCCGCCGACCTGCTGCGGCTCAGCAACCCGCAGGGCAGCGGCGACGCCGTCACCGTCGCACCCGATGCACTGCGCACCGCCCCGGTGGTCGCCGCGCTGCCGGTGGCCGGCTTCCCCGACCGGGCGCCGGCCGTGTCGGAGCCGGCCGCCACGATCTGCGCCGGCTGGGGAGACGCCCTATCCGTCGCGTTCCTGACGGGGGCGGCGGTTCCGGTGCCGCCCGGTCGGGCGTCGGTGACCCTGGCGCAGGCCGACGGCCGCGGACCCGCGCTGGACGCGGTGTACCTGCCGCCCTGCCGCAGCGCCTACGTACGGGCCGGTGCGAACGCCGGCACCCGCTACCTGATCACCGACACCGGGGTCCGGTTCGCCGTGCCCGACGACGACGCCGCGGCCGAGCTGGGTCTGGGGCAGCCGAGCCCGGCGCCGTGGCCGCTGCTCACCCTGCTGCCGGCCGGGCCGGAGTTGAGCAGACCGAACGCCTCAGTCGCCCGCGACACCGTCGCGGGTGCGCCGTAGCCGGGCCCGGACCGCCCCGGCGGCCGCGGCGAGCGTCAGCGCGACAAGGCAGAACGCGGCTCCGCGCACCACGACGTCCCGGGCGCGCGAATCACGGGCGGGCGCCGGCGGCGGGGCCGCGATCGGCAGCGGCGCGGCTCTGGGGGTGGGCGCCGGCGCACCCGTCTCCGCGCTGACCGTGGCGAGCGGGTCGACGGTGCCGTGCCCGACCAGGGGATCCCACCCGGCGGGCGGATGATGCGCCGTCGCCTCGATGCGCTGCATCACCTGGCGCGTGGTCAGCGCGGGGAAGCGGGCCCGGATCAGCGCGGTGAGCCCGCTCACCACCGGTGCGGCATAGCTGGTACCGGACACCGGTTCGGGCGCCAGCGACGTCACCGCCTCGCCGGGCGCCGCGACGTCCACCCACGGGCCGGCCAGGCTGAATGCCGACGGGGCCCCGTCGGCATTCACCGAACCGACGGTCAGCACGTAGTCGTCGTACCAGGCGGGGCTGACGGCGACGGTGATCGTCTGCCAGGGGCGTCCGGCCGCTGCGGCGGGCACTGCCCCGCGCCGCCGATGTTGCCGGCGGCGGCCACCACGACCGCGTTCTTGACGTCGACGGCGTAGGCCAGCGCGGCGCCCAGCGCCCGGTCGTCGGGCGCCGAGGCCACTGGCGCGCAGGCCACCGAGGAGATGTTGATCACCGACGTGCCGAGATCGGCCGCGGTGCGAACGGCTCTGGCCAGGGTGTCGACGTCACCGACCCCGCTGCCCGACCGGTTGCCGGCGGGCCGGAACTTTGCGCTGGACTGGCGGATGCTGATCAGCGTGGCCTCCGGTGCGATGTCGCTGAATTCGTCGGACTTGGGATCGGCTGCGGCGGCGATGATTCCGGCGACCAGCGTGCCGTGTGCGTCGCAGTCCTGGGTGCCGTCGCCGGTGGACACGTAGTCGCCGCCGGCCGGGCCGGCTTCGGCAACCACTTGTCCTCGACGGCCGGCGGCGAAACCGATTGTTCGGGAGGGGTTTCGAACACCGGAAGCATCGTCAGCGCCGAAACCGCCAGCAGCCGCACGACCCTCACCCGAGCGTCAATCCCCGAACCGTGCCGTAGAGCCCGGCGATCCAGCAGGTGAGCGGGACCAGGGTGGCTAGCGCCAGCCACTCCAGCAGGTCGGCCGCCCGGCTCAGCACCGGCGAGCAGGTTCGGGCCGCGCAGCCGAGGTACAGCGCCGCGGCGACCAGCGTAGCCGTCGTTGCCGCCACCCAGGGGCGGGCAGCGGTGCGCGCCAGGACGTGACAGCGAATGTCGTTGCGGTGGTGACGATTCCACCGGCGGCGAAGACCAGAGCCCGGGTGCCGTCGCCGCCGCGGGAGCGCAGCAGCAACAGCGCGCCGGTGCCGGTTCCGAACGCCAGGCAGCACAGCCGGGGCGCGCCGGCCAGCACGGTGACGGCGGCGGCGACGGTGGCCGACGACGACAACCCGGCCAGCAGGCCGGTCAACCACCGGTCGGCGCGGCGCGCGCGGGCGGACACCCACGCCTCGCCGGGTTCGGGACCGCCGGCTGGTGCGGTGGCCGGCCGGGGCGACAGCCCCGCCAGTGCGAGCGACGCGCGCGCCGCCATCCCGAGCAGGCACAGCGACACCAGCCCGGCCGCCGAGGGGACGGCCGGCAGCGGCGCGCCGCTGAGCACGCCAGCCAGCGCGGCGGCGGCGAGGATCAGGCACCAGCAGGCGAGCGCGAGCAACCCGGCGCCGCCGCAGCCCGACAGCCCGATTGCCGACACCGCGGCGAGGGCCGCGGCCGCCGCGGCCAGCAGCACGTGGGAAAGGCTCGGCGCGCCGGGCACCGCCACGAAACCGGCCAGCCCGGCGAACGCGGTGGCGATTGCGCCGAGCGCCAGGGTGGCGCCCCGGTCCCGATAGCCGCGGTGCGCGACCGCGGCGGCCCCCAGCGCCAGCAGGGTGGTCGATATCAGCACCGCGACCGTCCGCCGGCATCGCGAACAACGCTGGTGCTGAACGTGTTTCGCACCAGAAGCAGCCCGCCCGCCGCGATGAAGGACGCGGCCGCCGCCGCGCCCGCCGACCCGCCGGACCGCAACATCCGGCTGGGCCGTCGCATCGAGCGCGGCCGACACGGTGTCGGCGATGTCGCGGTAGCGCGGTGCGGGCAGCGGCACGTCGATCCGGCTCAGCACCAGGATCGCGCCGTCGCCGATGTGGTTGTGCGCCAACGTCGTCGACGGATCCAGCGCTGCGGCGCCCGGGGCCGACAACCGGTAGCGCCCGGCGCCGCCGTCGCCGGCCCCGAGGATGTCGACGAGCGACGGAATCAGCTCCGCGACAGCGATTTCGGCGGGCAGAGACACGTCGACGGCTTGGGCTTCCCAATGCACACTGACCCGGCACAGCCCGGTAGTCGATACGGCCAACGCCATTCTCCTTCGCCCGGATTGCGCAGAACATAGCCGGGTTTCGGCGCTCCGGTATTCGGCTGTGCACAGGTGAGTTGCCGTCGATTCCGGTGCTCCCTACCGTCGTCGGCCGGGAGGGGATGCGCGATGACCCAAGCCGACATCGTTGTTGAGGCTCCGCCGGAACTGCCGGCGCCGGAGTCGGCGGGCCTGCCGACCCACCTGCTGCCGGTGGCGCTGTCGGTGGCCGGCATGGGCGTCATGACGGTCGTGTTCGCCTCGGGTGGCGCGGCGGCCCGCCAGCCCGCGTTCCTGGCGTTCCCGGCGACGATGCTGGTTTCGACGGTGGCGGCGGACTCGACGCCGATCGCGGCCGGTATCTGGAATACTTGAATCAGCTCGGGCGGTCCGTCTCCGAGATCGCCGCTGCGCAGTGCGCGTCCGCACTGCGCGACCATCCCGATCCCGCCACGCTGTGGACGCTGATCGGCGGCCCCCGAATGTGGCGGCGCCGACCAACCGACCCCGACTTCTGCGTCGTGCGGGTCGGGATGGGTGTCCTGCCGCTGGCCCGTCGCGTGGTGGCCCCGCCCGTGCCCGCCGAGGAGGTTCGCGATCCGGTCACCGCGACGGCGGTGCGCCGTTTCCTGCATACCCATGCGACGGTGCCGGGCCCGGTCACCGTCGACCTGGGTGCGGGTTCGTCGGTGACGATCGACGGCGATGCCGGTGCCGCGCGTGCCGTGGTCTGCCAGCTCGCCGTGCTGCATGTGCCCGACCAGGTGGGCATCGCGGCCGTGGTCGGCGATCACGATCGCGCGCACTGGGATTGGCTGAAATGGCTGCCGCATAAACGGCATCCCATGCACTACGATGCGCTGGGCCCGATGCGGATGGTGTATTCGACTGCGGCGCAAGCCCAACAGGCACTTGCCGGCCTGCCGGTGGCGCGGCTGATGCTGGTCGCCGAGCGGGGCGTCGCCCCGATCGCCGGTGCCACCGTGATCGCGATCGGCGCGGGTGACGACGGCGCGCCGGTGACGATCCGCACCGCCGTCGCGCCCGGACCGGATGACCGCCGCCGATGCCCTGACGTGTGCGCGCCGGCTGGCCGGGCAGCGGGTGACCGCCGGTGATGGCGACGGCGGCTGGCCGGGACTGGTCGGGCTGGCCGATGTGAGTGGTTTCGACTCGGCGACGCTGTGGGGCCGGCAAACCGGGCGCGACCGGCTCCCAGCTCCGCTCGGCGTCGCCGCCGACGGCACGCCGGTCGAGCTCGACATCAAAGAGCCCGCCGAACACGGGATGGGCCCGCACGGGCTGTGCGTCGGCGCCACCGGTTCGGGTAAGTCGGAGCTCCTGCGCACGATCGCGCTGGGCGCGATGGCCCGCAACTCGCCGGAAGTTCTCAACCTGCTGCTCGTCGACTTCAAGGGCGGCGCAACGTTTCTCGACTACGCGAATGCCTCGCACGTCGCCGCGGTGATCACCAACCTCGCCGACGACGCGCCGCTGGTGGCCTGGATGGGCGCCGCGCTGGCCGGGGAGATGAACTGCCGCCAGGAGGTGCTGCGAACGGCGGGCTGCGACAGCGTCGCCGCCTACCAACACGCGCGCCGGACCGCCGCCGCGCTGACCGGCGCTGCCCACCCTGTTCGTGATCGTCGACGAGTTCTCCGAATTGCTCAGCCAGCAACCGGATTTCGCCGACACCTTCGTGGCGATCGGCCGGCTCGGCCGGTCGCTGGGCATCCACCTGCTGCTGGCCAGCCAACGCCTGGACGAGGGTCGGCTGCGCGGACTGGACGCCCACCTGTCCTACCGGCTCTGCCTGAAAACCCTGTCCGAGGCCGAATCCCGCGCCGTGCTGGGCAATCTCGACGCTTACCACCTGCCCGCCGATCCCGGCGCCGGCTACCTGCGGGTCGGCGCCGGCGCACCGATTCGCTTCCAGGCCGCTGCGCCCGGACACCGCCCCGCGTCCGCCGGCAACGGTGCGGGTGTTCGGCACCCGGGTAGTCGGCCCGGTCAGCCGCCCGGTCAAGGCGGCTCGCCCCGTCCGGGCGGAGTATGTCCGGTGCGGTGCTGGACCGGCTGGCCGGCCACGGCCCGGCCGCGCACCGGGTGTGGCTGCCCCCCGCTGGGCCGGCCGCCGGAACTGCGCACCCTGCTGCGCGGCGCCGCGGACCTGACCGTGCCCGTCGGCCTTGTTGACCGCCTCTTTGAGCAATGCCGGACCCCGCTGATCGTCGATCTGTCCGGTGCCGCAGGCAATGTCGCGGTCGTCGGCGCACCGCAATCGGGCAAGTCGACGGCGCTGCGCACCCTGAACGCTGTCCTGGCGGCGACGCACGATCCGGCCCGCGTGCAGTTCTACTGCCTGGACTTCGGCGGCGGCGCGCTGTCGTCGCTGCACACGCTGCCGCACGTCGGCGCGGTCGCCGGCCGGGCCGAACCGCGCCGTGTCGGGCGGATCGTCGCCGAATGCGAGGCGGTGGTGCGCCGCCGCGAAGCATTCTTCGGCGAGCACGCCATCGCCTCGATCGCCGACTACCGGCAGCGGCGTCCCGGCAGCGATCCGTTCGGCGACGTGTTTCTGGTGATCGACGGCTGGGCCGTGCTGCGCCGCGACTTCGAGACGCTGGAGGCATCGATCATCGCCCTTGCCGGACAGGGTCTTTCGTTCGGCATGCACCTGGTGTTGTCGGCGTCGCGCTGGGCCGACATCAGACCCGCGCTGCGCGATCAGACCGGCACCCGCATCGAGCTGCGGCTCGGCGACCCGGCCGACTCCGAGATCGACCGCAGGGCCGCCGCGCACGTGCCGCGCGACAGCCCGGGCCGCGGCCTGTCCCACGACGGGCTGCACATGGTGATCGCCTCACCCGTCCGCCGACGTCGCGGCAGGCGAATCGGTGGCGCCGCCGATACCGCTGCTGCCGGCGCAGGTGGACCTCGACGTTGTGCGGCGCGGATCCGGCGACGAATTCGCCGGCCGCTCGCTGCTCGGCGTGCAGGAGCGCCAACTGCGGCCTCTGGCAATCTATTTCGCGCGGGAGTCGCACCTGCTGATCCTCGGCGCCAACGGCTGCGGCAAGACCGCCGCGCTGCGCACCCTGTGCCGCGAACTCGTCCGGACCAACACCGCCGCGCAAGCCCAGCTGGTGATCGTCGACTTCCGGCGGGCGCTGCTCGGCATCGTCGAGTCCAAACAGCTGCGCGGATACGCTATGTCGCCGGCCGCGCTGACCGCGCTGTTGCCCGGGCTGCTCGACCTGCTGAGCGGCCGGATGCCGCCTCCCGACGCCAGCCAGGCCCAGCTGCGGGCGGGTCGTGGTGGAGCGGGCCGGACGTCTACGTCGTGGTCGACGACTACGACCTGGTGGCCTCGCCGTCCGGCAACCTGCTGGCTCCGCTCGTCGAATTCCTGCTGTAAGCAAGCGAATTGGGTTTGCACCTGATCATCGCGCAGCGCAGCGGCGGCGCCGAGCGGGCGATGTTCGAGCCGCTGCTGGCGGGCCTGCGTGACCTCGGCTGCATGTCACTGACGATGAGCGAGGCGGCCCCGTTCGCTGCCGCCCCGCCGCTGCCCCCGGGCCGCGGCGTGCTGACCACTCGGGCCGGCGCCGACGAACTCGTCCAGGTGGCCTGGAGCCCACCGTGAGCCCACACCGGGCCGTGGTCGAGACCGGACCCGCCACGATCCGCCGATTGTGTTGCGGCACAAGAACACCGGCGGACCAGGAGCTGATCGAGGCGGCGCTGGACGCGATCGACGACCCCGTGGCGCTGGTAGGGGAGCGGCCGGTGGCCGTCGAGGCGTTGTGGAAAACCGCGCTGCGGTCCGCGAGCTGTGCTTGCGACGGCGCGGTCGTCGTGCATCCGTCCTGGTGGCCGCCGGCGCGGGTGCGGACGGTGAGCGCGGCCGCCGCGACGGTGGCCGACGAGGTGCGCGCCCGGCCCCGGTCATGGCTGCTGGCCCGCGCCTCCCGCGCCGCGATGGAGGACACCGTCGTAGTCGAGGTCGCCGAGCGGTTGGTGGCCATCTGCGGGCCTGCGCCCGCGACCGTCACGGCCGTCCCGCGCACCGCCCCGCCGCGATCCGTGGCCGACGGCGTCGCCCGTGCCGTCGCGAGCCTGGCACCGGCGGCCGTGCTGATCGACCTCCCGGAGCCGATCGCCGGGCCGGCCGAGCTGGGCCCGCTCATCGCCGACGCGCTGCGTGGGCAGACCCGCGCAGAGATGGTGCACATCAACGACATTCCGCTGGCCCGGCTGGCGTGCTCGGCGTCGGACGGTGACGACGCCCCCGCGGGCCCCGACCGCAGCGCGGCGGCCCCGCTCGCCATCACGGCCGCGCCGGATCGGGCCCGGACCATGCCCGGCACGTTCCTGGTGGAAGGACGGGTGGCGCTGTCGGTGCCCAACGATTGGCCGACGCAACGGCTGGTTGGCGGACCGGGTTCGGCGCGGGTGCAGGTCACCTCGCCGACGGATCCCGAAGTGGTCCTGCACATCACCCAGTCGCCGGTCGTTGGTGAGACGCTCGGCGACACCGCGCGACGATTGAAACAGGCGATTGACGCCGCACCCGCCGGGGTGTTCGTCGACTTCGACCCGACCGCAACCAGCGTCGGCCGCCCCGCGGTGACCTACCGCGAGATCCGCCCCGCCCACCAGGTGCGCTGGACGGTGCTGCTGGAAGGCCCGGTGCGGATCAGCATCGGATGCCAGAGCCGGCCCGGCGCCGAGCAAGCCGTCCGGGAGGCTTGCGAGCTGGCGGTGCGATCCGCCCACGCGATCGGATGACGAAAAATTCCGCGGAACCGATCGAGCGCCCCCGGGGTCGAATCAGGTATGGCCACATCCAACACAGTGAGCACCGACTTCGACCTGATGCGCTCGGTGGCGGGCACCACCGACGCCCGCAACGAGGAGATCCGGGCGATGCTGCAGGCCTTCATCGGACGGATGAGCGGCGTGCCGCCCGCGGCGTGGGGTGGGCTCGCGGCCACCCGCTTCAAAGAGGCGATCGACCGCTGGAACGCCGAGTCGGTGCGGCTCTACCACGCGCTGCACGCCATCGCCGACACCATCCGGCACAACGCGGCCACCCTGCAGGAAGCCGGGCAAAACCATGCAGACCATATCGCCGCTGACGGCGGCAACCTGTAAGGGGAGAGGATTCCGTGGACCCGACGCTGTCCTACAACTTCGGCGAAATCGAACACTCGGTGCGCCCGGAGATCCGCACCACCTCGGCCCGCTTCAACGCCGCGCTGGACGAGCTGAGAGCGCGAATCGCCCCGTTGCAGCAGCTGTGGACCAGCGAGGCCGCCACCGCCTACCAGGCCGAGCAGCTGAAATGGCACCAGTCGGCGACGGCGCTCAACGAGATCTTGGTCCAGCTCGGCGACGCGGTCCGCGACGGGGCGGAGGAGGCGGCCGACGCCGACCGTCGGGCGGCCGGGGTCTGGGTGCGCTAGCGGCGCGCCCGTCAACGGCTGTGTGGTCCCTGCGGAGGAGAGCCGTGGGACCACACAGCCGTTTTGACCTGCGGGGACACCCGTCGGTAAGCTGCTCGGTTGGCGTGCGGTACGCCGGGGCCTCGGGTCAATGTCGGTCGCCGAGATCTCACCCCACCGCAAAACGCCTGATCGGCACCCGGCTCGACCCGGGATCCACCTCGAGAAGAGAAGGTAAGCGCTGTGCCCACTTACGCGCCAAAGGCGGGTGACACCACCAGGTCGTGGTACGTCATCGACGCCACGGACGTGGTGCTTGGCCGTCTTGCCGTCGCGGCAGCCAACCTGCTGCGCGGCAAGCACAAGCCGACGTTCGCCCCCAACGTCGACGGCGGTGACTTCGTCATCGTCGTCAACGCCGACAAGGTCGCCTTCAGCGGCCAGAAGCTGGACAAGAAGCTGGCTTACCGCCACTCGGGGTACCCCGGCGGTCTGCGCAGCCGCACCATCGGCGAGCTGATGCAAAAGCACCCCGGCCGGGTCGTGGCGGACGCGATCGTCGGCATGCTGCCCAAGAACAAGCTGAGCCGCCAGATCCAGCGCAAGCTCCGCGTCTACGCCGGACCGGAGCACCCGCACACCGCCCAGCAGCCCATTCCGTACGAGATCAAGCAGGTGGCCCAGTGACCGAAACGATCGAGGCCCTGGAGAACCTGGACAACCCGGAAACCGAGACCGCAGCCGCCGAGGTGACCGAGGCCCCGGTCGAGGCCGTCCCGGCGGAGTCCTACGTGTTCGAGCGGCCCATCCAGACCGTCGGCCGCCGCAAGGAGGCCGTGGTACGGGTGCGGCTGGTGCCGGGCACCGGCAAGTTAAACCTCAACGGCCGCACCCTGGAAGGCTACTTCCCCAACAAGGTGCACCAGCAGCTGATCAAGGCCCCGCTGGTCACCGTGGACCGGGTGGACAGCTTCGACATCTACGCCCACCTGCACGGTGGCGGCCCCTCGGGGCAGGCCGGGGCACTGCGGCTGGGCATCGCCCGGGCGCTGATCCTGGCCTCGCCGGACGACCGGCCCGCGCTGAAGAAGGCCGGCTTCCTGACCCGGGACCCGCGCGCCACCGAGCGCAAGAAGTACGGGCTGAAGAAGGCTCGCAAGGCGCCTCAGTACAGCAAGCGCTGATCAGCGGTCGCTTTCCGGCCACAACTTGGCATCGTGGATGGACAAGTTGTGACCGGTTGCGGCGTGTCTGCGCCCGGACGCACCCCGTTTCGGCCACAGTTTCGGCCACAAGGAAACGGGCACGTTAGGTGCTAGCCCGTCAACTGTGAGAGGTTTGTCCGCATGGGTCGACTATTCGGCACCGACGGCGTGCGCGGGGTCGCCAATCGCGAGTTGACCGCTGAGCTGGCGCTGGCGCTGGGCGCCGCGGCGGCGCGGCAGCTGGCCAGCGGGTCCGCGCCGGGCCGGCGGGTCGCGGTGATCGGCCGCGATCCACGCGCCAGCGGCGAGATGCTGGAGGCCGCGGTGATCGCCGGGCTGGCCAGTCAAGGCGTCGACGCGCTGCGGGTGGGGGTGCTGCCCACCCCCGCGGTCGCCTACCTGACCGGCGCCTACGACGCCGACTTCGGGGTGATGATCTCGGCGTCGCACAACCCGATGCCCGACAACGGCATCAAGATCTTCGGCCCCGGCGGCCACAAGCTCGACGACGGCACCGAGGACCGGATCGAGGTCCTGGTCGGCGACGCCAGGCCGCGGCCGGTCGGCGCGGGCATCGGCCGGGTGATCGACGCCGAGGACGCCGCCGACCGCTACCTGCGCCACCTGAGCAAGGCCAGCACGCTGCGCCTGGACGGGCTAACCGTGGTGGTCGACTGCGCGCACGGCGCGGCCTCCGCCGTGGCCCCGCGCGCCTACCGCGCGGCCGGCGCGCGTGTGATCGCGATCAACGCCGACCCCAACGGGCTCAACATCAACGACAACTGCGGGTCGACGCATCTGGATTCGCTGCGCGCCGCGGTCCTCGCCCACCGCGCCGACCTGGGCCTGGCGCACGACGGGGACGCCGACCGCTGCCTGGCCGTCGACGCCGACGGCAACTTGGTCGACGGCGACCACATCATGGTGGTGCTCGCGCTGGCCATGCGGGAGGCCAGCGAGCTGGCGTCCGACACGTTGGTGACCACCGTGATGAGCAACCTGGGACTGCACCTGGCGATGCGGTCGGCCGGCATCACGGTGCGCACCACCGGTGTCGGCGACCGCTACGTGGTCGAGGAGCTGCGTGCCGGTGACTACAGCCTGGGTGGTGAGCAGTCCGGGCACATCGTGATGCCCGCGCTGGGCTCGACGGGCGACGGCATCGTCACCGGGCTGCGGTTGATGACGCGCATGGCGCAGACCGGCTCGCCGCTGTCGGATCTGGCGTCGGCGATGCAGACGCTGCCCCAGGTGCTGATCAACGTGATGGTCGCCGACAAGGCCACCGCCGCCACCGCGCCGTCGGTGCAGACCGCCGTCGGCCAGGCCGCGGCCGAACTGGGCGACACCGGCCGAATCCTGTTGCGCTCGAGCGGAACCGAGCCGATGATCCGCGTCATGGTGGAAGCACCCGAGAAAGACATCGCGCAGCGACTCGCCACCCGGGTCGCCGAAGCGGTCAGCGCCGCGCGCTGAGGCGCAGCCGAACGGAACCTCGACGCGGCCGCGGGCGTCCGGTGAGATCGCCGCCGCGCTGCGGTCCAGCGCCGAGCGCTACGCCGACGCCGAGCTGTACGCCGCGGCGCGGATCGCGTAACGCATGGCCGACCGGTTGGACGTCGCCGGGCGCCTCGCCGAGGGCCGCGCGGGCATCGAGCACACCCAGGCGTACGTGCAGGCCTGTCATGCGCTGGGTTACCAACATCCCGACCTGACGGCGCATCCCGCGCAGGTCCGCGAATGGTATGCGGGCGAGGACGGTCTCGACCTGCGTGCGCTCGACCGCGACTGCGCCGAGCTGCGGGCGGCGGGCGTGGTGGCGGCCGAGGCGCTGCGGCTGCAGCGCGCCCAGGTGGCCGAGCTGGCCGTGGCGTGGACGGGTGCGGGTGGCGAGGCGGCGGTGCAGCTGCTGCAGCGGCACTGCGACACCGCGGAGGCGCTCGCCACCGAACTGCGCGCCGCCGCGCAGCGGTGTGAGTCGCTGCGCGACAACCTGTGGTATCTCATCGACGCCAAGGCGGCGACGGCCATCGCCGTGGATGACCGTACCCGCGCGCAGCGGCCAGAATGGCTGGCCGCCGTCGCGGCGGTGACGGCGGGACAGCCGGACCGCGATGACGCCCAGAATGTCATCCGTTAACGGGTTATTCCATACGTGGACAACGATATTCGCAACGAGTGGCTGACCGCGATGCGCTCGGCCACCGACGGGGTGCAGACGTCCTATGCCATGGTGGTGGACAGGATGGCCGCCGCGCCCGCGGCGCGGTTTGAGTTCCCCGGTGATCTCGGGTCGGGATTGGTCCCGGTGCCGGCCGCCCGGCCGCTGGTTGCCGCGCCCATGCCGCCGTTGGATGCCGCGCCCATGCCGCCGTTGGATGCCGCGCCCGTGCCGACGGCGGATGCCGCGCCGACGCTGCCGGCCGCCGTGCCCGAACCCGCGGCTGCCGCAACGCTTCCCGCGGCCGTCCCGGCCGCGGACTGGGGCGCCACGCTCGGCGACGCTGCCAGGATGCCCGCGGGTGACCTGGGTGGGCTCGCCGGGAGTGGGCTGGGCGGCGGACTCGGAAGTGGGCTCGGCGGGGGTGGGGGTCTGCTCGGGCTGGCCGGGAAGATCGTCGACGCGATGGGTGGTCTGCTCGGATCGGTGGGCGACAGCGTGGGCGGATCGGACCCGTTCGGCAACCAGGATTCCTTGGACTACAACGCATTTCGCGGCGATCCTTTTCACGCCGATGACCCCGCCGACGCCAAGGACGCCGGCGATGACGCTGACGAGACGGCCGCCGACGAACCGGGCGCGCCGGATGGACCCGCGCCCGCCGGCGAGGGCGAACCCAACGATCAGGCCGCGCCGACCGGTGACCCGGCCCGACCCGTCGAGGCCACACCACCGGCCGAGCCGCCGCCGGGCGGCCAACCACCGGCCGAGCCGCCGGTTGACCCGCCCGCGGCCCCGGCCGCCGCGCCTGCGGCCCAAGCCGCACCGGAGCCGGGATCGACGCCGTGTCAGATTGCCGCAGACCAGCTTCCGCAGGCGGGACAGTGACCGGTCAGGGCCGCAACTGCAGCGCCTGCTCGACGAAGCCCAGGGACTCGTCCCGGTCGGCGGCCAGCGGGCTCAACAACAGCGTCGTCACCCCGGACTCGGCGAACGCGGCCATCCGTTCGGCGACGTATCCACGCGGGCCCACCAGCGACATGCCCCGCACCAACTCGTCGGGCACCAGGTCGATGGCCTGCTGTTTGCGGCCGGACAGGTACAGCTCCTGGATCCGGTCCGCTAACTCGCCGAACCCGTACCGGGTGGCCAGATTGTGGTAGAAATTGCGGCCTTTGGCGCCCATCCCGCCGATGTAGAGAGCCAGCTGCAGCTTGACCCAGGCCAGCCGCTGGTCGACGTCGTCGCCGATCGCCAGCGACGCGTGCACCATCACATCGAGTGGACCCAGCGCCGGATCACGCTTGGCGGCACCGGTCGCCAACGCCTCACCCCAGATGGAGCCGGCCTTGTCCGGAAGGTAGAAGACCGGCTGCCAACCCTCGGCGATCTCGGCGGTGAGTTCCACGTTCTTGGGCCCCCAGCGCGGCGATGCTGATCGGAATCCGTTCGCGCACCGGGTGATTGATCAGATGCAGCGGCTTGCCCATGCCCGTGCCGCGGTTCGGGGGCAGCGGCAGCTGGTAGTGCTTGCCCGCGTATTGCACGCGTTCGCGCCGCCACACCATGCGGCAGATCTCCACGATCTCGCGGGTGCAGCCGATCGGCGCGTCGAACGGGACGCCGTGGAACCCCTCGATTACCTGCGGGCCCGACGTGCCGATGCCTAGGCGGAATCGCCCGTCGGACACGTAATCCAGCCCCGCGGCCGTCATCGCCAACAGCGACGGCGTGCGGATGTAGAGCGGCAGCACCCCGGACGCCAGCTCGACGGTGCTGGTCTTGGCGGCCAGATAGCCCAGCTGGCTGATGGCGTCGAAGGAGTACGCCTCGGCCACCACCGCGACCTCGATGCCGGCCTTCTCGAGTTCGACCACGCGGTCCACGGCCTCGTGAAAGCCACCCGAATAGTTAAGAGCGATCCCGATTCGCATCAAAGACACTTACCACGCCGCCACCTCACTTCAGCAGGGCGACGATCTTCTCTTCCAGCGGCACGGCGCCGGCCTCGGGATCGGGGGGCCGCTGTCCCGGGCAGCTGCACGTGCGGGTCGGCGAAATCGCGGTACTTCTTGTCGCCGCCCAACGTGTAGAGCAGGTATCCGGTCAGCAGCGCCCAAACCGAGCACTGGGTGCACCGGTGCGCACCGGGGAGCCCCACCACCTTGGTCAGCCGCCGGCCCTCGACCAGCCCACCCGGTTCGGCCTTGTTGATGACACGCACCGTGGCGGCGTCCCACACCTCGGCGAGCGCCAGCGCGTTGGAGTTCAGCGTCTTCGCATCACCGGGCGCGGTGAGGATCACGCCCGGCACCCGCAGCGTCGCCGCCGGCTGCTCGGCGGGCGGGCTGGTGACGCTGGGAAAGACCGCCGCCACCGCCACGGGCTTGGCCGGCATCCCCGCCGCGGCGAACACCGCCGCCGAGGCGCCGAAACCGTGCCCGGCCACGCCCAGCTTGGCCGGATGCACGCTGATCTTGCCCGGCCCCAACCGCACTCCCGACACGATGTCCAGGGCGGTCCCCAGGTCAAACGCGAAGTTCAGCACCGACGGCGCCAACCCCCGCTGGGAGTCGGGGGCGGCGGCAACGATGCCCCACGACGCCAGATGTTCCAGCAGGTTCGCATACCGGGCGGCGCCTGTGAGCCACTCGTGGCCGAACGCCACCCCGGGCAGGTTCAGCCCCTCCTCGGGCGTGTACACCACCCCGGGCAGTCCGGCAAAGGCCAGGTCACCCCGCAAAACCCGGTGCGGACCACGGCGGTGAAGCGCTGCGACGAGCTTGCGGATGCGGGCCACGCGTCGACGTTAGCGCATCGCATCCCGGCGCCGAGGAAACGCGGCCCGGGCCCCGCTCAGGCCCTGACCTCGATGATCCCCACCCGCCACAGCACCGCGTACAACTGGTGCAGCGGGATGGCCAGCAGCCGGGTGGTCATGTCCATCAACGGGTTGCCCGAGTCCGCCGGTGCGGGCCGCGGCGGGCGGGCTTGCCGGGCTGCCGGCACCCGGGTGGCGGTCACCACATCGTCGCACCGGATTGCGGTCATGATTGCCTCCTCGTGGCGCCCGGCGGGCGGTCGGCGAAAGTCGATTCTTCTTCGGCTGAATTGGTGGCTCGGCAAAAGACATGGCGCCGGTGGCCGAAATTATCCGGCCCATTTCCGGTAAAGCCCTGAATCCAAATGGTTGACCACGGTTTCGTGGCCGGCAAGCTGCGGAATCGCGATCGGGCGGGCTTCAAGCAGCTCGTCCGTTCCGGTTGCCTCGGTACTCGCCGACGGTGCTTTCCCCTCGAATGTTAGAAACATGCCCCGCGAACCCGATGACGCGAACGAAAACGTCACAACGACATCAGGTGAAAACATTTTCCGGGCGGCCGCGACGGCCTTGACGGCCGTGGAAGCGCCGTTGGGCGCCCGCGGACTGGCGGCCCGGCCCTGCGCCTGCACTACCCTGAGCAGGGTATGTGCGGAATCGTCGGCTATGTCGGGCAGCAGCCCGCCTGCGCGGTCGTCATGGCCGCGTTGCGCCGCATGGAGTACCGCGGTTACGACTCGTCGGGAGTCGCACTGGTCAACGGCGACGGCACCCTGACGGTGAGCCGCCGCGCCGGCCGGCTGGCCAACCTGGAGGAGGCGGTGGCGCAGCTGCCGCCGTCGGCGCTGACCGGCACCACCGGCCTGGGCCACACCCGGTGGGCCACCCACGGCCGGCCCACCGACCGCAACGCGCACCCGCACCGCGACGCCGCCGGCAAGATCGCCGTGGTGCACAACGGCATCATCGAGAACTACGCCGGCCTGCGCCACGAGCTGGAGGCCGACGGTGTGGAGTTCGCCAGCGACACCGACACCGAGGTCGCCGTGCACCTGGTGGCGCAGGCCTACCGGCACGGCCCCACGGCCGGCGACTTCGCCGCCTCGGTGCTCGCCGTGCTGCGCTGCCTCGACGGGCACTTCACCCTGGTGTTCGCCAACGCCGACGAACCGGGCACCATCGTCGCCGCCCGCCGCTCCACCCCGCTGGTGATCGGCATCGGTGACGGCGAGATGTTCGTCGGCTCCGACGTGGCGGCGTTCATCCCGCACACCCGCAACGCCATCGAGCTCGGCCAGGACCGGGCCGTGGTGCTCACCGCGGACGGCTACCGCATCACCGACTTCGATGGCAACGACGACCTGGGGCCCGGGGCGTACCGCGAATTCCACATCGACTGGGATTTGGCCGCCGCCGAGAAGGGCGGCTACGAGTACTTCATGCTCAAGGAGATCGCCGAGCAGCCCGCCGCGGTGGCCGACACGCTGCTCGGCCATTTCGTCGACGGCCGCATCGTGCTCGACGAGCAACGGCTGTCCGATCAGGAACTGCGCGAGGTCGACAAGGTGTTCGTGGTGGCCTGCGGCACCGCGTATCACTCCGGGCTGCTGGCCAAGTATGCGATCGAGCACTGGACGCGGCTGCCGGTGGAAGTGGAGTTGGCCAGCGAATTCCGTTACCGCGACCCGGTTTTGGACCGCAGCACCTTGGTGGTCGCGATCTCGCAGTCCGGCGAGACCGCCGACACCCTGGAGGCGGTGCGGCACGCCAAGGAGCAGAAGGCCAAGGTGCTGGCGATCTGCAACACCAACGGCAGCCAGATCCCCCGCGAGTGCGACGCTGTGCTCTACACCCGCGCCGGCCCGGAGATCGGCGTCGCCTCCACGAAGACGTTCCTGGCCCAGATCACCGCCAACTACCTGGTCGGCCTTGCGCTGGCGCAGGTCCGCGGCACCAAATACCCCGACGAGGTCGAGCGGGAATACAACGAGCTGGAAGCCATGCCGGACCTGGTGGCGCGGGTGCTGGCGACGCTCAAGCCGGTGGCCGCGCTGGCCCAGCGGTTCGCCCAGTCGCCGACCGTGCTGTTCCTGGGCCGCCACGTCGGCTACCCCGTGGCGCTGGAAGGCGCGCTCAAACTCAAGGAACTGGCCTACATGCACGCCGAGGGATTTGCCGCCGGCGAGCTCAAGCACGGGCCCATCGCGCTGATCGAGGACGACCTGCCGGTCATCGTCATCATGCCGTCGCCCAAAGGGTCGGCCGTGCTGCACGCCAAGCTGCTGTCCAACATCCGCGAAATCCAGGCGCGCGGCGCGATCACCATCGTGATCGCCGAGGAGGGCGACGACACGGTGCGGCCATATGCCGATCACCTGATCGAAATCCCCTCGGTGTCAACGCTTCTGCAGCCGCTGCTGTCGACCATCCCGCTGCAGGTGTTCGCGGCGTCGGTGGCCCAGGCCCGCGGCTACGACGCGGACAAGCCGCGAAACCTGGCCAAGTCCGTCACGGTGGAATAGCCGGGCAACGGCTTCACCCGGATAAGCCGCGCATCCGCGGTCGATCGATTACATTGCCCTGGGACAGCATTTCGGCGCCAGTAAGCAAGGCGGCCATGCCCGTTCGGGAGGAAGTATGCGATCGGCCGGCATCAGATACGGCGTGGTTGGCCTGGTGGTGCTCGTCCTGGCCGCATACATCGGCTCGGTCGTGCTGTACGCGCAGAGCAGCACCGGACGCCGGATCGACGAGGCCAACCAGACGACGGACGGCGACCGGCCGTCGGCGACGATCAACGTCGAAGATATCCAGTCGAACAATAGCGTGCTCGCCGTCAACCTGGCCTTCAATCCTGGGTCGGCGCTGCTGGATCCGAAGACCCACCACCTCGAGGAGGATCTGAGCCTGCGGGTCCGCTCCTCGGCGATGCCGTCCCGGCACACCTGGACCAAGGGCATGCTGCCCGGCCTGATGGCCGTGCCGCTGACCATCGCCGGCCAGATCGAGCGCTGGCCGTTCGACCAATACCACTCGGGCCCGCTGGAAGTCGAGATCTTCTACGGCCCGGACACCGACCGCGCGCCCGACCACGTCCCGGTCACCTTCGTCGACCACCTGTCCGGCTGGCAGCTCACGGCGACCCGGCCCCAGGCCGACGGCCCCTACCGGCTGCACGTGCGGCGCTCGATGAGCACCGCGGCGTTCGCGATCGTCATCCTCGGCGTGCTGATCGCGATCGCCAGCCTCGCCCTGTTCGTGGCCATCCAGACCACCCGGGACCGGCGGCCGTTCCAGCCGCCGATGACGACGTGGTACGCGGCGATGCTGTTCGCGGTGGTGCCGCTGCGCAACGCGCTGCCCGGTTCGCCGCCGTTCGGCAGCTGGGTCGACATCACCGTGGTGATCTGGGTCCTGGTCGCGTTGGCGATCTCGATGGTGCTCTACATCGGCTGCTGGTGGCGGCATTTGAACCCGCTGCCGGCCGCCGCGCCGGCCCAGCCGGCCCCCGCGACGACGGGCGGCTGACGAGCGGCGGCGTGTTCGCCCCCGAAGTCGTACGCATGACACGCCGCGCATGCCAAGGTTGATGTCGTGGGGCAGGCATCGGTTCGGGGGCGAGTGCGCGGCATGACGCGGGCGGTGTGGCACTTCGTCATCAGTGCCCCGCTGACCTACGGCTGGCTGTTGGTGCTGATGATCACCACCATCATCCAGAACCAGCTCACCGGCCGGCAGCTGCATTCGGTACTGCTGCACCGCTCCACCAACATTCACGAGCTGGGCCGGGACCCGCTGGACGTCCTGTTTTCCAGCCTGCTGTGGATCGACGGCAAGAACTTCGAGCCCTACCTGCTGCTGTTCACCCTGTTCCTGGTGCCGGCCGAACACTGGCTGGGCCAGCTGCGCTGGCTCACCGTGGGATTGACCTCGCACATCCTGGCCACCTACATCAGCGAGGGCATTCTCTACTTCGCCATCGAGAAACACGACGCGTCGGAGCGACTGGTGCACGCCCGCGACATCGGGGTGAGCTATTTCCTGGGCGGGGTGATGGCCGTGCTGACCTTCCACATCGCCCGGCCGTGGCGGTGGGGCTATCTCGGGGTGCTGTTCCTCATCTTCGGTTTCCCGCTGCTCACCATGGACCGCGTCGAGCTGAACTTCACCGCGATCGGGCATTTCACCTCGATCCTGATCGGCCTGTGCTTCTACCCGATGACCCGCGCCAAGGGCGGCCGGCAGCTCAGCCCGGCGCGGCTGCGCGCCATGCTGCGCCGGCGCGTGGCGCCGCCGGCGCAGCATGGCGTCGACTCCGGCCGGTAACGACGACTCCGGCCGGTAACGAAAGGTGCCGCGCGCCAAGCACGTGCACGTAATCTGGCTCTGATGCGGCATTACTACAGCGTGGACGCGATCCGTGCGGCCGAGGCGCCGCTGCTGGCCAGCCTGCCCGACGGCGCCCTGATGCGCCGGGCGGCCTTCGGATTGGCCACCGAGATCGCCGCCGAGTTGAACGCCTGCACCGGCGGGGTGGCCGGTCGGCGGGTGTGCGCGGTCGTCGGTTCCGGCGACAACGGCGGCGACGCGCTGTGGGCGGCTACCTTCCTGCGCTGGCGCGGCGCCGCCGCGGACGCGATCCTGCTCAACCCCGAGCGCGCCCACCGCAAGGGCCTGGCCGCATTCCGCAAGGCCGGCGGTCACATCGTCGAAAGCGTTTCGCCGACAACGGATCTCGTCATCGACGGGGTGATGGGCATCTCCGGCTCGGGGGCGCTGCGGCCCGCCGCGGCCGAGGTGTTCGCCGCGGTCGACAACGCGGGAATTCCGGTGGTGGCCGTCGACATCCCCAGCGGCATCGACGCGGCGACCGGGGCGACCAGCGGCCCCGCCGTGCACGCGGTGCTGACCGTCACCTTCGGCGGGCTCAAACCCGTGCACGCGCTCGGCGACTGCGGACGGGTGAAGCTGGTCGACATCGGGCTCGACCTGCCGCAGACCGACGTGCTGGGGCTCGAGGCCGCCGACGTGGCCGCCCGCTGGCCGGTGCCCGGGCCGCACGACGACAAGTACACCCAGGGCGTCACCGGCGTGATGGCCGGCTCGGCCACCTATCCCGGCGCGGCTGTGCTGTGCACCGGTGCGGCCGTCGCGGCCACCTCCGGGATGGTCCGCTACGCCGCCAGCGCGCACCGGGAGGTGCTCGCGCACTGGCCCGAGGTGATCGTGTCGCCCACCCCGGCGTCGGCCGGGCGGGTGCAGTCCTGGGTGGTCGGCCCGGGGCTGGGCACCGACGACGCCGGGGCCGCCGCGGTGTGGTTCGCCCTGGAAACCGACCTGCCGGTGATCGTCGACGCCGACGGGCTGACCATGCTGGCGGCCCACCCCGAGCTGGTGGCCAACCGGGCGGCGCCGACGGTGCTGACCCCGCACGCCGGGGAATTCGCCCGCCTGGCGGGCAGCCCGCCCGGCGACGACCGCGTCGGCGCCACCCGCAAACTGGCCGACACCCTGGGTGTCACCGTGCTGCTGAAGGGCAATGTCACCGTCATCGCCGACCCCGGCGGCCTCGTCTACCTCAACCCGGCCGGCCAATCCTGGGCGGCCACCGCCGGCTCCGGCGACGTGCTGTCCGGGATGATCGGCGCGCTGCTCGCCTCCGGATTACCGGCCGGCGAGGCCGCCGCGGCCGCGGCCTTCGTGCACGCCCGCGCCGCGGCGCTTTCGGCCGCCGACCCCGGCCCCGGCGAGGCGCCCACCTCCTCGTCGCGCATGGTTTCGCACATCCGGGCCGCCCTGGCCGCCCTGTAGACCTATAGAGGGGAATTCCCCAGTGCCCCAATATCCTTCGCTGGTCGCGCATGCCACCGCCCCGGCCTACACCGGCCGGCTGTTCACCGCGCCGGTGCCCGCGCTGCGGATGCCCGACGAGTCGATGGATCCCGACGCCGCCTACCGGTTCATCCACGACGAGCTGATGCTCGACGGCAGCTCTCGGCTGAACCTGGCCACCTTCGTCACCACCTGGATGGACCCCGAGGCCGGGCGGTTGATGGCCGAGACGTTCGACAAGAACATGATCGACAAGGACGAATACCCGGCCACCGCAGCCATCGAGCAGCGCTGCGTGTGCATGGTCGCCGACCTGTTCCACGCCGAAGATCTGAACGACGCCGACCCGTACAGCGCCTGCGGGGTGTCCACCATCGGGTCCAGCGAGGCGGTCATGTTGGGCGGGCTGGCGATGAAGTGGCGGTGGCGCGCCAAGACCAAGGACTGGAAGAAGCGCACCCCGAACCTGGTGGTGGGCTCCAACGTTCAGGTGGTCTGGGAGAAGTTCTGCCGCTACTTCGACGTCGAGCCCCGCTACCTGCCGATGGAGGAGGGCCGCTACGTCATCACCCCCGAACAGGTTGTCGACGCCGTCGACGAGGACACCATCGGCGTGGTGGCCATCCTGGGCACCACCTACACCGGTGAGCTGGAACCCGTCGCCGACATCTGCGGCGCGCTGGACAAGCTGGCCGCCGGCGGCGGCGTGGACGTCCCGGTGCACGTCGACGCCGCCAGCGGCGGGTTCGTGGTGCCGTTCCTGCACCCCGAGCTGAAGTGGGACTTCCGGCTGCCCCGGATGGTGTCGATCAACGTCAGCGGGCACAAGTACGGGCTGACCTATCCAGGCGCCGGCTTCGTGGTGTGGCGCAGCAAGGAGTACCCCGACGAGCTGGTGTTCCGGGTCAACTACCTGGGCGGCGACATGCCGACCTTCACGCTGAACTTCTCCCGCCCCGGCAACCAGGTGGTCGGCCAGTACTACAACTTCCTGCGGCTGGGCCGCGAGGGCTATACCAAGGTGATGCAGACGCTGTCCGGCACGGCACGCTGGCTGGGCGAGCAGCTGCGGGTCAGCGAGCACTGCGAGCTGATCTCGGACGGGTCGGCGATCCCGATGGTCGCCTTCCGGCTGGCCAAGGACCGTGGCTACACCGAGTTCGACGTCTCCCACGAGCTGCGCACCTACGGCTGGCAGGTGCCCGCCTACACCATGCCTGACAACGCCACCGATGTCTCGGTGCTGCGCATCGTGGTGCGTGAGGGGCTGTCGGCCGACCTGGTCCGGGCGCTGCACGACGACGCCGTCTCGGCGCTGACCTCGCTGGACAAGGTCAAGCCGGGCGGCCACTACGGCGCCCAGCACTTCGCGCACTGAGACTTTGCGCCGAGCGTGCAGCCACGTCGAGTTTTCCGATTTATTTCGCCATGAGTGCACGTTGGGCACTGGGGGGAGAGCACGCGCGCGTTTCTGGGACAATGGCCGCCGTGGCCGTTACGCCGATATCCCTGACCCCGGGCGTCCTCGCCGAGGCGCTGGTCGACCTGGGCGCCATCGAGCACAACCTGCGGCTGCTGTGCGAGCAGGCCGGCGGCGCGCAGGTGATGGCCGTGGTCAAGGCGGACGGCTACGGTCACGGGGCCGTGCAGACGGCGCGTGCCGCGCTGGCCGCCGGGGCCGCCGAGCTGGGCGTGGCCACCGTCGACGAGGCGCTGGCGCTGCGCGCCGCGGGGATCAGCGCGCCGGTGCTGGCCTGGCTGCATCCGCCCGGCATCGACTTCCGGCCCGCGCTGCTGGCCGGCGTGCAGATCGGCCTGTCCTCGCAGCGCCAGCTCGACGAGCTGCTGGCCGCGCTGCGCGACACCGGCCGGACCGCCACGGTCACCGTCAAGGTCGACACCGGGCTGAACCGCAACGGCGTGCCGCCGGCGCAGTACCCGTCGATGCTGACCGCGCTGCGCCGCGCCGTCGCCGAGGAGGCCATCGTGCCGCGCGGCCTGATGTCACACATGGTGTACGCCGACCAACCCGCCAACCCGGTGAATGACGTTCAGGCGCAACGGTTCACCGACATGTTGGCCCAGGCGCGCGAGCAGGGGGTGCGCTTCGAGGTGGCCCACCTGTCGAATTCGTCGGCCACCATGTCGCGTCCCGATCTGGCCTTCGACATGGTGCGCCCGGGTATCGCGGTGTACGGCCTGAGCCCGGTCCCCGAGCTGGGCGACATGGGCCTGGTGCCCGCGATGACGGTGAAATGTACTGTGGCACTGGTGAAGTCGATACGTGCGGGGGAGAGCGTGTCATACGGACACACCTGGACGGCGCAGCGCGACACCAACCTGGCGCTGCTGCCGGTGGGCTACGCCGACGGCATCTTGCGGTCGCTGGGCGGGCGGCTGCAGGTGTCGATCAACGGCCGGCGTCGGCCGGGCGTCGGCCGGATCTGCATGGACCAGTTCGTCGTCGACCTGGGTCCGGGCCGCCCCGACGTGGTCGAGGGCGACGAGGCGATCCTGTTCGGGCCGGGCAGCAACGGTGAACCCACCGCCCAGGACTGGGCCGATCTGCTCGGCACCATCCACTACGAAGTGGTGACCAGCCCCCGCGGGCGGATCACCAGGACCTACCGCGAGGCGCACACCGTTGAGTCCTGACCGAACCCGCAAGCGCCACAAGGGCAGGACCTGGCTCGCGGGGGGCGCGGGGTGACCGCGGTCGCCACCATCTTCGGTGCCTCGGCCTGCAGGTCCATGACCCAGCGGGCCACCATCGAAGACCCTTACGCCGAGGAGGATTTCAACACCTTCGACGGCAACCGCGCCCTGGTGGTGACCACGCCCGACGGGTTGTCGCTGGCGGTCCGCGAAGCCGGCCCGCCCGACGCGCCGCTGACCATGGTGTTCGTCCACGGGTTCTGTCTGCAGATGGGCGCCTTCCATTTTCAGCGGACCCGGCTGCCCGAACAGCTGGGACCCGACGTGCGGATGGTCTTCTACGACCAGCGCGGGCACGGCAGATCCGGGGAGGCCGCACCCGAGAGCTACACGCTCACCCAGCTCGGCCGGGACCTGCAAGCCGTGCTGCAGGTGGTCGCGCCGCGCGGACTGGTGGTGTTGGTGGGCCACTCGATGGGCGGCATGACCGTGCCCTCGCACGCCCGCCAGTTCCCCGAGCAGTACGGCCGCCGGATCGTGGATGCCGCGCTGATTTCGTCTGCGGACGAAGGAGTTTCGCGGTCTCCGCTGGGTAATATCCTGAAAAACCTTGCGCTGGAATCGGTTCGGGTTGCTGCCCGGTCGGCGCCGAAGCTGATGCACCGGGGACGCAACGTGTCCCGCTCGCTGATCGGCCCGGTGCTGCGGGCCGCCTCCTTCAGCGACCTGCAGGTCAGCCGGAGCCTGGACGCGTTCTCCCAGCGGATGATGAACAGCACCCCCATCCCGGTCATGGTGGGTTTTTTGGACGCGTTGGAACACCACGACGAGACCGCCGGGTTGTGGACGTTGCTGCGGGTCCCCACCCTGATCGCCTGCGGCGACCACGACCTGCTAACCCCGGACGAGTATTCCCGCAAGATGGCGGCCAGCCTGCCGCAGTCCGAGCTTGTCATCGTCGCCGGGGCCAGTCACCTGGCGCTGCTGGACAAGCTGGAGGTCGTCAACGGTGGGCTGGTGCGGCTGGTCTGCCGCGCCACCCCGAGCCAGGCCGCACTGGCGCTGCGGCGAATCGGGGAAAGGTTGTGGCGCCGTGGCTGAATCCGGCACCGCGACGCTGCCCACCGCGCAGGACACCGCCGCACTCGGCGCGCGGTTGGCCGCGCAGCTGCGCGCCGGCGACGTGGTGGTGCTGTCCGGCCCGCTCGGCGCTGGAAAGACGGTGCTGGCCAAGGGAATTGCCGCGGCCATGGATGTTGACGGCCCGGTCACCTCGCCGTCCTATGTGCTGGCCCGGGTGCACCCGCCGCGTCGGCCCGGCGCGCCGACGATGATCCACGTCGACCTGTACCGGTTGCTCGACCACACCGGCGATCAGGGTGCCGACCTGCTCGGTGAGCTGGACTCGCTGGACCTGGACAGCGACCTGGACGACGCTGTCGTGGTGGCGGAGTGGGGTGTGGGCCTGGTCGAGCGCCTCGCGCCGCGGCACCTGGACATCCGGCTGGAGCGGGTCAGCGGATCTGACGTGCGGATCGCGACCTGGCGCTGGGCCGGCGGGGAGCCGTCATGAGCCCGCTGGTGCTGGCCCTGGACACCTCCACGCCGGCGGTGACCGCCGGCATCGTGCGCCGCGACGACCTGTCCGTGCTGGCCCAGCGGATCACCGTGGACGCCCGGGCGCACGTTGAACGGCTTACCCCGAATGTGCGTGCCGCCCTGCAAGATTCGGGCCTAGCCATGACCGACCTGGCTGCCGTCGTGGTGGGCTGCGGCCCGGGCCCGTTCACCGGCCTGCGGGCCGGGATGGCCACCGCCGCCGCCTACGGCCACGCGCTGGGCATCCCGGTGCACGGCGTGTGCAGCCTGGACGCCATCGGAGGGCAGACCACCGGGGACACGCTGGTGGTCACCGACGTGCGGCGCCGCGAGGTGTACTGGGCCCGCTACCGCGACGGGGTGCGCACCGATGGTCCGGGCGTCGCCGCCCCCGCCGACGTCGAACCGGGTGGGGCCGAGGCGGTGGCCGGCTCCCCGGAGCACGCGCGCCTGTTCGGCCTGCCGGTCACCGGACCCGCGCACCCGACGCCGGCCGGACTGGTTGCGGCAGTGGGCGATTGGTCGGTCTGGCCGCAGCCGCTGGTGCCGCTGTATCTGCGCCGGCCGGACGCCACACCGCGGGCGGCCCGGCCATGACCGCGGGCGGCGAACCGGTCACCGTCGGCGCCTTGACGCGGGCCGACGCGCGGCGCTGCGCCGAACTGGAGGCGCAGCTCTTCGACGGCGACGACCCGTGGCTGGCCGCGGCGTTCCACCGCGAATTGGCCAGTGCGCACAACCATTACGTCGGCGCCCGGGTCGGCGACACACTGGTCGGCTACGCCGGCATCTCCCGGCTGGGCCGCGTCCCGCCGTACGAGTACGAAATCCACACCATCGGCGTGGACCCGGCATACCAGGGCCGGGGCATCGGCCGCCTGATGCTCGACCGGCTGCTCGAGTTCGCCGACGGCGGTGTGGCGTATCTGGAGGTGCGCACCGACAACGAGCCGGCCATCGGGTTGTATCGCAGCGTCGGGTTCAAGCAGATCGGCCTGCGCCGGCGCTATTACCGCATCAGCGGCGCCGACGCCTACACCATGCGCAGAAAGGCCCGGCAGTGACGACCATCCTGGCGATCGAAACCTCTTGTGACGACACGGGAGTCGGCATCGCGCGGCTGGATGCCGACGGCGTGGTGACCCTGCTGGCCGACGAGGTCGCCTCCAGCGTCGACGAGCACGTCCGGTTCGGCGGAGTGGTGCCCGAGATCGCGTCGCGCGCACACCTCGAGGCACTGGGGCCCACTATGCGCCGCGCCCTGTCCGCCGCCGGCGTGACCAAACCCGACGTCGTCGCGGCCACCATCGGGCCCGGGCTGGCCGGCGCCCTGCTGGTGGGAGTCGCTGCGGCCAAAGCGTATTCGGCGGCCTGGGGGGTGCCTTTCTACGCCGTCAACCACCTGGGCGGGCACCTGGCCGCCGACGTCTACCAGCACGGGCCGCTGCCCGAGTGCGTGGCGCTGCTGGTCTCCGGCGGCCACACCCACCTGTTGCAGGTGCGCTCGCTCGGCGACCCGATCATCGAGCTGGGCAGCACCGTCGACGACGCCGCGGGCGAGGCCTACGACAAGGTGGCGCGGCTGCTGGGGCTGGGCTACCCCGGCGGCCGGGTGCTCGACGAGCTGGCCCGCACCGGCGACCGGGAGGCGATCGTGTTCCCTCGCGGCATGACCGGGCCGCGTGACGCCCCGTACGCGTTCAGCTTCTCCGGGCTCAAGACGGCCGTGGCGCGGTATCTGGAAAGCCACCCGGACGCGGTGAACGCCGACGTCGCGGCCGGCTTCCAGGAGGCCGTCGCCGACGTGCTGACCCGCAAGGCGGTGCGCGCGGCAACCGACCTCGGCGTCGCCACCCTGCTGATCGCGGGGGGAGTGGCCGCCAACTCGCGGCTGCGCGAGCTGGCCGAGCAGCGCTGCGCGGCGGCCGGGCTGACGCTGCGCATCCCCCGGCCTGGGCTGTGCACCGACAACGGGGCGATGATCGCGTCGTTCGCCGCGCATCTGGTGGCCGCCGGGGCGCCGCCGTCGCCGTTGGACGTGCCCACCGATCCGGGCCTGCCGGTGGTGAAAGCGCAGGTCAGCTGATCGCCGACGGCGAACACACGAGAAGCAAGCGGAGTGCCCTTGAGTGCTAGCACTCGCATGTATAGAGTGCTAGGTGGCAATCGGCCAAGCCCGGTGTCGGCACCCGCGACGACGGCGCTCGGGCATGGGCGAATGCCGAACACCTGATTATTCGGCATGTTCGGGGCGTGCCCCGGACCCGACCCAAACACTGGAGGGCTCCAATCGTGGCGAAGGTGAACATCAAGCCACTCGAGGACAAGATTATCGTGCAGGCCAACGAGGCCGAGACCACGACCGCATCCGGTCTGGTCATTCCCGACACCGCCAAGGAGAAGCCGCAGGAAGGCACCGTCGTCGCCGTCGGTCCCGGCCGGTGGGACGACGACGGCGCGAAGCGCGTTCCGCTGGACGTCTCCGAAGGCGACACCGTCATCTACAGCAAGTACGGCGGCACCGAGATCAAGTACAACGGCGAGGAGTACCTGATCCTGTCGGCGCGCGACGTGCTGGCTGTCGTCTCCAAGTAACAACCGTGTCCCGCCCCGGCGATCCCCGCGTCCCCACGCGGGTGATTTCCGGGGCGGCATGCGTTACAGCCCGGTTTGAAGGAGCCTGATGAGTAAGATCATTGAGTACGACGAGACCGCGCACCGCGCCATCGAGGCCGGCGTCAACACGCTTGCCGACGCGGTCCGGGTGACGCTGGGTCCGCGGGGCCGGCATGTGGTGCTGGCCAAGGCATTCGGCGGGCCGGCCGTCACCAACGACGGCGTCACCGTCGCGCGGGAAATCGACCTGGAGGACCCGTTCGAGAACCTGGGCGCCCAGCTGGTGAAGTCGGTGGCGACCAAGACCAACGACGTCGCCGGCGACGGCACCACCACCGCGACGGTACTGGCGCAGGCGCTGGTGAAGGGCGGCCTGCGGCTGGTGGCGGCCGGCGCCAACCCCATCGAGCTCGGCGCCGGAATCTCCAAGGCCGCCGACGCGGTGTCCGAGGCGCTGCTGGCCTCGGCCACCCCGGTGTCCGGCAAGGACGCGATCGCCCAGGTGGCGACGGTGTCGTCGCGCGACCAGGTGCTCGGCGAGCTGGTCGGCGAGGCGATGACCAAGGTCGGGGTCGACGGCGTGGTCAGCGTCGAAGAGTCCTCGACGCTGACCACCGAGCTGGAGTTCACCGAGGGCGTCGGCTTCGACAAGGGTTTCCTTTCGGCCTACTTCGTCACCGACTTCGACGCCCAGCAGGCCGTGCTGGACGACCCGGTGATCCTGTTGCACCAGGAGAAGATCAGCTCCCTGCCCGACCTGCTGCCGATGCTGGAGAAGGTCGCCGAGTCGGGCAAGCCGCTGTTGATCATCGCCGAGGACATCGAGGGCGAGGCACTGGCCACCCTCGTCGTCAACTCCATTCGCAAGACGCTGAAAGCCGTTGCGGTCAAGGCGGCGTTCTTCGGCGACCGGCGCAAGGCGTTCCTGGAGGACCTGGCCATCGTGACCGGCGGGCAGGTGATCAACCCCGACACCGGCCTGCTGCTGCGCGAGGTCGGCACCGAGGTGCTCGGCTCGGCCCGGCGGGTGGTGGTCAGCAAGGACGACACCATCATCGTCGACGGCGGCGGCGCCAAGGACGCGGTGGCCAACCGGATCAAGCAGCTGCGCGCCGAGATCGAGAAGACTGACTCCGACTGGGACCGCGAGAAGCTGCAGGAGCGGCTGGCCAAGCTGGCCGGCGGCGTGGCGGTGATCAAGGTCGGTGCGGCCACCGAGACCGCGCTCAAGGAACGCAAGGAGAGCGTCGAGGACGCGGTGGCCGCCGCCAAGGCCGTGGTCGAGGAGGGCATCGTCGCCGGCGGCGGGTCAGCGCTGCTGCAGGCCCGCAAGGCCCTCGACGAGCTGCGCGGATCGCTGAGCGGCGAGCAGGCCCTAGGCGTCGACGTCTTCGCCGAGGCGCTGGGGGCGCCGCTGTACTGGATCGCCAGCAACGCCGGGCTGGACGGCGCGGTGGCCGTGCACAAGGTCGCCGAGCTGCCCGCCGGCCACGGCCTCAACGCCGAGAAGCTCAGCTACGGCGACCTGATCGCCGACGGCGTCATCGACCCGGTCAAGGTGACCCGCTCCGCGGTGCTCAACTCGGCCTCGGTGGCGCGGATGGTGCTCACCACCGAGACGGCGGTGGTCGACAAGCCGGCCGAGGAGGCCGACGACCACGGCCACGGCCATCACCATCACTGAGTAGGCGGTGCGAAACACCCCCCGGTCTTATGGCCGGGGGGTGTTCTCGTCTCACATTGTCGGTGCCCTTAAATAGACTTCCGCCTTGTGGTTACACGCTCACGGGAGCAACTACTGGAACTGCTCGATGAACAGATCGACTACTTGGAATCGTCTAACAAGCTGTTTGACGGCGGGAAGATTGCCGAAGCGAAGAGGCTTGCCGTAAGTCTGCGCGTGTTGTTCCACAACACGAAGATGTCTCACGCGCTAATCCATCAGTTGGGTTTCGATCGGACGCTCACGTGGGTGGCAACGTGTGGAATGCCTGACCCAAAAACATGATGCCGCAATGGGGCCTAGTCACAATAGGAATGCGCCTCGAAACCAACGAGGTGTTCTTCGAACCTCGACTGGACGGCGGTGCACCGACCAGGATTCGCACGAAGACGCTTCAGCTACCGCGTGGGTCTCGCATCTTGCTAGACGAGTGGTGGACGAACCCGGTAGTCAAGGACGCGTCGCACGCGTTGTTTTCTCGGAAAGACTTCGTTCTCGCGCTGAGCAACAAGGAGGGTGGGGCGCACGTCGACCCCGATATCTCCGAGTCGTACAACAGGATCGCGCACCTGAACTCGATGGGTTGGACATTCTCCGTAACTCCTGAAGGCGACCGGGTGCTTACGAGCGCGCCCATTCCGCTCGATGGCAGCCCCGCTGACGCGACAGTCGCGACCCTCGATCCCGACGAGGTCGCGCTGGGTAACCCCATCCCGTTCATGGTTCTCCAAATCTCGCACGAGGTCGTGAAATCAGTTCACGACCAGCGTGACAGGATCAAATGACAGAGCGGCCTGCGAAGTTGCTAACCTCCCCGACGAACGATCATCAGAGGAGCACTCTAGCTGCATTCGTGGTGTCTGGGCTTGGGCTATCAACGGATTGATCACCTGTTGACTATCAAGCCATTCACCGTTAGCGGGGCTTTCGCAGCTGCGTCGTCTAGTCGCTTGACGAGATCGGCTGTGCGACAAGCGTCGTAGAGGATGCGAGCTTTGTCGGGGTCGGCTGTAGTCAGGTCGAACGAGTGCACGACGCCGCTCCACAGCTTATTTCCCTTGGTTCCGGGTCCCGCCGGCATTCTCCGTTTAGCGGACGCCAGCTTGACCGTTACCAGCGCCATCGCCGCGCGTGCGCGGGCTTGGAGCCCTTCGCGAGGCGTTTGCTAAAGGTTAAGATCTTCACCCATGCCTACCTGGAAGAAAATCAACCTAGTGCTGATCTTTGGCGTAACAGCGCTGTTGTCCTCGGGGTGCATAACCTGGCCGACTGGTGGCCCCTTACTGCGGTAGCTTCTACTGTGGGTAGTGGTAGCTGTAGCCCAAAGGTGGGTGGAGCATCCGGGTGCCCGAGGCCCGTTGACTCAATCGCATACCGCCCCTCTGGTAGTTCCTGTATGTCGGGTTCGAGCTGCTCCCAGGGGGAGACAACAGATCCCGATAAGAGTCGGCCACGGTGGAAGGCTGGGGCCTCGGCTCTGATGTGGCGCTTGTGTCGCCTCGTAGGCGACAAACCCTTGCCTCTAGCCATGTCTAGTCCTCTCGTCCCTCGTAATTGAGTCTCGCCATGAGCTGTGCCATCAGCCCCGAGCCGTATGGGGCTGCTGCCACAAGCGGATTGAGCACCGGCTGGCCGTAGCTGCCATTCACGGTTAGCGATTGGTTGGCCGTTTCCTTCTCTAGCCTGTCGATCAGGTCGGTGGTTTTGGCCGCATCGAACAGGATGCGCCGCTTGCGCGGGTCCGCCTGCGACGAGATCTGTTGTACTGCTTCGGTTCTCCGTCGATGCTGTATCGATTGCCCTGTCATTCGACTGCTTCTGAGCGCCGAGGGCACCCGAGAATCACAAGCCGCAGCCGGTACCTGGACACCGTTCTCGAAGCCTTTGGCCTGGGTCTCGGTCGTTGCGCTTTACAGGCTAAGGAGAACCCGTGACCCGTCCGGACACTTGACGGACACTTCCAGCTCACCTCCAGTCGCTTCTACGTACTTGCGGAGAGTGTCGACCCGGCTGGTGCCGAGATCGCCATGTTCCATCTGCGAGACGCGGTTCTGCCCGACGCCAATAGCCGCAGCGAGAGTCGTCTGCGTGTAGCCGGCAGCCTCGCGCAGTTCACGGAGACGGTAGTGGGCAACCTCGCGGTCCATCTCCGCCTTGATCGCGTCGATACGGGGCCGGTTGCCGGGACGGCGACGGCGCATGTCATCAAGATTGGTCATCGTTTCTTTCCCTTCCTTGGTTTCCGATTTGTGGCTTTGGCTGCTGCCTTGTGCAAACGCTTTTGGTGGGCATCGAAGAGCTTGTCGGCAATGGGAATGTGCTTGGCATACCACTTGGACCAATTCCCCGCCTTGTCTCCA
Organism: Mycobacterium lepraemurium; assembly: GCA_002291465.1. Lineage (GTDB taxonomy): Bacteria > Actinomycetota > Actinomycetes > Mycobacteriales > Mycobacteriaceae > Mycobacterium > Mycobacterium avium. The sequence continues at coordinate 3,568,849 of CP021238.1, read as the reverse complement.
GCGATCAACATGATCGCCCGCGACCGGGTATCGAAGGCGAATAGTACACGAATGTGGGCTCCAGCTTTCGTGGGGCGCGGACGAAGCTCCTTCATGTTCGGGTGCCTTGCCCCTTCAAGGGTGTCCACAAACGGCCGCCGGGTAATTGGACCGTGTTCCTCCAACTGCTCGAGCGCTGCTATCAAGTTGTCGTACTCCTCGTCATCGAGGGCGTCCATCCAGGCTTCGATGAGAGTCAGGTCAACCTCCCATCTCCGCACTAACGCATGTTATCAGCTCAAGCTGATGTCATCTAGGAGTGATGCTCCCCAGAGTCGGGGTTTCGCCGAACCGCCCATGGTCGGACGACTTGAACCGATCACCATCCCGGTGCGGATTGACCTGCGCTTCACACGGCGGCGCGACGCCGGTTTTGAAGGAGTTGCATAAGTCGCGAACCGATTCCTCCACGCCTTGTCCGACGCTGTGGTTATGCTGACCCAGCCTGTAGATAGGTCAGCTAAGTAGCAAGGGGATTTCATGACGCAGTCAACAGCGGGTTGGTATCCCGATCCATCTAATCCGAGCCGCCAGCGGTACTTCGACGGCACAGCGTGGACCGAAAGTTATGCGCCATTTCCCGCACCGCCACCCGGCGTTGGCCAGCCCGTGAAGCCCGGCCGCCAGAAGAAGTCCGATAAGAGGTGGATCCTAGGCGTCGGAGCCGTAGTGGTGGTCCTGATTGCCATCGCCAGCGGCGGCAACGACGGCGACAAGAAGACCGTCGCGGAGTCGAACACGGCAGCGTCGGTCCCCTCAAGGGCAAGCGCGCCGACGAAGCCAAAGCATGTAGGGCCTGCCGTCGCCCCCGCTGGGTCCCCGGTGCGAGACGGTAAGTTCGAGTTTCGAGTGCTTGGTGTCGATCGCTCGGCCGCTAAGGAAGGGGTCTTCAGTTTGCAGCAAGCCAAGGGCGAGTTTTTCGTCGTGAAGCTCCGCGTGACTAACATCGGCGACAAGTCCCAAAGCTTCTCTGCTTCCAACCAAAAACTGATCATCGACGGCAAGAAGTTTGACGCGACGACCTCGCTCAGCGACAACACCTGGATGGAAGACATCAACCCTGGCCTCGGTATGGATGGGAGCGTCTCGTTCGACATCCCGCCGGGCGCGGTGCCGGAAGCGATAGAGTTCCATGATTCGATGTTCTCGGGCGGGGCTCGTGTAGCTCTGTAGCGGCCGTCGAGGTTGGACGGCCTAGTGGTTGGACCCGGGAGGTAGCCTGCGCAAGTGATCCGGACTCAGGTGTGCGTTGCCGGGGGCGGTCCCGCCGGGATGGTGCACGCGCTGCTGCTCGCCCGGGCCGGAATCCCGGTCGTCGTCTTGGAAAAGCACAACGACTTCCTGCGCGACTTCCGCGGCGACACCGTGCATCCGACCACGCTGCGGATCATGGACGAGCTGGGCATCATCGACGAGTTCCTGCGCCTGCCGCACACCAAGATCGACACCGTCGCCTTCGACACCGACGGCTCGATGCGCACCTTCGGCAACTTCAAAGTGCTCAAGCGGCTCGGCTTCAACCAGCCCTATATCGCCATGATGCCGCAGTGGGACTTTCTTGACTTCATCGCCGAAAAGGCTTCTGCCTACCCGGAATTCACGCTGCTTCGCAACGCCGAAGTGACCGACCTGATCCTCGAGGGCGATCGAGTGGCCGGCGTGCGCACCCCCCGGGACGAGGTGCGGGCGGATCTGGTGATCGCCGCGGACGGACGCAAATCCGCGGTGCGCGCCGCCGCGGGGCTGCGGACGGCCCAGGTGCACTCGCCGATGGACGTGCTGTGGTTCCGGCTGAAATGGCGTCCGGGCGACCCCCGGGAGCTGTTCGGTGTATTCCGTAAGGGCCTGATGATGGCCATGATCTACCGCGGCGACTACTGGCAAGTCGCCTATCTGATGCCGAAGGGCGCCAGCCCCAAGGGCGGATCGTTGGAGGAGTTCAAGGAACGGATCGTCACCGCGCAGCCGCGGTTGCGCGAACACGTGAACGCCCTGACCTCGTGGGACGACACCAGCGAGCTCGACGTGCGGGTGGACCGGCTCGAAACATGGTGGCGCACCGGCGTTTTGTGTATCGGTGACGCCGCGCATGCCATGTCGCCGGCCGGCGGCGTCGGGATCAACCTCGCCGTCGCCGACGCGGTGGCTGCCGCCAACATCCTGTGCGCGCCGCTGCGCCAGGGCCGGGTGACCGATCGCGATCTGGCGAAGGTGCAGCGGCGACGCGAACTGCCCACCCGCATCGTGCAGGCCGTCCAGGTGCTGATGCAGGACAACGCGATCGCGCCGAACCTGAACGGTGACCTATCCCCGATCCACGTCCCGAAGATCGTGGGTTTTGGTCCGCTGCAAGCCATTCCGCCACTTGTGGTCGGCCGCGGTTTCCGTCCCGAGCATGTCCGCACGCCGGACGTGCACGCACGGTAGCGCCGTCAGAGACCAACGATGATGATGACGACGATGCCCACCACGATGCACACCGAGTGGGATATCAGCAGGAAGCTACGATCCGTTCCTTTCCCGCCGAGGCCTCGCGGTCGGCCGCCGCGATTGGTGCGAATTTGCGGCCGGCGCCCCATGCCCCCGCGAGCAGCGTCGCCAACCAGTTCGCGTAGGCGGCGTAGACGACAAGGGCCACCGCCGTGACGCCCCAGGCGCCGGGCAAGTGGAGGTGCGGCCACAGCAGGCCGAGCAGCACCGGGTGAGCAGCCCGTGGGCTTGAGCGTCACCGCCCGGGCGGCAGGCTGGGCGGGGTCGTCACGGTGGTGGTCGGGGTGGACGTCGCGGTCGGGGTGCCGGTGACCGTGACCGTGCTGATGCTCGTGCTGGTCGACGGCGGCGGCACCGCGACGGTGGTGGTGCTCGTCGATGCGCTGGTCGTCGGCGTGGTCGTGGTGGAGGTGGCTGACGACGCCGCAATCACCTCGCAGGCCAGCCGCTTACCGGAATCGGCGGCGGGGGGTGTTGGCCAGGTTGTTCGCGTTCTGGTGCAGGATCAGCGCGCTGCCCGAGCTGGTCCTCAGGTCCGCGGCGGTGAACGCGTTGCTGGTGGTGACCAGTTTCGCCGAGCCGTCGGAGCGCACCTGCAGCGCGGTCAAGTCGCCGCTGGCGGGATAGCCGGTGTGGTCCGGCGCCTGATAGACGGCGCCGGCGGATTCGAAGTCACCGGTCGAACCGCCCGTCGGCGCAGTCGAATTCGCCTCGCACTTGCCCACCGCGTGGATCTGCAGGCCGTGGAACCCGGGGCTCAGCACCTGGTTCGGGCCAGCTTCCACGGTCACCGTCGCGTAGCCGTTCGCGAATTCGAAGCTGGCGTTGGCGACCGGAATCCCCTCGGCGGTCTTGAGCTGGGTGGTCAACCGCTCCGATCCGGGCACCGAGCTGGTCAGCGGTGCGGTGTTGGGTTGGCTGCTCTGCTGGTTCGCGCAGGCGGCCAGCGGTGCGATGGCCGCGGCGACCGCCGCCACCGCGAAGGTTGTGCCCTTGTGCATGGGCGCTGCCTACCCGGATCGGCGCGGGCCGAAACGGCGGTCTCAGGCCGAGCGGCGGATACCGCGCCCGCGGCCGATCTCGCCCTTGAGCAACAGGTCACGCTCGGATTCCGACAGGCCGCCCCAAACCCCGTACGGCTCACCGACTTCCAGCGCGTGCGAGCGGCACTCCTGGATGACCGAGCACTGCCGGCACATTTCCTTGGCCCGCTGCTCGCGCTGCATGCGGGCGCGGCCGCGCTCGCCGTCGGGATGGAAGAACATCGACGAGTCGACACCGCGGCACAAGCTGTGCAATTGCCAATTCCAGATGTCGGCGTTGGGCCCAGGTAGCTGCTTCGGCTGTGGCATTGGTTCGTTCCCTCTCTGCACCGCCCACTCGAGGTCAGGTCGTGAAAGCGATGGTGTGCAACTTAAATTAAGTGGAGCGGAGTCCCCGATGACTACCCGTCTCGCCTAGACGGTAGGGGGGACGGCGAATTTCCGTCAATAGCCACTTAGCCCGGCAAAGTATGTGTCCGTCCGCGCAAAATTAACGTTGCGTTCATGTCCGCTGAAATTGCCAAAGCAATGCTGTGCTACCAGGCACTTGATCGAAACGTGATTTCCCAGCTCAGCGCGCGGGCGATGGTCCGGTGGAATTTATCCATGGGCTATAGTCATTAACGGATCGGTAACAAGAAGACCACAAACTGTTTACTACATCATTGTGATTGAAACTCGTCACACTTCGGCGGTCGGGGGCGCGGTGCAGGCCAACGTTGACGGCTCCGTCGACCGGTTGTTGGTCGAGGCCGCATTCGGCGACCGGCCCGACCGCTGGCCCCTGCCCGCGGCGGGCACACCCGCGCAGCTGTGGTTGCGCGCTGTCGCCGCCGGGGGGCAGGGACGCTGCGGGGTCGCGCTGCACGATCTGGCCCGGCTGCGCCGCACCGCGACCGCCGGGCGGCTCGCCTCGCTGGCGCACAGCACCCAGGGGTCGTTCCTGCGCCAACTCGGGTGGCACGCGCTGGCGCGGGGTTGGGACGGACGCGCCCTGGCGCTGGCCGGCGACGACCCCGGGGCGGGCGCCGATGCGCTGATCGGGCTGGCCGCCGACGCACTGGGCGTCGGCCGCTTCGCGGCCGCGTCGGCGCTGCTGGCTCGCGTCGAGCCACTGCTGGACTCGGAAAAACATTGTTCCCCACCGTATTTCGGTGCGACGGGGCTGGGTGGCTGCCGAACTCGCGATGGCCCGCGGCGCCGGCGAACTCGCCGTCCGGCGCGCCCGGGGCAGCGGCGCGCCACCAGGTCAAAAGCGAGGTGGTGCTGGCCGCCGCGCTGTGCAGCGCCGGGGACGTCGAGCGGGCCCGCGCGGTCGCCGACACCGCGCTGCACACCACCGCCCGGCTGCGGCTGGTGCCGCTGCGCTGGGCGCTGGGTGCTTGCTGATCGATATCGGAAGTGTGGAGTTTTCGTCACGGCAACTGCACGAAATCCGGGAAGTCTGCGCAGGCCAGGTGCGGCGCGCTGGTGGAACGTGGCGTTCCGCTTGAAACGGCCGTCGGCCCGTTATTGTCATTTCGTTCGTTAGCCCGGTTGGCCCGCGATGTGTCCGCTTCGTAACGTTGGAGATATCACCGTCGATGACAATTCCAGCAGGGGAACGTCTCGATGCTGTGGTCGCCAAGGCCGTGACGGGAGATCACAACGCACTCCGGGAGGTGCTGGAGACCATCCGCCCGATCGTCGTGCGATATTGCCGGGCACGCGTCGGCACGGTCGAGCGGGGTGGCCTGTCAGCCGACGACGTGGCACAGGAGGTGTGCTTGGCGACCATCACGGCGCTGCCGCGGTATCGCGACCGCGGGCGCCCCTTCCTGGCTTTCCTGTACGGCATCGCGGCCCACAAGGTGGCCGACGCGCACCGGGCCGCCGGCCGCGACCTCGCCTACCCGACCGAGTCCATCCCCGATCGCTGGCACAACGATGCGGGGCCCGAACAGCTTGCCATCGAAGCGGATTCGGTGAGCCGAATGAGTGAACTGCTGGAAATCCTGCCGGTCAAGCAGCGCGAGATCCTGATCCTGCGCGTCGTGGTCGGCCTGTCCGCCGCGGAGACCGCGGCCGCCGTGGGCAGCACCACCGGCGCGGTCCGCGTCGCCCAGCACCGCGCACTGTCGCGGTTGAAGTCCGAGATGATCGCGGCAGGTGACTGTGCCTGAATCCCTGGATGAATTCGCCCGCACCGACCTGCTCCTCGATGCGCTCGCCCAGCGCCGGTCGGTTCCCCGGGGACAGGTCGAGGACCCCGACGACCCCGACTTCCAGATGTTGACCACCCTGCTGGAGGACTGGCGCGACAACCTGCGGTGGCCCCCGGCCAGCGCGCTGGTGACGCCCGAGGAGGCGGTCAACGCGCTGCGCGCCGGCCTGGCCGAACGCCGCCGCGGCCACCGCGGCCTGGCCGTGGTGGGGTCCGTCGCGGCCACGCTGATGCTGCTCAGCGGCTTCGGCGCGATGGTGGTCGAGGCCCGTCCCGGCAGCACCCTGTACGGGCTGCACGCGATGTTCTTCGACCAGCCGCGGGTAAACGAAAAGGACCAGGTCATGCTGGCGGCCAAGGCCGACCTCGCCAAGGTGGCCGAATCGATCGACAAGGGGCAGTGGGACCAGGCCCGCGCTCAACTGACCGAGGTGAGCAGCCTGGTCGCCTCGATCGACGACCCGGCCACCAAACAGGACCTGATGACGCAGCTGAACCTGCTCAACGCCAAGGTCGATTCGCGCAACCCCAACACGACGCTGCCCGCGACGGCCCCCTCGAGGCCCCCGTCGGTCGCCGTGCCGGCCGCGCCCCCGCCGGCTGCGTCGATCGCGCCGACCCCGGCGGCACCGCCCGCCCCGCTCAGTCCGGCGCCCGCGTCGACCCCGTCGCCGAGCCCGTCAGTGAGCAAGCATCACCACCACGGCCAGCCACCCGCGGTGGCGCCGGTGAATCCGAATCAGTGCCGGCGGTGTAAGCCGTCGGCGTCCGACGTCGCCTCGTTGAGTGAGGCGTCGGCGTAGCCCCGGCAGTAATCCCACGTCACGTAGGCGTCCGGCTCGGGGTCGTAGGCGGGCTCGTGCGGGCGCACGGTGCCGTCGATCAACAGCTGCAGCAGGTTGGCCCGCAGCATGTCCCAGTCGTGGTAGTGGTCCTGCTGGCACTCGTCGCAGCACACCACGAGTCCGCGAATACCCTTGTGCGCCAGCAGCGCCTCGTACACGGCCAGATCGGCGAGGTCGGCCTCGACGGCCATCCGCTCTTGCTGATCCAGCGGCTGTCCCGGCTCGACGGCATCCAGCGCCGCCGACGGATCACAGGGGTCGTCGGCGAAAGGATCGGGCGGCAAACCCGGTGGGAGGTGGTCGCGCACGCCTCTAGCCTACGCAGCCCGGCCGGGATAACGCCAGCGGGAACAACCCGCCGTTCGGGTTCCGTTTGGCCCGCGCGGCGCACCCGAGCAAGCGGACTGCCGGGGCGGCCGAGCCGATAGGACCGATAGGATGGGTCTCTCACCCCGCATCGTATGGAGGACCCCAACTGATGACCCGTGGCACGTCCCACCTGGAAGACAGCTCTGACCTGGTTGGCAGTGCGTACGTGCGGGTGGGTGGCCTCGTCGACGATCCGGTGCCCACCGGGGGCGACAACCCGCACAAGATCGCCATGCTCGGCCTGACGTTCGACGACGTGCTGCTGCTGCCTGCGGCCTCCGACGTGGTGCCCGCCACCGCCGACACCTCCAGCCAGCTCACCAAGAAGATCAGGCTCAAGGTGCCGCTGGTCAGCTCGGCGATGGACACCGTCACCGAGTCGCGGATGGCCATCGCGATGGCCCGGGCGGGCGGCATGGGCGTGCTGCACCGCAACCTGCCGGTGGCCGAACAGGCCGGCCAGGTCGAGATGGTCAAGCGCTCCGAGGCCGGCATGGTCACCGACCCGGTCACCTGCCGCCCCGACAACACGCTGGCCCAGGTCGACGCGCTGTGCGCGCGGTTCCGCATCTCCGGGCTGCCGGTGGTGGACGACTCCGGCTCGCTGGTTGGCATCATCACCAACCGCGACATGCGGTTCGAGGTCGACCAGACCAAGAAGGTTGCCGAGGTGATGACCAAGGCCCCGCTGATCACCGCCCAGGAGGGCGTGTCCGCCGACGCGGCGCTGGGGCTGTTGCGGCGCAACAAGATCGAGAAGTTGCCCATCGTCGACGGGCACGGCCGGCTGACCGGGCTGATCACCGTCAAGGACTTCGTCAAGACCGAACAGCACCCGCTGGCCACCAAGGACAGCGACGGCCGGCTGCTGGTCGGCGCCGCCGTCGGGGTCGGCGGCGACGCCTGGGTGCGGGCCATGATGCTGGTCGACGCCGGGGTGGACGTGCTGGTCGTGGACACCGCGCACGCGCACAACCGGCTGGTGCTCGACATGGTCGGCAAACTCAAGGCCGAGGTGGGCGAGCGCGTCGAGGTGATCGGCGGCAACGTCGCCACCCGGGTCGCGGCCGCCGCCCTGGTGGCCGCCGGCGCCGACGCGGTGAAGGTGGGGGTGGGGCCCGGCTCGATCTGCACCACCCGGGTCGTGGCCGGCGTCGGCGCGCCACAGATCACCGCGATCCTGGAAGCCGTGGCCGCCTGCGGGCCGGCGGGCGTGCCGGTGATCGCCGACGGCGGGCTGCAGTACTCCGGCGACATCGCCAAGGCGCTGGCCGCCGGCGCGTCGACGGCCATGCTGGGCTCGCTGCTGGCCGGCACCGCCGAGGCGCCCGGCGAGCTGATCTTCGTCAACGGCAAGCAGTTCAAGAGTTACCGCGGCATGGGGTCGTTGGGCGCGATGGCCGGCCGCGGTTCCGGCGCCGGCAAGTCCTACTCCAAGGACCGCTACTTCGCCGACGACGCCCTCTCCGAGGACAAGCTGGTGCCCGAGGGCATCGAGGGCCGGGTGCCGTTCCGCGGCCCGCTGTCCTCGGTGATCCACCAACTCACCGGCGGCCTGCGGGCGGCGATGGGCTACACCGGTTCGCCGACCATCGAGGCGCTGCAACAGGCGCAGTTCGTCCGGATCACGGCGGCGGGCCTGCGGGAAAGCCACCCGCACGACGTCGCCATGACTGTCGAAGCCCCCAACTACTACGCGCGCTGAGGCCCACATGGTCGAGATCGGGATGGGCCGCACCGCCCGTCGCAGCTATGAACTGAGCGAAGTCAGCATCGTGGCCTCCCGGCGCACCCGCTCCTCGCAGGACGTGTCGACGGCCTGGCAGCTGGATGCCTACCGGTTCGAGATCCCGGTGCTGGCGCACCCGACCGACGCGCTGGTGTCACCGGAGTTCGCCACCGAGCTGGGCCGACTCGGCGGCCTGGGCGTGCTCAACGGCGAGGGCCTGATCGGTCGGCACGCCGACGTCGAGGCCAAGATCGCGCAGCTGGTCGAGGCCGCCAGCAAGGAACCCGAACCCTCCGCGGCGATCCGGCTGCTGCAGGAGCTGCACGCCGCGCCGCTCAACCCCGACCTGCTGGGCTCGGCCGTCGCCCGCATCCGGGAGGCCGGGGTGACCACCGCGGTGCGGGTCAGCCCGCAAAACGCCCAGGCACTCACCCCGGTCCTGCTGCAGGCCGGCATCGACCTGCTGGTCATCCAGGGCACCATCGTCTCGGCCGAGCGGGTGGCCAGCGACGGCGAGCCGCTGAACCTCAAGACCTTCATCTCCGAGCTCGACGTGCCGGTGGTCGCCGGCAGCGTGCAGGACCACCGCACCGCGCTGCACCTGATGCGCACCGGCGCCGCCGGCGTCATCGTCGGCTACGGCGCCACCCGCGGCGTGACCACCAGCGACGAGGTGCTGGGCATCAGCGTGCCGATGGCCACCGCGATCGCCGACGCTGCCGCCGCGCGCCGGGAGTACCTCGACGAGACCGGCGGCCGCTACGTGCACGTGCTGGCCGACGGCGACATCCACACCTCCGGCGAGCTGGCCAAGGCGATCGCCTGCGGCGCCGACGCGGTGGTGCTGGGCACCCCGCTCGCCGAGGCCGCCGAGGCGCTCGGCGAGGGCTGGTTCTGGCCGGCCGCCGCCGCGCACCCGTCGCTGCCGCGCGGCGCGCTGCTGCAGGTCGCGATTGGGGAGCGCCCGCCACTGCGCCAGGTGCTCAACGGGCCGTCCGACGACCCGTTCGGTTCCCTGAACCTGGTCGGCGGGCTGCGCCGGTCGATGGCGAAGGCCGGTTACTGCGATCTCAAGGAATTCCAGAAGGTGGGCCTGACGGTCGGCAGCTAAGGCGCGCCTTGAGGCCCCTGGCTTGTTACCGGCGGGTAAGGCCATACTGGTGCGATGAAGCCGGATTACGACGTCCTGATCATCGGTTCGGGTTTCGGGGGCAGCGTCAGCGCGTTGCGGCTGAGCGAGAGGGCTACCGGGTGGGCGTGCTGGAGGCCGGCCGCCGGTTCGCCGATGAGGATTTCGCCGAGACATCCTGGGACCTGCGCAAGTTCCTGTGGGCGCCGAAGCTGGGCTGCTACGGCATCCAGCGCATCCACCCGCTCAAGAACGTGCTGATCCTGGCCGGCGCGGGGGTGGGCGGCGGCTCGCTGAACTACGCCAACACCCTCTACGTGCCGCCGGCGCCGTTCTTCAAAGACCAGCAGTGGGCGCACATCACCGACTGGCGCGACGAGCTGATGCCGCACTACGACCAGGCCCAGCGGATGCTGGGCGTGGTGACCAACTCGACCTTCACCGACGCCGACCGGATCGTCAAAGAGGTCGTCGATGAGATGGGTTGCGGCGACACGTTCGTGCCCACCCCGGTCGGCGTGTTCTTCGGCCCCGACGGCACCAAGGTCCCCGGCAAGACCGTGCCGGACCCGTACTTCGGCGGTGCCGGGCCGGAGCGCACCGGCTGCCTGAAGTGCGGCTGCTGCATGACCGGCTGCCGCTACGGCGCCAAGAACACCCTGCTGAAGAACTACCTGGGTCTCGCGGAATCAGCTGGGGCGCAAGTGATTCCGATGACGACGGTGAAGGCGTTCGAGCAACGCCCGGACGGGCTGTGGCAGGTCCGCACGGTGCGCACCGGCAGCTGGGTGCGCCGCGACCGGCGCACCTACACCGCCAAGCACCTGATCCTGGCCGTCGGCACCTGGGGCACCCAGCATCTGCTATTCAAGATGCGCGACGAGGGCCGGCTGCCCCGGCTGTCCAAACGGCTGGGCGTGCTGACCCGCGCCAACTCCGAGTCCATCGTCGGCGCCGGCAAGCTCGAGGTCGACCCCAACCTGGACCTGACGCACGGGGTGGCCATCACGTCGTCGATCCATCCGACGCCGGACACCCACATCGAGCCGGTCCGCTACGGCAAGGGCTCCAACGCGATGGGACTGCTGCAGACGCTGATGACCGACGGCGCCGGCCCGCAGGGCACCAACGTGCCGCGCTGGAAGCAGTTGCTGGACCAGGCCCGCGAGGATCCGCGCCGGTTGATGCGGTTGCTCAACGTCCACCAGTGGAGCGAGCGCACCCTGATCGCGCTGGTGATGCAGCACCTGGACAACTCGATCACCACCTTTACCAAGCGTGGCAGGATCGGAATCCGTTGGTACACCAGCAAACAGGGTCACGGCGAGCCGAACCCCACCTGGATCCCGGTCGGCAACGAGGTCACCCGGCGCATCGCCGCCAAGATCGACGGCGTGGCCGGCGGCACCTGGGGGGAGCTGTTCAACATCCCGCTGACCGCCCACTTCCTGGGCGGCGCGGTGATCGGCCAGGACGCGGAGCACGGCGTCATCGACCCCTATCACCGCGTCTACGGCTACCCGACGCTGTATGTGGTGGACGGCGCCGCCATCTCGGCCAACCTGGGCGTCAACCCCTCGCTGTGCTGTCCATCACCGCTGTCCATCACCGCCCAAGCCGAGCGGGCGGCGGCGTTGTGGCCCAACAACGGCGAGAACGACCAGCGCCCCGCGCAGGGCGAGCCGTATCGGCGGCTGGATCCGATCGCGCCTAAGGCGCCGGTGGTCCCGGCCGAGGCGCCGGGCGCGCTGCGCTGGACACCGACCAAGCCGATCAGCTCAGCCAGCTAGCTGGCCAGCACCTCGAGCGGGGCGCCGCTGATCATCCGGCTGCGCTCGCCGTGCACGTTGACCGGCACGTCGCCCATCAACGTGATGCGGTGCATCAGCCGGGGCTGGTCGTCGTAGTCGTCGATCGCCCGGTGCTGGGTGGCGCGGTTGTCCCACATGGCGACGTCGCCCGGCGCCCAATTCCAGCGAACGGTGTTCTCCGGCATGGTGATTCGCCGCTGCAGCAGCTCCAGCAGCACGCTGGACTCGTTGCCGTCCAGGCCGACGAAACCGCGCACGAAATCCCCGGCCAGCAGGGTGCGTTCCCCGGTCTCCGGGTGCACCCGCACCACGGGGTGCTCGGTGCGAAAGTCCGGCTTCTCGAACGCCTGGCGAAACGCCCGCTGGGTGTCGTTCATGGCGTCGGTGCGCACGTAGTCATAGCGGTTGGTGTGCAGCGCCCACAGGTTTTCGGTCAAGTGCCGCAGCGGCTCCGGCAGCTTCTGGTAGGCCGCGACCGTGGAGGCCCACAGCGTCGAGCCGCCGTAGCTGGGCAGGGTGACCGCCCGCAGGATCGAGGCCGCCGGATAGTTGGCGGCGAACGTCACGTCGGTGTGCCAGCGGGTGGCCTTGCCGTACTCGGAGTCGATCGGCGTGATCACCGGAAGGTGCTTGGCGGCCAGCGCCGAGGCGGCCGGGTGCCCGATGGGGGTGCCCAGCAGCCGGGCGAACTCGAGCTGCTGGGAGTCGTCGAGGTGGTGCTGGTGACGGAAGAAGATTACCTTGTGGGTCAACAGCGCGCGGCGGATCTGCTCGACCGTGGCGTCGTCGAGGTCGCCGCCGAGCCGCACCCTGCCCACCCGGGCGCCGATCCGGCTGCCCAGCTTGGTGACGGTTATCTGACCTGTCATTGTCGTCGTCCTTGGCTTGAAGAGGGGACCCGAAACGGGTGTAGTCATCTGACTACAAATGCATCTGTAGTCAGATGACTACAACTTCCGCAACCCGTCGCCGGAAACCGCTCATCGGCCGGGCGGAAGTGGCCGCGGTGATCCTCGAGGCCGCCACCGATCTGTTCGCCGAACGGGGACCGGCCGCGACATCGATCCGCGACATCGCCGCGCACTGTGGGGTCAATCACGGGCTGGTGTTCCGCCACTTCGGCACCAAGGAGCAACTGGTCGGCGCGGTGCTCGACCATCTGGGCGCCAACCTGAGCGCCCTGCTGGCGACCGACACGCCCGCGGAGGTGGTGGAGCAGTCACTGGACCGGCAGATGCAGGTGATGGCCTGCACCGTGCTCGACGGGTATCCGGCCGGACAGCTGCAGAAGCGCTTTCCCAACATCGCCACCCTGCTCGACGGGGTGCGGCCGCTGCATGACGACGAGCTGCACGCGCGCCTGGCCGTCGCCAATGCCCTTGCGCTGCAGTTCGGTTGGCGGCTGTTCGCGCCCATCCTGCGGGCGGCGACGGGGATCGAGGAGCTGACCGACGCCGAGCTACGCCGGGCGGCCGGCGCCCAGGTGGAGCGGATCCTGAGGTCCCCCGGCCCTCACTGACCCGGCGACGACCGCGACACCGCCCGCCGGTGGGTGGGTTCGCGGCCCGGCGGCGGCAGCAGCGGCTTGCGGGGACGCACCGCGACGGTGGTCGGGGATTGGGTGCTGAGCTCCAGCTCGGCGCCGGCGTGCTGGATGGTCAGCTCGCCGCCGGGCCCGTCGCGCAGTGTGTAGGTGACGTCGGCGTGGTTGACGTCCACGGTGACCCGGAAATCGCGCCACCGCAGCCGGAACCACAACCGCGAAATCCCATCGGGCAGTTGGGGATCCAGCGACAGGACGCCCTCGTCGTCGCGCAGCCCGCCGAACCCGGACACCAGCGCCGTCCACGCGCCGGCCAGCGAGGCCATGTGCAGGCCGTCGCGGGTGTTGTGGTGCAGGTCGCGCAGGTCGATCAGGGCGGCCTCGTAGGCGTAGTCGTGGGCCAGTTCCAGATGCCCGACCGCGGCGCACATCACCGCTTGCGTGCACGCCGACAGCGACGAGTCGCGCACCATCCGCGGCTCGTAGTAGTCGACGTTGCGGGCCTTCTGCTCGGGCGTGAACGCGTGGCTCTGCCAGTGCATCGCCAGCACCAGGTCGGCCTGCTTGATCACCTGCGCCGGGTAGAGGCGCACGTAGGCCTCGTGCAGCAGCAGCGGGTAGGTGGTGTTGTCGAAGTCCCATTCCGCGAAGGTGGTGAAGCCCTCGCACTGCTGGTGCACGCCCAAGCCGGAGTCGTAGGGGGGTCTTGACGGCGTCGGCGGCGTCGCGCCACGCCGCCGTCTCCTCGGTGGTGACGCCCAGCGCCTTGGCCCCGTCGGGGTGGCGGTTGCAGGCCTCGGCCGCGACGCGCAGGTTGTGCGCGGCCATCAGGTTGGTGAAGACGTTGTCGCGGACCACCGCGGTGTACTCGTCGGGGCCGGTGACGCCGTCGAGGTGCCAGACGCCGTGCCGGTCGTGATGGCCCAGCGAGAGCCACAGTCGGGCGGTTTCGACCAGCACCGGCAGCCCGCACTCGGCCTCCAGGTCGTCGTCGCCGGTGACGATGCGGTAGCGCTCGAAGGCCATCGCGATGTCGGCGTTGATGTGCCAGGCCGCATTGCCGGCCGGCCAGTAGGCCGAGCATTCTTGTCCGCGGATGGTGCGCCACGGAAACGCGGCGCCCTCCAGGCCGAGCTCGGCGGCGCGCTCCTTGGCCAGGTCCAGGCTGGAGGCCCGCCACCGCAGCGCGTCGGCGACGGTGTGCGGCGCGGTGTGGGTCAGCACCGGCAGCACGTATCCCTCGGTGTCCCAGAAGGCGTGGCCGTCGTACCCGGTTCCGGTGAGTCCCTTGGCGGCGATCGCGCGGCGTTCGGCGCGGGCGCTGGCCTGCAACAGGTGGAACAGCCCGAAGCGCACGGTCTGCTGGGATTCGGGGTCGCCTTCCACCTCGACGTCGGCGCAGTCCCAGAAGTTGTCCAGATACTTGCGTTGCGATTCCAGCAGCCCCGGCCATCCGGTGTAGCGGGCGCTGTGCAGCGCGGCGGCCACCTGGTCGCGCAGCGCCGGCCGCGAGCGCATACTCGACCACCCGTACGCGAGGTATTTGACGATGCGCAGTTTCTGTCCGGCGCGCAGCCCGCAGATCACCGTGGTCCGCGCCAGGTCGGCCCGCGAATCCGTGCTGACCTCCACGCGTCCGGGAACCTCGACCTCGTGGTCCATGCCGGCGGCCATCATCAGCGCGCTGCTGCGCGTGCGGTGCATGAGAAGCGCGCCGGTGTCGTTGTTTTCGTGGTCGACCTCTTCGAGCGGGTTCTCCAGGATGGCCGACACCCGCGGGTCGCCCGAGGTCTGCGGCTGGTCCTCGTTGGTGACCAATTCGGATTGCGCCGTCACCCGGACGAAGTCGCCGACGGCTTCCACGACGTACTCGATGACGGCGACGCCGCGTTGGGCCAGCGACACCAGCCGGGTGGAGACCACCTTGACCTCTTTGCCCGCGGGCGAGCGCCAGTACGCGCTTCGCGTCAGCGTTCCGCCGCGCAGGTCGAGAGTGCACTCGTGGGAAAGCAATTCGCCGTAGCGGACGTCGAAGGGCTCGTCCTCGACCAGGAGCCGGATGATCTTGCCGTTGGTGACGTCGACCAGCGTCTGGCCGGCCTCCGGGTAGCCGTAGCCGGCCTCGGCGTAGGGCAGCGGCCGGATCTCGTAGAAGGAGTTCAGGTAGGTGCCCGGCAGCCCGTAGGGCTCGCCCTCGTCCAGGTTGCCGCGCAGCCCGATGTGCCCACTGGACAGGGTGAACAGGGATTCCGACTGGGCCAGCATGTTGAGGTTGAGGACGCCAAGATTCAGCTGGGTGGAACGGCCGCGACGTACAAGGACATGAGCGACGCTGCCAAGTACGACCTGATGATCGCCGGGATCGCCGCGGCCAGCCTAATTTTCGCCATCATGATGGTCATCACCCGCAGCGTGATCGCGGCCCTCGTCATCATCGGCACGGTGTTGCTGTCGCTGGGTTCCTCGTTCGGCATGTCGGTGCTCGTCTGGCAAGTCATCCTCGGCAGTCCCCTGCACTGGCTGGTCATAGCGATGGCGCTGATCGTCTTGCTGGCGGTGGGATCGGACTACAACCTGTTGTTGGTCTCCCGGTTCAAAGAGGAAATCGGCGCCGGCATCAAGACCGGAATCATCCGCGCGATGGGCGGAACCGGAGCGGTGGTGACCTCCGCCGGGCTGGTCTTCGCGTTCACCATGGCGTCCTTTGTGTTCAGCGATCTGAGGATGATCGGGCAGTTCGGCACGATCGTCGGATTGGGGCTGCTCTTCGACACCCTCGTCGTGCGATCGCTGATGACGCTGGCGATTGCGGCCCTGTTCGGACGCTGGTTCTAGTGGCCGCAGCGGGTGGGCTCCAGACCTTGCGTGGCGAGGCCCATGGTCTCGGGCCGGGCCGTCGCCGAAAGCCTGCGCGCATGACCTTCCTCTCCAAGTCGATACGCCTCGCCGCGCCGCCGGACAAGGTGTGGGACATGATCACCACGGTCGCCGGCATCGCCGATTGGTACGACACCTGGGACGCCGTCGAACACGCCGCCGCAGACCAACGCCTCGAGGCGGGCACGTCGTTTCGGCTGATCCGCCATCGCCGCGGCCGCGACGACACCGCGGTGTGCCGCGTGACGTCGGTGGAAGCGCCCCGGCGCCTGTGCTGGTTGCAGTATGCACCGCGGCTGCCCATTCTGTCGGTCGAGTTCCAGCTGGTTGCCGATGGCGGGGGAGCCACCGTGCTGAACCACACCAGGAGCTGGCTCTAGCGCAGCCACTAAGCTGGCAGCCGTGGAAACGCCTTCGCCGCGACCCGTGTTGGTGGTCGACTTCGGTGCCCAGTACGCGCAGCTGATCGCCCGGCGGGTGCGTGAGGCGCGGGTCTTCTCCGAGGTCATTCCGCACACCGCGACGATCGAGGAGATCAAGGCCCGCCACCCGCGGGCGCTGGTGCTCTCCGGCGGCCCGTCCAGCGTCTACGAGCCGGGCGCCCCGCAGCTGGATCCGGCGGTGTTCGACCTAGGGGTGCCGGTGTTCGGCATCTGCTACGGATTTCAGGCCATGGCGCAGGCCCTGGGCGGCACCGTCGCGCACACCGGCACCAGCGAATACGGTCGCGCCGACCTGAAAGTGCTTGGCGGCGAACTGCATTCGGAGCTACCGGGCGTGCAGCCGGTCTGGATGAGCCACGGTGATGCGGTCACCGCCGCGCCGGACGGTTTCGAGGTGGTGGCCAGCAGCCCCGGCGCCGTGGTGGCCGCGTTCGAGAACCGGGCCCGCCGCCTTGCCGGGGTGCAGTACCACCCGGAGGTCATGCACACCCCGCACGGCCAGCAGGTGCTGAGCCGGTTCCTGCACGACTTTGCTGGGCTGGGCGCGGACTGGACGGCCGCCAACATCGCCGGTGTGCTGGTGGAGCAGGTCCGCGCGCAGATCGGCGACGGCCACGCGATCTGCGGATTGTCCGGCGGGGTGGATTCCGCGGTGGCCGCCGCCCTGGTGCAGCGCGCCATCGGCGATCGCTTGACGTGTGTGTTCGTCGACCACGGGTTGTTGCGTGCCGGCGAACGCGCGCAGGTGCAGCGCGGTTTCGTGGCCGCCACCGGCGCCAACCTGGTCACGGTCGACGCGGCGGACACCTTCCTGCAGGTGCTGGCCGGGGTGACCAACCCGGAGGGCAAGCGCAAGATCATCGGCCGGCAGTTCATCCGGGCGTTCGAGGGCGCGGTGCGAGATGTGTTGGGGGACAAGCCGGTCGAGTTCCTGGTGCAGGGCACGCTGTATCCCGACGTGGTGGAGTCCGGCGGGGGCAGCGGCACCGCGAACATCAAGAGCCACCACAACGTCGGGGGGCTGCCCGGCGACCTGAAGTTCACCCTCGTCGAGCCGCTGCGGCTGCTGTTCAAGGACGAGGTGCGCGCGGTCGGCCGGGAACTGGGTCTTCCGGAGGGAATCGTTGTGCGCCAACCCTTTCCGGGCCCCGGCCTGGGCATCCGGATCGTCGGCGAGGTCACCGCGACGCGGCTGGACACGCTGCGGCGGGCGGACTCGATCGCGCGCGAGGAACTCACCGCCGCCGGCTTGGACTCGCTGATCTGGCAGTGCCCGGTGGTGCTGCTCGGCGAGGTCCGCTCCGTGGGGGTGCAGGGCGACAACCGCACCTACGGGCACCCGATCGTGCTGCGGCCGGTGACCAGTGAGGATGCCATGACCGCCGACTGGACCCGGGTCCCCTACGAGGTGCTGGAGCGGATCTCCACCCGCATCACCAACGAGGTCCCCGAGGTCAACCGCGTGGTGCTGGACATCACCAGCAAGCCGCCCGGCACCATCGAGTGGGAGTAGCCGCCCCGCCGGAAATGGGCTCGGGCTCCCGTCAGCCGGACGGGATGGTCGCCGCGCCGCCGCCGAGGGCGCGCGGCGCGATCCGCCGCTGTGCGGTCTGCACGGCCGCGGCGAACCGCGGGTCGGGCTGGAGGGCGTTTTCCCGGTAGCAGGCCTCGGTGAATTTGATGACGTGCTCGTCGCCGTACACGACGGCGCGGTCGAACAGTTCCTGCCACGACGGCAGCGCGGTGTTCGAAGCGATGGCGAGGCTTTGCGCCTCGGTGCCGGCGTCGTCGGTGAACATCAGCAGCAACGCCACGTGGGCGTGCCACATCGCGGCGACTGACATCGTATGCAGCTCGTGGGGGGAGGTGGGCCAGGGCGATCCGCATCGCGGCGGGAGCCGTCACGCCGTGAATGAGCGGCACCGCCGGGCCGTCGGGATGCGACATGTTCACCCCGGCGAAGGTGGTGGTCATCTCACTGTGCCGGCGGCCCGCCTCGAGCGGGCGCAACCCGATGAGCGCCGCGGCGAAGCCGGGGTGGTCGTGCAGGGCGGCCAGGCGCCGGCCGCCGGGCGGCGCCTCGGTGCGCCCGGTGCGCGCCAGCGCCGCCACCGCGCCGGCCACGGTCTGCTCGCCGGTCGGCTCGACCCTTCCGGGAAGCGGTCGGTACCGGGCCGCCCAGTAGGCAAGGACACGCGAAATCTATTGCAGCGCAATCCGTTCCGGGCATTCCGTGGCCGCCATGCAGCGCACCGTGTGCGCGGTGCGGATCAGGCCGTGGGTCAATCCGGCCATCAGGCCGGGCAGCAGGCGGGGCCACCAGGTGCTCAGCACCTCCCGCCACGGCCGGTCCGCGAGTTCGCGGGCGAACAGCTCCTCCCAATCGCCGGCGCGCTCGAATCGGCCCAGCGCCTCGCGCCAGGAGTGCTCGTCGGAGGGGTCCAGCCGAAAGCGGGGCTCGGGCGGATCGTGATGGGCGACGCCGCGCTTGTAGTCCTCCACCCACGCCGCGACATGGTCACCGAAACCCAATGCGGACAAGGCCTCCGCGGCCATGGGGCCGTGGTTGGCGAACTCCATCTCGCCGCGTTCGTAGCCAAGCCCCCGCAGGCGCTCGTAGGCATCGCCCATCGCGGTTGCGTACACGTTCGGCTGGGGTGCCACTCACCCGAGGTTAAGCCGCTCGCCGCACGGTTTCCACCGGCCCGGCCCGGCGTGGCCACTCCGGGCAAAAAAGCACCATCCGTCCCAGCGGCACCGAGCGCATAAGGCTGCCCCTTACGTTTCTTGACGGTTGTCGGAGGGTGGGTGTTTACTCCCCAGTGAATCGAACATGAGTTCGAAATATCGAGCGACGAGTTATGGCAGGAGGCTGGTCATGACCGCGGCTTTCGCCTCCAGTCGCCACGGAAAAACCCGCGCCGAGCGGCTGGAATCGCTGCGCCGGCGTATGGCGGAGATGTCCGGGGCGGCATCCGGCGCCGCCCCCGCCGACCTGCTGGGCGCGGAATCTTTGCTGGCCCTGCCGCGGCGGCTGGCCGAATCAGTGTGGGTGCCCCGGGGGTCGGTGGCGGTGCTCTCGGGCGCCCGGTCGCTGCTGGTGAGCATGGTGGCCGCGGTGACGGCGACCGGGGGCAACGCCGCGATCGTCGGCCAGCCGGACATCGGGCTGCTGGCCGCCGCGGAGATGGGGGCGGACCTGAGCCGGCTCGCGGTGATCCCGGACCCCGGGACCGATCCGGTGGAGGTGGCCGCGGTGCTGGTCGACGGCATGGACCTGGTGGTTCTCGGGCTGGGCGGGCGCCGGGTGCCGCCGACCTGGGCCCGGGCGGTGGTGGCGCGGGCCCGCAGCAAGGGCTGTACCCTGCTGGTCACCGGCGGCGATTGGCAGGGCGCGCCGACGCGGCTCGCGGCCCGGGTCTGTGGCTATGAGGTCACACCGGCCCAGTGGGGAAAACCCGCCCCGGGGTTCGGGCGCATCAGCGGGGTGCGGCTGCAGGTCAGCGGGATGTGCGCGGGACGGCGGGTGGCGGCTCAGGCGCGGGCGGGGTGAATTCCGGTGGTAACCCCCGGCCGAGCTCGAGGCCGTGCTGGACTGCGATCCGCCGATCGACCGGGTGGGACGCCGCGGCGTTCGCCGGGCGCTCGCTGGCCGGCACGCTGCATCAGGCGCTGATAGCTGCCGGTGTGGGCTGCACCCGGCTGGCCATTCACGCCGTCACCGGGAGCGGCGAAGAACGCCACCGGGTGTGGCGGTGCGCCGAGCCGTTGACCGAGGACGCCACCGCCGACCGGGTGTGCTGGCAACTGGACGGCTGGTTGAGCAACCGCACCGCGCGTGATCGTCCCACCGCCCCGGTGACGCTGTTGCGGCTGCGGGCGGTGGAGGTGGTCTCCGCCGAGGCGCTGCAGTTGCCGCTCTGGGGCGGCCTGGGGAGGAGGACCGGCTGCGGGCCCGCCGGGCGCTGGTGCGGGTGCAGGGCTTGCTCGGCCCGGAGGCGGTGCAGGCGCCGGTGCTGTCCGGTGGCCGCGGCCCGGCCGAGTGCATCACCTTGATCCCGCTCGGCGACGAGCCGGTGCCGCAGTGCGATCCCGAGCTGCCGTGGCCCGGCCGGCTGCCCGAGCCGTCACCGGTGGTATTGCTCGACGATCCGGTGGAATTGCTTGACGCCCAAGACAATCCGATACGTGTCAGCAGCCGGGGGCTGTTCTCCGCCGACCCTGCGCGCCTGGTCGTCCACGGCCGGGGCGAGCGGCTGTGCTGGTGGGGGCGGGCCCTGGCCGGTCGACGAGCGGTGGTGGGACGACCGGGGGGCAGGGCGGGGACCGTACCGCCCGCGCCCAGGTTCTGCTGGAAAGCGAACGCGCGCTGCTGTGCTACCGGCAAAGGAGGTGGTATTTGGAGGGAATCTACGAATAATGTTGTGGTGCAAGATGTTAGACGCGGCGAAGCGCATCCGGCGTCAGGTCCTTCAGCGAGGGGCAGCCGTCGACGGCCATGATCAGGTCGGCCTCGGCCAGGATCGAGCGCAGCACGTGCACGATGCCGTCGACGCCGCCCAGGGCCAGCCCGTAGGCGTAGGGGCGGCCGATGCCGACGGCGGTGGCGCCCAGCGCCAGCGCCTTGATGATGTCGGCCCCGCTGCGCACACCCGAGTCGAACAGCACCGGCAACCCGTCGGCGGCCTCGACCACCCCGGGCAGGAAGTCCAGGCAGGGCAACCCGCCGTTGGCTTGCCGGCCGCCGTGGTTGGAGCAGTAAACGGCGTCCACCCCAATGTCTTTGGCGCGGCGCACGTCGTCGGGGTGGCAGATGCCCTTGGCCATCAGCGGCAGGCTGGTCGTCGACCGCAGCCATTCCAGGTCCTCCCACCGGAACGGCCCGCCGAAGATCGGCAGCTTGCGCACCGCCGCCTCGGTGGGGTCTTCGCCGCGGCTCAAGCCGGCGCGAAAAACCGGATCGCTGGTGTAGTTGGCCAGGCATCCGCTGGGCACCTGGGGGTAGTTCCCGCCGCTCAGGTCGCGGGGCCGCCAGCCGGTCACCCAGGTGTCCAGGGTGACGGCGATACCCTTGAAGCCGGCCGCCTCGGCCCGGTGCACCAGGCTGGCGGCCATCTTGCGGTCCGGCGGGGTGTAGAGCTGGAAAAACGCTGGGGTGTCGCCCAATTCGTCGGCCAGGTCCTCCATTGGATCGGCCGACAGCGTGCCGACGAAGAACGGGACGTCGGTGCGGATCGAGGCCCGAACACAGGCCAGGTCGCCGTGGCCGTCGGGGTCGCACACCCCGATCACGCCGATGGGCGCCATGAATATCGGGGACGGGAACCGGGTGCCGAACAGCTCGACGGACATGTCGCGCCGCTCGGGGGCGATCCCCATCCGCGGGTACAAGCCCCAGCGCTTGAACGCCTCGCAGTTGGCCCGCTGGGTATGTCGCCGGCGCCGCCGGCGACATACCCAGCACCTTCGGGGTCATCGCCGACGACGCCTTGGCCTCCAGCTCCTCGAATCTGATCGGATACTGCGGCTGGTTGCCGCGCAACGACTGGTCGTAGAGCTCGTTCTGATACTCGGCGAAGGCCATAGTCGCTGCTTTACTTTCTGCTCGGATCACCAAACGAGGGCCGGCGCGACGGTGGGTTCAGTACCGTCCGAAGGCGATGGCGACGTTGTGGCCGCCGAAGCCGAACGAGTTGTTGATCGCGTACTGGTAGTTGCCCGGTCGCGGTTTGCCGGCCACCACGTCCAAATCGATTTCGGGGTCGAGGTTTTCCAGGTTCAGGGTGGGCGGGACGACCTGGTCGCGCAGCGCCAGCACGGTCAGGATGGATTCCACCGCGCCGACCGCGCCGACCGAGTGGCCGAGCGCGGCCTTGGGGGCGTAGACGGCGGCGTTGCCGCCGTACGGGCCCAGCGCGTTGTTGATGGCCTTGCTCTCGGCCACGTCGCCCACCGAGGTGCCGGTGGCGTGCGCGTTGACGTGATCGATGTCGCCGGGCGTCAGGCCGGCCAGCTGGATGGCGCGGCTCATGGCGTGCCCGGCGCGTTCGCCGTTGGGGTCCGGGGCGACCATGTGGTAGCCGTCGGAGGTGATGCTGGCGCCCATGATGCGGGCCAGGATGTTGGCCCCGCGGGCCTTGGCGTGTTCCTCGGTTTCGATCACCATCAGCGCGCCGGCCTCACCGAACACGAAGCCGGTGCGGTCCCGGTCGAACGGGCGGCAGGCGCCGACGGGGTCGTCGTTCTTGGTCGACATCACGATGCGCATCTGGGCGAACGCCGCGATCGGCACCGCCTCGATCTTCGTCTCGACGCCGCCGCAGATCGCGATGTCGGCCTCGCCGAAGACGATGTTGCGCCACGCCTGGGCGATGCCCTCGGAGCCCGACGCGCACGCCGAGACCGGGGTAATGACGCCGGCCTTGGCGTGCCGTTCCAGCCCGACCGCCGCAGCCGCGCCGTTGGGCATGTACTTCTGCACACCGAGCGGGGAGACCGCCTTCATGCCCCGCGCGCGCATGTCGTCGTAGCTGAAGACCATTTCCTCGGATGACCCCAGGCCGGTACCGATGGACACCATCAGCCGGTTACTGTCCACTTCGGGCGAGCCGGCGTTATCCCAGACCCGCCGGCCCAAGATGGTGGACATCCGTTGCAGGTAGCCCGTCCGGCGCAGCTCGACGCGGGTCAGCTGACTGTCGAACTCCTCCAACAGATGTCCGCCGATGCGCACCGGCAGATCGAACTCCTCGACGAAGGGATCGTCGAGTGTGCGGATACCACTTTGACTGTCCAGCAACAGCTTCCAGGTGGTCTCGGCGTCGGTTGCCAGCGCGGTCGTCATGGCGATGCCAGTGACGACCACGTTCGGCAGCGTTTCCCCGGTAACCAGCTCCGTCATGACACTCGCTACCTTTCACTTGACGGGAGCCGTCCACGCGTGACGTCGCGCCCCCACTCGTCCATCTTCATGGAGACACAATCCGCCGACGTCACCGGCGCAGGTGACCGGCAACCGCCGATTTTTCGTGTGACGGCCCGCCTTCGTTTCGCGGATACCGTCGTCACGGGCCGCCGCCCACCCGGCGGGCGAACGGCCCCACCCGTTCGATGAACCGGTCGAAGAATGCCGCCGACTCCACGTCAATCCCGATGAGCGCGTTGGGTTCTCGACGACACGACCAGTCGGCGACCGTCATGGCGCGGGTCAGGGTGCCGGTCAGCTCGATCTCCACCGTCGCCGGACGCGTGGCCACCAGCGTGGGGTCCAGCGCGACGGCGGCTGCCAACGGGTCGTGCATGTGCGCCTGATAGCCGTGGCCGAGGTCGTGATAGGCCTCCAGGTAGAACGCGCATCGCGTCCTCGATCACCCGGATCAGCGGGTTGGCGGCCGCCGACCGGGTTCCGGGTTCGTCGTCGGCGCTCAGCGGGCGGGTGCTGGAGTCCGCGGCGGCGGCCAGCCGCGTCAGGTGATCCGGCGTCATCGCCACCTTGCGGGTCAGGTCCAGCCCGCACAGGATCGGCAGCCGCTCCCGCCCGGCGTCGGCGCCACCCCAGCCGGCCAGCACCTCGGTCGCGGCCTCGGGGTCCACGCTGATGTTCCATTCCGCACCGCGGTGGTGTTGCCCCGATGGTCGTAGGAGCCGCCCATGATCGCCAGCCGGCGCAGCAGGGTCGGCAGCGCGGGCTCGGCCCGCAGCGCCAGCGTCAGGTTGGTCAGTGGACCGGTCGCCACCCCGATCAGCTCCCCGGGGTGGGCGTGCGCGGTGCGCACCCAGGCGCTTGCCGAGTCGTGGTCGGTGACCCTGTGGTCGCTGGGCGGCAGCTCGGCATAGCCTAATCCCCTGGGGCCGTGGACTTTTGACGGCAGCCGCATCGGGCCGGTCAGGGCTTGCCCGGACCCCTTGGACACCGGTATGCCGGTCAACCCGCACAGCTGCAGCAGGCCCAGGTTGTTTTCGCAAACCTGCTCCACCGCAACGTTTCCGCCGGTCGATGCGATGCCCACCACGTCGGCGTCCGGGCTGGCGAACAGGTACATCAGCGCCAGCGCATCGTCCACGCCGGTGTCGACATCGACGAAAACTGGAGTCACCGCGGCCACGATACCGCGACGATCAGGGCCGGCCGGACGCGAAGGTGATCACCAGGACGTCCCGGCGGGCCGGCCCGTCGCCCTCGAGCGGCCGGATCGGCGACACCTGGTGCAGGGTGCGGCGGTCGTCGCTGACCAGCAGGGTGCCCGGCTCGGCCAGCGTCGCCGTGAGCAGCCGCCGGCCGTCGGCCTCGTACACCGCGCTCTCGCCGCCGATGGCGTTGCGCCGGGCCACCAACAGCGAGCTGACCAGGGTGATACCGTCGCGGTGCAGTCCCTCGGGCGTCGGTTGTCCGCCCGCGCCGCACTCCTGCGGCGCCGACCGGATGCGGAACGGGTGCACCTGGACGTTCCACTCGCCGACCTCGTCGAGGGCGGCGGCGATCCGGGACAGCAGCCGTATCACCTTGTGCAGCAGCGGATCCCGGGCGAACTCGTCGGTAAGCGGCGCGAAGTCGCGATCCTGGCCGACATAGAGCGGATTGGAGTCGTCGGGCTGCGCGAAGGCCCGGTGGGCCATCGGGTGCAGCACGCCGTCGCGCAGCAGGTACCGGCCGTACCGGCGCAGCAGGGGGACACCGAGTTCGGCCGCATACGGGTCGGGCGTCAGCCGGTCCCAGTGCCGGGCGAACCGCGTCCACTCCTCGCGGCCCACACCCAGGCTGCGCGTCACACTCAGCGCGGGCAGCACCGCCGCGCCCGTCGCGGCCACCAGTTCGGCGGCCGCCGCCACGGGATCGGTCTCAGTCCGGCCGGCACTGCCTACCATCGCGCCGGAGCACCGCGATCGCGCCCGGGTAAACGTATGCGCGGATCACCAGTGCACGCCGGGGACCAGGCGCACCAGCCGCCTGACCGGGCGCGGTGTGCGCAGGCCGCGCGTGACGGCGCGGACGAGCCGGCGCGGCTTGCGGGGTGCAGTGCGTTCGGTGCGTTCCACCGGCCGGGGTTCGGTGGCCACGCCGCGCGCCGCGGCCGAGTCCGGGTAGCCGAGGTAGAGCTGGTGCAGGACACGCCGAGAAGTCCTGGGCGCGAAGTAATTTCCGGCCTCGGCCAGGGTGCCCAGCGGGGGTGTCGATGCGGGCCGGCTTTTCCACCAGCCCGCGCACCACCATCGCCGCCGCGCGCTCCGGGCTGATCGCCCGCACCGGGTTGAGCCGGTGCGACGGCACGATCATCGAGGTGCGCACCAGCGGCATGTGGATGTTGGTGAAGGTGATGCGGTCGGACAGCACCTCGGAGCCGACCACGTCGGCGAACGCGTCCAGGGCCGCCTTGGTCGGCAGATAGGAGCTGTACTTGGAGTTGCGTGCCTGCACACCGGCGCTGGACACGTTGACGACGTGACCGAATCGCCGCTCCCGCCAATGCGGCAGCAGCGCCAGCACCATCCGCACCCGCGCCGAAGTAGTTGACCGCCATCACCCGTTCGTAGTCGTGCAGCCGATCGGTCGAGTTGACCACCGAGCGCCGGATCGAGCGCCCGGCGTTGTTCACCAGGTAGTCGACATGGTCGAACCGGCCCAGGATGTCCTTGACGGTGTGTTCCACCGATGCCGAATCGGTGACGTCGCAGGTAAAGGCATGGGCCGCACCGCCTTTGGCGCGGATCTCGGCGACCAGCTCGTCGAGCGCGGCACCGTTGCGCGCCAGCGCGAACACGGTGGCGCCCTGCTGCGCGATCGCGATGGCCGACGCCCGGACGATGCCGCTGGAGGCGCCGGTGACGATGACGTGCCGGCCGTACAGTGGTCCCCGCGGATCGTCGCGGAGCGCCCGGTCGGGGTCGAGGTGCTCGGCCCAGTACCGCCCCAGCCTGGGCGCGTAGCCGGCGAACTCGGGAAATTAGATTCCGGTGCCCGCCAACGCATTTCGCGTCTTCTCGCTGACGAAGGTGGGGGCCAGGTCGACCAGGTCGAACACCTGCGCGGGAATGCCGAGCTGGGTGGCCGCCATGTCTCGCATCACCCGGGCGCGGCCGCGCACCTTGAGTACAGGGGCGGCCACCGCGCCGGGCAGCGACCCGCGCAGCGGCGGCAGCCCGGCCGCCTTGGCCACGCCCCGGTAGATGCCGCGCAGGCCGATGGTTTTCTCGGCGGTGAGGTGGAAGGTCTGCCCGTCCAGGCCGTCGGCGTGCATCAGCGCGACCAGCGCGTCGGCGACGTAGTCGACCGGCACGATGTTGGTGCGCCCGGTGTCGGGCAGCAGCATCGGGGTGAACCTGGGCAGCACCGGCCAGCTTGACCAGCACGCCGAAGAAGTAGTACGGCCCGTCCGCCTTGTCCATCTCGCCGGTGCGCGAGTCGCCCACCACCACCGCGGGGCGGTAGATGCGATGACGCAGGCCGGGCGCCGAGCGCACCAGCAGCTCGGCCTCGAACTTGGTCTGGTGATACGGCGTGGGCAGTTGCTGGCCCACGTCGAAGTCGTCCTCGGTGTACTCGCCTGGGAAATCACCGGCCACCGCGATGGACGACACGTGGTGCAGGGTGGCGCCGAGCCGTTGCGCCAGCTCGATCACGGTGCGGGTGCCGTCCACGTTGGCGGCCCGCTGCTCGGCCTCCCCGGCGGTGATGTCGTAGATCGCCGCGCAGTGCACCAGGTGGTCGACGTGTCCCAGCTCGGCCAGGGTCTCGTCACTCAGCTCCAGCCCCGGCAGCTCTCCGACCAGCGGTTTCACCCGGTCGCCCCAGGGGGTGTCGCCCTGCGCCGAGAGCCGTTCGAAGCGGCCCAGCGACTGCCGGCGGACCAGCACCCACACCTGCGCGTCGGGCCGGGTTTGCAGAAGACGAGTGACGAC
The DNA here is from genome assembly GCA_002291465.1 of Mycobacterium lepraemurium. Classification (GTDB taxonomy): domain Bacteria; phylum Actinomycetota; class Actinomycetes; order Mycobacteriales; family Mycobacteriaceae; genus Mycobacterium; species Mycobacterium avium. Next base: position 3,541,432 of record CP021238.1, on the reverse strand, counting down.
GCGGCGACCAATAAACCCGGTACCGCCGGTAACGACATACCGCATGAAGACATGGTGGGGTGCCGGCCTCGCGCGTCAACCGCCGAGTTTGGGGAGCGAGCTTGGGGGCCGAGCTTGGGGGTGGCCGCGGGCCGCTAGCTGCGGAAGTCGCGGATCCCGTCCCAGTCCACCAGCGTCCAGCCGGTGATCGGGTTGCCGTTGATCACCACCCGGCCGGTGTTGGGCAGTGGATGGCTGTTTATCAGGCTATCCTTGGCGTTGCGGGTGTTCATCAGCGTCCACACCATGATCGAGTTCGCGTGCGAGAACACCACCGGGTTGCGGTGGCCGCTGTTGTAGATCTTGTTGACGGCCGCGGTGAACTGGTCGTTGAACTCCTTGCCGCTGATCGAGCCGGGGATGCTGTCGGAGATGTCGCCCTTGAGCCAGTTCGCCGGCGCCACCAGGTAGGTCGACTTCGCCATCGACTCGGGTTTGCCGTTGTACCAGCCGGCGTTGATCTCCTGGATGCCGGGCAGCACCTCGACCTGCTTGCCGAGCTCGGCGGCCAGCGGGGTGGCGGTTTTCTGGGCCCGGGTCATGGTGGAGGCGTAGACGCTGTCGTAGTCCTTGCGGCCGAGTCGGTGGGCGACCTGTTCGGCCTGCCCCTTGCCCTCCGGGGACAGACCCGGCCCGGGCACCTCGGTGTCGATGGTGCCGCTGGCGTTGGCCTCGGACTGGGCGTGCTGGGCGAAGGTCACCGTGATGGACCGGGCCTGCGGTGAGCCGCTGCAGGCGGCGACGGTCACCGTTGCGGTGAGCGCGGCCAGCACCACCGAGACCTTCCGGATCATGCTGCGCGTGGGTATGAGAGATGAGAGATAGCCTGCCCTGCCGACGGCCCCGCTGGGAAGGGTTTGCGATGGTTAGCGGGAGAAAAGCTCTCGAATTCCGCGAAAAGGAGACTCCCATGGCGATTGACCCGAGTGCCGTCGGCGCGGTGACCGAACCCATGCTGTTCGAATGGACCGACCGGGACACCCTGCTTTATGCGCTCGGTGTCGGCGCCGGGGTCGACGACCTGGCCTTCACCACCGAGAACAGCCACGGCATCGACCAGCAGGTGCTGCCCACCTACGCGGTGATCTGCTGCCCGGCCTTCGGCGCGGCTGGGCTGGTCGGAAAGTTCAACTGGGCCACGCTGTTACACGGCTCGCAGAGCATCCGGCTGCACGCGCCGCTGCCGCCGGCGGGCAAGCTCTCGGAGGTCGCCGACATCCAGGACAAGGGCGAGGGCAAGAACGCGATTCTGGTGTTGCGCGGCCGCGGCACCGAGCCGGACTCCGGACAGCTGATCGCCGAGACGCTGACCACGCTGATCTGGCGCACCGAGCCGGGCAACGCGGTGTTCCGCACCGAGGCGTCGAACCCGGACGGTTCCAACACCCGGGTGGTGCTCGACGACGGCGCGGTGGAGTACGCCTAACCCTCGCCGCGTTCGAGCTGATCGGCCAGCCGCTCGGTGAACTCGGCGGCCCGCGCGGGACTGTCCAGCGCGAACAGGGCCGCGGTGGCGCGGTCGCCGTCGTCGTTGTGCCGCACCAGGATTGGTACGCCCTGGACAGGCCCGCCGCGCACCGCGTCGAACGCGTCCTCGTCGGTGATGTCGTCGCCGAGGTAGACCGGTGTCAGCGCACCCGACCCGGACCGGTGCAGGTGCTCGATCACCCAGTGCAGCGTCTTGCCCTTGTCCCAGTCCAGGTCCGGGCGCAGCTCGATGACCTCGCGGCCGGTGGTCACCCGCAGCGCGTCGTGCCGGCCCGCGGCGCGCACCGCCGCCGCCACCTCGCCGAGGCGGTCGCGTACCGCGTTGCGGTAGTGCACCGCGACGCCGAATCGCTTGTGCTCCACCACAACACCCGGTATCGCGCCGAGCTCATCGCGCAGCCGCCCGGCTGCTTGCGCCAGCACCGGGATGGCCGCGGCGGCGTCGTCGTTCTGGTGGTGGCCGCCGTCGGGTGCGGTCAGCTCGAAACCGTGGCTTCCCGCATACCAGATCCCAGGCACCCCAACCTGTTTCGTCACGTCGGCCAGATCGCGCCCGGACAGCACCGCGACCGGGCAACGCGCGGCCAGCCGGGTCAGCGCCGCGGTAGCCCCGGCCACCGGGCGGGCCGCGTCGGGATCGTCGACGATGTCCGACAGCGTGCCGTCGAAGTCGAAGAACACCGCCGGGTGCCGACCGGCCAGCCCGTCGGCGCCGCCGGTCAGGGCCTGGGAGGCATCCGGCAGCTGCGACATCCGGCGGTCGCCGGTGCGCACGGTGATCTGTTCCAGCTCGGCGACCACCGCGTCGGCCCCGGCCGCGCGCAGCCCGTCGCCGTCGCGCCCGACGGGCGCCAGTCCGATCACCAACGCGAACCCGGCGGCGTGGGCCGCCTCGACGGCCGCGGGGTCGCCGGCCACCACCACGCAGCGGCCCGGGCGGCCCCGCAGCCGGCCGGCCGCCGCCGCCGGGCCGTCCGCCGCGATCGCCGCGGTGCCCACCCCGATCTGTCCCAGTCGGCTTACCAGTGCCGAGCCCAGCGCGTCGCCGACCCCGAACAGCACCGCGTCGTGGCGGCGCGGGTCGATCACCACCGGACCCGATTCGCCCATGAGGAAAACCTTCTCACGGCGGCACGGTCGCGCCCCGAGCAGGTCAGTGACGTGCGTGTCTGGGCGCCGATGGGTGCGCGGGCGGGCCGTGCGGCGGCGCCGCCGGTCGGCGAACAGCAGCACGGAATCGTCGCCGAGGGCCGCCAGCCGCGCCATGCCCAGCTCGACGGCGGCGGCCAGCCACGTGACGTCCGTCGAACCCGTCGCCCGGCCCGGCGGTGATGCCGAAAACCAGTTCGTCGCCGTAGCTGAGCACCGCGACCCCGGTGTGCAGCTGGGCGGCCGTCGGCGGGACCGGCAGCAGCCGCTCCAGCGTCTGGCCCATCACCCGTAGCCGTCGGCGCGGCCCGGGCACGTTGGTGGCCAGCGTGACGACGGCACGCTGCGGTAGCCGGGACAGCAGCTGGATCAGGTTGCCGCGCACCATGTTCGGGAGCAGTCCGATCGCCGATTCGGCGATGCCGGCCGGCTGCGCCCTGGCGGCGGAGTTGCACCGGGCGTGCACGGTCTGCAGCCGGCGCACCGGGTCGTCGTGTTCGACGGGCAGGTGCGAGAGCACCGCCGAGCGGACAGGCAGCGGGACCAGGGTGCGCAGCGAGTCGGCCCGCGGTTGCTCGCCGCGGTCGAGCAGCACCGTGCGGAATCCCTCGGTGACGGCGGCCAGCACGACGTCGTTGGCGCTGACGCCGAATTTGCGGCAGACCCGGTCGACGTCGGCGATCGGCACCCGCACCGTGGCGTAGCGGCGCACCGGCGCCACGGCCTCGGCCCGCCCGGCGAGCCGGAGCGCCCCGAGCAGCCCACCGGTCAGCGACGACACCCGGCTCAGCGCGTCGAGCCAGCCGGCCGATGATGAAACAGGTTGTGCCGCAGCGTTATTGGAGAACATGTCGGCGTCGGCGTCGTCGCAGAGCCGGGTGATCAGGCGGGCGGCCGGGTTGCCGCGCAGGCCTTCGATCACCCAGCATTCCCACGGCGGGCGGCCCGGGTCCAGCGGCCGGCGCAGCGCCTGGCCGAGCACCCGCGGCAGCTCGGCCTCGTCGCCGGTGCCCGCGATCGCCACCCGGCGCAGGTGCCGGGTGAGGTCGAAGTCCGGGCAGTCCACCCGCTCCCGGTTCAGCGGGTGCGCACGCAGCAGCTGCGTGCACCGCGCGATCGGCAGGATGCGTTCTGCCACAAGGTGTTCCAGTTGAGCTGGGTCGGGCACGGTGCCGTCGACGATGGCGACCGCCTCGATCGCCAGGCTCGCGTGCTGATCCGGATCGTGGGCCTTGAGGAACGCCGTATCGAGTGTCTGCGCCATGCTCGGTCCCGCCCGTGTCCGCTTTTTTGAGCCCGTACCAGTATTCGTCCAGTGCCCCGCCCGCGGTAACCCCCCGCAGCGTTAAGACCTTGTTTAGGAGTTGAAGATCGGTTTAACAACGGTTGTACCGGGCCTCGATTAAATCGAACATCAGTCCGATATACTCGGGTCTGTGGGCTGGTTCAACGGGCCGCCGAGTTGGGCGGAGATGGAGCGGGTGCTCGACAGCAAGCCGCGCCGCGCCGGTGAGTCTGCCGCCCCGGAACCAGACGGCCCGCTGTCGCGCGGCCGCGCGACGTACCGGCCGCCGGAACGAGGGCCGGCGGCCCGTTCGTCGGTTCCCTATGCCGAATTGCACGCGCATGTCGCGTTCAGCTTCCTGGACGGGGCGAGCACGCCCGAGGAGATGGTCGAGGAGGCGGTCCGGCTGGACCTGCGCGCCCTGGCGCTCACCGACCACGATGGGTTGTACGGGGCGGTGCGGTTCGCCGAGGCGGCGGCCGAACTCGACGTGCGCACCGTGTTCGGCGCCGAACTGTCTTTGGGCCCCAGCGCGCGCACCGAGGCGCCCGACCCGCCCGGCCCGCACCTGCTGGTGCTGGCCCGCGGCCCCGAGGGGTATCGGCGGTTGTCGCGGCAGCTGGCCGCGGCGCATCTGGCCGGCGGCGAGAAGGGCAAGCCCCGCTACGATCTCGACGCGCTGACCGAGGCCGCCGGCGGGTACTGGCCGATCTGGTGGACCGGTTCGGCGCGGCGCGGGTCAGTATCGAGCTGACCCGGCACGGTCAGCCGCTCGACGACGAGCGCAATGCGGCGCTGGCCGCGCGCTTCGGGGTCGGCGTCCTGGCCACCACCGGCGCGCATTTCGCCGGGCCGCCGCGGCGGCAGTTGACCATGACCGGGGCGCGCGACCGCTACGGGTCACCCGAGCACGCGCCGCGGGCCTACGCCCAGATCGAGCATGAGCTGAAAGTCATTGCGCAACTGCAGTTTCCGGGCTATTTCCTGGTGGTGCATGACATCGCCCGGTTCTGCCGGAAGAACAACATCCTGTGTCAGGGCCGGGGATCGGCGGCCAACTCCGCGGTCTGCTACGCCCTGGGCGTCACCGCGGTGGACCCGGTGGCCAACGAGCTGTTGTTCGATCGCTTCCTGTCGCCGGCCCGCGACGGGCCGCCCGACATCGACATGGACATCGAATCCGACCAGCGCGAAAAGGTGATCCAGTACGTCTACGACCGCTACGGCCGCGACTACGCCGCCCAGGTCGCCAACGTCATCACCTACCGGGGAAAGATCGCGGTGCGCGACATGGCCCGCGCTCTGGGCTTCTCGCAGGGCCAGCAGGACGCGTCGAGCAAGCAGATCAGCAGCTGGAGCGGGCTGGCGGATTCCCCGGACGTGGAAGGCATCCCGCCGCAGGTGATCGATCTGGCCAACCAGGTCCGCAACCTGCCGCGACACCTGGGCATTCACTCGGGCGGCATGGTGATCTGCGACCGTCCGATCGCCGACGTGTGCCCGGTGGAGTGGGCCCGGATGGAGAATCGCAGCGTGCTGCAGTGGGACAAAGACGACTGCGCGGTAATCGGTTTGGTGAAGTTCGACCTGCTCGGGCTGGGCATGCTCTCGGCGCTGCATTACGCCATCGACCTGGTGGCCGAGCACAAGGGGATCGAGGTGGACCTGGCGCGGCTCGACCTGTCCGAGCCGGCGGTGTACGAGATGCTGGCCCGCCCCGATTCCGTCGGCGTGTTCCAGGTGGAGTCGCGTGCGCAGATGGCCACCCTGCCGCGGCTGAAACCCCGGGTGTTCTACGACCTGGTGGTGGAGGTGGCGCTGATCCGTCCCGGGCCCATCCAGGGCGGGTCGGTGCATCCCTACATCCGGCGGCGCAATGGGGTGGACTCGGTGCTCTATGACCACCCGTCGATGGAGCCGGCGCTGCGAAAGACGTTGGGGGTGCCGCTGTTTCAGGAGCAGCTGATACAGCTCGCGGTGGACTGCGCCGGGTTCTCCCGCCGAGGCCGATCAGCTGCGCCGCGCCATGGGGTCCAAGCGCTCCACCGAGCGGATGCGACGGCTGCGCGGCCGGTTCTACGACGGCATGCGGGCGCTGCACGGCGCCCCCGACGAGGTGATCGACCGGACCTACGAAAAGCTGGAGGCGTTCGCCAATTTCGGCTTCCCGGAAAGCCATGCGCTAAGCTTCGCGTCGCTGGTGTTCTACTCGTCGTGGTTCAAGCTGCACCACCCCGCGGCGTTCTGCGCGGCGCTGCTGCGCGCCCAGCCCATGGGGTTCTACTCGCCGCAGTCGCTGGTGGCCGACGCCCGCCGGCACGGCGTGGCGGTGCACGGCCCGGACGTCAACGTCAGCCTGGCGCACGCCACGCTGGAGAACGTCGGCACCGAGGTGCGCCTCGGCCTGGGCGCCGTCCGCCACATCGGCGACGACCTGGCCGAAAAGCTGGTGCAGGAGCGAAAGGCCAACGGCCCGTTCGCTTCCCTGCTGGACCTGACCGCCCGGCTGCAGCTTTCGGTGCCGCAGACCGAGGCGCTGGCCACCGCCGGGGCGCTCGGCTGCTTCGGGATGTCGCGGCGCGAGGCGCTGTGGGCGGCCGGGGCGGCGGCCACCCAGCGGCCAGACCGGCTGCCCGGGGTGGGTTCGTCCTCGCACATCCCGGCGCTGCCGGGGATGAGCGAGCTGGAGCTGGCCGCCGCCGACGTGTGGGCCACCGGCATCTCCCCGGACAGCTATCCGACCCAGTTCCTGCGCGACGACCTGGACGCGATGGGGGTGGTGCCCGCGGCGAGGCTGGGGTCGATGCCCGACGGCGACCGGGTGCTGATTGCGGGCGCGGTGACGCATCGGCAGCGGCCCGGCACCGCGCAGGGGGGTGACCTTCCTCAACCTCGAGGACGAGACCGGGATGGTCAACGTGCTCTGCACCCCGGGGGGTGTGGGCGCGGCATCGCAAGCTGGCCAACACCGCGCTGGCGTTCTGGCCAACACCGCGCTGGCGTTGCTGGTGCGCGGGCAGGTGCAAAACGCCAGCGGCGCCATCACCGTCGTCACCGAACGGTTGGGCCGCATCACCCTGGCCGTCGGCTCGCGCTCCCGCGACTTCCGCTGACCGGCCCGCCGAACGTGCACTGGCGGCGAAAATTTCGCGTGAACGTCACCGTGAGTGCACGTTCGGGGGCGACGGGCCGACCCGCCGGCCGACGGTAGTCTCCAAGCATGACCCTGAACCTGTCCGTCGACGAAGTCCTGACCACCACCCGCTCGGTCCGCAAGCGGCTCGACTTCGACAAGCCGGTGCCCCGCGAGGTCCTGATGGAATGCCTGGAACTGGCGCTGCAGGCGCCCACCGGGTCCAATGCCCAAGGCTGGCAATGGGTTTTCGTCGAGGACGCCGACAAGAAGAAGGCGATCGCCGACATCTACCTGGCCAACGCCCGCGCCTACCTGAGCCTACCCGCTGCCGAGTACCCTGAGGGCGACACCCGCGGCGAGCGGATGCCCAAGGTCAAGGACTCGGCGGTCTACCTCGCCGAGCACATGCACGAGGCGCCGGTGCTGCTGATCCCGTGCCTGGAGGGACGGGTGGAGAACGCGCCGCTGGGGCTGAGCGCGTCGTTCTGGGCGTCGCTGTTCCCGGCGGCGTGGAGCTTCTGCCTGGCGCTGCGCTCGCGCGGGCTGGGCACCTGCTGGACCACGCTGCACCTGATCAACGACGGCGAGAAGCAGGCCGCCGAGCTGCTCGGCATCCCGCACGACCGCTACAGCCAGGGCGGGCTGTTACCGATCGCCTACACCAAGGGCACCGACTTCCGCCCGGCCAAGCGGCTGCCCGCCGAGCAGGTCATGCACTGGGACAGCTGGTGAATCCGCGGCGATCGCAAGCGCGGCGCAGCCGGGCGAAGCGGGTCGCCGCGATGAATCAGACTGCCCCGGCGTAGCCGTGCTGCCGCCACGCCTCGTAGACGGCGATCGCCGCGGCGTTGGACAGGTTCAGTGAGCGCCGCCCGGCCAGCATCGGGATGCGCACCTGGGTGGTGACGCGCGGGTCGGCCAGCGTGGCGGCGTCCAGCCCGGTGGGTTCGGGGCCGAACATCAGCACGTCGCCCGGCCGGTAGCGCAGCTCGGCGAACGACGCGGGGGCGTGCGAGGTGAACGCGACCACCCGGGCCGGCGCCAGCGCGTCCCACGCGGCGGCCAGCGAGGCGTGCACGGTGACCGAGGCGAGGTCGTGATAGTCCAGCCCGGCCCGGCGCAGCTTGGGTTCGGACAGGTCGAACCCCATCGGCTCGACCAGATGCAATTCGCAGCCGGTCGCCGCCGCCGTCCGGATGGCGTTGCCTGTGTTGGGGGCGATGCGCGGGGAGACGAACATCAGCTTGAACACAACGCGATAATGGTCGCATGGTCGAGCAGAGCATCTGGATGCAGAAGGTCGCTGCAGATCCCGGTCATTCGCACTGGTACATCGAGCGCTTCCGCGCCATGGCCCTCGCCGGCGACGACCTGGCCGGCGAGGCCCGGTTCGTGGACGTCATGGCGCCGCGCGGAGCCCGCATCCTCGACGCCGGCTGCGGACCCGGCCGGCTGGGCAGCTACCTCGCCGCGGCCGGCCACCAGGTGGTCGGCGTCGACGTCGACCCGGCGCTGATCCAAGCCGCCGAGCACGACCATCCCGGGCCGCGCTGGCTGGTCGGCGACCTGGCCGAGCTCGACCTGCCCGCCCGCGGCATCACCGACCCGTTCGACGTAATCGTCTCGGCCGGCAACGTCATGACGTTCCTGGCGCCCAGTACCCGCATGCTGGTGCTGAGCCGGCTGCGCGCACACCTGGCCGCCGCCGGCCGCGCCGCGATCGGCTTCGGCGCCTACCGCGAGTACGAGTTCACCGACTTCCTCAACGACGCGGCCGACGCCGGGTTCGCTCCCGATCTGCTGCTGTCCAGCTGGGACCTGCGGCCGTTCACCGAGGACTCCGACTTCCTGGTCGCCGTGCTGCGGCCGGCCTGACCTTCCGCGCGCCGCCGGTGTTTGCCAGGGCCGACGGCGGCCGGGCGGCGCCACCTTGAGGGACCTGTCTGCTCAGTGACGATTCTGGTGGGCTGGGCCGCGGGCTGTCATACTCGTCGGGTTGCCACACTTACGTACGCGCCGATCTGGCGCGGCGGGCGAAATGGCGAAATAAAGCAGGAAGTTTCATGAGACTCGGGTTTGTTTCAGCACTGAGCGCAGCGGCCGGTCGCGCGGCCACGACGACGTGACCATGTTCAGCCGCCCGGCCGAACCGGCCGCGGCGGAAGCCCTCGGGCCCGCACCGCTCGGCGGCGGCGCCGTGCCGGCCAAACGCCCGCCGGCCTGGTCGCTGAGCAACTGGCCGGTGCGGTGGAAAGTGCTGGCCATCGTCCTGGTTCCGCTGATGCTGGCGACGGTTTTCGGGGTGCTGCGCATCCACGGTGCGATGGCCAACGCGGCGGGCCTGCGTCTGGCCGCCGCCCGCGCCGACGTGGTCCCGGCCATCACCAAGTACATGTCGGCGCTGGACGTCGCGCTGCTGGCCGGCTCCGCCGAGGGCGCGATGAAGAACTACGAGGCCCGCAAGAACGAACTGCAGACCCGGTTGGGCGACACCGACGTCATCGACGACGTCCGCGCCGGGGTGAACAACCTGCTGGACGCCGGCCAGATGCTGGTGAACAAGGTGGCCGAGGGCAGCCTGGGCCTGCGGGAGCGGGTGACCTTCTACGCGCCGATCCTGTTGACCGCCGAAAACGTCATCAACGCGTCGGTGCGGGTCGACGACGAGCGGATCCGGGCGCAGGCTCAGGGCCTGAGCCGGGCGGTCGGCGCCCGCGGCCAGATGACCATGCAGAAGATCCTGGTCACCCGGGGAGCCGAGCTGCCCGAGCCGCAGCTGCGCACCTCGATAGCCACTCTGGCCGGCACCGAACCGTCGACGCTGTTCGGCATGAGCGAGGTGCTCGGCGCCGGATCGCCCGAAGCCAAGACGCTGCAACAGCAGATGGTCAGCCGGATGGCGATCATGTCCGACCCGGCCAGCGTGCTCGTCGACAACCCCGACCTGCTGCGCTCGATCCAGACCACCGACGACATCGCCGACCAGGTCATCAAGAACACCACCGCGTCGGTGACCAAGTCGGTGCATGCGCAGGCCGCCGAACGGCGCAACTCGGCCATCCTGGACACCGCCCTGGTGCTGACCGCCATCGTGATCGCGTTGGCGGTGGTGCTGCTGGTGGCGCGGGCACTGGTGCGGCCGCTGCGCACGCTGCGCGACGGCGCGTTCAAGGTGGCCCACACCGATCTCGAGGAGGAGATCGCACACGTGAAAGCAGGTGGGGCCGAACCGATTCCGGCCCCGCTGCCGGTGTACACCACCGAGGAGATCGGCCAGGTGGCGCACGCGGTGGACGAGCTGCACACGCAGGCCCTGCTGCTGGCCGGCGACGAGGCGCGGCTGCGGTTGCTGGTCAACGACATGTTCGAGACCATGTCGCGGCGCAGCCGCTCGCTGGTCGACCAGCAGCTGGCGCTCATCGACCGGCTGGAGCGCAACGAGGACAACCCCGAACGGCTGGACAACCTGTTCCGGCTGGACCATCTGGCCGCCCGGCTGTGCCGCAACAGCGCCAACCTGCTGGTGCTGGCCGGCGCGAAGCTGGCGCGCGACCAGCGCGATCCGGTGCCGCTGGCCACCGTGATCAACGCCGCGGTGTCCGTGGTGGAGGACTACCGCCGGGTCGAGATCGCCGGGCTGCCCGAGTGCTCGCTGCTCGGGGCGGCCGCCGGCGGCGCCATCCACCTGTTCGCCGAGCTGATCGACAACGCGCTGCGGTACTCGCCGCCGACCACCTCGGCCCGGGTGTCGGCGTCGCGCGGCGGTGACGGGGGAGTGGTGGTGCGCATCGCCGACTCCGGCCTGGGGATGAACGATGCCGACCGGCGCATCGCCAACATGCGGCTGCAGGCCGGCGGCGACGCGAACCCCGACCCGCATCCCGAAAACGCCCGGCATCTCGGTCTTTTCGTGGTGGGCCGGATCGCGGCCTGGCATGGGATGCGGGTGGGGTTGCGCGGCCCGGCGGCCAACGAATCCGGCTCGGGCACCACCGCCGAGGTGTACCTGCCGCCGACGGTGCTCGCCGGCCGGGTCGTCGCCGAGCCGTCCGGGCCCCGGCACATCCGGGCGGTCTCGTCGCCGAGCGCCAAACTCGCCAGCGCCATCGCCGTACCCGCCGAGGAGGGTGGCCGGCACGACGGCACTCAGCAGCCGGCCGCGCGCGGCACCCGCAACGCCGGTGACGCGTCCACACCGCCGGTCATCCTGCTGCCCCGCCGCAATCCGGGGTCCAGCGGCATCGCGGATGTTGCCGCGGTTCCCGCCCCGCCGGCCGAACCGCAGCCCCGCCGGCAGCGCCGTGAGCTGGCCACGCCCTGGTGGGAGAGCAGCCCGGCGCCCAAGCCGGCCCGCGCGGCGTCGGACACCTCGGCCTTCTTCGCCGCCCGCCCGCGCACCGAGACGCCGCCCGAGGCGCCCCCGAAACCAGCCCCGCGCCTGAAGCCGAAGCCGGACGCCTCGATTCCGCCCGCCGCCAGCACCGGCCCGGCCGCCGCCGACGTCATCTACCGGCGCATGCTCTCGGAGATGCTGGGCGACCCGCACGACCTGGTCAACAGCCCCGACCTGGACTGGCAGTCGGTGTGGGACCGGGGCTGGACTCTGGCGGCCGCCGCCGAGGACAAGCCCGTCGAGTCGCACACCACTGACCACGGCCTGCCCGTGCGCACCCCCGGCGCCCGGCTGGTGCCGGGTGGCGCCCACGGGGCCGCGGCCGAACCCGACGACGAGCCGGGGCTCAACGGCCGCTTACCCGCGCCGCGCCGGCCGCAGCACGCGGCCGTCACCCGCGACCCCGAGGCGGTCCGCGCCTCGTTCAGCAGCCATTTCGGTGGCGTGCGCACCGGACGGTCGCACGCCCGGGAGAGCAGCGAAGGACCCGACCAACAATGACCGCACCCGACAATTCCTGGTCTGCAGCCCCGGACCGGTCGCTGGACTGGCTGGTGACGAAGTTCGCCCGCGAGGTCCCCGGCGTCGCGCACGCGCTGCTGGTGTCCGTCGACGGGCTGCCCGTCGCCGCCAGCGAACACCTGCCGCGCGAACGCGCCGACCAGCTGGCCGCCGTCGCCTCCGGGCTGGCCAGCCTCGCGACGGGCGCAGCCCAGCTGTTCGAGGGCGGGCAGGTGCTACAGTCCGTGGTCGAGATGTCCGATGGCTACCTGCTGCTGATGCAGGTCGGGGACGGCTCGCATCTGGCAACACTCGCCGCGGCGTCCTGCGACATCGGTCAGATCGGCTACGAGATGGCCGTCCTCGTCGAGCGGGTGGGCGGGGCGGTGCAGTCCACCCGCCGGTCCAGCGTCTCGTGAGCGCCCGATGGACACCCCCGAGACCTGGCCGACCCCCCGCAGCGGGAATCTGGTCCGGCCGTACACGCTGACGTCGGGGCGCACTGACACCACCGTCGACCTGCCGGTGGAGGCGCCGATCCAGACGTTGCAGGCCGGCCTGACGCACCGGTGGCCGCCCGGCGACGCGCGCGGCAGGATCGTGCGGCTGTGCCTGGGCAGCCCATCGGTCGCCGAGATTTCGGCTCGGCTGGACCTGCCGCTGGGCGTGGCGCGCGTCCTGGTCGGCGATCTGGTGTTGTCCGGCTACCTTCGGGTGCACAAGCCGCTGTCCGAGCGTTCGACCAGGGATGAGCGCCACGAACTGATAGGAAGGACCCTGCGTGGCTTACGCGCACTCTGACGTGCAGCTTGACTCCGGCGACCACGCGTCGACCAAGATCGTGATCGCCGGCGGATTCGGCGCCGGCAAGACCACCTTCGTCGGGGCGGTGTCGGAGATCATGCCGCTGCGCACCGAGGCCATGCTCACCGACGCCTCGACCGGCGTCGACGCGCTGGAGGCCACCCCCGACAAGCGGACCACCACGGTGGCGATGGACTTCGGCCGGATCACCCTGGCCGACGACCTGGTGCTGTACCTGTTCGGCACGCCGGGGCAGCGCCGGTTCTGGTTCATGTGGGACGACCTGGTGCGCGGCGCGATCGGCGCGGTGGTGCTGGTCGACTGCCGGCGGCTGCAGGACAGCTTTGCCGCCGTGGACTTCTTCGAGCACCGCAACCTGCCGTTCCTGGTCGCGGTCAACGAGTTCGACGGGGCGCCCCGCTACCCGGTCGAGGAGGTGCGCGAGGCGCTGACGCTGCCGCCGCACATCCCGGTGATCACCGTCGACGCCCGGGATCGCCGGTCGGCGACCGACGCTCTGATCGCGGTCAGCGAGTACGCGCTGGCCAGCCGGTCGGCCAATTGACCGCGTGGGTCGACCGCGAATTCGAGCGGCACGATTTCACCGACGAGGACCTGGTCGGGCTGTCGACCGAGCGGGTGGTGTTCACCGAATGCAATTTCAGCGGCGCCAACCTGGCCGAGTCGCGGCACCGCGGGTCGGCCTTCCGAAACTGCACCTTTCGTCGAACATCGTTGTGGCACAGCACTTTCGAGCAGTGCACCATGCTGGGGTCGGTGTTCGAGCAGTGTCGGCTGCGGCCGGTGACGTTCGATGAGGTGGACTTCACGCTCGCGGTGCTCGGCGGCAACGACCTGCGCGGCGGCGCCGCGGACCCGGCGCTGTGGACGACAGCGTCGCTGGCCGGGGCCCGCGTCGACGTCGACCAGGCCGTCGCCTTCGCGCTGGCGCCACGGGCTGCGGCTGGACGGCTAGCGCGTCAGCGCCGCAACCGGATGCGCCAGCGCACCAGCGCGGCGTAGCCCACCGAGAGCACCGCTAGCATGGCCATGTCGAACAGCCAGGCCGTCGCGGTGTGCTGGAAGTGGCTGTCCCGCGGGCTCTGCGGGCCGGGCGACACCGTCCACAGGTCCACCGTCGCCGCCTGCGCCGCATAGCCCCACCGGGACGGCACCAGCCAGGACAGCTGGTCGAGGAAGACCCGGTGGGTGACCGGCACCATGCCGCCGCACAGCACCATCTGCATTATCAGCGACACTGCCAGTAGCGGCATGATCTGCTCGTGCGACCGCGCCAGGGCCGAGAGCAGCAGGCCCAGCATCGTCGCGGCCACGCACGTCGCCGCCACCGCGACGAACAGCTCGAAGGTGGCGTTACCCAGCAGCACGGCCAGCCGCGTCGGCGGCCCCTTGCCCAGCACCACGATGGCGGTGGCGACGGCCGCCTGCGCGACGGCGAACACGCAGAACACCACGATCTTGGCCGGCAGGTAGGCGGTGCTGGACAGCCCGACCGCCTGCTCGCGGCGGAAGATCGGCCGCTCGCCGATCAGGTCGCGGATGGTCAGCGCCGTGCCCATGAACGGGGCAGCCATGGTGAGCAACGTCAGGATGGTGCCGGCCTCGCCGGCCGACTCGCCGGCCGGATCGGCGTAGCCGAAGCCGGCGCTGCCCGGCACGGTCAGCGAAAGCGCGCCCATCACGACCGGCAGCACCGCCAGGAACAGGAAGTAGCCGCGATCGGAGAAGATCAATCGCATCTGGCGGCGGGCGATGGTGAAGAACTGGCGGCGCTTGCTGGTCTGCGCCGGGGCGCCCAGCTCGGCCGGCGCCTCGGTCCACGCGGGCGGCGGCGGCCGGTTCTGGGCCAGAAAACGGCGGTTGGCCTCGTCCGGGTCACCCGCGACGGTGCTGAAGATGTCGGCCCAGTTGGTGGTGCCCATGGCCGGGCCGATCTGGCCGGGCGGGCCGAGGAACGCCGTCTTGCCGCCGGGGGCGAGCAGCAGCACCTGGTCGCACACGTCGAGGTAGGTCAGCGAGTGGGTGACCACCAAAACCACCCGCCCGGCGTCGGCCAGCTGGCGCAGCATGGTCATCACCTGCCGGTCCAGCGCCGGGTCCAGACCGGACGTCGGCTCGTCGAGGATCAGCAGCGACGGCCCGGTGCACCACGTCGTCCTGCGGCACCATCCCGATCCGGCTGCGCAGCGACGCGTACTCGGCGTGCACGTTGTGTCCCTCGAACGCCACCGTGCCGGTGGTCGGGTGGGTGTAGCCGGCGACCAGCCGCGCGAACGTGGATTTGCCCGCGCCGGACGGCCCGATAATCGCGGTCAGCGTGCCGGGCAGCGCGGTCAGCGAGATGTGGTTGAGCAGCTGCTTGCCGTGGTTGACGGTGTAGCAGACGGAGTTGACCTCCAGCCCGCCGCTGCGGGTGGCCGCCTCGGTGCGCCGGATCAGCTCGTCCTGAGTGAACACCAGGTCGACATTGCCGATGGTGACCACGTCGCCCTCGGTGAGCACGGCCGAGCCGACCCGCACACCGTTGACGAAGGTGCCGTTGACGCTGTGCGCGTCGCGGATCTCGGTGCCCAGCGGCGCCTGGATCAGAAACGCGTGATGGCGGGAGGCCAGCACGTCCTGGATGACGATGTCGTTGTCGGTGGCCCGGCCGATGGTCTGCGACCCGGCCGGCTTCTGGATGGCGCCGGACCGCGACGGCATCAGCGCC
Organism: Mycobacterium lepraemurium; assembly: GCA_002291465.1. Taxonomy (GTDB): domain Bacteria; phylum Actinomycetota; class Actinomycetes; order Mycobacteriales; family Mycobacteriaceae; genus Mycobacterium; species Mycobacterium avium. Next base: position 3,525,906 of record CP021238.1, on the reverse strand, counting down.
TGGAACATCTTGGTCGCCAGGTTGGCCACCTCGGGCGGCTTGGAAGCCGCGGGCGCCATCTGGGTGTGCGGGGCCGGCGCGACGGGCGGCGGGGGCGGGTAGCCGCCGGGTGGGCGGCCGTCGTACACGGTCTGGCCCGGCGGTCCGGGGCGCGGCGCGGGCTGCGGGCGGCGCGGTGGCGCGGCCCAGTTGGGGGTGCGCCCGGCCGGCGGGGGTGGGGCGGCGACCGGCGGCGCCGGTTGGGCCGACCAGGCCGCCGGTGCGGGCGGGTGGGCCGCCACCGGGATGCCCATTGACTCGGTGCGGGGCGGGCGTCCGGCCATGCCTTGATGACGGCCGACGTCGAAGGTCAGCAGCGGGCCGTCCGGGTTTCCGATGTTGATGGCGCACCCGTCGTGGATCTCGACCACCGGCACCCGGCGGCCGTTGACGAAAGTTCCGTTGAGCGAACCGTTGTCGATGGCCAGCCACTTGCCCTGGTCGTGGCGCAGCAGCAGGTGGGCGCGCGAGATCAGGGGGTGCGTGATGCGCATGTCGGCTCGCAGACCGCGCCCGACGACCACGTCGTGGCCCGCGGTGTAAGGTACGTTCCGAGCCTTCGTGATGGACGGTTAGCGCTGGCGGGGCTGGTGCTGACATCGCCACAACTGTAGCTTGCAGCGCTGTGGATTAAGTTGCGGCGCTGGTGTGCCGGTCGGGTGCACCGGTGACCACGTGCGTTCGGCTGTAGCTGGTGGGCATGCACTGATTGCAGTGCGTGCACGCCGAATGCACCAGGTGCGCGGCACCGTCGGCGGCGATCCGGTTGATCAGATCCGGCTCGGCCAGCAGCGCGCGGGCCATGGCGACGAACTCGAACCCCTCCGCCATCGCCAGGTCCATCGTCTCCCGATTGGTGACGCCGCCCAGCAGGATCAGCGGCATCTTCAGCTCGGCGCGAAACAGCTTGGCGTCCCGCAGTAGATACGCCTCGCGGTAGGGGTATTCGCGCAGGAACTTCTTGCCCGTCATGCGCATGCCCCAGCGCAGCGGCGGCTTGAATGCGCCGGCGAACTCCTTGAGCGGCGCGTCGCCGCGGAACAGGTACATCGGGTTGACCAGCGAGCTGCCTGCCGTGAGCTCGATCGCGTCCAGACCGCCGTCGGACTCCAGCCACTTGGCGGTGGTCAGTGATTCCTCGGTGCTGATGCCGCCGCGCACCCCGTCGGCCATGTTCAGCTTGGCCGTCACCGCGATGGGCGTGCCCTCCTTTTCCACCGCCCGCCGCACGGCCATCACCATGCCGCGGGCCCCCTTCGCCCGGTTCTGCAGCGACCCGCCGAACTCGTCGTTGCGGCGGTTGATCAGCGGTGACAGGAACGAACTCGCCAAATAGTTGTGGCCCAGGTGGATTTCGACGGCGTCGAACCCGGCCTCGATGGCCAGCCGCGCGGCGTTGGCGTGCGCGGCGATCACCTCGTCGATGTCCTCGCGGGTCACCTTCTTGGCGAACCGCATTCCGATCGGGTTGAAGAACCGGACCGGCACCAGCGCCTGCGCCTTGTTGGACCTGGCGTTGGCCACCGGCCCGGCGTGCCCGATCTGCGCGCTGACCGCCGCGCCCTCGGCGTGGATCGCGTCGGTGAGCCGGCGGAACCCGGGCGCGGCCTCGGGCCGCATCCAGATGCCGTTGCCCTCGGTGCGGTCGCCGGGGGAGACGGCGCAGTAGGCGACGGTCGTCATGCCGACGCCGCACGCGGCGGGCAGCCGGTGGTATTCGATGAGGTCGTCGGTCACCAGCGCGTCCGGTGTACGCGCCTCGAAGGTGGCGGACTTGATGATGCGATTGCGCAGCGTGATCGGACCGAGCTTGGCGGAGCTGAACACGTCCGGAGGGGTGGGCATATCGGGGAGCGTGCCAGACTGTCAGCGTGGGAGCAATCACACTGGACGGCAAGGCCACCCGCGACGAAATCTTCGTCGACCTCAAGCAGCGGGTCGCCGCGTTGACCGCGGCCGGCCGCACACCCGGTTTGGGCACCATCCTGGTCGGCGGCGACCCGGGCTCGCAGGCCTACGTGCGCGGCAAGCACGCCGACTGCGCCAAGGTGGGCATCACCTCGATCCGCCGCGACCTGCCCGCCGACATCAGCACCGCCGCGCTCAACGACACCATCGACGAGCTGAACGCCAATCCCGAATGCACGGGGTACATCGTGCAGTTGCCGCTGCCCAAGCAGTTGGACGAGAACGCGGCGCTGGAGCGGGTGGACCCGGACAAGGACGCCGACGGCCTACACCCCACCAACCTGGGCCGGCTGGTGCTCAACAATCCGGAGCCGCTGCCGTGCACGCCGCGCGGAATCGTGCACCTGTTGCGCCGCTACGACGTCGAGATCGCCGGGGCGCACGTGGTGGTCATCGGTCGCGGTGTGACGGTCGGTCGCCCGCTGGGGCTGCTGCTGACCCGGCGCTCGGAGAACGCCACGGTGACGTTGTGCCACACCGGAACTCGTGACCTGCCAGCGTTGACCAGGCAGGCCGACATCATCGTGGCCGCCGTCGGGGTGCCGCACCTGCTGACCCCCGACATGGTGCCCCCGGGGGCCGCGGTGCTCGACGTGGGGGTCAGCCGGGTGGGCGGCAAGCTCGCCGGCGACGTGCACCCCGACGTGTGGGAGGTGGCCGGTCACGTGTCGCCGAATCCCGGCGGCGTGGGCCCGTTGACCCGGGCGTTCCTGCTGACCAACGTCGTCGAGCTGGCCGAGCGGGAATGACCGCACGCACCCTGATGCGGGCCCAGTGGCCGATTCTGTTGGTGGGCTTGATCTTTGCGGTGGCACTGGCCTTGGTGGGCACCAACTTCTGGCGCCGCGGTTCACTGCTACTCGGCATCGGGGTGGGGGTGGCGGCGCTGCTGCGGCTGGTGCTGTCCGAGGAGCGTGCCGGGCTGCTGGTGGTGCGCGGCAAGGGAATCGACTTCGTCACCACCGCGATGGTCGGGGCGGCGATGGTCTACATCGCCTGGACCATCGACCCGCTGGGCACCGGCTGACGTTCCGAGTGTTTGGTCCGCGTCGAACGTGGGCTTTAGGTACGACTTTTCGTCACTTTTCGTCCATGGCCCACACGCTCGGTGCGCCGCGGTCAGAAGCTCGGCAGCTGGCCGGGCATCGTCGGCAGTCGGCCCGTCTGGCCCGCCATGCCCGGGATCTGGCCGGCCATCGCGGGAAGCTGCCCGGGCATTCCCGGAACCTGCGGCATGGCGCTGGACAGGTTGCCGCTGGCGATGTTCGCCATCTCCTGGGGGCAGCACGTCTGGATCGCGATGGTGGTGAACATGCGCTCCCTCGTGGGGGACATGCCCCGGCCGGCGACGCTGGACGCCACCGCGGCGAAATTGCCGCCCGGCTGCTACAGCATCGGGCAGACCGACTCGCCGACGGCCATCGCGTTTCCCGGTTCGCCGAAGTCGATGCCGGCGTGATTGAGCGCGTCGATGAAGTCGTTGCCGTTTCCCTCCGCCCCGGCCGGCGCCGCGAACGCCGACGCCACCGTGAGCAGGCCGGCGGCCGCGGCCAGCAGCCGAATGGTGAAGGGTTGGTGGCGCAAAACCCAGATCCATTGATGAGTTCGTGCAAGTGCCTTCACGCCAGCCTCCCCGTCCGCCTGGAGTGCACCGACGGCACTCGAATCACGCCCTACGAACCCTGAGCCATCACTGTCACGTTTACGACACGGTGGGATAAAGGTTCGCACAATAAGCGTTTCGTAAGGCCGCGGCATCGGCGAGGTGGATTATTGACCGGCCCGGAAGTCGGTTGCCGGACAATTGATTCGCCGCGGTTTTTGGCGCAACCACTGCTTGACGACCCCGGCTCCCTCGACGCCCGCCGGCAGGTGAAATCTCTTGTGTAACTTTGGTTTCTGTGGTCACATTGCGGGGTTTTCTGTCGGTGGGCTGCCCTAGTTTCGGGGGCATGAGTTCGGGCAGCATCATCGATCGGGACGCGATCAGCGCGGCCTTCGATGCGCTCGATGCCGCGCTCGACGGCGTGGCGGCGCTCGGTTTCGACGGCTTGACCCCGCGGGAATGCCTGGCGCTGCTCACCCACTGCGAAAGACTGCGCCGGCGGCTGCCCGCGATCGAGCATCCACTGATCAATCACGTTGCCCGACAAGCTAGCCCGGCCGAGTTGGGGGGCCGGCTTTCGCACGCGGTCGCCGAGGCCACGCTGATCAGCCGCGCCGAGGCTGCCCGGCGGGTACACACCGCCGCCGACCTCGGCCCCCGGGTGGGGTTGACCGGGGAACCGATCGCCCCGGCACCGGCGGCCACTGCCGCCGCGCAGCGGGAGGGGTTGTTGAGTCCCGAGCAGGTGGCGGTGATCCGTAAGTTCTGCCACCAGTTGCCCGGCTGGATCGACCAGGCGACCCGCGAACGCGCCGAAACCGACCTGGCCAGGGAAGGCACCCGGTATCGGCCCGAACAACTCGCCGCGTTGGCCGGCACGCTGGACGATTGCCTCAACCTCGACGGCCTCTACCGCGACGAGGACCAGCCCGCCGCCGCGGGCTGACCCTAGGGAATCAACACGCCGACGGCATGTCCGAACTCCGCGGACTACTGACCCCCGAACTGCGCGCCACCTTCGAGGCCGTGCTGGCCAAACTCGCCGCCCCCGGCATGTGCAACCCACTCGATGAGAGTCCGTGCGTGGACGGCACTCCGAGTCAAGACGCCATCGACGGTGATGCGCGCTCGGCGGCCCAGCGCAACCACGATGGGCTGCTGGCCGGACTGCGCGCCCTGCTGGCCTCAGGAAACCTCGGCCAGCACAACGGCCTACCGACCTCCATCATCGTCACCACCACCCTAGCCGACCTCGAAGCCGCCGCCAGACGAGGCCTCACCGACGGCGGCACCCTGCTGCCCATGAGCGATGTAATCCGGCTATCGCGGCACGCCCGCCACTACCTCGCCATCTTCGACAAAGGCAAAGCCCTGGCCCTGTATCACACCAAACACCTGGCCTCACCCGGACAGCGCATCATGTTGTACGCCAAAGACCGCGGCTGCACCGCACCCGGCTGCACCGTCCCCGGCTACTACGCCGAAGTGCACCACTGCACCGACTACGCCACCTGCCACACCACCGACATCAACGATCTGACCTTCGCCTGCGGACCCCACCACCGCCTGCTACAACCCGGCGCCTGGACCACCCACAAAAACGCACGCGGCGAGACCGAATGGATCCCACCACCCCACCTGGACCGAAACCAACCCCGCACCAACACCTTCCACCACCCCGAAAAACTCCTACAGGGTGAGGACGACGACGGCGAAGACGACGAGGACGAACCCGATTGACCCGGTGCTCAGCCGGCCAGCGTCGCCCGGGTGCACCGGGTGACGTAGGGCAGCGCCAGGCCGGTCGAATTCGCCAGCGCCGGATGCGTGGCCAGCAGGTGGCGGACCTGGTCCAGGGTTCGGGTGCGCACCTCGGTCGGCGAGGTGATGCAGTAGCTGCGCGACGCCACCAGGTCGATCAATGCTTGCGGAGTAAGGTAATTCGTCCACTCGACCTCATGGTGCGCCAGGTCGGTGAACGGCTCGGGCAGCATCACGTGGGTGCGGCCGCCGCCGTCGCTTCCGATGATGCGGCCCAGTTCGCGCACCCAGCCCAGCCGCTCGTCGCGGGTGTTCCACACCAGGCCGAGCCGCCCGCCGGGCCGCAGCACCCGGGCCACCTCTGGGATCGCCCGCTCCGGATCCACCCAATGCCAGGCCTGCGCCACCAGCACCACGTCAACGCTGTTGTCTTCCAACGGGATTTCTTCGGCGGTGCCCAGCAGCGCCCGGGTCTCCGGCAGCGAGCTCCGCAACACCTCCAGCATGTCCGGAATCGGGTCGACGGCCACCACGTCCAGGCCGCGTTCCACCAGCCGGGTGGTCAGCTTGCCGGTGCCCGCGCCGAGGTCGAGCACCTGACGCGCGCCGACCGGCAGCAGCCAGTCGATCGCCTCCGGCGGATAGGAGGGCCGCCCACGCTCGTAGGCTGCGGCCGCCGAGCCGAACGAGAGGGAGCGGTCGTGGCGCGAGCGGGTCACCGGCGGGTTGTGCCTTTCCTGCTCCCCGGGCCGGCGCCGCCCGGGCCGGCGCTCTGCGAACCGGCCAACAGCAGTGTCTTGCGGATCATTTCGCCGACCGCCTCGGACTCCACCAGGAACCCGTCGTGCCCGCAGATGGAGTCGACGACCTGCAGCTCGGCGCAGCTCGGCAGCTGCTCGGCCAGCTCCTGCTGCAGACGCAGCGGGTACAGCCGGTCCGACGTAATGCCGCCCACCACCACCGGCACCGGGCAGCTGCGCAACGCCTTGCGCACCCCGCCGCGGGCCCGGCCGACATTGTGCCTGTTCAGCGCCTCGGTTAACACCACGTAGCTGCCCGCGTCGAACCGCTCCACCAACTTGACGCCCTGGTACTCCAGATAACTCTGCACCGCGTACTGGCCGCCGTTGGCGGGATCCTCATCGCGCTGCACGTCGTTGCCGAACCGGGTGTCGAGCTCGACCTCGCCGCGGTAGGTCAGATGCGCGAAGCGCCGCGCGATCGCCAGCCCGGCGTCGGGGGTGCGCCCCGTGTCGTGATAATCGCCGCCCTGCCAATTCGGATCGGATTTGATCGCCGCGATCTGGGTGCACTGGGTGCCGATCTGATCGGCGGTCGCGCGCGCGCCCACCGCCAGCAGCAGCCCGGCCCGCACCCGGCTTGGGTGACCGACGATCCACTCCAAAGCCCTTGCGCCGCCCATGGATCCACCCACCACGGCGGCCACCTCGTCGATGCCCAGCGCGGCCAGCGTCGCGATGTCGGCCTCCACCTGGTCGCGAATCGAGATCCGGGGAAACCTTGAGCCCCAAGGCTTTCCGTCGCGGGTCCGCGAGCTCGGGCCGGTGGAACCGCGGCAACCCCCCAGCACGTTGGTGGCCACCGCGCACCAGCGGTCGGTGTCGATCGGCGCGCCCGGCCCGACCATCTCGTTCCACCAGCCGCCGGTGGGATGTCCGGGCCCGGCCGGCCCGGTGACATGCGAGTCACCGGTCAGCGCGTGCAGCACCACCACCACGTTGTCCCGCGTCGGCGACAACTCGCCCCAGCGCTGCACGGCGATGTGCACGTCGTCGATCACCGCGCCGGCCTCGGTGGGCAGCGAGCCGATGTGGGCGAAGCCGATTTCGCCTTCGTCGGGCAGCGTCTGGGTGGGAACGTCGGGGATGGTCATGGCCGGGTCCTTCAGAACGCCGCCACGGTGTGCGGGTCGGCGCCGGAGGTGCCCGCGTTCGCACCGAATTTGGCGGCCGCGGCGAAGCCGAGCTCCAGGTCGGCCAGGATGTCGTCGATTCCCTCGATGCCGACCGCCAGCCGCACCAGCCCCGGGCTGACCCCGGTGCTCAGCTGCTCGGCCGGGGACAGTTGGGCGTGCGTCGTCGAGGCCGGGTGAATGACCAGCGAGCGCACGTCGCCGATATTGGCGACGTGGCTGTGCAACTTCAGCGCGTTCACGAACGCCTTGCCGGCCTCCACCCCGCCGGCCAACTCGAACGACAGCACCGCCCCGGTTCCCTTGGGCGCCAGCTTCTTTGCCCGCTCGTGCCACGGTGAGCTGGGCAGTCCCGCGTAGTTCACCGACAGCACGCCCTCATGAGAGGCCAGGAACTCGGCCACCCGCTGCGCGGTGGCGACGTGCCGCTCCATGCGCAGGCTCAGCGTCTCGATGCCCTGGGCGACCAGGAACGCGTTGAACGGCGCCGCGGCCGAGCCGAGGTCGCGCAGCAACTGCACGCGGGCCTTGAGCGCGTACGCCGGCGGGCCCAGCTCCGCGAACACCACGCCGTGGTAGCTCGGGTCGGGGGTGGTGAAGCCCGGGAACCGGCCCTGCGTCCAGTCGAAGGTGCCGCCGTCGACGATCACACCGGCGATCGCCGAGCCGTGCCCGCCGAGGTACTTGGTGGCCGAGTGCACCACGATGTCGGCGCCGTGCGCGAACGGCTGGATCAGGTACGGCGTGGCGATGGTGTTGTCGACGATCAGCGGCACGCCGTTGGCGTGGGCGACGCCCGAGACGCCGGGGATGTCCAGGATGTCGATCTGCGGGTTGGAGATGGTCTCGGCGAAGAACGCCTTGGTGTTCGGCCGGACCGCTGCCTGCCAGGAATCCAGGTCGTCGGGATCCTCCACGAAGCTGACCTCGATACCGAGCTTGGCCAGCGAATAGTGGAACAGGTTGTAGGTGCCGCCGTAGAGCCGCGGGCTGGAGACGATGTGATCTCCGGCACTTGCCAGGTTCAACATGGCGAAAGTCTCAGCGGCCTGTCCGGAGCTCAAAAACAGCGCCGCCACCCCGCCCTCCAGGGCGGCGATGCGCTGCTCGACGACGGCGGTGGTCGGGTTGCCGATCCGGGTGTAGATGTTGCCCGGCACCTCCAGCCCGAACAGGGCGGCGGCGTGAGTGGTGTCGTCGAAGGTGTACGACGTGGTCTGGTAGATCGGCAGGGCCAGGGCGTTGGTGGCCGAGTCGGGTTGCTGGCCGGCGTGCACCTGCTTGGTCTCGAACGACCAGTGCGCGCTGGGGTCGGTGTCGTGATCGGTGTTCTCGGAGCTCACGGGGGGTGCTTTCTCTCGGTCGGAAGAAGTCAGTCGGAAGAAGTCGGAAGAAGAATCCGGCGGGCAGCCGTCAGCAGCGACGCACGCGCGGGCGCGATCGAGCTTGCCGATGAACCGAGTGAATGCGCATCACGTTTCCCTGTCTGCTCAGGGGCCCGTCATGGCGGACCCGCGCTTGCCGGATAGCCGGTTGTGGTGGCTACTCAACCTGGTCATCACCCGGGGCACCCCACCGCGGCTGGAGGGTTGCCGGCCAGCAAGCCGGGGCTTGATGCTGGCGCTCATGACCGATACAAAGACTATCTTACTGTGCCGACCCGGTGCCAACTCCTCGGTGACGACCCGGCGGTGAGCCGGCGGTGATGCGGGCAGACGCGCCCCGACACCTGTCCAAACATCCTTGATAACGTGGCGATAACGTGGCAGATAGATTGCTGAGCCCCACAATGCGAACCCATCATTGACGCCGGGAGAGGGACCGTGAGCGCCGACCAGCCGACCGTCATCTACACGCTGACCGACGAGGCGCCGCTGCTGGCGACCTACGCGTTCCTGCCGATCGTGCGGGCCTTCGCCGAACCGGCGGGCATCGAGATCAAGACCAGCGACATCTCGGTGGCGGCCCGCATCCTGGCCGAGTTCCCCGAGCACCTGACCGAAGAGCAGCGGGTGCCGGACAACCTGGCCGAGCTGGGCCGGCTGACCAAGCTGGCCGACACCAACATCATCAAGCTGCCCAACATCAGCGCCTCGGTACCCCAGCTGATCGCCGCCGTCAAGGAGCTGCAGGGCAAGGGATACAAGATCCCCGACTTCCCGCAGAGCCCGAAGACCGACGAGGACCGCGAGATCCGCGAGCGCTACGCCAAGTGCCTGGGCAGTGCAGTCAATCCCGTTCTGCGGCAAGGCAACTCGGACCGTCGCGCACCCAAGGTGGTCAAGGAGTACGCCCGCAAGCACCCGCACCACATGGCGGAGTGGTCGCCGGCCTCGCGCACCCACGTCGCGACCATGAAGCACGGCGACTTCTACCACGGCGAGAAGTCGATGACGCTGGACCGCGCCCGCAACGTCAAGATGGAGCTGGAGACCAAGAGCGGCAAGACGATCGTGCTCAAGCCGATGGTCTCGCTGCGCACCGGCGACATCATCGACTCGATGTTCATGAGCAAGAAGGCCCTGGTCGAGTTCTACGAGCAGCAGATGCAGGACGCCTACGAGACCGGCGTGATGTTCTCGCTGCACGTCAAGGCGACCATGATGAAGGTCAGCCACCCGATCGTCTTCGGGCACGCCGTGAAGGTCTTCTACAAGGAGGTCTTCGCCAAGCATCAGGCGCTGTTCGACGAGCTCGGCGTCGACGTCAACAACGGGCTGGTCGACCTGTACAGCAAGATCGAGTCGCTGCCGGCGTCGCTGCACGACGAGATCATCCGCGACCTGCACGCCTGCCACGAGCACCGGCCGGAGCTGGCCATGGTCGATTCGGCCAAGGGCATCACCAACTTTCACTCGCCCAGCGACGTGATCGTGGACGCGTCCATGCCGGCGATGATCCGCGCCGGCGGCAAGATGTACGGCGCCGACGGGCGGCAGAAGGACACCAAGGCCGTCAACCCCGAGTCCACTTTTTCCCGGATCTACCAGGAGATCATCAACTTCTGCAAAACCCACGGCGCGTTCGACCCGGCGACCATGGGCACGGTGCCCAACGTCGGGCTGATGGCGCAGCAGGCCGAGGAATACGGTTCGCACGACAAGACATTCGAGATCCCCGAGGACGGCGTCGCCAACATCGTCGACCTGGACACGGGGGAGGTCCTGCTGACCCAGAACGTCGAGACCGGCGACATCTGGCGGATGCCGATCGTGCGCGACGAACCGATCCGGGACTGGGTCAAGCTGGCCGTCACCCGGGCCCGCAACTCGGGGATGACGGCGGTGTTCTGGCTGGACACCGAACGCCCGCACGAGGTCGAGCTGCACAAGAAGGTCAAGGAATACCTCAAGGAGCACGACACCGAGGGCCTGCACATCCAGATCATGCCGCAGGTGTGGGCCATGCGGTACACGCTGGAACGGGCCATGCGTGGCCAGGACACCATCGCCGTCACCGGAAACATCCTGCGCGACTACCTCACCGACCTGTTCCCCATCCTGGAGCTGGGCACGAGCGCCAAGATGCTGTCCATCGTGCCGTTGATGTCCGGCGGCGGCATGTATGAGACCGGAGCCGGCGGGTCGGCGCCCAAGCATGTGCACCAGCTCGTCGAGGAGAACCATCTGCGCTGGGACTCCCTCGGTGAATTCCTGGCTCTGGGAGCGTGTTTCGAAGACATCGGCATCAAGACCGGTAACCAGCGGGCCAAGCTGCTTGGCAAGACGCTGGATGCCGCCATCGGAAAGCTGTTGGAGAACAACAAGAGTCCGTCGCGCAAGATCGGAGAGCTCGACAGCCGGGGCAGCCAGTTCTACCTGGCGCTGTACTGGGGCCAAGAGCTCGCCGCGCAAAACGACGACGATGAGCTGCGCCGGCATTTCGCCGCGCTGGCCGAGTCGTTGGGCGAAAACGAGCAGCGGATCGTCGAGGAGCTCGCCGAGGTGCAGGGCCGGCGGGTCGACATCGGCGGCTACTACCAGCCCGACAGCGAGAAGACCACCACGGTGATGCGGCCGAGCAAGACGTTCAACGAGGCGCTGGCCGCGTCACAGCGCTGACATGTCCAACCCCGCCAGCACGTCCAAGATCAAGGTCAAGGGCCGCGTCGTCGAGCTCGACGGTGACGAGATGACCCGGGTCATCTGGAAGATGATCAAGGAGAACTTGATCCTTCCCTACCTCGACATCCCTACCTCGACATCGACCTGGACTACTACGACCTGGGCATCGAGCACCGCGACCGCACCGACGACCAGGTGACGATCGACGCGGCGTATGCCATCAAGAAGCACGGCGCGGGCGTCAAGTGCGCGACGATCACCCCCGACGAGGCGAGGGTCCGGGAGTTCAACCTCAAGAGGATGTGGCTGTCCCCGAACGGGACGATCCGGAACATCTTGGGCGGCACCATCTTCCGCGAGTCGATCGTGATATCCAATGTGCCGCGGCTGGTTCCGGGCTGGACCAAGCCGATCGTCATCGTCCGCCACGCATTCGGTGACCAGTACCGGTCGACCAACTTCAAGGTGGACAAGCCGGGCACCGTCGCGATCACCTTCATTCCCGCCGACGGCAGCGAGCCGATCGTGCACGAGATGGTGTCCATCCCCGAGGACGGCGGGGTGGTAATGGGGATGTACAACTTCCGGGAGTCGATCCGCGACTTCGCCCGCGCGTCGTTCAAGTACGGCCTGAACGCCAAATGGCCGGTGTACCTGTCGACCAAGAACACCATCCTCGTGGCGGCCTGCCTCAAATGGGAGGGCGGCTACGTGTGGGCCTGCAAGAACTACGACGGCGACGTCCAATCCGACGCGATAGCACAGGGTTACGGCTCGCTGGGGCTGATGACCTCGGTGCTGATGACCGCCGACGGCAAGACGGTCGAGGCCGAGGCCGCGCACGGCACCGTCACCCGGCACTTCCGCCAGTACCAGGCCGGCAAGCCGACCTCGACCAACCCGATTGCCTCGATCTTCGCCTGGACGCGCGGGCTGGCGCACCGCGGCAAGCTGGACGACACCCCCGAGGTGATCGAGTTCACGCAGACCCTGGAACGCGTCGTCGTCTCCACCGTGGAGAGCGGCAAGATGACCAAGGACCTCGCCATCCTGATCGGCCCCGACCAAAAGTGGCAACAGAGCGAGGAATTCCTCAACTCGATCGCCGAGAACCTGCGGCGGGAGCTGACTAACTAGCGGGGGGCTGCTGGCGCTGGGAGCGGGCCACGCAGTCGTCGATGAAGTCGGTGAGCACCGTTGTGACCCGCTCGGGCGCCTCGAACATCGGCACGTGCCCGACGCCGTCGAGCCTGGTGATCCTCGTCTCCGGCGGCAGGTGGTCGGTGAAGTGCCGGCTGAACCTGCTGGGCGGCACCACCCGGTCCTTCTCGCACAGCACCAGTTGCACCGGCACCGCGGTCTGCGCCAGCTCCAGCAGCCCGGGCTGCAGCAGCGACTTGACCAGCAGTTGGAAATAGGCCGGGCAGTGCGCGGCGTCTTCGACGACGCCGGAGAGCTGGCGCTCGCTGACCCCGCTCGGCGTGGCGCTCAGCGGCAGCGTCGCCAGCCGCCGGCTCAGCGGCAATTGCAGGATGCGTTGGCCGAGCAGCCGGGCCAGCAACAGCAGCGGCATGCCCCCGATGAACTTGCCGATCACCTCGAACTTGACCGGGCTCCAGCGGGTCCAGCCGCCGGCGGCGCCGATGCCGGTGACGCTGCGCGCCCGGCCGCGCCGCTCGAGTTCGAAGGCGACCCAGCCGCCCAGTGAATTGCCCACCAGATGGGCGCTGTCCCAGCTGAGCTGGTCGAGCTGACGTTCGACGTGGTCGGTCAGCACCGACGAGCTGAGTAGCCAGGTGCCTGCGTACGGTCCGCCGTTGTGGCCGGCCATGGTCGGGGCGAAGACCTCGTAGCGGCCGGTGTCGGCCAGCCGCGGCGCCACCGGATCCCACACCGTCTGCGACATCAGGAACCCGTGCAGCAGCACGACCGGCTCCCCGGAACCATCCCTGGGGCCGAGGTGGATGGGCGCACGAGACGTCATACCGCGACATTAAATGCGGTACCGCCGGTACCGCAAGTTCGGCGGGCGGCGCGGGCGCCGGTCGGTGCGGGCCGCGGCACAACGCGGGAGACGAGGCGTGAAAAGATCGGTGCATCATGAGCACCGCCACCGGATCCCGCCGGATTTTCTCCGGCGTCCAGCCCACGTCCGATTCGCTGCACCTGGGCAACGCGTTGGGCGCCATCTCGCAGTGGGTGACCCTGCAGGACGACTGGGGCGACGACTGGGACGCGTTCTTCTGCGTGGTCGACCTGCACGCCATCACCATCGCCCAGGACCCCGCGGCGCTGCGCCGGCGGACCCTGGTCACCGCCGCCCAGTACCTGGCGCTGGGCATCGACCCGGCCCGCAGCACCGTGTTCGTGCAAAGCCACGTGCCCGCCCACACCCAGCTGGCCTGGGTGCTGGGCTGCTTCACCGGCTTCGGCCAGGCCTCGCGGATGACGCAGTTCAAGGACAAGTCGCTGCGCCAGGGCGTGGACTCCACCACGGTGGGCCTGTTCACCTATCCGGTGCTGCAGGCCGCCGACGTGCTGGCCTACGACACCGGCCTGGTGCCCGTCGGCGAGGACCAGCGCCAGCACCTGGAGTTGGCGCGCGACGTGGCGCAGCGGTTCAACGCCCGCTTCCCGGACACGTTCGTGGTGCCGGAGATGCTCATCCCCAAGGTCACCGCCAAGATCTACGACTTGGCCGACCCGACATCGAAGATGAGCAAGTCGGCGTCCACCGATGCCGGGCTGATCAACCTGCTCGACGATCCGGCGTTGTCCGCCAAGAAGATTCGCTCCGGGGTCACCGACAGCGAGCGGGAGATCCGGTTCGACACCGACGCCAAGCCGGGCGTGTCCAACCTGCTGAGCATCCAGTCCGCGGTCACCGGCGTCGACATCGACAAGCTCGTGCAGGGCTATGCCGGAAGGGGTTACGGCGATCTGAAGAAGGACACCGCGGACGCGGTGGTCGAGTTCGTCACCCCGATCAAGGCCCGCGTCGACGAATTGATGGCCGACCCGACCGAATTGGAGGCCGTTCTGGCGGCCGGGGCGCAACGGGCACAGGATGTTGCCGGGAAAACCGTCGAACGGGTTTACGATCGGCTTGGGTTCCTTCTGCGACGGGGGTAAGAAGTTCCACGATGAGCGAGCCGGCCGAGGCGGGGTTTCTTGATCGGCTGCGGGCCCGGCACGGCTGGCTGGATCACCTCATCCGCGCCTACCAGCGATTCGACGAGCGCAACGGCGGCTTCTTCGCGGCGGGCCTGACGTATTACACGATCTTCGCGTTGTTTCCGTTGCTGATGGTCGGTTTCGCGGTGTTCGGTTTCGTGCTGGCGCGGCGGCCACAACTGCTCAGCAGCATCGACGACCACATCCGCTCGCAAGTGAACGGGGCGCTGGGAAATCAGCTGCAGGAGTTGATGAACTCGGCGATCGATGCCCGGACGTCGGTCGGGGTGATCGGCCTGGCCACCGCGGTGTGGGCGGGGCTGGGCTGGATATCGCATCTGCGCCAGGCGTTGACCGAGATGTGGTGGGACACCCAGATCGAGTCGCCGGGCTTCGTGCGCAACAAGCTCTCCGACCTGCTGGCCATGGTGGGGACGTTCGTGGTGATCGTGGCCACCGTCGGGCTGACCACCGTCGGCCACGCCGCACCCATGGCCGCGCTGCTGAAATGGCTTGGAATACCGCAGTTCGTGGTCTTCGACTGGCTGTTCTGGATCTTCTCCATACTGATCGCGACGCTGGTGTCGTGGCTGCTGTTCACCTGGATGATCGCCCGGCTGCCGCGGGAGAAGGTCAGTTTCGTGGATTCGATGTGGGCCGGGCTGATCGCGGCGATCGGCTTCGAGGTGTTCAAGCAGGTCGCGTCGATCTATCTGCGGACGGTGCTGCGCAGCCCGGCCGGCGCCGCCTTCGGCTCGGTGCTCGGGTTGATGGTATTCGCTTACATCACAGCCTATCTCGTGCTGTTCTG
This sequence comes from Mycobacterium lepraemurium, assembly GCA_002291465.1. Taxonomy (GTDB): domain Bacteria; phylum Actinomycetota; class Actinomycetes; order Mycobacteriales; family Mycobacteriaceae; genus Mycobacterium; species Mycobacterium avium. The sequence goes on along the minus strand of CP021238.1, from coordinate 3,510,550 downwards.
CACGGCGTGGGCGGTGACCGCGTCCACCGATCCAAGCGATCGGCCCGTCGCCCCTCCGGCGCCGGCAATCATCACGCCGCGGGTGCACCTGGACGAGGGGCTGAACACCCGCCAGACGCTGACCGCGATGGGCCTGGGAGCCGTTGCGGCGCTGGCGTTCGCCCGGCTCACCCGCCGGCGCCGCTAGCCGAGCAGCTTCAGGCCCGCGACGCAGGCCACGATCCGGGCGATCAGCACCAGCTTGACCGGCGACGCCGGTTCGTCGCCGACCAGCGCCGCATAGGTCACCGTGAGCGCGGCACCGACGCACACCCAGACCGCGTAGCTGGTGCCGACCGGCAGGCTGCGCATCGTGACCGCCAGCCCGGTCATCGAAAATGCCAGCGCCACAAAGAAAACCAGCGACGGGCCGAGCCGGGAGAAACCCTCGGACCGGCTCAGCGCGGTCGCCCACACCGTTTCCAGCACACCCGAGGCGATCAGGATCAGCCAGGCCATTGCGCACCTCCACGGCGCCGTCTTGTCGCTGGCCGGGTACGGGGCCCCTCGTCCGGTGTCAGTTGCTGACGGCACCGATGTTAACAAGATCGCTACGCGTCGGACAGCCAGTCGCCGCGGACCATGACGGCCGTCACTCGCCAATCATCGTCCAGCACAACGAGGTTGGCCTCATGGCCGGCCCGCAGGCTGCCCACCCGATCGAGCCCCAGCGCGCGCGCCGGCGTCGTCGACGTCATCTGCACTGCGGCCTCGAGCGCGGCGTCGCGGTCGGTGCCCAACCCGGCCACGGTGCGAAAGAGCCGGTCCATGGTGGCGGTGCTGCCCGCGATCGTCGTCGTCCCGTGCACCCGCGCGACGCCGGCGACGACGTCGATGTGCACCGGGCCGAGCCGGAACGTGCCGTCGGGGCGGCCGGCGGCGGCCAGCGCGTCGGTGACGAGCGCGACGCGGTCGGGCCCGGCCGCGTCGATCACCGCGTGTACCACGTCGGGATGCACGTGCACGCCGTCGGCGATCAGCTCGACCGTGACCCGCGGGTCGCGCAGCAGTGCCAGCGCGGGGCCGGGCTCGCGGTGATGCAGCGGCGGCATCGCGTTGAACAGATGCGTGCCGACGGTGGCGCCCAGCGCGATGGCGTGCCGGGTCTGCCGGTAGTCGGCATTCGTATGCCCAACTGCCACAACGACTCCCGAGTCGACGAAACGCCGGATCGCCGCGTCGAACCCGGGCAGCTCGGGCGCCAGGGTGACCATCCTGATCGCGCCCCGGCCGGCGTCGAGCACCTCGTCGATCTCGTGCGGGTCGGGGTCACGCATCCGGCGGGCGTCGTGGGCACCGCAGCGGGCGCGGCTCAACCACGGGCCTTCCAGGTAGATGCCCGCGACCGTGCGATCCCGGGTGGCCTTGGCGAGCGCGCGCACCCCGCCCAGCAGCTCGGCCGGCGAGCCAGTCACCAGGCTGGCCATCGTGGTGGTGGTGCCGTGCCGCAGATGGTAAGGCGGCGGCCTTGGCGATGCCGTCGAGGTCGGTGTAGGAGGCGCCGCCGCCGTGCACGTGCATGTCGACGAAGCCGGGCACCACCGTGCCATCGGGGAACTCGTGGTCGGCCGGGCGCGGCGGCGGGCCGGTGCCGCACGCCGCGATGTGCCCGCCGGACGTCTCGACCCAGCCTGGGCGGCGCACCCGCCCGGATGCCACCATCGGCCCCGCGGCGATCAGTCCCACCGGCCGCCGTTCTCCCAGAAGTGCCGGATGTCCTCGAGCTGGCGGCCCTTGGTCTCCGGCGCATACCGGTGGACGAACGCGAACGCGACCACCGCGAGCACCGCGAACACCGCGAAAGTTCCTGCGCCGCCCAAGGAATGCAGCAGCGTAAGGAACACCGCGGCGACGATGGCGTTGGCCACCAGGTTGGAGGTCAGCATGGTGCTTGACCCGATGGACCGCAGCCGCGACGGGAAGCTCTCGCTGGCGTACACCCAGCCCAGGGAGCCGAAACCCATTGTGTAGCCGAAGATGAACAGCAGCACCCCCGCGAACCCGGCGATCACGCCGCCTGGGCCGCGGCCGAACACGACCACCAGCACCACGTCGGCCACGATAATCATGGCGGTGCCGCACGACAGGATTGGCCGCCGGCCCACCCGGTCGACCAGCAGCAGGGCTGTGCCCACGGCTACCAGGCCGGCGACCTGCACCAGCGCCGGCAACGCCAGCAGCGCGAAATTGCCGGTGAAGCCCATCGCCTCGAAGATCCGCGGGCTGTAGTAGATGATCGCGTTGATGCCGGTGATCTGAATCAGAAAGCCCAGCACCACCACGAAGACGGTGGCGCGCCGGTAGGGGCTGCGCACCATCTCGGCCAGCATGGCCGGCAGGCTCGCCGCTTCCTCGCTCACCGCGCAGCCGATCTCGGCCAGCTCGTCGTCCACCCGCGCGGCGGGCTCCACCCGCAGCAGCACCCCCCGCGCGTCGTCGACCCGGCCCTTGAGCAGATACCAGCGCGCCGTGTCGGGAATCCGAAACACCAACGGCAGCAACAATAATGCGGGAACACAGGCCAACCCCAGCATCCAGCGCCAGCTGCGCGTGCCGGCCAGCAGATACCCGCTCAGGTAGCCGACGATCAGGCCGCTGACGATGGCCAGCTGATAGGCCGTCAGCAGCGCGCCGCGCACCGCCGTCGGGGCCGACTCCGCCACGTACACCGGCACCACCACCACCGTCACGCCGATGGTCAGGCCCAGCAGCAGCCGCGCCGTCAACAGCATCGGCAGACCCGCCGAGAACGCGGCCAGCAGCGCGAAAACCGCGTAGCCGGACAGGATCAGCAGTACCGACCGTTGGCGCCCGATCACGTTGGCGAGCACCCCGGCGAAAAGCGCCCCACCGATCTGGCCGATCACCGCCATCGTCGTCAGCAGTTCCTGTTGCCGGGTGGACAGGCCGAAGTCCTCGGTGACGAACAACTGCGCTCCGGCGATGATCGACAGGTCGTAACCGTAGATGACGCCCACGCTGGCGGCGGTCAGCCCGACCAGCCGGCCGTGCCGCGATCCGCGTGCCACGGTGCTCAGCGGTGCTGGGGTCGGCGGTTCATCGAGCGGGCCATCATGACCAGTGTGAACACCACGATGGTGCCGATCACCGCCACCCCCACCCGGACCGGCAGCGCGTCCGCCGAGGAGATCATCCCGGCGGCCGCGGCGTTGCCGGCCAGCCGGTCGGCGGCGCTGTCGCGCTTGGCCGGCGCCAGCGACGGGTCGGGCGCGATCAGCGAGCCGACCTGGGTGCTCTGCGGCGTGGCGAACCCGTAGTCCAGCAGGTGCGCGGCCTGCTCCCACGGCGCGATCGGCTGCCGCGTCCCGTGCAGCAGCACCGCCACCAGCCGTCGCCCGTCGTGATTGGCCGCGCCCACGAACGTCTGGCCAGCGTCGTCGGTGTAGCCGGTCTTGCCGCCCAGCGCGCCCGGATACTTGTAGAGCAGCTGATTGTCGTTCTCCAGCTCGTAGCCCGGGTCGCCGTGGCCGGGGAAGTCGAAGGTGCGGGTCGCGACGATGTCGGCGAAGGTCGGGTTCTGCCAGGCGTAGCGGTAGAACAGCCCGATGTCGTAGGCCGAGGTGCTCATGCCCGGCGCGTCCAGACCCGACGGTGTGGCCACCCGGGTGTCCTGCCCGCCCAGCTTGGCGGCCAGCACGTTGATCTTCTCCAGCGCCTGCTGCATGCCGCCCAGCTGCATGGCCAGCGCGTGCGCGGCGTCGTTGCCGGAGTGCATCAGCAGCCCGTGCAGCAGCTGGTTGACGGTGAACACGCCGCCCTCCTCGACGCCCACCTTGGTGCCCTCGGCGGCCGCGTCGTCGGCGGTGCCGGGCATCGCCTTGTTCAGGTTGAGGGTGTTGATGGCGACCATCGCGACCAGCACCTTGATGATGCTGGCCGGGCGGTGCCGGCCGTGCGGGTCCTTGGCGGCGATGACCGCGCCGCTGTCCAGGTCGGCCACCAGCCAGGCCTCGGTGGACACGTCGCCGGGCAGCGGCGGCGTGTTGGGCGCGGCGACGATGCCGCAGCTGCCCAGGGCGTCGCCGCCGACCGGCTTGGCGGGCACCGTCAGCGGCATCGGCGGGTCACCGGCGGTCGGGACCTCCGACGAATCCACGGCCGGCGGGGTGTTCACCTTGTACGGGCAGTTCGCCGGCGCGGTATTGGGTTCGGCGCCGGGCTCGGCCCGTCCCAGCGGCGACGCCGTGCCCGAGACCGCCGGCGCGGCCGCCAGGAAAAGCACCGCTGCCAGGCATGATGCAGAACGTACCAGGGCCCCTGAAGTTGACATCGTCTGTGCACAGTAAGCGATCGGGGGCCGAAATCCGGGGAGCCGCGCTGTGACTGCTGAGGCGGAAGTTACTCAGCGGCGGCGGGCGCGGGTTAGGCTGGGCGCGCGGCGAGTCCGAAGCCGATCGGCCGCCCCGAATCCCGAGGGATGTGCCATTTCCAACGAGCGGTTCTGGTCCAGATGGCGGTGCGGCGGCGACGGCCCGCGATCGTTGGAACAGCTGCTCAAGCAGGTGGAGAAGGGAACCCAGGTGCGCAGCCCCGGCCAGGACCGGATGCACACCGAGCTGAAGGTGCACCGCGACGCCGCCCCCGAGGGCGACCTGCGCTCGGCGCTCACCTGGCTGTGCAACGCGCAATTGCGGATCGCGAACAGCCCGTCGGCGGCGCATTCCCGGGAGGTGCTGCTGGCCGCCTACGAGGTCAAGCGGGTGCTGGCTACAGCCGGCGGCACTCGTCGCTGAGCACGCCGCGCAACGCCGCCTCGATGGTGTCGAACTCGGCCTGACCGCTGATCAGCGGCGGCGCCAGCCGGATGACGGAATCGCCGCGATCGTCGGTGCGGCAATGCAATCCGGCCTCGAACAGTGCGGCACCGACCCGTCCCAGCAGCGCGCGGCGTTCGGAATCGGTCAAGGTCTGCCTGGTGGCCCGGTCCTTGACCAGTTCCACGCCGTAGAAGAAGCCCTCGCCGCGGACGTCGCCGACGACGGGCAGGTCGTACAGCTTTTCCAGGGTGGCGCGGAATGTCGGCGCCAGGGTCCTGACCCGGTCGTTGAGCCCCTCGCGCTCGAAGATGTCGAGGTTGACCAGCCCGACCGACGCCGAAACCGGGTGGCCGCCAAAGGTATAGCCGTGTGGGAACATGGTGCCGCCGTCGTCGAACGGCTCGAACAACCTCTCGCGGGCGATCATCGCGCCGATCGGCGAGTAGCCTGGCGTCATGCCCTTGGCGCAGGTGATCATGTCGGGCACATAGCCGAAGTCGGCACAGGCGAACATCGAGCCGATCCGGCCGAACGCGCAGATCACCTCGTCGGAGACCAGCAGCACGTCGTAGCGGTCGCAGATTTCGCGGACCCGCTCGAAATAACCTGGGGGCGGCGGGATGCTGCCGCCCACGTTCTGCACCGGTTCGACGAACACCGCGGCCACGGTGTCGGGGCCCTCGACCTCGATCGACTCGGCGATCCGGTCCGCCGCCCACAGCCCAAAACCATTGGGGTCGTTGGCGAATGCTTCGGGTGCCCGGTAGAAGTTGGTGTTGGGCACCCGGAACCCGCCGGGCGTCACCGGTTCGAACGACGCCTTGTAGCGCGGCAGGCCGGTGATCGCCAGCGCGCCCTGGGTGGTGCCGTGGTAGGCCACCGCGCGCGAAATCACTTTGTGCTTACCGGGTTTGCCGGTGAGCTTGAAGTACTGCTTGGCCAGCTTCCACGCCGTCTCGACGGCCTCGGTACCTCCGGTGGTGAAGAACACCCGGTTCAAATCGCCCGGGGCGTAGCCGGCCAGCCGCTCGGCGAGCTCGATCGCGGGAGGCGTGGCGTACCCCCACAGCGGGAAGAACGCCAGTGTGCCCGCCCGCCGGGCGGCGGCCTCGGCGAGTTCGGCGCGGCCGTGGCCGACCTGCACGGTGAACAGCCCGGACAGTCCGTCGAGGTAGCTGTTGCCGCGGTCGTCGTAGATGGTGACGCCGTGGCCGCGGGTGATGATCGGGCGGCGTGATGCCCGGGCCGTGCCGGGCGAAGTGCAGCCAGAGGTGATCCGTCATGTCGTTGGTAGACTAACGCCCGGCCCGATGGCCTACGCTCGCTTCATGACCTCCGCGTAGCAGGTCAGCGAGTTCGAGTCGCTGCGGCCCCATCTCATGTCGGTCGCCTACCGGCTGACCGGTACGTCGCCGATGCCGAGGTCATCGTCCAGGACGCGTGGCTGCGCTGGCACGGGCAGGACAGCGCCATCACCGATCTGCGGGCGTGGCTGACCACGGTGGTCAGCAGGCTGGGCCTGGACAGGTTGCGCTCGGCCGCGCACCGCCGCGAGACCTACACCGGAAACTGGCTGCCCGAGCCGGTGGTCACCGGGTTCGGCCCGCATTCCAGCGCCGATCCGCTGGCCGCCGTGGTGGCCGGCGAGGACGCCCGGTTCGCGGCGATGGTGGTGCTGGAGCGGTTGTCGCCCGATCAGCGGGTGGCGTTCGTGCTGCACGACGGGTTCGCCGTGCCGTTCTCGGAGGTGGCCGAGGTGGCTGGGCACCAGCGAGGCCGCTGCCCGGCAGCTGGCGTCGCGGGCGCGCAAGATCGTCAGTGCGCAGCCGCCGCCCGGGCCCGACCCGTCGCACGACGAGGTGGTGGGACAGCTGATGGCCGCCATGGCCGCCGGCGACGTGGAGGCCGTGGTGGCGCTGCTGCACCCCGACGTGATGTTCACCGGGGATTCGAATGGCAAGGCGCCCAACGCCGTTCAGGTCATCCGCGGCGCGGACAAGGTGGTGCGGTTCATGCTCGGCTTGGCCCGCCGCTACGGCCTCGGCTTCTATTCCGCCTACCAGCTGGGGCTGGTCAACGGCGAGCTGGGCATCTACACGGCGGGCCTGCCGGGCGGTGACGGCTATCGGGAGATCTGCCCGCGGATCATGGCGATGACGGTGCGCGAGGGAAAGGTCTGCGCGCTCTGGGATATCGCCAATCCGGACAAGTTCACCGGTTCGCCGCTGGGTCGCTAGTTTCCGTGTCGCCCGTGGCCCACGGGATGCGGCACGCGTCACCGGAATTGAAGCCCTGCTCGGTGATGCCCAGCGCCGCGTTCACCCGCGCCCGCATGTTCTCCAGCCCGATCTGATCGGTCAGCTCGAAGGTGCCCGCATCACCGAAGCGGGCGCGCAGATCGGCGACCTGCTCGTCGGTAACGGTGTGCGGGTCGGTGGTGATCGCGGCGGCGTACGCGATGGCGGCGCGCTCGTCGTCGGTGAACGCCGGTGAGGTGGCGTAGTCGTCGATCTCGGTGAGCCGCTGGATGTCCAGGCCGTCGAGGCGCTGCAGCACGGACCCGAAGTCGACGCACCACGAGCAGCCGATCTGGCGGGCGGTCCAGTACACCGCGAGCTCGCGCACGTTGGCCGGCAGCGTCTTGGACGCCCGGTCGACCAGGGTTTCGTGCACGGCGCTGGCGACCATCAGCTTGCGGTGATGCGCGGCGACGGCGAACGGTTCGGGGACCTGGCCGTAGCGCCGCTTGGCGATCCGGTACATGGCCCGGGTCAGCAGCCCGGCGCGCTGAGGGGGCAGGGGTGCGATGCGAGTTTTCTGTGTCATACCGATCAGACGAGGCAGGCCCGCGATGTGTGACGGCGCCTTGAACCTTTTGGCCGCCGTGCGGGCGTCACGCTGGCGTGACGCCCGGCGTCGACTGTCACGCTGGCGTGACGCTCGCGGGCAACAGGGGGCAAAAGCTCGAGCGATCAGCGGGAGAACATGATGGCGTGCTTGACCTCTTGGATGGCCTTGGTCACCTCGATGCCGCGCGGGCAGGCGTCGGTGCAGTTGAACGTGGTGCGGCAGCGCCACACGCCGTCGACCTCGTTGAGGATGTCCAGCCGCTCGGCGGCGCCCTCGTCGCGGCTGTCGAAGATGAACCGGTGCGCGTTGACGATCGCGGCCGGGCCGTAGTAGCTGCCCTCGTGCCAGAAGATCGGGCAGCTGGTGGTGCACGCCGCGCACAGGATGCACTTGGTGGTGTCGTCGTAGCGGGCCCGGTCGGCCGGACTCTGGATGCGCTCGCGGGTGGGCGGATTGCCTGTGGTGATCAGGTACGGCTTGACCGCGCGGTAGGCGTCGAAGAACGGCTCCATGTCGACCACCAGGTCCTTTTCCACCGGCAGCCCGCGGATCGGCTCGACCGTGATGGTCAGCGGCTTGCTCGGCTTGCCCTTCTTGGGCTCGGGCAGCAGATCGCACATCAGCACCTTGCACGCCAGCCGGTTGACGCCGTTGATGCGCATGGCGTCCGAGCCGCACACCCCGTGCGCGCAGGAACGCCGGAAGGTCAGCGTCCCGTCCAGGTAGCTCTTGATGTAGATCAGCAGGTTGAGCATCCGGTCACTGGGCAGGCACGGCACCCGAAAGCTTTGCCAGCCACCGGTTTCCGCGTACGCATCGGGCTGGTCGGGGTTGAACCGGGCGATCTTGACGGTCACCATCACCGCTTCGTCGGGAACCGGCGACAGCGGCGGTTCCAAGGTTTCGACGTCCGGCTCGACAGACATTCAGTACTTCCGTTCCTTGGGTTCGTAGCGCGTCTGCACCACGGGCTTGAAGTCCAGCGCGATGTCGCTCAGCAGATCCGTGCCCTGTTTGTAGGCCATGGTGTGGCGCATGTAGTTGACGTCGTCCCGGTTGGGATAGTCCTCGCGGGCGTGGCCGCCGCGGGACTCCTTGCGGTTGAGCGCCCCCACCACGGTGACCTCGGCCAGCTCCAGCAGGAAGCCCAGCTCGATGGCTTCCAGCAGGTCGCTGTTGAATCGTTTCCCCTTGTCGTGGATGCGGATTCGCGAGTACCGCTCCTTGCATGCGTGGATGTCCGTCAGCGCCCGCTTGAGCGTCTCCTCGGTGCGGAACACCGCCGCATTGTTGTCCATCGACTGCTGCAGCGTGCCGCGGATGTCGGAGACCCGCTCGTTGCCGTGCCCGGAGAGGATGTCGGCGACCCAGCGCACTACCATCGCCGCCGGGTCCGGCGGCATGTCCACGAAGTCGTGGCCCCGGGCGTAGTTGGCCGCGGCGATGCCGGCCCGGCGGCCGAACACGTTGATGTCCAGCAGCGAATTGGTGCCCAGCCGGTTGGCACCGTGCACCGACACGCACGCGCACTCGCCGGCCGCGTACAGACCCGGCACGGTGGAGGTGTTGTCCCGCAACACTTGTCCGGTGACTGTGGTGGGGATGCCGCCCATCACGTAGTGGCACGTCGGGTACACCGGCACCAGCTCGTGCACCGGGTCCACGCCCAGGTAGGTGCGGGCGAACTCGGTGATGTCGGGCAGCTTGGACTCCAGCACGTCCTCGCCGAGGTGGCGTACGTCGATGTAGACGTAGTCCTTGTGCGGGCCGGCGCGGCGGCCCTCCAGCACTTCCAAAACCATTGAGCGCGCTACGATGTCGTGCGGCGCCAGGTCGACGATGGTGGGGGCGTAGCGCTCCATGAACCGCTCGCCCTCGCCGTTGAGCAGCCGGCCGCCCTCGCCGCGCACCGCCTCGGAGATCAGAATCCCCAACCCGGCCAGGCCGGTCGGGTGGAACTGGTGAAACTCCATGTCCTCCAAGGGAAGCCCCTTGCGGAAGACGATGCCGATGCCGTCGCCGGTCAGGGTGTGCGCGTTGGAGGTGGTCTTGTACATCCGGCCCGACCCGCCGGTGGCGAGCACGACGGCCTTGGCGTGAAAGACGTGGATGTCGCCGGTGGCTAGCTCGTAGGCCACCACGCCGCTGGCCACCGGGCCGCTGGGCGGCTGCGTCAAAACCAGGTCCAGCGGGTAGAACTCGTTGAAGAACTGCACGTCGTGCCGCACACAGTTCTGGTAGAGCGTCTGCAGGATCATGTGGCCGGTGCGGTCGGCGGCGTAACAGGCGCGGCGCACCGGGGCCTTGCCGTGGTTGCGGGTGTGGCCGCCGAAGCGGCGCTGGTCGATGCGGCCCTCGGGGATGCGGTTGAACGGCATCCCCATCTTCTCCAGGTCGAGCACCGCGTCGATGGCTTCCTTGCACATGATCTCCACCGCGTCCTGGTCGGCGAGGTAGTCGCCGCCCTTGACGGTGTCGAAGGTGTGCCATTCCCAGTTGTCTTCCTCGACGTTGGCCAGCGCCGCGCACATACCGCCCTGGGCCGCCCCGGTGTGGCTGCGGGTGGGGTAGAGCTTGGTCAGCACCGCGGTGCGCACCCGCGGGCCGGCTTCCACGGCCGCGCGCATCCCGGCGCCACCGGCGCCGACGATCACCACGTCGTAGCGATGTTGTTGGATCATGGCTCGCCTCTCCCGAGATGTTCGGGTCGAAGGTCAACAGCACGTAGGTGCCCAGCACCAGGGTGAAGCCCATCGACAGCAGCAGCAGGCTGTTCAGCCAGAACCGGGTGCTGTCCTTGCGGCTGTGGTCGTCGATGCTGGTGCCCAGCCCGTTGCCGCCGTGCAGCTGGGCCAGCCAGCAGCGCCAGGTCCCAGAACTGCCAGAACGGCGACGCCCAGCGCTGCGCCACGTAGTTGAAGTCGATGCGGTACACGCCGTCGTCCCACATCAGCATGATGAACAGGTGGCCGATCGCCAGCACGAACAGCGCGACGCCGGAGAACCGCATGAACAGCCAGGCGAACTTCTCGAAGTTGGGGGATGCCGGCGCGGCGCCGCGGGGAGCGGGGATTGTCCCGGCTGGCCGGGCGATCGTAGAAGCGCTGTTTGACCGGGGCGATCTGGCCCGGGGCCGAGCTGCAGGTCGGGGTGCTCATCGGAAGTGCCCCAGCATGTGGATGACGGTCACCACGCCCGCCGGGACCATCAGCAGCAGGAACACCACGCCGACGATCCAGAACATCAGCCGCTGGTGGCGCGGGCCTTCGGACCAGAAGTCGATCAGGATCACCCGGATGCCGTTCAGCTCGTGGAAGAGCACCGCGGCGATCAGGCCGTACTCCATCACCCCGACGATCGGCATCTGGTAGTCGGGATCACCGCGTTGTAGGTCTGCGGGCTGACCCGCAGCATCGCGGCGTCCAGGACGTGCACGAACAGGAAAAAGAAGATCGTCGCGCCGCTGATCCGGTGCAGCACCCACGACCACATGCCGGGGTCGCCCCGGTACAGGGTGCGTGGTGGCCTGCGTTTGCGCGCGGGCGCCGATACCGGTGTCGCCGGATCCGCGGTTGTCGGTTGTGTCGTCACCCCTGTGTCACCCCTCACCGCCTTCTTCCGACCTTACTTGTTTGCGACGGTCACGCCGGGCACTTGAGCTTAGCTCGCACCCGGCGCGCCCCACGCCGATGTCCGTCAAGCGAAATGCCGCTTTCCGGCTAGGGTGACTGTTGGTACAGGCCGTGGCTGAGCGGGGTTTCGTTATGCCGGACATTGACTGGAGTGCACTGCGGGACAAGGCAATCGATGTGTCCGCGGGCGCCTACGCGCCGTACTCGCGGTTCCGGGTGGGCGCGGCCGCGCTGGTCGACGACGGGCGGGTGGTGACCGGTTGCAATGTGGAGAACATCTCGTATGGCCTTGGTCTCTGCGCCGAGTGCGCGGTGGTGTGCGCCCTGTATGCGAGCGGCGGCGGCCGGCTGGTCGCGCTGGCATGCGTGGACGGGCGCGGATCGGTGCTGACGCCGTGCGGGCGGTGCCGCCAGGTGCTGGCCGAACACGGCGGCCCCGAGCTGCTGATCGACCATCCGGGCTGGCCGCGCCGGCTCGGCGAGCTGCTGCCGGACGCGTTCGGCCCCGACCAGCTGGCCGCCGGGCGGGACTGATGCGGCCCGGGTTCGACGCGCCCACGGTGATCAGGACCAAGCGCGACGGCGGCCGGCTGTCCGACGCCGCCATCGACTGGGTGATCGACGCCTACACCCGCGGGCTGGTGGCCGAGGAGCAGATGGCGGCCCTGTTAATGGCGATCCTGCTGCGCGGCATGGACGGCGGCGAGACCGCCGCCTGGACGTCGGCGATGCTGGCCTCCGGCGACCGGCTGGACTTCTCCGACCTGGGTGTGCCGACGGTGGACAAGCACTCCACCGGCGGGGTGGGCGACAAGATCACCCTGCCGCTGGTGCCGGTCGTCGCCGCCTGCGGGGCGGCGGTGCCGCAGGCCTCGGGCCGCGGGCTCGGCCACACCGGCGGCACCCTGGACAAGCTGGACGCGATCGCCGGGTTCAGCGCGCAGCTGCCCAGCCGGCGGGTGCGTGAGCAGCTCCGCGAGGTCGGGGCGGCCATCTTCGCCGCCGGTGACCTGGCCCCGGCCGACGCCAAGCTGTACGCGCTGCGCGACATCACCGCCACCGTGGAATCGCTGCCGCTGATCGCCAGCTCGGTGATGAGCAAGAAGCTGGCCGAGGGGGCCGGCGCGCTGGTGCTCGACGTGAAGGTCGGCTCGGGGGCGTTGGTGAAGACCGAGGAGCAGTGCCGCGACCTGGCGCACACCATGGTCGGGCTGGGCGCCGCGCACGGGGTGCCCAGCCGCGCGCTGCTCACCGACATGAACCGCCCGCTGGGCGCGACCGTCGGCAACGCGTTGGAGGTGGCCGAGGCGCTGCAGGTGCTGGCCGGGGGCGGGCCGCCCGATGTCGTCGAGCTGACGCTGCGGCTGGCCGCCGAGATGCTCGCGCTGGTCGGGGTCGGCGACCGGGACCCCGCCGACACCCTGCGCGACGGCACCGCGATGGACCGGTTCCGCCGTCTCGTCGCCGCTCAGGGTGGTGATTTGTCGGTACCGTTGCCGATCGGTAGGCACTCCGAGACCGTGACAGCCCCCCGGGGCGGCACAATGGGCGATATCGACGCGATGGCAGTGGGGCTGGCGGCTTGGCGGCTCGGCGCGGGAAGATCCCGTCCGGGCGAACGGGTGCAAGCCGGCGCCGGCCTCCGGATTCACTGCCGCCCCGGCGAGCCGGTCGCCGCCGGGGAGCCGCTGTTCACCCTCTACACCGACACCCCGGAACGCTTCGGCGCCGCGCTGGCCGAGCTGGACGGCGGCTGGAACGTCGGCGCCGGCGCGCCGGCGCCGCGACCGCTGATCATCGATCGGATCGTCACATGACCGCACCATTGGAGCTCGAGCAGATCCGCAAGGCGCCCAAGGCCCTGCTGCACGATCACCTCGACGGCGGGCTGCGCCCATCGACCGTGCTGGACATCGCCGGGCAGACCGGCTACGACGGGCTGCCCGCCACCGACGTCGAGGAGCTGGCGACCTGGTTTCGCACCCGCTCGCACAGCGGCTCGCTGGAGCGCTACCTGGAGCCGTTCTCGCACACCGTGGCGGTGATGCAGACCCCCGAGGCGCTGCACCGGGTGGCGTACGAGTGCGTGGAGGACCTGGCCGAGGACTCGGTGGTCTACGCCGAGATCCGGTTCGCTCCCGAGCTGCACATCAACCGCGGCATGTCCTTCGACGAGATCGTCGATGCCGTGCTGGCCGGGTTCGCCGACGGCGAGAAGGCTTGTGCGGCAGCGGGCCGGTCCATCGTGGTGCGACTGCTGGTGACCGCCATGCGGCACGCAGCGGTGTCCCGGGAGATCGCCGAGCTGGCGATCCGGTGGCGGGACAAGGGCGTGGTCGGTTTCGACATCGCCGGCGCCGAGGCCGGCAACCCGCCGACCCGGCACCTGGAGGCGTTCGACTACATGCGAGATCACAACGCGCGCTTCACGATTCACGCCGGGGAGGCGTTCGGCCTGCCGTCCATCCACGAGGCCATCGCGTTCTGCGGCGCCGACCGGCTCGGCCACGGGGTGCGGATCGTCGACGACATCGACGTGCTGGCCGACGGCCTCGACAAGGGCAAGGTACGGTTGGGCAGACTGGCGAACATATTGCGGGACAAGCGAATTCCGTTGGAACTGTGCCCGAGCTCCAACGTGCAGACTGGGGCCGTCAAAAGCATCGCCGACCATCCGTTCGACCTGCTGGCCCGCACCCGGTTCCGGGTGACCGTCAACACCGACAACCGGCTGATGAGCGACACCTACATGAGCCGCGAGATGCACCGGCTGGTCCAGGCTTTCGGCTACGGATGGAACGATCTGGAGCGGTTCACCATCAACGCGATGAAGTCCGCGTTCATCCCGTTCGACGAACGGCTGGCCATTATCGACGAGGTGATCAAACCCCGGTACGCGGTGCTGATCGGCTGAGCGGCTGTGCGCGGTCTTCGGCTGCTCCGCTAACCGTCACCGTGGGGTGGTACGTCTCCGTGATCATGCTGTCTCCTCAATCGCTCGCATTCCGACCGCTTGAGCGTCAGTTCGCGTTTGACGATGCCCAGCTTTAGGGCTGTCTCCACGCCGACGTGCCGCAGCCGTGCTACCTCAGCGCGGGCCCGCCGCAGCTCTGCGATCAGCTCGCGCCCAATTTCCGCGAGCGGCGAAGCGTCGTACGTGCGCAGCTGCTCTAGCTGAAGCTCTGCCTTCTAGATGATGTCGATGGCTTCGTCCCTAGTGATAGTCGTAGAACTGGGCGTACTGGCGCAGCGAGTCCACGCCGTCGCTGAAGCTCACCGTCATCCGCCTAATCCGCCACTCTCGGGTCCGTAAACATCGCTCTAATTGCCGTGCGGGCAAACGCGATTCGCGTCGGCTTAGTTATGCTTCCTGTCACCACCAGGTGTCTTCCATGTCAACGTCCTTGTCGTCGCCGTTGTGCTCGTTCAGCAGCAGGGCTACCAACACGACCAGGGTCACGACCGCGATCAGGGCGCTTGCCCCGACGAACGCGGGGGTCAACAGAAACGTAAACAGGGCGGCCTCCTTAGGTGACCGCGTAATGGATCATCGCTCGACCGTCCTTGCGGCGTCGCCAACGCTGACCCAGCCGGCGAATGCCAGACCAGGACGACGTTTGCACACCGGGGCCGACGAGTGGGCGCCTCCGCCCGCGGCCACCGACTCCTGCCGCGGTGTCCCGTATCGCGGTGTTGTATGCATGTCCAATTCAGCCACGGCGAAGACTATTGCACGAAATCCTACCGTTCGACAGCAAAACCGACAAAATGTGGAATTTGCCCGCGCTTTGTCAGTTCAGACTGCTACCCATGCCGGGCATGTCTTCGCATTCGCCTGTGTCGGCCGCCGCCCTGGCCAGCCGATTGCGGATGGTCATGGGCGACCGCAAGCTGTCCCGTACCCGTCTTTCTAACGAGACAGGTATCAGCCGCCCGAGCCTTTCTAGCAAGCCCGATGGCAAGGTCGAGTTCACCTACAGTGAGCTACTTACGATCGCCCAGGCGGTCGATGTTCCGCTGGACAAGCTGATCGCCGGAGACGACGATGAGCGACCCTTCCGCCTGAGTGACTTGAGACCTCGACCCGATCGACCTCTGTGAGCATCATCGCCACAGCCACGTTGGTCATGCGCTAGCGGCCTTGTGGAGCATCCGTTTGGCGTGGCACATCCCGTTCGAGCGAGCAGCAGTGTTGGCACTGGCGTTTATGTGTGCCCAGTTGGTCCTGGCGCTCGGGCCCGTGGACGGATGGCAAGCCCACTCCTCCACGACATGACGGGCGTGTGGAACCTCGAAGAAGACCTCATCGGCCATCTGCTCTACGTGTACGGCTTTATTGATCATGTATCTGGTTGCTGACCACTGCGACATGACGCCGGGTCAGCTTAGGTGGTTCGTTCGGAACCGGTTGGAACTGCCGTCGGTCGTGATCTGCGCCGTCATGGTCGCGGTCTTCGTCGCAGGCGACATCGGCGAGACCTACGTTCCCGATGTTGTGGTCACAGAACACACGCCGTGGCGTCTACTGGTTTATAATGATCGCGGCTCTTGCGTACATCATTGTCTCTATCGGTCGAATCCTGTTGATCCTGAGGCAGCACCCACGCTCGAGGCATGCCGCCACGGCCTATCACGTAGTGCTCGGTATCACTGGCGCATGCTGTGTGGTTTTCATCATCGGAATCCCTTGGCTGCAATGGCTTCTCGTGCGGTGCGAGGTAGTCGGCTATGCGGTGGCCGCCTCGTACTCCTGGCGTAACAAAGTGGCTTATTTTCGTGGACGCTAGACGATCCGCTTCGCCACCCCGCTCAATGAGGGCCCACGCCTCGACTGCCGCCTGCACTCACACCCGCGACGTGAACGCGAAAATTAGGACGGACGTCGACATGCCGCGCCTGTAGGTCGTCGTCTTGGCCCGCCTAGACCAGGTCGCGTCGTCTGCGACCGCCGGTGTCATCAGCACCGCGGGTGCGGGCGGCGGTCGATGCAACCGGCCCGTTTGACGCATAGTGTGGCTGGACATGAAGCTGCCCTTGCTCGGGCCGGTGTCGGTGACCGGATTCCAGAACCCGTGGTTCTTCCTGGCGCTGCTGGCCGTGCTGCTGGTGATCGGCCTGTACGTGGTGCAGCAGTTCGCCCGGCGGCGCCGGGTGCTGCGGTTCGCCAACATGGAGGTCCTCGAGCGCGTCGCGCCACCCCACCCGAGCCGGTGGCGGCACGTGCCTACCATCCTGCTGGCCAGCTCGCTGGTGCTGCTGACCACCGCCATGGCCGGGCCGACGTCCGACGTCCGCATTCCGCTCAACCGCGCCGTGGTGATGCTGGTGATCGACGTGTCGGAGTCGATGGCCTCCACCGATGTGCCGCCCAACCGGCTGGCCGCAGCCAAGGAGGCCGGCAAGCGGTTCGCCGACCAACTGACGCCGGCCATCAATCTGGGGCTGGTCGAGTTCGCCGCCAACGCCACGCTGCTGGTGCCGCCGACGACCAACCGGGTCGCGGTCAAGGCGGGCATCGACAGTCTGCAGCCGGTGCCGAAAACCGCTACGGGAGAAGGCATTTTCACCGCGTTGCAGGCCATCGCGACGGTCGGGTCGGTGATGGGCGGCGGCGAGGGCCCGCCGCCGGCGCGGATCGTGCTGGAGTCCGACGGCGCCGAGAACGTGCCGCTGGACCCGAACGCCCCGCAGGGGGCGTTCACCGCGGCCCGGGCCGCCAAGGCCGAGGGCGTGCAGATCTCCACCATCTCCTTCGGAACTCCGTACGGCACCGTCGACTACGAGGGCGCCACCATCCCGGTGCCGGTGGACGACCAGACCCTGCAGAAGATCTGCGAGATCACCGACGGCCAGGCGTTCCACGCCGACAGCCTGGACTCGCTGAAGAACGTGTACTCGACGCTGCAGCGCCAGATCGGCTACGAGACCGTCAAGGGCGACGCCAGCACGGCCTGGATGTTGCTCGGCGCCGTCGTGCTGGCCTGCGCCGTGCTGGCCGGCCTGCTGCTGAACCGCCGGTTGCCCGCCTGACGACTAGGCGCTGCAGGCTCGCCGAGTGTGTGGGCTATGCAGCAAAAACGACGCGGGGTCGTACCTAGCGCCCACGCTCGGCGCGGTGCCGTCGGCGGCGCGCTAGGTGGGCAGGCGCCGGCTGATGAGCAACGCCAGCGCCGTCGCGATCAGGGCGGTCAGCACGCCGAGCCGCAGCCAGCCCGCGCTGCCCGGTCCCGGCACCGTGCGGTAGCCGATCTCGTTCTCAATCGCGTTGTAGCTCTTCTGCAGCTCACCCAGGTTGGTGGCGGTGTAGGACTGCCCGCCGGACAGCTTGGCGACCATCTTCATCTGGTCGGTCAAGACCGGGACGGCCACCTTCTGCCCGTCCATCTCGATCTCGCCGCCCTTGGTGCCGAACGTTATGGTCGAGATGGGCACGCCCTCGTCCTTGGCCAGGCGCGCCGCGGTGTAGACGCCGTCGTGCGGGTCGCTGGGGTTGGACGGCTTGTTCTCGCCGCCGTCGGAGAGCAGCACGATGCGGGCCGGCGGCGGTGTGTCGCCGCCGGCGACCGCGGTGGCGCTGATCGCGTGCAGCGCGGTGAAGATCGCCTCGCCGGTGGCGGTGCTATCGGCGAAGTCCAGCTTCTTCAGCGCGTCGATGGTCGCCTGGTGTTGCGGGGTCGGCGGCACCAGCAGGTAGGGCGTGCCGGCGAAGCCGACCAGCCCAAGATTGATGCCGGGGGTCAGCTGGCTGGCGAACTGGCTGGCCGCCTGTTCGGCGGCCTTGAGCCGGTTGGGTTCGACGTCGGTGGCCCGCATGGACTGCGACATGTCGATGACCAGCATGATCACCGCGCGGTTGCGCGGGATGCGCATGTCGTGGGTGGGGGTGGCCAGCGCGATGGTCAGCAACACCAGGCTGAGCAGCGAGACCGCGATCGGCAGATGCCGCCACGGCGACTGCGCCACCGGGGCGTCGGTGTAGCGGTGCAGGCGGCGCCGGCGGCGGGCCTGCACCACGACGTAGAGGGCCAGCAGCGTGAGCGGCACCAACCCGAACAGCAGCATGCCCGGACGCTGGAACCCGTAGAGAGGCAACGGGCCGATACCGGGAAGCGACACGACACCCAACCTAGCCCGTCAAACGCAGCGGGCTATTCGCGGCGCAGTCGGTCGTCGACGAATTGCTCCAGCTTCTCCCACTCGCGCACCGCCGCGGCATACGGCGGCGACGGCTTGGTCACCGAGCCGGGCTCGAGTACGGCGGCCACCAGCTTGCCCAGCGGCCGGCCGGGCTCGAGGGCCTTGTCGACGGTGGAATCCTCGGAGTAGTCACCGATGTCGCGCAGCACCTCGACGGCCCGCTCCAGTTGGTCGCGATCCACCGCGTCCGGCCCGTCGGCCAGGTCGTCTGCCAGCCCACTGAGCACATAGATGTTGTCGTCGGTGATCTCGACCTCCAGCGAGCCGTCGGTGGCGGCGGTGCGAATGTCGTCGTAGGTGCTCAGGTCGGCCAGGTCGTGGTCGTGCTCGTCGGCCAGGTAGCGGGCCAGCGCGCGCTCGGAGGTGAAGACGCTGATGCGTCCGTTGCGGCCCAGGAAGATCGGTTGGTCGTCCAGGTAGCAGCGCAGCGTGTAGAAGGTGCCCGAGCTGGTGATGATGCGGATCGGGTCGATGCCGACCTGCAGCCAGAAGTCCTTGTTGCCGCCGAGCACCACGGTGTCGCCGGCCGCGCGGGTCTCGGTTTCGTCGGTGTCGTCGTCCGGTTCGCCGTCGGCCTCGTCGTCCTCGAGGGCCTCCTCGTCCGTCTCGGTTGCGTCGGCCGGCGCCTCGGCGGCTTCGTCCGTCTCGTCGGTCTCCTCGTTGTCGCGCTCCTCGGCCAGCTCGCCTTCGGCCTTGGCCGACAACGCCTCGTCGACTTCGGGGGTGGTGGCGATGTCGTCGATCGCGCCGAGCACGTCGTCCCAGCCGCGGGCGATGATCTCGGCGATCGCATGCCAGCGTTTGGCGCCGGCCTTGCCGGTGAAGTGCTCGATCCCGCCGGACACGGTGCCCAGGGCCGGGTTGCCGTTGAAGAACTTCGACACCGCCGCCAGCTCGCACACCGACCCGATGGACGACACAATGGCCAGGACGCCGGCCAGCGCGGTCACCGACTCCTCGGTCGGCTTCTCCGACACCAGCTCCTCGACCGCGACCAGATCGAACTGCTTGTCCTTCGCGGGCTCGAACTTGTGCGCGTGCGCCGTGCGCAGCCGCGTCCACGCCGGATGGTCGGTCAGGTCGTTGTCCTCGTCCGACCGCACGAAGGCCACCAGGTCGGCGACCGAGGAGAAGACGTAAAGATCCTCGTCCTTGCCCAGGAAGGCTTCCCACTCGTCGCCGGAGTCACGCCAGCGCGGCGCCCACACCGTGTAGCGGTCGCCGGTGGACAGGCTCAAGCGGATAGGCACGAGGTCAGCAGCCATGCGGCACAGAATAGCGACCTGGCGCTCAGCCCCAGATGTCGGTGATGGGCGCGGCGCCGGCGGCATAGCCCGTCTTGGGCAGCCCGTACATCTGGTCGAGGGTGGCAAGCACGTTGTAATGGTTGATCTGCTCGGCGTAGTTGCCGGGCCGGACGTGGGCGCCGTAGCACCCCGTGGGGATCTGGTTGCGGCTGGCTCCGACGTTGGAGTTGTCGTCCTCGTCGAACGTGCCGATCAGCAGGCTGTTGTTGGCCAGCGCCCAATTGGCGTAGCCGGACAGCTGCCGGTTCAGCCAGGCGTCGGCCTGCACGATCGAGCCGTCGTGCATGTTGTTGTCGTTGTTCGGGATGACGAACGACACCGTCGGCAGGCTGGCGTAGTTGCCCATCGGGAACGCCGAGAACGGCAGCGAGCTCGCCGCCGGCACGTTGGTGAAGTTGGCCCACGGCACATGTTTTCGCGCGTATTTGCCGGCACTGCACACCGGTGAGCCCGGGGACGGCAATCCCTCGGCGTAGCCGGCGAATGTGTAACCGGAGGCGAGCAATTCGGACCCCAGATTGGATGCGGCGCCGGCGTTGACCGGGCACAGGTACTTGGTCACCCCGAACGTGTTGTCGGCGAACAACGCCAGGTAATTGGGCTCGCTGGGGTGGGTTTCGGCGAACGACTGGGTCATGTTGGCGCCGGACGCGGTCAGCGCGGTGATGAAGGGCGCCGACTTGTTGCCGATGATGCCGCTCGCGGAACGGTTCTCTCCACCACGATCACGATGTGCGACGGTTGCGGAATGGCCGCTGCCGCAAGGCTGGTGCGCGGTGTCAACGGGCTGGCCGCCAGCGCCACCGCGGCCACGGCGCCGAGCAGCCGCAGGCTTCGGTATGCACCGCCGATTAGCCTTCTGCGACTTCGATTTTCGCGCGACACGGCCGGAGTATACGAACGGCGGTAAGGCGTTTCCGGCCGGCGGGCAAGCGTGTCATCGGGGCTTTGCCCGATCGTTATATACCCTCGACCAGATGGACGTGTGCGTGATCGACCACCCGTTGGCCGCGACCCGGCTGACGGTGCTGCGCAACGAACGCACCGACACCGCCGGATTTCAGGCCGCGCTGTGCGATTTGACGCTGATGCTGGTCTATGAGGCCAGCCGCGGCGCGCCGCGCAAGTCGGTCCGGATCCGCACCCCGGTGGCCGCGGCCGCCGGGACCCGACTGGTCAATCCGCCGCTGCTGGTTCCGGTGCTGCGCGCCGGGCTGGGCATGGTCGACCCGGCGCAGGCCGCGCTGCCCGAGGCCGAGGTGGGCTTCGTCGGCGTCGCCCGCGACGAGCAAACCCACCGGTCGGTCCCGTATTTGGCGGCGCTGCCCGACAAGCTGGCCGGCAGGCCGGTGATGGTGCTGGACCCGATGCTGGCCACCGGCGGCTCGATGGCGCACACCCTGGGGCTGTTGCAGCGTCGCGGCGCCACCGACATAACCGTGCTGTGTGTGGTGGCCGCGCCGGAAGTCCTTGCGGCGGTTGGGGAAACGGCGCCCGACGCGCGAGCGTTCACCGCCGCGGTCGACAAGGGACTCAACAAGGCGGCCTACATCGTTCCCGGCCTCGGCGATGCCGGGGATCGCCAATTCGGGCCGAACCTGTTCACCAGCTCCGCACCGTCGCGACCAGAAGCTCCCGCAGGGCGCGGGCGCGCCGCCGCGAAGACGCCAGGTCGTCGCTCGGCGCGCAGCGAATCTCCAAGTAGCACTTCACCTTCGGCTCGGTCCCGGAAGGCCGCACCACCAGCCTGACCGACGTGTCGTCGTCGCCGCCGGTGAAGATCAGCGCGTCGGTGATGTCGGTGAGCGCCACCCCGAACCCGGCCAGCGTCTCCGGCGGGCTGGTGCGCAGCCGTCGCATCAGCTCGGCAGCCCCGTCGTGCCCGACGCGGCGCGACACCGCGGCGACGTCGTGCACGCCGTGGCGGCAAGCCAGCTCGTCGAGCCGGCCGGACACCGAACCGCCCCGCGCGATCAGGCCGGCCACCAGGTCGCACACCAGCACGGCGGCGCTGATGCCGTCCTTGTCGCGCACCGCGGCAGGGTCCACGCAGTGTCCGATCGCCTCCTCGTAGGCGTACACCAGGGTGCCGCCGGGCACCTCGGCGTCGGCGCGTGCCAACCACTTGAAGCCGGTGAGGGTTTCGACGTGCACGGCGCCGTGCCGCGCGGCGATTGCCGACAACATCCGCGACGACACCACCGTGCTGGCCACTACGGGTCTGTCGGCCCGATGCGGTTGGGAGAGCAGGTAATCGCCGAGCAGCCAACCGGTTTCGTCGCCGGAGAGCATCCGCCAGCCGGAGGCGTCGGGTATGCCGACGGCGCAGCGGTCGGCGTCGGGATCCAGTGCGATCGCCACGTCGGCGTCCACATCGGCGGCCAGGGTCAGCAGCACGTCGGTGGCCCCGGGCTCCTCGGGGTTGGGGAACGCGACGGTGGGAAAGTCCGGGTCGGGCGCGAATTGGCTTGCCACGGTGTGTATTCGGCCGAAACCGGCGCGGTGCAGAGCATCGACGGCCACCGTCCCGCCCACGCCGTGCAGTGCGGTGAGCGCCACCCGCGCTGAACCGGTGCCGCGCCGCACCCCGGCCGCCCGCTCGATGTAGCGCTGGATGAGGTCGGTGTGCGCCGGTGGGACGGGTGTTCGGCGGATCTCGTCGGCCGGTGGCGCGTCGGCCATCGCGGCTTCGATCTGGTGGTCGGTGGGGGAGACGATCTGGATGCCGCCGCCGTCGTACACCTTATAGCCGTTGTCGGTCGGCGGGTTGTGTGAGGCGGTGATCTGGACGCCGACGGCGGCGCCGGTGTGCCGCACCGCGAACGCGACCACCGGGGTGGGCACCGGCCCGAGCAGCAGAATCACCGAAAACCCTTGGGCGGCAATCACTTCTGCGGTTACCGTGGCGAATGCCGCGGAGCCGTGCCGGGCGTCGCGTCCCACGATCACCCGCGCGCCGGCCGGGCCGCGGCGCTTGAGCACCTGCGCCAGCGCCCAGCTGGCCCGCGACACCACCGCGACGTTCATCGCGTCGGGGCCGCCGCGGACCGGGCCGCGCAGTCCCGCCGTGCCGAATCGCAAGGGCCGGGCGAAGCGGGCGGCGAGTTCTGCGGCGTCGCATGCGGAGAGCTCGGCGGCCGTGCGAGGGTCGGGATCGTGGGCGATCCATTCCTCGGGCGTCACGGTCCTAGAACCGGGGGGAGTTGGCCGAGGATCAGGGCCAGCAGGGCGCCCATCCGGGTGGCCGAGGCGGCGCCGGCGGCCAGCACCTCGGTGTGGCTCAGCGGCTCGCCGCTGATGCCGGCGGCCAGGTTGGTCACCAGCGACACCCCCAGCACCTCGGCGCCGGCCGCCCGGGCGGCGATGGTTTCGTGCACCGTCGACATGCCGACCAGGTCGGCGCCCAGCGTGCGCAGCATCCGGATCTCGGCCGGGGTCTCGTAGTGCGGGCCGGGCAGGCCGGCGTAGACGCCCTCGGCCAGCGTGGGATCGGCTTGGCGGGCCAGCTCGCGCAGCCGCGGCGAGTAGGCGTCGGTGAGGTCGGCGAACTGCGGGCCGACCAGCGGGGACCGCCCGGTCAGGTTGAGGTGGTCGCTGATCAGCACCGGTTCGCCGACGGCAAGGTCCGGGCGCAGGCCGCCGGCTGCGTTGGTGAGCACCACCGCGCGCACCCCGGTCGCGCAGGCCGCCCGGACCGGGTGCACGACGTGGCACAGGTCGTGGCCCTCGTAGGCGTGGATGCGGCCGACCAGCACCAGCACCCGGTGCTCGCCGATGCGCATCGACACCAGCTCGCCGGTGTGCCCGACCGCGGTGGGCGGCCGGAAGCCGGGCAGTTCGACCTGCGGCAGCACCGTGGTCGGGGTGCCCAGTGCGGCGACCGCTGGCGACCATCCCGACCCCAGGACGATGGCCACGTCGTGTTCGGCGACGCCGGTCCGTTCGCCGATGACCGCGGCCGCCTGGCGCGCGAGCTCGCCTGGGTTGGACGGGGTTTCGGCCACAGCGATCGAGCCTAGCCCGGCGACGGCGAGCGCCGTTAGGGCGCGAGTAAGGACTCGGGCGATCGAGCCCAGTCCGGCGGCGGCGAGCGCCGGCCCCGGAGCGGGTGTCGGGGGGTGTGCCAGGTTCTGGCGTATGAATCTGCGTGGGTGGCCGGTGGTTGGCCCGGTCATTGGAATTGTCGTCGCGGTCGCCTTGTCGGTGGTCGCCATCACTTGCGGCCCGGCGCCGCGGGCGGCGGCCGACGGATGTCCTGACGTGCAACTGATTTTCGCCCGCGGCACCGCCGAGCTCCCCGGCTTGGGAGCCGTGGGCGATGCGCTGTTCGCCGCGCTGCAACCGGCGCTGGGCAACCGCAACGTCGACGCCTACGCGGTGAACTATCCGGCCAGCTACAATTTCCTGACCACCGCCGACGGCGCCAACGACGCCCGCGACCACATCGCCGAGATGGTCGACCGGTGCCCGTCCACCCGGCTGGTGCTCGGCGGGTTCTCGCAGGGCGCGGCCGCGGTCTCGATGCTCGCCGGGGTGCCGCCGGTCGGGCAGCGGATCGGCAACTTCGGGTCGGCGCCTCCGCTGGATCCCGGCCTGGCGAGCAAGATCGCGGCGGTGGCGGTGTTCGGCAACCCCGGCAACCGCTTCAACACGCCCCTGTCGACCACCGGGGCGTTCGCCGGTCGCGCCATCGACCTGTGCAGCGACGGCGACCCGGTGTGCGTCGTCGGCGGCCGGGACCGGGACGCGCACCACGTCTACGAGGACCCGCCCTACCCGGCCCAGGCGGCGGGGTTCATCGCCGGGCGGGTATAGCCAGGGGCGTTGGGCCCCGGTCGGATACTGCGACATACTGCGAGAGTGCCCCCCGTCGGATCAGACAGCCCGCTGGACAGCGTCGAGGATGTCGTGCGGCGGCGCGGTGCCGATCTCGTCGAGCTGTCGCACGCCATCCACGCCGAGCCGGAGCTGGCGTTCGCCGAGCACCGCAGCTGCGCCAAGGCGCAGGCGCTGGTCGCCGAGCGCGGCTGCGAGATCACCGCGGCCGCCGGCGGCCTGGACACCGCCTTTCGCGCCGACTTCGGCAGCGGCCAGCTGACCATCGGGGTCTGCGCCGAATACGACGCCCTGCCCGAGATCGGGCACGCCTGCGGCCACAACATCATCGCGGCGTCGGCCGTGGGTACCGCGCCGGCGCTGGCCGAGGTGGCCGACGACCTGGGCCTGCGCGTGGCGCTTGTGGGGATTCCCGCCGAGGAGGCCGGCGGCGGCAAGGCGCTGCTGCTCAAGGCCGGGGTGTTCGACGACATCTCCGCGGCGGTGATGCTGCATCCCGGGCCGGCCGACATCGCCGCGGCCCGCTCGCTGGCCCTGTCCGAGGCGATCGTGCGCTACTGCGGCAAGGAATCGCACGCCGCCGTCGCGCCGCACCTGGGCGTCAACGCCCTCGACGCCATCACCGTCGCGCAAGTGGCCGTCGGGCTGCTGCGTCAGCAACTGGCACCGGGGCAACTGGTGCACGGCATCGTCACCGACGGCGGGCAGGCAGTCAACGTCATCCCCGGGCACGCGTTGCTGCAGTACGCGATGCGCGCCGTCGAATCCGACTCGCTGCGCGAGCTGGAGGGCAGGATGTGCGCATGCTTCGCCGCGGGGCGCAATGGCCGCCGGCTGCGAATACGAGATCGACAACCCCGCGCCAGCCTACGACGAACCCAAACCGGACGCGTGGCTGGCCAACATCTTTCGCGAGGAGATGTGCCGGCTGGGCCGGCAGCGGTGGCCCCGGAGTACGAAGCCGCGCTGCCGATGGGCAGCACCGACATGGGCAACGTGACGCAGGCGCTGCCGGGGATCCACCCGGTGGTCGGGGTCGAATCCGGTGGCGCCATGGTGCATCAGCGCGCCTTCGCCGACGCCGCCGCCGGACCCAGCGCCGACCGCGCGGTGATCGAGGGCGCGATCATGCTGGCCCGCACCGCCGTCGCGCTGGCCCAGACGCCGGCCGAGCGCGATCGGGTGCTGGCCGCGCACGAGCGCAGACGCGGCGGGGCGCACCCATGAGCCTGGCCGACGCCGCCACCTCCTGGCTGGCCGCGCACAACCAAGACTTGATCGAGTGGCGTCGGCACATCCACCGCTATCCCGAGTTGGGCCGCCAGGAATACGCCACCACCCAGTTCGTCGCCGAGCGGCTGGCCGAGGCCGGACTCAACCCCAAGGTGCTGCCCGGCGGGACCGGGCTGACCTGCGACCTCGGCCCCGAGCACGAGCCCCGGATCGCGCTGCGGGCCGACATGGACGCGCTGCCGATGGCCGAGCGCACCGGCGCGCCCTACGCCTCCACCATGCCCAACGTGGCGCACGCCTGCGGGCACGACGCGCACACCGCCATCCTGCTGGGCACCGCGTTGGCGCTGGCGTCGGTGCCGGAACTGCCGGTCGGGGTGCGGTTGATCTTCCAGGCCGCTGAGGAGCTGATGCCCGGCGGGGTGATCGACGCCATCGCCGCCGGCGCCATCACCGGGGTGTCGCGGATCTTCGCCCTGCACTGCGACCCCCGGCTGAAGGTCGGCCAGATCGCGGTCCGGCACGGCCCGATCACCTCGGCGGCCGACCAGATCGAGATCACCCTGTATTCGCCGGGCGGGCACACCTCGCGGCCGCACCTGACCGCCGACCTGGTGTACGGGCTGGGCACCCTGATCACCGGGCTGCCCGGGGTGCTGTCGCGGCGCATCGACCCGCGCAACGGCACCGTGCTGGTGTGGGGCGCAGTCAACGCCGGGGTGGCGGCCAACGCCATCCCGCAGACCGGGGTGCTGGCCGGCACCGTGCGCACCGCCAGCCGGCAGACCTGGGTGGGTCTCGAGGAGGTGATCCGGGAGACGGTGTCCGGGCTGCTGGCGCCGCTGGGCATCGAGCACACGCTGCAGTACCGGCGCGGCGTACCGCCGGTGGTCAACGAGGACGTCTCGACGCGCATCCTCACCCGCGCGATCGAGGCGCTCGGCCCTGACGCCCTGGCCGACACCCGCCAGTCCGGTGGCGGCGAGGACTTCTCCTGGTACCTCGAGGAGATTCCCGGCGCGATGGCGCGGCTGGGGGTGTGGCCCGGGGTGGGGCTACACCTGGACCTGCATCAGCCGACGTTCAACCTCGACGAGCGGGCTCTGGCGATCGGGGTGCGGGTGATGGCCAACATCGTCGAACAGTCGGCGCTGTTCTAGGTGTTCTAGGCCGCGACGGAAAGTCAGGGCCCGATGTTGCGGGCCGGGCGGGTGCGCAGGTCGTGTACGTAATCGGCTGGCGCGCCGGCGATTTCGGCGGCGTCGGCCATCACCCCGAGGTAGCGGGCCGACGGCAGGCCGCCCTCCCAGGCGTCCAGGACGTACAGCCACGCCAGCACCGGGTCGGTGGTGGTGTCAGACGAGATGCGGTCCACCCGGCAGCGGATCTTTTTGTGCACGCCGAACTCCGAGCCCTCCCAGCGGTCGAGGTTCTTCTCGTCCGCCGGCGTCATGTCGTAGAGCACGACGAACACCTTGGAACCCGGGTCCTCCACGACCGTGGCCAGCGCGCCCTCCCAGCCGATGTCCTCGCCGCCGAACGTCAGCCGCCAGCCGTGCAGCCAGCCGGTTCCGGCCATCGGCGAGTGGGGTGCGCGCTTCAGCATCTGCTCGGGATCCATGTTCGACCCGTACGCGGCGTAGAGCGGCACGGGGAAAGCTTAGACGTCCGGGCTGCCTCGGTCTTCCCCCGAGCCGGGCGCCGCCGCGCTGCGGCGGGCATCGTCACCGGGCTAGGTTGGGGGTCGTGGTGACCCGCATCGTGATCCTCGGCGGAGGCCCGGCCGGTTACGAAGCCGCCCTGGTGGCCGCCTCCCCCCACCCCGACACCACCCACGTCACGGTGATCGACTCCGAGGGAATCGGCGGCGCGGCCGTGCTGGACGACTGCGTGCCGTCCAAGACATTCATCGCCTCGACCTGGCTGCGCACCGAGCTGCGCCGCGCGCCGCGGCTGGGCTTCGAGATCGACATCGACGACGCCAAGATCTCGCTGCCCCAGATCCACGCCCGGGTCAAGCAACTGGCCACCGAGCAGTCCGCCGACATCACCGAACAGCTGCTCGGCGTGGGCGTGCACGTGGTTGCCGGCCGCGGCGAGCTGATCGACCCCACCCCGGGGCTGGCCCGCCACCGCATCAAGGCCACCGCCACCGACGGCACCAGCAGCGAGTACGAGGCCGACGTCGTGCTGATCGCCACCGGCGCCAGCCCGCGGATCCTGCCGTCGGCCCAGCCCGACGCCGAGCGGATCCTGACCTGGCGCCAGCTCTACAACCTGGACGCGCTGCCCGACCACCTCATCGTGGTCGGCTCGGGGGTGACCGGCGCCGAGTTCGTGCACGCCTACACCGAATTGGGCGTGCCGGTGACCGTGGTGGCCAGCCGCGACCGGGTGCTGCCCTACGAGGACGCCGACGCCGCCCTGGTGCTGGAAGAGGCGTTCTCCGAGCGCGGCGTGCAGCTGGTGAAGAACGCCCGCGCGCAATCGGTCACCCGCACGCCCGACGGGGTGCTGGTCACCCTGACCGACGGGCGCACCGTGGCGGGCAGCCACGCCCTGATGACCATCGGCTCGGTGCCCAACACCGCCGGCCTGGGCCTGGAGCGGGTCGGCATCGAGCTGGGCCGCGGCGGCTACCTGACGGTGGACCGGGTGTCGCGGACTTCAGTGCCCGGCATCTACGCCGCCGGCGACTGCACCGGCCTGCTGCCGCTGGCCTCGGTGGCCGCCATGCAGGGCCGCATCGCGATGTATCACGCGCTCGGCGAGGGCGTCAGCCCGATCCGGCTGCGCACGGTCGCGGCGACGGTGTTCACCCGGCCCGAGATCGCCGCCGTCGGCGTGCCGCAGACCATGCTCGACGACGGTTCGGTGTCGGCGCGCACCATCGTGCTGCCGCTGCGCACCAATGCGCGGGCCAAGATGTCGGGGCTGCGGCAGGGTTTCGTGAAGGTGTTCTGCCGCAAGTCCACCGGGGTGGTGATCGGCGGCGTGGTGGTGGCGCCGATCGCCTCCGAGCTGATCCTGCCGATCGCGGTGGCGGTGCAGAACCGCATCACTGTCAACGAATTGGCGCAGACGCTGGCGGTTTACCCGTCGCTGTCCGGTTCGATCACCGAGGCGGCCCGGCGGCTGATGGCCCACGACGACCTGGACTAACGGTTAGCCTTGGTGCAGCACGCCCTACTGACGAGTAACCGGACAGGAGCCCTGCAGTGAGCGATCCGATCCACGCACTCGGCGAGCCCGGCTCGCCGGCTTCGGCGCTGGGACCGCGGCAACGTGCGGCGGCCTGGGACAGGCTGGGCGCCGAGCAGTTCGACGTGGTGGTGATCGGCGGCGGCGTGGTGGGATCGGGCTCCGCGCTGGACGCCGCCACCCGCGGGCTCAAGGTCGCGCTGGTGGAGGCCCGCGACTTCGCCTCGGGCACCTCGAGCCGTTCCTCGAAGATGTTCCACGGCGGCCTGCGCTATCTCGAGCAGCTGGAGTTCGGGCTGGTGCGCGAGGCCCTCTACGAGCGCGAGCTGTCGCTGACCACGCTGGCACCGCACCTGGTCAAGCCGATGCCCTTTCTGTTCCCGCTGACCAATCGGTTGTGGGAACGGCCCTACATCGCCGCCGGCATCTTTCTCTACGACCGGCTGGGTGGGGCGAAATCCGTTCCGGCGCAAAAACATTTGACCCGCGCCGGTGCGCTGCGGCTGTGCCCGGGCCTCAAACGCAGCGCGCTGATCGGCGGGATCCGCTACTACGACGCCGTCGTCGACGACGCCCGGCACACCCTGACCGTCGCGCGCACCGCCGCGCACTACGGCGTGGTGGTGCGCAACTCCACCCAGGTGGTCGCCCTGCTGCGGGAGGGCGCCCGGGTGACCGGGGTGCGGGTGCGCGACTCCGAAGACGGCTCGGTCACCGAGGTCCGCGGGCATGTGGTGGTCAACGCGACCGGCGTGTGGACCGATGAGATCCAGGCATTGTCCAAGCAGCGCGGGCGATTTCAGGTGCGGGCATCCAAGGGGGTGCACGTGGTGGTGCCGCGCGACCGCATCGTCAGCGACGTGGCGATCATCCTGCGCACCGAGAAGTCGGTGATGTTCGTCATCCCGTGGGGCAGCCACTGGATCATCGGAACCACCGACACCGACTGGGATCTGGACCTGGCCCACCCCGCGGCCACCAAGGCCGACATCGACTACATCCTGTCCACCGTCAACACCGTGCTGGCCATACCCCTGACCCACGCCGACATCGACGGGGTGTACGCGGGGCTGCGGCCGCTGCTGGCCGGGGAGAGCGAGGAAACCTCCAAGCTGTCCCGCGAGCACGCGGTGGCGGTGCCCGCACCCGGCTTGGTGGCCATCGCCGGCGGCAAGTACACCACCTACCGGGTGATGGCTGCCGACGCGATTGACGCTGCGGCGCAATTCATTCCGGCACGGGTGGCGCCGTCGATCACCGAGAAGGTCAGCCTGCTCGGCGCCGACGGCTACTTCGCGCTGATCAATCAGGCCGAGCACGTCGCGCAGCTGCGCGGGTTGCATCCCTACCGGGTGCGCCACCTGCTGGACCGCTACGGCTCGCTGATCGGTGACGTGCTGGCGCTGGCCGCCGATCGCCCCGACCTGCTCAACCCGATCACGGAGGCGCCGGGCTATCTGCGCGTGGAGGCGATGTACGCCGTAACCGCCGAGGGCGCTTTGCATTTGGAGGACATCCTGGCCCGCCGGATGCGCATCTCCATCGAATACTCGCATCGCGGCGTCGACTGCGCCCGCGAGGTGGCCGACGTGGTCGCTCCGGTGCTGGGGTGGACAGCCGGCGACGTCGAGCGCGAGGTCGTCAATTACACCGCACGGGTGCAGGCCGAGATCCTGTCGCAGGCCCAGCCCGACGACGTGTCGGCCGACGAGCTGCGGGCCAGCGCGCCCGAGGCGCGCGCCGAGATCCTCGAGCCGGTGCCGCTCAATTGAGGCCGGCGCCGCTACCGGTTCGCGACGGGCTGGGACCCGCCCGGGTGCGGCTGCGCGGCGGTCCGGTGCTGGCCGAGCTCACCGCCCGGTTCGGCCCCGCGGCCCGCGCCAAAGTCTCTGCCGCCGAAGTGGTTACCGCCGACGGGGCGGTGGTCGACGAGGCCACCGTGTTGCCGGCCGGGGCCAGTGTGTACCTCTACCGCGAGCTGTCCCACGAGGTGGTGGTGCCCTTCGACCTGCCGGTGCTGCACCGCGACGACGACATCGTCGTCGTCGATAAGCCGCACTTTCTGGCCACCATGCCGCGCGGGCGGCACGTCGCCCAGACTGCGCTGGTGCGGCTGCGCCGGGAGCTCGGCTTGCCGGAGCTGAGCCCCGCGCACCGGCTGGACCGGCTGACCGCCGGGGTGCTGCTGTTCACCGCGCGGCGCGAGGTGCGCGGGGCCGATCAGACGCTGTTCTCCCGCGGGCTGGTGGACAAGACCTATCTGGCCCGGGCCGCCGTCGACCCGGCGCTGGTGTTCCCGCGGGTGCTGGCCGGCCGCATCGTCAAGCACCGGGGCCGGATGCAGGCGGTCTGCGAACCCGGGCCGCCCAACGCGCTGACGGAGGTGGAGCTGTTGTCCCCGGACGGTCTGTACCGGCTGCGGCCACGCACCGGACGCACTCATCAGCTGCGCCTGCAGATGGCCTCGCTGGGCATACCGATCATCGGTGATCCGTTGTACCCCAACGTCATTGATGTGCCGGCCGATGACTTCAGCACCCCGCTGC
Organism: Mycobacterium lepraemurium; assembly: GCA_002291465.1. Taxonomy (GTDB): domain Bacteria; phylum Actinomycetota; class Actinomycetes; order Mycobacteriales; family Mycobacteriaceae; genus Mycobacterium; species Mycobacterium avium. Next base: position 3,478,931 of record CP021238.1, on the reverse strand, counting down.
AGCTGCTTGACCAGCGCATCGAGTTCGACGATCCGCGCACCGGCGCCCGCCAAGTCTTCGTCAGCCGCCGGACCCTCGACGATCCGGGTCCATGACGGAGTTTGGCGCGCCGCTGCGCAGGTACCTGGTGGCGTGTGCGACGGCAATTGCGGATTCCGGAACGGGCCAACGACGCCGAGACCGCGCTGCTGCGGTGCCTGCTCTACGGGGTGCTGCCGGCCTGGTTCATCCCGGCCCTGCTGGATTGGAACCAGCACCGGCGCAGCAGGATTGAGATCACCTCGGGCATGCGGGAGTCGCTGATCCATCTGCTGATGATGGCCGAGGTGGGGGTGCCGATCACCCTGGTCCTGCTGTGCGAGATCAACCCGCTGGTGCTGTCGACGATCCTGGCGTCGATCGCCGCCCACGAGGCCACCGCGCTGTGGGACGTCACCGCCGCCGAGCGAAGCGGGCGCCGGGTCACCACGTGGGAGCAGCACGTGCACAGCTTCCTGGAATCGCTGCCGAACATAGCGGCCTCGGCGCTGGGCTGCCTGCACTGGCGGGAGGTGCGCGAGCTCACCCGCGGCGCCCGCTCCCGCGACGCCTGGCAGCTGCGCTGGAAGCAGAACCCGCTGCCCGGCGGCTACCTCGCCGCGGTCGCCGCCGCGGCGGCCGCCCTGCTGCTGGCCGCCGGGGTGATCGCCGCGGCCCCGCCGGCCCGGGCCGGCTGCCAGTACGGCGGGCCCGTGCTGAGCAAGTGTGACGGCCCCGTCCAGCCCGACGGCACCTGGCAGCGCTGCGTCGCGGTCACCCGCCTGATCCCCAACGGGGCCAGCTCCTACCTGATGCCCGACGGGCACTGCGAACAGCTGGGACCCGACCAGCACCCGGCCGATCTCGCCTTCGCCGACCCGCCCACCCACATCGACTGAGCCGAGACTGCCCGGCGGCGGACGGCAACCGCCGGCACGCCCGCTAGCACACCGACAGCAAATGTGAAACGATTTCTGTTATGGGTATAGGGTGGCCTAACATCGGCAGTCGGTCTGGGAGGGACATGACCGCAGGTGACAGGCCTCGACGTGCAGAGTTTCCGCGCTCTTCGCGGCCTGGTTAACGCAAATTTGCTGAGGCGTTCTCAGCGTGGGCATTGTGAGATGTGATGGACCTGTTTGCACCCCCCGAGGTCACCTCGACACTCATCCACACCGGGCCGGGCGCGGGCTCGCTGATCGAGGCCGCCGCCGCCTGGCAGTGCGTCGCCGTCGAGCTGGAGAACTCGGTGTCCAGCTACGCCTCGACGCTGTCGTCGCTGATCGAGTCCTGGGACGGCCCCTCGGCGATGGCGATGCTGCAATCCGTCCAGCCCTACCTGCTGTGGCTGCGCGAGACCGCGCAGCAGTCCGCGCAGCTGGCCAACTCCGCCGAGGCCGCGGCGATGGCGTTCGGCACCGTGCGGTCCACCGTGGTGCACCCGTCGGTCGTCAGCGCCAACCGCACCCGGCGGGCCCAGTTGCTGGCCACCAACCGGTTCGGCACCAACATGGCGGCGATCGCCGAGACCGAGAATGAATACCAGACCATGTGGGCGAACAACTCGGCCGCGATGAGCCGCTACCAGGCGGCCTCGTCGCAGGCGACATCGCCGCTGACCCAGTTCAATTCGCCGCTGGCCGTCACCGACCCCGGCGGCACCGCCAACCAGCAGGCTGCGGTGATGAAGGCGTCGGTCGACTCCTCGGGTTCGTCGGTGGGCTCGGTGCTCAACCACCTCAACATGCCGGGCGGGTTCGATCCCAACGCCGGCTGGTTCAACTACTTCAGCACCTGGGGCAACCAGTTCATCTCGTCGGGCTTCCCGATCAACCTGCTGGACGTGTGGGCGCAGCTGGCCACCGCCCAGGGGGTCGCGTCCGTCGGCGGCGACATCGGCTCCAACCTGTCCGAGGACCTGGGCGCGACCACCGCCAGCCTGGCCAACGCGATCGAGGGCATCGGCGCGGGAGCGGTGGCGCCGAGCGGCGCGATGGGCGTCGGGGTGTCTCTGGGCAAGCTGACCGCGCCCCCGGCGGTGGTCGGGCTGCTGCCGGGAACCCAGACCGGCGTGCAGCTGGCCTCGGCGGCGTCGCCGCTGCCCGCGGCCGAATCGGGTTTCCCGCTGATGCCGATGATGGTGCCGCCGCCGACCACCTCGGCGGGCACCGGCTGGCGAAAACGTAAACAGCAGAAGTACGAGGACGTCGCCTACGGCCGGGAAGTCAAAGGCAAAGTGATGCCTCGTAATCCGTCGGCCGGATGAATTGACCATGGTGCCCCGCCCTCACCGCGGCGGACACCGAATCGCCGAACGGCCCGCCCGCAGCGCGGCCCACACCCACGTTCTTCCCGAATGCAGCCAAGGTAAAGGTTCATGGATTTTGGGATACTGCCGCCGGAGGTCACCTCGGCGCTGATCCACGCTGGACCCGGTGCCTGGTCATGGATCGAAGCCGCCGGGATGTGGCAGCAGCTGAGCATGGAGCTCGAACAGTCGGCGAGCAGCTACACCGCGGAGCTGGCGGCGCTGTCGACCACCTGGCAGGGGCCGTCCGCGCTCGCGATGACCCGGGCGTTCGAGCCGTACGTGGACTGGTTGCGGATCACCGCCCAGCAATGCCAGGAGATCGCCACCTCGGTGCAAACCGCCACTGCCGCATTCGAGTTGACGCACTGGACGGTGGTGCATCCCTCGCTGGTCGCCGCCAACCGCGCTCGCCTGGCAACGTTGTTGGCCACCAACTTCTTCGGGATCAACTATCCGGCCATCGCCGAAACCGAGGCCGATTACCACGCCATGTGGGTGAACAACTCCGCGGCGATGTACCGCTACGCCGCGACCTCGGCGAGCGCGGTCAGGTTGCCCCGGTTCACCGAGCCGCCCCAGGTGGCCAACCCGTCCGGGGTGAGCACCCAGGCCGCGATGGTGCCCGCGACGAACGCCGCTGATTCCGGCACCCAGACCGGTGTCGCCGGCACCCTGCAGGCCGCCTTCACCGCCTTCTTCGACCCCAACACGGGCTGGTTCAATTACTGGAGCACCTGGGGCAACCAGTTCCTGGCCACCAGCGGATTTCCGATCAACCTGATCGGGGTGCTGGCCCAGCTGCAGACCGCCAGCGGATTCCAGTCGCTGGGCGCCGACGTCGCCGGCGGCCTGGCCGAAGGCACGGCCGCCCTGTCGGCGGCCGAGGTGCGACTGGTCAGCGCCGTCGGCGCCGCCGGATCGTCGCTGGCGCCGCGGGCGGCGCTGGGCGTGGGGATCTCGCTGGGCAACCTGACCATGCCGCCGGCGACGGTGGGAATGCTGGGGTCGCAGGCGCCCGTGCAGCTCGCGTCGGCCGCCTCGCCGCTTGCGACCGGGGCCGGGCAGCCGCCGATGCTGCCGATGGCGCCGATGCGGCCGTGCGGCAACGGAATCCGCCGGCTTAACGGGCGCGACTACGACGACATCGAGTACGGCGCGGAGCTTCCCGGCACCGTGATGCAGCGGCCGCCGTCGGCGGGCTAGCGGGAAAGATGATGGGGTGCAGAGCATTCCGGACATCCGGTGCCGCGTGTGGCGCGGCGGCAGGGCGCAGGACGGCTATTCGTCCGCCGGGGGAGCGGAAAGGCCTTGCCGGATACCCTGATTCATCGCATCCCGCGGCGTCGCGCCGCCGGGCGGATTCGGTTGATCGCAGGCGCAATTCAGATGGGCGAACGGGCCGGGGTCGGCGCCGGCCGGTGCCGCGGCCGCGCCGGGCGGGCCGAGAGCGATTGCGACACAGGCCATACCGGCCAGCAGTCTCGGAATCATCGTGGCTCTGCGCTTCGTCACCTGAATTCGGATGTTCAGATTTTATTCGCGGTTTCGTCACGAGCCTGTCAACCTGCTGTAAATTTCAGGATCCGGCTGCCGCCGCATACTTCGGGCAGTACGCCTTGATGCTGACGCCCACGAAATAGCCGGCGTGGTAGCTGTCCAGGGTGCTGCTGGACAACACGTTGTTGGCGACCTGCTCCGGGGTCTGGCCCATGTCGAGTTTGTGGCACACGGTGTGGCCGGAGTTGACCGCGGCGTCGGGGGACTCGTAGTTGATGCCCTTGGCCTTCAGCGCGGCCAGGAACGCGTCGTCGGCCGAGGTGGCGTGCGCCGGCGTCGCCATCACGTCGAGGAGGCCGGCCAGCGGCAGCAGGCCGGCGACCACCAGCGACCGCGGCCGGGCGCGCTTGCGTATCTGGGTGCCCGTCATTTGTGATACTCCCGTGGAACAGAAGTGCCGTTGCTTGCTGGAGGCGGGGCTAGGTTGAATGCTCGCATGTCGCGGCGGCACCGGCTGCCGTATCACCGATAATGCGGTGCGTGCCACACCAGGGTTTGCTCCGTCGTCGACCGCGCGTCACCTGCTGGCCCTGCTCGACGCGGCGCCGGTGATCTGACGAGATGGCGTACGCGCGATGGCTGTGGCTCGCTGTGCTGGCGGTATGCGTGGTCGGCTGCGGTGTGCGGCATGTGTCGGCGGCCAGCGCGCGAGACATTTCCGGCACCTTTCGTTCCGGCGGCATGGACCGAACCTACATGTTGCACGTGCCGGCGGGCGACCCCGTCGGCCTGGTGCTCAGCCTGCACGCCGGCGGCGGAACCGGCATCGCGCAGCGCGGGCTGACCGGCTTCGACGCCGTTGCTGACGCGCACAACCTGTTGGTCGTCTACCCCGACGGTTACGAGAAGAGCTGGGCCGACGGGCGCGGCGCCTCACCGGCGGATCGTCACCACGTCGACGACGTCGCCTTCCTGGTCGGGCTGGTGACCAAGCTGCAAAACGACTACCGCGTCGCGCCCGGCAACGTCTTCGTCACCGGAATGTCCAACGGGGGCTTCATGTCCAACCGGCTTGCCTGCGAACGCGCCGACGTCTTCGCCGCCGTCGCGCCGGTGGCCGGCACCCTCGGCGTGGGCGTGGCCTGCAACCCGTCCCGGCCGGTGTCGGTGTGGGCGGCGCACGGGACCGCCGATCCGCTGGTGCACGGTTTCGCCACACTGTGGCTCAACGACGCCGCGGTCCGGGCGGCCGATCCCATGGACACGGTCCGGCGGATCGCTACGATGCTGTTCGCCGGCTGCCCGGGTCAGTCGCCGGCGGGCGGGCTCAGCCACGCCGCCTCGGCGGACGCCATGGTGGACAAGTGGCGCAAGGCCGACGGATGCCAGGGCGATCCGTCGATGGAGCTGCTGCCCGACGCCCGCGACGGCACGGTGGTGCACCGCTTCGACTCCACGTCGTGTGCGGCGTCCACCGAGGTGGTCTTCTACCGGATCGAGAAGGGCGGGCACACCTGGCCCGGCGGCAAGCAGTACCTGCCCGCCGCGGTCATCGGCCCCACCACGCACACGCTGGACGGGTCGGAGGCCATCGCCGAGTTCTTCCCGGCCCACGCCCGCGATTAACGCTGGCAGGACGGGCACCAGTAGGTCACCCGGTCCCCGGAGTCGTCGAACTCAATGGGGGTGCCGCAGCGGCGGCACGGTTGGCCGGCCCGCCCGTAGACCCACAGCTGCCAGCCGTTGCGGGTGTCGCCGGTGGTGCACCGGTTCCAACGGAAGCGGTTGAGCCACAACATGTCCCGGGCACGCGAGACGAGCTGCCGCGGGTCGGCGACGGCGCTCACAGGCGCGGTGGGCAGATGCCCGCTGACAAAGCACAACTCGTTGCAGTAGACGTTGCCGATCCCGGCTAGCACCCGCTGATCCAGCAGCGTCTCGGCGATCGGCCGCTCCGGGCGGGTCGCCAGGTTGGTGGCGGCCCGCGCGGGGTCCCAATCCTCGCCGAGCAGATCGGGTCCCAGATGCGCGACGGCGTCGCCGTCGCGATCGCGGTCCAGGATCTGCAGCACGCCTAGATCGACGCCGACCGCGGTCGCAACGCCGGTTTCCAGGACGATGCGCGCCCGGTGGTCGACCCGCACCCGCGGGCCGACCCGCCAGCTGCCCTCCATCTTCAGGTGCGAGTGGATGCTGGCGGCGCCCACCCGGATGAACAGATACTTTCCGCGGCTGAGGATCTCGTCGACCACCTGCCCGGTGAGGTCGACGGTGGCGAACCGCGGCACCCGGATGTCGCAGCGGGTCAGCGTCTCGCCGAGCAGGTGCTCGCGAAGCACGGCGGCGGTGTGCCAGACGGTGTCACCCTCGGGCATGGTCAGCGCAGCCGCATTCCGCGCGGGGTGCGGGCGAACCCGGCGTCGTCGAGTGCCGTCAGCGCGTCGTTGCCGTCGGCACCGTCGCCGCGCTGCGACGGTGCCGGCACCCCGTCGATGCGCTCCACCAGGATCGCCGCGACGCGACGGGCCGAGACCAGCCCGGCCAGCGCCGCCGCGGCGGCGTGCTGGGCGGCCGGGTCGTCGGTGAAGGTGAGCAGCGACCGTCCGCCCCGCTCCAGGAACCAGGCCAGCTCGCCATCCACCAGCACCACCAGCGCCCCGGCCTTGCGGCCGGGCCGGGCCCCGTCCGCGCTCGACGCCGGCCAGGGCAGCGCGGCGCCGTACGGGTTGGCCGGGTCGGCCGCGGCCAGCACGATCGCCCGGTACTCGGGCCGTTGCGAGTCGACCCCGTCGGCGAACCCGCGCAGCCGGTCGACGGTGGAGGCGACGGCGAACTGCGCCCCGCCCAGCGATTCGATGAAGTAGCCGCGCTGGCAGCGGCCGGCGTCCTCGAAGGTGCTCAGCACCTTGTACAGCGTGGCGAACCCGCCCGCGACGCCCTCGGCGGCCACCGCGCCCCGGGTCAGCACGCCATGTCGGCCCAACAAAAGCTTGGCCTGAAAGTGGGCGCGCACCGTGGAGTCCGGATCGGGCGGCGGCAGCACGGACCACCGGCCGGCCACGGTCGGGTCGGCCGGACCCGACTGCGGGTGCGCGACGCTGTACCGGCTCAGCCGCGGCGGCCGGCGCGCGCGGTGCGCCGGCGCCGAACGCCGGCGCGTTCCGCCGCAACCGAGCAGGGCGCGCACCGGGGCGAACGTGTCGCCGGTGATCCAGCCGGCCCAAACCAGTTCCCACAGTGCGGCTTTGAGCTCGGCGTCGGACACCCCGTCGGTTGCCAGCTGACGGAAGAAGTAGCCGCCGCCACCGGCCAGCGCGTCCAGGATGGCGCGGTGCACCTCGCCCAGCTTGATGTCGGCGGGCCCCTGCAGCGTCAGCGGCGCGGACTCGCTGGGGTGCAGGGCGATCCAGCCGTCGCTGCCCGAGATGGACCCGGCACTCGACCAGGTGACCTCACCGGTGGCCAGCAGTTCGTCCAGCAGGGCGGGGGAGTAGTCGCGCACCCGCGGGGCCAGCACCAGCGGCTCGAGCGCCGAAGCCGGCAGCCGCACCCCGGCGAGCTGCTCGATCACCGACATCAGCCCGTCCAGCCCGGAATGGCCGGGCGCGCGCGAGGATTCGGCCGCCCCGACCCGATGCCAGGCCGGCAGGAACCGTCCGTAGGCGGCGGTGCTGACCGGCTCGACCTGGGCCCGCAGCGCGGCCAGCGACCGCCGCCGCAGGATGCGCAGCACGTCGGCATCGCACCACTGCTCGGCCCCGAGCACTCCGCCCGGTTTCGACGGCCGCGCCGCGACGAAGTCGCCGCGCACCAGCCGGCCCTGCGAAGTGGAGGGGTCGGCGAGCCGGCCCAGGACGTCGGCGGTCACCCGCAGCCCCAGGCCGAACCGGGCGGCGGCCTCGGCGGTGCTGAACGGGGTGTGGGTGCGCGCATACCGGCCCAGCAGCTCGCCCAGCGGGTCCGCGACCTCCTCGGTGAACGTGGCCGGTACGCCCAGCGGAACCGCGATGCCCAGGCCGTCACGCAGCCGGCCGATGTCCTCGATGGCCACCCACCAGCTGCGGCCGGCGAACGACACCGGCACCGCGCGCCGGGCCGCGCGCAGGCCCTCCAGCCAGCCCCTGACCTTGACGGCGCCGGCGCCACCGGCCCGGGCGACCACCTCGTCCTCGGTGAGCGGGCCCAGCAGCCGCAGCAGGTCGGCGACGGCCTCCGCGTCGCGGGCGGCCCGCTCGGGCGCCAGGTGCTGCAGCGCCCGGGCGGTGGCCGCGACCACCTCGGGGTCGAGCAATTCGCGCAGCTCCACCCGGCCCAGCAGCTCGGCCAGCAGCGTGCTGTCCAGCGACAGCGCGGCGGCCCGCCGCTCGGCCAGCGGGCTGTCGCCCTCGTACATGAACGCGCCGACGTAGCCGAACAGCAGCGAGGCCGCGAACGGCGAGGGCCGCTGCGTCTCCACCTCCAGCACCCGCACCCGCCGCTGCGCGATTCCGGCCATCAGCGCGACCAGGGCGGGCACGTCGTAGACGTCCTGCAGGCATTCCCGGACGGTCTCGAGCACCACCGGGAAGTCGGGGTATTTGCGGGCCACCTCCAGCAGCTGGGCGGCGCGCTGGCGCTGCTGCCACAGCGGCGAGCGGCGGCCGGGGTGCCGGCGCGGCAACAGCAGCGCGCGCGCCGCGCACTCGCGGAACCGCGACGCGAACAGCGCCGAACCGCCCACCTCGGCGGTGACGATCGGGTCGATCTCGTCGGCGTCGAAGACGAAAAGCTCTGCGCTGGGCGGGGTGTCGCCACCGTCGGACGCGAAATCGGAAACGGTGTCCGGCAGCCGCACCACCACGCCGTCGTCGGACGCGGTGGGCTTCTCGTCGATGCCGTAGCGCTCCCGCAGCCGGCGGCCCACCGCCAGGGCCAGTGGCCCGTTCACGCCGAGCCCGTACGGTGAGTGCAGGATCACCCGCCAGTCGCCGAGCTCGTCGCGGAACCGCTCGACCAGCAACGTGGTGTCGGTGGGCACCACCCCGGCGGCGGTGCGCTGCTCGTCGAACAGGCCGTACAGGTTGTCGACGGCGTACGCGTCGAAACCCAACGCAGCACAACGTGAGTCGAATTCCTCCCGGCTCAGGCCGGCGAGTTCGCCGGTGAACGCGCCGAGCGCGGCACCCAGCTCAGCCGGGCGGCCCACGCCGTCACCGCGCCAGAACGGCAACCGGGCCGGCTGCCCGGGCGTGGGGATCACCAGCACCCGGTCGTGGGTGATCTCGGTGATTCGCCAGCTGGTGGCGCCCAGCGAGATGACGTCGCCGGGCCGCGACTCGTACACCATCTCCTCTTCGAGTTCGCCTACCCGAGAGGGCTTTTCGGCTTCCGAGGCGAGGTAGACGGTGAACAGCCCGCGGTCCGGGATGGCGCCGCCCGAGGTGACCGCCAGCCGCTGGGCGCCGGGGCGCGCGGTCAGCGTGCCGGTGTCGCGGTCGTAGACCAATCGCGGTCGCAGCTCGGCGAATTCGGTGGACGGATACTTGCCGGAGAGCAGGTCCAGGGTGGCCTCGTAGATGCTGCGCGGCAGCGTCGCGAACGGGGCGGCCCGGCGCACCGTGTCGAACCACCGGTCGGCGTCCAGCGGTTCGAGGGCGGCGGCCGCCACGGTCTGCTGGGCCAGGATGTCCAGCGGGTTGGCCGGCACCCGCATGGTTTCGATCTGGCCGGCCAGCATGCGCTGCACGGTCACCGCGCAGCCGATCAGGTCGGTGCGGTGCTTGGGGAACAGCACCCCGCGCGACACCTCGCCGACCTGGTGGCCGGCCCGCCCGATGCGCTGCAGCCCGCTGGCCACCGACGGCGGCGCCTCCACCTGGATGACCAGATCGACGGCGCCCATGTCTATGCCCAACTCCAGGCTGGAGGTGGCCACCACCGCCTTGAGCAGCCCGCGTTTGAGGTCCTCCTCGACCAGCGCGCGCTGTTCCCTGCTGACCGAACCATGGTGGGCCCGAGCCAGTATCGGCTCTACGCCGTAGGTCTGACCCGAGGCCATGATGTGCGCCGGGGCGCCGCCGGCCACCTTCGGATTGGCCGTCGCCGAGAGCCCGACGCCGCTGCGCTCGGCGTGAATCTCGTTGAGCCGGGTGGTGAGTCGCTCGGCCAGCCGCCGCGAATTGGCGAACACGATGGTCGAACCGTGCGCCTCGATCAGGTCGACCAGGCGGTTCTCCACGTCGGGCCAGATGGTGTTGTTCGCCAGGTTAGCCATGTCGGGCACCGGCACCTGCACGCTCAGCTCGACGGTCTTGGCCGACGGCGGGGCCACCACGGTGGTCCGGGTGCCCGGCGCCGTCCCGGACAGGAAACGGGCCAGCTCCTCGGGCGGCCGCACCGTCGCCGACAACCCGATGCGCTGGGCGGGCCGGCCCTCGCGCAGCGCGTCCAGACGCTCCAGCGACAGCGCCAGGTGCGCGCCGCGCTTGCCGCCGGCGATGACGTGGATCTCGTCGACGATCACCGTCTGCACACCGGCCAGCGTCTCGCGGGCCGCCGAGGTGAGCATCAGAAACAGCGACTCCGGCGTGGTGATCAGCACGTCGGGTGGCCGGTTGATCAGCTGCCGACGCACCGCCGGCGGGGTGTCACCGGAGCGCACCCCGACGCTGATGTCGGGGGCCGGCAGGCCGGCGCGCTCGGCGATGCGGGTGAGCCCGGCCAGCGGGGTGCGCAGGTTGCGCTCGACGTCGACGGCCAGCGCCTTGAGTGGCGACACGTAGAGCACCCTAGTGCCGGGCGCGCGCTCGGCCTGGCCGGCCAGGCTGTCCAGGGCCCACAGGAACGCGGCCAGCGTCTTGCCCGACCCGGTCGGCGCAATCACCAGCGTGTTGTGGCCGTCGGCGATGGCGCTCCAGGCCTGCGCCTGCGCCGTGGTCGGGGTGGCGAAGGTGCTGGTGAACCACTCCCGGGTGATGGCGCTGAACCGGCCCAGCGGGTCGGGCGGCCCGGACGGCCGGGGTTCGGCGGGAGTGCTCACCTGTCCATGGTGCCAACGGGCACCGACATGGTCGCGGCCCGCTCAGAGCCGCGAGTTGGCCATCGCCCCGCCCAGCTCCTCGGGGATCTTGGGCACCCGGCCGATGGCGTCCAGCAGCGCGTGCGCGCAGGCGTCGGCGAGCTTGTCGGCGTCGGTGGTGGGGGCGATGATGCGCTGCCGGCAGATCTCGAAGGTGAACGCCAGCCAGCCGTGCAGGATGACCCGCAGGTGCCGCTCGACGTCGGGCTCCAGCGTGGCGGGCACCTCGGCGAGCAGCTGGTTGATCCGGGACATGATGTGTTCCATCTGCCGGTTCTTGGCGTCGTCCTCGACGCCCAGCAGGACCGGGTCGGACCGGCCCAGGCCGACGTAGGCGGCCCATGCGGCCTCCGGGTTCTGCTCGTGGTAGGCCATGTAGGCCAAAACCCCGACCCGGATCTCCTCATACATGGTCAACCCGGTGACGTCATCCATGTTGGTGTTCTCGTACAGCCGGTCGGCCTCGTCCTTGACCACCGCCGCGAAAAACGCTCGCTTGTCCGGGAAGTAGTGGTACATCAGGGCCCGCGACACCCCGGCCCGTTCGGCGATCTCGTCGATGCGGACCTCGTCGTAGGGTCGCTTGCCGAAGACCTCCGCCCCTAAAGCGAGCAGCTCAGCCCGCCGATCTTCGGGGGATAATCGCCTTCGGGCCGTCGCCATGTGTCAGATAGTACTCATACGACATGAGACACCGGCCACAATGGATTCATCCGAACTCGACGCCCTGGGCCAGCGGTAATGCACCGGAATAATTGACGGTATTGGTACTTTGGCGCATGTAGGCCTTCCACGAGTCGCTGCCCGACTCCCGCCCGCCGCCGGTCTGCTTCTCCCCACCGAACGCGCCGCCGATCTCCGCGCCGGAGGTGCCGATGTTGACATTGGCGATTCCGCAGTCGGATTCGTCCAGGAAGCGTTCCGCTTCGCGCAGGTCCGTGGTAAAGATGGCCGACGAAAGACCCTGCGGCACGGCATTATTGAGCGCAATCGCGTCGTCCAGCCGGTCATAGGTCAGCACGTAGAGGATGGGCGCGAACGTCTCGGTAGCCACGATGGGCGTTTGCGCGGGCATGCGCACCACCGCCGGCGCCACATAGTAAGAGCTCGGGTGCTCGACGGCGAAGGGGTGCCTGCGGTCGCCGTCGATCACCTCGCCGCTGTCGGCGCGCGCAGACTCTAGAGCCCCCACCATGTCGCGGTAAGCGGTCTCGTGGATCAGCGGCCCCACCAGCGTGCCCGGCGCGAACGGGTCGCCGATCGGGAGCCAGCGCAGCGCCGACACCACCCGGGCGACCACCTCGTCGGCTACCGAGCGGTGCACGATGAGCCGCCGCAACGTGGTGCAGCGCTGACCGGCGGTGCCGGCGGCGGCGAACACCACGGCCCGCACGGCCAGATCCAGGTCGGCCGACGGCGTCACGACGGCGGCGTTGTTGCCACCCAATTCCAGCAGCACCCGCCCGAACCGGGCGGCCACCCGCGGCCCGACCGCCCGGCCCATCCGCACCGACCCGGTCGCCGACACCAACGCGACGCGCTCGTCGTCCACCAGCAGCTCGCCCAGCTCGCGATCGCCCAGCACCACCGCGCTCACCCCGGGCGGGGCACCCACGTCGGCCGCGGCCCGGGCGATCAGCGCCTGGGTGGCCAGCGCCGTCAACGGCGTCAGCTCCGAGGGCTTCCACACCACGGTGTCCCCGCACACCAGCGCCAGCGTGGCATTCCACGCCCACACCGCGACCGGGAAGTTGAACGCGGTGACCACGCCGACCACCCCGAGCGGGTGCCAGGTCTCGGACAGCCGGTGCCCCGGGCGTTCCGAGGCGATGGTGCGGCCGTAGAGCTGCCGGGACAGGCCGACGGCGAACTGGCAGATGTCGATCATCTCCTGCACCTCGCCGGCCGCCTCGGAGGTGATCTTGCCGACCTCGAGGGTGACCAGGGCGGCCAGCTCGTCGCGGTGCTTGCGCAACAGCTCGCCCAGTCGCGCCACCAGCGCGCCGCGCACCGGGCCCGGTGCGCGGCGCCATTCCGAAAACGCTTGGTTCGCTTGGGTTATCGCGTGCTTGGCTTGATCGGGTGTGGTGGGCGCGACGGTGAACAGCACCTCGCCTGTGATCGGGGTGCTGGCGGGCAGCCCGTGCGCGTCCGGCGCGCCGAGCTCGACGTGGGCTCCAAGGGAGCGCAGGGCATCGGCGGCGCGGGCGCGCAATTCGTCGGCGGTGGGCATAGTCATCGGGGGGCCTCCTGGGCAAGCGCCTCGTACAGCGGGTAGGGGTCGTGGATCTCGCGGCCGAGCGCCCCGGCCAGCCAGTCCTGGTCGTAGCCGGAGTCGTCGACGGCAGGGGCGGCTTGGGCGGCACCGGGGGTTTCCGCGTCCGGTTGGACCGGAAGATGCCCGCCGCCGAGGCGGGCAGGAAGTCCTCGTAGACGATCGGTGCCGACGGGTCGCCGCCGCGGTAATAGCCCAGCTCCTGGGCCGCCATCTGCGCGTCGGTGGCGGGAAAGTAGTTGGCCCACACCGCGGCCGGGTCGTCGGCGGCCACCGCCGACACCCGCGACAGCTCGTCGTACCAGGACCGCTCGATCGGCTTGCCGGACAACGCGAATGACGCCACCGCGGCCGCGACGAACGGCCGGGCGGCATCGTCGGCGCAGCCGCCCGCGGCGGTGATGGTCCGGGCCCGGGCCAGCAACGCCGGATCGAACAGCTGCCGGTGCGCCAGGAAGTTGTCCACCCGGGTGCGCAGGTCGCGGTCGAAGTAGCGTGGGTTGCGGGTGGCCAGCATCGAGGTGAACCCGCGAAATGGGTTGAGCGACAACTCGTTGCCGTCGACCGGCCGAAAAGCGGTGCACACCACCGAGATCGGCGACGCAGCGCGGCGCAGGTCGTAGTAGCCGACCGGCGCATGCCGAACGCGGCGAAAAGATCGGCGACCGCGCGCAGTTCGGCCGGGCTGCCCACCCGGATGGCGCCGTGCCGCTCGGCGGTGACCCGGCGCAGCGAGCCCCACCGTTCGGCGCCGGGGTGCCGCGCCACGTGATCGGCGTTCACCCGCGTGCACACCTGCACCAGGGTGGCGTAGCCGGGCACCTCGGCGGCATACATCGCCGAAAGGCCCGCGGCGAACATCGCGCGCAACCGCCAGGCGGGCAACCATTTCGGCCGGCTCACCGGGTACCGCCGCTGCGATAGTCTCCGGCCATGAGTGAGACGCTCGACGATGTCGACCGGATTCTGGTGCGCGAGCTGGTCGCCGACGGCCGCGCCACGCTGGCCGAGCTGGCCGCCAGCGCCCGGTTGTCGGTCTCGGCGGTGCAGTCGCGGGTGCGCAGGCTGGAGGCCCGCGGCGTGATCACGGGATACTCCGCGCGCATCGAACCGGAGGCGGTCGGGCACCGGCTGTCGGCGTTCGTGGCCATCACTCCTCTGGATCCCTCTCAACCCGATGATGCGCCGGCCCGCCTGCACCACATCGAGGAGATCGAATCGTGCCACTCGGTGGCCGGCGAGGAAAGCTACGTGCTGCTGGTGCGCGTCGAGTCCGCCCGGGCACTCGAGGACCTGCTGCAGCGGATCCGGACCGCCGCGAACGTCAGGACGCGAAGCACCATCATATTGAACACATTTTACGACGACAGAGTGTATATACCGTAAATCTTACTGCCTATACTTCACGATTTCGTAAAGATAGGCTACCATGGCGGCATGACCGCCGCACTGGGACGCCTGGCCCGCGCCCGCTCCTGCACCGGCCCCGACCGGGTGCACGAGGTGTTGTCGCGCAACATCCTGGCCGACGGTTTCGATTTCGTGTTGGACCTGGACCGCTCCCGCGGGTCGGTGCTCTATGACGCCCGGGACGGGCGGAGCTACCTGGACATGTTCACCTTCTTCGCGTCGTCGGCGCTGGGCATGAACCACCCCGCGCTGGCGCGCGACGCGGACTTTCGCGCCGAGCTGGCGGCCGCCGCGCTGAACAAGCCCAGCAATTCCGACGTCTACTCGGTGCCTATGGCCCGCTTCGTCGAGACCTTCGTCCGGGTGCTGGGCGACCCGGCGCTGCCGCATCTGTTCTTCGTCGACGGCGGCGCGCTGGCCGTGGAGAACGCTCTCAAGGTGGCGGTCGACTGGAAGAGCCGGCACAACGAACGGCGCGGTGTCGACCCCGCGCTGGGCACCCGGGTGCTGCACCTGCGCGGCGCCTTCCACGGCCGCAGCGGCTACACGCTGTCGCTGACCAACACCAAGCCGGTCACGGTGGCCCGCTTCCCGAGGTTCGACTGGCCGCGGATCGACGCGCCCCACCTGCGGTGCGGGGCCGACATGGACGCCCTGGAGGCCGAGTCACTGCGGCAGGCCCGCGCGGCGTTCGCGGCGCACCTGCACGACATCGCCTGCTTCATCGCCGAACCCATCCAGGGCGAGGGCGGCGACCGCCACTTCCGGCCGGAGTTCTTCGCGGCCATGCGGCGGCTGTGCGACGAACACGACGCTTTGCTGATCTTCGACGAGGTGCAGACGGGCTGCGGGTTGACCGGAACCGCCTGGGCCTACCAGCAATTCGGTGTGCAGCCCGACGTGGTGGCGTTCGGCAAGAAGACCCAGGTGTGCGGGATCATGGCCGGCCGCCGGGTCGACGAGGTGGCCGACAACGTGTTCGCGGTGTCGTCGCGGCTGAATTCCACCTGGGGCGGCAACCTGGCCGACATGGTGCGGGCCCGTCGCATCCTGGAGGTGATCGAGGCCGACGAGTTGTTCGAGCACGCCGCCCGGCAGGGCGGCTACCTGCTGCGCGGTCTGCACGACCTGGCCCGCGAGTTCCCCGGCCTGGTGCTCGACGTCCGCGGCCGCGGGTTGATGTGCGCGTTCAGCCTGCCCACCACGGCGGACCGCGACGAGCTGATCGGCCGGCTGTGGCGAGATGGGGTGATCGTGTTGCCTACGGGCGACGACGGGGTGCGGTTCCGCCCGGCGCTGACCGTCTCGCGCGGCGAGATCGATGCGGCGATCGGGGCGGTCCGCGACGCGCTGCCGACCCTGGGCTAGCGACCCGGACCGGTTTACCCGGGTTTGCCGGCGGGTATCTGATCCCGTGCGCATTGCGCTGCCGCCGCGCGGCCTCCAGGGGCGGCGCGTCCGCGGGCCGCCGAGGTGCCTACCGGCCGCCGTCGGGCCGCCGTAACCATTGCGGGGCGGGCAGCGATGAAACAAGACGGGGGGCCGAGCCGGGGGAGTGAGGACGATGCAGAAGGCAGACGAGCGGTCGGGCAGTGATCGCCTGGGCCAGGAAGACCGTGAGGTGCACGCCGCCATCCGGTTCGCCGTGCTGTGCGCGGCCGGCGCCGTCGGCTTCCTGCTGATCGCCGCGGTGTGGGTGAGCACCTGCTCGACCGGCGGTGTGGACACCGTCGCGTGTGGGCCGCCCCAGCGCACGCGGCTGGCGTTCGGCGGCCCGCTGATCGCGTTGGCCGGCGGGATCTGGGTGTTCGTGCGCACCTACCGGGTGTGGAAGGCCCGCGGCACCTGGTGGGGCTGGCACGGCGCGGGCTGGTTCCTGCTGACCGTGATGGCGCTGATGGTGGCCATGGGAGTCGCCCCGATCGCCGGTCCGGTGCTGGCCCTGTAGCTTTGCCCTTCAGCTTTGCCCGGCCGCGATCTAACGTTGAGGGTGCGGTGAGGAGCAGCCATGGGAGACACCTTTCACGACCCCGTCGACCATTTAGAGGACCACGCGGCCGCTCGCCGGCGAGTCCGCTGATCGACGTCCTGCACTGGCCGGGGTATTTATTTAGTCGTCGCGGGCGTCGTCGGAGCCTGCGGAAGCCTTGCGGCGTTTGCCACCGGACATCATCACGAGGGCATGAAGGCCGGCGTCACGGCGGTCATCGCCGCGGTGCTAGGGCTGGTTTGGTTGGCCGTGGAGCACCGCCGGATCCGCCGGATCGCCGACCGCTGGTACGCCGAACATCCCGAGGTGCACAGGCAGTGGCCGGCCAGCTGACGGCGCCGAGTTGCCCCGGTGTTTCCGGGCCTCGCCGGCCGGGTCGCCGGCCGCCGGGGCAGCCGCGACGGCTGCCGCCCTGAAATTTTGCGGGATAGCCGAATCCGCGGTTACGGGCCGCGTCGAGCGGGTATCAAGGTGGCACCATGATGAGTGCCGAAACGGTCGCGTCACCTCGAAATCGAACGTCACCCCATCATCGGGGACACAATCACGAACACCCCGACATAAATGCCTGCTGCGACGACAATCAATACGTCCAGCGTGATCCCGGCGATCACCGCGACGCGTCGCAGGCGGCGCGTCGCGACCATGTCGGTGGGGTCAGGCCCGTCCACCCCGGGCGGAACTCCCGGCGGCGATCATGACTAACCGGCTCGAACGCACGGTCCACGGTGGGCTGCAGAGCAGTAGTAGTGTCAGTCGAACATTGCCGGGAGACAATATGAAGGATGCTGGATTGCACGCTGACAAGCGTCCGCGCGGCCACCGCGCCGTCGAACTCCATGTCGCCGCGCGGCTGGAAAACCTCGCGATGCTGCGCACCCTGGTCGGCGCCATCGGCACTTTCGAGGATCTGGATTTCGATGCGGTGGCGGACCTGCGGCTCGCGGTCGACGAAGTGTGCACCCGGTTGATTCGCTCCGCCACTCCCGACGCGACGCTGATCGTCGTGGTCGACCCGCAAGACGACCAATTAGTGGTCGAGGCTTCCGCGGCATGCGACACCCACGACGTGGTGGCGCCCGGCAGCTTCAGCTGGCACGTGCTGACGTCTTTGGCCGACGACGTTCAGACTTTCCATGACGGTCTCGAACCCAACGAAGCCGGCAGTGTCTTCGGCATCACACTGACGGCGCGACGGGCGGCCTCCAGCAGGTGACAGCGCAAGCTGCCGGCGGTTCGGTTTCTCGCCCAAACGAATACGCCGATGTCCCGGACATGTTCCGTGAGTTGGCCACTGCCGAGCCCGACTCGATGGAGTTTCAGCGTCAACGGGACAAGATCGTCGAGCGGTGCCTGCCGCTGGCCGACCACATCGCGCGCCGCTTCGAGGGCCGCGGCGAGCCCCGCGACGACCTGGTTCAGGTGGCCCGCGTCGGCCTGGTCAACGCGGTGGTCCGGTTCGACGTCGACGTCGGCTCCGACTTCGTCTCGTTCGCGGTGCTCACCATCATGGGTGAGGTTCGCCGGCACTTCCGGGACGACAGCTGGTCGGTGAAGATGCCGCGGCGGCTCAAGGAGCTGCACCTGAGGCTGGGCACCGCGACCGCCGACCTGTCGCAGCGGCTGGGCCGGGCGCCGACCGCGACCGAGCTGGCCGCGGAGCTGGAGATGGACCGCGAAGAGGTGGTCGAGGGGCTGGTCGCCGGCAGCTCCTACAACACCTTGTCCATCGATAGCGGCGGGGGCCGCGAAGAGGAGGAAGTCCGCGCGATCGCCGACACGCTGGGCGACGTGGACACCGGGCTGGACCGGATCGAGGACCCGGAGTCGCTGCGACCGTTGCTCGAGGCGCTGCCCGAACGCGAACGCACCGTGCTGGTGTTGCGGTTCTTCGAGTCGATGACCCAAACCTAGATCGCCGAGCGGGTGGGCATCTCGCAGATGCACGTGTCGCGGCTGCCGGCCAAGTCGCTAACGCGGCTTCGTGACCAATTGCAGTAGCGGCCCGGGCGATTCGTCGTCGTCGGCCCGCCGCGGCTCCAGCAGCGGCTCGGTTCGGGGTGGTTCACCGGCAACGTGCCGTCCGGGCCGCACAGCCGCAGCAGCCGCGCCACCGCGGGGCTGGGCGCCATGGCCCACGACGTCTGGGCCGCCGAGCAGATCACGTTGATCCGATGCAGGGCCGAAAAACCGGCGGTTCCAATGAAATTCAGGCCACGCAGGTCCAGGATCACGCGGCGGGAACGGTTGACGCTCTGTTGCACGTAGGCGGCGAGCTGATCGGCGTTGGCGGCGTCGAGTTCGCCGTCGACGGTGATCAGGGTCCCGGTCAGCCCCCACCGAGCCGTGAATTGTACGGTGCGGCTTTGCTGCCAAGATTGGGCCACAGACATCGCTGACTCCATCCCGTGCGGAGATCGTGCTGTGGAACACGGCGGCGATGCCGGAAAAGTTCGGCGGGGGCAGGGAACTCAGCCTCCCCCCACGTCATCGACGCATCCCGGGCGGCTGTGAACTCAACCTTGCCGGTAACCCTACTCCCGGCGCCCGGGCGCGACAACGCCGTCGGTGAAATCTCTCGCCGGAGCCCTACTTGATCTCGGCGAGCACCGTGCCCTGGGTGATGGCGGCGCCGGCCTCGACCGCAAGGCCGGTGATGACGCCGTCCTTGTGCGCGGTGACCGGGTTCTCCATCTTCATCGCCTCGAGCACCACCACCAGGTCGCCGGCGGAGACCTCCTGGCCCTCCTCGACCGCGACCTTGACCACGGTGCCCTGCATGGGTGCGGTGACCGCGTCGCCGGAGGCCGTCGCGCCGCCGTGCCCGCTCCGCTTGCGCGGCTTGGGCTTCTTGCGGATCACGCCGGCCGGGTCGGCCGAGCCCCCGTTGGACAGGGCCAGATCCCCGGGCAGCGACACCTCGAGCCGGCGGCCGCCGACCTCCACCACCACCTTCTGGCGGGGCCGGGCGTCCTCGTCGTCCAGGGGCTCGCCACCGGTGACCGGCTCGACGGTGTTGTTCCACTCGGTCTCGATCCAGCGGGTGTGCACCGCGAACCCGTTGTCGTCACCGATGAAGGCCGGGTCGCGCACCACGGTGCGGTGGAACGGGATGACGGTGGCCAGGCCCTCGACGTGGAACTCGTCCAGGGCGCGGCGGGCGCGGGCCAGCGCCTGCCGCCGGTCGGCGCCGTACACGATCAGCTTGGACAGCATCGAGTCGAACTGCCCGCCGATCACCGAGCCGGCCTCGACGCCGGAGTCCAGCCGCACCCCGGGCCCGGTGGGGATGTCGTAGAGGGCGACCGGGCCGGGCGCGGGCAGGAAGTTGCGCCCGGCGTCCTCGCCGTTGATCCGGAACTCGATGGCGTGCCCGCGCGGCTCCGGGTCCTCGGTGATGTCCAGCTTGTCGCCGTTGGCGATCTTGAACTGCTGCAGCACCAGGTCGATCCCGGCGGTCTCCTCGGTGACCGGGTGCTCGACCTGCAGACGGGTGTTGACCTCCAGGAAGGAGGTCAGACCGTCCTGGCCGACCAGATATTCGACGGTGCCGGCGCCGTAGTAGTGGGCCTCCTTGCAGATCCGCTTGGCCGACTCGTGGATCTCCTTGCGCTGCGCGTCCGACAGGAACGGCGCCGGCGCCTCCTCGACCAGCTTCTGGAACCGGCGCTGCAGCGAGCAGTCGCGGGTGCCGGCGACGACGACGTTGCCGTACTGGTCGGCGATCACCTGGGCCTCGACGTGGCGCGGCTTGTCCAGGTAGCGCTCGACGAAGCACTCGCCGCGGCCGAACGCCGCGACGGCCTCGCGCACCGCCGACTCGTATAGCTCGGGGATCTCCTCGATGGTGCGGGCCACCTTCATGCCCTTGCCGCCGCCGCCGAACGCGGCCTTGATGGCGATCGGCACGCCGTACTCCTTGGCGAAGGCCACCACCTCGTCGGCGTCCTTGACCGGGTCGGGGGTGCCGGGCACCAGCGGCGCCTGCGCGCGGGCGGCGATGTGGCGGGCGGTGACCTTGTCACCGAGGTCGCGGATGGACTGCGGGCTGGGGCCGATCCAGATCAGCCCGGCGTCGATCACGGCCTGGGCGAAGTCGGCGTTCTCGGACAGGAGGCCGTAGCCGGGGTGGATGGCGTTGGCCCCGGACTTGGCGGCTGCGTCGAGCAGCTTGCCGAAGTCCAGGTAGGACTCGGCCGACGTCTGACCACCCAGAGCGAACGCCTCGTCGGCCAGCCGGACGTGCGGCGCGTCGGCATCCGGTTCGGCGTACACCGCCACGCTGGACAGGCCCGCATCGCGGGCCGCGCGGATCACCCGGACAGCGATCTCGCCGCGGTTGGCGACGAGCACCTTGGAGATCCTCGAGCTGGCGTGACTGGCCACTGCGCCTCCTGTTTGGCATATCGGCAGACGTATTGCTGCGGGGCTTCTCTAAGAGAATTTCTTACTACGAGTTCTCCGGAAGTTTAAGCGCCGCACCGTTGGGCCGATGCAGGCGGTCCGGATTTAGCCGGGCGACTCGCGCAGCCTGCGCTTGATCCGGGCGAGTATCGCCGACAGGCCGCGCAATCGCAGCGGGCTGATCAGCGTGGCCAGCCCGAGGTCATCATAAAAATCCTCTGGCACCGCGAGGATGTCGGCGGCGGGCTGGCCGGTCCAGACCGGTGGCCAGGATCGCGGCGAAGCCCCGGGTGGTGGGCGATTCGGCGGGTGCGGAAAAGTGCAGCCGCACCCGGTTCCGGTCGCCGGCGTCGACGTGCATGAACAGCGGCGTCTGGCATTCAGGCACCGGCTCCATGGCCGCCTCCTCGAGCTTCGGCGGCAGCGGGGGGGGGGGGGGGGGGGGGGGGGAGTTCGTTGGCGAATTCCAGCAGCAGCGCCAGCTTGCCCTGGCCCTGCACTTCGGCGAAGTCGGACACCACTTCGGCCAGCGGCGCGGGGATGCTCATCGCGCCGCCATCACACTCCCGCCGGCGCCTGACCGGGCTCCTCGCCCGCCACGATCGGGGTGCGCACGGTGTTTCCCCATTCGGTCCACGACCCGTCGTAGTTGCGCACCCCCGGCTTGCCCAGCAAATGCGTCAGCACGAACCAGGTGTGGCTGGACCGCTCGCCGATGCGGCAGTACACCACGGTCTTGTCGTCGGGCCGGAGGAACCCGTAGAGCTCCTCGAGTTCCGCGCGGCTGCGGAAACGCCCGCTCTCGTCGACCGCCTTGGCCCACGGGATGGACCGGGCGGTGGGGATGTGACCGCCGCGCAGCACGCCCTCCTCGGGATACTCCGGCATGTGGGTGCGCTTGCCGGTGTACTCGTCGGGGGAGCGGACGTCGATCAGCGGCTGGCTGCCCAGGATGGCCAGCACGTCGTCCTTGAAGGCGCGGATGGGCGCGTCGTTGCGGGTGACGACGGGGTAGCCGGTGGAGGTCTTGGTGGGCACGTCCAGGGTGGTCTCGCGGCGTTCGGCCAGCCACAGGTCGCGCCCGCCGTTGAGCAGCCGCACGTCGGGGTGGCCGAGCAGGGTGAACACCCACAGCGCGTAGGCCGCCCACCAGTTGCTCTTGTCGCCGTAGATCACCACGGTGTCGTCTGGGGAGATGCCCTTGCGGTCCATCAGCTCGGCGAACCGCGCGCCGTCGATGTAGTCGCGTACCCGCGGGTCGTTGAGGTCGGTGTGCCAGTCGATCTTGACCGCGCCGGGGATGTGGCCGACGTCGTAGAGCAGCACGTCCTCGTCGGACTCGGCGGTCACCAGGCCGGGCGCGCCCAGGTTGGCCGACAGCCAGTCGGCGGTCACCAGGCGCTCGGGGTGCGCGTATTCCTGCAGGGACGGGTGTGGATCGGGCGGTAGTGGCACGGTTTCGAGCCTACCCATCTCGTTGCTCGGGGCCCAACGTCGACTTTGTCGGTGGCACAGCGCGCCAACGTCGACTTGTGGTCGGGATTTCGGGTTTTCGGCCCAACAACTCGACGTTGGGCGTCAGTTGGCCGCCCACAGCGCGGACATCGGCAGTCCCACCCGCGCCAGCAGGGTCCGCAGCAGCGGCAGGCGACGCCGATCACGTTGGACGGGTCGCCGTCGATCCCGTCGACGAACCAGCCGCCCAGGCCGTCCAGGGTGAAGCCGCCGGCCACGTACGCCCGCAGGTCCGCCTCGGCGGGAGGGGCGAAATGCACTGTGGTGCAATCTTATTCGACTTCGCAGTGGGTGATATCGCCGTCGCGCAGCCGCAACGGGCAGTGCCCGGTGTACAGCCCGCCGGACCGCCCGCCGATGCGGCGCCACTGGCGCAGCGCGGCGTCGGCCGAGCCCGGTTTGCCGCACAGCACGCCGTCGATGAACAGCATCGAATCACAGCCGACCACAACGCAATCGGCGGCGACGCCGGCCTGAAGCACGCCGGCCACCCGGTCGGCCTTGGCCGTCGCCAGCGCGCACACCACGGCGCCGGGCGACGCATCCGGCCCCAGCGCGGCGATCACCGCATCCTCGTCCACCCCGGACACTACGACCAGCGGGTCCACCCCGCCTGGCGCAGCACCTTGAGCCGGCCGGCCGAGGCCGAGGCCAGCACCAGGCGGGTCAACGCCTCAGGTGCGTCATCTGCTGCATGGTCAGCCGCTGGTAGTTGGACATCGCGAAGCGCAGCCGGTCGACCGGAAGGCCCCAGCGAGTCTTCTCGGGCTGCTCGGGCTCCGGCGCGCCGCCGGCGCATCCCAGCACCGTGACCAGCGCGGCCACCTCCTCGACGGTGGGTTCACCCTTGAGGATCTGGATGTGCGGCTCGTGCGGCGCGGCTTCTGTTGCGGCCGAACCGGTTTCGTCACTCGTGGCGGAACTCATAGCGGAATGTTCCCGTGCTTCTTGGGGGGCAGGTGGGCGATCTTGCGTTCCAGCAGCCGCAGCGCGGTGGCGATGTAGCCGCGGGTGTGCGACGGCGGGATCACCGCGTCGACGTAGCCGCGCTCGGCGGCGACGTACGGGTTGACCAGGGTGTCCTCGTACTCCTGCTGCAGCTGCAGCCGCAGCGCGTCGACGTCCTCGCCCTTCTTCGCGGCCTCGGCCAGCTGCTTGCGGTAGATGAACCCGACCGCACCCGAGGCGCCCATCACCGCGATCTGCGCCGACGGCCAGGCGATGTTGACGTCGCAGCCCATGTCCTTGGAGCCCATCACGCAGTAGGCGCCGCCGTAGGCCTTGCGGGTGATCACGGTGATCTTGGGGACGGTGGCCTCGCCGTAGGCGTACAGCAGCTTGGCGCCGCGCCGGATGATGCCGTTGTACTCCTGGCCGGTGCCCGGCAGAAAGCCCGGGACGTCGACCAGCATGATGATCGGGATGTTGAAGCAGTCGCAGGTCCGCACGAACCGCGCCGCCTTCTCCGAGGCGTTGATGTCCAGGCAGCCGGCGAACTGGGTGGGCTGGTTGGCCACGATCCCGACCGGCCGGCCGTCGATGCGGCCGAACCCGACGACGATGTTCTGCGCGTAACCGCCCTGGATTTCCAGGAACTCGTCGTCGTCGAGGATCCGGGTGATCACCTCGTGCATGTCGTAGGGCTGGTTGGGCGAGTCCGGGATCAGCGTGTCCAGCTCGAGGTCCTCGTCGGTGAGGTTCTCCTCGATGGCCCCTGCCGGGTGCGGCTCGGCGTAGCGGGGCGGGTCGGTGGCGTTGTTGGGCGGCAGGTAGCTGAGCAGGTCGCGGACCCAGTCGAAGGCGTCCTGCTCGCCCGAGGCCACGTAGTGCAGGGTGCCCGACTTGGCCATGTGGGTGTGCGCGCCGCCCAGCTCTTCCATGGTGACGTCCTCACCGGTGACGGTCTTGATGACGTCGGGTCCGGTGATGAACATCTGGCTGGTCTGGTCGACCATGACGACGAAGTCGGTCAGGGCGGGGGAGTAGACGTGCCCGCCGGCGGCCGCGCCCATGATCAGCGAGATCTGTGGGATGACGCCCGAGGCCAGGATGTTGTTGCGGAAGATGCGACTGTAGAGGCCCAGCGAGACGACGCCCTCCTGGATGCGGGCGCCGGCGCCGTCGTTGATGCCGATCAGCGGGCGGCCCGTCTTGATGGCCAGCTCCTGCACCTTGACGATCTTCTCGCCGTACACCTCGCCCAGGCTGCCGCCGAACACGGTGGCGTCCTGGCTGAAGATGCACACGTCGCGGCCGTCGATGGTGCCGTAGCCGGTGATCACGCCGTCGCCGAGCGGGCGGTTGTTCTCCAGGCCGAAGTTCTTGCTGCGGTGCCGGGCCAGCGCGTCCAGCTCCACGAACGAGTCCTCGTCGAGCAGGGCCAGGATCCGCTCGCGGGCGGTCAGCTTGCCCTTGGCGTGCACCTTCTCGACGGCCTCTTCACCCACCGGGTGCAGCGACTCCTCGCGGCGCTTGTGCAGCTCGGCCAGCTTGCCCGCGGTGGTGTGGATGTCGATGGAGTGTTCCGCGGCGGGTTCGGCGGTGTGGTCGGTAACGCTCGTCATGGGAGACGAGCTTAGCGGCGCGGATAGGCTGCGCTGACTATGGGCACGGTGCAGTGGACCGCGGAGTGCGACGTTCTGGTGGCGGGATCCGGTGCCGGCGGCGTCACCGGCGCCTATACCGCAGCGCGCGAGGGCCTCGAGGTGCTGCCCGTCGAGGCGACGTCGAAATTCGGTGGCACGACCGCCTATTCGGGCGGCGGCGATGTCTGGTTCCCGTGCAATCCGGTGCTGATCGGCGTGGGCACCGACGACACTATCGAGGACGCGCTCACCTACTACCACGCCGTGGTCGGCGACCGCACCCCGCGCGAGCTGCAGGAAACCTATGTGCGCGGGCCCCGCTGATCGAATACCTGGAGGCCGACCCCCACCTGGCGTTCGTGCCGTTGCCCTGGCCCGACTACTACGGCAAGGCGCCCAAGGCGCGGCTGGACGGCCAACGCCACATCGCCGCCAAGCCGCTGCCGGTGGCCGCCGCCCCCCGAATTCCGCGCGGCGATCCGCGGGCCCTTGGACACCGATCGGCCCGGCGCCGAGCCCCCCGGCCGACCACTACATCGGCGGCCGCGCCCTGATCGCCCGGTTACTGCGGGCCATCGGCGAGTTTCCGACGGCCACGCTGCGGCGCGACACCGCCCTGGTGGAGCTCGTGCGCACCGACGGCCGGGTGGTCGGCGCGGTGGTCGAGACCGGCGGTGAGCGCCGCGCCGTCCGCGCCCGGCGCGGGGTGCTGCTGGCCGCCGGGGGCTTTGAGGCCAACCCGGACTTGCGCCGCGCCTACGGGGTGCCGGGGCAGGCGCGAGACACCATGGGCGGCCCGGGAAGTCGCGGCCTGGCGCTGCAGGCGGGCATCGCCGTCGGCGCCGACACCGACCTGCTGGACCAGGCGTGGTGGTCGCCGGGCCTGACCCATCCCGACGGCCGCTCGGCGTTCGCGCTGTGGTTCACCGGCGGCATCTTCGTCAACCAGTCCGGCGACCGGTTCGTCAACGAGTCCATGGTCTACGACCGGGCCGGCCGGCAGATCCTGGCCCAACTGCGGGACGGGTCGCTCAGGCTGCCGTACTGGATGATCTACGATGATAAGTGAGGGTGCGGTGCCGCCGGTGAAGGCGACCAACGTCTCCCTCGTCGAGACCGAGCGGTACGTCGCCGCCGGCTTGTGGCACACCGCGGACAGCCTGCCCGAGCTGGCCGCCAAGATCGGCGTTCCCGCGCAGCGGCTGACGGGAACGGTGTTGCGGTTCAACGGGTTTGCCGCCTCCGGTGTCGACGGGGACTTCGGCCGGGGCGACGAGGCGTTCGACCGGGCCTTCTCCGCGGGCGCCTCCCCGCTGGTGCCCATCGACACACCGCCGTATCACGCCGCCGCGTTCGGCGTCTCCGATCTGGGCACCAAGGGCGGTCTGCGCACCGACACTGCGGCCCGCGTGCTGGACACCGCCGGCCGGCCCATCCCGGGCTGTACGAGGCGAGCAACACCATGGCCGCCCCCAGCGCGGCACCACCTATCCCGCTATCCCGGCGGAGGCAACCCGATCGGAACCAGCATGCTGTTCAGCCATCTGGCCGTGCTGGACATGCGCGACCGCCGGCCGTGAGTTCTAGGCTGGGTCCGGTGACCGACCGAGACCAGCTTCGAGCCCCGTTGGACGCCGCCGCGCTGCGCGCCGAACTGATCGGCACCGGGCTGGGCTGGCGCCGGCTCGGCGTCGTCGAGCAGACCGGCTCCACCAACGCCGACCTGCTGGCGCGCGCGGCGGCGGGCGACGACGTCGCCGGGGCGGTGCTGATCGCCGAGCACCAGACCGCCGGGCGGGGGCGGCACGGCCGGGGCTGGTCGGCCACGCCGCGCGCCCAGGTCACCATGTCGGTCGGGGTCAGCGTCGTCGACGTCCCAGCCGCAGGGTGGGGCTGGCTGCCGCTGGCCACCGGGGTGGCGGTGGTCGACACGGTGGCCCCGTTGCTGCAGCCGGCGGGGGTGGCGGTCGGGCTGAAGTGGCCCAACGACGTGCTGGCCGGGCCGGCTGGCTCGCCGGGCAAGCTGGCCGGAATCCTCGCCGAGGTGTCCAAGCCGGTGGTGGTTATCGGCTTGGGGCTCAACGTGACTCAGTGCGCCGACGAGATCGACGGCCCCGGCGCCACCTCGCTGCTCGACCTCGGGGTGGCCGCGCCCGACCGCACGGCGCTGGTGTCCGGGCTGTTGCGCGAGCTCGGCCGGCGCATCGTCAGCTGGCAGGCCGCGCGCGGGGCGGACTGGGCGCTGGCCGCCGACTACCGGGCCCGCAGCCTGACCATCGGCACCCGGGTGCGCGCCGACCTGCCCGGTGGCAAACACGTCGAGGGCACCGCCAGCGGCATCGACGACCAGGGCCGGCTGTGTCTGGACAGCGGCGGGCAAACCGTCGTCGTCGCCGCCGGCGACGTGGTGCATCTGCGCTAGCTGCAACCCGCCCGGCGCCGGGCCCGGCTAAGGTCGGCGGGCATGGGCTACCCGGATAACGTTCTGGCCGCCGGCGAACACGTCATCGTGCACCGCCACCCGCACTGGAAGCGGCTGATCGGGCCGGTGCTGGTGCTCGTCCTCGGCACCGGGCTGGCGGCGTTCGGCTCGGGTTACCTCGACTCGACGCACTTCGAGCAGCTCGCCAAGAACATCATCCACGGCGTGATCTGGGGGATCTGGCTGGTGATCGTCGGCTGGCTGACGCTGTGGCCCTTCTTCGGCTGGCTGACCACCCATTTCGTGGTGACCAACCGGCGGGTGATGTTCCGGCACGGCGTGGCCACCCGCACCGGCATCGACATTCCGCTGGCCCGGATCAACAGCGTGGAGTTCCGCGACCGGATCACCGAGCGGATGCTGCGCACCGGCACGCTGATCATCGAGTCGGCGTCACAGGATCCGTTGGAGTTCCACGACATTCCGCGGCTGCGCGAGGTGCACGCGCTGCTGTATCACGAGGTCTTCGACACCCTGGGTTCGGAGGAATCGCCCAGCTGAGTCAGCCGGTCGGCCCGGTTGCGCCAGGCCCGCAACAGCGTGACGTTGCCGCCGTCGTCCTCGAACGCGTCCTCGAAGATCTCGGCGATACCGCCGGCGGTGAGGGCGGACTCCAGCGCCTTGTCGGGGTCGCGGGCGAACTGGTCGGGGAACACCCAGCGCCGGAACGCCCAGAACCGGAACGCCATCTGCAGCAGGTTGCCGATGATGTAGGCCGAGATGAAGTCGGCGACGTTCTCCACCGTCAGCGACACCGTGGGCTGGCGCAGCTGCAACACGTAGCTGGAGAACCACAGCGGCGCCATGGACAGCAGTACCCCGACCCCGCTGAACGCGAAGAACAGCAGCGCCTCGTGGTGACGTTCGCGCCCGCCGCGATTGCGGAAGCTCCATTCCCGGTTCAGCACGTAGGACGCGATGACCGCCACGATGCCCGCGATCACCTTGGCGGTCACCGGTTTGGGCTCCAGAATGGTGAGCTTCAGCGTGTAGAAAATCGCCGAGTCGGTGACGAATGTGGTGCCGCCGACGATGGCGAATTTGATCAGCTCGTGGTGGCGTAGCAAATAGGGCTGCAAAAGCCTGGGCAAACGCGCGATCGTGGCTTCGGTGAAGGACACAACATGTCAGTCTATGGACGGACACAAAATCGACACGAAGTCGTACATAACAATTCTGTGTCAGCCCCGCTCAACACTGCGGCAGTCGGCATTTAGCACCCGGTTGTCCGCCGTGACACCATGATGGCCGTGCCGAGTACCCGCCCGCCGGGCGCCGCCTCCGCGAAAGCGGCGCCCCGAGCCTTTCCCCGCGCCGTCCCCGTCGTCGCCATGGTCGGCGGCGGCCAGCTCGCCCGGATGACCCACCAGGCCGCGATCACGCTGGGCCAGTCGCTGCGGGTGCTGGCCACGGCCGCCGACGAGTCGGCCGCGCTGGTCGCGTCCGACGTGGTGATCGGCTCGCACACCGACCTGGAGGACCTGCGCCGGGTGGCCGCGGGCGCCGACGTGTTGACCTTCGACCACGAGCACGTGCCGGGCGAACTGCTGGACAAGCTGGTCGCCGAGGGCGTCAACGTGGCGCCGCCGCCGCAGGTCCTCGTGCACGCGCAGGACAAGCTGGTGATGCGGCGGCGGCTGGAATCCCTGGGTGTGCCGGTACCGCGGTACGCCGAGATCAACAGCCTCGACGAGCTTGACGCCTTCGCCCGGCGGGTCGGCGGCCCGGGGGTGGTCAAGGCGGTCCGCGGCGGCTACGACGGGCGCGGCGTGCGGATGGCCCGCGACCCGGTGCACGCCCGGGAGATCGCGGCCGCCTTCCTGGCCGACGGCGTGCCGGTGCTGGCCGAGGAACAGGTGAGCCTGCGCCGGGAGCTGTCCGCGCTGGTGGCCCGGTCGCCGTTCGGGCAGGGCGCGGCGTGGCCGGTGGTCGAGACGGTGCAACGCGACGGCATCTGCGTGCAGGTGATCGCGCCCGCCCCCGGCCTGGGCGAGGACCTGGCCGCCGACGCGCAACGGCTGGCGCTGCGGCTGGCCGGCGAGCTCGGGGTGGTCGGCGTGCTGGCCGTGGAACTGTTCGAAACCACCGACGGCGCGCTGCTGGTCAACGAGCTGGCGATGCGCCCGCACAACTCCGGGCACTGGACCATGGACGGGTCGCTCACCGGCCAGTTCGAGCAGCACCTGCGCGCGGTGCTGGACTATCCGCTCGGCGACACCGACGCGCTGGCGCCGGTCACCGTGATGGCCAACGTGCTGGGCGCCCGGGAGCGGCCGCGGATGAGCGTCGACGAGCGGCTGCACCACCTGTTCGCGCGCATGCCCGACGCCCGGGTGCA
The DNA here is from genome assembly GCA_002291465.1 of Mycobacterium lepraemurium. GTDB lineage: Bacteria > Actinomycetota > Actinomycetes > Mycobacteriales > Mycobacteriaceae > Mycobacterium > Mycobacterium avium. The sequence goes on along the minus strand of CP021238.1, from coordinate 3,449,049 downwards.
CCTGTACGGCAAGGCGGAACGCCCCGGCCGCAAGGTCGGTCACATCAACTTCCTCGGCGACTTCCCCGCCGCCGACACGGCGGAGCTGGCCGCGCTGTTGCGGCGCGCCGAGCTGGCGGCGCACTGGCTGTCCCACGGGCAGTGGACGGACGGATGGGACCCACACGAACAGGAGCGGCATCAATGAGCGTGACCGAAGCTCCTCGCGTCGCGGTGATCATGGGCAGCGACAGCGACTGGTCGGTGATGGCCGACGCCGCGGCCGCGCTGGCCGAGTTTGACGTGCCTGCCGAGGTGCGGGTGGTCTCGGCGCACCGCACGCCGGGGGTGATGTTCGACTACGCGCGCGACGCGGCCGGGCGGGGCATCGAGGTGATCATCGCAGGCGCTGGCGGCGCCGCCCACCTGCCCGGCATGGTCGCCTCGGCGACGCCGCTGCCGGTGATCGGGGTCCCGGTGCCGCTGGCCCGGCTGGACGGGCTGGACTCGCTGCTGTCGATCGTGCAGATGCCCGCGGGGGTGCCGGTGGCCACCGTCTCCATCGGCGGCGCCCGCAACGCCGGCCTGCTGGCGGTGCGCATCCTCGGCGCCTCCGACCCGGGGCTGCGGGGCCGCATCGTCGAGTTCCAGACCCAGCTGGCCGACAGCGTGCGGGCCAAGGATGAGGCGCTGCAAAGGCTGCTCGGTAAAGTTACCGGTCAGTAGCACTAGGAGGCGTTAGAGATGGCTGGATGGGCCGGAAACCCCGACTTCGATCTGTTCCAACTGCCCGAGGAGCACCAGGAGCTGCGGGCGGCGATCCGGGCGCTGGCGGAAAAGGAGATCGCTCCGCACGCCGCCGACGTGGACGAGAACTCCCGGTTCCCGCAGGAGGCGCTGGAGGCGTTGAACGCGGCGGGGTTCAACGCCGTGCACGTGCCGGAGGAGTACGGCGGGCAGGGTGCCGACTCGGTGGCGGCCTGCATCGTCATCGAGGAGGTCGCCCGCGTCGACACCTCGGCGTCGCTGATCCCTGCGGTCAACAAGCTGGGCACCATGGGGCTGATTTTGCGCGGCTCCGACGAGCTGAAGAAGCAGGTGCTGCCGTCGATCGCGGACGGCTCGGCGATGGCGTCCTACGCGCTCTCCGAGCGCGAGGCCGGCAGCGACGCGGCGTCGATGCGCACCCGGGCCCGTGCCGACGGGGACGACTGGATCCTCAACGGCGCCAAGTGCTGGATCACCAACGGCGGCAAGTCGAGCTGGTACACGGTGATGGCCGTGACCGATCCGGACAAGAGCGCCAACGGCATTTCGTCGTTCATGGTGCACAAGGACGACGAGGGTTTCACCGTCGGGCCGAAGGAGAAGAAGCTCGGCATCAAGGGCTCGCCTACCACGGAGCTGTACTTCGAGAACTGCCGCATCCCGGGCGACCGGATCATCGGCGAGCCGGGCACCGGCTTCAAGACCGCGCTGGCGACGCTGGACCACACCCGGCCCACCATCGGCGCCCAGGCCGTCGGGATCGCGCAGGGCGCGCTGGACGCCGCCATCGCATACACCAAGGAGCGCAAGCAGTTCGGCCGCCCGGTCAGCGACAACCAGGGTGTGCAGTTTATGCTCGCCGACATGGCGATGAAGGTGGAGTCGGCCCGGCTGATGGTGTACCACGCCGCCGCCCGCGCCGAGCGCGGCGAATCGCATCTGGGGTTCATCTCCGCGGCGTCGAAGTGCTTGGCGTCCGACGTCGCGATGGAGGTGACCACGGACGCGGTGCAGCTGTTCGGCGGCTACGGGTACACGCAGGACTTCCCGGTCGAGCGGATGATGCGCGACGCCAAGATCACCCAGATCTACGAGGGCACCAATCAGATTCAGCGGGTGGTGATGTCGCGGGCGCTGTTGTGCTGAGCGTTGCGCGTGGCTGTTGGGAAAAGCCCAGCGGTACCGCATAGGATTTCCCCGGTGGGTGAAGTCCAGGCCGACGGCCGTAAACAGGCACCGGCCACCCGTCCACGCAACGCCACACAGCAATGGGTCTCATCGCGGCCAGGGGGTCTGCAGTGCAGAACGTGACTTCCCATGCCCGTCCACAGATGGCCGGGAATTGATACCAGCACAGGCCGCGGTCACGCCGGCCGCGCAGCGGCAGTCGCTGAAGCCGTTGTCGGTGTTGCTGGTCGAGGACGACCGCGGCGACGCGGTGCTGGTGGAGGAACTCGTCACCGACATCCGGGTGGTGTGGGCGCAGTCGATGGCGCACGCCGAACGTGAGCTGGAATCCACCCGGCCCGATTGCGTGCTGCTGGATCTGCACCTGCCCGACGCCAGCGGGATCGACGCGTTGAACCGCATCGCCAAGCTCGACGCCACCGTCCCGATCGTGGTGCTGACCGGGCTGAACGACGGGTACTTCGGGGCCCCCGCGGTGGCCGCCAGCGCCCAGGACTACCTGGTCAAGGGCCGGGTGGAGCCGGAGATGCTGCGCCGCGCGCTGCTGTATGCGATCGAGCGCAAACGCGCCGAGCTGATCGCCGCCGACCTGCACGCCACCCAGCTGCGGGCCCGGGAGAACGCGCTGCTGGAACGCGGGCTGCTGCCGTCCCCGCTGCTGCTGGACGACCCGAGCGTGGACATCGTCGCCCGGTACCGGCCCAGCCGCGAGGACGCGCTGCTGTGCGGTGACTTCTACGACGTGGTCCAGACACCGGATCGGGCGGTGTACGTGCTGATCGGCGACGTCGCCGGGTACGGCCCGCATGCGGCGGCCCTGGGGGCGGCGCTGCGGATCGCGTTCCGGGCGCTCACCCTGGCCGGCGTGCACGGCGTCGAACTGATGCGCCAGCTGGAGCGGGTGCTGCACTCCGAACGCACCGGCACCGGGATCTTCGCGACCGTGCTCAGCCTGGAGATCTCGCCGCAGCGCCCCGAGGTCAGCGTCATCCGCGCCGGCCATCCGGGGATGCTGCTGCAGGGCGGCGGCACCGTGGAATGGGTCGAACCGCCGGGAGGGCCGGCGCTTGGGCTGCGCGCCGACGACTGGCCGCGCCACCAGCTGCGGCTGCCCGCGGGACACGGCCTGCTGTTGCTCCCCGACGGGCTCTACGAGGGGTATTCGGGGCAGGGGACCCAACGGCTCGGTGAGGACGGCCTGCTCGCCCTGGCCCGCTCGCAGGTCGATCGCCCTGGCCCGCTCGCAGGTCGATCGCCCCGGCCCGGCGTTCGTCGACGCCCTGATCGACGGCGCCCAGCGACTGGCCCAGCCGCACGGCGGCCTCACCGATGACATCGCCGTGCTGCGCGTCAAGAGGACCATCACGTGACCGCGCCGCGTCCGCTCCGGCTCACGCAGCTGACCGTGCGGGGATGGCTGGCCCTGGTGCTGTGGATCATGGGCACGACGGTGCTGATCGGGGCGCTGGTCGGTGCGGTGCTGCTGCACCGCACCGACCAGGTGTCGCGGCAGGTGGCCGACGGTGTCGGGCCGGCGCGGGTCGCGGCGGCCCGGCTGCAGGCGGCGCTGCGGGACCAGGAAACCGGCCTGCGCGTCTACCTGATCGCCGCGGACCGGCAGTTCCTGGCGCCCTACTACGACGGGCAGCGCACCGAGCAGGCTGCCGCCGACGAGATTCGCCGGCTGGTGGGCGGCAACGCCGGCAACACCGAGCTGATCGCCGACCTGGACGCGGTGGAGTCGGCCGCCGCCGACTGGCGGACCAACTACGCCGAACCCGTCATCGCCAGCGTCACCCCCAAGGCCCCCGCCGCCGTCAGTGCCCCGACGGCCGACCTCGGCAAGGTCAAATTCGACCATCTGCGAGCGCTTTTCGAGACCCAGAACACGCACCTGGCGAATGCGACCGCCGAGCTGCACGAGATCAACGGCTGGCGCGACTGGGTGCTGGGTGCCATGGTGCTGGCCATTTTGGGGACGGGTCTGTTCCTTGGCTTGTTCAGCCGCGCCGCCATCACCCGCCCGATCGCGCAGCTGGCCGCGTCCTGCCGGCGCATCACCGAGGGCAACTTCGCCGAAACGATCGTTGCGCCCAAGCGGCCCAAGGACATTCGCGACATGGCCATCGACGTGGAGAACATGCGCAAGCGCATGGTCGAAGAACTCGACGTGTCGCGGTCGGCCCAGGAGCAGCTGGACGAGCAGGCCGCCGAGTTGCGGCGCTCCAACACCGAACTCGAGCAGTTCGCCTACGTCGCCTCCCACGACCTGCAGGAGCCGCTGCGCAAGGTGGCGTCGTTCTGCCAGCTGCTGGAGCGTCGGTACGGCGACCAGCTCGACGAGCGCGGCCTGGAATACATCGGCTTCGCGGTCGACGGCGCCAAACGGATGCAGGCGCTGATCAACGACCTGCTCACCTTCTCCCGGGTGGGCCGGCTGGGCACCACCGAGGCCGAGGTGCAGCTGGATGCCACGCTGGACGCCGGCCTGGCCAACCTGGCCGCCGCCGTCGAGGAAACCGTCGCCGAGATCGTGCGCCCCGCCGAACTGCCGCGGATCGTCGGGACCCGATGCTGCTGACCATGTTGTGGCAACCTGATCGGCAACGCGATCAAGTTCCGGCACAAGGATCGCCGGCCCCGCGTCGTCATCGAATGCGCCCCCGGCGAAGGCACCCACGACGGCGAGTGGCTGCTGAGCGTGTCGGACAACGGCATCGGCATCCCGGAGGAGTTCTCTGACAAGGTCTTCGTCATTTTCCAGCGGCTGCACGGCCGGGAGGTGTACGCAGGCACCGGGGTCGGCCTGGCGTTGGTACAGAAGATCGTCGAGCACCACGGCGGCACCGTCCGGATCGACACGTCCTACACCGACGGGACCCGATTCGAATTCAGTTTGCCCATGCCCGGACCCGTCGACGAAACGGACGCAGTCGCTTTGGAAGGAGCGCAGCAGTGACAACGGCCGATAGAGCCATCGACATCCTGCCCGTCGAGGACGACCCGGGAGACGAGCTGATCACGCGAGAAGCCTTCGAGCACAACAAACTCAACAACAGGCTGCACGTGGCGCACGACGGCGAGGAGGGCCTCAACTACCTGTACCGGCGCGGTGAGTTCGCCGACGCGCCACGGCCCGACCTGATCCTGCTGGACCTGAACCTGCCCAAATACGACGGCCGCCAGCTGCTGGAGAAGATCAAGTCCGACCCCGACCTGGCCCAGATCCCGGTCGTGGCGCTCACCACCTCCTCGGCCGAGGAGGACATCCTGAAGAGCTACAAGCTGCGCGCCAACACCTACGTCACCAAACCGGTCGACCTGGACCAGTTCATGAAGGCGGTCCGGCAGATCGACGAGTTCTTCGTTCAGGTGGTGCGGCTGCCCAGCGCCTGAGCGACGGCCGGATCCCGGGCGTGCGCCCGGCACTCATTCACCCCATTATTCACCTCTCAGCCTCTGTCAAGGGTTTGTATATTCACGATTGATTGACTTTTGGTGGCCCCGGCCGTACGGGGGCGGGAGGAGTTGCGTGAGTTTCGCTCGATCTGGCGCCGTACTGAGCCTGCTGGCCGCCGCCGCGTTGACGCTGACGGGGTGCGGCGGCGACTCGAAGTCGTCGTCGGGGTCGGGCGCGCACGTGGACTGCGGCGGCAAGAAGGTGCTCAAGGGCAGCGGGTCCACCGCCCAGCAGAACGCGATCGAGCAGTTCGTCTACGCCTACGTCCGGGCCTGCCCGGGCTACACGCTGGACTACAACGCGAACGCCGCACCGGCCGCCGGTGTCACGCAGTTCTTGAACAATCAGACCGACCTCGCGGGCTCGGACATCCCGCTGGACCCCACCACCGGCCAGACCGACCGGGCGGCGGCGCGGTGCAATTCGCCCGCCTGGGACCTGCCGATCGTGTTCGGGCCGATCGCGGTGACCTACCACCTCACCGGGGTGAGCGGGCTCAAACTGGACGGGCCGACCGCCGCGAAGATCTTCAACGGCGCCATCACCAAGTGGGACGACCCGGCGCTCAAGGCGGTCAATCCGGGCCTCAACCTGCCGTCGACGCCCATCGCGGTGATCTTCCGCAGCGACAAGTCCGGCACCACCAACTTTCAGAAGTACCTGGACGGGGCGTCCAACGGCGCCTGGGGCAAGGGCACCAGCGAGATGTTCACCGGCGGCGTCGGGCAGGGGGCCAGCGGCAACAACGGCACCTCGGCGCTGCTGCAGAACACCGAGGGGTCGATCACCTACAGCGAGTGGTCGTTCGCGGTCGGCAAGCAGCTGAGCATGGTGTCGATCACCACCTCGGCGGGGCCGGACGCGGTGCCCATCACCAAGGAGTCCGTCGAAAAGACCATCGCCGAGGCCACCTTTCAGGGGCAGGGCAACGACTTGGTGATGGACACCTCGTCATTCTACCGGCCCACCCAGCAGGGCGCGTACCCGATCGTGCTTGCGACCTACGAAATCGTCTGCTCGAAATATCCCGACGCGGCGACGGGGTCTGCGGTGAAGGCGTTCATGCAGGCCGCGATCGGTCCGGGCCAGGACGGTCTGGACCAGTACGGTTCCATCCCGCTGCCGGGTTCGTTCACGGCGAAGCTGTCGAGCGCGGTCAATGCGATTTCCTGACAACGTGACTGAACGTGACGGACGAGCGAAGGAGGCTCGACGGTGAGCGATAACGGGTCGGCCGTGCAGGTCGGGTCGTGGTTCGGCCCGTACCGCCTGGTGCGGCTGCTGCGCCAGGGCGGCATGGGCGAGGTGTACGAGGCCGAGGACACCCGCAAGCACCGGCTGGTGGGCCTGAAGCTGATCTCGCAGCAGTTCTCCGGGAACCCCGAGTTCAGCGCGCGGCTGCAGCGCGAGGCCGACATCGCCGGACGGCTGACCGAACCGCACGTGGTGCCGATCCACGACTACGGCGAGATCGACGGGCGATTTTTCGTGGAGATGCGCTTGGTCGACGGCATCGATCTGGGCTCGCTGCTGCACCGGGCGGGGCCGCTTGTCCCGCCCCGGGCGATCGCCATCATCCGTCAGGTCGCCGCCGCGCTGGACGCCGCGCACGCCGCCGGGGTGACGCACCGCGACGTCACGCCGGGGAACATCCTGGTCACACCCAGCGACTTCGCCTACCCGGCGGACTTCGGGATCGCGCGGGCCGCGTCCGACCCGGGGCTGACCCAGGTCGGGACGGCGATCGGAACGTACTACTACATGGCTCCGGAGCGGTTCACCGACGACGAGGTCACCAACAGCGTCGACATCTATTCGCTGGCCTGCGTGTTGACCGAGTGCCTGACCGGGGTGCCGCCGTATCGGGCCGACACGGTCGAGCGGCTGGTCGCCGCGCACCTGACGAAGACGGCCCCGCCGCTGAGCCAGCTGCGCCCGGGTGCGTTCCCGCCCGCCCTGGACCGGGTGAGCGCCAAGGGCATGGCCAAACGCCTCGAGGATCGCTACAGCACCGCGGGCGAATTCGCCACCGCCGCGCACGAGGCGCTTACCACGTCCGAGCAGCGCAAGGCCACCACGATCCTGCGCGACGGCCAGGTCGCGACCCTGGGCGCGGGCGCGGCCGAGCAGCGCTCGACGCACTGGCCGGAGTCGTTTGCCCCGTCGCCGAGCGCGGAGACTGTCGTCGGCCCGTCGCCCGCCCGGGCGGGCCCCGAGCTCGGGGCTGATCCGCGCCGCCCCAACGGGTTCCGGCCGCGTGTATGCGCCCGGCCCGGACTTCGGGCGTCCCGCGGCGCCGACCGACAACAAGCGCAAACAGTGGATCATCGTCGGCGCCGTCGCCCTGGTCGCGCTGGTCGCCTTCGTGGTGGCGGTCGTCGGCTACCTGTCCACCGCATCGTCGGGACCCGCGAAGCAGGCCGGCGGCCAAAGTGTGTTGCCCTTCAACGGCATTGACTTCCGCCACTCCCCGGGCAGCGTGACGCTGGACGGCGCCGGCAACGTCTACGTCACCAGCGAGGGCATGTACGGCCGGGTGGTGAAGCTGGCGGCCGGCTCAGGCGCCACGACGGTGCTGCCGTTCAGCGGGCTCTACCAGCCGCAGGGGCCGGCCGTCGACGGCGCCGGCACGGTCTACGTCGCCGACTTCAACAACCGGGTGCTCAGCATGGCCGCCGGCTCCAACTCTCAAAAGGAGCTGCCCTTCAGCGGTTTGAACTACCAGGAGGGGGTGGCCGTCGACAGCCAGGGCGGCGTGTACGTCGCCGACCGCGGCGACGACCGGGTGGTCAAGCTGGCGCAGTGAGGCTCACGACGCGGTCTGCGGTGCGCCCAGATACTCCTCGGTGTGCTGCCCCAGCGCCGGGGGAGGGGGTCGGTGGCCCAAGCCCGCCGACGCCGCCTCGAAGCTGGAATACTTTGCCGGAGTGCGGATTACCGTGACGGCGTCGGCGCCCTCGCCGACCTGCAGGGTGGGCTCGTTCTCGGCGAACAGCGGGGTGCCCACCACCTGCTTCCAGGTGTAGGCGTGGCAGGCCATCAGCTCGGCGTCCTGCAGCAGCCGGACCCATTCGTCGGCGGTCTTGGGGGCCAGCGCCTTCTCCAGCTCCTCGGTCAGCTCGGGGTAGTGCAGCGCACGGGAGCGCTGGTCGGCGAACCGCTCGTCGTCGCGCAGGTCGGGCCGGCCGATGACCTCGCACAGCTTGTCCCAGTGCTCGGGCACGTACGCGCTGATCACCAGGTAGCCGTCGGCGGCCTTGAACGCGTCCGACGGCTGGGTGGCGAAACCAACACCCTTGCGCCGCTTGGATTTTGACGCCGAGTCGCACGGCTTGTGGTCGGCGTTCGGCTTGTTGAGGTGGATGGTCAGCTGGCTGGCCTGCAGGCTGACCGCCACGTCGTACATGGCGACCCGCACCACGTCGGCCACCCCGTGCCGCTCCCGATTGAGCAGCGCGGCCAGCACCGCCTGGGCCAGCACGTGCCCGCTGGCGGCGTCGACCAGCTGGAACGGGATGATCTGGGGTTTGCCGGTGGGGGTGGGCATCCCGGTGGTCATGCCTGACTCGGCGGCCACCATCAGATCCACCCCCGGCCGGGCTGCCCTCCGGGCCGTTGCCGCCGTAGGCGGATAGCCGCGCGTAGACGAGTCTGGGGTTGCGGCCCTGCAGCTCCTCGGGGCCCAGGCCCATGCGTTCCATCACCCCGGGCCGAAACCCTTCCAGCACAACGTCGGCGGTGTCGACCAGTCGCAGGATCCGCTGCTTGGCCTCGTCGTTGCGCAGGTCGGCCAGCACCGACTTCTTGCCCCGGTTGTGCGGCAGGAACAGGGTGGCCAGCGGCGGACGGCCGGGCAGCACGGCGGTGATGTGTTGCCGGGCCGCCTCGCCGATCGGCGCCTCGATCTTGATGACCTCGGCGCTCAGGCCGGCCAGCACCTGACCGGCCATCGGCCCGGCGATGTTCTGGGTGAAGTCGAGCACCCGGAATCCGTCAAGGGGCTTGGGAGGCTTGCCGTTCGTCGTCTCGTGTGGCATGCGTTGGGTTCCTAACCTGCCTTGTTCAGCACCGCGGTGCAGTAGTAATTCTGGGCGAACGGCGCGCCGGGCTCGGTCGACTGCAGCGGCAGCCCGTTGTTGGCCAGCATCTGGTTCAGCGGTGTGCGCACCGGCTGCCAGCCCAGCTGCTGCAGGTAACTGGCCGGGTCTTTGCGCTGACCGGGGAAGCCCAGGTCGTCCAGGGCGACGTCCAGGCCGTGCCGCCGCCACCTTTCGCCGGCCGCATTCAAGGCGTCCCCGCTGGCGCCGGTGTTGGCGAAGACCTCGGCCACCAACTGGCTGCCGTCGGCGGACAGCGCGGTGACGTTGTCCAGCAACCGATCCTGGGCCTGCGGCGGCAGGAACCCGAGGAGTCCCTCGGCGGCCCAGGCGGCGGGGCGCCCGATGTCGAAGCCCGCCTGCCGCAGCGCCGACGGCCAGTCGTGGCGCAGGTCGATCGCGACGGCGCGCACCGGCGCGGTGGGCTCGGCGCCGAGCTGGGCGATGGTGGCGGCCTTGAACTCGAGCACCCGCGGCTGGTCGAGCTCGAACACCGTGGTGCCCGCCGGCCAGGGCAGCCGGTAGGCGCGGGCATCCAGGCCGGAGGCCAGGATCACCACCTGGCGGATTCCCGCGGCGCCCGCCTCGACGAAGAACGCGTCGATGTAGCGGGTGCGGGCGGTGAGCATGTCGGTCATGCGCTGCATGCCCCATGCCGCCCCGGGCACGTCGACGTCGGCGGCGTCGAGTTCGCCGGCGGCCCACCGGGTGAAGAAGTCGACGCCCACGGCGCGCACTAGCGGCTCGGCGAACGGGTCGTCGATCAGGCCGTCCCGGGTGGCCCGGGCCCGTCCGGCGGCCACCATGGTGGCGGTCGCGCCCACGCTGGTGGCCAGGTCCCAGGTGTCGTCGTCGGTGCGCGCCATCGAGGAAGCCCCTTCCGCTCTACCGTTAGCCACAATAACTACCGGCGGACGGCCGCATCACGCCGCCCGGCCCCTCGCCCTGGTTGCCGCGCACGGGGCGGACTGGCGCCGCCGTGTGGCAGGGCGTGCGGGCCTGGCGCGGCGAGGAGTGCGGCTGTCAGTTCAGCCGGTAGCGGATCAGTCGGGAGCTGTTGGCCACCACCGCCACCGACGACGCGTTGTGCAGGATGGCGGCCAGCACCGGGGACAGCGCGCCGCCGGCGCCGATGATCAGCCCCGCGGCGTTGACGGTGATGGACATGCCGTAATTCTCCCGGATGACGTTGACGGCGCGCGAGCCCAGGTCCCGCACGTCGAGCAGCCGGTGCAGGTCGTCGTTGGACAGCGCCACGTCGGCGGTCTCCACGGCGACGTCGGTGCCGGCCAGGCCCATCGCGATGCCGATGTCGGCGGCGGCCAGCGCCGGCGCGTCGTTGATGCCGTCGCCGACCATGCCGACGACGAAGCCCTCCTCCTGCAGATCGCGCACCGCGGCGAGCTTGTCCTCCGGCATCACCTCGGCGCGCCACTCGTCGATGCCGAGCTCGTCGGCCACCACCGCGGCGATGTCGGGATGATCGCCGGTGAGCATCACGATCCGCCGAATACCGTTGGCGCGTAACTTCTTCAACACACCGGCGGCCTCGGGACGGACCTCGTCGCGCAGGCTGATCAGCCCGACCAGGGTGCCGTCCACCGCGAGCAGCAGCGGGGTCTCGGCCTGGCGGCGCAGCTTGTCCACCCACTCCTTGGCCTTCTTGGACACCTTGACCTTCTCGGCCTGCAGCAGCGACGGGCTGCCCAGCAGCAGGGTCCGGCCGTCGGCCCAGGTGCGCATGCCCAGCCCGACCAGCACCTCGCACTCCTCGTGCGGCGGGATGGTGATGTGGTGTTCCTCGGTGGAGCGGATCACCGCCTCGGCCAGCGGGTGCCGGGAGTGGATCTCCGAGCTGGCGGCATACGCCAGCACCTGCTCGGGCTCCCAATCCTTGTGCATGGCAACGATATTGGTGACCACCGGCCGGCCGACGGTGAGCGTGCCGGTTTTGTCGAAGACGATCGCGTCGACCTGGCCGGCCTGCTCGAGGTGCGAGCCGCCCTTGATCAGGATGCCGCGCCGGGCGCCGTTGCCGATCGCCGCGCTGATCGCCGTCGGGGTGGCTAGCCCGACCGCGCACGGGCAGGCGATCAGCAGCATCGTCATGGCCCGGCGGACGTCGCAGGTGACCGCTAAGGTGATGGCCGACACGATGAAGGAGGTGGGAACGAAACGGCGCGAGAAGTTTTCGCCGACCGTCTGGATCGGCGCCCGGTCGTGCTGCGCCTCTTCGACCCGGGTGATGATACGCCCGATGGTGGTCTGGTTGCCGACGGCGCGGGCGCGCACCACCAGGCGGCCGCGCACCACCACCGAGCCGGCGTGCACCGGCATTCCGACCACCACGCTGACCGGCAGGTTCTCCCCGGTGATCGCGGACTGGTCGACGATCGCCTCGCCGTCGATCACCTCGCCGTCCACCGGGATGGCGACGTGGTCGTGCACCACCACCTCGTCACCGATCTGCAGGGTGTCGGTAGCCACCTGAATCTCGTTGTGCTCCAGGCGAATCCACGCCGTGTCCTGGCTGCCGCGCAGCAGCTCGGAGATGGCGCGCCGGGTCCGGCGCAGCGTCAGGTCCTGCAGGTACTTGCCGATGTTGAGCAGCCACAGCACGGTCAGCGCGACTACGTTCTCGCGCAACACCAGGCTGGCCACGGTCGCCGCCGAGACCAGCGCGTCGGTGCCGGCTCGCCCGGAGCGCAGCGAGCGCAGCGCGCCGCGCAGGAACGGGTAGCCGGTGAACACGGTGACGCCGGTGGCGAACCGCCGGCCGCTGGGGCCCAGTAGCGGCGGGCGGGCGAACACGTAGCGGCGCACGCCGAGCAGGGCCAGCGCCGCGACGCCGATCACCATGCGCAGCACGTCGGCGTTGCGGATCTCCGAGGAGTGCGGCGCGCGGGCCGGGATCAGCTCGCCGGCGACGTGGGCCGCCTCGCCGATGGCGGCCAGCACCGCGGACCGGTCGCAGCGCCGCGGTGAATACCAGATGACCACCGAGCCGGTGCGCGGGTAGGCGTGCACCACCCGCACGCCGTCGCACTTGGCCACCGCCTCTTCGACCGCCACGGCGCGCCGCGAGTTGGCGCGCACCCACCCGACCGACACCCGCATCCGTCCGGCTGAATCCGAAATGACTTGCAGAGCAGGGCCTTTCGTCAGGCCCACGTCGCCGATGGCGCGGACCGGGGCGAGATTCATCACGCGCGGTCAGTGCTCGTGGTCGTGGGTGTCGGCGATCGAGGGCGTGGGCGCCTCCTCGCCGATGCGCTCGCGGGCCTCGGCCATCACGTCGGCCAGCTTGAGCCGCGCCGACTCGGCGGCCTCCTCGGCCTTGCGGGTGCCGCGCAGTCCGAGTTCGGCCGCGGTCACCGCGGTCTCGTGTAGCGGCGCCTTGGCCAACCCTTTGCGCACCACCTCGTAGGCCGTCACGCCGACCAGCCCGGTGACTACCGTCCCTGCCGCCTTCGCCAACAGCCCGTAGACCGCCATTGCCGCAACCTTCCTGTCGTGTGCGCGTTCAGCCCATGCTCGCACGACGTTAACATCGAAATATAGCAATATCAATATGTATTGGGCCGGCCGAAGGCGGGTGCTCACAGCACCCGGGTGACCTTCTCGGTTTCGATCCGGCGCGGCTGCACCGTCGGGTCGGCATTGGTCACCTGAACTAGCGAGCCGCCGATGGCCAGGATCGCCAGCAGCCCGTCCACCAGCGCGTCGGGATCCGGCCACGACGCGCTGGAAAGCACCCGGTCGGCCGCCGTCAAACCCCGTGCCGCCGCGGAACTTCGGCACTGCTGCAGCACCTGTTCGACCGAGCGGCCGTCCAGCGCCGGGCCCGGTCGCGGCTCGGGCACGATCTGGTCGCCGTGCACCCGCACCGCGGTGGCGTAGTCGGTCACCCCGATCGGCAGGTCGCTCACCGGGCGGCCGAACGGATCCAGCGACAGCACCGCCACCTCGCCGGCGCCGGTGGCGTCGGCCTCGTCCAGCCGCGCCGGCGTGCACAGGGCCAGATCGGCCGGGCCGGCGAGCACCGCCTCGGCGCCGATCCACCACACCCCGAACAGCACCGTCGTCGTCTGCCAATGCGCGGGCAACAGGATCGCGACCTGGCTGGCCGGCCCGGCGCCGAGTTCGTCGCGCAGCAGGTTACCGGTCTTGGCGGCCCAGTTGACCAGCGTCACACCGGAGAGCTCGATGCGCTCGCCGGTCGCGTCGTCGTAGTAGGGTGATGCGCGGACCGACCGGATCGGCCCGCAGCATGGGATCCAGGATCGCCGTCGACAGCGTGCTCGATTGGCGCACCGGCGCTAGTTTATGCACTCCGGCTTGTCGGAGCCGGCGGTCAGGATCGGCGACGGAGCGGGCGCCTTGTCGTTGGTGCTCGCCGCGCCGGCGGTGGACACCTTGGCGGGCATGATCGATTCGGTGCCCGACAGGCCCGAGCCGGGACCGCTGTAGTCGTTGGCCAGCACCACCCGCACCGCGCCCGGCGTCAGCGAGCTGTCGGCCACCACCGGCAACCCGCCCAGTTCCTTGGACACCTCTTTGGCGCCCAGGTCGTCGCTCTTGGCGGCGCGCACCTGGCTGGTCTTGACGTGCCCGCCGTCGTTGTTACCCACCGTGCCGGTGGCAAAGCCCTTGGCGCTCAACACATCCGAGACGGCCGCGGCCAGACCGTTGATGTCGGTGTCGTTGACGACGCTGGCGGTGGTCTTGGCCGGGGTGTAGGCGATCTCCTCGGTCTTGCCCTGCTCCTGGTCGTGCAGCAGGCTGCCCACCCAGTCGGCGACCTGGTGCGGGTCCACCCGCACCACGCTCTGCATGCCGTCGTCGCTCCAGCCGGCGCCGTCCAGCACCGGGATGGTGGCGAACGCGACGTTGCCGCCGGCCAGCTTCTGCATCTGCTGCACGAAGTCCATCATGTCCCAGCCCGCGGAGATCACCACCGAGCGCTGCACCGCGGCCTCCAGCCGCTTGACCGTGGCGGGGCTGGACAGCGTCTGCCCGGAGATGACCCGGTGCGCCAGCGAGGCCATCACCACCTTCTGGCGCACCACCCGGTCCAGGTCGCCGCGCGGCAGTTCGTGGCGCTGGCGCACGAAGCTCAGCGCCTCCGGGCCGCTGAGCCGCTGCGGGCCGGCCGGGAAGTCGGCACCCGAAAGCGGTTCGAACACCGGCTCTTTGAGGCACACGTCGACGCCGCCGAGCGCGTCGGTGATCAGCGCGAAACCGAGCAGGCCGATCTCGGCGTAGTGGTCGACGGTGACGCCGGTGAGGTCGGCGACGGTCTTGACCAGCGCCTCACGACCGGCCTCGGTGCCCTGGGCCGCGGCGTCCTCGGCCGAGTCGCCGGCCTTGACCAGGCTGGCGCGCTTGGCCTCCTGGGTCTAACCGTAGATGCCGTTGATCTTGGTCTTGCCCAGCCCCGGGGCGGCGACGTAGGAGTCGCGCGGGATCGAGATCGCGGTCGCCGACTTCCCGTTGTTGGGGATGCGGATCAGGATGATGGTGTCGGTGTTGGTGGCCTCCTCGTCGCCGGCCCGCAGCGTCTCCAGCTCCTGCTGCGACAGCGGGTTGCCGTGCGCGTCGGTCCGGCTGTCCAGGCCCACCAGCAGGATGTCGATCGCGCCGTCGTCGCCGCCCTTGCCCAGCGACGGCGCCGACATGTGAAAGATGCCGTCTTCGAAGGACCGGACGTTGCTCCACGCGATCCCGGTGCCGAGCACGACCGCGAGCGTCAGCGCGGTGGCAATCGCACGAACCACACGTTGCACAGACATCCCACTACATTACTTGCGACACACTGGCTTCACGGGTAGCCGGCGCCCGCGTGCCCCGGCCGTCCCGGCGGCCCGAGCCGTCATGCCAAACTCGAACCATGTCAGGCAGGATCGTGATCGCCGGCGCCGGTGGGCAGCTGGGCGGCTATGTGAGCGTGCTGGCGGCTGGTCAGGGCCGTGACGTGGTGGCGCTGACGTCCGCGCAGTGGGACATCACCGACCCGGCGGCGGCCGAACGCATCGTGCGGCCCGGCGACGTGGTGATCAACTGCGCGGCCTACACCGACGTCGACGGCGCCGAGAGCGACGAGGCGGGCGCTTTCGCGGTCAACGAGGCCGGCCCCGGGCACATCGCGCGGGCCTGCGCGCGCGCCGGCGCCCGGCTGCTCCACGTCTCCACCGACTACGTCTTCGGCGGCGAGTCCCCGGCCTGCGCCCCGGACGGGCCGCGCCCCTACGAGCCCGGCGACCCCGTCGCCCCGCAGGGCGTGTACGCCCGCAGCAAGGTCGCGGGCGAGCGGGCCGTGCTGGCGGCGCTGCCGGATCCCGCGCAGGGCGTCGTGGTGCGCACCGCCTGGGTCTACACCGGCGGCACCGGCATGGGCTTCGTCGCCGTCATGCGCCGGCTGGCCGCGGGGGAGGGCCCGGTGCAGGTGGTCGACGACCAGATCGGGTCGCCGACCTACGTCGGCGACCTGGCGGCCGCGCTGCTGCAGGTCGTCGACGACCGGGTGCCCGGGCCGGTGCTGCACGCCGCCAACGAGGGCGCGGTGTCCCGCTTCGAGCAGGCCCGCGCGGTCTTCGAGGAATGCGGCGCCGATCCGGCGCGGGTGCGGCCGGTGGGCACCGAGCACTTTCCCCGGCCAGCGCCGCGGCCGACCTACTCGGCGCTGGGCAGCCACGAGTCCGCCGCGGCCGGGCTGCGGCCGCTAAGGCCCTGGCGCCCTGCGCTTGTCGCCGCGCTCGCCAACGCTGGTAGCCCGGCCGCGGCGGATCGACCGTTACCCCCTACGCGTGACTGACGTGCTGCCGGTGGTGACGGTGACCTATTCACCCGGTCCGCACCTGGAGCGCTTCCTGGCGTCGCTGTCGCTGGCCACCGAACGCGAGGTGTGCGTGCTGCTGGCCGACAACGGCTCCACCGACGGGACGCCGCAGGCCGCCGTCGAGCGCTACCCCAACGTGCGGCTGTTTCACACCGGCGCGAACCTCGGCTACGGCACCGCGGTGAATCGTGCTGTGGCACAGCTGGATCGCGGCTGCGAATGGGTGATCGTCGCCAACCCCGACGTGCAGTGGGGCCCGGGCAGTATCGACGCGCTGCTGGACGCCGCGGCGCGCTGGCCGCGGGCCGGTGCGCTGGGCCCGCTGGTGCGCGACCCCGACGGGTCGGTATACCCGTCGGCGCGGCATCTGCCCAGCCTGGTGCGCGGCGGCATGCACGCGGTCGTCGGGCCGTTCTGGAAGAACAACCCGTGGTCGACGGCCTACCGCCAGGAGCGGCTGGGGCCCAGCGAGCGGCCGGTGGGCTGGCTGTCGGGCTCGTGCCTGCTGGTGCGCCGCTCGGCATTCGAGCGGGTCGGCGGGTTCGACGAGCGCTACTTCATGTACATGGAGGACGTCGACCTCGGCGACCGGCTGGGCAAGGCTGGCTGGCTGTCGGTCTACGTGCCGTCGGCCGAGGTGCTGCACCACAAGGGCCACTCCACCGGGGCCGACCCGGCCAGCCACCTGGCCGCCCATCACCGCAGCACCTATATGTTTCTGGCCGACCGGTATTCCGGTTGGATGCGCGCGCCGCTGCGCTGGGCGCTGCGCGCGTCGCTGGCGGTGCGCGCCCGGCTGATGGTGCGCAGCGCGCTGCGTGAGTCCGGGCGGCGGGTAGAAGGGCGGCACTGAGGTGGGAACTCCCGAAGTCGACGTGGTGATCCTGGTGGGCGGCAAGGGCACCCGGCTGCGGCCGCTGACCCTGTCGGCGCCCAAGCCGATGCTGCCCACCGCCGGGCTGCCGTTCCTCACCCATCTGCTGTCCCGGATCGCCGCGGCCGGCATCGAGCACGTCATCCTGAGCACGTCGTATCAGGCCGCGGTGTTCGAGGCGGAGTTCGGCGACGGCTCCAAGCTGGGTCTGCAGATCGAGTACGTCACCGAGGAGCGGCCGCTGGGCACCGGCGGCGGCATCGCCAACGTCGCCGGCCAGCTGCGGCACGACACCGTGATGGTGTTCAACGGCGACGTGCTCTCCGGTTCCGACCTGGGCCAGATGCTCAACTTCCACGCCGCGCAGCAGGCCGACGTCACCCTGCACCTGGTTCGGGTGAGCGATCCGCGCGCGTTCGGTTGCGTGACCACCGAGGACGGCCGGGTCACCGCGTTCCTGGAGAAGACCCAGGACCCGCCGACCGACCAGATCAACGCCGGCTGCTACGTCTTCGCCCGCCGCATCATCGACCGGATCCCGCGCGGCCGCGAGGTGTCGGTGGAGCGCGAGGTGTTCCCCGCGCTGCTGTCCGATCCCGACGTCACGGTGTGCGGCTACGTCGACGCCACCTATTGGCGGGACATGGGTACCCCCGAGGACTTTGTGCGCGGCTCGGCGGATCTGGTGCGCGGCATCGCGCCGTCGCCGGCCCTGCACGGCCACCGCGGCGAGCAGCTGGTGCACGACGGCGCGGCGGTGTCGCCGGGCGCGGTGCTGATCGGCGGCACCGTCGTCGGCTGGGGCGCCGAGATCGGCCCCGGCGTCCGGCTGGACGGCGCGGTGATCTTCGACGGCGTCAAGGTGGAGGCCGGCAGCGTGATCGAGCGCTCGATCGTCGGGTTCGGCGCGCGCATCGGCCCGCGGGCGCTGATCCGCGACGGGGTGATCGGCGACGGCGCCGACATCGGGGCGCGCTGCGAGCTGCTGCGCGGCGCCCGGGTGTGGCCCGGCGTGTCGATTCCCGACGGCGGGATCCGCTACTCCTCCGACGTCTGAGGCTCGCGTTCGCTTTCGCCGAGCGTCACGCTAGCGTGGCCTGGGCGACCAGATAGGTCAGCGCGTGATCGGTGCCCGTGGGTAGCGCGTCGACGGGCCACCAGCGCAGGTCCTCGGACTCGTCGCTGATCGCGATCCGGGCGCCGGCCGGCGCGTGCGCGACGAATTGCAGATCCAGATGCCGGGTGGGCAGCCCCAGCGAGCAGGTCACCGGATGCACATGCACCGCGGTCAACCCGGGCGCCATGCGCAGCCCGTCGATCCCGGACTCCTCGGTGGCCTCGCGCAACGCCGCCGCGACGATGCCGGCGTCGTCGTCGTCGCAGTGCCCGCCCAACTGCACCCACCGGCCCAGCCGGTGGTGCAGGGTCAGCAGCACCCGGCCGCCGGTGTGGTCGAGCACCAGCGTCGACGCGGTGACATGCCCGGGCTCGCACTCCCGCCGGCACGCGTCGGGGTGGGCGTGCACGAACGCCAACACCGCGTGCCGCAAGGAATCCTGGGCCGCATCGGGCGGATCCCACCCCGTCAGCAGCGCCAGCACCGAGTCGCGCACGCTCACCGGGATGCCCGCCGTTTCCGGCGATCCCGCAGACCCGCCCAAGCCGCGCGGCAGTCCGCCACCGCCCGGGGCGGGACGCCCAGCGCGTCGATCAGCACCCGGCGGTCCACGACGTCCAGCGCCTTGTCCAGCTCGCCGGCCTTCAGCAACAGGTCGACATCGCCGACAAGATCGGCGTCCGCGCACTCCGGCCGGGGGAGCGGCAGCTGCTCGGCCTCGTGCGGCTCCAGCTCCAGCACGCCCCCGCCGTAGCTGCGGCCCATGTCTCGGCAAACGCGAACGTGACGCTGTTGTGGAACACCGCGGCCAGCGCCGCCGGGTCGACGCCCGGGCCAACCCGCACCCGGTGCACGGTGTCGGTGCTCGTGGTCCCCGCGGCGTTGACCGTCAGCCGGGGCGCGGTGTGGATCTGGCGCAGCAGGAACAGGCCGGGCTGCCACAGCGACGGCGTGCTCCACCACGGCGTGCGGATCGAGCACTTGTAGCCGCGGTGCACCCCGGCGGCCTCCCGGCGCGGATGTGCGCGGTCAACGCGGGATCGGCCGGCTCGCGCGGCGCGTTGAGCAGCCAGCCGCGGTGCCCGGCGGCGAGATCGCTTGCCCGGCAGTCGGTGTCGTAGATCAGCCCGGACAGCTGGGCACTGCGCGAGACGAGGGGCACGCAGTGCCGGCGCAGCCCCAACGCGGTCATCTGCTCGTCGGTGAAGGTGAAAAAGGCGTTGCGGCCGGTCACGATGCCCACGTCCACCTCGGCGAGCGCGTCCAGCCGGGTCAGCGTCGCCGAGGCTTTGAGCGCGCGCAGCAGCTCGATCGCGGCCGGGTCCAGAAAGTACTTGGTCCACTTCTCGTGCTCGTGCAGCAGCGCCGGCGCGGACGCCCTGGCGCTCGACGTTGATGTCCGCCAGGGCGTCCGCGCCGGCCAGGGTCACGGTGCGGATGCGCGCCGGACCCGTCCCGACCACGCCGCAGAACAACACCACCTCCTGCAGGACGCCGTCGAACACCAGCCGCTCGAAGGTCAGCAGCGTGATGTCGCGGAATCGGCTCAGCAGGAACTCGCGCAGCTGCGCGGCGTAGCCGACCTGCAGCAGCTCGGCCGTCAGCACCAGCCCCACCCGGCCGCCGTCACGCACCAGCACGGTGCCGGCCACCACGAACGGCACCCAGGCGTTGGTCAGCCGGGTCGGCCGCAAACCCTCGCGCCGCAGCAACGCCAGCGCCGGATCGCGTTGCGGCGACGCCCAATTGCCGAACCGGATGTAGGGCGGATTGCCGGCGACGCCGTCCCGGCCGCCGTCCTCGGCGGTGGCGAGCCAGGCGAATAGGCTCTGGGCGTCGACGGGTGCGAACTGCCGGGCCTTGGCCGCCTCCGGCGCGATCAGCTCGACGCCGTGCACCCGGTCGCTGAGCTGGGCCAGCTCGCGCAGGATCGCGCCGTCGCCACAAGGAGGGTTCGACGATCCTCGGCCCGGCCCGGCGCACCCAGCGGGCCAGGAACCGCGCCACAGGCGCCGGCGTGTAGTAGCCGCCGCGGACCTTGTCGGCCGAGGCCGCCGCCTTGCCCGCGAACGTCGTCACGCGCTCAGTATCATTTGCGGATCAGCAGATCCCCAGGGTCCGCCGGATCCCGCGGCCCGGCGGGTTCGGCGGCATAGCCGATGGCGATGGCCCCCAACGGCTCCCAGTCGGCGGGCAACCCGAGCTCGGCGCGCACCAGGTCGGCGGCGAAGATCGTGGAGCCGATCCAACAACTGCCCAGCCCGCGCACCGCCAACCCGACCAGCAGGGCCTGCACGGCCGCGCCTACCGCCACGGTGAACATGGTGTGCTCGGCGTCGGTGCGGGCGGCGTCGGGATAGCTGCGCGCACCGTCGGGGACCAGCATCGGGATGACGACTTCGGGCGCGTCGTAGAGGATCTGGCCGCGCGCCACCCGGCGATCGATCGACTCGGCGGGCCGGCCGTCGCCGGCCAGGTCGGCGCGCCACTTGTCCTTCATCGCGTCCAGCAGCCGGGTCCGCACCGCCGGGGTCTGCAGCCGGACGAACCGCACCGGGCGGGTGTGGTGCGGGGCCGGCGCGGTCAGGGCCTCGGCGACGGCCTCGCGCACCAGCTCCGCGGGCACCGGCTCGGCGCTGAACCGGCGCACCGAACGGCGCAGCAGCTGCGCCTGGCGGCGGCCCAACTCGATGGCCTCGGCGGTGCCCAGCCAGAACAGGTCCTCGGTGCCCGGCCGCAACAACTGCCGGGCGGTCGACCCGTCGTCGGTCACCGACAGCCCACGCACCACCGCCACTGGCATCGCGGTCAGTTTGCCCTTCACCAGATCGGCGGCCGCGGCGATTTCGTCGGCGATCGCCACCTCGGTGACCAGCAGCTCGTTGCCGTGCTGATCCACCGCACCCGAATAGCCGTGCAGCACAGCCAGTCCCGCCGCCCCCACCGCGGCGTCGGTCTGGCCGTTGCGCCAGGCGCGACCCAAGGTGTCGGTGATCAGCACGGCGACCTCGACGCCCAGCAGCTCGCGCAGCCGCGCGCGCAGCGCCGCGGCGCTGGCGTCGGGGTCCAGCGGCAGCAGCGCCAGCTCGTCGCGGCCGACGTTGGATCCGTCCACCCCGGCGGCGGCCTGCACCAGCCCGTGCCGGTTCTCCGTGATCAGGGTGCGGCCCTTGCGGGCCAGCACCCGGACGGCTTCCTCGTCGACCAGCTTGCGCCGCAGCCGATCGCGTTCCTCGGGATCGGCCGGCACCGACACCAGCCGGCCCTCGCACTTGGAGACGGCCTTGCTGGTGACGACGACGACGTCACCGTCGCGCAGCCACGGCGCGGCCGCGGCGACGGCCGCCCCCAGATCGTCGCCGGGCCGGAATTCGGGCAGCCCGGCCACCGGCAGGATCTCGATCGGGGTGGCGGTGCCGTGCTCGCCGGCGGGACTCACGGCGTCACGCCCGCCAGCTGCAGCCCCGCGCTGACCATCTCGGTGGTCGCCGCGGGGTCGGTCATCATCAGCGGCACCGCGCGCACCGCCACCCCCTCGATGTCGGCGTGGTCGTCCTGGCTCACCAGCCAGCAATCCAGGATCCCGGTGCCCCGCCGCGCGCCGTAGTGGCGGCCGACGGCCTCGGCGGTGGATTCCACCCCGATCACCGACAGGCAGGCATCGGCCATGCCGCGCAACGGCTTTCCGCCGATGATCGGGGAGTAGCCGACGATCGGCGCGCTGGCCGCCCGCAACGCGCCGCGGACGCCCGGTACGGCCAGGATGGACCCGACGCTCACCACCGGGTTGGACGGGGCGATCAGGATGACGTCGGCGTCGGCGATGGCGGCGATGGTTTCCGTTGTCGCGGCTGCCTTTTCGGCGCCGACGAACGCGAAGCTGTGGGTGGGCACCTGGGCGCGGTAGCGCACCCACCACTCCTGGAAGTGGATGGCCCGCCGGCTGCCGTCGTCGGGATCGGTTATCACCACGTGTGTCTCGCAACGGTCGTCGCTGACCGGCAGCAGCCACGCGCCGGGTTGCCAGCGGTCGCACAGCGCCGCGGTGATCTGTGTCAGCGGGTAGCCGGCGTTGAGCATCTGGGTGCGCACCAGGTGGGTGCCGATGTCGCGGTCGCCCAGACCGAACCAGTCCGGCTGCACCCCGTAGCGCGCCAATTCCTCTTTGGCGTGCCAGGTTTCGTCGCGGTGCCCCCACCCTCGCTCCGGGTCCACACCTCCGCCTAAGGTGTACATGCAGGTGTCCAAATCGGGGCAGACGCGCAGTCCGTGGATCCAGGCGTCATCGCCAATGCTGACGATCGCCGTCAGCTCGTGGCTGCCCGCCGCCGTGTCCGGGCGCCCGTGCGTATGCCGTTGCGCACGAAACTGACCCAGCCCGAACAACTGTTGAACACCCAGCAGGAAGCGGGCGCCGCCAACCCCACCGACCAGAACGGTGACCTTCACTTGAGCCTCACAGAGCACGACAGTACTGCGCGGCGACGCTGCGGTGTCGGGCCCGTCGCGGGCGCCTCAAAGTTGGGGTTGCACACCGCTTGTCGGGAAGCTGGTGGGGAAATTGTGAACGATGTGATCGACACGCCGAAGGCGCAAAACAACAGAAACGCCGAAATTCGATCACGAGATGGTATGGAAATGCGCCAAAGTGCTTGACCCGGCAGGTCAACCCGTGTCTAATCACATCAGTGTCATTTCCCGGTTGGTCGGCCGACTCCGGTGTCGCAGACCGAGATTAGATCACTTGTTCGAATTGTCTGTACATCAGAACAGTGGGACCCATAACACTCCTATCGAGCTGAGGAGGCGGACGACCGTATGTCTTACGAAAATCTTCGAGGCGCCATGGCGGGCACGCCGCACACCCCGATCGACTCGGTGCCGGCCCGTCCCGTCCGGCCGCACTTGACCGTGGTTCCTGATGCGCCAGTCGCATTCGAGCCCGAACCGCTGCCGGCGCCCGTCGCCGACCAGTGGCAGGACCGGGCGCTGTGCGCGCAAACCGACCCGGAGGCCTTCTTCCCGGAGAAGGGCGGCTCCACCCGCGAGGCCAAGAAGATTTGCCTGGGCTGCGAGGTGCGTCACGAGTGCTTGGAGTACGCACTCGAGCACGACGAGCGCTTCGGCATCTGGGGCGGTCTGTCCGAACGCGAACGCCGCCGCCTCAAGCGCGGCATCATCTGACCCGCTCCCGCAAAGACCGGGGGTCAGTCGTCGTCGATCGTCGGGTCGATGACCGGGGGTTCCACGTCGAGGTAGATGGCGACCTGGGCCACCAGGATTTCGTGCAGTAATTCCCCGAGTTCCACGGTGTCCTTGGCCCGTCGCTCAATTGGCTTGCGGAACAACACAATTCGCGCTCGCGTGGCGTTGCCGCGGATGTCGACACCGGCGGGGATCAACCGGGCCAGCGGAATCGGGCCGTCGGCGATCACCTCCGGCGGCCACTGCACGCTGTCGGGATCCTTGGCCGAGATGCGCGGGATCTCGTCGACCGCCACGTCCAGGTCGGCCAGCCGGTCCTGCCAGTCCCGCTCGATGGGTTCGTAGGCTTCCAGCACCGCCATGTCGAAGCGTTCGGCGCGGCTGCGCCATCCCGGCACGGTGGGCGGCAGCAGCGGGCCGCGCATGTCGCGGCCCCTGCGCGAGAGCCGGCGCGGCGCCGATCGTCGCGAAAACCGGCCGCTTCGGCCGGAGCTGCGCGAATCGCCACGGGATTCACTCATCGGGCCGATGGTAACGGTTGCACATCGAGGGCCGCGGCGTTGCGCGTGTCCGGCGCTTCGGCGGCGTTTGCGCACGATAGCCTTTCGAGCGTGAACGTTCCCCGTCGCTGTTGCCGGCCCGGGTGCCCGCACTACGCCGTGGCGACCCTGACGTTCGTCTACTCGGACTCGACGGCAGTCGTCGGCCCGCTGGCGACCGCACGGGAACCGCATTCCTGGGATTTGTGCGTCAACCACGCCGGCCGGATCACCGCCCCGCGCGGGTGGGACCTGGTGCGCCACGCCGGGCCGCTGCCCACGCACCCTGACGAGGACGACCTGGTAGCCCTCGCCGACGCGGTCCGCGAAGGCGGTTCGGTCGAGCGCACGCTGCCCTACGCCGGTGCGGCGGTGCCCCGAAACGGCTTCGGCGATCCGCATCTTCACCCCGGCGGCGCGCAGGCCACCGCGCCGAGCAGCAGCCTGATCGCGCTGCCCGAGCAACGTTTCGGACGGCGCCGTGGGCATCTGCGGGTGCTGCCCGACCCCAGCGACTGACCCGGGCCGCACCCGATGGGGGCGCACCCGAATCCGCGCGCACCGCGGCGGCCGGTGTTCTCGCCGGCCCGATAGCCTGGCGGCCAAGAGTTCACGTCGTCAGGAGTCTCGCATGTCCCGGCCCGCCGCGACTGTCCACCGTGTCGTCAAGGCGTACGACGTGCGTGGGCTGGTCGGCGAAGAGCTCGACCAGCCGATGGTCGCCGACCTCGGCGCGGCCTTCGCCAAACTGATGCGCGCCGAGGGCGCCGGCCAGGTCGTGATCGGCCACGACATGCGCGACAGCTCACCCGCCCTGTCCGCCGCGTTCGCCGCCGAGGTGACCGGCCAGGGTCTGGACGTGGTGCGCATCGGGCTGGCGTCCACCGATCAGCTCTACTTCGCCTCCGGCCTGCTGGACTGCCCCGGCGCGATGTTCACCGCGAGCCACAACCCGGCGGCCTACAACGGGATCAAGCTGTGCCGCGCCGGCGCCCGGCCGGTCGGCGCCGACAGCGGGTTGCGCACCATCGCCGACGACGTGATCGCCGGCGTCGAGGACTACGACGGGCCACTGGGATCGGTCGGTGACCGCGACGTGCTGGCCAACTACGGGCGGTTCCTGCGCTCGCTGGTGGACACCTCCGGGCTGCGCCCGCTGCGGGTCGCCGTCGACGCCGGCAACGGCATGGCCGGCCTCACCACACCCGCGGTGCTCGGCCCGATCGAGTCGATCACGTTGGTGCCGTTGTACTTCGAGCTCGACGGCTCCTTCCCGCACCACGAGGCCAACCCGCTGGACCCGGCCAACCTCGTCGACCTGCAGGCCTACGTGCGCGAGACCGGCGCCGACATCGGCCTGGCCTTCGACGGCGACGCCGATCGCTGCTTCGTGGTCGACGAGCGCGGCAACCCGGTGTCGCCGTCGACCGTGACCAGCCTGGTGGCTGCCCGCGAACTCGGCCGCGAGATCGGCGCGACGATCATCCACAACGCGATCACCTCGCGCGCGGTGCCCGAGCTGGTCAGCGAGCGCGGCGGCACCCCGCTGCGCTCGCGGGTGGGGCACTCCTACATCAAGGCGCTGATGGCCGACACCGGCGCGATCTTCGGTGGCGAGCACTCGGCGCACTACTACTTCCGCGACTTCTGGGGCGCCGACTCCGGGATGCTGGCCACGCTGTACGTGCTGGCCGCCCTCGGCGAACAGGACCGCCCGCTGTCCGAGCTGACCGCGGACTACCAGCGCTACGAGTCGTCCGGCGAGATCAACTTCACCGTCGCCGACGCCGGGCAGTGCACCGAAGCGGTGTTGAGGTCGTTCGGCACCCGGATCCACTCCCTGGACCACGTGGACGGGGTGACCGTGGACCTGGGCGACGGCAGCTGGTTCAACCTGCGCAGCTCCAACACCGAACCGCTGCTGCGGCTCAACGTGGAGGGCCGCACGGCAGAGGACGTCGCCGCGGTGGTCGCCCAGATCAGCGCCGAGATCGCCGCGATCACCGCGGGAACGACGACCGAGGCGGACGCGGGGGCGGCGCCGTGAACGCCACCCGCGCAATCGATCTGGAGGACACCGAGGGCCTGCTGAGCGCCGACCGCGACGGCCTGCTGAGCGCCGACCGCGACGGCCTGCTGCGGGCTGCGTCGTCGGCCGGCGCGCAGGTGCGGGCCATCGCCACCGCGGTCGAGGAGGGCGCGCTGGACCCGCTGCGGGTCGAGGACCGGCCGCGCAGCGTGATCTGGGTGGCCGGCCGCGGAACCGCCGAGACCGCCGGGGTAATGCTGTCGGCGACACTCGGGGGAGTGGCCTCGCAGCCGTTCGCGCTGGCCGGCGAGGCGCCCCCGTGGGTGGGCCCGCTGGACGTGCTGGTCGTCGCTGGCGACGACCCCGGCGACCCGGCGCTCATCGCCGCCGCCGCGACCGGGGTGCGCCGCAGCGCGCGGGTGGTGGTCGTCGCACCGTACGAGGGACCGCTGCGCGATTCCACCGCGGGCCGCGCCGCCGTGCTGGCGCCCCGGCTGTGGGTGCCCGACGAGTTCGGCCTGTGCCGGTATTTGGCCGCCGGGCTGGCGGTGGTCCACGCCGTGGACCCGCGGCCCAGCGTCGACCTGGGGCTGCTCGCCGACGAGCTGGACGCCGAGGCGCTGCGCAACAGCGCCGGGCGCGAGCTGTTCACCAACCCGGCCAAGCTGCTGGCCGCGCGGATCGCCGATCGCCAGGTCGCGTTGGCCGGCGACAGCGCGGCGACGCTGGCGCTGGCCCGGCACGGCAGCTCCGTGCTGTTGCGGGTGGCCAACCAGGTGACCCCGGCCACCGGGCTGGCCGACGCGGTGGTCGCCATGCGCGCGGCGGTGCCGCGCGCGCTGGAGGATCCGGACGCCGCGCTGTTCCACGACGAGCAGATCGACGGGCCGCTGCCGCCCCGGCTGCGGGTGCTGGCGGTGGTGCTGGCTGCCGAGCAAATGGTGGTGGCCGCCCGCACGGCCGGGCTCGACGACGTGTACCTGCTGGCCGCCGAGGATGTGCCCGACGGCCCCGGCGGCTCGGCCGGCTCCGGCGTGTCACCCGCACTCGGCGGGCCCGGGCGGACCGAGCAGCAGCTGGCGGTGCTGGCCGTCCGGCTGGAGATGGCCGCCGTTTACATGCGACTGGTGCGGGGATAGATAGAACAGTGGAGCTGCTTCGCGGGGCTTTGAGAACATACGCATGGGGTTCGCGTACCGCCATCGCCGAATTCACCGAACGACCGGTGCCGGCGGCGCATCCGGAGGCCGAACTCTGGTTCGGCGCCCACCCGGGCGACCCGGCCTGGCTGGAGACCGACAACGGCGAGATCACGTTGCTCGACGCGCTGCGCGCCGACCCGGAGGGACAGCTCGGTCCGGGGTCGCGGGCCCGGTTCGGTGACGTGCTGCCGTTTTTGGTCAAGGTGCTGGCTGC
Source organism: Mycobacterium lepraemurium (assembly GCA_002291465.1). Taxonomy (GTDB): domain Bacteria; phylum Actinomycetota; class Actinomycetes; order Mycobacteriales; family Mycobacteriaceae; genus Mycobacterium; species Mycobacterium avium. Next base: position 3,421,539 of record CP021238.1, on the reverse strand, counting down.
CGACGAGCCGCTGTCGCTGCAGGCACACCCGAGCGCCGAGCAGGCGGCCGAGGGCTACCTGCGCGAGGAGCGGCTCGGCATCCCGCTGAACTCGCCGGTGCGCAACTACCGCGACACCTCGCACAAGCCGGAGTTGCTGGTCGCGCTGTATCCGTTCGAGGCGCTGGCCGGGTTCCGCCCGGCGTCGCGCACCGTCGAGCTGCTGCGGGCGCTGGCCGTCTCCGATCTCGATCCCTTCATCGAGTTGCTCGGCGACCAGTCCGACGCCGACGGCCTGCGCGCGCTGTTCACCACCTGGATCACCGCCCCGCAGCCCGACATCGACGTGCTGGTGCCCGCCGTGCTGGACGGCGCAATCGTCTATCTCAGTTCGGGCGCAACGGAATTCGCGGCCGAGGCCAAGACCGTGCTCGAGCTGGGCGAGCGCTATCCCGGCGACGCAGGGGTGCTGGCGGCGTTGCTGCTCAACCGGGTCAGCCTGGCCCCGGGCGAGGCCATCTTCGTCTCGGCCGGCAATCTGCACACCTATCTGCGGGGCTTCGCCGTGGAGGTGATGGCCAACTCCGACAACGTGTTACGCGGCGGCCTGACCCCCAAGCACGTCGACGTGCCCGAGCTGCTGCGGGTGCTCGACTTCGCGCCCACCACCGAGGACCAGCTGCGCCCGCGCGTGCGGCGCGAGGGCTTCGGGCGGATCTATGAGACCCCGACCGACGAGTTCGCCGTCGCGCTGTTGGAACTGGAGGACGAGTACGTCGGCCACGAGGTGGACGCCACCTGCAGCCACGACGGCCCGCAGATCCTGCTGTGCAGCCAGGGCTGCACGACCGTGCACGGCAAATCCGGCTCGCTGCGGCTCAAGCGCGGCATGGCCGCCTGGGTGGCCGTCGACGACGCCCCGATCCGGCTGGTCGCCCACGAACCCACCAAGCTGTTCAGGGCGACGGTCGGGCTGTAGCGGTCCCCGGCCGGCCCGCCCGGCGGCGCTGCCCCAGCCACAGCCGCATGTTGTGCCCGACGGCGCGCCCGACGATGCGGGGGCGGCGGGATCAGGTAGAGGCTGTCCAGCAGCGAGAACCGGTGCAGAAACCATTCCGCCAGAACGGGTTCGGTCTCGGCGGCGCCCAGGAACTGGTCGAACAGCGCGCCCGACGGTCGCCACCACCACGGGGCGGGTCGTTTGGTGGTGGCGTGGTGGAAGGTGACGTCGCCGATGGCGTTCATCGTCCACACCGGGAAGGTGGTCTTGGCGATGGCCCGGTACAGCGCCGCGGCCAGCCGGTCGTCGGGGCATCGCAGCGCGCGGCGCAGATGACCGGCCTGCAGCGCGGTCATCGTCATCCCCTGGCCGAAGGTGGGGTTGAAGCTGGCCACCGCGTCGCCGAGGGCGACGATGCCGGCCGGGACGCGATTCAGCTTGTCGTAGTGGCACCACCGGCTGGCCGGCACGGCCGGCAACTCGTCGCGCTCGTAGACCGTCACCGCCGAATACGACTCCGACAGCACGCGCGCCGCGCACAGGCCGGCGATGCTGCCCCCGATGACCAGCGCGTGCTCCCGCGCGTTTGCTTTGCCGTCCGGCATCTGCGGAGACTACCCAGTACTGTGACGGACCAATGGCTCCCAGCGTTGGGAAAGGGCGGTTGAATGGCCAGTCGATGGCGGACGAAGTCGGTGGAGCAGTCGATCGCCGACACCGACGAGCCGGACACCCGGCTGCGCAAGGACCTGACCTGGTGGGACCTGGTCGTGTTCGGCGTCGCGGTGGTGATCGGCGCCGGCATCTTCACCGTCACCGCGTCGACGACCGGTGACATCACCGGCCCGGCCATCTGGGTGTCGTTCGTGATCGCGGCGGGCACCTGCGCGCTGGCGGCGCTGTGCTACGCCGAGTTCGCCTCCACCCTGCCTGTGGCCGGCAGCGCCTACACCTTTTCCTACGCCACCTTCGGGGAGTTCCTGGCCTGGATCATCGGCTGGAATCTGCTGCTGGAGTTGGCCATCGGCGCCGCGGTGGTGGCCAAGGGCTGGTCCAGCTATCTGGGTACCGTATTCGGATTCTCCGGCGGCACAGTCAAATTCGGGGCCGCCCAGCTCGACTGGGGTGCGCTGGTGATCGTCGGCGGGGTGGCCACCCTGATCGCGCTGGGCACCAAGCTGTCGTCGAGGTTCTCCGCGGTGATCACCGGGATCAAGGTGTCGGTGGTGGTGTTCGTCGTGGTGGTCGGCGTCTTCTACATCAAGCGCGCCAACTACTCGCCGTTCATCCCCAAGTCGGAGGCCGGCGGCCAGGCCAAGGGCATCGACCAGTCGGTGGTGTCGCTGCTGACCGGGGCGCACACCAGCCACTACGGCTGGTACGGCGTGCTGGCCGGGGCGTCCATCGTGTTCTTCGCGTTCATCGGGTTCGACATCGTGGCCACCATGGCCGAGGAGACCAAGCATCCGCAGCGCGACGTCCCCCGGGGCATCCTGGCGTCGCTGGGCATCGTCACGCTGCTCTACGTGGCGGTCGCCGTTGTGTTGTCCGGCATGGTGTCCTACACACAACTCAAGACGATGCCGGGCCGCGGGCAGGCCAACCTGGCCACCGCCTTCGCCGCCAACGGCATCCACTGGGCGAGCAAGATCATCTCCATCGGCGCACTGGCCGGGCTGACCACGGTCGTGATGGTGCTGATGCTCGGCCAGTGCCGGGTGCTGTTCGCGATGGCGCGCGACGGGCTGTTGCCGCGGGCGCTGGCCAAGACCGGGTCGCGGGGCACGCCGGTGAGCATCACTGTGCTGGTCGCCCTGGTGGTGGCGGTGACGGCCTCGGTGTTCCCGATCACCAAGCTCGAGGAGATGGTCAACGTCGGAACGTTGTTCGCCTTCGTCCTGGTCTCCGCCGGGGTGATGGTGCTGCGCCGCAGCCGGCCGGACCTGGAGCGGGTCTTCAAGGCGCCGTGGGTGCCGGTGCTACCGATCGCCTCGATCGGCGCCTGCGTGTGGCTGATGCTCAACCTCACCGCGCTCACCTGGGTCCGGTTCGGCATCTGGCTGGTGGTGGGCACGGCGATCTACGCCGGCTACGGCTACTGGCACTCGGTGCAGGGCCGCCGCGACGCCGGCGAACCCGACCGCAGCGACGCGCTGGCGGCCGACCCCAGCAGCCCGGTGCCGTAAAGCCACTTAAAGCCACATGAATTTACAAACAGGCGTATTTTGTCTAGACAGGAGACGTAGACGCCGGTATTGTCGACCTCCACGTGGTGTGACTCACAAGGAGGTTTGCCAAATGACCACCGTTGACCTGCAACAACCCTCGGAACCGGCCGCCTGGCGGGACAAGAAGCGCCGGCTGTGGCTGATGGGGCTGATCGCGCCGACGGCGCTGTTCGTGATGCTGCCGCTGGTCTGGGCCCTGAACCGGCTGGGCTGGCACGCCGCCGCCCAGGTGCCGCTGTGGATCGGGCCGATCCTGCTCTACATCCTGTTGCCGATCCTCGACCTGCGCTTCGGCCCCGACGGCCAGAACCCGCCCGACGAGGTGATGGAGCGGCTGGAGAACGACAAGTACTACCGCTACTGCACCTACGTCTACATCCCGTTCCAGTACCTGAGCGTGATCCTGGGCGCCTACCTGTTCACCGCCACCGACCTGAGCTGGCTGGGCTTCCACGGCGGCCTCGGCTGGGCGGGCAAGCTGGGGCTGGCGCTGTCGGCCGGCGTGCTCGGCGGCGTCGGCATCAACACCGCGCACGAGATGGGCCACAAGAAGGACTCGCTGGAGCGCTGGCTGTCCAAGATCACCCTGGCCCAGACCTGCTACGGCCACTTCTACATCGAGCACAACCGTGGCCACCACGTGCGGGTGGCCACCCCGGAGGACCCGGCGTCGGCCCGGTTCGGGGAGACCTTCTGGGAGTTCTTGCCGCGCAGTGTGTTCGGCAGCCTGCGTTCCGCGCTGCAGCTGGAAGCCCAACGGCTGCGCCGGCTCGGCAAGAACCCGTGGAACCTGCTCACCTACCCGTCCAACGACGTGCTCAACGCCTGGGCGATGTCAATCGTGTTGTGGGGCGTGCTGATCGCGGTCTTCGGCCCGGGGCTCATCCCATTCGTGATCATCCAGGCGGTGTTCGGCTTCAGCCTGCTGGAGGCGGTTAACTACCTGGAGCACTACGGGCTGCTGCGCCGCAAGATCGACTCGCCTTCGGGGAAAGCGCGCTACGAGCGGTGCACCCCCGAGCACAGCTGGAACTCCGACCACGTCGTCACCAACCTGTTCCTCTACCACCTGCAGCGGCACAGCGATCACCACGCCAACCCGAACCGGCGCTACCAGACGCTGCGCAGCCTGGACGGCTCGCCCAACCTGCCCAGCGGGTACGCGTCGATGATCACGCTCACCTACTTCCCGCCGCTGTGGCGCAAGGTGATGGACCATCGGGTGCTGGCCCACTACGGCGGCGACATCACCCGGGTCAACGTATCGCCGCGGCGGCGCGCCAAGCTGCTGGCACGCTACCCGGCGGTGACGGCATGACCCGCTACCGCTGCCCCGGCTGCGACTACATCTACGACGAGGCCAAAGGTGCTCCGCGGGAAGGCTTTCCGGCCGGGACACCGTTTGCCGACATCCCCGATGACTGGTGCTGCCCCGATTGTGCGGTGCGCGAGAAGGTCGATTTCGAAAACCTGATTAGACAGGAGTGAACCGATGAACGACTACAAGCTGATCGTCTGCGTGCAGTGCGGATTCGAGTACGACGAGGCCAAGGGCTGGCCGGAGGACGGCATCGCCCCGGGCACCCGCTGGGACGACATCCCGGAGGACTGGAGCTGCCCGGACTGTGGCGCGGCGAAAAGCGACTTCGAGATGGTGAAAGTGGCGTGGCCCTGATCGGGCTGAAACCCGATGCCCAAACCCGATATTGTCGCGGCTGTGAAGCGGATGCCGTACGCCGAGGCGTCGCGCGCCCTGCTACGTGACTCGGTGCTGGATGCGATGCGGGATCTGCTGGTGACCCGGGACTGGTCGGCCATCACGCTGTCCGACGTGGCCCGGGCCGCCGGCATCAGCCGCCAGACCATCTACAACGAGTTCGGCTCCCGGCAGGGCCTGGCGCAGGGGTACGCGCTGCGCCTGGCCGACCGCCTGGTCGACACCATCCACGAGGCCCTGGACGCCCACGTCGGCAACATCTACGAGTCGTTCCTGGACGCCTTCCGCAGGTTCTTCGCCGACGCGGCGGCCGACCCGCTGGTGACCTCGCTGCGCACTGGCGTCGCCAAGCCCGACCTGTTGCAGCTGATCACCACCGACAGCGCGGTCATCATCACTCGGGCGTCGGCCCGGCTGGCCTCGGCGCTGACACACACCTGGGTATCCACCACCGACGAGGACGCCGGGGTGCTGGCCCGCGCCATCGTGCGGCTGGCGCTGAGCTACGTGTCGATGCCGCCGGAGGCCGACCACGACGTGGCCGCTGATCTGGCCCGGTTGATGACGCCATTCGCCGAGCGGCACGGCGTCGTCAACGTTGGGTGAGCGTTCCCTGGCCGCGGCGGGGCGCCGACCCGCGACTACAGTGGCGCAAGAACATACCTAAGCTAATTACCCAGTGATCCCCGGACGGCAGGAACAGGAAGAGAACCCATGGCAACGACCGAAAATGCGCTCACCCCCGACGTTCGCAACGGCATCGAGTTCAAGGTCGCCGATCTGTCGCTGGCCGACTACGGGCGCCGCGACATCGAGCTCTCGGAGCAGGAGATGCCGGGTCTAATGTCGCTGCGCCGGGAGTACCACGACGTGCAGCCGCTCAAGGGCGCGTGCATCTCCGGCTCGCTGCACATGACCGTGCAGACCGCGGTGCTGATCGAGACACTGGTGGCGCTGGGCGCCGAGGTGCGCTGGGCGTCCTGCAACATCTTCTCCACCCAGGACCACGCCGCCGCGGCGGTCGTCGTCGGCCCGCACGGCACTCCCGAGGAGCCCCGGGGCGTGCCGGTGTTCGCGTGGAAGGGCGAGACGCTCGAGGAGTACTGGTGGGCCGCCGAGCAGGCGCTGACCTGGCCCGGCGAGCCGGCCAACATGATCCTCGACGACGGCGGCGACGCCACCATGCTGGTGCTGCGCGGCGCCCAGTACGAGAAGGCCGGCGTGGTGCCGCCCGACGACGAGGACGACTCCGCCGAGCACCGGGTGTTCCTCAACCTGCTGCGCGAGCGTTTCGAGTCCGACAAGACCAAGTGGACCAAGATCTCCGAGTCGATCAAGGGCGTCACCGAGGAGACCACCACCGGGGTGCTGCGGCTGTACCAGTTCGCCGCGGCCGGTGATCTAGCGTTCCCGGCGATCAACGTCAACGACTCGGTCACCAAGAGCAAGTTCGACAACAAGTACGGCTGCCGGCACTCGCTGATCGACGGCATCAACCGCGGCACCGACGTGCTGATCGGCGGCAAGAACGTGCTGGTCTGCGGCTACGGCGACGTCGGCAAGGGCAGCGTGGAGTCGCTGGCCGGGCAGGGCGCCCGGGTGACCGTCACCGAGATCGACCCGATCAACGCGCTGCAGGCGCTGATGGAGGGCTACAACGTCAAGCGGGTAGAGGATGTCATCGGCGAGGCCGACATCGTCATCACCGCCACCGGCAACAAGGACATCATCACCCTCGAGCACATGAAGGCGATGAAGGACAAGGCCATCCTGGGCAACATCGGCCACTTCGACAACGAGATCCAGATCGCCCGGCTGGAGAAGTCCGGCGCCATCAAGACCAACATCCGCCCGCAGGTGGACCTGTGGACCTTCCCGGACACCGGCAAGTCGATCATCGTGCTCTCCGAGGGCCGGCTGCTAAACCTGGGCAACGCCACCGGGCACCCGTCGTTCGTGATGAGCAACAGCTTCTCCAATCAGGTGATCGCCCAGATCGAGTTGTGGACCAAGAACGACGAATACGACAACGAGGTGTACCGGCTGCCCAAGCACCTCGACGAGAAGGTGGCCCGCATCCACGTGGAGGCCCTGGGCGGCGAGTTGACCAAGCTGACCAAGGAGCAGGCCGAGTACATCGGCGTCGACGTCGACGGCCCGTACAAGGCCGACCACTACCGCTACTGAGCGCTCTGCTGAGCGCCGGCGGCCCGAGCGTGAAGATAACTTCACGCTCGGCGGCCCGATAGGCTCGCGCCGTGCTGATCGCGATCGAGGGTGTCGACGGCGCCGGCAAGCGGACACTGGCCGAAGGTCTGCGCGAGGCCTTCGAGGCGGCGGGAGAGTCGGTGGCCGCGCTGGCCTTCCCGCGGTACGGGCGCTCGGTGACCGCCGACATCGCGGCCGAGGCGCTGCATGGCGAGCACGGCGACCTGGCGTCGTCGGTGTACGCGATGGCGATGCTCTTCGCGCTGGACCGGGCCGCGGCCGTCGGCGACATCGAGGGCCTGCGCCGCGACCACGACGTGGTGATCATGGACCGCTACGTCGCCTCCAACGCGGCCTATACCGCCGCGCGCCTGCACCAGGACGCCGACGGGCCCGCGGTCGCCTGGGTGCACACCCTGGAGTACGGGCGGCTGAAACTGCCCGCACCCGACCGGCAGGTGCTGCTGGCGGTCTCGGCCGAGCTGGCCACCGAGCGCGCCCGCAGCCGGGCCGAGTCCGATCCGGGCCGCGCGCGGGACAGCTACGAACGCGACGACGGGCTGCAGCAACGCACCGGTGCGGTGTACGCGCAGCTGGCCGCCGCGGGCTGGGGCGGTGCCTGGCGGGTCGTCGATGCGGACGTCGACCCGGCCCGGCTGGCCGCCGATTTGGCGGCCGAATAGCACAGATTTGTCACGATTCGGCCGTGTCCGAGAAGAAACGCCCGTGTGGCGCCCCAATTTTGGTCCGATCTGGTGACACCATGGACGCCATGAGGCAAAGGATTCTCGTCGTCGATGACGACGCTTCGCTCGCCGAGATGCTCACCATCGTGCTGCGTGGGGAGGGTTTCGACACTGCGGTCATCGGTGACGGCACCCAGGCTCTGACCGCGGTGCGCGAGCTGCGCCCCGACCTGGTCCTGCTGGACCTGATGCTGCCGGGCATGAACGGCATCGACGTGTGCCGGGTGCTGCGCGCCGACTCCGGCGTGCCGATCGTGATGCTGACCGCCAAGACCGACACCGTCGACGTGGTTCTGGGCCTCGAGTCGGGCGCCGACGACTACATCATGAAGCCGTTCAAGCCCAAGGAGCTGGTGGCCCGGGTGCGGGCGCGGCTGCGCCGCAACGACGACGAGCCCGCCGAGATGCTGTCCATCGCCGACGTGGAGATTGACGTGCCGGCGCACAAGGTCACCCGCAACGGCGAACAGATCTCGTTGACCCCGCTGGAATTCGACCTGCTGGTGGCGTTGGCGCGCAAACCGCGGCAGGTGTTTACTCGTGATGTGCTGCTCGAACAGGTGTGGGGCTATCGGCACCCGGCGGACACCCGCCTGGTGAACGTGCACGTCCAGCGTCTGCGGGCCAAGGTCGAGAAAGACCCTGAGAACCCGACCGTGGTGTTGACCGTTCGAGGAGTGGGTTACAAGGCCGGACCTCCGTGATCGCCGGCTGCGCTGGCGACGATGCAGAACGGAGTGATGCTGAGGAGCGGCGTCATTGATGATGTGGGGCTCCCGGCGACGTACGCGGAGCCGCTGGGGGCGCTCCGGTCCGATGACTCGCGGCATGGGCGCGGTGAGCCGGGTGGTGGGTACGGCCTGGCGGCGCTCGCTGCAGCTGCGGGTGGTGGCGCTGACCCTGGGGCTGTCGCTGGCGGTCATCCTGGCGCTCGGTTTCGTGCTGACGTCGCAGGTCACCAATCGCGTGCTCGACGTCAAGGTGAAGGCCGCCATCGAGCAGATCGAGCGGGCCCGCACCACGGTCGGCGGGATCGTCAACGGCGAAGAGGCGCGCTCGCTGGACAGCAGCCTGCAGCTGGCCCGCAACACGCTGACATCTAAGACCGATTCGGCCTCGGGGGTGGGGACGGCCGGCACCTTCGACGCCGTGCTGATGGTGCCCGGTGACGGCCCACGCGCGGCCACCACGGCCGGCCCCGTCGATCAGGTGCCCGCTTCGCTGCGGGGCTTCGTCAAGGCCGGGCAGGCGTCCTACCAGTACGCCACCGTGCACACCGACGGGTTCTCCGGGCCGGCGCTGATCGTCGGCAGCCCGGCCTCCTCCCAGGTGGCCAACCTGGAGCTGTACCTGATCTTCCCGCTGAAGAACGAACAGGCCACCATCCAGCTGGTGCGCGGCACCATGATCACCGGCGGCGCCGTGCTGCTGGTGCTGCTGGCCGGGATCGCGCTGCTGGTGTCGCGGCAGGTGGTGGTGCCGGTGCGTTCGGCGTCGCGCATCGCCGAACGGTTCGCCGAGGGGCATCTGTCCGAGCGGATGCCGGTGCGCGGCGAGGACGACATGGCCCGGCTGGCCATGTCTTTCAACGACATGGCCGAGAGCCTGTCGCGGCAGATCACCCAACTGGAGGAGTTCGGAAACCTGCAGCGCCGCTTCACTTCCGACGTGAGCCACGAGCTGCGCACCCCGCTGACCACGGTGCGCATGGCCGCCGACCTGATCTACGACCATAGCGCCGACCTCGATCCGACGCTGGCGCGCTCCACCGAGCTGATGGTCAACGAGCTGGACCGGTTCGAGTTGCTGCTCAACGACCTGCTGGAGATCTCCCGGCACGACGCCGGGGTCGCCGAGCTGTCCGTCGAGGCCGTCGACCTGCGCAGCACGGTGCAGAGCGCGCTGAGCAACGTGGGGCATCTGGCCGAGGACGCCGACATCGAACTGCAGGTGGAGCTGCCGGCCGAGGAGGTCATCGCCGAGGTCGACACCCGCCGGGTGGAGCGGATCCTGCGCAACCTGATCGCCAACGCCATCGACCACGCCGAGCACAAGCCGGTCACGATCCGGATGGCCGCCGACGAGGACACCGTCGCGGTCACCGTCCGCGACTACGGGGTGGGGTTGCGGTCCGGCGAGGAGAAGCTGGTGTTCAGCCGGTTCTGGCGGGCGGACCCCTCGCGGGTGCGCCGCTCCGGCGGCACCGGCCTCGGCCTGGCGATCAGCATCGAGGACGCCCGGCTGCACCAGGGCCGGCTGGAGGCGTGGGGCGAACCGGGCGTTGGCTCGTGCTTCCGGCTCACCCTGCCGCTGGTGCGCGGCCACAAGGTGACCACCAGCCCGCTGCCGATGAAGCCGATCCCGCAGCCATCCCCGTCCGGTGGGCAGTCCCCGTCGACCGGCCCGCAACACGCGAAAGACCGTGCGCGCCAACGCGAGCACGCCGAAAGGCCTCTGTGATGGGGCGTAAGCTCCTGGGCCTGCTGATGCTGGCCGTGCTGCTCGCCGGCTGCGCCGGGGTGCCCAGTTCGTCGGCGCCGCAGGCCATCGGCACCGTCGAGCGGCCGGCGCCGTCGAACCTGCCCAAGCCCACCCCGGGCATGGACCCCGACGTGTTGCTGCGCGAATTCCTCAAAGCCACAGCCGATCCCGCGAACCGGCATCTGGCGGCGCGCCAGTTCCTCACCCAGTCGGCGTCCAACGCCTGGGACGACGCCGGCAGCGCGCTGCTGATCGACCACGTCGTGTTTGTGGAAACCCGTGCAGCCGAACGTGTTTCGGCGACGATGCGGGCCGACATCCTGGGTTCGCTGTCGGACATGGGGGTGTTCGAGACCGCCGAGGGGGTGCTGCCCGACCCGGGGCCGATCGAGTTGGTCAAGACCTCCGGCGGCTGGCGGATCGACCGCCTGCCCAACGGGGTGTTCCTGGACTGGCAGCAGTTCCAGGCCACCTACAAGCGCAACACGCTGTATTTCGCCGACCCGACCGGCAAGACCGTGGTGCCCGATCCGCGCTACGTCGCGGTGCCCGACCACGATCAGCTGGCCACCGAGCTGGTCTCCAAGCTGATCGCCGGGCCGCGGCCCGAGATGGCGCACACCGTGCGCAATCTGCTGGCCCCGCCGCTGCGGCTGCGCGGGCCGGTGACCCGGGCCGACGGCGGCAAGAGCGGGATCGGACGGGGCTACGGCGGCGCGCGCATCGACCTGGAGAAGCTGTCCACCACCGATCCGCACAGCAGGCAATTGGTTGCAGCACAGATCATTTGGACCCTGGCCCGGGCCGACATCCGGGGCCCGTACGTGATCAACGCCGACGGCGCGCCGCTGGACGACCGGTTCCGCGATGGCTGGACCACCTCCGACGTCGCCGCCACCGACCCCGGCGTCGCCGACGGAGCGGGTGCCGGGCTGCATGCCCTGGTGAACGGGTCACTGGTGTCGCTGGACGGGCAGCACACCGTCGTGGTGCCCGGGGCGTTCGGGCGGATGGGCGATCAGACCGGCGCCGCGCTGTCGCGCAACGGCCGCCAGGTGGCGTCGGTGGTGACGCTGCACCGCGGCGCCCCGGACATGGCGGCCTCGTTGTGGATCGGTGATCTGGGCGCCGAAGCGGTGCAGTCCGCCGACGGGCACAGCCTGTCGCGGCCCACCTGGTCGCTGGACGACGTGGTCTGGGTGGTGGTCGACGGCAACAACGTGCTGCGGGCGATTCAGGAGCCGGCGTCCGGGCAGCCCGCCCGGCTGCCGGTGGACTCGGCGGCGGTGGCTACCCGGTTCCCGGGGCCGATCACCGACCTGCAGCTGTCCCGGGACAGCACCCGCGCCGCGATGGTGATCGGCGGCCAGGTGATCCTGGCCAGCGTCGAGCAGACCCAGGCCGGCCAGTACGCCCTGACGTATCCGCGCCGGCTCGGTTTCGGGCTGGGCAATTCGGTGGTGTCGCTGTCCTGGCGCACCGGCGACGACATCGTGGTGACCCGCACCGACCCCAGCCACCCGGTCTCCTACGTCAACCTCGACGGGGTCAACTCCGACGCCCCGCCGCACGGTGTGCAGATGCCGGTGACGACGGTGGTGGCCAACCCGTCCATCGCCTATGTCGCGGGTCCCCAAGGGGTGCTGCAGTATTCGCCGTCGGCCGACGGCCAGCAGGGCTGGTCGGAGGTGCCCGGGCTGACGGTGTCCGGCACCGCGCCGGTGCTGCCGGGCTAAGTTAGCCAGCGCCACCTGTCACCCCCGCCCGCCACACTGGTGGCATGCTCGACTTGTTCCTGCAGGCCGAATGCGGCGGCTGCGCGGCGCCGGCGACCCGCTGGTGCCCGGCGTGCGCGGCGGAGCTGGTCGTCAAACCCGACGAACCGCTCGCGGTGAGCCCGGGCGTCGACCCGGGTGTCCCGGTGTTCGCGCTCGGCCGCTACGCCAACACCCGCCGGCGCGCCATCCTGGCGCTCAAGGAACATGGCCGCGCCGACCTCGTCGCGCCGCTGGCGGGCGCCCTGGCCGTCGCGGTGCACCGGCTGCTGTGCTGGGGCATCGTCGCCACCCCGCTGACCGTCGTGCCCGCCCCCACACGACGGTCGGCCGCGCGCCGCCGCGGCGGCGATCCCGTCGCCCGGCTGGCGCGCGCCGCGGTAGCCCGCCATCCCGACATCGCCGTCGCCCCGGTGTTGCGGATCCGGGCGCTCACCCGCGACTCGGTGGGGCTGGGCACCGCAGAGCGGGAACGCAACATCGCCGGCCAGGTGGTGCTGCGCGGCCGTCCCGCGCCGCTGCCGGGCGCCGACGTCCTCGTCGTCGTCGACGTCGTCACCACCGGGGCGACGTCGCGCAAGTCGGTGCGCGTCCTGCACGCGGCGGGGGCCCGGGTCGCCGCCGTGCTGGCGATCGCGGCGGCGTGAATCGCGATGTGAAGAACACGCAACAGCTCGACGAAATTAGTGGCATCGGCAGCCGAACACGAGCTAACGTCGAGGACAACATCATCGATTCTGGTTCGACTCACTGGTCGCGATATTTCCAGGTTGAGACCCATGCCGAAGGGGTGAGTAATCGACACCTTGCTCCGGCGGGCAGCCTGCGGCGGTAGCCAGTCTCGAACCGCTCTCACCTCGTCGGCGCATCACATCAGCCGGGCACGCAGGGCGCGTGCGGCGTGAAAAGAGAAACGAGTTGTCACGTATGTCAAGGCTATCCGTGGATTCCGGTCAGATTCTGGACCAGTCGTCGCCCAGCACCGACGGGCAGGGCCAACCGACAGCCACCGCCGAAGTTGTGTTCAAGGGCCGCAACGTAGAAATCCCCGATCACTACCGTCTGTACGTCTCGCAAAAACTTGCCCGCCTCGAGCGGTTCGACCGCTCGATCTATCTCTTCGATGTCGAACTCAAGCACGCGCCCAACCGGCGGCAGCGCAAGTCCTGTCAACGGGTGGAGATCACCGCCCGCGGCCGCGGCCCCGCCAGCCGGGCGTAGGCCTGCGCCGACAGCTTCTACGCCGCCTTCGAGTCCGCGGTACCCCCGCGCGCGCCGCTGGGCAGCGAGCCGCAGCCGGCGGCCGACCATGACGGCGTAGAGTCCGACACCGAGCTCGACCGGGAGCCGGGGCGGATCGTGCGCACCAAGGAGCATCCGGCCATCCCGATGACGGTCGACGACGCGCTCTACGAAATGGAACTCGTCGGGCACGACTTCTTTCTCTTTCAGGACAAGCAGACCGAACGGCCCTGTGTGGTCTACCGCCGGCACGCCTACGACTACGGCCTGATCCGCCTGGCCTGACTGATCCCGTCGTCCGCCGAACGTCGACTTTATTGCGCGATTTCGGGCGAATCCGCACCACGAGTCGACGTTCGGCGTCCAAAGAGCGACGTCACCTAGGATGGGTGTCGCCAAAGACCCCGATCCGGCCCGACGACGACACAGAGCGCGCAGCGCGATGCACAGGAGCCGGGCAATCAGACCGTAGAGGACAACACCGTGCTGTCGAAGTTGCTGCGCCTTGGCGAAGGTCGCATGCTCAAGCGTCTCAAGCGGGTGGCTGACTACGTCAACACCTTGTCCGACGAGGTCGAAAAGCTCACCGACGCCGAGTTGCGGGCCAAGACCGACGAGTTCAAGAAGCGGCACGCCGACGGCGAGAGCCTCGACGACCTGCTGCCCGAGGCGTTCGCGGTGGCCCGGGAGGCGGCCTGGAGGGTGCTCGACCAGCGCCCGTTCGACGTGCAGGTGATGGGCGCGGCGGCGCTGCACTTCGGCAACGTCGCCGAGATGAAGACCGGTGAGGGCAAGACGCTGACCTCGGTGTTGCCCGCCTACCTCAACGGCATCGGCGGCAAGGGCGTGCACGTCGTCACCGTCAACGACTACCTGGCCAAACGCGACAGCGAGTGGATGGGCCGGGTGCACCGCTTCCTGGGTCTGGACGTCGGGGTGATCCTCGCCCAGATGACGCCCGACGAGCGCCGGGTCGCCTACAACGCCGACATCGCCTACGGAACTAACAACGAGTTCGGGTTCGACTACCTGCGCGACAACATGGCGCATTCGCTGGACGACCTGGTGCAGCGCGGGCACAACTTCGCGATCGTCGACGAGGTCGACTCGATCTTGATCGACGAGGCCCGCACCCCGCTGATCATCTCCGGGCCGGCTGACGGCGCCTCCAACTGGTACCTCGAGTTCGCCCGACTCGCCCCGCTGATGGAAAAGGACGTCCACTACGAGGTGGATCTGCGCAAGCGCACCGTCGGCGTGCACGAGCTGGGGGTGGAGTTCGTCGAGGACCAGCTCGGCATCGACAACCTGTACGAGGCGGCCAACTCGCCGTTGGTCAGCTACCTCAACAACGCGCTGAAGGCCAAGGAGCTGTTCCACCGCGACAAGGACTACATCGTGCGCGACGGCGAGGTGCTCACCGTCGACGAGTTCACCGGTCGCGTCCTGTACGGCCGCCGCTACAACGAGGGCATGCACCAGGCCATCGAGGCCAAGGAGCACGTCGAGATCAAGGCCGAGAACCAGACGCTGGCCACCATCACGCTGCAGAACTACTTCCGGCTCTACGACAAGCTGTCCGGCATGACCGGCACCGCCCAGACCGAGGCGGCCGAGCTGCACGAGATCTACAAGCTCGGCGTGGTGCCGATCCCGACCAACAAGCCGATGATCCGCACCGACCAGTCCGACCTGATCTACAAGACCGAGGAAGCCAAGTACATCGCGGTGGTCGACGACGTGGTCGAGCGCTACCAGAAGGGCCAGCCGGTGCTGATCGGTACCACCAGCGTCGAGCGCTCGGAGTACCTGTCGCGCCAGTTCCAGAAGCGCCGCATCCCGCACAACGTGCTCAACGCCAAGTACAACGAGCAGGAGGCCGGCATCGTCGCGGTGGCCGGCCGGCGCGGCGGCGTCACGGTGGCCACCAACATGGCCGGCCGTGGCACCGACATCGTGCTGGGCGGCAACGTCGACTTCCTCACCGACCAGCGGCTGCGCGAGCGCGGCCTGGACCCGGTCGAGACGCCCGACGAGTACGAGGCGGCCTGGCACGAGGAATTGCCCAAGGTCAAGGCCGAGGCCGCCGCCGAGGCCAAGGAAGTGATCGAGGCCGGCGGCCTGTACGTGCTGGGAACCGAGCGGCACGAGTCGCGCCGCATCGACAACCAGCTGCGCGGCCGCTCCGGGCGTCAGGGCGACCCCGGCGAGTCGCGGTTCTACCTGTCGCTGGGCGACGAGCTGATGCGCCGCTTCAACGGCGCCGCGCTGGAGGCGATGCTCAACCGGCTCAACTTGCCCGACGACGTCCCCATCGAGGCCAAGATGGTGACCCGGGCGATTAAGAGCGCCCAGACCCAGGTTGAGCAGCAGAACTTCGAGGTCAGAAAGAACGTCCTCAAGTACGACGAGGTGATGAACCAGCAGCGCAAGGTGATCTACGCCGAGCGCCGCCGCATCCTGGAAGGCGAGAACCTCAAGGAGCAGGCCCTCGAGATGGTCCGCGACGTGGTCACCGCCTATGTCAACGGCGCGACGGCCGAGGGCTACGCCGAGGATTGGGACCTGGACGCGTTGTGGACGGCGTTGAAGACGCTGTATCCGGTCGGCATCGACCATGCCACGCTCACTCGCCGGGACGCCGACGGCGGCTTCGACGACCTCACCCGCGAGGAGCTGCTGGAGGCGCTGCTCAAAAACGCCGAACGTGCTTATGCAGCAAGGGAAGCCGAGCTGGAGGAGATCGCGGGCGAGGGCGCGATGCGCCAGCTGGAGCGCAACGTGCTGCTCAACGTCATCGACCGCAAGTGGCGCGAGCACCTCTACGAGATGGACTACCTCAAGGAGGGCATCAGCCTGCGCGCCATGGCGCAGCGCGACCCGCTGGTGGAGTACCAGCGCGAGGGCTACGACATGTTCATGGCCATGCTCGACGGCATGAAGGAGGAGTCGGTCGGCTTCCTGTTCAATGTCACCGTCGAGGCGGTGCCCGCCCCGCAGGTGGCGCCGGTGCAGACGCCCGAGGGGCTGGCCGAGCTGGGGGCGACGGCCGAACAGGGCGGCACCGCGACGGCCGCACGTGACGAATCCCCAACTCAGTTGCGCGCCAAGGGAATTGACAACGAAGCGCCGGCGATGACCTACTCCGGCCCGTCCGAGGACGGCTCGGCGCAGGTGCAGCGCAACGGCGGCGACGCCAAGACGCCGGCCGGGGTGCCCGCCGGCGCCAGCCGTCGCGAGCGGCGCGCCGCCGCGCGCCAGCAAGGCCGCGGCGCCAAGCCCCCCAAATCGGCAAAGCGCCGCTAGCTTTCCGTCCGGGTTTAGCCGCCTCCGCGCGGCCACTCGCGACCCCCTCCGCTCGAGCGTGAAGTTAACTTCACGCTCGGCGAGCGTGGGCCGGGCTCGCCGCCGAGTTGAGGCATTCGCCCCATGCGCGGCGGCGGCGTCGGCGCCCACCATGCATGCATGACCACGACAAGCACCCGCTCGACGCCGCGACGGCCGTCCTGGATGACCCGGCCCTACCCGCCGGAGACGACGAACGGTTCGTCGGTTTCGGCGTGATGGGGCTGCCCTTCGGCAGCGGGCATTACCTGGCGCTGCGGCAGTTTCCGGCGACGTCGTTCTCGCTCGGCTACCGCTCGGTGTGGCACCGCGACTCCGACGGGGTGTGGACCTTCTACGCCACCACCCCCGGCCCGCAGAGCTGCGCCCGCTACTTCGGCGCGGCGACCGCCCGCGATGCGGTCCAATGCGACATCGACGTCGCCTGGGTCACCCCGTGGTCGCTGCTCGTCGAGATCCCGGGACTGCTCGCCTGGCGCATCGACCTGCGGGCCACCGTCGCCACCCGGCTGATGAGTGCGCTCGGCGCGCGGCTGCCGCAGCGGGCGTGGACCAGCCGGGCCGTGCTCGGTCGCGCGGCCGGGTCCGGCTCTGCGGAACGGTGCCCAACGGTCAGCGCTTCATGCTTGCGCCCGCGCAGGTGTGGGCGGTGCACCACTCCCAGGCGGTGCTGGACGGCGCGGACCTGGGACAGGTCGGGCCGCTGCGACGCCAGGCCCGGCTGGCCGGTTTCCGGCCCCCGCAGCGCGGGGTGTTCGCGGTCGGCAGCGGGCATTTCGAGAACTTCGACCCGGGCCGTCATCACGCCGCGCCGCGCACCGTCGCAATCGGGTGACCCCGCGCCGATCGGCTGGGCACAATGATGCTCATGGCGCAGGCCGTACTCTCGACGCGGGCGGAGCTGCTGGCGGCGCTGTCGGTGGCGGGCGACCTCGGCCTCGGCCAGCCCGCCGAGCACATGCTGCGGGCGGCGCTCATCGCGACCCGACTCTGCGACCGGCTCGGGCTCAGCCGGCAGCAGCGCGACTGCGTGTACTACACCACCCTGGTCATGTGGATCGGCTGCCACGCGGATTCGCATGAGTACGCGCGGTGGTTCGGCGACGACATCGCCGTGCGCCACGACTCGTATCTGGTGGACTGGTCCGGCATTCCGTACTGTGGTTCCTGGCCAGCAACGTCGGCCGGGGTCAGCCGTTGGCGCACCGGCTGAGCGTGATGGCCACGCTGTTCGCCAACGCGCGCGGTCATATCTCCCGGTTGATCCACTCGCACTGCGCGTCGGCGGCCCTGCTGGCCGATCGAATCGGCTTGGGCCCAACGTACAAGCCGCCCTCGCCTACACCTTCGAGCGCTACGACGGCGGCGGGCTGCCCACCGGCGCCCGCGGCGAGGACATCCCGATCCAGATGCGCATCGCGCAGCTGGCCGACATGGTCGAGGTGCACCACCGCAGCTACGGCGTGGCCGGGGCGGTGGCCATGGTCGGCGCCCGGCTCGGCGGCCAGTTCGACCCCCGGATCGCCGACGTCTTTCTGCGGGACGCCGACGCGATCCTGGCCGGCCCGCAGACCGGCGACGCCTGGGCGGCCGCGTTGCGCGAGGCGCCCGACCGCCACCGGGTGGACGAACAGTCGCTGGACGCGGCACTCGTCGCGCTGGGCGACTTCGTCGACCTGAAATGCCCGTTCACACTTGGACATTCGCGCGCGGTGGCCCGGCTCGCGGGACAAGCCGCGCGGGGCCGCCGGGTTGGACGCCGACGCGGTGGCGCTGACCCGGCGCGCCGGCCATGTCCACGACCTGGGCCGCATCGGGGTGTCAAACCAAATCTGGTCGCGGCCGGGGCCGTTGAGCGGATCGCAGTTCGAGCGGGTCCAGCTGCATCCGTATCTGACGGTGCGCATCCTCGACCAGGTTCCCGGGCTGCGGCGGCTGGCCGAGGTGGCCGGCAATCACCACGAATGCCTCGACGGCTCGGGCTATCCGCGTGGCCTAGCCGGCTCGGCGCTGGGCATGCCGGACCGCATCCTAGCCGCCGCCGTGTGTTACCAGTCGGGCCGCGAGCCACGGCCGTACCGGGAGCAGCTGTCGGAGGCGGAGGCCGCCCGACGGCTGCGCGGGCGGGTGCGCTGCGGTGAACTCGACCCGGTCGCCGCCGAAGCGGTGCTGCACGCCGCCGGTCAGCCCGTCGGGCCGCGGCCCAGCCCGCGCCCCGACGGGCTGACCCCCAGGGAGATCGAGGTGCTGGGGCCACGTCGCGCGCGGCGCCTCCAACAAGGAGATCGCCGCCGCGCTGGTGATCAGCGAGAAAACCGCCCGCAGCCCTGTCGAGCGGACCTACGCCAAGATCGGCGTGTCGAACCGGATCGGCGCCAGCATGTATGCGCTGCAGCACGGGCTGGTGCCGGCCGCTCCGCCGCACAGTTGAGGCAATCGCCCCATGTTCCCGGCGGCCGATCGGGTGCACAATCAGCTAATGAAACGCTATCTGGTCGTCAGCTATGAAGCCGCCGCTTATCTGCTCTTTCTCGGCGCATTTCTGTATCTCGCTGCTTTCCTGGGAAACTTTTGGGTGCCGCGTACCGTCGATCACGGACTGTCGTCGCCGATCGGCGAGGCGGTGGTGGTCAACCTGGTGTTGCTCGGCCTGTTCGGCGTCCAGCACAGCGTGATGGCCCGGTCCGGTTTCAAGGCGTGGTGGACGCGGCTGGTCCCGCCCACGATCGAACGCAGCACCTACGTGGTGCTGTCCAGCGCCGTGCTGGTGCTGCTGTACTGGCAGTGGCGGACGATGCCGGCCGTGATCTGGGAGGTGACAGCACCAGCCGGCCGGCTGGTGCTGTGGACGTTGTTGTGGCTCGGCTGGGCGATCGCGCTGGCCGCCACCTTTATGGTCAGCCACTTCGACCTGTTCGGACTCCGCCAGGTGTATCTCGCGTGGCGCGGAAAACCGTACAGCCACATAGGTTTGCACGCGCGGATGCTCTACCGGATGGTACGCCACCCGCTGATGCTCGGCTTCGTCATCGCCTTCTGGGCGGCACCCACCATGACCGCCGGGCACCTGCTGTTCTCGATCGCCATGACCGGCTACATCCTGCTGGCCGTGCACCTGGAGGAGCACGACCTGGTGCAGGCACTCGGCGACCAGTACCGCGATTACCGGCACCAGGTGCCGATGCTGGTCCCCCTGGGGCACCGGCCGCGCCGGCACCCGACCCAACCCGCGGTTCTGCCCTAGCGGGGTCGGCGCCGGCGAAAGCGACCTGTCAGGATTGACGTATGGACGTCAAAGAGGTGCTGCTGCCCGGGGTCGGCCTTCGCTACGAGTTCACCGACCACAAGGGCGACCGCGTCGGCATCATCGCGCGGCGCAGCGGCGACTTCGACGTCGTCGTCTACGCCCGCGAGGATCCCGACGAGGCCCGGCCGGTGCTGCACCTGTCCAACGAGGAGGCCGAGGCGGTGGCCCAGATCCTGGGCGCGCCGCGCATCGCCGAACGGTTCACCGAGCTGGCCAAGGAAGTGCCCGGGCTGGAGACCGGCCAGGTGCACATCCTGGCCGGCAGCCCGTTCGTCGACCACCCGCTGGGCGACACCCGGGCCCGCACCCGCACCGGGGCGTCCATCGTCGCCATCGTGCGCGACGACGAAGTGCTGGCCTCACCGGGTCCCTCCGAGATGTTGCATGCCCGCGACGTTCTGATCGTGATCGGCACCGAAGACGGTATCGCCGGCGTCGAGAAGATCATCGACAAGGGCTGAGCCGGTGCAGATTTCGGGGACGCTGCTACTGCAACTCGGCGCCCTCCTGGCCACTCTGGCCGTATTGGGCGCCGCCGCGCGCCGATTCGCGTTGTCGCCCATCCCCGTCTACCTGCTGGCGGGCCTGGCGCTGGGAAAGGGTGGGCTGCTGCCGCTGGCCACCGGCGGGCAGTTCATCACCACCAGCGCGCCCATCGGCGTGGTGTTGCTGCTGCTGACCCTGGGCTGCGAGTTCTCCGTCGCTGAATTCTCCAGCAGCATGCGGCACCACTTGCCGTCCGCGGCGGTCGACGTCGTGCTGAATGCCGCGCCCGGCGCGATCGCCGGCTGGCTGCTGGGATTGGACGGGGTGGCCATCCTGTGCCTGGCCGGCGTCACCTACATCTCCTCGTCGGGCGTCGTCGCCCGGCTGTTGGAGGACCTGCACCGGCTCGGTAACCGGGAGACCCCGGCGGTGCTGTCGGTGCTGGTGCTCGAGGACTTCGCGATGGCCGCCTACCTGCCGCTGTTCGCGGTGCTGGCGTCCGGCGGCGGTTGGCTGCACGCCGTCGTCGGCATGGTGGTGGCGGTGAGCGCGCTGGTGGCGGCGTTCGCCGCGTCCTACCGCTGGGGTCACCACGTGCAGCGGCTGGTCGAACATCCCGACTCCGAACAGCTGATGCTGCGGGTGCTGGGCATCACCTTGATCGTGGCGGCCATGGCCGAATCCCTGCACGCCTCGGCCGCGGTGGGCGCGTTCCTGGTGGGCCTGACGCTGACCGGGGAGACCGCGACCCGGACCCGTCAGGTGCTGGCGCCGCTGCGGGATCTGTTCGCCGCCATCTTCTTTCTGGCGATCGGCTACTCGGTGGATCCGCACGAGCTGATCCCGATGCTGCCCGCGGCGCTGATCCTGGCCGCCGCGACCGCGGCGACCAAGGTGGCCACCGGGATCTTCGCCGCCCGGCACGACGGGGTGGCGCGGCGCGGGCAGTTGCGGGCGGGCACCGCGCTGATCGCCCGCGGCGAATTTTCGTTGATCATCATCGGATTGGCCGGCAGCTCGCTGCCCGCGGTCGCGGCGCTGGCGACGTCCTACGTTTTCATCATGGCGATCGCGGGGCCGGTGTTCGCCCGCTACACCGGCCCGCGGCGGGCCGCACCGGCGACCTGACCGCGCCCGCTTCACCCGATGTGCAGGGCCACCACCATCCACCGGGTCCCACCGGCGCCGGGCACCTGCTCGACCCGGCAGGCGATGGCGTGCATCCGATTGCCCCGGCTGTAGCAACCGAAGACTTCGGCCGCCGTCTGCGGGTCGCCGTGACCCGCCGGCTGCAACCGCATCCGGCGCAGCACCGCGGCACCCGGCACCGGTGCGGTCAGCGAACGCCCAACCGCCACAACAGAATCCACCAGACTGGGGGCCAGCAGCGGGTTGAGCTGGGGGGCCGGGCGGCGGCGGTCGATGACCTCGAGCACCCGGCGCAGCGCCGCGTCGGCGAACACTGCGGCCTCGCGCAGCTGGGCGGATATGACCGCACCGGATGGCGGCGCGGCCGCTCGGCCGGGTGGCCCGCCGCAGGCGCGGGGCGACGTGTGGCCGCCGCCGCGGCGCAACGGCGCACGCGCGGACGGCCGGCACTGCGCCAGCGCGCGCGGCACGTCCTGGGTTTGCGGCTCGTAGTCGACGACTGGTACCACGGTGAAAGCGTCGGACGGGTTGGCGACGGGACCAGGTGTTCAACGCGCACTCTCCAACTGTTGGGGCGGACTCTTGCGGCGGACCGCAAGCCTGCTGGAGAGAGGGCAGACGGTGGTTGGTCAGTGGTCATCATGGCACAACTGGCTCGCGGGCGTACCCGCGCTGACGGGTGCGCCCGGCCGGACCACTACGGTGGGCGAGAAATACGGTCGCTGCGCGCACGGACGACCCACTGACCAGGAGGACAGCGCTGCATGGTTAGCCGGTTGTCCCCGGCGGATGCGTCGTTCTACCGGCTGGAGAACACCGCCACCTCCATGTACGTCGGATCGCTGGCGATCCTGCACCGCCCGCGTGCCGGGCTGAGCTACGAGACGCTGCTGCACACCATCGAGCAGCGGCTGCCGCAGATACCGCGCTACCGGCAGAAGGTTCGGGAGGTGACGGTCGGTACCGCCCGGCCGGTGTGGATCGACGCCGGCGATTTCGACATCACCTATCACGTGCGCCGCTCGGCGCTGCCGTCGCCGGGCAGTGACGAGCAGCTGCACGAGCTGATCGCCCGGCTGGCCGCCCGGCCGCTGGACAAGACGCGGCCGCTGTGGGAGATGTATCTGGTCGAGGGCCTGTCCAAGAACCGGCTGGCGCTCTACACCAAGTCGCATCAAGCGCTGATCAACGGGATGACGGCGCTGGAGATCAACCACGTCATCGCCGACCGGACCAGACGCCCGCCGGCCTTCCCGGAAGACATCTGGGTACCGGAACGCGACCCGGGCAACACCCGGCTGGTCCTGGGCGCGATCGGGGAGTGGCTGGTGGGCCCCAGCGCGCAGCTGCAGGCCGTCGGGTCGGCGATCGGCGGGCTGGTGACCAACTACGGCGAGCTGGTCGACGCCGGCCGGCGGGTCTTCGATTTCGTGCGCAACGTGGCCCGCGGCACCGCGCCCAGCAGCCCGCTCAACGCCACCGTGTCACGCCACCGGCGGTTCACCGTGGCCAGCGGCAGCCTGGAGGACTACCGCACTGTGCGGGCCCGCTACGACTGCGACGTCAACGACGTGGTGCTGGCGGTGATCGCCGGCGCCCTGGGCAGCTGGCTGATGCCCCGCGGGGTGGCGGTGTCGCCCACCGCGACGGTGCGGGCGATGGCGCCGCTGTCGGTGTACGCCGACGGTGACCTGGACGTCAGCGGCCCCGGTCAGGCGATCAGCCAGGTGATGCCGTTTCTGGTCGACCTGCCGGTGGGGGAGCCGAACGCGGTGGTGCGGCTCTCTCAGATCGCGCACGCCACCGAATCCAACCCGACGGCCGCGCATCTGGTGGACGCCAGGACCATCGTCACGCTGTCGGGTTTCGCCCCGCCCACCCTGCACGCCATGGGCATCCGGGTCGCGACCAGCTTCCCGAGCTTCTCCAAGCGCACCTTCAACCTGTTGATCACCAACGCGCCCGGGGCGCAGTCGCAGATGTACGTCGCCGGCACCAAGCTGCTGGAGACCTACTCGGTGCCGCCGCTGCTGCACAACCAGGCGCTGGCCATCGGCGTGACGTCCTACAACGGCATGCTCTACTACGGCATCAACACCGACCGCGAAGCGATGAGCGACGTTGACCTGCTGCCCGCATTGCTGAGCCAGGCGCTCGAGGAACTGGTGGAGGCCGCCCGGTCTTAGGCAGCGCTAGACAGCGCTGAAAATCCCTGCGTGGGGCTATCATTCGTGGCTGTGAGCAGCGCGAAAAACGACGGCGTTCCCCTCAAGGCCGGCAAGAAGAAATCGGCCCGGGCCGCGGTGAAGATTCCCGACGCTGTCTGCGAAGCCGAATTGTTCGGGCTGCAAACGGAATTGGTGAAACTGCAGGAGTGGGTGCGCCATTCTGGGGCGCGACTGGTGGTGGTCTTCGAGGGCCGCGACGCGGCCGGCAAGGGCGGCGCGATCAAACGGATCACCGAATATCTCAGCCCGCGGGTCGCCCGTGTCGCCGCGCTGCCGGTGCCCACCGATCGCGAACGCGGCCAATGGTATTATCAGCGCTACATCGCGCACTTGCCCAGCAAGGGTTAGATCGTGCTGTTCGACCGATCGTGGTACAACCGGGCCGGCATCGGGAAGGTCATGGGATTCTGCACGCCGCAGGAGTATGTGCTGTTTTTGCGGCAGACCCCGATCTCCGAGCAGATGCTGATCGACGACGGGATATTGCTGCGCAAATATTGGTTCTCGGTTTCCGGGGCCGAACAGCTGCGCCGGTTCAAGGCGCGGCTGAAAGACCCGGTCCGGCGCTGGAAACTGTCTCCGATCGATCTGGAATCGGTATACCGGTGGGAGGACTATTCACGCGCGAAGGACGAGATGATGGTGCACACTGATACCCCGGAGAGTCCGTGGTACGTCGTGGAATCCGACATCAAGAAGCACGCGCGACTGAACATGATGGCCCATCTGTTGTCGACGATCCCCTACCACGCCGTCGAGGCGCCCCCGTCAAGCTGCCGCGGCGTCCCGTCGTGACCGGCAACTACCAGCGCCCGCCGCGTGAGCTTTCGAGGTATGTCGACGACTACGCGGCCACGCTGATCTAGCCGTGGCCACTGTCTACATTCCCGCCACGCTGGCCATGCTGCAGCGGCTGGTCGCCGACGGCTCGTTGGCTGCGGTCAACGGGACGGTGTTCGAGCTGACGCCGGCGTTGCGCGAGGCCTACGCCGAGGGCGACGACGACGAGCTCGCCGAGGTGGCGCTGCGCGAGGCGGCGCTGGCGTCGCTGCGGCTGCTGGCCGACGCCGAACCCGAAGCCGAACACGGCGCCCTGCCGCCGCGCCGCGCGGTGCTGGCGGCCGACGTCGACGACTTCACCTACCGTCCCGACCTGGACGACGCCGTGGTCAGGCTGGCCGGGCCGGTCCGGATCGAGGACGTGATCGCCGCCTACGTCGACAACGCCGCCGCCGAACCGGCGGTGGCCAAGGCGATCGAGGCCGTCGACGCCGCCGACCTAGGGGACGAGGATGCCGACCTGATCGTCGGCGACGCCCAGGACCATGACCTGGCCTGGTACGTCAGCCAGGAGCTGCCGTTTCTGCTGGAGCTGTTGTAACGGCACGCCTGGCCGCGACGCCGAGGGTACGGTACCGTAGGTTACGGTACCGTAGCTTTTGGCTCTGGCGTTGACCGCACGCCGCAATCGCGAGGCAGGAGCTTCCAACACGAGCAACACCATGAGCAAGACGACATCGCCCATCACCGCCAACCTCGGCGACACCAAGCGACCCGTGGTCGCGGGGGCGGAGCGGCACCCCGGCTGGCATGCGCTGCGCAAACTCGCCGCGCGCATCACCACGCCGCTGCTGCCCGACGACTACCTGCATCTGGCCAATCCGCTCTGGTCGGCGCGGGAACTGCGCGGCCGCGTGGTCGATGTGCGCCGGGAGACCGAGGATTCCGCGACCCTGGTGATCAAACCGGGCTGGGGCTTCAACTTCGACTACCAGCCCGGCCAATACATCGGCATCGGACTGTTGATCGACGGGCGCTGGCGGTGGCGGTCGTACTCGCTGACCTCGAGCCCGGCGACGTCGGCGTCGGCGCGGACCGTGACCATCACCGTCAAGGCGATGCCCGAGGGCTTCCTGTCGAGTCACCTGGTGGCCGGTGTCGAGCCGGGCACCGTGGTCCGGCTGGCGGCGCCGCAGGGCAACTTCGTGCTGCCCGACCCGGCGCCCGCCTCGATCCTGTTCCTCACCGCCGGCTCCGGGATCACGCCGGTGATGTCGATGCTGCGAACCCTGGTGCGCCGCAACCAGATTGGTGACATCGTCCACCTGCACTCGGCGCCCACCGAGGCCGACGTGATGTTCCGCGGCGAGCTCGCCGCCCTGGCGAACGAGCACCCCGGCTATCGCCTGCAGTCGCGGGAGACCCGCGCCCGGGGCCGGCTCGACCTGTCCCTGCTGGACTGCGAGGTGCCGGACTGGCGCGAGCGCCAGACCTGGGCCTGCGGTCCGGAAGGGATGCTGAACGCTGCAGAGCGGGTATGGTCGGCCGCGGGCATCGGCGAGCAGTTGCATCTGGAGCGCTTCGCGGTGTCCAAGGCCGCCCCCGCCGGCGCCGGCGGCATGGTCACCTTCGCCAGGAGCGGGCGCAGCGTCGACGCCGACGCGGCGACGTCGTTGATGGATGCGGGCGAGGCCGCCGGGGTGCAGATGCCCTTCGGCTGCCGGATGGGTATCTGTCAGTCGTGTGTGGTCGGCCTGGTCGAGGGGCATGTCCGCGATCTGCGCACCGGCGCCGAACACGAGCCGGGGACCCGGGTGCAGACCTGCGTGTCGGCCGCATCCGGGGATTGCGTGCTCGACATTTAAAGGCTACTCACAGGTAACCTACGGCGCCGTAGATTACGATAGCGTAGGTCTGGGACGGATGAACGGACCGAACAATATGACCGCAGGGAGATGACGACGATGGCGATCACAGACGTCGACGTATTCGCCCATCTGACGGACGCCGATATCGAAAACCTGGCCGTTGAGCTCGATGCCATCCGCCAGGACGTGGAGGACTCGCGCGGCGAGCGGGACGCCCGCTACATCCGCCGCACCATCGCGGCCCAGCGCGCGCTGGAGGTGACCGGCCGGCTGCTGCTGGCCGCCAGCTTGCGGCGCTCGGCCTGGTGGGCGGGGACGGTGACCCTGGGCGTGGCCAAGATCATCGAGAACATGGAGATCGGCCACAACGTCATGCACGGGCAGTGGGACTGGATGAACGACCCCGAGATCCACTCCTCGACGTGGGAGTGGGACATGAGCGGGTCGTCCAAGCACTGGCGGTACACCCACAACTTCGTGCACCACAAGTACACCAACATTCTCGGGATGGACGACGACGTCGGCTACGGTATGCTGCGCGTCACCCGCGACCAGCGCTGGAAGTGCTTCAACTTGTTCAATCTGGTGTGGAACACGTTGCTGGCCTTGCTTTTTGAATGGGGAGTGGGCCTGCAGCACGTGGAGATTGGCAAGATCCTCAAGCGCCGGATGGACCACGAGGAAGCCCGGCAGCGGATCGACGAGTTCCTGGCGAAGGCGGGCCGCCAGGTGGTCAAGGACTACGTCGCGTTCCCGGCGCTGACTTCACTGTCGCCCGGCGCGACCTTCCTGTCCACGTTGAAGGCCAACGCGATGGCCAACGTGATCCGCAACGTGTGGGCCAACGCCGTGATCTTCTGCGGCCATTTCCCTGACGGCGCAGAGAAATTCACCAAGACCGACATGATCGGCGAGACCAAGGGACAGTGGTACCTGTGCCAGATGCTGGGCAGCGCCAATTTCGAGGCCGGCCCGGTGTTGCGGTTCATGAGCGGCAACCTGTGTCACCAGATCGAGCACCACCTGTACCCCGATCTGCCCAGCAACCGGTTGCATGAGATCTCGGTGCGGGTGCGCCAGGTCTGTGACAAGTACGACTTGCCTTACACCACAGGATCTTTTCTGTTCCAGTACGCGAAGACGTGGCGCACGCTGGCCAAACTCTCGCTGCCGAACAAGTATCTGCGCGACGACGCCGACAACGCTCCGGAGACCCGCAGCGAGCGGATGTTCGCCGAGCTGGATCCCGATTTCCTGGGCACCGATCCGGCTACCGGCCGTCGCCGCGGGCTCAAGTCCGCGATCGCGGCCGTGCGCGGTTGGCGGCGCGGCAAGCGGGCGGCCGTGGCGCATCGCGCCGGCGGCGAGCTGGCGGCCTAACCGCCCGTTGGCTTTTCGGGCCGGCCCGGCCTTCACCGCAGCGCGCCGAACGTGTTCTCACGGCGAATATTTCGCTGATCTGTCGCACTCAGTGCACGCTGGGCGCGACGTTGTTTGCGGGGGTCCGCCGTCGAGTCCGTGGTCAGGGGCGGGCAACAAGGTAGGTTTCGTTGTCCAGCCCGGCGGTGAGTTCGTCGACGTCGAAGGGTCGGTCCAGCCTGGCGCGCAACGCTTTCGGGTCGACGAGCAGGCTGATCTCGGCGGTCTGTCGCGCGAACAGCCGACCGATCAGCGGATAGAGGCGACGCATGATCGCCCGCTCCGCGGCGCTGCAGCGCGAGGCGCAGTAGCCGACGTGCCCGATCTCGTCGGTGAGGATTTCGCTGTAGAGCAGTTCGATGCGCTCGGCGACCTGCGGCTCGTCGGCGAACAGTGCACTGCCGACCCGGCGTAGTTCGTCGAATAGGATGCAGCCGGCCATCTCGGCGGCTCCGACGAACATGAAGCCGAGCCGTTCCGGCAGAAACACTCCGGTCTTGACGAACTGGCGCATCACGAACGGCGGCGGGACCACCTGAAAGGTCAGTTCGAACACGTCCAGGGCGTACGCCAGCAGGCGGGTGTGATAGTGCTCCTCGAGTTCGAGATAGACATTCTCGGGTGGCAGGCTCTCGTCGCTGTTGCGCCCGTAGGTTTCGCCGAGCCCGACGCCGAATCGCTCGGCCTGGTTGAGCTTCGCGGTGGCCAGCAGGAACAGCATCTTGTCGTCCAGGCCGGGTTCGGGTTTCCGGCGGCGCAGGTTGCGCAGGAAGGTGGCTCGGTCGGCGGGACGCGCCGAGCGCATCGGGTTGGCTTCGATCTGGGTGAAGAACTGCTCGCGATTGGCCAGTCGCCTGTTGAGCAGGTCGGCCTCGCCGTCGCGTCGCGCCAGGAAGTCTCGGTAGCCCTCGATACCGGTGGCAGTCATCGTTTCTCCATCCCTTTGACAATCGTTGTCACGTAATGACTTAACAGCGCACCGTCGTGTGCGCCGGTGGCCAGTAGCGCGAACAGCCCGGTGAGGAAGAACGTCGCGAGTTCGGCCGCGTCGACGTCGGAGGCGACCTGCCCGGCGTCCTGGGCCCGGCCGATGATGCCCACCAGGAACTGTCCGAGCGGGTGCTGCGCCAACTCGTCTTCGACCGGCCGCGTCGAGGAGAAGTGCAGTCCGAGCATGTCCCGGAAAACCGCTGGGCCCAAACGTTTTTCCGCGCTGAGTACGCCCTGCACGAGTTGGTTGAGCACCGCCGCCAGATCGCCGGTGGCGCCGCTGAGTTCGCTGACGATCCGGGTTTCCTCGGCGCGCTCCACCTCGACGAGGACGTGCTCCTTGGTCGGGAAGTGGAAGTAGAAGGTCCCGCGGGCCACACCCGCGGCGGCGACGATGGCGCTGACGTCGGCGGCGGGCAGGCCCCGCTGTGATATCTCGGCCAGCGTCGCGTCGAACAACCGGGCGCGGGTTTCCCGCCGGCGTGCCTCACGGACACCGCCGCCGCTCGCGGACGGCGTCGCTGGTGACTGCATGGACGCACCGTACGGCATTTCGATGACGATCGTCAATGACGGGTGTCAGCGAATGTTATACCATCGTCCCCGCCGCCTGTTGCACCCATTGCCTGATCGCCGGGACCAGCCAGCGTCGCAGGTAGCCGCGGAGCTGGTCCGCGTCGCGCGGCGGATCGCTGGGGTTGGCCAGAAAGGAGTGCACGGCGCGCAGCGACCATTCGACCAGTTCGTCGAGGGTCCGCGACGCCATCGGCGTGCGCTCCCAGTCGACCGAGGTGTGCTCGACCAGGACCTGTTGCCCGACGCGGCGCGCTGTCTCTGACGTGATGCTGCGCAGCAGCGCGTGGGACGGCTCCTCCAGCAGGAGCTGGAGGTAGGGCTCGTCGGGCACCGCGGTGACGGTCAGGACGACGCCCTCGACGACGGCCTCGGCGACGTCGTCGATCGTGCTCAGGCGTTCGGCCATGGCTTCCAAGAACTCTCGGGTGCCCTCGGTGGCCACCGCCCGCAGCAGCGCGGTGGTGCTGGGGAAGTATCGGTACACGGTCTTCCGGCTGACCCCGAGCTCGGCGGCGACGTCGGCGATGGTGGACTGCCCGCCGCGGCGCCGCACGCACCGGTCGGCCGCCGCCACGATCCGCGCGACGGCATCCTCGTCGCTGCGCGGCGGCTCGCCCTGCCAGCCGTGAGTTCGCATGGCTGCAAATGTAGTCAATGCTGGACAGTGGAGATACACATTTGTTAGATGTATCGTCAAGCTTTCGGTAAGCGCGTGCAGCTCGTGCGTTCGCCTGGAACTGAGGACGCCCGACGATGAGCGGTCAATGTAGCGACGACATCGAGCGCATCGCCAACCGGCTCGGGTTCGGCTGCGAGCACGCCGCACCGTGGGTGACGCTGAGAAACCCGTTCGGACTGGCGAATTGGACCCTGCCGGTGCTCGAGTCGCTCATCGTCGCGGGTGCGGTGCTGGCGTTGTGGTGGGCGATCCACCGGCTGCGGTGCGACCGCGATCCCGTCAACATCGTGATCTGGTTCGCCACGGTGATCTACCTGCTGATCGTCGAGCCGCCTCTGTATTTCCCGACGGTCCTCCGCGTCGACGGCACCATCGGTGCGGTTTTCGCGCACAACGTCTTCACGGTGCAGTTCATGTACGACCGGCTGCCGCTCTACATCGTCGCGCTCTATCCCGCGATGCTGACCCTGGCCTACGAAGTGGTGCGCAGCCTGGGCGTGTTCCGGGACTGGGGCGCGATCGTCGGCGCGGTGTGCGTGGGGTTCGTGCACAACTGCTACTACGAGATCTTCGACCAGCTGGGTCCGCAACTACGCTGGTGGGCGTGGAACACCGACAACGAGCCCAACCGCCCGATGCTGGCGTCGGTGCCGCTGAGCAGCGTCCTGCTCTTCGCCACGGTCGGGCCGGCCTGCGTTGCGCTGTTCGCCCAGCTGCTGGTGACCCGCCCGATCGAGCGGGGCCGCCGGCTGAGCCGAATTGCCTTGACCGGCCGCACATTCGGCGTGGCCGTGCTGGTGCCGGCCGGCCTGGTCGCCGCCAATGTCCCGATACTGCTGACCGGGGGCCAGCATCCCGACGGTGGGTTGCGGCGGGCGCTGTATTTCGCTCTTTTGGGCGTGTTCGCCGTGGTGGCCATCCCGGTGCTGTTGCGGCAGTGGCGCAATGCCGCGTTCACACCGAGCGCGCCCAACACCTTCGTCGCGATCTTTGGATCCGCGAATTTGCTTGTTCTCGGGTCGCTGCGGGTGGCGGCCATGCCCGCCTACCTGAACGCCGCGCACGGGCTCACCCGTGTCGGAACGCCGACCGGCAGCCTGGCCTACGCACTGGTGTGCTTCGTGCTCGCGGTGGCGCTGACCGTTTCGGTGACGGTCCCCGTGGGCCGTCTAAGCGGTTTCCTCCGGCGAACCGACCGGCGCGAGGTAAATGCCATGACGGGCGTATGCCACTGGTGCTCAAGCGAACTCTGATACCGAGCCGGTCACGTTGACGGCCAGCGCGGCCAATTTCGCGTCCAGCGTTTCCGCGGCGGCGAGCAATTCCGGATTGGGCGCCGGGTCCCTCTCCGGAACCATCAGTGACGACGGCTTGACGTAGGTCAGGCTGCTGCCGGAACCCTCCTCGGCGAGCAGCAGTTTGACCGGGGCGAACAACCCGGCCGCCACGTCGTGGCGCAGCATGGTGATCGCGATCAGCGGGTTGCCGAGGATCACGCGCAGCGCCCTGCGCTCGATGCCGGCCTTGGCGATCCAGGCGCCATGATCGATGAGGCCTACCAGCATGAATCCGATTGGGCCGGCATGGGATTCGACGAGTTTGCGATACGACTCCCAGTCGCCGGCGTCGGTGGCGATGTCGTTGAGCGGCGCCGGTTGCTCGCCGATGTCGGCGAGCAGCGCGGCACGCAGTTCGTCGTAGCTCTTGGCGCTGTCGTAGTGCACCCGCACGCCGTGAAAGGGGATGTACCGGGTCTCGGTCACGGGCCTAACTCAACCGCTCGATGATGGTGGCGTTGGCCATGCCGCCGCGCTCGCACATCGTCTGCAGGCCATACCTTCCGCCGCGTTGCTCCAGCGCGTTGACGAGAGTGGTCATGATGCGGGCGCCGCTGGCCCCCAACGGATGTCCGATCGCGATCGCCCCGCCGTTGACGTTGGTCTTGTCCAGATCCGCGCCGGTGTCCTGCGCCCAGGCCAGCACGGCGGGGGCGAACGCCTCGTTCACCTCGAACAGGTCGATGTCGGCCAGCGTCAGTCCCGCCTTCGACAGCACCTTCTCGGTGGCCGGAATCACGCCGGTCAGCATGTAGAGCGGGTCGGAGCCGACCACGGTGGTGGTGTGGATCCGGGCCAGTGGCCGCAGACCCAGCCGCGCGGCGGTCTCGCTGCTGGTGATCAGCACCGCGGCGCTGCCGTCGGACAGCGGCGAGGAGTTGCCGGCCGTGATCTCCCAATTGATCTGCGGGAAGCGGGCTTCGGTTGCTTCGCTGTAGAACGCGGGCTGTAGTCCGGCCAGCGTCTGTACCGTGGTTCCGGGCCGGATGAACTCGTCGGTGGCCAGCCCGGCGATCGGGATGAGCTCGTTGTCGAGCAGCCCGTCCTTGGTGGTGCGGGCGGCCTTCTCGTGGCTAGCGGCGGAGAACTCGTCGAGCTGGGTGCGCGAGAATCCCCACTTCGCGGCGATCAGTTCGGCGCTGATCCTTTGCGGCACCAGGCCTTCGGGATAGCGGGCGTTCATCGCCTCGCCGAACGGGTTGCTGCCAGGCAGCACCTGGGAGCCCATCGGGACGCGGCCCATCGACTCCACCCCGGCGGCGATCACCACGTCATAGGCGCCGGCGATCACGCCCTGGGCCGCGAAGCTGATCGCCTGCTGGCTGCTGCCGCACTGGCGGTCGATGGTGACACCGGGAACCGACTCCGGGAAACCCGCTCCCAGCAACGCGTTTCGTGCGATGTTGACCGCCTGGTCGCCGACCTGGGTGACGGCGCCGGCGATGACGTCGTCGATCTGCGCCGGATCGACTCCGGTGCGCGCCACCAGCTATGGGCCAGCAGGTCGGCGGGCAACACGTCGTGCAGCGCACCACTGGCCTTGCCCTTGCCGATCGGGGTGCGGACGGCTCCGACGATGACGGCGTCGCGGTTCATGGCTCCTCCTCGAGTTCAGGTCTGGATATATTCGACTGTACTCAGATAAGCACCTCGGTATGTTTGAAGTAACTCAGCCGAGGAGGTGATTTGGATGACACTGCTGGGGCCGCTGGCCGACCGCGATGCCTGGTCGGCGGTGGGGGAGTGCGCGATCGAGAAGACGATGGCCGTCGTCGGCACCAAGTCTGCGATGCTGATCATGCGCGAGGCGTACTACGGCACCACCCGGTTCGACGACTTCGCCCGGCGGGTGGGTATCACCAAGGCGGCCACCTCGGCGCGGCTGACGGAGCTGGTCGAGCTGGGGCTGCTGAAACGGCGGCCGTATCGGGAACCCGGGCAGCGCAGCCGCGACGAGTACGTGCTAACCCAGGCCGGAATCGACTTCATGCCGGTGGTGTGGGCGATGTTCGAGTGGGGCCGGCGTCATCTGCCGGGGCGTCACCGGTTGCAGCTGACCCACCTGGGCTGCGGCGCTGAGGTCGGCGTCGAAATCCGTTGCGCCGACGGGCATTTGGTGCCACCCGACGAACTGGGTATGCGGTTGGCTAAGAAGTCTGGTTGAGCGCGTCCAGCAGCCGCCGGGCGGCGGCGACGCGGCGGGCGGCGGGTCCGGTCAGCGTGTCCAGGGCGCATTCGGGGTCGGCGGGCGGTCCCATGTGCCCGCAGCCGCGCGGGCAGTCCGCGATGGCCTCCGCCAGGTCCGAGAACGCCATCACGACGTCGTCGGGCTGGATGTGGGCCAGGCCGAAGGACCGGATGCCCGGCGTGTCGATCACCCAGCTGGTGGTGCCCAGCCGCTCGGTCAACGGCAGCGCCACCGACTGCGTCGAGGTGTGCCGCCCCTTGCCGATCTCGGTCACCGCGCCGACGGCCCGGTCCGCGTCGGGCACCAGGCGGTTCACCAACGTCGACTTGCCGACGCCGGAATGCCCGAGCAGCACGGTGATCTTGCCCGCGAGCAGGTCGGCCACCGCGGGTAGGGGATCGTCGCGGCCCGCGGCCACCAAGGTCAGGTCCAGGTCGGCGAACTGCTGCGCGAACGGCTCCGGCGGGGCCAGGTCGGTCTTGGTCAGGTACAGGATCGGCACCAGCCCGCCGGCGTAGGCGGCGATCAGCGCCCGGTCCACTAGGCCGGTGCGCGGCGGCGGATCGGCCAGCGCCACCACGATCAGCAGCTGGTCGGCGTTGGCGACCACCAGCCGCTCGGTCGGATCGGTGTCATCGGCGGTGCGCCGCAACACCGTTCGGCGCTCGCCGCGACGCACGATGCGGGCCAGCGTGTCCGGCCGCCCGGACAGGTCGCCCACGACGTCGACGTCATCGCCGACCACGATCGGCGTGCGACCGAGTTCGCGCGCCCGCATCGCGGTGACCCGGCGATCCGGGTCGCCGCCCAGCACGCACCCCCAGCGGCCGCGGTCGACGCTGACCACCATGGCGGCCTGCGCGTCGGCGTGCTCGGGACGGGTCTTGGTACGCGGCCGGGAACCGCGGCCGGAGCGGATCCTGACGTCGGACTCGTCGTAGTCGCCGGGTCTCACATGCCGTGCTCTTCCCCGTCCGGCAAGCCGGTATCCAGCATGCGGTCCCACAGCCGCGGAAAGTCCGGCAGCGTCTTGCTGGTGGCGCCGATGTCGTCGACTCGGACCCCGGCCGCCCGCAGCCCGACGATCGCACCGGCCATCGCCATCCGGTGGTCGGCGTAGGCGTGCCAAACCCCGGGGCGCAGCGGCGTCGCGGTGATCACCAGGCCGTCGGGTGTTTCGGTGCAGTCGCCGCCGAGGCGGTTGATCTCGGCGCTCAGCGCGGCCAGCCGGTCGGTTTCGTGGCCGCGCAGGTGCGCGATGCCGGATAGCCGCGACACCGATCCCGGCGTGGCCAGCGCTGCCAGGGCGGCCACCGACGGTGTCAGCTCGCCGACCGCGCGCAGGTCGACGTCGAAACCGTCATAGCTCCCGGAGCCGCGCGCCTCCAGAGACGAATCAGTCTGGGAGACAACGGCATTCAGCTTTCTCAACACGCTCATGATGTTGTCGGCGGGTTGCACGCTGTCGGCCGGCCAGCCGGTGATGCGCACGGTGCCGCCGCTGACCACGGCCGCCGCCAGGAACGGAACGGCGTTGGTCAGGTCCGGTTCCACCTCCCAGTGCCGGGCCGCGACCGGGCCCGGCCACACCCGCCAGCGGTTGGGGACCGAGTCGTCGACGTCGACGCCGGCCTGGCGCAGCATCGCCACCGTCATCGCGATGTGCGGGGCCGACGGCAGCGCCGCGCCGGTGTGTTGCACGGTCAGGCCCTCGGTGGAGGAGGCCGCGCAGAGCAACAGCCCGGAGACGAACTGTGAGGAGGCCGACGCGTCGATGGCCACGGTGCCCCCGGCGAGCGCGCCGCTGCTGTGCACCCGGAACGGCAGGGCGGTGCCTTCGATCCGCACGCCGAGCCCGCGCAGCGCGTCCAGCAGCGGCGCGATCGGCCGGGCCCGGGCCTGCTCGTCGCCGTCAAACTCCACCACCGCGTCGGCCAGCGCCGCCAGGGGCGGAACGAACCGCAGCACCGTTCCGGCCAGCCCGCAGTCGACTCGGGCGTGTGGTCCGGGCGCGATGTGGCCGCTGACGGTCAGCTCCGGGCCTGTCCCGTCGACGCGCAGACCCAGGGTGCGCAGCGCGCCGATCATCAGGTCGGTGTCGCGGCTGCGCAGCACCCCGCTGAGGGTCGGGGCGCCCCGGCCCTGGGCGGCGGCCAGCGCCGCCAGCACCAGGGCCCGGTTGGTCTGCGACTTCGAACCCGGAACGGTCACGGTCGCGTGCACCGGTTGCGGTGCGAGGGGGGCCGTCCACGTAGTCACCGGTCCATCATCGCCTGTCACCGTTTTCGGGCCCAATAGCACTGCGTGGCGCTGCCGCTGACCTGTACCCGGTGGCTCTGCCACCATGGGAGTCATGTGCGGATGGTTTGTGGTCACCACCGATCCGGCGCAGCTGGCCCAGAAGATCAGGGCGATCGACGAGACCACCGGCGCCACCCCGAGCGACACGGCTCCCAACTACAACGTGGCGCCGACGTCGACCATCGCCACGGTTGGTCAGCCGCCATTCCGAGCCCGACGACGAGCCGACGCGACGGGCGCGGCTGATGCGCTGGGGATTGGTGCCGCCGTGGGCCAAAGCCGGACCGGACGGTGCGCCCGAGACCAAGGGGCCGATGCTGATCAACGCCCGCGCCGACAAGGTCACCAGCTCACCTGCCTTCCGAGCCAGCGCCAAG
Source organism: Mycobacterium lepraemurium (assembly GCA_002291465.1). Lineage (GTDB taxonomy): Bacteria > Actinomycetota > Actinomycetes > Mycobacteriales > Mycobacteriaceae > Mycobacterium > Mycobacterium avium. The sequence goes on along the minus strand of CP021238.1, from coordinate 3,385,133 downwards.
TCCAAGCGGTGCCTGATCCCGATGGACGGCTACTATGAGTGGCGGGTCAACTCCGACGCCGCGGCCGGCAAAAAGCCCCGCAAGACGCCGTTCTTCATGTACTCCGAGGACGGCGAGCCGCTGTTCGTGGCGGGCCTGTGGTCGGTCTGGAAGCCGGCCAAGGACGCACCGCCCCTGGTGAGCTGCACGATCATCACCACCAACGCGCCCGGGGAACTCGCGCAGATCCACGATCGGATGCCGTTGGTGATGCCCGAGCGGGACTGGGACCGCTGGCTCGATCCCGACGCCCCGGTCGACGAGGAGCTGCTGACCCGCCCGCCCGACGTGTACGCCATCCGCATGCGCGAGGTGTCCACGCTGGTTAACAACGTCCGCAACAACGGCCCGGAGCTGCTCGAGCCGGCCAAGCCGGCGCGGCCGAGTGCCTCGCAGCCCGACTAACTGGCGTCGTCGCTGTCCTCGTCGTCTTCGCCGTCGTCGTCCTCACCCTGTAGGAGTTTTTCGGGGTGGTGGAAGGTGTTGGTGCGGGGTTGGTTTCGGTCCAGGTGGGGTGGTGGGATCCATTCGGTCTCGCCGCGTGCGTTTTTGTGGGTGGTCCAGGCGCCGGGTTGTAGCAGGCGGTGGTGGGGTCCGCAGGCGAAGGTCAGATCGTTGATGTCGGTGGTGTGGCAGGTGGCGTAGTCGGTGCAGTGGTGCACTTCGGCGTAGTAGCCGGGGACGGTGCAGCCGGGTGCGGTGCAGCCGCGGTCTTTGGCGTACAACATGATGCGCTGTCCGGGTGAGGCCAGGTGTTTGGTGTGATACAGGGCCAGGGCTTTGCCTTTGTCGAAGATGGCGAGGTAGTGGCGGGCGTGCCGCGATAGCCGGATTACATCGCTCATGGGCAGCAGGGTGCCGCCGTCGGTGAGGCCTCGTCTGGCGGCGGCTTCGAGGTCGGCTAGGGTGGTGGTGACGATGATGGAGGTCGGTAGGCCGTTGTGCTGGCCGAGGTTTCCTGAGGCCAGCAGGGCGCGCAGTCCGGCCAGCAGCCCATCGTGGTTGCGCTGGGCCGCCGAGCGCGCATCACCGTCGATGGCGTCTTGACTCGGAGTGCCGTCCACGCACGGACTCTCATCGAGTGGGTTGCACATGCCGGGGGCGGCGAGTTTGGCCAGCACGGCCTCGAAGGTGGCGCGCAGTTCGGGGGTCAGTAGTCCGCGGAGTTCGGACATGCCGTCGGCGTGTTGATTCCCTAGGGTCAGCCCGCGGCGGCGGGCTGGTCCTCGTCGCGGTAGAGGCCGTCGAGGTTGAGGCAATCGTCCAGCGTGCCGGCCAACGCGGCGAGTTGTTCGGGCCGATACCGGGTGCCTTCCCTGGCCAGGTCGGTTTCGGCGCGTTCGCGGGTCGCCTGGTCGATCCAGCCGGGCAACTGGTGGCAGAACTTACGGATCACCGCCACCTGCTCGGGACTCAACAACCCCTCCCGCTGCGCGGCGGCAGTGGCCGCCGGTGCCGGGGCGATCGGTTCCCCGGTCAACCCCACCCGGGGGCCGAGGTCGGCGGCGGTGTGTACCCGCCGGGCAGCCTCGGCGCGGCTGATCAGCGTGGCCTCGGCGACCGCGTGCGAAAGCCGGCCCCCCAACTCGGCCGGGCTAGCTTGTCGGGCAACGTGATTGATCAGTGGATGCTCGATCGCGGGCAGCCGCCGGCGCAGTCTTTCGCAGTGGGTGAGCAGCGCCAGGCATTCCCGCGGGGTCAAGCCGTCGAAACCGAGCGCCGCCACGCCGTCGAGCGCGGCATCGAGCGCATCGAAGGCCGCGCTGATCGCGTCCCGATCGATGATGCTGCCCGAACTCATGCCCCCGAAACTAGGGCAGCCCACCGACAGAAAACCCCGCAATGTGACCACAGAAACCAAAGTTACACAAGGAATCTGGGGGGCAGCGGCGATGAGATGCGCGCCTACGTTTCCTGGGGCGCCGGCGCCCTGAGGGGTGGCCAGACGGCCCGCCACCAACCGGCGCGGATCAGTTGCTCAGCACCAACTTCCAGTTGCCGTTGACGTTCCGGTCCGGAATGCACCAGAAGTTGTTCCAGTTCCCCGGCGTGATCGAGCGCATCGAAGGCCGCGCTGATCGCGTCCCGATCGATGATGCTGCCCGAACTCATGCCCCCGAAACTAGGGCAGCCCACCGACAGAAAACCCCGCAATGTGACCACAGAAACCAAAGTTACACAAGGAATCTGGGGGGCAGCGGCGATGAGATGCGCGCCTACGTTTCCTGGGGCGCCGGCGCCCTGAGGGGTGGCCAGACGGCCCGCCACCAACCGGCGCGGATCAGTTGCTCAGCACCAACTTCCAGTTGCCGTTGACGTTCCGGTCCGGAATGCACCAGAAGTTGTTCCAGTTCCCCGGCGTGGACGCCTTCACGCCCGGGCCGGCATCTTGACATGCCTCCCGGGTGGGATAGTTGCCCTCGGTCTGAATCGTCTCGGCGCTGCTGACGCCCACGCCGATCGTCACCAGCCCGGCCAACGCCAGCACGCCGGTACCGGCAAAAGCGCTCGGCACAACGCTTCATGTCCATCGAATCCTCCTGTGGGCACGCGAATCGGCATCAACGGTATGTCGAAGCGACGGACCCCGGAGCGCTTTTCGCCGCCAAGCTAACTTCGCTGCGCCCGCAGTGCTACCGCGGTGGCCACCGCCTCCAGCAGATGGGTGAGTTGCTCGGCGTCGCCGACGTTGCGGTCACCGGCCGCCAGCCGGGTGAAGACACCGGCGATAAATGTCGTCACGACGGTGGTCTGCGCGTCCAACAGCGCCGGGTCGCGGATGTCGGGCTGGAGGTGGGCGATCGCATCCTGGGCCATCGAGTTGATCCGGCCGGCGAAAACCTGGGAGGTTTCGGCCAGTCCGGGATCGCGGGCAGCGCTCAGCAGCAGCTCGTGGCGCGCCCGGTTCAACATCAGCCCGGGCCCGCTGGCTTGCATCATGGTGAGCCGGGCCAGGTGCGCGAACGGCGACTGCGGATCGAGTGGCTCGTCGATCACCGACTGCAGGTTGGCGACGTCGATCTCGGCCACCCGCTTGCCGACTCCTTGCAGCAGCGCGGCACGGGTGCGGTAGTAGTACGACGTGGTGCCCTCGGGGACGCCGGCGTAACGGTCGACCTGCCCGTGCGTCAGTCCGCGCGAGCCGTGCTCGGCGAGCACCCGGATCGCGGCGTCACACAGCTGGCGGCGGCGTTCGTCGCCGTCACGCCTGCGGGATCGGGAGTCGGCTGCCATGAGTCACCGAAGGACGGTGCCGCCGTCGATGTTGATGACCTGACCGTTGATCCAATCACCCTCGGCGGAGAGCAGAAACGCGACCAGCGCGGCAACGTCGGCCGGGTCGCCGACGCGCGGCCCACGAATTCGCTTGAGCGCGGCGGCTTCCAGCTCCGGCCATTGCGGCACCGACCGGATGGTCTCGGTGGCGGTGAACCCGGGCGCGACCGCGTTGCACCGGATGTTGTCCTTGCCCCACCGCGACGCGACGTGGCGGGTGAGAGCGCCGATGCTGGCTTTCGCGGTGGCATAGGCCGGCCGGGTGGGCTCACCCTGAAACGCCGCGGCCGACGACATGTTGACGATGGCCCCTCCGCCGCGGTCCAGCATGCGCGGGATGGCATATTTCATGGCGGCCACATAACCGCGCAGGCTGACTGTCATCACCCGGTCCCAGACGGCGAAGTCGGTATCGACCACGTCGGTGTCGGCCCGGATGGTGCTCATGTCGGCGCCCACGTTGAACAGCAGGTCCACGCCGCCGTAAGTCGTTGCGGCACAGTAGACCAGGGCGGCGACCGATGTCGGGTCGGCGAGGTCGAAGGCCACCTGGGTCCGCCGTGCCGCCGGCGGCGGCGATGCGGTCGGTCGTCTGCCGCGCGGCGTCGACGGCCACGTCGCCGATGACCACGCGGCAGCCTTCCCCGGCCAGCCGGGCGGCCGTCGCCGCACCGATGCCGGTGGCCCCGCCGCCCACGACAGCGACCTTGTCGTCCAGACCGCGAAGACCCATGGAAATCCCTTTCACCGCCGCAACGCGCCGCAGCAAGCCGCAACCCGCCGCAACATATTGACTTTACCTCTAGAAATGTAGAGGATCGCCAGTCATGGCTGGGGTTCACCGGGAGCGACCCGGAACCGGCGATCTGGCGGCCGCCACCGGCGCCCCGGCGACGCCGCTGGGCGACGACGTCTGGATGTCACCCAGGGTCTCGAACTCCTATGCGGTGGCCACCGACGACGGGCGGGTGATCGTCAACACCGGGCTGGTCTTCGAAGGGCCGTTGCACCGCAAGGCTTTTGCCGACGTCTCCGGTCCGGCGCGGGCCATCATCGCCACCCAGGGACACGCCGACCACTGGGGTGGCGTGAACGCGCTGCGCGACGGCGCCGACGACAGCGACGACCGTGGCACCGACATCGTCATGCATCGCAACTATCGATACTGGCGCGACGACAACGCGCTGCTGATGGGCTATCGGGTGCCCAAGACGTCGTTCGCCTTCCAGAAGTTCTCTGACGCCATGCTCGAGCACTTCAAGACCATCGCGCCCGCCGCGCTCGACTTCACCTTCCCCGAGCCGACCGTTACCTTCGACCAGCGCATGAACCTGCGTGTCGGCAGGCGGGTCTTCGAGCTGGCGTGGACGCCGGGCGGGGAGACCACCGACGCGCTGGTGGTGTGGCTGCCCGAGGCAGCGAATCCTGTTCACCGGCAATCTGTTCGGGCCGCTGTTCGGCCATGTTCCCAACCTGATGACCATCCGCGGCGACCGGTAGCGCGACCCCATCCTCTACATCGAGTCGTTGAACACCGTGCTGGAGTGCGGGCCGCAGCGACTGATCACCGGTCACTTCGCCCCCATCGAGGGCGCCGACCGCATCGCCGAGGAAGTCACCGCGCTGCGCGACGCCATGCGGGCCGTGCACGACCGCACCGCCGAGCTGATGAATTCCGGCGCCGACCTGTACACGGCCATGCGCGAGGTCAGGGTGCCCGAGCGGTTCGACATCGGCGAGGGGTACGGCAAGACCTCGTGGAATGTGCGGGCCATCTGGGAGATGTACACCGGATGGTTCCGGCACCGCTCCACCACCGAGTTGTACGGTGTGCCACCGGATTCCGTCGCTGCCGACGTGGTCGACGCCGCCGGCGCCGAGACGCTGGACGAGGCGGCCCGCGCTCACCTGGACGCCGGGCAGCCGGTGCAGGCGCTGCGTCCACCGACCTCGTCCTGGCCGCCGAACTGTCGTACGCCCGGGCGCGTGCGGTCGCCGCCGACGCCCACGAGGTGCTGCTGGCCGGCACCGAAAACTTCTGGGAGAAAGCCTGGCTCACCAAATCGATCTGCGAATTGAGGGACCCGGAATAAACACCGTCCACTTCGACTTCACCGACGCTCGGGTGCTGGTGACCGGCGGCACCAGCGGCATCGGCAACGCGATCGCTACCGCCTTCGCCGACTCCGGGGCCGCCGTCACGGTGACCGGAACCCGCGCCGCGGCCGCCGACTACCCCGACACCGACCTCGGTGCGTTCAGCTACCGGCAGTGCTACATCCATGATCCGGAATCCGTTGAAGCCCTAGCGAACTCACTGTCCGGTCTGGACATACTGGTCAACAACGCCGGCGGTCCCTACCCCTCGGGAGACGAATACGACCGGGACGGCTACGTCGTCTCGGTGGCGCAGAACATGTTCGGCCCGATGCGGCTGACCATGCGCTGTCATGACCTGCTCAAGTCCAGCCGGGCCGCCGGCGGCGCCAGTGTGGTCAACGTCGTCTCGATGTCGGCGTTCCGCTCGGCGGTCTTCGTCCCCGGCTACGCGTCGTCGAAGATGGGGCTGGTCGCCCTGACCATGAACCTGTGCCGCCGCTCGGCCGGCGACGGGATCCGGGTCAACGCCATCGCCCCTGGACTGATCGACACCCGAACGACCCACCCCGCCATGGGAATTCCCGAAGTGATGGACGTCGAGATCGGTTTTCACACCCCGCTGGGCCGGCCGGGCACGCCCGCGGACTGCGCCGGGGCCACGCTGTTCCTGTGTACCGAGGCGGCGTCGTACATCACGGGCAGCACGATTGCGGTCGACGGCGGATACCTGACGGTCTAAGGCCATGAGCGACTTCGACAACATCACCACCGCCGAAGACGTCTTCAAGCTGGCCGCGCAGCGCACCGGCCTCAGCGAAATCGACTCCGACTCTTGGCGAGAGGGCCTGGTGCTGATCGTCGACGAGGTCAACACTTCGCCGGTCTTCACGCCGTTCGGGCGCCAGCGAGTCCTCGACGACGCCACCAACGCGCTGGGCCGGCGCCTAGAGGTGCACGCCTACATCCAGGACCACCCCGAGGTGCTCGACGCGCCGGTCGAGCGGCCGCTCATCGTGCTCGGCATGCCGCGCACCGGCACCACGGTCATCAGTTACCTGCTTGACCAGAACCCGGCCCGGCGGTCGCTGCTGCACTGGCAGTGCGTGCATCCGGTCCCGCCGGCGAGCACCGAGACGCTGCGCACCGACCCGCGCTGCCTGGCCCTGTTGGACGAGCAGCGCAAGATCCTGGAGGCCGTGACGCGGGCGAAAATGCCGCTGCCGCACTGGGAAGACGCCGACGGCCCGACCGAGGACATGTTCATTCACAACCAGGACTTCAAGGGCCTGTCCTGGGATTCCTTCCTGCCCACGGGCCGCTACGCGCGATGGCTGTTCGACGAGGCCGACATGAGCAGCATGTACGAGTACCAGAAGCGATACCTGCAGGTGCTGCAGTCCACCGCCCCGGGCAGCTGGAGCCTGAAGATGCCGTCGCATTCGGTGCACATCGAGGCGCTGCTCAAGGTTTTCCCGGACGCCCGGCTGATCTGGGCCCACCGCGACCCGTACAAGGCGACCGGTTCGCTGTGCAACCTGTGGCGGCTGCCGCAGAGCCTGGTGATGAACACCGAGCTTCTCGATCAGACGGAGATGGGCCGGCTGGCGATGTGGCAGATGCGCTACCACGTCGACCGGCCGCTGCGGGCCCGCGAGCGCATCGGCGACGAGCGCTTCTTCCACATGTACTACCACGAGATGATGTGCGACCCGATGGACGTCATGCGGCGCATCTACGAGTGGGCCGACGAGCCGTTGACCGTCGAAACCGAAGCGCGCATGCGCAATTGGCTCGCTCACCACCCGCAGGACCGGTTCGCGCTCAACGCCTATCGCCTCGACGAATACGGCCTGACCGTCGAAGCGCTCCAGCCGATCTTCGCCGAATACCTCGACACCTTCGACATTGAACTGGAAGGCACGTCGTGAAAGCATCCGTGGTTACCGGCCCGGACCGGGCCGAGGTCATCGACGTCGAGCGCCCCGACGGGGGCCCGCGCGACGTGCTGGTGCGGATGCGTGCCTGCGGCATCTGCGGCTCCGACGCGTTCTACATCAGCATCGGCGGCGTCCCGCCGCGGCAGGGACACACCCCGCTCGGGCACGAACCGGCCGGCGAGGTCGTCGAGGTCGGCTCCGAGGTGACCGGGCTGGCCGTCGGTGACCACGTCGTCATCAACCCGATGGCTGCGCCCAGCGGCATCATCGGCAACGGCGGAGCCAGCGGGGCGCTCGCCGACTACCTGCTGATCGAAAATGCCGTCCGCGGAACAAGTCTCGAGGTGATTCCGGACCACATCCCGTGGGAGGTGGCGGCGCTCAACGAACCGATGGCCGTCGCGCGCCACGGCGTCAACCGCTGTCAACCCCGACCCACGGACAAGGTCGTCGTCTTCGGCGCCGGCCCGATCGGGCTGGGCGCCACGCTGGCCTTCAAATCCCGCGGCGTGCAGCACGTCGTGGTCATCGATCTGATTCCCGCGCGCCTGGACAAGGCATTGCGGATCGGCGCCGACGCGGTCGTCAACTCCGCCGAAGAGGATGTGGCGGCGCGTCTGGTCGAGCTGCACGGCTCGGGCGAGAGCATGTTCCCCGGCAAGGCCGGCACCGACATCTACCTCGACGCCGCCGGCGCACCGGCCGTAGTCAGCACCGCGCTGGCCGCCGCCAAGAAAGGCGCCACGCTGGGAACCGTTGGCGTGCACAAAGAACCGGCACCCATCGACCTGATCAACGTGATGAGCAACGAGATCACCATCGTCGGGAGCATGGGTTATCCGGATGAAATCTTCGACGTGACTCGCGATCTGGTGAGGAACTGGGAGAAGTACGAGCTGATCGTCAGCCACACCATTCCGTTCGACCGCGTCGGCGAGGCGCTCGAACTGGCCCGTATTCCCGGCGCCGCCGACAAGGTCGTCGTCACCTTCTGCTGAGCGGCTGACGAACAGCCGCTCCTAGGGGCCGGTGTATCCCGGCGGGTTGACGCCGTCTACCCAAAAGTCCACGCCCAGTTGGGATCCCGGCACGCAGTTGTACACCGACAGGTCGGTGACGCCGGATTCCACCAGCACATCCTCGCACAGCAGCATGTTTCCGGTGAACTCGCGGGCCAGCTTGTTGAGGATGACGTAGGCGGCGTCCGAATACACCTCGGGCTTGCGGGCCCGGCCCATGGCCTCGTCCCCGCCGAGCAGGTTCTGCACCGCGGCCGTCGCCACCAGCGTGCGCGGCCACAGCGTGTTCGAGGCGATGCCGGCCTCGCGCATCTCCTCGGCGATGCCCAACGCGCACAACGTCATACCGAATTTGGCCATCATGTAGGCGGTCGGCTTCAACCACTCCTTGCTGAGCAGCACCGGCGGCGACAGCGTCAGGATGTGCGGGTTCTCCCGGCCCTTCAGGTGCGGGATGCACGCCTGCGACACCGCGTAGGTGCCGCGCACCTGGATGCCGTTCATCAGGTCGAACCGCTTCATCGGCACCTCGGTGATGGAACCCAGGTTGATCGCCGAGGCGTTGTTGACGCAGATGTCGATGCCGCCGAACTGCTCGACGGTCTTGGCGACGGCGGCCTCCACCGACTCCGGGTCGCGGACGTCGCCCACGATCGGCAGGGCCTGTCCGCCCGCTTCCTCGAGCTCCTTGGCCGCCGTGTACACCGTCCCCGGCAGCTTCGGGTGCGGCTCGGCCGTCTTGGCGATCAGCGCGATGTTGGCGCCGTCCTGGGCGGCGCGCTTGGCGATCGCCAGGCCGATACCGCGACTGGCGCCGGAGATGAACATGGTCTTGCCATTCAGGGACATGGCGTCACACTAACGCCACGGCGGATCCGGTCCGATCGGGGTCTGACCGGGCCCGGGAAGCTGCGGGAAATGGGGCCGGACAGCGCCGGGAAATAGCCCGGTCGCGCGCACTGTTGATCCAATCGGTCTTTGGATCGGTATTGGGATCGGTCTTTGGTGCGGTGGGCCACACCTGGGCAGACGCTGTCGGGACAGCCTTTAGATTGGGAGGAGCAGCGTGGTGTCAACGGCGACGAGCCTGTTAGGCGAGGAGCGGTTGGCTGGCTTCCTTGCGAGTCCGGGGGCGCTTTCGGTGTTTTCCGGTGACACCGCAGCAGAAGGGACCGGGTTTATCGAAATGGCCGATTCTCCAGATGGCCCAGACGGCGTGACCAGCCCGGAAGTCCCCGAGGCCGCGGCGCACGCAGAACCGGCGGCGCACGAAGAGACGCGCGAAGAGCCCCACGAAGAGGCCCGCGAAGAGACCGACGCCGAATTGACGGCGCGGTTCGAGCGCGACGCGATTCCCCTGCTGGACCAGCTGTACGGCGGTGCGCTGCGGATGACGCGCAATCCGGCCGACGCCGAGGATTTGCTGCAGGAAACGATGGTGAAGGCGTACGCGGGGTTCCGCTCGTTTCGCGCCGGTACCAATCTCAAGGCGTGGCTGTACCGGATCCTGACCAACACCTACATCAACAGCTACCGCAAGAAGCAGCGCCAGCCCGCGGAGTATCCGACCGAGGAAATCACCGATTGGCAGCTGGCGTCGAATGCGGAGCATTCCTCGACAGGGCTGCGTTCGGCCGAGGTCGAGGCGCTGGAATCGCTGCCGGATTCCGAAATCAAAGACGCGCTGCAGGCTTTGCCGGAAGAATTCCGGATGGCGGTGTATTACGCCGATGTCGAGGGTTTCCCGTACAAGGAGATCGCCGAGATCATGGATACGCCGATTGGAACGGTAATGTCACGGCTGCACCGCGGCCGACGGCAGCTGCGTGGCCTGCTGGCCGACGTGGCCAAGGAGCGCGGTTTCAACCGCGGGCAGCAGACGCACGAGGAGGTGTCGTCATGAGTGAGTCATTCGGGCAAGGCGGCGCCTTGCCCGAATCCTGCCCGAACGACGATTCCCACGGCGCCGTCGGCTGCGCGGAGGTGATCCGCCAGGTCTGGCTGCTGCTCGACGGCGAATGCGGCCCGGACACCCGGGAGCAACTGCGTCGGCACCTCGAGGCGTGCCCCGGCTGCTTCAAGCACTACGGACTCGAGGAGCGGATCAAGGCGTTGATCGCCACGAAATGCAAGGGCGAGAAGGCCCCGGAGGGCTTGCGCGAGCGGTTGCGGCTGGAAATCCGGCGCACCACCATCATCATCCGGGGCACGCAATAGCGTCCGTCAGGAGTGGGGCCGCTTGCCGTGGTTGGCCTTGCTGTGCTTGCGGTCGCGCTTCTTGCGGCCTCGCTTGGCCATCGGTCGAAACCTCCGTCGATTGCTTGTCACACCGGGCGTCGCGCGCCGGTTGGCTTGCTGCCCAGTGTCTCACGAACGCTGCCGCGCACCGACTTCGCCCTTGTCGGACCCCCGTGGGAGCCTTCGCCGGGACCCGTCGGGACCGGTGTGCCGCCGCCGCGGCCGGTGCTGTGGTTCGATGTAGGTGAGCCTGACCGGGCCTGATAGAACCGTGATGAACCAGCAGCCAGCCTGCGCAGAGGCCGAAAACGAGTGGGGTGAAGATGGCCGAGGATGTGCGCGCCGAGATCGTGGCCAGCGTGCTCGAAGTCGTTGTGAACGCGGGTGACCAGATCGGCAAGGGCGACACCCTGGTGCTGCTGGAGTCGATGAAGATGGAGATTCCCGTGCTGGCCGAAGTCGGTGGCACCGTCAGCAAGGTCAGCGTGTCGGTGGGTGACGTCATTCAGGCGGGCGACCTCATCGCGGTGATCAGCTAGCCCCGGGGAACCACTCGGGAGTTATTCGATGTCCACTCTCGGTGATCTGCTCGCCGAGCACACCATGCTGCCGGGCAACGCGGTCGACCACCTGCACGCGGTGGTCGGGGAGTGGCAGCTGCTGGCCGACCTGTCCTTCGCCGACTATCTGATGTGGGTGTGCCGCGACGACGGCATGCTGGTGTGCGTGGCGCAGTGCCGGCCGAACACGGCGCCGACCGTGCTGCAAACCGACGCGGTGGGCACCGTCGTGGCCTCCGCGCGGCTAACGCTGGTCGCCGAGACCTTCGCCTCCGGCGCCGCCAAAGCCGATGACGTTGCGGCCCAACAAGATTCGTGGTTGCCCGGCACTCACGTCGAGGCGTCCCCGGTGCGCTACGGCGGGCACGTGGTGGCGGTGCTGACTCGGCATCAGACCGCGGTGGTCGCCGACCGCGCGTCGGGTCAGCTGGAGATCGCCTACCGGGAGTGCGCCGCGGACCTCGTCCACATGCTCGCCGAGGGCACCTTTCCCGACGTGGGGGACGTAGCCATGTCGCGCTCCACCCCGCGCGCCGGCGACGGCTTCATCCGCCTCGACGTCAACGGCGTCGTCGCCTACGCCAGCCCTAACGCGCTGTCGGCCTACCACCGGATGGGGCTCACCACCGAGCTGGAGGGCCACAACCTCATCGAGATCACCCGGCCGCTGATCTCCGATTCGTTTGAGGCCCAGGAGGTGGCCGAGCACGTCAAGGACCTGCTGGCCGGCGGCAAGAGCATGCGGATGGAGGTCGACGCCGGCGGGGCGACCGTGCTGCTGCGCACCCTGCCGCTGGTGGTCAACGGCGCCAGCGCCGGCGCGGCGGTGCTGATCCGCGACGTCACCGAGGTGAAGCGCCGCGATCGCGCGCTGATCTCCAAGGACGCCACCATCCGCGAGATCCACCACCGGGTTAAGAACAACCTGCAGACCGTCGCCGCGCTGTTGCGGCTGCAGGCCCGCCGCACGACCAACCCCGAGGGGCGGGAAGCCCTGATCGAGTCGGTGCGTCGGGTGTCATCGATCGCGCTGGTGCACGACGCGCTGTCGATGTCGGTGGACGAGCAGGTCAACCTCGACGAGGTGATCGACCGGATCCTGCCGATCATGAACGACGTGGCGTCGGTGGACCGCCCGATCCGGATCAACCGGGTCGGCGATCTGGGCGCGCTGGACTCCGACCGGGCCACGGCGCTGATCATGGTGATCACCGAGCTGGTGCAGAACGCGATCGAGCACGCCTTCGATCCGGCGGCCGCCGAGGGCTCGGTGACGATCCGCGCCGAACGCTCGGCCCGCTGGCTCGACGTCGTGGTGCACGACGACGGCCGCGGTCTGCCGGAGGGATTCAGCCTGGAGGCCTCCGACAGTCTCGGCCTGCAGATCGTGCGCACCCTGGTGTCGGCGGAGCTGGACGGCACGCTGGGGATGAGCGAAGCCTCCGAACGCGGCACCGACGTGGTGTTGCAGGTGCCGATCGGGCGCCGGACCAGGATGTTGCTGTAGCGGCGCAACCCGCACGCAAGAGTGCGGCCCCGACAATCGTCGAGGCCGCACCGTTTTGCGTTATCCGGGTTTAAACCCCGCTGCGGGCCTTTGTCCGGGCGTTGCGACGCTTCAGGGCACGCCGCTCGTCTTCGCTCATGCCGCCCCAGACGCCCGAGTCCTGGCCCGTGTTCAGGGCCCAACCGAGGCACTCTGTGGTCACCGGGCACCGATTACAGACCAGTTTCGCGTCAGCGATCTGCGCGAGCGCAGGGCCGCTGTTCCCCACCGGGAAAAACAGCTCCGGGTCCTCGTCGCGACAGACCGCCTTGTGGCGCCAATCCATACGTCTTTACTCCTTACTGAGTGCGTAGCAAGGCGCACGGCCATTTCCTTCGGCTGTTTAACGCGTGCAGAAGAAAAGGGGCCGTACCCCCACGAAATTTCTGCATGCAGCCTTTTGATCGTTTCACAGGCTCAACAGATGTCAATAGTGTGAGTTCGCTCGTGGGCTATCTCACTTTGATCATCTCGTAGCCGAACCCTTCCTCCATTGTACTACACTGACGGGCCTCTTCGCCGGAACCCCGTTTTCCGGCCGCCCTGGGGCCGCGGTGTTGTCGCTGGTCAGAGACGTTTTTGCCGCGGCGGCGCGACGACCGCCAGCGCGTCCGGAACGGACTTGAACGTCATGGTTTCGCGCACGCCGCGGTAATCGCCGTCGAACTGGCAGGCGACGGGGCCGCCGGTCGAGGTAACTCGCAGGCAGGGTAGGTCGTCTTCGGTGATCAGTTGCTTGAAGTCGAAGGCGGGGCGTTTGGCGAACATCTGCCGGACGATCCGCAGGGTGGGAATCGGCTTGAGGGTGGTGGGCGCGAACACCCCCAGGCCGGATTCGAAGCTGCAGCCGGGGTTGGTCCACACCGGCCGCTCGTTGGCGAACGTCCACGGGCTCGAGTTCGACACGAACGCGAAGCTGACGCCGGTGATGGGTTCGCAGCCCGGCAGTTCGAGCGTCAGCATCGGTTCGCGGCGGGTGTAGCCCCACACGGCGGGCACCGCGGCGCGGATGTAGCGCCAGGCGGTGACCTTGCCGCCCTTGTCGCGTTCGGCCTCGACGGCCGCCACCACCTCGGCATCGACGCCTATGCCGGTGTTGAACACGGCCCACCGCTCGCCGCAGTCGATCAGCCCGATCCGGCGCCAGGTGTGGTGGCGTTGGTAGTCGTCGAGCAGTTGGATGAGCTGGTTGGTGGCCGCGACCGGGTCGCGGGAGATGCCCAGCGACCGCGCCAGCACGTTCGCGGAGCCGCCGGGGACCACCGCCACGGCCGGTACTGGTCCGGTCGGCAGCAATCCTGGACGGTCGAGCAGGCCGTTGACCACGCCGCTTACCGTGCCGTCGCCGCCGTGCACGACGACCACGTCGACGCCGTCGGCGAGCGCCTTCTGCGCGAGTTCGGTGCCGTGACCGCGGTGGTTGGTGTGCTCGACGGCGAGCTGCAGGCGGCTCTTCAGTGCGTGGGCCAGCAGATCGCGCCCGGCCGCTGTGGTCGAAGTCGCTGTTGGGTTGACGATCAGCACGGCCCGCATGAGCCACGAGCTTATGCGGTGCGACGATGCGGGCCGCAGCGCGGCGTGAGGAGGAGTCGAACGGGTGTCGTGGCTACGCTGACGCTGTGACGACGTCCGCCGCCCCGACCGCCGTTCGCCGTGCCGGCCTGATCGTCCTGCTGCAGGGGGTGGCCGCGCTGGCCGTGGCGGTGGTGCTGGTGGTGCGCGGGATCGCCGGCGCCGACCAGCATGTGGTCAACGGCCTGGCCACGGCGGGCTGGTTCGTGCTGGTAGACGCCGCGGTGATCGGCGCGGGGCGCGCGTTGATCCGGGACAAGCGGTGGGGCCGCGGGCTGGCGGTGATCACCCAGCTGCTGTTGTTGCCGGTCGCCTGGTATCTGGCGGTGGGGTCGCATCAGCCGGGCTTCGGGATCCCGGCCGGCGCGGTGGCCCTGGTCGTGCTGGGCTTGCTGTTCAGTCCGGCCGCGGTGCGCTGGGCCGCCGGCGGTCAGGACGACTCCGCCAGCTCCGCCAACCGCGGCCCGGACAGCCGGTAGGTGGTCCATTCCCGCTGCGGCCGGGCGCCGATCCCGTCGTAGAGGGCGATGGCGTCGGTGTTCCAGTTCAACACCGCCCAACTCAGCCGCGTGTAGCCCCGTCGCACGCACTCGGCGGCCAGCGCAGCCAGCAACGCCCGGGCCAGTCCGCGGCGGCGAAACCTCGGTCGTACGAACAGATCTTCCAGATAGATCCCCGCCACGCCGTCCCAGGTGGAGAAGTTGACGCACCACCGTGCCATCCCCGCGACCGTGCCGTCCACCTCGGCCACATGCGCGTGAACCGTCGGGGACGCATCGAAAAGCGCTGCGGCGAGCTGTGTTTCGGTGACCGTGCACTGATCGGCGGTGCGCTCGAATTCGGCCAGGGCATGGACCATTTCGGTGATGGCGGCGGCGTCGTGCGGTGCGGCGCGGCGGATTCGGTGGCTCATCGGACGTCCAGGGCGTTGAGTATGGTGGCGAATTTCGTTGTGGTTTCCACGACTTCGTCGTCGGGATCGGATTCGGCGACGATACCGCCGCCGGCCCGCGCCAGCGCGCTGCGCCGGTCGGCCGACAACTGCGCGCAGCGGATGGACACCACCCAGCGGCCGTCGCCGCGGGCGTCACACCATCCCACCGCACCGGCGTAGAAGCCGCGGTCGCCTTCCAGTTCGGCGATCAGCTCGACGGCAGCGTCGGTCGGCACCCCGCCGACCGCCGGTGTGGGGTGCAACGCCAGCGCCAAATCGATTGCGGTGGTTGACTTATCGCGCAGCCGGCCTCTGATCGGCGTGCACAGGTGCCACACCGTGGCGGTGCGGCTCAGCTGCGGTTCGGCCGCGATGGACAGGTCGTCGCACAGCGGCTCCAAGGCGGCCCTGATGGTCTCGATCACCAGCTGATGCTCGTGGCGGTTCTTGGCCGACGACGCCAGCGCGGCACCGTTGGCCGCGTCGGTGTCCGGATCGGCGGCACGCGGGGCCGACCCGGCGAACGGCCGGCACTCGACCCGGTCGCCGGTGCGCGCCACCAGAAGCTCGGGGCTGGCGCCCACCAGCGCCACGCCCGCATGGTCGTGGCCGGCGGCGCTGAGGTCGACGAGATAGCCGTACGCGCCAGGGTCGGCGGCGATCAGCCGGCGCAGGATGGTGCGGGCATCTAGCGGGGCGTCGGCGACCAGGTGCAGCGCGCGGGCCAGCACCACCTTGTGCAGCGGGTTGTCGGTCGCGGCGAGCTGCTCGCGGGCCCGGCAGATCCGGTCCCGGTAGTCGATCGGCGGGGGGAGGGCGGCGGCAACCCGCACCGACGGCAGCTTCCGGGCCGGCCAGTCCAGCGGGCCGTCGGTGACGCTCACGGTATCCGGGGTCAGCAGGGCGGCAGGTCGGTGCACTTCGAAAGGCAACGCGCCCAACACAATTGGTGCTTCTTGGGAGCGCAGCGCGGCCTGCGCGGTGGCCACGTCGCGGTAGCTTCGCCGCACGCCGTCGGCGACTAGGGTTTGCGTTGGCCCGCACAGCGCGAACGTCGGTTCGTCGTTCACGTCAACCCGAGCGCCCGCAGTTGCCGCACCCCATGCTCGAATCCGCAGACCGCGATCGACGCGGTGATCATGGCGAAGCGGCTGCCTTCGGCGAGCGGCAATTCCACCCAGCGCGTCATCACCGCCCTGCAGAAGTGGCCGTGGCTGACGAAGACCACGTCGCGCGACTCCATCTGCCGCAGCGCCGCGGTGACGGCCGCATCGGCGCGCGCGCTGACCTGCGCGACGCTCTCGCCGCCCGGACAGCCGTGCGTCCACACCAGCCAGTCGGGCACCGACTGGCGGATCTGCTCAGTGGTCAGGCCCTCGTAGGAGCCGTAATCCAATTCCGCGAGCTGCTCGGACACCTCGTCGACGTTCAGCCCGGCCAGCTCTGCGGTGGCCAGCGAGCGTTGCCGCGGGCTGCTGATCACCAGTGGCTCAACGAGTTTCAGCTCGCTCAGCGCCCGGCCGGCGAGCTCGGCCTGCGTCCGGCCGGCCTCGGTCAGCTCAACCTCGGTGCGGCCGGTGTGCCGACCCGTTTTCGACCACTCGGTCTCGCCGTGGCGCAGCAGCACCAGACGGTGGTTGTGCAAGCCCATGTGCAGTGATTCTGCCGGACGACATGCTGGGGCCGCTGGGCCCAAGCGTCTGGCGGGCGAACATGCCAGGATGGCACTGTAAACGCGCGGCGATGAAAAGGAGCGGGCGCTGGTGAGTAAGACCCGGGTACTGGCGGTGGCCAACCAGAAGGGCGGCGTAGCCAAGACGACGACGGTCGCCTCGCTGGGCGCGGCGATGGTCGACGAGGGCAAGCGGGTGCTGCTGGTCGACCTCGACCCGCAGGGTTGCCTGACCTTCTCACTGGGCCACGATCCCGACAAGCTGCCGGTGTCCGTGCACGAGGTGCTGCTCGGGGAGGGCGAGCCCAACGCCGCGCTGGTGGACACCGCGGAGGGAATGACGCTGCTGCCGGCCAACATCGACCTGGCCGGGGCCGAGGCGATGCTGCTGATGCGGGCCGGGCGCGAGTACGCGCTCAAGCGGGCGCTGGCCAAACTCGCCGACCGGTTCGACGTGGTGATCGTCGACTGTCCGCCGTCGCTGGGGGTGTTGACCCTCAACGGGCTGACCGCCGCCGACGAGGTCATCGTGCCGCTGCAGTGCGAGACGCTGGCGCATCGCGGAGTGGGGCAGTTCCTGCGCACGGTGGCCGATGTTCAGCAGATCACCAACCCGGACCTGCGGCTGCTGGGCGCCCTGCCGACGCTGTACGACTCGCGCACCACGCACACCCGCGACGTGCTCGTCGACGTCGCCGACCGCTACAGCCTGCCGGTGCTGGCCCCGCCGATTCCGCGCACCGTGCGGTTCGCCGAGGCCAGCGCCTCGGGGTCGTCGGTGATGGCCGGCCGCAAGAACAAGGGCGCGGCGGCCTACGGCGAACTGGCCGCGGCGCTGCTCAAGCACTGGAAGTCCGGCAAGCCGCTGCCCACGTTCACCGTTGAGGTCTAGCCTCGGCGCGCGGCCGAGTCGCTGGGCTTTGAGTGTGCGCTGACGGCGAGCCCGCTCGGCGTGTCGCCGCCGCAGATACACACGCAAGGCCAACGATTCACGCTCGACGGCCGAAGCCCGGCCCGAATCGCGATCAGCCCAGCGCGACCACGGTGTCGCCGCGCTGCTCGAACACCCGCGACCCGGACACGGCCGGCACCACCGCGGCCCCGGGTAGCGCGCCGCTGGTCGCCCGGTCCACCGGAATGTAGCGTTCGCTGGTGCCGCTGATCGGGTCGTAGACGCCGATCGCCCCGGTGACGGGCACCAGCAACCGGCCCGCCATCATCGCTCCCGGCCCCAGCGGCGCGGTCCTGTCCCCGGCGGCGATGGTGTAGCGCAGCGCCAAGGTGTTGACGTCGAAGACCATCAGCGAATCGCCGGTCCACCAGGTCATCACGCTGCCCGCGCGCGAGACCGCCGCCGACGGCGACGGCGGTCTGGGCAGCGGCGTGCTCGACACCGTCGTCCCGGTTTCATCGATCACGTCGACCCGCGGCCGCGGCGCCGGCAGATACACCGCGGTGGTGGCCTCCCGGACGGCCAGCACCCGGGCGCCCGAATCCGGTGCGATGCCCGGCTCGGCCACGATGTGTTGCTGGGGCTCGTCGTCGTCTTTGCCGGGCCGCAGCAGCACCAGCCGCAGGTCGGCCTGATTCGCACAGCTCTCCAGCACCGAGACCGCCGACGAGCTGGCCGCGGCCGAGATCAGCCGGCAGCCCGAGTGCAGTCCGCGCGCCGACGGTTTCACCCGGGCGTCGGTCTCGCCGTAGGTGAGCATCCGCACCATGTCCGAGCGCCACAGCTCCAGCCGGGTGTCGCCGACCGACAGCACGGTCATGCCGTCGGAGGACAGCCGCACCCGCGGGTCGGCGTAGCCGCTGCGGGCCGGCCCGCGGCGGCCGGTGGAACCGTCGAGGGTGCTCACCTGGCCGCAGCCACGGTCGTCGCGGTACACCCCGACGGCGTAGCGGTACAGCCAGGACAGTCCGCAGAGGTCGGTGTCGCGGGCATAGCTCCAGCGGGACTGCCCGGTCGCGGGGTCGCGGCCGTCGATCCGCCGGCCCGCACCGGTGGCGACCACCCCACCCACCACTACCGGCTCGGTAGTGGCCGGGCTGGCCGCGGTCCACAGCTGTGTGAGGCTGGTCGGCACTTGCCGGGCGGGGCTCGGGTTGGGCGCCGGCACGGCCGCCGTGTGGCTGACGGTTGCCCGGGCTTCGCTGGTCCACCAGATCAGCGCGGCGGTCGCGGCGACGACGACGGCGATGGTCGCGGCGGCCACGATGTCGCCCCTGGTCCGCCGCTCGGGTCTGACCATGCGTCGGCGCGGGGGGCGCTAGTTGCTCTGCGCGGTGGCGTCCGCGGGCTTGCGACGCCGGCGTCGGCTGGAGCCGGGGTTGCCCGGCGGGGAGCCGGCCGGTGCGTCCGCGGCGGCCTCGCCGTTGCTGTTCGCGGCGCCGTTGCCCGACGGGTGCCCGCTGACCGGCTGGCCGCCGCGGGTGCGCCGACGCCGGGTGCCCGAGCGCCGCGTGGCTGTCTCCGACTTCTGGTCCGGCTTTCCGGTCGCTCGCTCGGTGCTGCGGCGCGGGTCCTGCGGCTTGCGGGCGGCACCCACCCGGCCGCCGGCGCCGGCCGGGATGCCCAGCTCTTCGTACAGGTGTGGCGAATTGGAGTAGGTCTCGGCGGGCTCGGGGACGTCCAGCCCCAGCGCCTTGCCGATCAGCGCCCAGCGGGCCAGCTCGTCCCAGTCCACCAAAGTGACCGCGACCCCGGCCTTGCCGGCGCGGCCGGTGCGGCCGATGCGGTGCACGTAGGCCTGCTCGTCCTCGGGAATCTGGTAGTTGATGACGTGCGTCACGTCATCGATGTCGATGCCCCGGGCCGCCACGTCGGTGGCCACCAGCACGTCGATGTCGCCGGTCCGAAAGGCCTTGAGCGCCTTCTCCCGTGCCACCTGACCCAGGTCCCCGTGCACCGCACCGACCTTGAAGCCGCGTTCGGCCAGCTCGTCGGCGACCTTCTGGGCGGTGCGCTTGGTGCGGGTGAAGATCATCGTGGCGCCGCGGCTCTCGGCCTGCAGCACCCGGCTAACCAGCTCCACCTTGTCCAGGGCGTGCGCCCGGTAGACGTACTGGACCGTGGTGTCGTGGGTGGCCGCCGAATGCGGCGCCTCGGCCCGGATGTGGGTTGGCTGGTTCATGAAGGTGCGGGCCAGCGTGATGATCGGGTCCGGCATGGTCGCCGAGAACAGCATCGACTGCCGGTCGTCGGGGATCTGCCGCAGGATGCGCTCGATGTCGGGCAGGAAGCCCAGGTCGAGCATCTCGTCGGCCTCGTCGAGCACCAGCACGGACAGCCCGCCCAGCTGCAGGTGGCCTTGCTGCGCAAGGTCGAGCAGCCGGCCCGGGGTGCCCACCACGACGTCGGCGCCGGCACGCAGCGCGTCGATCTGCGGTTCGTAGGGGCGGCCGCCGTAGATGGGCACCACAGACAACGGGCGGCCGGCGTCGGCGGTCAGGTGCTTGGCCGCCAGCGTGAGGTCATCGGTCACCTGCAGGCACAGCTCGCGGGTGGGCACCACGACCAGCGCGCGCGGGGTGCCGTTCAGCGCCCGCGGGGCGGTGCCGGCCGTGATGCGCTGCAGCAGCGGCACCCCGAAGGCGAAGGTCTTGCCCATGCCGGTGCGGGCCTGGCCGATCAGGTCGTCGCCGGCCAGCGCCAGCGGCAGGGTCAATTCTTGGATCGCAAAAGGGTGTTGAATCCCTTTTTCGTCGAGCGCACGGACGATTTCGTCGCGGACGCCGAGTTGAGCAAAAGTGAGTTCAGTTGTGCTGGTGGGTGTGGTCATGCGTGGGTAGATAGCCTCTCGGTGACGTATCGGATTGTGTCGGTGTCTCTCTGTTGCGGTCACGCGCACACCAGTTCCGACTCCGAATACGTCGCCGAGCCGCCGGCTCCAGCTCGGGCTGGAGGAACCCAGTCCGAGCGGGCCAACTGTGCACGCACATTTCCCCGATGGTGGCAATAGAAGACAAATACAACCGCCATCTACCTACATGATAGCCGGTCGACAGCTGGCTCCCATTTTGCGCTAAGTCAGCCGACTACAGTGTTGCCATGACCCGGTCCTCTTGCCAGTCCTCCGAAGCAGCCAGAGAAGCCGACCGAGCAGCCGATTCACCCGCCCCCCGACTGTCGGCCGACCACCCGGGCGTCAACGAGCTGTTCGCGGTGCTGGCCTACGGCGAGATCGCCGCGTTCTACCGGCTCACCGACGAGGCAAAAATGGCTCCCGACCTGCGCGGACGGATCTCGATGGCGAGCATGGCCGCCGCCGAGATGCAGCACTACGAGCAGCTGCGCGACGCGCTGGAAAGCCGGGGCGCCGACGTGGTGTCCGCGATGTCGAAGTACGTCTCGGCGCTGGAGAACTACCACCGGCTGACGATGCCCAGCACCTGGCTGGAGGCGCTGGTCAAGACCTACGTCGGCGACGCGTTGGCCGCCGACCTGTACCTGGAGATCGCCGACGGGCTGCCCGACGAGGTCGCCGACGTGGTGCGCGCCGCGCTGGCGGAGACCGGGCACTCACAGTTCGTCGTCGCCGAGGTGCGCGACGCCGTCACCTCCAGCAGCAAGCAGCGCAGCCGGCTGGCGCTGTGGGCGCGGCGCCTGTTGGGCGAGGCGATCACGCAGGCGCAGTATCTGCTGGCCGACCACGACGAGCTGGTCGATCTGGTGGTGTCCGGCGCCGGCGGGCTGGGCCAGCTCAACGCGTTCTTCGACCGGCTGCAGCAGACCCACGAGCGGCGCATGCGGGAACTGGGCCTGGGCTGAACGGCGGCGCCGCCCTGGGGCTCAGCGGGCGCAGGTCGCCATGTTCGAGGCGTTGGCCGAGGCGACCACCCGCTGGCCGGCAGCGTTGAAGATCGAGCAGCTGAGCCGGCCGTAGAAGCTGGTCGCCACCACGGATTCAGTCTGCACGCCGGGTTCCAGCACCACCACCTTTGACCACGGCAGCGACACGTTGAACTCGGTCTGCGGCACCCCGTGCGCGTCGGTGTAGACGACGTTGACCAAATCCAGCAGCTGCTTGCTTCCGCTCACGCTGTAGACGACGGTGCGCGGATCCACCGTGACCGTCGGCGCCGCCGCCAGAGGCGGTGCGGCCGTGGGGGTTTGGGCGGGGGCGACGCCGGGGGCCAGGCTGGGCGCGGCGCTGGGCGCCGCGCTTGGTGAGGTGACCGTGGTGAACGTCTCGGCCGGCAGCGGGCGCGACGGGCTGGGGGAGGCGTTGGGCGGGACGGACGCCTTGGTGGTCGCGGGCGCCGAGGTCACCGAGTGCGGAGCCGACGCCCCCACCGTGGCCTTGGTGGACGCGCTGTCCCCGCTGTTGATGATGACGGCGGTGGCGATGGCGCCCAGGGCCACCCCGGCGCCGACGATCGCGGTGGCCGGCCGCCAGCGCGAGTCGGCGGGCCAGCCGGTCCAGTTGTAGTCGGCGTTCAGGTAGGGGTCGGTGTCGCAGGCGTCGTCAGCGTCGTCGTCCGGGTAACCCCGGATCCGGTCGTCGAGGTGCGGCAGTGTGGTACCCATGGGGCCGAAGTTAGCCATGTGACAACACTGATCGGGTATCGCGCGGGTGCCCGAGACAACCTGCAAGCGAATCGTTATCGCACCGCGACCGCAGTTTCGCTTACCGCAAAGTGTGGGACTGTCTCGGGTGGGGTCCGGCTGCGTCCACTAGCCTGCTGCTGACGGGGCGTGACGACAATGTCGGCGACAGACTTCGAATACCTACGGAAGGGGTGACCGTGGAGGTCAAGATCGGTATCACGGATAGTCCACGCGAGCTGGTTCTGACCAGCACCCAGACACCCGACGAAGTCGAAGAACTGGTCAGCGCCGCGTTGAGCGACGGGTCGGACCTGCTGCGCCTCAGCGACGAGCGGGGCCGCCGCTTCCTGGTGCACACCTCCAAGATCGCCTACGTCGAGATCGGCATCGCCGACGTGCGCCGGGTCGGCTTCGGGGTGGGCGCCGAGGTGGTCGGCAAGCACGCCGGCAAGGGGCGTTGAGGGCGCGCCTACGAGCGGGTGAGCGGCACGTGTGACAGCCCGCCCCAGGCGAACGCGACGGTGCCCTCCACGGCGTCGGCCTTGGAGATCGGGCGGTCGGAGTCAAGCCAATAGCGGGCGCAGTCGACGCTGATGCCGACCAGCCCGACCGCGATCATCCGCGCGCGGTGCGGGTCCAGCCCGGAGTCCTCACTGATCAACGCGTAGACCGCGTCGATGCAGGATTCGGTGGCCACCCGCACCTGGGCGGCCACCTCGGGTTCGGTGACGTAGTCGTTCTCGAAGATCAGCCGGTAGCCCTGGCTGTCGTGCTCGATGAAGTCGAAAAACGCTTGCACCGCGGCGTGCAACCGCCGCCGGTTGTCCTTGGTGGTGCTCAGGGCCTGCTGCACGCCGGAGACCAGGTTCTCCACGTGCCGGGCCAGCACCGCGAGGTACAGCTCGAGCTTGCTCGTAAAGTGTTGGTACAGAACGGGTTTGCTGACCCCGGCCCGATCGGCGATCTCGTCCATGCCGGCCGCGTGGTAGCCGCGGTCGACGAACACGTCACTGGCGACGACGAGCAGCTGGCCGCGCCGCTCGTCGCGGGGCAACCGGTTGCCCCGCCGATTGGAAGCCGCGGCGCCGTCCGTCGGCCGACCGCGGTCAGCCGATTTGACGGCACGCCGTGCCGGCATCTTGGCGAGTTCGCTCATCGAGTCCTCATCTGATCGTCACCTGATCGCAGAGGGCCGGCCGTCGGTAAACCGGGGCCAGCCGCTCGCAGCTCGTTGCACAGACCTTACTACCCGTGGGGTTGATGCGACCGTCATCGACGTCGTCGTCGCTGGCAGAAGCGATGTCCGGCGGCCGATTCAGGCGCGCCACCGACGGCGCGGTCGACCGGCTGTGTAATCCTGGGAAAATGACGTCGCAGCGGCCCCCGCGCAGCACGGGTCGTGTGCCGGTGCTGCGCGACGAGTGGCGCGAACCGTTGCGCGCGCTTCGCGACCCGCTGGCCCGGGAAGCCGGGCGGACCCGCGCGGACCGGGAACGGCCGCGGCAGTGGCGCAAACAGACCTGGCTGGGGCGGTTCGTCTCCACCTACGGCTGGCGCGCATACGCCTTGCCCGCGCTGGTGGTGCTCACCGCCGTGGTCATCTACCAGACCGTGACGGGCACCAGCTCGCCGAAACCGACGGCCAGCCAGCCGATCCAGAGCCCGATCGCGATCGGTGCGGTGGGCACCACGATCATCGACGCCCCGCCGCGCGGGCTCGCCGCGTTCGACGCCAACCTGCCGGCCGGCACGTTGCCCGACGGCGGTCCGTTCACCGAAGCCGGCGACAAGACCTGGCACGTGGTGCCCGGCGTCACACCGCAGATCGGTCAGGGCACCGCCAAGGTGTTCAAGTACAGCGTCGAGGTGGAGAACGGCATCGACCCGACCATGTTCGGCGGCGACGACGCGTTCGCTCAGATGGTCGACCAGACGCTGGCCAACCCGAGGGGTTGGACGCACAACCCGCAGTTCGCGTTCATCCGGGTCGACGCGACCGCCGGGGCCAAGCCGGACTTTCGCATTTCGCTGGTGTCGCCGGTGACGGTCCGCGAGGGCTGCGGCTACGAATTCCGGCTCGAAACCTCCTGCTACAACCCGGTATTCGGGGCCAACCGGGAGGCGCGGGTCTTCATCAACGAGGTGCGTTGGGTGCGCGGCGCGGTGCCGTTCGAAGGGGACGTCGGCTCCTACCGCCAATACGTGATCAACCACGAGGTCGGCCACGCCATCGGCTACCTGCACCACGAGCCGTGCGAACAGCAGGGCGCGCTGGCGCCGGTGATGATGCAGCAGACGTTCTCCACGTCCAACAACGACGCCGCCCAGTTCGATCCCGACGTCGTCAAGGCCGACGGCAAGACCTGCCGCTTCAATCCTTGGCCGTACCCGATCGCCTAGCGGCCTCGTTGCCGCGCCGTGGGCGGGCTGCTGTGATGGTGGTAGACGGCTCGAATCGCTGAGCCGACCGACCTGCAGGAGACGTTTCCCGTGTCGACGCCGCTGCCGCCGCTGGTGGCGCCCGCAGACCAGCTGACCGCCGACGAGGTGGCCCGCTACAGCCGGCAGCTGATCATCCCCGGCCTCGGCCTCGACGGACAGAAGCGGCTCAAGAACGCCCGGGTGCTGGTGATCGGGGCCGGCGGGCTGGGCGCGCCGACGCTGCTCTACCTGGCCGCGGCCGGGGTGGGCACCATCGGCATCGTCGAGTTCGACGTGGTCGAGGAGTCCAACCTGCAGCGCCAGATCATCCACGGGGTGGCCGACGTCGGGCGGTCCAAGGCTGCTTCGGCGCGCGACTCCATCGCCGAGATCAACCCGCTGGTGGACGTGCGGCTGCACGAGTTCCGGCTGGACGCGTCCAACGCCGTCGAGCTGTTCGGCCACTACGACCTGATCGTCGACGGCACCGACAACTTCGCCACCCGCTACCTGATCAACGACGCGGCGGTGCTGGCCGGCAAGCCGTACGTGTGGGGGTCCATCTACCGGGTCGAGGGCCAGGTCTCGGTGTGCTGGGAGGACGCCCCGGACGGCCGCGGACTCAACTACCGCGACCTCTATCCCGAACCCCCGCCGCCCGGCGCGGTCCCGTCCTGCGCCGAGGGCGGGGTGCTGGGCGTCGTCTGCGCCTCCATCGCCTCGGTGATGAGCACCGAGGCGATCAAACTCATCACCGGGATCGGCGAATCGCTGCTGGGCCGGTTGATGATCTACGACGCGCTCGAGATGAGCTATCGCACCATCGCGATCCGCCGCGACCCCTGCGACGCGTCGCGGCCTGCCATCACCACGCTGGTCGACTACGAGCAGCTGTGCGGCGCCGCGCCGGCCGCCTCCACCGACGCCGCCACCGGCGGGGCCGAGGCGGCCATCACCCCGCGGCAGCTGCGCGAGCTGCTGGACTCCGGCGCCAAGCTGGCGCTGATCGACGTGCGCGAACCGGTGGAGTTCGACATCGTGCACCTCGACGGGGCGCAGCTGATCCCGCAGTCGTCGATCAACTCCGGGGAGGGCGTGGCAAAGCTGCCGGCCGACCGCATGCCGGTGCTGTACTGCAAGACCGGGGTGCGGTCGGCCCAGGCGTTGGCGGTGGTGCGCCAGGCCGGATTCAGCGACGCGGTGCATCTGCAGGGCGGGATCGTGGCCTGGGCGCAACAGATGCAGCCCGACATGATCCTGTACTGACCAACCCGCTTGTTGGACTCGTTTAGAGTACCGGTGTGACAGTCGAGCCACCGCCGGGCCATGTGTTGTCGGCGTTCGGTTTGGCCGGCGTTAAACCCGTCTATCTGGGTGCCAGCTGGGAGGGCGGCTGGCGGTGCGGCGAAGTCGTCCTGTCACTGGTGGCCGACAACGCGCGCGCGGCCTGGTCCGCCCGGGTCCGCGAGACGCTGTTCGTCGACGGGGTGCGGCTGGCCCGCCCGGTCCGTTCCACCGACGGCCGCTACGTGGTGTCCGGGTGGCGCGCCGACACCTTCGTCGCGGGGACGCCGGAGCCCCGGCACGACGAAGTCGTCTCGGCGGCGGTGCGCCTGCACGAGGCAACGGGCAAACTCGAGCGGCCCCGCTTCCTGACCCAGGGGCCCACGGCGCCCTGGGGCGACGTCGACATCTTCATCGCCGCCGACCGCGCCGCCTGGGAGGAACGGCCGCTGGCCTCGGTGCCGCCGGGCGCGCGGGTGGCCCCCGCGACGGCGGATGCCCAGCGATCGGTGGAGCTGCTCAACCAGCTCGCCACGCTGCGCAAGCCCACCAAGAGCCCCAACCAGCTGGTGCACGGCGATCTTTACGGCACAGTGCTTTTCGTGGGTTCGGCGGCGCCGGGGATCACCGACATCACCCCCTACTGGCGGCCCGCGTCGTGGGCGGCCGGAGTGGTGGTCATCGACGCGTTGTCCTGGGGGGAGGCCGACGACGGACTCATCGAACGCTGGAACGCACTGCCGGAGTGGCCGCAGATGTTGTTGCGCGCGTTGATGTTTCGGCTGGCCGTGCACGCGCTGCACCCCAGGTCTACCGCCGAGGCGTTTCCGGGGCTGGCCCGTACCGCGGCGCTGGTCCGGCTGGTGCTCTAAGCGCCGAACCGGTGCCGGACCTCGGGCAGCGGGATCCTGCCGTCGGTGGCTAGCACGCCTTCGGCGCGCAGCAGTTCCAGCTGCCGAGTCCGCAGATGCCGCGCCGGGCGCCCGGAGGCGGTGATCACCCGGTGCCACGGCAGGTCGGAGGAGTCGGTGCGCATGATCCAGCTGACGATGCGGGCACTGGAAAGCCCTGCGACAGCGGCGATGTCGCCGTAGGTGGCGACCCTGCCGGGCGGGATGGCTGCGACCAGCGCCCGCACCCGCTCCACCTGCTCGTCGGTCACCGGCGCCACGTCAGCGCGCCTTGAGCAGCTCGCGGGCCAGCGCGGCGACGTCGTCGGGCTTGGCGTAGGGCACCATGTGGTTGCAGTCGAAATCCAGCAGCCGGAACCGCGATCCCAGCCGGTCCTGCAGCGCCGCGATGAGTTCGTCGCCGACGTACGGCGGCGCGGTTCGCTTGGCGCGCACCAGGATCGTCGCCGTCTGTGCCGGCGGCAGCACCGGGTCGCGGGCCAACTCGCTCCAGTACGACATCATCGCCGGCAGGCACACCCGCCAGCCGTATCGCCCGTTGGGCAGCTCGATCAGGTGCTCGTCGATCTCGGCGTCCAGCAGCGCGGGCTCGACATCCGACCACGAGCCGTGCAGCTTCTCCAGCCGCGCCTCCTCGGCATCGGGATAGTCCGGCGAGGACAGCATCGCCTCGGCGATCTCGCGCATCCAGGCGCCGTCCAGCCCGATCGCCGGGTCCAGCAGCAGCAGCCCCGCCACCCGGTCCGGGCGCACGGCGGCCAGGTGCATCGCCAGCCCGGCCCCGAAGGAGTGGCCGACCACCAGCACCGGCGCGCCGGCCTGCGCATCGAGCAGGGCGGCCAGCGCCCAGATGTTGGCGTCGATGGTCCACGGCGCCGACCAGCTGGACCGGCCATGACCGACCAGATCCGGCGCAGCCCAAGCGAATTCGGGCAGCAGGCCGGCCAGGTGCTGCCAGCGCTGGCCGTGCCCGGTCAACCCATGCAGCGCCAGGATCCGCGCCGGACCGGGCGGGCCGTAGCGGTGCACATGCAATGTCGCGGTCACCCGTTGATGGTGCCAGCCGCCGCGGTCGCGGTGCGCGGGCGGCCCGCCGCGGTACCGCGCTCAGCGGTCGTCATCCCACTCGTCCTCGGTGGAGACGATGTAGGCCTGGTCGATCACGTCGGCCTCGTTGGCCTCGTGATCGCCCGCACTCACGTACTCGGTGTCCAGGCCGGTCTCGTCGTCGGAATCGACGGGCCGCTGTTTCTCGGCGACGTCGCCTTCGGGCGGCTCGTCGATGGGAAAGCCGCGTTCGTCCTTCATGGTCCTGGACCCCTCCTTCGGTTGTTGAAGCACCATTGTTCGCGCTGCGCCGCCTTCCAGGGTAGGGAGGTGGTGTCGGTGCAGGTCACGCTCGCTTGTCACACCCCGGTGATTGCATGCAGCCATGTCATTCACCTGGGATTCGCAGGCGGGCGCCGTGCTGGCGCCCGGTGCCCGCGGGACCGTCCGGGTGCTCGGCGGGCCGGGCACCGGCAAGAGCAGCCTGCTCGTCGACGCCGCGGTCGCCCAGATCGAGGCCGGCGTCAACCCGGAATCGGTGCTGCTGCTCACCGGTTCCGGCCGGCTTCCGATGGCCGAGCGCAGCGCCTTGACGACGGCACTGCTGCGGTCGGCGGGCGCCGGCCCGGCCGTCCGCGAACCGTTGGTGCGCACCGTGCACGGTTACGCGTACGCGGTGTTGCGCCTCGCCGCCGAGCGCGCCGGCGAGGCGCCGCCGCGGCTGGTCACCAGCGCCGAACAGGACGCGATCATCCGGGAACTGCTGGCCGGGGATCTCGCCGACGGCCCGCGCGCGGCGACGGCCTGGCCGGCCGCGCTGCGTCCGGCGCTGAGCACCGCGGGTTTCGCCACCGAACTGCGAAACCTGTTGGCGCGCTGCGCCGAACGCGGTGTCGACCCTCAGGCATTGGAGCGGCTCGGCCGGCGCTGCCGACGGCCGGAATGGGTGGCCGCCGGTCAGTTCGCGCGCCAGTACGAACAGGTGATGTTGCTGCGCGCGGCGGTGGGGACGGCCGCCCCGGAGGCGACGACGCCCGCGCTGGGTGCCGCCGAACTCGTGGGTGCGGCGCTGGAGGCCTTCGCCGTCGACGCCGAGCTGCTGGCCGCCGAGCGCGGCCGGATCCGGGTGCTGTTGGTCGACGACGCCCAGCAGCTGGACCCGCAGGCCGCGCGGCTGGTGCGGGTGCTGGCCGCGGGCGCCGATCTGGTGCTGATGGCCGGGGACCCCAACCAGGCGGTGTTCGGCTTCCGCGGTGGCGATCCCGGCTCGCTGCTCGACGGCGCGGCGCCGGCGGTGACGCTGACCACGTCGCACCGCTGCGCCCCGGCCGTCGCGCGCGCGGTCAGCGGCGTCGCGGGGCGGCTGCCCGGCAGCAGCGCCGGCCGCCGCATCGAGGGCGCCGGACCGGGGGAGGGCTCGGTCGGCGTGCGGCTGGCCGCGTCCGGGCACGCCGAGGCGGCCGCCATCGCCGACGCGCTGCGGCGCGCCCACCTGGTAGACGGCGTGCCCTGGTCGCAGATGGCTGTGATCGTGCGCTCGGTGCCGCGGGCCGGCGCGCGGTTGCCGCGGGCGCTGGCCGCCGCCGGGGTGCCGGTGACCGCGCCGGCGGCGAGCGGGCCGTTGGCCGAGCAGCCGGCGGTGCGCGCGCTGCTGACCGTGCTGCTGGCCACCGTCGACGGCCTGGACGGGCAGCGGGTGCTGGCGTTGCTGACAGGCCCGATCGGCCGCGTCGACCCGGTGTCGTTGCGGCAGCTGCGGCGAAACCTGCAGCGCGCCAACGCCGGACGCCCGCCCGGTGATTTCGCCGAGCTGTTGGTCGAGGCGCTCACCGGTAGCGCGCCGCCGCCCGGTGCACCGTTCCGGGCTCTGCGCCGGGTTCGCGCGGTGCTGGACGCGGCCGGGCGCTGCCACCGCGACGGTCAGGACCCGCGTTACATCCTGTGGGCCGCCTGGCACCGGTCGGGGCTGCAGCGCCGCTGGCTGTCGGTCAGCGAGCGCGGCGGCCCCGCCGCCGCCCAGGCCGGCCGGGACCTCGACTCGGTGACCGCGCTGTTCGACATCACCGACGACTACGTGTCGCGCACCTCGGGCGCGTCGCTGCGCGGGCTGGTCGAGCACGTCGCCGCGCTGCAGCTGCCCGACGCCGGCCCCGAGCCGGTGGCCACCGCGGAGCAGGTCAGCGTGCTCAGCGCGCACGCCGCGCTGGGCCGCGAATGGGATTTCGTGGTGATCGCCGGGCTGCAGGACGGGTTGTGGCCCAACACTGTTCCGCGCGGCGGGGTGCTGGGAACCCAGCGGCTGCTGGACGTGCTGGACGGGGTCACCGCCGACGCCTCGGTGCGGGCGCCGCTGCTGGCCGAGGAGCGCAGGTTGCTGGTGGCGGCCATGGGCCGGGCCCGGCAGCGGTTGCTGGTGACGGCGGTGGACAGCGACACCGACGGGGCGGATCACGAGGCCGCGCTGCCGTCGCCGTTCTGCTACGAAATCGCGCAGTGGGCCGGCGAAGACGTCGAACCCGCTGCCCTGCAGCCCGTTTCGGCCCCCCGGGTGTTGTCGGCGGCCGCGCTGGTGGGGCGGCTGCGTGGGGTGGTGTGCGCGCCGGACGGCGCCGTGGACGAGCTCGAACGTCGTTGCTCGGCAACGCGATTGGCCAGACTGGCCCAAGTCGGGGTGCCCGGCGCCGACCCGGCCAGCTGGCACGGCCTGATCCCGGTCAGCACCGCCGAACCACTGCGCGGCGGCGGCCACGTCGTCACCTTGACACCGTCGACCATGCAGACGCTCACCGACTGCCCGCTGCGCTGGCTGGCCGAACGGCACGGCGGCACCGACCCGCGCGACATGCGCTCGGCCATCGGTTCGGTGGTGCACGCCCTGATCGCCCAACCGCACCGCAGCCCGGCCGAACTGGTGGCCGAGCTGGACCGCGCCTGGCGGCACTTACCCTTTGCCGCGCAATGGCATTCGGACAACGAGTTGGCCCGCCACCGCGCGATGCTGGAGGCGTTCGCGCAGTGGCGGGCGAACACCCGCGGCGCGCTGACCGAGGTCGGCGTCGAGGTCGAGATCGACGGCACGCTGCCCACCGGTGACGGCCGCGAGGTCCGGCTGCTCGGCCGGGTGGACCGGCTGGAGCGCGACGCCGCCGGTCGGCTGGTGATCGTCGACGTCAAAACCGGCAAGACCCCGGTCAGCAAGGACGACGCTCAGCAACACGCGCAGCTGGCGTTGTATCAGCTGGCGGTGGCGCACGGCTTGCTCGGCGCCGCGGGCGGCGACGCGGAACCCGGTGGGGCGCGGCTGGTTTACGTCGGCAAGACCGCGGCATCCGGGGTGGTCGAGCGCGAGCAGGATCCGCTGACGGCGGCCGCCGCCGACCAATGGCGGGAGGCGCTGCAGCGGGTGGCGGACGCGACGGCCGGCCCGCAGTTCATCGCGCGGCGCAACGACGGCTGCACCCACTGCCCGCTGCGGCCCTTCTGCCCCGCCCACGCCGACGGGTCCGGCCGATGAGCGACCGCTACAGCCCCCGCGAATTGGCTTGCGCCCTCGGGCTTTTCCCGCCAACCGAGGAGCAGGCCGCCGTCATCGCCGCGCCGCCGGGGCCGCTGGTCGTCATCGCCGGGGCCGGTGCCGGCAAGACCGAGACCATGGCCGCGCGGGTGGCCTGGCTGATCGCCAACGGCTACGCCCACCCCGGCCAGGTGCTGGGGCTGACGTTCACCCGCAAGGCCGCCGGCCAGTTGTTGCGCCGGGTCCGTTCCCGGCTGGCCCGGTTGGCCGGCGTCGGGTTGGGGGCGGCGAGCCCGAACCACGGTGCCGTCGACCCCGAAGCCGCCCCGGTGGTCAGCACCTATCACGCCTTCGCTGGCTCGCTGCTGCGCGACTACGGCCTGCTGCTGCCGGTCGAGCCGGACACCCGGCTGCTCAGCGAAACCGAGTTGTGGCAGCTGGCTTTTGACGTGGTGAACCGATACCGCGGGCCGCTGCGGACCGACAAGACGCCGGCCGCCGTCACCTCGATGGTGCTGCGGCTGTGGGGACAGCTGGCCGAACACCTGGTGGACACCTCCCAGCTGCGCGAGACCCACCTGGCACTGGAGCGGCTCGTGCATGCCCTGCCCGCCGGCCCGTACCAGCGTGACCGCGGCCCCAGCCAATGGCTGCTGCGGCTGTCGGGCACCCAGTCCGAGCGGGCCGAGCTGGTCCCGCTGCTGGAGGCGCTCGACGAGCGGATGCGCGCGGCCAAGGTGATGGACTTCGGCATGCAGATGGCGTCCGCGGCGCGGCTGGCCGCGGCCTTCCCGCAGGTCGGCGCCGACCTGCGCGGCCGCTACCGGGTGGTGCTGCTGGACGAATACCAGGACACCGGCCACGCCCAGCGCATCGCGCTGTCGGCGCTGTTCGGCGGCGGTGGCGACGACGGGCTGGCCTTGACCGCCGTCGGCGACCCCATCCAGTCGATCTACGGCTGGCGCGGCGCCTCGGCGACCAACCTGCCCCGGTTCACCACCGACTTCCCCCGGTCCGACGGCACCCCCGCGCCGGTGCTCGAGCTGCGGACCAGCTGGCGCAATCCGCCTCTCACACTGCGGGTGGCCAACGCGATCTCGGCCGAGGCGCGCCGGCGTTCGGTGGCCGTGCATGCCCTGCGCCCGCGGCCGGACGCCCCGCCGGGCACCGTGCGCTGCGCACTACTGCCCGACGTGGTCGCCGAACGCGAATGGATCGCCGACCACATCGACGCCCACTACCGCCGGGCCCGGGCGGACGGCGTCACCCCGCCCACGGCCGCGGTGCTGGTGCGCCGCAACGCCGACGCCGCGCCCATCGCCGACGCGCTGCGGGCCCGCGGGATCCCGGTAGAGGTCGTCGGGCTGGCTGGGTTGCTGTCCGTGCCCGAGGTCGCCGAGCTGGTGGCCATGCTGCGGCTGGTCGCCGATCCGACCGCCGGGGCGGCCGCGATGCGGGTGCTCACTGGCCCGCGCTGGCGCCTGGGCGCGCGCGACCTGGCCGCGCTGTGGCAACGCGCCCGCGCCCTCGGTGGCGCCGGGACGGTCGGCGGGCCGGCCACGGCCGAGGCGATCGCCAGCGCCGCCGATCCCCGCAACGTCGAAGCCGACGCCGTGTGCCTGGCCGACGCGATCGCCGATCCCGGCCCGGCCGAAGGGTATTCGGCTGCGGGGTATGCGCGCATCGCCGCGCTGGCCGCCGAGCTGAGCGCCCTGCGCGCCCACCTCGACCACCCGCTCGGCGACCTGGTGGCCGAGGTGCGCCGGGTGCTGGGCCTGGATTGCGAAGTCCGCGCCGCGGCCGCGGCGGGCTGGGCCGGCACCGAGCATCTGGACGCGTTCGCCGACGTCGTCGCCGGCTACGCCGAACGCGCCGACACCGGCGGCACCGACGCGTCGGCGTCCGCCTCGGTGACCGGTCTGCTGGCCTTCCTGGATGTCGCCGAGTCGGTCGAAAATGGCTTGCCGGCAGCACCATTGGCGGTCGCACGCGACAGCGTCCAGGTGCTGACCGTGCACTCGGCGAAGGGGCTGGAGTGGCAGCTGGTGGCGGTGGCGCACCTGTCGGGCGGCGTCTTTCCCTCCACCACCGCCAAGACCACCTGGCTCACCGACGCCGCGAAGCTGCCGCCGCTGCTGCGCGGCGACCGCGCCCGCCCGGGCGCGTTGGGCATCCCGGTGCTCGACACCTCCGACGTCACCAACCGCAAGCAGTTGTCAGACAAGATCTCCGAGCACTGCCGGCAGCTCGAGCAGCGGCGCGTCGACGAGGAACGCCGGCTGTTGTACGTCGCGGTCACCCGGGCCGAAGACACCCTGCTGGTATCCGGGCATCACTGGGCGGACACCGGCATCAAACCGCGCGGCCCGTCGGACTTCCTCTGCGAGATCAAGGACGTCATCGACGCCTCGGCCGCGGCCGGCGACCCCTGCGGAACGGTCGAGCAGTGGGCGCCGGCGCCCGCCGACGGCGAACGAAACCCGCTGCGCGACAATGTCGTCGAGGTGGTGTGGCCGGCCGATCCGCTGGCGTCCCGGCGCGGCGAGGTCGAGCGCGGTGCGGCGCTGGTGCGGCAGGCGATGGCGGCCGAGCCGGGTGATCCGGGCGCCGATGTCGAGGGCTGGGCCGCCGACGTCGACGCGCTGCTGGCCGAGCGGGCCCGCGTGACCGGGCCGCCGCCGCCGCAGGCCCTGCCGGGCCAGTTGTCGGTCAGCTCGCTGGTCGGCCTGGCCCGCGACCCGGCCGGGGCCGTGCAGCGGCTGAGGCACCGGATGCCGTCCCGCCCGGAGCCGCATGCGTTGCTGGGCAACGCTTTTCACGCGTGGGTGCAAAAGTTCTACGGCACCGAGTGCCTGTTCGAGCTCGGCGACCTGCCGGGCGCGGCGGACTCCGACGTCGGTGACACCGCGGAATTGGCCGAGCTGCAGACCGCATTCCTCGGATCACCGTGGGCTGCAAGGACTCCCGTCGCCGTCGAGGTGCCGTTCGAAATGCCGATCGGTGACACGCTGGTCCGCGGCCGCATCGACGCGGTGTTCGCCGAATCGGACGCCGGCGCCACCGTGGTGGACTGGAAAACCGGTGCGCCACCGGACAGCCCGGAAGCGATGCGCCAGGCCGCCGTCCAGCTCGCGGTGTACCGCCTGGCCTGGGCGGCGCTGGCGAAGGTGCCCGAGTCGTCGGTGCGCACCGCCTTCCATTACGTGCGGGCGCGCACCACGGTGGTTCCCGAGGCGCTGCCGACGTCCGACGAGTTGGCCGCTCTGCTCGCACCGACCGCGCCGCCCGAGTATTGGGCGACCGGTTCCCGTGGTTACATAAGACCCGTGTCCCGAGCGCGGCAGTCAAGGCGATGACGGACCGCCGTGCGCAACGGTAGGCCGCGAAAGCTGAGCGGTCTGAATCAGACGCTGGCCGCCCAGCGCGGCCACCAGTTGGTCGGCGTGGTGCGCATTCCCGAGGAGCACGCCAGCCCCATCCGCGTCATCACCCGGCGCCTGGCCATCGCGCTGGTGGCGCTGTTCGCCGCCGCCGTCATCGTCTACGCCGACCGGTCCGGCTACCGGGATCTGCGGGGCGGGTCGCTGACCTTTCTGGACTGCGTGTATTTCTCCGCGGTGTCCCTGTCGACCACCGGCTACGGCGACATCACGCCCTACACCGAGACCGCCCGCCTGGTGCACACCCTGATCTTCACCGCGCTGCGGATTGCCTTTTTGGTCGTCTTGGTGGGCACCACGCTCGAAGTGCTCTCCGAGCGGTCCCGCCAAGGGTGGAAGATTCAGCGTTGGAGGAGCAGAGTGCGCAACCACACCATCGTGATCGGCTACGGCACCAAGGGCAAAACCGCGGTCGCCGCCATCCTGGGCGACGCGACCACCCAGGCCGAGGTCGTCGTCGTCGACACCGATCGCAGCACCCTCGAGCACGCCGAGAGCGCGGACCTGGTCACCGTGCACGGCGACGCCACTAAGGCCGACGTGCTGCGGCTGGCCGGGGCCCAGCACGCGGCGTCCATCATCGTGGCCACCAGCCGCGACGACACCGCTGTGCTGGTGACGCTGACCGCGCGCGAGATCGCGCCGCACGCCAAGATCGTCGCCTCGATTCGGGAGGCCGAGAATCAGCACCTGCTGCAGCAGTCGGGCACGGACTCGGTGGTGGTGTCGTCGGCGACGGCGGGCCGGCTGCTCGGCCTGGCCACCACCACCCCGAGCGTGGTGGAGATGATCGAGGACCTGCTGACGCCCGACGTCGGGTTGGCGATCGCCGAGCGGGAGGTCGAGCAGTCCGAGATCGGCGGCTCGCCTCGGCACCTGCGTGACATCGTGCTCGGGGTGGTGCGCGACGGCCGGCTGCTGCGCATCGACGCCCCCGAGGTGGACGCGGTCGAGGTCAACGACCGGTTGCTCTATATCCGCAGCGCGGGGCATTGATGGCGATCGCGGACTTTCAGCTGCGCAGCGTCCGCTGCTGTCGCGGGTGGGCGCCGATCGGGCCGGCCAGTTGCGCACCGACGTCGAGGCCGCCGCGGCGGGCTGGGCCGACGCGGCGCTGTTGCGGGTGGACTCGCGCAACCAGGTGCTCGTCGCCGACGGCCGGGTGGTGCTGGGCGCCGCCGCCGAGCTGGGTGACAAGCCCCCGCCGGAGGCGGTTTTCCTGGGGTGCCTCGAGGACGGCCGGCACGTCTGGGCCATCCGCGGCGCGCTGCAGGCACCGGATGATCCCGAGGTGCGCGCCGAGGTGGTGAACCTGCGCAGCCTCGGCCCGATCTTCGACGACACCAGCAGCCAGCTGATGTCCTCGGCCGTCGCGCTGCTGAACTGGCACGAGCGGTCGCGGTTCAGCTCGGTGGACGGCTCGCCGACCAGGCCGGCCCGGGCGGGCTGGTCGCGGGTCAACCCGGTCACCGGGCATGAGGAGTTCCCGCGTATCGACCCGGCGGTGATCTGCCTGGTGCACGACGGCGGCGACCGCGCGGTGCTGGCCCGTCAGGCGGTGTGGCCGGAGCGGATGTTCTCGCTGCTGGCCGGATTCGTCGAGGCCGGGGAGTCGTTCGAGGTGTGTGTCGCCCACGAGGTCCGCGAGGAGATCGGGCTGACCGTGTGCGACGTGCGCTACCTGGGCAGCCAGCCGTGGCCGTTCCCGCGCTCGCCGATGGTCGGCTTCCACGCCGTCGCCGACCCGGCGCAGGACTTCGCGTTCAACGACGGTGAGATCGCCGAGGCGGCGTGGTTCACCCGCGACGAGGTGCGCGCCGCGCTGGCGGCCGGGGACTGGTCGTCCGACTCGGAGTCGAAACTCCTACTGCCCGGGTCGATTTCGATCGCGCGGGTGATCATCGAATCCTGGGCCGCGTTCGACTGACCCGGTGGTCAGTTGCCGGCTTCGGCCAGCTTGGCCTTCACCTGCGCGGCGCTAGGGTTGGTCAGTGTGGAACCGTCGGCGAACTTCACCGTCGGAACCGTCTTGTTGCCGCCGTTGACCGAGCTGACGAAGTCGGCGGCGGCCGGGTCGTGTTCGATGTCGACCGCCTCGTAGGGGATGCCGTTGGACTTGAGCACGGTCATCAGCCGGTGGCAGTAGCCGCACCACGACGTGGTGTAAACGGTGAGCGGGGCAGAGGTCATAGCCGGATAACGTAGCCCGGCGACGAAGCATTCCGCGTAGCGGGATGCGCAGGAGCGGGCCGACTCGCCGGGGCGCGATGCATCTCGTTCGTCACCGACTTGTCAGTATGGGAAGCCAAGATGGACGCCATGCCGACCCTCGCCGACCCCTTGACCGCCGGGCTGGACGAAGAGCAACGCGAAGCCGTGCTGGCCCCGCGCGGTCCGGTCTGCGTGCTGGCCGGCGCCGGCACCGGCAAGACCCGCACCATCACCCACCGGATCGCCCAGCTGGTCGCGTGCGGTCATGTCGCCGCCAATCAGGTGCTGGCGGTCACCTTCACCCAGCGCGCGGCGGGGGAGATGCGCTCGCGGCTGCGGGCGCTCGCCGCCGCGGCGGGCACCGACGCGGCGGTCGGCTCGGTCTCGGCGCTGACCTTTCACGCCGCCGCCCACCGGCAGCTGCGCTATTTCTGGCCGCGGGTGGTCGGCGACACCGGCTGGCAGCTGCTGGACAGCAAGTTCGCGGTGGTGGCCCGGGCGGCCAGCCGCACCCGGATCAACGCCAGCACCGACGACGTGCGCGACCTGGCCGGCGAGATCGAATGGGCCAAGGCGTCGCTGATCGGCCCGGAGGAATACCCGGCCGCGGTGGCCGCCGCCGGGCGGGACATTCCGCTGGACGCCGCGAGGGTCGCCGGCGTGTATGCCGCCTACGAAGCCCTCAAGGCCCGCGGCGACCACGTCACCCTGCTCGATTTCGACGACCTGCTGCTGCACACCGCGGCGGCGATCGAAAGCGACCCGGCGGTCGCCGAGGAGTTCCGCGACCGCTACCGCTGCTTCGTGGTCGACGAATATCAGGACGTCACCCCGTTGCAGCAGCGGGTGCTGGCCGCCTGGCTGGGCAATCGCGACGACTTGACCGTGGTGGGGGACGCGAACCAGACCATCTACTCGTTCACCGGGGCCTCCCCGAGGTTCCTGCTCGACTTCTCCCGCCGGTTCCCCGACGCGACCGTGGTGCGGCTGGAACGCGACTACCGCTCCACCCCGCAGGTGGTGTCGCTGGCCAACCAGGTGATCGCCGCGGCCCGCGGCCGGGTGGCCGGCAGCAAGCTGCACCTGGTCGGGCAGCGGCCGCCGGGTCCGGTGCCGACCTTCCACGAGCATCCCGACGAACCGGCCGAGGCTGCCGCCGTCGCCAAATCGATTGCGCGGTTGATCAAATCAGGCACCCCCGCCTCGGAGATCGCGGTGCTCTACCGGGTCAACGCCCAGTCGGAGATCTACGAGGAGGCGCTGACCGAGGCCGGCATCCCCTATCAGGTTCGCGGCGGCGGGGGGTTCTTCAACCGCCAGGAGATCAAGCAGGCCCTGCTGGCGCTGCAGCGCGCCGCCGAGCGCGAGGGCGAAGGCGCCCGAGAAGAGCCGCTGCCCGCGGTGGTGCGGGCGGTGCTCGAACCGCTGGGGCTGACGGCCGAAGAGCCGGTTGGCACCCGGGCCCGGGAGCGCTGGGAGGCGCTGCGCGCGCTGGCCGAACTGGTCGACGACGAGGTGGCGCGGCGTCCGCAGCTGGACTTCGCCGGCCTGCTGACCGAACTGCGGATGCGCGCCGACGCCCGGCACCCACCCGTGGTGCAGGGCGTCGCGCTGGCGTCGCTGCACGCCGCCAAGGGACTCGAGTGGGACGCGGTGTTTCTGGTCGGCCTGGCCGACGGCACGCTACCCATCTCGCACGCGCTGGCGTACGGCGCCGACAGCGAGGCGGTCGAGGAGGAGCGGCGGCTGCTCTACGTCGGAATCGCCAGGGCCAGAACACATTTGGCGTTCAGCTGGGCATTGGCCCGCAGCCCTGGCGGGCGGCAGAGCCGCAAGCCGTCGCGATTCCTCAACGGCATCGCACCCCAGACCCGGGCCGAGGCGGCGCCGACCAGGTCCCGCCGCAACCGCAGCGCCGCCACCCGCTGCCGGATCTGCAACAACAACCTGACCACCCCGGCGGCCGTCATGCTGCGACATTGCGAGACGTGTGCCGCCGACATCGACGAGGACCTGCTGGTGCGGCTCAAGGCGTGGCGGCTGGACGTCGCCAAGGAACAGAAGGTACCCGCCTACGTCGTGTTCACCGACAACACCCTGATCGCCATCGCCGAGCTGCGGCCCGGCGACGAACAGGCGCTGATCGCGATTCCCGGCATCGGCGCGCGCAAGCTCGAGCAGTACGGCCCCGATGTGCTGGAGCTGGTCCGCGGTCGCTGACCGGCGAATCCGCAGGTCACAAAATCGGTTGTGATGACCGACGGGCACCGTTTACCCTTGATATCGCAACCCGGCAGTATGGAAACTCAGCGGGACGGAAAGGAGGGCGGCCAGGATGATCGGCAACGCGTTCGGCGTAGGCGTGGCTCGCGCGACCCGTCCCGCCCTGTCCGCGGCCGGCCTTCTCGCCACGCACGCCGCCGCCCTGGCGGCCGCGCGCAAGCATCGCGCCGCCGCCGCGACCGACGCGTCCGTACGAGTCGGGGGCCCGCCGAAGGCAAGGTAAGCACCAGCCCGGTTTTCCCCAGATGGCCACGGACCCGAAGTCACCAGGATCCGTGGCCATAGTTGTTGGGTCGACCACCTTTCGATCTGGTCCGGATCACTACCAGCAGAGCAATCCGAACCAGGAAGAAGGTGATAGGACATCTCGGCACCGACGGTCCCCAGACAAGCCCTGCCGTGCCACGTCGGCGATCCCAATCTGTGGTTCGCCGAAGCGCCGGCGGACCTGGAGCGGGCCAAGCAGCTGTGCGCCGGCTGCCCGGTGCGCCGCCAGTGCCTGGCGGCGGCGCTGGAGAGCGCCGAACCCTGGGGTGTGTGGGGCGGCGAAATCCTCGACCGCGGCGGTGCTGGGCTTCAAACGACCCCGCGGGCGTCCCCGCAAGGACGGTCGGCGCGCCGGGGCCGCGGCCTAGCAGCCAGCGTTCCTAGACGACGGCGTTGTCGGGTTCGGCGAAGCCGGGCACCAGCTCTTCGGACAGCGCCTTGATCGGCACGTGGGCGTCCAGCTGGCACAGGATGGCGGCCACCGACATGACCACCCGCATCGGGATCACCAGCTTGGGCGGCAGGTCCATCTGCCGGGCGGTGCGGATCTGCGACACCGACCGGTCGATCTCGATGGCGGACATCTTCTGCAGCCACTTGCGGGTGTAGTGGAACACCTCGACCTCGACCGGCTCGACGTACTGACGCAGCATGTCGTCGATGTCGCGCACGGACACCTGCTGGCCCTTCTGAATGAACCCGGCCTTCTCCATCGTCGGCAACAGCAGGTCGTAGTTCTTGTCGCGGGCCAACCGGATCGTCATGCCGAGTTCGACGGGCAAGCCGTCGGGCAGTGGCGCGACGGCGCCGAAGTCGATCACGCCCATCCGGCCGTCGGGCAGCAGCATGAAGTTGCCCGGGTGCGCGTCGCCGTGCAGCATGCCCAGCCGCCGCGGCGCGTCGAAGGTGAGTTCCAGCAGCCGGGTGCCCATCAGGTCGCGCTGCTCGATGGTGCCGTGCCGGATGATCTCGGCCATCGGGATGCCCTGCATCCACTCCTGAATCACCACCTTGGGCGCGCTGGCCACGATCCGCGGCACCGCGAAGTGCGGGTGGTCCTGGTACGCCTTGGCGAAGGCGCGCTGATTCTCGGCCTCCAGCCGGTAGTCCAGCTCCATCTCGGTGCGCTCGATCAGCTCGTCGACCACGCCCTGGACGTCGGCGCCGGGCGCAAGCTGCTTGAACACACCGACCAGGCGCTGCATGGTCTTGAGGTCGGCCCGCAGCGCCTCGTCGGCGCCCGGGTACTGGATCTTGACCGCCACCTCGCGGCCGTCGGACCACACCCCCTTGTGCACCTGGCCGATGCTGGCCGAGGCCACCGGGGTGTCGTCGAACGAACTGAACCGCTCCCGCCACTTGGTGCCCAGCTGCGCGTCGAGCACCCGGTGCACCTTCGCAGCGGGCAGCGGCGGGGCGTCCTTCTGCAGCTTGGTCAGTGCTTCGCGGTAGGGCTCGCCGAATTCCTCGGGAACCGCGGCCTCGAGCACCGACAGCGCCTGACCCACCTTCATCGCGCCGCCCTTGAGCTCACCCAGCACGGTGAACAACTGGTTGGCGGCCTTTTCCAGGAGCTCGGCCTGGACCTCGTCCCTGGACTTACCGGTCAGGCGTTTACCGAATCCGATCGCCGCCCGGCCGGCGAATCCGACCGGAATGCTGGCCAGCTTCGCGTTGCGCGCGGCACGTCCCCGTTTGATATCCGACACGTACCCATCATCCATGATGGCCAGCGCGATGGGGAGAGACGGCGACAACGGAGGTTGTCACACCCCGGCGGCGCAGGTCAGTGCGATATGGCCGGCCGGGGTGCGCGCCCGCGTCAGCAGGAACACAAGGGATGCCGGTCCCACCGGCGGGCGACGATGGCGCCGACGTGCAGGTCGGATTCCAGGGTCGCGTTCAGCGTCTGGGGCGGGGCGGGATCGGACGCCGCCGGCTGGCCGCGCACCGCCGCGATCACCCGGTTCACCTGGTTGAGCGCCAGCGCGGCGGTCGCCAGCATGGTGGCCCGGTCCGCGACTCCGACGGTCTCGCGCAGCTGCGCGCAGATCACCGGCCAGGCCGCGTCGCGGTCCCGGCGGTGCAGATCCGCGCACGACAGGCAGCTGGCCACGCCCGGGATCACCAACGGGGCCACCAGCCCGACGCCGTCGCGCACCCGCACCGGCAGATGCGCGACGCCCTGCTCGTGCAGGTCACGCACCAGGCGCGGGTCGGCCACCAGGTAGTCCGACAGCACCACCAGGTCGACGTCGTCGCCCGACACCGCGGCGTGCGGCTGGCTGCTATGCGCGATCCGGGCGCCCGAGCAGCGCAACGACTCCACCAGCAGCTCCGACAGCGGCCCGCGGCCGTGGATGCGCACCGACGGCGCCCGCCCGCCCGCCCGACCGCCCGCATTCGCTCGCCACCCCGGCGCCGACCAGTTGGGTGACGAGATTCCTCAGGCCGTCGGCGTCGGTCAGGCCGTGCTCGAGCGCGCGGCGCTGCAGCTCCGACAGCGGGGTGGGCGAGCACATGGACCGCAGCAGCGTGGCCAGCTCGGCGGCGGCCAGGCCCCGCGGTGGACGCGCCAGCACCGCGCGGCGGGGATCCCAGCCGACCTGCACGGTGCCGTCGGGCCGCAACAGCACCGGCATCGCCGGATCCAGCGCGTAGGTGGCCGCGGGGGGTGGAAACGGCGGCTGCGGGCACCGCTGCACTGTGGCACGCCGGCAGCGACCGCGCCGCTCAGTTATCCACAGCCGAACCGACGAGACGTCAACCGAGCAGGCTTCTACGGCCCGCCCGTTCGGCGAATGCGTCCAGCGCACTGAGAACATCCGGCGCCCGCCAGGCGCGATTGCGTGTCCGGTTGGTGAACTCGACGATGATTCCGGACTCGACAAGCGGGTCCAGGTATCT
Source organism: Mycobacterium lepraemurium (assembly GCA_002291465.1). Lineage (GTDB taxonomy): Bacteria > Actinomycetota > Actinomycetes > Mycobacteriales > Mycobacteriaceae > Mycobacterium > Mycobacterium avium. The sequence continues at coordinate 3,342,404 of CP021238.1, read as the reverse complement.
GTACACGTTGTTGATTGCGACGTGCAGTTCTTCGCTGGCCAGTTGTGCGTTGATCACCGGGCGTCGAATCAGTAGATCGGCTAACCGATGCACGGCTGAATTGTGGCGGGCCGTGATCTTCGATTTCCATTGAAGCCTGATCGTTTTCAGATCGGTGACCAGTCGTCGACCATTGGCGACAGCCAGCATCGAGGCCTCGGACAGTCTTTCGACTATCGGGGCAGGGTCGCCCTGTCGATAAGCCGTGAGCGCGTCGAAGTACGAACCCGTGTCCGTCAGCAGTCCCGCCGAGACGGGAACGGTGACCTGACGAGTCAATCGCTTATTGCGCAACATGGACTGGACCAATGCCCTGCCGGTGCGCCCGTTTCCATCGGGCAACGGGTGAATCGTCTCGAATTGCGCATGGGCAATTGCTATTTGGGGAAGCGCCGCGATGTTGGTGCGCTTGGCAAAGCGCGCCAGGTCGTCAATGGCTCCTGGGACGCGGCCGTGGTGCGGCGCGATGAACTCGGCGCCTCGTCGACCGAAGTTGCCCCCGCCGATCCATACCTGTTCGGTTCGCCATTTGCCGGCCATGCTTGGTTCACTCGCGTGCATCAGCGCGCGATGCATCGCCAGAATCGCCTCGTCGCTGATCTGGTCGGCCAGGTCGATGGCCGCCTGCATGGCCCTGGTGTTCGCGACGATCATCGACGCGTTGCGGCGCGTGCTGGTTCCCAGGGTTTCGGCTTCGACGATCGCGCGGGCGCTGGCGGTGAGGTTATCGATTTTCGAGCTGGCCGCCGATTCGGTGCGCAGTAATACGGAGGCGAATGGGGCGATCTCGTCCCCCAGTTGAGTATCGAACCGTGCGATCTCCTGGCTGGCTTCCCCGGCATCGGCTTGAACACGCGATGGTAGGCTGACCGCGAGGTCAGCGATCGCGGCGGGGATAGCGGCCTGGTATTCGCCAGACTGGCGCCGAGCGGCGCGGAGGTCGGAACGCTGGTAGCCAGCCGCGGTCGGCGCGGCCCAGTTCAGGGTCTCGCACTCAATTGCGGTGCCCGAGCCGGCCGATGACATGACCTAGCTTATTATCACTTAGCGAGCTAACTGATAATAAGGTGTCCTTGTCATCAGTTCCGGGATATCCGTTCTGCGGTGCTCAGGTATCGCCGCCGCCGGACCCGGGGCTGTTCGGGCCCTCCTGCTCGAGCCGGGCGATCGCCTCGTCGATGCCGCTGGTGTCGCCGCCGATCACCCGGTCGATGAACGCCGCGGGGTCGTCGAGGTCGTCGGCGTCGGGGAGCAGGTCGGGGTGTTGCCAGATGCCGTCGCGGGCGTCCACCCCGGCGGCCTTGGTGAGTCGCTCCCACAACGCGGCGGCTTCGCGCATCTTGCGGGGCCGCAGCTCCAGCCCGACCAGCGTGGCGAACGTCTGCTCGGCCGGGCCGCCGCTGGCCCGGCGCCGGCGCAGCGTCTCGGCCAGCGCGGCCGCGCCCGGGATCCGGTCGCCCAGTGCGGCCGCCACCACCACCTGCACCCAGCCCTCGATCAGGGCCAGCAGTGTTTCCAGACGCTCCAGCGCCTGCGTCTGAGCCGGTGTCGCCTTGGACTCGAAAACGACTTGGCCGAGCAGGTTTTCGATCACCGCGGGATCCGACAGCGACGCGGGGTTGAAGTCGCGGGCCAGCTCCTCGATGCCGGACATGTCGATCTGCATGCCCATCGCATAGGCCTCGATGGCGGCCAGCAGCTGGCTGGCCAGCCAGGGGACGTGACTGAACAGCCGGTGATGCGCGGCCTCCCGCGCGGCCAGGAACGTCAGGATCTCGCTGCGCGGGTGCTCCAGGCCGGAGGCGAACGATTCCACGGCGTCGGGCAGTATCGAGGCAATTCCCTTGGTCCCCAACGGTAAACCGATGTCCGTTGAGGTCAGCACCTCGCGGGACAAGAAGCCCAGCGCCTGGCCCAGCTGCGAGCCGAACGCCATCCCACCCATCTGTGCCATCATCTGCAGCAGCGGCCCGGCCATGCTCTTGGCCTCTTCGGGCAGCGAGGCGGCCCACACCGTCGAAATCTGTTGGGCCATCGGGTCGCACAGCCGCTTCCAGGTTCCCAGCGTGTTGTCCACCCAGTCGGCCGGCGTCCAACCCACCGCCTTGGCGGTGCCCGCCGGCAGCGCCGTCGCGCCGTCCAGCCAGGTTTCGGCGAGGTGCACGGCATCGGCGATCGCCGAGTTGGTGGTGGCCGGGATCGGCGCCACGAAGCCGATCGAGTTCGACGCCACCCGGCGCGCCAACTCGTAATTGACCGGCCCCGAATCGCTTCCGCCGGCCGAAGCGCTGCCCGCGCTGGAAAACATCTGACCCAGTTGGGTGAAGATCTGCCCCAGATCGCCCATGCCGAACTCGCCGCTGATGGCGAACGGGTCGGACGGGTTCGAGCCCGAATCCGGGTCTTTCTTCCCGGGCTTGTCGGGGTCCTCCCCGGAGGAGAAACCGAAAGGCAGGTCAACCATAACCTCAACGGTACTCACCGTGGCATCGCAACGCGCGGCCTCGGGTCAGCTTGTAGCTGAACGGTGTAGCGGGCCCGTGTGGCTGACAGCCGGACGGCGGGCTCCGTCTAGTGTAGTCGGCGTGAACAGGCGCATCCTGACCTTGATGGTCGCGCTGGTGCCGATCGTGGTGTTCGGCGTGTTGCTGGCGGTGGTGACGGTCCCGTTCGTGTCGCTGGGGCCCGGCCCCACCTTCGACACGCTCGGTGAGGTCGACGGCAAGCAGGTGGTGGCGATCGAGGGCACCATGACGCACCCGACCACCGGCCACCTCAACATGACGACGGTGTCCCAGCGCGACGATCTGACCCTGGGCGAGGCGCTGACGCTGTGGCTTTCGGACACCGAGCAGCTGGTGCCGCGCGACCTCATCTACCCGCCCGGCAAGTCGCGCGAGGATGTCGACAAGGCCAACAACGCCGACTTCAAGCAATCCGAGGACAGCGCCGCCTACGCCGCCCTGGGCTACCTGAAGTACCCGTCGGCGGTGACGGTGGCCAAGGTCCCCGAGCCCGGCCCGTCGGCCGGCAAGCTGAAGGTCGGCGACGCCATCGACGCGGTCAACGGCACCCCGGTTGCCGGGGTCGAGGAGTTCACCGGGCTGTTGAAGAACACCAAGCCCGGCCAGACCGTGACGATCGACTACCGGCGCAAGAACGAACCCGCTGGTGTGGCGCAGATCATGCTGGGCGCCAACAAGGACCGCGATTACGGCTTCCTGGGTGTCGCCGTGCTCGACGCGCCCTGGGCGCCGTTCGTGGTGAACTTCAACCTCGCGAACGTGGGCGGGCCGTCCGCCGGGCTGATGTTCAGCCTGGCGGTGGTCGACAAGCTGACCACCGGCGACTTGGCCGGCTCCAATTTCGTCGCCGGGACGGGAGCGATCTCCGCCGACGGCAAGGTCGGCCAGATCGGCGGCATCACCCACAAGATGGTCGCCGCGCACGCGGCCGGGGCCACCGTCTTCCTGGTGCCGGCGAAGAACTGTTACGAGGCCAGCTCGGACAAGCCGTCCGGGCTGCGCCTGGTGAAGGTGGAGACGCTCGCCCAGGCGGTGGATGCGCTGCACGCGATCACTGCCGGCGGGCAACCGCCGAGCTGTTAGCCGCGATCACCGGTTTTCCCAGTGCGTAGAGTTGTCACCGTCTAGCAATCGATCAGGGAGCGTAGCCAGTGGGGATGCGGCCCACCGCAAGGATGCCGAAGCTGACCCGGCGTAGCCGGATTCTGATCCTGATCGCACTGGGTGTGATCGTATTGCTGCTCGCGGGTCCCCGGCTGATCGACGCCTACGTGGACTGGCTGTGGTTCGGCGAGCTCGGCTACCGCTCGGTGTTCTCCACCGTGCTGGTCACCCGCTTTGTGGTCTTTTTGATCGCCGGTCTGCTGGTGGGCGGCATCGTGTTCGCCGGCCTGGCGGTGGCCTACCGCACCCGCCCGGTGTTCGTGCCCAGCAACGACAACGATCCGGTGGCGCGCTACCGCGCCCTGGTCCTTTCCCGGCTGCGGCTGGTCAGCGTCGGCGTCCCGGTGGCGATCGGCCTGCTGGCCGGCATCATCGCGCAGAGCTATTGGGTGCGCATCCAATTGTTCTTGCACGGCGGCGATTTCGGCATTAAGGATCCGCAGTTCGGCAAGGACCTCGGCTTCTACGCGTTCGAGCTGCCGTTCTACCGGCTGCTGCTGTCCTACCTGTTCGTCGCGGTGTTCCTGGCCTTCGTGGCCAACCTGTTGGCCCACTACATCTTCGGTGGCATCCGGCTGTCCGGGCGCACCGGCGCGCTGAGCCGGTCGGCGCGCATCCAACTGGTCACCCTCGTCGGCTTGCTGGTGCTGCTCAAGGCGGTTGCCTACTGGCTGGACCGCTACGAGCTGTTGTCGCACACCCGCGGCGGCAAGCCGTTCACCGGCGCCGGGTACACCGACATTAACGCGGTGCTGCCGGCGAAGCTGATCCTGATGGCGATCGCGCTGATCTGCGCGGCCGCGGTGTTCTCGGCGATCACCATGCGGGACTTGAGAATTCCCGCGATCGGCCTGGTGCTGCTGCTGCTGTCGTCGTTGATCGTGGGCGCCGGGTGGCCGTTGATCGTCGAGCAGATCAGCGTCAAACCTAATGCCGCGCAAAAGGAAAGCGAATACATCAGCCGCAGCATCACCGCTACCCGGCAGGCCTACGGCCTGACCAGCGACGTGGTCACCTATCGCAACTACACCGGTGACGCGCAGGCCACCGCCCAGCAGGTCGCCGACGACCGGGTGACCACCTCCAACATCCGGCTGCTCGATCCGACGATCGTCAGCCCGGCCTTCACCCAGTTCCAGCAGGGCAAGAACTTCTACTACTTTTCCGACCAGCTGTCCATCGACCGCTACCTGGACCGCAACGGGGCGTTGCGTGACTACGTGGTGGCGGCGCGCGAGCTCAACCCCGACCGGCTGATCGACAACCAGCGGGACTGGATCAACCGGCACACCGTCTACACCCACGGCAACGGATTCATCGCCTCGCCGGCCAACACGGTGCGCGGAATCGCCAACGACCCCAACCAAAATGGCGGCTATCCCGAGTTCCTGGTGAACGTCGTTGGCGCCAACGGCAACGTGGTGTCCGACGGTCCCGCGCCACTCGACCAGCCCCGCGTCTACTTCGGCCCGGTCATCTCCAACACCTCCGCGGATTACGCGATCGTCGGGCGCAACGGCGCCGATCGCGAATACGACTACGAGACCAGCACCGAAACCAAGAACTACACCTACACCGGGCTGGGTGGGGTGCCGATCGGCGACTGGTTGTCGCGCAGCGTGTTCGCCGCCAAGTTCGCTGAGCGAAACTTCTTGTTCTCCAACGTGATCGGCTCGAACAGCAAGATCCTGTTCAACCGTGACCCGTCGCGGCGGGTGGAGGCGGTGGCGCCGTGGCTGACCACCGACAGCTCGGTATACCCGGCCATCGTCAACAAGCGGTTGGTGTGGATCATCGACGGCTACACCACCCTGGACAACTACCCGTATTCCGAACTGACCTCGCTGGAGTCGGCCACCGCGGACTCCAACGAGGTGGCGTTCAACAAGCTGGCGCCCGACAAGCGGGTCTCCTATATCCGCAACTCGGTCAAGGCGACGGTGGACGCCTACGACGGCACCGTCACGCTGTACCAGCAAGACGAGCAGGACCCGGTGCTCAAGGCGTGGATGCAGGTCTTCCCGGGCACCGTCAAACCCAAGAGCGACATCAGCCCGGAACTGGCCGAGCACCTGCGCTATCCCGAGGACCTGTTCAAGGTGCAGCGGATGCTGCTGGCGAAGTATCACGTCAACGACCCGGTGACGTTCTTCTCCACGTCGGATTTCTGGGACGTGCCGCTGGATCCCAATCCGACGGCCAGCAGCTATCAGCCGCCCTACTACATCGTCGCGAAAAACATTGCGAAGAACGACAATTCGTCGTCGTACCAGCTGACCAGCGCGATGAACCGGTTCAAGCGCGACTACCTGGCGGCCTACATCAGCGCCAGTTCCGATCCGGCGACGTACGGGCGGATCACCGTGCTGACCATCCCGGGCCAAGTCAACGGGCCGAAGCTGGCCAACAACGCGATCACCACCGACCCGGCGGTGTCGCAGGACCTCGGCGTGATCGGCCGCGACAACCAGAACCGGATCCGTTGGGGCAACCTGCTCACCCTGCCGGTCGGTCAGGGCGGGCTGCTCTACGTCGAACCCGTGTACGCCTCCCCGGGCGCCAGCGACGCGGCGTCGTCGTATCCGCGGCTGATCCGGGTGGCGATGATGTACAACGACAAGATCGGCTACGGCCCGACCGTGCGCGACGCGCTGACCGGGCTGTTCGGCCCGGGTGCGGGTGCGGCGGCGACCAACATTCAGCCCACCGAAGGCGGGGCGCCCGCGGCGAGTCCGCCGGCAAATGCGCCGGCGCCCGCTGTGACGCCGGGATCGACACCGCCGGTGGCCGCGCCGCCGGTTCCCGACGGTTCGGTGACGCTGTCTCCCTCCAAAGCCGCTGTGCTGCAAGAGATTCAGGCGGCGATCGGCGCTGCCAAGGACGCCCAGAAGAAGGGCGATTTCGCCGGCTACGGCGCGGCGCTGCAGCGGTTGGATGACGCGATCAACAAGTACAACAACACCAAATAGCGGCGGGCACGGCCGGGGCGGCACCGGCGCTGAATTTGGACGTCGCCAAGATTGCCGCCATCGCTGTAGGCGCGGCTCCTGTCGCAAACATGGTGGCAATCTGGCCGTGGATACCTCCGATGACCGTGCGATTTGGTCGCCGCGACTCGCGTTCGGTAACCTGGCATTCACCGACGCGGGGTGGAGCAGCTCGGTAGCTCGCTGGGCTCATAACCCAGAGGTCGCAGGTTCGAATCCTGTCCCCGCTACTAAAGAAAGTGGCCTTGAACAGGCCGAACGGTCGCTGGCGCCAGGTGGCGGCCGTTTCTTCTTGTGCACGTTTGTGCACGAGCGGCGGTGGGCGTTGATGCTCGCAGTCCGCCGACGGCGGCTACCGAGTCCAATGACTGCTGGGTCAGCCGCCCCAGCGGTCGTAAAGCAGGGGCTCTTACCGGACCAATGTTCTGGGGTCGGGAAAGCCCAGTTTGGGGTAGCCGGGTGCACGCTTTCGTAACGAAGGGGCGAGTACCGGAGTGAGTTCGTCGTGGTAATCATGCACAGTCGCGGTGGTCTTGGCGGAGTGGGGACGGGTGATGCGCCCGACGTACTGAACGAGCCTGCTTTTGAAGGTGATAGGGGCGGCGAGGAACAGTGTGTCCAAAACCGGGCAGTCGAATCCCTCGCCGATGAATGAGCCGGTGCCAGTGATCAGCAAGGGCTCGGTGTCGGCGGTGTGGTTGGCGAGTTGTTCGGAGATCTCCCGGCGCTCCCGTGCCTTCATCTGCCCGCTGAGTACGACGACCGACTTGCCCGCGGCGCCGAGACGCTCAGCGATTGCGTTCAGGTGGTCGATCCATGTGGTGAGTACAAGGATGTTGGCGCCGGCGCGGTGAGCGGTGAGGACATCTGTGACGATCTGTTCCAGCCGGGCGTCGTCGGCGATCAATGCTCGATAGATCTCGGCCATTCCGCCGGGCGCGGTGGGGTCGGCTTCGCCGGTGTAGCGGAATCGAGTCCGATGCAAGTAGAGGACCGGCTGTGGTGCAAGCAGACTGGTGTCCGCTGAGGGGAGTTGGCCTGCGGCGGGGCTTTCGAGGGTCACGTGATGTGATCCGAGTTGGTGGTAGATGAGATCTTCAAGCCCGTCGCGGCGCTCGGGTGTTGCGGTTAGTCCGAGCCAGTATTTTGCGGGTATTCGATTGATTACGTGGAAGAATGTGCTGGCCGCGATGTGATTGCATTCGTCGACGACCACGAAACCGTAGTTCGCCGTGAGGTTTTCGATGTTGTTGCGGCGGTCCAGCGTGGGTAGTAGAGCGACGTCGATGACGCCGGTGGTTTTGGATCGGCCACCGCCAATCTGCCCGCACTTGAATCCGAGATGCTTCTGCAGCCGGTCACGCTATTGGTCGGCGAGTGCTTTGCGGTCGACCAGGATCAGGGTCGAGGTGGCACGGGAGGCGATTGCGGCGCAGGCAATCACCGTTTTGCCCGAGCCAGGGGCTGCGATGAGGACACTGGTATCTTCTTCGACGAGTTGTCGAGCGACGGTGGTCTGTTCCGTCCTGAGCGACGTTCCGCAGCTGAATTCGTGACTATCGCCGGTCGCGCGCTCGTCGTCGATACGCAACGTACTGCCCGCTGAATCAACCAATTCCGACAGAAGCGCGTGCAGTCCGCGCGGCAGGACAAGATCGCCCTCGGCTGTCTCGTCATAGCTGTACAGAAAACGCGGAGTGTCCCAAGTACTGCGTCGAGCACGCTGGCGGGCATCAAACTCCGGATTTCGAATAGAGGCTGCGTGCTTGACGGCCGCAATCATGGCCGGCCCAAGATCGTTGGCGATCAGGATTAACCGAGATGCGAAGGTTGTGCGGATGATCGGCGCCGGCCACGGCACGATTTTCGACGAGGTAGGCAGCTTCAACTGGCGCACCCGATGACCGAATTGAGGATAGGGCAGCGTACGGGCGAGCGCGGCCACGTCCTTGTGCGACAGTCGCGCAATGCTAGACAGGTATGCCCACTGGGCGTCGAAAGGTTCCAACGTGGTGGGGTCGAGGAACAAGGTTGTGCCGTGCTGGCGGCGTTTGCCGTTGAGCGGTGCGGCGATGAGATTTCCCATGCCCCGGCCGGTGTGGACGTCTTGGGAAGGAAACAGCCGGTCGTAGCTGCTGAGGTGCATGCTGCCGCGCAGTTGAAAGGCTTCGCCGAGCAGGCTAGTCGCGATACTGCGCGCTGTCGCTGCCGAGGTGGCCTGCGCGAAGAAGATCCACACGTGCGCTCCACGCCCCGACTGCGACACCTCTAGCGCAGCCGGAACATCCTGGGCGCGTGCGGCTTTCATATATGCCAGTGCATCCAGCATCGCGGCCTCTTTGTCGAAGTCGGCCGCGACCCACGAACAGGTGTCGTCGTCGCCCAGCGGATACAGACCGATATGAATTTCGCCTCGTAGGTGCTGGTCGACGACGTCGGCGGTCAGCGGAAGATAGCTGGCGTCGGTGCGCTTCATGCCTTTTCGCCAATAGCCGCGAATTGCCGGCATCCAACAGGATCGGCCGTCCCGGCCGTTCTCCCAACGAAGAGCGTAAACATCAGAGCGACAACGAAATAGATCGAGATAGAACCGAACCTTGTCCTCGGGCGCTGATGCCATGCTTACCGGCGATCCAGGTGCACCGGAGAGGGTGGCTTGATCGGGGTCCGCCGCTCGGGCCTGCTCTTCACTCAGTTTCAGCAGGCGACGCAGGCGCAGATTGTCGGCTCGCACCGTCTCCAACTCACCTGGGAACCGCTCGTCCACAACCACAGTCTGCACCGGCTATGCAGGTCGACCACATAATACTTTGCGAGACGCGTCAAAAGGCGGCGCAGATGAGCGCGACCGCTTCGGTCATCCGGTATCGCTGAACCAGTCGGCTCAAGATCTCCTCAGTTGTTAGTGGTGGTTCGGAAAACCTGGAGGCCATGGTCTGGACGGCTCGCAGCGCAACGTCTGGTGAAACCGATACGGTGTCCGCTGCAAATTCCGCGGGGGATCGGACCTTGATGTGCGCGGGAATCTTCGCGATCGGAAAGTCATTGAGATTGTCGGTGACGATGGCGCCCGCTCCGCCAACGAGCGCTGCTGCCGCGACATGTTCGTCTTCGGGGTCTGGCAGGTCGAACGTGCCATCGTATGGTTCCCAATTTTCGACCAGAGCATCGTCGAAAGCGGTTGTCATCTGGTCGATCAGGTGACGGGCTCGTGCGGCCGCGGCACCGGGTTGTTCTCCTCGGTTGATCAGCTTCTGCGTCTCGTGATATTCGAGTTCAGCCAGAATTTCGCTTGACCACAATGGTCGATACGAACCTTCGATTGCGAGCGAAAGCAGGAAGTCTCGCTGCAAACTCGGCCATAACACCGAGGTGTCCAGGAGCGCGGCGAACGTCGCTGCCCGTGGTGTCAGCTCCGCCGCGGTGCTGTTTTTCGGCGCGCCGCCACAGCCCGCCGCGCTTCGCGTAGTTGCTTTCGGGTCGTTTCGGGATCGTCATTGCTGTCGATGTCAGCGGTTGCAGCCAGTGCGTTGTACTGACGGTTGCGGCGCTCGTCTCGATACGACAGCACATCGTCGAGCAGGAGTCGATGCCGGTTGCCGATTCGTTCGGTAGGCAAAACATCGTCATTGATCAGGCGCACGACGGTCGGGCGACTCACACCGAGAAGGTCGGCCGCTTGCTGCGTGGTCAGTGTCATGGTTTGCGGCGCGATGGTCACCGCCTTACCCGCGTGAAGTGCCGCAACCACCTTTGTTAAGGCCTGATGGATCGCCTCGGGCAGCTCGATACGGTCATGCTCGTCGATGCCGACCAATGTGTAACTCGGAGACGCCGCAGTGCCGCGATGCTGCTCGTGCGCTGCCAGAAACCCGATCACTGGGGCGAGCTGCCCGGGATGGCCAGGCAAAAACGTCGCGGTCTCGACCGTCTCGACGCTCACAGGACTCACCAGCCTTATCCGAACAAAGCGAGACTAGCTTCGCAACGTTCGAATAGTATGTCAGTCCTGAGCTCAGGTCCACTCACTTAATCGACTAGTCGAACCGCGCTCCGAAGCGCAGCGATGTTGTCCGAGCACCGCCCACGCTGGCTTGTGAACGAAGTGCGGTGCCACCGCCACGACGAGGTGGAATATGGCGCGACAGTCGAAACAAGCGGTCGACGGCGAGCTGCTGGGTTGAGACCGGGAAGCCGCGGCGAGACGCTGAGCGGTTAGCTCATAACCCAGAGGTCGCAGGTCCCCGCTACCAGGTGAAACGGTCCCCGGAGGAATCTCCGGGGACCGTTTCCATGCCACTTGTCCACCCGTGCTGCCCTGCGGCGCCGTTAGCCAACGGGCCCGTGCGGGAAGTCCGGCAAGCAGGGCCGGCGGCGTGATGGCTTAATCTTTAGCTCAATTCCGTCGCATCGGTAGCGCGAGTTCTCGAGAGGGATCCAACATGCGCAGTTTCAGCGTGGCAGCGTTCGCCGCGGCCCTCGTTCTCGTCGGCCCCGCCGGTGCCGCCGCCGCCGCGCCGAAGGACTACTGCGCCGACCTCAAGGGCGCCAACACCGGCCAGACGTGCCAGATCCAGATGGCCGACCCCGGCTACAACGTCGACATCAGCTTCCCGGCCAACTACCCCGACGAGCAGCCGGTGGCCGACTTCATCAGCAAGCAGCGCGACGATTTCCTCAACACCGCCAAATCCTCCGCACCCCGCGATCAGCCCTACCAGCTGACCATCACAACGGCGAAGTACGGGTCCGCGATACCGCCGCGCGGCACCGAGGCGGTGGTGCTCAAGGTCGTCCAGAACACCGGCGCCGGCCCGCACGCGACGTACAAGTCGTTCAACTGGGACCAGGCGTATCGCAAGGAGATCGTGTGGACCGCGGCGGCGGACGACAAGAAGAACACGCCCCTGTGGCGCGTCGACGACCCGCTGGCGATCGTCGCGCCGATCGTGCAGAGCGAGCTGCAGAAGCAGACCGCGCCGCCGGCGAACCCGAACCAGCCGGCACCGCCGGCCAACCAGCCGGCGAGCCCGACGCCCACGGCACCGCCGGTGACCGTCGCGTCGGCCGCCGCCTACGACCCGGCGAACTATCAGAGTTTCACCATCACCAACGACGGCGTGATCTTCTTCTTCGACCAGGGTCGTCTGCTGCCCGACTCGGCGGGCGCCCCTCAGGTCCTGGTGCCGCGTTCGGCGATCGACCCGATGCTCGCCTAGCGAGCGCACCGGCCGAGCGCCGCGCTAGCGGGGCAGCACGGCCTCGATGGCGCTGATCACCTCGGGCGCGTCGGGTTCGGTGCGCGGCCGGAAGCGGCGCACCACCTCACCGCCGGGGGAGATGAGGAACTTCTCGAAGTTCCACCGGATGTCCCCGGCCTGGCCGTCGGCGTCGGCGGCCTTGGTCAGCTCGGCGTACAGCGGGTGCCGGTCGTCGCCGTTGACGTCGGTCTTGGCCAGCAGCGGGAACGTCACACCGTAGCTGGTCGAGCAGAACTCCCGGATCTCCTCGGGCGTGCCGGTCTCCTGACCCATGAACTGGTTGCACGGGACCCCGACGACGGTCAGGCCGCGCGCGGCGTAGTCCTCGGCCAGTTTCTCCAGGGCCGTGTATTGCGGAGTCAGCCCGCATTTGGAGGCGACGTTGACGACCAGCGTTGCGCCGTCGGACAATTCGGCCAGCGTGGTGGGCCGGCCGTCGAGTGTGGTCAGCGGGATGTTTTTCACAGTCACGCCGACGACGCTAACGCAACGCGCTACAGCCAGCCGGTGCGGGCGGCGGCAACCGGTTTTCCGGTGCCGGCGCCAACGTCCCGTCCTGCACGCCGTCCAGCAACCGTTTCACCGCGGCGACGATCTCGGGGGCCGCGGCCGCCAGCCCCGCCCGGTCGGCCCGGTTGACCTCGTCGGGGTCGACGCCGGCCCGGGCCAGCACCGCGGCCGGGTCGGCGAGCTGGCCGGCCAGCCAGGACAGCGGGTCGGCCGAGAGCTCGGGAACGAAGTGGCGGCGGCTGGGTTCCTAGCCGTTGAAACGCGGATGGTGATGGGCCCGGTCCAGCGTCCCGGGCGGGCTCTCGGTGGAGCCGAACAGGTCGACCCGCCACACCGGGCGGCCGAAGGTGATCGGGACACCGGCGTAGATCGAACCCTGCGGCTCGTCGCGGTCGACCAGCCGCAGTTCCAGCCTGACGCCCCGCTCCGGAGTCTCCTGACCTTCCAGAGGATCGGGGTCGATGAAATACATGTCGCCGACCATCACACCCAGGGATTCGAATCCGAACGCTGCCAGCATCGCGTACCTTTCCGGGTCCTTACCGAGGCCTGCACCGAGCCTAGCCGCGGCTCAGTCGAATCCACGTCGGAATTTACAATTACCCGCTTTGCGATTGCGCTATTAAGCGCCGCATCCAGGGCAATAGATTCGCGCCGGAACCGGAATATGAAATGCGAGAATTAGTAGATCAGCAGATCAGCAGATCAGCAGATCAGCAGATCAGCAGATCAGTATTCTCGGATCATGGCGAGCCACTCCTCCTGGTGAACCACAATGTATGTACTGAAGTACGTATCGGAGTAGCTCAGCATCGGCGTATTCAATTCGGGCGCTTCAATTCAAGCTGTGAATGCAATGTATAATGGCCATTAAGGACCTCAAATGCTTTGCTCCGTACCGGCCGGCGGGACTACATTGGTTTCATATTCATGATTGCAAGTCGTACTCGGCTGAGCCCAGCCTGGAAAGGGGATAGCTCGACTATGGAGACGCTGATCGATTACCTGCACCTGTGGGAAGAGCGCAGGCCCGAGCAAACCCTCTTCCGGTTCGTCGACGTCGACGGCCGCGAACTCGAGCACTACACCTACCGCAGCTTCGCCGAGCGCACCCGCGAGCTGGCCGCCTACCTGTCCACCGAGGCCGGGCTGCGGGCGGGCGACCGCGCGCTGCCGGTCTACCCGCCGAGCCTGGAGATGGTGGCGGCCCTGTACGCCTGCGCCCGCATCGGCGTGATCGCCGTTCCGGTGAGCCCGCCGCTGCCGATGTCGTTCGCGTCCGGGCTGGCCAAGCTCGGCTTCATCGCGCGCGACTGCCAGGCCCGGGCGGTGCTGTCGACCAAGCAGTTCGAGTACGACTTCTGGATGCTGCTCGGTCAGCGCCACGGCGGGCAACCCTGGTCCGACGCCGGCCTGCCAGAGCTGCCCTGGTTCGCCACCGACGGCACCCAGGAATTCGGCGGCGCCCCGGTGCCCGACACCCCCGGTGAAGTGCTGTTCCGGCAGTACACCTCGGGCTCCACCAGCGATCCCAAGGGCGTCATCGTCAGCCACGAGAATGTCATCGCCAACGTCTCCGCCTTCACCGGCGGCAGCGAGGTGCTGGTCTCCTGGCCGCCGCAGCACCACGACATGGGCCTGATCTCGGCCTACATGTTCATCCTGCTGCAGGGCGGGACCACGCACGCCATGTCGCCGCTGGACTTTCTGGCCCGGCCGTCGGCCTGGCTGTGGCTGATCAGCGACGTGCGCGCCACGCACACGCCGGTGCCGAACTTCGCGCTCGAATACTGCCTGCGTGAGGACAAGGTGCCCGCGGCCGAGCTGGCCGGCATCGACCTGAGCAGCCTGGAATGCATCGTCGTCGGTGCGGAACCGTTGCGCGCCAACACCTTCCACCAGTTCCGCGAGCGGTTCTCCCCGTACGGCCTGCGGCCCGAGGCGCTGACGGGTGCCTACGGCATGGCCGAATCCACCCTGATCGTGTCCATCCGCGGGCGGCAGACGCTGACGGTGAACAAGCGCGGCCTGGAAAAGAACGTCGCGCGGGTGGAAAAGGCGCTGCCGGAGAACAGCAACCAGGTGCCGCTGGTCGGCTGCGGCAAGCCCCTCGAGGAAACCGTGGCCCGGGTGGTCGACCCGTAGACGCGCCAGGCGCTGGGTGAGGGCCGGGTCGGCGAGATGTGGCTGGCCGGACCGGCCAAGGGCCGCGGCTACTGGAGTCGCCCGCAGCTCACCGCCGAGATGTTCGAAGCCCGCCTGGCCGGCGACGACGACCACAGCTATCTGCGCACCGGCGACCTGGGCTTCCTCTACGAGGGCGGGCTGTTCGTCTGCGGCCGCGGCAAGGACCTGATCGTCGTCCGCGGCGTCAACTGCTACCCCTCCGACATCGAGGCCGTCGTCGAGCGCTCGGCCAAGCAGGTCCGTGGCGGCTGTGTCGCCGCGCTGTCCGTCGAGCAGGACGACCAGGAGGCGCTGGTGGTGGTCGCCGAGGTGCGCGACGAGCACAACCTGCCGGACGCCCGGGCGTTGGCCCGCGCGATCCGCCGGCACTGCCACATCGATCCGCACACCATCGTGTTCGCGCCGCCGCGCAGCATCCCCAAGACCACGTCGGGCAAGATCCGCCGGGCCAGCACCCGTCAGCTGTGGCTGGACGGCGCCCTGCCGATGTTCTCCAGCTGGGTGAACCCGGCGGCCACCCGCGGCCACGATGGGACGGCCGCCGGGGCGGGCCCGCTGGAACGCTTCGCCAACCTCATCGAGAGCTACGACCTGACCGGCGACGAGGACTGCTCGTTCGCCGACCTGGGCATCGATTCGCTGGCGCCGGCCGAACTGCGCAACGACATGCAGGCCCTGCTGGCCGAGCACGGCGCGGCGGAGTTGGCCGACGAGGTCAACACCCGCCTGCTGCAGCGCCTGACGGTGGCCGAATTCTTCTCTCTGATAAGGCAATTCGGCGAGGGTTCCGGGCAGCCGCTGGACGTGTTGCGCCGGGCGCTGGATCAGATTTCCGCCGAGTACGAGGCGCACGAGGCCGCCCAGATGCGCGCCGACGCGGCGCTGCCGCTGCCCGACCCGGCGCCCGCCCGCGCGGGCACGCCCACCGACATCCTGCTGACCGGGGCGACCGGTTTCCTGGGGCCGTTCCTGCTGAGAAGCCTGCTGGCACGGACGCCCTACACGGTGCACGCGCTGGTCCGGGCCACCGACCCCGGGCACGGGCTGGACCGCATCGTCGCCTCGCTGCGGAAAGCCCAGCTGTGGACACCGGCGCTGGAAGCCGAGGTGCGCGCCCGGGTGCGGGTGATCTGCGGTGATCTCGCCGAGCCCGCGCTGGGCATCGGGGAGCCGGCCTTCGCGCGGCTGGCGCGCGACGTCGACGCCGTCGTGCACAACGGCGCGCTGGTCAACTACGTGCGCACCTACGATGCGCTGCGGCCCACCAACGTGGAGGGCACCCGAGAGTTGTTGCGGCTGGCCATGACCGACCACGCCAAGACCTTCCACCTGGTCTCCAGCACCTTCATCTACGGCTGGAGCACCCAGCCGGTGGTGGGGGAGTGGGACGCCAACGAGAAGATGGCGGGCCTGGATTTCGGCTACTCGCAGACCAAGTGGGTGGCCGAGCAGTTGGCGCTGGCCGCGCAGCGGAAGGGACTCGACGTCCGCATCTACCGGTCGTCGCTGATCTCGCCGACCCGTAGCGGCTTCGGCAGCCAGGACGACATCCTGGTGCTGCTGACCGCCTTCATGATCGAGCACGGGCTGGCCGTCAACGCGCTCAACCAGATCAGCCTGCTGCCGGCGGACCTGATCGCCGATCATATCGTCGCGCTGATGGATCTGCCGGACGAGTCGGGCAGCGTGTTCAACATGACCGCCGACGACTACTACAACCTCACCGACGTGACGCGGATCCTGTCCGAGCGGTACGGTTACCGCTTCGACTACCACGACATCGATTCGTTCGCCGAGCAGCTCAACCGGTGCTGCACGCCGGACGATCAGATGTATCCGCTGGTCGATTTCCTCACCCGCTCGGCGGACAAGATCGCCGCGATGCGCGACAAGCGCTACGACAACACCCAGTACCGGCACCGGCGCGGGCTGGTCCCGGTGCGGCTGCGGGAGCCGGCGCTGACCAAAACGGTCGACCACCTGGTGCGGTTCTTGCGCACCGAGCGGATGATCACTGAGGTGGAGGACGAGGCGCAACGCAGCGCCTGACCGGCGCGCTACTCGGAAGGGAAGACGACGATGTTCACCGTCGACGACAAGGCAACCGGCCCGCACGACGCCGCCCTCGATCACGAGCGGATCGTCCTGCAGGCCCGCGACGTCGACTTCGACTGGTCGGTGCTGCCGTTCTACTACGTGCCGGGCGAGCCCTTCACCACGCACTTCTGCAACGTGTTGCACCTGCTGCTGCCGGCCGGTGAGGAGTTCATCGTCGAGGCTTTCAAGGACACCCTGCCGCTGATCAAGGACGATCAACTGCGGCGCGACGTGCAGGGCTTCATCAGCCAGGAGGCCATGCACTCTCAGGCGCACGCCGGGGTGCTCGGGCACTTCGCGGCCAAGGGCATCGACGTGACCCCGTTCACCAACCAAATGCGTTGGCTGTTCGGCCAACCCATCGGTGACCGGCCGCGCTGGAGCCCGCGCAGGCGGCAGAGCTGGCTGCTGGAGCGGGTCTCGATGGTGGCCGAGCTCGAGCACTACACCGCGATCCTCGGCGAGTGGATCCTGGACACCCCGCAGTACGACGCGCTGGGCACCGATCCGGTGATGCTGGACCTGCTGCGCTGGCACGGTGCCGAGGAGGTCGAGCACAAGGCGGTCGCCTTCGACACCATGAAGCACCTGCGCGCCGGGTACTGGCGGCAGGTGCGCACCCAGCTGCTGGTTACCCCCGCGTTGCTGTGGCTGTTCATCCGCGGTGTGCGGTTCATGTACTCGGCCGACCCGCACCTGCCACCGGGCAGCAAACCGCGCTGGCGCGACTACTTCTCGGCGGCGCGCAGCGGTCTGGTGCCGGGACCGTTCGAGTTCCTGCGGGTGATCGGCGCGTACTACACGCCGGGCTTTCACCCGTCGCAGCTGGGCGGGGTGGGGCGCGCGGTCGACTACCTGGCCCGCTCACCGGCCGCCCGGGCCGCGCACTGACCATGACCACCGAAGTGGCCTCCACCACGGTCGCCGCCACCGACGGCGTGCGACTGGCGGTGCACACATACACCGGGATCGACCCCGCACGGCCGACCGTCCTGGCCATCCACGGCTACCCCGACAACCACCACGTGTGGGACGGGGTGGCCGCGGCGCTGCGCCGCCGGTTCAACGTGGTGGCCTACGACGTACGCGGCGCGGGCCAATCGTCAACGTCGCCAGAGCGTTCCGGGTACCGGCTGGAACAGCTGGTCGCCGACGTCGACGCGGTGATCGGCCGGCTCGGCGTGGACAGCGTGCACCTGCTGGCCCACGACTGGGGCTCCATCCAGGGCTGGGCGGCGGTCACCGACGAGTCGGTGATGGGCAAGATCGCCTCGTTCACCTCGATCTCCGGCCCGCACCTGAACTACGCCGGCCTGTTCCTGCGCTCGGCGCGCACGCCGGTCGGCGTCCTCGACGTCGTCAAGCAGATCCTGGCGTCGTCCTACATCTGGTTCTTCTTGGCCCCGGGTGCGCCGGAGTGGGCGATCCGGTCCGGGGCGACGGTGAAAGTCTTTGAGGCAGTTGAACGTATCGGCGGCTCGGGCGCCGGCGCCCAGCGTGGGTCCGGGTACCGGTCGACCGAGGACTACCTCAACGGGCTCAACCTGTACCGGGCGAACATGCCGGGACCGATTCTGTCGCCGCCGGCACGGCCGCCGCAGACCTCGGTTCCGGTGCAGGTGCTCGTCGCCCGCCGGGACTACTTCGTATCGCCTGCCTTGCAACGGTTCACCGGCTCCATCCCGGACGGCAGCAGGGTCGTCCCGATCGACGGTGGACATTGGGTGGTCAACTCCCATCCCGACGTCATCGCCCGGCTCACCGGCTACTGGGTCGACCTGACGACGCGGCCGTCGGGCGGCCACCACACGGGACGGACGTGAGGATGACGATGGCACAAGCGATTTGGGAAAGCATTCCGGCCGACCTGTACGGCCGCCGCAAACGCGACTGGATGTACACGGCGTTGTACGGCGTGGGTGCGCTGTTCGGCGGCCTGGCGTCGGCGTCGCGGTGGACGCCCGCGCGGGTGGTTCCGGTGCGCCGGACCATCACCGCGGTGGTCACCCAACGTGAGGAGCTCGCACCCGACGTGGTCGCCTTCACGCTGGCCGACCCGCACGGCGGCCTGTTGCCGTCCTGGACGCCGGGCGCGCACATCGACGTCCGGTTGCCGTCGGGCCGGCGCCGGCAGTATTCGCTGTGCGGCCCGCCCGGACAGCGCACCGACTACCGAATCGCGGTGCTGCGCATCGAAGACGGCGGTGGCAGCTCGATCGAGATGCACGACACCTTCAGGGTGGGCGACGCCCTCGAGTTCGAGGGTCCCCGCAACGCGTTCTATCTCGTCACCGACGAGCGTGACGTGTTGTTCGTGATCGGCGGCATCGGGGTGACGCCGATCCTGCCGATGATCCAGACCGCGCAGCAGCACGGGATCAATTGGCGCGCCGTGTACGCCGGGCGCAGCCGCGACTACATGCCGCTGCTGGACGAGGTCGTGGCCGTGGCGCCCGAGCGGGTCAGCGTGTGGGCCGACGACGAGCGTGGCCGAATCCCCACCGCCGCAGACCTGCTCGCCGAGGCTGGGCCGGCGACCGTCGTGTACGTGTGCGGGCCCACCGCCATGCTGGAAGCGGTGCGCACCGCGCGCGACGAACACGCCGACGCGCCACTGCACTACGAGCGGTTCGGGCCGCCGCCGGTGGTCGACGGCGTCCCGTTCGAGCTGGAGCTGGCCCGCTCGAGGCGGGTGCTCACGGTGCCGGGGAACCGCTCGGCGCTGGACGTCATGCTCGACCGCGATCCGGCCACCCCGTATTCCTGCCAGCAGGGATTCTGCGGCACCTGCAAGGTGAAGGTACTTGCCGGGCAAGTGGATCGGCGCGGGCGCACCGTCGAGGGCGACGACGAAATGCTGGTCTGTGTCTCCAGGGCGAAAAACGACCGCCTGGTCATCGACGCCTGATCTATCCGCCCGTGCCCCGGTGTTGCGCCGCCGGATCTGCGCGTGGCGTGCAGAGTGAGCGGGTGTCGGGATTCGGCTTCCACACCCTGGCGCTGCTGACCGCCGTCGGTTTCGCCGGTCCGTTGTTGGCTTCGGTGAAGCGATTTCGCATACCGGTGGTCATCGGTGAGCTGATCGCGGGCCTGGTGATCGGCCGGACCGGCTTCGGTGTCGTCGACGTCGCCGACCCGACGTTCCAGCTGTTGGCGAACATCGGCTTCGCGTTGGTGATGTTCGTGGTGGGCATCCATGTTCCGCTGCGCGCCCGGGTGATGCGCTCGGCGTTGCCGGCGGCGCTGGCCCGCGCCGCGCTGGCGGGCAGTATCGCGGCGGTGCTGGGTGTCGCGCTGGCGGCGCAGTTCGACACCGGGCACGCGGCGCTGTACGCGGTGTCGCTGGCGTCCTCGTCGGCGGCGCTGGCGTTGCCGGTGATCGATTCGCTGCGGCTGCGCGGACCACGGGTGCTGTCGGTGACCACGCAGATCGCCATCGCCGATGCCGCATGTAACGTGTTGCTGCCGTTTGTGATTGACATCCGACGCGCACAGACGGAGGCGCTGTTCGCGCTGGCGGTGGCGGGTTGCGCGGCGGCGCTGTTCGTGTTTCTGCGCGCGGTCGACCGCAAGGGCTGGCGCAGACGTCTGCACGCCCACTCCGAGCAGCACCGGTTCGCGCTGGAATTGCGGACCAGCCTGCTGGTGCTGTTCGCGCTGGCGGTGGCCACCCAGGTGTCGATCATGTTGGCGGGCTTCGCGGTGGGCCTGGTGGTCGGCGCGGTCGGCGAGCCGCACCGGTTGGCCCGTCAGCTCTTCGGCATCACCGAAGGGTTTTCAGCCCGCTGTTCTTCGTGTGGCTGGGCGCCTCGCTGCAGGTGCGGGAGCTGGGGGCGCACCCGCAGCTGATCCTGCTGGGCGCCGGCCTGGGATACGGTGCCGTGCTGGCACATTGCGCCGGCAGGCTGCTCGGCCAGCCGCTCACCCTGGCGGTGCTCTCAGCCGCGCAGCTCGGGGTGCCGGTGGCGGCCGCCACCATCGGCACCCAGCAGCACCTGCTAGCCCCGGGTGAAGCCTCGGCGCTGATGTTTGGTGCGCTGCTGAACATCGCCGCCGCATCGATCGCGGCCTGGCTCGCGGCGCGCCGCCAGGGTGCTCCCGAACCGGGCGAGCCCGCCAAGTTACCGCGGGAGCCACCGATTCTGTTCGAGCGCAGTCGGTCTCGATGACCTACATCGGCCCGGGAAGCTCTCCCAAACTGGAAAGCTCGACATGGACGGGTTCAATGGAGGCCCGGTATTGCTCCTCGCTGAGGGTTTTGTGTAGTAGCGGTCCATGCGGAGCTGGTATTGCTGGTCCCGCAGTTGCCGGATGCGGTCGAGCCTGGCGCTGTCGGGCCTCGGAAAGTTTGAGTTGCTCGATGCTGATGTGGCCGGCCATGACCTGCTCGATCGGCGAGAGCCGGTAACCGCAATGGGCGAGTAGTTCCATATAGGCCTTGCGGTACGGTCGTTCGCCGACGCGCCACGTGTCGCGCTCGATTCCCCATTCGAACGCGGCCAGCACCATCGCCAGGATCACGACGTTGGGCCGGACGTCCGCGTGGGCCCGGGCCGTGAAGTCCTCCGGAGGGGACTCGTTGACGCCCAACAACTTTGCGGCCAGAGCCATGCTGGCCGGGCAGTGCAGCTCGGTCAGGTAGTGAAAGTTGCGTGCGATGAAGGCAACGATCCACGGCAGGGGAGCGGCCAGCAGGGTGCGCCGAACCCAGTCCCGGCGCGTGCCGGCGACGGCCGCGGCGCGCCGGTCCAGCTCACGCAACATCACCCAATCCCGCTTGGCGTCGGTGGCCGCCTCGGATTCCAGTTTGTCCGGTCGGCAGCCGGTGAAGGTGGGGCCCCGTGATCTCGTCGAGCGCCAAAGGCCGGGCCCGGTCGAAGGTCAGGTACGACGCATAGACGTCCAGCTCGGGTAGTCCAGTGCGTCGGGCCAACTCACCCAGCGTTGTTTTACCGGCCGACAACCGACAGATTTGGTCCTGCTGTCCGAGGTCATCGCGGGTGTAGATGAGGCCGATCTCCTGCTGCTCACCGCGACGAGTCCCGAGGTACACGCGCCAGCCGGCCGGTCCGGCGATTCCCGGCAAAAAGTGCGAGGAAATCTCGACCAGGTCGTCGACGGTGGCCGATTCGGGGAAAACCCAGAATTCGCGGTGCGACTCGACGTCGTCGCCCATGGCGACCGAGCTGCGGTTCACGGACACCTTGACCGTGTCAGTCATATCTTAGCCCTCACTGCCGTTGGGCCTACAAAAGTATCGAAACCGCGCCGCGTTCCGGGATCAATTGGGTGGCCGCTGCGTCATGCTTAAGCGATGCTGAAGAAATCGCTACTGGCGCAAGCGCGCCCGGAATCCGGGTCGGGGGAGTACGTGCTGGGGACGTGGCGGGCCGCCGCGCTGAGCATGGCCGTGATCGCGCCCGCGGCGTGGTACGGGCTGGGCGCGCTGCTCGGCGCGGCGGTGATGATTCCGGTGATCTACGCGCTGGCGCGGTTGCGTCGCCATGCGCCGCAGGCGCGCAGTACCGCCGAGTTGATCGGTGCCACCCTGGGCCGGAAAGCGGGGAAGGCCGCGGGCATCGTTCAGTTGCTCGCCTATCTGGTGCTGGCCGCGCAATTCGCGGCCACGCTCGGATTGCAGCTGCTGCAGCTGCTTTCGCCCGGCGACGATCCCGCCGCGATCGTGTCGTGGCTGCTGGTCGGCGCCGCCGCTCGTGCTCGCGGGCCTGCTCCTCTACGTCTGCCTCGCGGTGGCGGTGACCGCCCTGGTCACGCTCAGCACCGATCCCGTCGTCATCGGGTCGGTGGCAACGCCGCGCCCGCTGTCCGGCCAGCTCGTCGGCTTCGGCCTGGGGATGGTCGGCGTCGAACTGCTCACGGTCCGTGCCACGCGCATCGCCAGGCCGGGACGGTCCATGTCGCTGGCCACCGCGGTGGTGGCAGCGGCGGCGGTCGTGTTGTGGGTGGGCGATCACCGCGGTGTGGCGGGGCCGTGGCGATGGAGCGCCACGATGCTGGCCGAGGCGGTGCCCGAGTTCTACACCGACGAGGGCCGGCAGTGGATGGCGGCGGCCGGCATTGCGTTGGCCGTGGCCGCAGCGCTGGTCACCGGATGGGCCGCGACGCGCGCCGCCGCGGGCCTGGCGGCCATGCGCGGGGCGACACCGAACACGGGTCTGCGACTGGCGGTGATGGGGCTCGTCGCGGTGGTTGCCGTCGTGGTATCGGCGCACGGCATGCGCTCGATCGGAATGGGCATCCTGGGCGCGGCACCCCTACTCCTGATGGCGCTGTACGTGCTTGTCGCAGAGGCTAATTCGAGGATCCCCGGCGACAGCGTGGTGGCCTGGTGGGTGCGGCTGGTGATGCCCGCGCTGGCGGTGGTGGCGGTGGTCAAACCGCTGGTGGACTCCCAGTTCGCCCCGGTCCAGGTGGCGACGGTGGCCGCCGCGGCGATCGGGGTAGGCGCCGCGGGCGCGGCGCCCCTGCTGGCGCGGCACCGCGAACGCACCGCAAAATCTGAGTAGTCTTACGGATCCCCGCGGGCGGTGCGCTGCCGCAGGCTTATTGGCATGACCGTTCCCCGCACCATGCCGAAAACCACCGCCGCCTTCTTCGTTCAGGCCGCCGTCGCATTCGCGATCAGTTTCGTGGCCGCGCTCGGCGGGATCTACTTCCTACCGCTCGACCCGTGGCCCCGGTTGTTCCTCGGTGTCACGTTCCTGTTCCTGGTGTCGAGCGCGTTCACCCTGGCCAAGGTGATCCGTGACCAGCAGGAGGCCGCCACCGTGCGGGTACGATTCGACGAGGCCCGCATCGAACGGCTGCTCGCCGATTACGACCCGCTCAACACCGCGAACTGATAAGTACTTCTCTCATCGCACGACTTGTGCTCCACCACAACACATCCGCATCAGCAGAAGGGCATTTCGCTTCCATGACAACTCCTGTGAGATTTCCCGACGCGGCCGAGGTGGCCGCGCGCACACCGGCCGACCGCGATCGCGTGCTGGACGTCATCCGCATCGCCTCCCTGGGCGGCGTGGTGCTCGGCCATACCGTGATGGCGGCCAGCATCATTCGCGACCACGTCTTGATCTGGGACAACCTGCTCACCACCTCGGCGCTGTTCCAGGTGATGACCTGGTTGCTGCAGATCATGCCGCTGTTCTTCTTCGCCGGCGCGGCGGCCTGCGTGTCCTCCTGGACACCCGGCACCAACTGGGGAGGCTGGTTGATGAGGCGCTGCACCCGGCTGTTCCGCCCGGTGTTCTACTATCTGGCGTTCTGGGCGGTGACGCTGACGGTGCTGTATCGGACTCTGCCGCAACACATCTACGAGCCGATCGCCGGCGTCAGCACACAGCTGCTGTGGTTCCTGGGTGCCTACGTCCTGGTGCTGGCCGCCATGCCCGTGCTGTACCGCATCACCACGGCCCGGCGCCTTGCCGCCGGCGCGGCGGCGGTCTACGGGGCCATCGCGCTGATCGACGTGATCCGGTTGTACTGGCCGGCGATGATGCCGCTGGGTTACCTCAACCTGGCCGTCTGGCTGATTCCCGCCATGTTCGGGGTGGCCTACCGTCGCGGCCTGCTCGGTGGGCGTGCCGCGCTGGCCGTCGCCGCCGCCTTCTTCGCCGTGGATGTAGCCCTGGTGCGCTGGGGCCCGTATCAGCTCAGCATGGTCGGCACCGGTGACCACCACCTGTCCAACACCAGCCCGCCGTCGCTGCTGCTGGCCGGGCACGCAATCATCTTGAGCGCGTCGGCGATCGCGGCCGCACCGGCGATCGCGCGCTGGGCGCAGCGGCCGCGGGTGTGGTGGTGGACCGCCATCGGCAACTCCGGGGCGATGACCCTGTACCTGTGGCACATGCCGGTGCTGCTCGGCGTGCACGTGGCCTTCGATTACCTCGGCTGCCCGCGCTTTCCGGGCGCCGGACTTCCTCGCCATCAGCGTCGCGCAGGTGCTCCTGGTGGTCGTCGCCGTGGCGGTGCTGTTCGTCGCGCTGCGGCCGCTGGAGAACAACCCGCTGTCCGGCTGGGACGGCGCGCCCGCGGTGACGTCGCGCGGGTGGGGTGCGGCCGTCGGTGCCCTGCTGTGCGTGGCCGGCGTCGTGCTGCTCACCGCGATCAGGTGGGGGCTCAAGGACGACGGGCTGGTCTGCATGGCCGTGGTGGTGGCCGCGCGGATCGTGGCCCAGCACGCCGGCCCCGCGGGTCACGGCTCTTCGTCGAGGGCGTGTTCGATGGCGTAGCGGGCCAATTCCACCCGGTTGGAGACCTGCAGTTTGCGAAACGTCGCCTGCACATGGTTTTCCACCGTGCGGTGGCTCAGGGAGAGCTTCTCGGCGATCTGCTTGGCGGACAGCCCTTTTGCGACATACCGCAACACCTCCGTCTCGCGGTCGGTGAGCCGGGGCGGGTGGGGCCGTCGTCCTTGCCCTGCGCGATGCG
The DNA here is from genome assembly GCA_002291465.1 of Mycobacterium lepraemurium. Classification (GTDB taxonomy): domain Bacteria; phylum Actinomycetota; class Actinomycetes; order Mycobacteriales; family Mycobacteriaceae; genus Mycobacterium; species Mycobacterium avium. Next base: position 3,317,177 of record CP021238.1, on the reverse strand, counting down.
CCGGTATTCGCCCAGCACCAGCCCGGCCAGGCTCGGGGTGAACACGGCCCGCCCGGCGGCGGTGTCCGTCACCGCCTGTGCCAGTTCGGCTTTCGAGGCGCTCTTCACCAGGTAGCCGGCCGCACTGGCCTTGACCGCCTGCAGGACGTCGTCGCGTTCGTCGGAGGCCGACAGCACCAACACCCGCGACGAGGGCGAGACCGCCAGCACCGCGGCGGTGGCCTGCGCACCGTCGCCGTCGGGCAGCTGCATGTCCATCACCACCACATCGGGCCTGACCACGCCCGCCCGCCGCTGGGCGGCGGCCACCCCGTCGGCGGTGCCGCCTAGCGACGTCAACCGTCCCACGATCGATTGGGAGATGCCCAGGCGCCCCTGACGCGCCGCTTCCTCGACCCGGCCGGCGGCGATTCCCACACCGTCGTCGCGGACACTGACCAGCACCGAATCGCCGAGGTCCTCCACGAGCACGAACGCGTGCGCCCCTGGGCCGGCGTGGGCGATCACGTTGTCCAGCGCGTTGCCCACTGCGGCGTCGAGTTCGGTTGCGGCCCAACGCCTCAACCTCACCGGGGTGTCGGGCAGGCTGATCGACACCCGATCGGATTCCCGGCGCCGCAGCAGCGTGCGCAGATCGACGGTATCGCCGTCGGCGTTTCTGATCGATATCCGTACACGCCAGCCAGCGCCGCAGCACGCGTTCCTGCTCGCTCGCCAGGTCGTCGAGTTCGGTTGTGGAGCCGCCGATTTCGTGCCCCTTCTTGGCGACCAGCGCCAGCACCTGGATGGCTCCGTCGTGCACCTGGCGGGCCAGCCGGTCGCGCTCTTGCGCCGCGGCGGTCAATCGGGCCGCGCGTTGCAGCTCGTCGTGGGTGCGCCGCGCGGTCTGCGCGGCCATTCCGATCGCCATGCCGATCGCCAGTTCGATGATGACCGTGGCGTTGTGCCCGAGGTTGAGCGCGAAGTAGTTCTTGACGGCGAAATTGGCGGTCATCACCGCCAGTCCTGTCAGCATGCCGCCCACCGGTCCGAACTGGATGGCGGCCGAGATGTTGGGATTGCTGGCCCACAACGTCGTCGGCCAGGTCTGGTTGTCGGCCGCCCAGTGCGGGCTCGCGACGAGGTTGTTCGACCACATCAGCAAGACGACGACCACCAGCTCGGCCAGCACCCACGCCGGCTTGCGGCCAAAGCCCCGCAGATAGGCCAGCGCGCAGGCCGCGCTCCAGCCGATCAGTCCGGCGAAAAGCACCCAGCCCAGCACGGGGCGAAGCAGATCCGGGTTGATGGCGATCTGGAGCCGGTGGCGTAGAGGCAGCTCAGCAGGCGGAACACTTGCGCCGCGCGCCACAGCGGCGTGGTGGGATCGGGGCCGTGATTCGCCATCGTGGTCAGCATAAGAGCGGATCGGCCGGCGGCGGGCCGGCCACGGATATCGGCCGAAAGTCCCTCCGGCTAGAGCCGTCGGGCCCTCGCGGTGCCGCCGAGGACGCGTGATCGTGGATAGCGCAGGGCGCCAGGCGAGAAGAGGGGGAATCTCATGAACACCGGCTTCCCGGATCCGGAAACGGTCCGCACGGCACTGGCGCTGGCGTCTCGAGCCCCCTCGGTGCACAACACCCAACCGTGGCGGTGGCGCATCGATCCGGCCGGCCTGCACCTGTACGCTGACCCCGCCCGGCAACTGCCCCACACCGACCCCGACGGCCGCGACTTGATCCTGAGTTGCGGCATCGCCCTGCAGCACTGCGCCACCGCGTTCGCCGCCGTCGGCTGGCGGTCCAGGGTGCGCAGGCTGCCGGATCCCGACGACCCGGATCACCTTGCCACGCTTGAGTTTTCGCCCCAGACCGCCGACTACGTCGACGTCGCGCTCGCCGCTGCGATCCCGCGCCGGCGCACCGACCGGCGCCACTACAGCTGTTGGCCGGTGCCGGTCGGCGACATCGCGCTGATGGCGGCCCGGGCGGCCCGCGCCGGGGTGACGCTGTACCAGGTGGAGGACGTCGACGGCCTGCACGACGTCGTCGCGCAATCGATCCGCGACCACCTGACCCAGGATTATCTGGCCGAGCTGACCACCTGGAGCGGGCGCTACTTCTCGGTGTCCGGGGTGCCCGCCCGCAACACCCCGTTCCCGGATCCGGCCGCCAAGATCCCGACCCGGTTGTTCGCCGGCGCGGCGCTGCCGATGGCGCCGGGCTCGTCGGCCGCCGACGACAACGCCGTGGTGCTCGCGCTGGGCACCCGCCACGACGACCGGCTGGCGCGGCTGCGCGCCGGCGAGGCCACCGGGGTGGTGCTGCTCACCGCCACCTCGTCGGGGCTGGCCAGCTGCCTGGTCACCGAACCGCTGGAGACGCCGCAGACGCGCGCGGCGGTGCGCGCCGACATCTTCGGTGACGGCCACCATCCGCAGATGTTGCTGCGGGTGGGTTGGGCGCCGATCAACGCGGACCCGTTGCCGGCGACCCCGCGCCGCGACCTCGCCGACTTCGTCGAGTGGGTCGGCTGATCAGCCCGCCGGTGACCCGAACCGGAAGCGGCGGCCGGTGACGCTCTCGGGAACGATGCGTACGTAGTGCGTCTTCTCCGACCTGGTCCACGGCAGCACCTGCGCGTTCGTCCTCCTCGATCTCCTCGGGAGTGCGCAGCGAGCGGGCGATGCCCCGGATGATCACGCTCCACGCCCCGGCGACGTTGTGGTCGTCGACCTCGAACAGCACCCGGTTTGTTGATCGCCGCGCTGATCAGCTTGGTGCCCTCCGCGGTGCGGAACAGCACGGTGCGGCGCTGCACGACGTAGTTGACCGGGAAGATGTCGGGCTGACCGTCGGCGTGGGTGACCAGCCGGCCCAGCGTCAGGCCGCGCAGCAGATCCCAGCACTCGTGCACCGGCAGGATCTCCACCCGTCATCGGTCACCGGCATCGCTTCGTCCTTTTCCGCGCCCGTGGTGTTGAGCCGCAATGAATCACTGCCGCAATAGGTCGCTGCCGCAACGCTATTGGCCGGCCCCGGGTCGACGCGGCGGCCGAAGGTCCTCTGCGGTCGGGACCAAAGTCGTTGAACCAGTTACGCCCCGACCCGCAGGGAGCCGAGAATGTGGGATATTGGACTGGTCTGCCGACAGGAAGGCTCGCCATGGTCAAGGTGTTCCTGGTCGACGACCACGAAGTCGTCCGCCGCGGACTGTGCGATCTGCTCTCCTCGGATCCCGATCTGCAGATCGTCGGCGAGGCCGGCACGGTGGCCGAGGCCAAGGCGCGAATACCGGCGGCGCGGCCCGACGTGGCCGTGCTCGACGTGCGGCTCCCCGACGGCAACGGCATCGAGTTGTGCCGCGACCTGCTCTCCGAGCATCCCGACCTGCGCTGCCTGATGCTGACGTCGTTCACCTCCGACGAGGCGATGCTGGAGGCCATCCTGGCCGGCGCCAGCGGGTTCGTCATCAAGGACATCAAGGGCATGGAGCTGGCCCGGGCGATCAAAGACGTGGGCGCCGGGAAATCGCTGCTGGACAACCGGGCCGCCGCCGCGTTGATGGCCAAGCTGCGCGGCAGCGCCGCGCAGGCGGACCCGCTGTCGGGCCTGACCGAACAGGAACGAACGCTGCTCGGGCTGCTCAGCGAGGGCCTGACCAACCGGCAGATCGCCGCGCGAATGTTCCTCGCGGAGAAGACGGTCAAGAACTATGTGTCCCGGCTGCTGGCCAAACTCGGCATGGAGCGCCGGACCCAGGCGGCGGTGTTCGCGTCGAAACTCAACCAGCAGGCCGGCCGTCCGCCGACCCCACCGGACTGGCCGGGGTGACCGGGAACCGGTTCGACGAACTGGCGGCCGCGCGCGATCAAACCGAGAAACTGCTGCGGGTGATCACCGAGATCGGCGCGGGCCTGGATCTCGACGCGACGCTGCACCGGATCATCAGCGCGGCAAGGGAATTGACGTCGGCCCCGTACGGTGCCCTGGCCGTGCGCGACCGGCATGCCAACCTGATCTCCTTTGTGCACGAAGGCATGGACGCCGAGACGGTGCGGCGCATCGGGCACCACCCGGTCTGCAAGGGGCTGCTCAGCCTGTCCCTGCTGGACACCCCGGCGCTGCGGATGGACGACCTGACCGCCCACCCCGCCGCCGCCGGATTCCCCGAGCACCATCCGGCGATGCGGGCCTTTCTCGCGGTGCCGATCACCATCCGCGGCGCGGTGTTCGGCAACCTGTACCTGACCCACGTCGATGAGGCGCGGGTGTTCTCCGACGCCGACGAGATGTCCGCGCGCGCCCTGGCTTTCGCGGCGGCGGTCGCCATCGACAACGCGCAGGTCTTCGAGCGCGAGCGGATGTCGGTGAAATGGATCGAAGCCAGCCGTGAGATCACCGCCGCGCTGCTGTTGCGCACCGAGCCGCACCGGCGCCCGATGCAGCTGATCGCCGAACGCGCCTGCGCGTTGACCGACGCCGAACAGGCCATCGTGCTGGTGCCCGCCGACCCCGGGGGGCCCGGCAACCCGGAGGTGGACACCCTGGTGGTCTCGGCGGCGGTGGGCCTGCCCGCCGCCGCCGTGCTCGGGCAGCGGGTCCCGGTGCGCGGCTCCACCAGCGGCGCGGTCTTCGAGTCCGGCGAACCGCTGATCACCGACGAATTCCGTTATCCCATCCAGGCTTTCACCGATGCCGGGCGGCGACCGGCGATCGTGATGCCGCTGCGCGCCCGCGACGAAGTGGTCGGGGTGATCGCGATCGCTCGCGGCACCAAGCAGCCGCCGTTCGACGAGAGCTATCTGGACCTGGTCCGCGACTTCGCCACCCACGCCGCCATCGCGCTGGTGCTCGCCGCGGCGCGCGAGGACGCGCGGCAGCTGGCCGTTTTGGCCGAGCGGGAGCGCATCGCGCACGACCTGCACGACCACGTCATCCAGCGGCTGTTCGCCGCCGGCATGGATCTGCAGGGCACGCTGGCCCGGGTGCGGTCGCCGGAGGTGGCCGACCGGCTCAACCGGACGCTCGACGACCTGCAGACGATCATCGAGGAGATCCGCACCACGATCTTCGCGCTGCGCTCCCCGGCGGCCGTCGCCAGCGACTTCCGGCACCGCATCCAGCGGGTCATCGCCGAGCTGACCGAGAATCGCGACCTGGTCACCACGGTGCGCATGGACGGTCCGATGACGGCGGTCGGCGCCGAGCTCGCCGAGCACGCCGAGGCGGTGACCGCCGAAGCCGTCAGCAATGCCGTGCGCCACTCGGGCGCGTCGCGGCTGACGGTGCAGATCGGTGTCGCCGACATGTTCACCCTGGACGTGATCGACAACGGCCGCGGCATCCCGGCCGGCAACACCCGTCGCAGCGGGCTGGCCAACATGACACGGCGGGCCGAGCAACTCGGCGGCAGCTGCGAGATCAGCAGCCCGCCCGGTGGCGGCACCCGGGTGCATTGGACCGCCCCGCTGCTCGACCATTGAGCACCAAAATCCTTGGCCCGCAAGCGATCAGCTGTGGGTGTAGGAGGCCTTCAGGCGTTGGTGCGCGGTCAGCAGAAGATGGTCGAATTCCGACCGCGTGGGCAGCGGCACGTCGGCGCCGCGGAAGTCCTCGGCGATCTGCTCGGCGAGCGGTCGCAGCTTGACGTTTCCTTCCTACGAAAGCCATTTGAGCAACTCGAAGGCCGCGCTGTCGCTGATGCCGTAGATCAGCATCAGCATGCCCTTGGTTTGTTCGATGCGGGCCCGATTCCGGCTGATCTCAGCCAGTCTCGCGCTCATCATCTCCTCCTGCATCTGCTCGTGCGGGGCGGAGACGTCGATGTAGAAGTCCTGCGCCCCGACCACCTCGCCCTGTTCGTCGGTCAGCCGATCACCGACGACGACGTGACGGACGTTTCCGGCGGTGTCGATGATCCGGTGCCGGGTGCTGAACGCCTGATGGTTGGTGACGATCTCATCGATCGTGGCGGCGACCCGTGCCCGGTCGTCGGGGTGCTTGTGCGAGAGCACCAGCTCGGTGGTTGGGGTGATGCTACCCGGTTCGTATCCGTGCATGCGCTGCACCTGCTCCGACCATTCCCACCGCTGGTCGGCGAAGTAGAACCGAAACCAGCTCGCGGGCTGTGTGTGGCCGCCGGCCAGCGCCTGCTCGACGTTGGCGGTCTGGCCGTCGAGATTCCAAGTCATCGTCAATCCCTCCCTCTCACTGGGCTCACCGGGCGAGAGGTGCACGCCCGAGCCCTGGAGCCGCAGGCGGGCGACGGGCTCGCGAAAGCGCCTGGCGCGTGCGGCCGCCGCCCGCCTGCGGGCGGTCAGGCGTTGACGACCTCTCGCGCGGTTTCGGTGACGGCCCGGGGTGCCTCGCCGCGGCCGACGGCGACCTTGCGCGGCCTGGCCTTCTCGGCCACCGGGATCTGCAGGCTCAGCACGCCGTCGCGGTATGAGGCCTCGATCTTGTCGGTGTCGAGGTTGTCGCCGAGCACCAGCTCGCGGCTGAACACACCGCGCGGCCGCTCGGTGACCAGCATCTCGCGGTTGGGGTCGAGGGTCGGCCGTTCGGCGCGCACGGTCAACACACTGCGCTCGATGTCGATGTCCAGCGAATCGGCATCGATACCGGGCAGGTCGAATTCGACCACGAAGTGCTCGCCTTCCCGCCAAGCGTCCATCGGCATCACCGCCGGCCGGGTGGCGGTGCCCAGGACCTGGTTGGCCAGTCGGTCGAGTTCGCGGAACGGGTCCGAACGCATCAGCATGATGTTCACCCCTCAGGTGTGATCTAGGTGACGTTTATGTGGTTTTATACGTCTAACAATATAGATTTCAGATATCATCCTCGACAATATGACGCAAGTGTGCTGAACAGATTTTCTGGGCGTTATCAGGGCATGAGCGAGGGAGATGCGCGATGGCCGACCGCCGCGGCAACGCGGGTGCTCCGGCGTCCGACCAGGGTGTTTACGGCATCTCGGTGGCCGCCGAGTTGTCCGGGATCGCGGTGCAGTCGCTGCGGCTCTACGAACGCCACGGCCTGGTCACACCGGCCCGAAGCCAGGGCGGAACCCGCCGGTACAGCGCCGACGACCTGGCCCGGCTCAAGCGGATCAGCAAGCTGGTCGACGCCGGGGTCAACTTGGCCGGCGTGGCCCGCATCCTCGCCCTGGAGGACGACAACGCCACGCTGTCGGCGGCCAACACCGACCTGCGGTCGACCAACCGGGCGTTGCGGGAAGCCGCGAAGACCGCCGACGGCGACACGGCCACCGGCTGAGCCGCCTCCCCGGGTTGCGCCGGTCGAGTCCGGGTATTCGGCGGGCTATGCCTTCCAAGCCTCGAGGTGAAGCGATGGGTGAGTTGGCCGACACCGGCGCCCAGGTGGTCGACGGCGCGCGGCGCGGAGCGCAGGCCTACCGCGGCGATACTCCCCGCCCGCTGGGCGGCTGCCTGGCGGTGCTGGTCGTCTACGGCCTGGTGGTGACGGCCGCGACGCTGGCCGCCCTGGCCAGTGGCCGCAGCCTGCCGACCCGATGGCGCGCCCAGGACCTGCTGATCCTCACCCTGGGCACCCACAAGCTGTCGCGCACCCTGAACCAAGGACGCGGTGACCAGCCCGCTGCGCGCGTCGTTCACCCACTACGCGGGCACCGACGGCCCGGCCGAGGTGCAGGAGGAGGTCCGCGAGCAGAGCCAGCTGCGGCACAGCCTGGGCGAGCTGCTGAACTGCCCGTTCTGCCTGGACATGGGGGTTGCCAACGGGTTCGCCATCGGCCTGGTGTTCGCGCCGCGCTACACCCGGCTGGTCGCGGGCGTGTTCAGCGCGCTGACCGGTGCGGACTTTCTTCAGCTCGGCTACGCGATCGCGCAGCAGGCGGCGCAGGGCTGAGCCGTCGCGCGGTCAGCCCGTCTTCGGCATCGGAATGCCCTCGCTGGCGGTGAATTGCGCGTCGTCCTCGGAGGACAGCCCGATGGATACGTCGGAGCGGGCGAACAGCGCGTCGGTGAGGTAGGCCAGCGACACCGACCACCGGTTCACGCCGCGCGGAATCGCATACAGGTGATAGCCCAGGGTGACGGCCTTGGCGGGCAGCCCCGACAAGTGAACGTTGAGCGGGTTGGCCACCGCGTAGCGCGGTCCGAGGTCGACCACCAGACCCAGGTTGCGGTGCTTGTATTCCTTGGCGCTGCCGTGACCCAGGCTGGCGGCCACGTTGCGGGCCAGCACCTTGCCCTGCCGGGTCGCGTGCTGGGTGGGCGGTCGGCGGGGTGATCTTGCCGGTCTGGGTGAGGTCGGGAACCGCGGCGGCGTCCCCGGCCGCGAACACGCCGGGGTGGCCCGGGACCTGCAGATCGGGCTGCACCTTCAGCCGGCCCTTCTCGGTCGGCAGCCCCAGGTCCTGGATCAGCGGCGCGCCGGTCACCCCGGTCACCCAGGCGATGGTGTGCGTGTCGATCCGCGAATCATCGCTGAGCACAACGTGATCCGCGTGCGCCTCCTTGAGGGTGGTGCCGAGCCGGACGTCGATGCCGCGGCGGCGCAGCACCTTCAGCGCGGATGCGGTCCAGCCCGAGCCGCCGGGCGCTGGCCCGCGCGCGTTGCCTGACCGCCGCGGGGAAGGGGGCCACCGGCATGATTTTGCTGGCCACCGCCACCTCGGCGCGCTGCTCGCCGAGCGCGTCGCCCAGGATCCGCTCGCTCTTGCCGAACCCGTAGATCTCGGCGGTGTCGAACAGCGTCACACCCAACGCCAGCGCGTGGCGCATGATGTCGCCCGCGGCACCGGCGGCGTAGCTGTCCCCGTAGCCCCACTCGCGGGAGCCGAACTGCCAGGTGCCCGGCCCGATCCGGCTGAGGCGGCCGACCCCGTCGACGTCAACGTATTTCATCCGCCCAGCCTACTGATCGGTGGGCGGGCCGCTCAGCCGGGAATCTTGCCGAGGATGTAGTTGGCGATGCTGACCGCGGCCAGCCGGGGCCGCTCGCTGTCGGTCGTGCCGCTGGCCGACACGTTCAGGTCGATGACGACGTTGGCCTTGGCCGCGACCGCCCGCGCGGAGCGCACCTGAATTCCCTTGGGCGTCAGGTCCAACGTGGTGATGCCGTTGCCGGCGTCGGCCGGTGTGCTCAACGCCATCGCGATCGGCTGCCCGCCCGGCGCCGTCACGGTGACCGTCGAGCCGCCGCACTGGCGCCACCCGGCCAGCAGCGCGTCCAGTTGCGCCTGCGCGCCGGGCGCATCGCGGAACGCCGCCACGCCCTGGATGACCTGGATCGACTTCAGCATGCTGCGGGTGTCGGTGAATTCGCCGGCGTGATAGCCCGTGAAGGCGCCGGGGGTGTAGGCGTCCGGGCTGCCGGCGGCGATGCTGCCCCAGCATTCGGGGCGGTCGATGCTGCCGTCCTGCGCCGAGCGGCCCGGACTGTTCCAGGTCGGGCCGACGTCGAGGTGGGCGTCGGCGGTGATGTTGCGCAGCGCGTCGAGCCCGGGCAGCAGGGTGGTGATGGTGTCCGGCGGCACCGTGGGTGGCGGCGGCCCGGCCGACGTGGTGGCCCGGTGGGCGGCGGTGGAACCGCCCAGCGTGGCCCACCCGGCCAGCGCGACCACCGCCAGCAGGATGAACACGTACGACAGCGTGACGCCCACCAGCGCGCGGTCCCGGCCGAGTTCGCCGGTGCGGCGGATCTGCGCCAGCCCGAGGTGACCCAGCACCGCGCCCGCGGGCGCGAACAGGAACGCGAAGGCCAGCGACAGCGTCGCCAACGTGTTGACGCCCGGGCGGTACGGCGGTGCGAGCGTGGGTGGTTGCGCCGGCGGCGGCCCGACGGGCTCGGGTTTGGGCGGCGGGACCCGGCCGAGCGGGTCGTAACTCAGCGGGTTGCGCCAATACGGATCCTGCTGGTTGGTCACGCAGCGCCTCCTTAGGGGCCTCCTCGGCGGCCGAACCTGCCCGAAATGTAGCCGAGCGGGCCCGGTGCCCAAACCGAACCCGTCACAGCCGCGGCTTGGCGATGCCGACCACAAAGGGCGCCTGGGCCAAGGTCAGGTAGACCCGATGCGGCCCGACGGCCATACCGGAGAGTGGGGTTCGGCGCGCGGACTCGGGCAGCGCCGAGCGGTAGTCGACGGTGCGCAGCACCGGAATGTGCCGGGCCGGAAACCCGGTGAAGCTCGCCGTTTCCAGGGTCACTAGCTGCCGGTCGGTGGCCGCGTAGATGCGGGTGCCGTCGGTGCCCAGAGCCCGGATCGGGGCGGGCAGCCAGGCACTGGTCAGCACCTCCATCCCTTGCCTGCCGCGGCGCGAGTCTACCGCGTACAGCACGGCGTCGTCGTGGCCGGCCACATAGCTGCGGGTCACCGCGGTGCCGTCACCGGCGGAGACTGCGACGTCGATGTCCAGCGAACCGCGTTGCGGCGCCGGGGAATCGGGGCCCTGGTAATGCCGGATCCCGGACGGCGCGTAGACGTGGTAGTCGATTTCGCGGCCGCGGTTGGCGCCGTTGATGACCTCGGCGGGGGCGCTGCCGATCGGCGCGGTCGCCAGCTTGCGGTAGCCGTATTGATCGACCGGGGTCACCGATCGGCCGTCCGACGGCAGCGCCAGCAGCATCCGCAACCCGGCGTCCTCGGACAGGTAGGCCGGGGCGGGCCCGGCGTCGAAATCGCCCACCTGGCGCAGACTTTGCAGATCGACGACGGCCACCCGGCCGCGCGTGGGCTGCGGCACGAAAACCACCGCCGGATCCTTGGTGCTGATCTGCAGATTGCGTCCCGCCGCCAGCGGCGCCGACAACCGGGTGGTCGCCGCCGCGGTGCGATCCCCGGCGACCTCGGCCACCCGCTGATCCTCGGTGACGGCCACCAGGGTGTGCCCGCGATACGACCACACCGGCTGGTGCAGCGCCGTGCCCACCGGCCAGACCGTCAGCTCGGGCGCGCTTTCGGCCGCCGCGCCGGGCCGCGAGCAGGCCACGCTCATGACCAGCGCACCGACGCTCACCGCCAGCACGCCTGTCAGCGCGCCGCCGCGCAGCACCCCACCGGAACCCACTCCCGCGCGCAACTTTCTGCCTCCCGCCCTGTTTTTCCAGGACATACCCCGCCTGGCCCACCGCCACACCCGTTTGACCCCCGGGTGGCTCGGGTAGCCGCAACCAGAGCGCGCAACAGCCCTGCGCGCCGAACCAGAGCAGATGGGAGGGACAGCATGGCACCGACCGCCATCAAGTCGCCCACCGACGTGGTCGACTTTCTGGTCAGCCAGCACCAGCAGATCAAGGCGATGTTCGCCAACACGTTGGCAGCGTCCGGAAAGGCGCGCGAGGAGGCCTTCATCGAACTGCGGCGCCTGCTCGCCGTGCACGAGACCGCCGAAGAGGAGATCGTGCATCCGCGCGCCAAGCGCAAGATCGCCGGCGGGGCAGGCGTGGTCGAGGAACGACTGCACGAAGAGACCAGGCCAAGACCGCGCTGCAGAAGCTGGAAAAGCTCGACGTCGACAGCGAGGAGTTCAACCGCGAGCTCACCAAGCTGCGGGACGCGGTGATCGATCACGCCGAGCACGAGGAGCACGACGAGTTCGCCAAGCTGGGCCAGGAATTGAGCGGCGACCAGCTGGAACGGATGGGCCGCGCCGCCAAACTGGCCGAAGCGATCGCGCCCACCCGGCCGCACGCCGGGGTGGAATCGCAACCGGCCAACCTGGCCGCCGGCCCGTTCGCCGCGATGCTCGACCGAGCCCGCGACGTCATCGTCGGCAAGGACTGACGGCCATCCCAGGCGAGGTACCCCCGCTCGGTGGGGGAGTGGGGGCACCTCGCCGCCCCCTACCATGACCGCGACTTCGAAGGCCCCGGGCGCCGACCGCTACCTCCCCGAGCAGCGGGACATCGAGGCGCTCAAGCACGCGGCCGAAACATGCCGCGGCTGTTCACTTTTCGCCGACGCCACCCAGACGGTGTTCGGCAACGGACATCCGGGTGCCCCGATCATGCTGGTGGGTGAGCAGCCCGGCGACCAGGAGGACCGCGCCGGTGCACCCTTCGTCGGCCCGGCCGGGCGGCTGCTGGCCCGGGCGCTGCACGACGCCGGCATCGATCCCGGGCTGACCTATCAGACCAACGCGGTCAAGCATTTCAAGTTCACCCGCAAGGACGGCAAACGGCGGATCCACCAGAAGTCGGGCCGTACCGAGATCGCCGCCTGCCGGCCCTGGCTGATCGCCGAGATCGAGGCGGTGCACCCCTGGGTCATCGTGTGTCTGGGGGCCACCGCCGCACAATCGTTGCTGGGAACCAGCTTTCGGGTCTCCACCCAACGCGGCCAACCGCTCAAGCTGCCGGCCTCGCCCGAGGTGATGCCCGACGTGGCGCCCGAGCCGGTGCTGGTGGCGACGGTGCACCCGTCGTCGGTGCTGCGCGACCGCAGCGAACGGCACGACGAGGTCTACCGGTTGTTCGTCGACGACCTGCGCAGTGCCCGCTCCGCGCTGGGCTGAACGGCCGCGGTCAGCTTTTCTTGTGCGGCAAGAACTCCTGCATCTTGGTTTTCAGGCCGACCTTGACGAAGCCGGTGCGGTCCTCGTCGCCGGAGAGCACCGCCGCGGTCGCCGACTTGAACTGCTCCCAGGTGGCGTGCGGCGGGATCGGCGGCATGTCGGGATCGGTGTAGACGTCCAGCACGGTGGGACGGTCGGCCGACAGGTCGCTTCGCCACGCGTCGGATAACTCGTCAGGATCCTTGATGGCCATCGCGTTCAACCCAGCCCGGCCGCGAACGCGGCGAAGTCGACATCCGGAAGGTTTTGCGACTTAACGAATTTCGGCGCGCCGGCCATCGCCCGCATCTCCCAGGTGACCTGGTTGAGGTCGTTGTTGTGCAGCACCGCGATGATCAGCCGCGGATCTTTCCATTCTTTCCAGTACCGTTTGACGGTGATCAGTTCGGCCATACCGTTCATCTGCATGGCGCCGTCACCGCTGAACACGATGACGGGCCGGTCCGGCTGGCCGAACTTGGCGCCGATGCCGTACGGGACCCCGGGGCCCATCGTCGCCAGCGTGCCCGACAGCGAGCCGAGCATGTTGCCGCGGAAGCGCAGATTGCGGGCGTACCAGTTGGCCGACGAGCCGGAATCGGCTGTCACGATGGCGTTGTCGGGCAGCAGCGGGGACAGCTCGGAGAACAGCCGCAGCGGGTTGATCGGGTCCGCACTGACCATCGCCTCCTTGTCCATGGTCTCCCACCAGCGGGCCACGTTCTTCTCGATGCCTTCCCGCCAGGACCGGTCCTCCTTGCGCTTCAGGTGTGGAATCAGCGCGCGCAGTGCGGCCTTCGCGTCGGCGACCAGGTTCACCCCGTAGGGGTAGCGCATCCCGATGAGCCGGCCGTCGATGTCGATCTGCACCGCCCACACTGCCCGAACTCCGGCAGAACTCCGTATAGGGGAAGCTGGATCCGACCGTGAGCAACGTGTCGCAGTCGCGCATCAGCTCATAGCTGGGCCGCGTGCCCAAAAGCCCGATAGAGCCGGTGACCCAAGGCAATTCGTCGGACAGCACGTCCTTGCCCAACAGCGCCTTGGCCGCGCCGGCGCCGAGCAGGTCGGCGACCTCGGCCAGCTCCTGGTGCGCCCCGCGGGCGCCGATGCCGACCAGCATGGCCACCGTCTTGCCCGCGTTGAGGATCTCGGCCGCGCGGGCGATGGCGGCGTCCTCCGGGGCGATGGCCGGGTATTCGATGCCCAGGCTGGAGGGCACCATCATGAACGCGTGCTCGGGCGGCGAATACGGCAGCTCCTGCACGTCGGCCGGGATGATCAGCGCCGTCGGGGCCCGCTGGGTCATCGCGATGCGGATCGCGCGGTCCAGCACGTTGGGCAATTGCTCGGGCACGGTGACCATTTGGACGTAGTCGCTGGCGACGTCCTTGAAAAGGCTGAGCAGGTCGACCTCTTGCTGGTAGTTGCCGCCCATCGCGGTGCGGTTGGTCTGGCCGACGATGGCCACCACCGGGACGTGGTCGAGTTTGGCGTCGTAGAGGCCGTTGAGCAGATGGATGGCGCCGGGGCCGGAGGTCGCCGCGCACACGCCCACCCGGCCGGTGAACTTCGCGTAGCCGACCGCCTGAAGGGCGCTCATCTCCTCGTGCCGCGACTGGATGAACTGCGGCTTGTTGTCGGCGCGACCCCACGCGGCGAGCAGCCCGTTGATGCCGTCGCCGGGGTACCCGAATACATGCTCGACGCCCCACGCCCGCAAACACTCGAGCAGATAGTCGGAAACCTCTTGTTGGACATGTCTTCCCTCCTCGGCAAACGGCCGACCGTGCTGGTGGGTGGGTCTGTGGCTGGTGGTTGAACCAGGCAGGCTGCCACCGCGGCGGCGGCCTCGGCACGTCCCACACGAGCCGGGTTACCCGGATTCGCCGGTGTTATTCGCTGCCGCCGCCCCGGTCAGCCGACTCCCAGCCACCTGCCATCCGCCGGCGCGGCACCGACGGCCGCCGGTGCCCGCCACGAACAGTTAAAACCCTTGTTGCACACCGTTTCCCATATAGCGAAGGCCGGCTTCCCGCACGGTGGCCGGGTCCAGCGAATTCCTGGCGTCCAGCACCACCGCCAGCGGCGCGTCCTGTGCGACGGCCCGCCAGTCGAGGCTGCGGAACTGCGGCCATTCGGTCAGCACCACGACCGCGTCGGCGGCCTTGGCCGCCCGGTACGGGTCGTCGACCGCGGTCACCCGGTTTTGCTGCAGGACGGCGGGGTCGATGTTGGGCAACTGCGGGTCGTAGCCGGCCACCTGGGCGCCGGCCGCGGCCAGTTCGCGGCATGCCGCCAGCGCCGGCGACTCCCGGTGTCACTGGTGGCGGCCTTGAAGGTGAGCCCGAGCGCGGTGATCCGGCAGCCCGACAACGGCCGGCCGAGGGTGCGCCGCAGCGCGGTGACGATGCGTCGCGCCTGCGCGGTGTTGGTCTGCCGGGCGGCCTCCACTTCGGCGAAGGACACCCGGTGCCGGTGCGCGATGTCCAGCAGCGCCGCGGTGTCCTTGGGCAGGCAGGAACCGCCCCAAACCGGGCCCGGGCGCAAGAACTCCGCGCCGATCCGCCGGTCGGCGCCCACCCGCGCGCACAGCGCCGCCAGCGAATTCGTGTAGGACAGCTTGACGGCCAGAAAGGCGTTGCTGGCGTACTTGGCCAGCTCGGCGCTTTCCGGGCTCATCCGCAGCACCCGGTGTCCGGCCAGGCCGTAGGCCTGGTGCACCGGCTGGGCCGCCAGTTCGTCGTGGTTGCCGATCACCAGCCGGTCCGGGTTGCGGAAATCGTCGATCGCGCGTCCCTCGCGCAGGAACTCGGGCGTGGAGACGACACGAATCCCCTTGTGGCACAGCCGCTGTGCCATGGCCGACGTGGTACCGACCGGGACGGTCGATTTCAGCGCCACCGCGGCGCCGCGGCGCAGCACGCGGCCGAGCAGGTCGATCACCGCCACCCCGGCGCGCAGCCTGCCCACCCGGTCCGGGTTGATGTCCACCGCAACGGTCTTGCGCCCTGCAGCGGCCACGCAGACCGCGGTGGTCAGGCCCACGTAGCCGACACCGACCACGCCGACGAACGGCTCGGTGCTCATGCCGTCTCTCCCAGCACCCCGCGGCAGGCCGACAGCACCTGCGCGACGGTCAGCGCGAGCAGCCCGGGGTACGGCGTCGCGGCGTGCGGGTCGCCGCTGCGGCCGGCCCACAGCGCGGCGTGCGTCGCCGGCCCGCGCGGTCCCCACCGCCGCGGGGAGGTGGGGCCGAACAGCACCACCGAGGCGGTGCCGGTCGCGGCGGCCAGGTGCGCCACACCGGTGTCGCCGCAGATCACCATCCGGCTGTCGGCCACGAGCGCGGTCAGCGCCGGCAGGTCGAGGACTCCGGACACCACGGCGGTGCGCGGCAACCGGGCGGCGCGGGCGACGGTGTGCGCGAGGTCGAATTCGCTCGGTGATCCGGTGATCAGGATCTCGTGGCCGTCGTCCCGCCGCGCCGCGGCCACCGCCGCGCCGCGGCCACCGCCGCGAACCGGTCCGGCGGCCATTGCCGGGCCGGCGCGGACGCCCCGGGGTGGATCAACACGGCGCCGGTCTCGTCCCGCGGGATGGGCGGGAGTTCAAGGAGGATATCCGTTGATTCGCAAGGGATTCCGGCCCACTCCAACAGGGCGCATCAGCGCTGCACCTCGTGCAGGTCGACGCGCCAGCGCGGCCCGGGCAGGCCGGGATGGCAGTCGTGGCAATGGCTGATCACCGATCGGGGTTCCCAGGCCAGCAGGTGGTCGATGCTCTGCGGGCCGCAGCCGTGCAGGTTGACCGCCAGCGTCGGCGCGTCGGTGAGCGGCTGCACGTCGCCGAGTCCGGCGGTGGGCAGCAGCTCGTCCACGGCGCCGGTGAGCATGGCCAGCTCGCGGTAGCGGTCCGGAGCGGCCAGCATCACCCGGGCGTCGGGGTAGTGCCGGCGCAGCCCGCGCAGGGCGGGCACCGCGGTCAGTAGGTCGCCGAGTCCCAGGGCGCGCAACACCACGATGCGCTCCCGCGGCCCGGCCCGGGTGGCGTCGGCCGCTAGGGCCACGACGACTCCGTCGAGGCGCACACCACCATCTCGCGCACCTCGCAGCCGGCCGGTTGACAGAGCGCGAAGAGCACCGTTTGGGCGACGTCCTCGGGCTGGTTGAGTTTGGCGTCGGCCGGCGGCTTGTACTGTTCGGGCCGCCCGTCAAAGAACGGGGTGTGCATTCCGCCGGGGATGAGAAGCGTCACGCCGACCTGGCCCGTCAGCTCGGCCGCCAGCGCGCGGGTGAAGCCGACCACCCCGAACTTGGATGCGCAGTAGGCGGTGGCGTCGCTGACCGCCTTGATGCCCAGCGTCGACGCGCAGGTGACGATGCGGCCCCCGGTGGCCTTCAGGTATGGCAGGGCGGCCCGGATCACCGCGGCGGTCCCGACCAGATTGACGGCGATCACCTGCTCCCAGTCCTTGGCCGGGACCTGTTCCAGGGTGCCGCACGAGTCGATGCCGGCCGGGGTGAACACCCCGGTGATGCGGCCGCCCACCTTGCCGGCCAGCGACTCGACGGCGCTGGCCACCGCGTCGGTGTCGGCCAGATCGCAACCGATGTAGGGCGCGTCGGCGGCCGGCGGTTTCCGGTCGATCACCAGCGGCACCCCGCCGCGGTCGGCCACCGCGGCCACCGTGGCCGCGCCCAGGCCGGAAGAACCGCCGGAGATCAATACGCCTTCCAGTGATTGTGCTTTCATATCAACACCTTTCGCTACTCTGGGCGGCGGGTGGCCGCCGCGGCGATCAAGCGGGACGACGAATAACTGGCCACCGTGGGCAGGATCACCACCTCGCCGCCGTGCCGGTACACCACGTCGGCCTCCGGCAGCTCGGCGGCCACGTAGTCGCCGCCCTTGACCCAGATGTCGGGACGCAAATCCTCCAGCATGCGTTCGGGGGTCAGGCCGTCGAAGACGGCCACCGCGTCGACGCAGGCCAGCGCGGCCAGGACGCGGGCCCGGTCCGCAGCAGCGCCTCACCGCCGTCACCCGAGCCGTCGTCGTGGCAAAAGCCCCGCGCCTCTTCATGATTCGGTGTCGCCAGCGCGAATCCCGGCACCGGCGGCGCGCCGCGCGGATGTGGGTCCCAGACCACCGGGGCGCGGCGGGCCGACTCGGTCAGCGCCGCCCGGACCGCCGGCAACGCGGTCACCCCCGCGCCGTAGTCGGCGACGCAGATCGCCCGGGCATCGGCCAGGGCGTCGGCCGCCGCGGTCGGCAGCGGCCCGTCGACCGGGGTCGCGTCGCCGTGATCGAGCCGCAGCACCGACTGGCCGTGGGCTCGGATCCTGATCTTGCACACCGTCGTTCCGCACCGGCAGCGCCAGCACCCGAACCCCCGAGCAGCTCAGCAGATCGTGCAGCGCCCGGCCGGCGTCGTCGTCGGCGATGCCGGTGATCAACACCACCGGCGCCTCGGTCCGGGCCGCGAGCAGGGCGGCCAGCCCCGCCCCGCCCGGCCGTTGCACGTGCCGTTCCGTCCAACCTGACCGAGCAGGACCCGGTCAGCGATCTCGCCCTGCCCGAAACCCCCAAGGAGGCGGTGTCTTTCATCCACCGCCACGCCGCCGAGGACATAGGCATCAACGATGTCGCGGCCTCGGTGCATCTGACGCCCCGCGCGGTGCAGTACCTGTTCCGCCGCCAGCTCGACACCACCCCGACCGAGTACATGCGCCGGGTCCGGCTCAGTCGCGCGCACCAGGAGCTGGTGGCCGCGACGACCGCCTCCTCGACGGTCACCGAGATCGCCCAGCGCTGGGGGTTCGCGCACACCGGACGGTTCGCGGTGCTCTACCGGCAGACCTACGGCCAGAGCCCGCACACCACGCTGCGGCAACAGACGGCGGTGTGGCAGAAGTGCGAGAGATAAGAATCGTTTGCCAGATTTGCCAAAAGCGAACCGAACTTGGCGATAAGATCGTCTGGTCCTTTAGCTGCGGCGACGGGGCCGCGTTCGAGGGGGGAGCGGCGATGAGGGCTCGAACGGACCCGTTCCCCGACCGGTTGCCGCCGAGTCGCACCGGCACGGTCCGGGCGGTCGACGGCACCCGGCTGCACGCCCAGGTGTTCGGTCCGCCGGACAGGTATCCGATCGTGCTGACCCACGGTAGCACCTGCGCCATCCGCGCCTGGGCATACCAGATCGACGACCTGGCCCGCGGCTACCGGGTGATCGCCTACGACCATCGCGGCCACGGCCGCAGCGGCATGCCGAAGGCCACAGGCTACAGCCTCAAACACCTTGCCGCCGACCTGGATTCGGTGCTGGAGGCGACGCTGGCGCCGCACGAGCGGGCGGTGCTGGCCGGGCACTCGATGGGCGGAATCACCATCGCCGCTTGGTCAAACCGCTACCGGCACAAGGTTTCCCGGCGCTCGGACGCCGTCGCACTGATCAACACCACCACCGGTGAGCTGATCCGGCAGGTGCAGCTGCTCTCGGTGCCGCCGGGCCTGTCGCCGGCCCGCGTGCTGGCCGGGCGCGCGCTGATCGGCGCGTTCGCCGGGTTCGCGGTCCCGCGGGCGGCCCGCGTCCCGAGCCGTCATCTGGTCGCGCTGCTGGCCACCGGGTGCGACGCCGACCCGGCCACCGCCCGGCTGGTCTACGAGCTATTCGAGAACACCGCCCCGGCGGGGTGGGCCGGCTGCGCGCGGGCGCTGGTCTCCGCCCTGGGGTCGCGCTACCTGGACCTGGCCGGGTTGACGGTGCCGACGCTGGTCATCGGCAGCGAACGGGACCGGCTGACACCGATCGGCCAGTCCCGCAGGATCGCTGGCAGCCTGCTGAATCTGATCGAGCTGGTGCAAGCTGCCCGGCGGGCACTGCTCGATGCTGGAACACCCGCGACAGGTGAACCGGCGGCTGCGGGCGCTCGCCGAATCGGCGACCCGCGACCTGCCCACCCACCGGATCAGCTCATAGCAGGGCGGTGACCTCGGCGGCCGCGCGCCGGCCAGAGCGGATGGCGCCGTCGAGGAATCCGGTCCACTCGTCGGCGGTTTCGGTGCCGGCCCAGTGGATCGGACCGACGGGTTCGCGCAGCCACCGCCCGAACCGCGTCCACGACCCCGGCGGCACCGCCGCGGTGGGTCCGCCCGGCGCGAATTCCTCCGCGCCCCAACGGTGATCGACATAGTCGAGGGGTTTTAGCGCGTCGTCGCCGAAAAGAGTTGCGAAACAACGCAATGCGTCGCGGCGGCGCTGTTCGGCGGGCAGCGAGTCGAAGGCGCGGGCGTCCACGAAACCCATCAGGATGCCCGGGCCGTCCGGGTGCGGGCTGACGTCGAAGGTGATGAAAACCGGGCCCTCGTCCGACAGCGCCTGCCCGGAGAAACCGTCGGCCCGCCAAAACGGGGTGGAATAGGCCGCGTACGCCTTGCTGAGCCGGCCCTGCGGCCAGTGCCGGGCCAGCTGCTCGTACTCGGCGGGCAGCGGCGGGGAGAACTCGATCGTGGCGCGATGCGCCGGCGGGATGGCCACGATGACGAACCCGGCCTCGGTGTCGCCGAGGTCGGTGCGCACGGTCACGCCCGCGCCGTGCCGCTCGATCCGGCGCACCGGCGCGCCCAGCACCACCCGTGCACCCAGTTCGGCGGCCGCGGCCGCGGCGATCTGCTGGGTGCCGCCGGGGAAGCGGTCCTGTTGGGCGCCGTCCTCGATGTCGAGCAGCGGGTCCAGCCCGCCGGCCGCGTGCGCGTACCGGGCGGCGTGCAGCATCGACACCTCGTCGGGCTCACATCCCCAGGTCACCCGGGCCACCATCGCCAGCAGGGCGTGCGACGAGGTGGTGGCGCGCACCGAGCGCAGCCAGCCGCCCAGCGACAGGCCGTCTAGTTCGGCCGCCCGCCGGGCCTCCCACGGCGCCGCCAGCGGAATGCTGCGGGCGATCCGGTCGAACTGCCAGCGCAGCCGGCCGATGTCCAGCAAGCCGGTCAGGGAAAGCTTGGGAATGGTGCCGTGGTAGGCGTGCGTCCAGCCGCGCCAGTGGATCAGGTTCTTGCCCTCGTGGTGCGTCGGGGTGGTCGGCACCTCGAGTTCGGTCGCCAACGCCAGCACCGCGTCCTGGGTGGGCCCGACGAACGTCCCGCCCAGATCGGCCGGCAGCCCGGCGACGCTGCCGGTGAACGACCGCCCGCCCACCCGGTCGCGGCCCTCGAAGACCACCACGTCATGGCCCTGCCGGTTGAGCTCGCGGGCCGCGGCCAGCCCGGCAAAGCCGGCGCCGACCACGACGACGTCGACGATCCGCGGCGGCCCTGACACGCGCTCTAGTGAACCGCATTTCGCGGGGTTTGTCGGCGAATTGTGGCAAAGCCCCAGCGCATCCGCTCGGCGTTCGCATCACGGCGATGGCAAACATTCGCCGGCGCCGACGGGCTCATTACCCTGCAACCACGTGACCCTGACTAGCCCGGCCGCCGCTTCGGCCGGCGACCTTCCTGCCCGGCCGGAGCTGCGCACCGTCGCTGCGGGCAGCATGATCGGCACGAGTGGTACGACTTCTACCTCTACGCGACCGCGTCGGCGCTGGTGTTCAAACCGCTGTTCTTCCCCATCATCTCGCCGTCCGCCGGGACGCTGGCCTCGTTCGCCACCTGCGCCGCCGGATTGGGCGCCCGCCCGCTCGGTGCGGTGCTGTCCGGCCACTTCGGCGACCGGCTGGGCCGCAAGACCGTGCTGGTGGCCGCGCTGCTGGTGATGGGTTTGGTCACCACCGCGATCGGGGCGCTGCCGACCTACGCCGAGGCCGGGCTGGCGGCGCCGGCCCTGCTGGCGTCGCTGCGGGTGGTGCAGGGGCTGGCCGTGGGCGCGGAATGGGGTGGGGCCGCGGTGCTGTCGGTGGAGCATGCGCCGCCGGGCCGTCGCGGCCTGTTCGGCAGCTTCACCCAGCTGGGCTCTCCGGCCGGCATGCTGCTGGCGACGTTGGTGTTCTTCGGTGTCCGCAAGGCCACCGGGCCCGCCGTCTTCCTCGGCTTCGGATCGCGGATCCCGTTCCTGCTCAGCATCTTTCTGGTGGCGGTCGGTCTGTTCGTGCGGCTGCGGCTCACCGACGCCGAAGTCTTCGACCGGCTGAGAAGCCGCGACGAGCTGGCCCGGCTGCCGATCGTGCAGGTGCTGCGCACCGACGCGCGCAACGTCGTCATCACCACCGGCCTGCGCCTGTCGCAGATCGGGCTGTTCGTGCTGTTGACCACGTATTCGCTTAGCTACCTTCAGGATTCATTCGGCAAGGGCAGCGGGGTGGGGCTGGTCGCGGTGCTGATCTCGTCGGCCCTGGGGTTTCTCAGCACGCCGGGCTGGGCGCTGCTGCCGGACAGCGTCGGGCGGCGGCCGCCGTATCTGTTCGGCGCCCTGGCATCGGTCGCGGCGCTGGTGTTGTTCTTCGCCGGCACCGGCTCGGCGGTGCTGGTGGTGGTGGTGGCAATCGTGTTCGGCGTCAACGTCGTTCACGATGCGATGCACGGTCCGCAGGCCGCCTGGTTCGCCGAACTGTTCGACACCCGGGTGCGCTACAGCGGATCGAGCCTGGGATATCACATCGGCGCCGTGCTCTCCGGCGGGTTCGCGCCGTTGATCGCGGCGTCGTTGCTGGTCGCCGGGGGCGGTCGGCCACGGCGATCGTCGGCTATTTCGCGGTGCTGGCGGCGATCACCGTGGGCGCCGCCTGCGTGGCCCGGGAGACGCGCGGGGAGCCGATCGGATGAGCGCGGCCCGCCGGATCTACCTCAACGCCTTCGACATGGCCTGCGTCGGGTATCAGTCGGCCGGGCTGTGGCGGCACCCCGACGACCAGGGCCACCGGTACCGCGAGCTGAGCTACTGGACGGAGCTGGCCCGCACGCTGGAGGCGGGCGGGTTCGACGCGCTGTTCCTGGCCGACGTGCTCGGAGTCCACGACATCTACGGCGCCTCCCGCGACGCCGCCGTCGTCGACGCCGCGCAGTTCCCGGTCAACGAACCGAGCGCCGCGGTCTCGGCGATGGCGGCGGTGACCGAGACGCTGGGATTCGGCATCACCCTGTCGCTGACCTACGAGCAGCCGTATGCCCTGGCGCGCCGGCTCTCCACGCTGGACCACCTCACCGGTGGCCGGGTGGCGTGGAACATCGTCACATCCTATTTGAACAGTGCCGCACGCAATTTGGGCCTGGACGCCCAGATCCCGCACGACCAGCGCTACGAGATCGCCGACGAATATCTGGAGGTCTGCTACAAGCTGTGGGAGGGCTCGTGGGAGGCCGGCGCCGTGCTGCGCGACCGGCGGCAAGCGCGGCGTGTTCACCGACCCCGCCAAGGTGCACGACATCGAGCACAAGGGCCGCTACTTCTCGGTGCCCGGGCCGTTCCTGTGCGAGCCGTCGCCGCAACGCACCCCGGTGCTGTTCCAGGCCGGGGCCTCACCGCGCGGCATCCGCTTCGCCGCGGCCCACGCCGAGGCGGTCTTCGTCTCCGGGCCGACGGCGCAGGTGGTGCGCGAGTCCGTGCGGGCGCTGCGGACGGCCGCCGCGCAGCTGGGCCGGGACCCGCGGGCGGTCAAGGTGTTCACCATGGTGACCCCGGTGGTCGCCGAGACGCACGACGCGGCCGTTGCCAAACTGGCCGAATACCGGCGCTTCGTCAGCCCCCGCGGGGCGCTGGCCCTGTTCGGCGGCTGGAGCGGGGTGGATTTGGCCGAGCTGGACCCCGACGAACCGCTGACCTACGTGGAAACCGACGCCAACCGCTCGGCGCTGGCGTCGTTCACCACAGCGGGGCGGGCCTGGACGGTGGCCGAGCTGGCCGCCGAGATCGGCATCGGCGGGCGCGGCCCGGTGCTGGTGGGGTCGCCGACCGAGGTCGCCGACGAACTCGAGCGTTGGGTCGACGACGCCGACGTCGACGGGTTCAACGTCGCCTACGTGACCACCCCGGGAACCTTCGTCGATTTCGCGAAATTCGTTGTGCCCGAGCAGGGGCCGGGTTCGACGCTGCGCGAACGCCTGGGGGCCGCCGGGCCGCTGCTGGGCGACGACCACCCCGGGGCGGCGTACCGGTTGCGGCGCGACCGTTAACCAGTCGGAGAATCCGGATGGGTCGTGGCGCCTCAGCGCGCCGTGCTCGTAGAGGCCCCAGCCCTCCACCGGGGCCTTGTCGCCGTCGCGGCAGATCGCCCGGCCCACGTGGTCGATCACCCCGAAGCCGGAGCGCGCGATGATCGCCGGGTCGGTCATGTCGTAGGTCAGCCGCTCGGTGAACTTCTCGCCCTTCCACATGCCGTGCAGCCAGTCCGAGTCGCCGCCGTCGACGTGGATCGGCACCGGCAGCTTGGACTCCACGTCGAAGTGCACCGGCGTGCCGTCGGGGGCGCTGGCCTCGATGGTCGCGCCGGTGGGGATCCGGGTGCCGGAGCGGTAGTGGGTCTTGACCCGCGGCCAGCCCAGCTGCTCCACCCGGCCGTCACGCCAGATCTGGGTGCAGTCGTTGAGCGAGCGGAACCCGTCGGGCTGCTCCTGGATGATCAGCACGATTGCGAAGTCGTCGAACGCCATCGGGACGTACAGCCACCACATGCCCTCGAACGGCGGATCGGCGGGCCGGCCGGCCAGCTCGGGCTCCCCGATTGGCCGGATGCTCCAGGACCGGTCGCGGCTGCCGATCCAGGTCGCGGGGTCGACCGCGATCTCCTGGCCGTCGATGACGATGCGCCCGCTCCAGCTGCCCAGCTGGGCGAAGCGCTGCGCGTCCAGCGTCACCCGGTTGCCCGAACGCAGGATGTGCGGCTGCTCCTGCACCACGTCGAACAGCCCCTCCCAGGTGAGATCGGCTGTTACGCCTTCGGTTTCGTCGAGCACCAGACGCAGCTTGCGCAGCGGCTCTTTCACCTCGATCCGGTAGCCGTTGACGTGCTGGTTGAGCCGGTCCTGGTCGATGGCATCGCACAGGTGCACCGCGGTCTGGGTGTCCCCGCGCCGGACAAGGAAGAACGTGTCCTTGACCCCGAGGTTGGGGTAGTAGCCGATGCCGCTGATGACGAAGATGTTCTCGGTGCGGTCATGGGCGTTGAAGTAGGAGCGGTCGTAGAAGTTGCGGTCTGAGGAGCCCGGCCACGCGATGGGCTGCGGGATCTGATGTACCGGGTATTCGTGGAGCGGTCCGAGCATCACTCTTCTCCTATAAGTCTTTTCATCAATCCCGCGTGGTAGAACAGCGATTCGACGTCGTCGGGTTTTTCGGTCTCGCCGAAATGCACCCGGCGGGCGGCGGTGCGCATGAACACGCACGCCCACATGACCCCGGAGTACACGTAAAACCAGTGCAGGTCCTCGATCTCGCCGCCGGTCAGCCGTTCATAGGTGGCGCACACGTCGTCCTCGCGCATCACCCCGGGCAGGCCGGGCAGCGTGGCCAGACCGGCGAGATCCTGAAAAACCATGTGCGCGAAGATCATCCACGATACGTCGAGTTCGCGCGGCCCCAGGGTCACCATCTCCCAGCCCAGCGCCGCAACCGGGACGAAGTCGCGGTACAACACATTGCCCACCCGGGCGTCGCCCCACAGCAGCACCGGCTCGGCGGCGTCCGCCGCGGCCGGCCAGTGCGCCTCCAGCCAGTCGAAGGTGCGCTCCAGCAGCGGCGAGCGGCCGATGTCGGGCACCGCGAAGTCATACCAGGACCGCACCCAGTTGAAGCGCCGGTGCAGCGCCGTGTCACCGGTCTGCCCCTCGGTGAGGAAGCCGAAGGTGTTCGTCGCGTTGGGAATCGAGTGTAGCTTGGCCAGCACGCCGACGGTAGCGTCCTGCAGTTCGCGCTGCCGCTCGGCGGGCGCATCGGCGAACCAGTTGCCGCCGAACGTGTAGGGCATGATGTCGGGCGGCACCAGCCCGTCGACGTAGTCCATCACGAAGAACGGGGTGCCGAGCACCTCGCCGGTGTTCTCCAGCCAGCGCACCCGGGGCACCGGCACGTCGGTCAGCTCACCGACCTTGCGGATCACCTCGAATTGGTGGTCGAGCCGGTAGGTCGGGAAGACCTGGACGTCCTCGGCGGTCGGGGCCACCCGCGCGACCAGCTTCTGCTCGGTCGGGCGTCCATCCTGCCGCCACCGGGCGGTCAGGATGATGGTCTCCGACGACATGCCCGTCGAATCCACGCCGCTTTCCACGGTCACCTCGGGTTCGGCGCCGTCCGGCAGTACGGTGGAAAGCCAGCGTGACATCACCGCTGGCACGGTGGTGACGTTGCGGCTCGAGCGCTGCAGTCGGTCGACGTTGTCGACCGCCGGTTCTGTAGCCACCGGTGCCTCCATTCCTCGAGACTTTTCGCAGCAATTACGATACGGTAGGTAGCGTTATGGAAGCAGACCCGTCCGGCCTTGGCAAGGCCCCCGGCGCCGGCCGCCCCCGCGATCCGCGCATCGACTCGGCCATCCTATCGGCGACCGCGGAACTGCTTGTCCAAACGGGCTATTCGAAGATCAGTCTGGCGGCGGTCGCCGAGCGTGCCGGCACCACCAAATCGGCGCTGTACCGGCGCTGGTCGAGCAAGGCCGAACTGGTGCACGAGGCGGCCTTCCCGACGGCCCCGACCGCGCTGGAGGCGCCGGCCGGCGACATCGCCGCCGACATGCGGATGATGATCGAGGCCACGCGCGACGTGTTCACCACGCCGGTGGTGCGCGCCGCGCTGCCCGGCCTGGTGGCCGACATGACAGCCGATCCCGCGCTCAACGCCCGGGTGATGTCGCGGTTCGCGGACCTGTTCACTGCGGTGCGGGTGCGGTTGCGCGAGGCGGTGGACCGCGGCGAGGCGCATCCCGACGTGGATCCGGACCGGTTGATCGAGTTGATCGGGGGAGCGACGATGCTGCGGATGCTGCTGTGCCCGGAGGAGGAACTCGACGACGCGTGGGTGGAGCAGACGACGGCCATCGTGGTGCACGGGGTGCGGCGGTGACGGGGTGGCTGGCCGGCTGCGCCGCGATCGTCACCGGCGCCAGCCGCGGCCTGGGCCGGGCCATCGCGCTGGCCCTGGCGAGCGAGGGCGCCGCGGTGGCGGTCGCCGGGCGGACCGAGCAAGTCTGGGACGACCGGTTGCCGGGCACCATCGGGTCCACGGTCGCCGACATCGAGGCCACCGGTGGGCGCGCGGTGCCGGTGCGGGCCGATCTGACCGACCGCGACGATGTCGCGCGGCTGGTGGATTCGGCTCGAGAGGAGTTGGGCCCCATCACGATTCTGGTCAACAATGCGGCCTTCACCGCGCCTGGCAGGCCGCCGGCGCCCGGTGATGAGGCGCGCGCCAAACCGGAGTCCGGCGGCGCCAAACCGGAGTCCGGCGGCGCCAAACCGGAGTCCGGCGGCGCCAAACTGGGCTGGCCGGGCTTCGTCAGCACGCCGCTGCACGCCTACCGGCGGCATTTCGACATCGCCGTCTTCGCTGCCTACGAACTGATGTAGAGGGTGTGCCCGGACATGATCGGGGCGGGCGGCGGAGCGATCATCAACATCACTTCGGTCGTCTCCCGGCTGCCGGGTGACGGACCGTACGCCGATCGCAGCGGCGGGGTGCTGCCCGGGTACGGCGGATCCAAGGCCGCGCTCGAACACCTGACCCAGTGTGTGGCATACGATCTCGCCGACCATCGCATCGCAGTCAATGCGCTGTCGCCGTCCAAACCGATCCTCACGCCGGGGCTTTCCTACTACGCCCGCGATTTCGACGACACCGCGTCGTCGGACGAATTCGCCCGGGCCGCAGTGGAGTTGGCGCTGGTGGATCCCGGCAGGGTCACCGGACGCACCATCGGTCACCTGCAGGTTCTGGACGGCAGCTTCCGTCCCTTCGGCTTGGACTAGGTTATGGCCCGCATTACCGCGGTGGGGGAGGCGTTGCACCGTCCCCCACCGCGGCTCGCGGGTTTAGCGCCCCGGAGGTCCGGCAGGTCCTACCGCCCCCGGCCCGCCGGGTGGCCCCACCGCGCCCGGTCCTCCCGGACCTCCCGGAGCGCCCGGCGCTCCGGGAGGTCCGGGAGGACCGGGCGGTCCAGGTGGCCCGGGTGGCGGCGGGTTGTCCGGCAGGAAGCTCACCGCGGGGCGGGTTGCGGTGCCCGGCATCGCGTGGGACGCGGTTGCCGACGCGACCCCCGCGCCGAGTGCTCCGCTGACAGCCAGCGCGAGCGTTGCCAGTGGGCGGCGCGCGATCACAAGGTGAATCTTTCGGTCGTCCATATGTGTTTCCCCAATGTCGATTGGATGGACTCCCGTCGGGTACCCGGCGGATCGGCACCAAAACGACCACCGGAAACTCCGGCAATCCCTTCGTCCGAGGGCCGACACCGGCTTGACGGCCGATCGCCGCGTCCGTCAATCGTTTTCGGGCGGGTCGGGATCGCCGCGCAGCAGCTCGTCGGGATGGTGTGCCCGGTTGATATGGGGTGGCCCGTTGCCGTCGGTCCAGGCCAATCGCCCATCGTCGCCGACACTGGTGCGCCAATCGCCCCGGCTGACCGCGCCATGGTCGGGACCGCAGGCGAAAAACAGCTTGTCCGCGTCGGTCCGGCCGCCGTCCGCCCAGTCCGGCGCATGATGCACTTCGCAGCGGTAAGTCGCTGATCCGCGGTCGCGACGCGCTTCTGCCGCCCCAGATACAAGGGCCACCGGTGTGCTCGTCGAACACCGCCAGATAGTGAATTGCCTTGGCTGCCATGCGAATCAGGTCCGGCATCGGCAATCGTGGACCGCCGCCCGTCAGCGCCGGCGCGGGCATCGGAATCGACGGGTCGGCCACCGCTTGCGCGGCCTGGTCGAGTTCGGCCAGCGTGGTGCTGGCGATCACGGTGACCGGATGGCCGCGATGCACGCCGAGACCGCCCGAGGCGACGGCGACTTCCAGGCCGAGCTTGAGGGCGTCGTGGCAACGCTGCGACGGCGTGCGCTCATCGCGTGCCCGCGGATCGCCGTCGCCTTCGGGTTGGTGACGGCCGGGCCGCACCGCCGATGCGACGGCCTCGAAGTAGGCGCGGGTCTCGGGATCCAGCAGCCCCGACAGCCGCGACATCCCGTCGACGCCCTGCGCCCCAGGTGCAGACCCCGGCGGCGGGCGCGATCGACGTCGCTGAACTCGCCGTCGGGATTGAGATAGTCGGCGATTCGCCGGCCCAGCTTGGTGATCACGGCGGCATCGAGTTTGGCCGCATGCCGTACCAGCGTGCGCTCGGCGTCCGACGCGGCGGAGCGGGGGACCGCGCAGGGCGAGGCATCGACCGCGACGCACACCGCCCGGATGTGGTCCTCGCCGACCGCGCCCGCGGCGACCGCTGCCGCCAACGCCGGCAGTTCGGGGTCCAGCGGCGGGCCGGTCAGCGAACGGCGCGGTCGGATGCGGGCCGCGAGCGCGAAGCGACGCCGGAGTTCTCCCGGGCTGACGCGCAGCCGCGCCCACAGCATGGAGCGCGCCACCGGCAACGACCCGGCCTCGTCGGGAGGGTCGGCGATTTCGCCGAAGAAGCGGTACATCAGCCCCCGATTGGTGTGGTCCTGGGCCTCGAGTCGTTCGGCGACGTCGATCCGAAAGCCAGTGCCGACTAGATCCGACGAGGTGTGCCGCAGCACGTCGTGGGCAGCGTCGATCGCGTCGAGCGCGGCGGTGATGCGCTGCCGCGCCTGTTCCGATGACAGGAAAGCGCCCACGCCACCACCGTATAGAACAGGTGTTCGAACAGTATCGGTCCGCGGCCAATCTGTGGATGAACCGCCAACTGTGCATAAGCGGTGCGGGCGGTTCTGGGCCCCGGGACCGCCTGACGTGCAAGTATGAGCAAAGCCAGTGCTGCACCAGCGGCAGGCAACCGGTCGAGTGGTGTGCCGATGCCCGGGATGGACAAGCCGACAGGGCGGGTCGTCGCCCTGACGTTCTGTTGCTCGTGGTCGCCGCCGCCCTGCGCGGGTTCCTGCCCGCCCAACACGACGCGACGCGCAGCGAGGCGGGCGGCCGGGCGGCGCTGGGCCTGGTGGTGGCCATCCTTGCGGTGACGCTGGCGCTGATCGCGGTCTCGATCGTCGCGCGGTTGAAGGACCCGCGGGCGCCGGCTCCGCCCGCCGGCGCGCTGTCGGAGGCGCTGGGCGCCGGCAGGGGCCGCCCGACCTGGCGGGTGTTGCTGATCGGGCTCGGCGTGATCGTGGCCTGGCTGCTGATCGTGATGCTGTTGGCCCGGCTGTTCGCGTCGCACGGGCTCGCGCCCGCCCCGCCGCCCGGCATCGGTGCGTCGCCGCCACCGCACCCGGCGGCACTCCCGGCACCGCCGCCGCAGCACCCGCAGCGTCCGCGCGACGGGTCGCAGGACACGCTGGGCATCCTGCTCGCCAGCACCGTCGCGATGCTGTTGATGGTCGTCGCCGCAGCGGTGGCCGGCGCGCGGCGCCGGTGGCGGTCGTGGGCGCCGGCCGTCCCCGACAAACCGGCCGAAAACCCAGCGCCACAACCATATTCGGAGTCGCTGGCGCGTGCGGCCGAACGCGGATTGGCCGAGATGGCCGACCTGCGCCGCGACCCACGCGAGGCCATCATCGCCTGCTACGCTGCGATGGAACGCGAACTGGCGCACGTTCCCGGCGCCCTGCCGCAGGACTTCGACACCCCCAGCGAGGTGCTGGCCCGTGCGGTGGAACACCATGCGCTGCACGCCGACAACGCCGTCCAGCTGGTGAACCTGTTCACCGAGGCGCGGTTCAGCCCGCACGTGATGAACGACGATCTCGGCGATTCGCTGCGCCGCTGGTTTGCGGCTGCCGAGACGACGATCCGGTGGTCGGAGTCCACCCGGGCCGACTGGGACCGGCACCTGCGCCCGATGCTCGCCCGCCGCTACGCGATCGCAACCGGCCAACGGCAAGCCAAGGACCCGGCGTTCTTCCAGGCGACCGGGCAGATGCTCTTCGGCGCCGAACTGTGGGAGTGGGTCAACCCCAACAACGTCACCCGCACTGGTGGGCCCAGCCCGGCCCGGGACGCGCGGCGCTGGAAGAGATTCTGCGAAAGCTGGACCAGGTATGACAGGGGGCGCGATCCGACCATGACTCTGCCGGCCGCAACCACGACCGCACACTGCGAGGCGATTCTCGACGAGATAGAACGCGTGGTGGTGGGGAAACGCTCCGCGCTGCGGCTGATCCTCACCGCGGTTCTGGCCCGCGGCCACATCCTCATCGAAGACCTGCCGGGACTGGGCAAGACGCTGATCGCGCGGTCCTTCGCTGCCGCGCTGGGCCTGCAATTCACCCGCGTGCAATTCACCCCCGACCTGCTGCCCACCGACCTGCTCGGCTCGACGATCTACGACATGCAGTCGGGCCGCTTCGCGTTCCGGGCCGGGCCCATCTTCACCAACCTGTTGCTGGCCGACGAGATCAACCGCACCCCGCCGAAGACGCAGGCGGCGCTGCTGAAGGCGATGGCCGAAGGCCAGGTCAGCATCGACGGCGAAACACACCGGCTGCCAAAGCCTTTCATCGCGCTGGCCACCGACAAGCCGATCGAGTACGAGGGCACCTACCCGCTGCCCGAGGCGCAGCTGGACCGGTTCGCGATCCGGCTGGAGCTGCGCTACCTGTCCGAACGGGACGAGACGTCGATGCTGCGCCGGCGCCTGGAACGCGGTTCGCCCGAACCGGGGTCAACCAGGTCGTCGACGCGCACGACCTGCTGGCGATGCGCGAATCGGTCGAGCAGGTGACGGTGCACGAGGACGTGTTGCACTATGTGGTCTCGCTGGCCAACGCCACCCGGCACCACCCGCAGGTCGCGGTGGGCGCCAGCCCGCGCGCCGAACTGGACCTGGTGCAGCTGGCCCGCGCCCGGGTGCTGCTGCTCGGCCGCGACTATGTGATCCCCGAGGATGTCAAGGCGCTGGCCACCGCGGCCGTCGCGCACCGGATCACCCTGCGCCCGGAGATGTGGGTGCGCAAGATCCAGGGCGCCGACGTGATCGGCGAGCTGCTGCACCGGCTGCCGGTGCCCCGCACCGGCGCCGGGCCCGGGCAAACCGGATGAGCGCGGCGCGACCGCACCCCGTTCGGCCGAGTTCCGCTGGCGAGCTTAGGAATTGACGCGGGCGATGGCCACCTGCGCGGCGTTCGCGTTGGCCGCGGCCGTGATCGGCGCCCGGTGGCAGCTGATCGTTTTCGCCGCGCCGCTGCTCGGGGTGCTGGGCACGATCAGCTGGCAGCCACGTGTGCCGGCGGTCGCCGTGCACGCCGAGCCCGACACGCAGCGCTGCTTCGAGGGCGAGCCGGCGCACGTGACGGTGTGGGTGACCGAAGAGCAGGGCCCGTGCGTGGTCCGGCTGACGGTTCCGCCCGTCGAGGGAATGGAACTGCAGGTCGGCGAATCCGATTCGGGCCACGGCAAAACCGTGCGGGCCACCGCGCAGCGCTGGGGCCGCTACCACGTCGCGGCGCGGGTGGACGTGCTGGCCCGCGGCGGGTTGTTGAGCGGGACCGCGCTGGTGGACGCCGCCGAGGTGATCGTGTTTCCGCTCACGCCGCCGCAGCCGACGCCGATCCCGCACACCGAGCTGCTGGACCGGCTGGGCGCCCACCTGACCCGGCATGTCAGGCCCGGCGTGGAATACGCCGACATTCGCCCCTACGTGCCCGGAGACCAACTGCGCGCAGTGAATTGGGCGGTGAGCGCGCGCCGCCGCCAGCTGCACGTGACCCAGCGGCTGACCGACCGCGCGGCCGACGTGGTGGTGCTGATCGACGGATACCGGCAACCGGCGGGTCCGGCGACGCAGGCCACCGAGCGCATCGTGCGGGGCGCGGTGCAGGTGGTGCAAACCGCGCTGCGGCACGGTGATCGGGCCGGGATCGTCGCCCTGGGCGGCAACCGCCCGCGCTGGCTCGGCGCCGATATCGGGCAACGCCAGTTCTACCGGGTGCTCGACACCGTGCTGGCCGCTGGCGCCGGATTCGAGCACACCACCGGCACGTTGGCGTCGCGCGTGGCGGTGCCCGCCGGGGCAATCGTCATCGCGTTCTCCACCCTGCTCTACACCGAATCCGCCCTCGCCCTCATCGATCTGCGCCGGCGTGGCCACGTCGTGCTGGCGGTCGACATCCTGGGGGGGGGGGGTTCGCCGTTCGAGGACGAACAGGATCCGCTGGTGGATCGGATGTGGGCGCTGCAGCGCTCGGCGATGTACCGCGACATGGCCACCGTCGGTGTGGACATCGTGTGGTGGCCGGGCGACCGAGGTTTGGAACAGCCGATGGGTGTGCTGCCTGGTCGCCGCCGCCGGGTCCGAGGGAGGCTGCGTGGATAGCGGCCGAACCAATCTGCCGGCGCGGGTGGGAGCGCACGGGTTCGGTTTGCTCATGGTCGGATTGGCCCCGGCGGCCGGCCGGAATCGGCGGCCGCGGCCCTGATCGCGGTCGCGGCGGATACCGTATTGCGGCCCGCCGCAACCATTGCCGTGCTGCTGGCGGCCGTGACTGTCCTGACGTCGAACCCTCCGCCGGCGTGCGTCGCGCTGTCCGGGTTGTGCGCCACCGCCTACCTGGTGTGCCGCCACGCGGTCGGCACGCCCGTCCCGGTGATCCTGGGTAGCCGCACGACCGCCGTTGTGGCGGTGGGGTTTAGCTTCGCCGGTCTGGTGGCGACGTCGTTTCCGCTGCAGCTGCCGTGGCTGCTGCTGCTTGCCCCGCTGGGGGCGCTGGCGATCTACCTGCTGGCCATCCGGCCGTTCCTGAGCTGACCGCCGGCGCCGGCCGCACGACGCAACGGAGCCGCACCCCCGACGCGCGGAAGGCGCTAAAAGCTGAACCTCAGGCTGCGCGCGGATCGTGCCGTCCGCTTGCTCCACCCCGCCATCCGTGTCGCGATCCGCAACCACGTCGGAAACAGGTCCACCTCGAGCACACTCGCCGGGCTGGTCTCCTCGACGGTGAGTTTGGGGTTCCAGCGTTCCGGCGTGTGCGGGTCGTTGTAGCCCTCGAACGCACGGAGCTGGTTCACCTTCTTGAACATCCGCTGCGGGAACAACTTTGAGATACACACGCCAATCACCATGCGTCCGTAGTCGTTGAACGCCAGCTGTCCGGCGGGGAAGTGATCGGTGATCGCGCGCATCACCGCGATGATCTGCTCCTTGTTGAGGAAGGGGAACAATCCGTCGGCGATGACGATGGCGGGGCGGTCCGCCGGAATCGCCGATATCCACTCGGGGTCGGTCACGGAGATTCCGATGGTGTGTTCGTGAGGTCCCGGTGGCATCACCTTGTCGCGCAGGGCCGCCAGCCCGGGCAGCTCGACGCTGTACCAGTCGACTGTGTCCGGCGGATTGACACGGGCGTACCCGTCGTCGAGCCCCCCGCCCAGATCGACCACCACGGCATCGGCGTGTTGGGCGATGAACGCGCGCACCCGGTCGTCGAGAAGTTTTGCGCGCAGGGATGTTTGACAAATGACGGGCGTCACGACCCCCAGGCCGTCGAAGTCGTAGTCGATCTTTGTCACGGCATCGGCGGCACCTGGGTCGGGCAGGATGGGGCGTGCCCACCCGTTGTTGATCGCGCGGGCCTGCAACGTCAAAAATGCGGTCTCTTCCTCCGGGGTGATGGCGCTGGTGTCAATTCCCATATCTGTGCCTCCCTAAACTCCGGTTTCCCTCGACTATACATATGTATAGTTTATTGTCCAATCGTGTAGTCTGAGGCAATGACCACGACAGATCCCGACGATCTCACCGCCCGCGCCCGCATCAGGCACGCGGCGCTGCGCAAGTTCGGCGAAAAGGGATACGAAGGGGCGACCAACCGCAGCATCGCCGGGGCGGCAGGGGTGTCGTCCGGGCTGCTGCGGCACCACTTCGGCTCCAAGCAGGAGCTTCGTCAAGCCTGCGACGACTACCTCGGCAAAACCATGCGCGACCTCAACGCCCAGGTGCAGGACAACGCCAAACGCGGTGACGTGGACTACGTTTCAGCCCGTATTCCTGTCGGCCAATACCAGGACTACATCACCCGCACCCTGGTTGAGGGCGGCGCCGGTGAGTTGTTCGACGCGCTGGTGTCGATGACCGAGGAATGGCTTGCCTCGGCCGATGAACATCGTGCTGAGCCCGCCGATGTCGACGCCAAGTCGCGCGCCACCCTCATCACCGCAATGGCTCTTGCCATACCGCTGCTGCGGCAACACATCTCGCTCGGCCTGGGCGTGGACATCAGCACAGAGCAGGGCGATCTGCGGGTCGCGGCCATCCTGGTCGACATCTATTCGAATCCGTTGTTGACGCCCGAGCAGGCTAAGTCTGCCCGCGACGACCTGGTCGGCCGACTCAGTGCAGCAGCTGGCCCGCCTGATCGGCCAGGTCGAGCAGTGGCTGCGGGAAGACGCCCAGCGCCACGGTGACCGCGGCGCACACCGCGATCGCGGCCTTGCTCAAGATGCCCGGCGCCACCACGTGCGGGGTGTCCTCGGTCGCCTCGGTGAAGAACATCGACACGATCACCCGTACGTAGAAGTAGGCGGCGACCCCGCTGGCGACCACACCGACGATCACCAGGGGTACGGCGCCGCCCTGGGCGGCGGCCTTGAACACGGCCAGCTTGCTGACGAAGCCACTGGTCAACGGGATCCCGGCGAACGCCAGCAGGAACATCGAAAACATCACGCCCACAATGGGAGAGCGCTGACCCAGCCCCGCCCAGTGCGACAGTGTGGCGTCCTCGACCCCGTCGGCGTCGCGGATCAGGCCGACGATGGCGAACCCGCCGACGGTGGAGAAGCTGTAGGCCAGCAGGTAGAACAGGGTGGCCGACAGGCTGGTGTGGTTGTCGGCGATCACCCCAGTCAGGATGAACCCGACGTGGACGACCGACGAATACGCCAGCATCCGTTTGACGTCGCTCTGACTCACGGCGGTGATGGTGCTCACCGCCATGGTCAGGATCGAGATGGTCCACAGCACTGGACGCCACTGATCGTGCAGCGGCGGCAGCGCGACGTAGACCACCCGCAGCAGGGCACCGAAAGCCGCGACCTTGGTGGCCGCCGCCATGAACCCGGTGATCGGGGTGGGCGCACCCTGATACACGTCGGGTATCCAGGAGTGGAACGGGACGGCGCCGACCTTGAACAGCAGTCCGACCGACAACAGCGCGACGCCCACCAAGGCCAGCGAGGTGTCACCGCGGGTGATGAGCGCATCGCGGATACCGGTCAGCAGCAGGGTGCCGGTCGCACCGTAGAGCAGCGCCACACCGTAGAGGAAGAACGCGGACGAAAAGGCGCCCAGCAGAAAGTATTTCATGGCCGCTTCCTGCGACAGCAGCCGCCGGTGCCGGGCCAGGCCGCACATCAGATACAGCGGCAGCGACAGCACTTCCAGCGCGACGAACATGGTCAGCAGATCGTTGGACGCGGGGAAGACCACCATGCCGCCGACCGACAGCATGGCCAGCGGGAACAGCTCGGTCTGCGCTGCGCCGGCGCGCTCGGCCTCCCGCTCGGCGTCGCTGTCGGGCACCGCCGAGGCCTGCGGGGTGAACGAGTCCAGGCCGACCGATCCGCCCGATCCAGCCGCCACCGCAACCTTGCTGTCCGACTTGCTCTGGGTGCGTTCGGCGATGAAGATCACCGCCATCACCGCGACCAGCAGCACGGTGCCCTGCAGGTACAGCGTCGGGCGGTCGATGGCCATGGCGCCCAGCACCGCGGCCCGCCCGGAGGCCGGGAGGGACTCGGCCACCTCGATCACGGCGAACAGTGCGGCGACCAGACCGCCCAGGGCCAGCGTCACCTGGGCGGTGTAGCGAATGCGCCTGGGCAGGAACGCTTCTGCCAGAACACCGGCCACGGCGGCGCCGAACACGATCAGCGTCGGGCATAGCAGGAAGTACTGGATGCTCGGGGTGGGCAGGGTCATCATCGCCGTCCTTCGGCTGTCCGCGGCGTGCCCATCGGCACGCTCGGAGCGGGGCCGTTCTGATCGATGGTGGTCATGGTGTTCTGGACGGCGGGGTTGATGATGTCGAGCACCGGCTTGGGATAGATGCCGAGCACCAGCAGCAGCGCGATCAGCGGCGCCACCACGACCAACTCCCGGGCCCGCAGATCGCCGATCTTCTCGTTGCCGCCGGCCACCGGTCCGGTCATCATTCGCTGGTAGAGCCACAACATGTACACCGCCGAGAGCACTAGCGCGGTGACCCCGAACGCGGCCGCCAGCC
Organism: Mycobacterium lepraemurium; assembly: GCA_002291465.1. GTDB lineage: Bacteria > Actinomycetota > Actinomycetes > Mycobacteriales > Mycobacteriaceae > Mycobacterium > Mycobacterium avium. The sequence continues at coordinate 3,280,393 of CP021238.1, read as the reverse complement.
AATATCGGTTGAAAGTGCCCAGCAGGACCAGGAATTCGCTGACGAACGGCGCCAGACCGGGCAGCGAGAGGGTGGCCATGGCCGAAACCAGGAAGGTGCCGGCCAGCACCGGCGCCACCTTTTGCACGCCGCCGTAGTTGGCGATGGCCCGGCTGCCGCCGTGCCGCGATATCAGGAACCCGGCGACCAGGAACACCGCCGCGGTGGACAGGCCGTGGTTGAGCATGTAAAGCGTCGAGCCGCTCTGGCCCTGGCTGGCCATCACGAAGATGCCCAGGATGATGAACCCGAAGTGCGAGATCGAGGTGTAGGTGATCAGCCGCATGACGTCGGCCTGACCGATGGCGACGATCGCCCCGTAGATCACCCCGATGACCGCCAGCACCACGATCAGCGGGCGGAAATACGTTGCGGCGTCGGGGAACAGCTGCAGGCAGTAGCGCAGCATGCCGAACGTGCCGACCTTGTCCATCACCGCCATCATCAGCACCGCGGTCGCCGGCGTCGCCTCGACCGCGGCGTCGGGCAGCCAGCGGTGGAACGGCCACAGCGGCGCCTTGATCGCGAATGCGAACATGAAGCCGAGGAACAGCGCCTTGAACACCGCCGGGTCGGCGCCGTAGCGGCCGGAGGCCACCCCGGCCACGATGTCGCGGAAGTCGAAGGTGCCGGCCCCGTGCTGGGAAGTCACCACGTACAGCCCGATCACCGCGGCCAGCATGATGAGTCCGCCGAACAGGTTGTACAGCAAGAACTTCACCGCCGCCCGCGACCTGCCTGATCCGGCGCCGAAGCCACCGATCAGGAAGTACATCGGGATGAGCATCGCCTCGAAGAACACGTAGAACAGCAACACGTCCAGGGCGATCACCGAGACTAGCACCATCGACTCGATGGCCAGTGTCAGGGCGACGTAGGCGTGCACGCCGCGCTGCCGATCACCGCCGTCGTTCCAGCCGGCCACCTGCAGCACCGGGATCAGCACCGTGGTCAGCAGCACCAGCACCACCGCGATGCCGTCCACGCCCAGCGTGTAGCCGGCGCCGAAAGCCGGGATCCACTGGTGTTTTTCGACGAACTGATAGGGGGCGCCGCCGGTTTTGAAGCCGGCGGTGACCACGATCGCCACCGCCAGGGTCAGCACCCCGAACACCAGGCCGGTCCACTTGGCGAACTGCCGCAGCCCGGGCGGCATCAGGATGATCAGCACCGAGCCGGCCAGCGGCACCAGCCACAGGATGCTCAGCCAGGGCAGGTGATTCACCACAGCCGCACCGCCAGGATCAGCGCGATCACCAGCACGGCGCCGGTCAGCATCGACAGTGCGTAGTTGCGGGCGAAGCCGGTTTGCAGGCCCCGCAAGCGATTCGACGTCGCGCTCACCAACGCCGCCAGTGCGTTGACCGAGCCGTCGACGCCCGCGTCGTCGACCTCGACAAGCGCGTGGGTCAGTTGCGCGCCGGGGCGCATGAACACCTCCTCGTTGAAGGCATCGCCGTAGAAGTCGTTACGGACCGCCGTGGTCAGCGGCGACACCGACAACGGCGCCACCCTGGGGATGGGCGCGGTGGCGTAGAGCCGGTAGGCCACCGCGATGCCGATGGCCACGACGCCCAGCGCCAGCGCGGTGCTGATCCACACCGGGACGGCGTGAGTCACCTCTTCGTGCCTGCCGACCACCGGCTCCAGCCAGCGTTGCAGCGTGCCGCCCACCGCACATAGTCCGCCGGAGAACACCGACCCGACGGCCAGCAGGATCATCGGCCAGGTCATCAGCCCCGGTGCCTCGTGCGGTTGGCTGCCTGGGGCCCAACGCTTTTCGCCGAAGAAGGCCATCAGCATCACCCGGGTCATGTAGAACGCGGTGACGCCGGCGCCCAGCAGCGCCGCCCCGCCGAGCAGGTACCCGCGGACGCCGCCGGCGGCCAGCGCGGCCTCGATGATGGCGTCCTTGGAGAAGAAGCCCGCGAACGGCGGCACCCCGATGATGGCCAGGTAGCCCAACCCGAAGGTGACGAACGTGACCGGCAGCGCGGACCGCAGCCCGCCGTAGCGCCGCATGTCCTGCTCCTCGTGCATCGCGTGGATCACCGCGCCGGAGCCGAGGAACAGGCCGGCCTTGAAGAACCCGTGGGTCAGCAGATGCATGATCGCGAACGCGTAGCCGGCCGGGCCCAACCCGGCGGCCAGCACCATGTAGCCGATCTGGCTCATCGTCGAAGCTGCCAGCGCCCGCTTGATGTCGTCCTTGGCGCAGCCGATGAAAGCACCCAGCAGCAACGTGACCGCACCCACGATCACCACCGCCAGTTGCGCATCCGGCGACAGGTTGTACAGCGGGTTGGACCGCACGATCAGGTACACGCCCGCGGTCACCATGGTGGCGGCGTGGATCAGCGCGGACACCGGGGTGGGGCCCTCCATGGCGTCGCCCAGCCAGGCCTGCAGTGGCACCTGTGCGGATTTGGCGCAGGCCCCCAGCAGCAACAGCAGACCCATCGCGGTCAGCGCGCCCCGACCGGCCGCCGGCGCCCCCGCGAACACCCCGGCGTAGGACAGCGTCCCGAAAGTGCTGAACATCAAGAACATTCCCAATGCCAGCCCGGCGTCGCCGACCCGGTTCATCACGAACGCCTTCTTGGCCGCGGTGGCCGCCGTCGGCTTGTGGTACCAGAACCCGATCAGCAGATAGGACGCCAGGCCCACGCCCTCCCAGCCGACGTAGAGCACCACGTAGTTGTCGGCGATCACCAGCAGCAGCATGGACGCCAGGAACAGGTTGAGGTAACCGAAAAACCTTCGGCGGTCGGCATCTTCGGCCATGTAGGCCACCGAGTAGATGTGGATCAGCGACCCCACCCCGGTGATCAGCAACACGAAACACACCGACAGCTGGTCGATCTGCAGCCCCAGGTCCACCTGCAGTTGGCCGACCGGGATCCAGCTGAACACCCTCTGGTGGATGACGCGCTGGTCGGCGGGACGGCCGAGCAACTCACCCAGCAGGCCCACGCCGACCACGAACGCTGCCACGGCGGTGGCGCAACCCAGCCAATGCCCCCACCTGTCGGTGCGTCGCCCGCCGAACAACAGGATCGCGGCACCCGCCAGCGGCAGCGCCACCAGCAGCGGAGTGTAGTGAGTCATGGTCATGTTGGCGTGCTCAGCCTTTGAGTAGGTTCGCGTCGTCCACGGACGCCGATTTGCGGGTACGGAAAATGGTCACGATGATGGCCAGGCCGATGACCACCTCGCAGGCGGCGACCACCATCGTGAAGAACGCGATCATCTGCCCGTCCAGGTGGCCGTGCATCCGGGCGAACGTGACGAACGCCAGGTTGACCGCGTTGAGCATCAGCTCGACGCACATGAACATCACCATGGCGTTGCGGCGCAACAACACACCGGCCGTCCCGATGGTGAACAGCAGCGCCGAGAGATACAGGTAGTTGATGGGATTCACGACGCACCGCCTTGCGACAGACTCGGGCTGGGCTCCGGTGCGGCGACGTCCTTGCCGTCGCCGCCGCGGCTTTGCAGGATGGGCGACACCGACAGCGTCGAATACGAGCCGTCCGGCAACAGGGCGGCCACGTCGACGGCGTTGTGGCGGGCGTAGACACCGGGGTTGGGCAGGGGGGTGGGGTGCCCGCCGGCCCGGAAACGCTCCTGGGACAGTTCGCGCTGGGTCTTGCGGCGCTCGAAACGCTCCCGGTGCGCCAGCACCATGGCCCCGACGGCCGCGGTGATCAGCAGCGCGCTGGTCAGCTCGAAGGCCCACAGGTAGCGGGAAAAGATCAGGGCGGCAAGCCCTTCCACGTTGCCGTTGGCGTTGGCGGTGGTCAGCTCGGCGAACCCGCCGCTGGCCACGTTGCCGACCGCGGCGATGAGCAGGATGCCGAACCCGACACCGGCGGCCACCGCGGCGACGCGCTGGCCGCGCAGCGTCTCCTTGAGCGATTCGGCCGAGTCGACGCCGATGAGCATCAGCACGAACAGGAACAGCATCATCACCGCGCCGGTGTAGACCACGACCTGGACGACTCCCAAAAACAGCGCGTCCTGGATCATGTAGAACACCGCCAGGATGATCATCGTCATGGCCAGGAACATGGCCGAGTAGACGGCGTTGACGGCCAGCACCACCCCTAGCGTACCGATCACGGCCAGCGCGCCCAGCACCCAGAACGTGACCGCCTCGCCGGTGGATGTGCGGACGATGGTGTCCTGGGAATAGCTGGAGGCCAGCATGGCGGCCACGGCGTGGCCGGCGAAGGCACTCACCGCGGCTCCCCGGCCCGCTGGGCCTCCCGCAGCCCGTGTGCGGTCACATTGCCCAGGTAGTAGTCCTTGTCGGTGGCGCCGGGGGCGCGGGGATGCGGCGGCGCGGTCATCTCGGGCAGCAGCGGGGCCAGTAGCCGGTCCTTCTCGTAGATCAGGTCAGCGCGGTTGTTGTCGGCCATCTCGTAGTCGTTGGTCATCGTCAGCGCCCGGGTCGGGCAGGCCTCGACGCACAGCCCGCAGCCGATGCAGCGCAGGTAGTTGATCTGGTACACCCGGCCGTAGCGTTCCCCGGGCGAATACCGCAGTTCCTCGGTGTTGTCGGCGCCCTCGACGTAGATCGCGTCAGCCGGGCACGCCCACGCGCACAGTTCGCAGCCGATGCACTTCTCCAGCCCGTCGGGGTAACGGTTGAGCTGGTGACGGCCGTGGTAGCGCGGCGCGACCGGGCCCGGCTTCTCCGGATACTCCTCGGTGACATGCTTTTTGAACATCGACGCGAACGTCACGCCGAATCCGGCGACGGCGTCCAAGAATTTAGCCACGGGCCTTCTCCTTACTCGCGGCCGTCAGCGCTTTCGCCGGCAGCGGCGGTGTCGGGAATACCGGGGTGGAATCCGGCGTGGTGGGCAGCTGCTTGGCCTGGCGGCGCAGCTGCCGCCGCAGCGCGCGAATATGCAGCGTGGTGAACGGTTTTCGCAGCGAGAGCACCAGCGCGGCGGCGAACACGATGCTGGAGATCACCACGATCGGCGTCCAGTGCGCGTACCCCTGGTTCTGCAGCGTGCGGATCACCGCCGCGATCAGCACCCACACCAACGAGGCGGGGATCAGCAGCTTCCAGCCCAGCCCCATGAACTGGTCGTAGCGCAGCCGCGGCAGGCTGGCCCGCAGCCAGAAGTAGATGAACAGGAAGGTCCACATCTTCGCGGTGAACCACAGCACCGGCCACCATCCGGTGTTGGCGCCCGCCCACATGTTCAGCGGCCACGGCGCATGCCAGCCGCCGAAGAACAACGCGGTGGCCAGTGACGACACCGTCATCATGTTGACGTACTCGGCCAGCATGAACATGGCGAACTTCAGCGACGAGTACTCGGTGTGGAACCCGGCCACCAGCTCGCCCTCGGCCTCGGGCAAATCGAAAGGTGCCCGGTTGGTTTCACCGACCATCGAGATCAGATAGATCACGAACGACGGCAGCAGCAGGAACACGAACCAGACCCGGTCCTGGGCGGCCACGATCTGCGAGGTGGACATGGAGCCGGCGTAGAGGAACACCGCCGAGAACGACAGCCCCATCGCCACCTCGTAGGAGATCACCTGCGCGGTGGAGCGCACCCCGCCCAGCAGCGGGTAGGTGGAGCCGGAGGCCCAGCCGCCCAACACGATTCCGTACACCCCGATCGCCGACAGGCCCAGGATGAACAGCACCGCGACCGGCAGGTCGGTGAGCTGAAGCGGGGTACGGTGGCCGAACACCGACACCACCGGGCCGAACGGGATGAACGTGAACGCGGTGAAGGCGGGGATGGTGGAGATGACCGGCGCCGCGAAGTAGACGAATTTGTCGACGCCGCCCGGGGTGATCGTTTCCTTGAGCGCCAACTTGATTCCGTCGGCCAGGCTCTGCAGCACACCCCACGGCCCCACCCGGTTGGGGCCGGGCCGCAGCTGCATCCAGCCGAGGATCTTGCGTTCGAGCAGGATCGCGACCAGCACGTTGAGTATGAGGAACACGAAGATGGTCAGCGCCTTGCCCAGCACCAGCCACCATGGGTCGTGCCCGAAGGCGGTCAGTGGGGTCGTCATCTGCCAACTCCAATCCGCACCGTGGCGCCGACGGTGACGCCGAGCTGGCGGTGCACCGCCGAGCCGGAAGAGTTCAGCGGCAGCCACACCACCCGGTCGGGCATGTCGGTGATCACCAGCGGCAGGCTGATCGATCCGCGCGGCGTGCTCACGGTGACCGCATCACCGTCGGCGGCGCCGATCTCGGCGGCGGTGTCGGCCGACAACCGCAGCACGGGCTTGCGCGCCGTGCCGGCCAGATGCGGTTCGCCGTCTTGCATGCGACCGTTGTCCAGCAGCATCCGCCAACCGGTCAGCACCGCTTCACCCGCCCCGGGCGGCGCCGGCTCGGCGGCCGCGACGTCCGGGCCGGCCGCGCGTTTGCCCTCCCAGTAGGGCAGCGCGGCGTATTCGGTGCGGATCTCCTCGACGGTCGCCGCGCCCAGGTAGACGCCCAGCTCGTCGGCCAGGGTGTCGAGCACCTGGTGATCGGATTGGCCGGCCTGCGTCATGCTGCCGCGCAGCGCGGCCTGGAACGGGCGGAACCGGCCCTCCCAGTTGACGAAGGCGCCGGCCTTCTGGGTGGTCGGCGCGACCGGGAACACCACGTCGGCGCGCTGCGTGACGGCGCTGTGCCGCAGCTCCAGGCTGACCACGAAGCCCACCCCGTCCAGCGCCGCCAGCACCGCTTGCGGATCGGCGAAGTCGTCCGGGTCCACACCGCCGACCAGCAGTGCGCCCAGCGTGCCGTCGGCGGCGGCGGCCAGCATCTCCTGCACGTCACGCCCAGGGCCGCAAGGCAATTCGGACACGTTCCATGCCGACGCGATCTGCGCGCGGGCGTCGTCGTCAGCGACGAGCCGGCCGCCGGGCAACAGCCCGGGCAGCGCCCCGGCCTCCAGGGCGCCGCGATCGCCGGCGCGCCGCGGAACCCAGACCAGCCGGGCGCCGGTGGTGTCGGCCAGCCGGGCGGCGGCGGACAGTCCGCCCGGCGCCGTGGCCAGCCGTTCGCCGACCATGATGACCGCGCCCGGGGTGGACAGCAGGTCGCCCACGCCCACTTCGCCGGTGGCCAGCCGGTCCAACGCCGAGGCCTCGACGTTGGGCGCGGTTTTGATCAGCCGACCCGACATCTTGGTCAGCGAGCGGGTGGCGAACGGCGCCACCGCGTACACCGGCACCCCGTGCTTGCGGGCCGCCTTGCGCAGCCGCAGGAACACGATCGGCGACTCGTCTTCGGGCTCGAACCCGGCCAGCAGCACCACCGGTGCGGACTCCAGGTCGGAGTAGCTGACGGTGATCGGCCGGCCGGCGATCCGGGCGGCCAGAAAGTCGGTCTCCTCGGCCGAGCTCGGCCGGGCCCGAAAGTCGATGTCGTTGCTGCCCAACACGATTCGGGCGAATTTCGAGTACGCGTAGGCGTCCTCCCAGGTGGCCCGACCGCCGACCAGTATCCCGGTGTTGCCCAGCGCGGATTCCAGCCCCCGGGTCGCGGCGGCGATCGCGTGCGACCAGGAGGCCGGTTGCAGCGAACCGTCGGCGTCGCGGACCAGGGGAGTGGTGATCACGTCGGACTGGGTGGCGTAGTTGAACGCCCACCGGCCCTTGTCGCAGTTCCACTCCTCGTTGACCTCCGGGTCGTCGCCTGCCAGTCGGCGCAGCACCTTGCCGCGGCGATGGTCGGTGCGCTGGGCGCACCCGGACGCGCAGTGCTCGCAGACGCTGGGGCTGGACACCAGGTCGAAGGGGCGGGCTCGGAACCGGTAGGCGGTGCCGGTGAGCGCCCCCACCGGGCAGATCTGCACGGCGTTGCCCGAGAAGTAGGAGTCGAACGGTTCGTTGGCGTAGATGCCGACCTGCTGCAGCGCGCCGCGCTCCTGCATGTCGATGAACGGGTCGCCGGCAATCTGCTCGGAGAACCGGGTGCAGCGGGCGCACAGGATGCAGCGCTCCCGGTCCAGCAGCACCTGCGCGGAGATGTTGATCGGCTTGGCGAAGGTGCGCTTGACGTCGGTGAAGCGAGAATCGCTGCGGCCGTTGGACATTGCCTGGTTTTGCAGCGGGCATTCGCCGCCCTTGTCGCACATCGGGCAGTCCAGCGGATGGTTGATCAGCAGCAGCTCCATCACACCGTGCTGGGCCTTGTCGGCGGCCTCGGAGGTGAGCTGGGTGCGCACCACCATGTCGTCGGTCGCGACCGTGGTGCACGAGGCCATCGGCTTGCGCTGCCCCTCGACCTCGACCAGGCACTGCCGGCACGCCCCGACCGGCTCCAGCAGCGGGTGATCGCAGAACCGGGGGATCTGGATGCCCATCAACTCGGCCGCGCGGATCACCAGAGTCCCCCTGGGGACGCTGATCTCGTTGTCGTCGATGCTCAGCGTCACCATCTCCGGCTGGGTCACGCGGCCTTCGGTGTGCGCAGTTTGGGTCACGAGTCGCTCCCGTTCGGTGTCAGCATGGAGTCTCGCGGGTCGAACGGGCATCTGCCGTTCTCGACGTGGGCGACGTACTCGTCGCGGAAGTACTTGATCGACGACATCACCGGGCTGGTGGCGCCATCGCCCAACGCGCAGAACGCCTTTCCCAGGATGGTGTCGGAGATGTCCAGCAGCTTGTCGATGTCCTCGGCCGTGCCCTTACCGGTCTCCAGCCGTTCGTAGATCTGGTCCAGCCAGAACGTGCCCTCCCGGCACGGCGTGCACTTGCCGCACGACTCGTGCTTGTAGAAGTAGGTCCAGCGGCGCACCGCACGCACCACGCAGGTGGTCTCGTCGAAGATCTCCAGCGCCTTGGTGCCCAGCATCGAGCCGACCCCGCCCACGCCCTCGTAATCCAGTGGCACGTCGAGGTGTTCGTCGGTCAGCAGCGGGGTCGACGAGCCGCCGGGGGTCCAGAACTTGAGCCTGTGCCCGGCCCGCACCCCGCCCGCGTAATCGAGCAACTCGCGCAACGTGATTCCCAGCGGCGCCTCGTACTGGCCGGGCCGGGTGACGTGACCGGACAGCGAATACAGCGTGAAGCCCGGCGATTTCTCGCTGCCCATCGAGCGGAACCAGTCCACGCCGTTGCCAATGATGGACGGCACGCTGGCGATGGTCTCGACGTTGTTGATCACCGTGGGGCAGCCGTACAGCCCGGCCACCGCCGGGAACGGCGGCCGCAGCCGGGGCTGGCCGCGGCGGCCCTCCAGCGAGTCCAGCAGCGCGGTCTCCTCGCCGCAGATGTAGGCGCCGGCGCCGGCGTGCACCACCAGCTCCAGATCGAAGCCCGAGCCGTCGATGTCGCGGCCCAGATAGCCGGCGGCGTAGGCCTCGGCGACGGCGTTCTGCAGCCGGCGCAGCACCGGCAGCACCTCGCCGCGCACATAGATGAACGCGTGGTTGGCCCGGATCGCGTACGCCGCGATGATCACCCCCTCGATCAGGACGTGCGGGGTGGCCAGCATCAACGGAATGTCTTTGCACGTACCGGGTTCCGACTCGTCGGCGTTGACCACCAGGTAGTGCGGCTTGGCGGCCGCGCCGGTGTCGCCCTGCGGGATGAACGACCACTTGGTGCCGGTCGAGAAGCCCGCGCCGCCGCGCCCGCGCAGCCCGGAGTCCTTGACCATCCCGATGACCACGTCGGGCTCCATCGCCAGCGCCTTCTTCATCGCCGCGTAGCCGCCGTGCCGGTGGTAGGTCTGCAGCGTCCACGACTCGGGATCGTCCCAGAAGCGGCTGATCACCGGCGTCAGCGGCGTCGCCTGCGGGGCCCCGGAGGCCTCCGAAGTCTCCGAAGTCGTTGTCATTGCTGGCCTTCCGGCGGGTTCGGTGCCTGCATGCCGTGTTCCTTGGCGACCTTCAGCCCGGCCAGGGTCGCCGCGCCGGCGCCGCCCTGCCCCTGGTCGGGGCGCTCGTCGGGCAGCCCGGCCAGGATGCGCGAGGTCTCCCGGAAGACGCACAGCAGCGCGCCGCGGGTGGGGTGCCGGGGCTCACCGGCGCGCAGCGAGTCGACGAGTTCGCGCGCCGACTCGGGTGTCTGGTTGTCGAAGAACTCCCAGTTGACCATCACCACCGGCGCGTAGTCGCAGGCCGCGTTGCATTCGATGTGTTGCAGCGTAACCGACCCGTCGGGCGTGGTCTCGTCGCTGCCGATGCCCAGATGCTCCTTCAGCGCATCGAAGATGGCGTCGCCACCCATGATGGCGCACAACGTGTTTGTGCACACCCCGACGAGGTAGTCACCGGTCGGCCCGCGCCGGTACATGGTGTAGAAGCTGGCCACCGCCGACACCTCGGCCCCGGTCAAACCCAGCTGCTCGCCGCAGAACTCCAGCCCCGCCGGCGTCAGGTAGGAGTCCTGCGACTGCACCAGGTGCAGCAGCGGCAGCAGCGCCGAGCGTTTGTCGGGGTAGCGGCCCATGATCTCCTTGGCGTCGACCTCGAGCCGGGCCCGCACCTCGGGCGGGTAGGATGTGGGCGCGCCCTCGACCACGAACGCGTTGGGCTCGTCGGGCGGTGGGCCGAGCCGGAGGAACACCGGCTGCCCCTGTGGGCCGGTCATCGGTCCACCCCGCCCATCACCGGGTCGATGCTGGCGACCGCGGTAATCAGGTCGGCGACCATGCCGCCCTCGCACATCGCGGCGACGGACTGCAGATTGGTGAACGACGGGTCGCGGTAGTGCACTCGGTAGGGGCGGGTGCCGCCGTCGCTGACCATGTGCACGCCGAGCTCGCCGCGCGGCGATTCGACCGCCGTGTACACCTGGCCCGGCGGGACCCGGATGCCCTCGGTGACCAGCTTGAAGTGGTGGATCAGGGCCTCCATCGAGTCGCCCATGATCTTGGCGATGTGCTCCGGCGAGTTACCCAGGCCGTCCGGGCCGACCTTCAAATCGGCAGGCCAGGCGATTTTTCCGTTCTCGACCATGATGGGGCCCGGCTGCAACTTGTCCAGACATTGCTCGACGATCTTGATCGACTCCCACATCTCCTTGACGCGAATCATGTAGCGCCCGTAAGCATCACACGTGTCGGCGGTGATCACGTCGAATTCGTAGTTTTCATATCCGCAGTACGGTGCGCTCTTGCGCAGATCGTGCGGCAGCCCGGTGGCGCGGAGGATCGGCCCGGTGATGCCCAGCGCCATGCAGCCGGTCAGGTCCAGGTAGCCGATGTCCTGGGTGCGGGCCTTCCAGATGGCGTTCTCGTTGAGCAGGTCGCCCATTTCGCGCAGCGGTTGGCGCAACTGGTCGAGCGCCTGGGCGATTTCGGTTTTGGCATTCGGCGGCAGGTCCTGGGCCACGCCGCCGGGCCGTATGTAGGCGCTGTTCATCCGCAGCCCGGTGATCGACTCGAACAGGGTGAGCACGATTTCGCGGCCGCGGAAGCCGACGAACATCGGCGTCATCGCGCCCAGCTCCATGCCGCCGGTGGCCAGGGCCACCAGATGCGAGGAGATCCGGTTGAGCTCCATCATCATCACCCGGATGACGTTGACCCGCTCTGGGATCTGGTCGGTGATGCCGAGCAGTTTCTCCACGCTCAGGCAGTAGGCGGTCTCGTTGAAAAACGGTGAGAGATAATCCATTCGGGTCACGAAGGTGACACCCTGGGTCCAGTACCGGTATTCGAGGTTCTTCTCGATGCCGGTGTGCAGGTAGCCGATTCCGCAGCGCGCCTCGGTGACCGTTTCGCCCTCGATCTCCAGGATCAGCCGCAGCACCCCGTGGGTGGACGGGTGCTGGGGTCCCATGTTGACGACGATGCGTTCGCCGGGGTCGGCGCTGCGGGAGGCCTCGACGACCTTGTCCCAGTCCTGGCCGCCCGCGACCACGAGGGTCTCGCCGGCGCCGCCGTGCGTCGATTCGGTGGTGGTGCTCATCAGTTGTACGCTCTCCGCTCGTCGGGCGGGGGTATCTGTGCGCCTTTGTATTCGACCGGGATCCCGCCGAGCGGGTAGTCCTTGCGCTGCGGATGCCCGTGCCAGTCGTCCGGCATCTCGATGCGGGTCAGCGACGGGTGCCCGTCGAAGATGATGCCGAAGAAGTCGTAGGTCTCACGCTCGTGCCAGTCGGTGGTCGGATAGATCCGGTACAGCGACGGGATGTGCGGATCCCCGTCGGGCACAGCCACTTCCAGGCGGACACGGCGGTTGTGCGTGATGGACTGCAGCGGATAGACGGCGTGCAGTTCGCGACCCGTCTCGTGCGGGTAGTGCACGCCGCTGACGCCCAGGCACATCTCGAAACGCAGCCGTGGGTCGTCGCGAAGGTGCTGGGCCACGTGCGGCAGTGCCGCCCGGTCGACGTGCAAGGTGAGCTCGTCACGGTACACCACGACCTTCTCGATCGCCTGGTGGAATTCAATGCCGTTGCTCTGCAACGACTCGGTCAACGTGTCGACGACGTCGTCGAAGTAGCCACCGTAGGGTCGCGGGCTGCTGCCGGGCAGGGTGACCGTGCGCACCAGCCGCCCGTAGCCGGACGTGTCACCGGTGCCGGCCGCCCCGAACATGCCCCGACGAACGTCGATCACTTCGTCGTCGCCCTGGGCTATCGCCTCGCGGGGGTCCTGGTCGGGCGAGCTCATCGCAGCAGTCCGCGCATCTCGATGGTGGGCCGGGCCGACAGCGCCGCCTGCTCGGCTTCGGCGATGGCGGTTTCCCGGTTGACGCCCAGCGGCATCTGTTGAATCTTCTCGTGCAGCTTCAGGATTGCGTACAACAGCATCTCCGGGCGCGGTGGGCAGCCGGGCAGGTAGATGTCCACCGGTACGACGTGGTCGACGCCCTGCATGATCGCGTAGTTGTTGAACATCCCGCCGGATGACGCGCACACCCCCATGGCCAGCACCCATTTCGGCTCGGCCATCTGGTCGTAGATCTGGCGCAGCACCGGGGCCATCTTCTGGCTCACCCGACCGGCGACGATCATCAGGTCGGCCTGGCGGGGAGTGGCCGAGAACCGCTCCATGCCGAACCGCGCGATGTCGAATCTTGGCCCGGCGGTTGCCATCATCTCGATGGCACAACAGGCCAGCCCGAACGTCGCCGGCCACAGCGAGTTCTTGCGGACGTAGCCGGCGACCTTCTCGACCTTCGACAGCAGGATCCCGCCGGGCAGCTGTTCCTCAAGACCCACGCTTACCCCAATCCCCTCTCGGTCCTCAGTCCCACGTCAGGCCGCCGCGGCGCCACACGTAGGCGTAGGCCACGAAAATCGTGAGCATGAAGACCACCATCTCGATCAGAGCGAAGGTGCCCAGCGCGTCGTAGCTGACCGCCCACGGGTACAGGAACACGATTTCGATGTCGAAGACGATGAACAGCATCGCGGTCAGGTAGTACTTCACCGGAAACCGCTGTCCGGCCGTGGCGCGCGGGCCGCTCACCGAGGTTTCGGTGGGCTCGATGCCGCACTCGTAGGCCGCCATCTTCGACTTGTTGAAACGTGACGGGCCGGCTAGGCTCGCGGTCACCACCGAGCCCACGGCAAAGGCGGTGGCGATCGCCCCCAGCACCAGGATGGGTATGTAGACGTTCAACTCGCTCCATGATCCGTCGTGCGAGCCGCCTGCAGCGGCCAGGCGGTAACCGGGCTGTTTTGGCGAACCCAGTTTCGGGACCGTCACAGTGATCTTCAATCAGTGATCTTCAATATAGCGTCGCGGCGCGCGGCGCGCTTGCCCGGGGTGGGCGTTTTGCAGTATTGACGCCGCCGTGCTCGCGCTGTCCAGCGCAAAGTCAGGGGACTGCGGCCAGGGGATTGCCCCGGCGGCAACGAGGACGCGTGGATCCGGTCAGCGAACCGGGGTGCGCAACAGGTTCAGCACCGTGCGGCCCAGCAGGATGGGGTCGATGGGATGCGGCACCGCGGCTTCGGCGCGCGACCAGGACGCCAGCCAGGCATCGTCGGGCCGCCCGGTCAGCACCACCAGCGGCGGGCAGGCGTCGAGTTCGTCCTTGAGCTGTTTGGCGATTCCCATGCCCCCGGTGGGGGTGGCCTCGCCGTCCAGGATGGCCAGGTCGATGCCGCCCTGGTCCATCGTCTTGACCACCATCGGGCCGGTGGCCACCTCCACGTAGCTCAGCTCGGGCAGGTCGGGATGCAGGTGCCTGCCCAGTGCCCGCATCACCCGTTCCCGGGTCTGGGCGTTGCTGCTGTAGACGAGGATCCGCAGGGCGACGCTGGATTGGGGCGTGGAGTCCGACACGCTGCAGATGCTACTGGTGCCGCAGTGGGTTTATCGGGGTGCCCGCAAAATCTATTGCGAATCTCGGACGAAGATGACGTCGGCCGCGGCCGTCGCGGTGCGGCCGATCATGCCGAACCGGTTCCAGCCCAGGTCGAATCGGACGCGATCGAGCGTGGTTTCGCCGGTGATCCGGATAGAGCCGTCGTCGAGCTCGAGGATCGTGACGGGCAGCGGCAGTTGTGCGGTGACGCCCTTGACGGTGAAGTCGGCGCGCAGGTCGGCGTTTTTGACCCTAGTCGGCTGCAGCCCGGTGACCACCACGCTGATCTTCTCGAAGCGTTCGACATCGAAGAAGTCGGGCGAGCGCAGGTGCTGGTCGCGGCGGCCGATCCCGGTGTCCAGCGACGCGGCCCGGATGTCGATGCGCCCGAAAACCGCTCCCTTGCCGGTCAGTTGGCCGCCACCGGTGAAGTCGGTGAAGCGGCCCCGGTCGGTTAGCAGCCCCCACATGTTCTTGATCCTGAAAGTGATGGCCGAGCGGTCCGGCACCAGGTTTCACACGCCGGCCATCTCCGGATCGTGCAGCAGTGTCTCCAAGGTCGTCATCGATCACCCCCAACTGTCGTGGCGAATCTAGCGCCTATCACATCAGCGGCGCTACCCCGGCGGGATCGAAGTATTCGTCGATGCGCTCGATCATGCCGTGCGCGCCCACCCTGATCACGATGCACACCCGCAGCGAGATCGCTTGCCCGCCATGCCCGGTGGCGTGCAAGACGTGCTGCTGGACGAAGCCTCCGTCGAACAGCTGCCGGTCCAGGATCTGGTAGCGGCGCCGGGCGGTCGCACCGATGAACCAGTCGATCACCCGCACGGCGCGGGCCTTGTCGTCGTCGCGGCGGGAGCCGACCCGCCACACCGCGATGTCGTCGCTCCACATCGCCGCGACCGCGGTCACGTCACCGCGCTCGATGGCGGCGAACAGCCGGTCGGCCGTGTCGACGACGGGTTTCGCGGCTTTGGCGGTCATGGCTTACCTCCGGCTCCGATGGTTCGCTGCTGTTCGTTGTCGCTATTCGTTGTCGTAGCCGGGATGGGCGACGGCCAACCGGCGTCGCACCAGCGTGCGCAGGCAGGCGATGACGTCGTCGGCCCGCGCGTCCATCTCCCCGGCGCGTATCGCGGCGGCGAGCTGCTCCTCCTCGGCGAAACCCAAGGCGGCCAGGGCGGCACGCGATTCCGCTTCGCTGTCGTCGAGCAGTTCGCGCTCGACAATGCGCAACGCGTTGGCGGCCACCCGGGCGTGGAAGTTGACCTGCCCCTCGGTCGCCGCGCGCACGTCGGTCTCCAGGAATTCGGCCACGGTGGCGACGAGTTCGGCGGCCAGCGGGCGGCCATAGGGGCCGATCATCAGGTGGCCCGTTCGAGCAGGTTGAGTAGATCCCACTCGGTCTCGCAGACGCGCCGGTCGATGGTGGCCAGCTCGACCGAGCGGTGCAGGCCGCCCAGGTGCCACTACGCCTGGTAGCGGCAGATCACCCCCCAGCGCAGCGTGGTCAGCACCAGCTACCAGTGGAACGCCGCCCGGTCCACGGTCGTCGCGCTGGCCTGCTCGTAGGCACGCAGGAAGCTCTCGATGCTGCCCAGGCCGCCGGCGCCGAGGCCGGCCGGGGCGCCGAATCGCCAGGCGCGGATGCAGAACCAGGCCAGGTCCTCATACGCCTGGCCGACATGCACCAGCTCCCAATCCAGTACCGCGGCAAGCTGGGCGCCGTCGACAATGAGATTGCCCATCCGGAAGTCGCCGTGCACCAACACCACCGGCGCCGCACGGGGCCGGTGGGCGGCCAGCCAGCGAAACGCCCATTCGAAGGTGGCGGTGGTGTCGTCCATGTCGTCGAGGCGTTGCCGCCATTCGGCGAGTTGGTCTTGGCGCCTCAGGCCCGGGTCCTGGATCCGGTCTATCTCGGCGCGGTGGATGGCGGCCACCGCGTGCGCGCATCGCCCGAGCAGGTGGGCCCGGGCCGCGTGGCCGTCGGCGGCGTCGAGCCGGCGCTGGATGCGCCGCGCGATGGTCTCGCCCTTGATCTCGTCGCAGATCAGGAACGGATTGCCCAGTGCGGCAGGCGAATTGTCGGCGACCAGGATGTGGGGGACCGGGGCGCCGGCGGCCGCGGCGGCGGCTTGCGCCTGGGCTTCGAGCTCCATGCCGGCGTGCACGTCGGCGGGCGGGCCGGTGCGCAGGATCAGCGGGCGGCGCCGCCCGCCGGTGACGGTGTCGAACGCCCAGGTGGTTCTGCTGGCCCCGCCGGTCAGCGCGCGCAGCTGCTCGACGGCAGTGCCGGCGCCGAGCGCGGTGGCCAGCACCCCTTCCAGTTTGGGGCGCAGTTTGGCCGCATCGCTGTCCATCACTTCTTGCCGAATTTGAACAGCCGCTGCGCCACCCGGCGGATCTGGATCTCCTCGGCGCCCTCGGTGATCCGGTAGCGGCGGTGATGGCGGTAGATGTGCTCGAACGGTTCGTGCCGGCTGTAGCCGAGGCCGCCGAAGATCTGCATGGCCCGGTCGGCGGCGTCGCAGACCAGCCGGTTGGCCCGGTAGTTGGCCATCGACACCTTGTCGGATACCTCCATGTGGTGGTCGCGGTCCAGGTGCCAGGCCGCGTACTGCACGAGCAGCCGCACCATCTGGGCTTCGGTCTGCAGTTCGGCCAGCGGCCATTGCACGGCCTGGTTGACCGATAGCGGTTTGCCGAACACCGTTCGGCTGCCGGCGTATTCGGCGGCCCGGTCGATGCAGTACTGGGCGGTACCCAGGCTGCTGGCCGCTTGCCGAATCCTATTCTCGTGCAGGAAGGTTTGCGCGACTTCGAGTCCGCGGTCCACCTCACCCAGCACCGCGTCGGCGGGCACCCGGACATCGGTCAGCTCGACCTCGCCGTGGTCGGTGGGCATGTTGAACGTCCACCAGAGTAGGGCACCGTGAATCCGGGCGCGTCGGTCGGCACCACGAACGCGGTGATGCCCACCGCGGCCCCGGGCTCACCGGAGGTGCGGGCGAAGATCAGGTCGTGGGTGGCGCGGTGCACGCCGGTGTTGAATCGCTTGGCGCCGTTGATCACCCAGCCGTCACCGTCGCGTTCGGCGCGGGTCTGAAGCCAGGTGGCGTCCGAGCCGTGCTGCGGCTCGGTCAGGCCGAACGCCATGGAACGTTCCCCGGTGATCAGCGCCTGCGACCACTCCCGGCGCTGTTCGTCGGTGCCGAACCGCTCCATCATGATCACCTGCGGGAAGTTCCCGACGATCGACGACTCGTTCTGCAGGTCGTTGTGCAGGCCAAGACCCTTGTGCGCCAGGTGTTCCCGAATGACCGCCATGTCGACGTTGCTGCCGTCGCGACCCCCCAGCGACGCGGGCAATCCGTACCGCAGCCAGCCCGCCCGGTCGGCCCGTCGGCGCATCTCGGCCAGCAGGTCCTCCCATTCGCGGGTGGGGACCCCGTCGTTGTCCCAATCGGTGCGGGCATGCTCGCGGCGCTGGTCGAAATACTGGATGTGCTCGCGCTCCAGCGGTTTGATCTCATTCTCGATGAACGCGTCCATCTCGCCGAGCACGCCCGGAAGGTGTTCGGGCAGGGTGAAATCCATAGCTGTCTCCTTACACGCCGTAGAGAGTTTTCTTCCAGATCGTCGAGAGGGTGGCGATGGCGTCCTCGTCGCTGATCTTGATGCTCAGACCGGACGGGCCGACGAACACGGTGGTGAAGTTCTCGAACAGCAGCGCGATGGCCGCCGCGGTGTGCTGGGGGTGCAGCTCGGCGCCGTAACCCTGCTCCTGGGCGCGGCGAACCGACGCCGCCACCAGGTCGATTCCGAAGCGCCGGAATTCGTTCTGCACCGCCGCGAACCGTTGCTGGGTGGCGGCCAGCTGGGCCACCGCGATCATGATGCCGATGTTCTGCTTGAACATGTTCCAGTAGCCGGTGACCACCGCGGTGAAGAAGGTGTCGTCGTCGGGGGAGTCCGGCAGGTGGACGCTGAGCCCCGAGGGCGTGACCACCTCGTGCAGGAAGGACTCCGCGAGCACGGCCAGCAGGTCTTCCTTGTCGGCGAAATACCGGTAGAACACCGCCGGGGATTTCCCGGCAGCCGACGTGATGTCGGCCAGCGTGGTGCCGTGAAAACCCCGCTCAGCGAACAGCTTACGGGCGGCCTGCTCGATGGCCTGCCTGGTCTGGCGGCCCTTGGCGGTCAGCAGTTCGGCTGGCATCAGGGACCCCGTTCTCAACTTCTCCGCCGGTCCCCGGCGCGCAGCAGGGCACTGGTAAGGTCATGCCCCACAAGTGTTTTCGCGACACCGGCGGCGGCGATGGCGGCCTGCAGGTCGACGTCCACGTCGAATCCGCTGTCGGTGAGTAGGTACACCAGGTCCTCGGTGGCGATGTTGCCGGTGGCCCCGGGCGCGAACGGGCAGCCACCCAGCCCGCCGACCGTCGCGTCCAGCCGGGTGACCCCGGCGCCGACCGCCGCGTACGCGCTGGCCAGCCCGCAGCCGCGGGTGTTGTGGAAATGACCGCCCAGCGGCATGTCCCCGATCACCGGAAGCAGTTGCGCGATCAGCGAACTCACCCGGCCGGGGGTCGCCGTGCCGATGGTGTCGGCGATCGACAGCCGGTCGGCCCCGCGGTCGCGGGCCGCGGCGGCGATGTCGAGCACCCGCTGCGGGGGAGTGGGGCCTTCGAACGGTGAGTCCCAGGCGGTGGCGATGACGACTTCGACGGTGGCCGGCGGGCTCGGGCCGTCGTGGGCGATGGCGACGATGTCGCCGATCTGTTCGGTGGCCTCGGCGCTGGTGCGCCCGACGTTGGCCGTGCTGAACGTGTCGTCGGCGGCCACCACGTATTCGATGGCGCGCAACCCGGTGGCGACCGCTCGCCTGGCGCTGTTGGGACTGGCGACCAGGGCGGAGAATTCGATGTCGGGGTAGTCGGCCAGGTGGGCGGCCAGGCTGGCGGCGTCGGCCATCGACGGCACCTTGGATGGGGAGACGAACGCGGTGGCCTCGACCTCGCGCACCCCGGTGGCCGCCACCGCGGCCAGCAGTTCGAGCTTGGCGGACAACGGGATCGGCGCCTCGATCTGCAGGCCGTCGCGCAGCGCCACCTCGCGGATGGCCACATGTGTGCTCACAGTACCTCCTGTGCCCGCAGCTCCTCGAGTTCCTCGGCGGTCTTGCCCAGCAGCCCGCGGTACACCTCGTCGTTGTGCTGGCCCGGCCGCGCCGGACCCGCGTTGCGCAGCCGGCCCGGCGATTCCGAGAGCACCGGCACGATGCCCGGCCCCAGCACGTTGCACCGCAGCCGCTCGTCGTAATGCTCGACCAGCATGTCGCGGGCCCGCAGCTGCGGATCGTTGACTACCTCGGCGACCGTGTTGATCGGCCCGGCGATCACGCCTGCGGCGGAAAGGGTTTCGATGATCTCGTCAGGCTGGCGCTGTGCGGCCCACTCGCCGATGATCCCGTCGAGTTCGTCCTGGTTGCGGCAGCGCGCGACGTGGGTGGTGAACCGTTCGTCGGTGGCCAGCTCGGCGCGGCCCATCGCCTTGCACAGCCGGGCGAACACGGTGTCCTGGTTGGCGGCGATCGCCACCCACGAGCCGTCGGCGCTGCGGTAGATGTTGGACGGGGCGATGCCCTCGAGCCGGGTGCCCGACAGCCCGCGCACCACCCCACCGACGTCGTAATCCGGGATCGTGGATTCCTGTACGGCCAAACAGGATTCGGTCAGCGCGACGTCGACCACCTGGCCGCGGCCGGTGACGCTGCGGCGGTACAGCGCGGCCAGTGCGCCCTGGGCGCCGAACATGCCGGCCAGGCTGTCGCCGAGCGACAGCGCTAGCCGGGGCGGCGGGCCGCCGGGAAAACCGTTGAGGTGGCGCAGTCCGCTGGCCGCCTCGGCGACTGAGGCGTACCCGGCCTTGGCGGCGTCGGGTCCGGTCTGCCCGTAGCCGGACACCCGGACCAGTATGCTGCCGGGGTTGCGTTCGCACAGCACGTCATAGCCCAGGTTCCACTTCTCCAGCGTGCCCGGACGGAAGTTCTCCACCACGATGTCGGACTTCTCGACGAGTTCGCAGAACAGCTCGCGGCCGCTCGGGTGGCGCAGGTCGAGGGTGATCGCTCGTTTGTTGCGGGCGTGCACCGTCCAGAACACGTGGTGCCCATCGACCTCGGCCTGGCCCCAGGTGCGCAGCGGGTCCGGCGCCCGGGGGAGCTCCACCTTGATCACGTCGGCGCCCATGTCGCCCAGTAGCCGGCCGGCGAACGGGCCGGCGATCAGGGTGCCCAGCTCGAGCACCCGGATGCCGTCCAGCGGTCCGGCCGCACCCGCAGCGCTCATGCCTTCTCCGCGAAGTCGTGCCGGACTAGCCAGTCGGTGACGATGCCGACCGCCGAGCGCAGCGCGTCGCGCTGGTCCGGTCCCGCGTAATAGTGTGTGGCGCCCTGGATTTCGTGCATCTCCTTGTCGTGGTGTCCGATCGCCTGGAACAGCCACCGGGTGTGGCTGGGGGTGCAGGCGTCATCGGCCAGGTTACCGATCACCAGCGCCGGGATGGCGATGTCGGGCCCGCAGGCCAGCGCGTCGCCGCGGGCGTCGTCGTAGCTCCACTGCGACAGCCAGCCGCGCAGCGTGCAGAACCGCGCCAACCCGACGGGGCTCATGTTCACCACTCGAGGATCCCCCAGGTAGCACGTTCCCGGGGTGCGTTCGTTGGGATCGACGGTCGGGTCCAGCCAGCGCGGGTCGGCCATGGTGCCGTGCACGACGAATCCGAATTCGTCGTCGGGGCGGCCCGCGGCCTTCAACTCGGCCAGCTTGGCTTTGACCCACGCGGTGATGCGGCGGTTGCGGTCGATCTGGGCCTGCCGGTAGCGGTCCAAGAACTCCTGGCTGTAGGGCGGTTGGTTCGGGTTGTCGGGGTTGTACAGGTCCAGCTCGGGATCGCGCTTAGTGGGGTCGGATTCGTCGAGGATGGACGCGTCCAGCCACTCGCTCAGCGTGCCGTGCCTGCTGATGTGCGCGGCGAGCAGCATGATGCCGTCGGCGGGGGTCAGGTCGAGCTTGGTCAGGTCCGGGCCGTCGCCGGACGGGCTGGACGGGATGGTCGGATTCTGCGCCTGCTGCTGGTAGAACACCGACAGCGAGCCGCCGCCGCTCCATCCGGCCAGCACCACCTTGGTGTAGCCGAGTCGATTCTTGGCGTCCTTGATGCACTCGCCGAGATCCTCGACCACCTTCTCCATCAGCAGGGCCGAGTCGGTGCCGCGGAACCGGCTGTTGCAGTAGATGACGTGATGGCCGGCGCGGGCCAGCGCGTTGATCATCGGCAGGTAGGCGCCGCTGCCGATCGGGTGCATGAACACCAGCACGGTGTCGCTCGGCTTGTTCTTCGGTTTGAGCAGGTAGCTCTCCAGCACGGTGATCTCGGCCAGCCCGCCGTAGACATCCCGGACGCCCGAATGGTTCTGGAAGTCAACCAGATAGGGGATGCGGTCGTATTCGTGTTTCATCAGTGCTGTCCTAGGTCGTGGGCCAGTACCTCCGCCGACGGCGTCAGCCGGCGGCGGGTGTCGACGGCGATCACCTGCCAGTCGACCCGGGCATACTCGTCGAACTTGCGGCGGGCCCGCTCCCGCGCCTTCTCCGGTACGCCGTGGTGAACTCCTTGCGGCGCATGGGAAATCAGCCCGGGCGGCATCGGGGTGCCGTAGAGCGAGCCGCCGTGGAAGAAGGCGATCTCGTCGTAGTCGACGTTGCGGTGATACTAGGGGGTGCGTTCGGTGCCGGGCACGCCCCTCGGCCGGTTTGGGCAGAAAGTTCATCACGTACACGCCGGTGGCCTGCATGAACAGGTGCACGGTCGGCGGTAGGTGGACGCTGTCGGAGGTCACCACGTTGTAGTCGGCGATGTTGAAGGTGAACGCGAAGTTGTCACCGCGCCAGCCCTCGACGTCGAGCGGATTGTGTTGGTAGAACAGCGTTGTTGGGCCGCTCTCATGCACCAGCCGGACCTCGTACTCGTCGCGGGCGGAATCGTCATCGAGTGCTTGCGGCTCGGGGATGGTGGCCTGCGACGGGTCGAACGGGAAGTGCCGGCCCAGCGGCCCGGGCGGCGGGACGCGGAACTCGTCGGTGGCCTCGATCATCAGCAGCGTGGTCTTGGCATCCGGAAGCTGGCGCCACGTCGTCGCCTTGGGCAGATACACCCAGTCGCCTTGGCGGTAGGGCATGGGCCCGAACTCGGTGTGCAGCAACCCGGCGCCGCCGTGGACGAAGCACAGCATGTCGCCGTCGACGTGGCGGACGTAGAACGGCATCGGCTTGCTACGGCGCGACAGCGAGATGCGGCAGTCGGGGTTGGCGAACATCAGCAACGGCCCGCCGTTGGCGTCGCTGGCGTCGCTCGGTTTGAGTTCGGAGGTCAACACGTCGATGGGTCGCAGCGGGCGCTGCACGCGGTAGGCGGTGGGGTCGTGGCGGTGGTACATGTTGGCGGTGCGGCCGGTGAAGCCGCCGCGGCCCAGCTCGTCGTCCTTGAGCCCGTCGAGATCGGCGTGCAGCCGGCCCGGTGTCCGGCCTTTGCGCAGGTGAATAAAGGATTCCATGGTGGCTCCTCCGGCGGGGCAAGCTCGGCGGCAAAAAACTGAAAGTGACATTACTTTTTCTTTTGGGCGGGCACAAGGCCCGCCCGGGTGCCGCCGGCGCCGAGCGCCTAACCGCGCACGCGCAGCACGACCTTGCCCTTGGCGGTGCGGTTCTCCAGCGAGGCCACGGCCGCCGCGGCCTCGTCGAGCGGATAGACCACCGGTTCGGGTGGGGCCAGTTCACCGGAGGTGAGCAGTCGCTCGAGCCCGGCCCACTGCTCGGCCAGCGCGCCGGGGTGGGTGCCCGTCCAGGCGCCCCAGCCGACGCCGACCACGTCGATGTTGTTGAGCAGCAACCGGTTTACCTTGACCGTGGGGATCTCGCCGCCGGTGAAGCCGACCACCAGCAGTCGTCCGCCAGGGGCCAGCGAGCGCAGCGAATCGGTGAACCGGTCGCCGCCGACCGGGTCGACGACGATGTCGACGCCGCGGCCGTGGTTCAGCTCCTTCACGGCGTCCTTGAAGCCGGCGGCCAGCACGACGTCCGTCGCGTCGGCCGCCGTGGCGATGTCGGCCTTGTCCGTCGTGCTGACCACGGCGATAGTGCGGGCGGCGCCCAGCGCCGGCGCCAGTCGCAGCGCCGACGTGCCGATACCGCCGGCCGCGCCGTGCACGAGCACCGTCTCGCCGCGCTGCAGCCGGCCCCGCACGGTCAGCGCGAAGTACACCGTGAGGTCGTTGAAGAGCAGGCCGGCGCCGGCCTCGAAGCTGACGTTGTCGGGCAGCTTGAACACCCGGTCGGGGGCCATCACCGCGACCTCGGCCATGCCGCCGGACAGCATGGTGAGGCCGACGACCCGGTCGCCGGAACGCACGTGCGCGCCCTCGGGCGCGGACCGCACCACGCCGGCGATCTCGGCGCCGAGCACGAACGGCAACTCCGGCCGGTACTGGTAGAGGCCGCGGGTGAGCAGGGCGTCCGGGAAGGCCACCCCGGCCGCGTGCACGTCGACGACGACGCCGTCGCCGGCCGGTTCGTCGACGTCCGTCACCTCGATCGCATCCGGACCGTCCAGTCGAGTCACTCGTGCAGCACGCATGGTCGAACAGCGTACTGCCGGCTCAAAAACCGTCGGCGACCCGCACCACGCCCGGCCGGAGGATTCGTCGGCGCGCTTGACTGCCGCCGAACGTGTACTCGCGGCGAGAAAACGGCCGATGCCTCGCGGTGGTTGCACGCTCGGCGCGCAACGCCGATAGTCCGGCCGCTACTTGAGTTCGGCCGACGACAGGCCCAGCAGGCGGCGGGCCACCACCAGCTGCTGGATATGCTGGGTGCCCTCGAAGATGTCCAGGATCTTGGAGTCACGCGCCCACTTCTCCAGCAGTGACTGCTCGGAATAGCCTGCGGTGCCCGCCAATTCGACGGTCTTGAGGGTGACGTCGGTGGCCATCCGGCCCGCCTTGGCCTTGCTCATGGACGCTTCTTTGGAGTTGGGGATCTTGTTGTCGGCCTGCCACGCCGCCCGCAGCGACAGCAGATAGGCCGACTCCCAGTTGGCTTCCATCCGCAGGAACTCGGCCGCGGCCGCGCTCTGGACGTGCGCGGGTTTGTCGTAGGAGATCTCCACGCCGGCCTCGGTGAGGATCTTGCGGATCTCCTCCAGCGCGGCGCGGGCCACCCCGACGGCCATGGCGGCAACGATGGGCCGGGTGTTGTCGAAGGTCTCCATCACCCCCGAAAAGCCTTTGCCCTCTTCGATTTCCGGGTTGCCGAGCAGGTTTTCCTTGGGGATGCGGACGTTGTCGAACCGGATGGCCGCGGTGTCGGAGCCCTTGATGCCGAGCTTCTTCTCGAGCCGCTCGACGGTGACGCCGGGATGCTCGCGCGGCACGATGAATGACTTGATCGCCGGGCGGCCCTTCGACTTGTCCAGCGTCGCCCACACCACGATGTGGGTGGCCCGCGAGCCGGCGGTGACGAAGATCTTCTCGCCGTTGATTACGTACTCGTCGCCGTCCAGGGTGGCGGTCGTCGACACCGCCGCCGAGTCCGATCCGAAGTCGGGCTCAGTGATGGCCATCGCCGCCCACACCTTGCCCAGCCGCTGCAGCTGCTCGTCGTTGGCGACCGCGGAGATGGCCGCGTTGCCCAACCCCTGGTAGGGCACCGAGAGCATCATCGCGAGGTCGCCCCAGCTGGCTTCCAGCGTCTGCAGCAGCGCGGCCATGTTGGCGCCGTTGTGGTTCTTGTCCCGTTCTTCGTCCTCGCCGCCCAGCGCGTTCGCCCCGGCGAATTCGATTGACTCCGAAGCCCCTTCGAACAGGCTGATCAGCATGTCCAGCTCGACCGGGTAGGCGTGTTCCTTCAGGTCGTACTTGCGCGCGATCGGGCGCATCAACTCCGCGGCGCCCTGATGCGTCTTCGTGGTAACCACCTGCATCTTGCGGGAAAGTTCCAGATTGATTGCCATGATTGAACTTTCAGCTCGGTGCGGATAGCGACTCAGATAACCACGACGCCCTCGGCGACGCCGAGGGCCCGCAGGTCGCGGTACCAGCGTTCGACCGGGTGCTCCTTGGTGTAGCCGTGGCCGCCGAGCAGCTGGACGCCGTCGGAGCCGATCTGCATGCCCTTGTCGGCGCCGAGCCGCTTGGCCAGCGCCGCCTCGCGGGCGAACGGCAGGCCCTGTTCGGCGCGCGCCGCGCCGCGCCAGGTGATCAGCCGCAGCCCGTCCAACTCGATGGCGATGTTGGCGCACATGAAGGCGACCGCCTGCCGGCGTGCGATCGGCTCGCCGAAGGCCTCGCGTTCCTTCACGTAGGGCACCACATAGTCGAGCACCGCGTGCGACGTCCCGACCGTCAGCGCCGCCCAGCCCAGCCGGGACAGGGCGATCGCCTCGGAATAGTCGTCGTCGGTGGCCTCGTCTTCGCCGAGCCGGGCGCCCAGCGGCACCGTCACCCCGGACAGTTCGACGTGGCCCAGCCCCGCCGCCCGGATTCCCATGCTCGGATCCGCTTTCACGGTAAGGCCTTTCGTCGAGGATTCGACGATGAACAGGGCCGGTTTGCCGTCCAGCTGCGCGCCGACGATGAACAGCTCGGCGTCGGCGGCGGCGGGCACCAGGGACTTCACCCCGTCGAGGCGGTATCCGCTCGGGGTGCGCACCGCGGTGGTCTTCAGCCGGGTGGGGTCGAACAGCGGTTGCGGTTCGGCGATGGCTACGCAGGCCTGTGGCACGTTCTCGCCGGCGAACTCCGGCAGATAGGTGGCCTGCTGCTCGGCGCTGCCCCAATGGGTCAGCGCGGAGGCCACGCCACCCGGGGCCAGCAACGGTAGCGCCAGGCCCATGTCGCCGTACGCCAGCGCCTCGGCGACCAGCACGTTGGTCACGCTGGAGCGGTGCGCGGCGATGCCGTCGAAGTCCTCGGGGATGTTGATCGCGGTGATGCCCAGCTCGGCGGCCTTGGCGATCAGGTCGCGCGGGTAGGTCGCCGCCTCGTCGGCGTCGTGGGCGGCGGGCCGCAGCACCTCGGCGGCGAATTCGTCGAGCGTCTCGACGATCATCTTCTGCTCGTCGTCGGGGGTCAGGTCGAAGTAGTCCTTGCCGCTGGACTTGAACCGGGTCGGCCCGCCGCGCAGGTTCTGTACCCGCTTGAATTGCCGGGACGTGGCGGCGCCGGTGGAGAAGATGGTCTTGGTGCCGTACCGCAGGCCCCGGTTGAGCGGGTCGCGCAGATGGTACTTGTCCAGGAACTCCTGCCCGACCAGCGGGGTGAGCAGCGCGATGGCGATGTCGATGCCCGTGCGTTTGTGCGGTTGCAGCCCGACGCCGGATTGGCGGTCACGCCGTTTGACGCGGGCGGGGGTCTTGGTGGAACCGGAATCGGTCATTTTCAGCAGCCTCAGGTTGGTGGGCAGTGCGGATAGAGCCGATCTTACTCCGGAGTAAGATCGCGGAGAATACTTGTTGACTAATTCACAGTGCGAGGCGCTCGAGCACCTGTCGTTGTAGCAGTCCATTGCTGGCCACCGCGTTGCCGCGATGCGGCCCGGGGGTGCCGTCCAACCCGGTCAGCGTCCCGCCGGCCTCGCGCACTAGGATGTCGAGGGCGGCCAGGTCCCACACCGACACCTCCGGTTCGGCGGCGATGTCGACGGCCCCTTCGGCCACCAGGCAGTAGGACAGGAAGTCGCCGAAGGCGCGCACCCGCCACACTGCATCCGTCAGCGCCAGGAATCGATCCTGCAGGCCCAGTTGCGCCCACCCGGACAGGCTGGAGAACGAAAGACTGGCCGAATCCAGTTGTGCCACAGGGGAAACCGACAGCCGACGGGCGGCGGCCCCATTGACCGCGACGAACGCTCCCCGGCCGTACGCGGCCCACCACCGGCGCGCCAGCGCCGGGGCGCTCACCACGCCGACGACGGGAACGCCGTCGTGCAGCAACGCGATCAGGGTGGCCCACACCGGCACCCCGCGGACGAAGTTCTTGGTGCCGTCGATGGGGTCGATGATCCATTGCCGCCCGGTGAAGACGGTGTCTCCGCCGAACTCTTCCCCGACGACGCTGTGGTTCGGGCGCTGCCGCGCCAGCACCGCGCGCAGCTCGGCCTCGGCGGCGCGATCGGCGTCGGTGACCGGCGTCAGGTCCGGTTTGGTGTCGATGCGCAGGTCCAACGCGCCGAACCGGGCCGAGGTCACCGCATCCGCCCGGTCGGCCAGCAGCAACGCCAGCGCCAGATCGTCGCTGCTCACCCGCGCCGCTCCCTTGGTTCACCGGGCGACGCATCGCCGCCGGTGCGATTCATGTGAGCAGTCCTACCATGGCCGGGTGTGGGAATTCGGACTGCTGGTGTTGTTGGTGGCCGTGTTGGCGGTGTTCCTCGTCCAGCGGTTCGTTCCGCGCGGGCCCCGGGGTGAGCTGCTGAGCGGCACCCTGCTGGTGACCGGGGTCAGCCCGCGGCCCGAGGCCACCGGCGAGTAGTACGTCACCATCGCCGGCGTGATCAACGGCCCCACCGTCAACGAACACGCGGTGTATCAGCGGATGGCCGTCGACGTGAATCAGTGGCCGACCATCAGTCAGCTGTTCCCGGTGCTGTATTCGTCGAAGAATCCGGACAATTGGAGGTTTGCCCCGCCGGCGCCGCCCGAGCCGTCCCCGCCGCCCCAGTCGGGCGGCTGAGATTCAGCCGGCGGCGGGCGGGCCATGACCGTGATCCGCACGCCGTAGCGGGGCACCACCAGCGCCGCTCGTCTGAGCGTGGTGCCCGGTATCCCGGGAAGACCGGGCGCGGTCACACCGGGACGCGCGTCGGACCGACGCTCGGCTCGGACCAGCCGGTGACCGGCGCTGCGGCAACGGGATTGCCCGTCGCGGCGGTCCAGCCGGCGGGTACCGACATCGGGCCGATCCGTGCGGCCCGGGCCAGCACCGCGTCGATTCTGCCCAATCCGGTCGACGAGGCGCTCAGCGCGGGTGTCCGGGGGAGCGCGGCCGGAACCGCCGCGAGATTGGGCAGTACGCCCAAGTTCTTGTCGGCCTGGATGATTCCGGCCGGGATCCCCTCGGCGGTGAAGATCGACCTGAGCGTGGTCTGGGCTCCCAGGATGGTGTCTAGGATCCGGAAATCGAGCGGGATTTCCGAGGCCCCGGGTGTCGGGGGGATCACCTGCGTCCCCGAATCCGTACTCGCGCTGCCCGTTTCGGCCGCGGCGACGGCGGCCTTCTGGGCCGTCACCCCGCCCGGGTCGGTGGTTCGGCGGGGCGAGGGGAACGGCTAAAACTGGTCTGCCGCAGCCTAACTGGACGATTAGGCATACATCGCGGCGGCGTCCTGGGCCCAGTATTCGGCGTACTGCGCTTCGGTGTCCGCGATGGCCGCGGTGTTCTGGCCGAAGAAGTTCGTCGCAGCCAGCGCCGCCAGCTGGGTGCGGTTGGCCGCGACGGCGGCGGGGGGCACCGTTATGGCATGCGCCAATTCGTAGGCCGCCGCGGCGGCGCGGGCCTGCGTCGCGGTCTGCTGTGCCCGTTCGGCGGTCGTGTGCAGCCACCCCACGTAGGGGGCGGCGCCGGCCGCCATCGCCTGGGACGCGAGCCCGTGCCAGTACAGGCCCGTCAGGCCGGCAAGCACCGAATTCGTACACCGCGGCCGTGATGCTCAACTCCGCCGCCAACGAGTCCCAGCTCCCCGCGGCGGCCAACAGCGAACCCGACCCGGGGCCGGCATACATCCGGGCAGAGTTCACCTCTGCCGGTAGGAAGCCGAAATCCATTGCCCTACATCTCTATAAGCGTCGGTGAGCGGTTGATGAGCGTTGATGAGCGGCGCACGAACTGGGTGCGACGACCGAGTCTGCTGTTGGCCGGGTCAGCCGGCGGCCGGCGGGCGCGGCATCACGGTGAGCCGCACGCCGTAGCGGGGCGGGACACCCGCGCCGGCGGATCGCGCGGCGCCACCACCGGGCATGCCGGGGTAGCCGGGATATCCCGACGCCATCGGCTCCTCGGTGCCCGGCAGCGTGGTGAAGCCGGCCGGTGCCAACGGCGAGACATGCGTGCTGGTGGGAGCGGACCAGGTTGCCGGCACCGACATCGGCCCGATCGTGCTGGCGTGCGACAGGGTTGCGGTGACGTTCCCCAGGCCCCGCCGAGGCCGCCGCCGAGGCCTGCGGTGGCGCCGCGCAGCGCTGGACCTGCCGCTGATCACCGGGGCGATATTGGCCGCGGCCGCACCGGGTTTGGCCAGCATGCCCAGGTTGTTCTCGGCCCCGATGATCCCGGACACGAACTGTTCCATGTTGTAGGGGGGCGCTGAAGCCCAGACCGGTGCCCTGGATGACGTCGAGTACCCGGAAGGCGTTGCTATTGGCCGCGCTGGTCGACGATGCGTCCAGGTAGTAGTTGTTGATCGTCGTCCCCGGCGGGTTGTCGGCGAGCGGTGAAAACGACCGTGTCACAGCCTTGTTCGCTGCGGCGTTGGCGTTGGCGGCGGTCACCGCGGCGTTCTGGGCGGTCACCCCGGACTCGTTGGTGGAGTTGTTCGCCGAGGCGAACCGCGGCAGCTGCGTTGCTGCCGTCGACGACGCCGAGTAGCCGGCCATGGCGGCGGTGTCCTGGGCCCAGTATTCGGCGTACTGCGCTTCGGTGTCCGCGATGGCCGCGGTGTTCTGGCCCATGATGTTGGTCGTCACCAGCGACGCCGGCAGGGTGCGGTTGGCGGCGATCACCGGCGGCGGCACCGTCATCGCGTAGGCCTGCTCGTAGGCCGCCGCGGCGGTGCGCGCCTGCATGGCGGTCTGTTTGGTCTGCTCGGCGGTCGCGCGCAGCCAGGTCAGGTAGCGGGCCGCCGCGAACGCCATCGCGTCGGCGGCCGGTCCGTGCCATTGCAGGCCCAGGCCGGAGAGCACCGATTCGTACCCATCGGAGGTGGCCGTCAGCTCGGCCGACAGCGCGTCCCAGCTGCCCGCGGCCGCCAGCAGCGAGGCCGAGCCGGCGCCGGTGTACATCCGGGCCGAGTTGATTTCTGGTGGTAGAAAAGCCCAATCCATCGTGTTGTGTCCCCCTCACAGTGCGGTGTTTCGGCAAACGCCGGTAGCGCCGGGGCTCGCCGCATCGGCGTTGATCTCGAATAGTGGGCCGCGTCCGTGTCCGCTTTGCCGTCCGGCAAAGCTCACCCCGCGTCGGTGATGGGGCAGCCCGGCGCGACGGCGCCACGCGGCTTAACGGGCGGCGTGGCGCTTATCGGGTCGGCGGGGCATGCGCACAGGGCATCGCAGCAAGCTTTCGGTCTCGGGCCCTTCAAACGTCGCAGGTGCGAACGACGCGTGCGGCGTTTTCCCATTTACCGACGACAGCCCGGGCTGAATTCAGCTGAATTCACCCTATGTGCACCGTCCGTTAATCTATCGCCCCAATCCACCGGGCGCCCCACTGATACCGAAAGTGTTTGGAACGCTTGTTATTTGGCGTGAGCCTAAGAAGTCGGCGGTAGTGGTCACCCGGGACGGCCGACGTTGTCGACCACGCCCTGTAGCAGCTCCGGGTTGCGCAGAAAGGGGGTGATGATGTCGACCGGCAGCGGGAAGACGACCTTCGAGTTCTGGTCGGCGCCCAACTCCAGCAGCGTCTGCAGATAGCGCAGCTGCAGCGAGGCCGGGCTCTTCGACAGGGTCTCGGCGGCCTCGCGCAGCTCCTCGGACGCCTGCAGCTCGCCGTGCGCGTTGATGACCTTGGCGCGCCGTTCGCGTTCGGCTTCGGCCTCGCGGGCCATCGCCCGTTGCATCGACTCGGGGATCTCCACGTCCTTGATCTCCACCACGTGCACCTGCACGCCCCACGGTTCGGTCTGCTTGTCGATGATGGTGCGCAGGTCGTTGTTGAGGTCCTCGCGGTGCGCCAGCAGCGTGTCCAGGTCGGCCTGGCCGAGCAGCGAACGCTGCGTGGTCTGGGCGATCTGCGAGGTGGCGACCGCGTAGTTCTCCACTGCCGGAATCGCCTTGCGCGGATCGGTCATCTGGAACATCACCACCGCGTTGACCCGGGCCGGCACGTTGTCGCGGGTGATCACCTCCTGCGGTGGGATGGTCAGTGTCACCAGCCGCTGGTCGACCCGAATCATCTTGTCCAGCAGCGGAATCAGAAACCGCAACCCGGGACCGTAGAGCGGGCGGACATGCCCCATCCGGAACACCACGCCGCGTTCGTATTCGCGCAGCACCACCAGCGACCAGAAACCCAGGACGACGAGCACCACGATCCCGGCGCCGATCAGCGCGACCAGCAGCACGGTGGCCGTCAACACCAGCGCGTACGCCGCTGTGTGGTTGGTGACCCAGGTGGCCAGCGGCAACACGATCCCCAATCCGGCTACGCAGCAAGCGATCCCGCGATGGAACCGGCCGGCATCCGAGTGCGGCCAGGGGTCGACCTCGCGGCTGATCACGCGGCCGTGCTCGGAGGTGGTGCACTCCGATTTCACCGGGCAGCTGTTACACACCACAGGCAGGGCGCGGTAGCGCATCACCCGGTGCTTCGGGTCGAAGGACGTCGGCCACAGCCAATGATCCTGCGGGCAGATCCACGCGTCGTGGTCGGGTCGGTAGGTGAATCGGCCCGTGCGCCAGCGGGCGGCGTGCGCCGAGGCCCGGCGCGCCATGACGTCGAAGCCCCAGCCGACGACCAGCAGGGCCAGCGAATACCCGGCGATCAACCAGACCGTGGTGGCCGGTGCACCCACCGGTCAATCCTTCGCCGCAGCGGCGCCGGCCTCGGACATGACCGGGGACTCGGTGTAGAGCGGGTGCTCGGGCAACTCCTGAACCGTGGTGCCGGACCGGAAATTACGCAGCGCGATCCAGGCGATCCAGACGAACGGCAGCACGCCGCCGGCGATCAGGATGACATCACCGGGCAGCCGGAGCCATTCCAGGACCGCGTTGCCGGGCTTGGTGATGTAGTCCAGCGAGCGGGCCTCGAAGTAGCCGTCGCTGACCGAGTGGTAGGCTGCAGCACGCCCAACGGCAGCAGCGTGGCGAACACCATCCACGCCAGCCCGATGTTCATGCACCAGAACGAGATTCGCGCCAGCTTCTCCGGCCACTTGTCGGCCGGGATCACGTAGCGGAAGGCGAACATGGCCAGGCCGACAGAGAGCATGCCGTACACGCCCATCATGGCCGCGTGCCCGTGGTTGGCGGTCAGGGCGGTGCCGATCTGGTAGTAGGACACCACCGGAAGGTGGATCAGGAAACCGAAGATGCCCGCCCCCAAGAAGTTCCAGAAGCTGACCGCGACCAGGAACATGACCGCCCCAGCGGTGCGGGAACGGGTTGGCGTCGTCGGACTGCTGGCGCGCGCCGAGTTGCAGGAACGCCCACGCCTCGACGGCCAGGAAGGTCAGCGGAATGACCTCGGCGGCCGAGAAGAACGCGCCCAGCGCCATGTGCTCCACCGGGGTGCCGGAGAAGTACAGGTGGTGCATGGTGCCGATGACTCCGCCGGCGGAATACAGGATGACGTCGAGGAAGATCACGCCCAGCGCGATCTTCTCGCGCACCACGCCGAGCAGAACGAACATGTAGGCCACCATCACGGTGGTGAACAGCTCGAGGAAGTCCTCCGCCCACAGGTGCACCACCCAGAACCGCCAGAAGTCGGCCACGGTGTAGTGGGCGTCGCTGCCGGCCAGTAGGCCCACCGTGTAGAAGGCCGGGATGGCAAGCCCGGAGAAGAAGAACAGCCACGGCATGTTCATCTTCGACTCGCCCTTGAGCCGGCCGCGGATGCCGCGCCAGATGATGGCGATCCACATGAACATGCCGACGATCAGCAGGATCTGCCACAGCCGCGGCAGGTCGAGGTACTCCCACTGCTGGGAGAACAGCCCGCCGGCCGGGATGACACCGTAGATGGACAGCGTCTCACAGATCAGCGAGCCGAACACCACCACCGCGACCGCCCCCAGCAGGATGTAGGCCAGCAGCGCCTGGCGCTTGGGCTCGCGGCGCGCGATGAAGGGCACCAGGAAGATGCCGCCGGCCAGGAAGACGGCCGCGGTCCAGAACAGCGACAGCTGCAGATGCCAGGTGCGGGCCAGGTTGTAGGGCAGCACCCGGGCCAGATCCAGGCCGAAGAAGTTGGACAGGTCGGCCCGGTAGTGCCCGGCCGCCGCGCCCAGCAGCGTTTGCGCCAAAAACAGCACCGACACGATCGCGAAGAACCAGACGCAGGCGCGTTGGGTCGGCGTCAGGCCCACGTCGCCGGGCTGGCGGAAGGACAGGGTAGACGTCTCGGCGCTGTGCCAGCCCACCTTCTGGCTCCACCGCCCGCACACGGCGAACATCACCCCGATTCCGCCCAGCAGTGCCCCCAGCGACAACGCGGACCAGACGATCACCGCTGCCGTGGGCCCGTTGTCGACTCGGGGCTCGGCGGGCCAGTTGTTGGTGTAGGTGTACTTGTGGCCGGGCCGTTCGGCCGCCGCGGCCCACGCCGTCCAGGCGAAGAATGCCGTCAGGTCGCGGATTTGCGCTTGTCGGTGATCATGCGCGGCAGCAGGCGTATTTCGTCGAGTTCTCACCGAAGTTAGGCGCCGTACCGATCCTGGATGTGGTCGAACGCGGCGGCCTGCCGGTCGGTGAACACCAGCGTCTTGGTGTCGGGGTGGTAGCGGTTGGTGCGGAACTCGGTGACCACCCGCTCGAGCGGGTCGGCGACGCCCTGCGCCCGCAATTGGTCGGCGACATCCTGCGTCGCCGTCCGCAGATATTCGGCGGTGTAGTCGGGCCCCAGGTAGGCGCGGTGGCCCAGCACCGACCCGTATTCCATCAGCCCGCGCGCCTGGTAAAGCTCCTGGCCGCGGGTGATGTCCGCGCCGGTGAACAGCAGCCGCCCGGACTCGCTGACCACCTTGTCGGGCATCGGCATCGACGCCGAGCAGGTGCGATAGGCCAGGATGCCCATCACCAGGAAGCCGAAAATCATGACCAGGGCGACACCTTGTATCCAGCCCTTTGAAACCAGCGGCTGCGATGACGTCGGTAGGGCGGAGGTCTCGGGAGCGGTCATGCGCGAGGTCTCTTAGGGGCCGCGGTGGTGTCGCTGTCTCGCATATCAAACCTGGTTACGTACGCAGCCAATATTCGATGGCCGGTGGTGCGATGGCAACAGTGAATTCGGCGCGTGTCGGGGTTCCCTAGGGTCTTATGGCACCTGTTTGGGGACCAACGCCTCTGGGGGAGAGCGGTTTACGCGCAATAGCCTGAATGCGAACGGTGTGGCGAACCGCCCTATGAAGGAAGTCGTGATGAGCACTGCGTATCGGGGCCCCGGCGATCGTGGTCGGCGTCGACGGATCGCGGGCGGCGATGCACGCGGCGGTTTGGGCGATCGACGAGGCGGTCGGCCGCGACATTCCGCTGCGCCTGGTCTACGTGATCGATCCGCACGGTGGGCCCGGTGGGCCCGGGCCCGATACACGGCTCGCCGCCGCCCGGGCCGCGCTGGCCGATGCCCATCGCGCCGTCGACGCCTTCGCTCAACCGGTCAAGGTGGAGACCGAAATCCTTTAGGGCAATACCGATTTCAAGCTGCTCGAGGAGTCCCGGTCGGCGGTCATGCTGTGCGTCGGGCAGATCGGGCTCAACCATGCCTGCCACGGCGGGCCCGCGATCGCGACGTCGTTGGTCCTCTCGGCGCTGTGCCCCGTCGCGGTGATCCAGCAGGCGCCCAGCCTGCCGGCGGCGGCCCGGGTGAGCGGCGTGGTCGCCGAAGTGGACAACGGCACGGCGCTGCGGCACGCTTTCGAGGAGGCGCGGCTGCGCGGGGTGGGGCTGTGCGCGGTGGGAAACCCTTCTGCCCGAGTGGAATTGGAGCGCAGGCTGGCGCGGTGGACGCGGTTGTATCCCGATGTGCAGGCCGAGTCGGCGGTGCTGACCGGCGGCGTGGAGCAGCACCTGCGCGCCGACCACCGGGCGGGTCGGCTGCTGGTCACCGACGCCTACCGGGCCGAGGCCCTCTGCCACGCCGGCCATTCCGTGCTGGCGGTGCGCTGCGGCAACTTGTGAGCGGGACGGATCGAGGGGTTTCGTGAGCGGGCTGACGATGCCGGATCTGCGCGACCGCGCCGACGTGGAGGCGCTGTTGCGCCGGTTCTACGGCCGGGCGCTGGACGACGAGGTGTTGGCCGAGCCGTTCGCCCGATTGCGGGCCACCGGGTTGGACGGCCATGTCCCGACGATGTGCGACTTCTGGGAGACGGTGCTGTTCCGGGCGGGACGCTACCGGGGCAGCGCGCTGCAGGCGCACCGTGACATCCACCGGCGCACGCCACTGTCGGATCGTCACTTCCGGCGCTGGCTCACCTTGTGGCACAACACCGTCGACGAAATGTATCGCGGACCGGCGGCCGATCGGGCCAAGATTCAGGCCGCCCGCATCGCGTGGGCCATGCACCGCCGGCTGACCGGTGCCGATTCACCCGAACTGCTTGTCACGCAACGGGTTCGTGACGATCGGGTTCCGGACCGAACCGGAAGCGACGACCGGTGGCTTCGGTCGGGGTGATCCGCACATAGTGCGGCTTGAGCGTCGCGGTCCACGGCAACCGCTGCGCGCGCTCGGCCCGTTGAATGTCGGTGTCGGTCTTCAGCAGCCGCGCGCGACCGCGGACGATGACGCTCCAGCCCTCGACGAGGTTGTGGTCGTCCACCTCGAAGACCACCGCGTGATTGGCCACGGCCGAGAACAGCTTGGTGCCCTCGGCGGTGCGGAACAGCACGGTGCGGTCCTGCACGACGAAGTTGACCGGGAAGATCTCGGCCTCGCCGGCGAAGTTGGTGACCAGCCGGCCCAGCGCGACGCTGTCCAACAGCTTCCAGTTCTCGTCCTCGGAAAGCACCCGCACCGGCTCGTCGCTACCCACGCCCTCAAAGCTACGGAGAATCACCGCGAATCAGTAGAGCCGTTCGTCCTCTCAACGGCGACGACCGCCCTCAGCCGTGGCTGACGCGCAGCAACTTGGCCAAACTGGGCAGCTTGACGCGGGGGCGCCCGCGCGCCTCGCCGGCCGCCCGCTCGTGCGCGTCGATGAGCTCCCAATGCGCGGTGGTGACCAACTTCGGCTGCCGCGACGCCAGCCAATCGGCCAGACGGTCGGCGTGGTCGTCCGGAAAGTCGGCCAGCCTGTCCGGGCCGGCGTTGGTCAGGTCGGCGAGCAGCGTGTCCACGGTGTCCTGGGAGTCCTTCTTATTGGTGCCGATGACGCCGGTCGGCCCGCGCTTGATCCACCCCACCACGTACTCGTTGCGGCTTCCCTCGACCCGGCCGCCGGTGTTGGGGATGGTCGCCTTCTTCTCGTCGAACGGCAGCCCGGGGGTGGGCACGCCGCGGTAGCCGACCGAGCGCACCACCAGCTGGACCGGCAGCTCCTCGCGCTCGCCGGTGTCGCGGGCCGACACTCGCCCGGTCTCGTCGATGACCAACTCGTTGCGGCCCAGCACGATGCTTTCCACCCGGCCGTCGCCCTTGATCTCGATCGGTGAGGTCATGAACCGCAGCACGATCCGGCGGTGCCCGGGACGCGGCGAGCGCTTCGCGTAATCGCGCAGCACGCTGATGTTCTGCTTGGCCGTCTTGCCGGCCGCGGCCGCGTCCTCGTCGGTCACGCCCTCCAGCTGGGCCGGGTCGACGATCACGTCGACGTTGTCCAGCTCGCCGAGCTCACGCAGCTCGAGCGTGGTGAAGGCGGTCTGCAGCGGCCCGCGCCGGCCGATCACCACCACCTCGTCGACCCCGCACGGCCGCAGCGACTCCAGCGCGTGGTCGGCGATGTCGGTCAGGCCCAGCACGTCGGGGTCGGTGACCAGGATGCGGGCGACGTCCAGTGCGACGTTGCCGTTGCCGACCACCACCGCCCGCGAACCGGACAGGTCGGGGGTGGCCTCCTCGAAGTTGGGGTGCGCGTTGTACCAGCCCACGAAATCGACGGCGGCGATGCTGCCCGGCAGGTCCTCGCCGGGGATGTTCAGCGCCCGGTCGGACTGCGCCCCGACGGCGTAGATGACCGCGTCGTAGCGCTCGGCGAGCTCGCTGGCCTGCACGTGTTCGCCGACCGAGACGTTGCCGAAGAAACGGAAGCGGGGATCGGCGGCCGTCTTCTCGAACTGCTTGCTGATCGACTTGATCTTGGGATGATCGGGCGCCACCCCGGAGCGCACTAGCCCCCACGGGGTGGGCAGCATTTCGAGCATGTCGACGGCGATGTCGGGGTGCTCGGACCCGTCGGCCGCATTCAGCAGCGAGGCCGCGGCGAAGAAGCCGGACGGTCCGGAGCCGACGATTGCAACGTGGTATGGGCGCATTCTCGACCTTCTATTCGGGCCCGGTTCGCGCGCCGGGGGCTGCCAGGATTGGCGGGCGCGCAACGCGGGCGCACATGATCGTGACTCGACTCTAAATGCATGACCGCTGGTCGTGACCTCAGCACTCGCCGGTGGCGGGGCCGCTTGGCGGTCCCCGGTAACGTTGTCGGCTGTGGAACCCGACCGTCAAGCCGACATCGCCGCCCTCGACTCCACCCTTACCACGGTGGAGCGGGTGCTCGATGTGGACGGTCTGCGCGCCCGCATCGAGAAGTTCGAGCACGAGGCGTCCGATCCGCAGCTGTGGGATGACCAGGCCCGCGCCCAGCGGGTGACCAGCGAGTTGTCCCACGCCCAGGGCGAGCTGCGCCGCATCGAGGAGCTGCGCGCGCGGTTGGACGATCTGCCGGTGCTCTACGAGCTGGCCGCGGAGGAGGGCGAGGGCGCCGCCGAGGCGCTGGCGGAGGCCGACGCCGAGCGCAAGGCGTTGCGGGCCGACATCGAGGCCACCGAGGTGCGCACCCTGCTGTCGGGCGAGTACGACGAGCGCGAGGCGCTGGTTACCATCCGGTCCGGCGCGGGCGGGGTGGACGCCGCCGACTGGGCCGAGATGCTGATGCGCATGTACATCCGGTGGGCCGAGCAGCACAAGTATCCCGTCGAGGTGTTCGACACGTCCTACGCCGAAGGGGCCGGCATCAAGAGCGCGACGTTCGCCGTGCACGCCCCGTTCGCCTACGGCACGTTGTCGGTGGAGCAGGGCACGCACCGGCTGGTGCGCATCAGCCCGTTTGACAACCAGAGCCGGCGCCAGACGTCGTTCGCCGAAGTCGAGGTGCTGCCGGTGGTGGAGACCACCGACCACATCGACATCCCGGAAGGCGATGTGCGCGTTGACGTTTACCGCTCCAGCGGGCCCGGTGGCCAATCGGTGAACACCACCGACTCCGCGGTACGTTTAACGCACATCCCAACGGGTATCGTCGTGACTTGCCAGAACGAAAAATCGCAGTTGCAGAACAAGATCTCGGCGATGCGGGTGCTTCAGGCAAAGTTGTTGGAGCGCAAGCGATCCGAAGAACGCGCTGAGCTGGACGCGTTAAGAGGCGAGGGTGGCAGTTCGTGGGGCAACCAGATGCGCTCCTACGTGCTGCACCCCTATCAGATGGTCAAGGATCTGCGAACCGAGTACGAGGTTGGCAACCCCTCGGCCGTCCTGGACGGAGACATCGACGGCTTCCTGGAAGCGGGAATCCGTTGGCGCAACAGAAAAGATGACGAATAACACAAGCGTTCTCGCCGGAGCCATGACGACAGCGGCGCACCACTGGCATGACTTCTGGCGCGGGGAACTCGGCGAGTGGATCATCACCAGGGGTCTGCGGATCGTCATGGTGCTGATCGCGGTCGTGCTGGCGGCCCGGTTCGTCAACTGGGTGGCCCTGCAGGTGAGCCGCCAGCTCACCACCGGCTTCGTCGAGAGCGACGCGCTGGTGCGCTCGGAAGCCTCCAAGCACCGTCAGGCCGTGGCGTCGGTGATCTCCTGGGTGTCGGTCGTGATCATCGGCATCTGGGTGATGCTGCAGATCGCCAGCATCCTGCAGTTCTCGGTGGGCGGGCTGGTCGCGCCGGCCACCGTGGTTGGCGCGGCGCTGGGTTTCGGCGCCCAGCAGTTGGTCAAGGATCTGCTGTCCGGCTTCTTCATCCTCGCCGAACGGCAGTACGGCTTCGGGGACCTGGTCACCCTGACCGTCGTCTCCGCCACCGAGGCCAGCGGCACCGTCGAGAACGTGATGTTGCGGGTCACCCGGCTGCGATCCCCGGACGGCGAGGTGCTGACCCATCCCCAACGGGTAGATCGTCAAGGTGGTCAGCCTGTCCAAGGATTGGGCGCGCGCGGTGGTGGACATCCCGGTGTCGACCAGCGCCGACCTGAACCGGGTGAACGAGGTGCTGCACCAGGAATGCGACCGCGCGATGGACAACCCGGTGCTGGGCCAACTGCTGTTGGACTCGCCGACGGTGATGGGTGTGAAAAGCATCGAGGTCGACACCGTCACCCTGCGGTTGGTGGCGCGCACGTTGCCCGGCAAGCAGTTCGAGGTGGGCCGGCAGCTGCGCGTGCTGGTGATTCGGGCGCTGGCCCGGGCCGGCATCGTCACCGCGGCCGACGCGCGGGTGGGGCTGGTGGAAGACGCCAGCGTGCCGGCCGCCTAGGCCGCCGAACAGCAATCCGACGATGACGTCCAAGGTGCGGTCAGAAGCGTTGAAGTTCACCCTGAACATCCTGGGAAAGCGCGGCAACGACGATGACACGGAGGCCGAACACCGCTAGCCGCAGTACGTCTTCGGCGGGTGGATGCGCACCTCGACGTTCGTCCTGATCGTCGCCTTCCTGCTGGTGTGGTGGGTCTACGACACCTACCGTCCGGAACCGGCGCCCAAGCCGCCGGCCCAGCAGGTGGTGCCGCCGGGCTTCGTGCCCGACCCCAACTACACCTGGGTGCCGCGCAGCCGGCTGCAGCAGCCGCCGACCACCGTCACCTACACGCCGACCCCGACCAGCACGCCGCCACCACCGCCCCCGCCGGTGACGACCACCACAACGACGACAACGACGCCGCCGTTCCAGTTGCCGAAGCTGCCGTGCATCCTTCCGGCGCCGTTCTGCCCGCCCAGTACCACGCCGTCCACGCCCGCTCCGGAGCAACCTCAACCGGGGCCGGGTCCCACGCCGACTTCGCCACCACCGGCCAGTTGACTTTCGCTTGCCAGCGAAATTCACCGCTACACTGGCGTGCCGTGATGATCACCCTGGACTACGTCACCAAGAAATACAAAGCGTCGGCGCGCCCGGCGCTGGAGGGCGTCAACGTCAAGATCGACAAGGGTGAATTCGTCTTCCTGATCGGCCCGTCGGGTTCGGGTAAGTCGACGTTCATGCGGCTGCTGCTCGGCGAGGAGAACCCGACCACCGGCGACATCCGGGTATCGAAGTTCCACGTCAACAAGCTGCGCGGCCGCCACATTCCGAAGCTGCGGCAGGTGGTCGGCACCGTGTTCCAGGACTTCCGGCTGCTGCAGCAAAAGACCGTGTACGAGAACGTCGCGTTCGCGCTGGAAGTGATCGGCAAACGCACCGACGCGATCAACCGGGTGGTGCCCGAGGTGCTCGAGACCGTCGGCCTGTCCGGCAAGGCCAATCGGCTGCCCCACGAGCTGTCCGGTGGCGAGCAGCAGCGGGTGGCGATCGCCCGCGCGTTCGTCAACCGGCCGCTGGTGCTGCTGGCCGACGAGCCGACCGGCAACCTCGACCCCGACTCCAGTAAGGACATCATGGATTTGTTGGAGCGGATCAACCGGACCGGGACGACGGTGCTGATGGCGACGCACGACCATCACATCGTCGACTCGATGCGCCAGCGCGTCGTCGAGCTGTCGTTGGGCAGGCTGGTTCGCGACGAGCAGCGCGGCATCTACGGGATGGACCGGTAAGTGCGCTTCGGCTTCCTGCTCAACGAGGTCCTGACCGGGCTTCGCCGCAACGTCACCATGACGGCTGCGATGATCCTGACGACGGCGATCTCGATCGGCCTGTTCGGCGGCGGCCTGCTGGTGGTCCGGTTGGCCGACAATTCCCGGGAGATCTACCTTGACCGCGTCGAAACGCAGGTGTTCCTGGCCGACGACATCTCCGCCAACGACGCGACCTGTGGATCCGCGCCGTGTAAGGCGTTGCGGGACAAGATCGATGCTCGTCAAGACGTCAAATCGGTGCGGTTCGTCAACCGGCAGGACGCCTACAACGACGCCATCAAGAAGTTCCCGGAGTTCAAGGACGTCGCCGGCAAGGACTCGTTTCCGGCGTCGTTCATCGTCAAACTGAACAACCCCGAGCAG
Source organism: Mycobacterium lepraemurium (assembly GCA_002291465.1). Classification (GTDB taxonomy): domain Bacteria; phylum Actinomycetota; class Actinomycetes; order Mycobacteriales; family Mycobacteriaceae; genus Mycobacterium; species Mycobacterium avium. The sequence goes on along the minus strand of CP021238.1, from coordinate 3,238,724 downwards.
CACGCGGAATTCGACGCCGCGATGCAGGGCCAGCCCGGGGTGCGCAGCCTGCTCAACGAGAAGGATCTGATCGACCGGTTGTTCGCGGTGCTGGACGGGCTGCGTAACGCCGCGTTCGCGGTCGCGCTGGTGCAGGCCGTCGGCGCGATCCTGCTCATTGCCAACATGGTCCAGGTCGCGGCGCACACCCGGCGCACCGAGGTCGGGATCATGCGGCTGGTCGGCGCGAGCCGCTGGTACACCCAGCTGCCGTTCCTGGTGGAGGCGATGCTGGCCGCGGCCATCGGTGTGGCCATCGCGGTGGTCGGCCTGATTCTGGTGCGGGCCTGGTTCCTAGACAACGCGCTGAGCCAGTTCTACCAAGCACATTTGATCGCCAAGGTCGACTATGCCGACATCCTCTACATCTCGCCGTGGCTGTTCGTGCTCGGCGTGTCGATCGCCGGCCTGACCGCCTACGCCACCCTGCGCCTCTACATCCGGCGGTAGCTGTGGCCAAGGGTTCCGGCCGGGCCAAAGCGGCGGGAGGCAAAGGTGGCAGCAAACAGATCATTGCCACCAAGCGCAAAGCGCGGTACAGCTATTCGATCATCGAAACGTACGAGGCCGGGGTGGCGTTGCGAGGAACCGAGGTCAAAAGCCTGCGGGAGGGCCAGGCGTCGTTAGCTGACGCGTTCGCAACGATCGACGACGGCGAAGTCTGGTTGCGCAACTTGTACATCCCGGAGTATCAACACGGTAGCTGGACCAATCACGACCCACGCCGGAACCGAAAGTTGTTGTTACATAGGCAACAAATCGACAGACTGGTCGGCAAGATCCGGGATGGTAACCTCGCCTTGATGCCGCTGTCGCTGTACTTCTCCAAGGGCAAAGTGAAGGTCGAGCTCGCTCTCGCGCGCGGCAGGAAGGCTTACGACAAACGCCGGGACCTGGCCCAGCGCGACGCACAGCGCGAAGTCGTTCGTCAACTGGGATGCCGAACAAAGGGGATAATCTGATCGGGGCCGCTTACGCCCAGCTGTCGGCCGTCACGTACGGCGTCAGCGATTTCGTGGGCGGCGTCGCAGCTCGGCGGGTAGCCGCGCTGCGCGTAATGCTGGTCGCCTACCCGATCGAGACGTTGCTGCTGGGCGCGCTGGCCATCTTCGTCGGCGGGCCCATTCATCCCGGTGCCCTGCTGTGGGGCGGCCTGTACGGCATCGGCATGGCGTTCGGCATGTGGGCGTTCTTCGCCGCGCTGGGTTCCGGGCCGATCTCGGTGGTCTCACCGCTGGCGGCGGTGCTCAACGCCGCGGTGCCCGTCGCGGTCGGGATGGCGTTGGGGGAGCGGCCGGGCCAGGCGGCCCTGGTGGGCGTCGTGCTGGCGCTGGCCGCGGTGATGCTGGTCAGCCGCGAGGCTCCCGCCGAGGGGACGCCGTATCGGTTCACCCCAAAAGTGGCCTGGCTCACAGTAGTTGCGGGTTCGGCGATGGGCCTGAACCTGGTGTTCCTGCATCAGGCGCCGCACGCCTGCAAACTCTGGCCGCTGGTCTTCGCCCGGGTGGCCGCCAGCCTGGTGGTGTTCGCGATGGTGGTGCTGCGTGAGCGGGTGACCCACTGGCAGGGCATCGGCATGGTGCTGGCCATGGGGTCGGTGGCGATGATCGCGTCGGCCTGACGGTTGGTGTCGGTCTAACGCGTCGGCCCGACGGCCGCTATCGGCCTAATATTGGCCGTCGGCATATATCACCACCGAGTTGGCGTTGGGCGCGTTTGACACCGAGGACCCTGTCATCCGGGGAGCTGTCGGATGCTGTCGACAGGAAGCCCCGAGGTGATCGAACTGCGTTTGCATCTCACCGAGTTGCTGGCCGATAGGGGCCGCCATGCCGAGGCCGTGGGCCATTGCAGCACAGCGTTGACGCAAGAAGCGGGCAACGCCAAAGCGCTCAGCCTGCTGCAGCGATGTAGCGCGGCGCTGGCGGCTCCGGCAACCGCCCCGCCCCAGCCGGCGGCAGAGCAGCCGACCGCCCCACCGGGCTTTGACTGTTCGACCGCCGAAAAAGAGGTTGCCGACATCATCGAGCCCGCGTTCGTCGAACAGCCTCCCGACGCCATCAACGACGACGACTTCGACGTGGTGCAGCGCGTTCGCGTTACGCTCGACGATGTCGTCGGCATGGAGGAGGTCAAGCGGCAACTGGACCTGTCGCTGCTCGGCCCGATCCGAAATCCCGAGCTGATGAAGGCATACAAGGTGTCGGCGCGCGGCGGGCTGCTGCTCTATGGGCCGCCCGGGTGCGGCAAGACGTTCATCGCCAAAGCCGTTTCGGGTGAGCTCGGGGCCAGCTTCTATCAAATCGGGATCGCCGACGTCCTGCACCACTGGTTCGGAGAAAGCGAACGCAGCATCCGCGCGATCTTCGACACCGCCCGCCGCAACGCACCGTGCGTGCTGTTCTTCGACGAAATCGACGCATTGGGTCACCGGCGCTCCGCGCTGAGCGGCAGCTCGGGCATGCGGCCCGTGGTCAACGCCCTGCTCGAAGAGATGGATTCGGCGGGCTCGGTCAACGACGGCGTCTACATTCTGGGCGCCACCAATGCACCCTGGGATGTCGATCCGGCGCTGCGGCGGCCGGGCCGATTCGACCGGATGATCTTCGTCGGGCTGCCCGACACGGCCGCTCGGGCCGGCATCGTGCGCTTGCATCTGCAAGACCGGCCGGTCGCTGGTATCGACCTGAAGTCGATCGCCGCCCGCACCGAGAGCTTCTCGGGCGCCGATCTCGCATACGTGTGCGAGACCGCAACGCAGCTGGTTATGGCCGATTCGATGCGGCGCGGCGAGGTTCGGCCGGTCACCATGGCCGACGTCGACGCCGCCGTCGCGAAAATCCGGCCCAGCACCGGGCCCTGGTTTGACACCGCACGCAACGTCGTCGAATTCGCCAACAGTGATGGCACCTACGACGAGCTGGCGAAGTATTTGCGGCGCAAGAAGTTCCGGTGAACCCCGATGACTTCGCAGCCCCGTGTCGACGGCATCGACGGGGTTATCCAAGTCGCCAACGTCTACGTCGACGCCCGGAAATACGAGCGCGCACGTTAGTTTCTGAGCCGCGCACTCTCGCAAAACCCTACTGACCCTGCCCTGTTGGCGTCCTACGCTCGCGCCGAACTCGCCCTCGGCAATTATCTGCCCGCGGCCCGCAGCGCCTACGCCGCCTTGTCCCGCGCACCCGACAACGAATTCGCGATGCGCCTGTACGCGTTGGCGCTCTACAACCTCGGTCGCCATCAGGATGGCCTGTGGATGGCCTGGCGCGCGGTCACCACGCACCCGAATGAGCCTGCGTCGCTTCGGCTCTACGCGTTGTTGTTGCAGAATGCCCGGCAGTTGCGTTCGGCCCTGCAGGTCATCGACCAGGCGTTGCGACTGGACCCACTTAGTGTCGACGCGCTGACGCGGCGCGGGTCGATCCTGCGTGAGTTGGGCCGGCGGACAGAATCCGAGGACTCGTATCGTGCCGTGCTGCGGCTGGACCCCGCCAATGCTGAGGCCCTCACCGCTTTGGCGGTTCACCGCTTGCAGCGCTTCAAGTTCGGCCGCGCCCTGCAAGGATTCCTCGGCGCTGCGGGCAGCGATCCGGATTACGGGGAGCTGAGCCGCCGGAACATCGGAGTCGTTCTGCGCAAAGTTCTCACCCTGGTGACGGTCGGTGCCGGGGTGCTCAGTGTGCTGCTGGCCAGCGCCGCCGGGGCGTACGAAAGTGGGCATTCGACGTGGGCACTGCGGGTACTCGTCGGGCTGCTCACCCTCGCATTGATCGCCGTGTTGCATTGGTTGCTTCGCGCGATCCCGCGCCAGGTACTGGCCTCCGTGCTGCGCGGTCAACCCTTCTTGGCGGTGCGTGTGGCCCATGCGATGGCCGCTGTCGCGGCCGGGGTCTGGGTCACCGTCTGTCCGTGGCCCGCCGGGATGATCGCCATCGGCGGCTTCCTGGCGATCGGCGCCCTGGTCATTATCCGCATCGGACTCTCGATCGGTAAGTAAAGCGGCCTACGATCGGTGACCATGGCCGATCGTCCCGTCACCAGGCTCGACAAGTCCGCCGTGCTGACCGGCCTTTTCGCCGTCTGGGACGACATCGATGCGCTGCTGGCCGGCTTGTCCGAGACCCAATGGCGCGCGCCGAGTCCGCTGCCGGGCTGGGACGTCAAGGCCGCGGTGTCGCACATGATCGGCACCGAGTCCTTCCTCGCCGGCATCGCCGCACCCGAACCCGACGTCGACGTCTCGGCGCTGGAGCATGTGCGCAACGACATCGGCGCGATGAACGAGTGCTGGGTGCGTCAGCTGAGCGCGCACGCCGACGCCGACGTGCTGGAAAGTTTTCGCGCGATCACCGATGATCGGCGTGCGGCCTTGACGAGCATGTCTGACGAGGAGTGGGACGGACGCCCACCGGCCCGGACAGCTACGGCCGGTTCATGCGGATCCGGGTGTTCGACTGCTGGATGCACGAGCAGGACATCCGCGTGGCGTTGGGGCGGCCGCCGTCCGACGCGGACCTCGCCGGCCCGGCGGCGTCGCTTGCCGTCGACGAGATCGCCGCCACCATGGATTACGTCGTGGGTAAGCTGGCCAAGGCCCCGCAAGGCGCCCGCGTGGAGTTCGAGCTCACCGGTCCGCTGGCTCGCGTCATCCGGGTCAGCGTCGACGGCCGCGCCACGGTTGTCGACGACTTCGCCGGGGCGCAGCCGACCGCGACGATCCGGTGCGACGGGCTGCAGTTCACCCGGCTCGCCGGCGGGCGCCCGATGTGCCCCGCGCGCGACCAAGCCGTCGAACTCGGCGGAGACAAAGGCCTGGGCAGCCATGTCGTGGAGCGCCTCAATTTCGTGATCTAGATCGCCGCCCGGCGGGGAACATAATGCCGTTGCCGCTGGTTGATAGCCATGTACCATTAATAGTCCTGCCGAAAGTCGGCGGGGATGCGAGGGGCTGAAAGGTTTCGACTTCGCGCATCGAATCAAGGGAAGCGTGCCGGTGCAGGCAACTGACCACCGTAAGCGTCGTTGCGAATAGATAAGCGCCGATTCACATCAGCGCGACTACGCTCTCGCTGCCTAAGCGACAGTTAGTCCGTCAGCCCGGGAACGCCCTCGACCCGGAGCCTGGCGTCAGCTAGAGGGATCCACCGATGAGTTCGGTCGCGGGACTCATCGGGACACCAGCAGCGACTAGGATCGTCATCCTGGCTTGTTCGCGTGACCAGGAGATCCGAGTAGAGGCATTGCGAACTGCGCACGGAGAAGCCTTGAGGGAATGCCGTAGGACCCGGGTTCGATTCCCGGCAGCTCCACCACTTGAACACTGCGCCCGCCGACGCGTGCATCAAGGCACCGTCCGTGGTGGTTCCCGGGCCGTCGGTTTCCAGGCCACTGGGGCTGCTGAAACTTACGCGAGATACAGACCGCGTCTTGGACGGTAGATCTGTGGAACTTCAAACTGAGATCGACCAGCTATCAGAAAAGCTAGGCGTTCGTTCTATGCCTGTCGGCTTGCGAACCAACGACGGCCGGAACATTTATGTCGCCGATGACGGCTCTTATCACTTCACCTTCTACGAGCGCGGACAACTTGGCTTTGACCGCTTGGGCAATCTCGACGACCTGCTGTACTGGTACACCCAGAGCCTGGTCACGGGCCAAACGGCCAAATCGGTGGGCGACCGCGCGGAACGTTTCAAATACGAGTACCAGGTGCTAAGTGCCTTGAATGGTGAATGGGCAAAAAGAAATGTCCGGGAGACGACGGAGTTATTTCGCAGATACGGTCAGCCCGAAGATATTTCCTTGCTCCCCGACATTGGTGAACCGCTCTGACACCCGCTACCAGAAAGTTGGGTACGTGTGACGGATGGACGAAAATGAGAGAAGAGCTCTTGAACGGGGTCCGCTCCGTCGTGGAACCGCTGTTGACCCAGCTTGGATTCCAGCTAGACGAGTACGGCGACGTGGATGTGCATGGACGGAAGGCATCAGTCGTTTACTTCCGGTCAAATGATTGCAAGATCCAGGTCTACGACGCCTCGCGGGAAGGCGAGATCAATTGCATGATCGCACCATTGGATGCTGCGAATGTGATTGGTTTGTACGATCGTTCCGGGGAGTGGCAATATCTTCCCCGTTTTGCCATCAGGCAAAGTGTTTCACTTGACGAAATCATGAGAGACAGCCGAACGGTCGATTTTCCGACAACGCATCAGTGGCTTGAGTCTGTCCGAGATCGCATCCAAAAATACTTTCCCGTCGCGCGCGATGGCGTCTTAGAAATGGGTGGACCAAATATCTGAGCGCTAATCGCGTTGCCGGCCTGGCTGATTCGCCATGACGGAGCCGTCGGCAGGTGCTTCGTGACAGCGCGTCTCATCCGGAAGCGGCTGCGTCACCGCACACGGTGTCCTCACCCACCACTTCCAGCCGCGGGTCGACCGGCGAGTCGACATCTATATGCTCGGCCTGCCGATCGCCGCGGAGGAGTTCATGCGCAGGAGCGGGTCATGACGGATCCCCTGTGGACCGCCTATGCCGAGAAGGTGGACAAGGTCGACGGCTGGTTCTTCGAGGCCGACGTCGAGCTCTTCAGTCATCTGCTCGCTCGCCAGACGGCCGAGGGGATCAGGGGCGACATGCTGGAAATCGGCACCTACCAAGGCAAGTCGGCCATCCTAATGGGCTACGGTCTCCGCGACGACGAAGAACTCGTGATCTGCGATTTGTTCGAAGCGGTGGTGGACCACACCCAGGGGTCGCCGAGCTCACGAGACCAATACTCGGGCTTGGACCAACAGCAGTTCCTTGCCAACTGGGACCGCTTCCACACTCGCCGGCCGATCATCGAGGTCTGCGAATCATCGCAGCTCGACCTGGGAGAGCGCGCCGTGCTCCTGGCCCACATCGACGGCTGCCACGCCTACCCGTGCGTCGCCCATGACATCGACCTCGCCGTGAGACACACGGCCGACCGGGGCGTGGTCGTGCTGGACGATTACCGGGGCGTCGAAACCCCCGGCGTCACCGCGGCAGAATGGTAGGCTGTCGGCAACGGTGTCTGGTTCCCGTTCGCGGCGACGTACATGAAGCTCTACGCCTGCGCGTCGCCCGCCGACCAGCATTACTGGTTGGAACAGGTCCGTGGTCGCGGTTACATCTGCGCCTTCCCCGACTTCGAGTTCCCCTCCTATCGGAGCATCTCCGAGGCGGAGCTTCGCCCCCTCGATCGCTGAGCGATCAGCCGCAAGAACCTTGGCGCGCTGCGTCTTCCAAGACATCGGCCGCGGCCGACGCGCTTTCGGCGGGTGTTCTCATCCGCGCGGCCACCGCGCGGGTACGGGCGACGCAACGGGGATCGAGGACCGACCGCAGATCCGCCACCAGCGAATCCGGGGTCGTCTCCGAGAAATGCCGTCCGATGCCGACTTCCAGCTGATTGATCACCGCGGCCCACAACGGTTGGTCGACCGAGACGGCGAGCACCAGGCTGGGCACTCCCGCCCGTATCCCCGCGAACGTGGACCGCCGTGGTGGACGACCGCGCGGCACGCGGGAAACACGCTCGAGTGGTTCACCGCGCTCACCGCCTTGACGTGGTCGCCGGCCGGGATCTGGGTGAGATCGCTAACGCCGCTGCAAATCAACGCCCGCTCGCCCAGCTCGGCGCACGCCGCGCTGATCATTGCGATCACGTCACCCGGCGATGCGACTCGCGCGCTGCTGCCGAAGCCGAAGTAGATCGGTGGCGTCCCCGCAGCGATCCAGGACAGCACCTCGTCGTCGGCCTCGGTCTGCAACTTCAGCGTCAGCGCACCGACGAAAGGGCGTCGGACCTCGCATTGGGCCCGTTCGGCCGCCAGCCCGGGAAAGAAGAATTCGTCGTAGGCCTGCAGCTCCATCGGCCGTCGTGTCGCCGGTGCGGTCGGCCCCGGCAGGCCCAGCGCCCGGCGCTGGGCGGATTCGGCTTCCTGGGTCAACTGCGCGGCCCCACCGCTGGGGTAATAGTGCAGTGTGGCCGCCGGAATGTCGTAGTACTCAGCGACATTGGCGGCCAGGCCGTGCTCGCTGGTGTCGGTCAACAGCAAGTCGGCCCCGTCGGCCAGCGACGTCAGCGCGGTGCCCAATGAGGGCCAGAGCCGCTTGAGATCCTCCGAAATCACCCACGCCAGAAACATCGGGTTCGGCGCAGTGCCGTATTTGCGGACGATGTCCTCGTTCTGCTTGACCTGGTCCGGGCCGTGGGGAACCGCGGAAACCCCCGCCGACTCGACGAAGCGAATGTAGTTGGGCGGCACCGCCATCCGTACCTCGTGACTCCGACGCTGCAGCTCACGGCCGATCGTGGCGAACGGCTCGACATCCCCGCGGGTTCCCATGGTCGCGAGCGCAAATCTCATTGCCGGGGCGTCACGCGTTCTCGTCGATCCAGGTGGTGGTGAAGCGCAGCATCTCGGGAATGCCCTTGGCCAGATCGGCTCCGATAGTCTTCTCGAGTTTGCGGCCCACCAACGGGATCTTGACCTCGACGCGCACGGCGGAACGCAATCGCGAGCCCCCGTCTTCGGCCGGCTCCAGCCAGCTTTCCGCGCGACCCGAGCCCAATCCGCCCGACGCCGAGACGTCGACCTGGCCGCGCACCTGGCCGTCACCGTCCCGTCGCCACGTCTCGGTCTGCACGATCTTGACGTCACCGCGAACGAATTTGGCCACCGCCCCCCGGCAACAACTGACGACCGAGGTGCTGGGTGACGCGCACCGTCACCGTGCCGTCGCCGTCGACCACCAGTGAGTCCAACGTGGTGGTGGCGGCGGGAGCGATCCGTGCCAGCCAATAGTCCTCGCGACCGAACGCCACGTGGATCTGCTCGACGCTGGCGGGCGACCCGGTCGAGACGTCAATGGAGCGCGACATATCGAACCCAGGCTACCGAGGCTGCTTCAGGGCCGCTCGAAATGCTGGTAGTCGACGGGCGCCGTCCACTGCCCACCCCAGCGCCACCCGCTGTCGGTGAAGGCGCGCACGGCCGGGTCGCCGTCGTGCAGCAGGCCCGGGTCGGTGCGGTCGCGGTCCAGAAAGTCCCCGGCGTTCTGCGGTTGGAAGGCGCCGGTGGGGTACAGGCACGGGTTGAGACGCGGGTTGAGGTCGATCGCCCGGCCGTAGGCATGCTGCGACCAGCGGTCGCTGCCCGGAATGCCCCGGCAGTTGAACGCCGAGGTGTTGTCGTCCTCCATGGACAGCTCGTCGTCCGCGTCGCGGTAGTGATCGGCCGTGCGGATCTTCTCGATGGGAAAGCCCAGCCGGTACAGCCGAGCGAAGATCGTGACGACCTGCGGCGCCAGGTCTTGGTGCACGATCAGCTCGCCCCGGTGGGTTTGGCCGTCGAAACCGACGTGGTCGACGTCGACCCGTCGCAGTTGCCCGGGTTCCACCGGGCAGCCCGGGTGCCAGCTCGCGCCCAGTTCGGCGGCGGTCACCGGCCGGACCGTCGGGTCGGCGGCGGCCGACGAAGTGGTGCACTGCGCCAGCATGACCGCGCCCGCCAGCACGGCCGCCCAGCGTGGGGCGGGCAGCAGCGACGGTGCGCACGCGCGCTTGTTTCCGCCCTGTGCTGCCGCGCCCACCGCGACCTACGCTTGCCTCATGCCCGTTCACCCATCGGTGCGAAATGTCCTCGTCCTGGCAACCATCTTGCTCACCCTGGTGGCGGCTTCCTCGACCGGCCGTGTGGTGCATACCTCGCCGAGCGAGCCCCCGCCGGCGTCGACGACGCCACATGCGTCGCTGGTTCCCGAATCGATTTCTTCCGCAGCAGATTTCACAACCATCTCCAAGCTGGTGAACGACGTGATCGCCGCACGCGGGCTGCCGGGCGCCGTGGTGATGGTCGGCCACGACGGCAAGGTGGTCTTCCACCAGGCGTACGGGTCGCGCAAGCTCGCCGGCGAACCCGGGCTGGACGGGGCGCCCGCACCCGCGGAGCCGATGACCGAGGACACGATCTTCGACCTGGCGTCGCTGACCAAGTGCCTGGCCACCGCGGTGGCGGTGACCCAGCTTTACGAACGGGGCAAGGTCACGTTCGACGATCCCGTGCAGAAGTATCTGCCCGACTTCAACACCACGAATGATCCCCAGCGCGCGAAGGTGACGATTCGCATGCTGCTGACGAACACGTCGGGAGAAGGCATCGACGTCAGCTTGCGGGATCCGTGGGGGCTGGCCGGACCCGACAAGGCAGAGGGCATCCGTCGCGCGCTCACCACGCCGCTGCAGTCGGCCCCCGCCGGGGAGTTCCGCTACTCCGACATCAATTACCTGCTGCTCGGCGCGCTGCTCGAGAAGATCACCGGCGAGGACGAGGACGACTACGTGCAGCACCACGTGTTCGGGCCGCTCGGCATGCACGACACCCGGTATCTTCCGCCGGCCAAGGCGTGCGGCCCCCACATCATCCGGGGAGCCGCGATCGCCTGGGCGCCGAACGGCGAGCCGACGACGGCGTGCCCCGAAGAGGATTGGCGCACAATGCTTTTGCCGCGTATCGCGCCGACCGCACGCGACGAGGAAAGCAGGGACGACCCGAGCAAAAACCCGGATTACTATGCCCTGCTGCGGGGTACGGTGCATGACCCGACGGCCCGCCGGATGGGCGGCGTGGCCGGCAACGCCGGCGTGTTCTCCACGGCGCACGACGTCGGCGTCTATGCGCAGGCCCTGCTCGACCGGCTGGCCGGGCGGCCGAGTGATTTTCCACTGCAGCAGGGCACTGTCGAGCTGATGACGACCCCGCAGCAACCGGGCCATGACCCCCGACAACTGGAAGCGGCCAACCGTGCCGCCCGGTCAGGCACGCCGAGCTATCCGGCGATCAAGGGGCAGAACCTGTTCGGGTTCGGCTGGGACATCGACACCGGCTACTCCAGGCCGCGGGGACGCGTCTTTCCCATCGGCAGCTTCGGCAACACCGGATTCACCGGAACCACGCTGTGGATGGACCCGGGCTCGGACACCTACGTGATCCTGCTGTCCAACTCGATCCACCGGCGGGGCAGCCCGCCGATCTCGAATCTGCGCGGTGACGTGGCCACCGCCGCCGCCCGGGCCCTACACCTTTACGGCGCCGCCCCGCCGTAGCGCTGAAGACCCAAAAGCTATGCGTCCGGCTCGATTTCAAGCAGCCGCAACGGATGCAGGCCGTCGACCGCGCCGACGAACGGCGGGTGGATGCTGTAGCCCAGCATGCGGCGAATGTCATCGGAGACCGTCCGCGCGATGTCGCGCGGCACCGACAGGGTGAAGGCCTCTATCGGCCGCAGCCACGGTTGGCAGTACTGGGCGGTGACGGCGAGGCGAGCCCGGTCGGTGGTGTTGGTGCCGCCGCCGTGCCACAACGTCCCGACGAACAAGACGCACGAACCCGCGGGCATCACGACGGGTATTGCCTCGTCGTCCGGGCCCGGCCGGCGCTTGCCCCAGCGCTGGCTGCCTGGGTAGAGCACGGTGGCGCCGTTGTCGGCGGTGAACTCGTCGATCGCCCAGATGGTGGCCGCCGCCAGCGGGGCCCGCGGCCGCGGAACCGGGTAGAAGCCGTCGTCGTGGTGCGCCAGCTGTGCGGCCTCGCTGGGCTGAATGTTGATGGCCTGCAACGCCGAAAGCAGACAGTTGGGCATCAGCAACCGGTCGAGCACTGCGAGCACCCCGGGATGGTCGACCAGCCGATCACACACCCGGGTGCGGCTCAGCACGCGGTAGACGCGCTGGGTGCGCCGGCCCTCGAACGAGTTGCGCCCGGTGTGCCCGAGCCAGGGCCGCACGGTCCCGCGGATCTGCGCGCACTGCTCGGTGCTGAGCAGGTTCGCCCAGATGACGTAGCCGTCGCGGTCGAGTGCGGCCATGTCGGCCTCGACGATCGCGCTGTCCACCGAACTCCCGCCGGCCGGCGTCCGCTTGTACCGTTGCGCCAGATCGCCCCTGAGGTCCTCCAGCGTGGTCACGGATTCGTCGTCGATGCTCATGTTGCTCGTCCTTAGTCCGCCCGGCGCTGCTGTCCACAGTAGGCCGGGCTCGGCCCGACCCCCACCCGAATCGCCGCGGGTCAGCGTCGCCGGCCGGTGTCGAGCCGCTGCACGCTGCGCGTGAGCGAGCGGGGAACGTGGTCGGGGTCCATCAGCTCGTTTTCGGCCAGCGGGCCGGCCTCGTTGGCCACGGTGCGCTCGGTGAACGGCCGCAACATCTTGCCGTCGCCGCGAAGTGCCTCGACCGCGGCCAGCAGCGACCTGTGGTCGACGATCGCTTCTTGCAGGGTGGCGACCGCTACACCGAGATGCTCGGCCACCAATTCGTTTCGCACCGACGTGATCTCGCGGCGCACGTCATCGTGCTGCGAGCCGCGCGCCTCGATGGCCCCGTCGCATTCGCTGTCGAACCCCATTGACCGGTTGTTGAAATTCGACGAGCCGATGCGCAACAGCCGATCGTCGACCGCCAGCACCTTCGCGTGGATGTAGATCGGCGCACCGCCGTCGGTCACGGGCCAGTAGACACCGAGGCGATGGTGCTCGTCGGCGTCCCACAGCAGTCGGATCAGGCGGTGGCGCGCGCTGTCCATGGTTCCGCGTTCCAGCGGGTTGTTGCCTTTGCGCGCGAGCACGATGACGATCTCCGGGCCGTGTTCCTCGCGCAGCCGCTGCGCTAGTGCCTGGGCAATGGTTCGCGACGCCAGGTATTGGTTCTCCACATAGATGGTGTCGCGGGCTGCTGCGATGGCGGCCAGGTTGAGCGCCTCGACCTGGCGCACCTCGGGTCGATCGTCGAGATCCGGCAGGGTGAGCGCGATTCCGACGTCGACGTTGCGCAGGGTCGGCCGCAGCTTGCTGGGCCACGCGCTGTGTTTGGCGGTGACCGGTGACAGCGACTGCTTGGTGGCGGTCTGCCACCGGGTGCGGGCTTGCTCGCCGAGCGCCCGCACCGCCGCGCCGTCGACCGCCACCCCTACGTCGTGCCGCGGCCCGTAGCCGCGCCCGGTCGTGCGGCGGCGCCGGCTGGTGTGCTCGTGCGCGCGGGTGTCCCACCGGTCGAGGGTCAGATTGATACCGCCGCAGAACGCCACCGCATCGTCGACGACGATCTTCTGATGATGCACCGAGCCGACCGGGTGGGCGCCGTCGATGGCGAAGTGCATTCGCCTGCTGCTGATCTGGTTCAGGAGCGACACCGGGGTGAGCCCGAACCACAGTCCGTCGAGGGCCGGCAGCAGGCGCAGATTGGACTTCAGCAGGCGGATCTGCAGGGCCGGGCGTTTGCGCACCACCCAAAAAAGGAAGGCGCCCAACTGGTCTGGGCCGGGCGGTGTCTTGTCGCCGCGTTCGAAAGTCACGCGGGAGTCGAAGTCCCAGCCGACCAGCATGATTCGATGGCGGGCACGCAGCATCGCCGCCTTGACGTGCCGGAAGTAGTCGGCCGCATCGATGATGGCGGCGAACCGATCGGCACGCGCCGTGCGCCAGCACGTCTGGCCGGGGGTCAGCAGCGCGGGCATACGACTGTGTACCACACCCCAGTCGGGGGCTGGGATGCGTCGGCGGCTCGTCTGTACGAGGATGAAGCGATGCGAATGCTTGCGCTGCTCGCCGGCTTCGCCGCGCTGGCCGGGATGGCCGCGTCGACGCACGCCGATCCGGCCGGCACCACGGGATCCGACGCCAGCTTCCTGGCCGCGCTCAACCAGGCCGGCATCACCTACCAGAACCCGGTGACCGCCATTGAAGTGGGCAAACGGGCGTGCGAGCTGATGGACCAGGGCAGCCCTCAGGTCGAGGTCATCAAGAACGTGTCGTCGAGCAATCCGGGGTTCACGGTGGACGGTGCCGCCCAGTTCACCATGATTGCGGTCAGTGCCTACTGTCCCCAAGCATCTGGGGCAGCGGGTCGGGCCGGACTAGCTGCCGGCGCTCACACCGATTGGAAGCTGCGCTCGACCTCGGCGCGGCTGTGCACCTGGTCGGTGCCCAGCACGTAGCTCGGCACCGTGCGCGGGACGGTGGTGCCACCCCTGACCCGGGCCTGAGCCTGCCGGAACTCCAGGGCCGGGCCCGACGCGGCATGGATGCCGTTGATGATCGCCCACACCGCACTGCGACGGGCGGTGCGCTCGATGATGTTGCAGTCGCGGTGCTGCAACATCTGCTTGGCCCAATTCGGCATGGTGCCGCGGATGGCCCAGTCGACGGCGGCCTGCGGCATGGCCACGTTGGGGCCCGTGCCATCGCTTTGCTATGCGTGACAGCCAGTTTCGGCAAGTAGGATTCCAGGCACTCGAGTGTCTCGGCCTTGGTGGCGGGCAGATCGGTGCCTCCCAGTGCGTGCCCCGACGCGGACGAACTCGCCGTAATAGCGGGTCGAGTGCCTTGCCGCGCAACGGCATTGGGTGATACAGCTCGTGCGCGGTGGCGATGCCCCAGACGACCGTCGCGTAGTTCCAGCGCAGCCATTCGGGATCGTCGGCGTCGTAGCGGGCCCCGTCCGGGCGAGTGCCCTTGATGGTGTGGTGCATCGCCCGCACGGATTTCGCCAGCCGTTCGGCGGTTTCGGTCGACCCGTAGGCGGTGCCGATGAAGAACGCCACCGAGTGGCCCAGCCGGGTCGCCGCACCCTCGGGATCGATGACCGGCACGTGGGACACCGGGTTGCCGTTGCTGTCCCGCTTGATCAGTCGCGAGGGATGTATGCCCATCCAGTAGATCGACGGGTCGAGGGTTTCCATGAAGGCCGCACACTGCAGGTCGAAGATCAAGGCCGGCAGGTGCGAATGCACCCGCCACACGGCGCTGTCCGGACCGAACCAGCCCGGATCGCCGACGGGCGCCGCGAACTCCATGCCGCGGAAGAAATACCGCCGCATGTTGTCGGCCAACTGCTTGTTGATCAGCTGCCCGATGATCTGGTGTGGCAGGAACACAGCGCACTCCCTCAAACTTTTGGTCACGGCTGTGACCAGAATATGTTTCTGGCTACGGGTGTGACAAGACCGGGGCGATGTCGACTTAGGCTGTAGGGATGTCCAGCTCCAGCCGATGGGCCGGTGTACCGCTCAAGGACCGCCGCGCCGAGCGTCGTGCGCTGCTGGTCGAGGCCGCGTATCGGCTGTTTGGCAGCGGGGGAGAGGCGGCCGTCTCGGTGCGCTCGGTGTGCCGGGAGTGCGGGTTGAACACCCGGTACTTCTACGAGAGCTTCCGCGATACCGACGACCTGCTCGGCGCGGTCTACGACCGGGTCAGCGAGCAACTCGAAGAAGTGATCGCGGCCGCCATCGAGCAGGCCGGGGATTCGCTGCGCGCCCGGACCCGGGCCGTCATCGCGGCGGTGCTGGGCTTCTCCTCGGCCGATCCGCGCCGCGGCCGGGTGCTGTTCACCGATGCCCGTACCAACCCGGTACTGGCCGCCCGGCGCCGCGCCACCCAGGACATGTTGCGCCAGGGGGTGCTGAGCGAGGGCTGGCGTCTGAAGCCGTGCCCCGATCCGGTGGCCGCGGCCATGTACACCGGCGCCATGGCCGAGCTTGCCCAGCAGTGGCTGGCCGGTCATTTGGGCGGTGACCTCGACGCCGTCGTCGATTACGCTTCGAAGCTGGTGCTGCGGTAGCGGGGAGTGCGGTCATGGCGCGGACCGACAATGCGATGGACCCGGTGCGGCGCGTGCTGCGACACCAGATCAGCGTCGGCGCGCTGATCGAGTTGGCGGTGTGGCTGGCGATCCCCTACCTGTGTATCGGCTTCGCGTGGACCGTTTTCACGCCGATCAGGCCCACCGAATCCAGGCGCGGATCGAGGCGGTGTGGCCCGCTGGCGCCGACGTCGCGGCCTTCGGGGTGGCCACGGCGTTGTGGCCGGCGTCGCTGCAAATCGCCGACATGTGCCCGGCGCCGTAGCCGACTTTCGCTCCGAACACGTGCGCGACGGCACCGTTTGCTCCTAGGCTGACACACCATGTCCATCGACCGATTCGGCCTCCTTGCGGGCACCATCCGGCTGGCCTCCGGCGTCTCCTTCCTCGTCGATCCGCTGCGCGCCAACAAGTTGTGGGGCGATCCCGAGGAGCCGACGCCTACCGCGCGACTGTTGTTGCGGTCCATGGGTTATCGCGACGCGTTGATCGGTGCGCTGCTCGCCGGGTCGGCGCTGCACGGCAAGAACACCCGCGGCTGGTTCCTGGCCTCCGCCGGCGCGGACGTGTCCGACCTGGTCGGCGGGCTGAGCGTGTACGACCAGCTGCAGGCGTCCCAGAAGATCATCGGCCTGGGCGGGGCCGCCGTCGGGATCGCCACCGGGTTGTGGGGCGCGGTACGCCCGGCCAAGCGCTGGCCAGCCCGGGTCGTGGCCGAAGAAACCGGCTAACGTAATCTCAAGTGCCGCAGAAGGTTTGGTACTTCCCGAAGTCCTCGGGGGCGGGGCTGGTGTAACGCTCGAAGCCCGGGCGTTCGGTGTAGGGCGCCGTCACCGCGGCGAGCAGCTGGTCGAGCGGGTCGAGGTCGCCGTCGGTCGCCGCGGCGAGCGACTCTTCGACCAGATGGTTGCGCGGAATGTAGATCGGGTTGACGCGATCCATCGCGTCGGCGTCGGGACCCAGCGCCCGCCAGCGCGCCAACCACGCGTCGAAGCCGGGCAGGTCCATCAACATTTCGCGGGTCGCTTCGGCGGCCGACCTGTCGTCGCCGTGCGCCGCCCGGCCGAGCTGGCGGAAGAAGGACGTGTAGTCGACGTGGTTGGCCTTGAGCAGGGCCAGCAGTTCGTCGATCAACGCCGCCGCGAATTCCGCGTCGACCTGCGCGGGCAGGCCGAGTTTGGCCCGCATCCCGGCTGCCCACATCGCGTCATAACGGGTTTGGAAGACGCCGAACGACCGCTCGGCGAGCGCGATCGCCTCCTCGGTGTTCTCCGAGAACAGGGGCAGCAGGGTCTCGGCGAAGCGCGCGAGGTTCCATCCGGCGATGACCGGCTGGTTGCCGTAGGCGTAGCGGCCCCAGAAATCGATGGAGCTGAACACCGTGTCGGGGTCGTAGGCCTCCATGAACGCGCACGGCCCGTAGTCGATCGTTTCCCCGGAGATGGTCATGTTGTCGGTGTTCATCACGCCGTGCACGAACCCGATCAGCATCCACTGGGCGATCAGCGACGCCTGGGCCGCGACGACGGCCTCGAACAGGGCCAGGTAGGGCTGCTCGGCGTCGGCGGCGCCGGGATGGTGGCGGGCGATCGCGTGGTCGGCCAGCCGGCGCAGCAGGTCCCTGTTGCCGGTCGCGGCGGCGTATTGGAAGCTGCCCACCCGCAGGTGACTGCTGGCCACCCGGGCCAGAACCGCGCCCGGCAGTGTGGCCTCCCGGTACACCGGGCGCCCGGTGCCGACCACGGCCAACGATCGGGTGGTCGGCACGCCCAACGCGTGCATCGCCTCGCTGACGACGTATTCGCGCAGCATCGGGCCCACCGCGGCCAGCCCGTCGCCACCCCGGGCGAACGGCGTCGCACCGGATCCCTTGAGGTGGATGTCACGCAGCCGCCCCTCGTCGTCGACCAGCTCACCGAGCAGCAGGGCGCGCCCGTCGCCGAGCCGCGGGACGAAGCCGCCGAACTGATGCCCGGCGTAGGCCTGGGCGACCGGGGCGGC
Organism: Mycobacterium lepraemurium; assembly: GCA_002291465.1. Lineage (GTDB taxonomy): Bacteria > Actinomycetota > Actinomycetes > Mycobacteriales > Mycobacteriaceae > Mycobacterium > Mycobacterium avium. The sequence continues at coordinate 3,221,017 of CP021238.1, read as the reverse complement.
GCCGGTGGGCACCAGGTTTCCGGTCAGGAACCGCAGCCCGTCGGGACCGCGCAACCAGCCGGTGTCGAGGCCAAGCTGCGTGGCCAGGGGTTCGTTGAGCGCCAGCAGCCGCAGCTCGGGGAAGGTCTCGGCCTGCCAGCGGACCGCCAGTTCCGGTAATTCGCGGAAAAACCGGTCCTGCAGGGCAACGGTGGTCTCCGGTGCGACGCTCATCTCACCGAGGGTACGGAAACTCGGGCCGGCCCCGGGCTAACCGATGGTCCGGCCGATTAGGTCGCGGGCGCGATCGAGCATCGAGGCGAACGGGCCGACCGCGAAATTCAGCGTCGCCGATTCCACACCGGGATGCGGGTGGGTCGGGGCGATGGCCTCGGCGGCGCGCACCGCGGTGCCCCATCCGCTTGAGGTCGTCGCTGTCGAGGCGCAGCAGGGCCGGGAATTCCTCGTTTTCCTCCCGGGTGGCGTGCTCGAGCACGGCTTCTCGCAACTTCGTCACCTCGTCGACGAACTGGTCCGTGGTGCTGTCCAACTTTTCGATCGCCGACAGCAGTTCCCTGGCGCTGTGCTCTTCGTGCAAGCGGGCGTCGACGACCGCGTCGCCGGCGTCGGCTTCCTTGCGTGCCCGCGGATGCACGAGCATTTGCTCGGCGGTTTCGTGCACCGCCAGCAATTGGCGCAGCGTCGCGAAGGGCTCTTCGCGCGCTTTGGGGTCGGCAGCACCAGCACCTGGTCGAACATGTCCTCGATGAGGTTGTGCTGTGCTTTCAGGGACGCGACGACTTCGTCGGGCGATTTGACAATCATGTCGGCCATCGCCGATACCTCCTGTGTCGGCAGAGTAGGATACGCACGTTCGGGCTGCGTGCGGCTGGCCCAGGCATACCCGCCGGCCGAGTCGCTAAACGGTGGTGCGTATCGCGTTGGTGCACAGCCTGTTTCAGTGGGGACGGCGGTCTTGGCGGCTCGTGGTGCGCTGCCATAAGTGACCTCGAGTGGCGACTGGGCGGGGTAACCGAAACCACGGGTCTGGGATACCCGCTACGGTTAGGGACGACACGCCCGTCCGGAACACACAGAGACGACAGATCAGCCGAAATGTACGAACAGGTCAACAGCAGCGCCGCCGAGCCCGACGACATCGGCTCCCGCATCGACCCGGTCCTTGCCCGGAGTTGGCTCCTGGTCAACGGCACGCATCCCGACCGGTTCCAGTCCGCGGTGGACTCCCGCGCTGACATCGTGGTCTTCGACATCGAGGACGCCGTCGCGCCCAAGGACAAGAACGCCGCCCGGGACAACGTGGTGAGCTGGCTGCGCGCTGGCAACGTCGACTGGGTGCGCATGGGTTCGGCACGCCCTGGTGGGCGGACGACCTGAACGCCCTGGCCGGCACACCGGTCAGCGGGGTGATGCTGGCGATGGTCGAATCGGTCGACCACGTCATCGAGACCGCGAAGCGGCTGCCCGACGTGCCAATCGTCGCCCTGGTCGAAACGGCCCGGGGCCTGGAGCGCATCACCGAGATCGCCGCCACCAAGGGCGCCTTCCACCTCGCCTTCGGCATCGGTGACTTCCGCCGCGACACCGGTTTCGGGGAGGACCCGGCCACGCTGGCCTACACCCGTTCCCGCTTCACCATCGCCTCCAAGGCCGCCGACCTGCCCAGTGTGATCTACGGGCCGACCATCGGCTCCAATCCGCTGAAGCTGATCGAGGACACCGCGGTCTCCACCCAATTCGGGATGACCGGCAAGATCTGCCTGACCCCGGACCAATGCTCCGTCGTCAACGAGGGCCTGTCGCTGTCGCAGGACGAAATAGCTTGGGCGAAAGAGTTTTCGCCGAGTTCGAGCGTGACGGGGGAGAGATCTGCAACGGCTCCGACCTGCCCCGCATCGCCCGGGCCACCAAGATCCTCGAGCTGGCTCGCGCGTACGGCATCGAGGCGCTGGACATCGACGAGGAAGAACGCGACCACTCACCCGCGCCGTCGGACACCTACCACTACTGAGGCGTCAGGCCGCATTTCGCGCGAACGCGACGGCGACGCGGACTTCGACCTTGCTCATCGTGATCGCGGGAGCCCGCGGCGGGGCCGTCGACCGGTAGGTCTTGCCGGTGGGCGTCGTGAAAAGCGCTGTGTGGGTGTGGGTTTCGTCAATGCCGGTGCTCACCGTCCAGCCGGGGGTTTCCTTGACGTAGTTGCATTGCTTGCACAGCCCCAGGCCGTTGCCCGCGCTGGTTGCGCCGCCGTCGGCCCACGGCTGTGCGTGGTCGCGGTGCCGGATCGGCGCGTCGCAGTACGGGGTGCGGCAGCGCTGATCGCGTAGCCCGATGAACCGTGCCAGCCCCTGCGGGAACAGGCGCGCCCGCGACTCCATGGCCACCAGCGCCCCGGCCCGCGGGTGCGCGTAGAGCCGGCGCAGGGTGGCCCGCGACCTCGGGTCGGTGGCCGCGTTGGCGACCATGCGGCGGGCGACCGTCGCGGGAATCGGGCCGTAGCCACTGATCTCGCCCGGCGCATCCGCACCGCCGAGCAGCGTTTCGTCGGACAGCACCAGGTTGACCGTGACCGGGGTGGGCACCGTCGCGCGGCGGCCGGTGCTCCTTTCCACCAGGGTGTCGGCCATGACCTGTCCGCGCGGGCGCCCGTCGCCGCGGGTGTCGGCCTCGCGGCGCAGCGTGGCATACACCGAAACCCCTTGGGCCACGGGCAATAACGCGGTCAGGTACGTCATCGTGTCGGGTGCGGGCCGGATGGTGACCGCGCGGTCGTTCTCCGCCTTGGCCGCCCGCTCCACGACGGCATGAGGATCGAGCCGGTAGGCGATCGCCTTGGCGGCCGCGGCCACCCGCGCGTCGCCCATGCCGCTCAGGCTCGCCGGGTCGGCGCACAGCTCCGCGTCCAGGGCGCGACCGTCCTCGACATCCAGGCAGGCGCTCTCGCGCACGATCAGTGTGGCCCGCCATTCGGAGAGTGCCCCGCACTCCAGCGCCGCCAGCGTGTGCGGCATCTCGTGTACCAGCGCCTTGGCGAAGCCCAGATGCCGACCGCCGCGCGCCGGCGAATCCCGCCGCGCCAGCGCGACCTCGCTGGCCACCCCGCGTCCGCGGCGCGCGGCGGGCACCCCGGCGGCCGCTTCGGCCGCTCGGCGCGCCGCGTCCAGGGCGGCCGCCGCCCGGGTCTGGGCCGCGGCGGCGCACTTGAGCGTCTCCAACTCGGAGATGCGCTCTATCAGCGCCGATTCGCCGGCCGCCGGGCCCACCGCCGTCAGTGATTCGAACACATGTTCTACCATAGCAGGTTCCACTGACCCCCGCCCGTCGCTAGCCTGGATGGGTGAGCGCCGGCAGGCGAATCCAGGTGGCGCGGGTCTATGACAAGGTCGGTCCCGACGAGGGACAACGCGTGCTGGTCGATCGGATCTGGCCGCGCGGCGTGCGCAAGGACGATCCACGGGTGGGCATCTGGTGCAAGGACGTCGCGCCGTCCAGGGAGCTGCGCGAGTGGTACCACCACGAACCGGAGCGGTTCGACGAATTCACGTCGCGATACAAGAGCGAACTGCGGGGCAACCCGGCGCTCGACGAGCTGCGCACGCTCGCCAAGCGCGGCTCGGTCACCCTGGTCACCGCGACCCGCGACCTGGACATCAACCAGGCGACCGTGCTGGCCGAGCTGCTGAAAAGCGGCTGAGCGCGGGCAACGGTCGGGCGGATGAGCGGCGTCGACCCCATTCTGCCGCGGGAGTTGACCGATCTTCCCGAGGAGATTCGCGGTGTCCCGGCGCCACCCATTCCGGCGTTGCCGCAGCCCTACGGGTTGCGGGTTGTCGACCCCGATTCCGACGCGGAGACGGTGTGCGAGTGGATGAGCCGCCCGCATCTGGTGCAGGCCTGGGAGTCCAACTGGCCGCTGGCCCGGTGGCGGCGTTATCTGCGGGCCCAGCTGGACGGGGAGTTCTCTCGCCCGCTGATCGCCACGCTGGACGGGGTAGACCGCGCGTATCTCGAATTGTACCGGGCGGCAAAGGATTCCATCGCCACTCGATATGAGCACCACCCGCATGATCTGGGGTTGCACGTCGCGGTGGCGGATCTGGACCACATCGAGCGCGGCCACGTCAGCTATCTGCTGCCGCATCTGGTGGTCAGCCTGTTTTCGCTCGATCCGCGCTGCCGGCGGATCATGTTCGATCCCGACCACCGTAATGTGTTGGCGCGCAAGTTCTGTGAACGCGGCGGATGCGCGTTTCTCGGCGAGCATGACATGGCGAACCGGCGCATGGCGCTCTACGTGCTGCCGCGGACCCCCGACGACGTGCCCCGGCGCCGCGACGCCTGACGGCGCGCGCTCACACCAACTGGGCCAGCTGCTGTCCGATGAACGCCGCCGCCCCACCGAGCACGACGCTGACCACGATGTTGGCCAGCGCCGCGCGCAGCTGACGCTCCTCGCCAAGGCGCTGCGTCTCCAGCATCCAGGTCGAAAAGGTGGTGTAGGCGCCGACTAACGCGGTGCCGGCCAACAGCGCCGCCTCCCTGCTCAGCGCCAGGCCGCCCACGAAGCCGAGAAGCGCTGCGCCGCTGAGGTTCACGACGAGGGTGCCGAGCGGAAACGGCCGCGACGCCCGGCGCGCCACCGCACCGTCGACGACGAATCGCAGCACCGATCCGACGCCGTCGATGAGCGCGACGCCGACCCAGACCGCGGCCGTCGTCATCGGCGCACCCGGACCCGGCGCACCAGTTTGGTGGCCAGGTGCACGGCCAGCAACCCGGCCGCGATGCTGGTCAGGGTGTAGCCGGCCGTCAGGCCCCAGTGGTGGTGTTCGAGCATGGTCAGCGTCTCGACCTGCATCGTGGAGAACGTGGTGAGTCCGCCACAGAATCCGTTGCCCAGTAGCGGGCACCGGTAGCTCGACGTCGGCAATCGCTCCAGCAGCCGGGTGGTGAAGTAACCCACCCGGAAGGCGCCGACGATGTTGACCGTGAACGTCGGCCACGGCCAGCTCGCCGGGTTGCCCGCCGCCAGCGCGCTTAGCGCGGCGCGGGCCTGCGAACCCAGCGCCCCGCCGGCGAAAACCGCGGCCAACTCGCGGTAGTCGTGTTGCGCCACTGGCGTGAATTCCCTTCGTTCGCCGCTGCGCTATGCAGCGTATGGGGCTCGCAACACCAGCGCCGCCGCCCCGACACGGAGACGGGCAGAATTGGAAATCATGGTGGCCAACTCTCGCGCCGGTCAGCCGGCCCAACCTGAAGACCTTGTCGACTTGCCCCACCTGGTGACGGCCTATTACTCGATTCAGCCCGATCCCGGCGACGTCGCCCAGCAGGTGGCGTTCGGCACGTCGGGTCATCGAGGTTCGGCGCTGGCCGGGGCGTTCAACGAGGCGCACATCCTGGCGATCACCCAAGCCATCGTCGAGTACCGCGCCGCGCACGGCATTTCCGGCCCGTTGTTCATCGGCCGGGACACGCACGGCCTGTCGGAGCCGGCCTGGGTATCGGCGCTGGAGGTGCTGGCCGCGAACGACGTCGTCGTCATGATCGACTCCCGCGACCGCTATACGCCCACCCCGGCGGTCAGCCACGCCATCCTGAGCTACAACCGCGGCCGCACCGAGGCGCTGGCCGACGGCATCGTCGTCACGCCCTCGCACAATCCGCCCTCGGATGGCGGCTTCAAATACAACCCGCCCAACGGCGGGCCTGCCGACTCGGACGTCACCAACGCAATTGCCAAGCGCGCCAACGAGATTCTGCGCGACGGCGCCGGCGTCAAGCGGGTGCCGTTGGCCCGGGCCCGGCGGGCCGCGCAACGCCACGACTACCTCGGCAACTATGTGGACGACCTGCCCAACGTGGTCGACATCGACGCCATCCGATCGGCCGGCGCGCGGATCGGCGCCGACCCGCTGGGCGGGGCGAGCGTGGACTACTGGGGCGAGATCGCCGAGCGGCACAACTTGGACCTGACCGTGGTCAATCCGCTGGTCGACGCAACATGGCGGTTCATGACGCTCGACCACGACGGCAAGATCCGGATGGACTGCAGCTCGCCGGATGCGATGGCGGGCCTGATCCGGACGGTGACCGCCGACCCCGGCCGCTTCAAGATCGCCACCGGCAACGACGCCGACTCCGACCGGCACGGCATCGTCACCCCCGACGGGGGCCTGCTGAACCCGAACCACTACCTGGCCGTGGCCATCGAATACCTCTACACCCAGCGGCCGTCCTGGCCGGGCGGCATCGCCGTCGGCAAGACCGCGGTGAGCTCGTCGATGATCGACCGGGTGGTGGCCGGCCTCGGCCGCAAGCTGATCGAAGTGCCCGTCGGCTTCAAGTGGTTCGTCGACGGACTGGTCGGCGGCACCCTCGGATTCGGCGGCGAGGAGTCGGCCGGGGCGTCGTTCCTGCGGCGCGACGGCTCGGTGTGGACCACCGACAAGGACGGCATCATCCTGGCCTTGCTGGCCTCGGAGATCCTGGCGGTCACCGGAGCGAGTCCGTCCCAGCGTTATCAGCGGCTCACCGCGCAGTACGGGACGCCGTGCTACGCGCGGGTCGACGCGCCCGCCGACCGCGACCAGAAGGCCCGGTTGTCGAAGCTCTCCGCCGAGCAGGTGACCGCGACCGAGTTGGCCGGGGAGCCGATCACCGCGAAGTTGACCGCGGCGTCGGGCAATGGCGCCCCGCTGGGTGGATTGAAGGTGACGACGGCCAATGCCTGGTTTGCCGCGCGGCCGTCCGGCACCGAGGACGTCTACAAGATTTATGCCGAATCCTTCAACGGGCCGCAGCATTTGGCCGAGGTGCAGGAAACCGCGCGCGAGGTGGTTAATAAAGTCATCGGGTGACTTTTTCCCTCCGTCCTGCGCGCTTGGGGGAGCGTGCGCCGCGTCCTGGTCCGCTGCCGGCGGCCGAGCAGATCGGCTACGGCTGGGGCTTTTTCATCAGCGGGGTGGTCCTGCTGATCGCCGCCGTCGGCTGGGTGCTGGCGCCGGAAACGCGGACGGCGACGGAGTTGGAGGCCGATCTGATGGCGGCGGAGTCGGACGTCGAGCCGGTGTGAACAGCAACTTTGAAGGACGGTTACCGGTGGTGTAGCTTCGATGGGCACGACTTTTCGGGGCTATGGCGCAGCTGGTAGCGCACCACACTGGCAGTGTGGGGGTCAGGGGTTCGAGTCCCCTTAGCTCCACCCGCTTTGATTCCGGCATTAGCTTTTTTGCATTCGTCTGTGCCGATTTTGCGCGCGCCCACAGTGGTATCACTCTGGTATCATCGTTCCTCATGGGAATGACCTTGCGCCCCAGCGAGCAGCAGGCAGAAGCGTTGCGCCGGCAGGCCACGGCCGAAGGGCGCTCGATGCAGGCTGTTGCGTTATCGGCCATCGACGAGTACATCGCCCGACGAGCGCACAAGACTAAGGTTGTCGCGGCGCTGCAACGTGTCGTCTGCGAGGAGGCCGGGGTTTTGGAGCGTCTTAAGGACGCGTGACCGAGTTCCTGAACCTCGAAGACTTGCTAGACATTGCCCGCGCGGCCGTCGGGACCAATGTCGTGGTCGCGGACTACGGCTTGCTTGAATCGGCTCTGGCACGGCCTCGCGCCTCGGCGTTCGGCCGGGATGCCTACCCGGATCTGCACGTGAAGGCCGCCGCACTGCTGCACTCCCTGGCCCGGAATCACGCGCTGGTGGACGGCAACAAGCGACTCGCTTGGACGGCCTGCCGGACTTTCCTGGCCATCAATGCGCACTGGATTGAAGCGCCGGAGGATGAGCGCTTCGACTTCGTGATCGGAGTCGCTACCGGTGCATTGACCAGTCTGGACGAGATCGCGGAGCAACTGCGCAGCTGGAGCTACCAAGAGGACTGAGTCCGACGGCAATCTCGACGACGACCGCGACGGAGCCAGACGACGGCTAGCAGAGCACTGCGGCCGAGAACCACCCGCCAGCCACCAGCGCGATGAGCAGCGCGGCGGTGGGTTGCCCCATGGCCGCGGTCGCGATGGCGCCCACGATTGCACTGATCAGGACCGTGACGGTCAGGAAGGCGACGAGCACGCGATGTGAATTGACAGCCGCACCGGCACGGGGGGCGATGACGGCCTTACGAGAGTGGTCCACGCCAACTATGAAATCTCCTCCGGTGTGATGCCCATAACAGAGCGTGCTGATGCGTGACTTACATCACTACACCGCGGGAGGTGTTATGGCGCCGTCGCCTCACGGAGCCGGCGGCCGGCACGGTGCTCGGTTGCGGCGTGTCGAGACGTTGGCTGTGCGACGATGTCAACCTGACCGACCGTCGGGCTGACGGCGTGCGCCGCGCGACGTCGCCGTTACCGGGTCGAGACCGCCGATTAGGTTTTCACCGCGAAGAGCATTACTCTTTCGGGCGGTTCGTCCGCGACTCAGGAAAGCAGCCATGCCCGTTCAGCCCACATTGCTGCGCCGACAAGCACTGCGCAGCGCCCGCCGACAGCGGGTCACCCCCCGCCTGAAGTGCCCGATGGTCGGCCAGTGCTTCGACATCGAAGTCACTCGTGACGCCGACGGATGGATGATCCGGATCCCCGAGCTGGGCAGGGTCACCCGCGCCGCCAGCCGGGCCACGGTCGAGGTGGCCGCCCGGGAGTGCATCGCCACCTGGACCGGCATCCCGATCGGTTACGTCGCCGTCCACGTGGTGAGCGAGGCTCGCTAGCCGCTCGCCGCGACCGCGATCGATTTCGTGTCGAGGTAGCCGTCGAGCCCCTCGGGCCCAGCTCGCGGCCGTAGCCGCTGGCCTTGACACCGCCGAACGGCGCGAACGGGTCCATGGTGTAGCCCTGGTTGACCCCGACGGTGCCGGTGTGAATCCGGGTGGCCAGCGCCAGCGCGCGGTCGGTGTCGTCGCTCCACACCGACCTGGCCAGGCCGTAATCGGAGTCGTTGGCGATCGCCACCGCCTCGTCGTCGTCGCGGTATGGGATGACGGTGATCACCGGACCGAAGATCTCTTCGCGTGCGATGCGCATGGCGTTGCCGGCGGCGGCGAACAGGGTGGGCCGGACATACCAGCCGCGGTCGAGCCCGTCGGGCATATCCGCACCGCCGACCACCAATCGCGCCCCCTCCTGCTGGCCGATCCGGATCTAGTCGCGGACCCGCTGCTGCTGGCGGCGCGGCACCAGGGGACCGAGGTCGGTGTCCGGGTCGGCGGGGTCGCCTACCCGCAGGCCGCTCATCTGGGCGGCGAGCGCGTCGACGTAATCGTCATGGCGCGCTTGGGGAACCAGCCCCCGGGTCAGCGCATTGCAGATCTGGCCGCTGTTGGACAGGCTGGCCGCGCGCACCCCGGCTGCCACCTTGTCCGGCGGCGCGTCGTCGAGCACCAGGGCGGCGGACTTGCCACCCAGTTCCAGGCTGACCTTGGTGAGGTTGGCCGCGCAGGCCGCGGCGGCGGCGCGGCCTGCGGCCGTCGAGCCGGTGAAGGACACCTTGTCCACCCCGCGGTGCCCGGCGAGGTAAGCGCCCAACGCGGCGTCGCCGGGCAGCACGCTGACCGCGCCGGGCGGCAGGTCGGACTCGGTGATCATCTCGGCTAAAAGCAGTGCGTCCAAAGGACTTTCGGGTGCCGGCTTGAGCACAACGGTGCAGCCGGCCAGCAGGGCCGGGATGAGTTTGGTGACGATGAGGAACTGCGGCATGTTCCACGGCACGATCGCCGCAACGACCCCGTCGGGTTCCCTGCGCACGTAGACGTCGCTCCCGAAGAAGCCGGGCCTGGTCTCCTACCAGGGATGGCGCTCGGCCAGGTCGCAGAACGCGCGGATCATGAAGGCGGGCAGGCCCACCTGGGCGCGCCGGGTGAAGCTGATCGGAGCGCCGATCTCGGCGGTGATGGTGTCGGCCATCTGGGCGCGGCGCCGGTCGTAGATGTCGGCCAGCCGCCGGATCGCGGCGATGCGGTGTGACGGCGCGCCGCGGGTCCACGGTTCGGCGTCGAATGTCGCTCGCGCCGCGGCCACCGCCGCGTCGACGTCGGAGGGCGTCGCCGCATCGACCTCGGCGACGGGCTGCTCGGTGTGCGGCGAGATGACGCGGATGATGTCGGCGCGCCGGCCGTGTCCGTCGGTTCGCACTGCGGCATCGTGGTCCATCCGCGCCCCCGGGCCAATATCAACTACTTGCTAATGATGGGTCGAGGACATACCGTCGCCCGTGACGGATCCCCGCGGGACCGGTGAAACCGGTGCGCAGCTGGTTGCTTCGCGCGGGTGACGCCCGGGGTTCCGGTGAGGTTGGCCTGCTGAAGGAGCGAGCATGGCGCGATTTCCCAAACCGCCGGAGGGCAGCTGGACACAGCATTACCCCGAGCTGGGCGCCGCGCCGGTGTCCTACGAGGACTCGATCAGTCCCGAGGTGTACGAGCTGGAGCGTGAGGCCATCTTCAAACGGGACTGGCTCAATGTGGCTCGGGTAGAACAACTTCCACGCAAGGGCAGCTACCTCACCCGGGAACTGAAGGTCGTCAACACCTCAATCATCTTGTTCCGCAACGGATCCGGGGAGATCAAGGCGTTCCACAACGTGTGCCGGCACCGGGGCAACAAGCTGGTGTGGAACGACATGCCGCTGGAGGAGACGCGGGGCGTGTGCCGGCAGTTCACCTGCAAATACCATGCCTGGCGCTACGGCCTGGACGGCAACCTCACCTTCGTGCAGCAGGAGGAGGAGTTCTTCGACCTGGACAAGAGCCGCTACGGGCTGGTGCCGGTGCACTGCGACGTGTGGGAGGGCTTCGTCGTCTTCGTCAACTTCGCCAAGACACCGGAACAGTCGTTGCGGGAGTTCCTGGGGCCGATGATCACCGCCCTCGAGGGCTATCCGTTCGACAAGATGACGTCGCGCTGGTGTTACCGGTCGGAGGTCAAGGCGAACTGGAAGCTCTACATGGACGCGTTCCAGGAGTTCTATCACGCGCCCGTGCTGCACGCGAACCAGTCGCCGACCGCCTACTCGAAAGCCGCCGCCGAGGCCGGTTTCGAGGCACCGCACTACCGGCTGGACGGTCCGCACCGGCTGGTCAGCACCTCGGGGGTGCGGGCCTGGGAGATGTCGCCGGAGATGCGCAAGCCGATCGAGGACATCTGTCGCAGCGGACTGTTCGGGCCGTGGGACAAGCCCGATCTGGGGCCGATGCCCGACGGGCTCAACCCCGCGAAATGCGATCCGTGGGGCCTGGATTCGTTCCAGCTGTTCCCCAACTTCGTCATCCTGTTCTGGGGCCAGGGTTGGTATCTGACCTACCACTACTGGCCGACGTCCTATCGCAGCCGCATCTTCGAGGGCACGCTGTACTTCCCGGCGCCTCGGACCCCGCGCGAGCGGGTGGCCCAGGAACTGGCGGCGGTGTCGTTCAAGGAGTACGGGCTGCAGGACGCCAACACCCTGGAGGCCACCCAGACCATGCTCGAATCGCGGGTGGTCGACAAGTTCGTGCTCAACGACCAGGAGATCCTGCTGCGTCACCTGCACAAGGAGACCGCGGCGTGGATCGACGACTATCGCCGGATGTTTACCGCGGGAGTGTGAACACGATGTCGATGCTGCCCGCCGAGTTCGCCGACCTCGAACCGTTCGCCGACTGGTGCCTGCCCAGCGAGCCCGAACGCTACGCCAAGAGACTGGCCAGCTCCATGACCGAGATGAAGGCCTTCTACGACGCGATCACCCCGCGGGCCGAGGAGGCGCTTGCCTTCTGCGACAAGTTCTCTCTCGACGACCTGCCCGACGACGTGCTGAACCTGATGCACCTGCTCTATTCGATGATCATGGTGTCCTTCCCGGTGGAGTGCTGGAAACAGCCCCGCGTCCCCGATCCGGGCGCCTCGACCCTGGACTGCGTATCCGAGCCCGTGCCATGACCACCGTGCTGCGGGCGGCCCGATGGGCGGACGTGGTGACGGGAAAGATCCACGCGCCGGCGGTGATCGTGGTCGACGGCGAACGCGTCTCGGCGATGAATCACGAAGGGCCGCTGCCGGATTAGGCCACCACCGTCGACCTCGGGGACACCACGCTGCTGCCCGGACTGATGGACATGGAACTCAACCTGCTCATCGGCGGGCCGGGTGGGCCGGAGGGCCTGCCGTCGCCGATGCACGGCGTGCAGGACGACCCGCCTACCGCACCCTGCACGGGGCGGTTAACGCGCGCACCACCTTGGAGGCCGGGTTCACCACCGTGCGCAACCTCGGGCTGATGGTCAAGACCGGGGGATATCTGCTCGACGTCGCGTTGCAATGCGCCATCGACGCGGGCTGGCACGCCGGGCCCCGGATCTATCCGGCCGGCCATGCCGTCACTCCGTACGGCGGGCATCTGGACCCGACGGTGTTTCAGCGGCTGGCCCCCGGGATCATGCCGCTGTCGGTGGCCGAGGGCATCACCAACGGGGTGCCCGACGTGATCGCCTGCGTGCATTACCAGATCCGGCACGGCGCCAAGCTGATCAAGGTGTCCGCCTCCGGCGGGGTGATGTCGCACAGCACCGCGCCCGGGGCGCAGCAGTACTCCGACGCTGAATCTGGCCGATGTCGCCGGCCAGCCGCAGCAGCACGTAGGTGTGCACCTGCCGTCGACGCTTTGCGCCCCGGCCGCGGTGAACGGTTTGCCCCACAGGTCCATCACGTACTGCACGTGTTTGGTGTCGCGCTGCAGGCGGCGCATCAGGTCGTGTAGTAGAGGTGGTCGGAGTCTCCCAGCGGCCGGTTGGCCTCGAACACCACCATGGTCAGGTTGGTCGAGTTGGATTCGTGGAACTTCTCGCCGATGTGCAGCAGCGAGGGCGCATAGTGCGGGACCATCGGCCCGGCGAGCTCTTCGGCGACCCGTTCCACTTGCGGCATAAAGGTATTCGTGGTGACGGCGAGTAGTCCCCAGAAGAAGATGATCGGTATCGCGAAGGCGGGGACTATCCTGGGGATGAGGGGACGTTTGACCCGGGAGGCGCCGAGGCGATGCTCCGTCATGCCGACTTCACCCGGCACTGGACGTCGGCGTTCTGGTGGTTGTCCGACTGCTCGTCGCGGACAACGTCATTGAGCAGCATCCGGCACCCCACCTGACCGCCGTGGACGTGCACCGAGATGCTGCCGGAGGCCACCGACAGCGTGGCGCTCTCGGTGTGGGTCCACGGCAGCGTGGTGATGTCGACCTGGTGCGGATGGCCGTCGATGTCGACGTAGACGAGTTTCCCGCCCTGCCCGACGGAGCCGAGCACCTCGTAGGTGATCCGTTTGAGGTTGAACTGCTCGGGTGCCTGCGGACCGTTGACGGTGATGACCGGTTCCGGTTCGGAGAACTGGTGCACCTTGTACATGCAGAGCAGGCCCACGCCCACCGCGACGACGGCCACCAGCGGCATCCAGATCCGCGCCAGCACAGCACGCCCGGTGGAGCGAGGGCTCATGAGATCACCTGCGACCCGGTCCGGCCATCGTGCTGCTGCCCCCCACTCTCGCCGTCGTGCCCGTCGAATAGTAGACGCTCATGTGCCCAATTGACACATTATTGTGCAGTAGGGTCCGAACACCGCAACCCGAACCCGTCCTCGGTCAGGACAGGTGCCGCAGCCGCCGCCTCAGCCGTGCACTGCGGCGAATCTGGATGGCCAGGTTCGTCGAGGTCAACATGGTGATCACGCCGAGGAAGGTGCGCTCCGAGGGAGTCGCCCAGTGCAGGTGGTAGAGGTTGCCGAAGACGAAGAAGCACCCCAGCATGAACAGGGCGCCGGGGATGCACAGGGTCATCAGCGAGCCCCGGTCGGCGACGACCTGCTTGGCGTAGTCAACCTCCGCCGGCGACATGGGTTCGCCCTTGCGGACCTTGTGCAAAACCGCCTTGGCGCTGCCGATTTCCTCGCTGATCGGCGCGGTCGCCCGGCCCTCCAGCCGGTGCACGTGCACCGCGGCGACGAGCGCCAACGTCGACGCCAGCGCCAGGGCGATGACGGTCGCCAGACCGTAGACGGCCTCAACTCATCGTTCCCCGCCCGGTCCTTGATGACGTCGCGGACGACCAGCCCGAGCAGGACGATCAGCGCAACCGGCACCAGCAGCTTGAAGAGTGCCGACGCGTGGCTGTACAGCAAGCCGTAGGCGCCCACCCGATCGCCACCATAGCGAGCAGGATGCCGCGGTTGATCTTGTCCGTGCTCATCGAAGGAACCTAACGCCTGGCCCGGGAGAGCTCAAAAGCCGATGTCGCCGCCCGCGTCATAGCCGCCGTCGTAGTTTGCGCCGTCGTAGTTGGCGGCTTCGTAGTTGGCAGCATTGTGACTGCCGGCGTCCGCGAAGGCCGCGTCGCGGCCTGCTCCGAAACCGCGCTCGAATCCGCCGCCCCAATGGTCGTCCAGCAGCGCGCCCATCAGCAGCACGTCGCCCAACGCCCAACCCCAGCCCGGGCCCCAGAACGGGTACGGGTAAAAGCCGGGCTGGAAGAAGATCCCGTTGTGGTAGCCGCCGCCGAAATAGTGCGGGTAGCCGGGCTGCGCGGTGGTGCGGTAGTCGCCGTTGCTGATCGCCACCGTCTGACCGGTCTCGGGGTCGGTGGTGCGCACGCTGGCCTGCTTGCGCTCCGGCGCGGGCACCGACGAATCCGCCGCGGCCCCTTCGGGTTCGCGCTGCCCCGGGTGCAGTTTGCGGTTGGCCTTGGTCACCGTGGACTCCACCACCCGCAGGTGGGCGCGGACCGCGCCGTAATCGCTCTTCTCGTAGGCTTTTCGGGCGTCGTGCAGGCTGGCATTGGCCTTCAGCGACTCGGCGCTCACATCGGTGTTGCCGCCGGTGAGCACTTCGTTGTCGAGGTCGCCGACGTTCGACGCGGCGGTGATCAGCTCCTGCTTGATCTGCTCGCGGTTCTCGATGTCCTTGCGATGCTTGCGATTTCGGATCACCGCGAACCAGATCAGGCCGGTCGTCGCCAACGCGATCCCGGCAATGACGAACGCCGCCTTCAGCCAGGCCCAGTCGTCGCGCTGGTGTTGCACCAGCGGGGAGGTGTACACCGGTGCGCGGGTGGGCACGCTGACGCCCGACAGCTTGCCGACGAATTCACTGGCCGCGCCGTACGGATCGTTGCGATGATCTTGCGCCGACTGGTTCATGAATTCGTCGACGTTGTCCGCGACGACCTTGGGCACGTGGTAGGCCCGCACGTGGTAGCCGCGGGAGTCGATGACCAGGATGACCCCGCTGAACTGGACGTCTAGTCGCAGCATGGCCTCGTGGATGGAATCGGCCGTGGTCACCCCGCTCTGGGCGGGCGCCACCGCCGCCACCCAGATCGGCGGGCCGGAACTCCACCGCCACGGGCCGGCCAGGATCTGCCGGTTCAGCCCGTCCGGGTTCTGCAGCGGTGGTCGTGCCCCCGGGTCGGCCACCACATGCGTCTGGCTGTCGAACCTCGCCACCAGCTGATCGGTGTAGCCGTCGGCCCCGGCGAACGGGGCGAACAGCATGGCCAGTGCGATGGCCACCGGCGCCAGCGCCAGGCCGGCGAATCGTGATGTCACTTCCCTCCCTGTCACGAGTTGTGCTGTCGATCCTTGCGGCGCACCGGCGAATCGTCCACTCGAGACGGCACCTTCGGCCCAGCGCCGGACCCGGTCAGTGCGCCCCGGTCAGGTTCAGTGTCACCACGCCGGCGATGATCAGCCCGACACCGGCGATGATCAGCCCGACACCGGCGATGATCAGCCCGACACCGGCGACCTTGGTCACCGATATCGGCGAACCCAAAAACAGCACGGCGACCAGCACGATCAGCGCCGTGCCGATGGCCGACCACAACACGTAGGCGACGTCGGTCTGCATGCCGCGCGAAATCGACACGGCCAGCAGCGCGAAGGACACGGCGTAGCCGAGCAGACAAATCACGGTGGGCCACAGCCGGGTGAAACCTTGGGTGCTCTTGAGCAGGCTGGTCGCGACCACCTCGGCCAAAATCGCGCAGATCAAGAATAGAATAGATAGGTCAAGACGCCTCCTCACGCACGCATGTTGTGTGCAGGACAGGAAAGGAAGCGCAGGTTATGGCCGCTACCGGGCACCCTCTCCGCTTCGACTTCAGCAGCGCGGTCGGGGAGCGGGCGTCGCTGGCGGCGACCTACTATCCGGCGCGTGGGGGCACGGCGGCCGCGGTGCTGGTCTGCCTGCCGGGCGGCCACCTACAGCCGCGAGTACTGGGACCTCGACATCGCCGGCCATGACGGCTACAGCTTCGCCGACTTCGCCACCGGCAACGGCTACGCCGTGGTGACGGTCGATCCGTTGGGCGCCGGCGAAAGTTCGCAGCCGGCGTCCGATTTCGGTTTCGCCGAGATCGGCGCCGCGCTGGACTGTGCGCTGCGCGCGGTGCCCGGAACCACCGGCGTGCAGGCGCCGGTGGTGGCGCACTCGCTGGGCGGCTACCTCGCCCTCACCCAGCAGGCGCTGTTCGGCGGTTACGCCGCCATGGCGATGCTCGGGTGCACCAACCAGCACGTCGCGCCGCTGAACCTGGACCCGGCATTCCGCGCCCGCGCGGCCACCCCGCAGGGCCGCGCCGAGCTGGCCGCCGAGATCCTCGCCGCGCTGGCGCAGCCGTATTTCGCCGGGCCGCGCGAGCACCTGCAAGGCTGGTTCCACCTTGCCGACGTGCCCGCCGACATCGTCGCGGCCGACGCGGTCACCGCGGTGTCGGTGGTGCCGCGGGTGTTCGGCACGGCGATGATGCCCGGCATCGTGGCCGAGCACGCCGCCCGCACCGACGCCCGGTGCTGCTCGGGTACGGCGTCGTCGACGTCTCCCCGGATCCGCGCGCCGAGGCCGCCCTGTACCGCAGCAGCCCCGACATCACCACCGTGGTGCTGGCCGGCAGCGCGCACTGCCACAACATGGCCTCGAGCCGGCGTCGACTGTGGCGGCGGCTGCTGGCCTGGGCGGCAACGGCGATCGACGACTAGCCGCTTTTCCCGCACTGGCGATAATGGCATTCTCTGACGCGGAGAAGCCATTCCGGCGGTCACCGAGGAGGACGACGATGAGCGGGCAGCGGTGCGACGGCATGGTGGCGCTGGTCACCGGGAGCAGCCGGGGACTGGGCAGGGCGATCGCCGCGCGGCTGGCCGCACGCGGCGCCACCGTGGCGCTGACCGCCCGCACCCTGGACCCCGGCCCGAAATATCAGGGATCGCTGCGCCAGACCCGCGACGAGATCCTGGCCGCCGGCGGGAAAGCCGTTGCGGTGCAGGCGGACCTGTCGCAACCCGACGAACGCGAGCGGCTGTTCGCCGAGGTGGTCAACAACGCCGCCGTCACCTTCCTGCGGCCGCTGGACGGCTTCCCGCAACGGCGCGCCCGGCTGATGATGGAGATGCACGTGCTCGGGCCGCTGCACCTGTGCCAGCTGGCGATCCCCGCGATGCGAGAGCGCGGCCGCGGCTGGATCGTGAACCTGACCTCGGTGGGCGGCGACCTGCCGCCCGGCCCGCCGTTCTCCGAATTCGACCGGACCGCCGGCTTCGGCATCTACGGCACGGCCAAGGCCGCCCTGAACCGGTTGACGAAAAGCCTTGCGGCCGAACTGTACGACGACGGGATCGCCGTCAACGTCGCCGCCCCGTCCAACCCCGTCGCCACGCCCGGCGCCGGCCCCTCGATCTGGCCAAGACCGACACCGAGGACATCGCGCTGATCACCGAGACGGTGTTGCGGTTGTGCACCGGTGATCCGAAGACGTTGACCGGCCGCATCGCGCACACCCAACCCTTCCTCGCCGAAATCGGCTGGCCCGGCACCGGCCCGCCAGCCACATGAGCAGCGCCGAGCCGGACCTGGATGTCCTGCGCGGGCATCACCGACGTCACCCCGCTGTCCGGCGGCGCGTCCGGCCTCACCTTCGTCGGCATTCGCGACGGCCGGCCGGTGGTGATCAAGGTCACTCCGCCGGGTGTCGCACCAGTCGGGCACCGCGATGTGCTGCGTCAGGCCCGTATCATCAAAGCGCTTGCGCCGACCGATGTTCCGGTTCCCCGGGTGTGCTGGGAGGACGCCGGGCGGCCACCGGACACGCCGCCGCTGTATGTGATGTCGTGCGTCGAAGGCGACTGTGTGGAACCGTTATTCGACGGCAGGCCGGCCGTGCCCGGCCTGGCCGACCGGTACCGCAACGCGTGTCGGACCATGGCCGCGCTGCACCGCATCCCGCCGACCGAACTGGGGTTGGGCGGCGAACCGGTCATCGATCCGGTGGCCGAAATCCACCGCTGGTCCGACACGCTGGGGACCGTCGACCCGGCGCTGGCCCCGGGCTGGCCGAAAGTGCGTGACGCCCTGCTGGATTGCGCGCCGCGCGCCGTGGTGCACGGCGACTTCCGGCTGGGCAACCTGCTCGCCGACGGCCCGCGGATCAACGCGGTCATCGACTGGAAAATCTGGTCGATCGGCGACCCGCGCATCGACGCAGGCTGGTTCCTGATCAACTGCGACCCGGACACCTACCGGCGGGTGACGCCGCCGGAGGGTGCGGTTCCCTCGACCGCCGAACTGGCCGGGCTCTACCTCGACGAATTGGGCTGCGATGCCGGCGATCTGGATTGGTTCAGCGCGCTGGCGTGTTTCAAGTCGGCGGCCACTTGGTCGCTGATCGTCAAGCACAATCGGCGCCGATCCTCGCCGCGAGCCGAATTAGAGTCTATGGCAACGACTTTGCCGAGGCTGTTGGATCGCGCCGGGGCGCTGTTGGCGCGGAGCCGATGAGTGTTACTGGCAGCGGACCAGCTGATTTTCGCGGATCATCCCGACGTCGCCCGAGTCGTTCACCGGCTGGCCCTCGTTGGACGGGTTGGTCCAGGTGGTCGGGAACGGGCTCCACACGTCGTCGATCCCCGGCGGCTGCGGGCGCGGATCGACGTTGGGGGTCGGCATGCGCCGCCCCGGCGGCGCACCCCAGGGCAATCGCCGTCGCCGCCGCGGCGAGCAGTCCGCGACCGCAGCTGCGAAACGTCATCGTCGCCTCCTCGGTTTCCGCCCGGATCGTTGGCCTGGGAAGCTTATCGAAAATCCCAGTCTACATTTGCGTGTACATCGCATAACAGTCACGAACGCACAACGACTTCGACCGGGCGCCCAGCAAATTTCGCTACTGGAATTGCCCGGTGCGCACGGTGTCGCCCGTGAGGCCGATTGCCGTGGTCGTTCGTCGCGCCCTGGTGGCCGCCGTCTGCCTGGCGCTGTCGCTGCCCACGGCGCCCACGACGGGCGCCGACCCCGACGCCGCGCCGCCGCCTCCGGAAGCTGCGCCGGCCGCCGAGGGGGCGCTGCCCTCCAATCCGCCCGCAATCCTCAAGACTCCCGACGGCTGGACGCTCGGACTCGGCGCCCGCGACGAGCAGCAGGTCCCGGTGGCGCCGCTGACCACCGCGTTGTCCTCCCGCGAATACCTGGCCAGCGGGATCTTCGTCGGCGCCCTGTCGGGACCGACCCAGCCGCAGGGCGTGCTCGAGGTGGGCTACGAGATCGGCTGTGGCATCGACATGAGCACGTCGGACGGCGTCACGATCGGCGGTACCGCCGGCATCACCCCGGGCGTGACCGGATCGGTGACCGGGGTGCCCGGGGACGTGCTGCCGCTGGTCGTGGCGCCGATCGCGGGCGTGCTCAACGTGGGCCTCAAACCCGGCCTGGTGATCGTGGTGCCGGTGGTCAAAAAGCAATTCCGCGGCCCCAACCCGTGGGTCATGGTCAGCAATTTCCACGTCAAGATCGACGGCTGCGTGGGCCAGTCCTTCATCCGGTCCTATGCGGTGCTCAACCGGGTGACCGACGAATCCGATGTGGTGCTGTCCTACGTCGGCGTCACCAAAGCTGTCTAGCCACGGGGAATTCCCGCCAGCTTGTCGGCGAATTTCGCCTCCGCCGCCGCGCGCAGCCGCAGCAAATGCTCGGAGGGAAACAGATCCGGCGCGGGCGCACGGTCTTTGAGCAGCAGCCGGGCCAGCGTCACCTTGTGCACCTCGGTCGGGCCGTCGGCCAGGCCGAGCACGAAGGACTCCACCAGGTACTGCACGAACGGCATCTCGTGCGTGGTCCCCAGTGAGCTGTGCAGCTGCAGCGCCCGCGCCGACACGTCGTGCAGCACCCTCTGCATCATCGCCTTCACCGCCGAGATGTCGGCCCGCACCGCCCGGTAGTCGTTGAATTGGTCGATATTCCAAGCGGTTTGCAGCGTCAGCAGCCGAAACGCCTCGATCTCCATCCAGGAGTCGGCGACCATCTCCTGCACCAGTTGCTTGTTGGCCAGCACCTCGCCCTGGGTGTGGCGCGACACCGCCCGCTCGCAGATCATGTCGAAGATCCGGCGCACCAGGCCGACGGTGCGCATGGCGTGGTGAATCCTCCCGCCGTCCAGCCGGGTTTGCGCGACGACGAACGTGCCGCCGCGCGGGCCCAGCATGTGATCGGCCGGCACCCGGACGTTTTCGTAGCGGACGTATCCCTCCCGTCCGCCGCCGAGGGGCTGATAGCCCAGCCCGACGTCGCGCAGCACGGTGATGCCGGGAGTGTCGCCGGGAACGACGAACATCGAATAGCGTTGATAGGGCGGCGCTTCCGGATCGGTCATAGCCATCATGATGATGAACGAGGCCATCGAGGCGAACGACGAGAACCACTTCTCGCCGTTGATCACCCAGTGGTCGCCGTCGGGTACCGCGGTGGTGCGAAACACCTTCGGGTCGGCCCCGCCCTGCGGTTCGGTCATCGAGAAGCACGACACGATGCGGTTGTCTAGCAGCGGCTCGAGGTAGCGGGCCTTGAGTTCCGGTGTGCCGTAGTGCGCCAGGATCTCACTGTTGCCGGAATCGGGTGCCTGGGAGCCTAAGACGATCGGCGCGCATTCCGAGCGGCCCAGGATCTCGTTCAGCAGCGCGAGTTTCACCTGCCCGTAGCCCGGCCCGCCCAGGTGCGGACCCAGGTGGGTGGCCCACAATCCGCGCTCCTTGACGATCTTCTGCAGCGGCGGGATCAGCGCTTGGCGCACCGGGTCATCGAGGTCGTGAGATTCCTTGACGACCAGGTCGATCGGCTCGCACTCCTCGCGCACGAAGCCCTCGACCCATTCGAGTTGCCGCGCCCACTGGGGCTCGGTGGAAAAGTCCCACGACATCTGCTGTCCTCTCCGGGGTGCGGTTCACTGCGACCACTTCTGCCGGCGCGCCGCCACCTCGTCGGTTGCGTGCGCGATCACCTGGTTGCGGTTCTCCAGCTCCATCGCCGACGCCAGGCTCGCGGCGTCGGTGTTGACCTGCAGGGCGCGCTTGGTCAGCTACGCGCCGAGCGGCGCGTGCCCGGCGATGAGCCGGGCCAACTCCACCGCCCGCTCGACCAGCCGGTCCGGCTCGACGACCTCGCTCACCAGCCCGCGCCGGTCGGCTTCGGCGGCCGACACGGTACGGCCGGTGAGCATCCAGTCGGCGGCGACGCCGGTCCCGACGATGCGGGGCAGGTGATAACTCATGCCCATTTCGGCGCCGGACAGCCCGAGCAGGATGGCCGCGTTGGCGAAAGTCGCTGCCGCCGAGCAGATTCGGATGTCGGCGGACAGACACAGGGCCAGTCCCGCGCCGACGCAGGGCCCGTTGACCGCCGCGATGACGGGTTGCGGCAGTGCCCACACCGCCTCCGCGAGGGCGGCCATCCGCTCCTGAAACCGCATCCGCTCCAGCGCCGGCGCGTCGGCTCCGACCATCGACGGACCGAAGTCACGCATGTCGATGCCCGCTCAGAAGCCCCGCCCGGCGCCGGTCAGCACCACGGCGCGTACCGCGTGGTCGGCGGCCAAATCGTTGAGCACTAACCGCAATTCGGTCTGCATCGCCTCGTCGATGGCATTGAGCCGGTGCGGGCGATTCAGCCGCAGCACCCGCACCCCGTTGCCCGGCGCGGCCAGCTCCAGCGTGCTCGGCATCGTCACACCCGCTCAATGATGGTCGCGGTGCCCATGCCGCCGCCGGCGATCACGTCGTCGACGGCGTCGAGAATCCAGGCGTCGATGGGGAACTCCGATCGTCAGGGACCGCTCAGGCCACCAGCGATCGTAAATCTTCTCTCGGTTATCGAGAACTATCTTCTCCCGAATTGGCCGGCCTGTTCTCGCGGGTGCTGCCTAATGCTTAAGCGGCCACCGAGCGGGTAGCCGGGGCGCCATGACCAAGATCGGATACTTTCTTTCCTGCGAGCAGTTCGGGCCGAAGGAACTCGTCGACCAGGCCAAGCGGGCGCAGGACGCCGGGTTCGAGGCGCTGTGGATCTCCGACCACTTCCATCCCTGGAACGACGAGCAGGGCCAGAGCCCGTTCGTGTGGTCGGTGATCGGCGCGCTCTCCGAGGCGACGTCGCTGCCGGTCAGCACCGCAGTCACCTGCCCGACCATCCGGATACACCCGGCGATCATTGCGCAGGCGGCGGCCACCGCGGCCGTGCAGCTGCAGGGCCGTTTCGTGCTGGGGGGTGGGCAGCGGCGAGGCCCTCAACGAGCACATCCTGGGCGATCCCTGGCCGTCCGCCGGGGTCCGGCTTCAGATGCTCGCGGAGGCCGTCGAGGTCATCCGCAAGTTGCACCAGGGCGGCGAGGTGAGCCACCACGGCAAGCACTACGAGGTGCAGGAAGCCCGGATCTACACCCGCCCCGAGCAGCCGGTGCCCATCTACGTCTCGGCGTTCGGGCCGCAGGCGGTGCGGCTGGCCGCCCGGATCGGCGACGGATACAGCATCTCCATGCCCGACGGCGAGCTGGTCAAACAGTTCCGAGAGGCCGGCGGCGGCGACAAGCCGGTGCAGGGCGGCACCAAGGTGTGCTGGGACGCCGACGCCGACGCCGCGCTGAAAACCACGCACCGGCTGTGGGGCAACGAGGGCCTGCTCGGCCAGACGTCCCAAATCCTGCTCCGCCCCAAGGATTTCGCCGCGCCGATGCCGCTGGTGCCGCGGACACCGTCGCCCAGAGCGTCGCCTGCGGGCCCGACCCCGATCGGCACATCGCCCAGTTGCGCCGCTACATCGACGCCGACATCGACGAGGTCTACGTGCAGCAGATCGGCCCGGACATGGACGGGTTCTTCGCGGCCTGGGAGTAGGCCGTGCTGCCCGCGGTCCGCAACTAGCGGCCGCGGCTCAGCTCGCCGATGCGCACCGCTCCAGCCGGAAGGTGCGTTCGAAGCCGGCCGGCTGCGTCGTCAACGTCACCCCACCGCACCGCTGGGCGCGATCACGTAGCGCTCCTCGACGTCGGGTCTGTTCCGCCACCGGCCGACCGGCTGGCGGCCCAGGTCGTCGCGGTAGCGCAGAACCCGGGCGAACCGCAGCGCCAGCCCGCCGGGGCAGCGCGAGGATTGCTGCACACCGTCCACCGCCACCTCGACCACCTGCTCGGGTCGCACCCGCACCACGTAGCCGTTCGTGCCGCCGACGGCCAGCTCGGTGAACCAGGCCGTCTGCCAGTCCAGCATCGCGTCGGTCATGCCCTTGAAAGTCTTTCCCACCATGACGAATTCGCCGGTGGCCGGGTCGCGGGCGCCCAGGTGGATGTTGGACAGCTTGCCGCGCCGCCGCCCCGAACCCCACTCCACGGCGAGCACCACCAGATCCAGCGTGTGCACCGGCTTGACCTTGAGCCAGCCCGCCCCGCGCCGGCCCGCCTGATACGGCGCGCCCGGCGCCTTGGCCATCACGCCCTCGTGCCCGGCGGCTAGCGTCGCCTCCAGGAAACGGCCCGCTGCGTCGGGGTCGGCGGTGAGCAGCCGGTCGACCCGCTGCGCCGGCGGCACCCGGGCGTCCAGCGCGGCCAGCCGGTCGGTGGTCGGTGCGTCCAGCAAGTCGACGCCGTCGCAGTGCAGGATGTCGAAGAAGAACACCGAAAGTGGTTGCGCCGCAACGGCAGCCTCGACATCGACCGAGCTGCCGAAGCGTGAGGCGGTGACCTGGAAGCGCTGCGGTGAATTATCCGGCCGCAGCGCGATCGCCTCACCGTCGGCGATCAGGGCCTCGACCGGCAGCGCCAGCGTCGCGGTCAACAGCGCTTCGGGGTGAGCCGCTCGGTGCTGCGGGAGGCCGTTCGCCTGGTCGAACATCACCAGGTCGCCCGGATGCGCCGCGGTCCCAACGGGGGGGGGGGGCTGTACATCTGCGAGCCCGACGCCGGGCCGGCCACCCGCGCCGTCGTCATCTACCTCGAATACCTGGGCACCACGCTGGCCGATCTGTTCAACGCGCGTCTGGTGCTCGAGCCGCTGGCGGCCTCGCTGGCCGCCGAGCGGATCGACGAGGCCGGCATCGCCCGGCTGCGCGCGGTGTTGCACGCCGAGCAGCAGCGGAGACCCGGCCTGCCGATGCCGCGCGACGAGTTCCACAATAGCGCTGGCCGAGCAATCCAAAAACCCGGTGCTGCAACTGTTCATCAAGGTCCTGATGCGGCTCATCACCCGCTACGCCCTGCAATCGCGAACGGACTCCGAGACCGAGGCCCTCGAGGCGGTCGACCACCTGCACACCCACCACTCCCGGATCGTCGCGGCGGTCACGGCCGGCGACCCGGCGCGGGCCAAGACGCTGTCCGAGCACCACGTCGAGGCGGTGACGGCTGGCTGCAACGGCATCACGCCGGTGACCGCAACCGCGGGCGGACGCCGCGCCGACCGCTCAATTCCGAAGTGCCGCAAGGTAAATTGGCCGAAATGCTGGTCGCCACCATCGGCGACGACATCGGCGCCGACGGCTGGCGGGTGGGCTCGGTCTTCGGCACCGAGACGGCCCTGCTGCAGCGGTACCGGGTCAGCCGCGCGGTGTTCCGCGAAGCCGTGCGCCTCCTCGAGTACCACTCGATCGCCCACATGCGGCGCGGCCCGGGCGGCGGGCTGGTGATCGCCGAGCCGGCGGCGCAGGCCAGCATCGACACCATCGCCCTGTACCTGAAATACCGCGACCCGAGCCGGGAAGACCTGCGCTGCGCCCGGGACGCCATCGAGATCGACAACGTCGCCAAGGTCGTCAAACGGCTGGCCGAGCCGCAGGTGGCGGCATTTGTGGCCAGCCGCCGCTCCGGGCTGCCCGACGACTCCCGACAAACCCCCGACCACGTGCGGCGTGCGATCGCCGAGGAGTTCGACTTCCACGTCGGGTTGGCACAACTCGCCGGCAACGCCCCGCTGGATTTGTTCCTGCGGATCATCGTCGAGCTGTTCCGCCGGCACCGGACATGCGCTACCGACTTGGTCGGACGTGCGCGCGGTGCACCACGCGCACCTGCGGATCGCCGACGCGGTCGCGGCCGGCGACCTGAGCGTCGCCAGCTATCGGCTGCGCCGTCATCTGGACGCCGCCGCCTCCTGGTGGCTGTAGCGCGCAAATGTGATCTGTTGCGCCGCATAGCGCGGGCCGGTCTGGGGTACTGGAACAGGGGGCGGCGTCGGCCGGCCCAGCAGGGGGTTGGCCCAAGTGATCGAAAGCGAGAGCGCGGAAGTGACGGCAGATGACGAAACCAGACAGTACGGTTTCGTTCACGCCGCGCTGATCTACCGCTCTCAGCAGGAGTTTTTGGACGTGGTCGCCGGTTTCGTCGGCGACGGGCTGGCGAGGAACGAGGCCGTGCTGCTGGCCGTGCCGCCCGCCCTGATGGCGTTGCTGCGCGACGAACTGTACGCCGGAGGGGAGCCCGCCCGCCGGCGTCCGCATGGCGACATCACCGAGTCCGCCCGTAATCCCAGCCGGTTCATGGCGATGCAGGGCGCGTTCGTCGACGAATACCCGGACTGGCGGGTGCGCATCGTCAGCCAGCTGGCGTGGCCGGGCCGGAGCCGGGAGGAGTTCGTCGCCTGCATCGAGCACGAGGCGCTGGTCAACGAGGCGATGGACGGCTACCCGGCGACGGCCCTGTGTCTCTATGACGCGAGCACGTTCGACGCAACCAGCCGTTGCCCGCCAATCCCGGGGCCGTGACCTACCTGGTCCGCAGGTCGGCGGACCTGCGGCCGGCCCGCTCGTTCGCCGTCGACTACGCGGGCTGGGTCGGGCTGCCCCAGGAGAGCATCGAGGATCTGCTGTTGGTGGCCACCGAGCTGGCCACCAACAGCCTGATGTACACCGGGGGTGCCTGCCGGCTGGCGTTCTGGCAGGACGACAGGTATCTGGTGTGCGAGGCGCGCGACACGGGGCGGTTCGACAACCCGCTGGTGGGGCGGCTGGACCCGGGGCCCTGCGGTCCGGCCAGCCGCCGGCCTGTACCTGGTGAACGCCATCTCCGATCTGGTGCGCACGCGCACCACCTCCACCGGAACGACGATTCAGGCGTATCAGGCGTATCTGCGTTTCGAGCCGGCGGTCCGGCCGGCGGGCCGCGGGTCTTGGTTGGTCAGAGTCCGCCGAGGGCCCCGGTGATGCCGCCCACGATTCCACCGATGGCGCCGCCGACGGTACCGCCCACCGTGCCGCCCGTGGTGCCGCCGAGCGTGCCGCCGGTGGTGGTCCCCGCGGTGGTTCCGGTCACCAGGCATCCGGTTGGCGCGAACAACACCAGGACAAATCCCGCAGCGGCTGCGGCGCCTTTAAGGACCTTTTTCGTCCCCGTTGAATTCATTTTCACATCTTTTCGCTCCGGCGGCATCGTCCGGCGTGTGCAAAACGGCTGACGAAAACGGATGCTAGTAATCCCTATTAGACACATGTAAAGACTTATTCTCGATGTTTGGTTAGCGCAGTCCTCGACGGCGGAGTGCGCAGAAAACTTGGACAGCAACAACTCTTAGCACACAAGTACCACCGTCGAATGCCGGATTCGACCGCTGAATGCGCGCGGAATTACGACGTCAAGAGGCATCGAATACGGCGAGTTAATACGCCGTAATTGCGATACACGGCCCTGCGCGAAAGACGCACGGCGTTGCGATCCGTTATTAGCGGGTCGCTTTCGATATTTTTTGTACGGTCCGTCTGTAACCCGGTTGCGGGTGCGGCGCGCGGGAGACTAACCTTGTGTCTCGTGCGTCTTCTTGAGAGTGCCGTAGTAGCCAGCACTCGCAGCGGGGTCTGATCCGGACCGACCCCCCGCTGTGGGTCGGAAGCTACTGCCGTCGGTCGTTCCTGCTGACCGGAGAAGACCGTCATGACCATTCCCGAACGAAACCGGCTGCCGCATCCCGAGCCCGCCACCGCGTGGTTCGGTGATCGCTTCGGCGTCCCGTTGCCCCGCGGCCTGCGCGAACGGGCCGAGGCGATGAGCTGGGACGCCTTCGTCGCGACCTACGGCCGCAGCGGCGGCCCGCTACGGTTGGGCCCCTGGGAGTGCACCGACTCCGATTGCGCCGCAACGGGATTGGCGTCGCGGGCCGGCAACTACCGGGCCGTGATCGCCGTCAGCGACCAGATCGGCACCACGACCGCGGCCGCCGCCGGGCCGATCGCCGCCCTCACCGCGATGCTGCACGAGCGCGGGATCAACCTCGAGATCCTGAACTTCCATCAGATGCGATCGGCAACCGCCACAGCCACTTTCATCCGGGGCGGCAACGGCGCGTGCGCCGAGTGGGCGATGGGCTGGTCGCCCGATCCGACACGGTCGGCGCTACGCGCCGTGATCGCCTGCGCCAACCGGCTTTTCGCGCCCGACTGGCCGGACGGCTCTCGGTGATCGGTGGTCCCTACCTCGACGGCGAGCCTTCGAGGACGATCACAGCGGACGCAGCACAATCGGTATGCCGTCCATCGGGATCGGCATGCCGCCGTAGTCCCACCGCGGCTGATACCCCGGCCGGGCCAGCTCCAGGCGGTACCGGCGCAACAGCCGGTGCACCACCGTCTTGACCTCCAGCTGACCGAACACCATGCCGATGCACTTGTGCGCACCGCCGCCGAACGGGGCGAACGCATACCGGTGCTTCTTGTGCTCGGCGCGCGGCTCGGCGAACCGTTCGGGGTCGAATTTGTCTGGGTCCGTCCACAATTCGGGCAGCCGGTGATTCATGCCGGGCCAGATGGTGATGTTGGTCCCGGCCGGGATGTAGTGGCCCAGCAGCTCGGTGTCGCGCACCGCCTGGCGCATGTTGAACGGCAACGGCGTCACCATGCGCAGCGACTCGTTCATGATCAGTTCGAGCGTTTCCAGCTTCTCCAGCGCCTCGATGTCCAGCGGTCTGTCGCCGAGCCGGGCCGACTCCTCGCGCGCCCGCTCCTGCCATTCCGGATGCGCGGCCATGTTGTAGACCATCGTGGTGGTGGTCGAGGTCGAGGTGTCGTGGGCAGCCATCATCAAGAAGATCATGTGGTTGACGATGTCGTCGTCGGTGAAGCTGTTGCCGTCGTCGTCCTCGGTGTGGCACAGCACCGTGAGCATGTCGTTGCCGGTGGCGTTGCGGCGCTCCTTGACCCGCTCGCTGAAGTAGTCCTCGAGCAGCTGGCGGGCCCGCAGGCCGCGCCACCACTTGAACGGCGGGATGGGCTGGCGGATGATTGCCCCGCCGGCGCGGGTGGTCGTCGTGAACGCCTGATTGACCTTGGTGACCAGGTCGTGGTCGGTGCCCGGCTCGTGTCCCATGAACACCAGGGACGCGATGTCGAGGGTCAGCTCCTTCATCGCCGGGTGGAACAGGAACCGCGCGTCATTGGTGGGCCAGTCGGCGACGATGTCGGTGGCCACCCGGTCGATGTGCTCGACGTAGCCGGTCAACCGGCTGCGGGTGAACGCCTCCTGCATGATGCGCCGGTGGTACATGTGCTCGTCGAAGTCGAGCATCATCAGGCCGCGGTTGAAGAACGGCCCGATCACCGGGTGCCAGCCCTTCTGCGAATAGTCCTTGTTCCGGTTGGAGAACACCGCCTGGGTGGCGTCGGGCCCCAGCGCGGTGACCGCCGGCATGATCGGCGAATCCAGGTAGATCAGGGGGCCGTGGTTGCGGTAGAGGAACAACGCGTAGTCCGGGCCGCCGCGGAACAGCTCGATGATGTGCCCGAGGATCGGCAGCCCGGCATCGCCCAGCACCGGCTTGAGTCCGCTGCCGGCCGGTGGCTCGGCCAGCACCTTGGTCTGCCACTCGTGGGCCAGCAGGCGCTTCTCGATCGCCCCCATCCCCTGGATGGTGTTCAGCGTCGGGGTGAACCGGCGCCGCGCCTGGTCCAGCAGATACTGCGGAGTGCTGATGGTGGCGGTCATTGACGCTCCTTCGCGTGCCCTTCCGGGGTGAAAGCGGTCACTGATTCCTAACCTTCTCCGAAAAACTTGACTGCTGTCAAGTTTGCTTTTTGTGCGGCGTGGTGCAAGGTCGGGGAGTGACCAGCCACCCCGCCAATCCGGAGCCGGGCGCGCGACGGCGAGGCGACAAACAACGCCAGGCGATCCTGGCCGCGGTGCGTGAACTGCTGCAGGAAAAGCCGTTCGCCGAGCTGTCGGTCAGCACCATCAGCCTGCGCGCCGGGGTGGCCCGATCCGGCTTCTACTTCTATTTCGACTCCAAGTACGCGGTGCTGGCGCAGCTGATGGCCGAGGCCACCGAGGAGCTCGAGGAACTCACCCAGTACTTCGCCCCGCGCCAGCCGGGCGAGTCGCCCGAGCAGTTCGCCAAGCGGATGGTCGGCAGCGCCGCGGCCGTCTACGCGCACAACGACCCGGTGATGACCGCCTGCAACGAGGCCCGCCACACCGACGTCGAGATCCGCAACCTGATGGACCGGCAGTTCGAGGTGGTGCTGGCCCAGATCGTCGGCATCGTCGAGGCCGAGATGAAGGCCGGGACGGTCAGGCCGATCAGCGACGACCTGCCGACGCTGATCCGCACCCTGGCAGGCACCACCGCGCTGATGCTGACCGGCGACCCGGTGCTGACCGGGCCGGACAGCGATCGCGACCGCCGGGTGGCGGCGCTCGAGCAGTTGTGGCTGCACGCGCTGTGGGCCGGCCGTCCCTAGCGCGGGTGTTACCGCCGGTATCGTCACCGCCATGGCGCAGAAGGCATCCGGGCGGTATTTCGCGGGAAAGCGGTGTTTGGTCACCGGCGCGGCCAGCGGCATCGGCCGCGCCACGGCACTGCGGCTCGCCGCCCACGGCGCCGAGCTCTATGTGACCGACCGGGACGGCGATGGCCTGCGGCTCACGGTCGAGGACGCCCGCGCCCTGGGCGCGTCGGTCCCCGAGCATCGCGCCCTCGACATCGCCGACTACGACCAGGTGGCCTCCTTCGCCGCCGACATCCATGCCGCCCACCCGCCGATGGACGTGGTGCTCAACATCGCCGGCGTGTCGGCCTGGGGCACCGTCGACCGGCTCACCCACGAACAGTGGCGCAAGATGATCGCCATCAACCTGATGGGTCCGATTCACGTCATCGAGACGTTCGTCCCGCCCATGGTGGCCGCCGGGCGCGGTGGGCATCTGGCCAACGTGTCCTCGGCGGCCGGGCTGGTCGCGCTGCCCTGGCACGCCGCCTACAGCGCCAGCAAGTACGGGCTGCGGGGGCTGTCGGAGGTGCTGCGCTTCGACCTGGCCCGGCACCGCATCGGGGTGTCGGTGGTGGTGCCCGGCGCGGTGAACACCCCGCTGGTGAACACGGTGGAGATCGCCGGCGTGGACCGCGACGACCCCGACCTCGCCCGCTGGGTGCGGCGGTTCGCCGGCCATGCGGTGTCGCCGGAAAAGGCCGCCGACATGATCCTGGCCGGGGTGGCCCGGAACCGGTACCTGATCTACACCTCGCCCGACATCCGGGCGTTGTACGCGTTCAAGAGGCTGGCGTGGTGGCCCTACAGCGTGGTGATGCGCCAGGTGAACGTGATCTTCACCCGCGCGCTGCGTCCCGCCCCGGCGACGCTAGTCCGGCATGACCAGCTCAAGACGCACCCCGAGCAACCGGACCGGCCGGTTGAGCTCGAATAGATCCAGCACGCGCAGCGCTGCGGCCGCGATGACGTCGCGATCGGTGCTGGGCGCGTCGAGCTTGCGAATCTTGGTGCGGGTGTAGAAGGTGGCGGTGCGCACGGTCACCGCGACCCGGGTCACCACCCGGCTCGCCGCCAGCACCTCCGCCACCGCCTGATCGGCCAAATCCGTTACCGCCGTTTCCATTTCGGCGCGATCGGTGAGGTCCCGGGGAAACGTGACGACGTGGCTGCGAGCGCGGCACCCATGGTTGCGCGCTGACATGGTCGTCGCCGCCACCCTTGGCGAGCAGCAGCCACAACCCGTTGCGCGGCCCGAAGGTGGCCGTCAACAGTTCTGCGTCACTGTGGGCCAGTTGCCACACCGTCGTAATCTGAAGATCCGCAAGCTTTTTCGCGGTCTTGGGCCCCATACCCACAGCGCGTCGACCGGATGGTCGGCCATCAGCGCCATCCAGTTCGCGTCGGTGAGCGCGAAGACGCCGTCGGGTTTGGCAAACCCGGTGGCGATCTTGGCGCGCTGCTTGTTGTCGCTGATGCCGACCGAACAGGACAGGCCGGTTTCCGAGGAGATGACGCCGCGGATCTGTTCGGCGACCCCTATCGGGTCCGTCGCCGTCACCGCGAGGTAGGCCTCGTCCCAGCCCCACACCTCCACCGGATGCCCGAGGTCGCGCAGCAGCCCCATCACCTGGTCGGACGCGGCGTCGTAGGCGGCCGGGTCGGACGGCAGGAACGTCACCCCCGAGTCTGGGGGGCAGCGGCGGGCGGCGGCGCGCAGCGGCATGCCCGCGCGGACGCCGAATTCGCGTGCCTCATAGGAGGCGCAGGTGACGACCTTGCGCGGTTCGTTCGGGTCGCCGTTGCCGCCGACGATGACGGGCAGGCCGGCCAGTTCGGGACGGCGCCGCAACTCGACCGACGCCAGGAACTGGTCGAGGTCGACGTGCAGCACCCAGCGGGGGCTCATCACTTACCGCACAGCTTGCGCGCCAGGCTTTCCCACGCGTCGCCCCACGTCTGCAGGGTGTGGCCGTGGTCGTTGAGCTGATGGTGCACATAGTCAGCGTCGAGCAGCGCCAGCAGCGCGTCGGCCTGGGCATCGAGGTCGCCGGTGGTGTGCGCCGCGGCCAGCAGCACCCGCACGTGGCGGCGCAGCACGGCGGACGGCGGGCCGTAGCGGGTCTGTGGGTCGCGGTTGACCGCCGACAACAGCGCGTGGTGGGTGTGGGCGAAGCGCGACCGCTCCCGGCCGAAGGCCACCAGCCGATCCAGCGGCGGCGCGTCGGGCCCCAGCGGCGGCGGACCGAACAGAAACGCCTGCTGGATGGCTCGTTCGTCCTCGTCCAGCAGCACCATCATCAGACCTGCCCGGCTGCCGAACCGGCGGAACAACGTGCCCTTGCCGACGCCGGCGGCCGCGGCGACGTCGTTCATCGTGACGGCGTCGGCCCCGCGCTCGGCGACGAGGCGGCGAGCCGCGTCCAGCAGGAGTGCGCGATTGCGGGCGGCGTCGCCGCGTTCCGGCGCGGGAACCCGGGGATCGCAGAACCGCAGTTGGCCCCGCTGCTCGACACCGCTCACTCCTGCACTTTAACGTTGCCGGAATAAGACGGACCCCAGTCCGGTTGGCCCGTGCGAGGATGGACACCAACGACCGAAGGGAACTGGCGAATCGTGGCAATCAAAATCTTGGCATTAGTGGGAAGCCTGCGCTCGGCGTCGATCAACCGCCAGATCGCGGAGCTGGCGAGCGTTGTCGCCGGCGAGGACGTCGTCGTCACCGTCTTCGAGGGACTCGGCGAGCTGCCGTTCTACAACGAGGAGATCGACGACGCGATGACCAGCGACGCGCCGCCGCTGGCCCCGGTGGCCGCGCTGCGCGCCGCGGCGGCCG
Organism: Mycobacterium lepraemurium; assembly: GCA_002291465.1. Lineage (GTDB taxonomy): Bacteria > Actinomycetota > Actinomycetes > Mycobacteriales > Mycobacteriaceae > Mycobacterium > Mycobacterium avium. Next base: position 3,188,164 of record CP021238.1, on the reverse strand, counting down.
ACGCCGACGCCGCTGGTGGTCACCCCCGAATACAACGGCAGCATCCCGGCGGTCATCAAGAACGCGATCGACTGGCTGCCCCGCCCGTTCGGCGACGGCGCGCTGAAGGGCAAGCCGCTGGCCGTCATCGGGGGATCCTTCGGCCAGTACGGGGGGAGTGTGGGCGCACGACGAGACCCGCAAGTCCTTCGGGATCGCCGGAGCGCGGGTGGTTGAGTCGATCAAGCTGTCCGTGCCGTTCAAGACGCTGGCCGGCAAGGTGCCCGCCGCGCATGCCGAACTGTCGGCGAATGTGCGCGACGTGGTCGGCAAGCTGGCCGCCGAGGTCGGCTGATTGGCGGAAATCGACAACCCGGTCACCGGGCGACCAGCGCGGTTGTGACACCGGCGTGGCAGAAGCCGCCAGCTTCGGCTGGCGGCTTTGCTGGCTGTGGGTGGGCCCGGCGCGGTTCGCGGCGTGATCCGGGCCTTGTCGGTGCCCGCTGCTATACCGATGGGCAGAGACGTCGTCCCCCTGCGTGTGATCTGCGACACGCCGGGGCGGGTGTCCGAATTTGTCCGACACAGGCCTTACGACCAGGGAATTTCAAAATTGTTATTCAGAAGTTCTTGTATCTCGACATCTAGTGAGCCACTAGGTGTAGTGTTTCGAGCACCGGCAGATCCCAGGACCACCGAGCCCCGCGGGCGCGGCGGAGCCTCCGAAATAGGCGCCGAGTTGTCGAAGACAGGTCTTCGGCACCCGACCGCCGCAGGACGGGAATCCGGGGGCCTGCCGGATCGCTGAAGGTAGCAAACAAGCAGTCCAAAAGTAGTTGCCAGTCCGTTGGGTTCCCCTCTTCCGCGAAGGAGCGGCATGCGATGACCATCACCGTGTACACCAAGCCGGCATGCGTGCAGTGCAGCGCCACCTACAAGGCGCTAGACAAGCACGGCATCGCCTACGAGAAGGTCGACATCACGCTTGACCCCGAGGCGCGTGACTACGTGATGGCGCTGGGATACCTGCAGGCTCCCGTCGTGGTGGCCGGAAGCGACCACTGGTCGGGTTTCCGGCCCGATCGGATCAAGGCGCTGGCCGGGGCGGAACTGAGCGCTTAGGCAACAGAGCGGCAAGACGTCAGGTAAGGGGGTTGCGCTGCCATGGACAGCACGGAACGCAACCTGGTCTATTTCTCCTCGGTCTCGGAGAACACCCACCGCTTCGTGCAGAAGCTGGGCATCCCGGCCATCCGGATACCGCTGCACGGACGGATCGAGGTGGACCACCCGTACGTCCTGCTGCTGCCCACCTACGGCGGCGGGCGGGCCACTCCCGACCTCAACGCCGGGGGCTATGTCCCCAAACAGGTCATCGCCTTTTTGAACAATGAGCACAACTGTTCGTTGATCCGCGGCGTCATCGCCGCGGGCAACAACAACTTCGGCGCCGAATTCGCCTACGCGGGAAACGTGGTCTCGCGCAAGTGCGGCGTTCCGTACCTCTACCGCTTCGAACTGATGGGAGCCCAGGACGACGTGGACGCCGTCCGAGCGGGCTTAGCTGAATTTTGGAAGGAACAGACGTGTCACCAACCGTCGCTGCAGAGCCTGTAACCGCCGGCGCTCATGGCTTGCCCAACGAAACGGATTACCATGCACTGAACGCGATGCTGAACCTGTACGACGCGGACGGCAAGATCCAGTTCGACAAGGACGTCCTAGCCGCGCGCCAGTATTTTCTGCAGCACGTCAACCAGAACACCGTCTTCTTCCACAATCAGGACGAGAAACTCGACTACCTGATCCGCGAAAACTATTACGAGCGTGAGGTTCTCGGCCAGTACTCGCGCAACTTCGTCAAGGCGCTGCTGGACCGCGCCTACGCCAAAAAGTTCCGCTTCCCGACCTTTCTGGGTGCCTTCAAGTATTACACCTCCTACACGCTGAAGACCTTCGACGGCAAGCGCTACCTGGAGCGCTTCGAGGACCGGGTGGTGATGGTCGCGCTCACCCTGGCCGCCGGCGACACCGGGCTGGTCGAGAAGCTGGTCGACGAGATCATCGAGGGCCGCTTCCAGCCGGCCACGCCGACGTTTTTGAACTCCGCCAAGAAGCAGCGCGGCGAGCCGGTGAGCTGCTTTCTGCTGCGCATCGAGGACAACATGGAGTCCATCGGGCGTTCGATCAACTCCGCGCTGCAGCTGTCCAAGCGCGGCGGCGGAGTTGCGTTGCTGCTGACCAATATTCGCGAGCACGGCGCGCCGATCAAGAACATCGAGAACCAGTCCTCGGGCGTCATCCCCATCATGAAGCTGCTGGAGGACTCGTTCTCCTACGCCAACCAGCTCGGGGCGCGCCAGGGGGCCGGCGCGGTGTACCTGCACGCCCATCACCCCGACATCTACCGCTTCCTGGACACCAAGCGGGAGAACGCCGACGAGAAGATCCGGATCAAGACGCTGAGCCTGGGCGTGGTGATCCCCGACATCACCTTCGAGCTGGCCAAAAAGAACGAGGACATGTACCTGTTCTCGCCGTACGACGTGGAACGCGTGTACGGGCTGCCGTTCGCCGACATCTCGGTGACCGAGAAGTACTACGAGATGGTCGACGATGCCCGCATCCGCAAGACCAAGATCAAGGCGCGGGAGTTCTTTCAGACGTTGGCCGAGCTGCAGTTCGAGTCGGGCTACCCGTACATCGTGTTCGAGGACACGGTGAACCGGGCCAATCCCATCGACGGCAAGATCACCCACTCCAACCTGTGCTCGGAGATCCTGCAAGTCTCCACGCCGTCGTTGTTCAACGACGACCTGTCGTATGCCAAAGTGGGCAAGGACATTTCGTGCAACCTGGGGTCGCTGAACATCGCCAAGACGATGGACTCGCCCGACTTCGCCCAGACCATCGAGGTGGCCATCCGGGCGCTGACCGCCGTCAGCGACCAGACGCACATCACCTCGGTGCCCTCAATCGAGCAGGGCAACAACGATTCTCACGCGATCGGGCTCGGGCAGATGAACCTGCACGGGTACCTGGCCCGCGAGGGCATCTTCTACGGCTCCGAAGAGGGCATCGACTTCACCAACATCTACTTTTACGCGGTGCTCTATCACGCGCTGCGCACGTCGAACCGCATCGCGATCGAACGCGGCACGCACTTCAAGGGTTTCGAGCGCTCCAAGTACGCGTCGGGGGAGTTCTTCGACAAGTACACCGAGCAGGTGTGGGAGCCGGCGACCGAGAAGGTGCGCCAACTGTTCGCCGACGCCGGGATCCGCATCCCGACGCAGGACGATTGGAAGCGGCTGAAGGAGTCGGTGCAGGCGCACGGCATCTACAACCAGAACCTGCAGGCGGTGCCGCCGACCGGGTCGATCTCCTACATTAACCACTCGACGAGCTCGATCCACCCGATCGTGTCGAAGGTCGAGATCCGCAAGGAGGGCAAGATCGGGCGGGTCTACTACCCGGCGCCCTACATGACCAACGACAACCTGGAGTACTACCAGGACGCCTACGAGATCGGCTACGAGAAGATCATCGACACCTACGCCGCGGCCACCCAGCACGTCGACCAGGGGCTGAGCCTGACGCTGTTCTTCAAGGACACCGCTACCACCCGCGACGTCAACAAGGCGCAGATCTACGCCTGGCGCAAGGGCATCAAGACGCTCTACTACATCCGGTTGCGTCAGATGGCGCTGGAGGGCACCGAGGTCGAGGGCTGCGTGTCCTGCATGCTGTGATCCCTCCCGCCGAACGTGTAGCTGTTGCGACTTTTCGGCTCGATTTTCGCAAGCAGTGCACGTTCGGCGAGGTGCGGACGCGCCGATCTGCCCAGGTCAGAAGCGGCCACCGGGTACAGTGCTTGACGTGGTGAGAATGCCCCGACCTGCCAGGCCCCACTCGGCTACCAAGCCGGGGGCCAAGGTCGATGCGCGCAGCGAACGCTGGCGCGAGCACCGCAAGAAGGTCCGCAACGAGATCGTCGACGCGGCGTTTCGCGCTATCGACCGGCTCGGACCCGAGCTGTCCGTGCGCGAGATCGCCGAAGAGGCCGGCACCGCCAAGCCCAAGATCTACCGGCATTTCCACGACAAGTCCGACCTGTTCCAGGCCATCGGCGAGCGGCTGCGCGACATGCTGTGGACGGCGATCTTCCCGTCCATCGACCTGAAGACCGACTCGGCGCGCGAGGTGATCCGGCGCAGCGTCGAGGAGTACGTCACCCTGGTCGACAAGCATCCCAATGTGCTGTGGGTGTTCATACAGGGGCGCTCGACGGGCACCCCCCAGTCGACGGTCACCATCCTCAACGAGGGCCGCGAGATCACCCTGGCCATGGCCGACCTGTTCGACAACGAGCTGCGCGAGATGGAGCTGGACCACGCGGCCGTCGAACTGGCCGCCCATGCCGCCTTCGGGTCGGCGGCCTCGGCCACCGAGTGGTGGCTGGGGCCCGAACCAGACAGCCCGCGGCTGATGTCGCGGGACCAGTTCGTCGCGCACCTGAGCACCATCATGATGGCGGTGATCATCGGCACCGCGGAGACGCTGGGCATCACCATGAACCCTGACCAGCCGATTCACGACGCCGTGGTGAGAAAGCCCGCGGTGAGCTGAGCCGCGCCTCGGCGTTGACAGCGCTGGGGCATATCGATAAAACTCGTCCAAACCGATACCCTGGGTACCGGGTATCTGCGCCAGCGGGGTGGCTACGGCCGACGATGCCAGCGAGCGCCGACCCGAGACAGGCCTGGATAGAAGGACCGAACGACCGTGACCGACGTCGTGACAAACACCGAAACCGCGCCCACCCCGGCGGCCAAGGCCGCCAAGCCGGTACATACCCGCGCCGTCATCATCGGCACCGGGTTCTCCGGCCTGGGGATGGCGATCGCGCTGCAGAAGCAGGGCGTGGGCTTCGTCATCCTGGAAAAAGCCGACGACATCGGCGGCACCTGGCGAGACAACAGCTATCCCGGCTGCGCCTGCGACATTCCGTCGCACCTCTACTCGTTCTCGTTCGAGCCCAAGCCCGACTGGAAGAACCCGTTCTCCTACCAGCCCGAGATCTGGGACTACCTCAAGGGAGTCACCGAGAAGTACGGGCTGCGCCGCTACATCGAGTTCAACTCGCTGGTGGATCGCGCCCATTGGGACGACGACGAGCACCGCTGGCACGTGTTCACCACTGACGGGCGCGAATACGTCGCGCAGTTTTTGATCTCGGGCGCCGGCGCGCTGCACATCCCGTCCCTGCCCGACATCGAGGGGAGCGACGAATTCGCCGGTCCCGCTTTCCATTCCGCCGAGTGGGACCACACCGTCGACCTGACCGGCAAGCGGGTCGCGGTGATCGGCACCGGCGCCAGCGCGATCCAGATCGTTCCGGAGATCGTCGGTCAGGTTGCCGAACTTCAGCTCTACCAACGCACTCCGCCGTGGGTGGTGCCGCGGTCCAACCCGGAGATCCCGCCGGCCGTGCGCGCCGCAATGGAGAACGTGCCCGGGCTGCGCGCGCTGGTGCGCCTGGCCATCTACTGGGGGCAGGAGGCGCTGGCGTTCGGCATGACCAAGCGGCCGAACCTGCTCAAGGTCATCGAGGCCTACGCGAAATACAACATCCGCCGCTCGGTGAAGGACAAGGAGTTGCGGCGCAAGCTGACTCCGCACTACCGGATCGGCTGCAAGCGAATCCTGAACTCCTCCACCTATTACGGCGCGGTCGCCGACCCCAAGACCGAACTGGTCACCGACCACATCGCGCGGATCACGCCCGACGGCATCGTCACCGCCGACGGAACGCACCGCCTGGTCGATGCCATCGTGTACGCCACCGGTTTTCACGTCACCGACTCCTACACCTACGTCCAGATCAAGGGACTGCACGGCGAGGATCTGGTGGACCGCTGGAACCGCGAGGGCATCGGCGCGCACCGCGGCATCACCGTGGCCGACGTGCCCAACCTGTTCTTTCTGCTGGGCCCCAACACCGGGCTGGGGCACAACTCCGTGGTGTTCATGATCGAATCCCAAATCCGTTACGTCGCAGACGCGATCGCCACCTGCGACAAGCTGGGCGCCCAGGCGCTGGCCCCGACCCGGGCCGCGCAGGACAGGTTCAACGACGAGCTGCAGCGCCGGCTGGGCCCGTCGGTGTGGAACAGTGGCGGCTGCAGCAGTTGGTATCTGGACGAGCACGGCAAGAACACCGTGCTCTGGGGTGGCTACACCTGGGAGTACTGGCGGGAGACCCGGGGGGTCAAGCCGGCGGAGTACCAGTTCTACGGGATCGGCTCACGCCCCGGCGTTTAACAGGTTGACGAACGCCCGGGTGGCCGCGTCCACGCCGGCCTCGTCGCCGGTGGCCACCAGATCCAGCAGCAGGCCGCGGATGACTGCCAGGCCGAGTCGCGCCATTGCCGGGTCGAACGGTGCCCCGGCGTGGGTTTCGGCTTGCCGCAGCCAGTCATCGACGGCGCCGGGAAGCATTCGGGCGAAAGGCTTTTCGCCGTGGGCGGCGCGCGAGTAGCACTCGAAGAAGAGGCGCTCGAATTCGCGCAGCTCGGGTCGGCGCAGATCGGCCCACATTGCGGCGAAGCCCTCGGCCGGCTCGCGGGGCAGTTCGGTCAGCACCCGCATCTGCCGGCGCTCCACCTCCTCGACGATCGCCAGCAGCAGGCCTTCCCGGGATCCGAAGTGGTGCAACAGCATTCGATGGCTGGTGCCGACGGCCTCGGCCATCCGGCGCGTCGCGACCGCTTCCGGCGGCGAACTCGGCGATCAGGCCATCGAGCAGTTCCCGGCGCCGCTGCAGGTCAGGGGTGCGCGCCATCGGCGCGGCTGAGTTGCTTGGCCCGGGCCTTGAGGCCCCGGGCTTCGAGCAGCCAGAAAGCGCTTGGTCTTCTTGGCCATTAGCCGGCCCACCAGGGCGCCGAGCGCGCCGCGCTGACCCAGCTGCTGGCGCACCAGGGTGCCGCCTCCGGGTCGCGCGCTGACGTGATGGGTGGCGGCGACCCCCGCGCCGGGGGAGCGCTGCACCCAGGTCCACGACGCGCCGGGTACGAGCTCGGTGACCTGCCAGACCAGCTTGGCCATGCCGGGTTGCTTGATGGCGAACCGTCGGCCAACAGCCAGGGCGGGCCCGTCCAGGCCGGCCAGCGACGTCACCGACGCCGTCCACTCCGGCCAGCGCTCGACGTCGGTGAAGACGTCCCAAACCAACCGCGGCGGCGCGTCGATCTCGACGCTGTCCCCGGTAAGCATGTACCAGATGGTACATCACGCGCGCCGCATACTGGAGGGGAAACGATCGAACGGCGTCGGCGACACGCAAACACAACTTCTTGTGTTGCACCGCGTTGTCCTATCCTAGGGGTAGTGTTTGGAGCCTGACGTCCTCCGGCACTACGGCGCGTGAAGTGGGGTTCTGGTGAGCGAAAACATGAAGCTGATTGACCGCGTTTCGGCGATCAACTGGAACCGGCTGCAAGACGACAAGGACGCCGAGGTGTGGGACCGGCTGACCGGCAACTTCTGGCTGCCCGAGAAGGTGCCGGTGTCCAACGACCTGCAATCGTGGGCCACCCTGACCGCCCACGAGAAGCAGATGACCATACGGGTGTTCACCGGCCTGACGCTGCTGGACACCATCCAGGGCACGGTCGGCGCGGTCAGCCTCATCCCGGATGCGCTGACCCCGCACGAGGAGGCCGTCTACACCAACATCGCCTTCATGGAGTCGGTGCACGCGCGCAGCTACAGCAACATCTTCTCCACGCTGTGTTCGACCGCCGAGATCGACGACGCGTTCCGCTGGTCGGAGGAGAACCCCAACCTGCAGCGCAAGGCCGAGATCGTGATGCGGTACTATAAGGGCGACGAGCCGCTCAAGCGCAAGGTTGCCTCCACGCTGCTGGAAAGCTTCCTGTTCTACTCCGGCTTCTACCTGCCGATGTACTGGTCGAGCCGGGCCAAGCTGACCAACACCGCCGACATGATCCGGTTGATCATCCGCGACGAGGCCGTGCACGGTTACTACATCGGCTACAAGTACCAGCGCGGCCTGGCGCTGGTCGACGACGCCAAACGTCAAGAGCTCAAGGACTATACGTACGAATTGCTGTTCGAGCTCTACGACAACGAGGTCGAATACACCCAGGACCTCTACGACGAGGTTGGGCTGACCGAAGACGTCAAGAAGTTCCTGCGCTACAACGCCAACAAGGCGCTGATGAACCTCGGCTACGAGGCGCTGTTCCCGCGCGACGAGACCGACGTGAACCCGGCGATCCTGTCGGCACTGTCGCCCAACGCCGACGAGAACCACGACTTCTTCTCCGGGTCGGGCTCGTCGTACGTGATCGGCAAGGCCGTCGCCACCGAGGACGAGGACTGGGACTTCTAGCAGCTGAACGGCGCATGAATTGTGGGTATGGAGGCACGGCCCGCTGGCGTCGGTGACACCGCTGCCCTGACACTGGTGGGGTGACGAATACCGCCGCCTCCCAGACCGTCAACTTCTGTCGCTCAGTGCTGCGCTGGCTGCGGGCCAGCTACCCCGAGGGCGTCCCCGGGCCGAACCGGGTGCCGCTGCTGCGCAGCACGCCGCTGACCGAGGAGCAGATCGCCGAGGTGGTGCGCGAAATCACCAAGGACGGATCCCCGGCGATCGCCGACGGTGTGATCAACCGCGACGAGATCGCCGAATTCATCTCCGGCATGACGCATTACGACGCCGGGCCGGAGAACATCATCCGGTCGCCGCCAGGCTGGCCGCCGCCGGCTGGCCGCTGGCCGGTATCGACGTCAGCGAGGTGATCCCCGGTGATGACTTCGCCGAGTCCGCCGAGATCGCGGCGCGAGGTCAGGCACCAGGGGTCACCTCATAGGCTCATAGCCTCCCTCATAGCTTCGAGATGTCGATGACGAAGCGGTAGCGCACGTCGCTGGCCAGCACGCGCTCGTAGGCCTCGTTGATGTAGTCGGGCTCGATCAGCTCGATCTCCGGCGTCACGTCGTGCTCGGCGCAGAAATCCAGCATCTCCTGGGTCTCGGCGATGCCGCCGATGTTCGACCCGGACAGGCTGCGCCGCGCCAGCGCCCGCGGGAACGCGCCCACCTCCATCGGGTGCTCGGGGATGCCCAGCTCGACCAGCGTGCCGTCGACGTCGAGCAGGCTCAGATAGTCGTTGAGCTTGAGGGTCGCCGACACGGTGTTGAGCATCAGGTCGAAGCTGTCGCGCAGCTTCGTGAAGGTGTCGGGGTCGGCGGTGGCGTGGTAGTGCTTGGCGCCCAGCCGCAGCCCGTCCTCCATCTTCTTCAGCGACTGCGACAGCACCGTCACCTCGGCGCCCATCGCCGCACCCAGCTTGACGCCCATGTGCCCGAGGCCACCCAGGCCGACGATCGCCAACCGGGTGCCGGGCCCGGCGTTCCAGTGCCGCAGCGGCGAGAACAGCGTGATGCCCGCGCACAGCAGCGGGGCCGCCTTGTCCAGCGGCAGCGAGTCGGGGATGCGCACGACGAAGTCCTCGTCGAGCACGATCGCCTGGCTGTAGCCGCCCTGGGTGATCGAGCCGTCCCTGTCGATCGAGTTGTAGGTGAAGGTCGCGCCGCGCTTGCAGTACTGCTCCAGCCCGGCCGTACAGCTGCTGCACTGCCGGCAGGAGTTCACCATGCAGCCCACACCGACGTGGTCGCCCACCTTGTACTTGGTGACCTCCGCGCCCACCTCGGTGACGACGCCGGCGATCTCGTGGCCCACCACCACCGGGTAATTCGTGTGGCCCCACTCACCTTTCGCGGTGTGGATGTCGGAGTGGCAGATGCCGGCGAACTTGATGTCGATGGCCACGTCGCGCGGGCCGGGGTCGCGCCGCTCGATGGTGGTCTTGGTCAATGGTTCGGTCGTCGACGTGGCGGCGTACGCCGAAACGGTGCTCATGAATGTCCCTCGTTCCAGCCGTGCTTTCCCAAAAAGTTTAGCTAAGGTAATGGTTATGGCGCCAACCGGCGCGGCGAAGATCACGTTGTCGCGTGGGGGATACCCGCCGGCGGCTCAGTTGATCGGAGCGTTCACCAGCCGCAGGTCGTCGACGATGCCGCGGGCCGCGATCAGGCCCTGGCCGATCTGCCAGATTTCGTCGTTGACGACGTAGACGCGGTTGTCGCGATTGGCGGACAGCTTGCGCCACGGGCCGCTGTCCAGGACGGTGGCGGCTCGGTCGGCCGCGGCCGTCGTGGCGCAGGACAGGTAGACGACGTCGGCGTCGGCAACCGAGAGGTCCGGATTCTTGGCCAGGTCCGCGTCGGTGGCGCCGATCTCGAGGTAGGGCTTGTCGGTGAACCGCTGGGCGGCCGGCCGGTCCACTCCGACCGCGCCCAGCACGCTGGCCGGGAAGTTGTTGGCGCCGAACACCCGGATGCTGCCGGTCGTCAACTGCACGATCGACGCCTGGAAATGGGAGGCGTCATGGCGTGCGCCCACCTCGCCGGCCCGTTGCGAAAAGCCGCTGAGCAGCCCGTCCACCGCGCCGGCGTGGGCGGTGGCGGCGCCGACGGCGTGCAGGTTGTCCCGCCACGCCGCGCCCGGCGCCGTGGTGAACACCGTGGGGGCGATCGCGGCCAGCTGCGGGTACAGCGCGGGCGTCAGCCCCTGCGAGCCCAGGATGAGATCGGGGTGGGCCGCCGCGATGGCCTTCAGGTCGGGGTGCGATCGGCTGCCCACGCCGGGCACGCCGCGCACGGCGCCGCCGAGGTAGGTGGGCTGGCCCGAGGCACCGTCCGGCAGGGCGGCGCCGACCACCCGCGACTGCAGACCCAGCGCGCACAGCGCGTCGAGCTGGTCACCGGCGAGCACCACGATGCGCTGCGGATCGGCGGACACCTGCACCGGCGCCGGGTCGCCGCCAGCCGCGTTGTGGACCTGCCGCTTCGCCGGCCCCGGATCGGCCTCGGCGGCGTCGCGGGCGCACGACTCGTCGGGCCGGCGGTCGTTGCCCAGCACTCCGGCGCCGGCGATCTGGGTGGTGGGAGTGACCAGCGAACGCGTCGTCGTCGCGGCGGGCCTGTCGGATCCGCAGCCGCCGCACGCCACCACCAGCGCCGCCGTCACCGCGGCCAGCCGGGCCGGCCTGATCACGCCGAACAACACGGCTCAGACGCTAACATCCGGCCAGCGTGTTCCTGCCGCGCCGACGGACCCGGCGCGCCGGTCAGCCGTGTACGACAGTTTGTAGGAACAGCCCTGACGTCGTCCTGATCGATGGCTAAGATTCGTTGGAATAGTGATGTTGGGCCAGTGTCCGATCCGGATGTTTGGAGAAGCTGTTGACAGCCGAAGCGCCCCCCTTGGGAGAACTCGAGGCCGTTCGTCCGTACCCGGACCGCACCGGTCCCAAAGGGAACCTCGTCTACAAACTGATCACGACGACCGATCACAAGATGATCGGCATCATGTACACTTTCACCTGCTTCGCTTTCTTCTTCATCGGCGGGCTGATGGCGTTGCTGATGCGCAACGAGCTGGCCGCGCCGGGGCTGCAGTTCCTGTCGAACGAGCAGTTCAGCCAGCTGTTCGCCATGCACGGCACGATCATGCTGCTGCTGTACGCCACCCCGGTGGTGTTCGGTTCCGCCAACCTGGTGCTGCCGCTGCAGATCGGCGCGCCCGACGTGGCCTCCCCGCGGCTCAACGCCTTCTCGTTCTGGCTGTTCCTGTTCGGCGGGCTAATCGCGGCGTCCGGCTTCATCGTGCCGGGCGGGGCCGCCGACTTCGGCTGGACCGCCTACACCCCGCTGTCTGACGCCGTGCACTCGCCCGGCGCCGGGGGAGACCTGTGGATCACCGGCCTGATCGTCGCCGGTCTGGGCACCATCCTGGGTGCGGTCAACATGATCACCACCGTGGTGCGCATGCGCGCGCCCGGCATGACGATGTTCCGGATGCCGATCTTCACCTGGAACATCCTGGTGACCTCGATCCTGATCCTGATCGCCTTCCCGATCCTGACCGCGGCGCTGTTCGGGCTGGCCGCCGACCGCCACCTGGGCGCCCATGTCTACGACGCCGCCAACGGCGGAGTCCTGTTGTGGCAGAACCTGTTCTGGTTCTTCGGCCATCCCGAGGTGTACATCATTGCGCTGCCGTTCTTCGGGATCATCACCGAGATCATCCCGGTGTTCGCGCGCAAGCCGGTGTTCGGCTACACCACGCTGGTGTACGCGACGCTGTCGATCGCGGCGCTGTCGGTCGTGGTGTGGGCGCACCACATGTTCGCCACCGGAGCCGTTCTGCTGCCGTTCTTTTCGTTCATGACGTACCTGATCGCGGTGCCGACGGGGATCAAGTTCTTCAACTGGATCGGCACGATGTGGAAGGGGCAGTTGACGTTTGAGACGCCGATGCTGTTCTGCGTCGGCTTCCTGCTCACCTTCCTGCTGGGTGGTCTGACCGGCGTGATGCTGGCCAGCCCGCCGCTGGACTTCCACGTCACCGACACCTATTTCGTGGTCGCGCACTTTCACTACGTGCTGTTCGGCACCATCGTGTTCGCCACCTTCGCGGGGGCCTACTTCTGGTTCCCGAAGATGACCGGCCGCCTGCTCGACGAGCGGCTGGGCAAGCTGCACTTCTGGTTGACGTTCATCGGGTTCCACACCACCTTCCTGGTGCAGCACTGGCTGGGCGATTTGGGCATGCCGCGCCGCTACGCCGACTACCTGCCCAGCGACGGTTTCCAGCCCTACAACGTCGCCTCCACGGTCGGGGCGTTCATCCTCATCCTGGGCGCGTCGATGTTCTCGTTCGTCTGGAACGTCTTCAAGAGCTGGCGCTACGGCGAGGTCGTCACCGTCGACGACCCGTGGGGTTACGGCAACTCACTGGAGTGGGCGACCAGCTGCCCGCCGCCGCGGCACAACTTCACCGAGCTGCCCCGAATCCGTTCGGAGCGGCCGGCATTCGAGTTGCACTACCCGCACATGGTGGAACGGCTGCGCGCCGAGGCGCACGTGGGTCGCGCGCACGGCCCCGCGGACAAGGGCGTCACCCGGCTGGACGACGTCCAGGTCCGCAGCTGATGGCCTGACGGGCGGCTACCGGGCGTGAACTCACCACCCAAGGTGTCGGTGCTGATCACCGTCACCGGCGTGGACCAGCCGGGCGTGACGGCGACCCTGTTCGGGGTGCTGTCGCGGCACGGGGTCGAGCTGCTCAACGTCGAACAGGTGGTGATCCGGCACCGGCTGACGCTGGGGGTGCTGGTGTGCTGCCCCGCCGACGTCGCCGACGGGCCCGCGCTGCGCCACGACGTGGAAGCGGCCATCCGCAAGGTCGGCCTGGACGTCAGCATCGAACGCAGCGACGACGTGCCGATCATCCGGGAGCCCTCGACGCACACCATCTTCGTGCTGGGCCGGCCCATCACCGCGGCCGCGTTCGGCGCGGTGGCCCGCGAGGTGGCCGCGCTGGGCGTCAACATCGACCTGATTCGCGGCGTGTCCGACTATCCGGTGATCGGGCTGGAACTGCGGGTCTCGGTGCTGCCGGGGGCCGACGGGGCGCTGCGCACCGCGCTGAACCGGGTGTCCAGCGAGGAGCACGTCGACGTCGCCGTCGAGGACTACACCCTGGAACGGCGGGCCAAGCGGCTCATCGTGTTCGACGTGGACTCGACGCTGGTGCAGGGCGAGGTCATCGAGATGCTGGCGGCCAAGGCGGGCGCCGAGGGCCAGGTCGCGGCCATCACCGACGCCGCGATGCGCGGCGAGCTGGACTTCGCGCAGTCGCTGCAGCAGCGGGTGGCCACGCTCGCCGGCCTGCCCGCCACGGTGATCGACGAGGTGGCCGGCCAGCTGGAGCTGATGCCCGGCGCCCGGACCACGCTGCGCACGCTGCGCCGCCTGGGGTATGCCTGCGGCGTGGTGTCCGGGGGCTTCCGCCGGATCATCGAGCCGCTGGCCGAGGAGCTGATGCTGGACTACGTGGCGGCCAATGAGCTGGAGATCGTGGACGGCACACTCACCGGCCGGGTGGTCGGTCCCATCATCGATCGGGCCGGAAAGGCCACGGCGCTAAGGGAATTCGCGCAGCGGGCCGGGGTGCCCATGGCGCAGACCGTCGCCGTGGGCGACGGCGCCAACGACATCGACATGCTGGCCGCGGCGGGGCTGGGCATCGCGTTCAACGCCAGGCCGGCGCTGCGCGAAGTCGCCGACGCGTCGCTGAGCTACCCGTATCTGGACACGGTGCTGTTCCTGCTCGGGGTGACCCGCGGCGAGATCGAGGCCGCCGACGTGATCGACGGCGAGGTGCACCGGGTGGAGATCCCGCCGGAGTAAGCGCGGCGAGTAATCGCGGCGACCCGGCAGGTGTGCGGGCGTCGCGGTACGGCACGATGGTCGGGTGCCCGAAAACGACAGTGCGGCAGTCGACCCCGATCTGCTGATCGAGTTGCGCGACGTGTCGCTGCGGCGCGGCGGCAACGTCTTGGTCGGGCCGCTGGACTGGGCGGTCGAACTGGACGAGCGGTGGGTGATCGTCGGGCCCAACGGGGCCGGCAAGACGTCGCTGCTGCGGATCGCCGCGGCGGCCGAACACCCTTCGTCGGGCGTGGTTTTCGTGCTCGGCGAGCGGCTGGGCCGGGTCGACGTGACGGAGTTGCGGTCGCGGATCGGGCTCAGTTCCTCGGCGCTGGCGCAGCGGGTGCCCAGCGACGAGGTGGTGCGCGATCTGGTCGTGTCGGCCGGCTACGCGGTGCTGGGCCGGTGGCGGGAGCGCTACGAGGACGTCGACTACCGCCGTGCCGTCGACATGCTGGAGAGCCTGGGCGCCGAGCACCTGGCCGACCGCAGCTACGGGACGCTGTCCGAAGGCGAGCGCAAGCGGGTGCTGATCGCGCGCGCGCTGATGACCGACCCCGAGCTGCTGCTGCTCGACGAGCCCGCCGCGGGCCTGGACCTGGGCGGCCGTGAGGAGCTGGTGGCGCGGCTGGCAGACCTGGCCGCCGACCCCGACGCACCCGCGCTGGTGCTGGTCACCCATCACGTCGAGGAGATACCGCCGGGTTTCAGTCACTGCATGCTGCTCTCGGAGGGTCGGGTGGTCGCCGCCGGACTGCTGACCGACGTGCTCACCTCGGAGAATCTGTCCACCGCGTTCGGCCAGGCGATCGCGCTCGACGTCGTCGACGGACGCTACTTCGCGCGGCGCGTCCGCACCCGCGCAGCCCACCGGAGGCAGCTATGACCTCACCCGAGGAGGCCCCGCTCGTCCCGCGGCCCGCGGCCACCGTGATGCTGGTCCGCGACGCCGGAGCCGGCCTGAAGTTGTTCCTGATGCGACGGCACTCCCGGATGGAGTTCGCGGCCGGGGTGATGGTGTTTCCCGGCGGCGGCGTCGACGAGCGCGACCGCAACGCCGACCTGGGCGGGTTGGGGGCGTGGGCCGGACCGCCGCCGCAGTGGTGGGCGCAGCGCTTCGGCATCGAACCCGACCTGGCCGAGGCGCTGGTGTGCGCGGCGGCCCGCGAGACGTTCGAGGAGTCGGGGGTGCTGTTCGCCGGGCCGGCCGGTGCGCCGGACAGCATCGTCGGCGACGCCTCGGTGTACCGCGACGCCCGCCGCGCGCTGGCCGACGGGACGCTGTCGTTCGCGGACTTCCTGCGCACCGAAAAGCTGGAGCTGCGTTCGGATCTGTTGCGGCCGTGGGCCAACTGGGTCACCCCGGAGGCCGAGCGCACCCGCCGCTACGACACCTACTTCTTCGTCGGCGCCCTGCCGCAGGGTCAGCGCGCCGATGGGCACAACACCGAATCCGACCGGGCGGTCTGGACGACGCCAGAGGCCGCGCTCGAGGACTTCTCGGCCGGCCGCAGTTTCCTGCTGCCGCCCACCTGGACACAGCTGGACTCGCTGGCCGGGCGGACCGTCGCGGACGTGCTGGCAGTTGAGCGCCAGATCGCGCCGGTGCAGCCGCATGTGGAGATCCGGGGCGACAACTGGGTGTTCGAGTTCTCCGACTCCGACCGCTACTACCGGGCGCGGGAGGCAGGCGGGCTGGGGTGGCGGCATTGAACGAGTTCGTCAGCGTCGTGGTCAGCGACGGCTCCCGGGACGCCGGGCTGGCGATGTTGCTGGTGTCGCGCCCGCCGACCAACGCGTTGAGCCGCCAGGTGTACCGCGAGGTGATCGCGGCGGCCGACGAGCTCGGGCGGCGCGACGACGTGGCCGCGGTGATCCTATTCGGCGGCCACGAGATCTTCTCCGCCGGCGACGACATGCCCGAGCTGCGCACGCTGCGCGGCGCCGAGGCCGAGACCGCGGCCCGGGTCCGCCGCGATGCCATCGACACCGTGGCGGCCATCCCCAAGCCGACCGTGGCCGCGATCACCGGCTACGCGTTGGGCGCCGGGCTCACCCTGGCGCTGGCCGCCGACTGGCGGATCAGCGGCGACAACGTCAAATTCGGCGCGACCGAGATCCTGGCCGGCCTGGTGCCCGGCGGTAACGCGCTGGCCCGCCTGACCCGGGTGGCCGGCGCGAGCAAGGCCAAGGAGCTGGTGTTCAGCGGCCGGTTCTTCGACGCCGAGGAGGCCCTGGCGCTGGGGCTGATCGACGAAATGGTGGCCCCCGACGACGTGTACGACGCCGCCGCGGCGTGGGCGCGCCGGTTCCTGGACGGCCCGCGGCACGCGCTGGCCGCCGCCAAGGCCGGTGTCGACGCCGTGTTCGAGCTGCCCCGCGCCGAGCGGCTCGCCGCCGAACAGCGGCGCTACGTGGAGGTGTTCTCCGCTGGTCAGGGCGGCGACGCGGGGGCGGATCCGCACGGCGGTTAGGCTTGCCCTTCTCAGTGTCAGGGTGAGGTTGCCGCGTGTTGCGGTGGTTGGATCCTGATCACCTGGTGTCTGGCTCATGGGGTGGTGCCGCCTTGGGGTTGGCGTTCATGCGTTTTGTCGACGCCAGGTGTGAAGGACCGGCCGGCGTGACTTGATAGGAGCGTGGCATCCGCCCCCACTGAGATGTGTCCGCCGACCGGCCCAACCGTCACCTCACAGTGAAGGAGGCAACCTCCATGGTTGTTGTTGGAGCCGATGTACACAAGCGCACGCATACGTTCGTTGCGGTCGACGATGTGGGGCGTAAGCTCGGTGAAAAGGTCGTCGCGGCGACCACCGCGGGTCATGCCGAGGCGGTGATGTGGGCCCGGGAACGTTTCGGTGCGCAGCTGGTGTGGGCGATCGAGGATTGTCGGCATCTGTCGGCGCGGTTGGAGCGTGACTTGATGGGCTTTGGCCAGGCGGTGGTGCGGGTGCCGCCGAAGTTGATGGCCCAAACCCGGGTGAGTGCACGCACGAGGGGTAAGTCCGATCCGATCGATGCGTTGGCAGTGGCGCGGGGGTTTCTGCGGGAGCCTGACCAAACGGATTGGCGAGCGTGTCCGTTGTGGCCCCGGTGCTGCTGTCTCTTCCTGGCTGCGCGGAGTTGACCGCGGCCAAACTCGGCGGTGAGGCCGCCGGAGTGACCCGTTTCAAAAGCGAGGCCGCTTTCGCCCGCCATGCCGGGGTGGCGCCGATCCCGGTGTGGTCGGGAAACACCGCTGGACGTGTCCGGAGGACGCGCGCGAGCAACCGCCAACTACAACGCCGCCCTGCACCGCATCGCTGTCACCCAGATCCGTCTCAACGGCCTCGGACAGGCCTCCTACCGCCACCGCATCGCTATCGACGACTCCAAAACCGAAGCCCTACGCTGCCTCAAACGCCGCCTATCCCGCATCGTCTTCCACCACCTACACACCGACCACCAAAACAGAACTCAGCCTTGCCAAATGGCAGCGGCTCGACATAAGAAGAAACGGATGACCAGATCGACCGACGCCGTTCCGACGCCGCACGCCACCGCCGAACAGGTGGAAGCCGCCCGGCACGACAGCAAGCTGGCCCAGGTGCTCTACCACGACTGGGAAGCCGAGACCTACGACGAGAAGTGGTCGATCTCCTATGACCAGCGCTGCATCGACTACGCGCGCGGCCGCTTCGACGCCATCGTCCCCGAGCACGTGCTGCGCGAGCTGCCCTACGACCGTGCCCTCGAATTGGGTTGTGGCACAGGGTTTTTCCTGCTAAACCTGATCCAGGCCGGGGTGGCGCGGCGCGGGTCGGTGACCGACCTGTCGCCGGGCATGGTCAAGGTCGCCACCCGCAACGGGCAGTCGCTGGGCCTGGACATCGACGGCCGGGTTGCCGACGCCGAGGGCATCCCCTACGAGGACGACACCTTTGACCTGGTCGTCGGCCACGCCGTGCTGCACCACATCCCCGATGTCGAGCTGTCGCTGCGGGAGGTGATCCGGGTGCTGCGCCCGGGCGGCCGGTTAGTCTTCGCGGGGGAGCCGACCAGTGCCGGCGACGTCTACGCCCGCGAGCTGTCCACGCTGACCTGGCGAATCGCGACCAACGTCACCAAGCTGCCCGGCCTGGGCAGCTGGCGGCGCCCGCAGGCCGAGCTCGACGAATCCTCCCGGGCCGCCGCGCTGGAGGCCATCGTCGACCTGCACACCTTCACCCCCGGCGACCTGGAGCGGATGGCGGCCAACGCCGGCGCCACCGAGGTGCGCACCGTCAGCGAGGAGTTCACCGCCGCGATGTTCGGCTGGCCGGTGCGCACCTTCGAGGCCTCGGTGCCGCCCGGGCGGCTGGGCTGGGGCTGGGCGAAATTCGCGTTCAACGGCTGGAAGACGCTGAGCTGGGTGGACGCCAACATCTGGCGCCGCGTGGTCCCGAAGGGCTGGTTCTACAACGTGATGGTGACCGGGGTCAAACCCACCTGAGTGTTCAGCCTCCCCGACGTCGCCTACCTGCGGTCCGACGCGGGTGTGGACGCCCTGGCGGCCGTCGCCGAACTCGAGCTGAGCGACGCGACCCGGATCGCTGACATCGCGGCCGCACGCGCCCGATTCGGCGACCGGACCCCACTGCTGGTGGAGACGGTGCTGTTGCGCCGCCGCGCCTCGGAGAAACTAGGCGAGCTGGACGTGTCGCACTGGCTGTTCACCGATGAGGCGTTGCAGCAGGCCACCGCGGCGCCGGTGGCGGTGCACCGGGCCGGGCGGCTGGCCGGGCCGGGCGTCGTTGTGCACGACGTGACCTGTTCGATCGGCACCGAACTGGCCGCGCTGCGCGCCCGTGGGGTGACGGCGGTGGGCAGCGACATCGATCCGGTGTGGCAGCTCGGCTTTGACGGGGAAATCGAGGTGACGTCGTGTCGCGGTTCGGTCCGGGAGGCGTGCCTGTGGTCGGCGGGGTTGACCCAGTCCGGGGTGCGGCGGCGGGCGACGGTGCTCGATCGCGGCGAACAGATCACCGACGCCGACCCGGACGGCGCCGTGGTGCGGGCCGGGCTGGTGCGCCACTACGGCGCACGGCACGGGCTGTGGCAGCTCGACCCCGACATCGCCTACCTCTCCGGCGATCGGCTGCCCGCGACGGTGCGCGGGTTGCAGATGCTCGAGCAGCTGGCCTTCGACGAACGACGGCTTCGGCAGGCGTTGACGGCCTCGGACTGCGGGGCGCTGGAGGTGTTGGTGCGCGGGGTGCGGGTGGACCCCGACGCGCTGCGCAAACGGATGCGGCTGCGCGGGAGTCGCCCGCTGTCGGTGGTGATCACCCGGATTGGCGCGCGGACCTCCGGGCAGGTGAAGGCGTTCGTCTGCCAACCCTCCCGGTAGCGCCCGGGTACGCTGGCGGCGGTCTCATTTCCACCGCCCCCGCCCTGGCACGTCTGCGAGGACAAATCCACGATGCGTTATCTGCTAGCCGCTGCGGTGCTCGCGCCGGTGGTCTTGTTGGGCTGGCCGGCCGCCGCCGAGCCCCCGTCGTGCGCCGCCCTCGGCGGCAGCCTCGAGGACGGGCAGATGTGCCGGCTGCGCGCCGCCGGGCCCAACTACACCATCAACATGGTGTTTCCCGCCGACTACCCCGACGGGCAGGCCCTGACCGACTACATCACCCAGAACCGGGACGGCTTCGTCAACGTCGCGCAGAGTTCCGGCGGGCGGGATCAGCCCTACCAGTTGGAGGCCACCACCGAGCAGCACAGCGCCGGGCAGCCGCCGCACAACACCCGCAGCGTCGTGCTCAAGTTCTTCCAGGACGTCGGGGGAACCCGGTCGTCGATCTGGTACAAGGCGTTCAACTACAACCTGGGCACTAAGCAGCCGCTGACCTTCGACAATCTGTTTGCGCCCAACACCGCCCCGCTGGACGCGATCTTCCCGATCGTGCAGCGCGACCTGGAACGCCAAACCCCGTTGGGCACAGCGATTTTGCCCTCCACCGGGCATGACCCGTCGCACTACCAGAACTTCGCCATCACCGACGACCAGCTGATCTTCTACTTCGCCCCCGGCGAGATGCTGCCGGCGTTCGGCGGGCCTGTGCAGGCCCAGGTGCCGCGCAACGCGATCCCCCCGCTGGCGATCTAACCGGCTCAGACCGGTCCGGCCCGCAGCTCCATCGTCGCGGCGGCGACCGCCAGCGCCACCTGCGCCATGCAGCCGATGATCGGGACGAAAAACGCCCGCTTGCGGCGCACCAGCAAGACCACCGCTACCGCGATGTCGATGACCAGCAGGGCGGCGCCGGCCCAGATGTTCAGGTTCATGGCCCGGTCGATCCAGGCGGGGTCGCCGCACTTCTGGTAGCCGCACGGGTCGGTGCTCATCACCAGCAGTCCCAGCAGTACGTAGGTCGCCGCGAACAGGCCGCCGTGCACGACCAGCAACACGAGCGTGGCCACCAGGTCGGCGGTGGTGGTGGCGGCGACGTCGCCGGTCGGTGGGCCGGTCGGGTGGTCGTTCGGTACGCCAACAGTATGGCCGGCTCAGGCCGGTGCGAAACCGTAAATCTGACCGTCGCTGGTCGCGGCCACCACCCGGCGATCGGCGCCGACCGAAACGCCCAGCGGATAGCCGGTCGCCGCCGGCAGCGGATAGCTGTTCAGCGTGTGGCCGTCACCGGGATCTAAGACCAGCACCGACATCCCCGGCGCGCCATTGTCCTGTGGCCCGCTGACTACCGTGTAGCCGACACCCGCCAGGCTGGACGACGACAGCGGGATCAGGTCGTCGCGGCGCCACGCCTGGTCGGCGTGGTCGCCGGCGTCCCGGAACGCCACCAGCCGGGTGTCGGGGCCGCCGCCCGACACGATCAGCCCCTGCGGGGTGACCGCCGGCGGCGTCTGCGCCAAAAATCCCAGCGGCGCCGACCACTTCACCTTCGCGTCCGCCGCGCGCAGCGCCCACAGCCGCTGGTCGCGCCCGTTGACGTAGACCGTCGACCCGTCCGCGGACAGCACCGGGCTGGCGATGACACCGGCGCCCACGGCGTCGCTGGTCCACTCCCGCGTCAGCAGCGGGGACTGCCCGGGGTGATACTTCAGCCCCACCAGGCCCGCGCTGGGTGCGCCCGGCTGCCAGACGCCGAGCACCACCATCCCGGTGGCCGCCGAGAAGGCGGGGGCGGCGGGCACCGGGCAATCCGGGCGGGCCGGCGCGCAATCGGCCAGCCCGCGCGTCGCGTCGGTGGGATCGACGCCGTCCACCAGATCGAGCGGGCTGCCGGCCACCTGGCCGCGATGGGAGTCGAAGACCAGCACCTGTCCCAGATGCGTGACCACCAGCAACTGCCCGTGCCCGAGGAACCGCGGGGTGGTGGGCATGCCGATCACCGGCTGGCGCCAGCGGGTCCACTGGGTCACCGGAAACGACAGGAACGCCCCGGGCTGGCCGACGTAGAGATTGTCGAAGCCGTCGAGCAGCGGGCCGGCGAAGCCGCCGCCCTGGACCAGCCGCACGCACCAGCGCTGCCGGCCGTTGTCGTTGTTCTCCCACTCCATCAGCGAACAGCCGGCCGGGGTCTGGGCGTTGAGGCCCAGGTAACCGCGGGCGCTCAGCGCCGGCCCGGCGGCCAGGCTGCCCTTGACCGAGCGGGTCCACTGCAACGCGAGCTTACTGGCCCCGCCGGTGCTGGTGTAGCCGCTGTTGGCGGCGTCGGCGTACTGGGACGGCCAGCCTTGCGCGGCCGACGCTTCCACCCACGAGTCGGTGTTGCCGCACGCGCCGGCCCCCGCCGTGACGCCCGCCGCCAGCAGCATCGATGACCATCGCCGAAGACGGCTGAGGAGTTGTCGGGCAAGCACCTCGATTTCCCAAATCCTTCCGCGGCCGTCGGCTTGACTCGCCTCGATGAGCAGCGATCGAGTACAGGTGAGGGTAACCCGTGGCTGCTTCGATAGGCTGTCCGGCCATGACGACCATGTGGGGCGCTCCACTCCATCGCCGTTGGCGTGGATCGAATCTGCGCGACCCGCGCCAGGCCAAGTTCCTCACCCTGGCCTCGCTGAAATGGGTGCTGTGCAACCGCGCCTACACCCCCTGGTACCTGGTGCGG
The DNA here is from genome assembly GCA_002291465.1 of Mycobacterium lepraemurium. Taxonomy (GTDB): domain Bacteria; phylum Actinomycetota; class Actinomycetes; order Mycobacteriales; family Mycobacteriaceae; genus Mycobacterium; species Mycobacterium avium. The sequence goes on along the minus strand of CP021238.1, from coordinate 3,165,725 downwards.
TATTGGCGGCTGCTGAAGTTCAAGCTGGCCAACCCGCACATCATTACCCGCGGCATGGTGTTTCTGGGCAAGGGCGTGGAGATCCATGCCACGCCCGAGCTCGCGCAGCTCGAGATCGGCCGCTGGGTGCACATCGGCGACAAGAACACCATCCGCGCGCACGAGGGCTCGCTGCGGTTCGGTGACAAGGTGGTGCTGGGCCGCGACAACGTGATCAACGCCTACCTGGACATCGAGCTCGGCGACTCGGTGCTGATGGCCGACTGGTGCTATGTCTGCGATTTCGACCACCGCATGGACGACATCAACGTTCCGATCAAGGACCAGGGGATCGTCAAGTCCCCGGTCCGCATCGGGCCGGACACCTGGGTGGGGGTGAAGGTGACGGTGCTGCGCGGCACCTCCATCGGGCGCGGCTGCGTGCTCGGCTCGCACGCGGTGGTCCGCGGTGTCATCCCGGACTACTCGATCGCGGTCGGCGCACCGGCCAAGGTGGTCAAGAACCGTCAGCTGTCCTGGGAGAGTTCGGCCGCGCAGCGGGCCGAGCTGGCCGCCGCGCTGGCCGACATCGAACGAAAGAAGGCCTCCCGCTAGCTTTTTCGTTGCGGCTACTCGTCCACCTTGAAATGGAAGTTGACGTCGCCCGCGTCGACGTCGGTGCCCGGACGCCGGTTCACATGCTCCGATAGCGGCGCAGCGCTTCGGCGCGTTCGGTCGCGTGGTCGACGATCGGCGCCGGGTAACCGGGCGGTCGCTCGCCGGTGCGCAGGTGTGGGTCGTCGGCGCACCGCAATTCGGGCAGCCAGCGGCGAATGTAGGCGCCGGCGGGATCGAATTTTTCGCCCTGGGCGGCGGGGTTGAACATCCGGAAGTAGGGTGCGGCGTCGGTGCCGCAGCCCGCACACCATTGCCAGCCATGCTGGTTGTTCGCCAGGTCACCGTCCACCAGCTGCTGCAGAAACCAGTGCGCGCCCCACTGCCAGGGCAGGTGAAGGTCCTTCACCAGGAAAGAGGCAACGGTCATGCGCACTCGGTTGTGCATGAATCCGGTCTGGCGCAGCTGGCGCATTCCGGCGTCGACGAACGGAAAACCGGTTTCGCCGGCCTTCCAGGCCTCGAAGCGGCGGCCGGCCTCGGCGCCGGTGTCGGTGCGGATGGCGTCGAAGGCGCTGTTCCAGTTGCGCCACGCGCTGGCCGGCCGGTGATGCAGCACGTCGGCATAGAAGTCGCGAAAGGCCAACTCCCGCAGGTACGTTCGCGCTCCGGCGGTGCGTAGGTCGAGATCGGCGACCAGCGTGCGCGGATGGATGGTGCCGAACTTCAGATGCGCCGACATCCGGCTGGTGCCCTCGATATCGGGCAGGTGGCGATCGTCGGTGTAGTTAGCTAAACCGTTGTCCACGAAGGACTTCCACTGGTTTCGCGCCGCCGCCTCACCGGCCGCCAGGTCGAGCGTGGCGCCGGGGTCGGGGATTTCGCAGGCGGTGATGCCGAGCTGCGCCGGGTCGAGCCAGCGCGCGGATGCGGCGCCGGTTTTGGCCGGTGGTCGCCAGCCGGTGTCGTGCCACCGCCGCAGAAACGGGGTGAACACCTGGTAGGGCGAGCCGTCTGGCTTGGTGACGCGGCCCGGCGCAACGAGATACGGCGATCCGGTCGCCACCAGCGGGACCGACGCCAGCGCCGCGCGCACCCGGGCGTCCCGGCGCTTTCCGAACGGCGTGAAGTCCTCCGAGGTGATGCCCGACGTGGCGCCGATTGTCTTGGCGATTTCGGGAATTCGGATGTCGGGCCGCCCGGGGGTGACCAGCAGCCGATCGGCCAGCTCGTCGCGCAACACCCGCAGCGAGTCGCCCAGGAACTGCAGCCGGCGCGGCCCGGACGACCTCTGAAGCCGCGGGTCGAGCACGAAGCAGGCGAGCACCTTGTCACTGTCCGCCGCGGCCGACAGCGCCGGATGATCGTGCAGGCGAAGGTCACGGCGGAACCACAACAGCGCGGGCATCGGTGGTGCGGGCTAACGGTTGAGGCGCCAGATGTGGGTGGACAACACGGTGGCGAAGCCGCACCACAACGGGTAGGGCGACAACGCCAGGGCGCCACGCGGCGTGGCCTGGGCCGTGCGCCGGACCACGTCGGCGGCGGCGCCGACGTGGCCGCGATGTCGGCGTACAGCGTGGTCCATGCGAGGGGAAACGCGGTGCGGGGCGGTTGATAGGCGGGCTGGCGCAGCCGCGCATACCACCGCGGGCCGGCCTTGGCGCCGGCCCGGCTTCCGGCGCCGGCGGCCGCGGCGACGGCCAGGCTGGTTGCGCCGAGTATCGACCTGTTCACGGTGTGCTCCGTTCGTGTCTAGCGGGGTTGTTGGGCCACCAGATTCGGTCGCCGACGAGCGTGAACAACGCCGGGATGACCAGGGTGCGCACCACGAAGGTGTCCAGCAGAATGCCGAGGCCGACGATGATGCCCAACTGCGGCAGGACCATTAGCGGCAACACCGCGAGCACGCAGAACACCGCGGCCAAAACGATTCCGGCGCTGGTGATCACACCACCGGTGGCCGCCACCGCCTCGACCATGCCCTGCCGGGTCCCGTGCCGCGCGGCTTCCTCGCGGGCGCGGGTGACCAGGAAGATGGTGTAGTCCACGCCGAGGGCGGCCAGGAACAGGAATGCGAACAGCGGCGTGGTGTAGTCCAGCGCCGGAAAACCGAAGAGGTGCAGTCTGACCCAGCCGCCCAGGCCGAGCGCGCCCAGCGCGCCCAGCATCGTCGCGACCAGCAGGACCGGGGGCGCCATCACCGACCGCATCAGCACGGCGAGGACGATCAGGATGACGGCCAGGATCGCGGGGATCACCAGCACCCGGTCGTGGGTGGCGGCATCGCGAACATCGAGGGCCGCCGCGTCGGCCCCGCCCACCAGCGTGCCGGAGTCGGCGGCTCGCGTCGAATTCCACAGCGCAGCAACGATATCGAACTCGCGAAACCGACGACGGTGGCGCGTCGATCACCACCGACCACTGCGTCAACCCGGACGCCGAACGGCCGGACTCGGTCGCCGAGACCACACCGGGGGTGGCCGCGATCGCCTGGTGCACGGCCGCAGCGTGTCCGGTGTCGGCGACGACCAGCGTCGGGTTGGCCAACCCGGCCGGAAAGTGCTGGGCCAGCACGTGATAACCGGCCACCGAATCCGCCCGGACGCGGAACTGTTCGGCCTGTGACAACCCGATCCGGGTCCCCCACAATCCACCACCCAGGGCCGCCCGCACCGCGACCGCGGCCACCGCGACCAGCGCGGGACGCCCGGCCACCCATTCCGCGACCCGGCGCCACGCCCCGGACTCGGTCGCCGGCCGGTCTACCGGAATGAACGGCCAGAACAACCGCCGGCCGCACACCGCCAACAGCGGGGGCAGGACCACCAGCACCGAAACCGCGGCGATCATCAGACCGCACGCCGCCAGCGCGCCCAGACTGCGGGTGCTGGGGGTGGCCGTGAGCAGAAGGGTGAGCAGCGCCAGCACCACGGTCGCGTTGCTAGCGACGATGGCCGGTCCCGCCCGGTGCACGGCCCGGCGCAGGGCGTCACGATGGCCGGCATGGCGGCGCAGTTCCTGGCGGTAGCGCGAGATCAGCAGCAGCGCGTAATTGGTGCCGGCGCCGAAAACCAGCACGCTGGTGATCCCGGAGGTGGCGCCGTCGAAGCTCAACCCGGTCAGCGCCACCACCGAGGCTGTCATCGCGAGCAGGGTGACGTTGGCGTGCGTGAACGCGCTGGCGATGTCGGAGCCGAACGCCGGCCCGCCGGTGACGTGCACCTGCAAATCCGCGGCCAGCCCCGTCGCGGCGGCCGTGCGCAGCGCGCTGACCGCATCGTTGAGGGCCAGACCCGACAAGGTGGTGCTCAGCGGCACCCCGCCCAGGGCGGCCTTGCCGTCTTGCGAGGGCGTCAGCGGCTGCGCCGGTGCGGCGCCGGGTTGCGCGGCGGCCTGGGCGCGGTTACGGGCCGCCCGGGCCGCGCTGAGATCGGCGGGGCTGAGCACGGCGCCGTCGGCGCGGCTGACCACCACGATCAGCGGGGTCCGGTCGCCGCCGGGGGACTGCCCGGCCAGCGCGGCGACCCGGGCGGACGGCGAGTGCTGCGGCAGTGACTGCGGCGCCTGGCCCGCCGCCGCGTTCGGCCCGACCAGAGTCATCACCGCCGACGCCGGTCAGCACCGCGACCGCGGCCAGCAGCCAGGAACGCGGACCGGTCGCGGCGGCGGCCATGCGTTTTCACACCACGAAATCAAGCCTTTCAGTTTATTAAACATTAATAAACTGAAATGACGCGTCGTACGCCGATGCGTCGGCGGCACCCGAAAAGGGGCACTATGGACATTATGGACACCCTGCAGGGGCCCCGATGGACGCGATGACACACCGGAAACGGCGGCACATCGACGTGTGTCTGAGCGAGCCGGTGGAATTCGACGGCGTCACAACCGGGTTGGACCGCTACCGATTGCCCTACCACGCACTGACACAGACCAGCCTGGGCGACATCGACGTGTCCACCTCGTTCTTCGGGGCGAACCTGCGGGCGCCGATCCTCATCGGCGCCATGACCGGGGGCGCCGAGATGTCGAAGACGATCAACCGGAATCTGGCCGCAGCCGCTCAGCAGCTGGGACTCGGCATGATGCTGGGGTCGCAACGGATCATGCTCGACAGCGCGCTGGGCGAACGTGCCGCGGACAGCTTCGCGGTTCGCGATGTGGCCCCGGATGTCTTGCTGTTCGGCAACATCGGTTTGTCGCAGCTGGCGAAGACGGCGGTTCCTCATCTGGTGAAGGCGCTCGATCGGGTGGGTGCCGACGCCTTGGCCGTGCACACCAATCCGTTGCAGGAGGCGATGCAGCACAACGGGGACATCGACTTCTCCGGCTCGCTGAGCAGGCTGCGCGAAGCCGCCGCCGCGCTCGATTATCCGGTGCTGCTCAAAGAGGTCGGCCACGGCATCGGTGGTGCGGTCGCCGCGGAACTTGTTGGGGGAGAGGGACAACCGCCGGTTGCCGGGATTGACGTGGCGGGTGCCGGAGGCACTTCCTGGTCGCGCGTCGAACAGTTCGTGCGGTACGGCGAGCTACGCTATCCGGACCTGGCGGACTGGGGTTTGCCCACCGCGCGCGCGATCGTCGAGGTGCGGCGGCTGCTGCCGGAAATCCCCTTGGTGGCCTCCGGTGGTATTCGGACGGGCATGGACGCGGCCAAGGCGATCGCGTTGGGTGCCGACGTGGTGGCGGTAGCGCGGCCACTGTTGCCGGCGGCGATCGAATCCTTTGCCACCGTGGTCGATTGGCTGCAGCCGTTCATCGACGAGTTGCGGGTGTGCCTGCACGGCTGCGGTGTCGCCGACCTGGCGGGCTTGCGTGGCGTCGAGCTGATCCGCCTCGCCTAGAGCCGGCGACGTGGCGGTCGAAGGTGCAGTAGCGACCGTGCTCAGCGTGGCGCGCCGCGACGTCCCGCGGTCGTCGCACGCTTGCGGCCGGGAGCGGCGGGCGGTTTGGAAGTCGATGCGGCCATCCGGGATTCGAAGGCGGACATCGCCTCGATCATCGCGGTGAAGACCCGATGTGCTGCCGCCAAGTCACGGTCGGACAGATGGGCGAGGGCGTCGCGCAGCTCGGCGCCCAGCGGGGTGAAGAACGAATGCGCCAGCGCCATGCCCGGTTTCTCGTAGCGCAGCAGCGTCTTGCGGCGGTCCTGCGGGTCGGGTTCGCGGCGGATGTGCCCGGCATCGATCATGCGATCCACCAGGTAGGTGATGGCCGCCGGCGACACGTCCATCCGCTGGCGCAGCTGGGCCGGCGTCAACGGCGTTCCCGCGGTTTCGGCGACCATGATATGCAGCAACGCGTGGAAGTCGGTGCCGCTGACGTGGTTCTGGCGAGCAAAGTGCCGGCCGATGCGGTCGGACTGCGCGGTGATCGCACGCATGTCGGCCGACATCAACTTCTCGAGTTCGGTCCGATCCAGTTGCCGATCAGCGGCGCCGCACTTGGTCACTTACCCGCATCCTTCCGGCCCGACACGCTGGCCAGCGTATCGGCGACCGCCACCGTCGACCCGCGAACCACGCGGGCGTTTTCGGGCCCCGGGCAAACCCGCAGCGTTGTGGGCCCGGGCGGTGGACATTACCCTACGGCGGTTTCGCCTTTCTCGCGTTCGTCGTCCGGGGCGGCGGTGTGCGCCGGGTGCCCGGCGGTTCGCCGCCGCTCTTTCAACGCCGTCTCGTGACGGTGCCGCTGTCCGTCGGCGAGCCGGCCGCGCACCAGCTGCTCGATCTCTTGGAAACAGCGGTAGTAGCCGTTGTCGTAGTCCTCGACGATCTGAAAGCTCCACCGCCCCGGCAGAGGACATTGCGTCCCACCAGCTCGCGGCTGATGTGCTCGGCAAGATCGGTGTGCCCGAGCTCGCGTAACCGCGACACGGCCGCGTCGAGTTGCAGGTCGGCGCGGCCGGTGAGTTGGTGGAAGGAGTACAGATGTCCGCGGGCGCGCTCGGTGGTTTCCAGCGCCTCCGTCAGCCGTCCCACCGCTTCGGCGACATCGTCGCTGCTGTCGTCGGGGCTCGTCGTCGTCTTTGGCATGCGGCACGGAATTCCCACTGAACAACTACGCACCATGACCCGGCGGCGAATAGGCCCCTCGACGCGTCCTAACGGTTCTGGCTGCGGACCTCGTAGCGGCGTTCGGCGTAGGCCAGATTGTCCCGCCACAGCCGGCCGGCCGCATAGCGCATCACCGGGGTGAGCAGCGGCGCCGCCCACAAGGCGCGCGCGAACCCGGGACGGTCCGATGCGCGATGACCGCTTCCAACACAGCAGTGCGGGGATGGCCGTCCGGGCCGGAACCTATTGGGGTCGCGTGCGTTTCGACGACACTCCCGGCCCCTTCGCCGTCCACGATGCGCATCACGATGGTGCGCGCCTCCGGGCAACCGAACTCCGCGACCACCGGCACACCCAGCCGTCCCATCCGGAAGGTCACCGCCACCAGGAAGCGGTCGGCCTCTTCGGTGGGCGTGGCCAGCACCTCCAGCCGGGTGAACGAGTAGGGGTGAAACCATGCGCCGTGCCAGGGGTCGAGCCGGTTGGCGATGATGTCGGCAGGTTCGCACACGCCCACCAGGTGTGCGACCGAGGCCAGCGTGTGGCCGACCGGTCTCGGCGGTATCACCGGTCGCGGTGACGGCGTCTCGCCTCCCACCGCATCGAGGCGCACCCAGGCCAGCGTGCCGTCGTCGTGACTGGGCAATGGCGCCCAACCGAATTCGCGTGCGCGTCCGTCCAGGGGCAGCCCACCGTCAACTCCGCGGCGCACACGATCACCACCGCCAGTGCGGCCGGCAGGATGTAGCCCAGGCCGGTCATCGGCGGTGCACCTTGTCCAGGATGGTGCTCACCGCGTTGTAGGTCAGCACCGCACACACCGGGATGATGAGAAAGAACAGCAACTCTTCGATCGGCACCCGAACGGGGATGCTCAGCCCGCACAGGTAGGCGTGGTCGTACGTCCACACCCGCGCGGCCACGGCGATCTCATCCCAGAGCAAGAACACCGCGGCCACCGGCAGCACCGCCGCGGCGAGCCGTCGCCACCTCCGGTAGACGCCCGCACCCGCGATCTCCAGCGGCGCGGTGACCACCAGACAGGCGGCGAGCACCACCAGGTATTGCCACCGATCGCTCATGCGGCCCCCGACCGAATACCCCGACCGCTGTTGCGCGCCCGCCACGAGCGGATCAGCCCCACTGCGCCGACCCGCAGCCGTCGCGCCGTGCCCACGGTGGCCGGTGGTCGAAGACCGCGAAATCGCTTTTCGCGATGCAGTCCAGGATCTCCGAATACAACGCCGCCGCGGCCGCCACGCACGGCCGTGAGCGGTGCTGCAGGACCGCGATCCCGGCGGTGGCGAATCGGTATGTCTGACGGGCGATGTGGTGCTGTGCGATCAGCGCCCGGCGCACCCGCGGATCGGTGCGGCGGTGCTCGTGGCACCACATCAGCAGCTCCCGGTCGACGCCGTCGGCGGCGAGTTCGTCCGCCGGCAGATAGACCCGGCCGCGCGCCAGATCTTCGTCGACGTCGCGCAGGAAGCTGGTGAGCTGGAACGCCCGGCCCAGGGCCGCCGCATAAGGTGCGGCCTCGTCCACCGGCGTCACGGTACCCAGTATCGGGAGCACTTGCAGCCCAATGGCTTCCGCGGATCCGCGCATGTAGCGGTTGAGCGCTTCCCGGTCCGGATAGTCGGTGACGGTCAGGTCCATCTGCATCGAGACCGAAAGTCCACGAACAGTTGGGAGCTGATCCGGTAGCGCCGCGCGGTGTGGGTGACCGCGGCCACCAACGGATCGTCGGCGTGCACACCACCGGAGAAGAGACGCTCCGACAGCCGTTGCAGCCGCCGGGCGCGCACCGCGGGGTCCACCCGCGGGTCGAGGTCGTCGAGGATGTCGTCGGCGTAGCGGGCGAAGCCGTACAGCGCGTGCACGGGCGGGCGCTGGTCTGGTGCGAGCAACCTGGTGGCCAGGAAGAAGGTGCGGCCGTGCGCGGCGTTGAGCTCGCGGCATCGCCGACAACCTTCGCGCAGCAGCGGATCCTCGATTCCGGCCGCGGCCCATTCGCTGCGCATCATGGCGAACCGGCTTTCATGTCGATGCGCGCGGGCGTTCGCTTGCTGACGCCGGTGATGCGGTCCGCGGCGAGTCGCCCGGAGATCAGGGTGGTCGGCACCCCGACCCCGGGCACCGTGGAGGATCCGGCCAGCACCGCGTTGTCGATGCCGCGCACCATGTTGGCCGGGCGGAACGGGCCGGTTTGGGCGAACGTGTGCGCGAGCGCGAACGGCCATGCCCCGGCGCGCCCAGTCCGCGGGAGTGACGACATCCAAAACCGTTGCGCTGCCTGGTAAACCGGGAAGAAGCCGCTGACCGACGAGCGCGATGAGGTCGTCGACGTAGCCGCGCCCGACGCTGTCCCAGTCGATGCCGCCCGATTCCAGGTTCGGCGCCGGGGCGAGCACATAGAGCAGGTCGCGTCCTCGCGGAGCGAGCGTCGGGTCGCTGGCCGTCGGCCGGGTGACCGGCAGCGACGGATCCCGCATGAGTTGGCCGGCGCCGATGATGTCGGCGAACGTGTGATCCCAGGCGTCGCCGAACAAGATGGTGTGGTGCGCGGTCTGCGATGCCACCGCGGGACAACCCACATGCGCCACCACCGCCGAGAGGGAGTGCCGCAACCGCAGCGCGCGACGCGGTGTGCTGCCCAGCAGCGCATAGGTTTGCGACAGCTCGGTGGTCAGCACCACCGCGTCGCAGGCGATGCGTCCGGCCTGTTCGGTGAGCACGGCGCCGACCCGCCCACCGGTCTTCTCGAGCGCGGTAACCGTTGTGCCATAACGGAACTGAACCCCAGCGTCGGAGGCTGCGGCGGCCAGCGCGTCGGGCAGCGCCCGCACACCGCCGCGCGGAAACACCACGCCCGAGACCGTGTCCATGTAGGCGATCACCGCGTACACCGCCAGGGCGTCGCGCGGGGCCACACCGGCATACAGCGATGAAAGGTGAAGCTGCGCTGCAGCCGCGGATCGCTGAGATAGCGCTTGACCATGCGGTCCCAGTTGCGGAAACCGCCGATCGCGATCAGCTGCACCAGCCGGGGGTGAGCAACGACAGCGGTGAATCGAAATTGGCGGCGATGAATCCGTCGAACTCGGTGCGGTACAGGCGCGTCAGCCATGCCCGCAGCCGCCGGTAGCCCGTCGCCTGCTCGCGGCCGGCGAACTCGGCGACGGCGTCGGCCATCCGGTCCGGATCGCAGTGGACGTCGAGGCTGCTGCCGTCGGCGAACACGGCGCGGTACGCGGGATCCAGCGTGCACAGCTCGAGTCGCCGGGTCAGGCTATCGCCGACGGCGGCGAAGGTGTCCTCGATGATGTCCGGCATGGTGAGCACCGTGGGGCCGGTGTCGATCCGATACCCGTCGATGTCGCGGCGGCCCGCCCGGCCGCCCGGCCATGCTTCGCGCTCCACGCCCGTGACCGCCCGCCCTCGACCGGCCAGGTGCAGCGCCGCGGACAGGCCGGCCAGACCGGCCCCGATCACCACGACGTGATCGGCGGAGCCTTCGATGGTCCGCATGCTCACCGAACTCCCGTGCCGGCGGCGGTCATTCGGCGTGATCCGTACAGACGGCCGCCATCTCGGCCAGCGCGGCGCGCACCGATTCGTCGACGGGCAGGCCGCACAGCTGCTCGCGTGCCGACGCGACGCGGTCGCTGATCATCCGCTCGATCAGCCGCACCGCTCCGGTCTCGACGATCAGCGCTTTCCACCTCTCGATCGCGGCCGTGTCCAGCACGTCACGAGTGGCGAGCTCGGTGAGTTCACGCCGGACCGGCGGATCGGCGAGTTGGTGGGCGCTCACCACAACGGCGGTGGCCTTGCGCTCGAACAGATCTGCGGCGCAGGGCTTCCCGGTGACCGCCGGCGAGCCGAAGACGCCCAGCACGTCGTCGCGCAGCTGGAAGGTCTCACCCACCGCCGCGCCGTAGCGGCTTAGCCGGGCCACCGTCCGGTCGTCACACCCGGCCATCGTCGCGCCGATTTCCAGCGGCCGGCGCACCGTGTAGTTACCCGATTTGCGGCGCGCCACCTCCAGCACGGCGTCCAGCCCTGGTGATTGCCGGATGTCGTTGGTCAGGTCGGCGAACTGGCCCACCGTGAGCTCGGCGCGCATGGCGTCATAGCGTGGCCACGCGCGCTGCAGGCGACGCGCTTCGAGTCCGCTGTCGCGCAGCATCTGTTCGGCCCAGATCAGGCAGAGATCGCTCAACAGGATGGCGGCCGATTCACCGAATCGCCGTGGCGAGCCGGACAATCCGTGGTCCCGATGCCAGCGGCCGAACTGCAGATGCGCGGCCGGACGGCCCCGCCGTTCCTGCGCACCGTCCATCACATCGTCTTGCAGCAGTGCGAAGGCGTGCAGCAACTCGAAACTGGCGGCGGCCCGCAGCGCCGCCCGGTCGCGCGGTGCCCCGCACAGCCAGCCCAGGTAGACGAACGTCGACCGCAGGCACTTGCCGCCGGAGACGAACTGAACCAGGATGTCGCCCGCGGCCCCGATCCCCGCCCGGTCGAGTTCGTCGGCGCGTCGCACCCCGACGAAGTCGGCGACCTCGTCCAACACCATCGCCCGAACGTGTGCCCGCCAGCCGCCGAAGTCGTCGATGCGCGTCCAGGCCGGCGCTGCCGCCGTGGTGGTGGGCGAAAATGACAAAGCTCCCATGGTGTCCCAGCGCTCCCTCCCGGACGGCACGGCCTGCCCAGTCCCGCCCGGGCCGAACACCGCCGGTCATACCCTCGATGACGCGGACAAAACCACAGCCCTGACGTCAGGCCCGCTCGGCGCGGCCCCGCTATCAGATACCATCTAGTTAAGTAAATTAAACATTAAGTTAATGAAATTGACTGGTTTGCGCCAGACGAAGCGGTGAATCGGCGCGCTTGGCCCGCTACGTGACCGTGTGAGGCCCCGTGGCGCGGCGAAAAGCCAACGCTGCTAACGTTTCAACGCGCCGCGATCAGGACGCCGCACTGCTGCCCGCATGGGTGCGGGCCGGGCCAGGTCGGACAGGAACTCCCGCCGGGCCCGTACGATGTCTTTGATGTTCTGGAAAGCTTCCGGCACCGAATCGGCGAGGGCCAACCTGTTGTCGTGCACGAGGCGCAGCAGGGCCCGGATGGCCGCGCCGGGCACCACGCAGCAGTGCACCCGCGATTTACGCAGCTCGTCGTTGAGCAGCAGCAGCGCGCGGAAGCCCTCGACGCTGATGGAGCGCAGCCGGCTCAGGTCGAGCACCAACGGGGTCATGAGCCGGCCGAAGCGGTGGATGGTCGCGGTGAGGTCCCGTGCATTCGACGCGTCGACCTCGCCGTCCACCCGCAACACCGTGCCGAGGCTGCGCGCGTAGACGAACAGGTGGGCCCGGGCGAAGTCGGCCATGTACCGGCAGTCCGCCGGGTCGAATCGGTCCGCGGACCGTGCGGGATGAAGAACAGCCATGAAAGCGCCTATCGACTGGTGATGAGAAAGCGAGTGAACAGTGTCCGAACACCGCTCCCGTTAGACACGTAGCTGTGAACTCAACCTGAGCAGCAGCCTACCGCGGTTGCCGGCTCCCGGCGTCGCCCGTGGTGGCCCGGCCGCCCGGCGGGCGGGGAAGTGTTCGTTTGCCGGCCAGTGCGAACAGCGCTTCTTCGCTAAACGGCCAGCGCCGACCAGGAGTTTGCCGGTCCGCCCGCGGGGTATACGCGTGTTCAGTGACGTGCGCGTTCGATCCCCTGAGGAACACGAGGGGTGGTGCGGCCCAATGGAAAAGCTCGGCCGGCGGTGCGGGCGGTTGGCGGGCGCGTCGGCCCTCGCGGTGATGCTCTGCGCGGCGCCCGGCCACGCGACCGCCGACCCGGTCGTCACCGCGTCCCCCGGCATGGAAATCCATCAGGGCCACGCCGTCTGCATGGTGGGACTGGTGGAGCCGTGGCTGCGGGTCGCCATCACCAGCGGGCAGTGCGATGGAGGGCAGTCGGCGGTGACGGACCGTGACCACCACCCGATCGGCGAGGTGGTGCTCGGCCGTCGCCAGCTCGACACCGACTCCGCCGACGCCTCGACGCTGCCGGTGGAATACGAAGTCATCGCTCTGGCAAGGGATGTGACGGCCTCGGACCTGCTGCCGACGGGCCGCCGGCTGCTGGCCGCGCCCGGGCTGCGCGCCGTGCCGGGGCTGCCGGTGTGTCAGCTGCGCCGATCGACCGGCCAGCACTGTGGTCCTGTCGGCACGGTCACCGGCGGTCGTTTCGCCATCGCCGACATGGTGGTGGACGGTCGCGACGTCGGCGGTCCGGTCTACGCCCTGACCGACGACGGCAACGCCGTCATTGTGGGCCTGTTCGAGGGTATGGTCCGGTCGTCACCCCAGTTCGAGTCGTGGCAGGAGGTCATGGCTCAGGTCTACGTCGACGGCCGCTCGCCCGGGCCAGCAACAGCTGCCCGATCTACGCATGATCAATTGGTGCACCGGTTCGTTTGCGACAGCATAAGTTTCGTGCCTGCGGTCGGCCGAAGGTCGTGCGCGCGGGCGGGTTTCCGTCGACCCAGAACGGGAATCCGCGGCCGGTGAACGTTTTCGAGCTGGCGGCGGCGCCGTTTGGCTGGGGTGCTGCGATCCGCGGCAAGCGGTTCTTCCATCCCGACGGGGTGCTTGCTGGAGGCGTCGCCGAACGCGTCGCCCCGGTCGGCCGGGGCCTGCCGATCCCGCCGTCGCGCATCGTCGCCCGGCTGTCCAAGGCCACCGGCACACCGGGGGCGCTGCCGGACTTCATCGGCCTGGCCCTGCGGGTGAACGCACCGCAGCCGGCGGGTACGCCGTGGGACATACTGCTGGTCTCCGCCGGGTCGGGCGTGCTGTCGCGCGCGGTGGCGCTGCGGCCGGCTACCTCGTGGAACGCTCAGACGCTGACCACCCTGATGCCGTTGCGCTATCAGGACGCCAACTGGTGGCTGCGGGCCCGCACCGCGAGCGACATCGGCGGCGCCCGCCTGGCGCTGGACGACGTCCGCCGCCGTCTGGAACGCGGCGGCATCGAGGTGTCGCTCGACCAAGCTTGCGGCAGAGGCGATTTCACGCCCCTTGCCCGCGTCAGCCTGACCGCCGTGATCGACGACGATGTGTCGTTCGATCCCGTCGTCAACACGGCGCCGGGCGTGTCCCTGCATCCGCGGTGGCTGGCCGATCTGCGCGCCCGCGCTTACCGGCACAGCCGCGACGGCCGAGATGCCGACCAGTAGCCGGGCATGGTGAGGAGGTGGTGTTGCGGTCTCGGTCGTTCGTCCAAGCCGTCAGCCGCCGCGGCCCAACAGGTGACGCAGCGCCCGCTCGATGTCGGGGTGGCGAAACCGGTGCCCGGCCGCGGCGAGCTTGGCCGGGGCCACCCGCTGACTCGCGCCCGCGAGTTCGCGGGCGCCCTGACCGCCGAGCAACAGCCGCGGCCCCAGGGACGGCACCGGCAGCACCGCGGGCCGGTGCAACACCGCGGCCAGCGCGGCGGTGTACTCGCTGTTTCGGACTGGTTGCGGTGCAACGGCATTGACCGGACCGTTGAGTCTGCCGTCCCACAACGCCCGGTGGTAGACGTCGATCACATCGTCGATGCCAATCCAGGACAGCCATTGCCGCCCGTCGCCCAGTCGGCCGCCGAGACCGGCGCTGAACAACGGGCGCATCAGCTTCAGCGTGCCGCCGCGCGGTGACTGCACGATGCCGGTGCGCACCTGCACTGCCCGCACGCCCGCCGCCAGCGCCGGCGTGGTCGACTGTTCCCAGTCCGCCACCACATCGGCCAGGAACCCGTCGCCGCGGTCGCTGTCCTCGGTGAGGGTTTCGTCGCCCCGGTCGTACCCGTAGTAGCCGATCGCCGACGCCGAGATCAGCGCGGCGGGCCGGGGCCGGCCGCGGCCCAGCAGTTCGGCCAGCCGCCGGGTGGGCCCGATCCTGCTGTCCCGGACGGCTTCTCGATGCCGGTCGGTGAACCGCCCGGCGATCGAGGCGCCGGCCAGGTGGACCACCGCGTCGACACCGTCGCACAGCCCCGGGTTGGGATCCTCGGGGTCCCACCGCCGCTCGTCGTCCCCGCGGGCGGCGCGCCGAACCAGCCGGATGACCCGGTGCCCGCCGGTCCGCAGGAACGCGGTCAACGCCGAACCGACCAGACCCGACGATCCGGTGACCGCGACCGTCAGTGGCCGCAACCCGTGCTTGGCGGCCAGCCGGTGGGCGGCCAGGTCGCCGGCGAGTTGGCGGTGCCGGTAGTCGAACATGGGTCGCAGCAGCGACGCGGGCACCGGCGTCTCGACCCGGTCGATCACCCGGGTGCGGTCGCCGCCGACGTTCTCGAATTCGTTAATGTGCCGCCAGCGCACCGCGATTCGCGCCGGAAGCACGGCCAGGCCGTCGCCGCCGATGCTGTCGACGAAACGTCGCGGCGGGTCGTAGCCGTCCGGCCGGTGCACCGCCACCCAACGCAAACCGCCGGGCAGAGCCAGGGTGGCGCGCCCGTCCTTGAGCGAGGCGGCCTCGGTGAGCAGCCGTATCGGCGACCACGGCGGCGAGAGCCTCTCGAACGCGCCCGGCCTGGCGTGCCAGTCGAAGACCTCGGTGATGGCGGCGTCTACGACGCTCGCGTAGTGCAGCCCCATCCCTCGACGGTAGGAACGGGCTACCGGTCGGGCAAGGCGTGTTCGACGATGGGCAGCCGGGCCTGCGGCTGCCGCTCCGCCCGCTTGGCGGACAGGTACACCTGCGCGGTCTTCTCAGCCACCGTGTGCCAGTCGAAGTCCGAGGTGAGCCGTTCCCGGGCGGCGCAGGTGCGCCGCTGCGCGGCCTCCGGATCGGCGAGCACGGTGCGGATCGCCGCGGCCAGCGCGGACACGTCGCGGGGCGGGCACGAGACGCCGGTCTGGCCGTCGATCACCGCCTCGCCCAGGCCGCCGATGTTCGACGTGACCAGGGGAGTGCCGGCCGCGGCCGCCTCCAGCGCCACGATGCCGAACGGCTCGTAGTGGCTGGGCAGCACCGCGGCGTCGGCGCGGTGCAGCATCGCCAGCAGCTCAGAGTGTTCGAGGTGGCCGACGAATCGGATTGCCTTGAGCACCCGGTGTTTTCGCGCCTGTTCGACCAGCCAACCCTGCTGCGTGCCCTCGCCGGCGATGGTCAGCGTGGTGCCCGGGTGGGTGCGCCGGATGCGCGGCAGCGCGGCGATGACATCGTGCACGCCCTTCTCGTACTCGAGCCGTCCCAGATACAGCAGCTCGGCCGGCCCGGTGCGGGGCCGGCGCGGCGCGAACGGCCAGCGGGCGGTCTCGATACCGTTGCGGATCACCGTGATCTCGGCCAGCCCGGTGCCGAACAGCTCGGTGATCTCGTCGGCCATCGACGCCGAACAGGTGATCAGCGAATCGGATTCGCGCACCAGCCACGACTCGATCGCGTGCACCTGACGGCTGATCGGTCCGCTGACCCAACCCGAATGCCGACCCGCTTCGGTGGCGTGGATCGTGGAAACCATTGGAACGTCGTAGAATTGAGCGAGCGCGATCGCGGGATGGGCCACCAGCCAGTCGTGCGCGTGCACGACGTCGGGACGCCACGGGCGGTTGCCGCCCGGCTTCTTGTCGTGCAGTTTGGGGGGCAGCCCGGCGCGGATCATGGCGTGCCCCATCGCCAGCGTCCAGGCCATCATGTCGGTGCCGAAGGTGAATTCGTGCGGGTCCTGCGCGGCCGCGATCACCCGGACGCCCTCGCTGATCTGGTCGGTCGACGGGTGGGTGCGCGGGTCGGTCCCGGTGGGGCGGCGGGACAGCACGGCGACGTCGTGGCCGGCCGCGGCCAGCGCGGTGGCCAGGTGATGCACGTGCCGGCCCAGCCCGCCGATGACCACCGGCGGGTACTCCCACGACACCATCAGGATCTTCATGCGACGGCCCGCCTCCTCATCGCGGCAGCCTGCGCGCATCCAGCGCCCCGAACAGCCCGTCGGCGCGGTTCCACCCGTCGGCCAGCCGCTGCGCGGTGTCGCGCCGGCCGGACGCCAGCGCGCCCGCGATCTCCCGGGTGGCGTGGGCGTGCAGGTGGGTGCGGTAGCGGGCGTAGTCGGCGGCCGAGTCCTTGCTCACCATGAACGGCCAGTCGCTGGAGACGGTGAGCAGGGTCTCGCGAAGGATCTGGTCCGCCACGTGGTCGCGGGGGACCGGCCCGTCCAGCGCGGCGGGCTGCGACCCGGCTTGTGAGAGGGCCTTGTCGACGGCGCTCAGCGCGGTGTCGACCACCTCGGAGTTGAGCTGGACCAGATCGGCGACCTGGTCCCCGGCCCACACCTGCCAGTCCTTGCCCGACCCCCAGGAGCTGGGCGGCAGGTTCACCGGGTCGCCGACGAAGCCGCCGGCGATCGCGTCGTGCAGGGTGCCCACCCGGACCCCGGCCTCGGGCAGGGCGCGCAGCACCCGCGCCAACCACGTCGGGCCCTCGTACCACCAGTGCCCGAACAGCTCGGTGTCGAACGCGGCCACCACATGCGCCGGACGCCCGATCCGCTCTGACTCGCTGGCCAGGCGGTTGCGCACCACGTCGACGAAGTCGGCGACGTGCAGGTCGACCGCGTGGTCGGCGCGCTGCGGATCGTAGGGCGCCTTGCCCTCCGAGGGCACGTTGCGGCCTGTCACCCGGGCCGGCTTGAGACCGGTGAGGTAGTCGTAGGTGTGAAAGTCGCGATACGCCGGGTGGCCGGGATAGCCGGACTTCGGTGACCACACCCGGTAGCTGACCTGCAGGTCGCGCCCGAACGCCACCACGTCGGTGTCGCCGACGGGCCGGCCCAGCGCGGTGTCGCCGTGCAGCGACGGGCCGTCGACCATGAAATGGGTGACGCCGGCCGCGGCGTAGTCGTGCTCGAGGCCGGGCGCGTAGGCGCATTCGGGCGCCCAGATCCCGCCGGGGCCCCGGCCTTTTCGCGCCCCGAGCCGCACCGCCGCGTCGGCCAGCCCCTCGCGCAGGGCGAACTCACGCAGCCGCGGCGCCAGCAGCGGCTGGAACGGGTGGGCCAGCGGGCCGCCCAGCAACTCGACCGTGCCGGCGTCCAGCAGCCGGCGCAGCAGCGGGCTGCCGCCGTGCCGCCATCGCGTGGCGAAATCGTCCAGGGCTCGTTCCGCCTCGGCCGATTCGCGAATTCCCAAGGCGCGCAACGCTTCCGGTGTGCACGCCTGGTATCCGGCCGACTTGGGCCGGGGCGCCGAGTGCACACTGGCAGCTTCCATCGCGCGCAGCCGCCAGTTGGCCAGCCAATGATGCATGCCGTCAAGGCAATACGGGTCGTCGAGCTGCGCGTTGACCACCGGTGTGACGCCGAGCGTGAGCAGTCCCCGGCGGTCTTCGCCGGCCAGCGTGTCGAGTACCCTCAGCAGCGGCAGGTAGGCCGCCGCCCAGGATTGATACAGCCATTCCTCGCCGACCGGCCAGCGGCCGTGGTGGGCCAGCCACGGCAGGTGGGTGTGCAAAACCAGGGTGAACAGGCCGGGAACCCGGTCGTGCGAGGAATTCACGGTGCTACCGCGATCGCGATCAGGTCCAGGCTGTCGTCGATGTGGTGGCCGGAGGCGGCGTCGGCGCCGCTGGGCACCAGCTCGAAGTCATCGGCGGTGACCGCGGCGACGTCGGCCGCCAGCTGCGGCGGCCACGGTGCCTCGGCTACCGCGCGGGCGATCTGGGCGTCGATGATCGAGCCGCCGTGCCGGGTGTCCATCTCGCGCAGCCGCGGGCCGTGGAACAGGCCGCTGATCGACACGTCGCGGAATCCGCCGCCGACAAGCAGTTCGGTGAGCTCGACGGCGTTGAGTTCGCGGGTGTGGAACGGGTTGATCGGGGTGTCGCGGCCCGGCGAGAAGGTGATCCGGTTGGGCGTGGACATCAAGAGCAGCCCGGACGGGCGCAGCACCCGCGCACACTCGACGACGAATTGTGTTTGGTCCCACAGATGCTCGATGACCTGGAAGTTGACCACAACATCGACCGACAAGTCCGGCAACGGCAGCTGCGCGAGGTTGGTCTGCATGACGTCCACCCGGGGGTAGCGGTCGCGGACGTGGGCCACGGCGGCCTCGTCGTAGTCCACGGCGATCACGTGTCGGGCGACGCCGGCGATCAGGTCCGCGCCGTATCCCTCGCCGCAGCCGGCCTCGAGCACGTCGCGGCCCGCGCAATGCCGGGCGAGCCGCTGGTAGACCACCTCGTGGCGACGGAACCAGTAGTTTTCGATGTCTAGGCCCGGGATGGTGCGCTCGCCCGTCAGCATCATCACCGCGTCGTCGGTTGGTGCGGTGCCGGTGGGCGGGTGCGGGGGAACGTCGGGAACCAGTGCGCTCATTGCATAGGCAGGCTAACGCGAAGTGTCGGATTCGCGAACCGGGGAAAGTCTGGCCCCGCTGCGCAGCGGCGGACGGGCTGCAGGAACCTGCACTACTACCAGCTATGGTGTGAAGGCATACCGCACGAAGTTACCGGGTAGTAACACCGCTGTGCGTTGCGAAAAACGCGTACCGCGGTCTGGCAGTCGATCGCTGCGGACCCCTTCGAGGAGGACGAACCACACTCATGACGAACATCGTGGTCCTGATAAAGCAGGTCCCAGACACCTGGTCGGAGCGCAAGCTGACAGACGGCGACTGGACGCTCGACCGCGAGGCCGCGGACGCGGTGCTGGACGAGATCAACGAACGCGCGGTGGAAGAGGCCCTGCAGATCCGCGAGCGCGAGGGCGGCGAGGGCTCGGTCACCGTGCTGACCGCGGGCCCCGAGCGGGCCACCGAGGCGATCCGCAAGGCGCTGTCGATGGGTGCCGACAAGGCCGTCCACCTCAAGGACGACGGCATGCACGGCTCCGACGTGGTGCAGACCGGCTGGGCGCTGGCGCGCGCGCTGGGCACAATCGAGGGCACCGAGCTGGTGATCGCCGGTAACGAGTCCACCGACGGTACAGGCGGGGCGGTGCCCGCCATCATCGCCGAGTACCTGGGCCTGCCGCAGCTCACCCACCTGCGCAAGCTGTCCATCGAGAACGGCAAGGTCACCGGCGAGCGGGAGACCGACGACGGCGTCTTCAACCTGGAGGCCACGCTGCCCGCGGTGGTGAGCGTCACCGAGAAGATCAACGAGCCGCGCTTCCCCTCGTTCAAGGGCATCATGGCCGCCAAGAAGAATGAGGTCACGGTGCTGACGCTGGCCGAGATCGGGGTCGAGCCCGACGAGGTCGGGCTGGCCAATGCCGGTTCCAGCGTGCTGTCCTCGACGCCGAAGCCGCCGAAGACCGCGGGTGAGAAGGTCACCGACGAGGGTGAGGGCGGCAACCAGATCGCCCAGTACCTGGTCGGCCAGAAGATCATCTAAGACGAGCCCACATCCCACAGACGAGAAGAGCGATAAATCATGGCTGAAGTATTGGTGCTCGTGGAGCACGCCGAGGGTGCACTGAAGAAGGTCACCTCCGAACTGATCACCGCCGCCCGGGCGCTGGGCGAGCCGTCGGCCGTCGTGGTCGGCACGCCGGGAACGGCCGCGCCGCTGGTCGACGGGCTGAAGGAGGCCGGCGCCGCCAAGATCTACGTCGCCGAGTCCGACGACGTCGACAAGTACCTGATCACCCCGGTGGTCGACGTGTTGGCGTCGCTGGCCGAGTCGAACGCCCCGGCGGCTGTGCTGCTGGCCGCCAACGCCGACGGCAAGGAGATCGCCGGCCGGCTCACCGCCCGGATCGGCTCCGGGCTGCTGGTCGACGTGGTCGAGGTCAAGGAGGGCGCCAAGGCCGTGCACTCCATCTTCGGTGGCGCGTTCACCGTCGAGGCGCAGGCCAACGGCGATACCCCGGTGATCACGCTGTGTGCCGGTGCCGTCGATGCCGAGCCGGCCGTCGGCGCGGGCGAGCAGGTCACCGTCGAGGTCCCGGCCGCCGCTGAGAACGCCACCAAGATCACCGCCCGCGAGCCCGCGGTCGCCGGTGATCGCCCGGAGTTGACCGAGGCCAGCATCGTGGTCTCCGGTGGCCGCGGCGTGGGCAGCGCGGAGAACTTCAAGGTGGTCGAGGAGCTGGCCGACGCGCTCGGCGCGGCCGTCGGCGCCTCGCGTGCCGCCGTCGACTCCGGCTACTACCCGGGCCAGTTCCAGGTGGGCCAGACCGGTAAGACGGTGTCGCCGCAGCTCTACATCGCGCTGGGCATCTCCGGCGCGATCCAGCACCGCGCGGGCATGCAGACGTCCAAGACCGTCGTCGCGGTCAACAAGGACGAGGAGGCGCCGATCTTCGAGATCGCCGACTACGGCGTGGTGGGCGACCTGTTCAAGGTCGCCCCGCAGCTGACCGAGGCGATCAAGGCCCGCAAGGGCTGATAGCCGCGCGAGCAGACGCAAAAGCCCCCGACGCCCTGGCGTGTCGGGGGCTTTTGCGTCTGCTGGGCCCGAGGTAACGGCGGTCACGCTTTTCGCCACAGTTCGTCATCTGACGTGCACCGACACGTCACAGCGTCGATGCCGACTCGCTCATCGGCTGCGCCACGTTGGGTGCCATGAGCATTGCTTCGGTCCTCATACCCAGCGACCACCCCAGCGGTCCGGCGACCGGGTCGTCGGCCGCGTCGCGCTACTCCCTGCTGCTGTCGGCCGACCCTGCCATGATCGAGGCGGCGCAGCGGCTCCGCTACAAGGTGTTCACCAGCACGCCGGGCTTCGCCCTGCCGTCGGCCGACGGGTCCGGCCGCGACGTCGACCAGTTCGACGAATTCTGCGACCACCTGCTGGTCCGCGACGACGACACCGGCGAGCTGGTGGGCTGATACCGGATGCTGGCGCCCGCGGGCGCCAGCGCGGCCGGCGGGCTCTACACCGCCACCGAGTTCGACATCCGCGCCTTCGACCCGCTGCGGCCGTCGCTGGTGGAGATGGGCCGCGCCGTGGTGCGCGACGGGCACCGCAACGGCGGCGTGGTGCTGCTGATGTGGGCGGGCATCCAGGCCTACCTGGACCGTTACGGCTACGACTACGTGACCGGATGCGTGTCGGTGCCCATCGGGGACGCCGACGATGATGCGCCCCGGGCAGCCGGCTGCGAGGCGTGCGTGACTTCGTCGTCAGCCGGCACGGCGCGCCGGCGCGGTACCGGGTGTGGCCGCACCGGCCGGTGGTCGTCGACGGCACCGCCCTGGACGACATCCCGCCCCCCGCGCGGCCGTCGGTTCCGGCGCCGATGCGCGGCTACCTGCGGTTGGGCGCACAGGTGTGCGGCGAGCCCGCGCACGACCCCGACTTCGGGGTCGGCGACTTCTGCGTGCTGCTGGGCAAGCAGCACGCCAACACCCGGTACCTGAAGCGACTGAGATCGGTGTCGGGGCCGCGGAACTGGCGGGCGGCCGGTGATGCAGGCCCCCGCGGGCGGCGGGCACTCCTGGCTGCTGCGCGCCTCGTGTGACGCCCGCTGCGTGGCCGGCGGCCGAGCGGCGGCTGCGGGTGGTGGTGCGGGTGACGCTGCGGCTGCTGCTGGCGGTGCTGCTGGCACCGGGCTGGCCGCTGCTGGCGGTGCCGCTGCCGGGACGCACCCGCGTGCAGCGCATCTACTGCCGGCTGGTGCTGCGCTGCTTCGGTGTCCGGATTACGGTGTCGGGAAACCCGATTCGCAATCTGCGCGGGGTTCTGGTGGTGAGCCCGCACACGTCATGGCTGGACGTCTTCGCCGTCGGCGCGGTGCTGCCCGGGTCGTTCGTCGCGCGCGCCGACATGTTCAGCGGGCCGGCGACCGGGGTGGTGGCCCGGATTCTGAAGATCATTCCGATCGAGCGGTCCAGCTTGCGGCGGCTGCCCGGCGTGGTGGACGCCGTCGCCCACCGCCTGCGGGCCGGCCAGACGGTGGTGGCCTTCCCGGAGGGCACCACCTGGTGCGGTCGCGACGGCGACGATGCCGGAGGAGGAGGCGGACCATCGCATACGTCCGTCGACAATGCCGGCCGGGGGGCGGCCGGAGGAGGAGGCGGACCATCGCACAGAGGCCGCGGCGCCTTCTATCCGGCCATGTTCCAGGCGGCGATCGACGCCGGGCGGCCCGTGCAGCCGCTGCGGCTGACCTACCAGCACGTGGACGGCAGCACCTCGACCGGCGCCCGCCTTCGTTGGCGACGAGACGCTGCTGGGTTCGATCTGCCGGCTGCTCACCGTGCGGCGCACGCTGGCGCGGGTGCAGGTCGAGTCGCTGCAGCTGCCCGGGACCGACCGGCGCGCCCTGGCCGGCCGCTGCCAGTCCGCGGTGGGCGTGGCGGCGGCCCGGCGCGCTGGTCACGGGCGCGTGCTGGTGGCCTGAGCCCGCCGGCCGGCCGGTATCGTGGGTCGGGTCATGGTCTACCTGGATCACGCCGCCACCACTCCGATGCACCCCGCCGCCGTCGAGGCGATGACAGCTGTGCTCGGCACGGTCGGCAACGCCTCCTCGCTGCACACCAGCGGCCGGGCGGCGCGGCGGCGCATCGAGGAGTCCCGCGAGCTGATCGCCGACAAGCTGGGCGCGCGCCCTTCGGAAGTGATCTTCACCGCGGGCGGCACCGAGAGCGACAACCTAGCGGTCAAGGGCATCTACTGGGTCCGCCGCGACGCCGAGCCGCGGCACCGGCGCATCGTGACCAGCGAGGTGGAACACCACGCCGTGCTGGACTCGGTGAACTGGCTCGTCGAACACGAAGGCGCCGAGGTGACCCGGCTGCCGACCGCCGCCGACGGCTCGGTGAGTCCCGCCGCGCTGCGCGAGGTGCTCACCCGTCACGACGATGTCGCCCTGGTCTCGGTGATGTGGGCCAACAACGAGGTCGGCACCGTGCAGCCGGTCGGCGAATTTGCTGCTGTTGCAGCGGAATTCGGTGTCCCGATGCACAGCGATGCGGTCCAGGCGGTGGGTCAGCTGCCGGTCGACTTCACCGCCAGCGGGTTGTCGGCGATGAGCGTGACCGCGCACAAGTTCGGCGGCCCGCCGGCCGTGGGCGCGCTGCTGCTGCGCCGCGACGTCGCGTGCGTGCCGTTGGCGCACGGCGGTGGGCAGGAACGCGACATCCGTTCGGGCACAGCCGATGTCGCCGGGGCGGTCGGAATGGCGGCGGCGGCCCAGATCTCGGTCGACGGGCTGGAAACCAACAGCGCCCGGCTGCGTGCGTTGCGGGACCGGTTGGTCGCCGGGGTGCTGGGCGGCATCGAGGACGTCACCCTCAACGGCGCCCGCGATCCGTTGCGCCTTCCCGGCAACGCGCACTTCACCTTCCGCGGCTGTGAGGGCGATACGCTGTTGATGTTGTTGGACGCCAACGGGATCGAGTGTTCAACCGGTTCGGCGTGCACGGCCGGTGTGGCGCAGCCGTCGCACGTGCTGGTGGCGATGGGCGTGGACCCGGCCAGCGCCCGCGGCTCGTTGCGACTGTCGTTGGGGCACACCAGTGTCGATGCGGACGTCGACGCCGTGCTGCGGGTGTTGCCCGGGGCGGTGGAACGCGCTCGCCGGGCCGCGCTGGCCGCAGCGGGGACTTCGTAAGTGAGAGTGCTTGCCGCCATGAGCGGTGGCGTCGACTCGTCGGTCGCCGCCGCCCGGATGGTCGACGCCGGACACGACGTGGTGGGCGTGCACCTGGCGCTGTCCACCGCCCCGGGCACGCTGCGCACCGGGTCGCGGGGGTGCTGCTCGAAGGAGGACGTCTCCGACGCGCGCCGGGTCGCCGACGTGCTCGGAATCCCGTTCTACGTCTGGGAATTCGCGGAGAAGTTCCAAGCCGACGTGATCGACGAGTTCGTGTCGGCCTACGCCCGCGGCGAAACACCCAATCCCTGCGTGACGTGCAACCAGAAGATCAAGTTCTCGGCGCTGTCGGCCAAAGCCGTTGCGCTCGGGTTCGACGCGGTGGCCACCGGGCACTACGCCCGGCTGTCCGGCGGGCGGCTGCGCCGCGCCGTCGACAAGGACAAGGACCAGTCCTACGTGCTGGCCGTGCTGAGCGCCGAGCAGTTGCGCCACGCGGCGTTCCCCATCGGTGACACCCCCAAGCCGCAGATCCGCGAAGAGGCCGCGCGGCGCGGGCTGGCCGTCGCCGAAAAGCCGGACAGCCGCGACATCTGCTTCATCCCCTCCGGCAACACCCGCACCTTTTTGGGTGAGCGCATCGGGGTCCGACGCGGCGCCGTCGTCAACGCCGACGGCACGGTGCTCGCCGAGCACGACGGCGTGCACGGCTTCACCATCGGGCAGCGCAAAGGGCTCGGCATCGCCGGGCCGGGCCCTGACGGGCGACCGCGCTACGTGACGGCGATCGACGCCGACACCGCGACCGTGCGGGTGGGGGAGGCGGCCGACCTCGACGTGCGCGAAATGCTCGGGCGCGCAGCGGTATTCACCTCGGGCACGGCTCCGTTCGGGCCGTTCGAGTGCGCGGTTCAGGTGCGCGCCCACGGTGAAACCGCAGACGCGGTGGCCGAACTGGTCGGCGACGAGCTGGTGGTGCGACTGCGCGCCCCTCTGCGCGGCGTCGCACCCGGCCAGACCCTGGCGCTCTACCGGTGCGACGGCGACGAGGTGCTCGGCAGCGCCACCATCGCCGGCACGTCGCGCTGAGCCGGGCCTAACGCGGCACGTTCGCGGCGATGTTCGTCATCACGATGTCGGACACCGATTGCGCGAAGCCGCAGAAGGTGACTTCCAGCATGGCCACCGACAGGATCCGGTAGTCGCGCCCGTAGCCACCGGGCCGCAGGTGCAGCGAGCCGGCGTCGGCGTTCCAGTCGCCGACGTAGAGCTGACCGCCCGAGCCGTTCGCGCAGTCCGTGACCGCACCCACCAGGGAGCCGAAGGCGCGCCGCGCGGTGTCGGCGTCGCGATAGGCGGCCACGCCCTCGGAGATCAACGTTCCGTCGGGCGGGTCCTGGAAGGTGGTCTTGTGGAACGCCTCGAGATCGCGCCCGAACGTTGCCGTCTCGGCGTAGATGAACCGGCACTCCGGCGGCGCGGTCTGCGCCAGCGCCTCGATGTCCACCGGGCTGGTGCCGTCCATCGAGGGAATGATGCTCAGGTGCTCCCCGGCGCCGGTGATCGCCCGCATCCGCGACTGGTCCAGCAGGATGGCGTCGACGTCGACGCCCTGCACCACCCGGTGGTTGGCGCCGGGTCCCGGCACCGCCGCGCCGTCCACCACCCGGCTGCATGCCGCGGCCAGCAGCACCACCGCGCCCAGCAGCGGCAGCCACCGACCATTCGCCTTATGCGACACCGTTTCGCACCCCTTCGGCTCGAACCTACCCGCGTCGCGCCCGGGCCCCCAGCCCCCTGCCGCCGCCAGATCGGCCGACGTCGAATACGGTTGCCCGGTGAGTGCTTTCGCCCGCCCCTTCGCGACGGCCAGCGGCGTCGGATCGTGGCCCGGCACGGCCGCGCGGGCGGCCGCCGAGGTCGTCGTCGGGGAGTTGGCGGGCGCGCTGGCCCACATCGTCGAGTTGCCCGCCCGCGGGGTGGGCGCCGACATGCTCGGCCGGGCCGGGGCGCTGCTGGTCGACGTGGCCATCGACACCGTGCCGCGCGGCTACCGCCTGGTGGCCCGGCCGGGCGCGGTCACCCGCCGCGCCATCAGCCTGCTCGACGAGGACATGGACGCGCTGGAGGAGGCCTGGGAGGCCGCCGGCCTGCGCAACGATGGCCGGGTGGTCAAGGTGCAGGCCCCGGGGCCGGTCACGCTGGCCGCCGAGATCGAGCTGGCCAACGGGCACCGGGCGATCACCGACCCCGGGGCGGTGCGCGATCTGGCGGCCTCACTGGGCGAGGGCGTGGCCGCGCACCGCGCGCGGCTGTCCCGCCGCCTCGAGACGCTGGTGGTGGTCCAGTTCGACGAGCCGTCGCTGCCGGCGGCGTTGGGCGGCGGGCTGCCCGGGGTGACCGCGCTCAGTCCGGTGCCGCCGCTCGATGAGGCGGTGGCGCGCGGGCTGCTCGACGGCTGCGTCCACACCGTCGGCGGTGAGGTGCTGTTGCATTGCTGTGGCCCCGACATTCCATGGAACCTGTTGCAGGACAGCGCGTTCAGCGCGGTGTCGGTGGATGTGAGCGCGTTGGGCGCCGCCGACCTCGACGGGATGGCCGCGTTCGTGGAGTCGGGCCGGGCGGTGGCGTTGGGCGTCGTCGCCGTCGGCGTCCCGCCGCGGCGGCCGTCGGCCGAGCAGGTGGCCGGCGCCGTGGTCGCGGTGACCGATCGGCTCGGCTTCACTCGTTCGGCACTGCGCGACCGGATCGGCGTCACCCCGGCGTGCGGCCTGGCCGGCGCCACGCCCGAGTGGGCGCGCACCGCGATCGGGCTCGCCCGCCGGGCGGCCGAACTGTTCGCCGACGACCCCGACGCCATCGAATAGGCAACTCGCAAGGTTGCCGGGTTTTGCGTCGGTCGGCTCGGATAGCCTGCCAAGGTGAGCTCGGCAGAGGCTGATTCGGTACCGCCCGAGGTGCGGCGGCAGTGGCAGGAGCTGGCCGAAACGGTCCGCGAACACCAATTCCGCTACTACATCAAGGACGCGCCGATCATCTCGGACGCCGAGTTCGACGCGCTGTTCAACGAGCTGCTCGCCCTGGAGGAGCGTCACCCCGAGCTGCGGGTGGCCGATTCGCCCACGCAGCTGGTCGGCGGGGCGGGTTTCGCCACCGACTTCGCTGAGGCGGCGCACCTGGAGCGGATGCTGAGCCTCGACGACGTCTTCGACACCGACGAGCTGGTCGCCTGGAGCAATCGCGTCGAGAACGAGATCGGCAAGGACCCGCACTACCTGTGCGAGCTCAAGATCGACGGGGTGGCTCTGTCGCTGGTCTACCGCGACGGCCTGCTGGAACGCGCCGCCACCCGGGGCGACGGCCGGGTCGGCGAGGACGTGACGCTCAACGCCCGCACCATCGACGACGTGCCCGAACGCCTCTCGCCCAGCGACGACTTTCCGGTGCCGGCGCTGCTCGAGGTGCGCGGTGAGGTGTTCTTCCTGCTCGCCGACTTCGAGGCGCTCAACGCCAGCCTGGTCGAAGACGGCAAGGCGCCGTTCGCCAATCCGCGCAACAGCGCGGCCGGGTCGCTGCGCCAGAAGAACCCGGCCGTCACCGCGCGGCGCAAGCTGCGGATGATCTGCCACGGCATCGGCCGCACCGAGGGGTTTTCGCCGAAAACCCAGCACGAGGCCTACACCGCGCTGAGCGTGTGGGGGCTGCCGGTGGCCGAACAGACCGTGCGGGTGCGCGGGCTGGCTGCGGTGCAGGAGCGGATCGGCTATTGGGGCGAGCACCGCTACGACCTGCAACACGAGATCGACGGTGTGGTCGCCAAAGTCGACGACGTCGCGTTGCAGCGCCGGCTCGGTGCCACCTCGCGCGCGCCGCGCTGGGCGGTCGCCTACAAGTACCCGCCCCAGGAGGCGCAGACCAAGCTCCTCGACATCCGTGTCAACGTCGGGCGCACCGGGCGCGTCACCCCGTTTGCGTTCATGACCCCGGTCAAGGTGGCCGGGTCGACGGTGGGGCTGGCCACCCTGCACAACGCCGCCGAGGTCAAGCGCAAGGGCGTGCTGATCGGCGACACCGTGATGACCCGCAAGGCCGGCGACGTGATCCCCGAGGTGCTGGGCCCGGTCGTCGACCTGCGCGACGGCACCGAACGCGAATTCGTCATGCCCACAACGTGTCCCGAGTGCGGCACCCCGCTGGCGCCGGCCAAGGAGGGCGACGCCGACATCCGCTGCCCCAACGCCCGGTCCTGTCCGGCGCAGCTGCGGGAGCGGGTGTTTCACGTCGCCGGCCGCGGCGCACTCGACATCGAGGGGCTGGGCTACGAAGCGGCCACCGCGCTGCTCAAGGCGGGGGTGATCGCCGACGAGGGCGACTTGTTCGCGCTCACCGAGGACGACCTGCTGCGCACCGAGCTGTTCCGGACCAAGGCCGGCACGTTGTCCGCCAACGGCACACGGCTACTGCAGAACCTGCAGAAGGCGAAAAAGGCTGCGCTGTGGCGTGTTTTGGTGGCGTTGTCGATCCGGCACGTGGGGCCGACGGCGGCGCGCGCCCTGGCGACCGAGTTCGGCGATCTGGACTCGATAATGTCGGCGTCCACCGAGCGGCTCGCCGCGGTGGAGGGGGTCGGCCCGACGATCGCAGCGGCGCTCACCGAATGGTTCACCGTCGACTGGCACCGCGCGATCGTGGACAAGTGGCGGGCCGCCGGCGTGCGGATGGCCGACGAGCGCCCCTCCAGCGTGCCGCGCACGCTGGAGGGGCTGACGGTGGTGGTCACCGGGTCGCTGGCCGGTTTCTCCCGCGACGACGCCAAGGAGGCGATCCTGGCGCGCGGCGGCAGGGCCGCCGGTTCGGTGTCGAAGAAGACCGACTACGTGGTGGCCGGCGATGCGCCCGGCTCCAAGTACGACAAGGCGGTCGAGTTCGGCGTGCCCATCCTGGACGAGGACGGCTTCCGCAAGCTGCTGGCCGAGGGCCCGCCAGAAACCCCGGCGGACTGAGCCGATGAGCGGCAACTACGGTGACTCCACCCGTAGCATTAAAGCTATTGATCCTCAAGCTGTTTCGGGCCGGCCCGTGGCACCGCAGCCGGTGCTGGCCGCCACCTATCACCTGTCCGGCGACGAAACCGCGGGCGTGGAAAGCTATGGCCGCAACTCCAATCCCACCTGGCGGCAACTGGAGTCGGCGCTCGCCGAGCTGGAGGGTGCCGGCGGCGCGCTGGTGTTCGGTTCCGGCATGGCGGCCATCAGCGCCGTGCTGCGCGCGCTCGCCCCGCCCGGGTCGACCGTGGTGGTGCCGGCCGACGGCTATTACCAGGTGCGCCGCCACGCCGCCGAAGACCTGGCGCCCGCGGGTGTGACGGTCATCGAGGCGTCGAGTGCGCAGATCTATGACGCCGCCGCGACCGCCGACATGGTGCTGGCCGAGACGCCGACCAATCCGGCGCTGGACGTGGTCGATCTGCACCGGCTGGCCACCGTCTGTCACGGTCGGGGAGCGAGGCTGGTGGTCGACAACACCGCGGCCACGCCGTTGGGTTGGGTCAGCAGCCGCTGTCGCTGGGCGCCGACGCGGTGGTGGCCAGCGCCACCAAGGCGTTGGCGTTCCACCGGTCACAGCGACCTGCTGGCCGCCACCCAGCGGTGCGCGCAGTGCGCTACCCCGGGCTGGCCGAGCACCCCGAGCACGCGGTGGCCAGGGCCCAGATGCGCCGCTTCGGAGGCCTGGTCGCCGTCGAACTGGCCGACGCCGCCGCGGTGCGCGCTCTGGTCGACGGCAGCGCGCTGCTGATCGCCTCCACCAGCTTCGGCGGTTTGCACGCATCGGTGGACCGCCGGGCCCGCTGGGGAGACGCGGTCCCCGACGGGTTCGCGCGCATCTCGCTGGGCATCGAGGATACCGACGACCTGCTCGCCGACATCGAGCGGGCCCTGCTGACCCTGCGCTGACCGACCTTTGCAGCCGTGGCCATCCGGCGAGGTTCGCGGCGCCGAAATTCGTCGGCACCGGCCGAGCGCATCTATGGTGGGCGCTATGACCCAGACGGCCGACCGCTGCGAGCAGGCCTCGCCGTGGTCGCCGCGCGAGGCCGAGATCCTGGCCGTGACCCTGCGGTTGCTGCAGGAACACGGCTATGACCAGTTGACGGTGGACGCGGTGGCCGGCGCCGCCCACGCCAGCAAGGCCACCGTGTACCGGCGCTGGCCCTCCAAGGCCGAACTGGTGCTGGCCGCCTTCATCGAGGGCGTGCGCCAGGTGGCCGTCCCGCCGAACACCGGCACGCTGCGCGGCGACCTGCTGGCCCTGGGGGAGACGGTCTGCGAGCAGGTCGGCCACCACGCCAGCACCATCCGCGCGGTGATGTTCGAGGTGTCGCGGCACCCGGCGCTTAACGACGCGCTGCAGTACCAATTCCTGGACCAGCGCCGGGCTTTGATCGAGCGCGTGCTGCATCAGGCCGTCGACCGCGGTGAGATCAGCGCCGACGCCATCTCCGACGAACTCTGGGACCTGCTGCCCGGCTACCTGATCTTCCGGTCGATCGTGCCCACACGGCCGCCCAGTCGTCGCACCGTGCAGGCGCTGGTCGACGGGTTCCTCATCCCCGGCCTGACCCGGACCGCGCGCTGACCCGACGCGGTTACGGGGAGAATGCCCAGCGCGTCGCGCCGTGCGGTTCCGTGAGCGCGACCCCGACCGCGGCGCGCAGCACGAATCGGTACAGATGCCACGGCGGCGGCCCGGCGCTCTGGGCGCCGTAGGGGGCGACGACGGCGTCGCCGTCGCGCTCGCAGGGCCGGCCGGCGTCGCGGAACAGCGCGGTGACCGCGTCGAGCTCACCGGCGTCGGTGGTGCGGTGTGCGTCGCCCTGCAGGATCAGGTCGACCCCGGGCAGCCGCACCGACAGGGTGCAGGCCGGATTGGCGGCCAGGTTGCGGGACTTCAGCGTCGCCGGCCCGCTGGTGAAATAGATGTTGCCGGCATGCTCGATCGAGCCGACGCCGGTCGCGTGCGGACGGCCGTCGGGTCGCACCGTGCCGAGGAACTGGGGCGTCTCGGGGGAGGGCAGGGCCCGCATCGCCTCGAGGACCCGGCTCCATGGCAGCTGCGCGTCGCCGTAGATGTTCAGGTCCGTCGCCGAAATCGGGGTGGGCAGCATGAGTACTCCTCGCAGTTGGCCGGGCGGATACAGCTATCGACCCGGGGCGGCACCGGAATTCATCGCCCGCCACTGCGCGCCGTGGCCCCTCTTGTTCGGTACGGTCCTGTACCGTACTGTTATACCTGTCGATCCCGCTGATGACGTTGGCAGCCGCGCTCGCCCCGGGGCGTGAGCCGTCACCCGAATTCGAAAGGCTAACGGGTGAAATGCTTTTCGATAGAGTCGCTGGTCAAGCGAGGGTGGATGGTGCTGGTCGTCGTCGTGGTGGTCGGCGTCGCCGGGTTCTGCGTGTACCGCCTGCACGGCATCTTCGGCTCGCACAACAACACGTCGGCCGCCGGCGGCATCTCCGACCAGACCGAGCCGTTCAGCCCCAAGCACATCACCCTCGAGGTGTTCGGTAACCCGGGGGGGCGGTGGCGACCATCAAATACGTGGACATCAATGTCCAGCCGCGGCAAGTGCTCAACGCGGCCCTGTCGTGGTCGTTGACCATGGTGACGACCCAGCCCGGGGCCTTCAGCAACCTGGTGGCGCAGGGCAACAGTGATTCGCTCGGCTGTCGCATCACGGTGGACGGTGACGTCAAGGACGAAAGGGTCGTCAACCAGGTGAACGCCTACACCTTCTGTCTGGTGAAGTCCGCATGGCCACGGATCAGGCCACCAGATCCGTTGTGGTGCAGACGATTCGTCGTCTCTCGGTACCGATCCTGCTGGTGTGGGTGGCGGTGGCCGCCATCTCCAACATCGCCGTGCCGAACCTGGAGGATGTGGCCAAGGCCCACAACGTGTCCCTGAACACCCCGGCCGCGCCGTCGTTTCAGGCGATGCAGCACATCGGCAAGGTGTTTCACGAATACGATTCCGACAGTGCAGCGATGATCGTCCGGGAGAGCGACAAGCCGCTGGGCGACGACGCCCACCGGTTCTATGACGCGTTGGTCGGCAAGCTCGAACACGACACCAAACACGTCGAGCACGTACAGAACTTTTGGGGCGATCCGCTGACCGCGGCGGGCTCGCAAAGCCAGGACGGCAAGGCCGCCTACGTGCAGGTCTATCTCGCCGGCAACCAGGGCGATGCGCTGGCCGATGAGTCCGTCGACGCCATCCGCCACATCGTGGAGCACACGCTACCGCCACAGGGGGTCAAGGCGTACGTGACCGGGGCGGCGCCGCTGGTCACCGATCAGTTCGAGGTGGGCAGCAAGGGCATCATCGAGGTCACCGTGATCACCGTGCTGGCGATCCTGGCTATGCTGCTGTGGGTTTACCGTTTCGTCACAGCGGTTTTCGTGTTGGTCACGGTGATCGTCGAAATGGCCGCCGCCCGGGGCATTGTGGCGTTTCTGGGCAGCGTCGGGTTGATCGGGCTGTCGACGTATGCGACGAACCTGCTCACGCTGCTCGCCATCGCCGCCGGCACCGACTACGCGATCTTCTTCGTCGGCCGTTACCACGAGGCGCGCCACGAAGGGCAGGATCGCGAAACCGCCTACTACCCCATGTATCGCGGAACCACCCATGTCGTGCTGGGGTCGGGGCTGACGGTGGCGGGTGCAGTGTTGTGTCTGCGCTTCACGCGGCTGAATTACTTTCAGAGCCTGGGGATTCCTGCTGCGATAGGCATCGGGGTCGCCCTGGCGACCGTGCTCAGCCTGACGCCCGCGGTGATCACGGTGGGCAGCCTGTTCGGGCTGTTCGACCCCAAGCGCCAGATGGCGACGCGGGGGTGGCGGCGCATCGGCACGGCGATCGTGCGCTGGCCGGGCCCGATCCTGGTGGTGGCCACCGGGGTTGCCCTCGTCGGCTTGCTCGCGCTGCCCGGCTATCGGACGAAATACGACGCCCGCCCCTACATGCCGGCCAGCGCCCCGGCGAACACCGGCTACACGGCCGCCGAGCGGCACTTCTCGCAGGCCCGGCTCAACCCCGAGCTGTTGATTGATCGAGACCGATCACGACATGCGCAATCCGGCCGACATGATCAACTTGGAGCGCGTCGCCAAAGCGATCGCGCACCTTCCCGGCATCGCCCAGGTCCAGTCCATGACTCGGCCCCTGGGCACCCCGATCGAACACACCTCGTTGGCATTTCAGATCAGCGCGGGCAGCATCGGCAGCATCGAAAACCTGCAATACCAGAAGGAGCGCACGGAGGATCTGCTCAAGCAGGCCGACAACCTCAAAGACACGATCGGCATTCTGAACCAGCAGTACGCGCTGCAAAAGCAGCTCGCGGCCTCTACCCACGACGAGACGCAGAGCTTTCACGACACCATCGCCATCATCAACGACCTGCGGGACAAGATCGCGAACTTCGACGATTTCTTCCGGCCGGTGCGCAGCTATTTCTATTGGGAGAAGCACTGTTTCGACATTCCGGCGTGCTTCGCGTTCCGATCCGTCTTCGACGCGCTCGATGGTATCGACGAGCTGAGCGCGCAGTTTGAAAAGCTCACCGCCAGCCTGGACAAGCTGGACGCGGGCCAACAAAAAACTGGTGACCCTGTTGCCGCCCCAGATCGCCGATCAGGAGAAGAACCTCGCACTGACGCTGTCCAACTACGCCACCAACCTCGGGATCAACGCCCAAACCCGGGCGAATACCGACACCGCCACCGCCCTGGGCCAGGCGTACGACGCCGCGAAGAACGACGATTCGTTCTACCTGCCGCCGGAGGCCTTCACCAACCCCGAATTCAAACGGGGACTGAAACTGTTCCTCTTGCCGGACGGCAAGGCCGCCCGCATGATCATCTCGCACGAGGGCGATCCGGCCACCCCCGAAGGCATTTCGCACATCGAGCCGATCCGCAACGCCGCCAAACAGGCCGTCAAGAACACGCCGTTGGGGGACTCCAACATCTATCTCGCCGGCACCGCCGCAACGTACAAGGACATCGCCGAGGGCGCCAAATACGACCTGCTGATCGCGGGGATCGCGGCGCTGAGCCTGATCCTGCTGATCATGGTGCTCATCACTCGAAGCCTGGTCGCCGCGATCGTCATCGTCGGCACCGTGGCGCTGTCGCTGTGCGCTTCGTTCGGCCTGTCCGTGCTGGTCTGGCAGGACATCCTCGGCATCAAGCTGTACTGGATCTGCCTGGCGCTGTCCGTCATCATCCTGCTGGCGGTGGGATCCGGCTACAACCTGCTGCTGATCTCCCGGCTCAGGGAGGAGATCCACGCCGGCTTGAACACGGGCATCATCCGGTCCATGGCGGGCAGCGGGGCGGTGGTGACCTCCGCCGGGCTGGTGTTCGCCTTTACCATGGCCTCCTTCGTCTCCGCCTCGCTGTTGGTGTTGGGGCAGATCGGGACGACGATCGCGCTGGGACTGTTGTTCGACACGTTGATCGTGCGGTCGTTCATGACGCCGTCGGTCGCCGCGCTGCTGGGCCGGTGGTTTTGGTGGCCCCAGCGGGTGCGTCCCCGGCCGGCCAGCACGATGCTGCGGCCCTACGGTCCGCGGCCGGCGGTTCGCCAGCTGCTGCTCTGGGAAGACGGCGACCCCGCCGTCGCGCCCGAGACACCGTCAGCAGCAAGGCATTCCCGCGGCTCGTTCTCCGGCGACGCCACACCGCCTTGTCCGGCAAAGGAGTGAAGGAACGTGGGCCTGTTTGGTTATCTGGCGGTGCTCGCCGGCGTGACCGAATTGGTGCTCGCCGTCTTCGTCTTCGCCTTCGTGAAGCGGCTGCTGGGGCGCACGCCCACGCCGATCGGTGAGGAGATCGGCGGCACCAGACTGGTTTTGGGCAAATTGCGCAAAGGCGAACCGATGTCGCAGGAGGAATTCGATTGCGCGGCGCAGACCATCGCCGATCGCAGCTCCCCGTTGGCCTTTTCGATCCCGGCCGCCGTGTTCACCACCGGATGCTTTATCGTGTTCAGCACCCTCGAACTGCACGGGGTCAGATCGCTGCGCATCTACATCGGGTTGTTCCCGATACTGGGAGCCACCAACCTGACCGTTCAGCTACTGCGGGTCGCCGCCCTGAAAAGACGCCTGCCGAGGGCCAACGTGGTTACGGCGAGTAAAACCTAAGTGGCACAACGATGTTCGGGCGTGCACCGGAATCAGCACAGCATCGTGGCCACGATCTCGGCCAGATAGCCCAGCCGGGCGACCTCCGCCGGCCGGAATTCCGGGCCCGGCCGGCCCAGCACCACCGCGGTGTGCGGGTCACCCAGCGGCGCCGCGACCATCGTCATGTCCATATCGCGCCACGCCTTGGGCACCCAGTCCCCGCTGCTGTCCAGCGTCATCGCCCGCTCCAGCGGCAGCCAGGGAGCCGAGTCCGCCTTGGTCTCCGGGGCGCCCGAACTGCCGGTCAGGCGGTGCAGCTCGCCACCGGCGCTGCGCAACACCGTGCACCAGCTGACCCGCAGCACCTTGGGCGCCTCGTCGACCAGCACCTGCAGCCTGGCCGTCTTGTCGTCGGCTGCGGCGACGTGGCCGAGCAGTTCCAGCTCGCGGTGGGCCTCCAGCAGACCGGTGTGCGGACGCACACTGTCCACCCGCACCCCCCGACAGTGACTCGGCGGCGGTGATCAACGTGTCGGGCATGGCCCCCGGCCGGCAGCTCGATCACCAGGTCGTCGATCGCATAACCCGAGCTGCGGTCCACCACGTCCAGCGAGAGGATGTCGGCTCCCACCGAACCGAGCGCCACCGCCAGCGACCCCAGGCTGCCCGGACGGTCGAGGAGCTCGATGCGCAACAGATAGGACGGCACGGCCAACACTGTTGCACAGCGACGTGTTGACGGCATTTCTGCTGGGCCTGACCTCGACGAAAACGAGGAAATCCACGGAGTGACTGGCCGAGGCATGAGGTAACTAATAAGCTTTCCGAGTTGATCGGCAGGTGTATAACAAGACGTGCCGATCCGCGGCACGTCGTCATTAGGCGAGCGCAGTGCACAGCAACGATTTGCAGGGGGCCTCGTTGTGACTGAGTGGTCTGAGTCGCCAGCTCGATTCGGCGGTCCTAACCCAATTGGTGGCTCGAGCCCCGGCGGCGGCCCCGCCAGCGGGACCGCCGCCTGGATGGCAAGCGCCGGCGTGGCCGCCGTATCCCCAACAGCAGCCCCCGATCCCGTTCGGGGCACCGCCCCGTAAGAGCCGTAAGCGACTGGTTATCGGACTCATATCCGGAGTCGCCTTTATTGGAATCGTGGCGGCAGTCGCAATAGTCACGTTGTCGGGTGGTGAGAAAAACCGTTGTCCGCGGTTGAAGCCGCCAAAGGATATTTGGAGGCGCTGGCCCGCGGCGACGCGGATGCCGCGCTTTACTACTCCAAGGACCAGCCCGCGACCAAAGAGCTTCTCACCGATGACATTTTGAAGAAACAGATTGCGAAGTGGCCCATTACCAACATTCGGGTTCTCGACAGCGACTCCTTGTCCGTGCACGTGGCGGTGAACTTCGGTGACCATCCGTCGGATCAGAAGAATCTTCGTCAAGCAGGTCGATGGCGGTGGCTGGAAACTCGAGACGGGCACGATCAAGCTACGATTCTTCAGCTCACAAAGCGCCAAGGCGATCAGCACCCTCACACTCTTCGGAAAGCCAATCAACCCCGATCAGGACACATTTGTGTTTCCGGGGTGGGTCGATTTTGGCAACAGCAATCCCAACATCACGCAGAAGGTGCCATCTCGCCCCTGTTGTTGAACGACTTGAACACGCTGAGGTCTGGTACCACCGTGAGCCTGGACTTCGACATCAGCGATTCCGGGCGCGCGGCGGTACAGGCCGCGTTGAAAAATGCGTTCGCCGAGTGCGCCAAGTCAAAGCAATTGCACCCTCTCAACTGTCCTCGAGATGGCACTCGTCCCAGACTTGGTTGACGGCACAGCGCAGTGGACGCCGCCGAGCGACATCGGTGATATGAAGATGGGATTTTTCGATGCCGAAAAGATGACGGTCAATGTAAACGGAATCGTCGATTTTCAGCTGACGGCGACGACGGCGTCCGGTGCGCCGGATACGGGGAAGGTGCCCACGCTTGCAAGAGCGGTCGCCGACCTCAGCAAGAGCCCACCCACCATCACCTTCAAATAATCCGATAAGTGGCCGAAACATGATCCCAGAGCGACACCGTGACTGACGATTAGGTGGGGCCAAGCAGCCGGTCCGGCCCCGGAGAATTCACCGTGGCCACCACCGTCACCAGTTTCCTGGCCGAGCGGCGCGCAGCCCGGAGGGTCGCCGCCGCAGTTCCAGGGTGGGCCACCGCCCACGATTCCTCCGACCGGGTATCCGCCCGCCGATGCGTGGGCGACCGCCGCCGAAGCGACGAACGCCACTACTGATCACGCTCGTGGCCGGGATCGCGGTCTTGGTGACCGTCGGCATCGTTATGGCGATCGTGATGATGACGGGCAACAGAGCCGACCCGAAGCGGGTCGGCAATGGAAATGCCGGCGATGTGGTCATGGCGTACCTGGAGGCGTTAGCCAAAGGTGACGCCGATACCGCCCTCGGGCTTGCCGCCGGAAAACCGGGATCAAACGAGTTCCTCACCAAGGAGATGCTCAAGCAGCAGATCGATCACTGGCCGATTAAAAACATTGCGATACTTGATGATTCGTCGAAGGTTGAACCAGGCGACTTTGCAATCGTGAAAGCCGCCGCCGACTTCGGGGAGAATCACTCGGAGGGCCAGCTTCAGGTCAAGAAATCCGATGGCGTCTGGGGGATGGTCAGTTCGGCCATCAACATTTCCGGGCTAGCCCAAGGGCCGCAAGGAGATGGGGCGGCCACCCTGACGCTTTTCGACAAGCCACTCAGGGAGGGGCAGCACGCCTATGTGTTCCCGGGGTATCTCGCCATCAAGTCGGTGCGATACGTCGACGTGGGTGTCAAACCGGTGCTGCTGGAGTCGCTGCTGGGCGACAACCCCGCGCTGATCGACGTCGGGTTCTCCATCAATGACGCAAGGCCGCGAGGCGGTCGACGCAGCGCTGAAGACGTGGCTGAACGGATGCCTCACCGCACCGGATCAATTCTTCAAGTGCCCAAAGATGTTGCGGGATACCCCAATCAACTCCACAACCGCGCGAATAGCAGGACCCATCGATTTCAGCGGACCGACAGAAAACTTGATGCCCACGACAGTGAGCGTGCTGACCACTGGAATCGCGCATTACAACGTCACGGCCCAAACCCCTGACGGGACGCCGACGAGCTCCCAAGACACGGTCTCGTTCGAGATGGCAGTCAAACTGGCCAAAGAGCCGCCCGCCGTAGGGCCACTTCGATAGGTGAATATGACCACTACCCGAGTTCAGCCGAACCAGCAGGAGATGGAACACGGCTACCGCGTGGTCAACGCCATCTCACAAGCCTTCGCGTGCAAGGTCGTTGGGCAAGACTACCTACGCGAGTCCTTGCTGATAGGAATGCTCGCCGGAGGACACGTCCTACTCGAAGGCGTGCCCGGGCTGGCTAAAACGACCGCGGCCCGCGTAATCGCCGACACGATTTCTGGTGGATTCCAGCGCATCCAGTGCACACCCGACCTGCTGCCCAGCGATATCATCGGCACACAGATCTACGACGCCTCGACTAACTCCTTCACCACGCAACTGGGTCCGGTCCATACCAATATCGTGCTGTTGGACGAGACCAACCGCTCGAGCGCCAAGACGCAGAGCGCGATGCTGGAAGCGATGGAATAGCGGCAAACCACGATTGCCGGTCAGGTGCATCCTATTTCCGATCCGTTCCTGGTGATTGCAACCCAGAATCCAGTTGATCAAGAGGGTACCTATCCGCTGTCGGAGGCGCAGACCGACAGGTTCATGCTCAAGGAAGTGCTTCGGTATCTGTCGCCCGACGACGAAGTGGAAGTAATAGCCCACATGGACGCGGGAATCTACGTTCGATCCGAAAAACCGCCTCCAGTAGTAACTCTCGATGAAATCGTGCGGCTGCAACACATCGTTCGCAACGTTCACATGGAACCAGTGTTGATTCGTTATGCAAGCCAGCTCGTGCACGTCACTCGGAATCCGAAACAATTCCTGCCGCCCGATCAAGCCCGGCTGGTGCAGTACGGGGCGAGCCTCCGCGCCACCATAGCCTTCTGCAGGTCGGCTCGTGCTCTGGCCGTGCTATCCGGGCGGAATCATGTGATTCCCGACGAAATCCGCAAACTGGTCCATCGAGTGTTGCGTCATCGGCTCATCTTGGGCTTCGAGGCTGCAACAGTTGACGTCACGCCCGAATGGTGATTGACATAGTGCTGCAATCCGTTCGGGTGCCCTGACGCTGCCATGGGTCGACATCTCAACCAAGCCAGGGCACACTTTGGAACTGACACCCGTCGCATGCTCGAAGGTGGCCACTACGCCCTGCTGCACACCAGAAGCCTTGAACTAGTGTCCTGAGTTATTAATTGCAGTCTAGTTGTTAAACTGGGTTGTGCCGACGTCTCACGCCGTCGAGTCTGTACGCCGCCCTCGATCTCACGACCGGCAAGGTCATCGGCGCCCTGCACTCTCGTCATCGGGCCACAGAGTTCCTGGCGTTCTCAAAAAGATCGATGCCGAAGTCCCCGACGACCTCGACGTGCACCTGGTACTCGACAACGCCTCGACGCACAAGACCCCAGCGGTAAAGCGTTGGCTAACACACCATCCCAGATTCATTCTGCACTTCACCCCGACCAGTTCCTCATGGCTTAACCTCGTCGAACGATGGTTCGCCGAGCTGACCACCAAAAAACTGCGCCGCGGCACCCACACCTCAGTCCGCCAACTCAACACCGACATCCGCGCCTGGATCGACACCTGAAACGACAACCCCCGCCCCTACCTCTGGACCAAGACCGCCGACCAAATCCTGACCAGCATCGCCAACAACTGCACCCAAATTAATGACTCAAAACACTAGACGATCTGCGGCCATATGTGCCCGGTGACGATGTGCGCGACATCGACTGGAGAGCCTCGGCGCGTTCGGGTTCCGTGCTCATCAAGCGCGTTGTCTCCGAAAAACATCACAAGATCCTGCTCGTGGCTGACGCCAGACGGAACATGTCGGCGCTAGCCGTAAGCGGTGAGGTAAAGCGCGATGTGGCCACCAATGTGATGGGTGCCGTCGGACTCATCGCCCTGGGCCGCAGCGACGAAATCGTCATGGTGTACGGGGATTCTCGAGGCTCCGCGGTGATTCGTAGCTGACGCGGCGAAACGCACATCGAAAGCTTGCTGGAGTGGTTCTACGAGAACAGCATTGGTGACATTGGACCCAGGGACATCGTCCGCCAGCTCGAGTTTGTGGCGCGGAGCCATCGACGCCGGCTGTTGCTCGTCATCGCGTCTGACGATCCCGATATCAGCTCGGCCCTCGATGACGTGCTCAAGACGCTGAACGGGCGCCACGAACTTATCTGGCTCATGATCGAAAATATGCCGGCGGTCGGGTCGATGGACGGCGAGCAGGACGGATTCGACGTGGCCACCGGACGTTTCGCGCTCGGCGGTGCCGTATTGGGCCCGCGGGTGATTGCCGCCTACAAGGCTGCATAGCAACACCGGTCCGCCCAACTCGACGCATTCCTCACCGCGCACCAGGTGCGCATAGCCAGAATACCGGGCAGCAGAGAAATACGCCCGAAGATGATTGAGTTGACAAACGCGTATCGCAATGCCGGGTGAAGATCTGCTCCGTTTCATCGGGGGCCGTTGCCGTTCCCCTCATGGTGGCGTGTTGTGGACGTCGCCTTGGTTCTTGCGGTAGTTGCTTGGTATTCCGCGATTTTCGTATGGACGTTGCCACCATCGAGCTTGCGTCGTCTACCGGGCGTCCGGGCCATTCACGCGCGGCTCAATAAGCGCCGGTTCGTTAGGGCGATACGCGAGATCGGTATCCGCTATCGGGACGGCAGCCGGACCCCGCCCAGGCTAGTGCCCAAATCAGCTGCGCCGTACGAAGATTCCTTAATGCAGCAACCGGAGAGCGGGCCCAATACCTTCATGTTGAGCAACTTGCGGACGGCCCGCTGGCAGAGGCGGCGCCTTTACTCAAGGGCTGCAACGAGCTTCAATTCAATCCCGAGGCTAGGTTGGACGTGGCCGCATTAGCCCGTTCGGCGGAGGAGCTGATCTCCTCGTGGAGCTGAAATGGTGGCCGGTGATTGTCGTCGGTGTGCTGGTCCTGGCCGGCGTGACTGCCGCGGCAGCGCTGTTACCGATGGTGTGTGTCCGCCGGGCGCTTCGGCCGCTCGCGCGGATCGACCGGCTCACCCGGCTTCCGGAGTATGCCCGTGTATACCGGCTGTACTTCTACTCCGTGGTCATGACCGGGATCCTGCTGCTGACAACATTTCTCATAGCGCTGACAGCGAGCGCCCGGCCGGCTGGGCTGTCGTCATCGACGTGAGCGTTCGATGCGGCTTTTCCCGAGGACATAATGCTGTGTGTCGGGGAGCCCGTAAGCGACCGGACCACCTCAGATTTTCTCGCCCACTATGCAAGCTATGCAGCGCAACTGAGGCCTGATAACGCGCTCCGGATTGGGCTCACATCGACGACTTTGCGTGTCATTCCGCTGACCCGCGACCACCAATATATCGCCGACCGGTTGAAATCACTGGCGGCGCTTGTCCATATTCAGCAAGACCTCGATGGCCGAAAGCCGGTGCCCGATGCGCGGCGCGCCGAATTGCAAAGAGGGCTTGAGGAATTCTCCAGAACAGTCGACTACATCGATTACGCCCCGACGGTCAACGACGCGCTTGCCCTCTGCCTGACGGGCTTCCCGTCGCACGAGGTACGCAGCGAACATCGGCGGCAGTTGATCTATCTCGGCTTCAGCGGTTTACGCGATCCGTCAGATCATCGCTCGTCGCTGTTCTCCGATGAGAGCGTTCGGCAGATGGCACAGCAGGCGGGCGTCCAGATCAACGCCGTCACCCGATCAGATATCGCGGCATCGTCGACTCAAGGTGACGATTCGCTGCATGCCCTCGTTGACGGCAGCGGCGGCAAGTTCTTCTTGTACAACCCGGTGGGCACTGCGGGTGCCGATAACGCCACCGATCCCACCTTGATTCATTACCTCGACCAGATTCGCGCCAGTCCGCCCAAAGCCGAACAACCCGGCGGCCACGTAATCACCAGCAGATCGTGGGATTCACCGGAACCGCTGTTGATCGCTGGGGTCGCGGCAGCTGCTCTGCTTTCTGTTTCCTTGGCGGTGCTGCGGCGATGACCTTTTACCCCGTACTGCCCACCTTGGCGCTGTTGTTGATCGCCGCGGCTCTGCTGGCGATCCGGATGGCCGCGTTGTATCGGCTCCTACTGCGCACAGGGGTCGGACGATATCGGCGGGTGGTGATTCGGTGGTGCGGCTTGACCGTGGCGATCATCCTGCTTTTGCTGACCGCCTTCCGGCCCAGTTTCGACAAAGACCGCGGTTCCTACTCGGTGGGCCTGAATCCGGCCGCGAACTTTGACCCCAACCTGACGTGTTTTTCGTCGTCGACCGGTCGGTGAACTCGCGTGCCGAGGACTTCGGGGACGGCAAGTCGCGAATGTCTAGAATTCGTGCAGATATCCACGCGCTGATCGATGAATACCCGCATGCCCGATTCTCGCTGATTTCGTTCGCGAGTCAGGCGTCGACGGATTGGCCGCTGTCCGACGATGCCTGGAGCTAGCAATCGATGGTCAAGGGGCTGTCGCCCTACACGCTGGTGCCGCCGGACGCGGTCTACCTGGTGAATCCGACGGTCGCCCGAAACGTGCTGCAAGACAAGGTGACCGAGGCTGCGGCGGCATTCCCGGGATCTAAGGCGTTGGTGTTCTACTTCGGTGAGGGCGCGTCGGGGTCTCGAGTGCCGGCCATCCCCTTCGACATCGACCGTGACAAGGTCGCCGGTGGTGCGGTACTCGGCTACGGGACCCCGGAGGGCGCTCCGATTCCTGCGGGATGGGTGGACGGCAAAAAGGGCTATCAGAGCGACCCCAGCGGCAACGGCAAGGCGCTGAATTCGGCGATCGATGAGACCAGGCTGAAAGCCATCGCCGGTCAGCTCAATGTGCCCTACTTTCATCGCGAAAGTGGACAACCCGTCAGCGGAGTCTTGCCGCCGGTGGACCAGAACATCGCAGTACGACACGACGGTGCCAAATTGACGACGCGGTTGGTCGAACGTCGAGAGATGTATTGGGTCTTCACGCTTCTGGCTGCGGGGCTGCTTCTGCAGGAGACCGCCCTGACGATTCGTGAATATCGCCGAAACCGCATGTCTCGCCGGGATGTGGCGCACATGATGCTGAGAACGGTGCCGCGCGCAACTCTACGGAACTTCGGCGAGGGGGTAGTCGCCAAGTTCCCGCCCGAGCTCGGCTCGTGTGCGGCTGTGGAGGAAATTGTATTTCTTTTCCGCGCCGGTAGCCGTCGTGATGTTGTTCGCCGCGTTCAAGCTGATTGCCATCAGCATTGTTGGTGACTCGGCCATATCCGATTTCAACCGCCATGACATCAACGATGCGCCCACAGCATGCTTTGCGGACAACGCCGATCCCAACCCTGACCGGCGTGCCATCCGGAATACGGCGATGACCCGGTTGCGGCAGAAACTGGATGCGTTACACCCGGCTCCGGGTGTCGCTCCGCCTCCCGTCGTCACGGTGAGTTCGCTGCCGCCGCCGATACCCGGCCTCCCTCCCTCGAGCCCGCCCCCGTCCTCGATGGCTAACGGCCCGGGACCGAACATGCCTGAACTGCCGCAG
This sequence comes from Mycobacterium lepraemurium, assembly GCA_002291465.1. Lineage (GTDB taxonomy): Bacteria > Actinomycetota > Actinomycetes > Mycobacteriales > Mycobacteriaceae > Mycobacterium > Mycobacterium avium. Next base: position 3,121,617 of record CP021238.1, on the reverse strand, counting down.
ACCGGCACGGTAGACGTACCGGTGGTCGGGCCCGACCACCCCGGTAATCAGGATTCCAATGCCGCCAGCGTGCTGGACCCGATCTCACCCGACCGGATCCCGATCGCGGGCAATGCCGGCGTCCCCGGTCATCAGTTGGGTCCCGGCGAGCCGCTTGACAAGCTGCAGCGGCTGCTCGACAACTCCAACGCCTACGGCGAGAGCCGGGAGTAATCGGGCGCCAGAATCGGCCAGCCACGCGTTCGCAGCTAGGCTTTCCGATCGTGTCCCAGATCTACCGCGATGAGGTGGCGCACCTGGCCCGGCTGTCCCGGCTGGCGCTGACGGACGCCGAGCTCGACAGCTTCGCCGGCCAGCTCGACGCCATCCTCACCCATGTCAGCCAGGTGCAGGCGGTCGACGTCACCGGCGTCGAACCGACCGACAACCCGCTGAAGGACCTCAACGTCACCCGCCCGGACGAGCCGATGCCCTGCCTTACGCAGGCCGAAGCGCTGGCCGAAGCGCCCGAAGCCGTCGACGGCCGGTTCGCCGTCCCGCAGATCCTGGGGGACCAGTGAACGAGATCATCCGATCGGACGCCGCGACGCTGGCCGCCCGCATCGCCGCCAAGGAGCTGTCCTCGGTCGAGGTCACCCAGGCCTGCCTGGATCAGATTGCGGCGACCGACGAGCGCTACCACGCCTTTTTGCACGTCGCCGCCGACGAGGCGCTGGGCGCGGCCGCGGTCGTCGACCAGGCGGTGGCCGCGGGCGAGCGGCTGCCCTCGCCGCTGGCCGGGGTCCCGCTGGCGCTCAAGGACGTCTTCACCACCGTCGACATGCCCACCACCTGCGGGTCCAAGATTCTGCAGGGCTGGCGTTCGCCGTACGACGCCACCGTCACCACGAAGCTGCGGGCCGCGGGCATCCCGATCCTGGGCAAGACCAACATGGACGAGTTCGCGATGGGCTCCTCGACCGAGAACTCGGCCTACGGCCCGACCCGCAATCCGTGGAATGTCGAGCGGGTGCCCGGCGGTTCCGGCGGCGGCAGCGCGGCCGCGCTGGCGGCGTTCCAGGCGCCGCTGGCGATCGGCTCCGACACCGGCGGCTCGATCCGGCAGCCGGCCGCGCTGACCGCGACGGTCGGGGTCAAGCCCACCTACGGCACGGTGTCCCGGTACGGCCTGGTGGCCTGCGCGCCATCCCTGGATCAGGGCGGCCCGTGCGCGCGCACCGTGCTCGACACCGCGCTGCTGCACCAGGTGATCGCCGGCCACGACATCCGCGACTCCACCTCCGTCGACGCGCCGGTGCCCGACGTCGTCGGCGCCGCCCGGGCTGGCGCGTCCGGTGAGCTCAAGGGTGTTCGGGTCGGGGTGGTCAAGCAGCTGCGCGGCGAGGGATATCAGCCCGGCGTGCTGGCCTCCTTCGAGGCCGCCGTCGAGCAGTTGACCGCGCTGGGCGCCGAGGTGAGCGAGGTCGACTGCCCGCACTTCGAGTACGCGCTGGCCGCCTACTACCTGATTTTGCCCTCGGAGGTGTCCAGCAACCTGGCCCGCTTCGACGCGATGCGCTACGGCCTGCGCATCGGCGACGACGGCAGCCACAGCGCCGAGGAGGTGATGGCGCTGACCCGGGCCGCCGGTTTCGGTCCGGAGGTCAAGCGGCGCATCATGATCGGCACCTACGCGCTGTCGGCCGGCTACTACGACGCCTATTACAACCAGGCCCAGAAGGTGCGCACGCTGATCGCCCGCGACCTCGACAGCGCCTACGAGTCCGTCGACGTGGTGGTCTCGCCGGCCACCCCGACCACCGCGTTCGGGCTGGGGGAGAAGGTCGACGACCCGCTGGCCATGTATCTGTTCGACCTGTGCACGCTGCCGCTGAACCTGGCCGGGCACTGCGGCATGTCGGTGCCATCCGGTCTGTCGCCCGACGACGACCTGCCGGTGGGGTTGCAGATCATGGCGCCCGCGCTGGCCGACGACCGGTTGTACCGGGTCGGCGCCGCCTACGAGGCCGCGCGCGGCCCGCTGCGCAGCGCGATCTAAGCAGCGCTCGCCATGAAGCCGCCGCCCCAGGCAAGATGAGGTCATGCGGATCGGAGTGCTCACCGGAGGCGGCGACTGCCCCGGGCTCAATGCCGTCATCCGGGCGGTGGTGCGGACCTGTGACTCCCGGTACGGCTCGTCGGTGGTCGGATTCCAGGACGGCTGGCGCGGGTTGCTGGAGAACCGGCGCATCCAGTTGCACAACGACGACCGCAACGACCGGCTGCTGGCCAAGGGCGGGACCATGCTCGGCACCGCCCGCGTGCATCCGGACAAGTTGCGGGCCGGGCTGAACCAGATCAAGCAGACCCTCGACGACAACGTGATCGACGTCCTCATCCCGATCGGCGGCGAAGGGACACTGACGGCCGCGCACTGGCTCTCCGAGGAGAATGTTCCCGTGGTCGGGGTGCCGAAGACCATCGACAACGACATCGATTGCACCGACGTGACTTTCGGCCACGACACCGCCTTGACCGTCGCCACCGACGCGATCGACCGCCTGCACAGCACGGCCGAATCGCATCAACGGGTGATGCTGGTGGAGGTGATGGGCCGGCACGCCGGCTGGATCGCGCTCAACGCCGGACTGGCCTCCGGCGCGCACATGACCCTGATCCCCGAGCAGCCCTTCGACGTCGAAGAAGTCTGCCGGCTCGTCAAACGTCGCTTCCAGCGCGGGGATTCGCATTTCATCTGCGTCGTCGCCGAGGGTGCCAAACCCATCCCCGGTTCGATTTCCTTGCGGGAAGGCGGGATTGACGAATTCGGTCATGAGCGCTTCACCGGGGTGGCCGCGCAACTGGGTGCCGAGGTGGAGAAGCGGATCAAAGAGGAGGTCCGGGTGACGGTGCTGGGCCACGTGCAGCGCGGCGGCACCCCGACCGCCTATGACCGGGTGCTGGCCACCCGGTTCGGCGTGAACGCGGCCGACGCCGCGCACGCCGGGGAGTACGGCCAGATGGTGTCGCTGCGCGGGCAGGACATCGGACGGGTGCCGCTGGCCGACGCGGTGCGTCAGCTCAAGCTGGTGCCCGAAAGCCGGTACGACGACGCCGCCGCGTTCTTCGGTTAGGCGGTCGGGCCCGCGGTCCGGGCAAACAATCGGTGGCGACGAGTCAACCGCGGCTTGAATTCGCCGGCGAACGGTCCAGCTCGAGGCACTGACCGCCTATTTGTGGTTTCCGGAACCGGTCATAAGGGTTATACCGGGGATATGCGCAACCGCGGTGCGATTCGCGGAGCCGTTCAGCAGCCCGCTGCATCGGCGGGGCCGCCGGGCCCGCCGCGCTCGCCCGGGTGGCGCCCCGGCAACGACCCCGCGGCCATCACCGTCCCGCAACCGCACGGCCCGGCCGGTCGCCGGCCGCCCGGGCCGTCCCAGCGGGTTTCGCCGCCCGCTCGGCCGATGCCGACGCTGGGCGCCACCGCGCTGGACCGCTTCGACCAGCGGGAGGGCGAGGCGGCCCGGTTCGACTGGCGGGGTCTGGTGCATCGCCTCACCGGAATCGACCTCGGCCCGGGCAAGGAAGCCACCTACGAAAACGAACTCCGGGCCCGCATTCGGGCGGCCGTCGGCGCCGCCTTTCCCATCGCCGTGCTCAACCTCAAGGGCGGGGTCGGCAAGACCGCGGTGGTGGAGGCGCTTGGTTCCACCTTTGCCGCCGTGCGCGACGACCGGGTGCTCGCCCTGGACATCGATGCCGGCGATCTCGCGGAGCGGCACGGCCGGCACAACCCGCACAGCATGGCCGACCTGCTGAGCGGCGGCCCGGCGACCCGGTACGAGGACATCCGGGCGTTGACCTACATGAACGGCTTCCGGCTGGAAGTGCTCGGCTTGCCGGATTATGCGCGCACCGACTGGCGGCTGGAGCGCCAGGACGTCGTTAAGGCGTTTTCGATGCTGCGCAACCACTACTCGGTGGTGTTGGTCGATTGTGTCAAGGAGCTCAATTCCAGTGTGATGGAAGCGGTTCTGCCCGAGTCACGAGCGCTGGTGGTGGTCACCAGCCCGGCGATCGACGCCATCCGCAAGACCCAGACCACGCTGGAGTGGTTGAGCCACAACGGGTATCAGCGACTGGTGCGCTCGACCGTGCTGGCCGTCAATCACGTCGAGCCGACCAAGGTGGACGCGGTGGCCGTCACCGAACTTGACCGGCTGTCCGCCCGGGTCGGCGCCACCGTGGTGTTGCCGTTCGACCGGCACGTGCACGAGGGCAGAAAGATCGCGCTGGACCGGTTGAGCAAGGAAAGCCGGCGCAGCTACCTCGCGATGGCGGCCGCACTGGCCGATATGTTCCCGGGCAGGGGAGAGCAGCGCGGTCGCGGTCCCCACTAGGATCAACGCCATGAGTGTTGCCGCCAACGCCGAGCTTATGGACTACGACGACGTCATCGCGCGTTTCGATCCGGTGCTCGGCCTCGAGGTACACGTCGAGCTGTCCACGGTGACCAAGATGTTCTGCGGCTGCACCACCGCGTTCGGCGCCGAACCCAACACCCAGGTGTGCCCCGTGTGCCTGGGGCTGCCCGGCTCGCTGCCGGTGCTCAACCAGGCCGCGGTCGAGTCGGCCATCCGGATCGGGCTGGCGCTCAATTGCGAGGTCGTGCCCTGGTGCCGGTTCGCCCGGAAGAACTACTTCTACCCGGACATGCCGAAGAACTACCAGATTTCGCAGTACGACGAGCCCATCGCCATCAACGGCTACCTGGAGGCGCCGCTGGACGACGGCACCACCTGGCGCGTGGACATCGAACGCGCGCACATGGAGGAGGACACCGGCAAGCTCACCCACATCGGCAGCGAGACGGGCCGCATTCACGGCGCGACGACGTCGCTGATCGACTACAACCGTGCCGGTGTGCCGTTGATCGAGATCGTCATCAAACCCATCGTCGGCGCGGGTGAGCGCGCACCGCAGATCGCCCGGGCTTATGTGACGGCTTTGCGAGACCTGTTGCGCACCTTGGGTGTATCCGATGTCCGGATGGATCAGGGCTCCATGCGCTGCGACGCCAACGTGTCGCTGAAACCGATCGGCACCGCCGAGTTCGGAACCCGCACCGAAACCAAGAACGTCAACTCGCTCAAAAGCGTCGAGGTGGCGGTGCGTTACGAAATGCAGCGCCAGGCCGCGGTTCTGGCCTCGGGCGGCCGGATCACCCAGGAAACCCGCCACTTTCACGAAGCGGGCTACACCAGCCCCGGGCGTGTCAAGGAGACCGCCGAGGACTACCGCTACTTCCCCGAGCCCGACCTGGAGCCCGTGGCACCCAGCCGCGAACTGGTGGAGCGGCTGCGGCTGACCATCCCCGAGCTACCGTGGTTGAGCCGCAAGCGGATTCAGCAGGAGTGGGGCGTTTCCGACGATGTGATGCGAGATCTGGTCAACGCCGGGGCGGTGGACCTGGTCATCGAGACCGTCAAACACGGCGCACCCAGTGAGCAGGCCCGCGCCTGGTGGGGAAACTTCTTGGTGCAAAAGGCCAATGAGGCCAACATCGGGCTGGACGAACTCAACATCAGCCCCGCCCAGGTGGCTGCGGTGATCGCCCTGGTCGACGAGGGCAAACTCTCCAACAAGCTGGCCCGCCAGGTCGTGGAAGGCGTGCTGGCCGGGGAGGGCGAACCCGATCAGGTGGTGAACGCCCGCGGCCTCGAGCTGGTCCGCGACGACACGGTCACCCAGGCCGCGGTCGACGAGGCGTTGGCCGCCAATCCCGATGTGGCGGAGAAGATCCGCGGCGGCAAGATCGCGGCGGCCGGCGCGATCGTCGGGGCGGTGATGAAGGCCACCCGCGGGCAGGCCGACGCCGCGCGGGTGCGCGAACTGGTGCTTGCCGCCTGCGGCCAAGGCCAAGGCTAGGCTGAGCACCCGCAGCTCGCCGGGCGTGTGGGAAACGGCCCACTAATCAACGAATTTCGTACCCAGGGCCCACCGCTCGAGGCGTCGACAGTTAGGTCTTGTCGTCGTTGTTGCGCGGGAAGCCGCTGCCCTGCGGGAACAGCGGGAACACCACGTCGTCCAGCTTCTCGGCGTCCCCGACCGTCTTGTTGACCGTTGCGCCCCAGACGTTTCCGTCCGGCGACATGCGCAGCGCCCAGGCGTGCGCGTGGGTGTCCTTGCGTACCACGTCGGGTTCGCCGGTGACCGCGCCCGTGTTCGGCGCCAGCCGCACCGCGACCGTCATCTTGGTGTTGATCAGGTTCACCAGCACGGTCCCGTCCATCGCCGCGCACCCGGCCACGCCGGGTTTGTCCGGCCAGGTCCACACCGTGGAGACTTCCGAGGTTTTGGTGATGCGCTGCAACCGGTCCGCCGTCGGGGTGCGGTCGGCGACGTACAGCGAGCCGTCGACCGGGTCCGTGCACAGGCCCCCGCCGGAGCCGACCCCGGACAGCGCGGTGGTCGGCGGCGCCTGCCCGACGGTGGTGGGCTGCTCGATGCGCAGCACCTTGCCGGCCAGCGACTTGGGATCGGCGGCCAGCGCGGGATTGCCCGCGTCGCCGGTCAGCACCACCAGCGTGGTGGGGCTGGTGAACATCAGCGCGCCGGTGTTGCCGGTGGCGCCCTTGGGAATCCCGGTCAGGATGTCCTTGGGGATGTCGCCGTCGGCCACCCGGATGACCCGGTTATCGGTCGGTGTGCTGACGTAGGCGTACATCAGGCGGTCCTGCTGGTAGGTCGGCGAGAGCACGATGTCCATCAACCCGCCGTCCCCGGACGGATCGACCGGGATGACCGTCTTCACCTTCGGCTCCGTGCTGACCGAGATCTCTTTGACCGCGCCGGTGGTGCGCTCCGCGACCAGCGCGGTTTTGCTGTCGGGGCCCATGATCAGGCCGCTGGTGCTCTCCAGGCAGCCCTGCATCACCCCGGGAGCCGGACAGGCCTTGGGGAACGGGGTGGGCGGCAGCGGCGGCGGGGGAGGCGTCGAGCTCGGCTGGGGCTTGAGCTCGGGGGCCGTGGTGAACGGCTGCGACTGCGCGTCGTTGAAGCGTGCGCACCCGCTCGTCAGCAGCACGAGGCCGCACAGCGCAGCGAGCCCGCGCCGCACCGACCGCCCTGATCGCCCTCCTCGCATGACCGTCAGGCTACGGACATTGCCGACCCCGCCGCCACACGCGTCCCGCATGTCCGGCCCCGAAAGCGGCATTGAGAGCGCGTTCGGCCGCCCGGCACCGGCCCTCAAAACGGGCCGGCGGGCCGATTTCGGGCCCCGGCGGGTCCATTTGGCGGGCAAACCGCCGATTGCCTGGCGAAAGCGCCGCTCAAATCCCCAATTCGGGGCCAACTGCCCTTACCCTGACACGCGTGACCAGTCAACCGAATGACGCACATTGGCAGCGGCCCGGCGAATCCCCGGAGCCAACCCCGGGACGCCCCGCCTCGGCACGGCTGGTTGATCCCGAAGATGACCTGACCCCGGTCGGATACCCCGGCGACTTCAATCCGTCCACCGGGACCACCACCGTCATCCCCTACGGCGGCGCCGCGGCGGTCGCCGGCTCCGGGGCCGCGGGCTACCACCTGCTCGAACAGCAGGAGCCGTTGCCCTACGTCCAGCCGCATTCGGCGGCCCGGCACGCGGCCCCCGAGCCGACCGACGTCGACGACGACGAGCACCACGACCGGTTGCTCGATGTCGGCCGGCGCGGAACCCAGCACCTGGGTTTGCTGGTGCTGCGGGTCGGGCTGGGCGTCGTGCTGGGCGCCCACGGGCTGCAGAAGCTGTTCGGCTGGTGGGGCGGCTCAGGCGTGACGGGACTCAGGAACTCACTGTCCGACGTCGGCTACCAGCACGCCGACATCCTGGCCTACGTCAGTGCCGGCGGCGAGCTGGTGGCCGGGGTGCTGCTGGTGTTGGGCCTGTTCACCCCGCTGGCCGCGGCGGGCGCGCTGGCATTCTTGATCAACGGCCTGCTGGCGACGGTCTCGGCGCGGCCGCACGCGCACACCTTCTCGTTCTTCCTGCCCCAGGGGCACGAATACCAGATCACCCTCATCGTGATGGCGACCGCGGTCATCCTGTGCGGACCGGGCCGCTACGGCCTTGACGCGCGGCGCGGCTGGGCGCACCGGCCCTTCATCGGGTCGTTCGTCGCCCTGCTGGCCGGCATCGCCGCTGGTGTCGGGGTGTGGGTGGCGCTCAACGGCGTGAATCCGATCGGCTGAGTGGCGTTTTCACCGGTTTCACTGGTACGGGTTGGGCACCCGGCCGGCGCTGGCCCCGGGTCAGCGCCGGCAGCGTCGCGAACGTGACCGCCGGCAGGCGCAGTTCGTCGCCGCTTTTCAGGCGGGCGCGCGCCCAGGAACCACGGTGGAAACGCAGTCCGTCGATGTCTTCCCAGCGCACCGTCCGGCTGTCCAGCAGCGTGCGCACGGTCACGCCGCGATCGTCGGCGACGGTCTGCAACCGCACGATCAGCGCCGAAAGCAGCACCGGCAGCAGCAGCAACGGCGCCGACGGCGGCCAGAGCATCACCGGTATCAGCAGGCCCAAGGTCAAAAACCCGACGGTCAGGTGCGCGATGGATGACACCTTGATCACCACCGGGGCCGCAGCGGGCGGTGGGGACGGTGCTGGGGAACGACGAACCACGGGCCACCCGACCATCATTTCACCCTGAGCAGCGGGGCGCCCACGGCCACGGATTTGACTGCTGAGCTGTGCGAAGACTACCGTCGAGCGCTATGGATACCGCCGGAAAGCCCGGGATGCTCGTAGTAATTAGGCGCGTTGGTGCCTGAGTTGCCCGTCAGCATGTGAAGCAATCCAGCACCAACGCGCAACCCTCGTGCAGCACAAGCTGTCGGGGGTTTTTTGTTGCCCCGCGAGACCCCCCGAGTGAATAAGGACTGATCGACAGTGAGCGCTCCCACCAGGCGGCCCGCCCCCGACGCACCGGGCGCCGCCGGCATCGCCCCGGCCGCGAAGCCCGCCGCCGGCAAACCGAAACGCATTGGGCCCGAACAACTTACTGGCGCGCAATCGGTGATCCGATCGCTGGAGGAGCTCGGCGTCGAGGTGATCTTCGGCATTCCCGGCGGCGCGGTGCTGCCGGTCTATGACCCGCTGTTCGACTCCAAGAAGCTGCGGCACGTGCTGGTCCGCCACGAGCAGGGCGCCGGTCACGCCGCCAGCGGCTACGCGCACGCCACCGGCAAGGTCGGTGTCTGCATGGCCACCTCCGGTCCGGGCGCGACCAACCTGGTCACGGCGCTGGCCGACGCCCAGATGGACTCGATCCCCGTCGTTGCCGTCACCGGCCAGGTGGGACGCACGCTGATCGGCACCGACGCCTTCCAGGAGGCCGACATCTCCGGCATCACCATGCCGATCACCAAGCACAACTTCCTGGTCCGCTCCGGCAACGAGATCCCGCAGATGCTTGCCGAGGCGTTCCACATCGCCGCCTCCGGCCGCCCCGGCGCGGTGCTCGTCGACATCCCCAAGGACGTGCTGCAGGGCCAGTGCACGTTCAGCTGGCCGCCGCGCATCCACCTGCCCGGGTACAAGCCGACCACCAAACCGCACAGCCGGCAGATCCGGGAAGCCGTCAAGCTGATCGCGGCCGCCCGCAAACCGGTGCTGTACGTGGGCGGCGGTGTCATCCGCGGGGAGGCCAGCGAGCAGCTGCGCGAACTGGCCGAGCTGACCGGCATCCCGGTGGTGACCACGCTGATGGCCCGCGGCGCGTTCCCGGACAGCCACCGCCAGCACCTGGGCATGCCCGGGATGCACGGCACCGTCGCGGCGGTGGCGGCCCTGCAGCGCAGCGACCTGCTGATCGCGCTGGGTACGCGGTTTGATGACCGGGTGACCGGCAAGCTGGACACCTTCGCTCAGGAAGCCAAGGTCATCCACGCCGACATCGACCCGGCCGAGATCGGCAAGAACCGGCATGCCGACGTGCCGATCGTCGGCGACGTCAAGGCCGTCATCGCCGAACTGGCCGAGATGCTGCGCCACGACGGGGCGCCCGGCAATCTTGACATCGCCGACTGGTGGGCCTACCTCGACGACGTCCAGTCCACCTATCCGCTGAGCTACGGCCCGCAGAGCGACGGCAGCCTCGGCCCGGAGTACGTCATCGAGAAGCTGGGCCAGATCGCCGGGCCGGACGCCCTGTACGTGGCCGGCGTGGGTCAGCATCAGATGTGGGCGGCCCAGTTCATCTCCTACGAGAAGCCGCGCACCTGGCTCAATTCCGGCGGCCTGGGCACCATGGGGTTCGCCATTCCGGCCGCGATGGGCGCCAAGATGGGCCGTCCGGAGGCCGAGGTGTGGGCGATCGACGGCGACGGTTGTTTCCAGATGACCAACCAGGAGCTGGCCACCTGCGCCGTCGAGGGCATCCCGATCAAGGTGGCGCTGACCAACAACGGCAACCTGGGCATGGTGCGCCAGTGGCAGACCCTGTTCTACGAAGAGCGGTATTCGCAAACGGATCTGGCCACCCACTCGCACCGCATCCCGGACTTCGTCAAGCTCGCCGAGGCGCTGGGCTGTGTCGGATTACGTTGCGAGCGTGAGGAAGACGTCGTCGACGTGATCAACGCGGCTCGGGCGATCAACGACCGGCCGGTGGTGATCGATTTCATCGTCGGCGCCGGCGCGCAGGTGTGGCCGATGGTGGCCGCCGGCACCAGCAACGACGAGATCCAGGCCGCCCGCGGGATCCACCCGCTGTTCGACGACGAGACCGAAGGGCACGCCTGATGAGTCCGCAGACGCACACGCTGTCGGTGCTGGTCGAAGACAAACCGGGTGTGCTCGCCCGGGTGGCGGCGCTGTTCAGCCGGCGCGGTTTCAACATCGAATCGCTTGCGGTCGGTGCCACCGAGCAGAAGGACATGTCGCGGATGACGATCGTGGTTTCCGCCGAGGAGGCCTCGCTCGAGCAGATCACCAAGCAGCTCAACAAGCTGATCAACGTCATCAAGATCGTTGAGCTGGAGGACGGCAACTCGGTGTCGCGGGAATTGGCGTTGATCAAAGTGTGCGCCGACGCCGGAACCCGTGGTCAGGTGATCGAGGCGGTGAACCTGTTCCGCGCCAAGGTGATTGACGTTTCGCCGGAGGCGCTGACGATCGAGGCCACCGGTGACCGCGGCAAGATCGAGGCGCTGCTGCGGGTGCTGGAGCCCTTCGGTATCCGTGAGATCGTCCAATCGGGAGTGGTGTCGTTGTCCCGCGGTCCGCGCGGAATCGGCACGGCCAAGTAAGTTTTCAGCTGCAACGAGAAGGAGATAGTGAAGTGGCTAACCCGTCCGGGGAGACATTGCCGATGTTCTACGACGACGATGCGGGCCTGACCGTCATCCAGGGGCGCAAGGTTGGCGTCATCGGATACGGCAGCCAGGGGCATGCGCACTCGCTGAGCCTGCGCGACTCCGGCGTGCAGGTGAAGGTGGGCCTGAAGGAGGGTTCGAAGTCGCGCGCCAAGGTGTCCGAGCAGGGCCTCGACGTCGACACCCCGGCCGCGGTGGCCAAGTGGGCCGACGTCATCATGCTGCTGGCCCCCGACACCGCCCAGGCCGGCATCTTCAAGAACGACATCGAGCCGAACCTGTCGGACGGCGACGCTTTGTTTTTCGGTCACGGGCTCAACATCCACTTCGGCCTGATCAAGCCACCCGCCGAGGTCACCGTCGCGATGGTCGCCCCCAAGGGGCCCGGCCACCTGGTGCGCCGCCAGTTCGTCGACGGCAAGGGCGTGCCCTGCCTGATCGCCGTCGACCAGGACCCGACCGGCAAGGGTGAGGCGCTGGCGCTGTCTTACGCCAAGGCTATCGGCGGCACCCGGGCCGGCGTCATCAAGACCACCTTCAAGGACGAGACCGAGACCGACTTGTTCGGTGAGCAGGCCGTGTTGTGCGGTGGCGCAGAGGAATTGGTGAAGGCCGGTTTCGACGTGATGGTCGAGGCGGGCTACCCGCCGGAGATGGCGTACTTCGAGGTGCTGCACGAGCTCAAGCTGATCGTCGACCTGATGTACGAGGGCGGCATCGCGCGGATGAACTACTCGGTGTCCGACACCGCGGAGTTCGGTGGCTATCTGTCCGGGCCCCGCGTCATCGACGCCGGGACCAAGGACCGGATGCGGGAGATCCTGCGCGACATCCAGAACGGCGACTTCGTCAAGAAGCTGGTCGCCAACGTCGAGGGCGGCAACAAGCAACTCGAGCAGCTGCGCAAGGAGAACGCCGAGCACCCGATCGAGGTGGTCGGCAAGCGGCTGCGCGACCTGATGAGCTGGGTCGACCGGCCGATCACCGAGACGGTCTAGCGCTTTCGTCGAGCGTCACGCCGGCGTGACACCGGTGACCGAGTGTCACGCCGGCGTGACGCTCGACGAAAGCGCTAGACCGTCTCGGTGATCGGCCGGTCGGCGGGCCAGATGGTCGAGGGCGTTCGCGGTGGGCTCGTCGAACTCGTGGATGTTGTCGTGGGTGGTGACCAGGCTCGCCCCGTACGGGTTGCCGTCGACGAACTTGGACGGATCGGTGTAGCCCGGCGCCACGATGATGCCCTCGAAATGCATCAGCGTGATGTACAGCGAGAGCAGCGTGGTTTCCTGGCCGCCGTGCAGGGTGTTGGACGGGGTGAACGCCGCATACACCTTGTCGGCGAGCTTGCCTTGCGCCCACAGTCCGCCCAGCGAGTCGAGAAACGCGCGCAGTTGCGCGGCGGGCGAGCCGAAGCGGGTCGGGGAGCCGAAGATCACCGCGTCGGCCCAGACGATGTCGTCGCCGGTGGCCGCCGGAAGGTCTTTCGTCGCTTGGTAATTGGCCGTCCAGGCCGGATTGTGGGCGAACGATTCCGGGTCCTGGGTTTCGGCGACGTGCCGCAGCCGGACCTGCGCCCCGGCCGATTCGGCGGCCGCGGCGACGCGTCGCGCCATCGTGGTGCCATGTTCGGTGGCCGAGTAGTAGATGATCGCGAGTTTGGTCATGGAGCCAGCCTAGGCATGCCGAGGCCGAACTCGTGGCGCAACAGCGTGCGGGCGGCGTAGTAGCCGGACATGCCGTGGACACCCCCGCCGGGCGGGGTGGCCGCGGAGCACAGATACACCTTGGGAATCGGTGTGCTCCAAGGGTTTACCCGTGGCGTGGGCCCCGCGGTTGCCCGCCACGCGGAGTTGCCGCCGATCCCGATGTCGCCGCCCACGTAGTTGGCGTTGTGAGCGCACAACCGGGCGGCCGGTATCGGGCGCGCCGCGACCACGACGTCGCGGAAACCGGGCGCGAACCGCTCGACCACCGCGGTGACGGCTTCGGTGGCGTCGAGTGTGGACCCCGCCGGCACGTGGGCGTAGGTCCAGAACGGGCGACGGCCGGCGGCGTCGATGCGGCCGGGGTCGGCGACGTGCGGGGACGCGGCCAGCACCATCGGCCACTGCGCGTGCCGGCCGGCGGCGATATCGGCCTCGGCGCGGGCCATCTGCTCCCGGGTGCCGCCCAGGTGCAGGGTGGGGGCCTGCCGCAGCCGCGGGTCCGACCACGGGATCTCGTCGGAAAGCACGAAGTCGACCTTGGCGACACCGGGACCAAAGGTGTAGCGCCGCAACGCTTTCGCGTACCGAGGTGGCAGAGCGTCACCGTAGATCCGCAGCAGGGCGGTCGGCGCCGTGTCGTAGACGACCACACCGCCCGGCGGTTCGGTGACCTCGGCGCCCGCAATGAGTTCGCCGCTGTGCGCGCGCAGGTCGGCGATCAGCGCGTCGGTGATCGCCTGGCTGCCGCCGACCGGGATCGGCCAGCCGACCGAATGCGCCAGCGTGGCCAGCATCAACCCGGCGCCGGCCGCCGTCAACGACGGCATCCGCGAAATGATATGGGCGGCAACGCCGGTGAACAGCGCGCGGGCGTCCTCGCCGGCCAGCGTCCCCCAGGCGGGCGTGCCCTGGGCGAGCATCCGCAACCCGAGCCGCAACGCCGACGTCGGCGAGTTCGGCAGCGAACGCTTGTCGCCCAGCAGCAGGGCCACCACGTCGTCGGAGCGGGCGACCAACGGGCCGAGCAACCGCCGGAAGGACGCACCGTGCTCCAGTTCGGCGCAGGTGCGGTCCAGATCGCGGTAGGCGATCGCCGCCGGGCGGCCCGGCAGCGGGTTGGCGTAGGAGATCTCCGGCACCGCCAGTTGCACGCCGCGGGCGGGCAGGTCGAACTCGGCGAAGAACGGCGAGGCCAGCGCCAGCGGATGCACCGCCGAGCAGATGTCGTGCAAAACTCCCGCTGAGTCGGGGTCGGCCGCGGTGCGCGCGCCGCCACCGAAGGTCGGTTGAGCTTCCACGACCTGCACTTTCAGGCCGGCCCGGGCGCAGATGAGCGCAGCGGTCAGCCCGTTGGGTCCGCTGCCGACGATGGTGACGTCCACCCGTCAATTACAGCCGATAGGCTGGCCGGGTGAATCTGCCAGTTGTACTCATTGCCGACAAACTCGCCGAATCAACCGTCGCGGCCCTGGGCGACCAGGTCGAGGTGCGCTGGGTAGACGGGCCCGACCGGGCGAAGCTGCTGGCGGCCGTGCCCGAGGCCGACGCGCTGCTGGTGCGCTCGGCCACCACCGTCGACGCCGAGGTGCTGGCGGCCGCGCCCAAGCTGAAGATCGTCGCGCGTGCCGGGGTGGGCCTGGACAACGTCGACGTGGACGCCGCCACCGAGCGCGGGGTGCTGGTGGTCAACGCGCCGACCTCGAACATCCACAGCGCCGCCGAGCACGCGCTGGCGCTGCTGCTGGCCGCCGCGCGCGAGATCCCGGCGGCCGACGCCTCGCTGCGCGAGAACACCTGGAAGCGGTCGTCCTTCTCGGGCACCGAGATCTTCGGCAAGACGGTCGGCGTCGTCGGGCTGGGCCGGATCGGGCAGCTGGTTGCCCAGCGGCTCAGCGCCTTCGGCACCCACCTCATCGCCTACGACCCGTACGTGTCGCCGGCCCGCGCCGCGCAGCTGGGTATCGAGCTGTTGTCGTTGGACGAGCTGCTGGCCCGCGCCGACTTCATCTCCGTGCACCTGCCCAAGACCTCCGAGACGGCGGGGCTGATCGACAAGGACGCGCTGGCCAAGACCAAGCCGGGCGTCATCATCGTCAACGCCGCCCGCGGTGGCCTGGTCGACGAGGCGGCGCTGGCCGACGCGGTGCGCAGCGGCCACGTGCGCGCGGCCGGCCTGGACGTGTTCTCCAAGGAGCCGTGCACCGACAGCCCGCTGTTCGAGCTGCCGCAGGTGGTGGTCACGCCGCATCTGGGTGCGTCCACCGCCGAGGCGCAGGCCCGGGCGGGCACCGACGTCGCCGCGAGCGTAAAGCTCGCTCTGGCCGGGGAATTCGTTCCCGACGCGGTCAATGTCGCCGGGGGCACGGTGAACGAGGAGGTGGCGCCCTGGCTGGACCTGGTGCGCAAGCTCGGCCTGCTGGCCGCCGCGCTGTCCGATGGCCCGCCGGTGTCGCTGTCGGTGCAGGTGCGCGGCGAGTTGACATCGGAAGACGTTGAGGTGCTGAAACTTTCGACTCTGCGGGGGTTGTTCTCCGCCGTCGTGGAGGGGCCCGTGACGTTCGTCAACGCGCCGGCGTTGGCCGAAGAGCGCGGCGTCACCGCCGAGATCAGCACCGCCTCGGAAAGCCCCAACCACCGCAGCGTGGTCGACGTCCGCGCGGTGTCGCACGACGGTACCGTCGTCAACGTCGCGGGAACGCTGTCCGGGCCGCAGCTGGTGGAGAAGATCGTGCAGATCAACGGCCGCAACTTCGACCTGCGCGCCCGCGGCATCAACCTGGTGATCAACTATGTCGACCAGCCTGGTGCGCTGGGAAAGATCGGCACCCTGTTGGGCTCGGCCGGGGTGAACATCCAAGCCGCGCAGCTGTCCGAGGACGTCGAGGGCCCAGGCGCGACGATTCTGCTGCGGCTGGATCAAGACGTGCCGGCCGATGTGCTGTCGGCCATCGGCGCGGCTGTCGGCGCGAACAAGCTTGAGGTGGTTGATCTCTCGTGAACCGTGCCGCCGACGATGCAGAGCGTAGCGATGAGGAGCGGCGCTGATGAAACTCGCGGTGATTGGCGGCGACGGGATCGGCCCGGAGGTGACGGCCGAGGCGCTCAAGGTGCTCGACGCGGTGCTGCCCGGTGTGGACAAGACCGAATACGACCTGGGCGCAAGGCGTTACCACGCCACCGGTGAGCTGCTGCCGGACTCGGTGATTGACGAGTTGCGCGCGCATGACGCGATCCTGCTCGGCGCCATCGGCGACCCGTCGGTGCCCAGCGGCGTGCTGGAGCGAGGTCTGTTGCTGCGCTTGCGTTTTGAGCTGGACTACCACATCAACTTGCGACCCGGCCGGCTGTATCCGGGAGTGAGCAGCCCACTGGCCGGCAACCCCGACATCGATTTCGTGGTGGTGCGCGAGGGCACCGAAGGCCCCTACACGGGGACCGGCGGCACCATCCGCGTCGGCACGCCCAACGAAGTCGCGACCGAGGTCAGTCAGAACACCGCGTTCGGCGTGCGCCGGGTGGTCGTCGACGCCTTCGAGCGCGCCCGGCGGCGCCGCAAGCATTTGACGCTGGTGCACAAGACGAACGTGCTGACCTTCGCCGGCAAGTTGTGGTCGCGCATCGTGGCCGAGGTCGGCCGGGACTACCCCGATGTCGAGGTGGCATATCAGCACGTCGACGCCGCCACCATCTTCATGGTCACCGATCCGGGCCGCTTCGACGTGATCGTCACCGACAACCTGTTCGGCGACATCATCACCGACCTGTCGGCCGCGGTGTGCGGCGGAATTGGCTTGGCCGCCAGTGGAAATATCGACGGCACCCGGACCAATCCGTCGATGTTCGAGCCCGTGCACGGCAGCGCGCCCGACATCGCCGGCCAAGGCATCGCCGACCCCACGGCCGCGATCATGTCGGTGGCGCTGCTGCTCGCCCACCTCGGCGAGGACGCCGCCGCTACCCGGGTTGACCGGGCCGTCGAACGATATCTGGCAACGCGTGGGAACGAACGGCCCGCCACCACCGAAGTCGGCGAACGGATTGCCGCCGCGCTCTAGTTTCCAAGCCGGGCGGCAGCAGCCGCGTCGGCACCAGCGGCATCGCCGCCAAGGGGAACAACGCGCACAACAGCCATGCCGGTGGATATTTCGCGGCCGAAATCAACGCGCCGAACAATGGCGGACCGGCGGCCGCCATTATCCGCTGGGTGGTGTTCTGGATGCCCAGGGCGCGCCCACTCCAATACGGCCCGGCGAATTCGGTGATCGCGGTGGCTTCCAGCCCGTTGTCGAGCACCGGGATCACCGAGATGGCCACCATCAGGCCGGCCTGCCACCGCGAATTGAGGTAGTCGGCCCAGGCCAACAGCAGCAGAATCAGCACCGCCGCGGCCGCGATGTAGCGGACGGGCCGCATCCGCGAGCCGAGCCGGTCCGACCAGCGGCCCACCGCGACCCGGCCGAGCGCGCCGAGCAGCTGGGACAGTGTCACCAATGCGCCGGCGGCCGCGACCGACCAGTGCAGATTCCGGATCAACCACACCAGCATGAACGTCACCGTCACCATCTGCGGCATCATCGCCACAGCGTCAACGACCCTCGATATGGGCTGGTGAGTTCCTGATCGCTGGCGCGGGGTTTGCGCGGCGGGTCGACGATTCCGATCACGCTGGCGACCGCGCCGAACACGCATGCCAGCGCGGTGAAGCGCAGTCCCGCCTGCGGACCGTGTTCGGCTAGCTCGGGAATGACCATGGCGCCCAACGCGATTCCCAACGGTTGCGCGGTTTGGCGGATGCCCATCGCCAGCCCGCGCTGGTGCGGCGGGAACCAGGCCGACACCAGCCGGCCGCCGGCCGTGTTGCAGCCGGCCGCCGCCATGCCGCCGAGAAACAGGTACACCGCGATCAGCACCATGGAGTGCGCCGACGACGCGGCGTAGGCGGCGGCCAGTGCGGTCAGCGCCGAGCCGGTGGTCATCACCACCCGCTCGCTGACCCGGTCCAGCACGTAGCCCCAGGCCACGAGCGTGACCACCATTCCCCAGCTGGGCATCGAGGCCAGCAGACCGGCTTCGTCGAGCCGAATCCCGCGCGCCTTGCAGCGACGGGATCAAGAATGCGACGCCGTTGATGAACATATGACGCCGTTGATGAACATATAAGGAACTCGCCGTCGCCAGCAGCGAAACGACCATGACCGACCAGCGGGTGCCGGCGCCGACGTCGGGCGTGGCGACGGGGTCGGTCTGCATTCCCCATGCTTGCATACCGCCGGGATATTTAGGGTAGGACGTGTGCCGTCGCCGGCCATCGGTGCTTGGGGTCGACGGCGCGCCACGCCCGGCTACGCCGCGCTCGCGGCCCGCACTAGGCTGAGCCAAATGCGCCTTGGTCGAATCGCCAGCCCCGACGGTGTCGCCTTCGTCAGTATCGAGGGCGAACTCGACAACCCCGCCGAGATGATCGCCCGCGAAATCGCCGAGCATCCATTCGGCACGCCCAACTTCACCGGCCTGTCGTGGCCGCCCGCCGACGTCCGGCTGCTCGCCTCGATACTGGCCAGCAAGGTGGTGTGCGTCGGCAAGAACTACGCCGACCACATCGTCGAGATGGGCGAGGCGACCGGCCCCGTCCCGGCCGACCCGGTGATCTTCCTCAAACCCAACACCGCCATCATCGGGCCGAACGTGCCGATTCGGTTGCCGGCCAACGCATCACCCGTGCACCTCGAGGGCGAGCTGGCGGCGGTCATCGGCCGGCCCTGCAAGGACGTCTCGGCCGCCCAGGCCGCCGAGAACATCCTCGGCTACACCATCGGCAGCGACGTGTCGGCGCGCGACCAACAACGATCCGATGGTCAGTGGACGCGGGCCAAGGGCCATGACACCTTCTGCCCGGTCGGGCCGTGGATCGTCACCGACCTCAATCCGCTGGACCCGGGCGACCTGGAATTGCGCACCGAGGTCAACGGCGAGGTCATACAACGCAGCCGCACGTCGCTGCTAATCTACGACATCGGCTCCATCGTCGAATGGATCTCGGCCGTGATGACCCTGCTGCCCGGTGATCTCATCCTCACCGGAACACCGGCGGGCGTGGGTCCCATCGAGGACGGCGACACGGTCTCCATCACCATCGAGGGCATCGGTACCCTGACCAATCCCGTGGTCCGCAAAGGAAAATCGTGACTGCACCCGCGAACGTCCGGGTCCGATTCTGCCCGTCGCCCACCGGCATCCCGCACGTCGGCATGGTCCGCACGGCGCTGTTCAACTGGGCATACGCCCGGCACACCGGCGGCACCTTCGTGTTTCGCATCGAGGACACCGACGCGGCGCGCGACAGCGAGGAAAGCTACCTGGCGCTGCTGGACGCGCTGCGCTGGCTCGGCCTGGACTGGGACGAGGGGCCGGAGGTGGGCGGCCCGTACGGCCCCTACCGTCAGTCACAGCGCGGCGAGATCTACCGCGACGTGGTGGCCAAGCTGGTCAAGGCGGGCGAGGCGTATTACGCCTTCTCCACCCCGGAGGAGGTCGAGGCCCGTCATATCGCCGCCGGCCGTAATCCCAAGCTGGGCTACGACAACTTCGATCGCCACCTCACCGATTCGCAGCGCGCCGCCTTCCTGGCGGAGGGCCGCCAACCGGTGGTGCGGCTGCGGATGCCCGACGAAGATCTCGGCTGGGACGACCTGGTCCGCGGCAGCACCGTCTTCGCCGCCGGCTCCGTGCCCGATTTCGCGTTGACCCGCGCCAACGGAGATCCCTTGTACACGTTGGTCAACCCGTGCGACGACGTGCTGATGAAGGTCACCCACGTGCTGCGCGGCGAGGACCTGCTGCCCTCGACACCGCGTCAGCTCGCGCTGTATCAGGCGCTGATCCGGATCGGCGTGGCCGAGTGCATCCCGCAGTTCGCCCACCTGCCAACGGTATTGGGGGAGGGCACCAAAAAGCTCTCCAAGCGCGACCCGCAGTCCAACCTGTTCGCCCACCGCGACCGCGGCTTCATCCCCGAAGGCCTGCTCAATTACCTTGCGCTGCTGGGCTGGGCCATCGACGACGACCGCGACGTGTTCAGCCTGGACGAGATGGTGGCCGCCTTCGACGTCGTCGACGTCAACTCCAATCCGGCCCGCTTCGACCAGAAGAAGGCCGACGCGCTCAACGCCGAGCACATCCGGATGCTGACCGCCGCGGACTTCGCCGCCAGGCTGCGCGACTACCTCGACGTCCACGGGCATCGCTTCGCGCTCGACGACGCGGCGTTCGCCACCGCCGCCGAGTTGGTGCAGACCCGAATCGTGGTGCTCGGCGACGCGTGGGACCTGTTGAAGTTCCTCAAAGACGACGAGTACGCGATCGACCCGAAGGCCGCCGCCGAGGAGCTGGGGCCCGACGGCGCCGCGGTGCTGGACGCGGCGCTGCCCGCGCTGGACGCCGTGACGGACTGGGCGGCGCCGCAGATCGAGGCCGCGCTGAAGAGCGTGCTCATCGACGGCCTGGGCCTCAAACTGCGCAAGGCGTTCGGACCGATCCGGGTGGGCGCCACTGGGACGACGATCAGCCCGCCGCTGTTCGAGTCGCTGCAGCTGTTGGGCCGCGACCGCAGCTTGCGGAGGTTGCGCGCGGCGCGGGAGCGGGCCGGTCAGCACAGCGCCTGAGCGACGAGCACCACACGGCACGTGCGGATGGCCCCGGCGAGTCTTTGGTAGTCTGCACTGCGGTTCACAAAGGCCGAAGAACGACTGGCGGCGGCGGTCCCCGAAGCGCTAACAAAAGCCCGAGGTCGACGCTGACCAGCTGTTTTAGGTAGCCAATGGGGTATGGTGTAATTGGCAACACAGCTGATTCTGGTTCAGCCGTTCTAGGTTCGAGTCCTGGTACCCCAGCAAAACCCCGCCGTTCCAAGCGATTAGGTGGGCTTAGCGGGGTGAGCTATGCTGACACCTCGGATCGTCTGTGGATCGTATCTGGCCCCGTCGTCTAGCGGCCTAGGACGCCGCCCTCTCACGGCGGTAGCGTGGGTTCGAATCCCATCGGGGCTACAAAATGAAGACCGCGGTCACCGGTCGGTGCCCAGCACCGCTGGCGCCGTCGATCCACCCACCGGCATGGGCGGCAAGCCGAGTTTGCGGTGATCCCAGGAACGCGCCCGGTGGGCCACGATGCGAACACAGACCCGCTTATTCATCATCTGCTCAACGAACGGTTTCATCTCGTCGGTGTAGGGACCGGTGTAGCGCTCGAAGACGCTGACCCCCACCCGGTGGGCGACGTCGGGATCGTCCACGAGTTCCGCCACTCCTTCGAACGACACGCCGCGCAGGGTGTCGTAGGTGTCGCCGTCCTCGATGAGGAAGCTCATCCGCGGGTCGCGCTTGAGGTTGATGGCCTTCTGCGACTTGGCCTTGGTCGCCAGCCAGATCTCGCCGTCGACGACGGCGTACCACATGGCGGTCAGATGAGGCTGCCCGTCCCGGCCGATGGTGGCCAGCGTGCCGGTGCGGCTCTTGACGACGAAGTCGGCGATCTCGTCGTCGGACATGGCGATGCTCGCGCGCTGATTGGTTCCCATGCCGGTCAGTCTCTCAGGTCCGCTGTGTCCCCGCGCGAGCAGACACAAAAGCACCCGAAAGTCGTCCGAAAAGGGGACTTTTGTGTCTGCTCGCGAGAAAGAATTTAGAGGCGGCGGGTGAGCGCTTCGGCGGCGGACACCAGATCGGCGGCCCAGCGCGCCCCAGGGCGCAGGCCGATCCGGTCGATGGGGCCCGACACCGAGATGGCCGCGATGACGGCGCCGCGGCTGTCACGCACCGGCGCCGACACGCTGGCCACCCCCGGCTCGCGTTCGGCCACGCTTTGCGCCCAGCCGCGCCGCCTCACCTCGGCCAGCGTGCGTTCGGTGAATTTCGCGTTTGCCAGCACCGCCTTCTGGGTGGCGGCGTCGCTGTGAGCGAGCAACACCTTGGCGCCCGACCCCGCGGTCATCGGCAGCCGCGCCCCGACCAGAACCGTATCCCGAAGGCCCGCAGCAGGTTCCAGTGCGGCCACACACACCCGGTCGGTGCCCTCGCGCCGGTACAGCTGCACGCTCTCGCCGGTGGTCTCGCGCAACAGCGGCAGCACCGCGCTGCCGGCGGCCAGCAGCGGATCGTTGACGTGTGCCGCAAGTTCGGTGACCGCCGGGCCGAGCCGCCAGCGCCCGTCGTTGCCGCGCGCCAGCAGGCGATGCACCTCGAGCGCGGCCGCCAACCGGTAGGCGGTGGCCCGGGGCAGCTCGGTCCGCTCGCACAGTTCGGCCAACCCACAGGGGGATTGGGCGACGGTGTGCAGCACACCCACCGCTTTGTCCAGGACGCCGATGCCGCTATGCTGTCTCACAAAGAGATACTAGCGTCTCGCATTATGAGATCACCAGCCCGAATGATCGGCGCGCCGCGGACGAAGCGAATTGAGGCGAGTTCGAGATGGGAATCGACGTGGGGACGACCACCACGCCGCGCACGCTGGCCGAAAAAGTCTGGGACGACCACGTTGTGGTGTCCGGCGGGGCCAACGAGCCGGACCTGATCTACATCGATCTGCACCTGGTGCACGAAGTCACTAGCCCGCAGACGTTCGACGGCCTGCGGCTGGCCGGCCGGCCGGTGCGGCGGCCCGACCTGACGCTGGCCACCGAGGACCACAACGTGCCCACCGTCGACATCGACAAGCCGATCGCCGACCCGGTGTCGCGCACCCAGGTCGAGACATTGCGCCGGAATTGTGCCGAATTCGGCGTCCGGCTATACCCGATGGGCGACGCGGAGCAGGGCATCGTGCATGTCGTCGGGCCGCAACTGGGCCTGACCCAACCGGGAATGACGGTGGTGTGTGGGGATAGTCACACCTCGACGCACGGCGCATTCGGCGCACTGGCCATGGGAATTGGCACCTCGGAGGTCGAGCACGTGCTGGCCACCCAGACGTTGCCGCTGCGGCCGTTCAAGACGATGGCGGTCAACGTCGACGGCGAGTTGCCGGCTGGCGTGACGGCCAAGGACATCATCCTGGCGCTGATCGCCAAGATCGGCACCGGCGGCGGGCAGGGGCACGTCATCGAATACCGCGGCAGCGCCATCGAATCGCTGTCGATGGAAGGCCGGATGACCGTGTGCAACATGAGCATCGAGGCCGGTGCCCGGGCGGGGATGATCGCCCCCGACGACACCACCTACGAGTTCCTGCGGGACCGCCCGCACGCCCCCAAGGGCGCGCAATGGGATGCGGCCATGCGCTATTGGCAGCAGCTGCGCACCGATCCCGGCGCGGTGTTCGACACCGAGGTCTATCTGGATGCCGCGTCGCTGAGCCCGTTCGTGACGTGGGGCACAAACCCGGGTCAGGGTGTGCCGTTGGCCGCCGCGGTACCGGATCCTAAACTGATGACCGACGATGCCGAGCGCCAGGCCGCCGAGAAAGCGTTGGCATACATGGACCTTCGACCGGGCACGCCGATGCGCGACATCGTGGTCGACGCGGTGTTCGTCGGCTCTTGTACCAACGGTCGTATCGAGGATCTGCGGGTCGTCGCCGACGTGCTGTGGGGCCGCAAGGTCGCGCCGGGGGTGCGGATGCTCGTGGTACCCGGCTCGATGCGGGTGTGCGCGCAGGCCGAAGCCGAAGGGCTGGGCGAGGTTTTCACCGCCGCCGGCGCCGAATGGCGGCAGGCGGGCTGCTCGATGTGTTTGGGAATGAATCCCGATCAGCTGGCGCCGGGGGAGCGGTGCGCGGCGACCTCGAACCGCAACTTCGAAGGGCGCCAGGGCAAAGGCGGCCGCACGCATTTGGTGTCTCCGGCCGTCGCCGCGGCCACGGCGGTGCGCGGCACATTGTCCGCTCCGGCCGATTTGGACTGACGTATTCGACCGTGAAGGGATGAGCATGGAAGCATTTCACACCCACACCGGCATCGGTGTGCCGCTGCGGCGCTCCAATGTCGACACCGACCAGATCATTCCGGCGGTGTATTTGAAGCGCGTAACCCGAACCGGTTTCGAGGACGGCTTGTTCGCCAGCTGGCGGTCGGATCCGTCATTCGTGCTCAACCTCAGCCCCTTTGACCGTGGCTCAGTCCTAGTCGCCGGACCGGATTTCGGGACGGGGTCGTCGCGCGAGCACGCCGTGTGGGCGCTGATAGACTACGGGTTCCGGGTGGTCATCTCGTCTCGATTCGGCGACATTTTCCGGGGCAACGCTGGCAAGGCGGGTCTGCTGGCGGCCGAAGTTTCCCAGGACGGGGTGGAGCTGCTCTGGAAGCTCATCGAACAGAGCCCCGGCTTGGAAATCACTGCCAATCTTCAAGATCGAAATATCACCGCGGGAACGACGGTGCTGCCGTTCAAGATTGACGACCACACCGCGTGGCGACTACTCCAAGGGCTCGACGATATAGCCCTTACACTGCGGAAACTCGACAGGATCGAATCCTACGAAGCGGCGTATCCCGATTGGAAACCGCGCACTTCACCCGTCGCGTGAACCGCTGAGCCGAGCCGAATTTCTGCTCGATGAGCTAACTAAACCGGCCCGATTTGCGACGCCCTCCACCGGTCAAGGGCGGCAACCGGATTGCGAAAACGCCGCACGACCCGCCGTGAAATTGCGCGTGGCTCTTGGAAATTTGCTGGGTGAGGGTTTACCGTGTCCACTAGTCGGTTCAAATCGAGGACCACTAGTGTCGGAGGGATTGATGAACAAGGCAGAGCTCATTGATGTGCTCACACAGAAATTGAACACGGACCGTCGGCAGGCGACCGCAGCGGTCGAGAATGTCGTCGACACCATTGTGCGTGCGGTACACAAGGGCGACAGCGTCACGATCACCGGGTTCGGTGTATTCGAACAGCGGCGGCGCGCCGCACGGGTGGCCCGCAACCCGCGTACCGGTGAGACGGTGAAGGTAAAGCCGACGTCCGTCCCGGCGTTCCGTCCCGGTGCTCAATTCAAAGCGGTTGTCTCTGGGGCACAGCGTCTCCCGTCCGAGGGCCCGGCCGTCAAGCGCGGCGTGGTCGGCGGCGCGGCCAAGAAGACCGCCGCCAAGAAGGCGTCCGCCAAGAAGGTTGCGGCGAAGAAGGCTCCGGCCAAGAAGGCCGCCGCCAAGAAGGCTGTGGTCAAGAAGGCCCCGGCCCGCAAGGCTCCGACCAAGGCTCCGGCCAAGAAGGTTGCGGCGAAGAAGGCTCCGGCCAAGAAGGCCGCCGCCAAGAAGGCTGTGGTCAAGAAGGCCCCGGCCCGCAAGGCTCCGGCTCGCAAGGCCGCGGCCAAGAAGACGACCGCGCGTCGGGGCCGCAAGTAGGCAGAGCACGTCCTAGACACGAGTACCCTTCGGCCGGCAGCGGTGCCGCCCGGAGGGTACTCGTGTGCTAGCGAGCGGGCACGCCGCCGCGAAATCAGGCGCGCACGTTGGCGGCCAGCGCGCCGCCGATGTGATCGGCGGCCACCAGCCGGCCGGCCGACAACGACAGCACCCAGGTGCTTCCCTTGTGATTGCGCGACTTGTCGGGCCGCACCCCGTCGCGATCACACCACCACGCGATCAGGTCCGGAATCACCTTGCCCTGCGTGCAGACAACCGGTGTGCCTGGCTCCCCGGCGATCTCGAGCATCCGGTGCCGAGCGCGCTTGGGGTTCTTGGCGTACGCCTCCTCGGTGAGCGTGGTCTCGTTGTGCACCGGCACGTCGAGCTCCTCGGCCAGCGGTTGCACGGTCTGGTGGCAGCGGACCCGGTCGGCCGCGTGCACCTGTGAGGCACCGAACGCCAGCAGCTGCGGGACCAGTGCCTCGGCCTGCGCCCGGCCCCGCTTGTCCAGCGGCCGCTTGGCGTCGTCGCCGGAGAAACGAGATTTGCGCCCGGCCGTGCCGTGCCGCACCACCAGCACGGTGTGCGTGTCCGCGGGCTTTTTGCTGAAGTGCCGCAACACTTTTCGGTCTTGTGTGTAATTGAGCCGCTGCATCGCCTCGGCCACCGGCAACCAGAGCAACTGATCGACCTCGTCGCCGGGTACGAATTCGCCGCCGGTGGCGCGCGCTGACCAGTAGTAGACTTTCTTGACGCCCTGCTCGATCGGATAGCGCACCGTGTCGAGCCTTCTGCCGAGCACGGCGCACTGGCCCGTCTCCTCACGCACTTCGCGCACCGCCGCCACCGGCGCCGTCTCGCCGGGGTCCGCCTTGCCCTTGGGCAGCGACCAGTCGTCATAGCGCGGGCGATGGATGATCGCGACCTCGACGTCATCGCCGTCCGGCTCGGCGTCGGCGGGTCGCCACAGCACCGCGCCGGCGGCATAGACCACCCGGGTTCCGGCGCGTCGAGCAGTCGACGAATTCTGGGTCGGCACCTCAACTCCTGCAGGTCAATTCGGTCAAGTTGCACGCTGGATCACGCTGCGGCCGGGAAAACAACTCCGAACTCACCCGCAGGGCTAGGGACTGCGATGCCGCTCCATCAACGATACTTGGTGATCACGCACGGTATGGCCCTCTTGCGGCGACGGGGTCCACTGCCCGTCGGGTCCCAATTCCCAGCACCGGGTGGACGGATCCAGCGCGGATTCGAACAACTCGTCCAACTGCGCGGTGAGTTTGGGATCCTTGACTTGTGCCAGCACTTCGACGCGGCGATCGAGATTGCGGTGCATCATATCGGCGCTGCCGATCCAGAATTCGTTGATGTTGCGGAAGTGGATGATCCGCGAGTGCTCCAGGAAACGTCCCAGAATCGAGCGCACGAAGATGTTTTCGGAGTAACCCTGCACGCCCGGGCGCAGCGCGCAGATGCCGCGCACCACCACCTCGACCCGCACCCCCGCCTGCGACGCCCGGTACAGGGAGTCGATCACCTGCTCGTCCACCAACGCGTTCATCTTCAACCGAATTCGGCCCTGCCCGCGTTCGCGGTGCGCGGCGATCTCGCGTTCGACGCGTTCGATGATGCCGGTGCGAATCCCGTGCGGCGCCACCAACAGATTGCGGTAGGAGACCTTACGCGAATAGCCGGTAAGCGAATTGAACAAATCGGTGAGGTCGGCGCCGATGTCCGGCGCCGCCGTCAGCAGACCGACATCCTCGTACAGGCGAGCGGTCTTGCTGTTGTAGTTGCCGGTTCCGATGTGGCAGTACCGGCGGATCGCCGAACCTTCGCGGCGCACCACCAGGCATGTCTTGCAATGCGTCTTGAGGCCGACGAGCCCGTAAACCACGTGCACGCCCGCTTGTTCGAGTGCGCGCGCCCAGCGGATGTTGGCCTGCTCGTCGAAGCGCGCCTTGATCTCGACCAGTGCCACCGCCTGCTTGCCGGCCTCGGCCGCTTCGATCAGCGCCCGAACGATCGGCGAATCACCGGAGGTGCGGTACAGCGTCTGCTTGATCGCCAGCACGTTGGGGTCGGCGGCGGCCTGCTGGATGAAGCGCTGCACGCTGGTGGAGAACGAGTCGTAGGGGTGGTGCACCAGCACGTCGCCCTCGCGCAGCGTCGCGAAGATGCTCTTGGGGGATTCGCGGTCGGCGAAGGCGGGGTGGGTGTCCGGGACGAACGCCGGATCCTTCAGCGCGGGGCGATCCAAATCGTAGATCTGCCACAGCGACGAAAGGTCGAGCAGGCCGGGCACTTCGATGACGTCGCCGGGATGCACGTCGAGTTCGCGCAGCAGCAGTTCCAGCATGCCCTCGGTCATGTCGTCGGCGATCTCGAGCCGCACCGGCGGGCCGAAGCGCCGCCGCGCCAACTCCCGTTCCAGCGCCTGCAGCAGATCCTCGTCGCGGTCCTCCTCGACCTCCATGTCGGCGTTGCGGGTGATGCGGAACGCGTGATGTTCGACGACCTCCATGCCCGGGAACAGCAGCGGCAGGAACGCCGCGATCAGTTCCTCCATCGGCAGAAACCGGACGACGCCGCGGTTTTCGCCCTCGGCGCCCGCTCTCGGCGCCGCGAGTTCGACGAAGCGATCGACGTTGTTGGGCACCTTGACGCGGGCGAAGTGCTGGCCGCCGTCCTCGGTCTGGCGTACCATCACCGCCAGGTTCAGGCTCAGCCCGCTGACGAAGGGGAACGGGTGCGCGGGATCGACGGCCAGGGGCGTCAGGACGGGAAAGACCTGTTCGGTGAAATAGGTGGACAATTCGTCGCGCTCGACCTGATCGAGATCGGCCCACGTGACGATGTGAATGCCCTCCTCGGCCAGCGCCGGGCGCACCGAGTCGAGGAACACCCGCGCGTGCCGGGTCGCGATCCGCTGGGTGTGCTCGCCGATCAGGGCGAGTTGTTTGCGCGGCGTCAACCCGTCGGCCGAGCGCACCGACAAGCCCATCTCGTCGCGCCGCTTCAGCCCGGCCACCCGCACCATGTAGAACTCGTCGAGGTTGGAGGCGAAAATGGCCAGGAACTTGGCCCGTTCCAGCAGCGGCAGCGAGTTGTCGTCGGCCAGCGCCAGCACCCGGGCGTTGAAATCCAGCCAGCTCAGTTCCCGGTTGAGATAACGGTCCTCCGGCAGGTCGGTCATCGTGGCCGGGGTCGCCGCGGGTGGCGCCCCCACGGCCGAGTCGCCCGAATGCCACAGGTTCTCATCGGGTCGAGTCTCAGCGTCGATTTCAGTCACATTGCGATCATGGCGTATTACGCGCGGCTGCTGCTAGCGCCCGCGGGACATCCATTCGTCGTTGGGCCGCCGTTCATCGGCCGGACAGATTCGGCCGCGGTGAGCGAAAATCAATGCGCGGCGATGGCCCGGGCTGTCGCGGCTCCCATCCCGAGGCGGCGGGCGGCGGCCAGATCGGTGGGGGTGTCGACGTCACAGCGCAGGCCGGGCCAGGCGCCGGTCAGCTCGATCGCGCCCGAACTGCGGTGCCGCGCCGACGAATCGGAGCCGAACCGGGGATCGAGCCGGGTGCCGAACGCGAACAGCGCCGCGGTGCCGGTGGCCAGCCGGTCGGCGACGAAGCTGCGCCGGTGCGCACGCGCGGCGGCCACCGCCTCGGCCAGCTCCTGGGACTGCAGCGCCGGCAGATCTCCTTGCAGCGCAACGATATTGGCGAAGGAACCGCTCACCGCGCGCTCCGCGGTGGCGATGGCGTTGTTGAGCGGATCCGGATGCTCCTCCGGCGTCGGATCGGCCAGCACGTCGGCGCCCAGCCCGGCGGCCGCCGCCGCGGCGGCCTCGTCGGGCGTGATCACGGTGATCGAACCCAGCGACCGGACCCGTGTGGCGGCGGTCAGGGTGTCGGTCAACATGGCCAGCACCACGCTTTCGCGGGTGCGCGCCGAGAACACCGGGGCCAGCCTGGTCTTGGCCGCGGCCAGCCGCTTGACCGCAACGATCAGGGCGACATCGCCCGCACCGTCGTGCCCGCCGTCGGCTCGTGTGCCGCTCATGAGATGTCATCCTGCCAGCGCCGGCGCGCAGCCGGCTTGCGTGACGCCCGGTCGGCCGCTGATCTAGGGTGCAGCGGCTGCAAGTGCCGCGTGAGCGACACCGACCACGGACAGGGGGTGGTACATGGCCGAGCCAGGGGGCGGTCCGAAGGCCGGTGCGGCCGGCGCCGTCACGGTCATGGGCGCCGGGGCGTGGGGCACCGCGCTGGCCAAGGTGCTCGTCGACGCCGGCGGCCCCGGAACCGAGGTCACGCTGTGGGCCCGCAGGCCCGAGCTCGCTGAACGGATCAACGCGACCAGATCCAACCCCGACTACCTGCCCGGGACGTCGTTACCGCCGGGCATCCACGCCACCGCCGACGCCGGCGAGGCGCTGCGGGACGCGACGACGGTGCTGCTGGGCGTTCCGGCGCAGGCGATGCGCACCAACCTCGAGCGCTGGGCGCCGCTGCTGCGCGACGGGGCGACCCTGGTCAGCCTGGCCAAGGGCATCGAGTTGGGCACCCTGATGCGGATGAGCCAGGTCATTGTCTCGGTGACCGGCGTCGACCCGGCTCAGGTCGCGGTGATCTCGGGACCGAACCTGGCCAGCGAGATCGCCGCATCCCAGCCCGCCGCGACGGTGGTGGCGTGCAGCGACTCCGGCCGCGCCGTCGCCCTGCAACGCATGCTCAACAGCGGATACTTCCGGCCCTACACCAACAGCGATGTGGTCGGCACCGAGATCGGCGGGGCGTGCAAGAACGTGATCGCGCTGGCCTGCGGGATGGCCGCCGGCGTGGGCCTCGGCGAGAACACCGCGGCGGCCATCATCACCCGCGGGCTGGCCGAGATCATGCGGCTGGGCATCGCGCTCGGCGC
The DNA here is from genome assembly GCA_002291465.1 of Mycobacterium lepraemurium. Classification (GTDB taxonomy): domain Bacteria; phylum Actinomycetota; class Actinomycetes; order Mycobacteriales; family Mycobacteriaceae; genus Mycobacterium; species Mycobacterium avium. Next base: position 3,091,305 of record CP021238.1, on the reverse strand, counting down.
CAAGCGCGCGACGCTGGCCGGGCTGGCCGGGGTGGGCGATTTGGTCGCCACCTGCAGCTCGCCGCACTCCCGCAACCGTTCGCTGGGCGAGCGGCTCGGCCGCGGGGCAACCATTGGTTCGGTGCTCGCCGGCGACCCCGACGGCGGCGATGGGCACGTCGTCGAGGGCGTGACGTCCTGCGAGTCGGTGCTGGCGCTGGCCGCCAGCTACGACGTGGAAATGCCGCTCACCGACGCGGTGCACCGGGTCTGTCACAAGGGGCTGTCCGTCGACGAGGCGATGGCGTTGTTGCTGGGCCGGCGCACCAAGCCCGAATGACGTGGCCGCCACCCGGTAGCCTGTTCAGATTGTGAATGCCAGCCAGCGGGTCCGCGTCGCCGTCGTCTTCGGCGGGCGCAGCAACGAGCACGCCATCTCGTGCGTCTCGGCCGGCAGCATCCTGCGCAACCTCGACCCGCGGCGGTTCGAGGTCGTCGCGATCGGCATCACCCCGCAAGGCTCGTGGGTGCTCACCGACGGCGACCCGGCCGCGCTGGCGATCAGCGACCGGCAACTGCCCGAGGTGACGTCCGCGTCGGGGACCGAGCTGGCGCTGCCGGCGGATCCGGGGCGTAGCGGCAAATTGGTTTCCCTTCCCCCCGGCGCCAGTGAGGTTTTGGCCTCCGTCGACGTGGTGTTCCCGGTGCTGCACGGCCCGTACGGGGAGGACGGCACGATCCAGGGGCTGCTCGAACTCGCCGGGGTGCCCTACGTGGGGGCCGGCGTGTTCGCCAGCGCCGCGGGCATGGACAAGGAATTCACCAAGAAGCTGTTCGCCGCCGAGGGATTGCCGATCGGCGACTACGCGGTGCTGCGCCCGTCGCAGTCCACACTGTCGCTGCAGGACCGCGAGCGGCTGGGCTTGCCGGTGTTCGTCAAACCCGCCCGGGGCGGCTCCTCGATCGGCGTCAGCCGGGTCTCGAGCTGGGACGAGCTGGACGTCGCAGTGGCCGCCGCCCGCGACCACGATCCCAAGGTCATCGTCGAGGCGGCCATCCCCGGCCGGGAGCTGGAGTGCGGGGTGCTCGAAATGCCCGACGGCATAGTGCAAGCCAGCACGGTCGGCGAGATCCGGGTGGCCGGGGTGCGGGGGCGTGAGGACTCGTTCTACGACTTCGCAACCAAATACCTCGACGACATAGCCGAATTGGACGTGCCCGCCAAGGTCGATGACGAAATCGCCGACGCGGTACGCGAATTGGTGATCCGGGCGTTCAAGGCCGTTGACTGCCAAGGGCTGGCCCGGGTGGACTTCTTCCTCACCGAGACCGGTCCGGTGCTCAACGAGATCAACACGATGCCGGGCTTCACCACCATCTCGATGTACCCGCGGATGTGGGCGGCCAGCGGCGTGGACTACCCGAGTCTGCTGGCCACCATGGTGGAGACGGCCCTGGCCCGCGGCGTCGGGCTGCGCTAGCCGGCGGGCGGCCCGGAGTTGACCGGCGCCGCCGCGATGCGCTGCTCGATCACGTCGGAGAGCCGCTGGATGGGCGCCGGGCCCGAGCCCGACGGCAGCGTGAGCGCCACATACACCCGGCGGTTCACCCTGTACCAGGTGGATCTGCCGGCGTCCCCGGCGGATTGCGGGTCGGGGCGCACCGCGAACCACTGCACCCGGTCGACGACCTGGATGAGGGATCCGGCGACGAACTCGGCCGGGCGGTCCAGGCCGCAGCGCAGCACCACCGGCTCGCTGTCCGGCCCGGTCCGCCAGGCCGCGGCGCCCGCCGAGGCCGGCTGCTCGAGCGGGGCGCGCTGATAGTCGCCGAGCCGCTGCGGCAGCGCGTCGAGCAACGCCCGGCAGGCGGCGTCCCCGGCGTGCGGCGCCGGAAAGGCCGCTACGGCAACGGGTTGCGGCGGCGCCTCGCGGGTCGCCGCGATCGCGAGGATCACCCCGATCGTCGTCACCGCCAGCGCGACCGCGACCATGATCACCGCCCGCGGGGGCCCGCTGTCGGCCTCCGATTCGGTTGCCACCGCTCGCGCACCTCCTTGTCTGCCGGGCCACTGTTACCCGGCTTCCCAGTATTGGCGGTCGGCCCGCCCGGGCGACAGCCCTATGGTGGTGGCGTGCGGGACGAATCGACACTGCGGCAACTCGGCGAATTCGCCGTCATCGACCGGCTGGTGGCCGGCCGCCGGCAGCCGGCCGCGGTGACCCTAGGGCCCGGCGACGACGCCGCGCTGGTGACGACCGGCGACGGCCGCGTGGTGGTGTCGACCGACATGCTGGTGCAGGACCGGCATTTCCGGCTCGACTGGTCGACGCCGCACGACATCGGCCGCAAGGCGATCGCGCAGAACGCCGCGGACATCGAGGCGATGGGCGCGCGGCCCACGGCGTTCGTGGTGGGCTTCGGCGCTCCCGGGGTCACCGCGGCGGCGCAGGTGGACGCGCTGGTGGACGGCATGTGGGACGAGGCGCAGCGGGTGGGGGCCGGCATCGCCGGCGGCGATCTGGTCAGCTGCCCACAGTGGGTCATCTCGGTCACCGCGCTCGGCGAGCTGGACGGACGCTCCCCGGTGCGCCGCGCCGGCGCCGAACCCGGCTCGCTGATCGCCGTGGTCGGCGACCTGGGCCGATCCGCGGCGGGATTTGACCTGTGGCGCAATGGGATTGGCGGGTTCGACGAGCTGCGCCGCCTGCATGCGGTGCCGCAGCCGCCCTACGGCCAGGGTGCGGTGGCCGCAGCCGGGGGAGCGCAGGCGATGATCGACGTCTCCGACGGCCTGATCGCCGACCTGCGGCACGTCGCCGAGGCGTCCGGAGTGGGCATGGACGTGTCCACCGCGGCGATGGCCGCCGACCGTGACGCGGTGGCGGCCGCGGCGGCCGCGGTGGGCGTCGACGCCTGGCCGTGGGTGCTGGCCGGCGGTGAGGACCACGCCCTGGTGGCCTGTTTCCCTGGGCCCGCGCCGGCCGGCTGGCGCATCATCGGGCGGGTTCTCGACGGCCCGGCCCGGGTGCTGGTCGACGAGCGGGAGTGGAGCGGCCCCGCCGGCTGGCAGTCGTACTAGGGTGGCCCGGTGATCTCAAAGTGACCGATCCCGCGGCCGGCGGGGGCCGGCGATGACGGCGCGCCCGCTGAGTGAACTCGTCGAGCCCGGCTGGGCGCGTGCGTTGCAGCCGGTGGCCGAGCAGGTCGCCCGGATGGGGCAGTTCCTGCGGGCCGAGATCGCGGCCGGGCGCAGGTACTTGCCTGCCGGGCCGAATGTGTTGCGTGCGTTCACCTATCCCTTCGACGAGGTCAAGGTGCTCATTGTCGGGCAGGATCCCTATCCGACGCCGGGACACGCTGTGGGGCTGAGCTTTTCGGTGGCACCCGACGTGTCGCCGCTGCCGCGCAGCCTGGCCAACATCTTCCAGGAGTACACCGCGGACCTGGGCCACCCGCCGCCCTCGTGCGGCGACCTGACGCCCTGGGCGCAGCGCGGCGTGCTGCTGCTGAACAGGGTGCTCACCGTGCGCCCCAGCAACCCGGCGTCGCACCGGGGCAAGGGCTGGGAGCCGGTGACCGAGTGCGCCATCCGGGCGCTGGCCGCGCGGCAGCAGCCCCTGGTCGCGATCCTGTGGGGACATGACGCCTCGACCCTGAAACCGATTCTGGCCCAAGGTAATTGCGTGGTCATCGAGTCGCCGCACCCGTCTCCGCTGTCGGCGTCGCGGGGGTTCTTCGGGTCGCGGCCGTTCAGCCGGGCCAACAAGCTGCTGGCCGAGATGGGCGCCGCCGAGATCGACTGGCGGCTGCCATGACGCTCGTGGCTGGGCCGGCGCCCGTCACGCTGGCGTGACGCTCGCGGGCCACAGCGGCGACGCGCTCGCTACGCGCCCGGGAAGTTCACGTCCTTGGTGACGGCCTCCCACTCGTCGATCGACGCCGCCATCGCGGCGATCTTGTCCCGCATGGCCTTGAGCACGTCGCGCCCGAGCAGCAGCCGCAGCGGCGGCTCGTCCAGCCCGGTCACCATCAGCACCGCCTCGGCCACCTTGCGCGGGTCGCCGGGCAGGTGGTCGGCGAACTGCTTGATCAGGTCCTTGCGCGCCGCGACGTCGGTGTAGTCGGCGATCGGCGTGCCGGACTCCTTCATCGATCGGGTGGCCCCCGGCTCGATGGCGGTCACCTTGATACCCAACGGGCGGACCTCGGCGGCGAGCGCCTCGGTGACGGCCTCCAGCGCGAACTTGGTCGACGAGTAGTAGGCGTTGGGCGGGTTGGCCACCAGGCCGGTCATCGACGAGATGTTGACGATGTGCCCGAAGCCGCGGGCGCGCATGCCCGGGAGCACCGCCTTGATCATGTCGACGGCGCCGAAATAGTTGACGTCGAACAGCTTTCGCACCTCGGCGTCCTCGCCCTCTTCCACCGCCGACAGGTAGCCGTGGCCGGCGTTGTTCACCAGCACGTTGATGCCGCCGAACGCCGCGTCGGCCGCGGCCACCGCGGCGGCGATCTGGTCGCGGTCGGTCACGTCGAGCGCGACCGGCAGCGCCAGCTCGCCGAATTCCTCGGCAAAACCCCGAACGGCGACGGCCCGTCGCGCCGTCACCACCACGCGGTGGCCGGCTTGCAGTGCCGCACTGGCGATTTCGCGGCCGAAGCCGGTGGAGCATCCCGTGATCAGCCAGCGTGCCATCGCTAGATCGTCCCTTCGGGTAGGTGGCGCAGATAGCCGGCCCGTCGCTGCGCGAGTTCGGCGGCCCGCTGCTGCGGGCTCACCCGCGGCAGGTGCGCCACCTCGGTGTCGAGCCGGTCCAGCTTGACGACGCGGCCGCAGGCGCCGAGGTCTTCGCGGGGGCCGTGCTCGCCGAACTCGGCCATCCGCAGCGTCAGGATGGCCTCGCGCAGGCCGTCGGAGTCGATCCAGTCGGCCACGCCGGGATCGGTGGGCGCGATCACGTAGGTGTAGCTGCCGTCCTCGTTGGCGACGGACTGCGCCTTGTTGAGGCTGCCGGTGCGGTCGACGATGTCCAGGGTGGTGGCCCCAGATGTTGCTCAGCGGCACTGTGAAGTATTCCGCGCCACCATCATTCACCTCGACGACGAACGACTCGTCCGGTGCGAGGTCGAACCGGCCCATCACGTACACCTGGTTGCGCATGGCGCCGGCCTTCTCCGCCGACCAGGCCAGATCGAAACGGTTGGCCGGCATCTTGTACACGCCGTGGCTGAGCCTGCCGGTGAAATCGGCGAAGTAGGCCATCATCGCCGCGGTCGCCTCGGCCTGCTCGTCGAGCGTGCGCGCCGGTTTCGCCGGCGGGCCGCCGAGTCGTTGCACCTCGAAGTAATTGGGGTCGTCGCGGTCCCAGTCCAGCAGCATGTCGCGGATGTAGAACTCGTGCGCCGCAGGGGAAGTCCGCACATGATTGGGGCGGCCGTTGGCGGGTTGCGCGTTCACGGTGATGGTGAAGCTGCCGTCCGGCTCGACCCGCATGGTACGGCCGTTGAGCACGTCGATGGTGCCCATCCGGGCGTCCCACAGCGTGAAGTAGTTCTCGGGCATCCGGTGTTCGCCGACCCGGCCGTGGATCTCGTAGCTCTCCTCACCGGAGATCGGGATCACCCGGTACACGCTGTCGGGATTGTCAGTGCCCCAACGTGATCCGGGAACCCGGCGGCCGTCCATGGGGTGCGCCAGCCGGGTGATGCAGCTGACCTTCGGCCGCAGCTTGTCCTGATTGGACGACCAGATCGCCGCCGAGAACATCACCTCGGCGAACGCGTCGTCGAACCGTGCGCGCATTGCGTCCGACGCGTTGGCCCGGCCCAGCCAGGTCTGCGCCACCGATAGGAGGTACTGCGCGCGGTACCCCGCTCCTCGTCGATGTCGAGCTGCACGTTGGTGGTGTTGTGTTTGGTCTTCGGGGTGCCGTCCTCGTAGATGCGGGTGGCCATCTCGTACATCTGGCGCACCCGGGCCGAGCCGGCGAACACCGTTTCCGGCGGGCCGTCCTGCACACCGCAGATGCGGCCGTGTTCGAAGAGCCGGGCCACCCCGTCCAGGTCGCCGCCGTCGAGCAGCTGCGCGTAGGTGTAGATGAGGTTGGTGATCTCGGTGGCGCTGTCAGTCATGTCGAACCGCCTCGGAGTCGTCGGCTCTTATGTTGGCAGAACCGGTCCAACTTACATAGAACCGACCATTACTCTGGTTCGCCGTGACCACCGTGGATCCCGGACCGGCTGGGCGACCTCACCGGCAAACGCGTGATCGTGACAGGAGCCACCAACGGCGTCGGGCTGGGCACCGCCCATGCCCTGGCCAAGGCCGGCACCGAGGTAATCCTGGCCGTGCGCAACACCGAACTCGAGAAGCAACGCGCGGCCAAGATGGGCGGGTCGACCGCCGTGGAAAAGCTCGACCTGGCCGACCTGTCGTCGGTGCGCGCCTTCGCCGACCGGATCGAGGCGCCGGTGGACATCCTGATCAACAACGCCGGCGCCCTGACCGACCGGCGCACCGAGACGGTCGACGGCTTCGAGATGACGCTGGGCACCAACCTGCTCGGGCCGTTCGCGCTGACCAACCTGCTGCTGCCCAAGGTGCGCAGCCAGATCATCAACGTCGGCTCCGACGCGCACCGCTCGGCGACGCTGCATCTCGACGACCTGCATCTGCGCCGGCACAAGTGGACCCGGCTGGGCGCCTACGCGCAGTCCAAGCTCGCGGTCATGCTGTGGGGGCTCGAGCTGGACCGCCGGCTGCGCGCGGCGGGGTCGCCGATCGTCACCCAGCTGACCCACCGGGTTGGGTGGCGTCGAATCTGTCCAACCTGGGCGACGCGCCGCTGAAGGCGGCGGCGCACAAGGCGGTCAAAATGGTGGCCGACCGGCTGGCCAACGACATCGACGAGGGCGCGGCGCCCACCCTGTACTGCATCAGCGAGCCGATCCCGCCGGGCAGCTACGTCGGGGTCAGCGGCAGGTTCGGGCTGCGCGGCGGCCCGGTGCTGATCGGGCGCACCCCGCTGGCCTGCGATTACGACACGGCCGCGCGACTGGTGGCCTTCGCCGAGCGCGAGACCGGCACGGAACTGAGGGTCTAGGGAGGTCGGCCATGGGCGAATTCGACAACACGGTCGCCGTCGTCACCAACGCCGCGCGTGGGCAGGGCCGCAGCCACGCCGTCGCGTTGGCGCAGCAGGACGCCGACGTCATCGTCGTGACATCTGCGCCGACCTGCCGGCCATTCCCTACGCCCGGGGCACCGACGCCGAGCTCGCCGAAACCGTGCGGCTGGTCGAATCCGCGGGCCGCGCAGCGGTTCCGGTGATCGCCGACGTCCGCGACCTGCAGGCGTTGCGGGCCGGAGTGCAGGTGGGCATCGACCGGCTCGGCGACATCGACGTCGTCGTCGCCAACGCCGAGGTGGTGGCCATCGGCCTCACCGAGGCCGAGTCCGAACCGGTGTTCAACACGTATAGTGGACACCAACCTCAAGGGCGTGTGGCACACCATGCTGGCGACGGTCCCCTCGATCGTACGCAAGGGCCGCGGCGGCTCGGTGGTGCTGGTCAGTTCGTCACAGGGTCTGACCGGGCGCGGTGGCGACGGCAGCGCGGCGATGTTCGCCTACGCCGCGTCCAAACACGGTGTGGTCGGCCTGATGCGCTCGGCGGCGAATGCCTATGCGCCGCACAAGATTCGGGTGAACTCGGTACACCTGAGCGGGGTCGCGACGCCGATGATCCTCAACGATTTCGTGGTGAACCGGATGCTGGAGAATCCGAACCCGGCGCTGTCGCAGACCCTGCTGCCGAGGTGCCGCTGGTCGAGTCGCGCGACGTCACCGAGGCGGTGCTGTGGCTGGCCGGGCCGCGGTCACGCTACGTTACGGGGGTGGCCATCCCGGTGGACGCCGGCCACGTCGTCATGTGAGCGACGGGACTGGTCAGCCCCGGACGACCTTGCCGGCCTTGATGCACGAGGCGCACACGTTGAGGCGCTGCTTGTTGCCGCCCGGACGGGCGACCGCGTGCACCGTCTGGACGTTGGGGTTCCACCGGCGGCTGGTGCGGCGGTGGGAGTGCGACACCGACTTGCCGAAGCCGGGGCCTTTCCCGCAGATGTCGCACACAGCGGCCATGGTTCAAGCTCCTCAAATCTCGGGGGTCCGGCTCGGCGGTCTGCCTCCGCGGCCGGGACGGCCCGGGTTCGCCCGGGCCCAACCGAGGATACCGACTGTCGGGGCAACCACCAAAACGCTGACGTGCGGTCACTGTGTGCTGGAGCCATGCGCGCCGCCGACATGGAGTCGATCACAATACCGGCTCGCAGCGAGGTTGCCGGCGCGCGCGGTCGTTAGGATAGCGGCGCCGCCGATGGTCGGCGCGGTCGCTGCCTGTACCAGGCGCGGACGGCGCGCCGGTTGGGCTGAAGTCTTCTTCCCGGCGGTGCCGGCCCGCGCGGCGCTGTGGATGAGGCTGGGAAGCAAATATCGGCAGTTCGAGGAGAGTGCGCGGGGTGGTTGCGCGCGCCGAAAACACCGCCGGTCCAGCCCGCGCCGAAACCCGGCGTGGCTCTCCGGTGGACGTACGACGGTGGGTTTTGAGGCTGCGCCGAATGGCGACGGCCTACGCGGTGGTGGCTCTGGGCAGTCTCGCCATCGGTAGCGAGTCGGTCAATTGCCCGACGGCGGTGGGCGGGCAGTCCGACATCGGCCAGGGCGGCCCCGGCCCGAGAGCATCGCGAGCCCTTCGGGCCGCGCCGACGTGGTGGTGGTGGCCGCCCGCGGAGCCCCGTCCCGCGGTGCACGAGGTGGCCGCCGTGCGTGGCGGTATCCAGCTGCGGCAGGTCGCGTTCGACGGGCGCAGAGCGTGGGCGGACGGCCCCGAGGCGATCCGCGGCTACCTCGAGGAGGCGCTGACGCGGATCGGGGTCACCGACGCGTCGGCCCGTGGCCGCTGGATCGACGGCATGATGACGATCGCCGACCACGAATCCCAGTTTCACTTGGCGGCGATCAACCTGGCCGACAGCAACGCGTATGGGCCGGCCCAGCTCGACGGCGGCCCGCTGCACGCCACGCGGGGCCCGTGGCAGCTGATGCCGGACACGTTCGCGGCGTTCCACCAGCCGGGGACGTCGAATTCGGCGTGGGATCCGGTGGCCGCCGCGTGCGCGTCGATGAACTATCAGATGGGCCGCTACGGCGTCAGTCCCGACGGCAGCAATCAGCGGCTGCTGGTGGGGCAGGCCAATCCCGGTATCCGGCAGGGTTATTAGCCGCGCCCGCGGTACCCGATCTTCCCATCGGCGGGGAGTAACCGGGCGCAGCGCCCGCGTCGCCGGGCTACGCTGGCGCCCACCGGGTGGCGGCGCAGAGGAGGTGGGTAACCCTGGGCAGTTCGTGGACCTCGCACGATCGTCCGCTGGACGCGGCGGCCCTGCGGGACTGGGCGCACACCGCCGTCAGTGACCTCATCACCCACATCGACGAGATCAACCGGCTCAACGTCTTCCCCGTCGCCGACTCCGACACCGGCGCCAACATGCTTTTCACCATGCGTTCGGCGCTGGCCGAGCTGCAGGCGGCCGGCGGCCCCGGCTGCGTCGCCCGGGCTGCCGCGGCGCTGTACACCGGCGCGCTGAACGGCGCCCGCGGCAACTCCGGGGTGATCCTGTCGCAGATCCTGCGCGGCGTCGCCGACGTCACCGCGACGGCCGCGGCCCGGGCCGGTGGTGAGCTGGCGCGCATCGAGGCGGCCGTGCTGGGTGCGGCGCTGCAGCGCGCCGTGGAGCTGGCCATCACCTCGATGGGCGGTGAGGAGATCCCGGGGGCCATCGTCTCGATGCTGTGCGCGGCCGCCACCGCCGTGGCGCGGTGCGCCCGGGCCGGCGAGGGACTCACCGCGGCGGTCATCGCCGCCGGCGACGCGGCGGTGACCGCCCTGGAGAAGACGCCCGAGCAGCTCGACCGTGCTGGCCGACGCCAGCGCCGTGGACGCCGGCGGGCGCGGGCTGCTGGTGCTGCTGGACGCGCTGCGCACCACCATCACCGGCCAGGCGCCGGCCCGCACCGTCTACTGGCTCGCGCCGCGGACGGCCGCATCGGAGGCCGCCGCGCCCCGCCCGGCGCCGCAGTTCGAGGTGATGTACCGGCTGGACGACTGCGCGCCCGCGGCGGCCGACGCGCTGCGCGACCGGCTCACCGAGCTGGGCGATTCAGTCGGTATCGCCTCGGCGCCGTCGTCGGCCCAGCACACCTATTCGGTGCACGTGCACACCGACGACGCCGGCGCCGCCGTGGAAGCCAGGCTGGCGGCCGGACGGCTCAGCCGCATCGTGATCTCGGCGTTGAGCTCCGGCGGCCCCGGGCTGCCCGCGGGCGGCTGGACGCGGGAACGCGCGGTGCTGGCCGTCGTCGACGGCGACGGCGCGGCCGGCCTGTTCTCCAGCGAAGGCGCCTGCGTGCTGCAGCGCGACCCGGCGCGGCCGATCCGGTGACCACTATCAGCGCGCACCAGCTGATGCGGGCCGTCGTCGACACCGGCGCCGCGCAGGTGATGGTGCTGCCCAACGGTTATGTGGCCGCCGAGGAACTGGTCGCCGGCTGCACCTCGGCCATCAGCTGGGGCATCGACGTGGTGCCCATCCCGACCGAGTCGATGGTGCGGGGGCTGGCCGCGCTGGCCGTGCACGACACCGGCTGGCAGGCCGTCGACGACGGCTACACCATGGCCCGCGCCGCCGGGGCGGCGCGGCACGGATCGGTGCGCATTGCCACCGAGACCGCGTTGACCTGGGCGGGGAGTTGCCGCCCCGGCGACGGCCTCGGCATCGCCGGCGGTGAGGTGCTGATCGTGGCCGCCGACGCGGTCGGGGCGGCGATCGGTCTGCTCGATCTGCTGCTGGCCTCGGGCGGCGACCTGGTGACGGTGTTGCTGGGCGCCGGCCTCGACGCCGACGGCTCGGATGCTTATGCCGGCGCGGTCGTCGACATCCTGGACGAACACATGCACGACCATCACCCGGGCACCGAGCTGGTCACCTACCGCACCGGCCATCACGGCGACGTGCTTCTGATCGGGGTCGAATAGCGATGGCCTCGCTGACCGACCGGCTGGACTTCGTGGTGGGAGCCAAGGCCGCCGAACAGCTCGAGGAGTTGTTCGACATCCGCACCGTCGACGACCTGCTGCGCCACTACCCGCGCAGCTACACTGAGGGGGCGAGCCGCTGGGGCGCCGACGACAAGCGGCCGCCGGCCGGCGAACACATCACCATCATCGACACGATCACCGAAACCAAGACGTGGCCGATGAAGAAGACCCCGAAGAAGGTCTGCCACCGCGTCACGCTGGGTGCGGGCCGCAACAAGGTGACCGCCACCTTCTTCAACGCGAACTACCTGAAAAAAGTCCTTACCGAGGGCACCAAGGTGATGCTCTCCGGCGAGGTGGGCTTCTTCAAGAACGTCATGCAGCTCACCCACCCGGCCTTCCTCATCCTCGACTCCCCGGACGGCCGCAACAAGGGCACCCGATCCCTGATGAACATCGCCAACGCCTCCGGCGCCAGCGGCGAAGAGGTGCTGGACGCCTACGAACGCCACTTCTTCCCGATCTATCCGGCCAGCACGAAAATGCAGAGCTGGGACATCTTTTCGTGCGTGCGCCTGGTGCTCGACGTGCTCGACCCGGTGCCCGACCCGCTGCCCGAGCAGCTGCGTGCGAAATTCGACCTGGTCGGCGAGGATCAGGCGCTGCGCGACATCCATCTCGCCGAGAGCGAGGTCCGTCGGCGGCGGGCACGCGAGCGCCTGACCTTCGACGAGGCCGTGGGTTTGCAGTGGGCGCTGGTGGCCCACCGGCACGGCGAGCTCACCGAATCCGGGCCGCCGGCCCCGCCCCGCCCGGACGGGCTGGCTGCGGAACTGTTGCGGCGCTTGCCCTTCGAGTTGACCGCCGGACAGCGGGAGGTGGTGGGCGTGCTGTCCGACGGGCTCGCGTCGACCCGGCCGCTGAATCGGCTGCTGCAGGGCGAGGTGGGCTCCGGAAAGACCATCGTCTCGGTGCTGGCGATGCTGCAGATGGTGGACGCCGGCTACCAGTGCGCGCTGCTGGCACCGACGGAAGTGCTTGCAGCGCAACATCTTCGGTCGATGCGCGACGTTCTCGGCCCGTTGGCGATGGCCGGCCAGCTGGGTGGGGCGGACAACGTCACAAGGCTGGCGTTGCTCAGCGGGTCGATGACCGCGGCGCAGAAGAAACAGGTTCGCGACGAGGTGGCCTGCGGCCAGGTGGGGATCGTCGTCGGCACCCACGCGTTGCTGCAGGACGCGGTGGAGTTCCACAACCTGGGCATGGTGGTGGTCGACGAACAGCACCGCTTCGGTGTCGAGCAGCGAGATCGGTTGCGCGCCAAGGCTCGTCCCGGGGTGACGCCGCATCTGCTGGTGATGACGGCGACGCCGATACCGCGTACCGTGGCGCTCACCGTGTACGGAGACCTGGAAACCTCGACGCTGCGCGAACTTCCGCGCGGGCGCCGGCCCATCACCAGCAACGTCATCTTCGTCAAGGACAAGCCCGCCTGGTTGGGCCGGGCGTGGCGGCGCATCGGCGAAGAGGTGGCCGCCGGGCGTCAGGCCTACGTGGTGGCGGCGCGCATCGACGAGAGCGACGACGACGGGGCGGCGGACCAGAACGCCAAGGCCCCCGAAACCGCCGAGGGGCTCTACGCCCGGCTGCGTTCGCAGGAGCTGGCGCAGTTGCGGCTCGGGCTGATGCACGGCCGGCTCTCGGCCGAGGAGAAGGACGCCGTGATGGCCGCGTTCCGCGCCGGCGACATCGATGTGCTGGTGTGCACCACCGTGATCGAGGTGGGCGTGGACGTCCCCAACGTCACCGTCATGCTGGTGATGGACGCCGATCGGTTCGGCATCAGCCAGCTGCACCAGCTGCGCGGGCGGATCGGGCGCGGCGAGCATCCCAGCCTGTGCCTGTTCGCCAGCTGGGCCGCGCCGGACTCGCCGTCCGGCCGGCGGTTGACCGCGGTGGCCGAGACGATGGACGGCTTCGCGCTGGCCGACCTCGACCTCAGGGAGCGGCGGGAGGGAGATGTGTTGGGCCGCAACCAGTCCGGCAGGGCGGTGACGCTGCGGCTGCTGAGTCTAGCCGACCACCAGGAGTACATCGAGGTCGCCCGCGACTTCTGCGTCCAGGCTTACGCCGGTAACCGCTTCGACCCCGGATTGTCGGTGCTGGCCGCACGATTTACCGACACCGACCGCATCGAATACCTGGACAAGTCATGAACGTCAACCGCAAGGTGCTGCTGTGGCTGGCCGCGGCCGCCGCGCTGGCCGTGCTGGTCGCCTACCAGGCCGTCGGCTCCTCGACCCGGCATGCCGCCGAATACGCTGCGCGCGGACGTTCCGACCGTGCAGCCGGGCACCGACGTGCTGGCCGGCATCGCGGTGCTGCCGGTGCGCCAGCATCGCTACGACTACCTGCGCTCGGCGTTCGGCGACGCCTGGGACGACGACGACAACGATGCGCCCATGGGGCACAACGGATGTGACACCCGCGACGACATCCTCAACCGCGATCTCGTCGACAAGACGTATGTGTCGGTCAAGCGGTGTCCGGACGCGGTGGCCACCGGCACGCTGCACGACCTGTACACCAACAAGACCATCGCCTTCCAGCGCGGCCCCAAGGTCGGCGAGTCCGTCCAGATCGACCACATCGTCCCGCTCGCCTACGCCTGGGACATGGGCGCCTACGCGTGGCCGGGGCCCGAGCGGCTGCGGTTCGCCAACGATCCGGCCAACCTGCTGGCCGTCGACGGGCAGGCCAACCAGGACAAGGGCGATGCGGCGCCCGCGCAGTAGATGCCGCCGAACGCGGCGTTCCACTGCCAATACGCTATGCAGTTCATCGCGGTGCTGCGCGGCTATGCGCTGCCGGTGGACCAGGCGTCCACCGGTGTGCTGCGTCAGGCCGCGGCCACCTGCCCCGCGGGGTAGCGGTTAGGAGCCCTCGTAGGTGTCGGGGTCCGGGCGCAGCCGGGTGCCGCCGTTGAGCGCGTTGATGGCGTCCATGTGCTCGGCGGCCAGCTCGAAGTCGAACACGTCGAAGTCGCTGGCGATGTGCTCGGCGTTGGCCGACCGAAAGATCACCGCGTTGCCCAACTGCAGGTTCCACCGCAGCAGCACCTGCGACGCGGTCTTGCCGTATTCGGCGGCCACCGAGTTCACCGTTGGGTGGTCGTTCAGCTTGCCCAGCGCCAGCGGCGTATAGGACTGGGTGACCACGTTGTGCTCGGCGTTGGTCTTGCGCAGCGCTTCCTGGTTGAGCAGCGGGTGCAGCTCGATCTGGTTGACCGCCGGGGTGACGAACGTGAGGTCGATGACCGTCGTCAGGTACTCCGCGGTGAAGTTGGAGACGCCGATCGAGCGGGCGTGGCTGTTGCCGCGGGACTGGATCATGCCGCCGAAGGAGTTCACGTAGGTGCCCAGCGCGGGGGCCGGCCAGTGAATCAGGTACAGGTCGACGTAGTCCAGCCCGAGCCGCTCCAGGCTGGCCTCGCAGGCGTCCATCGCCCCTTTGAAGCCCTGGTCGGTGGTGGCCAGCTTGGTGGTGACGAACAGCTCGGCGCGCGGGATCCCCGAGGCGGCGATGGCGCGCCCGACGGCGGCCTCGTTGCCGTAGGCCGCGGCGGTGTCGATGAGCCGGCAGCCGACCTCCAGCGCCGCCGACACCGCGCGTTCGGTCTCGTCATCCGACAACTCCGCGACACCGAGGCCCAGCACCGGCATCGTGTTTTCGTCGTTGAGAGCAGTCGAGGGTGCGGCGGAGCCCGACTCGCCAGTCAATTCATTCACCTGCCTGTGAAGTCAAACGTTCGTGTGCATCGAGCCGGGGCCGTCATCGCGCGAGGAGGTCAATGCCGTTTCGGCGCCGAAATCGAAATCGAACACGTCGAAGCTGCCCGCAATCCGTGAAGGCTTTACCGACTTTGGGATCACGATCTTACCGAGTGAGCAAATGTCTCCTCACCACGACCTGGGCAGGTGTCTATCCGCGCCCTTCAGCACCAGGCGGGCCACCACGTACAGTTAGCCTCCGTGACGACGGCGACGACGGGGCGGCGGCAGTGAACAACCGTTCGTCGTCGGGCGGTCCCACGTTCGTGCGAGGGGGGAGTAGCCCCATGACCAAGCCGCTGACCGACACCGCACCCGTCGACCCCGGCGCGCAGCGCGGGTCGATGCCGCTGACCAACCGCATCCAGGGCGCCGTCACCAGCGTCGGGGTCAAGGTCATCCCGTGGATCCCGACCGCCGTGCGCCGCGGCCTGGTGCGCGGCCGCTCGGTCATCACCGACGGCAACACGCTCGACCCGACCCTGCAGCTGATGCTGTCCGGTCTGCGCGCCGTCGGCATCGACGGCCTGGTGGTCGACGACGACCCCGAGCTGTCCCGCGCCCAGATGCACGAGTCCACGGTGGGGTTCCCCGGCCCGCAGATCCACGTCGACGTCGCCGAACTGGCGCTGCCCGGCCCGGCCGGCGACATCCCGGCGCGGCACTATCGGCCCGCCGGCGGCGAGACCCAGGCCCCGGTGCTGGTCTTCTACCACGGCGGCGGCTGGTCGATCGGCGACCTGGACACCCACGACTCGCTGTGCCGGCTGACCTGCCGCGACGCCGGCATCCACGTGCTCTCGATCGACTACCGGCTGGCGCCCGAGCATCCCGCGCCGGCCGCCATCGACGACGCGTACGCCGCCCTCACCTGGGCGCATGAGCATGCCGGCGAGCTGAGCGCGACCCCCGGGCGAGTGGCGGTCGGCGGCGACAGCGCCGGCGGCAACCTGGCCGCCGTCGTCAGCCAGCTGGCCCGCGACGTGGGCGGCCCGGCACCGGTGCTGCAGTGGCTGATCTACCCGCGCACCGACTTCACCGCCCGGACCCGGTCGCTGAGCCTGTTCTCCCGCGGCTTCCTGCTGACCAAGTGCGACATCGACTGGTTCGAATCGCAGTACCTGCGGAACTCGGGGCTGGACCGGACGGGCCCGCGGGTGTCGCCGGCGCTGGCCGAATCGCTGGCCGGCCTGGCCCCGGCGCTGATCGCGGTGGCCGGCTTCGACCCGCTGCGCGACGAGGGCCAGAGCTACGCCGAGGCGCTGCGCGCCGCCGGCACCCCGGTGGACCTGCGGTATCTGGGCTCGCTGACGCACGGCTTCGCCAACCTGTTCCAGCTCGGCGGCGACATGGTGGCCACCAGCGAGTTGATCTCGGCGCTGCGCGCGTACCTGAGCCGGGTCTGATCCGTGCGACGGGCGGCGCCGGTAATCTAGAGGCGCCTTGTCCGATCGCTTTGTCGGCAGACCGACAACTCGAGTGACGAAAGATCAGGTAACCCGTGGCCGACAACCCCAAACGTCCCCCGCGATTCGACATGAAGTCGGCCTCCGGCGGCAAGTCCGGGCGATTCGTCCAGATCGGCGGCACCGCGTTCGTCGTCATCTTCGCCGTCGCCCTGGTCTTCTACATCGTGACCTCACACCACAAGAAGGCCGGGCCCACCGGCGCCGGCGACACGGTGCGGGTGACGTCGAGCAAGCTGGTCATCCAGCCCGGCAGCAGTAACCCTAAGGCCGTCGTGACCCTCTACGAGGACTTCCTGTGCCCGGCCTGCGGCAGCTTCGAGCGCACCTTCGGCCCCATGGTGTCCAAGCTGATCGACCTCGGCGCCATCGCGGCCGACTACTCCATGGTGTCGATCCTCGACAGCCCGCGAAACCAGAACTATTCATCGCGGGCCGGCGCCGCGGCGCTGTGCGTCGCCGACGAGTCCCTGGACGCTTTCCGCCGGTTCCACACCGCGTTGTTCAGCACCGCCATCCAGCCCAGCGAGACCGGCAAGACGTTCCCGGACAACGCGCGGCTGATCGAGCTCGCCCGCGAATCCGGCGTGGTGGGCAGGGTTCCGGACTGCATCAACAGCAGCAAGTACATCGCCAAGGTCACCGGTGAGGCGGAGGCCGCCAAGATTCGCGTCACGCCGACGATCAAGATCAACGGCGAGGACTACGACCCGTCCACGCCCGATGCCCTGGTCGGCAAGATCAAGGAGATCGTGGGCGACATCCTGGGGCTGGACGGCGCGGTCGCGCCGGCCGCCATGTGACCGGTGCGGTGGCGACGGAATCGACCGGCCTGACCCCGGATTCGTCGGCCGGGCCGGCGGTGCCGGCGCTGAGCGCCTGGTCGGTGCTGGTCGCCGGGGTGATCGGCCTGGTCGCGTCGGTGACGCTGACGCTGGAGAAGATCGACATCCTGCTCGACCCGGCGTATGTGCCGTCCTGCAACATCAACCCGATCCTGTCCTGTGGGTCGGTGATGATCACCCCGCAGGCGTCGCTGCTGGGCTTCCCCAACCCGCTGATCGGCCTGGTGGCGTTCACCGTGGTGGTGGTCACCGGCCTGCTAGCGGTGACGAAAGTGGTTCTGCCGCAATGGTATTGGATCGGACTGACGGCGGGTCTGGTGGTCGGCGCGGTGTTCGTGCACTGGCTGATCTTCCAGAGCCTGTATCGCATCGGCGCGCTGTGCCCGTACTGCATGGTGGTGTGGGTGGTGACCATCGCGCTGCTGGTGGTGGTCGCCTCGATCGCCTACCGCCCTGCGCTGGGGGACCGCCGGTCCGGCCCGGGCTGGCTGCTGTTCCAGTGGCGGTGGTCGATCGTCGCGCTGTGGTTCAACGCGGTGTTTCTGCTGATCATGGTCCGGTTCTGGGACTATTTGGTCGACCCTGCTGTAGGGGTGCGCGGATGACCCGGATCATCGGCGGCGTGGCCGGGGGTCGCCGCCTCGCCGTGCCGCCCCGGTGCACTCGGCCCACCACCGACCGGGTCCGCGAATCGCTGTTCAACATCCTGGCCGCGCGCCGCGAGCTGACCGGCCTGGCGGTGCTGGACCTCTATGCCGGTTCGGGCGCCCTGGGCCTGGAGGCGATCTCCCGCGGCGCCGCGACCGCACTGTCCGTCGAGTCCGACCCCCGCGCCGCGGCGGTGATCGCCCGCAACATCGACACCCTGGGGCTGCCCGGTGCGACGCTGCGCCGCGGCGCGGTCGCGGCCGTGCTGGCCGGCGGCGCCGCGACCGCGGTCGATCTGGTGCTCGCCGACCCGCCCTACGACGTCGGCGCCGCCGAGATCGACGCCGTGCTGGCGGCGCTGGCCGCGCACGGCTGGGTGCGCGCGGGCAGCGTCGCGGTGGTGGAGCGCCCCGCCGGCAGTGCGCCGCTGAGTTGGCCCGCCGGCTGGTCCGGTTGGCCGCATCGGGTATACGGCGACACTCGTTTGGAGCTGGCCGAGCGGCTGTGAGCGGGCGTGTACCGTCGTTCGTCATGGGCGCCGCTCCTCAGCATCGCTTTCGCTCTGCCTCGTCGTCGGCGCGCGTCATGCGCGCCGCTCGGAATTCACCCGCCAGGCGGGGACGGCCCGCATGACCGGCGCCGTCTGCCCCGGGTCGTTCGACCCGGTGACGCTGGGCCACGTCGACGTCTTCGAGCGCGCGTCGGCCCAATTCGCCGAGGTGGTGGTCGCGATCCTGACCAATCCCGCCAAGAAGGGCATGTTCGACCTCGACGAGCGGATCGCGATGATCGAGGAATCGACCACGCATCTGAGCAACCTGCGGGTGGAGGCCGGACGGGGGCTGGTGGTCGACTTCGTCAGGTCGCGTGGCATGACCGCCATCGTCAAGGGCCTGCGCACCGGCACCGACTTCGAATACGAGTTGCAGATGGCGCAGATGAACAAGCACATCGCCGGTGTGGACACGTTTTTCGTCGCGACCGCGCCGCGCTATTCGTTCGTGTCGTCGTCGCTGGCCAAGGAGGTCTCCATGCTTGGCGGTGACGTGTCGGAGCTGCTGCCCGAACCGGTCAACCGCCGCTTGCGCGAAAAGCTTTCCGGGCGTTCCTGAATCGGCTCGGTCGACACGTAAAGCATTAGACCGCAAGGGTTTTGGTGAGACGCTACGCGCCTAATTCGTCGCCGGTGGTGGTTGGGGTTGGAAGGGGTCGTACCACCACCCCTCGGCGCGTTCGCCGAGGGGTCTGGGACAGGGTGGGACGGAGGGTGGGGGTCTGGTCGGTTTGCGGGCCGGTGATCCTGGTTCCAGGTGCTGCCCGGTGGTGTCGGTGACGAGAAGGGCGTCGGCGGGGCCGGTGATGGTGAGCTCGCCGCGGTGGTGATAGGGGCAGACCAGGACCAGGTTGTTCAGTTCGGTGGGGCCGCCGTCTTCCCAGTGCTGCAGGTGGTGGGCGTGCAGGCCGCGGGTGGCGCCACGGCCGGGGATCGCGCAGCCGCGGTGGCGGTGTTCGAGGGCGCGGCGCAGCCGCCGGTTGATCACCCGGGTCGACCTGCCCACGCCGATTGGTTGGCCGTCGCGTTCGACCCACACCTCGTAGGTGGCATCACAGGTCAGATAGCGGCGCTCGGCGTCGGACAGCAGCGGGCCCAGGTGCAGGCCGGCGACGCGTTGGGCGGCGTCGACGTGTACCACCACGGTGGTGTGGTGGCCGTGGGGGCGGCGGGCGGCCTCGGCGTCCCAGCCGGTTTCGATCAGGCGGATAAACGCCTCGAGCGTGCCCGGCAACGGCGGCACCTGCTCACCGGCGCGCGATCGTGGTCGCGTTTCCATTCGGCGACCAGCGCTTCGCGGTGCGCGGCCAGGGCGGCGTCGAATTTGGCCGTATCGAGGCGGTCGAGCTTGATCCGTCAGCAGCTGAGCTCCTCGTCGTCGGAGGTCTTGGTGATGCCGGGCTGCGGTGCCGGCTTGGCCGTGGGTTGGGGCCGCGGTTCCGGCTTGACCGCGGTGCGCAGCTGGTTGACCGTGGTCACCGCGGCCAGCTGCGCGTAGTGTTCATCGGATCCCTCCCCGGCACGCTGCGCGATCACCCCGAGCTGGTCCAGCGACAACCGGCCTCCCGCAGACCGGCCGCGCAGCGGGGAAACGAGCCCAACCGCCGCGCCACGGTCGCGATCGTCTCGGCATTGCTCGGTGAGCAGCCCGTCTTCCAGGCCACCAGCGCCGCTAAAGACCGCGCCCCGGTGCGACCCCACAGCTGCTTGCGCTCGATCTGCGCGACGATCTCCACGATGCGCCCATCAATCGCATTACGTTGCCCGGTCAACTCCGCCAACTCGTCAAACAGCACCGCCAACCGATCGTAAGGACGCACCTCCACCTCAGCTGCCATCACGCTCGGGGACATGACAACATCATGACAGCGGGGTCCGACAAGTTTCGGCCGTCAAACCGCGGCGGTGCCCGACCGCCCCGCGAAGGCTCGCCATCCAACACCGAAACCGTTAAGCGGCAAGCTCTTTGACACGGCAACCACTGTATGGAGTAGCCGGCCGCTGCCGGGGTACCCGTTGGCTTCGACCCCGCAGCGCCGAGCCCCGTCGAAAAAGGATCTACAACGCCGACGCGGAACGTATCTTGAAGATCTCATCCGAGACACGAGGGGGATTTGCGAGGTCGGCGACGTCGATAGGAGAACGGCAGCCATGACGCTAGACAATCCACTCGACGGACCCGAGGCGGCGGCGGACCTGATCGCGCTCCTGGCCGACGAGGGAGTCGCGGACTTCTTCATCAACCCCGGAACCGACTCGGCGCCCATCCAGGAAGCGCTCGCGGCGGCGCGCGCCGCCGGTACGCCCAGTCCGCGGGCGGTGCTGTGCGTGCACGAAAGCGTCGCCCTGGCGGCGGCCATCGGCCACCACATGGCCAGCGGCCGGCCGCAGGCGGTCACGATGCACGTCGACGCCGGGACGCTGAACCTGGGTTGCCGGCTGCACAACGTGCAGCGCAACGGAACTCCGGTGGTGGTATTCGCCGGGCGCACCCCCTACAGTTCGACGTCCGCGGCCACCGCGACACCCACATTCATTGGCAGCAGGAACAACTCGACCAGCCCGCCGTAATGCGCAACTACGCCAAGTGGCACATGGAGGTTCCGCGCGGGCGTGAGCTGGCCCCCATCGTCCGCCGGGCATTCCAGGTCGCCCAGTCCAGCCCGCCCGGACCGGCCTACGTCATGCTGCCGCGCGAAGCCCTGATGGAGGCCGGCGGCCGGGCGTTGCAGCGACGGCTGCCGCCGGCCGTTCCGCCCGGCCCCGACCCCGCCACGCTGGGCCGGCTGGCCGGGATCCTGGTTGCCGGGCAGCGGGTGGTCATCGTCACCGCCCGCACCGCCGCCGCGACCGTGCTGGCCCGCATCGCCGAGATCCTCGGCGCGCCGGTGGTCGACCAGGGCGACCGCGCCAACATGCTGCCCGGGCATCCGCTGCACGTCACCGGCGACGCGGCCCCGCTGCAGGACGCCGACACCGTGCTGCCGCTGGACTGCGAAGTGCCGTGGGTGCCCGCACAGTTGGCCCCGCCCGCGTCGGCCTGGGTGGTGCAGATCGACGCCGATCCGGTCAAGCCGAGCATGCCGCTGTGGTCCTACCCGGTCGAAATCGCGTTGACCGCCGACACCCGGGTCGCGCTGCTGCTGCTGCTCGAGCAGACCCTGCTGCGGCTGGTCAACGACGAGCTGCGCGAGAAGTGGAGCACCCGCCGCGGTGCGGTGGAATCACAAGTGGCGCAACGCCGCCGGGAAGCGGCGCGCCGGGCCGAGTCCGACAGCGACGCCGATGCCCCCGACGCGATGCTGGCCGCGCTCGGCGGCGCGCTGCCCGACGACGCCGTCGTCGTCCAGGAGGCCGTGACCAACCGGCCCGCGGTGGCCCGCCAGGTGCGGCGGCCGCCCGGGCAGCTCTTCGACACCGGCGCACCGGCGTTGGGCTGGGCGCTGGGCGGCGCCTTCGGGATCAAGCTGGCCCGACCGCACGCACCCGTCGTCGCGATCTGCGGCGACGGGGCGTTCAACTTCGGGGTGCCCACCGCCGCGCTGTGGTCCGCGCATCGCTACGGTGCGCCGTTCGTGACCGTCGTGTTGAACAACCACTCCTACCTGGCCTCCAAGACACCGGTGACGGAGCTGTACCCGCAGGGAATCTCCGTGCGCGACAACGACTTTCCCGAACTCGGCTGACCTCGGCCACCGACTACGCCGCGCTGGCCCGGGCCTGCGGGGGCAGCGGACGCGACGTGCACACCCCGGCGCAGATGCGCGAGGCCATCGGGTGGGTGCTGGACGAGGCGGGCCAGGGCCGGTACGCGGTGCTCGACGTGCGGCTGCCGCAAACCTAGGGGCGCCCGGCACAGGAAGCGGCCTGGCACGCCTCGGCTACGCGGGTAGCCGCCGGTAATTGCGCGGTTACGCCGATTATTTTGCGCCCGTGTGCAGCGCAGGCTGGCTAACATGAGCGAGATCGATCCACGCGCGGACGTGCCGCTGGTGGACTGGAGCGCACTTGGTGTGAGCGGGCTGTTGCCGACGGGCACCGTGACGTTGCTGCTGGGCGACGTCGAGGGCTCGACGCGGCTGTGGGAGACGCAGCCCGAGCAGATGACCGCCGCCGCCGCCCGGCTGAACGAGACCGTGTCGGAGATCGTCGCGGTGCACGACGGCGTGCGCCCGGTGGAGCAGGGCGAGGGCGACAGTTTCGTGGTGGCGTTCGCCCGGGCGTCGGATGCGCTGTCCTGCGCGCTGGGATTGCAGCGGGCGCCCGCTGGTCCCGATCCGGCTCCGCATCGGGATACACACCGGCGAGGTGCAACTGCGCGACGGGGGCAACTACGCCGGGTCGACGATCAACCGGACTGCGCGGCTGCGCGATCTGGGCCACGGCGGCCAGACGCTGCTGTCCGGCGCAACCGAACAGTTGGTGGTCGACCAACTGCCGAAAGCTGTGTGGCTGGCCGATCTTGGCAGCCACCCGCTGCGCGATCTGCCGCTCCCGGAACGAGTGGTGCAAATGTGCCACCCCGACCTGGTCAACGACTTCCCTCCGCTGCGGACCACGAAAACCATTGCTGCGCATCAGGTTCCGTCACGATTGACCAGCTTCGTCGGCCGCGGCGGGCAGCTAGCCGAGGTGCGAAACCTGTTGGCCCGCAACCAGATGGTCACCTTAACCGGAGCCGGCGGGGTGGGCGGTCGAAGCGGTGAACCAGCTGGCCGCCGAACACGCCGACGGAGTCTGGTATGTGGATCTGGCGCCGATCACCGACCCGGACCTCGCGCCGCTGACCGTGGCGCGGTCGCTGGGACTGCCCGACCAGCCTGGCCGCTCGACGATGGACACGCTGCTGCGGTTCGTCGGCGACCGGGACATGCTGATGGTGCTCGACAACTGCGAACATCTGCTGGACGCGTGCGCCGAGCTGATCACCGCCCTGCTGGGTGGCGCGCCGGGGCTGACGATCCTGACCACGAGTCACGAGCCGATCGGCGTCGGGGGTGAGGCGACGCGGCGGGTGCTGTCGCTGTCGGTGGCCGACGAAGCGGTCGAGCTGTTCGCCGACCGCGCGGTTGGCGCAGCCTGGTTTCACCGTCACCGACGACAACGCCGCGGTGGTGGCCGAGGTCTGCCAACGCCTCGACGGGATGCCGCTGGCCATCGAGCTGGCGGCGGCGCGGGTGCGGGCGTTGTCGCTGACCGAGATCCTCGACAGCCTGCACGACCGGTTTCGCCTGCTGACCGGCGGTTCGCGCACCGCGGTGCGCCGCCGACGACGTCGGGGCCGGCATCCGGAACCGGTTGCTGGAAACCGTGCGCCAGTACGCGCAGGAGAAGCTCGTCGAGTCCGGCGAGGCCGACGCGCGGTACGGTCCCGCCACCGCGACTACTACACCGCGCTGGCGGCCGCGCTCGATGCGCCGGCCGGCCGCGACTACGAGCAGCGCCTCGAGCAGGTCGAGACGGAGATCGACAACCTGCGGGCAGCGTTCGCCTGGAGCCGGGACAACGCCGACGTCGCACCGGCGTTAATGCTGGCGTCGGCGCTGCAACCGCTGTGGCTCGCGCGCGGGCGGCCTCGCGAAGGCTTGGCATGGTTCGACGCCGTCCTCACCCCCGAGCTCGCCCACGACACCGGGGTGCCGGCCGGGGTGCGCGCCCAGGCCCTGACCGACCAGGCGGTGCTCGACGTGGTCTTGCTGGGCGCCGACAGCCTGGACCGGGCGCAGCAGGCCCTGGCACTGGCACGCGAGCTCGGCGATCCCGTCGTGCTGGCCCGTGCGCTGGCCGCCTGCGGCTTCACCGCCGCCTACAACGCCGAGCTGGCCGGGGGATTCTTCGCCGAGGCGCTCGCACTGGCCCGGGAGCTGGACGACAAGTGGCGCCTGAGCCAGATCCTGACCTGGCAGGCCGACGCGGCGATCGCCGAAGGCGATCCGATCGCCGCACGCGCGGTCGCCGAGGAGGGACGCTCCCTGGCCGACAGCATCGGCGACGGCTCCAACTCGCGGCACTGCCGGATCTGCCTGGGCATAGCCCGGATCTGGGAGGGCGACTTGGCGGGCGCCGTCGCCGAGCTCGGGGCGGTGGCGGCTGAGGCGGAGGCCGCCCACGACGGGGTACTGCAGGCCGCGGCCCTCGGGCATCAGGGCACCGCGCTGGCGATCCGGAGCGACACGGCCGTGGCCCGCACAGCGGCGCAGGTCAGCCTGCAGGTCGGGTCCGAGTTCGGCGGGCGGGCGGCCAGCGTCGGTCACTTCGCGTTGGCGCACGCCGTGCTGGCCGCGGGTGATGTCGACACGGCCCGGGCCGCGACCGCGGCGGCGTGGGAGCACGGCAGCGTGCTGCCGGGTTTCGCCGCGCCCCTGCGCCCGCTCAATACGCTGACCGCGCTGGCGGACGGGGAGGTGGCCACGGCTGGGCGCTGGGCCGACGAGGCGATCGCGACGGCGCCGGGTTGGGCCGTGCGGATGTATGCCCTGACTGCGCGCGCCCGGGTGGCGATCGCGGTCGGCGACCCCGACCAGGCCGAGCGAGATGCCCACGAGGTGCTCGCGATAGCCGTCGACAAGCACGCGCACTTCGGCATTGCCGACACCCTGGAATGCCTTGCCGCCCTGGCCGGCGCCGCCGGCGGTCACCGCGAAGCGGCCCGGCTTTTGGGCGCGGCACACGCCATCTGGCAGCGGATGGGCGCGGCGCGCTTGGCGGTGTGGGACCCGGCCTGGCGGCAATCGGTGGCGGCGCTGCGAGATACGGTGGGCGACAAGGATTTCGAAGCCGCATGGGCCGAGGGGGCGGCGCTGACCACCCCGGAGGCGATCACCTAAGCGCGCCGCGGGCGCGGCGAACGCAGACGTCCTGCCCGCGGGTGGGGCTCGCTCACCCCGGCCGAGCACGAGGTGGTGAAGCTGGTCAGTGAGGGCCTGGGCAACAACGATATCGCCACAAGGCTTTTTGTCTCACCGCGCACCGTGCAATCCCATCTCACCCACATCTACACGAAACTCGGTCTGAGCTCGAGGGTGCAGCTGGCCCGGGAAGCGGCCCGGCACGCCTGAAGCACTCAGTGCCGATGCTCGGCGGGGTCGGGGGAGCCGCCCATCATCCGCACCATCGCCAGCCCGTTCGTGCGGACGAACCGAACGATCAGGACCAGCGCGAGCACCAGGAAGACCTGGTTGAGCCAGGTGGTGTAATTCCACGATACGGACGCCTCGGCCACCGTCGCGGCACGCTGGGCCGGGATGAGACCGCTTGTGCCGAAGATCAATTCGATGAGATACCCGGCGGCGACCATCGCGGCGTAGAAGGTGCTCAGCAGGGTCAGCATCATCCGGGTGCCGTAGTACCTGCGGTAGATGTTCAGGATCGGCAGGATCAGCAGGTCGGCGTAGATGAACGCGATCACGCCGCCGAAGCTGATGCTGCCGTTCCACAACACCGCGGCCAGCGGCACATTGCCAATCGAGCACACGAACGACACGATCGCCACCAGCGGGCCCACGATCGGTCCCCACAGCACCGACCAGCCGGGGTGGTCCACCAAAAAGAAGCTCTGCCAAAACTTTTCGGGCACCCACGCTGCGGCCGCGCCGGCGATCAGCAAGCCCAGCACCAGGTCGCGCAGGATCGCCAGCCACTCCATCACGAACACGTGCGACACCGCGGTGAAGCCCGCGGGGGACAGCAGCCGCCGCCAGAACGGGCCGTCGCCGGCCACCGACATGTCCATGGCGGCATGGCCTTCCATCGACCCGGCGATGCCCCGCTGCGCCTGCGCGCGGGCGGCGTCGACCAGCCGCGGGCGCACGAACAGCCGGAACAGCAGCGCCAGCACCACGATCATCAACGGCCCGCCGACGAACTCGGCGGCGGTGAACTGCCATCCCATCAGCAGCGCCAGGATGATGCCCAACTCCACCACCAGGTTGGTGGAACCGATCTCGAAGGCCATCGTGGCGGTGAAGTCGGCGCCCTTGCGGAACAGCGCACGGGCCAACGCCACCGCGGCGTACGAGCACGACGACGAGGCCGCGCCCAGTCCCGCCGACACCGCAAGCGTGCGTGGGCGCGCGTCGCCCATCAGGGCCACGATGGTGGTCCGGCGCACCACCGCCTGCACCACCGCCGACAGGGCGAACCCCAGAATCAGCGCCCACAGGATTTCCCAGGTCATCGACCCGGCGACGGCCAGGGCGTGCCCGACCGCCGACAGTACCGTCGTCATGGCGATTCCTCCTGCGCTGACCCTCCCCGTGTAGTATACCCCGGGAGGGTATAAGTGAGGGGCGGATCGGCGACGCGTTTGTCAGACTCCACCCCGTGTGGATCCGACTTCTCGGGGCGCCGCGGTGGCAGCGGTGGCTGGTGCACTGGTGCGTCGCCGCCGTCACCTTCGGCCTGTTGGCCCCGCTTCTCATGCCCCACCTGATGGCCGGGATGGCCTGGCCGTGGCGGCTGGTCTTCCTCGTGGGCGTCAGCGCCCTGTTCGCCCAGTAGGCGGTGATCGTCGGCCGGCGGGCGTCACGCGAGTACGTGGCCGCGACGCGCTGCCTCGACCGCGCCGAGCGGGCGCAGGCGATCGTGGCGAGCGTGCGCGGCGACGTCCCCGCGTCGGCGGCCGTTCTGGTGGCGGCGATCCGCATCGCCCACCTCCGGCTCGGCTTCGGTCGGTCGACTCCGAACCGCATCGCCGTCAGCTACGTCCTGCTGACGGTCAGCTGGCTGGCGCTGACGGCCACCAACGCCGACGGTCCCGGGCGCATGGTGCTGAAAGGCGTGGGCGCCGCGTTCCTCGCGGTTGCCGGGGTTCGCGGCTGGCTCGTCGCCCGGCGAGTCGAACGGCGAATCATCCTGTTGCAGGACGCCTTACAGCGCTTTCCGGGTGCGGCGGCAGCCCTGCGCACGGCGCGGCGCAACGAACCCGCCTCACCGCGCTGGCGCCCGACGGTGGCGTTATTGACCGCCGTTGTGCTGGTGACGACCGGGGCGCTGGCGGCGGTCTACCTGGCTCACCGCCAGTCGCCGGACTGCCGCACCGCCAACGACATGGCGCGTTTCGTTGCCTCGCATCCCGATATGCTCGACCCCGCGTTCATTCCGGCGAACAGCGGCGGACCGACCCTGGCCGACTATCAGTTGTGGAGCGAGCAACTCGACCGTTACGCGGCATTGTGGGCGGCGACGTCGCTCCGAGCCTCCGCAGCGCCGCCGCCCTGTCGGCTTGGGCTACAGCGGTGGTCCGGGAGGCGCGGGCCGATCCGGCCGACTGGCAGGATCCGCGGCAGCAACGGCGCCGAAACGACTACGCCATCATCGCCGCCAGCTAGTGACAGAAGTGAGGGCGCTCGAGAGCCACTGCCCGCCGCGGAGTTAACTCCTGACCCGCCGAACATAGAATCGCCGGCAAAGAAGCGGGTGCGTTCCGGCGTTTAACGGGTGCCGAACGGGCAAATCCCCGACACACCGGTGTCGCCACCGCTGTCACAGAGACAACACCAGGCACACTGGTAACAACAGGATCTTTGCAGACGCCAGGAGGGTATGGCCGTGTATCGAGTGTTTGAAGCGCTGGACGAATTGAGCGCGATCGTCGAAGAAGCCCGTGGCGTCCCGATGACGGCCGGTTGCGTGGTGCCCCGCGGCGACGTGCTGGAGCTGATCGACGACATCAAGGACGCCATCCCGGGCGAGCTGGACGACGCCCAGGACGTGCTGGACGCGCGGGACTCGATGCTGTCCGACGCCAAGACGCACGCCGAATCCATGGTGTCCTCGGCGACCACCGAGTCCGAGTCGATGCTCAACCACGCCCGCGCCGAGGCCGACCGGGTGCTCTCCGACGCCAAGGCCCAGGCCGACCGGATGGTCAGCGAAGCGCGTCAGCACAGCGAACGGATGGTCGCCGAGGCCCGCGAGGAGGCGGTCCGCATCGCCACCGCCGCCAAGCGCGAGTACGAGGCCAGCGTCAGCCGGGCCCAGGCCGAGGCCGACCGGCTGCTGGAGAACGGCAACATCTCCTACGAGAAGGCCGTCCAGGAGGGCATCAAGGAACAGCAACGCCTGGTGTCGCAGAACAGCGTGGTGGAGGCCGCCCACGCCGAGGCCACCCGGCTCATCGACTCGGCGCACGCCGAGGCCGACCGGCTGCGCGGCGAATGCGACATCTACGTCGACAACAAGCTCGCCGAGTTCGAGGAATTCCTCAACGGCACGCTGCGCTCGGTGGGCCGCGGCCGTCACCAGCTGCGGACGGCGGCCGGCACGCACGACTACGCGGTGCGGTAGCACCACCCTGGCGGGGCGGACGCGCCCTGGAATTGTGCGGTCGGCGCCGTAGGATTTCTGATATGACGCGGCAGCACAGCACATCGTCGGTCCGCGGTGCAGCGCCCCGGCCAGCCTCCCCGATGACGTTCGACATCACCCGGCTGGGGCGGCGGCCCGGGGCGATG
Source organism: Mycobacterium lepraemurium (assembly GCA_002291465.1). Classification (GTDB taxonomy): domain Bacteria; phylum Actinomycetota; class Actinomycetes; order Mycobacteriales; family Mycobacteriaceae; genus Mycobacterium; species Mycobacterium avium. Next base: position 3,062,428 of record CP021238.1, on the reverse strand, counting down.
GTCACCCTGCGCACGACCGTGCCCAGCTCGGCGCGCATCGGGCTGGACATGATCGCGATCGAGGCGGGCGCCCCGCTGGATCTGGACCTGCAGGTCCAGTCGGTGTCCGAGGGCGTCCTGGTGACCGGCTCGGTGACCGGGCCTACCGTCGGCGAATGCGCGCGCTGCCTGACCGCCCTGGACGGTGAGGTGCGGGTGCGGCTGACCGAACTGTTCGCCTACCCGGACAGCACTACCGAGGAGGACGAGGTCGGCCACATCGTCGACCTCGAGCAGTCCATCATCGACGCGGTGGGCCTCGAGCTGCCCTTCTCGCCCGTGTGCCGGCCGGACTGCCCGGGGCTGTGCCCGGAATGCGGCGTGTCGCTGGCCGCCGAGCCCGGCCACCAGCACGACCGCATCGACCCGCGCTGGGCGGAGCTGGCGGGCATGTTCGCGTCCGACGAAGCCCGGGACGAGCGGTGAGCTCACGGCAGCCGCTGCTCGACGCCCTCGGGGTCGAGCTGCCCGACGAGCTGCTGTCGTTGGCTCTGACGCATCGCAGCTACGCCTACGAACGCGGCGGGCTGCCCACCAACGAGCGGCTGGAGTTCCTGGGCGACGCCGTGCTGGGCCTGACCATCACCGACGCGCTCTACCACCGCCACCCCGACCGCACCGAGGGAGACCTGGCCAAGCTGCGGGCCAGCGTGGTCAACACCCAGGCGCTGGCCGACGTCGCCCGCAAGCTGTGCGACGGCGGTCTGGGGGCGCATCTGCTGCTGGGGCGCGGGGAGGCCAACACCGGCGGCGCGGACAAGTCGAGCATCCTGGCCGACGGCATGGAGTCGCTGCTGGGCGCGATCTACCTGCAGCACGGCATCGACACCGCGCGCGAGGTGATCCTGAGGTTGTTCGGCGCGCTGCTGGACGCCGCGCCCACGCTGGGGGCCGGGCTGGACTGGAAGACCAGCCTGCAGGAGCTGACCGCGGCGCGCGGCATGGGCGCCCCGTCCTACCTGGTCACTTCCACCGGCCCCGATCACGACAAGGAGTTCACCGCGGTCGTCGTCGTCGCCGACACCGAATATGGGACCGGGGTGGGCCGCTCCAAGAAGGAGGCCGAGCAGAAGGCCGCGGCGGCGACCTGGAAGGCGCTCGACGTGCTCGACCCCGCCGCGCAGACGTCCGCCTAGCCGACGCCCGCCCCGCATCGATGCCCGAACTGCCCGAAGTCGAGGTGGTGCGCCGCGGCCTGCACTCGCACGTGGTGGGCAAGACGATCAGCGCGGTGCGGGTACACCACCCCCGCGCCGTGCGCCGCCACGAAGCCGGCCCCGCCGACCTCACCGCCCGGCTGCTGGGCGCGCGGATCACCGGCACCGACCGACGCGGCAAATACCTGTGGCTGCTGCTGGACGGCTGCGATACCGCGCTGGTGGTGCACCTGGGCATGAGCGGGCAGATGCTGCTCGGCGCGGTGCCGCGCGCCGAGCACGTCCGCATCTCGGCGCTGCTCGACGACGGCACCGTGCTGAGCTTCGCCGACCAACGCACCTTCGGCGGCTGGATGCTCGCCGACCTTCTCGAGGTGGACGGCAGCATCCTGCCCCGGCCCGTCGCGCACCTGGCGCGCGACCCGCTCGATCCCCGCTTCGACGCCGCCGCGGTGGTAAAGGTGTTGCGGCGCAAGCACTCCGAAATCAAGCGACAGCTGCTCGATCAGCAGGTGGTGTCCGGGATCGGCAACATCTACGCCGACGAGGCGCTGTGGCGGGCCAAGGTGCACGGCGCCCGGATCGCCGCCACGCTGACCGGCAGGCAGCTGACCGCCGCGCTGGACGCCGCCGCCGAGGTGATGCGCGACGCGCTGGCCCAGGGCGGAACCTCGTTCGATGCGCTGTACGTCAACGTCAACGGCGAATCCGGGTACTTCGACCGATCGCTGGACGCCTACGGCCGGGAGGGCGAAAGCTGCCGGCGCTGCGGCGCGGTGATGCGCCGGGAGAAGTTCATGAACCGCTCGTCGTTCTACTGCCCGAAATGCCAACTGCGCCCGCGGCTTTGAGGACGATCAGTCGAAGACGTCGCGGCGCACGGTGCCCGCCGGCAACGCCGGGTCCACGAACCATTCGTGGCTGAACAGCGCGCCGAACACCTGCGGCGGCAGTCGCAGCAGCAGCCCAAACAGCCGGGCGGCCGGGCCGGAACGCCCTATCTAGGATCGGTGTGCGGCGAAGGCATCCCGCTTCTGGCGGGCGAAACGAAAGACGTTGATGCGATGGGTGCTCGTGGCCCGCGGGGCGTACGCGCTGTCGACGATGTCGGCTTCGTACGGCCCGGGAAGCCGCAGCAGGTGCGCCAGATCGCTGATGCGCAACAGCATTTCGAGCGGTATCGTCACTTCGAGCACCCGCGGGACGGCGGCGAGTTCGGCGGCCCGCTTGCCGACGTGATGCACCCGGACGTGATCGCGGTGTCCGGCCGCCACCGTCCGCGCGATGGTGCCGCCGGTGAGCACGACCTCGTCGTTCGGGTGGGCGTGGAACGCGACGACGGTGGCCATGCACAGCAGTATGCCCGTGCGTGGCCGGGCGGGTGCCCGGTAGAAAAGAGCCATGGCCGAACTTTGGGTGGAGCGCACCGGAACTCGCCGCTACACGGGACACAGCTCGCGCGGAGCCCGGGTGCTGATCGGCTTCGAGGACGTCGACGGCGTGTTCACCCCCGGCGAGCTGCTCAAGATCGCGCTGGCGGCCTGCAGCGGGATGGCCAGCGATGTCCCGCTGGCCCGGCGGCTGGGCGACGACTACCGGGCGGTCATCCGGGTCTCCGGCGCCGCCGACCGCGAGCAGGAGTGCTATCCGCTGCTCGAGGAGACGCTGGAGCTGGACCTGTCGGGGTTGAGCGACGAGGACAGGCAACGCCTGCTGCTGGTGGTCCACCGGGCCGTCGACCAGGGGTGCACGGTCGGGCGCACGCTCAAGTCGGGCACCACGGTCAACTTCGAGATCGCCGCCGGGGCCGGCCATACCGGAGCCTGACGCCCGGCTCACCGCCTGGGTGCACGGGCACGTCCAGGGCGTTGGTTTCCGCTGGTGGACGCGGTGCCGGGCGCTGGAATTGGGGCTGAACGGCTACGCGGCCAACTAGCCCGACGGGCGGGTGCTGGTGGTCGCCCAGGGGCCGTGGTCGGCGGGTGAGAAGCTGCTGGAGCTGCTGCGGGGCGGCACGACGTGGCCGTCGCGGGCCCGGGCGGGTGGCCAAGGTGGTCGCCGACTGGTCGGCGCCGCAGGAGCGGTTCGAGGGATTCGTCGAGCGCTGAGGCTCCGCGCCCGGCCGAGTTCGAAACCCTGCTAGCGCCGGCACCAGCGCGTTTCGGAGGGCGAGCGTGCACCCAAGCGGTGGCTGATGTGACCATTGTGACCAGTGCGTCGAATGTGTGGAACGCCGTCCGATTTCGAGCCGGCCGACACCCCGCGGTGCGGCGGCGCGGGCCGATTTGAGCGGTAGTCTGGCTGGCCGTGTACCTCAAGAGTCTGACGCTGAAGGGCTTCAAGTCCTTTGCCTCGCCGACGACTCTGCGTTTCGAGCCGGGCATCACCGCGGTCGTCGGGCCCAACGGCTCGGGCAAGTCCAACGTGGTCGACGCGCTGGCGTGGGTGATGGGGGAGCAGGGGGCGAAGACCCTGCGCGGCGGGAAGATGGAAGACGTCATCTTCGCCGGCACCTCGTCGCGGGCGCCGCTGGGCCGCGCCGAGGTCACTGTCACCATCGACAACTCCGACAACGAGTTGCCCATCGAGTACTCCGAGGTGTCGATCACCCGGCGGATGTTCCGCGACGGCGCCAGCGAGTACGAAATCAACGGCAGCAGTTGTCGTTTGATGGATGTGCAGGAGCTGCTCAGCGACTCCGGGATCGGCCGGGAGATGCACGTCATCGTCGGGCAGGGCAAGCTCGACGAGATCCTGCAGTCGCGGCCCGAGGACCGTCGCGCGTTCATCGAGGAAGCCGCGGGGGTGCTCAAGCACCGCAAGCGCAAGGAAAAGGCGCTGCGCAAACTCGACGCGATGTCGGCCGACCTGGCCCGGCTCACCGACCTGACCACCGAGCTGCGCCGCCAGCTCAAACCACTGGGCCGTCAGGCCGAGGTGGCCCGACGCGCGCAGACCATCCAGGCCGATCGGCGCGACGCCCGGCTGCGGCTGGCCGCCGACGACCTGGTCAACCGGCAGGGCGAGCGCGAGGCCATCTTCGAGGCCGAGGCCGCCATGCGCCGCGAGCACGACGAGGCCTCGGCGCGGCTGGCGGTGGCCGCCGAGGAGCTCGCCGCGCACGAGAAGGCGCTTGGCGAGCTGTCCGGCCGGGCCGAGTCGGTCCAGCAGACCTGGTTCGCGCTGTCCGCGCTAGCCGAACGGGTGGCGGCGACGGTCCGCATCGCCAGCGAGCGGGCCCAGCACCTCGACCTGGAGCCGGTGACCACCGGAGACACCGACCCCGACGCGCTGGAGGCCGAGGCCGAGCGGGTCGCGGCCACCGAGCAGCAGCTGCTGGCCGAGCTGGCCACGGCGTGCAGCCGGCTGGAAACCGCGCGCGCCGAACTCGCCGAGCGGGAACGCGAAACCGCCGAGGCCGATCGGGCGCACATGGCGGCGGTGCGGGCCGAGGCGGACCGGCGCGAGGGACTGGCCCGGCTGGCCGGTCAGGTCGAGACGATGCGCGCCCGCGTCGAGTCGATCGACGACAGCGTGGCGCGGCTGTCCGAGCGCATCGAGGCCGCCGCCGCCCGCGCGCAGCAGGCCAAGGCGGAGTTCGAAACCGTGCAGGGCCGGGTCGGCGAGCTCGACCAGGGCGAGGTCGGTCTCGACGAGCACCACGAGCGCACCGTCGCCGCACTGCGCCTGGCCGACGAGCGGGTGGCCGAACTGCAGGCCGCCGAGCGCGACGCCGAACGCAAGGTGGCCTCGCTGCGGGCCCGCATCGACGCGCTGGCGGTGGGGCTCGAGCGCAAGGACGGCACCGCCTGGCTGACCGAAAACCATTCCGGCGCAGGGATTTTGGGACAGATGGCCATGCTGGTCAAGGTCCGCTCCGGCTACGAAGCCGCGGTGGCCGCGGTGCTGGGCTCGGCGGCCGACGCGCTGGCCGCCGACGGGCTGGGCGCGGCCCGCTCGGCGCTGGGTGCACTCAAGCAGGCCGACGGCGGCCGGGCCGCGCTGGTGCTGGGCGACTGGCCCGCCGATCCGCCCGCACCGCAGCCGGCCCCGGCGGGCGCGCTGTGGGCGCTCGACCTCATCGACGCGCCCGAGCGGCTGCGCGGGGCGATCACGGCCATGCTCTCTGGCGTCGCGGTGGTCGACGACCTGGACCGGGCACTGGCGCTGGTGGCGGAGCACCCCCGGCTGCGCGCGGTCACCGTCGACGGCGACCTGGTGGGCACCGGCTGGGTGAGCGGCGGCTCCGACCGAAAACTGTCCACGCTGGAGGTGACCTCGGAGATCGACAAGGCCGGCGCGGAGCTGGCCGCGGCCGAGGCCCAGGTGGCCCAGCTCAGCGCGGCGCTGTCCGGCGCGCTGGCCGAACAGGCCGCCCGGCAGGATTCGGCCGAGCAGGCGCTGGCCGCGTTGAACGAGTCCGACAGCGCGATCTCCGGGATGTACGAGCAGCTGGGCCGGCTGGGGCAGGAAGCCCGGACCTCCGAGGACGAGTGGAGCCGGTTGCTGCACCAGCGCGAGGAGCTCGAGGCGGGCCGCACCCAGACCGTCGCCGAGGTCACCGAGCTGGAAAACCGGCTGCGCAACGCGCAGGAAACCCCGCAGGAGCCGGCCGCGGAACCGGTGAACCGCCAGCAGATCGCCGCGGCCATCGACGCCGCGCGCAGCGCCGAGGTGGAGGCCCGGCTCGCGGTGCGCACCGCCGAGGAGCGGGCCAACGCGGTGCGCGGGCGGCCGGATTCGCTACGCCGGGCCGCTGCCGCCGAACGCGAGGCCCGGGTGCGCGCCCAGCAGGCCCGCGAGGCGCGGCTGCGCGCCGCGGCGGTCGCGGCGGCGGTGGCCGATTCGGGGCGGTTGCTAGCAACGCGGTTGAACGCGGTGGTGGCCGCCGCGTCGCGGATCCGCGACGCGCTGGCCGCCGAACGCCAGCAGCGCGCCACGGCGATGGCGGCGGTGCGCGACGAGGTGAACGCGCTGAGCGCCCGGGTGGCCGCCCTGACCGACTCGCTGCACCGCGACGAGGTGGCCAACGCCCAGGCGGCGCTGCGCATCGAGCAGCTCGAGCAGATGGTGCTCGAGCAGTTCGGCATGGCGCCGGCCGATCTGATCGCCGAGTACGGCCCGCACATCGCGCTGCCGCCCAGCGAGCTGGAGATGGCCGAATACGAGCAGGCCAAGGAGCGCGGCGAACAGGTCTTCGCGCCCGCACCGATTCCCTTCGACCGGCCCACCCAGGAGCGGCGGGCCAAGCGGGCCGAGCGGGAGCTGGCCGAGCTGGGCCGAGTCAACCCGCTGGCGCTGGAGGAGTTCGCCGCGCTCGAGGAGCGCTACAACTTCCTGTCCACCCAGCTCGAGGACGTCAAGGCCGCCCGCAAGGACCTGCTCGGCGTGGTGGACGAGGTCGACGCCCGCATCCTGCAGGTGTTCATCGAGGCCTACACTGACGTCGAACGGGAATTCTCCGACGTGTTCGGCGTGCTGTTCCCCGGCGGCGAGGGCCGGCTGCGGCTGACCGATCCGAGCGACATGCTGACCACGGGCATCGAGGTGGAGGCCCGCCCGCCGGGCAAGAAGGTCACCCGGCTCTCGCTGCTGTCGGGCGGCGAGAAGGCGCTGACCGCGGTGGCCATGCTGGTGGCCATCTTCCGGGCCCGCCCGTCGCCGTTCTACATCATGGACGAGGTGGAGGCCGCCCTCGACGACACCAACCTGCGGCGGCTGATCAGCCTGTTCGAGCTGCTGCGGGCGCGCTCGCAGCTGATCATCATCACGCACCAGAAGCCGACCATGGAGGTCGCCGACGCACTCTACGGCGTCACCATGCAGGGCGACGGCATCACCGCGGTGATCTCGCAGCGGATGCGCGGTCAGCAGGTGGACCAGCTGGTCACCACCTGAGCAGCGCGGATGGCGGGCGGTCGAGGCCCGTGGCCGGGCGGCACGGGTCCGCTTGAAACAATGTCAGCGTGTCCCAAGGTCTTTGGATCGCCGTCGCGGTCCTCGTCGTCATCGCCGTCCTGGTCGTCATCACCGCACTGGTCCTGGGCCTGGCGCGGTACCGCCGGCGCCGGATCAGCTTCTCGACCCGCCCCGAACCCGGGGCGATCGACCGGTCCGGCGGATACACTGCGTCCTCGGGCATCACCTTCAGCCAGGCACCGGCCGCCCAGCCGGCCGAGCGGCTCGACACCACCGGCCTGCCGGCGGTAGGCGACGACGCCACCGTTCCCCGGGACGCGCCGCGACGCACCACCTCCGAGGTCGAGCTTCCCGAACCCGAGACGCCGGCGGCGCCGGCTGCTGAGGCCCCGGCCCCCGAGGCGCCGGCTCCGGAGGCCCCCGAATCTCCCGAAACCCCCGCGCCCGAGATCGAGGAGATCGCGCCCACCGAGGGCCGGCTGGAGCGGCTGCGCGGCCGGCTGGCCCGCTCCCAGAACGCGCTCGGCCGCAGCCTGCTGGGCCTGATCGGCGGCGGCGACCTGGACGAAGACGCCTGGCAGGACGTCGAGGACACCCTGCTGGTCGCCGACCTGGGCCTGGTGGTCACCGAATCGGTCATCGCCCAGCTGCGCGGCCGGCTGGCCAGCAGCGACGTGCGCACCGAGGCGGACGCCAAGGCCGTGCTGCGCGACGTGCTGATCAACGAGCTGCGGCCCGACCTGGACCGCTCGATCCGGGCGCTGCCGCACGCCGACCACCCGCCGGTGCTGCTGATCGTCGGTGTCAACGGAACCGGAAAGACCACCACCGTCGGCAAACTGGCCCGGGTGCTGGTCGCCGACGGGCGGCGCGTCGTGCTGGGCGCGGCCGACACCTTCCGCGCCGCCGCGGCCGACCAGCTGCAGACCTGGGCGTCGCGGGTGGGCGCGGAGGTGGTGCGCGGCGCCGAGGGCGCCGACCCGGCCTCGGTGGCGTTCGACGCCGTCGACAAGGGCATCGCCGCCGGCGCCGACGTGGTGCTCATCGACACCGCGGGCCGGCTGCACACCAAGGTCGGGCTGATGGACGAGCTCGACAAGGTCAAGCGGGTGGTCACCCGCCGCGCCGCCGTCGGCGAGGTCCTGCTGGTGCTGGACGCCACCATCGGGCAGAACGGGCTGGCCCAGGCCCGGGTGTTCGCCGAGGTCGTCGAGATCACCGGCGCCGTGCTGACCAAACTGGACGGAACGGCTAAGGGCGGCATCGTCTTCCGCGTTCAGCAGGAACTCGGGGTGCCGGTGAAATTGGTCGGCCTCGGCGAGGGCCCCGACGATCTGGCACCGTTCGAGCCGGCCGCCTTCGTCGACGCGCTGCTCGGCTGAAAACCCCTCCGCGGCTCCCGCGGGACGTTAATCCCGCCGAAACACGGCGGCACTATCGCCAAAACAACCATTGCGCAATGTTCTGGATCAGGTCATCGGACGCATGTCTGATGGCCAGAAGCGGGCCGACCGGAGGAGATTGCGAGTGACATACCCGATACTGGGCCAACCCAATACCGGCGATACCGCCTGGATGCTGGCCAGTTCCGCGCTGGTGCTGTTGATGACGCCGGGTCTGGCGTTTTTCTACGGCGGGATGGTGCGCGCCAGAAGCGTGCTGAACATGCTCATGATGAGCATCAGCGCGATGGGCGTGGTCACCGTGCTGTGGGTGCTTTACGGCTATTCGGTCGCCTTCGGCGACGACGTCGGCAACTTCATGGGCAAGCCGACGTCGTACTGGGGCCTCAAGGGTCTCATCGGCGTCAACGCGGTGGCCGCCGATCCGAGCAAAGGTACTGTGGCAACGGACATTCCGTTGGCCGGCACGCTGCCGGCCAACGTGTTCGTGGCCTTCCAGCTGATGTTCGCGATCATCACGGTCGCCCTGATCTCCGGCGCGGTGTCCGACCGGCTGAAGTTCGCCGCCTGGCTGGTGTTCGCCGGCCTGTGGGCGACGTTCGTCTATTTCCCGGTGGCGCACTGGGTGTTCGCGTTCGACGGCTTCGCCTCCGAGCACGGCGGCTGGATCGCCAACAAGCTGCACGAGATCGACTTCGCCGGCGGGACGGCGGTGCACATCAATTCCGGTGTGGCGGGCCTGATGCTGGCGGATTGTGCTGGGCAAGCGTCGCGGCTGGCCCACCACCTTGTTCCGGCCGCACAACCTGCCGTTCGTGATGCTGGGCGCCGGGCTGCTCTGGTTCGGCTGGTACGGGTTCAACGTCGGATCGGCCACCAGCTCCAACGGCGCGGCGGGGTCGACGTTCATGACGACGACGATCGCGACCGCCACCGCGATGCTGGCCTGGATGCTCACCGAACGCATCCGCGACGGCAAGGCCACCACGTTGGGCGCGGCGTCCGGGATCGTCGCCGGGCTGGTCGCCATCACCCCGTCCTGCTCGTCGGTCAACGTGCTGGGCGCGCTGGTGGTGGGCCTGGTGGCCGGCGTGGTGTGCGCGCTGGCGGTCGGCCTGAAATTCAAGCTGGGCTTTGACGACTCGCTCGACGTGGTCGGGGTGCACCTGATCGGCGGGCTGGCAGGAACCCTGCTGGTGGGCCTGCTGGCCGCCCCGGAGAGCCCGGCCATCAACGGCGTCACCGGCGTGTCCAAGGGACTGTTCTACGGCGGCGGCTGGGCGCAGCTGGAACGACAGGCGGTCGGCGCGTTCAGCGTTCTCATCTACTCTGGTGTGGTTACGCTGATTCTGGCGTTGATCCTGAAGTACACGATGGGGCTTCGTCTCAACCCGGAGGCCGAAGCCTCGGGTATCGACGAGGCTGAGCACGCCGAGAGTGGTTACGATTTCGCCGTGGCTACCGGCTCGGTTCTCCTGCCCCGGGTCGCTGTGGCGGATACCCGCAACGGCCTGGAGGAGCGGCGAGTGAGCGACAAAGTGGAGGCAGAGCAGTCATGAAGTTGATCACCGCGATCGTAAAGCCGTTCACGCTCGATGACGTGAAGACCAGCCTCGAGGACGCGGGCGTCCTCGGCATGACGGTCAGCGAAATCCAGGGCTACGGACGGCAGAAGGGTCACACCGAGGTCTACCGCGGTGCCGAGTACTCGGTCGACTTCGTGCCCAAGGTGCGCATCGAGGTCGTCGTCGACGACTCGATCGTCGACAAGGTAGTGGACAGCATCGTCCGGGCGGCGCGCACCGGCAAGATCGGTGACGGCAAAGTGTGGGTGAGTCCGGTGGAAACCATCGTGCGGGTGCGCACCGGCGAGCGCGGAACCGATGCGCTGTGACGCTTTTCGCCAATTGCTGATACACTCCGGGCGGGCGCCGGCGGCATGACCCCGACCGGCCCCGATCCGTCCGGGCACCAAAATGCTTGCGGGGCAGTCGATTTGGCTTCCTCGCGGCGTCAGCTTATCTCCGAGGGCGGCAAGCTGCATGCGGCCGAACTGCGGCACGCCTGGCTGGATCTGCACGAATCATGGTTGGCCGCCAAGGCGGCACAGATCGGTATCGCCGACGACAGCGGCTTCGCCCTGGTGGGCATCGGCGGCTTGGGCCGTCACGAGCTGCTACCGTGTTCCGACCTGGACCTGATGCTGTTGCACGACAACAAGTCCGACGAGGTGCTGCAGCGGGTCGCCGACGCGCTGTGGTATCCGTTGTGGGGCGCCAACGTTCGGCTCGACCACAGCGTGCGGACCGTGTCCGGGCGCTCGGTGTCGCCAACGGCGACATGATCGCGGCGCTGGGCATGCTGGACGCCCGGCGCATCGCCGGCGACGCGCGGTTGAGCGACGAGTTGATCGCCGGTGCAAGACGCCAGTGGTGCAGCGCAATTCGCTCCCGGATGGACGAGCTGGTGGAGATGACCCAGGCCCGCTGGGGCCGGTGCGGGCGGATCGCGCAGCGCGCCGAACCGGATCTGAAGTCGGGCCGCGGCGGCCTGCGCGACGTGCAGCTGCTGGACGCGCTGGGCGTGGCGCAGCTGATCGACCGGCACGGCATGGCCCGGCCCGAGTCGCCGGGGGGCTCGCTGGACGACGCGCATCTGACGTTGCTCGACGTGCGCACCGAGCTGCACCGGGTGTCCGGCCGCGGGCTGGACCAGCTGCTGGCCCAGTACGGCGACGAACTGAGCGCGGCCCTGCACATCGGTGACCGATTCGACTTGGCCCGCAAGCTGTCCGACGCCAGCCGCACCATCGCCTATCACGCCGAGACCGGGCTGCGCACCGCGGAGAACGCGCTGCCGCGCAGCGGGGTGTCGGCACTGGTGCGCCGGCCCAAGCGCCACCCCCTGGACGAGGGAGTGGTGGAGTACGCCGGCGAGATCGTGCTGGCCCGCGACGCCCGTCCGGACACCGACGTGGGCCTGGTGCTGCGGGTGGCCGCCGCCGCGCCCGAGATGCCGGAGCCCTGGCCGCGGGAGGCGCTGGACGATCTGCTGGTGCTGCTGTCGGCGGGGCCGACCGCGGTGGCGACCATCGAGGCGCTCGACCGCACCGGGCTGTGGGGCCGGCTGTTGCCGGAGTGGGACGCCATCCGCGACCTGCCACCCCGCGACGTCGCGCACAAATGGACGGTGGACCGCCACGTCATCGAGACCACGGTCAACGCCGCGCCGCTGGCCACCCGGGTGGCCCGGCCCGACCTGCTCGCGCTGGGCGCCCTGCTGCACGACATAGGCAAGGGCCGCGGTGTGGACCACAGCGTGCTCGGGGCGGGGCTGGCCTTCGAGATCGGGCCGCGGCTGGGGATGGCGCCCGCCGATGTCGAGCTGCTCGCGCAGCTGGTTCGCCACCACCTGCTGCTGCCGGTGGCCGCCACCAGAAGCGACCTCAACGACCCGAAAACCATTGAGCGCGTGTCGAAAACCCTCGGCGGGGATCCGCCGCTGCTGGAAGTGCTGCACGCGCTGACCGAGGCGGACTCCAAGGCCACCGGCCCCGGCGTGTGGAGCGAATGGAAGGCCGTCGCTGATCGACGATCTGGTTCGGCGCTGCCGGATGGTGATAGCGGGGGAGCCGCTTCCGAAGGTCGAACCCACTGCGCCCCAATACCTTTCGATCTCCGCCGACCGCGGCGTGCATGTGCAGATCAAGCCCGGCGGCGGCGAGCGGCTGGACGTGGTGATGGCCGCGCCGGATCAACGCGGACTGGTGTCCAAGGTCGCCGCGGTGCTGGCGCTGAACTCGCTGCGGATCCACTCGGCCTCGGCCAGCACGCACGAGGGATTCGCGGTCGTCGAATTCGTGGTGTCGCCGTTGTTCGGTTCGCCGCCGGGGGCGGGCCTGCTGTGCCAGCGGTTCACCGGCGCGCTGGGCGGCGACGTCGACGTGCTGGGCACGCTGGAGAAGCGGGACAGCGACGCCGTCGGCGCGGCCACCAGGCGGGCCGGCGAGGTCCAGGTCGGGGTGCCCGTCACCCGGTCGACCGCGCCGCCGCGCATCCTGCGGGTCGACACCGCCGCGGCCGACCAGCTGATCGTCGAAGTCCGCGCTATGGACCGGCTCGGGCTGCTGGCCCTGCTGACCCGGGCGCTGGAGCGGGCCGGCACCGACATCGTCTGGGCGAAGGTCAACACCTTCGGCTCGACCGCGGCCGACGCCTTCTGCATCACGGCCGGCGACGCCGGCGCCCTCGACGCCGTCGAGCAAAGCCTGCTCGCGGTGCTGGGCGGTCCGGCCGTGGAAGTGCTCGAGGAACCGGTCGGCGACTAGCTGGCTGTAGGTGGCGCGCACGATCGGAGATCGAGAAGTTCAGTGGGGTAGATTCGTGTCTTCAGCGCCTTCGGGGCGACGGCTCAGTCGGGCGCTGCGAGCTGCGGGTTTGCATTACCGCATCGAGCTGGTCCTCGTCGAGTGCGTCCACCGGCAGCGGTGTCTGGTCGCTGCGATGCCGCAGGCCTTCGAGAACGATCGCCACATACCGGCGCCATAGCTCGGTATCGACATGCCCCGCGAACTCGCTCACGGTCCCGGCCAGCAGCCCGAAGATGGGCATGTCGCTCGGTGACACCCCAGGCCGCAGGTGACCGTCTTTTTCGGCTCGTTCCACCAGTTCGGTCAATTTCGGCACCAGTCGGGCTTTGGCAGCGCCTACTCGATTGCCTCCGTAGGCGTTGCTGAAAGCGATCTCCCGTATTCCCCGGTCGGCCGCGGTGAGCCCACACATCTGCTCGACGAACCACACGAAGCCCTGCCATGAATCGTGCTGACGCAACGCTGTTTCCGCCAGGGCGGTGAGTTCATCGATGCCGCCTTCGAAGATCGCTTCGAGCAGGTCCTCCTTGGTGGGGAACCGCCGGTACACGGTCCCCACGCCGACGCCCGCATGGTGAGCCACGTCGTTCAGCGTGGCCGCCAGGCCTTTTGCAGCGAACAGTTCGCGCGCGGCGTCGATCACCCGCTGCCGGTTGTGCTGAGCATCGCTGCGCAGCCGGCGGACTGTCATCTCACCAGCGCTCACCCGTAAAAGTGTAACCGCGGCTACACTTCGCTTAAGTGGATTGATCCCATCCAGTTAGCTCGTTAGGTTGTCTAGCTAGACGTTCATCGGTCGCCGGCACTTGGGGGTGGCCTCGAGTCGCTGAAAGGTCCTCACCGTGATTGCCGATCTGGATAACCGCTGCGAGTACGGCTTGGCGGGCGTCACGAATGCCGGACGCCGCAATGTTGGGCGACCGCGATGAAGGGCCTGCTGGGGCGGGTCTGGTTGCCGGTGCTGGTCGTGGTAGCGGTCGCGGTCGGCGGCGCCACTGTTATGCGATTGCACGGAGTGTTCGGCTCCAATCCCGTCTTGGTCACGTCGAACAGCTCCGACACCGCGGAATCCTTCAATTCTAAGGTCGTCACTTACGAGGTTTTCGGCTCCGGCACCACGGCAGTGATCAACTACCTGGACCTAGACGTCAAACCTCAAAGAGCCGAAAACGTGCCTCTGCCATGGTCTTTGAAGTTGCGCATCACTGCACCCGCGGCGACGCCCACCCTCTTCGCCCAGGGCGACGGTCAGAGCATCACCTGCCGAATCACCGTCGATGAGAAGGTCAAGGATCAACGGACCGCCACCGGCGTCGACGCCGAGACCTATTGCCTGGTGAAGTCGGCATGAGCCTGCAAGTGACCGACGCCCCGACCGACGCCATCCCGGTCGCTCATCCGGCGGCCACGCGCGCGGATACCGCGAATGATCCGCGTATTTGCCGTGCCGATCATATTGCCTGGGTGGCGGTCGTCGTCGTGCTCAATACCGTTGTGCCGCAGCTGGAAGCGGTAGGGAAGATGCGCGCGGTGTCGATGAGCCCCAACGATGCGCCGTCGATGATTGCGACGAAGCGGGTCGGCAAGGTGTTCCAGGAGTTCTCCACGAGTAGCTCCGTGATGGTCGTGCTCGAAGGCGATAAGCCGTTGGGCCAGGACGCACACCACTTCTATGACCGCGTTGTCCAGCAACTACGTGCCGATACCAAGCACGTCCAGCACGTCCAGGATTTCTGGGGTGATTCGTTCACCGCGGCGGCTGCCCAGAGCGTCGACGGCAAGGCCGCCTACGTTCAGGTCTACATCGTCGGCGATCAAAGAGAGGCGCTAGCCTACGAATCCGTTGCGGCCGTGCGCGATATCGCCACTCGCACGCCGGCGCCTGCGGGCGTGAAAGCGCATGTGACGGGGCCGGCGGCAACCAGCGCTGATCAAAACGCGACGGGCGACAAGAGCATGGAAGTCATCGAAATGCTCACGTTCGCCGTCATCATCGTGATGCTGCTGATCGTCTACCGGTCGTTCGTCGCGGTGGGCATCGTGCTTGCTGTGGTCGTGCTCGAATTGTCCGCCGCGCGGGGGATCGTTGCATTCCTAGGCTACCACAATGCTTTCGGATTGACGACGTTCGCGACCAACATGGTGGTGACGCTTGCCATTGCAGCGGCCACCGACTACGCGATCTTCTTGATTGGCCGATATCAGGAGGCGCGCAGGCTCGGCCAAGACCGAGAATCGGCTTACTACACCATGTTCCACGGCACCGCACATGTCGTGCTGGCTTCGGGTATGACCATCGCCGGGGCGGCCTTCTGCTTTCGCTTCACCCGGCTTCCCTACTTCCAGACTATGGGAATCTCGCTCGCGATCGGCATGGTGATCGTGGTGGCTGCGGCCTTGACTCTGGGCCCCGCACTGATCGCGGTGATGAGTCGCTTCGGCAAGGTGCTGGAGCCCAAAAGCCTGACGCAGCCCCGCGGCTGGCGCCGAATCGGTACCGCAACGGTGCGGTGGCCGGGCGCGATTCTCATCTGCGCGGTCCTGTTGGCCCTGGTGGGCTTGTTGACCCTGCCGGGCTATTACACCACCTACAACGACCGCATTTATCTCCCGGCAGATGTCCCAGCCAACGTCGGGTACGCGGCGGCCGACCGGCATTTCTCCCAGGCCAAGATGAATCCAGATCTGCTGATGGTCGAAACCGACCACGATCTGCGAAATCCCGCCAATTTCCTGGTGATCGACAAGATCGCGAAAGCCCTTGCCCGAGTGCATGGGATCGCCCAAGTGCAGACCATTACCCGGCTGGAAGGACGGCCGATCCAGCACACCACCATCCCGTTCACGATCAGCATGAACAGCACCGGCCAGATCATCACCAACGACTACACCCAGAAGACCTTGAACAACATGCTGCAACAGGCCGCCGACATGCAGGCCACCATCGACTCGATGGAAGTGATGGAGAGCTCACCAAGGAGGTGGCGGCCATCACCCACAGCATGGACACCAAGATGGACAAGACGAGCGCCGATGTGCAGGAGTTGCGCGACCATATGGCCGATTTCGACGACTTCTTCCGGCCGCTGCGCAGCTACTTCTACTGGGAGAAACACTGCTTCGATATCCCGCTCTGCTGGGCGATGCGTTCGGTGTTCGACGCCCTGGACGGCGTCGGCACCATGAGCGACGACCTGGCCGACCTGGTGCCGGACATCGAGCGTCTCGACGCGGTGATGCCGCGGATGGTCGCCCTGATGCCGCCGATGATCCAATCGATGAAAAACCAGAAACAAATGATGCTCGACCAGTATCAGGTCCAGAAAGCTCAGCAGGACCAAACCATGGCCATGCAGCAGAACGCCACGGCCATGGGCGAGGCCTTCGATGCCGCCAAGAATGGCGAGTCATTCTACCTGCCGCCGGAAGCCTTCGACAACGCCGACTTCAAACGTGGTATCAAACTGTTCCTATTGCCCGACGGTCATGCCGTGCGATTCACCATCATTCACCAGGGCAACCCGTTGACCGAGGAAGGCACTTCGCGCGTCGAGCCGCTCAAAACCGCTGCCGCAGACGCGATTAAGGGAACCCCGCTAGAGGGATCGTGGATCTATCTCGGCGGCAGCGCGGCGATGTACAAAGACCTGCAACAAGGCGCCGACTACGACCTCCTGATCGTCGCGGGCGCCGCCCTGATCCTGATCTTCATCATCATGGTGGTGCTGATCCGCGCCGTGGTCGCCGCGGCGGTCATTGTCGGGACGGTGGTACTGAGCCTGGCCGCCTCTTTCGGGCTTTCGGTCCTGCTGTGGCAACACGTCATCGGGATTCCGCTGCACTGGATGGTGTTGCCGATGTCGGTCATCGTCTTGCTCGCGGTCGGGTCCGACTACAACCTGCTGCTGGTCTCGCGAATGAAAGAAGAGATCCATGCCGGCCCGAACACCGGCGTCATACGCGCCATGGTTGGCACCGGATCGGTCGTCACCTCGGCCGGCCTCGTGTTCGCCTCCACGATGATGCCGATGGCGGTTAGCAAGCTGATCGTGATCGGCCTGGTCGGTACCACCATCGGTTTGGGCCTGCTGTTCGACACCCTGGTGGTGCGCTCGCTGATGACCCCCTCGGTCGCGACCCTGCTCGGACGGTGGTTCTGGTGGCTGCAGCGCGTGCGCCCGCGACCGGTTCCACGGTCTTGGCCGCGGCCGGCGCGGCACCGTGCAGACCAGGTCTCCGTGTCGTAAAAGCGCAATGGCATTCAACGCGCAGGTGCTTGCGGACTACTAGCGGCCATGATGGGCCGTCACGAGTGCTCGGCGTTGAGCCGGCGCACCGCGTCGATGCGGGCCCGCAACTGTTCGCGGCTGGCCGCGGCGATCGGCGGTCCGCCGCAGCGGCGCCGCAGCTCGTTGTGAATCCAGCCGTGCGGCTTGCCCGTTCGATGATGGGCGATCGACACCAGCGTGTTGAGCTCGCGGCGCAGCTCGCGCAGCTGGCCGTGCACCGTCGCCGGCGGGGCGTCGCCTGCCGACGGCTGCCCGGCCCGCCGCTGCAGCTGCTCGTCCTGGCGCTGGTGCAGCAGGGCGCGCATCTGCTCGGCGTCCAGCAAACCCGGGATGCCGAGGTAGTCGGCCTCCTCCTCGCCGCCGGCCGGGGTGGCGGTGCCGAACGACGAGCCGTCGAAGATGACCTGATCGAGTTCCGCGTCGGCCCCCAGCGAGGTGAAGCCGTTGTCGAGTTCGCTCTTCTCGTTCGGCGTGCGGGTGGCCGGGTCGCCGTCGAGGGGGTCGCCCTCGGAGACGCGGTGCGGCTCGCCCAGCACGTGGTTGCGCTGGGCCTCCAGCTCGCTGGCCAGCTGCAGCAGGTTGGGCACCGACGGCAGGAAGATGCTCGCGGTCTCGCCCGGGCGGCGCGACCGCACGAACCGGCCGACGGCCTGGGCGAAGAACAGCGGCGTGGAGGCGTAGATGCCGACCGCCAGCCGCGGCACGTCGACGCCCTCGGAGACCATCCGCACCGCCACCAGCCACCGGCTGGTGCTCGCCGCGAATTCGCTGATGCGCGCCGAGGATCCGGGGTCGTCGGAGAGCACCACGGTCGGCGTCTCCGAGGTGATCTTGGTCAGCAGGGGGCCGCAACCCAGTCGGAGGCGATGATCATGCCGCCGGCGTCGGGGATGTGGGCGCGCAGCTGGCGCAGCCGCTGATCGGCGGCCGCGATCACCGCGGGCATCCATTCCCCGGCCGGGTCCAGCGCGGTGCGCCAGGCCCGCGCGGTCTGATCGGCCGACAGCGGCTCGCCCAGCCGCGCCGCGTGCTCCTCGCCGGCGCTGTCGCGCCAGCGGGCCTCCCCGGAGTAGGCGAGAAAGACCACCGGCCGGACCACGCCGTCGGCCAGCGCCTCCGGATAGCCGTAGGTGTGATCGGCCTGCGGGCGACGCACCCCGTCGGGTCCGGCCTCGTAGCGCACGAACGGGATGGGGCTGTCGTCGCTGCGAAAACGGCTTGCCCGTCAACGCGAGCCGGCGGGTGGCGTCGCCGAACGCCTCGCGGATGGCATCGCCCCACGTCTTGGCTTCGCCGCCGTGATGGATCTCGTCGAAGATGACCAGCGTCCTGCGCTGCTCGGTGCGCACCCGGTGCAGCGTGGGGTGCGCGGCGACCTGAGCGTAGGTCACCATCACGCCGTGGTACTCCGGCGCGATCCGCGGGTTGCTGTTGGAGAACCGCGGGTCCAGCGCCAGGCCGTGCCGCGCCGCGGCCTGCGTCCACTGCACCTTGAGGTGCGCGGTGGGCACCACGACGGTGACCTGCTCGACGGCGCGCTGGCCGAGCAGTTCGGCGGCCACCCGCAGCGCGAACGTCGTCTTGCCCGAGCCCGGGGTCGCCACCGCCAGGAAATCGCGGGGCTGCCCGGCGAGATATTTCACCAGCGCCCGGCGCTGCCAGCCGCGCAGCGCACCGGAGCGGTCGCTGTGGTCGTTGCCGGCGCGCGGATCCAAGCTGCTGACCGGCACCGACACAGGCCCCCCAATCGTTGCTCCTCGACGCGGCCAGCTCGATTGAGCGGCGGCTGTGAAATCTAGCACGCCAACGCTTTTCGGTGCGGAAGTGACTCGACCGGGCTAGCGGTGGCGCGCACGTCCGCGGCGCTGACGAAAGCCGTCGTGGGTCGCGCCCAGCACCAGGATCGGCGTGCTGACCCGTCGGGTTCTCACCCGGCGCAGCAACGGATCGGTCATGGCGGCGCGCACGCTTTCGGCTCCGGCGCGTTGCCGGCACGATTTGACGATCGCCTCGGGGGTGGCGGTGCAGAACAGATACTCGCGCGCCAGCGCCGGGGTGGCGAGGAACTTCAGCAGGGTGGGGTCGTTCCAGGCTTCCATGGTCATCGACGGCCGGCGGCGCCAGACCCGCAGCGCCAGCCTGAGCACGCCCTGCGGCGGCACCGACCCCACCAGCACCGCGGCGGTAACGCGGTGGGTTTCCAGGTAGCGCTGGATGACGAAGCCGCCCAGCGAATGGCCGATCAGGATCGGCGCGCCGCCCAGCTCGCCGGCCACCGCGGCGACGTCGTCCAGGTAGTCGGCGATGGAGACCCTGTGCAGCGGCTTGGACGTGGGGCTGGCGCCGTGCCCGCGCAGGCTGAGCGCGACCGCGCGGTAGCCGGCGTCGGCGAAGAAGTCCAGGAAGTTCTCCCAGCACCACGCGCCGTGCCAGCCACCGTGCACGAAGAGCAGCGGCGCCGGGTGCTCGGCGCTGCCGGACCCCTTCGCGATCACCTCGAGCATGAGCTGACTTTTCTGTGCCGGCGTCGCGCCGTCAACCCCGTCGAGCGTCACGCCGGCGTGGCGCTCGACGCCGAGGGTCACGCCAGCGTGGCGCTCGAGCCGAACGGCACCTGCTGCGCCCCGCTTCGCGGCGCTTGCAGTGCCACTAGGCTGGCGTCGTGTTTGAATCGCTGTCCGACCGATTGACCGGTGCCCTTGCGGGACTGCGCGGCAAGGGTCGACTGACCGACGCCGATATCGAGGCCACCACCCGCGAAATCCGGCTGGCGCTGCTGGAAGCCGACGTGTCGCTGCCCGTCGTGCGCGCGTTCGTCACCCGGATCAAGGAGCGCGCCAAGGGCGCCGAGGTGTCCGGCGCGCTGAACCCGGCGCAACAGGTTGTCAAGATCGTCAACGAAGAGCTCATCGGCATCCTGGGCGGCGAGACCCGCCAGCTGGCGTTCGCCAAGACCCCGCCGACCGTGATCATGCTCACCGGTCTGCAGGGTTCCGGTAAGACGTCGTTGGCCGGCAAGCTGGCCGCCTGGCTGCGCGGGCAGGGCCACACCCCGCTGCTGGTGGCCTGCGACCTGCAGCGCCCCGCCGCGGTGAACCAGCTGCAGGTCGTCGGCGAGCGCGCCGGCGTCCCGGTCTTCGCGCCGCATCCCGGAGCCTCGCCTGAGTCCGGCCCGGGCGACCCGGTGGCGGTGGCTGCGCAAGGCCTCGCCGAGGCCCGGGCCAAGCACCATGACGTCGTCATCGTCGACAGCGCCGGCCGGTTGGGCATCGACGACGAGCTGATGGCCCAGGCCGCGGCCATCCGCGACGCCATCGACCCCGACGAGATCCTGTTCGTGCTGGACGCGATGATCGGTCAGGAAGCCGTCACCACCGCGGAGGCCTTCCGCGAGGGCGTCGGCTTCACCGGCGTGGTGCTGACCAAACTCGACGGCGACGCCCGCGGCGGCGCGGCGCTGTCGGTGCGCGAGGTCACCAGCGTCCCGATCCTGTTCGCCTCCACCGGCGAGAAGCTGGAGGACTTCGACGTCTTCCACCCCGACCGGATGTCCAGCCGCATCCTGGGCATGGGCGACGTGCTGAGCCTGATCGAGCAGGCCGAGCAGGTCTTCGACGCCGAACAGGCCGAGGCCGCCGCCGTTAAGATCGGCAGCGGCGAGCTCACCCTCGAGGACTTCCTCGAACAGATGCTCGCCATCCGCAAGATGGGGCCGATCGGCAACCTGGTGGGCATGCTGCCCGGCGCCGGGCAGATGAAGGACGCGCTGGCCGCCGTTGACGACAAGCAGCTCGACCGGTTGCAGGCCATCATCCGCGGCATGACCCCCGAAGAGCGGGCCGACCCGAAGATCATCAACGCGTCGCGGCGGCTGCGCATCGCCAACGGCTCCGGCGTGACGGTGTCGGAGGTCAACCAGCTCGTGGACCGCTTCTTCGAGGCCCGCAAGATGATGTCGTCGATGCTCGGCGGCATGGGCATTCCCGGGCTGGGCCGCAAGTCGGCGACGCGAAAAGCCAAGGGCGCCAAGGCTAAAGCCAAGAAGGGCAAGAAGGGCGCGCGCGGCCCCACCCCGCCGAAGGTGCGCAGCCCGCTGGGGCCCGGGATGCCGGCCGGGTTCCCCGACCTGTCGCAGCTGCCCGAGGGCCTCAACGAGCTGCCACCCAGGCTGGCCGACTTCGACCTGTCCAAGCTGAAGTTCCTGGGCAACAAGTAGCCGCCGTGCGCTGGCACCTACGCGGTCGGAGTCTGCCCGACGAGGGCCCGATCGAACTCTGGGTCGTCGACGGGCGGATCAGCACCGAACCGGTGGCCGGCGCCGACACCGTCTTCGGGGCTTCCGGAGGTGGCTGGATCGTGCCCGGGCTGGTCGACGCCCGCTGTCACGTCGGGCTCGGTGAGCACGGTGAGATCCCGCTCGACGAGGCGATCGCCCAGGCCGAGACCGAACGCGACGTCGGCGCGCTGCTGTTGCGCGACTGCGGCTCGCCCACCGACACCCGCAGCCTCGACGATCGCGACGACCCGCCCCGCATCATCCGGGCGGGCAAACACCTGGCCCGGCCCAAGCGGTACGCGGCGGGCTTCTCCCGCGAGCTGGACGACGAGTGGCAGCTGCCCGACGCGGTCGCGCAGGAGGCCAAACGGGGCGACGGCTGGATCAAGCTGGTCGGCGACTGGATCGACCGCAGCGTCGGCGACCTGGCGCCGTTGTGGTCCGACGAGGTGCTCGAGGCCGCCATCGACACCGCCCACGCGCACGGCGCCCGGGTCACCGCGCACGTCTTCAGCGAGGACGCGCTGCCCGGGCTGATCAACGCCGGCATCGACTGCATCGAGCACGGCACCGGGCTGACCGACGACACCATCGAGCTGATGGTGTCCCGCGGCACCGCGCTGGTGCCCACCCTGGTCAACGTCGTCGAGAATTTCCCCGGCATCGCCCAGGCCGCCGCCAAGTACCCGATGTATGCCGCCCACATGCGCGACCTATACGCGCGCGGCCCGTCCCGGATCGCCGCGGCCCGCGAAGCGGGCGTGCCGATCTACGCCGGCAGCGACGCCGGCACCATGGTCGGCCCCGGGCGCATCGCCGACGAGGTGGAAGCGCTCAAGGGCATCGGGATGACGGCGACGCAGGCGCTGGGGGCGGCGTGCTGGGACGCGCGGTGCTGGCTGGGCCGGGCCCGGACTCGAGCACGGCGCGTCGGCCGACCTGTTGTGCTTCGCCGAGGATCCCCGCTCCGGTCCTGCCGTACTTCGAAATCCCGATCTGATCATGTTGCGCGGCAGCATCTTTCGTCACCTGCCTAACCCGGCGCGTCGCACCCGCCGGGGCAGACTGGTCGGCAGCGGGCTCGGGCTTGGTCGGCTCTCTCCGGTAAAAGATTGCGAGTGCTTGCTATCTATGCTAGCTTTCCGGCAGGCCGCGACTTGGAGGACGCTATGCCCTACGACGTGATCATTCGCGACGGATTGTGGTTCGACGGCACCGGCGGCGCGGCGCTGACCCGCACGCCCGCCATCCGGGACGGCGTGCTGGTGGACGTGGCCGAGTCGCTGGACGAGGCCGACTGCCCCGAGGTGATCGACGCCGCCGGGAAGTGGGCGCTGCCCGGATTCATCGACGTGCACACCCACTACGACGCCGAGGTGCTGCTCGATCCCGGCCTGCGCGAGTCGGTGCGGCACGGCGTCACCACGGTGCTGCTGGGCAACTGCTCGCTGTCCACCGTCTACGCCGATTCGCAGGACACCGCCGACCTGTTCAGCCGGGTGGAGGCGGTGCCGCGCGAATACGTTTACGGCGCACTGAGTTCCAACTGGACCTGGTCGACGGCCGCCTACTACGTCAAGGCCGTCGACGCATTACCGCTGGGGCCCAATGTCGGTTCGTTGCTTGGTCATTCGGACCTGCGCGCCGCGGTGCTGGGGCTCGATCGCGCCACCGACCCCGCCGTCCGGCCGACCGGCGACGAGCTGGCGAAGATGGCCGCGCTGCTGGACGAGGCGCTGGACGCCGGGCTGCTCGGCATGTCCGGGATGGATGCGGCCATCGACAAGCTCGACGGGGAACGCTTCCGGTCCCGCGCGCTGCCGTCCACCTTCGCCACCTGGCGGGAACGGCGCAAGCTGATCGAGGTGCTGCGCCGCCGCGGCCGGATCCTGCAGAGCGCACCGGATTTGAACAACCCCGCGCTGGCGCTAATGTTCTTTCTGACCAGCAGCCGGATCTTCGGTCGCGGCAGGGGAGTCCGGATGAGCATGCTGGTGTCGGCCGACGCCAAGTCCATGCCGCTGGCCGTGCACACCTTCGGGCTGGGTACCCGCATCCTCAACAAACTGTTGCGCTCCAGCGTGCGCTTCCAGCACCTGCCCGTGCCTTTCGAATTGTATTTCGACGGAATCGATCTGCCGGTCTTCGAGGAGTTCGGCGCGGCGACCGCCGCGCTGCATCTGCGGGATCAGTTGCAGCGCAACGAACTTCTGGCCGACAAGGATTACCGTCGGCGGTTCCGCCGCGAATTCGACCGGGTCAAGCTCGGCCTGTCGCTGTGGCACCGCGATTTCCACGCCGCGGTCATCGTCGAATGCCCGGATAAGTCGTTGATAGGAAAGAGCTTTGGCGCTATAGCCGACGAGCGTGACCTGCACCCGCTGGACGCGTTCCTCGACGTGCTGGTGGAAAACGGTGAGCGCAACGTCCGGTGGACCACCACCGTGGCCAACCACCGGCCAAAGCAGCTGGACAAACTCGCCGCCGACCCAGCATCCACATGGGCTTCTCCGATGCCGGCGCGCACCTGCGCAACATGGCCTTCTACAACTTCGCGCTGCGCATGCTCAAGCGCACCCGCGACGCGCAGGCCGCCGGCGCGCCCTTCCTGTCGATCGAGCGGGCCGTGCACCGCCTCACCGGCGAACTGGCGGACTGGTTCGGCATCGACGCCGGCACCCTGCGCCCGGGCGACCGGGCCGACTTCGTGGTGATCGACCCGGCCGACCTCGACGAGTCGGTGGACGCCTACCACGAGGAAGCGGTGCCGTTCTACGGCGGCCTGCGCCGCATGGTCAACCGCAACGACGACGCCGTCGTCGCCACCGGAGTGGGCGGCGTCGTCGTCTTCGGCGGCAGCCACCGCAAGGGCGAATTCCGGGACGGCTACGGGCACACCGTGAAGTCGGGCCGCTACCTGCGGGCCGGCCAACGGGTCCGGGTCAGGGTCGGCGCCCCTAGGGTGACCGCCTGAGATGGCCAGAACCCAGCAACAGCGCCGCGAGGAAACCGTCGCGCGGCTGCTGGACGCGTCCATCGCCACCATCATCGAGGTCGGCTACGCCCGCGCCTCGGCGGCGGTGATCACCAAGCGGGCCGGTGTGTCGGTG
Source organism: Mycobacterium lepraemurium (assembly GCA_002291465.1). GTDB lineage: Bacteria > Actinomycetota > Actinomycetes > Mycobacteriales > Mycobacteriaceae > Mycobacterium > Mycobacterium avium. The sequence goes on along the minus strand of CP021238.1, from coordinate 3,037,866 downwards.
GGTGCGCTGTTCCGGCACTTCGACACCATGGGCGACTTCATGGCGGCCACTGCCTCGGAGGTGTTGCGCCGTCAACTGGAGTCCTTCACCAAGCGGGTCGCCGAGATACCCGCCGACCAGCCGGTGTTGGAAGCGGTGCTGGGCATCCTGCGCGACCTCACCAGCGGCCCGGTCAACGCCGTGATCTACGAACTGACGGTTGCGGCGCGCACCGACGAAAAGCTCAGGGAGACTGTGCAACACGAGCTCGCGCAGTACGCCGCGAAGATCGATGAGGTGTCTCGCGCGCTGCCCGGCGTCGAAGGTTTCCCGGCCGACACCTTCCCGGTGCTGGTGGCGCTGATGCGTAACGTGTTCGACGGCGCCGCGGTGGTGGAAGGTGTGCTGCCGCAACCGGAAATCGCGGCGCAGCGGATCCCGGTATTGACCGCGCTGCTGAATGCCGCGCTGCCGCAGTGAGTCTGGCGAGCAGACGCAAAAGCACGCGATACGCCGGGGAAGCGGGCGCTTTTGTGTCTGCTCGCGGCGGGGGGCGGCGTTACAGCGAGCCGATGCTGGCCTGCGGGCTCTGGGCGAAGCCCAGTCGAACAACGTCGCCGCCTGATCCCAGTACGACGGCCCGCCCTCCTTGATCAGCCCGTACATCATGGCGATCACCAGCCGCCGCCCCCGCGCGCGGCGGCGCCGACGAAGGTCTTGCGGGCCGCGTTGGTGAACCCGGTCTTGCCGCCGATCGCGCCGGGGTAGCGCTGCAGCAGTTCGTCCTGGTTGGCGATCGGCTGCAGACCGTTGTCGCCGGGGAACATCGCCGAGGGCTCGGCGGTGATTTGTGCGAACACCGGGTTGGCCATCGCCGCGCGGAAGATGACGGCCAGGTCGTGCGCCGTCGACGACCCTGACCCGTTGGGCCCGTCCGGGCCGGACGGCGTCGACGCGTGCGTGCTGGTGGCGCCGAGCGCCGCCGCCTTGGCGTTCATCTTGGCCACCGTCGCCTCCGGCCCGCCCAGCATGTGCGCCAGCGTGTTGGCGGCGTCGTTGCCCGACACCAGCAGCAGGGCGTCGAGCAGCTGGCGCGCGGTGTAGCTGCGGCCCGGCTTGATGCCGACGCAGTTGCATTCGACCCGGGTGTCGGCGGCGTCGGCCACCACGGTGGCGTCCAGGCTCACCTCGCCCAGCACCACCTGGGCCAGCAGCGTCTTGATGGTGCTGGCCGGCGGATGCGCGACGTTCGGGTCGCGGCCGGCCAGCACCTGACCGCTGTCCAGGTCGGCGATGATCCAGGTCTGCGCCGGGCCGTCGGGAATCGGGATCGAGCCGGCCGGCTGGGTGCTGTCCGCTGGCGGTGGGGGCACCGCAGGCGCCGACGAGCAGCAGCGCCGCGGCCGCGGTCCAGAGCTTGCGCATGGCCGCAAAGTCTAACTTCCGGTCCATTTCGGAGGGGATTTTCGTCTACTGTCCGATGCATGTTGAGCCTGGAGGAGATCTCCGACCGCCTGGAGATCCAGCAGCTGCTGGTGGACTACTCGACCGCGATCGACAACCGGCGATTCGACGACCTGGACGACGTCTTCACGCCGGACGCCTACATCGACTACACGGCGCTGGGCGGCATCGAGGGCCGGTACCCGGAGGTGAAGAAGTGGCTGGCCGAGGTGCTGCCCAACTTCCCGGTGTACGCGCACATGCTGGGCAACTTCTCGGTGCGCATCGACGGGGACACCGCCTCGTCCCGGGTGATCTGCTTCAACCCGACCGATGGTATTGGGCGGCGACACCGATCAGGTGCTGTTCTGCGGGCTCTGGTACGACGACGAGTTCGTGCGCACGCCCGGGGCTGGCGGATGACGCGGCGGGTGGAGACCAAGGTGTTCCAGAAGGTGATGTGAGCGCGCGCGATTTCTGATCGTCGCGGCCGTTCTGGCACAATAGGCGGCTGCACGCGAGGCAAAACCGGATCCGGGCAGCCCGCCCCGATTGCTGAATTGCAGCGTGATCCACATAGGAGAATTCGCTTAACCATGGCTGTGAAGATCAAGCTCACCCGGCTTGGCAAAATCCGCAATCCCCAGTACCGCATCGCCGTCGCCGACGCCCGCACCCGGCGCGACGGCCGCTCCATCGAGATCATCGGCCGCTACCACCCCAAGGAAGACCCGAGCCTGATCGAGATCAACTCCGAGCGCGCGCAGTACTGGTTGTCTGTGGGTGCTCAGCCCACCGAGCCCGTCCTCAAGCTGCTGAAGATCACCGGCGACTGGCAGAAGTTCAAGGGTCTGCCCGGCGCCGAGGGCCGCTTGAAGGTCGCCCCGCCCAAGCCCAGCAAGCTGGAGCTGTTCAACGCCGCGCTGGCCGAGGCCGGGGGCGGACCGACCACCGAGGCCGCCAAGCCGAAGAAGAAGGCCTCGACGTCGGGCGCCAAGAAGGCCGCGAAGGCCGCCGAGCCGGAAGCAGCCGCGCCTGAGGCCGCCGCCGCGCCTGAGGCCGCCGCCGCGCCGGCCGAGGGTGGCGAGCAGGCCGAGTCGAGCACCGAGAGCTGACCGCGGTCATGAGCACAGTTGTCGTTGACGCTGTTGAGCATCTGGTTCGCGGGATTGTCGACAACCCCGACGACGTCCGGGTGGACATGGTGACCAGCCGCCGCGGGCGGACCGTGGAAGTCCACGTCCACCCCGACGACCTGGGCAAGGTGATCGGCCGCGGCGGTCGCACCGCGACGGCGTTGCGCACGTTGGTTGCCGGCATCGGCGGACGCGGGATCCGCGTCGACGTGGTGGACACCGACCAGTAGGTAACTCCCTTGGAGTTGACCGTCGGGCGCGTCGTCAAAGCGCACGGCATCAGCGGTGAGATCGTCGTCGAGATCCGAACCGACGATCCCGCCGCCCGATTCGAACCGGGTAACACGTTGCGCGCCAAGCCTTCCCGTGGCGGCCCGGAACGCAGCTGCGTCATCGAGAGCGCGCGTGAGCACGGCGGGCGGCTGCTGGTGCGGCTGGCCGGCGTCACCGACCGGGACGCCGCCGACGCGCTGCGCGGCACCCTGTTCGTCGTCGACTCCGCTGAGTTGCCCGACATCGACGAGCCCGACACCTACTACGACCATCAACTCGAGGGCCTGCAGGTGCGCACCACCGGCGGCCGGCGGGTCGGTGCGGTCGCCAAGGTGCTGCACACCGCCGCCGGCGAGCTGCTGGCGGTGCGTGACGACGCGGACGGTGCGCCGCGAGAAGTGTTGGTGCCGTTCGTCAGCGCGATCGTCACCGCGGTGTCGCTGGACGACGGGCTCATCGAGATCGATCCGCCCGACGGCCTGCTGGACCTGTAGGCCGGCATGAGAATCGACGTCGTCACCATCTTTCCGGCCTACCTGGACCCGCTGCGGCAGTCGTTGCCGGGTAGGGCGATTCAGTCCGGCCTGGTCGATCTGCGGGTGCACGACCTGCGGCGCTGGACGCACGACGTGCACCGCTCGGTCGACGACGCGCCCTATGGCGGCGGCCCGGGCATGGTGATGAAGGCGCCGGTGTGGGGTGAGGCGATCGACGAAATCGCCTCCGCGGAAACGTTTTTGGTGGTTCCCACGCCGGCCGGCGTGCTGTTCGACCAGGCCACCGCCGCCCGCTGGAGCGCCGAGCGGCATCTGGTGTTCGCGTGCGGCCGCTACGAGGGCATCGACCAGCGGGTGGTCGAGGACGCCGCCCGGCGGATGCGGGTCGAAGAGGTCTCCATCGGCGACTACGTGCTGCCGGGCGGGGAGTCGGCGGCGGTGGTGATGATCGAGGCCGTGTTGCGGCTGCTCGACGGAGTGCTTGGCAATCCCGCGTCGCGCCACGATGATTCGCACTCGCCGGCACTGGACCGGCGGCTGGAGGGGCCCAGCTACACCCGGCCGCCGAGCTGGCGCGGGCTGGACGTGCCGGAGGTGTTGCTCTCCGGTGACCATGCCCGGATCGCGGCGTGGCGCCGGGAGGTCTCGCTGCAGCGCACCCGCGAGCGCCGCCCGGAGCTGCTAGCCGATCCGGTTGGGCCGCAAGACGATCCGGGCCTTTAGAGCCCGTGCGGCGGGGCCTCGATGCGGCCGTCGGGAAAGATCATCTTGACCGCCCGGGTGATGGTCTCCCGGGCGGTCGTGTCGTCGGCGGGCTGCAGCGACTGGACCACCACGATGTAGCGGCGGTCGGCGCCGATCACGCCGGTGGACAGGTGCATCCAGTCGGCGCCGATGCAGCACATCCAGCCCTGCTTGACCGCGACGGGCTCGGCGTACAGGCCGTCGGGGATGCCGAACCGCTGCGGATAACCGTCCACGCCGTTGGGGGTCGACTGGGCCAGGTCGCTGACGATGATCCTGGCCTGGTCGGCCGGCAGGCCGCCCGACCCGTCCAGCAGCATGTCGTAGTAGCGGATCAGGTCGGTCGCCGAGCTCATGGTGTTCCACCAGCGGCCGTCGCCGGGCGGGGTGGTGGACGTCAGGCCGTAGCGGCTCGCCACCTCGGAGATGATGGCCGCGCCGCCGCCCTGGCCCCAGAACCGCTCGGCGGCGCCGTCGTCGGAGGACTGCAGCATGATGTCCAGCGCCTGGCGGTCGTCGGCGCTCAGCGCGGCCTTGCCCTCGGCCTGGTGCAGCAGCAGATCGTCGGCGATGAAGAGCTTGGCCACCGACGCGGTGCCCACGATCTGGCCGTTGCCGTTGGACACCAGCTGGTGGGTGCCGCGGTCGAGGATGGCCACCGACAGGGCGGCGCCGCTAGCCGCGGCCTGGTCGGCGGCCTGCTGGATGCGGGCCGGCAGCTGGGCGAACCCGGCATTCGGCAGCGCCTGCGGCGGCTGCGGCGGGGTGGCGGCCTCGAGCATCAGGGCGGCCGACTGCGGGGGCGGCGGCTGGGTGAGCACTCGCACCGGCGCGGCGACGGGCAGGTGGTACACCTTGGCCTGGACCAGCGCCTCGGAACCGGCAGCGACCAGCAACGTCGCCGCCGCGGTGGCGGTGCACAGCATCAGCGGCCGTACCCGCATTCGTCTCCTTGCGCGCGACTCGACACAGTGCCTACGGCGGCCCGCTCGCGGCACTCGCACCGGCCATCACGCCGTGGTGCGGGTAGCGCGTTCTGACCCCAGTCATATGTACCATTCACCAGCGAGTTCGGCTCGTTGTGAACCGCCGACGCGCTGTGATTTCCGCGCCAGGGAACCCGTCTGGCACAATTGACCAGTTGTCTCCAGCGGTTGCAGGCCGGCTGGGCCACTTCCCGCCTGCTGCGAGATGCGCTAGAAAGCCCGAAACCATCGGCCGGGCGACCGCCTCACACCCGCGTGTGGGTGGCTGCCGCCGGCCGCGACCTCAAGGAAGTGTCTCTCACATGAACCGGCTGGACTTCGTCAATCAGGCGTCGCTGCGCGACGACATCCCGGTTTTCGGCCCGGGCGACACCGTCAACGTGCACGTCAAGGTCATTGAGGGCGCCAAGGAGCGGATCCAGGTGTTCAAGGGCGTGGTGATACGCCGCCAGGGCGGCGGCGTGCACGAGACCTTCACCGTGCGCAAGGAAAGCTACGGCGTCGGCGTCGAGCGGACCTTCCCGGTGCACTCGCCCAACATTGACCACATCCAGGTGGTGACCCGCGGAGACGTGCGCCGCGCCAAGCTGTACTACCTGCGTGAACTGCGCGGCAAGAAGGCCAAGATCAAGGAGAAGCGCTGAGCGGCCCGACCGCTCGCCGCTTGCCGGGCCGTAACGTGCGCTGGCTACGCTGATCTCGTGACCGACACCGCGGATTCCTCTAACCCCCAGTCCCACGCTGGCGACACAGATCCGAAGGTCTCCACCCGCAACCCGGATACCCGCCCCGACGACGACGCCGGCGCGCCCGCACCGGTTCCCGAACCGGGGACCAAGCCCGACGTAGCCACTCCCACCGAGGGCTCCAAGCGTTCGACGCTGCGCGAATTCGCCATCCTGGCGGTGATCGCCGTGCTGCTCTACTACGTCATGCTGACCTTCGTGGCGCGGCCGTACCTGATTCCGTCGGAATCCATGGAGCCCACGCTGCACGGCTGCACCGGCTGTGTGGGCGACCGGATCATGGTCGACAAGGTCAGCTACCGCTTCGGCGCACCGCGCCCCGGCGACGTCATCGTCTTCAAGGGCACGCCGTCGTGGAACCTCGGCTACAAGTCGATCCGGTCTAACAACACCGTGCTGCGCTGGGCGCAAAACGCGCTGTCCTTCGTCGGCTTCGTCCCACCGGACGAGAACGACCTGGTCAAACGGGTGATCGCGGTCGGGGGGCAGACCGTGCAGTGCCGGGCCGAGACCGGGCTGACGGTCAACGGCAAGCCGCTGCGCGAGCCGTACCTGGATCGCAACACCATGGCCGCCGACCCGTCGGTGTACCCGTGCCTGGGCAGCGAGTTCGGCCCGGTCACCGTACCGGCCGGGCGGCTGTGGGTGATGGGCGACAACCGGACCCACTCCGCCGATTCGCGCGCGCACTGCACCAGCGTGCCGGCCGAGGCGCTCAAGGGCGTGTTGTGCACCGGGGATCCGGCGTCGGGAACCGTGCCGGTGTCCAACGTGATCGGCAAGGCCAGGTTCATCGTGTGGCCGCCGTTCCGCTGGGGCGGGGTGGGATCGGTGAACCCGCAACAGGGGCAGTAACCATGGCCACGACGTGGCCGCCCCGGACGGTGATTCGTAAATCGTCGGGTCTGCGCACCCTGGAGTCGGCGCTGTACCGCAGTGGGCTGGGGCCGGTGGCCGGCGTGGACGAGGTGGGTCGCGGCGCCTGCGCCGGACCGCTGGTGGTGGCGGCCTGCGTGCTCGGTCCGGGCAAGCTGGAAAGCCTTGCTGCCCTTGATGATTCGAAGAAGCTGACTGAGAGCGTGCGGGAGCGGCTGTTCCCGGTGATCCGCCGCTATGCGCTGGCCTACCACGTGGTGTTCATTCCGCCGGCGGAGGTGGACCGCCGCGGCGTGCACGTTGCCAACATCGAGGGGATGCGCCGTGCCGTGGCCGGGCTGTCGCTGCGGCCCGGCTACGTGCTCAGCGACGGCTTCCGGGTGCCCGGGTTGGCGGTGCCGTCGCTGCCGGTGATCGGGGGCGACGCCGTCGCGGCGTGCATCGCGGCTGCCAGCGTGCTGGCCAAGGTCAGCCGGGACCGGTTGATGGTGGCGATGGACGCCGAGCACCCCGGCTACGGCTTCGCCGACCACAAGGGCTACAGCACGCCGGCGCACAGCGCGGCGCTGGCCCGGTTGGGCCCGTGCCCGCAGCATCGTCATTCGTTCATCAACGTGCGGCGGGTGGCCGACGGCTCGGGCGGCCGGGTGGTGGCCGACTGCAAACCGGACCTACCGCTGCAGCGCGACGAGGGCCGGTGAGGATAGGACGAGGGCCGGTGAGGATAGGACGAGGGCCGGTGAGGATAGGACGAGGGCCGGTGAGGATAGATGGGATGGCGAGGGCAGTGTCTCCGAAGAAGGACGTCTGAGCAGATGAGTGGCAGATGAGCGCAGAAGATCTCGAAAAGTATGAAACCGAGATGGAGCTCTCGCTGTACCGCGAATACAAGGACATCGTCGGACAGTTCAACTACGTCGTGGAAACTGAACGGCGCTTCTACCTGGCGAACAGCGTGGAGATGACGCCGCGCAACGCCGACGGCGAGGTCTACTTCGAGCTGCGGCTCTCCGACGCCTGGGTGTGGGACATGTACCGGCCGGCGCGGTTCGTCAAGCAGGTGCGGGTGGTCACCTTCAAGGACGTCAACATCGAAGAGGTCGAAAAGCCCGAGCTGCGGCTGCCCGAATAGCCCGGCCTAGGTGTTGGGCGGCAGCTGGTTCTCGATCTTGGGTGGCAGCTGACCGCGGTTGTCGATCACGGCGCGCGCCACCGCGGCCAGCTTGATGTTGAGCGCCTGGGAGTGGTGGCGCAGCAGGTCGAACGCCTCGTCCTCGGTCATCTCGTGCAACAGCATCAACATGCCGACCGCCTTGCCGATCTCGCGGTTGGACAGCAGCCCGCGGCGCAAGCTCGCGGCGTCCTCGCCCTTGGCGACGGCGTTGATGACGACGCTGGCAAAGGCGGCCAGCACCGCCGCCCGGCCGGCCGACTCGGCGTCGAACATGTTGGGGGTGTCGCTGAACAGGTTGAGCGCCGCGCCCTTGCGCTTGTCGACCAGCAGCCGAAAGCCCATCGCACCGCGCACCGGGGTCTCAGCGACCAGCACGGAGGCCAGCTTGGGCCACAGCGACGGCGTGGTCAGGTCGGGGTCGATCTGCGGCGTCTACTCCTCGATCGTGTCGATGCAGGGGCCGTCGCCGGCCCGTCGTTCCAGCTCGTCGATGTGCCGGGCCAGCTGGTCGTTGGCGCGACGGTGACATAGCGGTCGTTCTCGCGCACCAACAGGCTGGCGTGGTCGCAGCCGCGCACCGTCAGGGTGGCGGCGATGCAGACGGCGGCGTACATCTCGTTGGCGTCCGAGCCCTGGCAAATGATCTCGGCCAGCGCCGCGAAAACCGTCGCGGGGTCGGCTTTCTCCCCGCCCGCCGCGGATGCCACCGCGCCGGCTTCCGATTGTTCCGCCATGCTGCTGCCTCGTTTCCTGCGGTGCCGGCGGGATGACCCGCTCCCCAACGCCGTAAATTATCTCCTCGCCGACACCAGCCTTACATGCCGTTTGGCCGGCTTGCCGCCGGCATCCGCCGTCACCGCCGGTCGTCGACGGGGTGGGATGCCCGCCCGTGGGCGGCAGGCGCGATCGCGCGCGGGTTGGAATGATGGTCCTACCACGCGCCGGCCGAAGCCGTGCGCGACGTCGGCCTCGCACGGTTTCGGCTGGCCGCCGGGGGGGAAGGACGTCTGAATGGGGGTGACCGAGTGGGTGTGACCGTCGCGGTGACCGGACCGACGGGGGAGATCGGCCGCTCCGCGGTGACGGCACTGGAGCGCGAACCGGGCGTGGACGCGATCATCGGGATGGCTCGCCGGCCGTTCTCCCCGTCCTCGCGCGGCTGGCAGAAGACCACCTACCAGCAGGGCGACATCCTGGACCGGGAGGCCGTCGACGCGGTGGTCGCGCAGGCCGACGTGGTGATCCACCTGGCCTTCATCATCATGGGTTCGCGCGCCGAGAGCGCCCGCGTCAACCTGCAGGGCACCCACAACGTCTTCGAGGCGACGGTGGCGGCCGGGCGGCCGCGGCGCCTGGTGTACACGTCGTCGGTGGCGGCCTACGGCTACCACTCCGACAACCCCGTCCCGCTGACCGAGGACGTGCCGGCGCGCGGGTCCGCCGAGCATTACTACTCCGCGCAGAAGGCCGCGTCCGAGGCGATGCTCGCCGAGGTCACCAAAGATTCGCCGCTGGAGGTGTTCGTGCTGCGGCCCTGCATCGTGGCCGGGCCGGGCGCGACCGCGCTGGCCGACGCGATGCCGTGGAACCAGCTGCCCGGCCCGCTGCGCGCCATCGTCAAAGCGGTGCAGGCGATCCCGGTGCTCAAGCCGGTGGTGCCGGACCCGGGGTATCCGCTGCAACTGGTCCACCACGACGACGTGGCGTCGGCGATCGCGCTGGCCGCCACCGCGCCGGCGCCCCCGGGGGGGGTGTACAACATCGCCGGCGACGGGGTGGTGACGGTGGCCGACGTGGCCAAGGCGCTGGGCGGGCGGCCGGTGCGGGTGCCGGCCGTGGCGGCCTCGGCGGCGATATCCAAGGCGCTGCTGGTGCCCTCGATGCTGGAATGGCTACATACCGCGCGGACGTCGATGGTGATGGACACCACCAAGGCCAAAACCCAACTGGGCTGGCGGCCCTTGCACACCTCGGCGCAGGCGCTGGCGGCGCTGGCGTCGGCGGTGTGATCGGCTCGTGGGTCTCCCGCCGCTCGCTTACCCACCGGTCGCGGTAGTTTGAGGCGGTGCAGGTAACGCCGCGCCGGCGGGTCACGCATCTGACCGCCGGGCAGGCGATCACCCGGCCGGAGACCCTGGTCGTCGAGGAGCCGTTGGAGATCCGGGTGGGCGGCGCCGCGGTCACAGTGACGATGCGCACGCCGGGCTCGGATTTCGAACTAGCCCAAGGCTTTCTGCTGACCGAGGGCATCATCGGGGCCCGCGAGGACGTGCACAGCATCCGCTACTGTGCGGGGTGCGGCGAGGACGGCGCGAACAGCTACAACGTGCTGGAGGTCACGCCGGCGGCCGGCCTCAGCCGCCCCGAGCTCGATGTCACCCGCAACTTCTACACCACCTCCTCGTGCGGGGTGTGCGGCAAGGCGTCCCTCGAGGCGGTGCGATCGGTCAGCCGGTTTTCTCCGGACACCGACCCCGCCACCGTCGCGGCCGCCGCCCTGCAGGCGATGCCACACCAATTGCGTTCGGCGCAAAAGGTTTTCGATAGCACCCGGGGTCTGCATGCGGCCGCGTTGTTCCGCGTCGACGGCACCATGCTGGTGGTGCGCGAGGACGTCGGTCGGCACAACGCGGTCGACAAGGTGATCGGTTGGGCGCTGGAGCAGCAGCGGCTGCCACTGCGCGCCACGGTGTTGCTGGTCAGCGGGCGGCCGCGCCCGGCGGCCCGGCCTCGCCCGTCGGCGGCGCCGGGCAGGGTGGCCGGCATGACGACCGAAACGACGATGACCCGGATCCAGCTGGGCGCGATGGGTGAGGCGCTCGCCGTGGACCACCTGACCTGGATGGGGCTGTGGGTGCTGCACCGCAACTGGCGCTGCCGCTACGGAGAACTCGACATCATCGCCAGCGACGACGCCACCTCCACGGTGGTGTTCGTCGAGGTCAAGACCCGCACCGGCGACGGCTACGGCGGGGCTGCCGCAGGCCGTCACGCCGCGCAAGGTCCGCCGGCTGCGCCGGCTGGCCGGGCTGTGGCTGGCCGGCCAGGACCGGCGCTGGGCGGCCAGCCGCATCGACGTGATCGGCGTGCGGGTGGGGTGCCGCCGCACCCCGGAGGTCACGCATCTGCAGGGGATCGGCTGATGGCGCTGGGACGCGCGTTCTCCGTCGCGGTGCGCGGCGTGGACGGACAGATCGTGGAGATCGAGGCCGACATCACGTCCGGTCTGCCCGGCGTGCATCTGGTGGGGCTGCCGGACGCCGCGCTGCGGGAGTCCCGCGACCGGGTCCGGGCGGCGGTCAGCAACTGCACCAACAACTGGCCGCAGGCGCGGCTGACGCTGGCGCTGTCGCCGGCGACGCTGCCGAAAATGGGCAGCGTCTACGACATCGCCCTGGCGTCGGCGGTGCTGTCGGCGCAGCGTAAGAACCCGTGGCACCGGCTGGACAAGACGGTGCTGCTGGGCGAGCTGTCGCTGGACGGCCGGGTCCGGCCGGTGCGCGGGGTGCTGCCCGCGGTGCTGGCCGCCAAGCGCGACGGCTGGCCGGCCGTGGTGGTCCCGGCCGACAACCTGGCCGAGGCCAGCCTGGTCGACGGCATCGACGTGTGGGGCGTGCGCACGCTGGGCCAGCTGCAGGACTGGCTGAGCGGCACCGGCGCCCTGGACGGCCGGATCGAGCCGGACACCACCGTCCCGGAGCCGACGGCGGATCTGGTCGACGTGGTCGGGCAGACGCAGGCCCGGTTCGCGGTGGAGTTGGCCGCGGCCGGGGCCCACCACCTGATGCTCGCCGGCCCGCCGGGGGTGGGCAAAACGATGCTCGCGCAACGCCTTCCGGGGCTGCTGCCGCCGCTGACGGAGAGCGAGTCGTTGGAAGTCACCGCAATTCACTCGGTGGCCGGGCTGCTGTCGGGGACACGCCGTTGATCACCCGGCCGCCGTTCGTGGCGCCGCATCACAGCTCCAGCGTCGCGGCGCTGGTCGGCGGCGGCTCCGGGATGGCCCGCCCGGGCGCGGTCAGCCGGGCCCATCGCGGGGTGCTGTTCCTCGACGAGTGCGCCGAGATCCGGCTCAGCGGGTTGGAGGCGCTGCGAACACCGTTGTGAGGACGGCGAGATTCGGCTGGCCCGCCGCGACGGCGTGGCCTGCTACCCGGCCCGCTTCCAGCTGGTGCTGGCCGCCAACCTGTGTCCGTGCGCGCCGGCCGACCCGCAGGACTGCGTGTGCGTGGCGGTCGCCAAGCGGCGCTACCTGGGCAAGCTGTCCGGGCCGCTGCTGGACCGGGTGGACCTTCGGGTGCAGATGCATCCGGTGCGGGCCGGCGCGTTCGGCGGCGACGGCGAATCCACCGCGCAGGTCCGCCGGCGGGTCGCGCAGGCGCGCGAGGCCGCGGCGCAGCACTGGCTGCCGTACGGGTTTCGCACCAACGCCGAGGTGAGCGGGCCGCTGCTGCGCCGCAAGTTCCGACTGGGCAGCGCGGCGATGGATCCGCTGCAGACGGCGCTGGACCGCGGACTGCTCAGCATCCGGGGCCTGGACCGCACCCTGCGGGTCGCCTGGAGCGTGGCCGACCTGGCCGGCCGCACGTCGCCGGGACCCGAGGAGGTCGCCACCGCGCTGAGCTTTCGCCAGGCCGGGGCGCAGCGATGAACGCGGCGGCACGCCGGGGGGCCGGGTCACCAGCGCAGCAGCGTCAGCCAGTCGGTGTGCCCGCCGCGCAGCGCGATCGCGACGGTCGCCAGGATCGCGAACGCTCGGGCGAATTGCGCCATGGCGCGGCCGCTTTCGCCGCGCGTTTGGATCTCGCGCAGCGCGATGCAGGCCAGCACGATGGCGATCACCGGGATGGGAAAACCGAGCCAGGCGACCAGGCTCAGCGCGAACGCCGCGACCGCCCACGGGTTTTGGGACGTTGCGGCGCGGCGTACCCCAGCGGCAGGTCGAGGATCATCGTTCGCTCCGTTCGGTGCGGGCCGGAGGGCGGCCGTCGGCGGCGGACCACACCACAGTCTCAGGCGAGGCTGGACGGATTCTTGGAACCGGGAGCACGGCGATGACGGCCGCCGACCCCCCGGGCGTTGCGCGCCTGGGCCTATCTGTCCCGGGTCGCCGAACCGCCCTGCCCCGGGCTGGGCGCCCTGGTGCGCTGGGTCGGGCCGGTGGAGGCGGTCGACCGGGTCCGGCGGGCAGCGGTCGACGACGCGCTGGCCAAACACACCGAAGCCCGGCGCGACGTCGACCGCGCGGCGGCCGATCTCGAGCTGATCGCCTGGCGCGGCGGGCGGTTGGTCACCCCCGACGACGACGAGTGGCCGGTGCTGGCCTTCGCCGCGTTCGGCGCGGCGACACCCCGCCCGGCACCGCGCCGATGCTGGCGCCGCTGGTGCTGTGGGCGCAGGGCCCCGCCCGGCTCGACGAGGTCGCCACCGCGCGGCCGCTGTGGTCGGCACCCGCGCCGCGACCGCCTACGGCGAGCAGGTCGCCGGCGACCTGGTGGCCGGGTTGGTGCAGCGCGACGTCGCGGTCGTCTCCGGTGGCGCCTACGGCATCGACGGCGCGGCGCACCGCGCCGCGCTGGACTGCGACGGCGTCACCGTGGCGTTGCTGGCCGGCGGGCTCGACGTCGCCTACCCGAGCGGTCACTCCGCGCGGCTGCACCGGATCGGGCAGCACGGTCTGCTGTTCACCGAATATGCGCCCGGTGTTCGCCCGGCCCGCTACCGCTTCCTGACCCGCAATCGGCTGGTGGCCGCGATGGCGGGGGCCACCGTGGTGGTGGAGGCCGGGCTGCGCAGCGGCGCGGCCAACACCGCGGCCTGGGCGCGCGCGCTGGGCCGGATGGTGACGGTGGTACCGGGGCCGGTGACGTCGTCGGCCTCGGCGGGCTGCCACGCGCTGCTGCGCACCCGCGCCGAGCTGATCACCCGCGCCGAGCTGATCACCCGCGCCGAGCTGATCACCCGCGCCGAGCTGATCACCCGCGCCGAGCTGATCACCCGCGCCGAGCTGATCACCCGCGCCGAGCACGTCGTCGAGCTCATCGGCCACATCGGCGAATTGGCCGCCGAGGAGCCGCACCCGGTCACGCCGCTGGATGGCCTGGGCGAGGCCGAACGCCGGGTGTACGAGGCGTTGCCGGGCCGCGGCGCGGCCACCGTCGAGCAGCTCGCGGCCGGCTGCGGGTTGCTGCCCGAGCAGGCGCTGGGGCCGCTGGCGATGCTCGAGCTGGCCGGGTTGGTGCGCCGCCAGGACGGGCGCTGGAGGATCGTGCGGACCGCCGCGGGCCCGGCCCCCCACCGGCGTGACTCGTATAGTCGACGGCGGGTCGAGGTTTGGACAGGAGGACACGTGGCGGGCCGACCACTGCAAAGCTTCGAGGTTGTCAGGACCGAACAACTCACCCCGCACATGGTGCGGGTCGTGCTGAGGGGCAAGGATTTCGACGCCTTCGTGCCGAGCAAGTTCACCGACTCCTACGTCAAGCTGGCCTTCGTCGCCGACGACGTGGACGTGGCCGGGCTGCCCCAGCCGTTGACCCTGGACAGCTTCGCCGAGCTACCGGCCGAGAAGAAGCCTTCGGTGCGCACCCTGACGGTCCGCCACGTCGACGCCGCGTCCCGCCAGATCGCCCTGGACGTCGTCGTGCACGGCGAACACGGGATCGCCGGGCAGTGGGCGGCCACGGCCCAGCCCGGCCAGCCGATCTACCTGATGGGCCCCGGCGGCGCCTACACCCCCGACCCGGCCGCCGACTGGCATCTGCTGGCCGGCGACGGATCGGCGCTGCCGGCCATCGCCGCGGCCCTGGAAGCGTTGCCGCCCAGCGCGGTCGGGAAGGCCTTCATCGAGGTGGCCGGCCACGAGGACGAGATCCCGCTGACTGCGCCCGACGGTGTCGAGGTGCACTGGGTGTACCGCGGCGGCCGCGCCGACCTGGTTCCCGAGGACCGCGCCGGCGATCACGCGCCGCTGATCGAGACCGTCACCAGCGCACCCTGGCTGCCCGGGCAGGTGCACGTCTTCATCCACGGCGAGGCCCAGGCCGTCATGCACAACCTGCGGCCCTACATCCGCAAGGAGCGCGGCGTCGACGCGAAATGGGCGGCGTCGATCTCGGGCTACTGGCGCCGCGGCCGCACCGAAGAGACGTTCCGGCAGTGGAAGAAGGAACTGGCTCAGGCGGAGTCGGCGCAAGCCTGACGGCCCGACTGGCATCCTCTATCTCATGGCGTTCGGCGACTACCAGAACGAGATCTACTTCCGCGGCCTGGGCGGGGTGACGCCGTCGCTGCCGATGGCCTTCGCCGAGCTGGAGGCCCGCGCCGAGCGGGCCATGTCGCCGTCGGTGTGGTCCTACGTCGCCGGTGGCGCTGGCGACGAACGCACCCAGCGGGCCAACCGGGAGGCGTTCGACCGCTGGGGCCTGATCCCGCGCATGTTCGTCGGCGCCGCCGAACGCGACCTGTCGGTGCAGATGTTCGGCCTGACCCTGCCGTCACCGGTGTTCATGGCGCCGATCGGCGTCATCGGCATCTGCGCCCAGGACGGCCACGGCGACCTCGCCACCGCTAAGGCGGCCGCGGCCACCGGCGTCCCCATGGTCGTTTCCACCCTGACCGCCGACCCGATGGAAGACGTCGCCGCGCAGTCCGGCGACACCCCCGGCTTCTTTCAGCTCTACACGCCGAAGGACCGGGAGTTGGCCGCCAGCCTCGTACACCGGGCCGAGGCCGCCGGCTTCAAGGGCATTATCGTCACCCTGGATACCTGGATCCCCGGCTGGCGACCGCGCGACCTGTCCACCGCCAACTTCCCCCAGCTGCGGGGGATGTGCCTTAGCAACTACACCAGCGATCCGGTGTTCCGCGCCGCCCTGGCGCGGCCGCCCGAGGAGGACCCGCAGGGCACCGTGCTGCAGTGGATATCGACCTTCGGAAACCCGCTGACCTGGGACGACCTGCCCTGGCTGCGGTCGCTGACCGATCTGCCGCTGATCATCAAGGGCACCTGCCACCCCGACGACGCCCGCCGCGCCCGCGATGGCGGCGTCGACGGCATCTACTGCTCCACCCACGGCGGACGCCAGGCCAACGGCGGTCTGCCCGCGCTGGACTGCCTGCCCGGGGTGATCGAGGCGGCCGACGGCCTGCCGGTGCTGTTCGACTCCGGGATCCGCAGCGGCGCCGACGTCGTCAAGGCGCTCGCGCTGGGCGCCACCGCCGTCGGCATCGGCCGCCCGTATGCGTACGGCCTGGCGCTCGGCGGCGTCGACGGCATCGTGCACGTGCTGCGCTCGATCCTGGCCGAGGCCGACCTCATCATGGCCGTCGACGGATATCCGACGCGAAAAGATCTCACCCCGGACACGCTTCGGCGCGTCGTCTGAGTCCGGCCGCCCGGTTTCTGCCAGCGTGGGGGGGGTGCCGGACTGCGAACCGATCCTCGAGGAGTTCGACGAGTACCTGGCGCTGCAGTGCGGGCGTTCGGCGCACACCCGCCGCGCCTACCTCGGCGACCTGCGCTCGCTGCTGGCCTTCGCCGGTGAGCGCGGCAGGGGCCTGGACGGGCTGAGCCTGCCCCTGCTGCGCTCCTGGCTGTCCGCGGCCGCCGCCGGCGGCGTCGCCCGCACCACGCTGGCCCGCCGCACCTCGGCGGTCAAGGCGTTCACCGCCTGGGCCGTGCGGCGCGGCCTGTTGACCGCGGACCCGGCGGCCCGGCTGCAGGTGCCCAAGACGCACCGCACCCTGCCCGCGGTGCTGCGCCAGGACCAGGCGCTGGACGCCATGGCCGCCGCTAAAACCGCTGCGGCACAAGGAGATCCGATCGCGCTGCGGGACCGGCTGATCGTCGAGATGTTGTATGCCACCGGGATCCGGGTCAGCGAACTGTGCGGCCTGGACATCGACGACGTGGACACCGGGCGCCGGCTGGTACGCGTCCTCGGCAAGGGCAACAAGCAGCGCAGCGTCCCGTTCGGGGCGCCGGCCGGTGAGGCGCTGCACGCGTGGCTGGCCGACGGGCGGCCCGCCCTGGCGAACGCGGAGTCCGGCCCGGCGCTGCTGCTGGGCGCCCGCGGCCGCCGGCTCGACGTCCGCCAGGCTCGCACCGTGGTGCACCAGACGATCGCGGCGGTCAGCGGCGCGCCGGACATGGGACCGCACGGGCTGCGCCACAGTGCGGCCACCCACCTCCTGGAAGGCGGCGCCGACCTGCGGGTGGTCCAGGAACTGCTGGGTCATTCCAGCCTGGCCACCACCCAGCTCTACACCCATGTCGCGGTTTCCCGGCTGCGCGCCGTGCACGACCAGGCCCATCCGCGGGCCTGACCGGCGACGCATGCGTCGAGTGTGAACCCTGGGCGGCGACACGCCGATCCGCGCCGCGATGCAACACCGAAGGCCGAGGTGCAACACTCGAGCGCGCTCAACCGCCCAGCGGCTTGAGTCGGATCGGGGTGGACGCGACCAGGCCCAGCGGATCGACGTAGCGTGCGCCCGACGCCGGACCCCACATCGCGCCCAGTGCAGGCAGGCCCCTCCAGCGTGAGAGGCCCGGCAGCCGGGGTGCCCGGGCAGCAGCTCGCCCAGCACCGTCTGCGCCGTCACCGGCTGGTCGGCCCGCACCGCCACCCGGACCGGCTCGTAGCTGGTGTGCAGCCCGCCAGGATGCGCCACCGATACCACCTGGCCGCCCGGCGAGCAGCCCGGCGAACACCACGGTCCCTGCGCCCGCCGCGTACACCGGCTGACCGGCGGTTCCGGCCAGATCCACGCCGCGGTGGCCGGGATGCCAGTCCTGGGCCGGGGCGTCGAACGCCCGCACCACCACCGGCGGCGGGTGCAGCGGCCACTCCAGGCGAAGATCGCCGGCCACCGCCGGTACCGGCCGACCAGGCCCACGACCAGCATCAGCGCCGCCCACCGCACGCACCGAGTTCAGCGCCGCGGCGGCGGCGCCGCCATTCACGGCCGCGGCGGCTGTGGAAAAAGCACCTGCTTAGTGGGTGTAAACTGCTGTTCGCAGCTCGTCCGCGGGCTGACTTCGCGCGTCTGCACCGCGTCTCGGAGTTTCCACGAGGAGATCGCACCGTATGCCGACCGGTCCCACCCGGGTTTCCGGGCTGGGTTCGGCATCGCCGCAGGCGCCAGGGCCCGGCCTCACCCGATGCCGGGCGACAACCGACACAAGTGAGGCACCTCTATGGCCGTAGTCACCATGAAGCAGCTGCTCGACAGCGGCACCCACTTCGGGCACCAGACCCGTCGCTGGAACCCTAAGATGAAGCGGTTCATCTTCACCGATCGCAACGGCATCTACATCATCGACCTGCAGCAGACGCTGACGTTCATCGACAAGGCGTACGAGTTCGTCAAGGAAACCGTCGCCCACGGCGGCACCGTGCTGTTCGTCGGCACCAAGAAGCAGGCGCAGGAATCCATTGCGGCAGAAGCGACCCGGGTCGGCATGCCGTACGTCAACCAGCGCTGGCTCGGCGGCATGCTGACCAACTTCTCCACGGTGCACAAGCGGCTGCAACGCCTCAAGGAACTCGAGGCTATGGAGCAGACCGGCGGCTTCGAGGGCCGCACCAAGAAGGAGATCCTCGCGCTGACCCGCGAGAAGAACAAGCTCGAGCGCAGCCTCGGCGGTATCCGCGACATGAGCAAGGTGCCGTCGGCGATCTGGGTCGTCGACACCAACAAGGAGCACATCGCCGTCGGCGAGGCCCGCAAGCTGGGCATCCCGGTCATCGCGATCCTGGACACCAACTGCGACCCCGACGAGGTCGACTACCCGATCCCGGGCAACGACGACGCCATCCGCAGCGCCGCGCTGCTGACCAAGGTGATCGCCTCTGCGGTCGCCGAGGGCCTGCAGGCCCGCGCCGGCGTGGGCCACGGTGACGGCAAGCCGGAGGTCGAGGCCGCCGAGCCGCTCGCCGAGTGGGAGCAGGAGCTGCTCGCCTCGGCCACTGCGACAGCCGTCCCCACCGAAGCGGGCGCACCTGAACCCACCACCGACCCCTCCTAAGGAAGGCTGACCATTGGCCAACTTCACCGCTGCCGACGTCAAGCGGCTTCGGGAACTCACCAGTGCCGGCATGCTCGACTGCAAGAACGCCCTAGCCGAATCCGACGGCGACTTCGACAAGGCGGTCGAGGCGCTGCGGATCAAGGGCGCCAAGGACGTCGGCAAGCGCGCCGAGCGAGCGGCGGCCGAGGGCCTGGTGGCTGCCCAGGGCGGCGCGCTGATCGAGCTGAACAGCGAGACCGACTTCGTCGCCAAGAACGCCGAGTTCCAGGCGCTGGCCGACCAGATCGTGGCGGCGGCCGCGTCCTCGAAGGCCACCGACGTCGACGCGCTGAAAGCCGCGAAAATCGGTGACACGACCGTCGAGCAGGCGATCGCCGAGCTGTCGGCCAAGATCGGCGAGAAGCTGGAGCTGCGCCGCGTCGCGCACTTCGACGGCACCGTCGAGGCCTACCTGCACCGGCGGGCGGCTGACCTGCCGCCCGCGGTCGGCGTGCTGGTCGAGTACCAGGGCTCGGGCAAAGACAGCGACAAAGAGGCCGCCCACGCTGTCGCGCTGCAGATCGCCGCGCTCAAGGCCCGCTACCTGTCCCGCGACGACGTGCCCGAGGACGTGGTGGCCAGCGAGCGCCGCATCGCCGAGGAGACGGCCAAGGCGGAGGGCAAGCCGGAGCAGGCGCTGCCCAAGATCGTCGAGGGCCGGTTGAACGGCTTCTTCAAGGACGCCGTGCTGCTCGAGCAGCCGTCGGTGTCCGACAGCAAGAAGACCGTCAAGGCGTTGCTCGACGAGGTCGGCGTGACGGTCACCCGGTTCGTGCGCTTCGAGGTCGGCTAGGCCTGACCGGTCGCGCGCGGCGGCACAAAACCTCCCGGTGGCGTGCCCGCGCGGGTTAGCGTCGGTGCATGCGACACGTGCACGCGTTCGGCGACGACGCCCTCGGCGACCTCGACGCGGTCGGGCTGGCCGACGCCCTCCGAGCCGGCCGGCTGAGCCGGGCCGAGGTGGTCGAGGCCGCGATCGCCCGCACCGAGGCCGTCGACCCGATGCTGAATGGCTTGGCGTACGCGGCTTTTGAGGAGGCGCGGGCGGCCGCCGAGCGGCCCGGCCCGTCCGCCGGTTTCGCCCGGTTCTTTGACGGCGTCCCGACGTTCATCAAGGACAACATCGACGTCGCCGGCCAGCCCACCATGCACGGCACCGACGCGTGGACGTCGTACAACGCCGTCGCCGACAGCGTGTTCACCCGGCTGTACCTGGCCACCGGGCTGATCTCGGTGGGCAAGACGCAGCTGTCGGAGTTCGGTTTCAGCGCGGCGGCCGAGCATCCCCGGCTGGGCCCGGTCCGTAACCCGTGGGACACCGACTACACCGCCGGGGCGTCGTCGTCGGGATCGGGCGCGTTCGTCGCCGCCGGCGTGGTGCCGATCGCGCACGCCAACGACGGCGGCGGCTCCATCCGCATCCCGGCGGCCTGCAACGGGCTGGTCGGGCTCAAGCCGTCGTGCGGGCGGCTGCCGCTGGATGCCATGCTGCGCCGGATGCCGGTCGGGGTGGTGGCCAACGGCGTGGTGACGCGTTCGGTGCGCGACACCGCGGCATTTTACCGGGAGGCCGAGCGGATCTGGCGCAATCCCAGGCTGGCGCCGATCGGCGACGTCACCGGACCGGTCCGCCAGCGGCTGCGGATCGCGGTACTGACCCGGTCGATCCAGCGCGAGTGCAGTCCGCGGATCCGGGAGCTGACGCTCAAGACGGCCGGCCTGCTCGAGGAGCTCGGCCACCGGGTCGAACACCTCGACGAGCCCCCCGTCGCGGCCAGCTTCGTCGACGATTTCGTGCTGTATTGGGGGTTTTTGGCGCTGGCCCGGGTGCGCAGCGGCCGGCACCTGTTCGGCCCGACGTTCGACCGCGACAAGCTGGACAGCCTGACCTGGGGCCTGTACCGGCACACCAGCCGCAACCTGCACCGCTTACCGCTGGCGATCGCCCGGCTGCGCCGGGCGCGACGGCGCACCGCGCCCCTGTTCGGCATTTACGACGCCGCGCTGACCCCGACAGTCGCCGACGAGACGTCGCGCATCGGTTTCCTGGCGCCGACCGACTATCAGCAGGTGATCAGCCGGTTGATCGACTGGGTGTCGTTCACCCCGCTGCACAACGTCACCGGCGAGCCGGCCATCTCGCTGCCGTTGGCGCAGTCCGATCACGGCATGCCGGTCGGCATGATGCTGTCGGCCGACATAGGCCAGGAGGCGTTGCTGCTGCAGCTGGCCTACGAGCTGGAAGAGGCGCGGCCGTGGGCGCGCATCCAGGCCGCCTGATCAGCCGTCGGAGCCCAGTTTCTGCAGCATTCGTTTGAACTGGCGCTGCTGAGTCTCGGTGAGCTTGGCCAGGATTCGGGCATCGGCGCCGCGCACGGCGGCTTCGGCTTGCTTGAGCAGGGTGCGACCCGCGCCGGTCAGGTGGGCCGGCAGCGAGCGCCCGGACGACACCGACGACGGCCGCGCCACCGCGCCGACCTCCTGCAGCCGGCGCAGCACCGTGTTCATCGCCTGCGGGGTGACGCCCGCGCGGCGGGACAACTCCGCACTCGACATGCCCGGGAACATCGAAAGAATGCGCAGGCAAACGAATTCGGGCCGGGTCAAACCCAGCGGGCCCAGCGCCCCGGAAACCTCCGGGCGCAGCGCGGCCCCCACCCGGTACAGAAGGTAACCCAGCGGCGCGTCGTCGGCCTCAGTCATGTCAACGATCTTGACATATCGCGGCGCCCCGGTGCGCGCGTTCGCCGGCGTGATTGCCGGGCCCGCAACGGGGGAACCGTCCGGCGGTAACCAGTCGGGTGGCACACGAGGAGGTCCGATGCCCAAGACGACCACGGGCGGCGCGCCCAAGAAGGGCGAATTGCCCAGCACCCTGCAACGTTCCAGCGCCAAGGCACAGCGGACGTTCGCCAAAGCCCATGACGCGGCTGCGCAGGAGTACGGCAGCGAGGAACGCGCCCACCGGGTGGCCTACTCGGCGGTCAAACACGGTTTCGAGAAGGTCGGCGACCACTGGGAGCCCAAGGCGAAGAAGGGTCCCTCCGACCAGCGGGCCCGCAGCGGTGGCCCGCGGGCGTCCGGTGCGTCGGCCGAGGGCGTCGACGCCAACGCGAGCAAGAAGCACCTGCTGGACGTGGCCCGCCGGCTCGATGTCCGGGGCCGCTCGACGATGACCAAGTCCGAGTTGGTCGACGCGATCGAGAAGCACAACCGCCAGGCGCGGGCCCGCTGACCGCACGCCAAACCAGCGTCGGCTCCGGTGTTTTCACCGGTTTAGCCGCCCGTCCGGTGGGTAACTTCAAGTGGACCGATGCCTTTGGCGCTAGAGGATGGGCCGTCCGCCAGTAACGGCGACTCGCGCCCCGGAGATGTAGCTCGCCTCGTCGGAGGCCAGCAGCACGTAGATGGGCGCCAGTTCGGCCGGCTGCCCGGCGCGGCCCAGCGGCACGTTGTCGCCGAACGACTCCACGCTGTCCGGCGGCATGGTGGACGGGATCAGCGGTGTCCAGATCGGCCCCGGCGCCACGCTGTTGACTCGAATTCCCTTGTCTCCCAGCAGCTGGGCCAGGCTGGCCGAGAAGTTGGCGATGGCCGCCTTGGTGGCCGCGTAGGGCGCCAGGGTGGGATTGGGCGTATCGGAGTTCACCGAGGAGCCGCCGATGATTGACGAGCCGGCGCGCAGATGCGGCAGCGCGGCCTTGGTCAGGTAGAAATACGCGCCGACGTTGAGCCGGAAGGTGTAGTCCCACTCCTCGTCGCTGATCTCGTCGAGGTTCTTGTGCATCATCTGATAGGCGGCGTTGTTGACCAGGATGTCCACCCCGCCCAGCTCCTGCACCGCCCGGTCCACCACCGCCCGACAGTGGGCGGGATCGGACAGGTCGCCCGGGCACCAGCACGCATTTGCGGCCGGCGTCGGTGACGTGGCGGGCCACGTCGCGCGCGTCGTCGTACTCGTTGAGGTAGGCGATCAGCACGTCGGCGCCCTCGCGGGCGTAGGCGATCGCCACCGCCCGGCCGGTGCCGCTGTCGCCGCCTGTGATGATCGCCTTTTTGCCGAGCAGTTTTCCCGCACCCCGATAACTGTTTTCACCACAGTCCGGAATTGGCTCCATCTTCGCCTGCACGCCCGGAACGGATTGTTGTTGCGCCACAAAGCCCATCGGATTTCCTCGGCTGCTCGAAAATTCGTCGTCCATTGCCTCGGCGGCCATGTGCCGCTTCAGGATTCGCGCCGGCTGGGGCCGGCGGTCGGCACGTCCGGGTCGTCGTCGGCCGGCGGTTCCGGATCGCGCCATTCCTCGCTGCGGCTGGTCCGGTTACCCCGGACGGTGTCGTCCAATTCGTGCTTGAGCTCATCGTCTTGGCGTGAACTGTGCTTGGAGTTGCCGCGTTGCACCCGACTGCTCCCTTCGCGGATATCTCGACTTACGTCCCTTCCGAGCGGCCGGACGCCCTTCGCGATGACTACCCGGCGGGGCAGCGCCTAATCGCGCCCGGAGCGGGCCCCGAGCGCGGTTGCCGGTGTGAGTGCTGAGACGGCTGTTATGAGCTGAGGTCGAAGATGTCGTCCGGGTAAGTAATGCCATTTGCACGCGTTTGATTCGGGGTGCCGGTGTTTAAGTCGAAGATTTGTTGGTTATTTGCCGGATTATCTGCGAAACGCCCTTCCGGGGCAATTGTTCGACACGAAAGGAAATGAACAATGAAGGTCACCAAGAACGCCATGCTGATAGCCGCCGCTGCCGGGGGTATCGCGGCGGCGAGCGTGTTCGCGGCGACGCCGGCCGCCGCCGCGCCCAACATCCAGGGGTTCGGCGTCAGCGAGCAGCTGGTGGACGGGCCGCTGGTCACCGACTACACGGTGAGCAATCTGCAGCCCAGCAACGTCAGCATTCCGGGTTACACCCCGAAAGGCACGCTCTAACAGGCCGACGTCAGCGTCCGCTCGGACGGTGGGGTGGTCACCCCGATGGTCCACGACTTCATCGCCCGCGGCCCCAACGGCCAGAACTACCGGGTGATCGACAACGTGGCGGTGCCCAACGGCCTGAGCCCCGCGGCGATCCCGCAGGGCACCGAGTCGACCGGGACGCTGTACTTCGACGTTACCGGCGCTCCGCCCAACGGCGTGGTCTACAACGATGGCATGCAGGACGTCCTGATGTGGACCTCCAACGTGCCCAGCTCCGCGCCCGGCGCGCCGAACAGCCCCGCACCGGGTGCGCCGAACAGCCCGGCGCCGGGTGCTCCCCCCGCGCCGACAACGCACTCGTAAACGGTCGAACCGTCGGAAGAACTCCCCGCACCGCAACGGTGCGGGGAGTTTTGCCATGCGGGAATCGTGCGGGCGCGCGAATCGGGTATCCGGAATTCATGAGTACCCCCGATCACAGACCGACGGAGGTGCGCGCCCAGGCGCAGCGCCACGCCGCCGAAACCCGGGCGTCCATGCAGGAGCGACGCAACGGCCAACGCGGCGGGCTGAGCGGATGGGTCGCCGAGCGGGCGGCCCGATGGGATCTGTCCGGCCAGGACGAGGACACCCTGCAGTGGCAGAAGTATCTGTGGAATGCGCTGGTGGACTACTGGTTTCGGATGGAGATCGACGGATGGGAGAACATTCCGGACACACCGCCGGCGCTGCTGGTCGGGGTGTGCTCCGGGGCGCCGTTCGTCTGGGACGCCTGGACCGTCGGCCTGCAGTGGTGGCGCCGGTTCGGGCCGCACCGCCCGCTGCACGGCACTGCTCACGACGCATTGATGGCAACCCCGTTGTTCGGGCGCTACTTCCGCTCGATGGGGTCCTTCCGGCGGCCCCGGACGCGATCTGCCACCGCGCTGGCGGAGGGGCGTGACGTGGCGCTGTGGCCCGGTGGGAAGTGGACTCGCTGCGGCCGTGGACCGAGCGGGACCGCGCCAACCTGGCCGGGCGGACCGGGTTCGCCAAGATAGCGATCCGCGCCGGCGTGCCCATCGTGCCCATCGCCACCGTCGGCGGCGCCGACGCCATGCCGGTGCTGATTCGCGGCGACCGGCTCTCGAAAGCCTTGCGGCTGGACCGTTTACTGCGGCTCAAGGTGTTCGCTGCTGGCGATCTCGCTGCCCTGGGGGGATCGCGCCGGCGGCGCTGCCACAGCTGCCGCTGCCGGCCAAGATCCGGACGCGGTTCATGCCCCCGTCGAGTTGGACAACAATCCCGCGCGGGTGCAGGACGAGGAATACGTCGAGCGCAAATACCGGGAGGTGCAGGACTCGATCCATCAGGGAATGGACGCGCTGGCGCGCCGGCGGGCATTCCCGGTCTTCGGCTGATCCTCAGCGAAAAACGTTGCCGCTCACGGCTTCTGGTGCCCAACGATCCATTCCTGCTGTGGTGGCGTCGGCACCCGGTAGTCGACGCCGCGGACCGTGCCGACCAGCGACTGGTGCCGGGTGCCCAGCTTGGCGCGCAGCCGCCGGATGTGCACGTCGACGGTGCGGGCCCGCCCGTTGCCCTCATAGCCCTACGCCTGTTGCATCAGCCGGGTCCGCGTGAACGCCTGACCGGCATGCTGCACAAGGAAATTCAGGAGTTTAAACTCGGTCAGGGTCAGGTTCAGTTCCCGGCCGTCCAGAGACGCGGTGAAGCTGGACGGGTGCAGCAACAGGTCGCCGAATTTCAGGGTGCCGTCCAGGCCGCCGCGGCGGCGGCCGATGGCCAGCCGCAGCCGCGCCTGCAACTCCTCGGCGCAGGTGCCGGGCAGCATCACGTCGTCGAAATTGCAGTCGACGTCCACCGCCGCGCAATCGGCCGGGGCGACCAGCGCCACCACCGCGGTGGCCGGGTGGTCGGCCGTCAGCCGGTGGCTCACCGCCTGGGCGTCGGCCACGTTGCTGCGCGCGTCGATGATCGCCACATCCGCGGGGCCGAATTGCCCGTCGCCATCGGTGCTCAGCGCTGCGCGGCGTGCCGGGCGGGCGAATCTGCTCAGATCGGGTAGCGCCGATTCGAAATCGTCCTCGTTGGTGAGGACCACCACGTCCAACGACATCTCCAAACCTCGTGAGGTTCTCGCTTCCCCCGGTCCGTAGGCACCTCTGCGGGAGATGTCTGACAGCGCCGTACTGGATACCCGCCCCGCCGGAAACTATGCAGGCGATCCCAGAAAAGCGATGGGTCCGGCCCATTTTCACGGACCAGACCCAATCTTTTCCAGCGAGCTACTGGTTGGCCCTCTGGCGCTCCTCGGCGGCCTCGGCCTCGGCTTCCTTCTTCGCCGCGTCGCGCTGCGCTTCGGCCTTGTCCTGCTGCGCCTGGCCCTCCCGGGTCAGGTCGTCACGACCGGCCACCGCGCCCACGGCCTCCTTGGCCTTTCCTTTGACGTCCTCGACGACGCCCTTCACCGCTTCCGTGGGTCCCGACTTGTTTTCTTCCGCCATGGAACCGTTCCTCCTCTTGGCGTACTGCGAGCGATGCACGCTCGAATGACGATCGCGAGCGATCGATCCGGTCATACGGCGAGGCAGGTCCTCGTTGCTCGAGACTGCGTATTTCCGCCGCGTCCTGGCGGATTCCCCCGCCACCGAGCCCTCAAACGCGCACCGGCGCGCCGCCGCAATCCGGTACCGAGAGACTCGAAAATCGGTCGGGCAGGCCAACTGTGCGCATAATGCACACCGGCGAGGCCGCGTTGTGCTGCGATGAGGCAGGATGTGAAATGCCGTTCCGGAGAGATTCGTCCCGGGATGGCACTCTCATGCGAGGAGTCTGATGACGGAGTCCAGGGAGCCCCACGTCGCCGGCTCGGCGGCTCCGAGGCCAGAGCCGGCGAACGGACTGGCTTCTGGCCAGCCGTCGAGCCGGGCCCGGTATTCGCGAGTGCTGCTCAAGCTGGGCGGCGAGATGTTCGGTGGCGGCCAGGTCGGTTTGGATCCCGACGTCGTCGCGCAGGTGGCCCGGCAGATCGCCGAGGTGGTCCGCAGCGGCGTCCAGGTGGCGGTGGTGATCGGCGGCGGCAACTTCTTCCGCGGCGCCCAGCTTCAGCAGCGCGGCATGGAGCGCACCCGTTCGGATTACATGGGCATGCTGGGCACGGTGATGAACAGCCTGGCGCTGCAAGACTTCCTGGAGAAGGAAGGCATCGTCACCCGGGTGCAGACGGCGATCACCATGGGCCAGGTGGCCGAGCCCTATCTGCCGTTGCGCGCGGTGCGCCACCTGGAGAAGGGACGGGTGGTGATCTTCGGGGCCGGCATGGGCCTGCCCTACTTCTCCACCGACACCACGGCCGCGCAGCGGGCGCTGGAGATCGGCGCCGAGGTGGTGCTGATGGCCAAGGCCGTCGACGGTGTGTTCTCCGCGGATCCCCGGCAATATCCCGAGGCCGAGCTGATCACCGCGATCAGCCACCGCGAGGTCATCGACCGTGGGCTGCGCGTGGCCGATGCGACGGCGTTCAGCCTGTGCATGGACAATGGCATGCCGATCCTGGTGTTCAATCTGCTGACCAATGGCAATATCGCCCGCGCGGTCGCCGGTGAGAAGATCGGGACGCTGGTCACCACCTGAGGAGGAGCGGCGCAGATGATTGACGAGGCTCTCTTCGACGCGGAAGAGAAGATGGAGAAGGCCGTAGCGGTTGCCCGTGACGACTTGTCGACCATCCGGACCGGCCGCGCCAACCCGGGCATGTTCTCCCGGATCGTGATCGACTATTACGGCACGGCCACCCCCATCACCCAGCTGGCCGGTATCAACGTGCCCGAGGCGCGGTTGGTGGTGATCAAGCCCTACGAGGCCAGTCAAGTTGGGGCGATCGAGACGGCCATCCGCAACTCCGACCTGGGCGTCAACCCCACCAACGACGGCACCTTGATCCGGGTGGCGGTGCCCCAGCTCACCGAGGAACGCCGCCGCGAGCTGGTGAAGCAGGCCAAGAGCAAGGGGGAGGACGCCAAGGTGTCGGTGCGCAACATCCGCCGCAAGGCGATGGAGGAGCTGCACCGCATCCGCAAGGACGGCGAGGCCGGCGAGGACGAGGTCGGGCGGGCCGAAAAGGACCTGGACAAGACCACCCATCAGTACATCACCCAAATCGACGAGCTGGTCAAGCACAAAGAAGGCGAGCTGCTGGAGGTCTAGCGACCATCCGGCAGCGAAGTTGATTCAGGTCCGTGGCTACCTCAGATCCCGGTGCAGGCGACGAGCCGGAGCATGCCGTCGAGAACACGACCGAGGGTGCGGCCGGGCAGCGGGCCGAGAAGAACACCTCCCGGGCCGGACGTGACCTGCGGGCCGCCATCGCGGTGGGCGCCGGCATCGGCGCCGTGCTCATCGTCACGCTGGTATTCGCGCCCCGCTTCTGGGTGCCGATCGTCGCGATGGCCATCCTGGTCGCCAGCCATGAGGTGGTCCGCCGGCTGCGCGAGGCCGGATACGTCATCCCGGTCATTCCGTTGCTGGCCGGTGGCCAGCTCACGGTGTGGCTGACCTGGCCGTTCCACGCCGCCGGCGCGTTGGCCGGCTTCGGCGTCACCGTGGTGGCCTGCCTGTTCTGGCGGTTGTTCATGCAGGACAACCGCAAGCGCCTCGAGCCGTTCGCCGGTTCGCCCTCGGCGAACTACCTGCGCGACGCGCCGGCCACCGTCTTCCTGGCCTGCTGGGTTCCGTTGTTCGCCTCCTTCGCCGCCCTGCTCGTCTATCCCGCCGACGGCGCCGGGCGGGTGTTCTGCCTGATGATCACCGTGGTCGCTTCCGACGTCGGCGGCTACGCCGTGGGCGTGCTGTTCGGCAAGCATCCGATGGTCCCGGCGATCAGCCCCAAGAAATCCTGGGAGGGCCTGGCCGGTTCGCTGGTGCTGGGTATCACCGCGGCCACCCTGGCGGCGACCTTTCTGGCCGGCAAGGCGCCGTGGGTGGGCGCGCTGCTGGGGGTGGTGCTGGTGCTCACCTGCACCCTCGGCGACCTGGTGGAGTCGCAGGTCAAGCGGGATCTGGGCATCAAGGACATGGGCCGGCTGCTGCCCGGCCACGGCGGCCTGATGGACCGGCTGGACGGCGTGCTGCCGTCGGCGGTCGCCGCCTGGACGGTGCTGACGCTCGTTCCGTAGGCCGGCCCCGGCGATGACCGATACTGGACGGGTCATGGTTCAACAACTGGTGTTCTCCGAGCCGCGCCCCGGTAAGCCGCTGCGGCACCTGGCCGATCTCGACGCCGACGGCCGCGCCTCCGCCGTGGCCGAGCTGGGCCTGCCGGCGTTTCGGGCCAAGCAGCTGGCGCATCAGTACTACGGCCGGCTGATCGCCGATCCGCGGCAGATGACCGATCTGCCGGCCGGGCTGCGCGATGCGATCGCCGACACCATGTTCCCGACCCTGCTCACCGCGGCCTTCGAGGTGACCTGCGATGACGGTCAGACCCGAAAGACGTTGTGGCGGGCCCTGGATGGGGTCACCGTGGAGTCGGTGCTGATGCGCTACCCGCAGCGCAACACCGTGTGCATCTCGTCGCAGGCCGGCTGCGGCATGGCCTGCCCGTTCTGCGCGACCGGGCAGGGCGGGTTGAGCCGCAACCTGTCGACGGCCGAGATCCTCGAGCAGGTGCGCGCCTGCGCGGCGGCGCTCCGCGACGACTTCGATGACCGCCTGTCCAACGTGGTGTTCATGGGCATGGGGGAGCCGTTGGCCAACTACGCGCGGGTGGTGGCCGCGGTGCAGCGCATCGTCGCCGCGCCGCCGCAGGGTTTCGGCATCTCGGCCCGTTCGGTGACGGTGTCGACGGTGGGGCTGGCGCCGGCGATCCGCAAACTCGCCGACGAACGGCTCGGGTTGACGCTGGCGTTGTCGCTGCACGCTCCCGACGACGAGCTGCGTGACACGCTGGTGCCGGTCAACAACCGGTGGAAGATCGCCGAGGCGCTCGACGCCGCCCGGTATTACGCCGACGTCACCGGCCGTCGGATGTCGGTGGAGTACGCGTTGATCCGCGACGTCAACGATCAGCCGTGGCGCGCCGACCTGTTGGGGCGGCGGCTGCATCGCGCGCTCGGGCCGCTGGTGCACGTGAACCTGATACCGCTCAACCCGACACCGGGCAGCCAGTGGGACGCCAGTCCCAAGCCGGTCGAGCGGGAGTTCGTCCGCCGGGTGCGCGCCGCCGGGGTGTCCTGTACCGTGCGCGACATCCGCGGCCGCGAGATCAGCGCCGCCTGCGGACAGCTGGCCTTCGAGAAGGGATAGCAGGCGGGGCCGGGCGGTGAACCCGGGAGCCGCGCGGTGCGTCTTCAGGGCATGTCCCGTTTGTCATTTGTCTGCAGGCTTTTGGCCGCAACCGCTTTCGCCGTCACCCTGCTACTCGGGCTGGGCGACGCGCCGCGCGCGGTGGCCATCGACGACCGCCTGCAATTCACCGTGACCACGCTCAGCGGCGCGCCGTTCAACGGCGCCAGTCTGCAGGGCAAGCCCGCCGTGCTGTGGTTCTGGACGCCGTGGTGCCCGTACTGCAACGCCGAGGCCCCGGGCGTGAGCCGGGTGGCCGCCGCCAACCCGGGCGTCACCTTCGTCGGCGTCGCCGCCCACTCCGACGTCGGCGCCATGGCCAACTTCGTCTCCAAATACAACCTGAACTTCACCACGCTCAACGACGCCGACGGTGCGATCTGGGCCCGCTACGGCGTGCCCTGGCAGCCCGCGTACGTATTCTACCGGGCGGACGGCAGCTCCACCTTCGTCAACAACCCCACCTCGGCGATTCCCCAGGACGAACTAGCCGCCCGGGTGGCGGCGCTGCGCTGACGTGGACCGGGGTCTGGTCGGGCTGGCGGTTGCCGCCGGCATGGTGGCGGCGCTGAACCCGTGCGGTTTCGCCATGCTGCCCGCCTATCTGCTGCTGGTGGTCCGCGGCGCGGGAACGCGGGCGTCGGGTGTGGCCGCGGCGGGTCGGGCCCTGGCGGCCACCGCCGGCATGGCGTTCCGCTTCCTGGGTGCTGCCGCTGCTCGCGCTGGCGGCGGTGCTGTTCGGCCGCGCGTGGCTGCGGAGCGGGCGGCCGGGCGGACCAGCTACCGGATCCAGCCGCAACGGCGGCCCCACAGGTCGCGGATCAACACCACGAGGACCAGCGTCGCGAACCCGATCAGAGACCAGTTCTCGATGTGGCCGACGTGGTTGCCGCGCAGCATGGCCAGCAGCAGCCCGAAGATGATCAGGCCGACGACGTGCTAGGTCCGGTGGTTGATCCGGCTCCATCCCCACGCCGCCGACGGCACCTCGACAGTGTCGACGCCGGTGAAGTGCTCGACCTCGGTACTGGCCACGGCGAATCCCCTTCGGATCGGATCGGCTTGTCGAACCCAGATTCTGGCACAGCGGCCGGCGGGGCTCGCGGGGCACGGCCGCATCATGGCCCGCGCCGGTGGCGGGCGGCACAATGAATGGGTGACCAACCCGACGAGCGACGGGCAGCCGCGCGGCCGCCTGCGCGTGCTGGTGCTGGGCAGCACCGGCTCGATCGGCACCCAGGCGCTGCAGGTGATCGCGGCCAACCCGGACCGCTTCGAGGTCGTCGGCCTGGCCGCCGGGGGCGCCAACCTGGACACGCTGCTGCGGCAGCGGGCCGAGACGGGTGTGACCAACGTCGCCGTCGCCGACGAACACGCCGCCTGGCGGGCCGGCGACATCCCGTTCTGCGGGCCCGAGGCGGCGACCCGGCTGGTCGAGGAGACCGAGGCCGACGTCGTGCTCAACGCGCTGGTCGGGGCGCTGGGGCTGCGGCCGACGCTGGCCGCGCTGGAGTCGAGAGCCCGGCTGGCGCTGGCCAACAAGGAGTCGCTGATCGCCGGTGGGCCGCTGGTGCTCGCGGCTGCCGCGCCCGGGCAGATCGTGCCGGTGGACTCCGAGCATTCCGCGCTGGCCCAGTGCCTGCGCGGCGGCACCGGCGACGAGGTCGCCAAGCTGGTGCTGACCGCCTCCGGCGGCCCGCTCCGCGGCTGGACGGCCGAGGAGCTCGAGCACGTCGCGCCTGAGCAGGTGGGTGCCCACCCGACCTGGTCGATGGGGCCGATGAACACGCTGAACTCGGCGTCGCTGGTCAACAAGGGCCTGGAGCTCATCGAAACCCATTTGCTGTTCGGCATCCCGTATGACCGCATCGAGGTGGTCGTGCACCCGCAGTCGATCGTTCATTCGATGGTCACCTTCGTCGACGGCTCCACCCTGGCCCAGGCCAGTCCGCCGGACATGCGGTTGCCGATCTCGCTGGCCCTGGGCTGGCCGCACAGGGTGCCCGGGGCGGCCGCCTGCTGTGACTTCTCCACCGTGTCGAGCTGGGAATTCGAGCCGCTGGACAACGAGGTCTTCCCCGCCGTCGAGCTGGCCCGCCACGCCGGGCGGGCCGGCGGCTGCATGACCGCGATCTACAACGCCGCCAACGAGGAGGCGGCCGCGGCGTTCCTGGCCGGACGGGTCTCCTTCGGCACCATCGTCGAAACCATCGCCGACGTGCTGCACGCCGCCGACCAATGGGCGCCCAAATTCAGCGAAACACCCGCTAACGTGGATGACGTACTAGACGCGCAGCGCTGGGCACGGCAGCGGGCGCAGCGTGCCGTCGCACAGGCACGGCCCGCCACGGCGTCAGCGAAAACCCCCGGAGTGGTGTGAGAAAGGTCCTCGGAGCCTAATGATGTTCGTCATCGGCATTGTGCTGTTCGCACTGGCCATCCTGATCTCGGTGGCCCTGCACGAGTGCGGGCACATGTGGGTGGCCCGCGCCACCGGCATGAAGGTGCGCCGCTATTTCGTCGGCTTCGGCCCCACGCTGTGGTCGACGCGGCGCGGCGAGACCGAATACGGCCTCAAAGCCGCCCCGCTGGGCGGTTTCGGCGACATCGCCGGGATGACTTCGGTGGAGGAGCTGGCGCCCGACGAATCCGACCGGGCCATGTTCAAGCAGGCCACCTGGAAGCGGGTCGCGGTGCTGTTCGCCGGTCCCGGCGCGAACTTCGTCATCTGCCTGGTGTTGCTCTACGTCATCGCCCTGATCTGGGGACTGCCCAACCTGCACCCCCCGACCAAGGCGATCGTCGGCGAAACCGCTTGTGTGGCACCGGAAGTGGCGCCGGGCAAGCTCGCCGACTGCACCGGTCCCGGTCCGGCGGCGCTGGCCGGGATCCGCCCCGGCGACGTCATCGTCAAGGTGGGCGACACCCCAGTGTCGACGTTCGACGACATGGCCGCCGCCATCCGCAAGGTGCACGGCAACGTCCCGATCGTCGTCGATCGGGACGGCACCGCCATCACCGCCTGCGTCGACGTCACACCCACCCAGCGCTACCTGAGCGGCGGGCCCGGCCCGCAGGGCGCCCCGCCGCAACCCTCGACCGTCGGCGCCATCGGCGTCGGCGCGGTCAAGGTCGCGCCCGCCCACTACGGCGTGTTCTCCGCGATCCCGGCCAGCGTGGTGTTCGCCGGCGACCTGACCGTCGAGGTGGGCAAGGCGCTGGTCACCATCCCCACCAAGGTGGGGGCGCTGGTGCACGCCATCGGCGGTGGCCAGCGCGACCCGCAGACCCCGATGAGCGTGGTCGGGGCCAGCATCATCGGCGGCGACACCGTCGACCACGGGCTGTGGGTGGCGTTCTGGTTCTTTTTGGCCCAGCTGAACCTCATCCTGGGTGCGATCAACCTGGTGCCGCTGCTGCCCTTCGACGGCGGGCACATCGCCATCGCGGTGTTCGAGAAGGTCCGCAACCTGATCCGGTCGGCCCGCGGCATGGTCGCCGCGCCTCCGGTGAACTACCTCAAACTCATGCCGGCGACCTACGTCGTGCTGGTGTTCGTGGTGGGCTACATGTTGCTGACGGTGACCGCGGACCTGGTCAACCCGATCAGGCTCTTCCAGTAATCGACTCCGGTAATCGACGTGAAGGAACGAACGTGACTACAGGCCTGGGCATGCCGCAGACCCCGGCGCCCACGCTTGCGCCCCGGCGCCGCACGCGCCAACTGATGGTGCGCGACGTCGGGGTCGGCAGCGACTATCCGATCTCGGTGCAGTCGATGTGCACCACCAAGACCCACGACGTGAACTCGACGCTGCAGCAAATCGCCGAGCTGACCGCGGCCGGCTGCGACATCGTCCGGGTGGCCTGCCCGCGCCAGGAGGACGCTGACGCGCTGGCCGAGATCGCCCGGCACAGCCAGATCCCGGTGATCGCCGACATCCACTTCCAGCCCAAGTACATCTTCGCGGCCATCGACGCCGGCTGCGCCGCGGTGCGGGTGAACCCCGGCAACATCAAGGAATTCGACGGCCGGGTGGGCGAGGTCGCCAAAGCCGCTGTGGCAGCGGGCATTCCCATCCGCATCGGCGTCAACGCGGGCTCGCTGGACAAGCGGTTCATGGCCAAGTACGGCAAGGCCACCCCCGAGGCGCTGGTCGAGTCCGCGCTGTGGGAGGCCTCGCTGTTCGAGGAGCACGGCTTCGGCGACATCAAGATCAGCGTCAAGCACAACGATCCCGTGGTGATGGTCGCCGCCTACGAGCAACTCGTCGAGCAGTGCGACTACCCGCTGCACCTGGGCGTCACCGAGGCCGGGCCGGCCTTTCAGGGCACCATCAAGTCCGCGGTCGCGTTCGGTGCGCTGTTGTCGCGCGGCACCGGCGACACCATCCGGGTGTCGCTGTCGGCGCCGCCGGTCGAGGAGGTCAAGGTCGGCATCCAGATCCTCGAGTCGCTGAACCTGCGGCCGCGTTCGCTCGAGATCGTGTCCTGCCCGTCGTGCGGGCGCGCCCAGGTCGACGTCTACACGCTGGCCAACGAGGTCAGCGCCGGCCTGGACGGCTTGGACGTGCCGCTGCGGGTCGCGGTGATGGGCTGCGTGGTCAACGGGCCGGGCGAGGCCCGCGAGGCCGACCTGGGCGTCGCGTCGGGAAATGGCAAGGGGCAGATCTTCGTTCGCGGCAAGGTGATCAAGACGGTGCCCGAATCCCAGATCGTGGAGACGCTGATCGAAGAGGCCATGCGCATCGCCGCGCAGATGAACAGTGAGGGCGGGCCGGAGGCAGCATCCAGCGGTTCACCGGTTGTCACCGTAAGCTGATACGGGCCAGCGTCGGTCCACGAGTTCGCAGCACAGAGAGTTCGCAGCATGTCGGCTCCACCCCTGTTCCGCCTTGTCGGCGAGCGACGGGTGTCCGTGGTGCGCGACGCGGCCGCGGTGTGGCGGGTGCTCGACGACGATCCGGTCGCCTCGTGCATGGTGGCGGCTCGGGTGGCCGACCACGGCATCGACCCCAACGCGATCGGCGGCGAACTGTGGACGCTGCGCGGCGCCGACGAGTCGCTGTGCTTCGCCGGCGCCAACCTGATCCCGCTGCGCGGCGCGCCGGGCGATTTGACCGCGTTCGCCGACGAGGCCATGCGCGAGGCGCGGCGCTGCTCGTCGCTGGTGGGTCGCGCCGACCTGGTGATGCCTATGTGGGAGCGGCTGGAAGCGGCCTGGGGCCCGGCCCGTGACGTGCGGGACCGCCAGCCGCTGCTGGCGCTGTCCAGCTATCCCAGCTGCGACATCGACACCGCGGTGCGCCAGGTCCGGCCCGAGGAGCTGGACGCCTACCTGGTGGCCGCCGTCGACATGTTCATCGGCGAGGTCGGCGTGGATCCGCGCATCGGCGACGGCGGCCGCGGCTACCGCCGGCGGGTGGCCAGCCTGATCACCGCCGGGCGCGCCTGGGCGCGGTTCGAGCACGGGCAGGTGGTGTTCAAGGCCGAGGTCGGCTCGCAGTCGCCGGGGGTGGGCCAGATCCAGGGGGTGTGGGTGCATCCGGAGTGGCGCGGCCTGGGGCTGGGCACCGCCGGCACCGCGACGGTCGCCGCGGTGATCGTCGGCAGCGGGCGCACCGCCAGCCTCTACGTCAACGACTTCAACACCGTCGCGCGCGCCGCCTACGCGCGGGTCGGCTTCGCCGAGATCGGCACCTTCGCCACGGTCCTGCTCGACTAATGGATCCTGGGCCGAAGTCACGCTGGCGTGACGCTCGGCGGACGAGGTAGTCCGCAATCCGCACATCACGATCCGGTCTCGGTGTGTCGACGCCGCTGTTCAGGCCGCAGTTCTTAACATCAGCACCGATGGTAGCTACAAGAACAGTGGCCACATCCGCCTCAGGCTTGCTGCTGGTCGCGGTGATCGCCCTGTCCGGATGCACACCGCGGCCCGACGGGCCCGGACCGGCCGCGGAGAAGTTCTTCCGCGCCCTGGCCGTCGGCGACACCGCGACGGCCGCCCAGCTCAGCGACAACCCCAACGAGGCCCGCGAAGCCCTCAACGCGGCCTGGTCGGGTCTGCAGGCCAGCCACCTGGACGCGCAGATCCTCAACGCCAAGTACGCCGAGGACACCGGCACGGTCGGCTATCGCTTCACCTGGCACCTGCCCAAGAACCGCACCTGGACCTACGACGGCCAGCTGAAGATGGCGCGCGACGAGGGCCGCTGGGAGGTGCGCTGGACCACCACCGCGCTGCACGCGAAGCTCGGCGAGCACCAGACCTTCGCGTTGCGCGCGGACCGGCCGCGCCGCGCCTCGGTCAACGAACTCGGCGGCAGCGACGTGCTGGTGCCGGGCTACCTGTACCACTACACGCTGGACGCCACCCAGGCCGGCAACGGCGCCGCGCTGTTCGGCACCGCGCACGCGGTGGTCGACGTGCTGCGCCCGTTCAACGGCGCGCTCGCCGACCCGCAGCTGCTCGCCGAGCAGGCCAGCTCGTCGACCCAGCCGGTGGACCTGGTCACGCTGCACCCCGACGACAACGACAAGGTCTTCCCGGCCATCGGTCGGCTGCCCGGCATCGTGGTCACCCCGCAGCCCGAAATGCTGTCCACCGACCCGCATTTCGCGCCGGCCGTCGTCGCCGCGGTGAAGAAGGCCGTGATCGACCAGCTTGACGGCCAGGCGGGCTGGCGGGTGGTCAGCGTCAACCAGAACGGTGTCGAGGTGGAGGTGCTGCACGAGGTGGAGGGGTCGCCGGCGCCGTCGGTGTCGCTCACCATCGACCGGGCGGTGCAGAACGCGGCCCAGCACGCGGTGGACACCCGCGGCGGCAAGGCGATGATCGTGGTGATCAAGCCGTCGACCGGGGAGATCCTGGCGATCGCGCAGAACGGCGGCGCCGACGCCGACGGCCTGCCGGCCACCAACGGGCTCTTCCCGCCCGGGTCGACGTTCAAGATGATCACCGCCGGCGCGGCCGTCGACCGCGACATGGCCACCCCCAACACCATGCTGGGCTGCCCCGGCCATCTCGACATCGGGCATCGCACCATCCCCAACTACGGCGGCTTCGACCTGGGCGTGGTGCCGATGTCGTGGGCGTTCGCCAGCTCCTGCAACACCACCTTCGCCGAGCTCAGCAGCAAGATGCCGCCGCGCGGCCTGACTCAGGCGGCTACCCGGTACGGCATCGGCCTGGACTACCAGATCGACGGCATCACCACGGTCACCGGCTCGGTGCCGCCGACCGTGGACCTGGCCGAGCGCACCGAGGACGGCTTCGGCCAGGGCAAGGTGCTGGCCAGTCCGTTCGGCATGGCGCTGGTGGCCGCGACGGTGGCCGCCGGCAAGACGCCGGTGCCGCAGCTGATCGTGGGCCGGCAGACCGCGGTCCAGGGCGACACCACCCCGATCAGCCCGAAGATGGTCGACGCGCTGCGGCCGATGATGCGGCTGGTGGTCACCAACGGGACCGCCAAGGAGATCGCCGGCTGCGGCGCGGTGTACGGCAAGACCGGTGAGGCCGAGTTCCCCGGCGGGTCGCACTCGTGGTTCGCCGGCTACCGCGGCGACCTGGCCTTCGCAGCGCTGATCGTCGGGGGCGGCAGCTCGGAATACGCGGTCCGGATGACCAAGGTGATGTTCGAGTCGCTGCCGCCGGACTTTCTGGCCTGACGAACACGCCCGCTCACAAGGCGTGTGCAGCGGTAAATTGCAAGCGTGGGCGAGTCCGGGGAAGAGATGGTCGCGCTACGGGTCTCCGACGCTGACCGCAACGGCACCATGCGCCGGCTGCACAACGCGGTCGCGCTGGGGCTGATCGACATCGACGAGTTCGAGCAGGCGCTCGCCGCAGGTCTCCTATGCGCGCACCCGCGGCGAGCTGGACGGCCTGGTCGGCGACCTGCCCGGGCCGGGCGCCATCGTCACCTCCGCGGCCGACCAGGTGGAACTGCGCGGCTGGGCGGGTTCGCTCAAGCGGCACGGCGGGTGGGCGGTGCCCACCCGGCTGGCGCTGGTGCGCCGGCTGGGCTCGGTGGAATTCGACCTCACCCGCGCCCGGTTCGCCGGCCCGGTGGTGGTGATCGAGCTGGACATGCGCTTCGGCTCGGTGCAGATCCGGTTGCCCGACGGCGCCAGCGCCTCCATCGACGACGTCGAGGTGTATGTGGGCAGCGCCGTCGACCGCCGCAAGGACGTGCCCGGTGAGGGCCGCCCGCACGTCGTGCTGACCGGGCGGGTGGTGTGCGGCTCGGTGGTCATCCGGGGAACCCGCCGCTCGCTGCTGCGCCGGCGGTTGAGCAGCTGACCCCGTTCGGGGCGCGGTTATGCTAGCTACCATGCCCGCTCGCACCGTGCTGTCCCCCGGAGAGTTGTCGCCGACCCTGCCGGTGCCCGCCCGCATTCCGCGCCCGGAATACGTGGGTAAGCCCACCGCCCGGGAGGGCAGCGAGCCGTGGGTGCAAACCCCCGAGGTGATCGAGAAGATGCGGGTCGCCGGGCGGATCGCGGCCGGCGCGCTGGTGGAGGCGGGCAAGGCCGTCGCGCCCGGGGTGACCACCGACGAACTGGACCGGATCGCCCACGAGTACATGATCGACCACGGCGCCTACCCGTCCACGCTGGGCTACAAGGGCTATCCGAAGTCGTGCTGCACGTCGCTGAACGAGGTGATCTGCCACGGCATCCCGGACTCGACGGTGATCGAGAACGGCGACATCGTCAACATCGACGTCACCGCCTACATCGACGGCGTGCACGGCGACACCAACGCCACCTTCCTGGCCGGCGACGTCGCCGAGGAGCACCGGCTGCTCGTCGAGCGCACCCGGGAGGCGACCATGCGCGCCATCAACGCCGTCAAGCCCGGCCGCGCCCTGTCGGTCATCGGCCGCGTCATCGAATCGTATGCAAATCGGTTCGGCTACAACGTCGTTCGCGACTTCACCGGGCACGGTATCGGCACCACCTTCCACAACGGACTGGTCGTCTTGCACTACGACCAGCCGTCGGTGTTGACCATCATGCAGCCGGGCATGACGTTCACCATCGAACCGATGATCAACCTCGGCGGCCTGGACTACGAGATCTGGGACGACGGCTGGACGGTGGTCACCAAGGACCGCAAGTGGACCGCCCAGTTCGAACACACCCTGCTGGTCACCGACACCGGCGTGGAAATCCTGACGCTGCCGTGAGCCGGTGAGCGGAGCCCTGCTGGTCGCCGGCACCAGCTCCGACGCCGAGAAGTCGGTGGTGGCCGGCCTGTGCCGGTTGCTGGCCCGCCGCGGCGTGCGGGCGGCGCCGTTCAAGGAGCAGAACATGTCCAACAACTCGGCGGTCACCGTCGAGGGCGGGGAAATCGGTCGCGCCCAGTCGATTCAGGCCCGCGCGGCGGGTCTGGAACCCAGCGTGCGGTTCAACCCGATTCTGCTCAAACCTGGCAGCGACCGCACCTCGCAGATGGTGGTCAAGGGCCAGGTGGCAGAATCGGTCACCGCGACAAGCTATGTGCAGCACCGCAACCGGATCGCCGCCCTCGTCCTGAACTAATTGTCTTGCCTGCGTGACGAATTCGACGCAGTGATCTGCTAGGAGGCGGGATATCCGACCGAAATCAACCTGCGTGCAAAGGATCTGGCCAACATGGGCCTGGCCAGGGCCGCCGATCTCGCGGTGATCCTGGTCGGCGACATCAACCGCGGCGGTCTGCTGGCGCATCTGTTCGGCACGGTCGCGGTACTCGATCCGCAAGACCAGGCGCTGATCGCCGGTTTCGTCGTCAACAAATTCCGCGGCGACCCCGCGCTGCTGCAGCCCGGATTGCGCCGCCTGCACGACATCACGGGCCGGCCCACCTACGGTGTGCTGCCGTACGCCGACGGGCTGTGGCTGGACGCCGAGGACTCGCTGTCGGTGCTGGCGCACCGCGTCGTCGGCACGCCCGCCCCGCCGCTGGGCGACGACTGGCTGCGGGTGGCCGTCGTCCGGCTGCCCCCGGATCTCCAACTCCACCGACGTCGAGGCGCTGGCCTGCGAACCCGGGGTGCTGGTGCGCTGGGTCAGCGAACCGTCCGACGTCGCCGACGCTGACCTGGTCGTCATCCCGGGCAGCAAGGCCACCGTCGCCGACCTGTCCTGGTTGCGCGAGTGCGGGCTGGCCGACGCGATCACCGCGCACGCCGCCGCCGGCAGGCCGGTGTTGGGCATCTGCGGGGGATTTCAGATGCTGTGCTGGCGCATCGAGGACTGGGTGGAATCCGGCGCCGGCGAGGTGGCCGGGCTGGGTCTGCTAGACGCCGACATCGCCTTTCATCCCGCCAAGACGTTGCGCCGCTGGCAGCGGCCGCTGGCCGGCTACGAGATCCACCACGGGCGGGTCTCCCGCTGCGCCGAGCATAGCTGGTTCGACTCGGATGCCGAGCCGCAGGGTCTGGTGCGCGTCGCGGTGTTCGCGACGCACTGGCACGGCCTGCTCGACAACGACGACTTCCGGCGCGCCTGGCTCGTCCGGGTCGCCGACGCGGCCGGCCGGCGCTTCGTGCCCGGCGACACCGACGTCGCCGCGCGGTGCGCCGCCCAACTCGATCTGGCCGCCGACCTGCTGGCGGCCCACCTCGACGTCGACGCCGTGCTCGGGCTGCTGGATGGTCTGCCGCCGCGGCCGGCAAC
The DNA here is from genome assembly GCA_002291465.1 of Mycobacterium lepraemurium. Taxonomy (GTDB): domain Bacteria; phylum Actinomycetota; class Actinomycetes; order Mycobacteriales; family Mycobacteriaceae; genus Mycobacterium; species Mycobacterium avium. The sequence goes on along the minus strand of CP021238.1, from coordinate 2,997,007 downwards.
TCGGTTGTGCCGGTAGGGAATTCGCGCACCTCGACGGTGAACGCTGTTGTTGACGGCGCGGTCAAAAATCCGCGCCCGCGTATCGGATGCTCGAGAAGCGTCGCGCACACAGGCCGTTTGGCTGTAGCGTGCTTGGGTGTCCTCGATGATGACCACCCTGGACGGGTTCGGTGTCCCGGTCGTTGTGGCCGGTCCGGAGAACGGCGTCGTCGTCATCCTCGGTGACGAGGATCGCGCGCCCGCGGCCTACGACGCGGTCTGCGAACGGCTGCACACCGCGTCGCTGCGCACGGTGGTGATCGGCTTCGATCCGCGGCTTACCCCCAAATTGGTGACCGGCATCCTCGACGTGCTGGGCATCGGCTGGGCCGTCGTGATGGGTGACCGCGCCGGCGGCGAACTCGCCTGGGAACTGACGGCAACCCGGCTGGGCCGGTTCGTCGGCCTGGTGGTGATCGACCGCGGGCACCCGCGGGCCGCCGACCGCGACGGCGCCATCCGCGACGGGCACTGCCCCCCGGTGGAGATCGGCACCACCGTGTTGGTCAGCTCACCGGCCGCCCGGGCGGTGGCCCAAGCCAGCCAGCAGTACGTCTACGCCGACTACCGGGTGGTGCACCTGGGGCGGCGCACCGTGCAGGAGTCGACGGCGCAACTGGCCGCCGAGATCATTCTGCGCACCAGCACCTGGTAGCCCGCGACGGTCATGGCCAGTGAAGACAGCGCGCTGACCGGTCCCGATACCGCGATGCTCTCGCTCGCCGCGCTGGACCAGCTGGTAGCCGCCGCCGCGCCGGAAACGCGGGTGGACACCGTCATCGTGGCCTTCCCCGACATGCAGGGCCGGCTGGTCGGCAAGCGGATGGACGCCCGGCTGTTCGTCGACGAGGCGGCCGCCACCGGGGTCGAGTGTTGCGGCTACCTGCTGGCCGTCGACGTCGACATGAACACCGTGGGCGGCTATGCGATCTCGGGCTGGGACACCGGGTACGGCGACCTGGTGATGCGCCCGGACCTGTCCACCCTGCGCCGCATTCCCTGGCTGCCCGGGACGGCGCTGGTGATCGCCGATGTGGTGGGGCCGACGGCCGCCCGGTCGCGGTGTCGCCGCGGGCCGTGCTGCGACGCCAGCTCGACCGGCTGGCCGAGCGGGGGCTGTTCGCCGACGCCGCGACGGAGCTGGAATTCATGGTGTTCGACGAGCCGTACCGCCAGGCGTGGGCCTGCGGCTACCGCGGGCTGACCCGGCCAGTGACTACAACATCGACTACACGATCGCGGCGTCGTCGCGCATGGATCCGCTGCTGCGCGACATCCGGCGCGGAATTGCCGGTGCGGGACTGCGATTCGAGTCCGTGAAGGGAGAATGCAACCGCGGCCAGCAGGAGATCGGCTTCCGCTACGACGAGGCGCTGCGGACCTGCGACAACCACGTCACCTACAAGAACGGGGCCAAGGAGATCGCCGATCAGCACGGCAAGAGCCTGACGTTCATGGCGAAATACGGTGAGCGCGAAGGCAATAGCTGCCACGTTCACCTTTCGCTGCGCGACGCCCAGGGCGGGGCGGCGTTCGCCGACCCCAGCCGCCCGCACGGCATGTCGACGATGTTCTGCAGCTTCCTGGCCGGCCTGCTGGCCACCATGGCAGACTTCACGCTCTTCTACGCGCCGAACATCAACTCCTACAAGCGATTCGCCGAGGACAGCTTCGCGCCCACCGCGCTGGCCTGGGGGTTGGACAACCGCACCTGCGCGCTGCGGGTGGTCGGCGACGGCGCGCACACCCGGGTGGAGTGCCGGGTTCCCGGCGGCGACGTCAACCCGTATCTGGCGGTGGCGGCGATCGTCGCCGGCGGGCTGTGCGGTATCGAGCAGGGCCTGGCGTTGCCGGAACCCTGCGCGGGCAACGCCTACCGGGACCGCGGCGTCGGCCGCCTGCCGGCCACCCCGGCCGAGGCGGCGGCGCTGTTCGAGCACTCGGCGCTGGCGCGGCAGGTGTTCGGCGACGACGTCGTCGCGCACTACCTGAACAACGCCCGGGTGGAGCTGGCGGCGTTTCACGCCGCGGTCACCGATTGGGAGAGGATGCGTGGTTTTGAACGGCTCTGAGCCACCTGGGGGCGACCCGCCACGGCGGCCGGTGGTGGGCCTGACGGCGTATCTGGAACAGGTGCAGACCGGGATCTGGGACATCCCCTCCGGGTACCTGCCCGCCGACTACTTCGAGGGTGTCACCCGGGCCGGGGGGATCGCCGTGCTGCTGCCGCCGCAGCCGGTCGACACCGGGATCGTCGGCTCCTTGCTGGACGGCCTGCACGCTCTGGTGATCACCGGCGGTTACGACCTCGACCCCGCCGGCTACGGCCAGCGGCCGCACCCGAGCACCGATGCACCCCGAACCGAGCGCGACGCTTGGGAATTCGCACTGCTGCGGGGCGCGCTGCAGCGCGGGCTGCCGGTGCTGGGCATCTGCCGCGGCGCGCAGGTGCTCAACGTCGCGTTCGGCGGCACCCTGCACCAGCACCTGCCCGACGTGCTCGGGCACGGCGGGCACCGGGCCGGCAACGGGGTGTTCAGCACGCTGCCGGTGCGCACCGTCGCGGACACCCGGCTGGCCGCACTGCTGGGCGAGACGGTCGATGCGCCGTGCTATCACCACCAGGCGATCGACAAGGTGGGCGACGGGCTGGTGGTCAGCGCGTGGGATCCCGACGGAGTGGTGGAGGCGGTGGAGCTGCCCGGCGACGCATTTGTGCTTGCCGTGCAATGGCATCCGGAACAGTCCCTGCACGACCTGCGGCTGTTCACCGCGATCGTGGACGCCGCCCGGTCGTACGCGGGGGTCGCCCGTTGAGCACCGCGCGACTGATCAACCCGGCCACCGAGGAGGTGCTGGGATCGGTCGAGCACGTCGACGCCGCCGCCGTCGACGACGCGGTGGACCGGGCGCGGGCGGCCCAGCGGCGGTGGGCCCGGCTCGCCCCGGCCGACCGGGCCGCCGGGCTGCGGGCCTTCGCCGCCGCCGTCGACGCCCACCGCGACGAACTGGCCGTCCTCGAAGTCGCCAACTCCGGGCACCCCATCGCCTCGGCCGAGTGGGAGGCCGGCCAGGTCCGCGACGTGCTGACGTTCTACGCAGGAAGCCCGGAACGCTTGTCCGGAAAGCAGATTCCCGTCGCCGGCGGGCTGTGCGTCACGTTCCACGAGCCGCTCGGCGTGGTTGGTGTGATCACCCCGTGGAACTTCCCGATGCCCATCGCGTCCTGGGGCATCTCGCCCGCCCTGGCCGCCGGCAACGCCGTGCTGGTCAAACCCGCCGAGCCGACGCCGCTGACCACCATCCGGCTCGCCGAGCTGGCGGCGCAGGCCGGGCTGGACCGCGACCTGCTGCAGGTGCTGCCCGGACCGGGGACGGTGGTCGGGGAGCGGTTTGTCACGCACCCCGACGTCCGCAAGATCGTGTTCACCGGCTCCACCGAGGTCGGCAAGAGGGTGCTGGCCGGCGCGGCCGCCCAGGTGAAGCGGGTGATCCTGGAGCTGGGTGGCAAGAGCGCCAACATCGTGTTCGCCGACTGCGATCTGCAGCGGGCCGCCGCGACCGCGCCGGCCGGGGTGTTCGACAACGCCGGGCAGGACTGCTGCGCCCGTAGCCGAATCCTGGTGCAGCGAAACGTCTTTGACCGGTTCATGGAGCTGCTCGAGCCCGCCGTCACCGGCATTGTGGTCGGCGATCCGGAGTCCCGCGTCACCCAGATGGGGTCGCTGGTGTCGGACGCGCACCGCGCCAAGGTGGCGTCCTACGTGCCCGACGGAGCCCCGGTCGCCTTTCGTGGCTCCGCGCAGACGGGGCCTGGATTCTGGTTTTCCCCAACGGTTCTGACCCGTCCCGCACCGACCGCTGCGTCACCGAGGAGATCTTCGGGCCGGTGGTCACGGTGCTGGCCTTCGACGACGAGCAGGACGCCGTCGCGCTGGCCAACGACACCAGCTACGGCCTGTCCGGGTCGATCTGGACCAGAGATCTGTCCCGGGCGCTGCGGGTGTCCCGGGCGGTGGAAGCCGGGAACCTGTCGGTGAATTCGCATTCCTCGGTTCGCTACCACACCCCGTTCGGCGGGTTCAAACAGTCGGGGCTGGGCCGCGAACTGGGACCGGACGCCCCGGCGCAGTTCACCGAGACCAAGAACGTTTTCGTCGCGATCGACGAGGAGCCGTGATGGACCTGACGCAACGGTTGGCGGGTCGGGTAGCGGTCACCACCGGCGCCGGCGGCGAGATCGGGCTGGCCGCGGCGCGCCGGATGCACGCCGAAGGCGCCACCATCGTGGTGGCCGACGCCGACGCCGACGCCGGCGCCGCGGCCGCCGACGAACTGTCTGGCCTGTTCGTGCCGACCGACGTCGCCGACGAGGACGCGGTCAACGCGCTGTTCGACACCGCGGCCCGCCGCTACGGGCGCATCGACATCGCGTTCAACAACGCCGGCATCTCACCCCCCGACGACGTCATCGAGAACACCGAACCGCAGGCCTGGCAACGCGTCCAGGACGTCAGCCTGAAGTCGGTGTATTTGTGCTGCCGGGCGGCGTTGCGGCACATGGTTTCCGCGCAACGCGGGTCGATCATCAACACCGCGTCCTTCGTCGCGGTGATGGGCTCGGCGACGTCGCAGATCTCCTACACCGCCGCCAAGGGCGGGGTGCTGGCCCTGTCGCGGGAACTCGGGGTGCAGTTCGCCCGGCAGGGCATCCGGGTGAACGCGCTGTGCCCGGGGCCGGTCAACACCCCGCTGCTGCAGGAGCTGTTCGCCAAAGACCCGCAGCGCGCCGCCCGCCGGCTGGTGCACGTACCGGTCGGCCGCTTCGCCGAACCTGGCGAAATCGCCGCTGCGGCAGTATTTTTGGCAAGCGATGACGCGTCCTTCATCACCGCGTCCACGTTCTTGGTCGACGGCGGCATCAGCGCGGCGTACGTGACCCCGCTTTAACCACCGGACTCGCCGGCCGCGTGCGGGCCCGCCGGCTCGCCGGGCGGCACCAGCCGGATGTGCTCGCCCGCCCGGTCCGGGCGCGGCTGCCGCGCCAGCGGGGCGAGCGCGGCCGCAGTCCGCGGCGTCGACAGCGCGCCGACCGTCATCGCGCGACCGACGACCGCGCACACCCGGGGCGCGGCGGCCGGCCCGGGGAACAGCGTCTGCAGCGCCGCCGCCTTGTTCATCGAATTGAGGTGGCCGATCGCCAGATCCAAGGGCGCGGTCAGCGGATTCAGTTTCGACAGTGCCGGCGTGACGGGGGACATGGCCGCGTCCAGCGTGCGCAGCGGCGCCGCCGACAGCTGTTCCAGGGCGCCGGGAATGGCCGCCATCACCTGGCCGCCGGTCGAGATCACCTTGGGTGCGGCGGTCAGCGCCCAGCTTCGGGTCGCCGCCCCGCAGTCTCCCGGCGGTGCGGTGAACGGGGTTAGCGTCACTGCGGCGGCCGAGGCGTCGGCGTAGGCGTACATGGCGGCGGCGTTGCGCGCCCACATCCGCTCGTAGGCGGTATCCACCTCGGCGATCGCCGGGCTGTGCTGGCCCAGGCAGTTCGCCGACACCAGCGCCAGCCGGTGGGTGCGGTTGCCGGCGATCACCGGCGGGGGCACCATCGCCGCGCAGGCCGACCGGTGCGCGTCGGCGGCCGCGGTGAGCCCCTCGGCGGCCTGCTCGCCGCGCGCGGCGTTGCCGTCCAGCCAGTCGATGTAGCGGGCGGCCGCGTCGCCCAGGGCGGCGGTCGCCGCCCGGTAGCTGGTCGCGGCGGCGCGCAGTTGGCGGGCCAGCCCATCCCACGCCGTGGCGGCCCGGATCAGCGATCCGGCGCCCGGGCCCGAATGCATCAGCCCGGAGCTGACTTCCGGGGAAAGCGTTGCGAAATCCATTACGGCCTCTGCCTGACTGCGCCGGTGTGGGCGGTACCCGAAACCATGGGGCTTCCTTCAACAAGATAGACACGGGGGTTACACGTCCTGGGCCGGACCCCGGGTCCGGCGGCGCGTCGATCAGCGTCGGGCCACGCCGAACAGTGTCAAGACATCCCGGTCGGGCAGAAAGGTTTTGCCCCGCGCGGGATTGGGCCCTCGCGGGGCAAAACCCAACGGGCTGAAGAATATAGGCATCGGCGACAGAACCGAGTGCGGCGACAGGCGGTTCCAGCTCAACGGCCGCTCCTTGGTCATCCACGTGCTGTGGAACGGCTTCTTGTTGGTGTTGTTCGCCGGTGCCGCAGACCGAGAGGTGGCCGGGGCGGCGCGACTGATCGTCGACGGGCGCCCAGCAACCCGCGCCACGGTCGGGGCCGCCGGCATGGCCACAGTCGGGGCAGTCCAGGCCGGCGGCTCGGGCAGGGCGGCCGCGGCGCACGCAGGCCGCAACGCCGACCCCGCGACCGGCGCGATGAACACTCCGAGCGCTGCGGCAACCGCGATGGCCGGCTGCCATCGCCGCGTTTCGTCGCCGCTTCGTAAGATCACAGTGCATCGAAGGTAGCGCGGGAAACCCGCGCGACGGTCGGAACCAGCTGTGAACTCGGTCGGAGTCCGGTGTGGCACGGGGCGCCGGCCGCTACCGGCGGAACAGGATCAGCGGGATCGCCGTCTCGTCCGGCGTGGCCGCGCCGTGGAAGCCGACCAGCCGGGCCGTCTCCGGCGGCTCGTGGGCGCTGGCCAGCACCGCGGTGTCGCCGGAACAGACCACCACCACGTCGCCGAGCCGCGGCAGGTGCCGGTCGGCGACCGGACCGAACATGCCGGTCGCCACCGCCTGCGCGCGGCTGTACACGGCGGCCCGGCCGTCGAGCAGCTCCGACCACGCGGCCTGCACGTCGGGCGCGGCGCCCGGCTCGGTGTGCAGGTACCCCACCCGCGGCTCGCCGGCCACCACCCGGATGCCCGCGGCCAGCCGCGGGTCGCTGTCCAGGTCGACGCGCGACTCGGGCGGGACGTTGAGGCCGCTGTGGTCGGCGGTCACCAGCAGCGCGGCATTGGCGGCAGCGAGTCGAGCAGGCCGGACAGCAGGGCGTCGACGGCCGCCGCCGCGGTGTGCCACTGCGGCGAGCCGATCCCGAACAGGTGGGCGGCGGTGTCCAGCTCCCCGGTGTAGCCGTACACCAGCCCGGGGCCCGCCCGCAGCTCGTTGCCGACCAGCCGCGGGTAGTCGTCGGCGGGCTCGGCCGGCACCAGCCGGGCGCCGCGGTAGGCGGCCTCGGTCAGGCCACTGCCCAGAAACGACGACGGCAGCACGGCGCGGGCGCGGCCACCGGCGGCGGCGAGCCGCTCGAACCAGGTGGGCAGCGGCTGCCAGGCGTCCGGCGCCGGGTCGTCGCGCCACCGGACGTGGTTGAGCACCCGGTCGGTGCCCGGCACCCGCAGCGTGAAGCCCAGGATCCCGTGCTGGCCGGGCGCCGCGCCGGTGGCCAGCGGCACCAGGCTAGTCGGGGTGGTCGACGGGAAGGTGCAGTCCAGCCGGGTCAGCCGGCCGACCTCGCCGGCCCGCACCGCGGCGAGCAGCGGGGCGTCGCCGGCCAGCTGGGCGAGCAGCTGCCAGCCCAGCCCGTCGACCAGCAGCACCAGCACCCGGTCCACCCGCTCGGCGCCGACCCAGTCGGTCACGGCCGACCCGCCCGGCTCGTGCCCCGCGTCCGGGATCCCGAGCAGGGCGGCCGCGACGGGCAGCACGTCGCGCAGCGAACCGGGCACCCGGCCAGTCTGGCGTCCGGCCCGGTGCGGCCCGACCGTCAGGGCGCGGTTCAGGCTTCTCGGCCGGTGCCGGCGCGCGGATCGGCGCCGGCCCACCTCTCTTCGATGCGTCCGTACCGCCAGATCAGCAGGGTCACCGCCCAGGTGAGGACGAACATGCCGCCGACGACGTAACTGACCGTGTTCAGGTCCAGCCCGCGGAGCCAGTCCCAGAAACGAGCCCCGCCAACCGAATTCGTCGGCGAACAGGACGAGCAGCTCGATGCTGCCGATCACCCACGCGACCGCCACCGACAGCGCGGTGATGACGATGTTGTAGTAGATCTTGCGCACCGGGTTGGAAAACCCCAGCCGTAGGCGAAGTTCATGAACGAGCCGTCGATGGTGTCCAGCAGGCACATGCCGGCCGCGAACAGCACCGCAGGCACAGGATGGCGTACCAGGGCAGCCCGGCCGCCGCGCTGGTGCCGGCCAGCACCAGCAGCGCGACCTTGGTGGCGGTGTCGAAACCGAGCCCGAGCAGCAGGCCGACCGGATAGCAGTGCCAGGACTTGATGATCGACTTGGTGAGCCGGCCCAGCCACCGGTTCATCAGCCCCCGGTTGTCCAGCTGCCGCTCCAATTCCGCGGCGTCGGTGTGCGGGTCGTAGTCACCCCGGCGCACTCGCGCCAGGACGCGCAGGATGACGACCAGGACGATGACGTTGAGCAGGGCGATCGCGTAGAGGAATACGCCCGAGACGCTGGTGCCGATCAGCCCGGTGTAGTGGTGCAGCGCCGACGTGTCGTCGCGCACCGGCCCCACCACCGTCCTCACCCCGCAGGCCAGCAGCACAGCCAGCGCGAACACCACCGTGGAATGGCCCAGCGAGAAGAAGAAGCCGACGGCCAGCGGGCGCTGCCCGTCGTTCATCAGCTTGCGGGTGGTGTTGTCGATCGCGGCGATGTGATCGGCGTCGAAGGCGTGCCGCAGGCCAAGGGTGTAGGCCGTCAATCCGACGCCGACGCCAAATGCCTTGCCGCCCAAGCTGTATTGCGCCGGGGCCACCAGCAGCACCAAGGTCAACCAGCCGATCAGGTGCAGGGCGAGGATGGCGCCCAGCATCGACGCCAGCCGCCACCATTCCGCCGGCGCCAGCGCGCCGAGAAACCTGGTCGCCTGTGCCGGCCACGGTCGATCTCCGTACTGGTCACGGGGGTCCTTCCGGCGCGGGCGGTGTCGGGCACAGGGCAACGGGCACGACTGTAAGTTCCGCGTCTTGCCGGACGCAAGGCGGGCACACGCCCCGGCGCCGCTGAGATCAGTAGAGGCCCAGCAGCGCGTTCTCGACGACCTCGGGCAGCGCTGGGTGAATCCAGTACTGGCAGCGGGCCATCTGCGCGGCGGTCAGCCCGAAGCTCATCGCCTGGATCAGCGGCTGGATGATCGAGGACGCCTGAGGGCCCATGATGTGCGTGCCCAGCAGCCGCCCGCTGGTGCGCTCGGCGATCAGCTTGACCACCCCGGTGGTGTCTTCCATCGCCCACCCGTAGGCGCCGTCGCCGTAGTTCTGGATCGCCACCTAGATGTCGAATCCCCGTGCTATCGTCTGGTTTTCGGTCAGCCCCACGGTGGCCAGCTGGGGATCGGTGAACACCGCCGACGGGACGTAGCGGTGGTCGGTGACGGCCATCGACTCGGTGTCGTCCCAGTCGCAGAGCAGGTTGTGCCGCACCACCCGGTCCTCGTGGTTGGCGACGTGCTTGAGCTGATACGGCGACGACACGTCACCGAGCGCGAAAACCCCTTGGGCCGAAGTGCGTTGGTACTCGTCGACCACCACGCGACCGTACTCCACGTCGACGCCGGCCTGCCCGGCGTCGAGCAGATCGGCGTTGGATATCCGGCCGGTGGCCACCAGCAGCACGTCGGCGTCCAGCGTGGATCCGTCGTCCAGGCGCAGTGTGACGCCGGAGCCGCGGTTGCTGCCGCCCACCACGTTGCGCTGGGTGCGCAGTTCCCATTTGGCCGCGGCCAGCCGGGTGAACCGCTCGCAGATCATGTCGTCGTACTGGCGCAGCATGCGGCTGCTGCGGATCACCACGGTCACGCGGACCTCCAGCGCGGAGAAGATGTGCGCGAATTCGGCTGCCACGAAGCCACTTCCGACGATCACCAGATGCTCGGGCAGCGCGGGGATGCGCATGATGGTGTCGCTGGTGTGGTAGGTGACGCCGCACTCGAGGATCGCGGGGGGAATCACCGGCCGCGACCCGGCGGTGATCACCACCTGCCCGGCGGTGAACTGCTCGCCGGCGTCGGTGCGCAACAGGTAACGGCCGTCGGATTGCACCGACCCGAACCGGGTGTGGCTGCGGTACAGGTCGATATTGACCGAGGAGCGCCGATACTCTTCGCCGCTGAGCGCGATCGGGTCGATGCGGCCGAAGACGCGGGAGACGATGTCGGGCCAGCGCACCCCGTCGAGGTGCGCATCGACGCCGTAGCGGGCTGCCTCCCGGATCGTCGTGGCGACGTCGGCCGCGTAGACGAACATCTTGGTCGGGATGCACCCGACGTTGAGGCAGGTTCCGCCGAAGGTGTCGTGCTCGCAGATGGCGGTCCGCTTGCCGGCGAAGCGGGTATCGAGAAGGCTGTTGCCCGAACCGGTTCCGATGATCGCGAGGTCGTAGGTTTCCATGTTCGGCGCCTCACCCTTCGTCCCGGGACGCCGGGGCCCGGGTGCTATCGGTGCTCCGGTCGTGCAGGTAGCAGTCCAGCCACAGATCCAGCTGACGATAGGCCGCCGCGCGGGGCCCCGGCAACGACAAGAACACGTCGTGTTTGGCGTCGGCGACCGGAATGATGGTGCTGCGGTTGCCGATACAGCTCGCCCAGCGGGCGATTTGGGTGACGTCGAGCACCGCGTCACCGCAGTGCATGGATGCCGGGTCGGGCGTCTCCTGCACGCTGTGGTCCGAGCGCAGGATCAGGTTCGGCACCCCAACGTCGAGACCGTGGTGCAGTCGCGCCTGACCGCGGCGGACCGCGTGCAGCCAACCGAACGTGATCGGAAAGCCGCCAACGGGTTTCCACTGCAGGTTGTAGTCGAATTCCCCGCCGTAGTCGCGGTGCAGCGTGGTGCCGTAGCCGCCCTGCACCGGGGACCGGGCCACGCCCTTGGAACGCACCCGGGACAGGCCTGCGATCAGCGCCAGGGTCAGCGAATGCCGCAGGATGGGCGGGCCGGGCAGCTCCAGGAACGGGCTGTTGAGCACCAGGCCGCCAACTGCTGAGTGCGCGACGGGATTTCGGCGCCGCAGCCGGTCCAGCCACAACGACACGATCAGCCCGCCGGCCGAATGCCCGTACACCAGCACCCTGCGGTTTTCCCCGCTCGCCACGCTCAGCGCGCGTTCCAGTTCGGTGTCGTAGTTGGTCAGGTCGGTGACGAAGTGCGGCGTCTGCCCGTCACGCCGCGACCGGCCGCACTTGTGCAGGTCCAGCGCGTAGAAGGCGAAACCGCGCGCGGCGAAGTGATCGGCCAGCGCGGTGTGGAAGAAGTAGTCGGTATACCCGTGCACCGCCAGCACCGCGTGGTCGGCGGCCGGCGCCGCGTCGTCCCCGCGCCGGATCAGGGTCGCGACGATGTCGCCCTCGCCGGCCGGATCGGCGCCCAGCGCCAGGGTGCGCTGCCAATAGCCGGGTAGCACGTCGGGCACCCAGCCAGCCGCCCCGCCAGTCACCCCGCCAGCTTAGAGCTTTTGCCGGCCGCAGCGACCCGGCGCGTGGTTCGCGTCGCTTTGCCACCGGATAACCTGAGGATCGGCATGCCTCGAGGAAAAAGGACCAACAAGCCGGTGTCATCGCTAGCCAGGACCACCCGCACGGACGTCGTGCTGGTGGGCGCGGGCATCATGAGCGCCACGCTGGGCGCGTTGCCGCGGCGGCTGCAGCCTGATTGGTCGATGACCTTCGTCGAGCGCCTGGACGCGGTCGCCGCCGAGAGCAGCAGCCCGTGGAACAACGCCGGCACCGGGCATTCGGCGCTGTGCGAGCTCAACTACACCCCGCAGCGCGCCGACGGCTCCGTCGACATCGCCAAAGCGGTGCGCATCAACGAGCAGTTCCAGGTGACCCGCCAATTCTGGGCGTATGCCGTGGAGAACGGCATACTGACCGATCGGGGCTTCGTGACCCCGATCCCGCACGCGAGTTTCGTGCGCGGGGCGCGGGCCGTCGAGTATCTGCGGCGTCGGCAGCAGGCGCTGGCGCCCAACCCGTTGTTCGCCGGCATCGAATTGATCGAGGACGCCGACGAGTTCGCCCGCCGGCTGCCGTTGATGGCCGACCGGCGGGACTTCTCCGAACCGACTGCGCTGAATTGGGCACGCCACGGCACCGACGTCGACTTCGGCGCGCTGTCGCGACAGCCGATCGGGTTCTGCGTGCACGGCGGCGCGACGGCGCTGTTCGGCCATCAGGTGCACAACTTGACGCGGGAGTCCGACGGCAGCTGGACGTTGCTGATCCGCAACCGCCGGACCGGTGAAAAGCACCGGTGCAACGCCAAATTCGTGTTCGTCGAGGCCGGCGGTGACGCGCTGCCGCTGCTGCGGAAGTCGGGTATCGGCGAGGCCCGCGGATTCGCGGGGTTCCCGATCGGCGGTCGGTTCCTGCGCGCCGACAATCCCGTGCTCACCGCGGCGCACCGGGCCAAGGTGTACGGGGCTCCAGCGCCAGGGGTCCCGCCGCTGGGCGTGTTGCATCTGGACCTGCGCTACGTCAACGGCAAGCCGTGGCTGGTGTTCGGGCCGTATGTCGGCTGGTCGCCGAAGTTCTTGAAACACGGGCACTTCACCGATCTGCCCCGCTCGGTGCGGCCGCACAATCTGGTCGTGCTGCTCGGAGTCGGCGTAACCCAGCTGACGTTGCTGCGATACCTGATCGGCCAATTGCGGCTGTCCGCGCCGGACCGGATGCGGATGCTGCGCGAATTCGCGCCCACCGCAGTGGATTCGGACTGGGAGCTGACGGTAGCCGGTCAGCGGGTGCAGGTGATCCGGCGCGATCGGCGCCGCGGCGGCGTGCTCGACTTCGACACCACCGTGGTGGCGGCCGGCGACGGCAGCATCGCGGGGTTGCTCGGCGGCTCGCCGGGAGCGTCGACGGCGGTGCCGATCATGCTCGATGTGCTGCAGCGCTGTTTCGCTGACCGTTATCGGTCGTGGCTGCCCGCGCTCAAGGAGACGGTTCCCTCGCTGGGCGTGACGCTGTCCGACGAGCCGGCGCTGTATGAGGAAGTCTATTCATGGGGAACGAAGATCCTGGGACTGGACGAGTTGGATGAGGAGCGCCCTTGGTGACCGAAGCATTGCGACGCACGTGGGCCAAAGACCTTGATGCCCAAACACTTTACGAGCTTCTCAAGCTGCGGGTTGAGGTGTTCGTCGTCGAGCAGGCCATCCCGTATCCGGAGTTGGACGGGCGCGACCTGCTCGCCGAAACCCGGCACTTCTGGCTGGAAACCTCCGACTGCGAGGTGATCTGCACGCTGCGGCTGATGGAGGAGCACGCCGGCGGCGAGAAGGCGTTCCGGATCGGGCGGTTGTGCACCAAACGCAGCGCCCGCGGCCAGGGCTACACCACCCGGCTGCTGCGCGCGGCGCTGGCCGAGGTGGGCGACTACCCGTGCCGGATCAACGCCCAGACCTACCTGGCCGACATGTACGCCCAGCACGGATTCGTCCGCGACGGTGACGATTTCCTCGACGACGGCGTCCCGCACGTGCCCATGCTGCGACCCGGCTCGGGATTGGCGGAAAAGCCGTGAAGCCCTACCCGTTCAGCGCCATCGTCGGGCACGACCGGCTGCGGCTGGCCCTGCTGCTGTGCGCCGTGCGCCCGGAGATCGGCGGCGCGCTCATCCGCGGCGAGAAGGGCACCGCCAAGTCGACGGCCGTGCGCGGCCTGGCGGCCCTGCTGTTCGCCGCCACCGGTAGCGATGCGAACCTGGTCGAAATGCCGCTCGGCGCAACCGAAGACCGGGTGATCGGCTCGCTGGACCTGCAGCGGGTGCTGCGCGACAGCGAGCACGCGTTCTCCCCGGGGCTGCTGGCCCGCGCGCACGGCGGTGTGCTCTACGTCGACGAGGTCAACCTGCTGCACGATCATCTCGTCGACGTGTTGCTCGACGCCGCGGCGATGGGACGGGTGCACATCGAACGCGACGGCATCTCGCATTCGCATGACGCCCGGTTCGTGTTGATCGGCACCATGAATCCTGAGGAGGGCGAACTGCGTCCGCAGCTGCTGGACCGGTTCGGGCTCACCGTCGACGTGCATGCCTCGCGTGACGTGGAGGTGCGGGCGCAGGTGATCCGGCAGCGGATGGCCTATGAGGCCGACCCGGACGGTTTCGCCGAACGCTACGCCGACGCCGACGCCGAGCTGGCCCGGCGCATTGCCGCGGCGCGCGCCCTGGTCGACGACGTGGTGTTGCCCGACACCGAGTTACGGTGCATCGCGGCGCTGTGCGCGGCGTTCGACGTGGACGGCATGCGGGCCGATCTGGTGGTGGCCCGCACCGCGGTCGCGCACGCGGCCTGGCGCGGCGCGCCCACCGTCGAGGAGCAGGACATCCGGGTGGCCGCCGAGCTGGCCCTGCCGCACCACCGCCGCCGCGATCCCTTCGACGACCCCGGGCATCGACCGCGAGCAACTGGACGAGGCCCTGGCCCAGGCCGGCTCCGAGCCCGACCCGGATCCCGACCCGCCCGGCGGAGGCCAGGCCGGCCAGACCGAACAGGAACCGCCGCAACGGGATTCGGCGCAGGACGCCAAGCCGCGGCCGCCGACGACGAAACCGAGTGCGCCGCCGTCGAAGACGTTTCGCACCCGCGCGCTGCGGGTCCCCGGTGTCGGCGAAGGGGCACCCGGCCGGCGGTCGCGGGCCCGCAACGCCAGTGGCAGCGTCATCGCTGCCACCGACGGCGCCGACACCGGCCGCGGCGGCCACGGGCTGCACCTGTTCGCCACCCTGCTCTCGGCCGCCGAACGGGCCGGTGCCGGGCCGCTGCGGCCGGGGCCCGACGATGTGCGACGGGCCGTGCGCGAGGGCCGCGAAGGCAATCTGGTGATCTTCGTCGTCGACGCCTCCGGGTCGATGGCGGCGCGGGACCGGATGGCGGCGGTCAGCGGTGCCACGCTGTCGCTGCTGCGCGACGCCTATCAGCGCCGCGACAAGGTCGCCGTGATCACGTTCCGGCAACAGCAGGCGTGGCTGCTGTTGCCGCCCACCTCCTCGGCGCACATCGCCGGGCGGCGGCTGGCCCGCTTCGACACCGGCGGCAAGACGCCGCTGGCCGAAGGGCTGCTGGCCGCGCGCGAGCTGATCGTCCGGGAGAAGGCGCGCGACCGGGCGCGCCGCGCCCTCGTGGTGGTGCTCACCGACGGCTGGGCCACTGCCGGCCCGGATCCGTTGGGCCGCAGCCGGATCGCCGCGGCCCGACTGGTCGCCGAGGGTGCGGCCGCGGTGGTGGTGGACTGCGAAACGTCGTATGTGCGGCTGGGCCTGGCCGAACACCTGGCACTCCAGCTGGGCGCCCCGGCGGTGCGGCTGGAGCAGTTGCACGCGGATTCGCTGACGCGTGCGGTGCGCGACGCCGCCTGAACCGAGGCGAGTAGAAAGGGTAACCTCTTATGCCACAAGGTGTTCCGCTTCAAGTTCCCGACGACGGCCTGACCACCCGGGCCCGCCGGCACACCCCGGTGCTGGCGGTGCACACCGGCGCCGGCAAGGGGAAGTCGACGGCCGCGTTCGGAATGGCGTTGCGGGCGTGGAACGCCGGGCTTTCCGTGGCGGTGTTCCAGTTCGTCAAGAGCGCCAAGTGGAAGGTGGGCGAGGAGGCGGCGTTCGCCGCACTCGGCCGCCTGCACGAGGAACAGCGGATCGGCGCGCCGGTGGAGTGGCACAAGATGGGCGCCGGCTGGTCCTGGACGCGCAAGGCGGGCAGCGACGATGATCACGCGGCGGCTGCGGCCGACGGCTGGGCCGAGATCGCCCGCCGGCTGGCGGCCGCCCGGCACGACTTCTACGTGCTGGACGAGTTCACCTATCCGCTGAAATGGGGCTGGGTGGACGTCGACGAGGTGGTGTCCGTGTTGGCGGGGCGGCCCGGACACCAGCACGTGGTGATCACCGGACGCGATGCCCCGCAACGGCTGATCGATGTGGCCGACCTGGTCACCGAGATGGCCAAGGTGAAGCACCCGATGGACGCCGGGCGCAAGGGGCAGAAGGGCATCGAGTGGTGAACGTGCCCGCGGTGGTCGTCGCGGAGCCTGCCTCCGGCAGCGGAAAGACCACGGTGGCAACGGGTTTGATCGGGGCCCTGCGCCAGGCGGACCGCCGGGTGGCGGCGTTCAAGGTGGGGCCGGACTTCATCGATCTCGGCTATCACGGCCTGGCCGCCGGCCGGCCGGGCCGCAGCCTCGACCCGGTGTTGGTGGGGGAGAACCTGATTGGCCCGCTGTACGCGCACGGCGCCGACATCGCCGTCGTCGAGGGCGTGATGGGGCTGTTCGACGGGCGGATCGAGCCGTCCGGCGGCCAGGCCGGCGGCGGGATCCACCGCGCACGTCGCCGCGCTGCTGGGCGCGCCCGTCGTGCTGGTCATCGACGCGCGCGGCCAGAGCCAGAGCATCGCCGCCCTGCTGCACGGCTTCTCGACGTTCGACGCCGCGACCCGGGTCGCCGGGGTGATCCTGAACCGGGTCGGGTCGGCCCGCCACGAGCAGGTGCTGCGTCAGGCATGCGAACAGGCCGGCGTGCCGGTGCTGGGCGCCATCCCGCGCAGCACCGAATTAGAGTTGCCGACAAGGTATTTGGGCTTGGTCACGGCGGTCGAGTATGGACGCCGCGCCCGGCTCGCGGTCGAGGCGATGACCGCGCTAGTGGCACGCCACATCGACCTGGCGGCGGTGGCGGTGGTGGCGGCGGTGGGGGATCCTGGCGGGCGCGGCGGTGAGCGGGCCACCGTCGCGGTGGCCGTCGGAAAGGCGTTCAGCTTCGGCTACGCCGAGCACGCGGAGCTGCTGGCCGCCGCCGGCGCCCGGGTGGCCGAATTCGACCCGCTCGTCGATGCGTTGCCCGACGGCACCGACGCGCTGTTGCTGCCCGGCGGTTTTCCCGAACAGTTCACCGCCGAGCTGTCGGCCAACGAGGTCGTGCGCCGCCAGATCAACGAGCTGGCCGCCGCCGGGGCGCCCGTCCACGCCGAGTGCGCCGGGCTGCTCTACTTGGTGTCCGAACTCGACGGCCACCCGATGTGCGGGGTGCTGGCCGGGCAGGCCCGGTTCACCCCGCAGCTGACGCTGGCCTATCGCGATGCCGTGGCCGTCGTCGACTCCCCGCTGTACGCCGCCGGCCAGCGGGCGGTGGGGCACGAATTCCACCGCACCACAGTGACATTCAGCGACGACTACCCGCCGGCGTGGATGTACCGGACGCAGGAGTCCGGCCATCGCGACGGCGCGGTGCGCGCCGGTGTGCACGCGTCGTATCTGCATACCCACCCCGCCGCCGCGCCCGCGGCGGTGGCCCGCTTCGTCGGGTGCGCGCTGGCCGCTCGCGCCGACCCGGGCAGGACGCGGGCCCACCCCGGCAACCACTAGGCTTGCCGGGTGACCGAGAGCGCTTACCTGGTGGGGCTGCGGCTGACCGGCAAGAAGGTGGTTGTGGTCGGCGGCGGCACCGTCGCCCAGCGCCGGTTGCCGTTGCTGATCGCCAGCGGCGCGGACGTCCACGTCATCTCCCGCAGCGCCACCCGATCGGTCGAGGCGATGACCGGAATCACCCTGCAATTGCGCGAATACCGCGACGGCGACCTCGACGGCACCTGGTATGCGATCGCGGCCACCGACGACCCGCGGGTCAACGAGGCCGTGGTCGCCGAGGCCGAACGCCGCCGCATCTTCTGCGTCCGGGCGGACGTCGCCGTGGCGGGGACCGCGGTCACCCCAGCGTCTTTCAGCTATGCCGGGTTGTCGGTGGGCGTGCTGGCCGGCGGCGAGCACCGCTGCTCGGCGGCGATCCGTTCGGCCATCCGGGAGGCGCTGCAGACCGGGGTCATCACGCCGGAAGGCCCGGTGGGCTCCGACGCCGTCAAGGGCGGGGTGGCGCTGATCGGCGGCGGCCCCGGCGACCCCGAACTGATTACGGTGCGCGGCCGGCGGCTGCTGGCCCAGGCCGACGTCGTGGTGGCCGACCGGCTCGCCCCGCACGAACTGCTCGCCGAGCTGCCCTCGCACGTGGAGGTGATCGACGCCGCCAAGATCCCCTACGGCCGGGCCATGGCCCAGGACGCCATCAACGACGTCATGATCGAACGCGCCCGCGCCGGAAGCTTCGTGGTGCGCCTCAAAGGCGGTGACCCGTTCGTCTTCGCCCGCGGCTACGAGGAGGTGCTGGCGTGCGCCGACGCAGGGATTCCGGTCACCGTCGTCCCTGGTGTGACGAGTGCCATAGGAGTGCCCGCATTAGCGGGCGTCCCGGTCACCCATCGGGCGGTAAATCACGAATTCGTGGTGGTCAGCGGGCATCTCCCACCCGGTCATCCCGAATCGTTAGTGAATTGGGATGCACTGGCCGCATTGACCGGCACAATTGTTTTGCTGATGGCCGTCGAACGCGTCGAACTTTTCGTCGATGCCCTACTGAAGGGTGGACGACCAGCGGATACGCCGGTGCTGGTGGTTCAGCACGGGACGACGGCGGTGCAACACACTTTGCGGGCCACCCTGGCCGACACGCCCGAAGAGATACGTGCCGAAGGTATCCGACCTCCCGCGATCATCGTGATCGGCGCGGTGGCGGCTTTAGGGGTTTAAACGTTTCTTAAGATTACTGTAAGGTAACCCTTTATGACGGCTCTCAACGACTCAGAGCGCGCGGTCCAGAACTGGACATCTGCACGCCCCGATCGTCCGGCCCCGGTGCGCACCACGCCGCCGGCGGAGACCGCCCCCAAGCCCGCGGCGGAGACCGCCGCAAAGCGGACCAGCAAGTACTACCCGGCGTGGCTGCCGTCGCGCCGCTTCATCGCCGCCGTCATCGCCATCGGCGGCATGCAGCTGCTGGCCACCATGGACAGCACCGTGGCGATCGTCGCGCTGCCCCGGATCCAGAACGAGCTCAGCCTCTCCGACGCCGGCCGCAGCTGGGTGATCACCGCTTACGTGCTGACGTTCGGCGGGCTGATGCTGCTCGGCGGCCGGCTCGGCGACACCATCGGGCGCAAACGCACCTTCATCGTCGGTGTCGCGCTGTTCACCATCTCCTCGGTGCTGTGCGCGGTCGCCTGGGACGAGGCGACCATGGTGATCGCCCGGCTCTCGCAGGGGGTCGGGTCGGCCATCGCCTCACCGACGGGCCTGGCGCTGGTCGCCACCACTTTCCCCAAGGGGCCCGCCCGTAACTTCGCGACGGCGGTGTTCGCCGCGATGACGGCGGTTGGCTCGGTGATGGGCCTGGTGGTCGGCGGGGCGCTGACCGAGGTGTCCTGGCGGCTGGCGTTTTTGGTGAACGTGCCGATCGGGCTGGTGATGATGTACCTGGCCCGCACCGCGCTGCGCGAGACCAACCGCGAGCGGATGAAACTGGACGCCGCCGGCGCCGTGCTGGCCACCCTGGCGTGCACCGCCGCCGTGTTCGCCTTTTCGATGGGCCCGGAGAAGGGCTGGATCTCGCTGACCACCATCAGCTCCGGTGTGGTCGCACTGGGCGCTGCCCTGGCCTTCGTCATCGTGGAGCGCACCGCGGAAAACCCGGTGGTGCCGTTCGACCTGTTCCGCGACCGCGACCGGCTGGTCACCTTCATCGCGATCTTCTTGGCCGGCGGCGTCATGTTCACCCTGACCGTGTGCATCGGCCTGTACGTGCAGGACATCCTCGGCTACAGCGCGCTGCGCGCCGGGGTGGGCTTCATCCCGTTCGTCATCGCGATGGGCATCGGTCTGGGCGTCTCCTCGCAACTGGTGGCGCGGTTCTCGCCGCGGGTGCTGACCATCGTCGGCGGCTACCTGCTGGTGCTCGCCATGCTCTACGGGTGGTGGTGCATGCACCGCGGTGTTCCCTACTTCCCGAACCTGGTGCTGCCCATCGTGGTCGGCGGCATCGGCATCGGCATGGCCGTCGTCCCGCTGACCCTGTCGGCCATCGCCGGCGTGGGTTTCGACCAAATCGGCCCGGTATCCGCGGTCACGCTGATGCTGCAGAGCCTGGGCGGACCGCTGGTGCTGGCCGTCGTCCAGGCCGTGATCACCTCGCGCACACTGTATCTGGGCGGCACCACCGGCCCGGTGAAGACCATGAACGACGCTCAGTTGCAGGCGCTCGACCACGGCTACACCTACGGGCTGCTGTGGGTCGCCGGGGTGGCCGTCATCGTGGGTGCCGCGGCGCTGTTCATCGGCTACACGTCCGAACAGGTCGCGCACGCCCAGGAGGTCAAGGAAGCGATGGACGCCGGGGAGCTCTGACCCGGCCTAGTGGTTGCGGCGCAACCAGTTCCGTGATTTTCGTCGGCCGGTGATTGGCCGGGTTTCCGGCGGGGTAGTGCATCAAGCGGTGCCTTCGGCTCAACGAGCCCCCAGTGACCCCCAGCGAAGCTCCACGAAGCCTCCACGAACCGAAGTGTCGCCCGATGCATGCCCGCCGACGCGATGGGACGAGGATGGACACCATCGACGACACGATCAGGATCAGATTCGCCACTGAGGACGACTGGCAGGCGGTCTACGCGAATCAGGCGGGCGCCTACGGGGTTTCGGTGGACCCGGCCGACGTCGAAGCCTGGAAACGCCGCGTCGACCTGGAAGACATCCTGGTCGCCGAGGACGTCTCCGATCCTGCGCGGCCGACTGTGGTCGGAGCACCTCGTTGTGCTACAAGCTGCGGCTCACCGTGCCGGGCGGCGCCACCCTGAAGGCGTCCTGGCTGGCGATGATCGCCGTTGCCACAACGCATCTGGGGCGAGGCGTCTGGCAGCAGCTCAGCATTCGCGGCTTCGGCATCCTGCAGGAACGCAACTATCCGATCCTGTGCGGCGTTCCGACCCAGCCCACGGTGTACGAGATCCTGGGCGCCGGCGTGGCCAGCTACGCCCGCACCTACAACATCGAGCCGCGCTTCACCGACCTGCGCGCCAAGCCCGAGCGGAACCGGGCGCGCGTCGTCGAGGCCGACGAGGCGCGGGGCTGCTGCCCGACCTCTACGACCGATGGTGCGCGGTGACGCCCGGGGCGCTGAGCTCAGCCGGGCCTGGTGGGCCGACGTCCTGGAGGACCGGGTGACCCAGCGCGACAACGGATCAACGCTGAACTACGTCGTGCACCCGGACGGCTTCATGACCTACCGGGTGATCGGCGCGTCACCGCACGCGTTCCGCCGGCCCTTCGGCAACCTGATCGTCCAGGATTTCTGCCCGATCACCCCCGAGACGCACACCGACCTGCTCGCGACCCTGCTGAGCCTGAAGATGTTCGACAACAGCGTCATCGAGACGCCGGTCGACGATCCGCTCCCGCTCAAGCTGAAGGACCAGCTCGCCGCCCAGACCACGAAGGTCAACGACTTTCTGTGGATGCGGATCATGAATGTGCCCGAGGTGCTTCCCAAACGGGCCTACCGCACCGACGCGGATTTGGTGCTGGACGTCACCGACCCGCTCGGCGTGGCCGGCGGCCGGTTCCTGCTGCGGATCCGCGACGGCGTCGGAACCTGCACGCCGCACGACGGGCCCGCCGACATCGAGATCGGTCTGGGCGACCTGGGATCGATCTACATGGGTGCGCATCGCGCCTGGGAACTTCACCAGGCCGACCGCATCACCGAACTGCGCAGCGGTGCGCTGCTCGACCTGGACGCCGCGTTCACCACGCAGCGGGCGCCCTACTGCGGCACGCTGTTCTGACACCGGCGCACACGCGCCGGTGAGGGCTACCCGGTCGCCAGGCTAGGCTAGCCCGCTGTGATCACCCGGATGTCCCAGCTGTTCCTGCGAACCCTGCGCGACGACCCCGCCGACGCCGAAGTGCCCAGCCACAAGCTGCTGATCCGGGCCGGATACATCCGGCCCGTCGCGCCCGGGCTGTACAGCTGGCTCCCGCTGGGGCTGCGGGTGCTGCGCCGGATCGAGCACATCGTCCGCGAGGAGATGAATGCGATTGGCGGCCAAGAGATCCTGTTTCCCGCCCTGCTGCCGCGCGCACCGTACGAGGCGACGAACCGGTGGACCGAGTACGGCGACAGCGTTTTTCGGCTGCAGGACCGCCGCGGCAACGACTACCTGTTGGGGCCCACTCACGAGGAGCTGTTCACCCTGACCGTCAAGGGTGAATACAGCTCCTACAAAGACTTTCCGGTGCTGCTGTATCAGATCCAGAACAAGTACCGTGACGAGGTGCGGCCACGGGCCGGCATCCTGCGGGTGCGCGAGTTCGTGATGAAGGACTCTTACTCGTTCGACATCGACGACGCCGGGCTCAAGGCCGCCTATCACACGCACCGGGAGGCCTATCAGCGCATCTTCGCGCGGCTGCAGGTGCGCTACGTGATCGTGTCCGCGGTGTCGGGCGCCATGGGCGGCAGCGCCTCCGAGGAGTTCCTGGCCGAGAGCCCGGTCGGCGAGGACACCTTCGTGCGCTGCCTGGAGTCCGGCTATGCGGCCAACGTCGAGGCGGTGATCACCGCCCGCCCGGACCCGCAACCCGTCGAGGGTCTGCCCGAGGCGGTGGTCCACGACACCGGTGACACCCCGACCACCGCCACCCTGGTCGACTGGGCCAATCGGGCGGGTCTGGGCCGCACCGTCACCGCGGCCGACACGTTGAAGAACGTCCTGCTCAAGGTGCGCCAGCCCGGCGGGGAATGGGAGCTGCTGGCCATCGGCCTGCCCGGCGACCGTGAGGTCGACGACAAGCGGCTGGGTGCGGCGCTGGAGCCGGCCGAGTACGTGCTGCTCGACGACGCCGACTTCGCCAGGTACCCGTTCCTGGTGAAGGGCTACATCGGTCCGAAAGCGTTGAAGGACAACGGAGTTCGTTACCTGGTCGATCCGCGGGTGGTGGACGGCACCAGCTGGATCACCGGGGCCGACGAACCGGGCCGCCATGTCGTCGGGCTGGTCGCGGGCCGGGACTTCACCGCCGACGGCACCATCGAGGCCGCCGAGGTGCGCGACGGCGACCCGTCGTCGGACGGCGCCGGGCCGCTGGTGTCCGCGCGCGGCATCGAGGTCGCTCACATCTTCCAGTTGGGCCGCAAGTACACCGACGCCTTCACCGCCGACGTGCTGGGCGAGGACGGTAAGCCGGTGCGGCTCACCATGGGCTCCTACGGCCTGGGGGTGTCGCGGATGGTGGCCGTCATCGCCGAACAGCACCACGACGAGCTGGGCCTGCGCTGGCCCGCGTCGGTGGCGCCGTTCGACGTCCACCTGGTGGTCGCCAACAAGGACGCGCAGGCGCGCGCCGGAGCCACCGCGCTGGCCGACGACCTGGACCGGCTCGGCGTCGAGGTGCTGCTCGACGACCGTCAGGCCTCGCCGGGGGTGAAGTTCAAGGACGCCGAGCTGCTGGGCATGCCGTGGATCGTGGTGGTGGGCCGGGGCTGGGCCGACGGCGTGGTGGAGCTGCGCGACCGCTTCGCCGGCCAGACCCGGGAGCTGGCCACCGGGCCGTCGCTGGCCGCCGAAATCGCGGCCGCCCTGCGAGGCTAGTCAGTCGTTGCCGCCCGGGAAGCTGGTGGTGATCGGCCAGGCGCCCAGCACCCGGTTCCATCGGGCCGCCATCACCGCGCTTTGGACCAGGGCGGTGGCGGCGAACGCGCGGTCGTCGCCCGTCTCGGCGTGCTCGGCGACGACGCGCCAGGCCCCGGCGCCGTCGTTCTCCATCCGGGCGGCCAGTCGCGCGGCGTCGGCCGGGCTGCCCACCACCAGGGGCAGCTGGTAGCCGGCCGCGGCGACCGGGGCGGTGACCTGGCGGGCGGTCAGCATGGCGATGACGTCGTCGCGGCGCTGCCGGTGCTGCTCGAGGGCCTCCACCACCATGTCGTTGACGCTGGGCGGCGACATCGCCGAGACGATGCCGTAGCCGTAGATCGTCGAGTGCTCGATGGCCAGCGCGTCGCACAGCGCCGCGTTGTCGGCGTCCTTGCCCGAGGTCATATCGACGGCCCCCCGGGCACCAGCGCGACGGTGTAGGAGGCCGTGCAGGAGGCCGCGATCGAGGCCAGCAGCCCGGCCCGGTAGCCGGATTCGGTACCCACCAGCCGGCTGGCGCTGTCGGCCGAGGCGCGCAGCGCGTTGATCACGTCGGACACCGGCGGCGGGGGTGGTGGCGGCCTGGCCGGTTGCGCGGGGCTCGGGCTGGCCGTCTCGCTGGTCGAGGAGGTGGCGAGCTTGCCGGCCGCCCGCGAGATCTCGGTGGACAACGCGCGGGCGTGCGCGGCGCGCTGGCTCGCCACCACGGTCAGCGCGGCGGCGACCTGCGGCGGGTTGCCCAGGGCTGCGGCGGCGCCGGCCAGCGCGCTGTCGTGGCGGGCCTGGTCCAGCGGGCCCAGCAGCTGCTCGACGGGCGGCGGCTTGGGCGCGGGCTTGCTGCAGGCGGACACCGCTCCCAGCGCAGCCAGCGCCGCGCCACCGACGAGGACCTCACGCCTGTTGACGGGCGGAACTGCGCTAGGCACAAGGACATCCTGCCATCGGCGCGAAAGCGGGCTCGATGCAGGACGCGATCACCCCGTCATCGCTGATTCCTGGCGTATCGTGGGTAGCTGGTTCTCGCGGAGGGCCGACCCTGAAGGGCTGTGTGCCCCGCCGGGACACCGGAAGCCGCCCGCGAGGCCATCGGGGTGGCGAACATCCGCCAGATGACCGGACAACTCAAGATGAGGAGCTCGCCGTGACCACCGGGCTACCGTCCCAGACGCAGGTGATCGAGCTACTCGGTGGAGAGTTTGCGCGCGCCGGATACGAGATCGAAGATGTGGTCATCGACCCACGCGCGCGTCCACCGCGCATCACGGTGATCGCCGACGGCGACGACGGCCTCGACCTCGACGCCGCGGCCACGTTGTCCCGCTCGGCGTCGGCGCTGCTGGACAAGCTCGACACCATCGAGGACCACTACGTGCTCGAGGTGTCCTCGCCCGGGGTGGACCGACCGCTGAGAACCCCCAAGCATTTTCGCCGCGCCCGCGGCTGCAAGGTCGACGTCGTCCTGTCGGACAACTCGACGGTGACCGGCCGGGTCGGCGAGACGGGCGACGACACCATCGCCCTGGTGGTCCGCGCCGGTCGGGACTGGGCGATACGCGAGATTCCGCTCGGTGACGTCGTCAAAGCCGTTGTCCAGGTGGAGTTTTCGCCCCCTGCGCAGGCGGAGCTGGAACTGGCGGGTGTGGGCGGCACGGACAAGACGGAGGAGCGGCGCAAATGAATATCGACATGGCCGCACTGCACGCGATCGAGGTGGATCGGGGCATCTCGGTCAACGAGCTGTTCGAGACCATAAAGTCCGCGCTGCTGACCGCCTACCGGCACACCGAAGGCCACCAGAACGACGCCCGCATCGAGATCGACCGCAAGACCGGCGTCGTCAAGGTGATCGCGCGGGAGACCGACGAGGACGGCAACGTCATCAGCGAATGGGACGACACCCCGGAGGGTTTCGGCCGGATCGCCGCGACCACCGCGCGCCAGGTAATGCTGCAGCGCTTCCGGGACGCCGAGAACGAGCGGACCTACGGCGAGTTTTCCACCCGCGAGGGCGAGATCGTTGCGGGGGTGATCCAGCGGGACAGCCGCGCGAACGCGCGCGGCCTGGTGGTAGTCCGGATGGGCACGGAGACCAAGGCCTCCGAGGGCGTCATCCCGGCCGCCGAACAGGTGCCCGGCGAAAGCTACGAGCACGGCAACCGGGTGCGCTGCTACGTCATCGGGGTGACCCGCGGCGCGCGTGAGCCGCTGATCACGCTGTCGCGCACCCACCCCAACCTGGTCCGCAAGCTGTTCTCCCTGGAGGTCCCGGAGATCGCCGACGGATCGGTGGAGATCGTGGCGGTGGCCCGCGAGGCCGGGCACCGCTCCAAGATCGCGGTGAAGTCCAACCTGCCCGGGCTGAACGCCAAAGGCGCCTGCATCGGGCCGATGGGCCAGCGGGTGCGCAACGTGATGAGCGAGCTCTCCGGGGAGAAGATCGACATCATCGACTACGACGACGACCCGGCCCGGTTCGCCGCCAACGCGCTGTCGCCGGCCAAGGTGGTCTCGGTGTCGATCATCGACCAGGCCGCCCGGGCCGCCCGGGTGGTGGTGCCCGACTTCCAGTTGTCGCTGGCCATCGGCAAGGAGGGCCAGAACGCGCGGCTGGCGGCCCGGCTCACCGGCTGGCGCATCGACATCCGCGGCGATTCACCCGGCGGCGTGGGCGGGCACTCGGAGAGCCGGCCCGAGCACGGCGCCACGCACGGAATGGCCCACGACCGCTGACCGCACGTCCGGGACACTCCGGGCGTGACCGGACAGGCTCGGGTGGTGCTGGCCATCGATTCGCTGACGCTAAACTGAGCCGTGATCCAGCGTGAGCCTTCGGGACCTGTGCGAACGTGTGTCGGGTGCCGGAAGCGAGTGTTGGCCGTCGAACTGCTTCGCGTGGTGGCTGTGCCCACCGGGAACGGCGAATTCGCCGCGATCGTTGACACAGCCGGTAACCTGCCGGGGCGGGGTGCGTGGCTGCATCCCGCGCCGCAGTGCGCCCAGCAGGCGATCCGGCGGCGTGCTTTCACCAAAGCGCTGCGGATCACCGGTTCACCGGACACCTCCGCGGTGGTCGAGCACATAGAGTTCCTCCATGCGCCCGAGCGCCCGGCGACAGAACAGGTAGCAAAGAACATGAGCACACCGTGAAGTCCCGATGACAATGCGTCATAGCTGAACACGAGGCGCGGCCCCACGACTGTCGCCCCATAGACAGGAGAAGTAGTGGCAGGTAAGGCCCGCGTACACGAGTTGGCAAAGGAACTCGGTGTCACCAGCAAGGAAGTCCTCGCCCGACTGAATGAACAGGGCGAATTCGTCAAATCCGCGTCGTCGACGGTAGAAGCGCCGGTGGCGCGCCGGCTGCGCGAGTCCTTCGGCGCCCTCGGCGGCAAGGCCGCCGAGGGCGCCGCGAAGGCGCCCGCCAAGGCCGCGGCCAAGGGCGACGCGAAGGTCGCGGCCAAGGGGGGTGTCAAGGCGCCCGACAAGGCGCTGGACAACGCGATCAAGGCCGGCGGCAACGGCGAGGCGACCGCGCCGCCCGCCCAGCCCGGCGGCACCGCGACCACCCCGGCCGCGCAGGCCACGCCCGAGGCCCCGGCCCGACCGGGGCCCGCGGCCGCGCGGCCGTCGGCGCCGGCTCCCGGGCAACCCAAGCTGCCCGCCCCGTGGCATCCGCCCCGCCCGGGCGCCACGCCGGGCCCGCGTCCCGGACCGGCACCCAAGCCCGCCGCCCGCACGCCGCGGGTCGGCAACAACCCGTTCTCGTCGGCCCAGCCGGTCGATCGGCCCATCCCGCGTCCGGTGCCGCGTCCCGGAGCGCCCCGCCCGGGTGCGCCGCGGCCCGGCGCGTCGCCGGGCAACATGCCCCCGCGCCCCGGCGGTGTCGGCGGCCCGGGCCGCCCGGCACGGCCCGGTGGGCCCGGCGGTCGTGACGGCGGCGGCAACTACCGCGGCGGCGGCGTCGGCGCCCCGCTCGGTGGTGGCGGTGGTTTCCGCGGCCGCCCCGGTGGCGGCGGCGGTGGCCGTCCCGGGCAGCGCGGCGGTGCGGCCGGTGCGTTCGGCCGTCCCGGTGGTGCGCCGCGGCGTGGCCGCAAGTCCAAGCGGCAGAAACGTCAGGAATACGACTCGATGCAGGCCCCGGTCGTCGGCGGCGTGCGGTTGCCGCACGGCAACGGCGAGACCATCCGGCTGGCCCGCGGCGCGTCGCTGTCCGACTTCGCCGAAAAGATCGACGCCAACCCGGCGTCGCTGGTACAGGCGCTGTTCAACCTCGGCGAGATGGTGACGGCCACCCAGTCGGTCGGCGACGAGACGCTCGAGCTGCTGGGCAGCGAGATGAACTACAACGTTCAGGTCGTCTCGCCCGAGGACGAGGACCGCGAGCTGCTGGAGTCCTTCGACCTGACCTACGGCGAGGACGAGGGCACCGAGGAGGACCTGCAGACCCGGCCGCCGGTGGTGACTGTGATGGGTCACGTCGACCACGGTAAGACGCGGCTGCTGGACACGATCCGTAGGGCCAACGTCCGCGAGGCCGAGGCCGGCGGCATCACCCAGCACATCGGCGCCTACCAGGTGACCGTCGAGCACGACGGGGTGGAGCGCCCGATCACCTTCATCGACACCCCGGGTCACGAGGCGTTCACCGCCATGCGTGCCCGCGGCGCCAAGGCCACCGACATCGTGATCCTGGTAGTCGCCGCCGACGACGGTGTCATGCCGCAGACGGTGGAGGCGATCAACCACGCGCAGGCGGCCGACGTACCGATTGTGCTGGCGGTCAACAAGATTGACGTCGAGGGTGCCGACCCGCAGAAGATCCGCGGGCAGCTCACCGAATACGGTTTGGTACCAGAGGAATTCGGCGGCGACACGATGTTCGTCGACATCTCCGCGAAGCAGGGCACCAACATCGACCAGCTGCTGGAGGCGGTGCTGCTGACCGCGGACGCCGCCCTGGACCTGCGCGCCAACCCGGACATGGAGGCCCAGGGTGTGGCGATCGAGGTTCACCTGGACCGTGGCCGCGGGCCGGTGGCAACGGTGTTGATCCAGCGCGGCACGCTGCGGGTCGGCGACTCGATCGTCGCCGGCGACGCCTACGGCCGGGTGCGGCGCATGGTCGACGAGCACGGCGACGACGTCGAGGAGGCGCTGCCGTCGCGGCCGGTGCAGGTCATCGGGTTCACCTCGGTGCCCGGCGCCGGGGACAACCTGCTGGTCGTCGACGAGGACCGGATCGCCCGGCAGATCGCCGACAAGCGCAGCGCCCGCAAGCGCAACGCGCTGGCGGCACGGTCGCGCAAGCGGATCAGCCTGGAGGACCTGGGTTCGGCGCTGAAGGAAACCAGCCAGCTGAACCTGATCCTCAAGGGCGACAACGCCGGTACGGTCGAGGCGCTGGAAGAGGCCCTGATGGGCATCCAGATCGACGACGAGGTGGCGCTGCGGGTCATCGACCGCGGTGTCGGTGGCATCACCGAAACCAACGTCAACCTGGCGTCGGCGTCGGACGCGGTGATCATCGGCTTCAACGTGCGCGACGAGGGCAAGGCCACCGAGCTGGCCAACCGCGAGGGCGTGGAGATCCGCTACTACTCGGTGATCTACCAGGCGATCGACGAGATCGAGAAGGCCCTGCGCGGCATGCTCAAGCCGATCTACGAGGAGAACCAGCTGGGCCGCGCCGAGATCCGCGCGATCTTCCGGTCCTCCAAGGTGGGCATCATCGCCGGCTGCATGATCACCTCGGGGGTGGTGCGCCGCAACGCCAAGGCCCGGCTGCTGCGGGACAACGTGGTGGTCAGCGAGAACCTCACGATCAATTCGCTGCGCCGGGAGAAGGACGACGTGACCGAGGTCCGCGAGGGCTTCGAATGCGGTATGACGCTGGGCTATTCCGACATCAAGGAAGGCGACGTCATCGAGTCCTACGAGCTGGTCCAAAAAGAGCGCGCCTAAGCGGTAGCGCCCAGGGAAGCGAAGTGATGAGGAGGAGGCGGTGAATCCGAATGCCTGACCCGGCGCGGGCCCGCCGTCTGGCCAAGCGGATCAACACGATCGTCGCCGCGGCGATCGAGTTCGAGATCAAGGATCCCGGACTGGACGGCGTCACCATCGTCGACACGAAGGTGACCGCCGACCTGCACGACGCCACGGTGTTCTACACGGTGATGGGACGCACGCTGGACGACGAGCCGGACTACGGCGCCGCCGCGGCCGCGCTGGAGCGGGCCAAGGGCGCGCTGCGCACCATGGTCGGGGCCGGCGCCGGCGTGCGTTTCACCCCCACCCTCACGTTCACCCGCGACACCACGTCCGACAGCGTGGCGCGGATGGACGAATTGCTGGCCCGGGCCCGCGCCGCCGACGCTGATCTGGCGCGGGTTCGGTCCGGCGCCAAGCCGGCTGGGGAGGCCGATCCATACCGGGAGAGCGGATCGGGCGTCGAGCCCGGCCAGGACGGGAGCATCGGTGACGACGACCAACCCGAATACTGAGCTGACCGGCGTCCGCGTGGATGTGCACGGCGCCGTCGAGTTGCTGTCGCGGGCGGGCACCGTCGCGGTGATCGCGCACGTGCATCCCGACGCCGACACCATCGGGGCCGGGCTGGCCCTGGGGCTGGTGCTGGACAAGTGCGGTAGGCGGGTCGAGGTGAGTTTCGCCGAGCCAGCCGGGCTGCCCGAGTCGCTGGCGTCGCTGCCCGGCTGCCAGTTGCTGGTCAGGCCGGACGAGATCCGGCGCGATGCGGATTTGGTTGTCACCGTTGATGTTCCGAGCGTCAAGCGGCTAGGCGTGTTGAGTGAGTTGGCGGTCACCGGCCGCGAGGTGCTGGTCATCGACCACCACGCCTCCAACGACGTGTTCGGCACCGCCAATTTCATTGACGTGGCGGCTGATTCGACGACGATGATGATCGCCGACATCCTGGACGCCTGGGGTAAGCCCATCGACCCCGACGTCGCGCACTGCATCTACGCGGGCCTGACCACCGACACCGGCTCGTTCCGCTGGGCCAGCGCCCGCGCGCTGCGGCTGGCCGCCCGGCTGGTCGACATCGGCGTGGACAACGCCGCGATCAGCCGGGCCCTGATGGACACTCATCCGTTCGGATGGCTGCCGCTGCTGTCGCGCGTGCTGGCTTCCGCACAGCTGCTGCCGGACGCGGTCGGGGGCCGCGGACTGGTGTATGCCGTTGTCGGCAACCAGGATTGGATCAGCTCACGCCCGGAGGAAGTCGAGAGCATCGTCGACATCGTGCGCACCACGCAGCAGGCCGAGGTGGCCGCGGTGTTCAAGGAGATCGCGCCGGGGCAGTGGTCGGTGTCGATGCGGGCCAAGGCGCAGGTCGACCTGGCGGCGGTGGCCTCCGGGTTAGGCGGCGGCGGGCACCGGCTGGCGGCCGGCTACTCGACCACCGGCTCGATCGAGGACGCGGTGGCCTCGCTGCGCGCCGCCCTAGGGTAGCGCGGCTTTCCAGGTTCTCAGAACGCCCAGCTGCCCGAGCGCTGCACGACGAACCCGTGGTCGCCGCTGGTGGTGTCCAGGCAGGCGATGAGGTGGTCGGCTCCCACCGCGCAGGTGACATTCAGGTAGGTCAGCTTCTGGCCGGCGCCAGCGTTTTGCCGCCGGGCGGCAGCGAGGCCGGATTGCCGTCGCACCCGCCGTAGGACATCCGGCTCAACTGGTAGCCCAGCCCCTTGAAATCGACGGTGCCCAGCACGCAGTCGCCCGGCCGGGGCCGGCCGCCCGGGAATGGCACGTCGTCCATCACGGACATGTCGCCCTTGCACTTGATGTCCTGGGACGGCTCCGGCGCCGGCGCCGGCCCGCCGTGGAAGTCGCAGGCCACGGCGTAGGGGGTGGAGAAACCGATCCGCGGCGGGCTGCCCGGCGCGCCGCTGGTCAGGTAGCCGTCGGCCGGGACGGCGGTGAAACCGTCCAGGTTGGGGAAGCCCGGCGGCTGCGCGACCGCCCGCGGTGCCACCGCGGTGATGGTCGCCAGCGCGAGCCCGCCCAGCACCCTGGTGACGCCGACGACCGCACGCATCTGCTGATCGTATTGGGTCGGCGGGATGAGACCCAACGGAGCGCCCGGTCGGTGCCGGTCAGCGGACCTGGGAGAGGCCGCGCGCCAGCACCGCCTCCCGGTTGGCGGCGATGTCGTCGCCGCTGGTCCGGAACTGCCGGGCCGCCATGGCCTCCTGCCACAGCCCCGCGCTGGTCTGTGCGTCGTCGATGCGGTGATAGGAGGCCAGCAGCGCGCGCACCGCGCTCTGGTTGTTCCCGACGATCGAGGCCGCCACGGCGCGGGCGGCGCCCAACAGCTGGTCGTGCGGCACCATCTCGGTGGCCAGCCCGGCCCGCAGCGTGTCGGCCGCCGACAGGTAGTCGCCGGTCAGGCTCATCCGGCGGGCCAGGCCGATGCCCACCTTCTGCGGCAGCCGCACGCTCAGCCCCCAGGTGGGCAGCAGGCCGACCCGGGCGTGCGTGTCGGCGAAGCGGACGTTCTCCGAGGCGATCAGGATGTCGCAATACAGCGCCAGCTCCAGCCCACCGGTGACCGCGGCGCTGTTGATGGCGTCGATCACCGGCTTGGTCAGCGTCGGCCAGCGCGGCGAGATGTCCGGCAGCGCCGACGAGCCGCCCAGCTCCTTGAGATCCAGCCCCGCGCAGAACACCGGATTGGCGCCGGTGATGATGACGACGTCCACGTCGTCGTCCGTCCCGGCGTCGGCCAGGGCGCCGAAGAAGCGGTCCCGCAACGCCGCGGACAGCGCGTTGCGGGCCTGGGGCCGGTTGAGGGTGAGGGTGCGCACCCGCTCCTCGGTGTTGCTCAGCAGGATCTCGTCGGTCATGCGTTTACCGTAGCCAGCCGGCCGATGTGAGCGGAGGCGGTACCTGGCCGCAGCGCTTATGGTTGGACCCATGTGCCGGAACATCACCGAACTGCGCGGTCTGCAGCCGGCGGCCACGGCCGAGGAGATCGCGGCGGCGGCCCGCCAATACGTGCACAAGGTCAGCGGCATCACCCGCCCGTCGGCGGCCAACGCGGACGTTTTCGGGGCCGCTGTCGCCGAGGTCACCGAGGCCACGACGCGGCTGCTGGCCCCGCTGCCGCCGCGGCGTCAACCACTCAGGACGGTCCCGCCGCTGCGCCGGCCCGAGGTGATGGCCCGATTGGCGGGAGCGAAATGACGCTCGCCACAACGACTCTCGCGCTCAAGGAGTGGAGTGCGGCGGTGCACGCGCTGCTGGACGGGCGGCAGCGGGTGCTGCTGCGCAAGGGCGGCATCGGGGAGAAGCGGTTCGAGCTGGCAGCCGGCGAATTCCTGTTGTTCCCGACGGTCGCGCACAGCCACGCGCAGCGGGTGCGGCCCGAGCATCGAGACTTTCTGACGCCCGCCGCCGACAGCACCGATGACGAGCTGGTGATCCGCGCGGCCGCGAAAGTCGTTGCGGCGGTTCCGGTCAACCGGGCGGACGGCCTGCCGGCCATCGAGGATCTGCACATCTGGACGGGCGAGTCGGTACGCGCCGACCGGCTCGACTTCCGCCCCAAGCACAAGCTGGCCGTGCTGGTGGTGTCGGTGACGCCGTTGGCCAAGCCGGTGCGGCTGGTCCGCACGCCGGACTACGCCGGCTGCAAGAGCTGGGTGCAGCTGCCGGTGCACGCTCGGCTGGGGTCGCCGATTCACGATGACGAAACGTTAGCCGCCGTCGCCGACCGGGTCCGCGACGCCGTCGGCTGACGGCTCGGCCGGCCCGACGGGCAGCAGCAGCCAGGAGCGCCCGTAGCGCACGCTGTGGGTGACCGGGGTGAACCGCCGGGTGGTCAGCACCGGTTCGCCCGAGCCCAGATTGTGCGCGTAGCGCGGTGACCAGCTGCCGGCGATCAGCAGCCGGATGCGCGAGCCGGCCCGGAAGCGGTGGGCCGTGCCGTCCAATTCGAGCCGGACGACCTTGTCGGCCTTGGGTTTTGCCGCGGCGGGTAGGCCTCGGTGACGTTGCGCGACCGGCCCGCTGCGTCGACCTCGCTCACCCGCACGAACAGATCCGCATGCGGATGGTCGGCGCCGTGCGCGAGCTCGACAACCGGGCTGCCGTACACGTACACGTCCTCGGTGAGGGTGGCGCCGGTGAACGCCAGCACGTCGTCGCGGGACGCTAGTGTTTTGAGTCATTAATTTGGGTGCAGTTGTTGGCGATGCTGGTCAGGATTTGGTCGGCGGTCTTGGTCCAGAGGTAGGGGCGGGGGTTGTCGTTTCAGGTGTCGATCCAGGCGCGGATGTCGGTGTTGAGTTGGCGGACTGAGGTGTGGGTGCCGCGGCGCAGTTTTTTGGTGGTCAGCTCGGCGAACCATCGTTCGACGAGGTTAAGCCATGAGGAACTGGTCGGGGTGAAGTGCAGAATGAATCTGGGATGGTGTGTTAGCCAACGCTTTACCGCTGGGGTCTTGTGCGTCGAGGCGTTGTCGAGTACCAGGTGCACGTCGAGGTCGTCGGGGACTTCGGCATCGATCTTTTTGAGAACGCCAGGAACTCTGTGGCCCGATGACGAGAGTGCAGGGCGCCGATGACCTTGCCGGTCGTGAGATCGAGGGCGGCGTACAGACTCGACGTGCCGTGGCGGACGTAGTCATGGCTAGCGCGCGCTGCGGGGTGCCGGGCAGCATCGGAAAGACCGGCTGGGTGCGGTTGAGCGCTTGGATCTGGGTTTTCTCGTCTACGCACAGCACCAAGGCCCGTTCGGGTGGATTGAGATAGAGGCCCACGACGTCATGAACCTTGGCCACGAACAACGGATCTTTGGACAGCTTCCAGGAATCCTGTTTATGCGAAGCCGGTCCGAACACACGCCACACCCGCGACACCATGGACTGGCTCAACCCCAAATGAGACGCCATCGAGCGCGTCGACTAGTGCGTGGCATCCGGCGGGGTGGTCTCCAAAGTTGCGGCGATTAACGCCTCGATCCGGTCATCGCCGACGACTCGTGGTCGACCCGGACGGGGTTCATCGACCAACCCGTCCAGGCGTCGCTCAGCGAACCGATTACGCCAACGTCGCACCGTGGTGATCGACATTTCCAACCGGTCGGCAAGCTCGGTGTTCGAGCCACCATCGGCGGCTGCCAACACAATTCGCGCCCGCATCGCCAATCCAGCTGCACTCGTGCAGTACCGCTCCCACCCCTCCAACTCGGCCAGCTCGTCAGCGGTCAACACAATCTCGGCGGCGTGAGACGTCGGCACAACCCAGTTTAACAACTAGACTGCAATTAATAACTCAGGACACTGCTAGACTGGGCGCATGGCTCGGCGCCGCACAACGCCCCGCCGGCAACGGCCGCTCGGGCCGCCGCCGGCACTGCGCCGGGTGGAAGCCGGGCACGACGGGCATGACTACGAGGTCCGTCCCATGGCGGCGGCGCGTGCCGTCAAGACCTACCGGTGCCCCGGCTGCGATCACAAAATCCGCTCGGGCGCAGCACATCTGGTGGTATGGCCGGTCGAGCCGACGCTCGGGGGAGCGGAGGACCGCCGGCACTGGCACACCGGCTGCTGGGCGCACCGCGCCACCCGCGGCCCCACCCGGAAGTGGTCGTGAACCCGACGGCTCAGGCGGCCGGCTCGATGAGCACGCCGCCGGCGTCCTTGGGGTGGATGAAGTTGATCCGCGAGTTTGCCGCGACCCGGTGCGTCGTAGATCAGCCGCATGCCTTGCTCGCGGAGCCGCTCGATCATGGTGTCCAGGTCGCTGACCCGCATCGCCATCTGCTGGATGCCCGGTCCGCGCTTGTCCAGGAACTTCGCGATGGTCGAGGAATCGTCGATCGGGGCCATCAGCTGCAGCTGCGCGGTGCCCACCGGGGCACCCCGCACGGCCAGCATTGCCTCGCGGATTCCCTGCTCCTCGTTGACTTCCTCGTGCGATTGCCTCGTCCAGGTCGGCGACTGCGATGCCGACGTGATCGATCGCCGTCACCAGCGCGGTGGCCAGGACCTGACGGGCGTCAACTTGATCGGTCGTCATCTCATAACGGTAACCTGACGGCAAAGATTGCGCTTCTCCGGGAGGCCCCCGGGAAGCATTAGCAGGCCTGAGGAGAGAGTCATGACGACGTCGGTGATCGTTGCTGGAGCGCGGACACCCATCGGCAAGCTGATGGGTTCGCTGAAGGATTTCTCCGCCAGCGACCTGGGTGCCATCGCCATCGCCGGCGCGCTGGAGAAGGCCAACGTCCCGGCCGACCTGGTCGAGTACGTGATCATAGGGTAGGTATTGACGGCCGGGGCCGGTCAGATGCCGGCCCGGCAGGCGGCCGTGGCGGCCGGCATCGGCTGGGACGTGCCGGAGTTGAGCATCAACAAGATGTGTCTGTCCGGGATCGACGCCATCGTCCTGGCCGACCAGCTGATTCGCGCCGGAGAGTTCGACGTGGTGGTGGCCGGCGGTCAGGAGTCGATGACCAAGGCGCCGCACCTGCTGATGGATAGCCGCGCGGGCTACAAGTACGGCGACGTGACGGTCCTGGACCACATGGCCTACGGCGGCCTGCACGACGTATTCACCGGCCAGCCGATGGGCGCGCTCACCGAGCAGCGCAACGACGTCGACAAGTTCACCTGCGAAGAGCAGCACCAGTACGTCGCACGGTCGCATCAGCGGGCGGCCGCGGCGTGGAAAGACGGCGTGTTCACCGACGAGGTGGTGCCGGTGAACATCCCGCAGCGCAAGGGCGATCCGCTGCAGTTCACCGAGGACGAGGGCATCCGGGCCAACACCACCGCCGAGTCGCTGGTCGGCCTCAAGCCGGCGTTCCGCAAGGACGGCACCATCGCCGCCGGGTCGGCCTCGCAGATCTCCGACGGCGCGGCCGCGGTGGTCGTGATGAGCAAGGCGAAGGCCCAGCAGCTCGGGCTGAGCTGGCTGGCCGAGATCGGTGCGCACGGGGTGGTCGCCGGTCCGGACTCCACCCTGCAGTCGCAGCCGGCCAACGCCATCAAGAAGGCGCTCGGCCGCGAGGGCATCTCGGTCGACCAGCTCGACGTGGTGGAGATCAACGAGGCGTTTGCGGCCGTGGCGCTGGCCTCGACCCGCGAACTCGGCGTGAATCCCGACATCGTCAACGTCAACGGCGGTGCGATCGCGGTCGGGCACCCGATCGGGATGTCGGGGGCGCGGATCACCCTGCATGCCGCGCTGGAATTGTCGCGGCGCGGCTTGGGCTACGCGGTCGCGGCCCTGTGCGGGGCCGGCGGGCAGGGCGACGCGCTGATTCTGCGGGCGGGTTAGCCAGCGGTCGCGGCGTTCGCCGAGGTTGCTGGCGTTCGCCCGCCGCGACGAAGTGTGATCTTCGTAATATCGGCCGATCACGCCCCTTTTTCGGGGCTTTTTCGGGTACTTTCGCTGCGGCCGGGCCGGTGCCTGCGCGCCGTCGCCACCGGGTGGAGCGGTTGCCGATGCGCATGCCAAACTTGACGACGTGACACGTCCACGACCTTCCATCGGCCCCGCCCTGGCCGGGGCCGTCGATCTTTCCGGTCTCAAGCAGCGGGCCCAGGCGGCGAGTGGCCCGGCCGGCGGGGCCGCGCCGGCCAACGGTGGTCCCGGCATCAGCGCGGTCACCGAGGCCAATTTCGAGGCCGAGGTGCTGATTCGGTCCGAGGAAGTGCTGGTGGTGGTGCTGCTGTGGTCACCGCGCAGCGACGCGTGTGTCCAGCTGCTCGACACGCTGTCCGGATTGGCCGCCCAGGACAACGGCAAGTGGTCGTTGGCCACCGTCAACGTGGACGTGGCGCCCCGGGTGGCCCAGATATTCGGGGTGGATGCCGTTCCGACCGTGGTGGCACTGGCTGCCGGGCAGCCGATCTCGAGCTTCCAGGGCATGCAGCCGGCCGACCAGTTGCGCGGCTGGCTCGATCAGATCCTTTCGGCGACCGCCGGGAAGCTCAAGGGCGCAACGGGTTCCGCGGAATCCGAGGCGGTCGACCCCGAGCTGGCCGCGGCCCGTCAACAGCTGGAGGCCGGCGACTTCGAGGCGGCCCGGGCGTCGTATCAGGCGATCCTGGATGCCAACCCGGGCAGCGCGGAGGCCAAGGGCGCCATCCGCCAGGTCGACTTTCTCACCCGCGCCACCGCGCAGCGCCCGGACGCCGTCGCCGTCGCCGATGCCGCGCCGGGCGACATCGACGCCGCCTTCGCGGCCGCCGATGTGCAGATCCTCAACCAGGACGTCTGCACCGCGTTCGACCGCCTGATTGCTTTGGTGCGCAACACATCCGGCGACGACCGGGCCCGGGTGCGGACCCGGCTGGTCGAGCTGTTCGACCTGTTCGATCCGGCCGACCCCGAGGTCGTGGCCGGACGGCGCAACCTGGCCAACGCGCTGTATTAAGCGCGCTCGCGAAAGTCGTTGCGGGCTACTCGGGTTCCAGCCACAGCGCTGACGTCGGCGGCAGCACCAGCACCGCCGAGGCGGGCCTGCCGTGCCAGGGGTCTTCGGTGGCGTCGACGCCGCCCATGTTGCCGATGCCCGAGCCGTTGTAGACCGTCGCGTCGGTGTTGAGCACCTCGCGCCAGCGGCCGGCCGACGGCAATCCCAGCCGATAGCCGCTGTGCTCTGCGCCGGCGAAGTTGAAGACGCACGCCATCACCGAGCCGTCCTTGCCGTAGCGCAGGAAGCTCAGCACGTTGTTGGCCGAATCGTTGGCGTCGATCCAGGAGTAGCCGTCGGGTACGGTGTCCTGGCTCCACAGCGCCGGGTGGCTGCGATAGATGTCGTTGATGTCGCGCACCAGACGCAGGATCCCGTTGGAGAAGCCCTGCTCGTCGAGCTGCCACCAGTCCAAGCCGCGTTCTTCGGACCACTCGGCGCGCTGCCCGAATTCCTGGCCCATGAACAACAATTGCTTACCGGGGTGCGCCCACTGGTAGGCCAGCAGGCTGCGCAGCCCGGCGGCTTTGACGTGATTGTTGCCCGGCATCCGGCCCCACAGGGTGCCCTTGCCGTGCACTACCTCGTCGTGGCTGAGCGGCAGCACGTAGTTCTCGCTGAATGCGTAGAGCATCGAGAACGTCATCTCGTGGTGGTGGTAGCTGCGATAGATCGGGTCGCGGCTGATGTAGTCCAGCGTGTCGTGCATCCAGCCCATGTTCCACTTCATCGAAAACCCAAGTCCGCCAAGGTTTGTCGGCCTAGTCATGCCGGGCCACGAGGTCGACTCCTCGGCGATAGTGACGATGCCGGGCGCGGACTTGTGCGCGGTGGCGTTCATCTCCTGCAGGAACTGGACGGCCTCCAGGTTCTCCCGGCCGCCGTAGATGTTGGGGGTCCAGCCGCCCTCGGGGCGGGAGTAGTCCAGGTACAGCATCGAGGCCACCGCGTCCACCCGCAACCCGTCGATGTGGAACTCCTGCAGCCAGTACAACGCGTTGGCCACCAGGAAGTTACGCACCTCCCGACGGCCGAAGTCGAATACGTAAGTGCGCCAGTCGAGTTGCTCCCCACGCTTGGGGTCGGAGTGTTCGTAGAGCGGGGTGCCGTCGAATCGTCCCAGCGCCCACGCGTCTTTCGGGAAGTGTGCCGGCACCCAGTCGACGATCACACCGATACCGGCCTGGTGCAGGGCGTCGACCAGCGCCCGGAACTCGTCGGGCGTGCCGAATCGGGAGGTCGGCGCGTAGTACGACGTCACCTGGTATCCCCAGGATCCGGCGAACGGATGCTCGGCGACCGGCAGCAGCTCGACGTGGGTGAAGCCGTGCTCCACAACGTAATCCGTCAGCTCGCGGGCCAATTGGCGGTAGCTGAGCCCGGGACGCCAGGAACCCAGGTGGACCTCGTAGGTGCTCATCGGCTCGAAGACCGGGTTGCGCGCTGCGCGCTGGGTCATCCAGTCGGCGTCTCTCCAGGTGTAGCTGCTGCGCGTCACCCGGGAGGCGGTGTGCGGTGGCACCTCGGTGGCGAACGCCATCGGATCGGCCCGCTCGGTGACCACGCCGTCGGCGCCGTGCACCTTGAACTTGTACAGCCCGCCGATCGGGAAGTCGGGCCAGAACAGCTCCCACACGCCCGACGAGCCCAACACCCGCATTGGGGCTTCGGTACCGGTCCAGCCGTTGAACTCGCCGATCAGACTGATGCCCTTGGCGGTGGGCGCCCACACCGCGAACGACACCCCGGTGACGATGTCGTCGGCGGTGGTGAACGAGCGGGGATGCGCGCCAAGGACTTCCCAGAGCCGCTCGTGGCGCCCCTCGCCGAACAGGTGAAGGTCGACCTCGCCCAGGGTGGGCAGGAAGCGGTAGGCGTCGGCGACGACGTAGGGCTCGGAGTCGGGGTAGGTGATCTGCAGCCGGTAGTCGATCAGGTTCGTGAAGGGCAGGGCTACCGCGAAAAGGCCGGATTCGATGTGCTGCATCGCGAACCGGTCGCTGCCGACCAGCGCGGCGACCTCGGTCGCGTGCGGCCGGAACGCCCGGATGACGGTGTGATCGTCGTATTCGTGGGCCCCCAGAATTCCGTGCGGGTCGTGGTGGGTGCCGGCGACCAGGCGCGACAGGTCCGCAGGATCGGGCGCCAGGTGCGTCCGAGCGAGTTGATCGGCGTGGCTCATGTCCCTTTCACCTCCAGTCCGTTTCGTCGTGCGTTCAG
Source organism: Mycobacterium lepraemurium (assembly GCA_002291465.1). Lineage (GTDB taxonomy): Bacteria > Actinomycetota > Actinomycetes > Mycobacteriales > Mycobacteriaceae > Mycobacterium > Mycobacterium avium. Next base: position 2,956,814 of record CP021238.1, on the reverse strand, counting down.
CGCCTGCGTAGCAAGGTCATTCGATCCTCATCGGGGATGAGCGGCATGTTGATGACGTGAGCGACCGCCTGCGCCGGGTCGATGCGAACGTAATTGGCCTGCCCCCACTGGAATTCCTGGTCGGTGATCTCGTCGCGCACCCAAAAGCGCTCGTAAGGCTCCATACCCAATGCCGCCATGTCTAAAAACAGCGTCGCTTCCTCGGGGGCGAATGCGTTGAGTGTCACCACCACCAGCACGCAGTCGCCGGTGGCCGGGTCGAACTTGCTGTAGGCGAGCAGCGCGTCGTTGTCCACGCCGTGGAAATGGATGGTGCGCAGCTGTTGCAGCGCGGGGTGGAGCCGCCGAATCGTGTTGAGCTGCGTGATGAATGGCTCGAGCGACCTTCCCTCTGCGAGCGCGCCGGGGAAATCGCGGGGCCGCAGTTCGTACTTCTCGGAGTTCAGGTACTCCTCGCTGCCCTCGCGCACCGCGTGGTGCTCGAACAGTTCGTAGCCCGAGTACACCCCCCAGGCCGGGCCCATCGTGGCGGCCAGCACCGCGCGGATGGCGAACATCCCCGGACCGTTGTGCTGCAGGATGGCGTGCAGGATGTCGGGGGTGTTGACGAACACGTTGGGCCGGCGGAAATCGGCCAGCGCGGCGATATCGTTGCCGAACTCGGTCAGCTCCCACTTCGCGGTGCGCCAGGTGAAGTACGTGTAGGACTGGGTGAAGCCCAGTTTGGCCAGCCCGTATTGCCGGACCGGCGGGGTGAAGGCCTCGGACAGGAACAGCACATCGGGATCGATGCCCTTGACCGCGGCGATCAGCCAGGCCCAGAAGTCCGGCGGTTTGGTGTGCGGGTTGTCGACGCGAAAGAACTTGACGCCGTGGTCGATCCAGTGCCGGACCACCCGCAGCACCTCGTCGTAGAGACCGGCCGGGTCGTTGTCGAAGTTGAGCGGATAGATGTCCTGGTATTTCTTGGGTGGGTTCTCCGCGTAAGCGATGGTGCCGTCCGGCAATTCGGTGAACCAGTTACGGTGCTCGCGCGCCCACGGATGATCCGGCGCGCATTGCAGCGCCAGGTCGAGCGCCACCTCCATGCCCAGCTCGCGGGCCCGGGCGACGAACGCGTCGAAATCCTCGATGGTGCCCAGATCCGGGTGGACGGCGTCGTGGCCGCCCTCGTCGCTGCCGATCGCCCACGGCGAGCCCACATCCGTCGGGCCGGTGGTGGGAGAGTTGTTGCGCCCCTTGCGATATACCATCCCGATGGGATGGATCGGCGGCAGGTAGACGACGTCGAAGCCCATCGCCGCGATGCGCGGTAGCGCCGCGGCCGCCGTCGCGAAGGTGCCGTGCACGGGGTTGCCGTCGTCGTCCCAGCCTCCGGTCGAGCGGGGGAACATCGCATACCAGGAGCCGAAGCGGGCCAGCGGCCGATCCACCCAGACCCTGTACTGCTCGCCGCGGGTCAGCAGATCGCGCAGCGGATACTCCGCCAGGATCTCCTCGATTTCCGGCGCCAGCGCCAGCGCCGTCCGGGTTACCGGGTCCCCGGCGGTGCGCAGCGCGGCCGCGGTGGCCAGCAGCGGTTCGCGCCGGGTGCGCGGCACACCCGTGGCGGCGCGCTCGAACAGCTCCGCGCCGACCAGCAGATCGTTGGACAGCTCCGTCTCGCCCTGGCCGGCGTCCAGCTTGGCGGCCAGCCCGTGCCGCCAGGAGTGGATCGGGTCGCCCCAGCCGTCCACCCGGAAGGTCCACAATCCGACCTGGTCCGGGGTGAACTGACCGTGGAAGACGTAGGGTTCGGGGCCCATCGTCATCGGCAGTGACAGCGGCTTGATCCGTTGCTGGTCGACCCTGCCTTCGCGGTCGGCGATCGGTGCCTGCACCGCCTTGACCCGGCGCGTCTCGGTCACCGGCGTATAGGCCGGTCCCAGGTAGCGCACCACCAGCGTCGCGGCCACCGCCTCGTGTCCCTCGCGCCACACCGAGGCGCTGACCGGCACCACCTCGCCGACGACGGCCTTGGCGGGATATGTCCCACAGGAGACGACCGGCTGGACGTTATCGATCTCGACACGACCGGGCACCAACACTCCGTTCCGATCTGCCCGGGTCCTTCGCGCCCGCCTGGCGGTTCGCAGTCGGCACCGGGGGTTTCCGATTGTGGGCGGCCCACCCGCGGTGTGCTCCGTGCGGAATGCCGCTCGTCGGGAAACTTCCTGTGGTGGGGAACTTTCTGGGTGGGGAAGCATCGTCGCGACCCCGATAACTATCCGGTACCCACCCTAGTCTCCGGTCACACCCCCGCCACTGAAAAGCAAACGCAGGCGCACGGCAGCGGTGTTTTCCCGCCGCCGTGCGCGGGCCGGGAACCTCAGTAAGGTAGGGACGCGTGAAAGCCCTCCGCCGGTTTACCGTCCGTGCTCATCTGCCCGAGCGTCTGGCTGCGCTGGACCAGCTGTCGACCAACCTGCGCTGGTCGTGGGACAAGCCCACTCAGGACCTCTTCGCAAGCATCGATCCCGAGCTGTGGCAGCGCTGCGGCAGCGACCCGGTGGCGTTGCTGGGCGCGGTCAAACCGGCGCGGCTGGACGAATTGGCGGTCGACGAGACGTTCCTGGGCCGGCTCGACGAGCTGACCGCCGACCTGAACGACTACCTGAGCCGCCCGCTGTGGTACCAGCAGCAGGACCAGGGGGCGCAGATGTCGGCGGCCATCGCCTACTTCTCGATGGAGTTCGGCGTCGCCGAGGTGCTGCCCAACTACTCCGGCGGGCTGGGGATCCTCGCCGGCGACCACCTGAAGTCCGCGTCGGATCTAGGTGTGCCGCTGGTGGCGGTGGGCTTGTACTACCGCTCCGGCTACTTCCGGCAGTCGTTGACCGCCGACGGCTGGCAGCACGAGAACTACCCGGCGCTGGACCCCCAGGGGTTGCCGTTGCGGCTGCTGACCGACGCCACCGGCGATCCCGCCTTGGTCGAGTTGACGCTGCCCGACTCCGCGCAGCTGCACGCCCGCATCTGGGTGGCCCAGGTGGGGCGGGTGCCGCTGCTGCTGCTGGATTCCGATGTGCCCGAGAACGAGCACGACCTGCGCGGCGTCACCGACCGTCTGTACGGGGGCGATCAGGAGCATCGGATGCGACAGGAGATCCTGGCAGGCATCGGCGGGGTGCGGGCGATCCGCGCCTACACCGCGATCCACGGGCTGCCCGAACCCGAGGTGTTCCACATGAACGAGGGCCACGCCGGCTTCCTCGGAGTCGAGCGCATCCGCGAGCTGATGACGGGTTCGGGGTTGGACTTCGACACCGCACTGGCGGTGGTGCGATCCAGCACGGTGTTCACCACGCACACACCGGTGCCGGCCGGCATCGACCGGTTCCCCATCGACATGGTGCAGCTGTACTTCGACGACCACGCCGACGACGCGGCGGGAGCGCCCGTGCTGCTGCCGAGGGTGCCGACCGCCCGCATCCTGGCGCTCGGCGCCGAGGACGATCCGACGAAATTCAACATGGCGCACATGGGTCTGCGCCTGGCCCAGCGGGCCAACGGTGTGTCGTTGTTGCACGGCCGGGTGAGCCGGGCCATGTTCAACGAGCTGTGGCCGGACTTCGACAGCAACGAGGTGCCGATCGGTTCGATCACCAACGGTGTGCACGCGCACACCTGGGCGGCCCCGCAGTGGCTGCAGCTGGGTTACGAACTGGCGGGGTCGGATTCGTTCAGAGACCCGGGCGTGTGGCTGCGGGTGCAGCAGGTCGACGCCGGCCATCTGTGGGGGATCCGCTGCCAGCTGAGGTCGTTGCTCGTCGAGGACGTGCGGCAGCGGCTGCGCCGCTCATGGCTGGAACGCGGCGCCACATACGCCGAATTGGGCTGGATCGAAACGGCTTTCGATCCCGACGTGTTGACCATCGGGTTCGCCCGGCGGGTGCCGACGTACAAGCGGCTGACGTTGATGCTGCGCGACCCCGACCGGCTGCAGCAGTTGCTGCTCGACGAACAGCGGCCGATCCAGTTGATCGTGGCCGGCAAATCCCACCCGGCCGACGACGGCGGCAAGGCGTTGATCCAGCAGGTGGTGCGCTTCGCCGACCGGCCCGAGGTGCGCCACCGCATCGCCTTCCTGCCCGACTACGACATGTCGATGGCGCGGCTGCTGTACTGGGGTTGCGACGTCTGGTTGAACAATCCGCTGCGGCCGCTGGAGGCCTGCGGCACCTCGGGGATGAAGAGCGCGCTGAACGGCGGGCTGAACCTGTCCATCCGCGACGGCTGGTGGGACGAGTGGTACGACGGCGAAAACGGGTGGGAGATCCCGTCTGCCGACGGTGTGTCCGACGAGCAACGCCGCGACGACCTGGAATCCGGGGCGCTCTACCGGCTGCTCGAGGAAGCGGTGGCGCCGAAGTTCTACGAACGCGACGAGCGCGGGGTGCCGCCGCGCTGGATCGAGATGGTGCGCCACACCCTGCAGACGCTTGGCCCGAAGGTGCTGGCGTCGCGGATGGTGCGCGACTACGTCGAGCAGTACTACACGCCGGCTGCGCAGTCGTGGCGTCGGACGATCGGACCGGTCGAGGGGGCGACCGGCGGCGCCGAGTTCGGCGCCGCCCGGGAGCTGGCCGCCTATCGCCGGCGCGCCGAAGAGGCATGGCCCAACATCGTGATCACCGACGTGGACAGCACCGGCCTGCCCGACAGCCCGGTGCTTGGCTCCAAGCTCACCCTGACCGCCACCGTGGCGCTGGGCGGGCTGGCGCCCGACGAGGTCGCCGTCGAGGCGGTGGTGGGCCGGGTGGACGGCAGCGATGCGCTGCTCGGGCCGGTCACCGTCGAGATGTCGTACGCCGGTACGGCCGAGGGCGGCAACCAGGTCTTCTCGACGACGACGCCGCTGCCGCTGGCCGGGTCGGTCGGCTACACGGTGCGGGTACTGCCCCGGCATCCGATGCTGGCCGCCGGCAACGAGCTGGGCCTGGTCACCCTGGCCCGCTAGCTGTCGCGGCGGTGCGCAGCCGCTGCAGCGCCGCTCGCACCTGGGCGCCGTTGGTGGTCTGCCAGAACGGCGGCAGCGAGGCGCGCAGGTAGCCGCCGTAGCCGGCGGTGGCCATGCGCGAGTCGAGCACCGCGACCACGCCGCGGTCGCTGACCCGCCGCAACAGCCGGCCCGAGCCCTGCGCCAGCAGCAGCGCGCGGCCACCGCGCGCTGCCGCGCCCCGAGCAGCGGGTCGTCGGGCCGGGGGAACGGGATGCGGTCGATCAACACCAACGACAGCGACGGGCCGGGCACGTCGACGCCCTGCCACAGCACCGGCGTCGACAGCCGGTCGCGCATCGCCTCGGCGGCCGCCAGGGCGGCCCGCATCGACGAGAACAGGCCTAGGGTGCGCCCGTCGGCGGCGGTGATGAGCTCGGCGATCTCGGTCAGCTGCTCGGCCGAGCCGACGCCGTCGCGTCCGGGCGGCGGCAGATGCGCTGCCACGTAAAGGATTCCGGCCTTGGCGTGCTGAAACGGCGACCCCACGTCCAGGCCGCGCCAGGGCGGGTCGTCACCGTCGGGCCCTTTCAGCCCCCAGGCCGCGGCCATGGCGTCGAAGGAGCCGCCGATGGTCAGCGTCGCCGAAGTCAGCACCACGGTGGAACGCGAGAACACCCGGTCGCGCAACAGGTCGGCCACCGACAGCGAGGCCACCCGCAGCACCGGGCGCATCGCGCCCCGGTTGTCCTCGTGGTCCAGCCACACCACGTCAGTGCGGTCGGGGATGGCCGGGCCGAACGACGCCAGCACCCGCGACACGGTGTCGGAGATCTCGCTCAGTGCCGCAACCGCTTCGGCGCGCGCGGACGCCGCCTTGGGGTCGCTGGTGGTGTCGATCGCCGAGCGGGCCGCGCTCACCGCGTCGCGCAGCGCGGCCAGGTAGGTCGCCAGCTCGTCGTCGAGGCGATCGATGCGCCCCGGCGTGCCGTCGTGGATGGCCGCGGCGAAGGTCGCCGTCGTCGCCTCCAGTCGTTGGACCAGTTCCGGGCTCACCAGCCGGCCGATCCGGCGCGCGGCGACGCCGAGGGCCGCCGACGTCAGCTCTGCGGTGGCCACCGAGGTCACCCGGTCCACCAGCTCGTGCGCCTCGTCGATGACCAGCAGCGCGTGCTCGGGCAGGATCGCCGAGTCGGACACCGCGTCGATGGCCAGCAGCGCGTGGTTGGTGACCACGACATCGGCCTGACCGGCCCGGCTGCGCGCGCTCGGAGAAGCATTCGGCGCTGAACGGACAGCGCGCCACCCCGAGGCATTCCCGCGCCGAAACGCTGACCTGCGACCAGGACCGGTCCGGCACGCCGGGCTTGATGTCGTCGCGGTCACCGGAGTCGGTGCTCGACGCCCATTCGGTGAGCCGTTGCACGTCGCGGCCCAACGCGCTGACCGCCATCGGGTTGAACAGTTCCTCCTGCGGCCGGTCGGCGGCTTCCTCACCGTCGGCCGGCCCGCCGTTGTGAATCTTGTTCAAGCACAAATATTTTCGTCGTCCCTTGAGCAACGCGAACTGGAACCGCCGCGGCCAGCGAATCGATCAGCCGGGGCAGGTCGCGGTCGACGAGCTGGCGCTGCAACGCGATGGTGGCCGTCGACACCACCACCGGGGAGTCGTCGCGCAGGGCGTGCACGATCGTGGGCACCAGATACGCCAGCGACTTGCCGGTGCCGGCCTGCACGACCAGGTGCCGGCCGCTGTCGAAGGCCTGGGCCACCGCGGCGGCCATCTGCTGCTGGCCTTCGCGTTCGCTGCCGCCCAGCGCGGCCACGGCGGTGGCCAGTAGCTCGGGCACGGAAAGCTCGGATGTGACGATCCTCTTCGCTCGATTCTGCTCGGTCGAGTCCGGTCAGTCGATGCCGGGCGGCCGTCGCCGGTCGGCCGGGATCTGGGTGGTCGGGATCGCGGGTTCGCCGTGGGACAGGTTCAGCCCCTCCCACGGCAGACTGCGCAGCCCGGAAGCTGCCAGTTCGCGCGCCGCGGCGAGGTTCGGTTTGGACACCAGCTCGCCGCCGCGCACCAACGGCACCGTCACCGCCCGGGCCGGCTCGGCGACGTCCGGCCGATGGCCGGCCGGGTAGACCAGCTCCTCGGTGATGATGCCGGTGTCCCGGGAGAGCCGCAGCGCGTCCTTGCGCCCGCCCCGGGATTCCTTGTGGCTGCTGCGCTTCTGCACCGGCAGGCCGTCCACCTCGACGAGTTTGTAGACCATGTTCGCCGTCGGGGCGCCCGAACCGGTCACCACTGAGGTGCCCACGCCGTAGCTGTCCACCGGCTCGGCGGCCAGCGCGGCGATGGAGAACTCGTCGAGGTCACCGGAGACCACGATGCGGGTGCGGGTGGCTCCCAGCCTGTCCAGCTGCTCGCGGACCTGGCGGGCCAGCACGCCCAGCTCGCCGGAGTCGATGCGCACCGTGCCCAGCCCGGTGCCGGCCGCCGTCACCGCGTTGGCCACCCCGGTCGTCACGTCGTAGGTGTCCACCAGCAGCGTGGTGTCGACGCCGAGCGCCTGCACCTGTGCCCGAAACGCCGCCAGTTCAGTGGATTCCGCGGCGGCGTCGGTGCGGGCGTGCAGCATGGTGAACGCGTGCGCCGAGGTGCCCTCGGCCGGAATTCCGTAGCAGCGCTGGGCCTCCAAGTTCGAGGAGGCGGCGAAGCCGGCGATGTAGGCGGCGCGGGCCGCGGCCACCGCCGCCTGCTCATGCGTGCGCCGTGACCCCATTGCGATCAGCGGCCGGCCCCTGGCCGCGCTGACCATGCGCGCCGCGGCGGACGCGATCGCGGTGTCGTGGTTGAAGATCGACAGCGCCAGCGTTTCGAGCACCACGCATTCCGCGAAGGTCCCGGTTACCGACAGCACCGGCGACCCGGGGAAGTACAGCTCGCCCTCGGCGTAGCCGTCGATGTCGCCGCCGAACCGAAAATCGCGTAGGTACCGCAGCGTGTCGGGGTCGAGGAATTGCTGCAGCGACTGGCAGGCCTCGTCGCCGAAGGTGAACTGCGGCAGCGCTTCGAGCAGCCGGCCGGTTCCGCCCACCACGCCGTACCGGCGCCCTTCGGGAAGCCGGCGCGCGAACAGTTCGAAGGTGGTCCGCCGACCGGCGCTGCCGTCGCGCAACGCGGCCGCCAACATGGTCAACTCGTATTTGTCGGTCAGGAGCCCAGTGACGACCGGGTCGTTCATTCCATAACGGTATCGGCTGCGGAGCGGGGCTCGGTAACGTAGTCCATCCCTCGGTATCGTGGGGGCCATGGTTGTTATGTCAGCGCCCACCGAGCCGAAGTCCAGGCCGGGCACTACAGGACAACGCGAGTCCGCTCCCGAGGACGTCACGGCCAGCCCGTGGGTCACGATCGTCTGGGACGACCCGGTCAACCTGATGACCTACGTGACCTACGTGTTCCAGAAGTTGTTCGGCTACAGCGAACCGCACGCCACCAAGCTGATGCTGCAGGTGCACAACGAGGGAAAGGCCGTGGTGTCCGCGGGCAGCCGCGAGGCCATGGAAGTGGACGTGTCCAAACTGCATGCCGCAGGTTTGTGGGCGACCATGCAGCAGGACCGCTGAGATTCGGGGCACCGGCGATTTCCTGTGCGCAAGTGGAAGCGGGTCGAGACTGCGGACGGTCCCCGTTTTCGGTCCGCGCTGGCCTCCCATGAGGCCGCGCTGCTCAAAAACCTGGCCACCGCGATGATCGGGCTGCTCGATGAGCGTGAATCCTCTTCGCCGGCAGACGAACTCGAGGAGATCACCGGCATCAAGACCGGGAACGCGCAACCGCCGAAGGATCCGACGCTGCGCCGGCTGCTGCCCGACTTCTACCGGCCCGACGACAACGGCGACGAGTCGCCCTATACCGCCGAGAGCCTGAACGCCGCACTGCGCAGCCTGCACGAGCCCGGTATCGTCAACGCCAAACGCGTTGCCGCACAGCGCTTATTGGGCACCGTCCCCGACGACGGCGGCCGGTTCGAGTTGACCGAGGACGACGCGAACGCGTGGATCGCGGCGGTCAACGACATCCGGCTGACGTTGGGCGTCATGCCCGAAATCGGGCCGGACGGCCCGGAGCGGCTGCCGGCCGACCATCCGCTGGCCGTGTACTTCGACGTCTACCAGTGGCTGACCGTGCTGCAGGAGTACCTGGTCCTGGTGCTCATGGGGCCCCGGTCATCGTGACGGCTCGGCGATGAACGCCATCACCGACGTCGGCGGCATCCGCGTCGGCCACCACCAGCGATTGGATCCCGACGCGTCGCTGGGCGCCGGCTGGGCCTGCGGCGTCACCGTCGTGCTCAGCCCGCCGGGCACCGTCGGCGCGGTGGACTGCCGCGGCGGTGCGCCCGGCACTCGCGAGACCGACCTGCTGGACCCGGCCAACACCGTGCGGTTCGTGGACGCGGTGCTGCTCGCCGGCGGTAGTGCCTACGGGCTGGCCGCCGCCGACGGCGTGATGCGCTGGCTGGAGGAACACGACCGTGGGGTGGCGATGGCCGGCGGCGTGGTGCCCATCGTCCCCGGGGCGGTGATCTTCGACCTACCCGTCGGCGGCTGGCAGTGCCGCCCGACGGCCGAGTTCGGCTACCTGGCCTGCGCCGCCGCGCGCGACGACGGGCCGGCCGTCGGGACCGTCGGCGCCGGGGTGGGGGCACGGGCCGGCGCGCTCAAGGGCGGCGTCGGGACCGCCTCGCGCACCTTGCCCAGCGGTGTGACCGTCGGGGCGCTGGCCGTGGTGAACTCCGCGGGCGTGGTCGTCGATCGGGCGACCGGCTTGCCGTGGATGACGGACCTGGTCGAGCAGTTCGGGCTGCGACCGCCGCCGGCCGAGCAGATCGAGGCGTTCGCCGCGTTGCCGTCGCCGTCGAACCCACTGGACAACCCGCTCAACACCGTCATTGCGGTGGTGGCCACCGACGCCGCGCTGAGCGCGGCTGCCTGCCGGCGGGTGGCCGTCGCGGCCCACGACGGCCTGGCCCGCAGCATCCGCCCGGCCCACACCCCGGTCGACGGGGACACCGTGTTCGTGCTGGCCACCGGGGCGGTCGAGGTGCCGTCCGAGGCCGATACGCCGGCCGCCTTCTTGCTGGAGACCCGGTTGGCCACCGAGGTGGGCGTCGCCGCCGCCGACTGCCTGGCGCACGCGGTGCTGGGCGGTGTGCTGGCCGCCGACTCCGTCGCCGGCATCCCGAGCTACCGGGACGTGCTGCCCGGCGCGCTGGGCCGGTGAACGCCGACCGGTAGCCTTGACGATGCTGGCAGCGCGCTGGAAGGGCAGCCATGGGTAAGACCACCGGACGGGCACCTGCCGCCCAGACCAAGAAGCGGTCCACGGCGGTGGTGGGCGCCACCACCATCGTCACCTTCGTCGCGCTGCTCTACCTCGTCGAGCTGATCGACCAGCTGACCCGCCACGCGCTGGACGTCCACGGCATCCGGCCGCAGCGGGTCGACGGCCTGTGGGGCATCCTCTTCGCCCCGGTGCTGCACGAGAGCTGGCAGCACCTGCTGGCCAACACCGCGCCGCTGCTGGTGCTCGGATTCCTGATGACGCTGTCCGGGCTGGCCCGGCTCGTCTGGGCGACCGTGATCATCTGGATCGTGGGGGGTTTCGGCACCTGGCTGATCGGCAACGTCGGCAGCAGCTGCGGGCCCACCGACCACATCGGGGCCTCCGGCCTGATCTTCGGCTGGCTGGCCTTCCTGCTGGTGTTCGGCATCTTCGTGCGCCGGGTCCGCGACATCATCATCGGCCTGGTGGTCATGTTCGCCTACGGCGGCGTGCTGCTCGGCGCCATGCCGGTGCTCGGCCTGTGCGGCGGCGTGTCCTGGCAGGGCCACCTGTGCGGGGCGATCGCCGGCGTGCTGGCCGCCTACCTGCTGTCCGAACCGGAACGCAAGGGCCGCTCCGGCCGCAAGACCGGCGCCGTCGCGCCGCGCCCCAAGACATGAGCTCGGCACTGGTGCCCGTCGGGATCTTCGACTCCGGCGTCGGCGGACTGACCGTCGCGCGGGCCATCATCGACCAGCTGCCCGACGAGCACATCATCTACGTCGGCGACACCGGCCACGGGCCGTACGGCCCGCTGAGCATTCCCGAAGTGCGGGTGCACGCGCTGGCCATCGGCGACGACCTGGTCGGCCGCGGCGTCAAGGCGTTGGTGATCGCATGCAACACCGCGTCGGCGGCCTGCCTGCGGGATGCCCGTGAACGCTACGAGGTGCCCGTCGTCGAGGTGATCCTGCCCGCGGTGCGCCGCGCGGTCGCCACCACGCGCAACGGCCGCATCGGGGTGATCGGCACCCAGGCGACCATCAATTCGCACGCCTACCAGGACGCATTCGCCGCCGCCCGCGACACCGAGATCACCGCCGTGGCATGCCCCCGGTTCGTCGACTTCGTCGAGCGCGGAGTGACCAGCGGCCGTCAGGTGCTCGGGCTGGCCGAGGGCTATCTGGAGCCGTTGCAGCGCGCGCAGGTCGACACGCTGGTGCTCGGTTGCACGCACTACCCGTTGCTGTCGGGGCTGATCCAGTTGGCGATGGGGGACAACGTGACGCTGGTGTCCAGCGCCGAGGAGACCGCCAAGGAGGTGCTGCGGGTGCTCACCGAGCGGGACCTGCTGCACCCGCACCCCGACGATCCCCGAGCCGCCGGCCCGTCCCGGGTGTTCGAAGCCACCGGCGACCCCGAGGCGTTCACCCGATTGGCGGCCCGGTTCCTGGGTCCGGCCGTCTCGGGTGTCCGGGCCTGTTCATCATGTGTGTATTGACTGACCCGCGGACGAGATTCTCGTCGCACCAATGCGGCAATGTTTTCGTCATGGTCCCATCGGGCATGGCACAGTAGTGTCCGTGCGAATAACCGTGCTCGGCTGCTCGGGCAGCGTGGTGGGTCCGGATTCGCCTGCGTCGGGTTATCTGCTTCGGGCACCGGATACTCCGCCCTTGGTCATCGACTTCGGCGGGGGTGTGCTGGGCGCGCTGCAGCGCTACGCCGATCCCAGTTCGGTGCACGTGCTCCTGTCGCATCTGCACGCCGATCACTGCCTGGATCTGCCCGGGCTTTTCGTCTGGCGGCGCTATCACCCGACGCGCCCGCTCGGCAAGGCGATGCTGTACGGCCCCGGCGACACCTGGTCGAGGTTGGGCGCGGCGTCGTCACCCTACGGCGGTGAAATCGATGACTGCTCAGACATTTTCGACGTTCGCCATTGGGTCGACGGCGAGCCGGTGACGATTGGAGGGTTGACGGTGACGCCGCGGTTGGTGGCCCATCCGCCCGAGTCCTACGGCTTGCGCGTCACCGATCACACCGGCGCGTCCTTCGTCTACAGCGGTGACACCGGCGCCTGCGATCAGCTCGTCGAGCTGGCTCGCGGCGCCGATGTTTTTTTGTGCGAGGCCTCCTGGACGCATTCGCCCGCCCGCCCGCCCGCGCTGCACCTGTCGGGCACCGAGGCGGGCCGGGCCGCCGCGCAGGCCGGCGTCCACGAGTTGTTGTTGACCCACATCCCGCCGTGGACCTCGCGGGAGGACGTCATCAGCGAGGCCAAGGCCGAGTTCGACGGCCCCGTGCACGCGGTGGTTTGCGGCGAGACGTTCGACGTCCGCCGTTCCGAGAGGGTCTGAGCCGACCGGTTCGAGGTGGCTTAGGGTTACTGGGTGACGCGACGAGAAGACGGCCGCCTGGACGACGAGCTCCGCCCGCTGGTGATCACCCGCGGGTTCACCGAACACCCCGCCGGTTCGGTGCTGATCGAATTCGGCCACACCAAGGTGATGTGCACGGCCAGCGTCACCGAGGGCGTGCCGCGCTGGCGCAAGGGCTCGGGCCTGGGCTGGCTGACCGCCGAGTACGCGATGTTGCCGTCGGCGACACACACCCGCTCGGACCGCGAATCGGTCAAGGGCCGGCTGTCCGGGCGCACCCAGGAGATCAGCCGGCTCATCGGTCGGTCGCTGCGGGCCTGCATCGACCTGGCGGCGCTGGGGGAGAACACGATCGCCGTCGACTGCGACGTGCTGCAGGCCGACGGCGGCACCCGCACCGCGGCCATCACCGGCGCCTTCGTGGCCCTGGCCGACGCCGTCACCTACCTGTCGGCGGCGGGGAAACTGTCCGATCCGCGGCCGTTGTCGTGTGCCATCGCGGCGGTCAGCGTCGGCGTGGTCGACGGCCGGATCCGGGTCGACCTGCCCTACGAGGAGGACGCCAGTGCCGAGGTCGACATGAACGTCGTCGCCACCGACACCGGCACGCTGGTGGAGGTGCAGGGCACCGGCGAGGGGGCGACCTTCCCGCGTTCGACCCTGGACAAACTGCTCGACGCGGCCCTGACCGCCTGCGACAAACTGTTCGCCGCCCAGCGCGAGGCGCTCAAGCTGCCTTACCCGGGGGTGTTGCCCGAGGGACCGCCGCTGCCGAAGGCGTTCGGCAGCTGATCCGCCTGCCGGTGACCAGCGTTGCCGTGTGATACCCGCCCGACGTGCGCGTAGCGTTGTGGGCTTGGAGGTGCCGCATGAGCGACGACGCCGAACGGCGGTCCAGAGTTTCGGGAGCCGCACGTAGGTCCGCTGATGAGGCGGCCGAGCGTATCGCGGCGGCACGTGAACGTCTGCATGCGGCCCGCCTGTCCACCGGCGATGCCCCTGAGCGTGCCGCGGAGTTGCACGACAGAGCTGCTGGGGGGGGGCTTCGGTGACGTCGAAGCCCACCACAGGGCTGCCGAACGGCATCAAGCGGCACGGGATGCGGACTACCTGGCCGCTGAGCAGGATCAGTAAAGCCTGAGACGAATTTCGTTGTGGCACAGGTAAATTGGTCCTGCCTCTCACCGGGCAGGGGTTCCCTCGCCTGGTGGCCCTGACTCGCCCATCGAACGCCGCGTTCGACCGCTCTCGGAACTCGCTGTGTTTCTCGACGGCGTCCTGTAGGGACAGATTGCCTAGAGTCATGCAAGTGAAGCCGACGCATGTTCAGGAATAACTGTTGAGCCCGCTGCTGGTCGCCAGCCGCAATCGCAAGAAGCTGGCCGAGTTGCGCCGCGTCCTCGACGCGGCCGGTGTGACGGGGTTGACGCTGGTGTCGCTCGACGATGTGGCGCCGTTCGAGGAGGCGCCGGAGACCGGTGCGGTGTTCGAGGAGAACGCGTTGGCCAAGGCCCGGGACGCGTTCGCCGCGACCGGTCTGGCGAGCGTGGCCGACGATTCCGGGCTGGGGGTGGCCGCGCTGAACGGCATGCCCGGCGTGCTGTCGGCCCGCTGGTCGGGCCACCACGGCGACGACGCCGCCAACACCGCGTTGCTGCTGGCGCAATTGCGGGATGTGCCCCACGAGCGGCGTGCCGCGTCGTTCGTGTCCGCGTGCGCGCTGGTGTCGGCGTCGGGGGAGGTCGTCGTTCGCGGCGAGTGGCCGGGCCGCATCGCCCGCGAGCCGCGCGGGGACGGCGGCTTCGGCTACGACCCGGTCTTCGTCCCCGACGATGCCGGGGGCCGCACCGCGGCACAGCTCAGCCCGGCGGAGAAGGACGCGGTGTCGCATCGCGGTCGCGCGCTGCGGCTGCTGGTGCCGGCGCTGGAAACGCTGGCCCGCGCGCGGGGTTGAATCGGCGGCCGGGCTTACACGCCGAAGCGCGCCTTGACGTCCCGGGTCTGGAAGTGCCCGACGATGATGCCGAGCAGCGGGATGGTGCCGGACAGCAGCGCGCCGATCGTCTTACCGATCGGCCAGTGCACCTTGACCGCCAGGTTGAATGCGGTCAGCACGTAGACGAAATAGACCCAGCCGTGCGCCACCTCGATCCACCGGATCTCGTGGTGCATGACCAGGTGCGAGACGATCTCGTAGTACAGCGCGATGAGCCACAGCCCCGTCGTCCACGCCATGATCCGGTAGCCGAGCAGCGCGGTGCGGATCTTGTCGACGGGGACTGCGGGCACGGGCGCTCCGGGCGTCTCCGGTGTGGTCATGTGGTTGTCCTGTTCTGTTGTGCGGCGTCCTGGGCGGCGAGCTCGGCCAGATAACGGTTGTACTCCCGCAGCGCCGGGTCGTCGGGCAGCTGAGGGGTGGGCCTGGGCCTCTAGGGCAGCAACCCGGCGGGTATCTCCGTCACGGCGGCGGTGTAGCGCGGCCGGGGCGGTTCCTCTTCGTAGCGAACGAATTTGCGGTAGGCGTACACGCAGAACCACGCGAACAGCGGCCATTGCAGCGCGTAGCCGAGGTTCTGGAACGAGCCGGAGACGGACTGAAACCTGGTCCACTGCCACCAGCCCAGCGCCAGGCAGCCGCACGCCGCGATGATCACCAGAGCGATCAGCGCGGGCCGGCGACGGCGCTTGCGAGGGACCGGGGTGGACACCCCTCGACCGTACCGCTGCGCACCGCCGAGACAGCCCGGGAGGCGACGAGGCGTTACGATCGCCACGCCGCGGGCGTGGCGAAATTGGCAGACGCGATGGTTTTAGGTGTCATTGCTCGAAAGAGCTTGAGGGTTCGAGTCCCTCCGCCCGCACCGATGCAGTAAGGGCATTCATGCAGGTATACATCAGTTTTCATGTTTGCTAGCTAACTCTCTGGCCGCTCCGTGGCCGCATTTTGGCCACAACTCACGAGTAACTTGGGCGAGCTGCATTGCTGGACGTGCTGCTCGATGAACGCGCCGCGGCCGTCCAAACCGCTGTTGCTAGGCGCGGCGGTATCAGCCGTGACGTCTGACGTGCGGTAGTAGCGTGGATCAGCAGGTTGGCGGGGAAAGGGATGCCGATGCGCGGTAGGTTGACCCGGTCGCAAGGTCCGACGCACGCCCGCAAGGCGACGGGGACATCTGCGAAACCACGGGCGCCGCAGTGCAGCTGAAGTGGTTGAGCGTCACCGAGCTCATCGCGGAAGCCGGCGGCGATCCGTGGGCGATCAACCAGAGCCTTCAGGCCGGCAGCCCCTCTCAGATATCCAGCCTTGCGGAGGCTTTCCACGGAGCCGGACGCTACACGGCCGAAGCCGATCACGCATTCGAGCAAGCCCGGAAACGCTTCGACGCGGCCTGGAATCACCAGAACGGCGATCACCCGATCAACGATTCCGCCGAAGTGCAGTGCCTCGTCAAATCACTTGGCGCGCAGTCGGAGCAACTTCCCAAGATCGGCACCGATCTGGAGAACATCGCCGTCGCTCTGGCCGAAGCGCAGAAGGCGGGGACGCAACGAATCGGCTTGTTGGAACGCGAGTTGCAGGGTCTAGATAACGTGATCGACGCTGCTGAGCACGACCTGCAATACGGCCATCCCAACGCGCAAGAGCAAGCTTTCCTCCAGAAGCTGATCGACGACGCGAAAGCTGACGCCGCCGACGACACCCGAGATGCGCTGCACGATATGCAGGGGATCCGCAGCGGTTATGTGACAACGCTGCAGAACGGCCTAGGCAACTTGCGTACCGACGGCTATGACCCCGACATCTTGCGCCAGGTCGACGCGGACACCAAACTACCGCCGCCGGGAACGAGCCCAGAAGATGTGAATCGGTGGTGGACATCGCTGACACCCGACGAGCGCCAACGCCTCATCGCCGAACACCCCAAAGACCTCGGCAACCTCAACGGCGTGCCTATCAGCGCCCGCAGCGACATCAACACGGCCGTGATGGACGCCTTCGGCAATCACCCACCCGTCTACCTGATGAAGTACGAGCCCGACGCGTTCAACGGTGAGGGCGCCGCAGCCATCGCGATGGGCAACCCCGATACCGCCAACAACACAGCGGTCCTCGTCAAAGGTCTCGGTACCGGCGTACGAGAAGGAACCCTGTCCAACCCCGACGGCGTGCGCCTCTACGAAGAGTCCACGCGCGCCGATTGGAACAAGGAGACCGCGGTCATCATGTGGGTGGGCTACGACGCCCCCAACGCCTGGCACGACCCCGGCCTCATCGAACCGAACATGGCCCGGACCGGCGGCCAGCTCTTGGCCGCCGACGTCAACGCGCTGTCCGCAACTCACTTGGGCGCACCAACGCACATGACCGTCGTCGGCCACTCCTACGGTTCGACGGTGGTGTCCGACGCGGCCGCCGGGTTCGGTATACACGCCAACGACGTCGTTCTGGTCGGCTCACCCGGCACCGATATGGTCCACTCGGCCAACGACTTTCACCTGGCGCCGGGCGGCCACCTGTACGTTTGGGGCAGTGTCGGCAGACCCAGTCATCTGGTCTCCCAATGTGCACGGCCCGGGCGTATTCGGGCCCAAATTGGCCGGGCTCGGCGACGATCCCGCCATGGACGGCTTCGGGTCTACCCGGTTCAAAGCCGAAAACCCGGCCTACACCGCCAACCCCATCTACGACCATTCGCACTACTTCGACAAGGGGTCGGAGTCACTGTTCGGCATCTCTGACGTCGTCTCGGGCCACGGTGACGCGCTGGCCCACGACGGGATGACCGCACCCCACCGCGGAGAATACGGCCTGCCAGGATGGGTAGACCCCGAAGCTACGCGGCAGGCAACCACCGGGCACACACACAGCGCCCCCGGTGGATGAGAAATACCGTTTCAGAAGGTGAAGTGACGAGTGTGGAACTTCGGGGCCAGAACCGTCGTTGCGGCGTCAGTGGCCACCCTGCTCCTGAGTGGCTGCTCTGAAGTGCGCAACCCCATCGCGCCGCCGCAGGCCCGGGCTCAGGTCATCGCCGCCGCCCGCGACATCGTCCAGGCGCTACACGCTGAAGTGACCGAAGCGAACTTCAGCTACGAGTCGTGTAATGACCAGGGAGAGGCGCCTTTTCGCGGTGTGGTCAACCTGTCGTTTTGGATGCCAGGCGTGCCGCACAACCAGGCCGTCGACCCGCAAGCAGTCATCAAGGGCCTCGTCGCCGACGGGTGGAGCACCGACTCCGACTTCGTATCGCACGGCACAACGCTGAAGAAGAACGGCGTCAACGTCATCCTGACGATCGCGCCGCAAGCCGTGCCCAGCACCGTCTATCACCGGCATGTGGGAGCCGACACCAACGGCGAATGCCGCGACACCACCGACCACCGCACTGACGGCTCGACGTCTCCCGTCGACGTCAGCAAGGAAATCCAGCCTCAGTGACATGAGGCCGGGTGGGACAAACCCGACCGAAAGTTATTGCTCAGGCCACTTTTGTGAGCTTCCAGGCTGGTCGCCGACGTCATGGGGCGAGCTGGTCGGCTAGTTCCCTCGACACGGTGC
Source organism: Mycobacterium lepraemurium (assembly GCA_002291465.1). Classification (GTDB taxonomy): domain Bacteria; phylum Actinomycetota; class Actinomycetes; order Mycobacteriales; family Mycobacteriaceae; genus Mycobacterium; species Mycobacterium avium. Next base: position 2,938,569 of record CP021238.1, on the reverse strand, counting down.
CGGCGCGAGTTCTTCGACACCGGCACACGCAGCGGCATCCCGAGCCTTAGAACCGCGCGGCGCGGAATTAAGCCAATCGACCGAGCGCGCGGGTCGAGATTTGAGAGGGGGCCGAGCGGCGGTGGCCGACACATGGCCACAATTTGGCCGCAGTTACAGATGACTAGAGTGAAGTACAGTGATGTATTTTAGCACTTGAGGATACGGGCGGGGAGTATTTCCGGGTAGCTGGATAGGGTTCGAGTCCCTCCGCCCGCACCCGGGCACACCGCCACCGAAATCCTGCGCGGGTGGCAGGCGTCAAACATGTTCTGCCCGGTACATGGAACTCACGGGATACGAGGGAGACACCATGCCCACCGGATACGAGTCAACACCACGCGGCGAAAAGGCCGTCACCGCAGAAGATGTCGAGCTTGCCGAACTGAGGGCCGCGAAGGCGCGGGAACGCGCCGCCCGCGCGGGACTGTCGGCGGCGCGCAGCTTCGAGGAATCCGCCGTCCAACACGAACGGGTCGCCAAGACGCAGGACTGGAGCGTTCAACACGGCATGCCGGAGGTGGACATGCACCGCACGTCGGCGATCAAACACCGTCAAGCGGCGGCGGAGGACCGCAAGCTGGCCGAGCGCAAGCGCCGGGAATCCGCCGCCGACCTGGCCTCTCCGCCGTCGGCCAGCGATTGACGCCGGTCAGTCCTCGATGAACCGGGCCCGGATCTCGGGCGCCGGTAGGGGACGACTGCCGTACTTACCGAACAGGCGGTACCGGACGGTGGCGACCCGGTCGTAGGGCCAGTCGCGCAGCCGGGCCGGCAGCAGGGCGGGCCGGCTGATCCATTCACAGGTTGACCTTTGGTAAGGCAACCCTTATTTTGTGGTGACGTACCGAGTCGTGAGCGGCTGGCCGGTAGTCGGCGCGCCGCGAGATAGGAGCGCTAATGGCCCGCGGCCTCCAGGGCGTGATGCTGCGCAGCTTCGGCGCCCGCGACCACACCGCGACGGTGCTCGAAACCGTCCGGATCGCACCGTATTTCGTGCGGGTCCGCATGGCCTCGCCCACGCTCTTCGGGGACGTGGACGCCGAACCCGCCGCCTGGTTGCGGTTCTGGTTCCCGGACCCGGACGGGTCGAAAACCGAATTCCAGCGCGCCTACACGATTTCGGAGGCCGACCCTGCCGCCGGACGGTTCGCGGTCGACGTCGTGCTGCACGACCCCGCCGGGCCGGCGTCGCGGTGGGCGCGCACCGTGCAGCCCGGCGCCACCATCGCCGTGATGGCGCTGATGGGCTCGTCCCGGTTCGACGTGCCCGACGAGCAGCCCGCCGGCTACCTGCTGATCGGCGACTCGGCATCCATCCCCGGAATGAACGGCATCATCGGCGTCGTCCCCGACGACGTCCCGATCGAGATGTACCTCGAACAGCACCACGACGACGACACCCTGATCCCGATTGCCGTGCACCCCCGGCTGCGGGTGCACTGGGTCGACCGGCGCGACGAGAAATCGCTTGCCGCGGCACTGGAAAGCCGCGACTGGTCCAACTGGTACGCGTGGGCGACTCCCGAGGCCACCACGCTCAAGCACGTGCGCGCCCGGCTGCGCGGCGAGTTCGGCTTCCCCAAGTCCGAGGTGCACGCCCAGGCCTACTGGAACGCCGGGCGCGCGATGGGCACCCGCCGCGGGGACGAGGCGGCGACCACCGACGACGGCAGCGAAACTCCGGAAGACATTGCAGCGCAGGTGGATTCGCCCCAACTGCCGCCCGAGGGCGTGCCGGTCCCGGCGGCGCGCGGAAACTGGCGCGCCCAGGCCGCCGGCCGGCTGCTCGCGCCGCTGCGCTGGGCGCTGATCCTGTCCGGCGTGCTGCAGGCGGTGATCACGCTGATCCAACTGGCGCCGTTCGTGCTGCTGGTCGAGCTGGCCCGGCGCCTGGTGGCCGGGGCGCCCGCCGCCCGGCTGTGGGACGTCGGCATCGCCGCGGTGTCGCTGCTGGGTCTGAGGGCGTTGCTGGGTGCCGCGCTCACGCTGTGGCTGCATGTTGTCGACGTGCGGTTCGCCCGCGACCTTCGTTCGGCCTTGCTGCGCAAGCTTTCCCGGCTGCCGCTGGGCTGGTTCACCGCCCGCGGATCGGGCTACATCAAGCAGCTGCTACAGGACGACACGCTGTCGCTGCACTACCTGGTCACCCACGCCATCCCGGACGCGGTCGCCGCGGTGGTGGCGCCGGTCGCGGTGCTGGTCTACCTGTTCGCGGTCGACTGGCGGGTGGCGCTGGTGCTGTTCGTGCCGGTGCTGGTTTACCTGGTGCTGACGTCGTCGCTGACGATCCAGTCGGGGCCCCGCATCACGCAGTCGCAGCGCTGGGCCGAGACGATGAGCGATGAGGCCGGCGCCTACCTGGAGGGCCAGCCGGTGATCCGGGTCTTCGGTGGTGCCGCCGCGTCCAGCTTCCGGCACCGCCTCGACGAGTACGTCGGCTGCCTGGTCGCCTGGCAGCGCCCGCTGGCCGGCAAGAAGACCTTCATGGACCTGGTCACCCGTCCCTCGACCTTCTTGTGGCTCATCGCGGCCGTCGGCACCCTGCTTGTGGTCGCGGCCCGGATGGATCCGGTGAATCTGCTGCCGTTCCTGTTGCTGGGTACCACCTTTGGCGCACGACTGCTCGGGATCGCCTACGGCCTCGGCGGTATCCGGGCCGGCATGCTGGCGGCCCGGCGCCTGCAGAACACGCTCGACGAACACGAACTCGAGGTGCGCGAGCCGGGCGAGCCCACCGGGGAGTCGGCGCAGGCGGTGGTGTTCGACAACGTCGGTTTCGGCTACCGCCCCGACGTTCCGGTGATCCACGACGTGTCGCTGACGCTGCGGCCCGGCACCCTCACCGCGCTGGTCGGCCTGTCGGGATCCGGTAAGTCGACGCTGGCCGCCCTGCTGGCCCGCTTCCACGACGTCGACCGAGGCTCGATAACCGTTGGGGGGCGCGACATTCGGTCGATGACGGCCGACGAGCTCTACGCCCGGGTCGGATTCGTGCTGCAGGAGACGCAGTTGGTGCACGGGACGGTCGCGGAGAACATCGCCCTGGCGGTGCCCGACGCCACCGCCGCGCAGATCGAGCAAGCCGCGCGCGAGGCGCAGATCCACGACCGCATCATGCGGCTACCGCACGGCTATGACACCGTGCTGGGCGCCGGCGCCGGCGCCGGGCTGTCGGGCGGGGAGCGGCAACGCCTCACCATCGCCCGCGCCATCCTGGCCGACACCGAGATCCTGATCCTCGACGAGGCCACCGCGTTCGCCGACCCGGAATCGGAACACCTTGTGCAGCAAGCACTTAACCGCTTGACGCGGGACCGCGCCGTGCTGGTGATCGCCCACCGGTTGCACACCATCACCCGGGCCGACCAGATCGTCGTGCTCGACCACGGCCGCATCGTCGAGCGCGGCAGGCACGAGGAACTGCTGGCCGCCGACGGCCGCTACCGGCGGCTGTGGGAGGGCGGTCGGCGCGACGCGGTGACCGTCGGCACGGCCGGGGAGGCCGCCCGATGATTCGCACCTGGCTGAGCTTGGTCCCGGCGGACCGCCGCAACAAGGTCGTCGCCTATACGGTGCTGGCCCTGCTGTCCGTCGCGGTGCGCGCGGTGGCCACCGTTCTGCTGGTGCCGCTGGTGGGCGCGCTGTTCAGCGGCGCCCCGCACCGGGCGCTGGCCTGGCTGGGCTGGCTGACCGCCGCCACCGCGATCGGCTGGGCGATCGGCACCGTCACCGCGCGCATCGGCTTCAACCTGGGTTTCGCGGTGCTCGACCACAGCCAGCACGACGTGGCCGACCGGGTGCCCGGGGTGCGGCTGGACTGGTTCACCGCCGAGCACACCGCGACGGCCCGGCAGGCCATCGCGGCCACCGGTCCGGAATTGGTCGGCCTGGTGGTCAACCTGCTCACGCCGCTGATCTCGGCGGTGCTGCTGCCCGCCGCCATCGCGGTGGCGCTGCTGCCGGTGTCCTGGCAACTGGGGCTAGCCGCGCTGGGCGGGCTGCCGCTGATGCTGGGTGCGCTGTCGGCGTCGGCGCGCCTGGCGCGGCGCGCCGATTCGACTGCCGCCGAAGCCAATAGCGCGCTCACCGAGCGGATCATCGAGTTCTCCCGCACCCAGCAGGCGCTGCGGGCCGCGCGGCGCGTCGAGCCGGCGCGCAGCCTGGTCGGCGACGCGCTGGCCGCCCAGCACGGCGCGACGATGCGCCTTCTCGCCATGCAGGTCCCGGGCCAGCTGCTGTTCAGCCTGGCCAGCCAGCTCGCCCTGATCCTGCTGGCCGGGGCCGCCACCGCGCTGACCGTCAACGGCACGCTGACGGTGGCCGAGGCCATCACGCTGATCGTCGTCATCGTGCGCTACCTCGAGCCGTTCACCACCATCAGCGAGCTGGCGCCCGCACTGGAGAGCACCCGCGCCACGCTCGACAACATCCGCGCCGTGCTCACCGCGCCGCGGATGAACGCCGGCTCGGCGTCCCTGCCGGGCACCGCGGCGCCGCGCATCGAGTTCGACGACGTCGTCTTCCGTTACGACGGGGCGAGCGCACCGGTGCTCGACGGGGTGAGCTTCTCGTTGGAGCCGGGCAGCACGACGGCGATCGTCGGACCGTCCGGCTCAGGCAAGAGCACCATTTTGGCGTTGATCGCTGGACTGCACGAGCCCACCCGGGGCCGGGTGCGCATCGACGGCGTAGACGCGGCGACGCTGGACGCCGAATCCCGCCGCGCGGCCAGCAGCGTGGTATTCCAGCACCCCTACCTGTTCCACGGCTCCATCCGCGACAACGTGCTCGCCGGTGATCCCGGCGCCGGCGACGACGCCTACGCGCGCGCGGTGGCGCTGGCCCGCGTCGACGAGCTCGTCGCACGACTGCCCGACGGCGCCGACAGCGTGGTCGGGGAGGCCGGCTCGGCGCTGTCCGGCGGTGAACGCCAGCGCGTCAGCATCGCCCGCGCACTGCTCAAACCGGCGCCCATACTGCTGGTCGACGAGGCGACCAGCGCGCTGGACACCGAGAACAAGGCGGCGGTCGTCGACCCGTTCACCGCCGATCCGCGCGCGCGCACCCAGGTCATCGTGGCGCACCGGCTGGCCAGCATCGGGCACGCCGACCGCGTCCTGTTCCTGGACGACGGGCGGGTGGTCGAGGACGGAACCGTCGACGAATTGCGCGCCGCGGGCGGGCGTTTCGCCGAATTCTGGCGGCAGCAGCACGAGGCCGCCGAATGGCGGATTCCGGCCGGTTAGCTCACCGCGGTTGACTGCAACTCTTGCGGTATTCCTTACAGTTTGTCAGTCGGATCTGCATCTAGGAGGCGTGCCGCGATGAGTGCTGTGCTGTCGATACCGCGTTACCCCGGCGACGTCACCCCGCAGTGGCTGTCGGCGGCGCTGAGCGGGCGCGGAGCTCCCGTCGAGGTCGCCGAGGTGGACGTGGCCGCGATCGGCGCCGGGCAGACCGGGGCCACCTACCGGGTGACGGCTCGCTACGCCACCGATCCCGGTGACCTGCCGCAGACCTTCGTGATCAAACTTTCCGCTCAGGACGACACCGTGCGCGACCGGGTGGTCATCGGCTACCGCAGCGAATGCGCGTTCTACTCGTCGGTGGCCGACCGGGTGCAGGTGCCGACACCGCGCTGCTTCTACTCCGAGATCGCCGAGGAAGCAACGGATTTCGCCCTGCTGCTGGCCGATCAGGCTCCGGCGGTGCAGGGCGATCAGCTGTTGGGCTGCGGTGAAACCGAGGCGCGGCTTGCGGTCACCGCGCTGGCCGGTCTGCACGCGCCCAGCTGGTGTGACCCGGTGTGGCTCGATTTCCCGGGCATCGCGTTCGGGCGGCTCGCGAAGCCGGGGCGGGCGGCATGGGGGAGGTGGCGAAGATGAGCGCCGACATCACGCCGGAGCGGCTGGGCGATCGGATGAGCGCCGAAGACCGCGAAACCTTCGCCGCGGCAATGGGTGTGATCGCGCCGCGGCTGCTGTCCGAGTATGACCGGTTCGCCCTGCTGCACGGCGACTACCGCCTGGACAACCTGCTGTTCGACCCGGACCGAACCAGGGTGAGCGTGGTCGACTGGCAGACGCTCGGCGTCGGCCTTCCGGCCCGCGACCTCGCCTACTTCACCGCGACCAGCCTGGATTCGCGGCTGCGCGCGGCCATCGAGGAAGAGCTTGTCGCTGACTACCACCGCGCGCTGGTGGCCGGTGGGGTTAGCGGCTACGACCGCGAAACCTGTTAGCGCGACTACCGGCTCGGGGTGCTGCAGGCGCCGCTGATCTCCGCGCTGGGATTCGCGTTCGCCGCGGCCACCGAGCGCGGCGACGACATGGTGGTCACCATGCTGGGCCGCGGCTGCCGGGCGATCCGCGAGCTGGGCACCCTCGAACTGATCGGCTGACGCCTCAGAGGTCGCCGGTGAAGTCGGCGCTCAGCCAGCGGTCGGGCCGGATGGTGAACAGCACCTCCTCGACACCCTCCAGGCTTTGCACAAACGCCCGCCCACCGTCCTCGCCCAGGTAACGGATGGCGACGGCCAATTGCACGTCGGACGGGGCCGGCTTGGTGGCGTCGACGACGGTGCCCTCCACCACCACGTACTGATACGGCGGCTCCTCGCGCTGGACCACCACGGTGACCTTGCCCGCCCGCTCGATGAGCCGGGCCTTGCGACTGGACGCCCCGGTCATGATCCGGATGTCGCCGCCGGGGGTGTAGTCGTACCAGATCGGGACGGCGGCCGGCGGGCGGCCGTCGGTGGCCTCGACCGATAGGACCGCGACGTGTGTGCCGGCGAGGAACTCCTGGCGTTCGGTTTCGCTGAAGGGTTTCATGTGGCCTGCAAGTGCGCGCCGCGCGCGATCTATTCCCGCGGCCGGCGCTCAGTACTGGGTCGAGCCCTGATCGACGGGGATCTGGGCGGCGGTGACCTTGCGCGATTCGTCGCTGGCCAACCAGCACACCGTGTCGGCGATATCCTCCGGCTCGGCGACCCAGTTGGGCAGGAACGGTGTCAGCACGTGCGACAGCTGCGGGTTGGTCTCCATGGCCTGGCCCACCGCGGTGACCATGTCGCCCGAGCCCATCGGCGTGCTCACCGGTCCGGGATGGACGCTGTTGACCCGGATCGAATGCTTGCCCAACTCCGCGGCGAAAGCCCGCGCCAGCCCGGTCACCGCGTGCTTGCTGGCCGTGTAGTGAATCATGAACGGCTGCATCTTCATTCCGGCCGCCGAACTGATCAGGATGATGGAGCCGCCGCGGCCGCCCTCGATGATCCGGGGCGCACTGGCCATCACCGTGTTCCAGGTGCCGGTTACGGTGATGTCCATGACGTCGCGGAAGTCTTCCGGGGTGATGTCGTCCCAGGCCTGTGGGGCCGCGACCCCGGCGTTGGCGACGATGATGTCGAGGCACCCCAACACGGCCACGCTGTCGTCCACCACCTTTCGCAGCCCGTCGAAGTCGCGGGTGTCCACCACCGCAGCGACGATCCGGCGGTTCGCGGCCTCGACCAGGCGCACGGTTTCGCTCAGGTCCTTCGGGCTCGCCGGATCGTAGGGGACACACGAGGGCAGCTTGCCGGCGATGTCGACGGCGATGATGTCGGCACCCTCGGCGGCCATCCGGACCGCATGCGCCCGGCCCTGGCCGCGGGCCGCACCGGTGATGAAAGCCACTCGCCCCTCGAGCTTTCCGGCCATCAGCGCTCCTTCGTAGTGGTGGCTCGCTGGGCCGCCTTGACGAGGTTCGACCCGATGATCAGACGCTGGATCTCGCTGGTTCCCTCGTAGAGCCGCAGCAGGCGCACGTCGCGGTAGATGCGTTCCACCGGGACACCGCGCATGTAGCCGCTGCCCGTGCACCTGGACCGCGAGATCGGCCACCCGGTCGGCCATTTCGGTGCAGTACAGCTTGGCCGCCGACGGCGCCACGTGGCGATCCTCGCCGGTCACCCACAGCCGGGCGGCCTCGCGGACCAGCGCGCGCCCGGCCAGCACCTCGGTCTGCTGGTCGGCCAGCATGGCCTGCACCAGCTGGAAGTTTCCGATCGGTGTGCCGCCCTGCGTCGCGGTGGCGGCGTAGGACACCGATTCGTCGAGCGCGCATTGCGCGGCGCCGACCGCGAGGGCGGCGATGTGCACCCGTCCGCGCGCCAGCGAGGTCATCGCCGCGCGTTACCCGATGTCTTCGCTGCCGCCGATCAGCGCGTCGCCCTCGACCCGGACGTCGCCGAAGCTGACATCGGCGGTCCAGGCGCCTTCCTGGCCCATCTTGGCGTCCTTGGCGCCGACCTGCACACCCGCCGCGTCCGCCGGAACCAGGAAGATGGCGATTCCGGGTCCCTGGTCGTCGGCCGGCCGGGTGCGGGCGAACACCACGAACAGGTTGGCGACAGGCGCGTTGGTGATGAAGCGCTCTGCCCGGAGATAACCCAATTGTCGCCGTCGGCAACGGCTTTGGTGCGCAGGCCGGCCGGGTTGGACCCGGCACCGGGTTCGGTCAGGGCGAAGGAGGCGACGACGTCGCCGGCCGCCATCGACTCGAGCCAGTGGGCCTTTTGCGCCTCGGTGCCGAAGCCGACCAGCACTTGGCCGGCGATGCCGTTGTTGGTGCCGAACATCGAACGCAGCGCCAGCGAGGTGTAGCCCAATTCCATCGCCAGCTCGACGTCTTGTATCAGGTTGAGGCCGAGCCCGCCCCACTGCTGGGGATGGCGTACCCGAACAGCCCCATCTTCCTGGCCTGGTCGCGCAGGTCGTCGGGGACCCGGTCGCCGTCGCCGATTTCCTGCTAGCGGGGGACCACGGCGGTGTGGACGAACTGGCGGGTCTGGGCCAGGATCTCGCCGAAATCCTGCTCCGAGACCTCGGCGACTTCAGCGCTGGTCATCTGCGGACGCTCCCTCTTCTGGCACCTGTCTGGTCGGGGTCCCTGCGCCGCAGGGGGCGGGCCCCTTCGTCGACCCGGGCCGGGTACCCGGCATCGGGCAGATCCTATATGAAATATGATATTCGGACGTCGGGCACCCCGGCCGGGGGCCAATTCAAGGGAGGCGTGGTACAGGTGTCCTTGCTCGGTGGTCAGACCGCGGTCATCACAGGTGGCGCACAAGGTTTGGGGTTCGCGATCGCCGAACGGTTCGTCGCCGAAGGGGCGCGGGTCGTCCTCGGCGACGTCAATCTGGAGGCGACGCAAACCGCGGCCAAACAGCTGGGCGGTGACCAGGTGGCGTTGGCCGTGCGCTGCGACGTCACCAAGTCGTCCGAGGCCGAAACGCTGATCCAGACCGCCGTCGAGCGGTTCGGCGGCCTGGACATCATGGTCAACAACGCCGGGATCACCCGGGACGCCACCATGCGCAAGATGACCGAGGAGCAGTTCGATCAGGTCATCGTCGCGCACTTGAAGGGCACCTGGAACGGCACCCGGTTGGCCGCGGCGATCATGCGGGAAAACAAGCGCGGCGCTATCATCAACATGTCCTCGGTGTCGGGCAAGGTCGGCATGGTCGGCCAGACCAACTACTCGGCGGCCAAGGCAGGCATCGTGGGCATGACCAAGGCGGCCGCCAAGGAGCTGGCCTACCTGGGTGTCCGGGTGAACGCGATCGCCCCCGGTTTGATCCGCTCGGCGATGATAGAGGCCATGCCACAACGCATTTGGGATTCCAAGGTGGCTGAGGTGCCGATGGGCCGTGCCGGCGAGCCCAGCGAGGTCGCCAGTGTGGCGCTGTTCCTGGCCTCCGACATGTCGTCGTACATGACCGGCACCGTCATGGAGATCACGGGCGGCCGTCATCTGCGAGCCCGTCCGGACGCCGATCGGCCGCTACGGGGGAATGTTCAAGGCGCTCACCGCCGTCGACCTCGGCGTCGTGGCGCTCGGTGGGCTGTTGCAGCGAACCGGGTTGCCCCCGAGGCTGTGCAGGACGTCATTCTTGGGCACTGCTACCCCAGCAGCGAGGCACCAGCGATCGGGCGATCGTGGCGCTGGATTCCGGTCTGCCGGTGACGGTTCCGGGCATGCAGGTCGACCGGCGCTGCGGCTCGGGCCTGCAAGCCGTGATCCAGGCATGCCTGCAGGTGCGCAACGGCGATCACGATCTGGTCATCGCCGGCGGTTGCGAAAGCATGAGCAACGTCGCCTTCTACTCCACCGACATGCGCTGGGGCGGGGCCCGCAGCGGTGTGCGGGTGCGTGACGGGCTGGCCCGCGGACGCACCACGGCCGGGGGCCGGCGCTACCCGGTGCCCGGCGGCATGCTGGAAACGGCCGAGAATCTGCGCCGCCAGTACGGCATTTACCGCCAGGAGCAGGACGAGCTGGCGGTGCGGTCACACCAGCGCGCGGTGGCCGCGCAGAAAGACGGCATCCTGGCCCAGGAGATCATCGCCGTCGCGGTGCCCACCCGGCATGGCGAAGAGCTGATCGACACCGACGAACACCCGCGCGCGGATACCTCGGTGGAGTCGCTGAGCAAGCTCAAACCCGTTCTGCTGTATCAGGATCCAGAGGCCACCGTCACGGCGGGCAACGCCAGCGGGCAGAACGACGCGGCCTCGATGTGCGTGGTGACCACGCCGGAGAAGGCCGACGAGCACGGCCTGAGGCCATTGGTGCGGCTGGTGTCGTGGGCAGCGGCCGGGGTCGCCCCTCACATCATGGGCATCGGGCCGGTCCCGGCCACCGAGGTGGCGCTGGCCAAGGCGGGACTGTCACTGTCCGACATCGACCTCATCGAGCTCAACGAAGCCTTTGCCGCGCAAGCGCTTGCGGTGATGCGAGAATGGAAGTTCGGCGCCGCCGACCACGACCGCACCAATGTGCACGGCTCCGGGATCTCGCTGGGCCATCCGGTCGGCGCCACCGGTGGCCGGATGCTGGCCACCCTGGCACGCGAGCTCACCCGTCTCCAGGCCCGCTACGGCCTGGAGACGATGTGCATCGGCGGCGGCCAGGGCCTGGCCGCCGTCTTCGAGCGGGTCGCCTGAGATGACCGATCCGCGGCTGCCCCTGCACGGCCTCAGCGTGGTGGAGGTGTCCAGCTTCGTCGCCGCGCCGTTGTGCGGCATGACGCCGAGTCAGCTCGGCGCGGAGGTGGTCCGGGTCGACCCGATCGGCGGCGCTTCCGACGTGCAACGCTGGCCGCTGGCGGCGGACGGCACGTCGATCTATTGGACCGGGCTGAACAAGGGAAAGCGTTCGGCCACCATCGATTTGCGGTCCGCCGAGGGCCAACGGCTGGTGCAGCGACTGATCGTGGAGGGCGACGGCGTCGTCGTCACCAACGCGGCGGGCCTGTCCTGGCTGAGCCACGATGCGCTGGAGGCCCTGCGCGCCGACGTCATCCACGTCCAGTTACTCGGTCGCGGCGACGGCTCCACCGGCGTGGACTACACCGTCAACGCCGGCATCGGCTACCCGCTGGTCACCGGCCCGGCCGAGCACGCCGGCCCGATCAACCACGTGCTGCCGGCCTGGGACGTGTGCTGCGGACTGTATGCCGCGCTGTCCGTCGTCACCGTCGTCCACCGCCGCGAGCAGTCCGGGGCCGGCGCGCGGATCAGCCTGGCGCTGGAGGACGTCGCGCTGGCTACCGCGGCCAACCTGGGGTTGCTCACCGAGCCGCAAGTCGTCGGCACCCAGCGCGAACGGCTGGGCAACGCCATCTACGGTCAGTGCGGGCAGGACTTCACCAGCCGCGACGGAGTCAGGTTCATGGTTGTCACGTTGACCGGTCGGCATTTTCGCGACCTGCTCGAGGTGACGGGCACCGGCGCGGCGGTGTCGGCGCTCGCCGACGCGCTGGGTGTCGACTTCGGCTCCGAGGGCGAGCGCTACCGGTACCGCGACGTGCTCTCCGGTCTGTTCGCCACCTGGTTCGGCGATCACACCGCCGACGAAATCACCGCCGCGCTGTCGAACACCACCGTGCTCTTCGAGCGCTGGGGCTCACCGCCGCGGACATCGAGCGGCTGGCCGATGCCAAGACCATCGCCTGCTGAGCAACCGGAAGGGAAACGCAGCACATGACCAAACTGGCCCAAACCCCCGGGTTGACCGAATTCCAGACCGAGATCATCGCCACCGTACGGCAATTCGTCGACAAGGAAGTCATTCCCCACGCCGCGGAACTGGAACGCGCCGACGCCTACCCCCAGGACATCGTCGACCAGATGCGCGACATGGGGTTGTTCGGGCTGATGATCCCGCAGGAGTACGGCGGATTGGGCGAGTCGCTGCTGACCTACGCCTTGTGTGTGGAGGAGCTGGCACGCGGCTGGATGAGCGTGTCGGGGGTGCTCAACACCCACTTCATCGTGGCCTACATGCTGCGTCAGCACGGCACCGACGAACAGAAGCAGCGCTTCCTGCCGCGGATGGCGGTCGGCGAGACTCGCGGCGCGTTCTCGATGTCGGAGCCGGATTTGGGCTCCTATGTGGCCGCGATCCGGGCCCGCGCCCGGCGCGATCCGGACGGCGGCTACACCATCGACGGCCAGAAGATGTGGCTCACCAACGGCGCCACCTCGACGCTGATCGCGGTGCTGGTGCGCACCGACGAGGGCTCGGACAAGCCGCACCGCAACCTGACCGCGTTCCTGGTCGAGAAGCCGGTCGGGTTCGGCGAAGCCGTTGCTGGCCTGCGGATTTCGGGGAAGATCGACAAGCTGGACTACAAGGGCATCGAAACCACTGAGCTCATCTTCGACGGCTACCGGGCGGCCGCCGACGACGTCCTCGGCGGCACGCCGGGGCAGGGCTTCTTTCAGATGATGGACGGCATCGAGGTGGGCCGGGTCAACGTCTCGGCCCGCGCGTGCGGCGTTGCGATCCGCGCTTTCGAGCTGGCGGTGCGCTACGCGCAACAACGCGAGACCTTCGGCAAGCCGATCGCCGAGCACCAGGCCATCGCGTTCCAGCTGGCCGAGATGGCCACCAAAGTCGAAGCGGCACACCTGATGATGGTCAACGCCGCACGTCTGAAGGACTCGAGGGAGCGCAACGACGTCGCCGCCGGAATGGCCAAATACCTGGCCAGCGAATACTGCGCCGAAGTGACTCAGCAGAGTTTCCGGATCCACGGCGGCTACGGCTATTCCAAGGAGTACGAGATCGAGCGGCTGATGCGCGACGCGCCGTTTTTGCTCATCGTCGAGGGCACCAGCGAGATTCAGAAGAACATCATCAGTAAGCGGCTGCTCGCCGAATACCGGGTGTAGGCAACGATGAGCGTTCCGGATTTCGCGGCCCGACCGCAACTTTCCGACGACGTCGCGCATCTGATCCGCGGCCGGATCTTCAACGGCAGTTACGCCGCCGGCTCCTATGTGCGGCTGGATCAGCTGGCCGCCGAACTCGGGATCAGCGTCACACCGGTGCGTGAAGCGCTGTTCGCGCTGCGCGCCGAGGGCCTGATCAGCCAGCAGCCGCGGCGCGGCTTCGTGGTGCTGCCGGTCACCCGGCGCGACGTCACCGACGTGGCGAACGTGCAGGCGCACGTCGGCGGTGAGCTGGCGGCACGGGCGGCGCTCAACATCACCGACGACCAGCTGCGCGAGCTCAAACAGATCCAGGCGCAGCTGGAGGACGCCTACGCCGGCGATGAGCACGAGCGCACCGTCCGGCTGAACCACGAATTCCACCGGGCCATTAACATCGCCGCCGACTCACCCAAACTGGCGCAGCTGATGTCCCGAATCACCCGCTACGCACCGGAATCGGTGTTCCCTGCGATCGAGGGCTGGCCCGAGCAGTCGATGAAGGACCACCGGCGCATCTTGTCCGCGCTGAAAAAACGGGACGACAAGCTGGCCCGTGCGGCGATATCGGAGCACCTGGCCGCCGGTGCCATCCCGTTGATCGACCATCTGGTCGCCTGCGGTGTGGTGGTCGACGGCGGCGGGCCGGACCCCGGTTGACGCGAGGCCTGTTGTCTTTGTCGACGGGTGCGGCATACGCTGCGACCTAAGGGGGCAACAGAACGGAGCGAGGAAGGATGTTCCCGACGCTTCGCGCATTGGCGGTGCTCGTTGTCTGTGTCGCGGCGATCGCCACGGCGGCCCCGGCCGCCGCCGACCCGATGGATCCCATTCCCGGCAACGGTGTTTTCGTGGTGGGCCCCGACGTCGCCCCGGCCTCTACCACACGGGCGGCTCGGGCTCGGCCTTCGGGATCTGGATCAACAACGTGCCGACCCAGGACTCGATGTGCTCGTGGTTCACCTACAGCACGCTTGACGCGAACAAAGAGCATGTGCTGCAGACGAATACCTCGATCGGCCCGACGTATGCGAACATCAACTCCGCGGTCAAGGCGTTCGAGTCGCAGAACTGTCAACCCTGGACACGGGTTTCCTGACGCCGGTCGGCGTCGGCGAGCGGCTCCCGCAGCCGGCGCACGTCGACCTTGCCGGTGCCCCCGCGTGACAGGTCGTCGTCGGATCGCAGCACCAGCCACGCGCTGGGAACCTTGAAGAAGCTCAACAGGTTTCGCGCGGCAGCGCGCAGTTGTGCGGCGGTCAACTCACGGCACACCACCTCCGCGCCCACCCGGTCACCCGTGGCGCCCGGCACATTGGTGACGACGGCGCCGTCCACCCCGTCGATGGTGCGTAGCGCGCGCTCGACCTCGCTCGGGTAGACGGTGGCGCCGCTGACCTTGAACATGTCGTCGGCGCGCCCGTGGTAGAACAAAAGCCCGCGTCGTCGAGATGACCCAGGTCGCCGGTGGGGTAGAAGCCGTCGACGGTGAACAACTCTTCGCGGCTGCGGCCACACATGCCGCGCAGCGTGTGCGGTCCCCGGATCTGGATGATGCCGGCGGTTCCGGCCCCGACCGGCGCGCCGGTGTCGGGGTCGACGATGCGGACTTCCATGCCGTCGAACGGCTTTCCGCAGCTGCCCCACGGCGAAACGGGCATGTCGGTGTCGGCGGGGTAACCGCAGTACGGGCCGAACGCCTCGGTTATGCCGAAGAGTGTGGCCCGGGTGCCCGGTCGGGCGCGCTGTTCGGGCGGCAGCAGGGCTTGCAGGCTTCCGGGCCGCAGCGCCGAGAAGTCGGCTCCGACGGTGCCGGCATGCCTGGCCAGGGTCTCGGCCTGGTCCGGCCACCCCCGAAACAGCGTGACCCGTTCGCTTTCCAGCAATCGCAGGTCCCCGGGCGGGGGATTTCCTCAGTCACCAGGGTGGTGCCGGCCAGCAGCGCGGACAGTATTCCGCTGCCGAAACTGCCCACCCAGAAGAACGGCATCGGCAGATACAGACGGGAGTCGGCGTCGATGCAGCGGGCCGCGAGGCCGGATCGCACCGCGCCCAGCGCGCTGCCGTGCGAATGCCAGACGCCCTTGGGCGTTCCGCTGCTTCCCGAGGTGAACATGATCACCAGCGGGTCCGCGGGGGTGACGGTTTGGGTCATGGCATCGACGATCTGGCCGGCCCGCGCGCCGGCCACGGCGGCGTCGAGCTGTTCGGTCGACCAAACCTGTTGCAGCGCTGGCAGTTCGGAACGCGACGCCGCGACGTCGTCGAGGTGGCGGTGACCGCGGAATTCGTCCACGCTCACCAAGAACTGCACGGCGGCGACCCGCAACTGCACGACGAGTTCGCCGGCTCGCAGCAGCGTGCTCAGCGGTACCAGGACGGCGCCGATTCGGGTCAGGGCGATGGCGATCAGCACCCAACGGGTGTTGTTGGGCATGATCAATCCCACCCGGGTGCCCTTTCCGACGCCGGCCTGCACGAACACCGCGGCGAGTTCCCTTGTGGCGGTGTCGAGTTGGTCATAGCTGATGCGGGAACCCGGGTCGATCACCATCGGCTTGCCGCCGAACTCGGCGGCGCGTGACCTGACCAGGTGATCGATGGTGGGTGTGCTCGCCTCAGGTATCGAACAGCTTCCTCAGTTGCCGCAGGTCTACCTTGCCGCTGGACAGCAGTGGGACGTCGGCGCGGCGCAGGGAAGCGAACCGCCAGGGGGCTTGTACGCCGACAGTTCGGATTTGAGTCGTTCGCGCAGCGCGTCCGGATCGAGGGCGGTCCGGTCATCCGGCCACACCACCGCGGCGGCGACCAGCTGGCCGCGCCGGGCATCAGGAATCCCGACCACGTAGGCGGTCGCGCCGCCGGTGACCGCCGCGATCGCCTTTTCGACCTCGACCGCCGAGACGTTGGCGCCCGCGGTCTTGATCATCGCGCCCAGCCGCCCGGCGAAATAGAAGTATCCGTCGGCGTCGCCGCGCACCAGATCGCCGGTGTGGAACCAGCCGTCGGAGTCGAAACACTCTTCCCGGCTCCGTTTGCGGTACCGCTGCATCAGATACGGCCCGCGGATGCACAGTTCGCCCACCTCACCCACCGCGACGGCGGCCCCGGTGTCGGGGTCGAGGATCCTGGCCTTGAACCCGGGCGCGGGTTTGCCGAACGAGCCGCGCCGGTGCTCGGGCTGGTCGGCTTCGTCGTGGCCGATCAGCACCACCCCGCCGGCCTCGGTCATGCCCAGCATGTTGTGCCGCAGTTCGGGGTCGGCGGGCCGCTCCTCGACCGCCATGATCGGATACGGGTTCCCCCGCCGCATCGACGACAGATCGCGGTCGGCAAAGCTCGGGTGCTCGGCCAGGTGGGCGATCCCGGCGCTGAAACCGCTGGTCATGGTGGGCTTTTCGGCTTCCAGCAGGTCCAGCGCCGCCCCGGCGTCGGTGGCGTTGGAGCATATCAGCGTCGATCCGGCCACCAGTGTGGCCAGCAGTCCGAAGGCGAACCCGCCGATCCAGAAGAACGGTGAATTGCAGAACAATCGGTCGTCGGCCGTCAAACCCCGGATTCCGTTGAGGTTGCGCTGGTGTTCCAGCAGCGCCCCGTGGGTGTGCACCACCCCCTTGGGGGTGCTGGTCGACCCGGAGGTGTACACGATGGCCAGCGGATCGCACGCTTGCACGTCGTCCTCGAGCGCGGCCAGCAGTGCCGGGTCGATGCCGCCGCCCGGCGCGCCCACCGTCTGCGGGGCGAACAGCACCCGGAGCAATTGCGGCACCGCGGTGCAAAACAACCGGCGGCCGGGATCGAAGTCGGTCTCCGACACCGCCTCGGACAAGCGCCGCGCATAGTCGTGCGAGCGAAAGGAGCGGGCGCTCAACAGGATCTCGACGGCGACGTCGAGAAGCTGCTCGCGCAGCTCGCGCGCGGTGACGAACGTCGAGAACGGCACCACTACGGCGCCGATCCGGGCCGCCGCCAGCATCGCGACGACGAACCGCGCACCGTTCGGGTGGAGCAGTCCGACATGCGTTCCCTTGCCGGCGCCAAGGGCGATCAGCCCCCGGGCGAGTTCGGCCGATCGGGCGTCGGCCTCGGCGTAGCTGATCCGTTCGGCGTCGCAGATCAGCAGCGAGTGGTCGCCGCGCAACCGCGCCTGGTGCTGCAACGTCGCGGCGACCGTCGCGAAATCACCGGGCATGGTCGCGCAGTACCGTCGGCCGCTCGGCGAAGTAGCCGCGGACCGCGGCCAAGTCGGCCTTGCCGGAGGGGGTTCGGGTCAGGGCGTCGACGATCGCGATCTCGGTGGGAATCTCGTAGCGCGCCAAGCGCTCTCGCAGATGCTGGATCAGTGCGTCGGTCGTCGACGGCGCGCGGAGTTCGACCATGGCCACCGGCGTCTCGCCCAGTCGTGGGTCGGGCCGGGCGACGATGGCCGCACCGGCGACCGCGGGGTGGCTTTCCAGCGCGGCGCGCACGTCGTCGGGCATCACCTTGAACCCGCCGCGAATGATCGCCTGGTCGGCGAGCCCGACGATCCAGACAAACCCGTCGGCGTCGATGCACGCCATGTCGGTGGTGCGCAGCCAGCCCGCGTTGGGCCCCAGCTGCCCGGGCTTGACCTCCAGCAGCCCGATTTCGTCCGGCCCAGCGGTGTTCCGTCCTCGGCGACCACCCGCAGCGCCGCGCCCGGGTTGGCCCGGCCGACGCTGCCCTGTTTGACCCGCCAGTACCGCCGGTGATCGGCGAGGGTCCACCCCGCCACGCCACCACCGAATTGCGTTGCCGCATAAGAGGTCAGCACTGGGATGCCGTACTTCTCGGTGAACGCGTCGGCATCGTCGGCCGACAGCGGCGCGGTGCCGCAGGTGACGACCTGGATGCTTTCCAAATCGGCGCGCGGCAGGTCGGAGTGCAGCACCGTGCGCAGCGCGGCGGGCACCAGCGACACCGCGCGGGGCCGGTGCCTGCGCACGGCGGCGGCCCAGACGTTCAGCACGAAGCGTTCCAGCAACACGAATGGCCTTGCCTCGGCGATGCATTGCAGCACGCGGAACACCCCGCCGATGTGCACCAGTGGAGAATTCACGATGGCGACGCCGCGCCGCGGTTCGGTGGGCGTCGGTGCGGTGCCCGGCTCGACGCCCAGCACGCTGCGCGCCAGCATGTCGTAGCCCAGGTCGATTCGCTTCGGTGGGCCGGTGGTGCCGCTGGTCAACATGCGCACCGCGACACTGCGCGGCTCGGCGGCGGGCGGGGGCGGCCGGCCCCGGCGGGTCGGCGAGGAGCGAGATCGCCATCGTCGGGGTGTCGTCGGTCACCAGGGCGGCCAGATCGTCGGGCTCGCCGATGATCAGGGGCAGCCGCAGCCGCGCCAGGTCGGCCCTGGTGCGCTCGTCGCCGCGGGACGGGTTGACCACCACGACGGTTCCGCCGCCCAGCAGCACGCCCAGGAAGGCCGCCACCTGCCAGGGCCGGTTGCGCAGCAGCATCCCCACCTCGGTGCCGGTGGTGCGAGCGGCCACCTGTCGCGCCGTCGTTCCCAGCTGTGCCCAGGAAAACCATTGGCCGCCATACTCGATGGCGCGGCCGTGCGGCTCGAGGTCGAGCACGTCGGCGATGCGCTGGACGAGGGGGATGACGCGGCATCAGCGGATCTTCGGTGCGCGTGCCGCGCCGCGTGCACCGGCGTCCCGGCCGGCGGCCAGCTCGGCGGTGCCCAGCGGATTGCCCAGCCGGGTGTAGATGAGGCCCTGCTCCATCGCCGCGCGATACGGCTTGTCCAGTGATTCCCAGATTGCCTTCACCGTGCCCGCGGTCGCGGTCGGGGGCTTGGCGGCGATGGTCGCCGCGATCTCGTGGGACCGGTCCCAGAGCCGTTCGGCGGGAACCACTTCCGTCACCAGGCCGATTCGCAGCGCGGCGTCGGCCCCGACCCGTTCGTCGTTGCCCATCAGTGCGATCCGCAACGTCTCGCCGAGCGCGATGCGACGCATCAGGCCGACCGGTTCCAGGGCACAGACCAGGCCGGCCGACACATGCGAATCGAAAAAGGTGGTGTCCTGCGAGCAGATGACCACGTCGGACTCGTTGACGAAGTAGAACGCGCCCGCGGTGCACATGCCCTGGACCGCGCACACCACCGGCTTCCACATCTTCTGCCACTTCGGGCTCAGGGCTTCGCCGGGATCCTCGTGGTTCCAGATGTTTTCGGGCTGACCGTACGGTGTCTTGATGTCCAGCCCGGCGCTGAACGCCCGGTCGCCGGCGGCCCGCAACACCACCGCGTGCACCGCGTCGTCGAGCTTGACCAGGCGCCACGCCTGAGCCATCTCGGCACATGGCGCGGTTGAACGCGTTGAGCTGCTCGGGCCGATTGAGCGTGATGGTGGCGACATGGTCGGTGGCGTCCACCTTGAGCAGGGTGGTGTCGAACTGTGCGCTCATCGGCATTGCCAATTCGGTTGGCGCTTCTCCACGAAGGCCCTCGGTCCTTCGGCCGCGTCCTCGGTTCGCAACACCCGCCCGCGGAAGGTCTCGGCGAGGATCTCCGCCTCGTGCAGCGGGACGTTCAGCCCCTTGAGGATGGCCAGCCGGGTGCCCCGAACGGCCAGCGGCGCATTGGAATTGACGATGTCGGCGATCACGTGCGACCGCTCCAGCAGCCGGTCGTGCTCGACGATCTCGCTGATCAGCCCGAGCTCGTAGGCGCGCTGTGCGCTCATCCGCTCGTGCTTGCCCATCAACGCCATCCGCAGCGCGATCGAGCGGGGCGGCACCCGCGACACCCGGACCAATTCGCGGCCGGCCACTAGGCCGATGCTGACGTGCGGGTCGAAGAAGGTGGCCTGCTCGGACGAGATCACGATATCGGTCGTCGTGACCCAGTCCATGCCCGCGCCGCAACAGATTCCGTTCACCGCGGTCAGCAACGGCTTGGCCATGGTGCGAAACGGCGGCGTCCCTTCCTGCGGGGCCTCCCATTGGTCGTAGGTCGACAGGTACGGCCGTTCGTAGATCACCTTGCCGTCTTCGGGGATCTCCTTGACGTCGGCGCCCGAGCAGAACGCGCGGCCGGTGCCGGTGACGACGAGCAGTCACACTCTGTCGTCGTTCTCCGCCTCGTGGTAGGCGGCCCGCAGTTCGGTGATCATGTGCGGGTTGAGCGCGTCCGGGCGGTTCAGGGTGATGGTCGCGGTGTGCCCGTCGACCTCGTACTTGATCGTGTCGAACGAATCAACGGGCATGAGTCATATCCCTTCGTATCCCGGCGCCACCGAGCGTGGGCCGTATGCACGGGTGGGAGCCGCTTTTCGTGCATCGCGCCCACGCTCGACGCCCCGGCGCCTGTAGTCAGCGGCCACGGAAATCCGGGTCTCGTCGCTGCCGGAACGCCTCCAGGACTTCCTTGGAATAACTTGTTCGGCAAGACAATTCCAGATTGAACAACTCCTGGGTCGGCGACTGGCTCAGCGTTGCGTGCTGACCGAAGCTCAGCGCCTGCTTGGCCAGGCCGAGCACGGCCGGTCGGCCCGGCGGCCAGCCGGCCCACCAACTCCTCGGCGGCGTCGTCGAGTTCGGCGCCGCCGACCGCCCGGTGGATCAACCCCCAGTCGGCCGCGTCGCACCCGCCGACCTTCTCGCCCAGCAGCAGCATTCGCCGCGCCCGCGCCAGGCCGACCAGCCGGGCCAACAACCAGGTGGATCCCGAGTCGGGGCTGAATCCTCGCTCGACGAAAGGCTCCCAGAACACCGCATCGGCGGCGGCGACGGTGAAGTCGGCGGCCAGCGCCAGATTGCAGCCGAACCCCACCGCCCAGCCGCGGACACTGCACACCACCGGCAGCTGGATGCCGGCGACGAGCTCGATCACCCGGTGCGCGGCGTGGGGGATGCGGCGCACCAGATCACCGGTGCGCGGGCGGGGCCCGCCCGGATCGTTGACGACCACCCAGTCGGTGCCGGCGCAGAAGTCGTCCCCGGCGCCGACGATGTGCACGGCGCGCAGCGAATCGTCGGAGGCCGCGGCCGTCAGCGCATCAACCAGTGTGGCGATCATCAACTGCGTCAACGCATTACGCCGCGACGGGCGTTCGAGCGTGAGGCGCAGCACCGCACCCTGGCGGTGCACCGCCACCGAACCCTCGGCTGCGGCCACGTCGGCCCCTGACTCACCGTCGAATCCGGCCTTTCTTCACCGATACGGTTATCCATACAGTAGGCAATACGATTGATACGCTGTATAAGTTTAGCAAGGATACGCTGCCTGCGGAACAACCCCGGTGAAAGCCGGTGACAGCGCGAGCCGTGGCCCGCGCGGGCGGCGACGCACAGCGAAGCGACGAGGAGGAGCGGCGCCGATGACGATCGAGGAGGGGCAGGCCGCACCCGTATCGGCGCCCGGTGGTGACGCCCGGTTCGGCGAGGCGCCGCTTGCCCAGACGGTGGCCGCGGCCGCCGCCATCCTGCGGCTCAGCTCGCTGCTGGTGTCCCTCGAACATCCGCACCCGACGGTGGACACCATGCTGGCGAAGTTCACCGAGTGGGAGAGCGAACTGTCGGCCGCGGCACCGGCGGACAACGCGCCGCGCATCGGGGAGATGCCCGATGACCTGCGGCGGGGCTACCTGAACCACACGACCGGCATCGGTGCCTACAACCCGTGTTTCCCCGAGTACCGGTTCACCGGGCTGGATGCCGAAAAGGCAACGGGGCGTGTGGACTTCCCGCTGGTCTACGAAGGGCCGCCGGGGCTGGTGCACGGCGGATTCCTGGCCGTGTTCTTCGACTGCGTTATCCAGCACCATAATTGCGTCACTGGCCGGTCCGGGAAGACCCGCTCCCTGGCCGTGACCTTCCGCAGGACGACGCCGGTGCTGACCGAATTGGCATTCGACATCACTCGGTCGCAGGGCGAACGGGGCATCACCTCGACCGCACGGCTGTTGCTCGGCGACGACGTGCTGTGCACCGGCGCGGTCAACACGTTGGCGTCGCGCCCGGATCAGCTCGCCGGGTCGCGATTCGGCCGGCGCCGAAAGGAGTCCGACACATGACCGCCTCGAGCACCTCCGACGATCGCGTGCTCTTCGACGTCGACGCCGAGCACCGCATCGCGACGATCACGCTGAACAATCCCAAGCAGCGCAACTCCTACGACGCCGCAATGCGCGAGGCCATCGCCCGCTGCCTGGATCGCGTCGCCGAGGACGACGACCTCACCGTCGTGCTGCTGCGCGGGGCCGAGGGGGTTTTTCCACCGGGGCCGACATGAACAACGCCTACGGCTGGTACGACACGTCACGCAACGCGGACGAGTCCACCCGGCGCCGCCCCAGCCAGCGTCGGCGACTCACGGTGGACCGCAAGTCTTTTGGCTTCTACCACAATTTCATGGGCTACCCGAAGGTGACGGTCGGCGAGATCGTCGGCTACGCGCTCGGCGACGGCTTCGAGATGGCGCTGATGACCGACATCTCGGTGATCGCGCGGGACACCAAGATCGGCATGCCGGCCACCCGCTTCCTGGGCCCCGCGCTCGGCAGCCTGCACATGTTCTTCCACCGGCTGGGGACGGTGCTGGCCCGGCGCCTGCTGCTGACCGGCGACATCATCGACGCCGGGCAGGTCGAACACCTCGGGATCTTCACCGACACCTGCGATCCCGCTGCGGTGACGGCCCGGGCGCGTTACTGGACCGAGAAGGCGGCGAAGATGCCCGCCGACGGGGTGGTGATCGCCAAGGAGGCCTTCCGGCTGGTCGAGCAGAGCCAGGCGTATCAGGGCGAGGAGGTCGCCAGCTATCTGTTCCATGCCTTCGGCACCAACCTGCAATTCGCCCCGGGGGAGTTCAACTTCGTCAACACCCGCGCCGAGCACGGCGCCAAGGAAGCGTTCCAGCTTCGCGACGAGCACTTCCGCGTGCCGGAACCCGAGTCGTGACAAGCCTTTTCAGGAACGATCAGCGATTCTTCGGCGCCTTGGTGCGGCCCCGCTCGGCCGACGACTTGACGGGCTTGCGCTGCCGCGACGGCCCGGCCTTAGCGCCCTTACCCTCCTCGATCAGCCGGCTGGCGTGATCGAGGATGCAGGTCAGGCCGTACTCGAAATTGGTTTCGTTGGGCGCCCCGATGCGATGACCGATCCGGGTCACTTGAGCCAGCAGCGGGGTCTTTTCCGGATCGATGGCAACGGCGTCCTCGATGGCGCGCGGCCCGACGTCGAACGACTGGTTCTTTTCGTAGAGCCGTTGCAGCACCACCGAACCGCGCACGTGAACGGAGATCGCCGAGTAGGTGTCGAAAGCGTCCTCCGGTGACAGGCCGGCCTGCACCAGATTGGCCACCGCCTTTTCCATCTCCTGGGCCCCCAGCCGCGCCGCCTTGGGGCTCAGCGCCGCCCGAATCAGAATCAGGTCGCACAGAATGGGGTTGCCCATGAACGTCTTACGCATCAAACGGGCGTGATTTCGCAACGTCTCGCGCCAGTCGCTGGCTTCGACGTAAGGGGTGGCGAACACGTACTTGCTCAGCGCGCGGTCGGTCATGGCGTTGAGCAGGTCGTCCTTCTTGCGGAAGTACCAGTAGATGCTCGTCACACCGACACCGAGATGTTTGCCCAGCAGCGGCATGCTCAGGTTGTCGATCGACACCTGCTCCGCTAGTTCGAAAGCGCCGGTGATGATGTCATCGGGATTGATGGACCCGCGCTCGCGTCGTTGGCGCTTGTCGGCGGTTGCCTGTTTTGCCACTACGGGCACCTCCATCAAAATCTGTTCCGTGCATGCGGTCCGGCGGCGGCGCAGCCGGTAAACTCGAATTTACCGGCTCCTCGGTTCTGACCTGCGTATACGCTTACGTGTCGCAATTTTCGGCGAGCTCGCGCGGCGCTGGGACGGCGAACTCAATGCTCTGGTCATCACGGTGGGGCCGGGCGCGGCCGGCACGTTCGAGGACCTGACCGACGACCAGTGGCGCCAGGCGGTGGAGGACGGGGTGCTGGGCATGGTGCGCTGTGTCCGTGCGGGACTTCCGCTGCTGCGCAAGGCGCAATGGGGCCGGATCGTCAACTTCTCGGCGCATTCGACGCAGCGTCAAAGCGTGCTGCTGCCCGCCTACACCGCGGCCAAATCGATGTTGACGAGTGTTTCCAAGAACCTTTCCCTGTTGCTGGCCAAGGACGAGATCCTGGTCAACGTGATATCGCCGGGCAGCATCGTGTCGGAATCGCTGGTGGGCTGGTCGAATTCGGTGGGCGTCGACGGCCGCGACCCGTACGCCCTGATGGAGGCGAGCGGCAAGCATTTCGGTCATCCCGCGCACATGCCGCGCGCCGGCCTGCCGGAGGAGATCGGACCGGTCGCGGCGTTCCTGGCCTCACGACGCAACTCTTACTTGACGGGCGCCAACATCAACGTCGACGGCGGTTCGGACTTCACCTGAACCGGCGGTGAAAGAAAACGATTGGCAGACAAAAGGAGTCGGCTGTGGCTACGGCAGCAGACGCGCGCGTCTGGGGGCGCGGCGCATTGCGGGGGATCGGTGACTCCCTCTACACCCCGTTCTGCGGACCGGATGGCGACGACATCGACTGGGACGCCTACCGGGAACTGGTGCGCTACTGCATCGGCGATCTCGGCCACCCGATGTTGTAGTGTACCAGCGGCATCGCCGAGTTCTGGGCCCTGACCCGCGATGAGCGAAAACGTCTGCTGGAAGTGGCAATCGAGGAAGGGCGCGCCGCGAATCCCGACGTGGTGATCCAGGCCTGCACGGCGGCCATGTCGGCGAAGGACTGTGTGGAGTTGACGCTCTACGCCCAGCAGGTGGGCGCCGACATCGCCTACATCCAGACGCCGACGATGGAGGCCCACGGCGGCGAGGGCGTGTTGCGCTTCTTCGAGTATGTGGCGGCGCGCACCGACATTGCCCTGGGCATGTTCAACTCGCCGTCGTCGGGCTACATGCTGACGCCGGCCGAAAGCGCCCGGATCTATCACGAGGTTCCCGCGGTGTGCGCCACCAAGGAAGGCGCCTTCCGGCCGGGGCCAGCCGGTTGCTGCACGAGCTGGCGCCCGGCCTGGTGCTCTGGGAGTGCGAAAGACGCTGTACCGCGCCGGGTGGCTGCGCGACGGGATCGTGTGTACGGCGCAGCTGGGTACCGCCGGCTACCTGTTCGAGACCCCGCAGCGCCGATTGTTCTCCGAACATTGGGATTTGGTGCAGAGCGGCAAGCTCGTCGAGGCGATGGACTACGGCCGGGAGTCCGGTTTGGACCAGTTCGACCTGGACGTCGGTTCGTGGTGGACCTGCTACCCGGGCAGGGCCGATTACTTCACCCACTGGGGCCGGGGCGTTCAAGTACGCCGCCTCGCTGCTGGGGCTGCCGATCGGCGCCTACCCGCACTCCCGTCCCCCGCAGGCCGAGCTGCCCGCCGAGGCCAAGGCCCAGATCGAGAACGCCTACCAGCGGCTGGGCCTCCTGGCAACGGCGTTGCGGTAGAAGGGGTTACACGGAAACGGGCCCGGTCGTCGACCGGGCCCGCCCGCGTCACTCACTGTTGCTGTTCGGCCCGCTCGCGCTTCTCGTAGGCCTTGGCCTTGCCCCGGGCCTTCTCGGCGGCGGCTTCCTTCTTGCCGGCGCTGCGCTGAGCATCCGCCTTGTCCTGCTGGGCCTTGCCCTGCTCGATCAGACCGTTGTGGCCGATGATGATGCCGATGACCTGCTTGGCCCTGCCCAGCACGTCGTCGACGATGCCCTGCACCAGCTCGACCGGGCCGCTCTTGGCGTCAACCATTGCGTCTCCTTCCCCCATGATGGTCGGTTCTTTCCACGGACGTTCCCATCGTCCCGCCGGGGGCAAACATGGCGCCGGCGTGGCCCTCGCCACAACGACTGGCTCCGCGCGGTCGGGCCGTCAGCACCCGGCGATACCCGGTGGCCGGCGCGACGGACGGCACGGGGAAAATCGCAGATTAGTCCCGGTTCACGCGCGTCATACCGCAGTTGTGGAATGACATACCGATAGGTATACAGTATGGGCACAAACTTTCCTGCCGGGTCAGCCCTGCCGGGTCAGCTGTGAGGGGACGCCTTGATGAGTGCCGCCGACCATGTGGTCACCGACGAGGCGGTGCTGTACCAGACCACGGAAACCGGTGTTGCGGTCGTGACGTTCAACCGGCCCGAGCGGCTCAACGCCTGGGGACCCGACATCTCGAGCGGCTTCTACGCGTGCATCGACCGTGCCGAGGCGGACCCCGCGGTCCGGGTGATCGTGTTGACGGGCGCAGGTCGGGGTTCTGCGCGAGCGCCAACCTGGGCGGCGCGGGATCCATCGACGCGAAGCTGGACGACGGCGACACCGACGTCACCGCGTTGGTCGGCGATCGCCATCCCCACTTCCTGACCGCACTGCGCAAACCGATCATCGCCGCGATCAACGGCGCCTGCGTCGGCATCGGGCTGACCCACGCCCTGATGTGCGACGTGCGGTTCGCGGCCGCTGGCGCCAAGTTCGCCATCGCGTTCACCCGCCGGGGACTGATCGCCGAGTACGGCATCACCTGGATCCTGCCGCGGCTGGCCGGCTGGGGCGCGGCGATGGACCTGCTGTTGAGCGGGCGCACCTTCTTCGCCGAGGAGGCCGCAAAACTCGGGCTGGTCAACGAGATCGTCGCATCCGACGAGCTGATGACCCGCGCCCTGACCTACGCCGACGACATCGCCCGCAATTGTTCACCGGCGTCACTGGCGGTGATCAAGCGGCAGGCCTACGACGACGCGCTGCGCGACATCGCCGACGTCAGCGCCCGCGCCGAAACCCTCATGCACGAGTCGCTGCAGCGCCCCGACGTCATCGAGGGCATCACCAGCTTCCTGGAGAAGCGGCCGCCGCGGTTCCCACCCTTGGCCACCTGACCCGCCGGAAAGGATCATCATGACCGCCCTGAACTATCGCGTGATCGACGTCGACAACCACTATTACGAGCCGCTGGACTCGTTCAGCCGCCACCCCGACAAGAAGTTCAAGCGCCGCGGCGTCCAGATGCTCAGCGACGGCAAGCGCACCTGGGCGGTGATCGGCGACCGGGTCAACCACTTCATCCCCAACCCCACCTTCGACCCGATCATCGTGCCGGGCTGCCTGGACCTGTTGTTCCGCGGCGAGATCCCCGACGGCGTCGACCCCGCGTCGCTGATGAAGGTTGAGCGGCTGGCCGATCACCCCGAGTACCAGAACCGCGACGCCCGGATCGCGGTGATGGACGAGCAGGACATCGAGACGGCGTTCATGTTGCGACGTTCGGGTGCGGGGTCGAGGAGGCGCTCAAGCACGACATCGAGGCGACGATGGCGTCCGTGCACGCGTTCAACCTGTGGCTCGACGAGGACTGGGGTTTCGACCGGCCCGATCACCGGATTATCGCCGCGCCCATCATCTCGCTGGCCGATCCGGCCAAGGCGGTCGAAGAGGTCGACTTCGTGCTGGCCCGCGGCGCCAAGCTGGTGCTGGTGCGCCCGGCGCCGGTGCCCGGCCTGGTCAAGCCGCGGTCGCTGGGCGATCGCAGCCACGACCCGGTGTGGGCCCGGCTGGCCGAAGCCGGGGTGCCGGTGGGATTTCACCTGCCCGACAGCGGCCATCTGCGCATCGCCGCGGCCTGGGGCGGCAAGTCGACGTTCGAGGGCTTCGGCGCGAAGGACCCGCTGGATCAGGTGCTGCTCGACGACCGGGCCATCCACGACACGATGGCCTCGATGATCGTGCACGGCGTGTTCACCCGGCACCCCAAACTCAAGGCGGTCAGCATCGAAAACGGTTCGTACTTCGTGCATCGGCTGATCAAGCGGCTGAAGAAGGCGGCCAACACCCAGCCCCAGTACTTCCCCGAGGACCCGGTGGAACAGCTGCGCAACAACGTGTGGATCGCCCCTACTACGAGGACGATCTGCCGGAGCTGGCGCGGGTTATCGGCGTCGACAAGATCCTGTTCGGTTCGGATTGGCCGCACGGCGAAGGCCTCGCATCGCCGGTGTCGTTCACCGCGGAACTGAAGGGATTCAGTGAGTCCGACATTCGAAAGATCATGCGGGACAACGCCTTCTATCTGCTCGGCGTGCAAGTCGGCTCGGCCGCCTGAGTATCCGGGACCGACGACACCCGTGAGCGAATGGACCATAGGGGCGGTTCTCGACGAAATCGCCGACGTCATCCCCGACCGCACGATGACGGTGTGCGGCGACCGCCGCAGCACGTTCGCCGAGTCGGCGGACCGCACCCGCCGGTTGGCGAACTTCCTGTCCGGCAACGGATTGGGCGTGCACCGGGAACGCGCCGTCCTGCAGAACTGGGAGTGCGGGCTGGGCCGGGTCGCCTCGGTCATGCACAACGATCTGTACCCGGACATGGTCGTCGGCTGCCTCAAGGCGCGCACCGTGCCGGTGAACGTCAACTACCACTACACGCCGCGTGAGGTCGGTGAGCTCTTCGACTACCTGAGACCGCGGGCGGTCATCTACCACCGCGGGCTGGGGCCGAAGTTCGCCGACGTCCTCGGCCGCGGCGACGTCGACCTGCTCATCGCGGTCGACGACGGCAGCGAGGCCGCGCAACTGCCGGGCGCGGTATCGCTGGATGATGCTCTGGCCCAAGGCGATACCGGTCACCCGGTGCCGGGATCGCAGGACGATCTGCTGATGATCTGCACCGGTGGGACGACGGGCCGGCCCAAGGGGTGCTGTGGTGCCAGTCCGACATCTACGTGTCGTCGATGGTGGGGGCGGATCACGCCTGCGCCCAGGAGATCCGCGACAAGGTCAGCGGCGCCGCCGGGGAGCCGTGGTTCGTCGTCTCGCCGCTGATGCACGCGGCCGGCATGTGGACGGCGTTCGCGGCGATCATGGCGGGGACCACCGTGGTGCTCTACGACACCGGCAAGAAGCTCGACCCGCGATCAGTGTGGGAGACCGCCCAGCGCGAGCGGGTCGGGATGATGACCATGGTCGGCGACGCCTACGCGGCACCGCTGGTCGCCGAATTGCAGCGCGGCTCCTATGATTTGTCGTCGCTGTACTCCATAGGCACCGGGGGAGCGGCAACCAACCCCAAATACCGGCAGGCCCTGCTGGAGCTGCTTCCCCACATCACTCTCATCAACGGTTACGGGTCGACAGAGACCGGCAACATGGGATTCGGCCACAGCTGAACCGGCACCCGAACCGACACCTTCACACTGCGCGAGGGTGGGCTGGCGCCTCGCGCTCTGTGTGGCATCCCAGACCTTGGGAGTGCAGATACGCGGCGAGCCGGCCCGCGCGACCGCGCAGCCGCCCTTGCCGCAGCGTCATCGGCACCCCGGACAGCCGGGACCCTTCGGCGTGGACGGCCACGGTGGCGACGGCGCCGCCGGCGATGTCGGCCAGGACCGCGTCGAGGCCGCTGCCGCGCAACAGCCCGGCGGCCAGACCGACGCTGCACAACAACGGGATCGGTGCGATGGCGGCACCGTACTCCTCGAGAACCACGACCAGTTCCATCGGTCCGTAGTCGCCGGTGTTGGCGGCGGCCAGCTCGGTCCAGCCCAGGTCGACGACCGTCTTCCACAGGGCGCGCCAGCGCTCCGGATCGGTGATCGCTTGCCGGGCGGCGTCGGGCGGACATTCCGTCCGTAATGTGTCGCGCACGGCGTCGCGCAGCGACAACTGCTCCGAGTTCAGTCCGACATCCATAAGACCTCTAACATAGTAAAAATGATAAACTATCCGGGCGGGTGCAATCCCACCGAATCTCACGCTTGAGGTAGCGCGCATGGTTGAGTGGCATCTGTTCCTGCCCCAGGTCCGGTTGTCGGCCGCCGACATCGCGGAACGGGCGCGCCGCGCCGAGGCCAGTGGTTTCGACGGCATCGCCTTCATCGATCACCTGGAAGCGCCCGGACTTCGGGACGAAAGAATCTGGGAGGCAATGGGCATCGCCACCTGGGTGGCGGCCAAGACCGAGCGGCTGCGGATCGGCCACCTGGTGCTGTGCGACGCGTTCCGGCATCCCGCAGTGCTGGCCAAACAGGCGGTCACGCTGTCCGAGGCGTCGGAGGGCAGATTCGAGTTGGGCCTGGGCGCCGGATCCTGGTCGGCCGAATTCGCCAGATTCGATGTCGGCCAGCAGGATCCGAAGGCCAGGGTGGCCCAGCTCGCGCGGCACCTTGAACTCATCAAGCGGTACTGGGGCGACGACGGGCGCGGCTACGCGCAGGCCCCGCGACGCTCGCATCCGATACCGCTGGTGCTGGGCGGAAGCGGCCCGCGGATGATGGAACTTGTTCGCACTCACGCGGATTGGTGGAATCTGCCGGCCAACAAGCTCGACAAGTTGCCGGCACTGGCGCAGGCCGCGGGGAGCGCCCGGCTGTCCATTCAGCAGATGGTGGGCTTCGTCCGGGCGGGCCAGGATCCCGAAAAGGTGCACGAGGTGAGAACTCGGCGCTTCGGCAACCTGGGGTCCGGTTTGGTCTGCGGGGACGCCGACGAACTCATCGGGCACTTCAGCGGCCTGGCCGCCCAACGGGTCGAGCGGCTCTACGTGTGGTTCGCCGACTTCGCCGCCCCGGATTCGCTGCGCGAGTTCGGCGAATCGGTGATCACGGCCTTCCCGGCCCGGCGAGCGTCAACACCGTTGCGTGCGGCGGCGGGCCTCGGTGGGCACCACCGGCGGGCGGGCGAACGGGCCGCGCTGGACGGCGGACAACCGGATCGCGGGCAGATTGACCGACGGGTCGACGGTGTCCAGAAAGACGACTGCCTCGGCGACGTCGGACACCGCGATCGCATACATCTGGAACGGCACGTCCTGCGTGCATCTCAGTGGCCACCGGACCCGGCGTGACGAGGTGCACGCTGATCCCGTCGCGGTCGACCTCGAGCGCCAGCGCCCGCGCGAACGCATTCATGCCGGCCTTCGACGCGGAGTAGGCGGTGCGGGCCGGCATCGGTTCGTGCGCCGCCGAGGACGAGATGAACACCAGCCGGGAGTCGGCTTTCATCTTGGGCAGCACCGCCGAGGTCACCACGAAGCACGAATCCAGGTTCGCCGAGATGATGGCCCGCCACTGCTCGAAGGTCTGCTTGCGCGCGTAGGTTCCGCCCAGCGCGCCCGCCGCGTGGACGACGAGGTCGACTGTCTCCAATGTGCTTATGGCAGCGGGGATCCGATCGGATCGGAGGAATCGGCCACGATGTGGCGGGCACCGATCTCCTCGGCCGCCGCGCGCAACGGGGCTTCGCGGCGGGCGCACAGCAACACGTCGTAGCCGCGTTCGACCAGCGAGCGCACCCCTTACCGATCCCGCCGCTGCCACCGGTGACCAATGCGGTTCGCATGAGGATCGCAGGCCGCCCTTCAGGAGCGCCGGATGTCCCGCGGCCGCGCCAGCGCCTGCGGGGAGAACGCGTGAATCCGTTGATCGGGCTGACCGGAGAGCACGTAGGTCTGGGTGTCGGCCAGATGCCGGCCGGCGATCCGGCGGGCCCGGTCGACGTTGCCCGCGGCGATGGTCTCGGTCAGCTTGACGTGGGTGTTGAGCACCGCGCGGCGCTGCGCGAGCGAGGGGTAGGTGCCGCGGGAGGAGCTCTCATCGGCCCACTGCCGTTCGTGACTGGTCCACAGCGTCTCCAGGCTGCCGACCACTGCGATGATAGTGTGGTTTCCGCAGCCGCGGACCGCGAGATCGTGGAATTGGCGGCCGATTTCAGTGAACAGCCGGCCGTCGTCGAGGTGGGTGGCCATCGACTCGTTGATCTTCGTCAGCTCGGGCACCAGCGTTTCCGCCCGGTCCGGTCGCCGCGCGGCCAACGCGGCGCAGGCGGGCTCGAGTTCCTGCAGCGCCATGCCCAGGTCGGCCACCGCCACGGATTCACTCTGCAGCAGCAGGCCCAGCATGTACGCGGCGCTGGTCTTCGCCGGGGCATGCACGACGGCGCCGCCTCGGTTGCCCCGTCGCACCGAAACCAGGCCCTCGGTCTCCAGAATCCGCAACGCCTCACGCAGCGACACCAGGCTCACGTTGAACTGCTCGACCAGAACCTCCTGGCGCGGCAACAAATCGCCGTCGGCCAGCTCGCCGCTGATGATCTGACGGCGCAGCTCGCCGGCTACGATTTCGGCGATCCGCGGCGCCGACAACCGGCGCCGGGCGTCGTGGCCAATTCCCAAGACGGTCATCCGATCCTCGAAACGAACAGCAACTCGCTGGCTTAGCTATTCTAACAGTAATGATATAAATAGCTTCCCTGATCGCGCGTCGATCGGAAGGGCGGGTGCACTTGAGCGAGCGGTCCGACAGCCGGCCGACACCGCTACGGGATTTGCGTGTCGTCGAGATCAGCGACCGGATAGCCGGCAGCTACTGCGGCAAGTTGCTGCTCGACGCCGGTGCGCAGGTGCTCAAAATCGAACCGCCGCAAGGGGACTGGCTGCGTCGGTATTCGGCGAGCGGTTCGCCCGTCGTCCCCGGCGCCGATGCGCCGTTTTTCAGCTACCTCAACGCGGGCAAACGCAGCGTGACGTTCGGTTCCGGCGACGACGACGCTGCGCGCTTTCGCGCCGAACTGGACGGCGCCGACGTCATCGTCGTCACCGCGGGCCGCGGCGCTGGGCATCGACCGTTCCGACTGCTGCGGCAGTCTCCGCGCGCCATCGTCCGCACCATCTCCGACTTCGGCTGGACCGGCCCCTTCGCGCAGCGGGCCGCCACCGAGTTCACGCTGCAGGCGTGGGCGGGCTCGCCGGGGTTCCGCGGCGACCTGGCCGGGTCGCCGATCGCCATCGGGGGCCGATCTGGGCGAGTACATGGGCGGTGTGTTCGCCGCGTTCGGCGTGCTGGCGCTGCGCCGCCGCGTCGAGCGCGGCGGCCCCGGCGAACACCTCGACCTGTCCATGCTGGAGGCGTTGACCACGATGCAGAGCAGCGAATGGCTGCATTCGCAATTGCTGCGCGTCCCGCCGATCCGTCGCACCACCGAAGTCCCGTCGATCGAACCCGCCAAGGACGGCTACGTCGGGATCACCATGGTCACCGGTCAGCAGTGGCTCGACTTCGCCGCGATGGTCGAATGCCCGCAATTGGAGGAGATCGGACAGTTGCGGTTCCAGATCGGCCGGTGGCAATACCGCGACCTGATCCGCGGACTGATCCATCCCTGGTTGGCCGAACGCACCGTCGCCGAAATCGTGGAATTGGGGCAGCTTTTCCGGCTGCCGATCGCCGCGCTGGGTAACGGTTCCACTATCCGGGATCTGGAATACGTGCGCGATCGCAACGTGTTTGTCGAGAATCCCGCGGGTTTCCACCAGCACCGCCCTCCCTGGCTGATGTCGGCGTGTGCGCCCGCGCCCGTCGGTGACACCCCCGCCCTCGGCGAGTACGACCGTGAATCACCTTGGCGCCGAGACTATTCCGGTTCCGCTCCGGACCCGACGCTGCTGCCTCTGCCGCTGGCCGGGGTGCGCATCGTCGACTTCACCGCGTTTTGGGCGGGGCTGTCGGCAACACATCTGCTGGCCGCGTTCGGCGCCGACGCGGTCAAGATCGAATCGATCCAGCGCCCCGACGGCATCCGGTACTCCGGTGGCATGCGCACGGACGTGGACGACTGGTGGGAGTACGGCTGGGTGTTCCACGCGATGAACACCAACAAGCGTTCGGGCACACTGGATTTGGGCTCCGAGCAAGGCCGCGGTTTGTTCACCCGGCTGGTCGCCGACGCCGACGTGGTGATCGAATACTTCTCGCCGCGGGTGATGGACCAGTTCGGGCTGACCGCCGACGTGCTGCTCGACATCAACCCCCGGCTGGTGTTCGCCCGGATGCCCGCGTTCGGCGTCGAGGGCCCCTGACGGGACCGGGTCGGGTTCGCTCCCACCATGGAACAGATCGCCGGCCTGGCCTGGATCACCGGGCTGCCCGAGGGGCCGCCGGTGACACCGCGCGGAGCGTGCGACCCGCTGGCCGGTGTGCACGCCGCGTTCGCCGTGCTGGCCGCGCTCAATTTCGCCGAACGCACCGGCGCCGGACAACTGGTCGAGCTGCCAATGCTCGAAACGGTGCTCAACGCCACCGCGATCCAGGCCATCGAGGCCGAAGTCTTCGGCGTCACGCTGAGCTGCCGGGGCAACCGCGGGCACGGCGCGGCGATCCAGAACATCTATCGCTGTGCCGGAGCCGAGCGGGGTAAAGATGATTGGATCGCGGTCAGCGTCGGCGACGACGCGCAGTGGCGGGCGCTGGTGGACGTGATGGATCGGTCCGCGTGGTGTGCGGATCCGGGTCTGGCCACCGTGGACGGGCGCCGGCAACGCGCCGACGACATCGACGCCCGGCTGGCGCAGTGGTTCGGCCGGCAGGACCTCGACTCGACGGTGGAGCTGCTGGCCGGCGCGGGCATTCCCGCCGCGCCGGTGGTGTCGTCGTCACTGGTCACCGACAACCCGCAACTGCTCGCGCGTGGGTTCTTCGAAGCGCTGCACCATCCCAGCACCGGGGTGGGCCTGTATCCGTGCCCGCCCTTCGCGCTGCTCACCGGCCAGGACAAGTGGCTGCTGCGGCCCCCGCCGAAGCTGGGCGAGCACAATGAAGAGATCCCGCACGATCGGTGCGGGCTGACCGACGAAGAACTGAGCCACCTCGCGGCCGGCGGGGTGATCGGGACCCGACCCAAGGGCCTCTGAGAGAAGTGGAGGGTAGCTGATGCGCGTGACGGTCGACGAAAACCTTTGTGAGGCCAACGGCTTCTGCGAATCGCTCGCGCCCGACGTGTTCGAGTTGGGGGACGCCGACGTGGTGCAGATCGCCGACGGGCCGGTGCCGCCGCGGCTGGAAATCGACGTGCGCGCCGCGGTGGACCAGTGTCCCAAGGCCGCGTTGCGGCTGATCGAATGACCTATCGCCGCCGCAGCGAGATCGGCATCTCGTCGTAGATCGACATGTTGGTGATCAGGTTCGGATAGGCGGCCTTGGCCGGACCGATCTCGATATCGTCGCAGCGCAGCAACAGCTCGTCGAACACCGCGCGAAGCTCGGCGTGTGCGAGCATGGCGCCCAGGCAGTGGTGCGGCCCGCCGCCGAATGCCACGTGCGGGTTGGGCTGACGGCCGATGTCGAATGTGAACGGGGCGTCGAAGACCTCCTCGTCGCGGTTGGCCGACCGCAGCATCGAGACCACCCGTTCGCTCTTGGCGATGCGCTGGCCGTCCATCTCGACGTCGACCTTGGCGGTGCGGGTCCAGTACGCCGCCGGCGACGCCCAGCGCAACACCTCCTCGATGGCCGTCGGCCGCAGCGCCTCGTCGGCGCGATAGCGCTCGACCTGCTCGGGGTTGGCCAGAAACGCCTGCAGCCCGATGGCCAGGGCGTTCTTGGTGGTGTCGCTGCCGGCGAAAGCCAGGACGAAGAAGAATTCGAGTTCGTTGGCGGGCAGGCGGAATTCCTCGCCGTCTTCCCCGGTGATCACCGCGGTCGCGAGCGTGCTCCAGATGTCGCCGGTGGGGTTGCGCCGCTTGTCGGCGGTCAGCTGCATCGCATAGTCGAAGACCGAGGCGAACAGCTCGAGCTCCACCCCTCCGCGCGGGTGCGCCTCGGGTGCTAGCGCCTTGAGGATGCGGTCGAACAGGTCGAAGATTCGCGGTCGGTCCCGCTCGGGGATGCCGAGGATGTCGCCGATCACCGTCATCGGCAACGCGTCGGCGACGCCCTCGATCCAGTCGCCGCCGCCGTGGGCGAGCAGGTTGTCGATCATCCGCGCCGCACGCGCTCGGATGCCGTCCTCCAGATTGGCGATCGCCCGCGGATTGAACGCGTTCGAGATGAGCTTGCGGCGCTTGTTCAGCTCCGGCGGGTCCATGGTGATGATCGTCGGCGACGACGAGAAGATGGCGACCGGCTGGCTGAGCGGGCCGTCGGCCGCGGTGAACGACTCGGTGTCGCGGTGCAGGCGGACCGCATGCCGGTGCTTGGTCGCCACCCAGAAATCCCGGTGCACGGTCGCGGCCACGCCCGGGGTGAGGTCGTGGTGAAAAAGCGGCCGGGTGCGGCGCAGCTCGGCGAAGATATCGTCGGGAAAGACGTTGCACCACAAGGAGAAATCCGAAAGGTCGACCGCTTCCGTCGTCATCGCCGAACCCCGTTCTGCCGGATCGTCGCCGCACGCGGCGGTGGCCGCGTTGACGTTAAATGATTAAAATAGTAAAAATATACCTTGTCGTCGAACCGCGGTGAGCGCCGGGCGGCGCTCGGCTCGCCTTTGGTCCGGACGGGATACGGAGTGCAAGTGGCGCGTACAGTTTCGGATTCGGCCGAGGATCCTTCGGAGCGGGAGTTCGGGTAGGCCGGCATCGCGTTGTCGACCTACCGGTTCCCGACGGGCTGGTTCATCGTGGCGTTCGGATCCGACCTGGCCCCCGGCCAGGTCAAGCGCGCGCACTACTTCGACGAGGAGTTGGTGCTGTTCCGCACCGTGTCGGGGCGGGTGCACGTGATGGACACCTACTGTCAGCATTTGGGCGCTAACCTCGGTGCCGGCGGCACCGTGGAGGGCGAGAACATCGTCTGCCCCTGGCACGGGTGGCAGTGGCGC
Source organism: Mycobacterium lepraemurium (assembly GCA_002291465.1). GTDB lineage: Bacteria > Actinomycetota > Actinomycetes > Mycobacteriales > Mycobacteriaceae > Mycobacterium > Mycobacterium avium. Next base: position 2,901,646 of record CP021238.1, on the reverse strand, counting down.
GGCGACGGCAGCAACGCGCTGATTCCCTACAGCAAGATCGGCTGCAAGAACAACGTCCGCATCCGCACCTACCCGAGCATGGAGTGGTACGGCTTCGTGCTGGCCTGGCACGAGCGGCACGGCCGGGCCCCGTACTGGCAGCCGCCGGTGCTGCCGGAGCTGGAAACCGGCGAATACTACCCGCTGCATCCGCACACCCAGATGGTCAACCGGGTCAAGGTGCACCCGCAGATGATCATCGAGCACGCCGCCGACCCCTACCACGTTCAGTACGTGCACAAGGCGGCCAATCCGGCCACCACCGCGTCGTTCGAGGTGGCCGGCTACCACCTGCACGCCACGGTCAACGCGCATTTCGGCGGGGGCCGGGCGCAGACCCGGCTGGCCCCGAACGGGCCGGTCGACGCCAAGATCATCTACGACAACTACTCGCTGGGCCTGGGCGTGGTGCGCTTCCCCAGCGAGCTGGTGGCCACCGTCCAGGTCACCGGTCAGACGCCGGTCGACGAGGACTACACCGACTACTTCTACACCCAGGCGTCCGTGCGCGAACCGGGCGACACCGGTGACGTGCCCACCGGACGTGCCGCCCGGTTCCTGGCGCTTCAGAAGGAAGTCATCAAGAATGACTTCTTCACGTGGGAGAACATGAAGTACCTGGAGAAGCCGAATCTGGCGCCGGAAGAGGCGCATGACTATGCGGCGCTTCGCCGTTGGGCGCACCGGTTCTACCCGGGACCCCAACCCGCCCCGACCGATTTCGGTTACACCGCCGACGGCGAGCCCGACCCGGTAGCCGCGAAGGCCTGATGCGGGCACCTGCCGACTTCGGCGTGGACCGTTTCACCGTGCCCGCCGTGCTGGATCGTCGCGCCGAGCAGCATCCGGACCGGGTGATGATGTCGATCGCCGGTGTCGAGGTGACCTTCGCGCAGATGCGGCAGCGGTCCTGCGCCGCGGCGAACATGTTGAGCGACTTGGGTGTTAGGAGCGGCGACCGGGTGGCGCTGTTCTCCGGCACCTGCCCCGAGTGGGTCTACTTCTGGCTGGGCGCGGCGCGGATCGGGGCGGTCAGCGCGGCGATCAACGCCGCGCACAAGGGAGATTTCCTGCTGCACGCCCTGCGGCTGTGCCGGCCCGCGGTGATCTTCACCGACCCCGAACATCGGTCGCGTGCCGAACAGGCGGCCTCCGCGCTGGAGGGCCCTGCACGCATTGTGGTGCAAGGGGATTCGCTGACGGCGACGCTGAGTCGAGCCGTCGACCGCGCACCGGCCGAGGACCGCGGGGACGCGGGCAAGCTGGGCTGCTTGTTCTACATCTCGGGCACCACCGGCCCGTCCAAGGCGGTGGCCACCACCTGGCACTACCTGTTCTCGGTCGCGGCGACCGTCGCGGCGGCCTGGGAGTTCCGCCAGGGCGAGGTGCTGTGGACGGCGATGCCGTTGTTTCATCTCAGCGCGGCGCCCAGCGTGCTAGCACCCATGCTGGTCGGCGCAACCACGGTGCTGGCGGCGGCTTTTCATCCCCGCGAGGTGTGGGACGACATCCGCGCGCACGGCGCCATCGGATTCGCCGGAGCCGGGGCGATGGTGTCGATGCTGCAGAACCTGCCTGCCGATCCGGGCGACGCCCGGCTGCCGCTGCGGTTCATCTCCGCCGCGCCGATCGATGCGAGGTTCTACCGCGACATCGAAAAGCGTTACGGCTGCCGCATTGTCACGATGTACGGGATGACCGAGGCGTTTCCCATCGCCGTCAAGGCGTTGGCCGACACCGGCGTCCCGGGCACCTCGGGCCGGCCGAATCCCGATTTCGAGGTGCGCATCCTCGACGCGCACGGGAGTTCACTGCCTCCCGACACGGTGGGTGAGATCGCTTGTCGTCCCAGACATCCGCACGTGATGGCCGGCAGCATGGCGCGGTCCTGCTGGTGCCGCTGGACGTAGGTGTAGTCACGCGCGTTGACGACGTGGGCGGTAGGGGCGAGATCGGTTGTCCTGTCCCGCGCCAGCTTCAAGGCACGCCGGGTCAGGTCGATGAGCTGATCGTGTTCCATCTGCTCAGTACAGACCTTGCGACAGTTGTAAGGTCAAGGAGTGGCTGAGCAGTTGCTGATCGGCGACGTCACGGCCCTGACCGGAATCGCCTCGGGCCGTATTCGCCACTACGAGAAGATCGGGCTGCTGCACGCCGACCACCTGTCCAACGGCTACCGCGTCTTCGACGTGGAACAGGTGCTGGACCTGTTGCGTATCGATCTGATGCGCAGTCTCGGCGTCGGCATCAACGACATTCAGCGATTGCTGTACGGCGGGCACAGCACGCTGGCGGATCTGCTCGACGAGTACCGCGCACTGCTGATCCAGCAGCGCGACCGGTTGGACCAACTGATCCGCGCCCTGGACGAATCCTGCGCCCAGTCAAGGGCGGCCGCCGACGGCTGCGGCACCGACGTCAGCGAGCACCTGCTGCGCCAGCTGGCGACCACGCATCGCGACAGCATCGGGGTGATCGGGCGGCTCAGCGCCCCACTGCCGGCGCCGGTCGCCGCAATGTATGCCGATCTGTTCGACGAGTGTGACCTGCCGGTCCCCGCCCTGTTCGGGCAGATGAGGCCGCCGAGCGCGGCCAGCACCCTGCTGGCCCAACTGGCCGAGACCCCGGGGCGCCAGGTGCTGTTCGACCGGCTGCGCAGGCTGGCCGCCGACGTCATCGCGCTGGGCGAAAGCGTATCGGCGGCAACCGAACTCGCTCACAGTTGGATCGAGCAGCAGCTGGCCGACCCGCTGCCCGACGACGTGCTCACGGTGCTGCGGGGCGTGCAACCGCTGTTGGGGCAGGACCCGGTGATCGTGCAGGGGTTTCGGGCCTGGGCGGGGTCGATCAGCCCCGCGGCCGCCCGGTTCATCGAGGAGATCGCGCGGCAGACCGCGCGCCGGGGCCTGCCGGCGGTGAGCGTCATCGTGCTGCCCGCGGCGGACCGGGCCCAAACCGCCGATGCGACACCGTGATACGAATGTTATTCGTGTGATCAATGGGGCACATGGGGTTTATGTCGTACCCTGTGGCCTGTGTCCTCCGTTTCGCGGCGCGATCTGCTGAAATTCGCGGCCACGGCGCCGGCCCTGCTGGGCCTGGGCGTCGCGGGTTCGACGGTGCACGCCGCGCCGGCGTCGGCGTCGCTGGGCACGCTGCTCGACTACGCGGCCGGTGTCATCCCGGGCAGCCAGTTGCGGGCGGCCGGCGCCCTGGGGGCGATTCGCTACGTGTCAGACCGCCGGCCTGGCGGGAACTGGATGCTGGGCAAGCCGATCCAGGTGGCCGAGGCGCGCGATCTCAACGCCAACGGGCTCAAGATCGTGTCCTGCTACCAGTACGGCAAGGGCAACACCGCGGACTGGCTGGGCGGCGCCAGCGCCGGCCTGCAGCACGCGCAGCGCGGCATGCAGCTGCACGCTGCGGCGGGCGGGCCGGCCACCGCACCCATTTACGCCTCGATCGACGACGACCCGTCCTACGAGCAGTACAAGAGCCAGATCGCGCCGTATCTGCGGTCGTGGGAGTCGGTGATCGACCATCAGCGCACAGGCGTGTACGCCAATTCCAAAACCATCGACTGGGCGTTGCACGACGGGCTGGGCTCCTATTTCTGGCAGCACAACTGGGGATCGCCCAAGGGGTTCACCCATCCGGCAGCCCATCTGCACCAGGTCGAGATTGACAAACGCAGCGTGGGCGGGGTCGCGGTGGACATCAACGAGATCCTCAAGCCCCAATTCGGGCAGTGGGTCTAGCCGTCGCCGGGCCCTCGCGAGCCGTCACCGCGGCCGCCCGGTCCGGCCGGAAGGCCGACTCTTAGAAATTCCAGCAAACACTCGTTCGCTTATTTTTTCGGTGCGCGGCCGCCGGTGATCGCCGGACGGCGTCGCCGACGCCGGCTCGACGGCGCCTCGCGGTGCAAAATTTTTACATAACGATTCGATAACAAAACTGCTTTGATCTGCGCAGTTATAGCTACTCGACCGTAACCACCTGCACGCAGCAGGTTTGTTCGCCGCGTCCGAGCCGCCGGCGAAACCCGGTGTTACCCACAACACGGTTACCCATGCGTAGAACTCACCAGTAACCGATCAGCACGCGAAACGAGGGCCGATCCTTATGACACTCTTAGTGCAGCCGATGAAGTCCGCCGCGCCGCTTCGCACCATCCGGGCGGCCGCCGACGTCACACCGGCCGGCTGTTTCCCGCCTGCGATTCGACGCGGAATCGACGGGCACCGACGAGGCCCCAACCCTCTGGCGGTGACCGCCACACGAACTTCAGACCTAAAGACGCATGTCAGGGGAGACAGAGAAGGTGACGATCCACGAGCACGACCGGGTGTCCGCCGACCGCGACGGGCAGGGCCCGCACGGGGGCAAGCACCCACCAGCCGGGGACACGCATGCTCTGGTCGACCGTCTGGCGGCCGGCGAGCCCTACGCGGTGGCCTTCGGCGGCCAGGGCAGCGCCTGGCTGGAGACCCTCGAAGAGCTGGTCTCGTCGGCCGGCATCGAGCCGGAGCTGGCAACCCTGGTCGGTGAGGTCGACCTGCTGCTCGAGCCGGTGGCAAAAGAGCTCGTCGTGGTGCGTCCCATCGGCTTCGAGCCGCTGTCCTGGGTGCGCGCGCTGGCCGCCGAGGACCCGGTCCCGTCCAACAAGCACCTGACCTCGGCCGCGGTCTCGATCCCCGGCGTGCTGTTGACCCAGATCGCGGTCGTGCGCGCGCTGGCACGCCAGGGCATGGACCTGACGGCCACGCCGCCGGTGGCCGTCGCCGGACATTCCCAGGGCGTGCTGGCCGTCGAGGCGCTCAAGGGCGCGGGCGCTCGCGACGTCGAGCTGCTGGCGCTGGCCCAGCTGATCGGTGCCGCCGGCACGCTGGTGGCCCGCCGGCGCGGCATCTCGGTGCTCGGGGACCGTCCGCCGATGGTGTCGGTCACCAACGCCGACCCCGAGCGGATCAGCCGGCTGCTCGACGAGTTCGCCCAGGACGTGCGCACCGTGCTGCCGCCCGTGCTGTCCATCCGCAACGGCCGCCGTTCGGTCGTCATCACCGGCACCCCGGAACAGTTGTCCCGCTTCGAGCTGTACTGCCGGCAGATCTCGGAGAAGGAAGAGGCCGAGCGCAAGAACAAGCTGCGCGGCGGCGACGTCTTCGCGCCGGTGTTCGATCCGGTGCAGGTCGAGGTGGGCTTCCACACGCCCCGGCTGGCCGACGGCATCGATATCGTCGGCGGCTGGGCCGAGAAGGTCGGCCTGGACGTCGCCCTGGCCTGGGAACTGACCGAGGCCATCCTGGTGCGCCGGGTGGACTGGGTGGAGGAGATCACCCGCGTCAACGACGCTGGCGCCCGGTGGATTCTGGACCTGGGCCCCGGCGACATCCTGACCCGGCTGACCGCGCCGGTGATCCGCGGCCTCGGCGTGGGCATCGTGCCCGCCGCGACCCGCGGGGGACAGCGCAACCTGTTCACCGTCGGCGCCGTCCCCGAGGTGGTGCGGGCCTGGTCGAGCTACGCCCCGACGCTGGTTCGGCTGCCCGACGGCAGGGTCAAGCTGTCGACCAAGTTCACCCGCCTGACGGGCCGCTCGCCGATCCTGTTGGCCGGCATGACCCCGACCACGGTGGACGCCAAGATCGTGGCCGCCGCGGCCAACGCCGGGCACTGGGCCGAGCTGGCCGGCGGCGGGCAGGTCACCGAGGAGATCTTCGCCGCCCGGATCGAGGAGCTGTCCGGGCTGCTCGAGGAGGGCCGCACCTACCAGTTCAACGCGCTGTTCTTGGACCCGTACCTGTGGAAGCTGCAGGTCGGCGGCAAGCGGCTGGTGCAGAAGGCGCGCCAGTCCGGCGCGGCGATCGACGGCCTGGTGATCAGCGCCGGCATCCCCGAGCTGGAGGAGGCCGTCGAGCTGATCGAGGAGCTGAACGACGTCGGCATCAGCAACGTCGTGTTCAAGCCCGGCACCGTCGAACAGATCCGTTCGGTGATCCGCATCGCCACCGAGGTGTCCACCAAGCCGGTGATCGTGCACATCGAGGGCGGCCGCGCCGGCGGCCACCACTCCTGGGAGGACCTCGACGACCTGCTGCTGGCGACCTACTCGGAGCTGCGGTCGCGGCCCAACATCACCGTCTGCGTCGGCGGCGGCATCGGCACCCCCGAGCGGGCGGCCGAGTACCTGTCCGGTCGGTGGGCCGAGAAGTACGGCTTCCCGCTGATGCCGATCGGCGGCATCCTGGTCGGCACCGCGGCGATGGCGACGCTGGAGTCCACCACCTCGCCGTCGGTCAAGCGGATGCTGGTCGAAACCCAGGGCACCGAGCACTGGATCGGCGCCGGAAAAGCCGTGGGCGGCATGGCATCCAGCCGCAGCCAGCTCGGCGCGGACATCCACGAGATCGACAACAGCGCCTCGCGGTGCGGCCGGCTGCTGGACGAGGTCGCCGGTGACGCCGAGGCCGTCACGGAACGCCGCGACGAGATCATCGCCGCGATGGCCAAGACCGCCAAGCCGTACTTCGGCGACGTCGGGGAGATGACCTACCTGCAGTGGCTGCAGCGCTATGTCGAGCTGGCCATCGGCGACGGCGACTCCACCGCCGACACCGCTTCACCGGGCAGCCCGTGGCTGGCCGACACCTGGCGCGACCGTTTCGAGCAGATGTTGCAACGCGCCGAGGCACGTTTGCACGCAAAGGATTTCGGTTCCATCGAGACGCTGTTCGACGGCTCCACCGAGGAGGGTGCGCGGCTGCTGGAAAACCCGGCCGAGGCCATCGCCACCCTGCTGGCGCACTACCCCGACGCCGAATCCGTGCAGCTGCACCCGGCCGACGTCCCGTTCTTCGTCACGCTGTGCAAGACGCCCGGCAAGCCGGTCAACTTCGTGCCGGTCATCGACAAGGACGTCCGGCGCTGGTGGCGCAGCGACTCGCTGTGGCAGGCCCACGACGCCCGCTACGACGCCGACCAGGTGTGCATCATCCCGGGCACCGCCGCGGTGGCCGGCATCACCCGGATGGACGAAACCGTCGGGGAACTGCTGGACCGCTTCGAGCAGGCCGCCATCGACGAGGCGCTGGCCGCCGGGGTGCAACCCGCGGCCGTCACGTCGCGTCGGACCGGTCGCGCCGACGTGACGGGACCGCTGGCCGTGGTGCTGGACGCCCCCGACGTGCAGTGGGCCGGCCGCACCGCGATCAACCCGGTCCACCGCATCGCCGAGCCCGGCGACTGGCTGGTGTACGACGGGCCGGACAGCCGCCGCGCCACCCACTCGTTCACCGGGGCGCGGCTGCAGGTCGAGGCCGACCGCGTCGTCCTCAGCGTCCCGGTGTCGGGCACCTGGGTCGAGATTCCATTCACCTTGCCGCCCAACACCATTGATGGCGGCACCCCGGTGGTCTCCACCGCCGACGCGGCCACGGCGATGCGCGCGGTGCTGGCGATCGCCGCCGGCGTGGACGGGCCGGAGTTCCTGCCGAAGGTCGTCGACGGCGCGGCCACCGTCACGGTGGACTGGGATCCCGAGCGGGTCGCCGACCACACCGGGGTCACGGCTACCTTCGGTGAGCCGTTGGCGCCCAGCCTCACCACCGTGCCCGACGCGCTGGTCGGCCTGTGCTGGCCGGCGGTCTTCGCGGCGATCGGTGCGCCGGCCACCGACACCGGCGTCCCGGTCGTGGAGGGCCTGCTGAGCCTGGTGCACCTGGACCACGCCGCTTACATGGTCGGCAAGCTGCCCACCACGCCGGCCCAATTGACCGTCACCGCAACGCCTTCGGCGGTCGCAGACACCGACATGGGCCGCGTTGTCCCGGTTTCGGTCACCATCGCCGACGCCGACGGCCAGGTGATCGCCACCCTCGACGAGCGTTTCGCGATCCTGGGCCGTACCGGCCCCGCCGAACTGACCGACCCCGCGCGCGCCGGGGGAGCGGTGTCGGAGAACGCGACCGACACCCCGCGCCGGCGCCGCCGCGACGTCACCATCACCGCGCCGGTCGACATGCGGCCCTTCGCGGTGGTGTCCGGCGACCACAACCCCATCCACACCGACCGGGCCGCCGCGCTGCTGGCCGGTCTGGAAACGCCGATCGTGCACGGCATGTGGCTGTCCGCCGCCGCCCAGCACGCAGTGACCGCCACCGACGGTCAGGCCCGCCCGCCGGCGCGCCTGATCGGTTGGACCGCCCGCTTCCTGGGCATGGTGCGTCCCGGTGACGAGGTCGCGTTCCGCGTGGACCGTGTCGGAATCGACCAGGGCGCAGAGGTTTTGGAGGTGGCCGCCCGCGTCGGGTCGGACCTGGTGATGTCCGCGACCGCGCGCCTGGCCGCCCCGCGCACCGTCTATGCGTTCCCCGGCCAGGGCATTCAGCACAAGGGCATGGGCATAGACGTGCGGGCCCGGTCCAAGGCCGCGCGCAAAGTGTGGGACAAGGCCGACAAGTTCACCCGCGACACGCTGGGCTTCTCGGTGCTGCATGTGGTGCGCGACAACCCGACCAGCATCATCGCCAGCGGCGTGCACTACAACCACCCCGAGGGCGTGCTGTATCTGACGCAGTTCACCCAGGTCGCGATGGCCACGGTGGCGGCGGCGCAGGTCGCCGAGATGCGTGAGCAGGGCGCCTTCGTCGAGGACGCGATCGCCTGCGGGCACTCCGTCGGCGAGTACACCGCGCTGGCCTGTGTGACGGGCATCTACGAGCTGGAAGCCTTGCTGGATACGGTGTTTCACCGTGGCTCCAAGATGCACGACGTCGTGCCGCGCGACGAGCTGGGCCGGTCCAACTACCGGCTGGCGGCGATCCGTCCGTCGCAGATCGACCTGCCGGATGACGAGGTGCCAGCGTTCGTCGCCGGAATCGCCGAGCGCACAGGGGAATTCCTGGAGATCGTGAACTTCAACCTGCGGGGTTCGCAGTACGCGATCGCCGGCACGGTGCGCGGGCTGGAGGCGCTCGAGGAAGAGGTGGAGCGGCGTCGCGAGATCACCGGCGGCAAGCGCTCGTTCATCTTGGTGCCCGGCATCGACGTGCCCTTCCACTCGCGGGTGCTGCGCGTCGGTCTGGCGGAGTTCCGGCGTTCGCTGGACCGGGTGATGCCGCGCGACAAGGATCCTGACATCATCATCGGGCGCTACATCCCCAACCTGGTGCCGCGGCCGTTCACCCTGGACCGCGACTTCATCCAGGAGATCCGCGACCTGGTGCCGGCCGAGCCGCTCGACCCGATCTTGGCCGACTACGACACCTGGCTCGCCGAGCGCCGGATCGAGATGGCCCGCACGGTGTTGATCGAGCTGCTGGCCTGGCAGTTCGCCAGCCCGGTGCGCTGGATCGAAACCCAGGACCTGCTGTTCACCGAGGAGGCGGCCGGCGGTCTGGGCGTGGAGCGGTTCGTCGAGATCGGTGTGAAGTCCGCACCGACCGTCGCCGGACTGGCCACCAACACCCTCAAACTGCCCGAATATGCGCACAGCACAGTCGAAGTGCTCAATGCCGAGCGTGACGCGGCGGTGCTGTTCGCCACCGACACCGACCCCGAGCCGGAACCTGAGGCGGACGAGGCTTCCGATTCGGCTGTTCCGGCCTCATCGGACGGTGCACCCATGTCCGATGTCGCCCCGGACGGAGCCGCGGCTCCGTCCGGGGCTCCGCGTCCCGAGGACATTCCGTTCGACGCCGCCGATGCCACGCTGGCGCTGATCGCGCTGTCGGCCAAGATGCGCATCGACCAGATCGAGGAGCTGGACTCCATCGAGTCCATCACCGACGGCGCCTCGTCGCGGCGCAACCAGCTACTGGTGGACCTGGGGTCGGAGCTGAACCTGGGCGCCATCGACGGCGCGGCCGAAGCCGACCTAGCCGGGTTGCGCTCTCAGGTGACCAAGCTGGCGCGCACTTACAAGCCTTACGGCCCAGTGCTTTCCGACGCGATAAACGACCAGCTGCGCACGGTGCTGGGGCCGTCGGGTAAGCGGCCCGGCGCCATCGCCGAGCGGGTCAAGAAGACCTGGGAGCTCGGCGAGGGCTGGGCCAAGCACGTCACGGTCGAGGTGGTGCTGAGCACCCGCGAGGGCACCAGTGTCCGCGGCGGCGCACTGGGTCATCTGCACGAGGGCGCGCTGGCCGACGCCGCCGCCGTCGACAAGGCCATCGACGCCGCGGTCGCCGCAGTCGCCGCGCGGCGGGGCATCACGGTGGCGCTGCCGTCCGCGGGCGGTGGCGGTGCCGGTGCGACCATCGACGCCGCCTCACTGGGCGAATTCACCGATCAGATCACCGGCCGTGACGGCGTGCTGGCCTCGGCGGCGCGCCTGGTACTCAACCAGCTGGGCCTGGACGAGCCGGCCGGCGCCGCGGCCGCGTCAGCGGCCACCGACGCCGAGCTGATCGACCTGGTGACGGCCGAACTCGGCGCGGACTGGCCGCGTCTGGTGGCGCCGGTGTTCGACCCCAAGAAGGCCGTGCTGTTCGACGACCGGTGGGCCAGTGCCCGCGAAGACCTGGTTAAGTTGTGGCTCGCCGACGAGGGCGACATCGACTCGCAGTGGCTGCACCTGTCCGAAAGGTTCGAGGGCGCAGGCCATGTCGTGGCCACCCAGGCCACCTGGTGGCAGGGCAAAGCCCTGTCCGCGGGCCGTGCTGTGCACGCGTCGCTGTACGGCCGCATCGCCGCCGGCGCCGAAAATCCCGACCCGGGTCGCTACAGCCACGAGATCGCCGTGGTGACCGGCGCGTCCAAGGGCTCGATCGCCGCGTCGGTGGTCGCGCGACTGCTCGATGGCGGAGCCACCGTCATCGCCACCACGTCCAAGCTGGACGACGAGCGGCTGGCGTTCTACCGGGGCCTGTATCGCGACCACGCGCGCTACGGCGCGGCGCTGTGGGTGGTCGCCGCCAACATGGCGTCCTACTCCGACATCGACGCGCTGGTCGAGTGGATCGGCACGAAACAGACGGAAAGCCTTGGGCCGCAGTCGATTCACATCAAGGACGCGCAGACTCCGACGCTGTTGTTCCCGTTCGCCGCACCGCGGGTGGCCGGCGACCTCTCGGAGGCCGGCTCTCGCTCCGAGGTGGAGATGAAGGTGCTGCTGTGGGCGGTGCAGCGGCTGATCGGCGGGCTGTCCAAGATCGGTGCCGAGCGCGACATCGCCTCCCGGCTGCACGTCGTGCTGCCGGGCTCGCCCAACCGCGGAATGTTCGGCGGCGACGGCGCTTACGGTGAGGCCAAGTCGGCGCTGGACGCGCTGGTGAGTCGTTGGCACGCCGAGTCGTCCTGGGCGGCCCGGGTCAGCCTGGCGCACGCGCTGATCGGGTGGACCCGCGGCACCGGGCTGATGGGCCACAACGACGCAATCGTCGAGGCGGTCGAACAGGCCGGCGTCACCACCTACTCCACCGACGAGATGGCGGCGATGCTGCTGGATCTCTGCGACGTCGAGTCGAAGGTGGCCGCGGCCAGCGCCCCGATCAAGGCCGACCTGACCGGCGGCCTGGGCGAGGCCGACCTGGACATGGCCGAGCTGGCCGCCAAGGCCCGCGAGCAGGCCACCGGCGCGGAGCCGGCCGCCGACGACGGCCCGACGGCGGGCACCATCGCCGCGCTGCCGTCGCCGCCGCGCGGGTTCACCCCGGCACCGCCGCCGGAGTGGGCCGACCTGGACGTCGACCCGGCCGATCTGGTGGTGATCGTCGGCGGCGCCGAACTCGGCCCGTACGGCTCGTCGCGCACCCGCTTCGAGATGGAGGTCGACAACGAACTGTCGGCGGCGGGGGTGCTCGAGCTGGCCTGGACCACCGGCCTGATCCGCTGGGAGGACGACCCCCAACCCGGTTGGTACGACACCGAAACCGGTGAGCTGGTCGACGAGTCCGAGCTGGTCGAGCGCTACCACGACACCGTCGTGGCGCGCTGCGGGATCCGCGAGTTCGTCGACGACGGCGCGATCGACCCCGATCACGCGTCGCCGCTGCTGGTCTCGGTGTTCCTGGACAAAGACTTCACCTTCGTGGTGTCCTCGGAGGCCGACGCCCGCGCGTTCGTCGAGTTCGACCCCGAACACACGATCATCCGGCCGGTGCCCGACTCCAGCGACTGGCAGGTCACCCGCAAGGCGGGCACCGAGATCCGGGTGCCGCGAAAGACCAAGCTGTCGCGGGTGGTTGGCGGCCAGCTGCCCACCGGGTTCGACCCGACGGTCTGGGGCATCAGCCCCGACATGGTGAGTTCCATTGACCGGGTAGCGGTTTGGAACATCGTGGCGACGGTCGACGCATTCCTGAGTGCCGGGTTCAGCCCGGCCGAGGTGATGCGCTACGTGCACCCGAGCCTGGTGGCCAACACCATGGGTACCGGCATGGGCGGCGGCACCTCGATGCAGACGCTGTATCACGGCAACCTGCTGGGCCGTAACAAGCCCAATGACATCTTCCAGGAGATCCTGCCGAATATCGTTGCCGCACATGTGGTTCAGTCCTACATCGGCAGCTACGGCGCCATGATCCACCCGGTGGCCGCGTGCGCGACGGCCGCGGTCTCGGTGGAGGAAGGCGTCGACAAGATCCGGCTGGGCAAGGCGGAGATGGTGGTCGCCGGCGGCATCGACGACCTGACGCTGGAGGGCATCATAGGGTTCGGTGACATGGCGGCCACCGCCGACACCGGCATGATGCGCGGCCGGGGCATCTCGGACGCCAAGTTCTCCCGGCCCAACGACCGGCGCCGGCTCGGCTTCGTCGAGGCCCAGGGCGGCGGTACCATCTTGCTGGCCCGCGGCGACCTGGCGCTGAAGATGGGCCTGCCGGTGCTGGCGGTGGTGGCCTACGCGCAGTCGTTCGCCGACGGCGTGCAAACCTCGATCCCGGCGCCGGGGCTGGGTGCGCTGGGAGCCGGCCGCGGCGGCAAGGATTCGCTGTTGGCGCGCGCGCTGGCCAAGCTCGGGGTGGGCGCCGACGACGTCGCGGTGATCTCCAAGCACGACACCTCGACGCTGGCCAACGATCCCAACGAGACCGAACTGCACGAGCGGCTCGCCGACTCGCTGGGGCGCTCGGAGGGTGCTCCGCTGTTCGTGGTGTCGCAGAAGAGCCTCACCGGGCACACCAAGGGCGGCGCGGCGGTCTTCCAGATGATGGGCCTGTGCCAGATGCTGCGCGACGGGGTGATCCCGCCCAACCGCAGCCTGGATTGCGTCGACGGCGAACTCGCCGGCTCGGCTCACTTCGTCTGGGTGCGCGAGACCTTGCGGCTCGGCGACAAGTTCCCGCTGAAGGCGGGGATGGTGACCAGCCTTGGCTTCGGCCATGTTTCGGGTTTGGTGGCGCTGGTGCACCCGCAGGCGTTCATCGCCTCGCTGGACCCGGAGCAGCGCGCGGACTACCAGCAGCGCGCCAACGCGCGGCTGCTGGCCGGTCAGCGGCGGCTGGTCTCGGCGATCGCCGGGGGCGCGCCGATGTACCAGCGGCCACCGGACCGTCGCTTCGACCATGACGTGCCGGAGAAGCGTCAGGAGGCCGCGATGCTGCTCGATCCCGCCTCGCGGCTGGGTGACGGCGACGCCTACCAGGTCTCTGCCTGGTGACGGCGGCGATCCGTTACCCTGGCGACCCATGGGAATTGTCGGTGTGGGGATCGATCTCGTCTCGATTCCCGAATTCGCCGAGCAGGTCGACCAGCCGGGAACGGTCTTCTCCGAGACGTTCACGCCGGGGGAGCGCCGCGACGCGTCGGACAAGAGTTCGTCGGCGGCGCGTCACCTGGCGGCCCGTTGGGCCGCCAAGGAGGCCGTGATCAAGGCCTGGTCGGGTTCACGGTTCGCGCAGCGGCCGGTGCTGCGCGAGGACATCCACCGCGACATCGAGGTGATCACCGACATGTGGGGGCGCCCGCGGGTCAGGTTGAGCGGTGACATCGCCAAGCACCTGGCCGACGTGACGATTCACGTGTCGCTGACGCACGAGAAAGACACCGCCGCTGCGGTGGCGATCCTGGAGACTCCTTGAGCGCGAGCAGACACAAAAGCGCCGCGACACGCCGTGAAGAAGGGGCTTTTGCGTCTGCTCGCGAGATAACGGAGCGGGTGCGCGAGGTGCTGCCGTCGGTGCGGCGCGACCTGGAAGAGCTCGTGCGCATCGAATCGGTGTGGGCCGACCCCGGGCGACGGCCCGAGGTGCAGCGCAGCGCGCGGGCGGTGGCAGATCTGTTGGCGCAGGCCGGTTTCGGCGATGTGCGGATCGTCAGCGAAGGCGGCGCGCCGGCGGTCATCGCCCGCCATCCCGCGCCGCCCGGCGCGCCCACCGTGCTGTTGTATGCCCACCATGACGTGCAGTTCGAAGGCGACCGCGGCCAATGGCTCTCGCCGCCCTGCGAGCCCATCGAACGCGACGGCCGGCTCTACGGCCGCGGCAGCGCCGACGACAAGGCCGGCATCGCAACACATTTGGCGGCGCTCCGGGCGCACGGCGGCCGGCCGCCGGTAGGGGTGACGGTCTTCGTAGAGGACGAAGAGGAATCCGGCTCGCCGTCGTTGGGGCGGTTGCTGGCCGCGCACCGCGACACCCTGGCCGCCGAAGTGATCGTCATCGCCGACTCGGACAACTGGGGCGTCGACACCCCGGCGCTGACGGTGTCGCTGCGCGGCCTGGTCGACTGCGTGGTCGAGGTGGCCACGCTCGACCACGGTCTGCACTCCGGGTTGTGGGGTGGGGTGGTGCCCGACGCGCTGAGCGTGCTGGTGCGCCTGCTGGCCAGCCTGCACGACGACGGCAACGTGGCCGTCGCCGGACTGCATGAGACAGACATCGTCACGCTGAACTATCCCGACTATCCGCCCGAGCGGCTCCGCGCCGATTCGGGCTTGCTACCAGGAGTGTCCGAGATCGGTTCGGGCTTAGTGCCGCAACGGCTTTGGGCCAAACCGGCGATCACCGTGATCGGCATCGACGCCACACCCGTCGAGCGGGCGTCCAACACTCTGATCCCGCGGGATCAGCATGCGGGTGGCGCCCGGCGGCGACGCGGCGGCACACCTGGACGCGCTGACCGCGCACCTGCAACAGCACGCGCCGTGGGGCGCACAGGTCAGTGTCACCTGCGGGGACATCGGCGAACCCTACGCGATCCACGCCAGCGGCAGCGTCTACGACGCCGCCCGCGCGGCCTTCCGCAGGCGTGGGGCACCGAGCCGATCGACATGGGCATGGGCGGCCCCATCCCGTTCATCGCCGAATTCGCGGCCGCCTTCCCGGAGGCGAAGATTCTGGTCACCGGCGTGGAAGACCCCGCGACCCAAGCGCACAGCATCAACGAGAGCCTGCATCTGGGCGTGCTGGAACGCGCGGCGATCAGCGAGGCGCTGCCTGCTGACCAACCTGGCCAACCTGGCTGACCTGCCCAACCGGGCTGACTAGACCGACAGGTCGCGGCGGAGCTTGGCGACGTGACCGGTGGCCTTCACGTTGTACTGGGCGGCGGCGATCCTGCCCTTCTCGTCGACCACGAAGGTGGAGCGGATGACGCCGGTGACCGTCTTGCCGTACATCTGCTTTTCGCCGTAGGCGCCGTAGGCCGTTAGCACCTTGCGGTCCGGGTCGGACAGCAGCGGGAAGGTCAGCTTCTCGGCGTCGCGGAACTTGGCCAGCTTCTCGGGCTTGTCGGGGGAGATGCCGACGACGTCCAGGCCGGCGCCGTTGAGCCCGGCCAGGCTGTCCCGAAAGTCGCACGCCTGCTTGGTGCATCCCGGCGTCGACGCGGCCGGATAGAAGTACACGATCACCTTGCGGCCTTTGAAGTCGGACAGCTCCACGGTGTTGCCGTCGGCGTCGGGCAGGCTGAAGGCGGGCGCTTTGTCGCCCGGTGCGAGCCGCGTGGTCTCGGTCAAGGTGAGTCCCTTTCTGTTCACCGGAGCGTGGGGATCGCCGCCAGCTGATCTAGGGTAGTTCGGGCAGGCGCATGAGCCAGACAGCGGGCGACTTGGAGGACACAGTGGCGGACCGGGACCCGGAAGCGATCAAGCGGGACATCGACGTCGCCCGTGACCAGCTGGCGACCACCGTCGACTCCCTCGCCGAGCGGGCCAACCCGCGCCGCCTCGCCGACGACCTCAAGGCCCGGGTGATCGGATTCGTGCAAAAGCCGGTGGTGCTGGCGTCGCTGGCCGGGGTGGGGGCGCTGGTCGTGGTGGTGGCGGTGCGCCGGGTCAGGAATCGCTGACCCGGCCGGTCTGGACGTACACCGGAATGTCGTCGGCCCACGGCTGGGCGGTGGCCATGTCGTCGACGGTGCAGTAGCCGCGCTCGAATTCGCCCGTCGCCGCGTCGACCAATCGGTACTCCTGCGTCTGGCGGTGGATGGGCTGGGCGTTCAGGATCACCATCCGCACCTCGCCCGGCTCGAACCCGCAGCGCTGCTTCAGCGCCTCGATCAGGCATTCGTTGTGCAGGTTGCCGTCGCCGAAGTTCCAGCCCAGCACCATGGCGCACAGCACTTCGCCCTCGCACAGGTTGTAGTCGTCCTCGTCGTAGTCGGCCATCGCCCGGTGCGCCAGGGTGAGCAGCGCGCGCCCGTGGATGTTCATGCCCCGGAACGCCAGCGCCAGATGCAGCGGGATCAGGGTCTCCTCCTTGCTGCCGTACAGCCGCTCCAGCTGCAGGTGCTGCATCGGGCCCAGCGCGTGAGCGCCGACCCGGATCTTCTCGTCGGCCGACGGCCGTACGCACCACAGCGTGGTGTCCCAGTTGCCCGCGTAGTAGCGCATGCCCGGCAGGAAGGACACCTTGCGCGGGTACAGGTTGCCGACGACGACGGTGCCGGCCATCACCACGAACAGCAGGGCGATCGGCCACGGGTCGGCGACGCTCGACAACCCCACCGGCGCATGCGCGACGAACAGCCACAGTACCCCGAAGATCATGAACACGTGCCACTCCAGCGGCACGCTCATCGGGAAGACCAGCAGGATGTTCGGGAAGACCAGCAGGATGTTGAGGTGGAACACGATCATCACGAACGCGGCGAGCGCCGTCGGCCAGCCCCCGGTTGAACAGGAGAGCACCAGCGGCACCAGGCCCTCGACCGCGGTGGAGAAGTGCGCGATGAACCCGGCCAGCGCGCTGGACCGCAGGTCGTCGGGATAGCGCCGGAACATCGAGCGTTTGAACGGCCCGGACGGGATGAACGGGTTGTTGGCCAGCATCGTCGAGATGACGAACGGGAAGTGCCGGTTGAGCTTCGACGTGGCCGCGCCCAGCCAGATCACCATGAAGGCCACCTTTGCCCCGACCACCACGTCCGCCCCGCCGAACAGGAACACCAGCGCCAGGGGCGCATACACCTCGCCGCGCGCGGCCAGGAAGATGACCTTGTCGCGCAGGGCGATCACGGTCAGCACGGCCAAAATCACGGCGGTCTGCCAGCGCGGCAGCACGCCGATTGCCGTGTCCAGAGCGGGAATCGGCCCGCTGCCGTCGGAGACCAGCGCCCCCACCAGCAGCACCAGCAGGGCGCCGTACAGCGCGGCGTCCAACGGCGTCCGGGTGCTGCCCCGGGTCAACGGGATTCGATTCGGCCACGGCGGCAACCGAATTGTGCCGGGCCGCAGCCAGTACAGGATGGAACCCATCGGCGGGAAATAGCGCCCGGCCAGGGGGCCGAAGCAGCAACCGAGGCCGACGACCTCGAACAGCATCGTGTAGAGCACGGCCTTCTGGAACACGATCGGCTCCGACCACCAGGCGCCGACCTCGGTGAAGCCGCCGATGCCCCGGGTGGACCAGGCGAACAGCCAGCCGCCGAGGACGTACAGCGCGATCTTCACGCCGTACATCACGTGCATCACCAGCGGCGTGCCGGACCCGTTCTCGGCGATGTGGCGTGCCATCGGCACCAGCCGTTCGGCGCGGGGCCGCGCGCTCCACTCGGCCACATCGACGACGGGCAGATTGGGCCGGATGAACCCCATTGCGGCTCCTTCGACGCGGCGGATTCACGGGCCCGGCCGGCCTTTGGGCGTCGGTCGGTGCCAGCAAGAAACTACCTATTCGCGTCGCGATAGGGCGGCAAATGGATTCCGGAATTCGCTGCGCCGGCCGCCGACGGCTATTCCCAGCCCGGCGGGTCGTGCTCGGCTATGTAGGCCTCCCACGCCGCGCGCCGCAAGGTCCGGGTGTGCAGGTCCTGGCAGATACCGCCGAGCCTCGGCGGCACTGGCGGCCCGGCCGAGATCGTGGTGCACGAAGCCGTTGTCGACGCGCTCGGCGCGAAAGCCTCCCGTCGAGACCGCGTGAACCCGGTACTCGCTGCGGTCATCGATGTTGGCGTGGAAGTGGCCCGGGTAGGGTTCGACCCACTTCAGCTCAGTTTTTACAGGACCCCTTTTGAGAAATCACCGTCGCTGCGATGGTAGGCGCGGGGCGCTTCGGGAAAACCCGTGGGGTCGCGGCGGGAGCCACCGAACAGACGAAAAATTCCGCAGGTGGTGCGCCGTCAGGGTTTCGAACCCCGGACCCGCTGATTAAGAGTCAGCTGCTCTACCAACTGAGCTAACGGCGCTTGTGGTCGGCCGAGACCGCGTAGGCGACAATAACAGGCGTTCTGCCGCGGAGCGAAATCCCGAACCATCACCCAGGATAGCCGTTTGGCGGGCGGTCGCGGCCTGCTCTCACCGACGCGGCCCGGCCGGCACCCGTCGAACCAACGAAACAGGCTGGCCGCCAAAGCTTTCTGGGCGATCGTAGAACGGTCTGACAGCACCGTGCCGCAGAACGGGGCCCGCTCGGCGCCGAAGGCGGCGTCCAGCCGGCCCAGCGCGCCCTGGCGCAGCTCGGTGACGCGCTTGGCCCGGGCCAACTGGGCGCCCCGGTGGGCGCCCATGTACACGGTGGCCAGGTCGGCCAGCCCGATTTCGAGGTCCGCGGGCTCGTCGTGCGGCGTGCACTTGCCGGCGCCGTCGCGCGTCTGCAGCTGGAACCGCCCCCGGCCAGCCCCAGCGGGTCTGTGACGTCGAGCACGATGTCGGTGTCGGCGGCGTAGCCGCGGGCCCAACACCTCGGGGACGTCGTTGATCCGCTCCCAGAGGAAGTCGCTGATGCCTTTCGTCTCGGCGGCGCACTGGTCGACGAGTTTGAGCGGCAGCGGATCGTCGGGCGGCACATCGATCTCGACGCGATAGAACATCTCCAAAACCAGTAGCGTCTGCAGCAACTCGGTGTGTGCCTCGTCGGTGATGGGGCAGAAGTCCTCGACCACCACCGTGCCCAGCGGCGGCCGAAACGCGTGCTGGCGCGAGCCGACCACCCGATAGGTCAGGAAGCCGTCCGGGTGGATGGTGTAGTGTAACGCAGATCCGTTGCCGCGCTGGGTCGTTCGGTCTTCCAGGTGGTCGGCCCACCAGGCCTTGTCCCGGGTCACCGCCCCCGGCGTGACGGCACACCATCGTTCGTAGAGCCCGGGCAGGTGACGTCGTGCCGTTGCGGCGTTGACCTCGCGCGCCCGGTCGTCGCCGGGTGCGTCCCGCAGCTTCGCGAAGCGACGGTCGATGGCATAGGTGTAGCTCTGTAGCTGGACACGCCGGCGCCGAAACCGTCGTACATCGCGGTCTGGGTGGGCACGCCACAGACGATCGGATAGCCGCGGTCCAACAGGATTCCGAGCCCCTTGGCGCTGAGCTACGCCCACAGCCCCTTGCCCTGATGCGTTGATGCGACGACGATCATCGTCAACCACGCGGCTCGCAGGTTGGCGCCGCCGGGCAGGTCAGCTGCGCCGGGTAGATGATGGAGGTTCCCACCAGGAACGGGTTCTTCGGATCGGAGACGTCCTCGGCGATGAGAATGTCGTCGAGGCGGGCCCGGCGTTCCACGCCTCGAGGTCTTGCGGGACCACCGGATCGCCGAAGGTGCGGGCCTGGTTCTCGAAGATCGCCTGCCAGTCATCCTCGGTGGGATGCCGAATGGCGATGACGTCGTCCTGCGTGTTCATTGCACATCCAATCCGCTTGTAGCCCAGGCCAACCGGCGCTGTGCGGCCCGAATCCGGCTCCCGAGTGTGCTTTTAGATCCGATACCCGAGTGCTGAATGGTCAAACCATGGGCGGACCGCCGGCACGCGCCGGCGAACGCGGGCCGGTGTGAGCAATTCGGCGGGTCAAACACCCCGGTTTTGGGTAGGTGATGGCCATGCTGCGAGTAATCACCCGGCTGGCCATCGCCGCGCCGCGCCGCATCATCGGGATCGCGGTCCTGGTCATGGTGGGTGCGGCGATCTTCGGCCTGCCGGTGGCCAACAGCCTGTCCGGTGGCGGCTTCTAGGATTCGACGTCGGAGTCCGCCCGGGCCACCGAGATCCTGCGGGACCGGTTCAACCAGACCGATCAGCAAATGCTGATCGTGGTGAGCGCCCCCGACGGCGCCCGCAGCCCCCAGGCGCACCGGGTCGGCACCGACATCGTCGACAAACTGAAGAATTCGCCGTGGGTGATGAATGTGTGGTCGGCCTGGACGTCGCCGCCGGCCGCCGCCGCCCAGCTGATCAGCAAGGACAACAAGTCCGGGATGATCGTCGCCGGCCTGAAGGGCGGCGAGAACAACGCGCAGAAGTACGCCAGCACGCTCACTCGTGAGCTGGTGCACGACCGTGACGGCGTCACCGCGCGCGCCGGCGGCATGGCCGTGGCGTATGCCCAGATCAACGCCCAGAACCAGCGGGATCTGCTGTTGATGGAGTCCATCGCGATCCCGCTGGGCTTCGCCGTGCTGGCGTGGGTGCTCGGCGGCGTGGTGGCCGCGCCGCTGCCGGTCGTGCTGGGCGCCCTGGCCATCGTCGGCACCATGTCGGTGCTGCGGCTGATCAGCTTCGCCACCGACGTGTCGACCTACGCGCTGGACCTGTCCATCGCCATGGGCCTGGCCCTGGCGATCGACTACAACCTGCTGATCATCACCCGCTACCGCGAGGAGCTGGCCCGCACCGAGGACCGGGACCGGGCGCTGTACCGGACCATGGCCACCGCCGGGCGGACGGTGCTGTTCTCGGCCACCACCGTCGGGCTGTCGATGGCGGTGATGGTGGTGTTCCCGATGTACTTCCTGAAGTCGTCGGCCTACACCATCGTGGCCACCGCGATCATCGTCGCGATCGCCGCGGTGGTGATCACCCCGGCGGCGATCGTGTTGCTCGGGCCCCGACTGGACACGATGGACGCCCGCCGGGTGATGCATCGCATCCTGCACGGGCAGCGGTCGTTCCGCGATCCGGCGCACAAGCCGCTGGTGGAGAAGTTCTGGTACCGGTCGACGAAGTACGTGTTGCGCCGCGCGGTGCCGGTCGGGCTGAGCGTCGTCGCGCTGCTGCTGTTGCTGGGCGTGCCGTTCCTGGGCGTGAAGTGGGGCTTTCCCGACGAGCGGGTACTGCCCCGCTCGGCGTCGGCGCGCCAGGTCGCCGACATGCTGAACAACGACTTCCCGGGCCTGGGCACCGAACTCTCCGTCGTCGTCCCGGACGCCCGCGGCGTCACACCCGCCGAACTTCGCAAATACGCCGCCGAACTGTCCCGGGTGCCCGACGTCTCCGCGGTTAGCGCACCGACTGGGACCTTCTCCGCCGGACACCGGGGGTCCGCCCACCGCGGCCACTGGCCTGGCCAACGGCAGTGCCTTCTTCACCGTGTCGAACACCGCCCCGCTGTATTCACCGGCCTCGAACGCCCAGCTCGACCGGCTGCATCAGGTCGCCGGGCCGGGCGGACGCGCCGTGCAGATGACCGGGCTGGCCCAGATCAACCGCGACAGCGTCGACGCGGTCACCAAACGACTGCCGACGGTGTTCGGCCTGATCGCCGTCGTCACCTTCATGCTGCTTTTCCTGCTGACCGGCAGCGCGGTGCTGCCGGTGCAGGCGCTGGTGTGCAACGTGTTGTCGCTGACGGCGGCGTTCGGCGCGATGGTGTGGACCTTCCAGGACGGCCACCTGGGCGTGCTGGGGACTACACCCAACGGGACGCTGAACGCCAACATCCCGGTGTTGTTGTTCTGCATCGCCTTCGGCCTGGCCATGGATTACGAGGTGTTCCTGGTCTCGCGCATCCATGAGTACTGGCTGGCCTCGCAGTCCATCCGCGAGACGTCGCCGACCGCCAAGGAGGCGCGCGCCGAAACCGACGAGAGCACCGCGCTGGGCATCGCCGGCATCGGACGGGTGGTCACCACCGCCGCCGTGGTGATGTCGATTTCCTTCGCGGCGCTGATTCCCGCGCACGTGTCGTTCATGCGGATGCTGGGCCTGGGCCTGACCCTCGGCGTGCTCGTCGACGCCACCCTGGTGCGCATGGTGCTGGTCCCGGCGTTCGTCCACCTGCTGGGCCGCTGGACGTGGTGGGCGCCGCGACCGATGGTCTGGCTGCGCGAACGGTCGGCGACCGGGGAGGCCGGCGAGGTGCGGGTGGGACGGCAGCGCTGGGCCCGCGACGCGCCGCGACCCGCAATCCGCAGGTGGCCCAGCCGGGCCGCGTCGGCTCGCGGTTTAACGCTAATCCGCTTGTAGGGCAATAACTTTCGGACGGAGGATCCTCGTGGCCCGAACCGAGATCATCGCCGCATTACTCGCGTTGAGCTCCGCGCTGTGCGTCGCGACCGGGGACGTGTTGCAGCAGCGGGCGGCGCATTGCATCACCGACCGCGAGTTGGGCCCGGTCGAATTGTTTGCCGGACTGCTGCGCAGCCAGCGGTGGTGGTGGTGGTGGTGGGGTGCCGCGCTGTTGCTGGCGGGCAGCGGGTTGCAGGCCGCCGCCCTGGGCGGCGGTTCGGTGTTGCTGGTGCAGGCGCTGCTGATGTTCTCGGTGCTCTTCGCCCTGCCCATCAA
Source organism: Mycobacterium lepraemurium (assembly GCA_002291465.1). Taxonomy (GTDB): domain Bacteria; phylum Actinomycetota; class Actinomycetes; order Mycobacteriales; family Mycobacteriaceae; genus Mycobacterium; species Mycobacterium avium. The sequence continues at coordinate 2,878,735 of CP021238.1, read as the reverse complement.
CGCCCGGCTGTCGCACCGCGCCGTGACCGCGGGCGAATGGGTGTGGGCGGCCCTGCTCACCGCCGCGGTGACCGTGGTCGTCGTCGTGGGCAATCCGCAGACCGGCCACGCCGGGGCGCCGCTGCGCACCTGGGCGGTGGTGGCCCTCGTGCTGGGGCCGCTGCTGGCAGGCTGCGTGGTGGCCGGCCGGGTCCGGGGCGGCGCCGTGGCCGCGGTGTTGTTCGCCTTCGTGTCCGGGTCGCTGTGGGGCGTGTTCGCGGTGCTCACCAAGGAAGGTGATGGCGCGGTTGGGGCAGGGTGTCGGGATGGTGACCCGGACCCCGGAGCTGTATGCTTGCATCCTGGTCGCGCTGGGGGGCGTGGTGTGGAGTCAGGCGGCGTTTCGGGCCGGGCCGTTGACCGCGTCGATGCCCACCCTGCAGGTGTTGCAGCCGGTGGTGGCGTCGGTGCTGGGCGTGGTCGTGCTGGGCGAGACGCTGGACACCGGCCGGGCCGGGACGGTCGCGCTGCTGGTGGCCGTGGTGGTAATGACGGCGGCCATCATCAAGCTCGCCCGCGTCGAAGCCGTCGCGACCCGCGACCGGGCCGAGGCGCAACTGCACCAGCCCGCCTAGTTTGCTGACTCGCCGGATTGCGAGTCGATTTCGGTGCCGACACCGAACGGCCGCCGCCGGCGCGGATGCGCACGGGACGACGCCCGAAACCCATTAGAATGCCGGCAGCTACCTGTGGTCAGCGGTGACCAACTGTGCGACGTGAGATGGAAGGTCACTGGATGACGCCTTTGCGTGGACGCCGATCGTGGCTGGCAGCCGCGATGGCTTTGGTTGCTGTGGGCGCAGTCGCCTGCGGCGGCAGCCACACGGCAGCGCCGCCCAAGGTCATCTTCGACAAGGGCACCCCGTTCGCCGACCTGCTGGTGCCCAAGCTCACCGCCTCGGTGAGCGACGGCGCGGTCGGCGTGACGGTGGATGCGCCGGTGACGGTCAGCGTCGCCGACGGCGTGCTGGCCTCGGTCACCATGGTCAACGAGAACGGCAGGTCGATCAGCGGGCAACTGAGCCCCGACGGCCTGCGCTGGTCGACCACCGAGCAGCTCGGCTACAACCGGCGTTACACGCTGACCGCGAAGGCGACCGGCCTAGGCGGCGCGGCCAGCAAGCAGATGACCTTCGAGACCAGTTCCCCGGCGCACCTGACCATGCCCTACGTCAGCCCGGCCGACGGCGAGGTGGTCGGCGTCGGCGAACCGGTGGCGATCCGCTTCGACGAGAACATCGCCAACCGGGCCGCGGCCCAAAAGGCCATCACCATCACTACCAATCCTCCGGTGGAGGGCGCCTTCTACTGGCTCAACAATCGCGAAGTGCGTTGGCGCCCAGAGCATTTCTGGAAGTCCGGGACCGTCATCGACGTGGCCGTCAACACCTACGGGGTGGACCTGGGCGACGGCATGTTCGGCGAGGACAACGTCAAGACGCACTTCACCATTGGCGACGAGGTGATCTCGACCGCCGACGACACCACCAAGACGGTGACGGTGCGGGTCAACGGTGAAGTGGTCAAGACCATGCCGACCTCGATGGGCAAGGACAGCACCCCGACGACCAACGGCGTCTACATCGTCGGGGCGCGGTTCAAGCACATCATCATGGACTCCTCCACCTACGGCGTTCCGGTCAACTCGCCCAACGGATATCGCACCGAAGTCGACTGGGCCACGCAGCTGTCCTACAGCGGCGTCTTCGTGCACTCGGCGCCGTGGTCGGTCGGCGCGCAGGGGCACACCAACACCAGCCACGGCTGTCTCAACGTGAGCCCCAGCAACGCCGAATGGTTCTACGACCACAGCAAGAGCGGCGACATCGTCGAGGTCGTGCACACCGTGGGGTCGACACTGCCCGGCACCGAGGGGCTGGGCGACTGGAACATCCCGTGGTCGCAGTGGAAGGCGGGCAACGCCAACACCTGACGCCGGGTCAGTCGATCTTGCGCCAGGTCCCGCAGCTTGTGGTCATGAAGGCGGCGTCGGTCGGCAGGATCCGGACGACCTGAGCGCCGTCGCCGACGTTGTTGTCGATGATGTCGTTGGTGTCGAAGCTTCGCAGCCGCGCCCAATAGCACCCGCTTTTGCCGTCGGTGCGGTAGGTGCCGGCCGCGATCTCCTTGTTGACGATGAATGTCCTGTTGGTCTCGATCGACGTCTTGGGTCCCGGCGGGGGCGGCGGGGTGACGGTCACGGTGACGGTTTTGGTCTGCGCGGGTGGTGTCGAGATGACCGTCGTTGCCGTGGGGGTCGACCCGCCGCAGCCCGCCAGGAATAACGCCGCCCCGGCGACGGCGGCCGTCTTGCCCGGCGAGCGCCGCCACGGGGCTGCGGGCCAGGTGGGACGTTGTCTGTTCACTACTTTTCCGGTTACCGGTGCACGAGCGTCGTGCGGGCTCCGCACGACCTGAACGCGCAGTGGACGGCCACGCATGGCTGACCGGTGGGGTGGCTGACGGGACTCGAACCCGCGACACCCAGGATCACAACCTGGTGCTCTACCAGCTGAACTACAGCCACCATGGCCGCCATCCGATCCCGGTGCGGGTGAACGCGGCGACGTCGATACTAACCGGTGGGCGGTGCGCTGGCCGAATCGCTAGGTCCCGGTGCGTCTTTTCCCTCGTTGAGGGCGGCGGCCACCGCCTCGATTTCGATGGTAGACGGTCCCGGCGGGGCGACAAATGCGGTGCGCCGGTAGAACTGCAGCTCCCGGATGGATTCGTGGATGTCGGCCAGGGCTCGGTGGGTCAGCCCCTTGACCGGCTGGCCGAAGTAGATCCGCGGGTACCAGCGCCGGCAGAGCTCCTTGATGGAGCTCACATCGATCATGCGGTAGTGCAGGTAGGAGTCCAGGGCGGGCATGTCGCGCACGATGAACGCGCGGTCGGTGGCGATCGAATTCCCGGCCAGCGGCGCCGTCTTGGGGGCCTTGACGTGGGTGCGGATGTAGTCTAGCACCATCTCCTCGGCGGTGGCCAGGTCGACCGTGGACGCCTTCACCTCGTCGATCAGCCCGGAGCGCGAATGCATTTCGGTGACCACCTCGCCCATCGCCGCCAGCACGGCGTCGTCGTCGTGGATCACCACGTCGACGCCGTCGCCGAGCATATTCAGCTCAGCGTCGGTGACCAGGGCTGCGATCTCGATCAGCTTGTCCGAACCGAGATCGAGTCCGGTCATTTCGCAGTCGATCCACACCAATTCGTCGCGCACAGCGCTCACCCTAATGCGGGGCGGCGACGTCCGTGCCGGCCCTCGCCCCCGGATCGGCCCGCGACGTAGGGTGAGTGTTGGCGAAGTGCATGCCGAATCACCCGGGGGAAGAGGGGCGCAGCACGATGAGCACTGATTCAGCGGCAACACCGGCGACGCGGATCGCGGACGGCTACGCCGTCGCGGGCCAGGCACTGGAATTGGGCACGGTCGTCATCGACGGTGCGGCCGACCCGTCGGCGCAGATCCGCATCCCGCTGGCGACGGTGAACCGGCACGGCCTGGCGACCGGCGCGACGGGCACCGGCAAGACCAAGACGCTGCAACTGATCGCCGAGCAGCTCAGCGCCGCGGGCGTGCCGGTGTTGATGGCCGACGTCAAGGGTGACCTGTCCGGGCTGTCGCGGCCGGGGCAGGGCGACGACCGAACCGCCGCGCGCGCCAAGGACACCGGTGACGACTGGCAGGCCACGGCGTTTCCGGTGGAGTTCCTGTCGTTGGGCACCAACGGGATCGGCGTGCCGATCCGCGCGACTGTCGAGAGCTTCGGGCCGGTGCTTCTGTCGAAAGTGTTGGGGCTCAACGCCACTCAGGAGTCCACCCTGGGACTGATCTTCCACTGGGCCAAGGAGCGCGACCGCCGCCTGGTGACCACCGACGATCTGCGCACCGTCATCGGCCACCTGACCAGCGACGCGGGCAAGGGGGACCTGAAATCGCTGGGCGGCGTGTCGGCGACGACGGCGGGTGTCATCCTGCGGGCACTGGTCAACCTCGACGCCGAGGGCGGGGACACCTTCTTCGGCGAACCCAAGCTCGACCCGAACGACCTGCTGCGCAGCGACGGCGAAGGCCGGGGCATCATTTCGCTGCTGGAGTTCACCGGTCAGTCGGTGCGCCCGGTCATCTTCTCCACCTTCCTGATGTGGCTGCTGGCCGACCTATACACGCAACTGCCCGAGGTCGGCGACATCGACAAACCCAACCTGGTCTTCTTCTTCGACGAGGCGCACCTGCTGTTCGCCGACGCGTCCAAGGCCTTCCTGGAACAGGTCGAACAGACGGTGAAGCTGATCCGCTCCAAGGGCGTCGGGGTGTTCTTCTGCACCCAGTTGCCCACCGACATTCCCAACGACGTGCTGTCCCAGTTGGGTGCGCGAATTCAGCACGCGCTGAGGGCTTTCACGCCCGACGACCAGAAGGCGCTGTCCAAGACCGTGCGCACCTACCCGAAAACCTATGTCTACGACCTGGAGTCGGCATTGACGTCGCTGGGAATCGGCGAGGCCGTCGTGACCGTGCTCTCCGAGAAGGGCGCACCCACGCCGGTGGCCTGGACCCGGATGCGGGTACCCCGCTCGCTGATGGCGTCGATCGGGACAGAGGAGATCACGAAGGCAGCCAAACACAGTGAGCTGCAAGCGAAGTACGGCCAAACGGTGCAACAACCGGCCCAGCCGCCGCCGGGCCCGCAAGCACCGACCGGATCGCGGTCGCCGCAAGCTCAGTCCGACTACCCGCCGGTTCCGCCGATGCCGGAACCCGCGGAGCCTAAAGGGCCGGGCCTGCTGGAAAGGCTCTGGCACGACCGCGACGTACAGAGCGCGGTGAACACCGGGATCCGGGAGATCATTCGGCTCAAGTTCGGCGGCGGAGGCCGTCGCCGCAAGTAACGCCTACCCGCCGCCCAGCTTCTTGTAGAAGCTGCCCACAATGTGCGCCACGATCGCGCGCGGGGCATACCCGCTGGCCACCGACATGGCCTTGGACGTCAGCCCGGGCACGACGCGCATCTTGTTGCGGCCCAACGCATCCAGCGACACCCGGGCGGTGTTCTCGGTGGAGATCCACAAGAAGTCGGGCACCAGCCGCTCGACGATCGAGGCCTCGGCGTCGTCGGGCAGGTCGGTGCGCACCGGGCCGGGCGCCAACAGCGTCACATGCACCCCGGAGCCGCGGAGTTCCCCGCGCAGCGACTCGCTGAACGTGTTGACGAAGGCCTTGGTGGCCGCGTAGGTGGCGTTGTAGGGGATCGGCGAGTTGCCGGCCGCCGAACCGGATATCAGGATGCCGCCGGCGCGGCGCTCTACCATGCCGGGCAGCACTGCCAGCGTAAGGTCATGCACTCCAAGGACATTCAGCTGCACCTGGGCCTTCTCGCCGGCCGGGTCGAGGGTGGCGACGGGACCGAAGGTTGCGGTGCCGGCGTTGGCGCACAACACCGAGATGGGCCGCGCGGCCAGCTCGTCGCACAGGGTGGCGCGCTCACCCGCGTCGGTCAGATCGGCCGGGCGCACCTCGACAGTGACCCGGTACTTCTCGGTCAGCCGCGCGGCCAGGTCCTTGAGCAGGTCCTCCCGTCGCGCGGTGACGATCAGATGGTGCCCGCGGGCGGCGAGTTCGGTGGCGAGCGCTTCACCGATGTTCTGCGACGCTCCGGTGACAACCGCGCGCGCCTCGGGGCTGGGAGCGGGGATTGGCATGCGCCAATCGTAGACAGCGCGCGAACGGCGATCGGCAGGCGATCGCCGGCGCCGATAGAGTTGCCGGGCATGAGCCAGCCGGAGTCACGTGCCGCCGCCCCCGTGCGATCGCGGGTGGTGGCGTGGGCGCTCTGGGATTGCGGCTCGACCGGGCTGAACGCGATCGTGGCCACCTTCGTCTTCGCCGTCTACCTGACCAGCAGTGTTGGCGTGGGCATCGGCGGCAGCACCACGCCGGCGAGTTGGCTGGGCCGGGCGGCGGCCATCGCCGGGTTGACGGTCGCGCTGCTGGCGCCCGCCGTCGGCGTGTGGGTGGAGTCGCCGCATCGGCGGCGGGTGGCGCTGAGCGTGTTGACCGCGTCGGCGGTGACGTTGACCGGCTCGATGTTCTTCATCCGCGATCGGCCTGGGTATCTGTGGGCGGGCCTGGTGCTGCTGGGGGCGACGGCGGCCTGCGGCGATCTGGCCAGCGTCCCCTACAACGCCATGCTGCGCCAGCTCTCGACGCCGCGCACCGCCGGTCGGATCTCCGGGTTCGGCTGGGCGGTGGGCTATGTCGGCAGCGTCCTGCTGTTGCTGGTGATCTACACCGGCTTCATCGCCGGATCGGGTTCGGGCCCAAACGCCACGCGCGGGCTGCTGCGAGTTCCGCTGCGCGACGGGCTTTATGTGCGGGAGGCGATGCTGGTGGCCGCGGCCTGGTTGGCGCTGTTCGCGCTGCCGTTGCTGTTCGTCGCGCACCGGCTCACCGAGTCCGCCGAGGGGTATCGGCCGACGAGCATGCTGGGCAGATATCGCAAGCTGTGGACCGAGGTCCGCGAGGAATGGCGGCGCGATCGCAACCTGGTGTACTTCCTGTTCGCCAGCGCGCTGTTCCGGGACGGACTGGCGGCGATCTTCGCCTTCGGTGCGGTGCTCGGCGTCAACGTCTACGGCATCTCCCAGGCCGACGTGCTGGTGTTCGGGGTGGCGGCCAGCGTGGTGGCCGCGGTGGGTGCGGTGCTGGGCGGGTTCGTCGACCACCGGGTCGGATCCAAACCCGTCATCGTCGCGTCCCTGCTGGCCATCGTCGTGCTGGGGCTGACCCTGATGGCGTTGTCCGGGCCGGTGGCGTTCTGGGCCTGTGGCCTGCTGCTGTGCATGTTCATCGGGCCGTCGCAATCGTCGTCGCGCGCCCTGCTGCTGCAGATGGCCAAGCACGGCAGGGAAGGCGTTGCGTTCGGCCTCTACACCATGACCGGGCGGGCGGTGTCGTTCGTGGCGCCGTGGCTGTTCTCGGTGTTCGTGGACGCGTTCGGGGCGGTGCGCGCCGGCCTCGGCGGGATCTCGCTGGTGTTTACCGCCGGACTGCTGGCCATGCTGGCGGTGCGGGTCCCGCGGCGCGCCCCCGTCGCCGTCGAAGCGGCATGACGCCGCCACAGCGACCTGACGGCCCGCCGAAGGCTCGCGCCGCGCCGAGTGTGTGTGGGGGATAGGTCCGTCCGCGCGCCGGCAATCGTGCATCGGCCCCACGGTCGGCGGGCCGCGATGTCCGCTCAGCCGCGGGCGTCGCAGATGGTCAGCCCCCCGCCGACGCGTCTGCTGACCTGAACCCCGTTGACGGTCACGGTGCAGGTGACGCTGTGACCGATGTTGACGATCGTGACGTTGGCCGGGTGCACGGCGGACTTGGACAGGCTGACCTGCTTGCTCCACGGCAACGCGACATTGAATTCGGTCTGGATGAGGTCGCCGGTGTCGATGTACATGATGCTGATCGCCCGGCCCTCCCCGGACACGGTGTAGACGACGTCTTGCATCGCGGCCGGGCCGGTCGTCGCGGTGGGCGGCTCGGGCTCGCTGGTGGGCGGTATCGGCGCCGGGGTGAGCGAGGGCGACCTGTGCGTCGACGTCGTCGGGGTCTCCGGGCTCGGCTCCGGCATGGCCGGCAACGGCGGCACGGCGGTCTGCGTCTTGATCGCGTCGTTGGCGAGCACCAGCGCGATCACCAGAGCGACCACCAGCAACACCGCCGCGCCCGCGGCGATCCACAGCCAGCGCGGCGATTTCGGCCCGCCCGGCGGCGGAGCCATGCCCGGGGCGTGCGGGTCGCCGGCGGGGGGAAGCTCCTGCTGCCAGTAGGCGGGCAGCTGCTTGGTCGGGTTAGTTTCGTTCGCGGCGGGCGCCCAGGGTGACATCGTCGGGCCGTAGGTGGGCGCGTACGGAGTCTGGTCGGCATACGCGGGATCGACGTACGGCGAGTACCGCGGCTGCGGCGGACTGAACCGCTCGGTGGGACGTGAATCGTTCATGTCCACCTCATGGCTTGCAGGGTACCCGGGCTCGGCGCTGACGCCCTGACTCACCTTACGACGGCGGGCTCACGGGCACTGGTTTCCGGCCGCCAGCGCAGCGACCGTCATGGCTCGCATGATGGTGCGCGATCGGGCGGCGCGGGCCGCCTTGCCGCGCCTGGAATCCTGGGACTTCATGCTGTGCGGCGTCGAATTGAGCAGACCGAACACGGCGTGCGCGGTCAGCCGGGCATCGGCCTCGGCCAGCTCGGGGTTCAGCTCGCGCAACACCCCCACCCAGACCTCGACGTACTGCCGTTGTGCCTTGCGCACCTGTTTCTCGGCCGGCTTGGGCAGGTAGGCGAGGTCGCGGTCCTGGATCCGGGTCAGGTCGGGTTCGTTCAGGGCGAAGTCGAGGTGGAAGTCGATCAGGCCGTTCAGCGCGGCGGTCGCATCGGCGCTGCGGGCGCGGACCTGCCGGGCGCCGGCGAGCAGCCGAGTGCTGATCCCGACCAGCAATTCGACCAGCAGCGACTCCTTGTTGGGGAAGTGCCGGTAGATGGCCGGACCGCTGACGCCGGCCGAGGCGCCGATGTCTTCCAGCCGCACCGCCAGGAAACCGCGCTCGGCGAACAGCCGCTCGGCGGCGGACAGTAGCTGGAGCCGGCGGTCAGACTTCAACTGGCTCCGCCGATTTGGCGGCTGCGCGCCGCCGACCCGGCTTTCGGAGGCAGACGTTGTTATGACGGACCTCCGTCTGTGTCGATCCCGCCCAACCTAGCACGAGTTATTCGCAATTAACTCGTATCGTGCCGCGGTGCCCGCTCCCTGGACCGGCAACGGCGACGATGGTATTCTCGACCACCGAGTTAATCAAAATTAACTCAAAGCTCCGACCGCCCGACGGCAAGGAGGCTGCTACGGCGATGGACAAGGTGATGGCCGCACCCGCGAAGGCTGCCCGGGTGTCGTTCGCCGACGAGCACTGCCGGCTGGTCGGCGAGTTGAACGCCAAGCTGGCCGCGGCCGCGCTGGGCGGCAACGAGCGCGCCCGCGAACGCCACGTCAGCCGGGGAAAGCTGCTGCCCCGGGAACGGGTGGACCGCCTGCTCGACCCGGGCAGCCCGTTCCTGGAACTCTCGCCGCTGGCCGCCGACGGCATGTACGACGACGAATCCCCGGGAGCCGGAATCATCACCGGAATCGGCCGGGTGTCCGAGCGCGAGTGCGTGATCGTCGCCAACGACGCGACGGTCAAGGGCGGCACCTACTACCCGATGACGGTCAAAAAACACCTGCGCGCCCAGGAGGTGGCGCTGCAGAACCGGCTGCCGTGCATCTACTTGGTCGACTCCGGCGGCGCCTTCTTACCGCGCCAAGACGAGGTGTTCCCCGACCGCGAGCATTTCGGCCGCATCTTCTACAACCAAGCGACCATGAGCGCCAAGGGAATTCCGCAAGTGGCGGCGGTGCTCGGCTCCTGCACGGCCGGCGGCGCCTACGTGCCGGCGATGAGCGACGAAGCCGTCATCGTGCGCGAGCAGGGGCACGATCTTTCTGGGCGGCCCGCCACTGGTCAAGGCGGCGACCGGCGAAGTGGTCTCGGCCGAGGAACTCGGCGGCGGTGACCTGCACTCGCGTATCTCCGGGGTGACCGATCACCTCGCCGACGACGACGAGCACGCGCTGCGCATCGTCCGCTCGATCGCGGCCACCTTCGGCCCGCGCGAGCCCAGCCCGTGGGCAGGTGCGCAACCCGGTCCCGCCCAAGGCCGCGCAGACCGAGCTCTACGACGTGGTGCCGCCCGACCCGCGGGTGCCCTACGACGTGCACGAGGTGATCGTGCGGTTGGTCGACGGCGGCGAATTCAGCGAATTCAAGGCCAATTACGGCAAGACGCTGGTGACCGGGTTCGTCCACATCCACAGCCACCCGGTGGGCATCGTCGCCAACAACGGTGTGCTGTTCAGCGAATCCGCTTTGAAGGGAGCACATTTCATCGAGCTGTGCGACAAACGCAAGGTGCCGCTGCTGTTCCTGCAGAACATCGCCGGGTTCATGGTGGGACGCGACTACGAAGCCGGCGGCATCGCCAAGTACGGTGCCAAGATGGTCACCGCCGTCGCCTGCGCGCGGGACCCAAGCTGACCGTGGTGATCGGCGGATCCTATGGCGCGGGCAACTATTCGATGTGCGGGCGGGCCTACTCGCCGCGCTTCCTGTGGATGTGGCCCAACGCCCGGATCTCGGTGATGGGCGGCGAACAGGCCGCCTCGGTGCTGGCCACCGTGCGCGGTGAGCAGCTCACCGCAGCCGGCAAGCCCTGGTCGGCCGAGGAGGAAGAGGCGTTCAAGGCGCCCACCCGGGCGCAGTACGAGGACCAGGGCAACCCCTACTATTCGACCGCCCGGCTGTGGGACGATGTGATCATCGACCCGGCCGACACCAGAACATTTGTCGGACTTGCTCTTTCGGTGTGCACGCAGGCGACGTTGGAGCCCGTCGGCTACGGCGTCTTCCGGATGTGAGTGCAGTGTTCGAAACGGTATTGGTGGCCAACCGCGGCGAGATCGCGGTGCGGGTGATCCGCACCCTGCGCCGGCTGGGTATCCGGTCAGCCGCCGGCTACAGCGATCCCGACGCCACTGCGCGGCATGTGCTCGAGGCCGACGAAGCGGTGCGGCTGGGGCAGGCCGCGGCCCGGGACAGCTACCTGAACATCGACAAGGTCGTCGAGGCGGCGACGCGCACCGGCGCGCAGGCGATCCACCCCGGGTACGGATTCCTCTCCGAGAACGCCGATTTCGCTGCGGCATGCGAACGGGCCGGGGTGGTGTTCCTCGGCCCGCCGGCACGGGCGATCCAGGTGATGGTCGACAAGATCACCGCCAAGAACACCGTCGCCGAATTCGACGTCCCGGTGGTGCCCGGGGTGGCCAAACCGGGGCTGGGCGACGACGAATTGGTGGCCGCCGCCGACGAGATCGGCTACCCGGTGCTGATCAAGCCGTCGGCGGGCGGCGGCGGCAAGGGCATGCGCCTGGTGGAAGAACCGGGCAGGCTGCGCGAGGCGTTGGTGGGCGCGCGGCGCGAGGCCGCCTCGTCGTTCGGCGATGACACGCTGTTTCTGGAACGGTTTGTGTTGCGCCCCAGGCACATCGAGGTGCAGATCCTGGCTGATACGCACGGCAACGGCGTGCATCTCGGCGAACGCGAGTGCCGCCTGCAGCGGCGCCATCAAAAGGTCATCGAGGAGGCGCCGTCGCCGCTGCTCGACCCGGCGACGCGGGCGCGGATCGGGACGGCCGCCTGCAATACCGCCCGCAGCGTCGACTACGTCGGCGCCGGCACGGTGGAGTTCATCGTCTCCGCCGATCGGCCCGACGAGTTCTTCTTCATGGAGATGAACACGCGGCTGCAGGTCGAGCATCCGGTCACCGAGGCGGTGACCGGATGCTCGACCTGGTGGAATGGCAGCTGCGGGTGGCCGCCGGCGAGAAGCTGGTGTTCGCCCAGGACGACATCGAACTGCGTGGGCACGCGATCGAGGCCCGGGTGTACGCCGAGGATCCGGCGCGGGGCTTCCTGCCCACCGGCGGCCGGGTGCTGGGCGTCTTCGAGCCGTCCGGTGACGGCGTGCGGGTCGACTCGTCGCTTTTGCCCGGCACCGTGGTGGGCAGCGACTACGACCCGATTCTGAGCAAGGTGATCGCCCACGGGGCCGACCGCGACGAGGCGCTGGCCAGACTCGACCGGGCGTTGAGCTATACCGCGATCCTGGGCGTCCAGACCAACGTCGAGTTCCTGCGCTTCCTGCTGGCCGACGAACGGGTACGCGTTCGGCGACATGGACTTCAAGGTGGCCGGCACCAAGGACTTCGTCACCGCGCCGCCGGCCCGCAGCGGGCCGAGATCCTCAGCCCGATGCCGGGCAGCGTGATCGCCGTCCAAACCCCTTCGGGCAGCGACGTTTCCGAAGGCGACGTGGTGGTCGTCGTGGAGGCGGTGAAGATGGAGAACTCACTGGCCGCGCCGGTTTCCGGACGGGTGGAGGTGCTGGTCTGCGTCGGCGACCAGGTGAGCGTGGACCAGGTGCTGGCCCGGTTTGTGCCCGAGGAATCCGACCCGCCGGCCGATTCGAGTAAGGACGAGACATGACCACATCCATCACCGCGGGAACGCTGCCCAAGGAATACCAGGACCTGCGCGACACCGTCGCCGAGTTTGCGCGGACCGTCGTCGCCCTCGTGTCAGCCAAACACGATGAGGAACACAGCTTTCCGTACGAGGTCGCCGCCAAGATGGGGGAGATGGGCCTGTTCGGGCTGCCCTTCCCCGAGGAGTACGGCGGCATGGGCGGCGACTACTTCGCGCTGTCGCTGGCGCTGGAGGAACTGGGCAAGGTCGACCAGTCGGTGGCCATCACCCTGGAAGCCGGGGTCAGCCTGGGCGCCATGCCGATCTACCGGTTCGGCAACGAGGAACAGAAACGCAAGTGGCTGCCGGACTTGACGGCCGGGCGGGCGCTGGCCGGCTTCGGGCTCACCGAGCCGGGCGCCGGTTCCGACGCCGGCACCACCCACACCACCGCCCGGCTCGAGGACGGCGAATGGGTGATCAACGGCAGCAAGCAATTCATCACCAACTTGGGAACCGACATCACCTCGCTGGTCACCGTCACCGCCGTCACCGGCACGGTCGGCGCGGACAAGAAGGAGATCTCCACCATCATCGTGCCCAGCGGCACACCGGGATTCACCGTCGAACCGGTCTACAGCAAGGTGGGCTGGAACGCGTCGGACACCCACCCGCTGAGTTTTTCCGAAGCCCGGGTGCCGGAAGAGAACCTGCTCGGGGCCCGCGGGACGGGCTACGCGAACTTCCTGTCCATCCTGGACGAGGGCCGCATCGCGATCGCCGCGCTGGCGACCGGCGCCGCCCAGGGCTGCGTCGACGAGAGCGTCAAGTACGCCAAGGAGCGCCAGTCGTTCGGTCAACCGATCGGTAGCCATCAGGCGATCAGCTTCAAGATCGCCCGAATGGAGGCGCGTGCCCACGTGGCCCGCACCGCGTACTACGATGCGGCTGCAAAGATGTTGGCGGGCAAGCCCTTCAAGAAGGAGGCGGCGATCGCGAAGATGATCGCGTCGGAAGCGGCGATGGACAACGCCCGCGACGCAACCCAGATCCATGGCGGCTACGGCTTCATGAACGAGTATCCGGTGGCCCGTCACTACCGCGACAGCAAGATCCTCGAAATCGGCGAGGGCACCACCGAGGTGCAGCTGATGCTCATCGCGCGCTCGCTGGGGCTGTCATGAGCGAACCAGTGAAATCGGTTGTCCAGCGCGGCTTGTGGTTCGAAGAGTTCGAGATCGGTACCACCTACCTGCACCGCCCCGGCCGCACGATCACCGAGGCCGACAACGTCTTGTTCACCACGCTGACCATGAACACCCAGTCGCTGCACCTCGACGCGGCCTGGGCCGCGCAGCAGCCGGGCTTTCGCGGCGAGTGGCTGGTGAACTCCATGTTCACCCTGTCCACCCTGGTGGGGCTGTCGGTGTCGCAGCTGACGCTCGGCACCATCATGGCCAACCTGGGCTTCTCCGAGGTGTCGTTCCCCAAGCCCGTCTTCCACGGCGACACCCTCTACGCCGAAACGGTCTGCACCGGCAAGCGCGAGTCCAAGAGCCGGCCCGGCGAGGGCATCGTCACCCTCGAGCACACCGGGCGCAACCAGCACGGTGACGTGGTGGCCCGCGCCGTGCGCATTATGCTGGTGCAGAAGCGCCCAAGCGACCAGGAGGCCCCGTGAACCCGCACGCAGCCGGTCCGGCATGGCTGTTCTGCCCGGCCGACCGTCCCGAGCGTTTCGCCAAGGCCGCCGCGGCCGCCGACGTGGTAATCCTCGACCTGGAGGACGGCGTGGCCGAGGCGGACAAGCCCGGCGCCCGCAAGGCCTTGATGGAGACGTCGCTGGATCCGGAGCGCACCGTGGTGCGGGTCAACGCCGCCGACACCGACGAGTACGCCCGCGACCTGGAGGCGTTGGCCGGTACCGCGTACACGACGGTGATGCTGTCCAAGACCGAATCGGCGGCCCAGGTGCAGGCCCTGGCACCGCGCGAGGTGATCGCGCTGCTGGAGACCCCGCGCGGCGCGGTGTTCGCCACCGAGATCGCGGCGGCCCAGGGCACGGTGGCGCTGATGTGGGGCGCCGAGGACTTGGTCGCCACGCTCGGCGGCAGTTCGAGCCGCCGGGCCGACGGCAGCTACCGCGACGTCGCCCACCACGTGCGCTCGACCGCCCTGCTGACCGCGTCGGCGTTCGGCCGGGCCGCGCTCGACGCCGTCCACCTGGACATCCGTGACCTCGACGGGTTGCGGGCCGAGGCCGAAGACGCCGTCGTGTTGGGCTTTGCCGGAACGGTGTGCATCCACCCGAGCCAGGTCCCGGTGGTGCGGCAGGCGTACCGCCCGCCCGAGGAGAAGCTGGACTGGGCGCGACGGGTGTTGGCGGCGGCGCGCAGCGAACGCGGGGTGTTCGCGTTCGAGGGACAGATGGTCGACTCGCCGGTGCTCAAGCACGCGCAGATCATGCTGCGCCGGGCGGGTGAGACGGCCGCCGGCTGACCCTCCCGCCGCGGCCGGCCCGCCTCGCCGAGCGGCGACACGTCCGGGCCGTCGGTGCAATAAACGCGGTCTCTTCTGATTCGGGCGCATAATGGTGAGTACACCAGTGTCGCGGCGAGCGAAGCCTTTCGTGTAGCTGGCGATCGACTTCCGCTCGTGATATGCACCGAGCAAGGGAGGCGGTATGGCGCAGACATCTCAGCCGCCGATGACCGTCGACCTGCAACCGGTGTAACTCGTCGCCGCCGACGGCACCCCCACCCCCGAACATCGCTACAGCCGTGAGCTTCCCGCGGAGACGCTGAGCTGGCTCTACGAGATGATGGTGCTCACCCGGGAGCTCGACGGCGAATTCGTGAACCTCAAACGGCAAGGCCAGTTGGCGCTGTTCGCGTCCTGCCGCGGCCAGGAAGCCGCTCAGGTGGGCGCGACGGCCTGCCTGCGCAAAACCGACTGGTTGTTCCCCCAATACCGGGAACGCGGCGCCTTTTTGGTGCGCGGCATCCCGCCCGGCAACGTCGGGGCCGTGTGGCGCGGAACGTGGCACGGCGGACTGGGATTCACCGACAAGTGCTGCGCTCCGCTGTCCATCCCGATCGGCACCCAAACCCTGCACGCGGTGGGCGCGGCGATGGCCGCCCAACGGCTGGGCGAAGATTCGGTGACGATCGCCTTCCTGGGCGACGGAGCCACCAGCGTGGGCGACGTGCACGAGGCGCTGAACTTCGCCGCCGTGTTCCGCACACCCTGCGTGTTCTTCGTGCAGAACAACCAGTGGGCGATTTCCCTGTCGGCCGCAAAACAGATCGCCGCACCGTTGTTGGTGCACAAGGTAATTGGCTACGGGATGCCCGGCATCCGGGTGGGCGGCAATGACGTGCTGGCCTGCTACGCGGTGACGGCCGAGGCCGCCGCCCGGGCCCGCGCCGGGGGCGGCCCGACGTCGATCGAGGCGATCACCTACCGGCTGGGGCCGCACACCACCTCCGATGACCCGACCCGGTACCGGACACAGGACGAGGTCGACCACTGGGCCGTGCTGGGCCCGATCCCGCGCTACCGCAGCTACCTGCAGGGCCAGGGCCTGTGGTCGGAACGCTTGGAGGAGCGGGTGATCGGGCGCGCCACGCGGATGCGCGCTGAGCTGCGCGACGCGGTGTTCGATGCACCCGATCTCGACGTCGACGAGGTGTTCACCGCGGTGTACGCCGAAATCACGCCGGAGCTGCAGGCGCAGCGCCGTGCGCTGCGGACCGAACTCGAGAAAAGTGATTGAGAGATGACCCAGCTCGCTGATCGCCTGACCGGCCACGGCGAAACCCTCACCGCGGCAGTGCAGGACGTCGCGCTCGGCGCGCAGGCGTTGACCATGGTGCAGGCGCTCAACCGCGCCCTGCACGACGCGATGGCCGCCGACGAGTGGGTGCTGGTGTTCGGTGAAGACGTCGCGGTCTAGGGCGGGGTCTTCCGGGTGACCGAAGGGCCGGCCGAGGCGTTCGGCGAGAGTCGTTGCTTTGACACGCCGTTGGCGGAATCCGCGATCATCGGCATCGCGGTGGGGCTGGCGCTGCGCGGCTTCGTGCCGGTGCCCGAGATCCAGTTCGACGGGTTCTCCTACCCGGCGTTCGACCAGGTGGTCAGCCATCTGGCGAAGTACCGCACCCGGACCCGCGGCGCGATCGACATGCCGGTGACGGTCCGGGTGCCGTCGTTCGGCGGAATCGGTGCCGCCGAACATCATTCGGAGTCAACCGAGTCGTACTGGGCGCACACCGCCGGCCTGAAGGTGGTGGTGCCGTCCAGCCCGGCCGACGCGTACTGGCTGCTGCGCCACGCCATCGCCTGCCCGGACCCGGTGATGTACCTGGAGCCCAAGCGTCGCTACCAAGGCCGCGGCCTGGTGGACGCCGGCCGGCCCGAACCGCCGATTGGGCGGGCGATGGTGCGCCGGGCGGGGACCGACGTGACCGTCGTGACCTACGGCAGTCTGGTCGGCACGGCGGTCGGAGCCGCCGAAGAGGCTCAGCGCCAACGCGGTTGGAGCCTGGAGGTCATCGACCTGCGGTCGTTGGTGCCGCTGGACTTCGACACCATCGCGACGTCCATCCACCGGACCGGTCGGTGCGTGGTGATGCACGAAGGGCCGCGGACCCTGGGTTACGGAGCCGAGCTGGCGGCCCGCATCCAGGAGGAGTTGTTCTACGAACTGGAGGCGCCGGTGTTGCGCGCGCGGATTCGACACCCCCTACCCGCCGGCCCGGCTGGAGAAGTGGTGGCTGCCCGGCCCGGACCGGCTGCTGGACTGCGTCGAGCGCACGCTGGAGCTGCCGTGAGCGACGAGCGCGTCAAACCGTTTCTGGTTCCCGATCTCGGCGAGGGACTCGAAGCGGTGACCGTGACGCACTGGAACGTCGCGGTGGGCGACGACGTCGAGCTCAACCAGGTGTTGTGCACGGTGGAGACGGCCAAGGCCGAGGTGGAGCTGCCCAGCCCGTACGCCGGGCGGATCGTCGAAATGAATGGCGTCGAGGGCGATGTGCTCAAGGTGGGCGCGGTGCTGGTGCGGCTGGACACCGCCCCCGAGAGCGGCGAGCCCCCGGCGGCCGAGACGGCGCCCACACTGGTCGGTTACGGCGCCGATGCCGGTATCGATGCCAGCCGGCGGACCGCCCGCCCGCTGGCCGCCCCTCCGGTGCGCAAGCTGGCCAAGGAGCTAATGGTCGACCTCGGCTCGCTGCGGCCGCGCTCCGGCGCCGTCATCACCCGCGAGGATGTGCTCTCGGCGGCCCACGGCACCGGCAACGGCGCCGAGGTCCGACCGGTTCAGGGCGTCCAGGCCCGAATGGCCGACAAAATGACCTTGTCGCACAAGGAGATTCCGGACGCGACGGTCAGCTTTCAGGTCGACTGCACAGCACTGGTCCGGCTGTCCGAGCGGCTTGGTCCGGCGGAGCAGAGGATGACGCCGTTCGTGCTGACGCTGCGGCTGCTGGTCATCGCGTTGCGCCGCAACGAGATCATGAACTCGACCTGGGGCGACACCCCGCAGGGGCCGCAGGTGCGCATCGAGCATCGGGTGCACCTGGGCGTCGCGGTGGCCACCGAGCGGGGCCTGATGGTACCGGTCATCGCCGACGCACACACCAAGATGACCCGTGAATTGGCAAGTCGGGCAGCCGAATTTATCTCCGGTGCGCGTGCCGGCTCGCTCACGCCGGGGGAGCTGTGGGGATCAACGTTCACCGTGTCGAACTTCGGGGCGCTGGGCGTGGACGACGGTGTGCCCGTTATCAACCACCCCGAAGCGGCCATCCTGGGGATGGTTGCGATCAAGCCACACCCGGTGGCCGTCGGCACGGAGGTCGTGGTGCGCCCGACCATGTCGCTGAGCGCCGTGTTCGACCACCGCATCGCCGACGGCGCGCAGGCGGCGCAATTCGTTTGCGAGCTGCGGGATTTGATCGAATTTCCGGAAACCGCGCTGCTGGATTTGTGAGCCTACTTGCGTTGCGCGGCGGCCAATCGCTGTGCGAACTCCGGTGATTGGATGGAATGCGTCTGCGGCCCCAGCTCGGTGCGCATGGCGTGCTGATGCTGTTCGTTGTCGAGCTAGCCGAGACTGATGGTGGCGCGCATCGTGGCCTTGGTCGCCAGCACCACCTCGCGCGGGGCGGCCGCCGGGCCGGCGGCCAGTTCGAGCGCTGCGGCCACCGGGTCGTCCGCGACGCTGAGCGCCAGGCCATGGCGCACCGCGGCCTCGGCGTCGAAGCGCATGCCGAACAACAGGGGCCGCGCGGGCGACCTGCGGGCCCACCGCCCGCTGCAGCATCCAGGTCGCACCCCCGCCCGGGTGCAGGCCCAGCTGCTGAAATCGCGGATCGAACAGAGCGGGCGGGCCCGGCGATGCGCACGTCGGCCGCCAGGGCCAGGTTCAGGCCCGCGCCGACGGCCGCGCCGTTGACCGCGGCGATGGTGGGCAGCCGGCAACTCCCGATCGCCATGAAGCCGTCGTAAAGCTCCTGCAGCCCTGTCTCGGCCGAGCCTTACCAGATTTGACTGGGCCATCGGGCACCTCCGGTTCGGGTGTGGGCGGCGGTCTCGGCTCGCCGCCATGTGTGACGCGGCGACAGCGTGACGGGCGAGGTAAGGGTACTGCGACCCCTCGCCGGGCCCCAGCGCGAGCAGTCACAAAAGCGCCCTGCCGCCCGGCGTGTCGGGTGCTTTTGCGTCTGCTCGCGGGGCGACGGGCGGGCGGCCCGGTCGCCCGTCACGGCGCGCCGGCGCGGTCAGGCCTCGGGTTTCGCCAATTTCTTGGCCAGCTCATCGAGTTCGGCCTGGCGTTCGCGCACCGCACAGGCCCGGGAGTCGCTGCGTGAGCTGTACGTCATCGTCGGCGGCAGAGCATCGTTGCGCAATCTGGTGTTGGCGTAATGGATTGCAGCATAGATCATTTCGATGTAGCACTCGGTGTCGTCCTCGGCGCAGGAACCCTCGATGCGCTGGATCTCGTCCCAACACGGATACGACGTGTACCGCGCGTCGAGTTGTTGTTGTGAGACTTGCGATCCGAAATAGCAACGCCAGTCACGGCTCAGCCAGCCTCTGGTCTTGACTTCGACTTTGATTCGATTGCCAACTCCGGCTATGAACCTCGGTTTCCCAACCCGGACCACCGGCTGCCAGTCACTCGACGCCATGTTTCGCCAACCCCTCGAAGAGAAGACGCTCTAAGTAATGATCTCCCCGTGAGCGTCATCTGCTCGTCTTGACACGCTGTTCCCAGAATGCTGAAACCGCAAACTTTTCACAACACTTGATTTTTCGGCGCAGGTGCGGTCCGTTTAGCGTGACCGAAACGCCATGACCGGCGGTTCGGCGTGCGTTTTCCGCGGTCCTTGATCCCGGTCCTGACCGTGCCGGACCCGACGAGCGCGGCCCTGTGCGGGCGGGTCCGGCGCCGCGGCATTCACAGTTCGAGTGGCGCAACGTGTTTCGGCTGCGGCCGATCGGCTCAGAGGTGGGCCGCCACGAAAGTCGCGGCCTGAGCCGGCATGTTGGACTGCCGGTAGGGCAGGTGCGCGGGGGAGACCATCTCGTCGTGCGACGGCAGCGCCAGCGGTCCGCCCGGAGTGCACACCGGATCGCCGGGTGCGCACAAGTCAATGGCTTTGGC
The DNA here is from genome assembly GCA_002291465.1 of Mycobacterium lepraemurium. Classification (GTDB taxonomy): domain Bacteria; phylum Actinomycetota; class Actinomycetes; order Mycobacteriales; family Mycobacteriaceae; genus Mycobacterium; species Mycobacterium avium. Next base: position 2,858,907 of record CP021238.1, on the reverse strand, counting down.
CCCGTACCACGGGCTGACCACGCTGACCGGCGCGCCCAGATACCGTTCGGACGGATTGCTGAACAGGGCCAGCGCTGATACGTGCTCGGCCTGGTCGGCGTTCAGCGTCTGCGGAATCAACCCCGCCACCGGCGCCTGGGCGATGGTGACCAGGTCGATCACCATGGCGCCCTGGGAATATCCGCCGAGCACCAGCTTGGTGTTGGGGCAGTCTGCCACCATGGACTGGACGTGAGCGCTGGCGTCGCCGGCGCCGGCGGATGCCGAGGCGGCGAAGTCGTCGTCGGCGGGGTAGTTGACCGGATAGACGCCCAGCGACCGGGCGCCGGCCTGGCTGCGCAGCGCCTCGACGAATGCCTGCCCAAGCCCGCCCACCCCGGGCAGCTCGGCGGTGCCGCGGGCGAACGTCACCTCGACGTCGGGGCACGGCGCGGCGGATGCGGGTAGCGGCGCGCCCAGCAGCGTCGCCCCGGCCGTCGCTGCCCCGGCGCCCAGCAAACCCGCCCATCGGCGTGCGTTCACCCGCCCATGCTGACATATCGGGAGCGTGGCGCGCCGGGAATTCGCCGCCCCGATCCGCCGTTGGTGCCCCGTTGACCCAGGTCCGGCGTTTCGCCGCCGGGGCGAGGAACGGGGCGATGCGACGCTGGCTTGCTGACTTCCGTTATGGCACAAGGGTTTTAGATGTGCGCTGGCCGCGCGCTTGGCGCGCTGAGTTCGGCGGCAGATTCGCGGGCGCCCGCCAATTGATGGCTACCGGCAAAGCGGTTTTGTATTGTCGTCTTTGCAGTGAATACAATACTCGTCGTCTTGATTTTGTGTTTCGCGGATCGAATGACATCCAGGGCACTTCCTGAATGTATTTGTGATTCGGATTCAAGCACGGAGTCATCAGCGCCTATTTTTGCCGGAATCGGTTTGCTGAACTTCGACTTCTACTAGCTGGCATCCCGATCGATTTTCCTGTTCAGTGGTGAGAAGAGGTTCCTGTGACCGTAGCCGCAAGCGTTGTTACTGTCAAATTTATGTTCCCCGCCGCGCCCGGTTCAAACCCACGCGTGCCGGGTGCCGCGAAAAACCGCGCGCCTCCTGCGGGCGCGACGTCACGGGTCCACTTACCCGCGCCCGCGAAAATGGCGTAGTCGGCTACTCTAGACGACTCGTTCCGCCGCGCCGGAGACTTTTAGAGTCCCTGTCCCCTCTCGCGGAAGGTTCTGCTCATGACCATCCTCGCTACCACCCTCGTCCATCCCAACCCCGGGGTCGCGTGGGACGACATCCAAAAGCAACTCAAGCGCGCCGGCGGGCTTGCCCGCAAACACGGCGCGGAGAACGTCACGGTGCTGGTCAACATGGTCGGAGGCCAGGGCACACCAACTCCATCGGCTTCCTGACCACCGCCAAGGACTGGGCCACCTACGGCCAGATCCAGCAGAGCCTCAGCAGTGACCCGGATTACCAGGGTCTGCTCGTGGACTCGGCGCAGATCGCCACCTGGGAGAACTACGTCAGCCAGACGATCGAGGTCTAGTCACCCGTTGTCACGTAGCTGACAAGCGTCGGCACACTCCTGTCATCGATTGCCTAGGTAGTCCTCGCGACTACCTAGGCGACAGGGGCCGGCCCGCTCCTGGGCAATCGCCCGCCACCGAGGGGTTGGCGCGACGCCCGGTCGCGGAGGCCGAGGTCATACACGGTCTCGGTGCCCCCGGCACGACTCGAACGTGCGACCTAGGGATTAGAAGGCCCTTGCTCTATCCACCTGAGCTACGGAGGCAATACGCAGGTCAGTCTATCCAACCGCGCGCAGCTACCCGATTAGCCCGCGCCACGCGCATGAAAAGCCTTCCCGCGCCGTGGGTATCGGTTATCGTGTGGACCTCGACACACGTTCACCATCGGTCGGCAACGGGCCGTTAACCGAACGAGGCGTGTGCATGACGTCGAGGGGTGACGTGGCTATGAGCGTGGCCGGCGATCTCACTTCGCGCTGCTCCTGGGCCGGCGTCCAGGCGGCCCGCCTGGCGGCCGAGGCCCGGGACGTCTATCAGCTCGGCAATCTGGTGCTGCGCGGCGGGCCGTTCGCGCTGGGCTGTTTCGCCGGTTGGCTTTTCACGGAGTTTCCGCCGCACGTGCTCACCGGACACGCGCTGTCGCGGGTCTCGCATCCCTCCATCGGCCGGGTGGGCAAAACACTGGCCGCGCAGCGGGCCGATCACACCCTGACCGCGGCGCTGCAAGAGGCCCTCGGCCCCGATTTCCGGGACCAGGTATGCCACCCGACCAGCGTGGCGTCGGTGCACGCCCGGCGGGGTGGCCTGCTGGGCCGGCCGGGGCCGCACCGCCGCTACGCGGCGCAGACGTCCGACATCTCCTACGGCCCGGGCGGGCGCGACAACCTGCTGGACATCTGGCGGTGCGACGACCTGGCGCCCGGCTGCCGCGCACCGGTGCTGATCCAGGTGCCCGGCGGCGCGTGGGCGCTCAACGGCCGGCGCCCGCAGGCCTATACGCTGATGAGCCGGATGGTGCAGCTCGGCTGGATCTGCGTCTCGATCGACTACAGCAAGAGTCCGCGCAGCACCTTCCCCGCGCACCTGATCGACGTCAAACGGGCGATCGCCTGGGTGCGGGAGAACATCGCCGACTACGGCGGGGACCCCGACTTCATCGCGATCACCGGCGGTTCGGCCGGCGGGCACCTGGCCTCGCTGGCCGCGCTCACCCCCAACGACCCGGCCTTTCAGCCCGGCTTCGAAAACGCCGACACCGCCGTGCAGGCCGTCGCGCCCTATTATGGCGTCTACGACTTCACCGACTTCGAGAACATGCACCCGCTGATGGCCCCGTTCCTCGAGCAGTTCGTGCTCAAGGCCCGCTACGCCGACGACCCGCAGCGGTTCGCCGCCGCCTCGCCGATCTCCTACGTGCACGCCGACGCGCCGCCGTTCTTCGTGTTGCACGGCCAGAAGGACGAACTGGTGCCCAGCGGCCAGGCCCGGGCGTTCTGCGCGGCGCTGCGCGCGGCCGGCGCCCGCACGGTGGGCCACGCCGAACTGAGCAACGCGCACCACGCCTTCGACATCACCCCCACCGTCCGGTCCCGGCTGGCCGCCGACGCCGTCGCCGATTTCCTGGGCGTGGTCTACGGGCGGCGCGTCAGCTCGCTGGTGGATTCGCTGCCGCTGTCGGCGACTTCCGCCAGTTGAACGCCGGCTGAGCCGCAGTCGAGCGCCGGCTGAGCCACAGTCTTCGCCGCTTCTTTCACCAGCGCGGCAACCCGACTAGCGTTGTGGAGACCACCGCGGCGGACGGGTGCAAGGCAGGAGGCTTGATCGACGGTGACAAGGTTGGCGCGTCGAGCTGATGACCATGACTGAGTCCGTCGAGACGATCAAATTGTCCGACGAGCTCGGGCCGGTCGACTACCTCATGCATCGGGGCGAGGCGAATCCCCGAACCCGGTCGGGCATCATGGCGCTGGAGCTCCTCGACACCACCCCGGACTGGCAACAGTTCCGGGCGCGATTCGAAACCGCCTCCCGGCGGGTGCTGCGGCTTCGGCAGAAGGTGGTGGTGCCGACCCTGCCCACCACCGCGCCGCGCTGGGTCATCGATCCCGACTTCAACCTCGATTTCCACGTGCGCCGGGTGCGGGTCGCCGAACCCGGCACGCTGCGTGAGGTATTCGACCTCGCCGTGCTCATCCCGCAGTCGCCGATGGACATCTCCCGGCCTCTGTGGACGGCCACCCTGGCCGACGGGAAAGCTGCGACGCTGCTGTACGTCAGCCACGCCGTCACCGGCGGTGTCGGCGGGGTCCAGATGTTCGCCGAAATCTATGACCTGGAACGCAATCCACCGCCCAAGCCGCTGCCGCCGCTGCCCGTCCCGCAAGACCTGTCGCCCAATGACCTGATGTGGCAAGGCATTAACCACCTGCCGTTCGCGGTTGTGGGCGGTGTCGTGAGCGCGCTGTCCGGGGCGGTGTCGGTGGCCGGTCGGGCGGTGCTGGAGCCGGCGTCCACCGTGTCAGGGATCGTCGGGTACGCCATGTCGGGCATGCGGGTGCTCAACCGGGCCGCCGAGCCGTCGCCGCTGCTGCGCCGGCGCAGCCTGGCCACCCGCAGCGAAGCGATCGACATCCCGCTCGCCGACCTGCACAAGGCCGCCAAGGCCGGCGGCGGATCGATCAACGACGCCTACCTCGCCGGGCTGTGCGGCGCCTTGCGGCGCTACCACGAGGCGTTCGGGGTGCCGATCAGCACGCTGCCGATGGCGGTGCCGGTTAACCTGCGCGCCGAGCCGACACCGCCGGCGGCAACCGGTTCACCGGGGTCAACCTGGCCGCGCCGATCGGCACCGTCGACCCGGTCTCGCGGATGAAGAAGATCCACGCCCAGATGACTCAGCGCCGCGACGAGCCCGCGATGAACATCATCGGCTCGCTGGCGCCGGTGCTCAGCGTGTTGCCCACCGCGGTGCTGGAGGGGATCACCGGCTCGGTGATCGGCTCCGACGTGCAGGCCAGCAACGTTTCCGTCTTCCCCGGAGACACCTACATCGCCGCCGCAAAAGTGTTGCGCCAGTGCGGGATCGGCCCGCTGCCCGGTGTGGCGATGATGGTGGTGCTGATCTTCCGGGGTGGTTGGTGCACCATCACGGTGCGCTACGACCGGGCCTCGGTGCGCGACGAGGCGTTGTTCGCCCAGTGCCTGCTGGAGGGTTTCGACGAGATCCTGGCCCTGGCCGGTGACGGCGCGCCGCGCGGTGCCCGCCTCGTTCACGGACTCCGCCGTGTCGCCGCGATCGGCCAGCGGCTAATGAGCGATTCGCGTCAGCCGGCGCCGCAGCACGGCACCGAGGATTCCGGGCCGCGGGAGATCGACATGCGGCTGCCGGGCTCGGTGGCCGAGATCATGGCGAGTCCCCCCGGGCCCAGGATTGGCGCGTTCTTCGACCTGGACGGCACCCTGGTTGCCGGGTTCACCGCGGTGATCCTGACCCAGGAGCGGCTGCTGCGCCGCGACATGGGGGTGGGGGAGCTGCTCGGCATGGTGCAGGCCGGCCTCAGCCACACCCTGGGCTGTATCGAGTTCGAGGACCTGATCGGCAAGGCCGTCGCGGCCCTGGCCGGACGGCTGATCGACGACCTGGAAGAGATCGGCGAGCGGATGTTCGTCCAGCGGATCGAATCCCGGATCTACCCGGAGATGCGCGAGCTGGTGCGCGCCCACATGGCCCGCGGCCACACCGTGGTGCTCAGCTCGTCGGCGCTGACCATCCAGGTCAATCCGGTCGCGCGGTTCCTCGGCATCCCCAACACGCTCACCAACAAATTCGAGACCACCGAAGATGGCATCCTGACCGGCGGCCTGCAAAAGCCGATTCTGTGGGGACCGGGCAAAGCCGCTGCGGTGCAACGCTTTGCGGCCGAGCACGACATCGATCTCAAAGAGAGCTACTTCTACGCCGACGGTGACGAGGACGTCGCCCTGATGTATCTGGTCGGCAATCCACGGCCGACCAACCCCGAGGGCAAGATGGCCGCCGTCGCCAAGCGACACGGTTGGCCGATCCTGCGGTTCAGCAGCCGCGGCCCGGTGGGTCTGCGGCGGCAGTTGCGCACCCTCGCCGGATTCGGGTCGATGTTCCCGGTCGCGGCCGGCGCGGTGGGCGTCGGTGTGCTGGCCCGCAACCGGCGCCGCGGCGTCAACTTCTTCACCTCCACGTTCTCCCAGTTGTCGCTGGCCATTGCCGGGGTGCCCCTCAACGTCATCGGCAAGGAGAACCTGACCGCCCAACGCCCCGCGGTCTTCATCTTCAACCACCGCAACCAGGTCGACCCGGTGATCGCGGGGGCTCTGGTGCGCGACAACTGGGTTGCGGTGGGCAAGAAGGAACTCGAGAAGGACCCGGTGATGGGTACGCTGGGCAAGTTGCTGGACGGCGTGTTCATCGACCGCGACGACCCCGCCGCCGCGGTGGAGACGTTGCACACGGTCGAAGACCGGGCCCGCAACGGCCTGTCGATCCTGATCGCCCCCGAGGGCACCCGGGTCGACACCACCGAGGTCGGCCCATTCAAGAAGGGGCCCTTCAGGATTGCGATGGCCGCCGGGATCCCGATCGTGCCCATCGTGATCCGCAACGCCGAACTCGTCGCCGCCCGGAACTCGACCGTCATCAACCCGGGTACCGTCGATGTGGCCGTCTTTCCGCCGATCTCGGTGCAGGACTGGACACTTGACACGCTGCCGGAGAGCATCGCCGAGGTGCGCCAGCTCTATCTGGACACCCTGGCCAACTGGCCGGTCTGCGAACTGCCCGAGGTCGACCTGTACGCGGAGAAGAAAGCGGCGCAAAAGGCGCGCAGCCGGGCCGCCAAAAGCCCCGCGACAAGCCCTGTCAAAACCCCCGCCAAGAGCCCCGCGAAAACCCCCGCCAAGAAATCGGCAGCGAAGAAAACCGCGGCCACCTCGGCGAGCAAGACGCGCGCGAAAAAGACTGCAGCAAAACCGAAGTCGCGCACCACCCCGGCCACACCGAACCCGGAAGCGGCCGCGTCGCACAACGGGGAAGTGAGCCCCGCCGGCGCCGCCGACCCGATCGGCGCCGAACCACCCGAAGCGCCGCCCCGAGGGCGTCCGTGACCGAACCGGCGGCAGACGCCAGCGCGCTGCTCACTGAACAAGACTCGCTGGTGTTGGCGTCCATGGCCTCTCCGGTCGAGGTGGACCTGGTCACCGCCTGGCTGGAGCAGCAGCGCGCCGGTCATCCGCGTGCGCGATTCGAGCTGGTCAAACTGCCCGCGCTGGACGCGCCGCCCGCGGAGATGACCGTGCTGGCCGAGCGGCTCGAGGTCGGCGACGACCGCTCGGTGGTGCCGGTGCGGGTGTTCTGGCTGCCGCAGCCGGATCGCGGGCGAATCGCCAAGCTGGCCGGGCTGTTTCCCGGCCGTGACCCCTACCATCCCAACCAGCGTCTGCAAGCACAGATCCTGCGCCGCGCCCCGCAGCGTGCCCGGGTGGTGGCCGGTGAGGCGGCCACCGTCTCCGAACTGCGCCGCCAGTGGCGCGACACCACCGTCGGCGACGACCAGCGCGACTTCGCCCAATTCGTCATCCGCCGCGCCATCTTGGCGATGGAGCGGGTCGAATACCGGATACTGGGACCGCAATACAAGTCACCGAGGCTGGTGAAGCCGGAGATCTTGGCATCCAACAGGTTTCGAGCCGGGCTGGCGAAGATCCCGGGCGCCACCGTCGGGGAAGCCGGAAAGATGCTCGACGAGCTCGCCACCGGGTGGAGCCGGGCATCGGTCGATTTGGTCTCGGTGCTCGGCCGGTTGATCAGCCGCGGCTTCGACCGCGAGATCGACTACGACGAATACCAGGTGGCGGCGATGCGCACCGCCCTGGAAGCCCACCCCGCGGTGCTGCTGTTCTCGCACCGGTCCTACATCGACGGCGCGGTGGTGCCGGTGGCCATGCAGGAGAACCGGTTACCGCCGGTGCACGTCTTCGCCGGCGTCAACCTGTCGTTCGGGGCGATGGGGCCGCTGCTGCGGCGCTCCGGTGTCATCTTCATCCGCCGCAACATCGGCAACGACCAGCTCTACAAGTACGTCCTGCGCGAATACGTCGGCTACATCGTCGAGAAGCGGTTCAACCTGAGCTGGTCCATCGAGGGCACCCGCTCGCGCACCGGCAAGATGCTGCCGCCCAAACTCGGCCTGCTGTCCTACGTCGCCGACGCCTACCTGGACGGCCGCAGCGAAGACATTCTGCTGCAACCGGTTTCGATCAGCTTCGATCAGCTGCACGAGACCGCGGAGTACGCCGCCTACGCCCGCGGTGGGGAGAAGACGCCCGAAGGCGTGGGCTGGCTGTACAACTTCATCCGGGCGCAGGGCGAACGCAACTACGGCAAGATCTACGTCCGATTCCCCGAGGCCGTGTCGATGCGCCAATACCTGGGTGCGGCGCACGGCCCGCTGGCGCAGGACCCCGACGCCAAACGCCTTGCGCTGCAGAAGATGTCCTTCGAAGTCGCCTGGCGGATCCTGCAGGCGCCGCCAGTGACGGCGACCGGGCTGGTGTGCGCACTGCTGCTGACCACCCGCGGCGCGGCGTTGACCCTGCGCCAACTGCATCACACCCTGCAGGACTCCCTGGATTACCTGGAACGCAAACAGAATCCGATGTCGACCAGTGCCCTGCGGCTGCGCTCGCCGGACGGCGCGCGGGCGGCGGTGGACGCGCTGTCCAACGGGCACCCCATCACCCGGGTCGACGGTGGCCGGGAGCCGGTGTGGCAGATCACGCCCGAACACCAGCACGCCGCGGCGTTCTACCGCAACTCGGTGATCCATGCCTTTCTGGAGACCTCCATCGTGGAACTGGCGCTGGCACACGCCAAGCACGCCGACGGCGACCGCCTGCAGGCCTTCTGGGGCCAGGCGATGCGGCTGCGGGATCTGCTCAAGTTCGACTTCTACTTCGCGGACTCGGCGACGTTCCGGGACAACATCGCCGAAGAGATGGCCTGGCACGACAATTGGGAGGAGCACGTCGCCGCCGGCGGCGACGAGATCGATGCGCTGCTGTTCGCCAAGCGGCCGCTGATGGCCGAAGCGATGCTGCGGGTGTTCTTCGAGGCCTACGAGATCGTCGCCGACGTGTTGCGCGACGCCCCCGCGGACATCGGGCACAAGGAACTGACGCGGCTGGCCTTGGGGGTGGGGCGGCAGTACGTGGCACAAACCCGGATCCGCAGCAGCGAATCGGTGTCGGCTCTGCTGTTCGCCACCGCACGTCAGGTCGTCGAGGACCAGGACCTGATAGCGGCCGCCCCGGACCTGGCCGAACGACGGGACGCGTTCTTGCGCGAGCTGCGCGCCATCCTGCAAGACTTCGACTACGCCGGCCGCATCGCGCGCGAGCAGTTCGTGGCCCGGGAGGCCAAGGCGCGTTGGGAGAGTCTGGACAGCCGACCGGGATAGCCGACCGCCCCGCCAATACCCTTGGGGGATGACCGTCGCCCCGCCGGCCGGCACCGCCTCGACCGAGGCCGTCCCGCAGCGCCGCATGCTGGTGTGGCCGGTGCTGGCCGGCTGCACGGCCGCCGGGATCGGCACGCTGTCGCTGGCGAGCGCGTTGACCGCGACCGGGCTGCCCGGCCCGGGCCCGGTGACCACCCTGGGATTGCCCTTCCTGCGCGCGGCCGGCGAGATCGCCGCGGTGCTCGCGGTCGGCTCCTTCCTGGTCGCCGCCTTCCTGGTGCCGCCGCAACCCAGCGGTGTGCTCGACGCCGAGGGCTACCGGGCGCTGCGACTGGGCACCGTCGCGTCCGGGGTGTGGGCGGTGTGCGCCGCCCTGCTGGTCCCGCTCACCCTGTCGGACGTGTCCGGTCACCCCGTCGCCGACCTGCGCCCCGCCCAGATGTGGTCGCTGGCCGGTCTCATCACCACCGCCTCGGCCTGGCGCTGGACCGCAATGCTGGCCGCGGCCATCACGCTGGCCAGCCTGCCGGTGCTGCGCTGGTCGTGGGCCCCGGTGCTGCTGGCCGCGTCGCTGACGACCCTGATCCCGCTCGGCCTGACCGGGCATTCGTCCGCCGGCGGCTCCCACGACCTGGCCACCAACGGCCTGCTGATCCACCTGGTCGCCGCCGCCCTGCGGGCCGGCGGCTTGCTGGCCCTGCTGGCCTATGAGCTGCGCGGCGGTCAGGGCGGCGGTCACCTGGTCCTGGCGACGCGGCGCTTCTCGGCCATCGCGCTGTGGTGTTGGGTCGCGATGGTGCTGAGCGGACTGGTCAACGCCGCGGTGCGGGTCCAGCCGAGCGACCTGCTGGTTACCGGCTACGGCCGGCTGGTGCTGGCCAAAGCCGCGGCGCTGTGCCTGCTGGGCGGCGTGGGTTGGCGTCCGCGGCGGGTGAATGTGGCTGCGCTGCAAGCGGTTTCGACTTCAGGGCGGGTGCGCCGCGCGCTGCTGCGGCCGGCCCTGATCGAGGCCGCGCTGTTCGGCCTGACCTTCGGCGTCGCCGTCGGGCTGGGCCGCACCGTGCCCCACCGCCGCCGGCCCGGTTGCTCTCGATCGCCGAGGCCGAGATCGGCTACGACTTCGACGGACCGCCGACGCTGACGCGCATCCTGTTCGACTGGCGCTTCGACCTGATCTTCGGCACCGCCGCCATCGTCTTGGCTGGGCTGTATGTCGCCGATGTGGTGCGGCTGCGCCGCCGCGGCGACGGCTGGCCACCGGGCCGCACGTCGTCCTGGCTGCTCGGCTGCCTAGTGTTGCTGTGTGTCACGTCGTCGGGGGTCGGCCGCTACATGCCGGCCATGTTCAGCATGCACATGGTGGTGCACATGTGCCTGTCCATGCTGGTGCCGATCCTGCTGGCGCTGGGCGCTCCGGTCACCCTGGCGTTACGCGCGCTGCCCGCCGCCGGCCGCGGCGATCCGCCGGGACCGCGCGAATGGCTGTTGGCCGCGCTGCACAGCCGGTTCTCCCGGTTGCTCACCAACCCGGTGGTGGCCACCGTGCTGTTCGTGGCCGGTTTCTACGGGCTGTATCTGTCCAACCTGTTCGACACCACCGCGAGCAGTCATGCCGGGCACCTGCTGATGAACCTGCACTTCCTGCTCAGCGGCTACCTCTTCTACTGGGTGGTGATCGGGGTGGACCCGACGCCGCGGCCGATCCCGCCGCTGGCCAAGCTGGCCGTGGTGTTCGCCTCGCTGCCGCTGCACGCCTTCTTCGGGGTGGTAGCTGATGGGCACCCGGAAGGTGCTGGGCGCCGACTACTACCGCTCGCTGGGCTTCAGCTGGCACACCGATCTGCTCGGCGATCAACGGCTGGGCGGCGACATCGCCTGGTCGGCGGGCGAATTCCCGCTGGTGATCGTCATGCTGGCGCTGCTGGTGCAGTGGGCGCGCAGCGACCGGCGCACCGCCAAGCGGCTGGACCGTGCCGCCGACCGCGACGACGACGCCGAGCTGGCGGCCTACAACGCGATGCTCGCCGAGCTGCCCGGGCGGGACAAGCCGGGCGAAGGGTCCGCGACCGGTCAGGCGTACGTAGTGGTACCGGGCCTGCAGGATCTGCAGGTCGTGAACTCGCCGATCCATCCACAGTCGCCGTTCCTTCCACAAGTTCGCGGCCCGGGGGGCGTCGGGCCCTCGCCTCGTCGGTGCCGCCGGGCTTACTGGCGGCCGTGAGAACGGTGACGCGCTCAGGAGCCCGTCGCCACGCCAGAGAAACACCAGGAAGGGATCAGCCCATGTTCGAAACCCCGCTGACCGTGGTCGGCCACATCGTCAACAACCCCGAACGACGCCAGGTCGGCGCCCAGGAGGTCATCAAGTTCCGCGTCGCGAGCAATTGCCGCCGCCGCACCGCCGACGGCGGCTGGGAGCCGGGCAACTCGCTGTTCATCAACGTCAATTGCTGGGGCCGGCTGGTCACCGGGGTGGGTGCCGCGCTGGGCAAGGGCGCACCGGTGATCGTGGTGGGTCACGTGTACACCAGCGAATACGAGGACCGCGACGGCAACCGTCGCTCGTCGCTGGATATGTGGGCAACCTCCGTCGGGCCCGATGTGTCCCGCGCGATCGTGCGCATCGAGAAGCCCGGCTACACCGGTCCCAGCACCGACGAGGCCACCCCGGCCGCGGCGGAGGCGGCCGACGCCGCTGGTGAGGACGCCGATAGCGGCGACACCGTCGAGCCCGTCGACACGAGCCCGGTGCCACTGTCCGCTTAGCTGCGGGATCCGCCCACCGCCCGATGCCTAGGATGGTCCGCGAGATCACTCGCTAAATCAGAAAGGCACAACCGCGGCATGGCTCAGTTCATCTACACGATGAAGAAGGTCCGCAAGGCGCACGGCGACAAGGTGATCTTGGACGACGTCACGTTGAGCTTCTATCCAGGCGCCAAGATCGGTGTCGTCGGCCCCAACGGCGCCGGTAAGTCGAGCGTCTTGCGGATCATGGCGGGCCTGGACAAGCCGAACAACGGTAAAGCCTTCCTGGCCACCGACGCCACCGTCGGCATCCTGCAACAGGAGCCGCCGCTGAACGAGGAGAAAACCGTTCGCGGCAACGTCGAGGAGGGCCTGGGCGAGATCAAGGTCAAGCTCGACCGCTTCAACGAGGTCGCCGAGTTGATGGCCACCGACTACTCCGACGAGTTGATGGAGGAGATGGGCCGGCTGCAGGAGGAGCTCGACCACGCCGACGCCTGGGACCTTGATTCGCAGCTCGAGCAGGCGATGGACGCGCTGCGCTGCCCGCCGCCGGACGACCCGGTGACGAACCTGTCCGGCGGCGAGCGCCGCCGGGTGGCGCTGTGCAAGCTGCTGCTGTCCAAGCCCGACCTGCTGTTGCTGGACGAGCCCACCAACCACCTGGACGCCGAAAGCGTGCAGTGGCTCGAACAGCACCTGGCGGCCTACGCGGGCGCGGTGCTGGCGGTCACCCACGACCGCTACTTCTTGGACAACGTCGCGCAATGGATTCTCGAACTCGACCGCGGCCGCGCCTATCCCTACGAGGGCAACTATTCGACCTATCTGGAGAAGAAGGCCGACCGCCTGGCGGTGCAGGGCCGCAAGGACGCCAAGCTGCAGAAGCGGCTGAGCGAGGAGCTGGCCTGGGTGCGTTCCGGGGCCAAGGCGCGTCAGGCCAAGAGCAAGGCCCGCCTGCAGCGCTACGAGGAGATGGCGGCCGAGGCGGAGAAGACGCGCAAGCTCGACTTCGAGGAGATCCAGATCCCGGTCGGGCCGCGGCTGGGCAACGTGGTGGTCGAGGTCGAATACCTGGACAAGGGCTACGACGGGCGCACCCTGATCAAGGACCTGTCCTTCACCCTGCCGCGCAACGGCATCGTCGGCGTCATCGGCCCCAACGGGGTCGGCAAGACCACGCTGTTCAAGACCATCGTCGGACTGGAACAACCCGACAGCGGCACCGTCAAGGTCGGCGAAACGGTCAAGCTCAGCTACGTCGACCAGGCCCGCGCCGGGATCGACCCGAAAAAGACCGTGTGGGAGGTCGTCTCGGACGGGCTGGACTACATCGAGGTCGGCCAGAACGAAGTGCCGTCGCGCGCCTACGTGTCGGCGTTCGGGTTCAAGGGGCCGGATCAGCAAAAGCCGGCCGGCGTGCTGTCCGGCGGCGAACGCAACCGGCTCAACCTGGCGCTCACCCTCAAGCAGGGCGGCAACCTGATCCTGCTGGACGAGCCGACCAACGACCTGGACGTCGAGACCCTGGGCTCGCTGGAGAACGCGCTGGTAAATTTCCCGGGCTGCGCGGTGGTCATCTCGCACGACCGCTGGTTCCTGGACCGCACCTGCACGCACATCCTGGCCTGGGAGGGTGACGACGACAACGAGGCCAAGTGGTTCTGGTTCGAGGGCAACTTCGGAGCGTACGAGGAGAACAAGATCGAACGGCTCGGCGCCGAAGCGGCCCGGCCGCACCGAGTGACCCACCGGAAGCTGACGCGCGACTAGTGTCAGCTCTGCCCCCGCGCCGTCGAGAAACGGGGTGTTCGAGCACATTGACAACCGTCGGCAGTTGGGAGCAGTCGGCATGACGATCGATCCCAGAGCTCAGCAGGATCTCAAGCCGTGGACGACCTTCACCCGACAGCAGGACATCCCCGAGTGGATCTCGAAAGCCTATGTGGAGAGCTATCGCGGTCCGCATAGCGATGAATCCGGGGGCGCCGAGGCCGGGCCCATCGACCTGACGGTCCCGACGGCGCTCGTCACCCCGGCCATGCTCAGCGCGCACTACCGGCTCGGGCTGCATCGCCCCGACGGCGAAAGCCGGGTCGCCGTCTACCCGGCCGACGATCCCGCCGGGTTCGGGCCGGCGCTGCAGGTCGTCACCGACCACGGCGGCATGCTGATGGACTCGGTCACGGTGCTTCTGCACCGCCTCGGCGTCCCCTACACGGCCATCATGACGCCGGTGTTCGACGTGCACCGCAGTCCCGACGGCGACCTGCTCAGCCTCGAACCCAAGCCGCAGGGCGCCCCGCAATACGCCGGCGAGGCCTGGATCCACGTGCAGCTGCTGCCGTCCGTCGACAGCAAGGGCCTCACCGAGGCGGAGCGACTGCTGCCCAGGGTGCTGGCCGACGTCCAGCAGGTGGCCAGCGACGCCTCGGCCCTGATTGCCGTGCTCGACGAGCTGGCCGCCGCGGTGGAAGCCAACCGTGACAACCACTTCTCGGCGCCGGACCGCGACGACGTCGCCGCGCTGCTGCGCTGGCTGGGCAACGGCAATTTCCTGCTGCTGGGTTATCAGCGCTGCCGGGTGCACGACGGCCTGGTCTCCAGCGACGGCTCACCGGGGTTGGGCGTGCTGCGCACCCGCACCGGGTCACGGCCCCGGCTCACCGACGACGACCAGCTGCTGGTGTTGGCCCAATCCGTGGTGGGCAGCTACCTGCGCTATGGCGCCTACCCGTATGCGATCGCGGTCCGCGAGTACGTCGACGGCGCGGTGATCGAGCACCGCTTCGTCGGGCTGTTCACCGTTGCCGCCATGAACGCCGACGTGCTGGAGACCCCCACCATCTCCCGCCGCGTCCGCGAGGCGCTGGCCATGGCCGACAGCGACCCGATCCATCCCGGCCAGCTGCTGCTCGACGTCATCCAAACCGTGCCCCGCTCGGAACTGTTCACGCTGAGCTCCGAGCGGCTGCTGGCGATGGCGAAAGCGGTGGTGGACCTCGGGACGCAACGAAACGCGTTGCTGTTCCTGCGCGCCGACAGCCTGCAGTACTTTGTCTCCTGCCTGGTCTATCTGCCCCGCGACCGCTACACCACCGCGGTGCGGCTGCAGATCGAAGACATCCTGGTCCGCGAATTCGTCGGCACCCGACTGGAATTCACCGCCCGGGTCAGCGAATCCCCTTGGGCGCTCATGCATTTCATGGTTCGCCTGCCCACCGACGATCACACCGCTAAGCCCGTGGATGTCTCCGAGGACAACCGGGTCCGCATCCAGGGCCTGCTGAGCGAAGCGGCCCGCACCTGGACCGACCGGCTGGTCGCGGCCGCCGCCGAGGGCGCGGTGGGGCACGCCGACGCGGAGTACTACGCGGACGCCTTCCCCGAGGTCTATAAGCAAGCCATCAGCCCGGCCGATGCGATCGGTCACATCGCCATCACCAAAGAGCTGCAAGACAATTCGGTCAAGCTGGTGTTCACCGACGGCGAGGACGGATCCGCGCAGCTGACCTGGTTCCTGGGCGGGCGCACCGCCTCGCTGAGCCAGCTGCTGCCGATGCTGCAAAGCATGGGTGTGGTGGTGCTCGAAGAGCGGCCGTTCACCGTCACCCGCTCCGACGGGCTGCCGGTGTGGATCTACCAGTTCAAGATCTCACCGCACCCGACTATCGAGCTGGCGTCCACCCTGGACGAGCGCGACGCGATGGCCGAGCGATTCGCCGACGCCGTCACCGCGATCTGGCAGGGCCGCCTCGAGGTCGACCGCTTCAACGAACTCGTGATGCGCGCCGGCCTGCGCTGGCAGCAGGTGGTGCTGCTGCGCGCTTACGCAAAGTACTTGCGGCAGGCCAACTTTCCCTATAGCCAGTCCTACATCGAGGCGGTGCTCAACGAGCATCCGTTCACCGCCCGCTCCTTGGTGGCGCTGTTCGAGGCGCTGTTCGACCCCGACCCCGACTCCTCGGCCGGTCGCGACGCGCAGGCGGCCGCCGCGGCGGTGGCCGCCGACATCGACGCGCTGGTCAGCCTGGACACCGACCGCATCCTGCGGGCGTTCGCGTCGCTGGTGCAGGCCACGCTGCGGACCAATTACTTTGTCACCCGCGAGGGTTCGGCCCGCGCGCGCAACGTGTTGGCGATCAAGCTGGACGCCCAGCTGATCGACGAGCTGCCCCTGCCGCGCCCCAAGTACGAGATCTTCGTCTACTCGCCCCGGGTCGAGGGCGTGCACCTGCGGTTCGGGCCGGTGGCCCGCGGCGGACTGCGCTGGTCGGACCGCCGCGACGACTTCCGCACCGAAATCCTGGGCCTGGTCAAGGCGCAAGCCGTCAAGAACGCTGTCATCGTGCCGGTCGGGGCCAAGGGCGGCTTCGTCGTCAAGCGGCCGCCGCTGCCCATCGGGGACGGCGCCGCCGACCGGGACGCCACCCGCGCCGAGGGGGTGGCCTGCTATCAGCTGTTCATCTCCGGCCTGCTCGACGTCACCGACAACGTCGACCACGCGACCGGAAAGGTCAGCCCGCCACCGGAAGTGGTGCGCCGCGACGGCGACGACGCCTACCTGGTGGTGGCGGCCGACAAGGGCACCGCCACCTTCTCCGACATCGCCAACGACGTCGCCAAGTCCTACGGATTCTGGCTGGGTGACGCGTTCGCCTCCGGCGGGTCGGTCGGCTACGACCACAAGGCCATGGGCATCACCGCCCGGGGCGCCTGGGAAGCGGTCAAACGGCACTTCCGGGAGATGGGCGTCGACACCCAGACCGAAGACTTTACCGTGGTGGGAATCGGCGACATGAGCGGCGACGTGTTCGGCAACGGCATGCTGCTGTCCAAGCACATCCGGCTGCTGGCCGCCTTCGACCACAGGCACATCTTCCTCGACCCGAACCCCGACACCGCGGCTTCCTGGGAGGAACGCCGCCGCATGTTCGAGCTGCCCCGGTCCAGCTGGGACGACTACGACAAGTCTCTGTTCAGCGAAGGCGGCGGGGTGTACAGCCGCGAGCACAAATCCATTCCGGTCAGCCCCCAGGTCCGCGACGCGCTGGGCTTGGACGGCTCAGACGGCGACGTCACCGAGATGACCCCGCCCAACCTGATCAAGGCGATCCTGCAGGCGCCGGTGGATCTGCTGTTCAACGGCGGCATCGGCACCTACATCAAGGCCGAGTCCGAGTCGGACGCCGACGTCGGCGACCGCGCCAACGATCCGGTGCGGGTCAACGGATCGTCGGTGCGCGCCAAGGTGATCGGCGAAGGCGGCAACCTCGGGGTGACGGCGCTGGGCCGCGTCGAGTTCGACCTGTCCGGCGGCCGGATCAACACCGACGCGATGGACAACTCCGCCGGCGTGGACTGTTCGGACCACGAGGTGAACATCAAGATCCTGATCGACTCGCTGGTCACCGCGGGTAAGGTCAAGCCGCAGGAGCGCAAACCGCTGCTGGAGTCGATGACCGACGAGGTCGCCGCGCTGGTGCTCACCGACAACGAGGACCAGAACGACCTGATCGGCACCAACCGGGCCAACGCGCCCAGCCTGCTGCCGGTGCACGCCCGGCAGATCCAGTACCTGGTCGACGAGCGCGGCCTCAACCGCGACCTGGAAGCGCTGCCGTCGGAAAAGGAGATTCAGCGCCGCTCCGAGGCCGGGATCGGCCTCACCTCACCCGAACTGTGCACGCTGATGGCGCACGTGAAACTGGACCTCAAAGAACAGATGCTGCAGACCGAGCTTACCGAGCAGGATGTGTTCGCGTCCAGGTTGCCGCTGTACTTCCCGACGCCGCTGCGGCACCGGTTCACCCCGGAAATCCGCGCGCATCAGCTGTGCCGCGAGATCGTGGCCACCATGCTGATCAACGAGCTGGTGGACGCCGCCGGCATCAGCTACGCCTTCCGGATCGTCGAGGACGTCGGCGTATCGGCGGTGGACGCGGTGCGCACCTACGTCGCCACCGATGCCATCTTCGGTGTGGGGGAGATCTGGCGCCGCATCCGCGCCGCGAATCTGCCTGTGGCGCTGTCGGATCGGCTCACCCTGGATGCCCGGCGGCTGATCGACCGGGCCGGCCGCTGGCTGCTCAACTACCGTCCCCAGCCGTTGGCGGTGGGCGCCGAGATCAACCGATTCGCCGCCAAGGTCAAGGCGCTGACACCGCGCATGTCGGAATGGCTGCGCGGGGACGACAAGGCCATCGTCGAAAAGGAGGCCGCCGAGTTCGAGTCCCAGGGCGCGCCCCGTGACCTGGCCTACCTGGTGGCCGCCGGGCTCTACCGGTTCAGCCTGCTCGACATCATCGACATCGGCGACATCAACGACATCGACGCCGCCGAGGTCGCCGACACCTATTTCGCGCTGATGGACCGGCTCGGCACCGACGGCCTGCTGACCGCGGTGTCCGAACTGCCGCGCAACGACCGGTGGCACTCTTTGGCGCGCTTGGCGATTCGCGACGACATCTACGCCTCGCTGCGCTCGCTGTGCTTCGACGTGCTGGCGGTGGGCGAGCCCGACGAGAGCGGCGAAGAGAAGATCGCCGAGTGGGAACACCTGTCCGCCTCCCGGGTCGAGCGGGCCCGCCGCACACTGATCGAGATCCAGGAAAGCGGGGCCAAGGATCTCGCGACGCTGTCCGTCGCCGCGCGACAAATCCGTCGCATGACCCGCACCAGCGGAAGAGGTTCATCGAGTTGAGCGTCGGATTCGTCGCGGCCGTGCCAGTGCGCTGGTCGGATATCGACATGTACCAGCACGTCAACCACGCCACCATGGTCACCATCCTGGAGGAGGCGCGGGTTCAGTTCCTGCGGGAGGCGTTCGAGGTCGACATCCCGACCATCGGGTTGCTCATCGCTGAGGTCAAGGTGACCTACAAAGGCCAACTGCGGTTTGTGGATTCGCCGCTGCAGGTGACCATGTGGACCAAGCGGCTGCGGGCGGTCGACTTCACGCTGGGCTACGAGGTGCGCTCGGTCAACGCCAACCACGAGTCCCGGCCGGCCGTCATCGCCGAATCGCAACTGGCCGCCGTGCACATCGAAGAGGAGCGGCTGGTGCGGCTCACGCCGCAACATCGAGAGTATCTGCAGCGGTGGATTCGGTAGCCGAGCGCGGGCTGTGGCTGGACGCCCAATCACGGGCCGCCCACCGCGCCGACCTGGCCGCGTTCGTCGACCCCGCGCTGCGGCTCGACGACGCCGCGATCATCCGTCTGCGCACCCGCTCCCTGGGGCTTCTCACCGCCTGGGTGGCAACGGGTTTCGACGTCCTGGCCAGCAGGGTGGTGGCCGGCGAGGTACGGCCCGCGGATCTGTCGGTCGGGGCGGACGCGCTGGCGCGCGGCCTGGCCGCGATGGACGACTCGGGCTACGTCGATCCGGGCTTCGCGATGGACTCCGCGTGGCGCGGGGCGTTGCCGCCGGAATCCGGCTTCACCCACCTCGAGGACATACCCGCCCGGGTGATGCTCGACCTGGCTCAGCAGGGAGCGCGACTTGCCAAGCAGCACAGCAGTTCTCACGGCCACCGGTTTCCCTGTTGGATCAGGAGGTCATCCAGGTGAGCTCCGGCGACGTACAGGTGGGCCTGCCGATGCGGTGCGTGTTCGCGTTGACCGCCATGGGTTTTCTGCCCCAATCGCCCGACGCGGTCGACGCCGGCGAGTTGATCCGGGTGCGCATCCTGCCGACCTGGTTGCGGCTGGACGCGCGGTTCGGTTCGGTGTACCGGCGCCGCGGCGATCCCCCCGCTGCTGCTGGGCTGATCACGCAGAGCCGGCGCTGGAAAACGGATCAGGCTGAGTTTAATGCCGACCGTCCTGCGGTTGCGCGGATCAGGGGCCGTAGCGCAACCACAGCGGCAGCACAGAATCCAGGTAATCCACGAATTTCTTCAGTCCCACCCGGAATTGCCCGTAGCCGTACGGGTCTTCGGCGTACTGAGGGAACGCGAGCCCACCCCGAACGGGCCGGGAGCAAGAATCCCGGTGGTCGGGTTGTAGTCCAACCGGCCCCACTGCGGCGTCTCGGGCAACGTTCTGCGCTTGAAGCCGACGGTGTAGACCACCCGGTCGCAGCGCGCCAGATTCTCGGCGAACTCCGGGCTGGACACCAGACACAGGTGCAGCCGTTCCGGCAGCACCCCGTCGATGTTCTCCCGCGCCCACACCGCGGCCTGACCTTCAGGCCGGTGTCATCGAAGAGAATCCAATCATCGAAGTAGACAGCATATTTCAGCGGACTCCGGTAGAAGTTGACCAGCTTTTCGACCGGCTGGCGCAGCAGGTTGGGCAGCACGATCATCGACGAGTGCGATGAACCGAACACGCCCACCGTCGCCCCGGAAAGCGGTTGGCGCGAGAGCTTTTCGGGATCCAGCGCGACTTCCACCGGAATCTCCTCCAGGCCGGGGTGACAAAGCTTTTTGGGCACCGCCCCGACGGCCAGGATCACGTTCCTGGAGAAGATCTCGCGCTGCTGGGTCTCGATCCGCCACCGCCGGTCCGACAGGTACAGCGCGGTGGCGGTGGTGGTGACGGTGTCGACCCGCTCACGCAGCTGCCCGGTGACCCACAGCAGGGGTTCGGCCACCAGCGCCAGCACGCAGGTTTCGCCGGCGTCGATTTCCCGCAGCGGCATGGGCGGTGCTTCGGAGAACCGAAATGACTTGCAGCCGTTGAAGTATTCGAGAAACAGCCCGGCGTGCGTGTTGCTGGACACCGGGCGCCACTTCTGGCCGATGTCTCCGGCGGCGAAGGCGGGGTCGATCCAGGCGATGCTGTCCTCCCCGTGATCGGGCAGCCGACCCACCGCCGCGATGCCCGCCGGCCCGGCGCCGATCACTGTCCACTCGTAGCAAGTCATGGGTCAACATATAGAGCAGCGGGCGGCGAAACGCTCGCCCCGGTCGCGCCGCTAGGCCAGCCAGGCCGCCGCGTCCGGGGGCAGCTTCCCGTCCAGCAGCGGCGCGCTCGCCAGCACCAGTTCGCCCGGCGGCAGCGGCACCGGTTGCTCGCCGCTGTTGAGGGCGCACACCAGCCCGCCGGGACGCCGGAACGTCACCGCATCGGCGGTCGCCTCCAGCCACTCGACACCGCCGCCGTCGAATTCCACACGGCGCCTTCGCAATTCGAGTGCCCGCCGGAAGAACGACAACGTCGAGTCGGGGTCGTCGCGCTGCTTTTCCACCGTCAGCGCCGCCCACTCCTTCGGCATCGGCAGCCAGGTGTCGGTGCGCGAGGAGAACCCGAACGGGGGAGCCTGGCCCCACCAGGGCATCGGCACCCGGCATTTGTCCCGGCCCCGCTCGGTGTGTCCCGAGCGCTCCCAGGTCGGGTCCTGCAGCACCTCGTCGGGCAACTCGACGTCGGGCAGGCCTAGTTCCTCGCCGTTATAGATGAACACCGCGCCGGGCAGGGCGAGCATCACCATCGCCATCGCGCGGGCGCGGCGCAGCCCGACCTCGCCGCCGCCGTAGCGGGTGACCTCCCGGCCGACGTCGTGGTTGGACAGCGTCCAGGTCGGGGTGGCGTCCTGCAGGGCGGTGGCGGCCAGCGAGTTCTGGATCGCGTCGTGGATCTGGGCGGCGTCGAAGTCGATCTTGGTCAGCCGGAAGTTGAACCCGAGATGCAGTTCGTCGGGCCGCAGGTACTCCGCCCAGCGGGCGTTGTCGGTGACCCAGACCTCGCCGACGGTGACCGCGCCGGGATAGTCGTTGACCACCTTGCGGATGTCGCGGTGGATGTCGTGCACGCTCGGGTGGTTGAAGCGCGGGTCGTCGTCGCTGTGGTGCAACACCTTGGACTCGAGGTCCGGCGAATCCGGCAGGCCGGCCGGTTTGGCCATGCCGTGCGCCACGTCGATGCGGAAGCCGTCCACGCCGCGCTCCAGCCAGAACCGCAGCGTCTTCTCGAAGTCGTCGAAGACGTCCGGGTGCTCCCAGTTCAGGTCGGGCTGCTCGGTGTCGAACAGGTGCAGATACCACTGGCCGGGATTGCCGTCGGGTTCGAGCACCCGGGTCCAGGCCGACCCGCCGAACACCGAGGTCCAGTTGTTCGGCGGCAGCTCGCCGTCCGCGCCGCGGCCGTCCCGGAAGAAGTAGCGCTGCCGGGCGTCGGAACCCGGCCCGGCGGCCAGCGCCGCCTGGAACCACGGATGCGCCGAGCTGGTGTGGTTGGGCACCACGTCCAAGGTGATCTTGATGCCCCGCCGGTGCGCCGCGGCGATCAGCCGTTCGATCGCGGCCATCCCGCCGAACAGCGGGTCGATGTCGCGCGGGTCGGCGACGTCGTAGCCGTGGTCGGCCATCGGGGAGACGGTGACCGGATTGAGCCAGATCGCGTCGACGCCCAGTTGCTCGAGGTGGTCCAGATGCGCCGTCACCCCGTCGATGTCGCCGACGCCGTCGCCGTCGCTGTCGGCGAACGACCTCGGATACACCTGATAGAACACCGCGCTCGACCACCACGGCTTGGATTGCATCGCACCCCGCTCGGTTTTGTGGGCTGACATCACAACGGAGAATTCACCAGCGAGTGCGCGGCTATCTCCAGATAGTCGAGCAGCTCGCGACGGTGCTCGTCGTCCAGTGTCTTCGAGTCGATCGACGCCACCGCCGTGTGCATGCAGCGCAGCCAGGCGTCGCGGGCCAGGGGAGTGATCCGGAACGGCACGTGACGCATCCGCAGCCGCGGACGCCCGCGCCGGTCCGAGTAGGTGCGCGGGCCGCCCCAATACTGCTCGAGGAACATCCGCAGCCGTTCCTCGGCGCCCTCGAGGTCATCGAGCGGATACAGCTCACGCAGGATCTCGTCCTCGGGCACCTGGGCGTAAAACCGCGACACGATCGCCTGAAACGTCTCGGCACCGCCGACCGCGTCGTAAAAGCTCACCTGATCCATCGCCGTCCATTGTGGTGCATCCGCGCCGTCACGCACCGGACCGCCCCGAGCCCACTCCGGCTGTTCACCGGATCGACACGGCGTTCACCTGCAATAGGCGTGCGATTGGCGGCGAATCATGGTGGACTGTTCGCGGAGGATCTATGGCGCAGGGCAAGAAGCGCCGCCGCCACCGCAGCCAGGTGGCCGCGGCAGGGTTGACCGGGCCCCCGACTGCGTCCTCGCTGCACAGCGTTGAAACCCATCCACCCACCCGCACGGACAGCATGTCCATCTGGAGTCGCCGGCGGGTGCTGCTGCTGAATTCCACTTATGAGCCGCTGACCGCGCTGCCGATGCGGCGCGCCATCGTCATGGTGATCTGCGGCAAGGCCGACGTGGTGCATCACGATCCGGCGGGCCCGGTCATCCACTCGGCGACCAGCTCGATCGTGATGCCGTCGGTGATCCAGCTGCGCAGCTACGTCCGGGTGCCCTACCGGGCGCGGGTCCCGATGACCCGCGCCGCGCTGATGCACCGCGACCGGTTCTGCTGCGCCTACTGCGGGGCCAAGGCCGACACCGTCGACCACGTGGTGCCGCGCAGCCGCGGGGGTGATCACTCCTGGGAGAACTGCGTGGCCTGCTGCTCGACGTGCAACCACCGCAAGGGCGACAAACTGCTCAACGAACTCGGCTGGACGCTGTGCCGG
The DNA here is from genome assembly GCA_002291465.1 of Mycobacterium lepraemurium. Lineage (GTDB taxonomy): Bacteria > Actinomycetota > Actinomycetes > Mycobacteriales > Mycobacteriaceae > Mycobacterium > Mycobacterium avium. Next base: position 2,835,556 of record CP021238.1, on the reverse strand, counting down.
CCGCCGCTGCCGCCCACCGGGCAACACTGGCGGCTGCTGTCGACGGTCAAGGAGCTGGACCCGGCCTGGGCCCGATACCTCGGTGAAGGCGCGGCCTGAGCCACATTCCGGTGTCCGGACGAGTGCAGCCCGGTGTGTGGGATACGGTTTGCGTCGTGAGCCCTATGCAGATGCACCTGTTCATCGTCGGAATACCGCTGTTGCTGGTGATCGTCTTGTCGGTGCTGATCTGGTCCCACAAGGGACCGCACCCGGCGACCTACAAGCTGGGCGAGAAGTGGACCCACCCGCCGATCCTGTGGGCGGCCGTCGATGAGTACGTCGGCCACGCCGGTCACGGTGGACACGGCACGTCGGAATTCACAGTCGGAGGTGGCGCCAGTGGCACGTGGTGAGGTAGCGACGAGGGAGCCCGCCGAGCTGCCCAACGGCTGGGTGATCACCACCAGCGGCCGGATCTCCGGGGTGACCGAGCCCGGTGAGCTGTCCGTGCACTACCCGTTCCCGATCAAGGACCTGGTGGCCATCGACGACGCGCTGAAGTTCGGGTCGCGGGCGTCCAAGACGCGGTTCGCGATCTATCTGGGCGACCTGGGCACCGGCACCGCCGCGCGGGCCCGCGAGATCCTGGCCGACGTGCCCACCCCGGACAACGCGGTGCTGCTGGCCGTCTCACCCGATCAGAAGGTCATCGAGGTGGTCTACGGTTCCGCGGTCCGCGGTCGCGGCGCCGAATCGGCCGCGCCGCTGGGTGTCGCCGCGGCCTCCTCGGCGTTCCAGCGGGGCGATCTGGTGGACGGCCTGGTCAGCGCGATCCGCGTGCTGAGCGCAGGGATCTCGCCGGCCTAGTTCGAGGCCGGACTTTTTAGGCTTCGGGGGTCGCCTCAGCTGTCGCGTCGAAGCGACGCGCCCGCAGCGCACGCTTCACTCCGGCCTGGCCCTCGAGCACCAGCCGCCGCAGCGCCGCCGGCACCTGGGGGTCCGACAAGAACCTGTCCGCCGCCGCGATGCCCTCGTCGCTGATGTTCCAGGCTGGATACAGGCCGACCACCACCGTCTGGGCCACTTCGCTGGATCGTCGCGCCCACACGCCCGGGATCGCCGCGAAGTAGCGCGGGGTGAACGGCTTGAGCAGCTCGTGCTGCCCGGGCTGGGCGATGCCCGCGATCATCGAGCGGGCCGTGATGTTGGCCAGGGTGTCGTCCTCGACCACCGTCGTCCACGCCTGCTCCTTGACCGGCAGCTGCGGCCGCGCCGCCGCGGCCTGCGCGGCGTGCCGCTTGCCGGCGGCCGTCGGGTCACGCTGCACCTCGGCATCGATGAACGGCGTCGCGGGCCCGTCGGCGTCGATCTCGCCGGCGGCGGCCAGGGCAGTGACGATCCGCCACCGCAGGTCGGTGTCGATGTCCAGGCCGGCCAGCCCCAACTCGGCCGGGTCATGGTCGAGCAGATCCGCCAGCGTCACCACATGGCGCGTCGACAACAGCGACGAGCACAGCGCGTTGACGAAGGCCAGCTGGTGATCCGACCCGGGCTCGGCGGCCCGCGCCAACTCCAGCAGCCGGTCGGCGAACTGCGGCCAACCGTGGTCGCGCACCCATCCCGGCTCGGCGTAGGAGCCCAGCGCCGTCTGCGCCTGCAGCAGCAGCCGCTGCGCCACGCCGACCTCGGTTTCGTCCTGCACGCCGCCCGCCACCAGGGCCACGAAGTCGCGGGCCCGCAGTTCGGCCTCGCGGGTCATCTCCCAGGCCGCCGACCAGATCAGCGAGCGCGGCAACGGCTCGGCGATGTCGGCGATGCGATCCAGCGCGGTGCCCAGCGACTCGGCGTCCAGCCGCACGGAGCAGTAGGTCAGGTCGTCGTCGTTGACCAGAACCAGTTTGCCTCGCGAAACACCAACCAGCGCAGGCACTTCCGTGACGGGACCCTCGACGTCGAGTTCCTCCCGGTGCACTCGCACCAGCTTCCCTGACCCGTCGTCGTAGATGCCGATCGCCAGCCGGTGCACCCGGGTCTCCCCGGCGCCCGGGGCGGCACCACTCTGGGTCACCGCGAACCGGGTGAAGCGGCCGCGGTCGTCGACGTCGAAATCCGGCCGCAGCGTGTTCAGCCCGGTGGTCTTCAGCCACTGCCGACCCCAGTCGGACAGGTCGCGGCCGGATGCCTTCTCCAGCGCGGCGACCAGATCGTCGAAGGTGGCGTTGCCGAACGCGTGGGTGCGGAAGTAATCGCGCAGCCCGGCCAAAAAGTGCTCCGGCCCGACGTAGGCGACGAGTTGTTTGAGCACCGAAGCGCCCTTGGCGTAGGTGATCCCGTCGAAGTTCACCTCGACCGCGGCCAGGTCCAGGATGTCGGCGGCGATCGGATGCGTCGACGGCAGTTGATCCTGGCGGTAGGCCCACGACTTCTCCACGGTCGCGAACGTCGTCCACGCCTCGGTGAATTCCGTTGCCTCGCTTTGGCACAGCACCGATGCGAAGGTGGCGAACGACTCGTTCAGCCACAGATCGTCCCACCAGGCCATGGTGACCAGGTCCCCGAACCACATGTGCGCCATCTCGTGCAGCACCGTCTCGGCGCGCCGCTCGTAGGAGGCCCGGGTGACCTTGCTGCGGAACACGTAATCCTCGAGGAAGGTCACCGCGCCCGCGTTTTCCATTGCGCCGGCGTTGAATTCGGGCACGAACAGCTGATCGTATTTGCCGAACGCGTAGGGCATCCCGAAGTTCTTGTGGTAGAAGCCGAATCCCTGCTTGGTCTGGGTGAAGAGCCGTTCGGCGTCCATGTACTGCGCCAGCGAGGCCCGGCAGTAGATGCCCAGCGGGATCTCCCCGTGCTCGTAGACGTAGCTGTCCTTCCACTCGGCGTACGGGCCGGCGATCAGGGCGACCAGATAGGTGCTCATCCGCGGCGTGGTGGCAAACGTGTGCACCCGGTGCTGCGCCGCGTCGTTCACCGACACCGCCGCGCTGTTGGAGATCACCTTCCAGTGCCGGGGCGCGGTCACCCGCACGTCGAAGGTCGCCTTGAGGTCGGGCTGGTCGAAGCAGGCGAACATCCGCTTGGCGTCGGCGGTTTCGAATTGCGAGTACAGGTAGACCTCGTCGTCGACCGGGTCGACGAAGCGATGCAGACCCTCGCCGGTGTTGGAGTAGCGGCACTCCGCGTCGATCACGACGACATTGCGGTCGGCCAGCCCCTGCAACGGGATCCCGGTGGATTCGTCGTAGCCGGAGACGTCGATGTCGCGACCGTTGAGCGTGGCGCTGCGCACGGTGTCGGCGGCGATGTCGATGACGGTGTCGGCGCCGGCCAGCGCGTCGAACACCACCGTGGTGATCGAGCGGAAGGTCCGTTCGCCGGGACCGCCGTTCCCGTCGGTGAGGTCGAGGTCGATCCGGTAGCCGACGACGGTGACCAGCGCGGCGCGCTCGACGGCTTGTTCGCGGGTGAGATTGGGAAGTGCCACGTGTCCAACTTACGGGGCGGGCAAACCGGGAACAGGATGCAGACGCCTACGGTTGTGCAGATCAGTCTTTCAACTCCACGAGCAACTCCCACACAAGAGGATCCGCCATGGCGCAGCAGGCCCCCGCGAAGAACAAAGCCGATTTCTGGTTCGACCCGCTGTGCCCGTGGGCATGGATTACCTCACGCTGGATCCTCGAGGTGGAAAAGGTCCGCGGCATCGAGGTGAACTTCCACGTGATGAGCCTGGCGGTGCTCAACGAGAACCGCGAGGGCCTGCCCGACGAATACCGGGAGCGGTTGGCCAAGGCGTTCGGCCCGGTGCGGGTGGCCATCGCCGCCGAGCAGGCGCACGGCGTCGAGGTGCTTGCGCCGCTGTACACGGCGATGGGCACCCGCATCCACAACGAGGGCAACAAGGACCTCACCGACGTGATCAAGCAGTCGCTGGCCGAGGTGGGCCTGCCGGCCGAGCTGGCCGAGGCCGCCGACACCGACGCCTACGACGGCGCGCTGCGCAAGAGCCACCACGCCGGCATGGACCCGGTCGGCGACGACGTCGGCACCCCCACCATCCACGTCAACAACGTGGCGTTCTTCGGGCCGGTGCTGTCCCGGATCCCGCGCGGCGAGGAAGCGGGCAAGCTGTGGGACGCCTCGGTGACGTTCGCGTCCTACCCGCACTTTTTCGAACTCAAGCGAACCCGCGACGAGAAGCCCGGATTCGACTAGCCTGCCGCACACAGCCGCGGGCCCGGCGGCCCGCGGCTGTGTAAGGATTGCGGGCATGCGCGTCTACCTCGGTTCTGACCACGCCGGATTCGAGCTCAAGCGGCAGATCATCGCCCACCTCGAGCAGTCCGGCCACCAGCCGATCGACTGCGGCGCCTTCAGCTACGACGCCGACGACGACTACCCGGCGTTCTGCATCGCCGCCGCGACGCGCACCGTGGCCGACCCGGACAGCCTGGGCATCGTGCTCGGGGGGTCGGGCAACGGCGAGCAGATCGCCGCCAACAAGGTCCCCGGCGCCCGCTGCGCGTTGGCCTGGAGCGTGGAAACGGCGCAGCTGGCGCGCGAGCACAACAACGCCCAGCTGATCGGCATCGGCGGTCGCATGCACACCGTGGCCGAGGCGCTGGCCATCGTCGACGCCTTTGTGACCACGCCGTGGTCGAAAGCCCCACGCCACCAACGTCGTATCGACATACTGGCCGAATACGAACGCACCTACCAAGCCCCGCCGGTACCCGGCGCCGTGGGCTGAGGTCGGCGGGGTCCGCGCGTGCCCGAAGGCCATACGCTGCACCGGCTGGCCCGGCTGCATCAACGCCGGTACGCCGGCGCGCCGGTGGCGGTGTCCAGCCCGCAGGGCCGCTTCGCCGCGGCGGCCGCGGTGGTCGACGGCCGGGTGTTGCGGCGCACCAGCGCCTGGGGCAAACACTTGTTTCACCACTACGCGGGCGGCCCGATCGTGCACGTGCACCTGGGACTGTACGGCTCCTTCAGCGAATGGGAACGTCCCGGCGACGGGCCGTTGCCCGACCCGGTCGGGCAGGTGCGGATGCGCATGGTCGGCGCCGGCCGCGGCACCGACCTGCGCGGCCCGCCGGTCGGCGAGGTCATCGACGAGGGGCAGGTCAGCGACGTGCTGGCCAGGCTGGGCCCCGACCCGTTGCGGGACGACGCCGACCCGTCCTGGGCCTGGCAGCGAATTGCCAAGTCGCGCAGACCTATTGGCGCGCTGCTGATGGACCAGACCGTGATGGCCGGGGTGGGCAACGTGTACCGCAGCGAGTTGTTGTTCCGGCACGGCATCGACCCGTACCGGGCGGGCCGCGACGTGGGCGAGGCCGAGTTCGATGCGGCCTGGACCGATCTGGTGGCGCTGATGAAGGTGGGCCTGCGGCGCGGCAAGATCATCGTGGTGCGGCCCGAACACGACCGCAGCGCGCCGTCCTATCGTCCCGACCGGCCGCGCACCTACGTGTACCGGCGGGCCGGCGAGGCCTGCCGGGTGTGCGGCGAGCCCGTCCGGACCGCGGTGCTGGAGGGCCGAAACGTGTTCTGGTGCCCCACTTGTCAGAAGTGAGCCCCGCCCGCTCGATCGCCAGTACCGCTAGCGGACGCCCAGCACGGAGTAGACCTCGTTGGACAGCGCCAGGCTCCGCGGATCGGTGTTGGCCTTGGTGGCGTCGAAGCGATTCATCACGTACGCGTAGCCGATCCGGTGTTCCAGGTCGACGAATCCGAACGAGCCGCCCAGCCCGCCGTGGCCGAAGATCCGTGGGTTGGGTCCGTTGACGCACCGCTGGTTGAGCATGTACCCTAGACCCCAGCCGTGGTCGGCGACCCGCGGTCCCAGCACCAGGTCGGTGTCCAGCCCGCCCTGGCACACCCGCACCCGGTCCATGTGCTCGCGGCTGAGCAACTTCTCCTGGGCCAGCGCATTGTAGAAGGTCGCCAAGCCGAGCGCCGACACCTGCCCGTTGGTGCCCGGGAACTCCAGTTCGCGCCACAGGTTCAGATCGTGCGAACCCAGCTCGTCGTCGGGGGCGAAACCCATCGAGATGGACAGCCCGGCCTTGGGGTGCTCGGCAAGGCTCCTCGGGTCGGTGGGGGCGTTGGCGTCGGCCAGCAGGTCGCGGGCGTGCGGCTTGTTGACCCGCTCGGCGCAGCGGTGTTGTTCGGCCAGCGGCAACCCGATGTGGACGTCGGCTCCGAGCGGTCCGGCGATCTCGGTGCGCAGGTAGTGGCCGATGGTTCGGCCGGTGACCCGGCGGAACACCTCGCCCATGATGAAACCGAAGGTGGTCATGTGGTAGCCCTGGGTGGTGCCCGGCTCCCACCACGGCTCGGCAGCGGCCAGCTGTTCGCAGACGTAGTCCCAGTCGGCGACCTGTTCCCAGCGCATCCGGGTGCGCGGCCCGATCACCCCGGATCGGTGGCTCATCACCATCGCCAGGGTGATGTCTTGTTTGCCCGCCTGGGCGAACTCGGGCCAGTAGCGAGCCACCGGCACCTGCAGGTCCAGCTGCCCGCGGTCGGCCAGTTGGTGCACACAGGTGGCGGACAGGCCCTTGGTGCCGGACAGCACCGTGGTCAGGGTGTTCTGCTGCCAGGGTCGGGTGCGCGCGGCGTCGGCCCAGCCACCCCACAGATTGACGACCAGCGACCCGTCCACCCAGACCGCGACGGCCGCGCCGACCTCACCGCCATGGGTGAAATTGCGCTCGAAGGCGTCGCGTACCCCGACGAAGTCCGGCGCACATGAGCCATGAATCGGCGCGTCCGTCTTCAGGTCGCGCATGGCGCCTCTCTATCGAGAAGATAGTTAGCCCGAGCGGGCGACGGGAATCGAACCCGCGTAGCTAGTTTGGAAGACTAGGGCTCTACCATTGAGCTACGCCCGCATGTGTCTAGTCGAGCGTGACTGTAGCTGGCGACGAAGATCAAATCTAATCGACGCGGCTTTGTGACCATCCCGTGAAGTCCGTGCGGTCGCTGCGAAGCCTGTGGCGGACATGGCTTCGAGGGGCCTTAGGATCATCGAGGTCAGCGCGGGGTGTAGCGCAGCTTGGTAGCGCATCCGCTTTGGGAGCGGAAGGCCGCAGGTTCAAATCCTGTCACCCCGACCAGCACGACCGGCCCCGTGGCCCCGCGCACGGCCCACCGACCGCCAGCAACGAGTACCGAGGAGCACACCCGTGAAGAGCACCGTCGAGCAGTTGAGCCCTACCCGGGTGCGCATCAACGTGGAGGTCTCCTTCGCCGAACTCGAGCCCGACTTCCAGAGGGCCTACAAGGAACTGGCCAAGCAGGTGCGGCTGCCCGGCTTCCGGCCCGGCAAGGCGCCGGCGAAGTTGCTGGAGGCCCGCTTCGGCCGGGAGGCGATGCTCGACCAGGTCGTCACCGAGGCGCTGCCCGCCCGGTACGGACAGGCCGTGGCCGAGTCGGAAGTGCACCCGCTGGGCCAGCCCGAGATCGAGGTCACCAAGAAGGAGTACGGGCAGGAGCTGGCCTTCACCGCCGAGGTTGACGTCCGTCCCGAGCTGAACCTGCCGGGCCCGGGCGCCCTGAAGATCTCGGTGGACCTGATCGAGGTCACCGACGAGGACGTCGACGCCGAACTGCAGTCGCTGCGCGCCCGCTTCGGCACCCTGACCGGGGTGGAGCGCCCGGTGGCCGAGGGGGACTTCGTCTCTATCGACCTGTCGGCCACCATCGACGGGCAGGAGGTGCCCGGCGCCACCGCCCAGGGGCTGTCGCACGAGGTCGGCTCAGGCCGGCTCATCGAGGGGCTCGACGAGGCCCTGATCGGGATGTCCGTCGACGAATCCCGGGAGTTCACCACCAAGCTGGTGTCGGGGGAGCACGCCGGCCAGGACGCCCAGGTGAAGGTCACGGTCAAGTCGGTCAAGGAGCGCGAGCTGCCCGAGCCCGACGACGAGTTCGCCCAATTGGCCAGCGAATTCGACACCATCGACGAGCTGCGGGCCAACCTGCGCGAGCAGGTCGGCCGGGTCAAGCGGGCGCAGCAGGCCGAACGCATCCGCGACGCCACGATCGACACCCTGCTCGATCAGGTCGACATCCCGTTGCCGGAAGCATTCGTCAAGGCCCAGGTGGACAGCACCCTGCACGGCGCGCTGCACAGCCTCAACCACGACGAGTCCAAACTCGAGGAAGTGCTTGCCCAGCAAGGGAAGTCCCGCGAGGAGTTCGAGAACGAGACGCGCACCGCCGCCGAGACGGACGTCAAGAAGCAGTTGTTGTTCGATGCACTGGCCGACAAGCTGCAGGTCCAGGTCGGCCAGGAAGACCTGACCGAGCGGTTGGTGGCGACCTCGCGGCAGTACGGCATCGAGCCGCAGCAGTTGCTGGCCTACCTTCAGGAGAACAACCAGCTGCCGGCCATGTTCGCCGATGTGCGACGGGCGCTGGCCATCGCCGAGGTGATCCGGGCGGCGACGGTCACCGACACCGCCGGCAACACCATCGACACCAGTGAGTTCTTCGGCAAGCGCCCGTCGGGCTACGGCGCCGCCGATGAGGACGCCGATCAGGCCGACGAATCCACCACGGCCGACACCGGCGAATGACCTTGCCGATGACACTGTGAGCGAACGCGCCCCGTTTCCGGGGTGCGTGGCCGCGAAACGGCGGGCCCGGTTGGTTAGTGTCGGTGCAGAGAAGAACTCGAGAAAGCAGGTAACCCAGTCGTGTCTGACATGCGTTCGCCCTCGCAGGGTCTCAACCTCACGGACTCGGTCTATGAGCGCTTGCTGTCTGAGCGCATCATCTTCCTGGGTTCGGAGGTCAACGACGACGTCGCCAACAGGCTGTGCGCGCAGATCCTGCTGCTCGCCGCCGAAGACCCCACAAAGGACATCTCGCTCTACATCAACTCCCCGGGCGGTTCGATCAGCGCCGGCATGGCCATCTACGACACCATGGTGCTGGCGCCCTGCGACATCGCCACCTACGCGATGGGCATGGCCGCCTCGATGGGCGAGTTCTTGTTGGCGGCGGGCACCAAGGGCAAGCGCTACGCGCTGCCGCACGCCCGCATCCTGATGCACCAGCCGCTCGGCGGGGTCACCGGCAGCGCGGCCGACATCGCCATCCAGGCCGAGCAGTTCCACGTCATCAAAAAGGAGATGTTCCGGCTCAACGCCGAATTCACCGGACAGTCGATCGAACGCATCGAGGCCGACTCCGACCGCGACCGCTGGTTCACCGCCCAGGAAGCCCTCGAGTACGGGTTCGTCGACCACATCATCACCCGCGCCGCCACCATCACCAACGGAGAAGCACAGTGAACCCTCAGATCCAGCCCCAGGCGCGCTACATCCTGCCGTCGTTCATCGAGCACTCCAGCTTCGGGATCAAGGAATCCAACCCGTACAACAAGCTGTTCGAGGAGCGCATCATCTTCCTCGGCGTCCAGGTGGACGACGCGTCGGCGAACGACATCATGGCGCAGCTGCTGGTGCTGGAGTCGCTGGACCCAGACCGCGACATCACCATGTACATCAACTCGCCCGGCGGCGGATTCACCTCGCTGATGGCCATTTACGACACCATGCAGTACGTGCGCGCCGACATTCAGACGGTGTGCCTGGGGCAGGCCGCCTCGGCGGCGGCGGTGCTGCTGGCCGCCGGCACCCCGGGCAAGCGGATGGCGCTGCCCAACGCGCGGGTGCTGATCCACCAGCCGTCCCTGCAGGGCGTGATCCAGGGGCAGTTCTCCGACCTGGAGATCCAGGCCGCCGAGATCGAGCGGATGCGCACCCTGATGGAGACCACCCTGGCCCGTCACACCGGCAAGGATGCCGCGACCATCCGCAAGGACACCGACCGGGACAAGATCCTGACCGCCGAAGAGGCCAAGGACTACGGGATCATCGACACCGTGCTGGAGTATCGCAAGCTTTCGGCGCAGACGCCCTAACTCGCTGCGCCGAACGTGCACTCAGGGCGATTTTTTGGCGCGGGAATTTTCGCCGTCACTGCACGCTCGGCGAACGGCCGCGATGTCGGTGGGCCGCACCCGGCAGCATCCGCCGACGATACGTGCTCCCGCAGCCAGCCACTGCGCGGCCAGCGGCGCGGAAAACCGCGACGGCCCGGTCCAGTTGCGCCGCAAGGCATCCCAGTGTTCCCCGCTGTTCGGGTAGACGATCACCGGCTTGCCGATCACCGCGGGGATCTCGATCGCCGGAAGCACATCATCCGGCGCGCAGCAATTGACGCCGACACCGACAATCTCGGGCACCCCTGCCGCCACCGCGAAAGCGTCGGCTAGCGGCTGACCCGCCCGGGTGTGGGCGCCGTCAATGGTGTAGCTCAGCCACGCCGGCACACCGAGCGAGCGCACTAGATTCACCAGCGCCTCGGCCTCGTCGACGTCGGGGATGGTTTCCACTGCCAAGACGTCCGCGTCGGTGTCGGCCAACACCTCCAGCCGCGGCCGGTGCCAGTCCTCCAGCTGCCCCACGCTGAGCCCGTAGCGGCCACGGTATTCGGAGCCGTCCGCAAGTGCGGCGCCGTACGGGCCCACCGACGCGGCCACGTGGCCCGCAACACCTGCCTCATCCCGCGCAGCCTTGGCGAGTTCGACACTGCGCCGAAGCAATCCGGCGGTGTCGGAACGGCTGATTCCGCGGGCCGCGAAGCCCTCGAAGGACGCCTGGTAGCTGGCCGTCGTCGCGATCATCGCCCCGGCGCGGAAGTAGGCGGCGTGCACCGCGACGATCTCCTGTGGGGCGTCGGCCAGCAGCCGCGCCGACCACAACGGGTCGGAGAGGTCGTGACCGCGCGCTTCCAGCTCGGTGGCCAGGCCGCCGTCGAGCAGCACGGGATCGCTGGGCCAGGTAAAGCCCCGGGCTGAACCCACCTGGCCACTGTAGGGTGATTTCGTGGGGGGTTCGCCCGCGCCTCGAGCCGGCCGCCGGCCTCGGTCGCATCACGACCGCGACACGCCAAAAGACACGCAAAGCGCGTCTATCGCGAGTCACGGGCACCGTGTGGCTATATGTTTCATCCATACGGAAAGAGGCACGAACCCCCGCAAATACCATGAGCGCGATTCGGCGTTTATGGTCGCGGCGGGCCCGATCAAGCGGGTAGCGTCGGTGAATGCATGCGGGACAGGCAAGACCAACGGCGAACAGGAAGTAGGCCCTCAGCACCATGGCGCGCATCGGAGACGGCGGTGACCTGCTGAAGTGCTCGTTCTGCGGAAAGAGCCAGAAACAGGTCAAGAAACTCATTGCTGGCCCCGGCGTGTACATCTGCGATGAGTGCATCGACCTCTGCAACGAGATCATCGAAGAGGAGCTCGCCGACGCCGACGACGTCAAGCTCGACGAGCTGCCCAAGCCGATCGAGATCCGGGAGTTCCTCGAGGGATACGTCATCGGGCAGGACACCGCCAAGCGGATGCTGGCCGTGGCGGTCTACAACCACTACAAGCGCATCCAGGCCGGCGAGAAGGGCCGCGACTCGCGCCACGAACCGGTCGAGCTGACCAAGTCCAACATCTTGATGCTGGGGCCGACCGGATGCGGCAAGACCTACCTGGCCCAGACGCTGGCCAAGATGCTCAACGTGCCGTTCGCCATCGCCGACGCCACCGCGCTCACTGAGGCCGGATACGTCGGTGAGGACGTGGAGAACATCTTGCTGAAGCTGATCCAGGCCGCCGACTACGACGTCAAGCGCGCCGAGACCGGCATCATCTACATCGACGAGGTGGACAAGATCGCGCGCAAGAGCGAGAACCCGTCGATCACCCGCGACGTGTCTGGGGAGGGTGTGCAGCAGGCCCTCCTGAAGATCCTGGAGGGCACCCAGGCGTCGGTGCCGCCGCAGGGCGGCCGCAAGCACCCCCACCAGGAGTTCATCCAGATCGACACCACCAACGTGTTGTTCATCGTGGCGGGCGCCTTCGCCGGGCTGGAGAAGATCATCTACGAGCGCGTCGGCAAGCGGGGCCTGGGTTTTGGCGCCGAGGTGCGCTCCAAGGCCGAGATCGACACCACCGATCACTTCGCCGAGGTCATGCCCGAGGACCTGATCAAGTTCGGTCTGATCCCCGAGTTCATCGGCCGGTTGCCCGTGGTCGCCTCGGTCACCAACCTGGACCGCGAGTCGCTGGTCAAGATCCTGTCCGAGCCGAAGAATGCTCTGGTCAAGCAGTACACCCGGCTGTTCGAGATGGACGGCGTGGAGCTGGAGTTCACCGACGACGCGCTGGAGGCGATCGCCGATCAGGCCATCCACCGCGGCACCGGGGCCCGCGGCCTGCGCGCGATCATGGAAGAAGTGCTGCTGCCGGTGATGTACGATATCCCGAGCCGCGACGACGTCGCCAAGGTCGTGGTGACCAAGGAGACCGTGCAGGACAACGTGTTGCCGACGATCGTGCCGGGCAAGCCGTCGCGCACCGAGCGTCGCGACAAGAGCGCCTGACGCGACGCGCGCCCCTGCCGCGGCTAAGCGCGGCGGTTAACGCTCACGACGTGACCAATAACACAGTTTGGTGCGGTCCAAGTCGGCGCCACCACGCCGACTTGGTCTTTTGGTGAGTTAACGCCCGCGTGTGGCGGGTATCAGGTGACCATGTACGCGCGAAATGAGTGCCATAATTGGTACCGCCAGTGACATAAAACCGTGATGGCCGGCGACTCACTTCGCCGGCGCGTAATCTGAAGCTGCGCGAACTGTGTGTCCGGTGCGCAAATGGAGGGCAACGACGTGGATCCGAACGGCAGCGGAGCCGGATCAGACTCACAGAATGGGGCTTCCCCCAACGGATCTAGCCGTCAGAGCCTGGAACAGGTCGTCATCCGCTTCGCCGGTGACTCCGGTGACGGCATGCAGCTCACCGGCGACCGGTTCACCTCCGAGGCAGCGCTTTTCGGCAACGACCTGGCGACCCAGCCGAACTACCCCGCCGAGATCCGCGCGCCCGCAGGCACTCTGCCCGGTGTCTCGTCGTTCCAGATTCAGATCGCCGACTACGACATCCTGACCGCCGGCGACCGGCCCGATGTCCTCGTCGCGATGAATCCCGCTGCGCTGAAGGCCAATATCGGCGACCTGCCCCGCGGCGGCATGGTGATCGCGAACTCCGACGAGTTCACCAAGCGCAACCTGACCAAGGTGGGTTACGTCACCAACCCGCTGGAGACGGACGAGTTGTCCGACTACGTGGTGCATTCCGTCGCGATGACCACGCTGACGCTCGGTGCCGTCGAATCCATCGGCGCGTCGAAGAAGGACGGCCAGCGAGCCAAGAACATGTTCGCGCTCGGTCTGTTGTCGTGGATGTATGGGCGGCCGATCGAAACCAGCGAGAAGTTCATCCGGGGGAAGTTCGCCCGCAAGCCTGAGGTCGCCGAGACCAACGTGCTGGCGCTCAAGGCCGGCTGGAACTACGGCGAGACGACCGAGGCGTTCGGCGCTACGTACGAGGTTTCCCGCGCGACGCTGCCGGCCGGTGAATACCGGCAGATCTCCGGCAACACTACGCTGGCCTACGGCATCGTCGCGGCCGGTCAGATGGCCGACATTCCGGTCGTGCTGGGCAGCTACCCGATTACGCCGGCCTCCGACATCCTGCACGAGCTGTCCAAGCACAAGAACTTCAACGTCATCACCTTCCAGGCCGAGGACGAGATCGGCGGGATCTGCGCCGCGATCGGCGCCTCCTACGGCGGCGCGCTGGGCGTCACCACCACGTCCGGGCCGGGCATCTCGCTGAAGTCCGAAGCGCTCGGGCTGGCCGTGATGACCGAACTGCCCCTGCTCGTCGTCGACGTGCAGCGCGGCGGGCCGTCGACCGGGCTGCCCACCAAGACCGAGCAGGCCGACCTGCTGCAGGCGTTGTTCGGCCGCAACGGCGAGTCGCCGGTCGCGGTGCTGGCGCCGCGCTCGCCGTCGGACTGCTTCGAAACCGCGCGGGAGGCGGCGCGCATCGCGGTGTCGTACCACACCCCGGTGATCGTGTTGTCCGACGGCGCGATCGCCAACGGATCAGAGCCGTGGCGCATTCCGGACGTCAGCACTCTGCCGCGCATCACGCACGCCTTCGCCAAGCCGGACGAACCGTTCCAGCCCTACGCCCGCGACCCCGAGACGCTGGCCCGGCAATTCGCCGTTCCGGGCACGCCGGGCCTCGAGCACCGCATCGGCGGGCTGGAAGCCGCGAACGGCTCGGGCAACATCTCCTACGAGCCGGTCAACCACGACCTGATGGTGCGGTTGCGCCAGGCCAAGATCGACGGCATCTCGGTGCCCGATCTCGAGGTCGACGACCCCACCGGCGACGCCGAGCTGCTGCTGATCGGGTGGGGCAGCTCCTACGGCCCGATCGGTGAGGCCTGCCGGCGCGCGCGGCGCAAGGGCATCAAGGTGGCGCACGCCCACCTGCGCTACCTCAACCCGTTCCCGGCCAACCTGGGCGAGGTGTTGCGGCGGTACCCGCAGGTGGTGTGCCCGGAGATGAACCTGGGGCAGCTGGCCCTGCTGCTACGCGGCAAGTACCTGGTAGACGTGCAATCGGTCAGCAAGGTACAGGGCGTGGCGTTCCTGGCCGACGAGATCGGTCGCATCATTCGCGCCGCGCTGGGCGGGACGCTGGCCGAGGTCGAGAACGACAAGACGATGGTCGCCAGGATGGCGGCGGCAACGGTTGGAGCCAGTGCATGAGCGCACTGGTGACAACACAGAGCGAAGCGATGAGAAGGAGCGGCACTCGTGACTGACGTGGTCGGCAACTTGGCGGGTAAGGACCTCGGTCTGACCGCGAAGTTGACCAAAAACGACGGGGTTCCCACAACGGACCAGCCGCAGAAGGCCAAGGACTTCACCAGTGACCAGGAGGTCCGCTGGTGCCCGGGCTGCGGGGACTACGTCATCCTCAACACCATCCGCAACTTCCTGCCGGGCCTGGGGCTGCGCCGCGAGAACATCGTGTTCATCAGCGGCATCGGCTGCTCGAGCCGCTTCCCGTACTACCTGGAAACCTACGGCTTCCACTCCATCCACGGCCGCGCGCCGGCCATCGCCACCGGGTTGGCGCTGGCCCGCGAGGACCTGTCGGTGTGGGTGATCACCGGTGACGGCGACGCATTGTCGATCGGCGGCAACCACCTGATCCACGCGCTGCGCCGCAACGTCAACATCACGATCCTGTTGTTCAACAACCGGATCTACGGGCTGACCAAGGGGCAGTACTCGCCCACGTCGGAGGTGGGCAAGATCACCAAGTCGACCCCGATGGGATCGCTGGACCACCCGTTCAATCCGGTGTCGTTGGCCCTGGGCGCCGAGGCGACCTTTGTCGGCCGCGCACTGGACTCCGACCGGGCCGGTCTGACCGAGGTGCTGCAGGCGGCGGCCGGGCACCGGGGCGCCGCCGTCGTCGAGATCCTGCAGGACTGCCCGATCTTCAACGACGGCTCGTTCGACGTGCTGCGCAAGGAGGGCGCCGAGGAGCGGGTCATCAGCGTCCGGCACAGCGAACCAATTGTGTTCGGCGCCAACGGCGAATACTGCGTGGTGAAGTCCGGCTTCGGCCTGGAGGTCGCCAAGACCGCCGACGTGTCGGTCGACGAGATCGTGGTGCACGACGCGCACACCGACAACTCGGCATACGCCTTCGCGTTGTCGCGGCTGTCGGACCAGAACCTCG
This sequence comes from Mycobacterium lepraemurium, assembly GCA_002291465.1. GTDB lineage: Bacteria > Actinomycetota > Actinomycetes > Mycobacteriales > Mycobacteriaceae > Mycobacterium > Mycobacterium avium. Next base: position 2,819,886 of record CP021238.1, on the reverse strand, counting down.
AGCACACCGTGCTGGGCATCTTCCGCGACATCAGCCGGCCCACCTACGACGACGCCGCGCGCGCCCAGGTCCAGGCCGCCCAGTCGGCCAAGGCGTTCGACTCCGCGGCGCTGCAGTCGCTACTCCGTGGCCGCGACACCTGGACCGTCGACTGACGTGGCCGACTCGATGCAACTGGCAGGGATCGTGCTTGCCGGCGGTGAATCGCGGCGGATGGGCCGCGACAAGGCCACCCTGCCGGGGCCCCGCGGGGCCGCGACGCTCCTCGAGTACGTTGTCGGGGTGCTCACCCAGCGCTGCGACCCGATCTTCGTGATGGCGGCCCCGGGGCAACGGTTGCCCGAGGTGACGGCGCGCATCATTCGCGACGAGATACGCGGCCAGGGGCCGCTCCCGGCGACCAGCCGGGGCCTGCGCGCCGCCGCCGAGGCGGGCGCCCGGTACGCGTTCGTCTGCGCCGTCGACATGCCGCTGCTGTCACCTGAATTGATCGACGACCTGGTGCATTTGGCCACCGAGACCAATGCCGAGGTGGTGCTGCCGTGGGACGGCCGCAGTCACTACCTTGCCTCGCTGTACCGCACCGATCTGGCCGAGCGGATCGACCGACTGGTCGCCGACGGCGCCCGATCGATGCGAGCCCTGATCGACGCCTCCGACGCCCAGCAGATCGTGCTGCCGGAATCGCAGTTCCTGGCCAACGTCAACACCGAGGCCGACCTGCGCGCCCTGGCGCAGGCGCGGGCCTGAGAATCTGCCGGCGAATTCAGCGAATCCCCCTCTACCGCCGAATTCGTGGCTGGCATCAATGGGATGGCGCAAGCGAATGCGGCGTTATTGTTCCCTTTCGAATCGGTCTAGCCCGTCCATACCAGCGTCCCATCGTGATCTGTTGCCGCAGCGGTGATTTGAATGCACGTATCGGAATCGGTGCCGGCGTCCCGCGGTTTTGCAAGCGGGCCGCCCACCCATGACGCCGTCGGGTGTGGCAAATTCGAATCGGTGAATTCCCGCGACCCCGGTGTGCACGGTGGGTATCGCGTGGTGCCTACGAAAGACGCCGCAGCACTGCCTATTTAGTTAAATCTATTGCGGGCGTTGACAATACGATGACGACGGACCGAGGCATCGGTGCCACCGGTACGGGTGGACAATTTGTGTTACGAAAAACCATGCAGAGCAACGCCACTCGTCGTACAGGTGCACGATGTGCTGCTACTCGGCGCGGCACGCGCTGCTGCGGCGCCCTCTGCGTTATCCTCCCGAACCCCCATCGGTGGGGGTCGAATGCGTTGAAGCACCACCGGATGGTGCTGTGGACCCGGCAAACGATGGTGCGCCAGCTCACAAAATACGCGTGATTCGGCTCACCATTTGTTTGTCCGGGCAATCCGCGAGCGCCCACCGAAAATACCTGCACGACCTGCAAAAATGCCCGTGCTATCGCGGCGTGATCGGCTCGTTACCTAAACGAGATATCCAGTTTCCGAAGATGACGAATGCAGCGGCGTCTTCTACGGTCCGTGTTAGCCCGCAACGGGTTACGGAAGAGTAATCGAAAATTGAATCCACGGACCCGCTTGTGAGCAGCGGCACGGACGGCGACAGCCCGCCCGTGACCGGTGGGTGAAGCCCGCCGGCAGACCTGGCCCGTCGCTGTCGTGCCTGACCCAGACGGCACGTCCCGAAGCAGGCATTCAACCAACAGCCTCAGCCCACCTTCGTGGGCTTGCTTTGGCGCGCGCACCGCGAAAGGAAGGATATTGAGGAACGTCCGCAAGACGCTCATTCTCGCCGCGATCACGGGCACGCTCGTGACCATCCCGTCCGCTACTGCTCACGCAGACTCGGAGCAGGTGGGCTTCGACCCGAGCGTGCCGGCCGCCGGCCCCGGCTCCGGACGCCCCGCCGCTGCCGGCCCCGGATGCGCCGCCGGCCCCGGGCCCGGACGTCCCGCCGCCTCCCGCTCCCAAGGCGTACAGCGTGAACTGGGACGCCATCGCGCAGCGCGAGTCGGGCGGCAACTGGGGGGGATCACAACCGCTAACGGCTACGCCGGTGGCCTGCAGTTCACCTCGAGCACCTGGCACGCCAACGGCGGCAGTGGCTCCCCGGCCGGCGCCAGCCGCGAGGAGCAGATCCGGGTCACCGAGAACGTGCTGCACTCGCAGGGCATCGGCGCGTGGCCGGTGTGCGGCCGCCGCGGCTGATCCCAGCCAGCCAAGAAGTGCCGGGCCTAGCGCCCGGCACTTCTTGGCTGGCTGGGGTAGCGTCGGGCCGGCGACCGCAACACCGCGCGAATTCGACATTGTGTTGTATGGGGCTACCGGCTTCGTCGGCAAGCTCACCGCCGAGTACCTGGCCGGGGCGGCACCGGACAAGCGGATTGCGCTGGCCGGCAGGTCCACCGAGAAGCTGTGTGCCGTCCGCGACTCGCTCGGCGACGCCGCGCAGTCCTGGCCGGTCCTGCAGGCCGACGCCAGCTCGCCCGCCGCCCTCAACGAGATGGCGGCCCGCACCCAGGTCGTCATCACTACGGTCGGCCCGTACACCCGCTACGGGCTGCCGCTGGTGGCCGCGTGTGCGGCCGCCGGCACCGACTACGCCGACCTGACCGGAGAGGCGATGTTCGTCCGGGACAGCATCGACTCCTATCACAAAGCAGGCCGCGGATACCGGCGCCCGCATCGTGCACGCCTGCGGATTCGATTCGGTGCCGTCGGACCTCAGCGTGTATGCGCTGTAGCCGGGCGGCGCGCGATGACGGCGCCGGCGAGCTCGTCGACACCGACCTGGTGGTGCGTTCCTTTTCCGGCGGGGTGTCCGGCGGCACCGTCGCCTCGATGCTCGAAGTGCTCGACACCGCATCCCGTGATCCCGAGGCCCCGGCGCCAGCTCGCCGACCCTACACGTTGAGCAGCGACCACGGTGCCGAACCCGACGTCGGGCCGCAGCCCGATCTGCCGTGGCGACCGGGTCGCCAGATCGCGCCGGAACTGGGCTTCGTCATGGCGCCCTACAACACCCGGATCGTGCGGCGCAGCAACGCATTGCTCGACTGGGCGTACGGCCGGTCGTTGCGTTACAGCGAAAGCATGAGCCTGGGCTCGTCGCTGCTGGCTCCGGTGGCCTCCGCGGTGGTGGGCGGAACGGCCGCCGCGACGTTCGGGTTGGGCAGCCGCTATTTCCGGTTCCTGCCGCGCCGCCTGGTGGAGCGCATCGTGCCCAAGCCGGGAACCGGCCCCAGCCCGGCGGCCCGCGAATGCGTTACTACCGGATCGAGACCTACACCACGACCACCAGCGGCGCCCGCTACGTGGCCCGGATGGAACAGCGCGGGGACCCCGGCTACAAGGCGACCTCGGTGCTGTTGGGGGAGAGCGGGCTGGCGCAGGTCTTCGACCGCGACAAGCTCCCGCCGCTGTACGGGGTTCTCACCCCCGCGGCCGCAATGGGCGACGCGCTGCTGGACCGATTCCCGGGCGGGCGTGTCCTTGCAGTTCGACCGGCTCGCCGGGTTACCCGGCTCACGGTTCGGGCACTTACATGAAGGTAAACGCCGCTCCCTAGAATTTACGGGTGACCGCCAGCCGCAGCCCCGCCACCGACCTGCCCAAGTCGTGGGACCCGGCCGCGGCCGAATCCGCGATCTACCGCCAGTGGGTGGATGCCGGGTACTTCACCGCGAACCCAGCCAGCGACAAAACCGGCTACTCGATCGTGCTGCCGCCGCCCAACGTCACCGGCAGCCTGCACATGGGCCACGCGCTGGAGCACACCATGATGGACGCCCTGACCCGGCGCAAGCGGATGCAGGGCTACGAGGTGCTCTGGCAGCCCGGCATTGATCACGCCGGCATCGCGACCCAGAGCGTGGTGGAAAAGCAACTTGCCGTCGACGGCAACGTCGACGGCAAGACCAAAGAGGACTACGGTCGCGAGCTGTTCATCGAGAAGGTGTGGGACTGGAAGCGCGAGTCCGGCGGCGCCATCGGCGGCCAGATGCGCCGGCTCGGCGACGGGGTGGACTGGAGCCGCGACCGGTTCACCATGGACGAGGGCCTGTCCCGGGCCGTGCGCACCATCTTCAAAAGGCTCTACGACGCCGGGCTGATCTACCGCGCCGAGCGGCTGGTCAACTGGTCGCCGGTGCTGCAGACGGCCCTCTCCGACATCGAGGTCAACTACGAGGAGGTCGAGGGCGAGCTGGTGTCGTTCCGCTACGGCTCGCTCGACGACTCGGGCCCTCACATCGTGGTAGCCACCACCCGGGTCGAGACGATGCTGGGCGACACCGCCATCGCGGTGCATCCCGACGACGAGCGCTACCGGCACCTGGTCGGCAGCAGCCTGCCGCACCCGTTCGTGGACCGGCAGCTGCTGATCGCCGCCGACGAGCACGTCGACCCCGAATTCGGCACCGGCGCAGTCAAAGTCACGCCCGCGCACGACCCCAACGACTTCGAGATCGGGCTGCGCCACCAGTTGCCGATGATCTCGATCATGGACACCAAGGGCCGAATCGCCGACACCGGAACACAATTCGACGGCATGGACCGGTTCGCGGCCCGGGTCGCGGTGCGCGAGGCGCTGGCGGCGCAGGGCCGCATCGTCGAGGAGAAGCGACCCTACCTGCACAGCGTCGGGCATTCCGAGCGCAGCGGCGAGCCGATCGAGCCGCGGCTATCGCTGCAATGGTGGGTCAGGGTGGAATCGCTGGCCAAGGCCGCTGGTGACGCGGTTCGCAACGGCGACACGGTGATTCACCCGACCAGCATGGAGCCGCGCTGGTTCGCCTGGGTGGACGACATGCACGACTGGTGCATCTCGCGGCAGCTGTGGTGGGGCCACCGCATCCCGATCTGGTACGGGCCCAACGGCGAACAACGCTGCGTCGGCCCGGACGAAACGCCGCCCGAGGGCTGGGAACAGGACCCCGACGTGCTGGACACCTGGTTCTCCTCGGCGCTGTGGCCGTTCTCCACCCTGGGCTGGCCGGAGAAGACACCGGAGCTGGAAAAGTTCTATCCCACAAGCGTTCTGGTCACCGGCTACGACATCCTGTTCTTCTGGGTGGCCAGGATGATGATGTTCGGCACCTTCGTCGGCGGCGACGACGCCATCACCCTGGACGGCCGGCGTGGCCCGCAGGTGCCGTTCACCGATGTCTTCCTGCACGGCCTGATCCGCGACGAGTCCGGTCGCAAGATGAGCAAGTCCAAGGGCAACGTCATCGACCCGCTGGACTGGGTGGACATGTTCGGCGCCGACGCCCTGCGGTTCACCCTGGCCCGCGGCGCCAGTCCCGGCGGTGACCTGGCGATCGGGGAGGACCACGTCCGGGCGTCGCGCAACTTCTGCACCAAGCTGTTCAACGCCACCCGCTATGCGCTGCTCAACGGCGCGCAGCTGGCGGAGCTGCCGCCACTGGACGAGCTTACCGACGCCGACCGATGGATCTTGGGGCGGCTGGAAGAGGTTCGCGCGGAAGTCGATTCGGTGTTCGACAACTACGAGTTCAGCCGGGCCTGTGAATCGCTCTACCACTTCGCCTGGGACGAATTCTGCGACTGGTACGTCGAATTGGCCAAAACACAACTGGCCGAAGGTATTACGCACACCACGGCGGTGCTGGCAACAACGCTGGACACGCTGCTGCGGCTGCTGCACCCGGTGATCCCGTTCCTCACCGAGGCGCTGTGGCAGGCCCTGACCGGTAACGAGCCCCTGGTGATCGCCGACTGGCCGCGGTCGTCCGGCATCGGCCTGGATCAGGTTGCCGCGCAACGGATCACCGACATGCAGAAGCTGGTGACCGAGGTCCGCCGGTTCCGCAGCGACCAGGGGCTGGCGGACCGGCAGAAGGTGCCGGCCCGACTGGTCGGTGTCACGGAATCCGACCTGGACACCCAGGTGAGCGCGGTGACCTCGCTGGCCTGGCTCACCGACGCGGGGTCCGACTTCCGCCCGTCGGCGTCGGTGGAGGTGCGGCTGCGCGGCGGCACCGTGGCCGTCGAGCTCGACACCTCGGGCAGCATCGACGTCGCCGCTGAGCGGCGACGGCTGGAAAAGGATCTGGCCGCCGCCCACAAGGAGCTGGCGTCGACCACCGCCAAACTGGCCAACGAGGACTTCCTGGCCAAGGCGCCCCCGCACGTCGTCGACAAGATCCGGGACCGACAGCGGCTGGCGCAGGAGAAAAGCGAGCGGATCAACGCGCGGCTGGCCGTGCTGCAATGACGGAGCCGCCCGACTGGGCGCCGGAGCACGACGTTCCCGACCCGGTCCCCACCCCGGACGAGATCGCCGCGTTGCTGCAGGTCGAACACCTGCTGGACCAGCGCTTGCCGGAGACCAAGATCGAGCCCAGCCTGACCCGGATCAGCGCGCTGCTGGACCTGTTGGGCTCGCCGCAGCGCGCCTACCCGTCCATCCACGTCGCGGGCACCAACGGCAAGACCTCGGTGGCCCGAATGATCGACGCGCTGGTCACCGCGCTGCACCGGCGCATCGGGCGCACCACCAGCCCGCATCTGCAATCCGCGGTGGAGCGCATCTCGATCGACGCCAAGCCGATCAGCCCGGCCCGGTATGTGGACACCTACCGCGAGGTCGAGCCGTTCGTGCAGATGGTCGATCAGCAATCGCAAGCCGCCGGGGGACCCGCGATGAGCAAGTTCGAGGTGCTCACCGCGATGGCGTTCGCCGCGTTCGCCGACGCCCCGGTCGACGTCGCCGTGGTCGAGGTGGGCATGGGGGGACGCTGGGACGCCACCAACGTGGTCAACGCCCCGGTCGCGGTCATCACCCCGATCTCCATCGACCACGTCGACTACCTGGGCCACGATCTCGCCGGGATCGCCGGGGAGAAGGCCGGCATCATCACCCGGGCGCCCGAGGGGGCACCCGACACCGCCGCGGTCATCGCCCAGCAGCCGCCGGAGGTGATGGAGGTGTTGTTGGCGCAGTGCGTGCAGGCCGACGCCGCGGTGGCCCGCGCGGGCTCGGAGTTCGCGGTGCTGGGCCGGCAGGTCGCGAGCGGCGGGCAGCTGCTGCAACTGCAGGGGCTGGGCGGGGCGTATTCCGACGTCTACCTGCCGCTGCACGGCGAGCACCAGGCGCACAACGCCGCGCTGGCCCTGGCGGCGGTCGAGGCGTTCTTCGGCGCCGGCGCCCAGCGCCAGCTCGACGTCGACGCCGTTCGTGCCGGTTTCGTCGCCGTCACAAGCCCTGGTCGGCTTGAGCGAATGCGCAGCGCCCCAATGGTTTTCATCGACGCCGCTCACAATCCCGCCGGCGCGGCGGCCCTGGCGCGCACGCTGGCCGACGAATTCGACTTCCGCTTCCTGGTCGGCGTGCTCAGCGTCCTCGCCGACAAGGACGTCGACGGCATCCTGGCCGCGCTGCAGCCGGCGTTCCACTCCGTGGTGGTCACCCACAACGGGTCCCCGCGGGCGCTCGACGTCGAATCGCTGGCCCTGGCGGCGCGCGAGCAGTTCGGCCCCGATCGGGTGAGCACCGCCGAGAACCTCAGCGACGCTATCGACGTCGCGACCGCGCTGGTCGACGACGCTGTGCGGGACGGGTTGGTGGACGGGCAGGCCGAGGACTTCGCCGGGACCGGGATTGTCATCACCGGCTCGGTGGTCACCGCAGGCGCGGCGCGAACCCTGTTCGGTCGTGATCCGCAATGACCCGGCCCGACCCACCCGAAGGCCCGCAGCAGCGCGGCGGGGCTGACCCGTGGCGCAGCTTCGGCGCGGTGATGGCCGCCACCCTGATCCTGGAGGCCATCGTCGTGCTGATGGCGATCCCGGTGGTGGGCGCGGTCGGCGGCGGGCTGACGCGGGTGTCGCTGGGCTATCTGATCGGGCTGGCCGTTCTGCTGGTGCTGCTGGCCGGGGTGCAGCGCAGACCGTGGGCGATCTGGGTCAACCTGGGTACGCAGGTGATCCTGCTGGCCGGCTTCGCCGTGTACCCGGGGGTGGGGTTCATCGGTGTGCTGTTCACCGGGCTGTGGGTGCTGATCGCCTACTTTCGTGCCGAGTTCCGTCGCCGGCAGGGATGACGCCCGGCGTCTGGCCAGCTGGTTATGTACGCTGTCCGCCGTGACCGAACGGACATTGGTACTGATCAAGCCGGACGGCGTCCAGCGGCAGCTGGTAGGGGAGATCATCGGCCGGATCGAGCGGAAGGGCCTCACCCTCGTCGCGCTGGAGCTGCGGCACGTCAGCCAAGATCTGGCCGCCCAGCATTACGCGGAGCACGAGGGCAAGCCGTTCTTCGCGTCGTTGCTGGAGTTCATCACCTCCGGTCGGGTGGTGGCGGCCATCGTCGAGGGACCGCGGGCGATCGCGGCGTTCCGGCAGCTCGCCGGGGGCACCGATCCGGTGGAGAAGGCGATTCCCGGCACCATCCGGGGCGATTTCGGGTTGGAGACGCAGTTCAACCTGGTGCACGGGTCCGATTCGGGTGAGTCGGCGAAACGGGAAATCGGGCTCTGGTTTCCCGACGCCTAGAGCTGCGGCAATGCCGCCGCCTGCCGGGGGTGGGCGGTTCCGCCCGAGCCGGCGGCCTCAGGTGCGGGTGGGCCGGTGTCGTGATGTGGGATACTGATCTCGGGTGAACGTCGCCGGACCGGCGTCAGACACCCGAATGAAGACTTGGACAAGCGCGACCATAGCCCCGTCGCCTTGGTTCGCTGCATGTCAGGCCGTCATTCAGCACGGCGCCGAGTGGGTTCTACCGAGCCGCTCGGGGCGAGACCATCACAAGCCCGGGAGAAGTGACCCGGGCCCATAGCGAAGCCCTCGCGTGGCCGCGTTGCAACGACGCGCCCGGGGGCTTGAGGAGAATACGTGGTAGACGGTGCACCGACTGCAGACCCATCAGAAGAATCGACCCGGTCCGGGGACCTGTCCGACCGTTTGAGAGTTCATTCGCTGGCCCGAACGCTGGGAACCACCAGCAAGCGGGTGCTGGACGCGCTCAGCGAGCTGGACGGCCGCGTGCGCAGCGCGCACTCCACGGTGGACCGCGAGGACGCGGTCCGGGTGCGTGACCTGCTCGCCGCCCAGCCGTCGGCAGAACCGGAGCCGGCTGCCGAGGACGCGGCGAGCGGCGGACCGGACGCCGGGATCACCGGCGAACCCGAATCCCGGCTGCTGCTGGAAACCTCCGACGCTACCGAGCGGCCGCATTACATGCCGCTGTTCGTCGCGCCGCAGCCGCTGGAAAGCAGCGACGACGACGGCGATGTCGACGAGACCGCCGACTCCGACGACTCGGACGGCGACGACGACGAGCAGGCCGACCGGCCGTCCAGCCGGCGGCGCCGCCGCGGCCGTCGCGGACGTGGGCGAGGCCGCGGCGAGCAGGGCGGATCCGACGGGCCGGGCGACGGCGACGACGACGAGCCGCAAAGCCGGGGCAAGAAGGGCGGCCAGTCGGACGGCGACGACGACTCCGACGGCCAGGACGCCGACGACTCCGACACCGGTGACGGCGGCTCGGCCGACGGCGGCAATCGCCGCCGCCGCCGGCGGCGGCGCCGCAAATCCGGGTCCGGCGACGACAACGAGGACGGGCCCTCGCCCGACGATCCGCCCAACACCGTCGTGCACGAGCGGCCTCCCCGCAACGGCAAGAACGGCGCGGACGACGGCAACGGCAGCTCGAGCAGCGAGATCAAGGGCATCGACGGCTCGACCCGGCTGGAGGCCAAGCGGCAACGACGCCGGGACGGCCGCGACGCCGGCCGGCGCCGCCCGCCGGTGCTGACCGAGGCCGAATTCCTGGCGCGTCGCGAGGCTGTCGAACGGGTCATGGTAGTGCGCGACCGGGTCCGCACCGAGCCGCCGCATCAGGGCTCGCGGTACACCCAGATCGCGGTGCTCGAGGACGGCATCGTGGTCGAGCACTTCGTCACCTCGGCCGCTTCGGCTTCCCTGGTGGGCAACATCTACCTGGGCATCGTGCAGAACGTGCTGCCCTCGATGGAGGCGGCCTTCGTCGACATCGGCCGCGGCCGCAACGGCGTGCTCTACGCCGGCGAGGTCAACTGGGATGCCGCCGGCTTGGGCGGATCCGACCGCAAGATCGAGCAGGCGCTCAAACCCGGCGACTACGTCGTCGTCCAGGTCAGCAAGGATCCGGTCGGGCACAAGGGCGCCCGGCTCACCACGCAGGTGTCGTTGGCGGGCCGCTACCTGGTTTACGTGCCGGGGGCGTCGTCGACGGGCATCAGCCGCAAGCTGCCCGACACCGAACGCCAGCGGCTCAAGGAGATCCTGCGCGAGGTGGTGCCGTCGGACTCCGGGGTGATCATCCGGACCGCGTCCGAAGGGGTCAAGGAAGACGACATCCTCGGCGACGTCACTCGGCTGCAGGAGCGCTGGAAGCAGATCGCGGCCAAGGCGATCGAGATCAAGGAGAAGGCGGCCGGCGCGGCGGTGGCGCTCTACGAAGAGCCCGACGTGTTGGTCAAGGTCATCCGCGACCTGTTCAACGAGGACTTCGCCGGCCTGATCGTCTCCGGCGACGACGCCTGGAACACCATCAACGAATACGTGAATTCCGTTGCGCCCGAACTGGTTTCGAAGGTCACCAAGTACGAGCCGGCCACCGGCCCGGACGGCACACCCGGGCCGGACGTGTTCGCGGTGCACCGCATCGACGAACAGCTCGCCAAGGCGATGGACCGCAAGGTGTGGCTGCCGTCGGGCGGCACGCTGGTGATCGACCGGACCGAGGCCATGACGGTGATCGACGTCAACACCGGCAAGTTCACCGGCTCGGGGGGCAACCTGGAGCAGACGGTGACCAAGAACAACCTCGAGGCGGCCGAGGAGATCGTGCGCCAGCTGCGGCTGCGCGACATCGGCGGCATCGTGGTCATCGACTTCATCGACATGGTGCTGGAGTCCAACCGCGACCTGGTGCTGCGCCGGCTGACCGAGGCGTTGGCCCGCGACCGCACCCATCATCAGGTGTCGGAAGTGACGTCGCTCGGGTTGGTGCAGCTGACCCGCAAGCGGTTGGGCACCGGGCTGGTGGAGGCCTTCTCGACGTCCTGCCCGAACTGCGGTGGCCGCGGCATCCTGCTGCACGTCGACCCGGTGGACTCGGCTCCGTCGAACGGGCGGAAGTCCGAGTTCGGGGGGCGCCGCGGCCGGCGCAAGAAGAGCAAGGCCGAGGAGCCGGTGGTGGTGGCCAAGGTGCCGGTCCACTCGCCCGGCGAGCATCCGATGTTCAAGGCGATGGCCGCTGGCTCGTCCACGCAGGTGGCTTCCGACGAGGACGAATCCGCCGCCGAGGAGGCCGGCGACGAGCTCGAGCGGAAGAAGGCGGCGCGCGCCGAGGACCTCGAGGACGTCGACGACGAGGACTCCGACGACTCCGACGATGAGGACCTCGATGACGAGGACATCGACGACGAGGAAGACCTGGGCGACGACGACGAGGACCTCGAGCTGGACGACGATGACCTAGACACCGAGGACTCCGACGACTCCGAGGATTCCGACGATTCCGAAGACCAGCGGCCCTCGGCCGGCCACGGTGCCGCCGGTCCGGCCGGCCGGCCGGCCGGACCGGCGATCCACGCGGACTGAGCGCCGCGCCGGGGGTGCCCGGTTTGACCCTGTAGCCGCTGGTCACGTACCCTTGGACAGTTGTCGTCGGGCCGGGTGGCTACTTTGGCCGGCGGCAGCGGGACTCCCCCGGGAATCGGCGCAGGCCCGCAACCCAGACCCACCACGTGCACCGCGGCTGGTTCGCGCGCGATGCGCCGAGCGGCGGCTACAAGAAGGAGCAGGAGCAACGATGGCGACCTACGCAATCGTCAAGACGGGCGGCAAGCAGTACAAGGTCGCCGTCGGGGACGTGGTCAAAGTCGAGAAGCTCGACTCCGAGCCGGGTTCGAATGTGTCGCTGCCGGTCGCCCTGGTGGTCGACGGCGCCAAGGTGACCAGCGCCGCCGCCGCGCTGGCCAAGGTCGCGGTCACCGGCGAGGTGCTCAAGCACACCAAAGGCCCCAAGATCCGCATTCACAAGTTCAGGAACAAGACCGGCTACCACAAGCGTCAGGGACACCGTCAGCAGCTGACGGTCCTCAAGGTCACCGGTATCAAGTAGCTCGGGAGGCGACAGATATGGCACACAAGAAGGGCGCTTCCAGCTCGCGCAACGGCCGGGATTCCGCTGCGCAGCGGCTCGGGGTGAAGCGGTTCGGCGGCCAGATCGTCAAGGCCGGCGAGATCATCGTCCGCCAGCGCGGCACCAAGTTCCACCCGGGCACCGGCGTCGGCCGCGGCGGCGACGACACGTTGTTCGCCAAGCAGGCCGGCGCCGTCGAATTCGGCATCAAGCGCGGCCGCAAGACCGTCAACATCGTGGCGGCCGGGCAAGCCGCCGACTGAGCGCCGCGAGCGTGCACTCACCGCGATAATTCGAGGCAATTCTCGCGGTAGCTGCACGCTCGGCGAACGAGACGGCTGAGAGGATCCACGATGCCTCGGTTCGTCGACCGCGTCGTCATCCAGGCGCGCGCCGGATCCGGGGGCAACGGCTGCGCCTCGGTCCATCGCGAGAAGTTCAAGCCGCTGGGCGGCCCGGACGGGGGCAACGGCGGCCGCGGCGGCAGCATCGTCTTCGTCGTCGACCCCCAGGTGCACACCCTGCTGGACTTCCACTTCCATCCGCACATCACCGCGCCGTCCGGCAAACAGGGCATGGGCAACAACCGCGACGGCGCCGCCGGCGCCGACCTGGAAGTCAAGGTGCCCGACGGCACCGTCGTGCTCGACGAGAACGGCCGGCTGCTGGCCGATCTGGTGGGCGCGGGCACCCGCTTCGAGGCCGCCGCGGGCGGACGCGGCGGCCTAGGCAACGCCGCGCTGGCGTCGCGGGCCCGCAAGGCCCCCGGGTTTGCGCTGCTGGGCGAGCCGGGCGAAACCCGTGAGCTGACACTGGAACTCAAGACCGTCGCGGACGTCGGCTTGATCGGCTTCCCCTCGGCCGGCAAATCGTCGTTGGTATCGGCGATCTCGGCGGCCAAGCCCAAGATCGCCGACTACCCGTTCACCACGCTGGTGCCCAACCTGGGCGTGGTGTCGGCCGGCGAGCACACCTTCACCGTCGCCGATGTGCCCGGCCTGATCCCGGGCGCATCGGCGGGCCGCGGCCTGGGCCTGGACTTCCTGCGGCACATCGAGCGCTGCGCGGTGCTGGTGCACGTCATCGACTGCGCCACCGCCGATCCGGTCCGTGACCCGATCTCCGACATCGACGCGCTGGAGGCCGAACTCGCCGCCTACACGCCCACCCTGCAAGGCGACGTGACGCTGGGTGATCTCACCGAGCGGCCGTGCGCGGTGGTGCTCAACAAGATCGACGTGCCCGAGGCGCGTGAGTTGGCCGAGTTCGTCCGTGACGAGATCGCCGAGCGTGGCTGGCCGGTGTTCCTGGTGTCGACGGTGGTTCGAGAAGGGTTGCAGGCCTTGGTCTTCGGGCTGTGGCAGATGATCTCCGAGTATCAGTCCGCCCAGCCGGAGATCGTGCCGCGGCGCCCGGTGATCCGCCCGGTTCCGGTCGACGACAGCGGTTTTCGGGTCGAGCCCGATCCGCGGCAGCCGGGCGCGTTCGTGGTCAGCGGTGCGCGGCCGGAGCGCTGGGTGCGCCAGACCGACTTCGACAACGACGAGGCGGTGGGGTATCTCGCCGACCGGCTGGCCCGCCTCGGCGTCGAAGAGGAGTTGCTGCAGCTGGGCGCGCGACCCGGCTGCGCGGTCACCATCGGGGACATGACGTTCGACTGGGAGCCGCAAACGCCTGCCAGACAACAGGTTGTGCTGTCCGGCCGCGGTACCGACGCGCGGCTGGAGCGCACCGGGCGGGTCGGCGCCGCCGAGCGCAAGGCCGCCCGAAGGCAGCGCCGCACCGGCAACGATGCAGAGCGCGGAACCACAGAACGCGGTGAGAACACGTGACCGCCCCCCGCGACGCCATCCGCACGGCGCGCAGCCTGGTGGTCAAGGTGGGCACCAACGCGTTGACGACGCCGGCCGGGGTGTTCGACGCCAGCCGGCTGGCCGGGCTCGCCGACGCCATCGAGGCGCGGATGAAGGCCGGCACCGACGTCGTCATCGTCTCGTCGGGTGCCATCGCCGCGGGCATCGAGCCGCTCGGATTATCCCGTCGCCCCAGGGATCTGGCGACCAAGCAGGCCGCGGCCAGCGTCGGTCAGGTGGCATTGGTGAATTCCTGGAGCGCGGCGTTCGCCCGCTACGGCCGCACCGTCGGGCAGGTGCTGCTGAGCGCGCACGACATCTCGATGCGCGCCCAGCACACCAACGCCCAGCGCACCCTGGATCGGCTGCGCGCGTTGCACGCGGTGGCGATCGTCAACGAGAACGACACCGTGGCCACCAACGAGATCCGGTTCGGCGACAACGACCGACTCTCGGCGCTGGTGGCCCACCTGGTCGGCGCCGAGGCGCTGGTCTTGCTGTCCGACATCGACGGCCTGTACGACTCGGACCCGCGAAAGACCAAGGGAGCAAAGTTAATTCCGGAGGTGACGGGCGCGGAGGATCTGGCCGGCGTGGTCGCCGGCCCGGGCAGCGACCTCGGTACCGGCGGCATGACGTCGAAGATGTCCTCGGCGCTGCTGGCCGCTGGCGCCGGGGTGCCCGTGCTGCTTGCCGCCGCGGCCGACGCCGCCAGCGCGCTCACCGACGCCTCGGTCGGCACGGTGTTCGCCGCCCGGCCGGTGCGGATGTCGGCCCGGCGGTTCTGGTTGCGCTACGCCGCCGAGGCGGCCGGCGCGCTGACCCTGGACGAGGGCGCGGTGCGCGCCGTGGTGCATCAGCGCCGCTCGCTGCTGCCCGCGGGCATCACCGCGGTGTCCGGCCGGTTCTACGCTGGCGACGTCGTGGAACTGCGCGGGCCGGAGGCGGTGCCGGTGGCCCGCGGCGTGGTGGCCTACGACGCCACCGAACTGGCGACCATGATGGGACGCTCGACCAGTGAGCTGCCCGACGAGCTGCGCAGGCCCGCGGTGCACGCCGATGACCTGGTGGCGGTGTGAGCGGTGCCGTGTGGTCAGTTCCCCGAGGCGGTCTTGAGATACAGTGCGCTCCAAACGATTTCTGCCAGCGTGTCGGCCAGCTCCGCGTCGTAGGCGGGCGGCTGGGCCGGTAGGTTCTGCCTGGCAGGCCCGCTCGACCGTCCAGGTCAACGCGTTCGCGGTGGTGGTCGCGGCCAGCTGCGGGCGGATCGACCCGTCGGCCTGACCGTCTTCGATGACCCGGGTGAGCTGGCCGGAGATGCCGGTCAGTATCTCGCGGTAGGTCTGCGCCGTCAGGGGGTCGTAGCCGGACATCTCGTTGAGCGCCACCAGCACCGCCTGATGCCGGCGATAGGTGGCGATGATGCGGGTCATCGCCACCCGCACGTCGTCGGGGTTGTGCCGCCCGGCCACACTCCAACCAGCGCCGCGCGCTGTCGGTGAGCTCGCCGAAAACCCGGCTGGCCAGCCGGCGCAGCAGATGGCCCTTGTCCTCGAAGTAGATGTAGAAGCTGGCCCGCGAGATGCCGGCCGCACCGGCGAGCCGATCCACGCTGAGCTCGGTGAAGCTGGCGCCGTCACGCATCAGCCGTTCGGTGGCGTCCAACAGCCGGCGTTCCAGCTGCTCGCGGCCCGGGCTGCGGCGGCCCGGCGGCGTCCGGGTCACCGACGGCATACGGCCAGCCTAGCCGACTATTCGGCATATTGATCTAGACACACTGTCTAGGAATATCGTCGCCGATGTGCTGTGACCGGTGTCATAGCGGAGAGGAACGGCATCATGGTCGTGCTGACGGGCGAGTCCGGGACCGATCGATCGGGCCGCGCCTACGACGAGATCGATCTGTCATCGCGGGCGTTCTGGTCCGGCACCGCCGCGGAGCGGGAACGCTCGTTCGCGGTGCTGCGCGCCGAGCGGCCGGTGGGCTGGCATCCGCCGGTCGAAGACTTGTTGCTGCCCGACCCCACCGGTCCCGGCTTCTGGGCGGTCACCCGGCGCGCCGAAATCGTGACGGTCAGCCGCAACAACGACGTCTTCCTGTCCGGGCACGGGGTGATGTTCGAGAGCATTCCCGCGGAGCTACTCGAGGCGTCGCAGTCGTCCCTGGCGATGGACCCGCCGCGGCACACCAAGTTGCGCAAGCTCGCGCACGCCGCGCCCAGTCCCCGCCAGGTGCGCCGCATCGAGGACTCGATCAAGGCCAACGCCAAGGCGATCGTCGAGGAACTGCGCGCCACCGGCAGTGGCTGTGACTTCGTCGACCACTGCGCCAAGGAGCTACCCATCCGCACGCTTTTCGGACATGATGGGCATTCCCGAATCCGAGCGCGAACGCATGGCGCACGCCACCGACACCCTGGTCTCGTGGGCCGACCCGGAGTTCCCCAACGGGCGCCCGGCGCTGGAAGTCCTGCTGGAAAACCAGATGTATCTGCACCAGGTCGTCGGCGCCCTGGCCACCCAACGCCGCGAGCGGCCCGGCGGCGACCTGATCAGCAGCCTCGTCACCGCCGAGGTCGACGGCGACCGCCTGGAGGACGCGGAGGTGGCGGCGTTCTTCGTGCTGCTGTCGGTGGCCGGGAACGACACCACCCGGCAGACCATCAGCCACACCCTCAGGGCCCTCACTGTATTCTCTGACGAAAAGTATTGGCTGCTCGAGGATTTCGACCACCGCATAGGCACCGCGGTCGAGGAGTTCATCCGCTGGGCGAGTCCGGTGATGACCTTCCGCCGCACCGCGGCAGCCGATGTCGAACTCGGCGGTCAGACCATCCTGGCGGGGGAGAAGGTGGTCATGTTCTATCCGTCCGGCAACTGGGACACCGAGGCGTTCGACCATCCCGAACGGCTGAACCTGGGCCGTGACCCCAACCCGCACGTCGGCTTCGGCGGCGGCGGGCTGCACTTCTGCCTCGGCGCGCACGTGGCCCGGGCGCAGCTGCGGGCCATCTTCTCCGAGTTGTTCCGGCAGCTGCCCGGCAGCCAGGCCGGCGAGCCCACCTACCTGGCGGGCAATTTCGTGCATGCCATCCGCGCCATGCCCTGCACCTTCTGACGCGTGTGGCGCTAATGCGCCGGCAGCGGCGATAACTCGTCGGCGAGCAGGGCCAGCAACTCCGAACACCCGCCGTCGACCTTGACGGTGGCCAAGTGGTCGTCCCGGGTGCCGCCGCGGTTGACGATCGCGATCGGGATGCCCCGCGCGGCGGCATGACGCACGAACCGGTAGCCGGAGAACACGGTCAGCGACGACCCCGCGACCAGCAGCGCATCGTCCTCGTCGATGAGCTGATAGTCAGCTGCCACAACATCTTTGGGCACGCTCTCGCCGAAATAGACGATGTCGGGCTTGAGCATGCCGGCGCAGCGCGCACAGTCGACATAACGGAACGACGCGGTCTCGGCGACGACCGCGTCGGCGTCGGGGGCCACTGCCAGCCCGCCGATCGCCTCGGTGTGCTCGATGAACCCCGGGTTGAGCGCTTCCAGCCGCTCGGCCAACGCGGCGCGGCTCGTCGTGTCACCGCAGCCCAGTCAGATCACCCGCGCGTAGCTGCCGTGCAGGTCGATGACGTTTCGGCTGCCCGCCTTGGTATGCAGCAGGTCGACGTTCTGGGTGATCACGCCGGTGACCACCGCTGCGTCCTCGAGCGCGGCCAGCGCCCGGTGGCCGGCGTTGGGCAGCGTGTCGTCCATGTGTCGCCAGCCGACGTGGTTGCGCGCCCAGTACCGCTGCCGGAACGCCGGATCACCGGTGAACTGGCGGATCGTCATCGGATTGCTGGGCGGCGAATCGGGCCCGCGGTAGTCCGGAATGCCTGAGTCGGTGGAGATGCCCGCACCGGTCAGCACCGCGATCCGCCGACCGGCCAGCACCGCCACCAGTTCCGGGGATTCCGCGCGGCCGACCGTCACGCTGTTCAGGGGTACGAGTCAGCCGAGGCAGTCCGCCGCCGTCGTCAGCTCGGCGGACATGTTCTGCTCCATCATCTTGCAGGCCGCCGCGCCCAGCTCGGGGTCGATGTGTGCGACCGCGTCCGTCGGGATCACGACGGGGAAGTGCCGCACGTAGGCGTCCAGGGCCGTGTAGAGGATGCACTGCTCGGTGACCTGCCCGGTGATGATCAGCCGCTTGGTGCCCAACCGGCTTAGCAGGTAAGCCAGCGCGGTCGAATAGAACGCGCTGTGGCGGACCTTGGTCAGGCTGGCGGCTTCGCCCGAGACCGGGGCGATCGGCTTCACCAGGTCCGGCCGGGCACCGTCGAGCGCCGAGCGGACCAGATCGGAGAACTGGGCGGTGAAATCGCCGTAGTTGTCGTTGACGTACACCAGGTCGACGCCGACGGATTCGCGGGCCCGGCGCACCAAACCGGTCAACGGCTCGATGATCTTCTCGACATTGGGTATTAGATTTTCAGCGTCGGGATGCTGATACGAATTCATCATGTCGACCACCAACACAGCAGTGTCGCTCATGCCGTCCGGGATGCCCGGCGGCCAGCAGTTGACACGCCTGGGGCGACAATGGAAGGGCGATGGACTTTTACAACGCTTACAGCCAGGGCTTCGCTCGCGTCGCCGCGTGCACGCATCGCACCGTCATTGGTGACCCCGCCGCGAACGCCGAGTCGGTGCTGCGGCTGGCCCGCGCCTGCCACGACGACAGCGCGGCGCTGGCCGTCTTCCCGGAACTGACGCTGTCGGGGTATTCCATCGAAGACATCGTGCTGCAGGACCTGTTGCTCGACGACGTGGAGCAGGCCATCGCCGCGATCGTGGCGGCCTCGGCCGATCTGTTGCCGGTCTTGGTGGTCGGCGCCCCGGTGCGGCACCGGCACCGGATCTACAACGCCGCGCTTGTGATCCATTGCGGCGCGCTGCTCGGTGTGGTGCCGAAGTCCTACCTGCCCACCTATCGGGAGTTCTACGAGAGCCGTCAGATCGCGCCGGGCGACGACGAGCGCGGCACCGTCCGCGTCGCCGGCCTCGAGGCGCCGTTCGGCCCGGATCTGCTCTTCGCCGCCTCCGACCTGCCCGGTTTCGTGCTGCACGTGGAGATCTGCGAGGACATGTTCGTGCCAATTCCGCCCAGCACGCAGGCCGCGCTGGCCGGCGCGACGGTGCTGGCCAACCTGTCCGGCAGCCCCATCACCATCGGACGTGCCGAGGACCGTTGCCTGCTGGCGCGTTCTGCGTCCTCGCGGTGCCTGGCCGCCTACGTGTATTCCGCTGCCGGCGAAGGGGAATCCACCACCGATCTGGCCTGGGACGGTCAGACCATGGTGTGGGAAAACGGTGTTCTGTTGGCAATGTCGGAGCGGTTCCCGAAGGGGGAGCGGCGCAGCATCGCCGACATCGACACCGAATTGCTTCGCTCGGAACGACTTCGGATGGGCACCTTCGACGACAACCGGCGCCATCACCGGATCGCGTCGGAGTCGTTCCGGCGCATCGAGTTCCGGCTCGACCCACCGGCCGGCGACATCGGCTTGCGGCGTGAGATCGAGCGCTTTCCCTTCGTGCCCGAGGATCACGAACGGCTGCAACAGGATTGCTTCGAGGCCTACAACATTCAGGTCGCCGGGCTGGAACAGCGGCTGCGCGCCCTGGACTACCCCAAGCTCGTCATCGGGATTTCCGGCGGGCTGGACTCGACACACGCGTTGATCGTCGCCGCCCGGGCCATGGACCGCGAACAACGGCCGCGCAGCGACATTCTGGCGTTCACGTTGCCCGGCTTCGCCACTGGGGACCGCACCAAACGCAACGCGATCGAGCTGTGCCGCGCACTGGGGGTGACGTTCTCCGAGATCGACATCCGCGAGACCGCCCAGCTGATGCTCAAGGAGATGGACCATCCCTTCGCGCGCGGCGAAAAGGTGTATGACGTCACCTTCGAAAACGTGCAGGCCGGCTTGCGCACCGATTATCTGTTCCGGCTGGCCAACCAGCGCGGCGGCATCGTGCTGGGCACCGGCGATCTCTCCGAACTGGGGTTGGGCTGGTCGACCTACGGTGTCGGCGACCAGATGTCGCACTACAACGTCAACGCCGGGGTGCCCAAGACGCTGATCCAGCACTTGATCCGCTGGGTGATCTCGTCGGAGGAGTTCGCGCCGGAGGTCGGCGCGGTGCTGCAGTCGGTGCTCGACACCGAGATCACCCCGGAGCTGGTGCCCAGCGGCGAGGAGGAGGAACTGCAGAGCAGCGAGGCCAAGGTGGGTCCGTTTGCGCTGCAGGACTTTTCGCTGTTCCATGTGCTGCGCTACGGGTTCAGACCGTCCAAGATCGCGTTCCTGGCCTGGCATGCGTGGAGCGATCCCGAGCAGGGCAACTGGCCGCCCGGCCTCCCCGAGGACAAACGACCGTCCTACTCGCTCAAGGAAATCCGGCACTGGCTGCAGGTCTTCGTGCAGCGGTTCTATTCGTTCAGCCAGTTCAAGCGCTCGGCGCTGCCCAACGGCCCCAAGGTGTCGCACGGCGGTGCGCTCTCGCCGCGCGGCGACTGGCGCGCCCCGTCGGACATGTCGGCGCACATCTGGCTCGACGAGATCGAACGCGAAATCCCCGAGGACTAGCAACGGCGGCGGTGGGCCCGCGGGGGTTCGCCGAGCGGGCCCCGAACCTCACGCCCTGGCGCGCCGCCAGCCCTGGTATTGCAGCTCGGCGAACACCAGCATGTAGACGCCGGCCGCCAGGTTCAACACCACACCCGTCGACGTCAACGGGAACACGTCGGCGAGCACCAGCACCACGGCGGCCGCGGTGTAAAGCAGGTTGCCGATGATGACGGCCATGCCGGCGCGGCGCACCGAGGGCGGCGCGGCCAGCCCGAACACCAGCACGCCGTAACCGATCAAGAACGCGGACATGCCGTACTCGAAGGCCGTGGTGGTGCCGGACACCTCGGCGAGCCGGCCGACCAGCGGGATACCGGCCAGGCCGACCAGCCCGCTGATGGCGGCGTCGGCGCGCATGGCCAGGCGGAGCAAACCGTCCCGGCTGGTGGTGCGGTCAATCGTGGTGGCGGACATGATTTTCCTTTCCGATGGCTGACAGGTCGCCACCGGGGCTGCTCGCCCACCACTGCCAGATCGACGCGCTACGCTGCCAAACACTGCCAACCGCAGGTCAGCGGGGTTGCGCGCGGTGTCGGCAACGGCGGCGTCGAGTGCCCATGCGCCGCTGCCCGCGCCGCGCATCGCCACCGTGGGCGAGCGCAGCAGGTCGGCCAGCTCGCCGGGCGGGTATCCCTGCCGGGCAAGCC
Source organism: Mycobacterium lepraemurium (assembly GCA_002291465.1). Classification (GTDB taxonomy): domain Bacteria; phylum Actinomycetota; class Actinomycetes; order Mycobacteriales; family Mycobacteriaceae; genus Mycobacterium; species Mycobacterium avium. The sequence goes on along the minus strand of CP021238.1, from coordinate 2,798,547 downwards.
GGGGCAGCACACCGCCGCTGTCGATGATGTCGAGGATCAGGTCGGGAAGTTTCGGCACGGTGCCCGAGGCGCCGGTGGTGTCGTTGCGCCAGCTGCCCTCGGCGAGGTCGAAGGTGCCGGTGTCGCCGTCGCGGAACACCGCGGTGGTGTCGGGGACGGTGATGGCCGGCAGCCCGGAGTTGACGGCGTTGCGGAAGAACAGCGAGTTGAATTCCTCGGCGACCAGCCCCGCGAAGCCGAGTTCGACGAACAATGCCGCCACCGGTCACGACGAACCCAGCCCGAAGTTCTTGCCGGCCAGCACAATATCGCCCGGCGACACCTCGTCGGTCCAGCCCGGCCGCACCTGGTAGAACACGTGTTTGGCGGCTTCGGCGGGCTGCATCTTATCGCGAACGCCGGGTACATGGCGTCGGTGTTCAGGTTCTCGCCGAACACCCAGACCTTGCCGCGGAACATCAGCGAGCGCAGTGTCATGCGGTCACACTCCTCGGGTCGGTGATGTAGCCGGCGACCGCGGACGCCGCGACGGTGGCCGGCGAGGCCATGAAGATTTCGACTTCGGTGCTGCCCATCCGGCCGGTGAAGTTGCGGGTGCTCGCGGTGATGCACACCTCGCCGGCTCCCAGCAGGCCCATGTGGTAGCCGAAGCAGGCCCCGCAGGTGGAATTGGTGACGACGGCGCCGGCGTCGGCGAGGTCCTGAAGGTAGCCGCGCCGCAAGGCCTCTCGATACACGGCCTGCGAGGCGGGGGTGATCAGCAGCCGCACGCCCGGCACGACGGTCTTGCCGCGCAGCACCTCGGCGGCGATGCGCAGGTCCTCCAGCTGCCCGTTGGCGCAGGAGCCGATGAAGGCCTGGTCGATCTTCTGTCTGCCCAACCGCGACACCGGTGAACCGTTGCGGCTCACGGTGCCGGCCGTGCCACGTAGGGTTCCAGTGTCGCAAGGTCGACGCGCCGGGCGTCGTGGTATGCCGCGTCGGAATCCGGTGTGACGTCGTCGTATTCGACGACACCGCGTTCGGCCAGGAACGACGTCAACACGTCGTCGGGCTCGAAGGTGCTGAAATCGGCGGACACCTCCGTGCCCTGGGTGGCGATGGTCCGCCGGTCGTGCATCGGGATGCCGGCCAGGCCCGGCCCGCCGAACTCGAGGTTCCGGTTGGGGGTGTCACCGTACTCGTCGGCGATGTGCAGGAAGATGTCCTTTCCGCTCACCACCGCAGGCTTGGCGCCGCGGAATTCGTAGCGGATGGTCGGCGCGACCTGGAACCAGGTGGTGCCGGTGCACATGATCGAATAGATTTCGGCGGGCCCAGACCACGGGCGGCGTTGTTGTAGGCGCCGGCCGCGCAGGTGTGAGAGTCGGTGCAGGCCAGCACTTCTCCCGGACGGGCCAGCCCGTTCTCGGCGATCACCTGGTGGCAGATGTCGTGCCGGCCGACGTCGTAGAAGCGCTGGATGCCGAAGTCGGCCACGAACCTGGGGCATGCCGGCCGCCGTCGGCGTCCTTGATGGTGGGCGCGGGCACCGCGTGATCCATGATCACCGCGAGCCTGTCGGGGTCGTGAATCCGGGTGGGGGATATCCACATGGTGGCGAATTGCAGGTCGATCAGGACGGTCATGTCGACTCCACGACGACGGTATCCCCCGATGACACGGAGTCCGGCCCGGCCTTGCGGGCCAAGACCTTCTCGATGACGGTCATGCCCATGTGCGGCCCCCGGTGTGTGCGTACTTCTCGTCGAGCGCCCGCCAGTGCGCCATGTCCACCAGGTCGAAGAAATCGCGCGGGGACGCCGGCAGATGGCCGGCCGGGTCGGTGCCGTTGAGGCCGCACAGGCTGTGCAGCATCGCGAACGTCGTGTGCATCAGCAGGTTGCCGGGGTGGATGGCGATGGCGTAACCCAGCTCGTGCGGCCGCGCCACCGACTGCAGCGGCGTCAGGCCGCCGAGCACCAGGTTGATCAGCAGGGGAGCGTCGACTTCGGTTGCGATGCGCTCGATTTCGCCGGCGTCGTGCGGCGCCTCCACGAAGACGATGTCGGCCCCCGCGCGCGTACCGGTTGGCGCGCTCGATCGCCGCGTCCAGCCCGAGCGGGCCGCGCGCGTCGGTGCGGGCCACCACCAGCAGGTCGTCGTCGGATCGGGCGTCCAGCGCGGCGGCCAGCGTCTGTTCGAACACCGCGGCGTCGACGACCTGCTTGTCGGGCAGGTGACCGCAGCGTTTGGGAAACACCTGGTCCTCCAGTTGGATGGCGGCCACCCCGGCCGCGTCGTAGGCGCGAACCGTGCGCACCACGTTCATGGGGCCGCCGTAACCGGTGTCGGCGTCGGCGATCAGCGGGACATCCCCCAATGCGGCCGCGATCATCGCCGCCCGATCCGTCATCTCGGTCGCGGTGACCAGGCCGATGTCGGGCAGCCCGAACCCCGATGCCGCCACTCCGGCGCCGGTCAGGTACGCCGCAACGTGGCCGGTCCGGCGGGCTAGGTGCGCCGATAGCCCGTCGAAAACGCCTGGGGCGACGATGAGTTCGCCCTTGTCCAGCAATTGCCTGAGCCGCCTGCGAGCGGGTGTGGTGGCCATCTTCGCTCCTTGTCAGTCCAGTGCCCCAGCGACGGGGTCGGCCAGCAGGTCCATCAGGTTCTCGACGTCGGTCAGGTCGTCGAGTCGGATCACTGCGCGTTCGATCGCCGCGGCCCGGCCGCGGCTGGTCACCCGGTCGGCCAGCGCGTGGAACTTCGCCACCACTTCGTCGTTGGTGACCGGATCGTTGGGCGTGCCGTGCGGCAGCGCTACCCGGGCGCGGTGCACGGTTCCCTCGCGGGTGGTGACAGCGAGGTCGGTGCGGAACTTCTCGGTGATGTCGGCGTCGGCCAGTGATTCGTCGAGATGCACTCGGGTGGCCGAGATCAGCGCCCAGATGTCGTCGGCATCGAGGCGGGCCGCGGTGAATTGCTCGGGCAGCACGTTGCCGTCGAGCAGGGCGGCCGCGGTGGCGTACCCGATGTTCATCTGAGCGCCGATCGGGGTCAGCGGCCGCTCCGGCAGCCACCAGCCGTGCTTGTACACGGTCTCCCCGACGGTGATGTCGACCGAGGAGATGCCTTGCGGGGAAACCGAATTCCGGAACCTCCGGGCCGCGTCGATGGCCCCGTGCAGCCCGCCCATTGCGGCGTAGGACTTGACCATGATGAGCGAGGTCTCCCAGCGGTGGCCCAGGTCGGCGGTCAGTGCGGCGGCGTCGGGATCGCGGCCTTCACCGAATACACTGAGGAAACTGCCGTATTCGCGTTCGAACACCCGCTTGATGCCGGTGTAGCCGGCGGCCGCCAGGCCGGCCGCGTAAAAGCCGTTGCGCGCCGCCAGGCCGTGATGCATCCGCTTGCTCATCGCCTCGTACTGCGCGGCCATCAGACCGGCCGACTGGGTGCCTGCCAGCCCCAGGGCGTCTTCCAGTTGCGTCGGCGGCAGCCCGCGCAGCTTGCCTGACGCCATCGCCGCCGCGTGCGTGCCGAAGACCGGACCGGAATGCCATCCGCGGTCCAGCATTTGGGTGCCGTGCAGGGCGTGGCCGACGCGGGGACCGACTTCGAACCCGGCTATCGCGGCCGGCAGCAGCTCGCGACCCGGTCGTCGTCGCCGACTGGGTCGCCGCCGTGGACAGCAGCGCCGGGATCAGTAGCGAGCAACTGTGCAGCGGGGCCAACGGATGAAACTCGTCGAGCTCGAAGCCCTGGATGAACGTGCCGTTGAGGACCGCGGCCGCGGGTGCGCTGGTCCGTCGGCCGGTTCCGATGACGATGCTGTCGCCGCGTCCCTCCAGGGCGAGGACGGCGTCGGTGGCGATGCGCGACCACGGCAGTTGCGCACCCACCAGGGCGCAGCCGATGCCGTCCAGCAGCAGGTGCTTGGCACGGTCGACGACGGGCGACGGGACGTCGTCGAGGGTCAGCTCGGCGACCCAGGTGGCGAGCAGCCCGGTGGGTCCGGCCGGATCGGTGACTGTCTCCTGCTGCAGGGCGGTCATGGCTCCCCCTCGGACCGTGCGATTTGTTATATGTTTATAACAGAAAATCGAATCCCGCAAACGAGGTGGTGTGGAAGCATTGCGCATCGTGCAGCAGCGCAGCGACAAGGCCGGGCCGGTGACGGCGGCCGCCGGTGTGCCGTTGCACCGCCAGCTGTTTCTGGTATTGCACGACGAAATCGACCGCGGCGTCATCGCCCCGGGTGAGGCGTTGCCCACCGAGCAGACGCTGTGCGATCAGTTCGGGGTCTCTCGCATCACGGTGCGACGGGCGCTGGCGGACCTGGCCGCGCAGGGCTACATCGAGCGCCGGCAGGGCGTGGGTTCCTTTGTGCGCCAGCATGATCCGGCCGATGTGCCGGCCGGACGCCCATACCTGCAGGGACTGCGGCAGACCCAGTTCGAAACCGAGGTCGAAGTCGTCGAGCTGGGGGTGCGGTCCGCGCCCCGGGCGGTCGCCGAGGCCCTGGGGCGCTCCGGCGAGTTGTTACACATCGTGCGGGTGCGACGGCAGCGCCGCACCCGCGAGCCGCTGATGGTGACCGACGCCTGGCTGCCGCCGGAGTTGGCTCCGGTGCTGACCGAGCGCGCGCTGCGGCGCGCGCCGCTGTATGAGCTGCTGTCGGCGAACGGGGTCGCCGTGAATCGGGTGCGGCACGAGATCACGGCCGAAATTGCCGGTCCGCGCAACGCGCAACTGCTCGACGTGCCGATCGGTGCCGCCCTGCTGAGGGTCAACCGGCTCGTCTACGTCGGCGACCGCTCGGACCACCACGTCTCGGCGCTGTTGTCGCCGAGCCGAAGTCGGGTGCTGCTCAGCCAGTCCGCTGACGACATGGAGACCGGCGACGGCCTGCGGATCGCCCACGACGTCGGCGGCCCGCGCGGCTAAGACTTATCACGCAAGGCCCTTTCGATTGCGTCGGCCCGCGGCGCGCAATCCCCGGCCCTGGGCACCAGGGTGGCCAGCGCACCCGCGGCACAGGCCCGTCGCAACGCCAGCCGCCGCTGACCCGGCGAACCGGGCTCGGGTGGCCAGTTCGCCGCCAGCACCCCGGCGAACACGTCGCCGGCCCCGGTAGTGTCCACCGCATCGACGTCGGGGGAGGGCACCGAGTACTCGCCGTCGGCGCCGACGTAGCGGGCACCGCGCGATCCCAGGGTGACCACCAAGTGCCTTGGCCGCCAAGGCCATTCGCTGGCCTCCTCCTTGTTGGTGATCACCACGTCGGCGGCGGCGGCCAGCTCGCTCAACGAGTCGGGGTCCCGGCCTGCCGGCGACGCGTTCACCACGACCACCGCTCCGCCGGACCGGGCGTGCCGCGCCGCCGCGACCGCGGTGGCGACCGGAATCTCGAGCTGGGTGAGCATCACGTCGCAGCCGGCGAGCACCGCGCGGGCACGCGCGTCGTTCAGCGTGAACCGTCCGTTGGCACCCGGGGCGACCACGATGGTGTTCTCGGCGTTGGCGTCGACGACTACGATCGCGGTGCCGCTGGGCCCGGGGATCTCGACGGCCCCGTCCAGCCCGACCCCGTTGGCCTGCAGGTGCGCCCGCAACTGCCCGGCGGCTGCGTCGTCGCCGACCGCGCCGACGAACTGCACCCGCGCGCCCGCCCGCGCCGCCGCCACCGCCTGGTTGCCCCCTTTGCCGCCGGGGGCCTGCCGCAACGACGACGCCAGCACCGTCTCGCCGGGCCGCGGCAGCGCGTCGACGGCCAGCGACAGATCGAGGTTCACACTGCCCACCACACAGACGTCTGTCATGGGCGCCGAGGTTAGTCGCCGCCCCGGCGGCCAAACCAGGCCAGGGGCGCGGGCCTTTTGCCGCGGATCCGCGTCACGGCAAACGGTCAATATCCGCGTGTCGGCACGCTAGTCTGCTGCGTTAGGCGTGCTTCTCCCGCGAGAAAAGGGCAGAAGATTGACTACGAGCGAACTCACCGACGCCGAATCGCACATCGCGCCTGCCCCGGCGCCGCAACCCGCGAAGTGCACCCGGCGAACCCCGCTGCGCAGCCGGTTCCGGTTCGGCATCCAGTCCAAAATCCTGATCACCATGCTGCTGTCGAGCATCCTGGGGGTCGCGGTGATCGGCCTCATCGGCGCGGTGTCGGGGCGCAACGCGTTGCGGCAGGTCGAGTCCGAGCGGTTGATCGAGCTGCGCGAGGGGCAGAAGCGCGCGGTGCAGGCGCTGTTTCGGGAGGTGACGAACTCACTGATCGTCTGGAGCGGTGGTTTTACCATCAACGAGGCGACCGCGGCGCTCACCGCCGGCTTCGCCCAACTGGCCAATGCGACCATCACGCCGGCCCAACAGCAGCAGCTGGTCAACTACTACGACAACCAGATGCTCAAACTGATCAAACACGCCACCGGCGACAGCATCGACATCAATGCGGCGCTGCCGAATTCCAATGCGCAGAAATACATTCAAGCGTACTACACCGCGGCGCCCCGGCCCACCCCCGATTCGCTGCCGGTGCAGGACGCCGGGGACGGCAGCACATGGTCGGCGGCCAACGCCCGCTTCTTCGATTTCTACGTCCGCGACATCGCCACCCGCTTCGACTACCGCGACGCGCTGCTGCTCGACACGCAGGGCAGCGTCGTCTACAGCGTCATGAAGGGCCCCGATCTCGGGACCAACATCCTGACCGGTCCGTACCGCGAATCGAAGCTGCGCGAGGCTTACCAGAAAGCCTTGGCTTCCAACGATGTCGACTTCGTGTGGATCACCGACTTCCAGCCCTACCAGCCGCAACTCGACGCCCCGACCGCATGGGTGGTGTCCCCGGTCGGGATGAACGGGAGGATCGAGGGCGTGATGGCCCTGCCTGTTCCGGCCGCCAAGATCAACAAGACCATGACCGCCGGCGGTCACTGGGAAGCCGCCGGGATGGGCCCGGCCACCGAGAACTACCTGGCCGGCTCGGACGATCTGATGCGTTCCGACACGGGTTTTCGTCGGGGATCCGCAACAATACCGGCGCGACACCATCGACGCGGGCACCCCGCCGGACGTCGTGGACCGCGCGATCCACCTGGGCGGCACCACGCTGGTGCAGCCCGTTGCGACCGCGGGCCTGCGCGCCGCCCAGCGCGGCGAGACGGGCGTGGTGACCGCCACCGACTACATGGGCAACCGGGAGTTGGAGGCCTACGCCCCGCTGAACATCCCCAACTCCGACCTGCACTGGTCGATCCTGGCCACGCGGGACAACTCCGATGCGTCCGCGCGGCTGGACCGGTTTACCAAGAACCTGGTGATCGCGGTCACCTCAATGATTTTCGTGATCTGCGTGGCGTCGATGTTCGTCGCCCAGGCGGCGGTGCGCCCGGTCCGGCGACTGGAGGAGGGCACCCGCAAGATCAGCTCCGGCGACTACGACATCAACATACCCGTCCGGGACCGCGACGAGATCGGTGATCTGACAGCGGCTTTCAACGAGATGAGCCGAAACCTCGCGATCAAGGAAGAGCTGCTCAACGAGCAGCGCCGGGAGAACGACCGCCTGCTGCTGGCGCTGATGCCCGAGTCGGTGCTGCAACGCTATCGGGAGGGCGAGGAGACCATCGCCCAGAAGCACCAGGACGTCGCCATCATCTACGCCGACATCGTGGGCCTGGACGAGCTGTTAACCGAGATGCCGGAGGCCCAGCTGGTCGGTACCGTCGACGAACTCTTCCGCCAGTTCGACTCGTCGGCGGAAACCCTTGGCGTGGAACGCATTCGCACCTTCCACAACGGCTCTGGCCAGCTGCGGGGTGGTCACGCCGCGACTGGACAGCATTCACCGCGCCGTCGACTTCGCGCTGGAGATCGGCCGCATCATCGACCGGTTCAACAGCCAGACCGGCCACCAGCTGGGCCTGCGGGTCGGCGTCAACACCGGCAACGTCGTCAGCGGTTTGGTGGGCCGTTCCGGCCTGGTCTACGACATGTGGGGCGGTGCGGTCAGCCTGGCCTACCAGATGCACAGCGGCTCACCGCAACCTGGGATCTACGTCAGCTCGCAGGTGTACGAGGCGATGCGCGACGTTCGGCAGTTCGCCCCGGCGGGCACCGTCTCGGTCGGCGGGACCGACCAGGCCATCTACCGGTTGCTGGAGCGCTGATGAACGCCTTCGGCTCGTCGTGGTTCTACTGGGCGATCGGATTGCCGATCGGGATGATCGCGCTCACCGAGATCCACGACGCCCTGCTGCGCAGGCAAAGCCCGCTGGCCCGGCAGGTGGGCCTGCTGCGCAACTACCTGCTGCCGCTGGGTGCGCTGCTGCTGTCCGGGCTCAACGCGACCGTGTTCGAACGCGCACACGAAAAGAGTTGGCACAAAAGGCTTCCCACCATCTTCATCGACGTCGCCCGGCTGGCCCTGATCTGCGTTGGGCTGGCGGTGATGTCGTCCTACATCTGGGGAGTGCGGATCGGCGGGCTGTTCACCGCGCTGGGCATCACCTCGGTCGTCATCGGCCTGATGCTGCAGAACTCCGTCGGCCAGATCGTCTCGGGCTTGTTCATGTTGTTCGAGCAGCCGTTCCGGATCGACGACTGGCTGGACACCGGAACCACCAGCGGGCGCGTCGTCGAGGTGAACTGGCGTTCGGTGCACATCGACACCGGCGCCGGGATCCGCATCATGCCGAACTCGATGCTGGCGACCACGCCGTTCATCAACCTCAGCCGGCCGCCCGGACCGCACAAGGTGGCGATCGGCACCACGTTCTCCACCGCCGACGCACCCGACCGGGTGTGCGCGACGCTGTCGCGGGTCGCCCGCGCGTTACCGCAAGTCAAACCCGGCACTGTGGCCCGCACGGTGCCCGTCGTCGCCGCCGTCAGCAGGGGCACCGCCGATCTGGCTGGAGTCACTCGCCGACGCCGGCGCCGCGAAGGTCACCTTCCTGCGCTGGGCCTGGTACGCCGCCCGGCGCGAGGAGCTGCACCTCGACGGCGCCGACGACGATTTCTCCACGGTCCAACGCGTGGAGCACGCGTTGGACACGGTCGTCGCGGCGGCCTTGCGGCTCAGCGCCGAGGAACAGCGGTCGCTGCGGTCGACGGCCAGGATCGTGCGGTACGGCGCCGACGAGATCGTGGAGGACACCGGTCAGGTGCCGTCGGCGATGACGTTTCTGGTGTCGGACCGGGTGCAGCTGACCGCGACGGCTGAGGACGGGACCGTCGTTCCCGTCAGCACCCTGGCCGAAGGCGAGTTCCTGGGGCTGACGGCGCTGACCCGGCAACCCAACCTGGCCAGCGCCTACGCGCTGGAGGAGGTCACCGCCCTGGAGATCGACCGGGAACACATCGAGCATCTGGTGACGCGGGCCCCGGCGCTGCTGCAGAACTTCGGCCGCATCCTCAGGAGCGCCGCAGCAAGGTGCGCTGCGCCCGGCGCGGCGAGCGGGTCGGCTAGGGGCCGGCCGAGCCCGGCAGCGGGCCGCCTCACCCGGGCGTTTGCCTCCCGATGCCCTGGTTCAACGGGTCTGCAAGCACCATTCCGCAGCGGTGGCGGCACCTCGCGCCCGCAGGGCCGGGCCGCGCCCCGCGCGGTCGACCTGCGCCGGGAGGTGCGCGACGCGGCGCGGCGCGCCCGGGTGCTGGCGCTGTTGCCCACCGTCGCCAAGGACCAGGCGCTGCGCTCGGCCGCGGACGCGATCGCCGGCCACGCCGAATTGATCCTGTCGGCCAACGCCGAGGACCTCGAGAAGGCCCGGGCTGCCGGCACGCCCAGCGCCATGCTGGACCGATTGGCGTTGACACCAAGCGGGTCGAGGGCATCGCCGCCGGGCTGCGCCAGGTGGCCGGGCTGCCCGACCCGGTCGGGGAGGTGCTGCGCGGCTACACGTTGCCGAACGGGCTGCAGCTGCGCCAGCAGCGGGTTCCGCTCGGCGTGGTCGGAATGATCTACGAGGGCCGGCCCAACGTCACCGTGGACGCGTTCGGTTTGGCGCTCAAGTCCGGCAACGCGGTGCTGTTGTGGGGCAGCTCCTCGGCGACGCGGTCCAACCAGGCGCTGGTCCAGGTGTTGCGGGCCTCGCTGGTCAGCGAGGACTTGCCCGCCGACGCGGTGCAGCTGCTGTCGGCCGACGACCGCGCCACGGTGACGCACCTGATCCAGGCCCGCGGCCTGGTGGACGTGGTGATTCCGCGCGGCGGGGCGAACCTGATCAACGCGGTGGTGCGCGACGCCCAGGTGCCCACCATCGAGACCGGGGTGCGCAACTGCCACGTGTACGTGCACGAAGGCGCCGACCTGGAGGTGGCGGAGCGCGTGCTGCTGAATTCCAAGACGCGCCGGCCCAGCGTCTGCAATGCGGCCGAGACGCTGCTGGTGGACGCTGCCATCGCCGAGGAGGCGTTACCCCGGTTGGTGACCGCGCTGCAGGACGCCGGGGTGACCGTGCACGGCGGCTTCGCCCGCGACGCCACCGAGGACGACCTGCGGCGCGAGTACCTGTCGATGGACATCGCGGTGGCGGTGGTCGACGACGTCGACGCCGCGATCGCCCACATCAACGAGTACGGCACCGGGCACACCGAGGCCATCGTCACGACGAATATGGCTGCGGCGCAACGGTTTACCGACGGTGTCGATGCCGCCGCGGTGATGGTGAACGCGTCCACCGCGTTCACCGACGGTGAGCAGTTCGGGTTCGGCGCCGAGATCGGCATCTCCACCCAGAAATTGCACGCCCGCGGTCCGATGGGGCTGCCCGAATTGACGTCGACCAAATGGATTGCGTGGGGAGACGGACAGACCCGTCCGGCCTGACCCGCATCCGAACGTGCTTGAGGAGAACCGATTGTGAGTGTGCCCGCCCGGCCCAGGCCGCTGTTCGCCGACATCGACGACGTCTCGCGGCGGTTGGCCGAGACCGGCTACCTGCCCGATACCGCCACCGCGACGGCGGTGTTCCTGGCCGACAGGCTCGGCAAGCCGTTGTTGGTCGAAGGCCCGGCCGGGGTGGGCAAGACCGCGTTGGCCCGCGCGGTGGCCCAGGCCACCGGCTCGGGTCTGGTGCGCCTGCAGTGCTACGAGGGCGTGGACGAGGCGCGCGCGCTCTACGAGTGGAACCACGCCAAGCAGATACTTCGTATTCAGGCCGGCTCCGGGGACTGGGACCAAACCAAGACTGACGTGTTCAGCGAGGAACTCCTGCTGCAGCGCCCGTTGCTGACCGCCATCCGCCGCACCGGGCCCACCGTGCTGCTCATCGACGAGACCGATAAGGCCGACATCGAGATCGAGGGCCTGCTGCTCGAGGTGCTCTCCGATTTCGCCGTCACCGTCCCGGAATTGGGCACGTTGACCGCCGAGCGGCCCCCGTTCGTGGTGCTGACCTCGAATGCCACCCGCGAACTCTCGGAGGCGCTCAAGCGGCGCTGCCTGTTCCTGCACATCGACTTTCCCAGTCCCGACCTGGAACGCCGCATCCTGCTGTCCTCGATCCCCGAGCTGCCCGCGCATCTGGCCGACGAGCTCGTCCGGATCATCGGGGTGCTGCGCGGCATGCAGCTCAAGAAGGTGCCGTCCATCGCCGAGACCATCGACTGGGGACGCACGCTGCTGGCGCTGGGATTGGACACCATCGACGACGCCGTCGTCGCCGCCACGCTGGGCGTGGTCCTCAAGCACCAATCCGACCAGCAGAGCGCAACCGGCGAGCTGCGGCTGAATTAGGAACACCGCCATGGCCACCCGCCGCATCCGATCATCCCGGCTGCTCGCCCCGCACGGGCTGCCCGGCCACCTGGTTGGGTTCGTGGAAGCCCTTCGCGGAGCGGGGATTTCGGTCGGCCCATCGGAGACGGTGGACGCCGGCCGGGTGATGGCCACGCTCGGCCTGGGCAACCGCGAGGTGCTGCGCGAGGGCCTGGCGTGCGCGGTGTTGCGCCGGCCGGATCACCGCGAAACCTATGACGCCATGTTCGACCTGTGGTTCCCGGCGGCGCTGGGCGCCCGCGCGGTGGTCACCGACGAGGACGCCGGGCCGGGCTCCGGCGAGGACGCGTTGCCGCCCGATGACGTCGAGGCGATGCGCCAGATGCTGCTCGACCTGCTGACCGCGAACCCGGATCTGGCCGACATGGACGAGCGCCTGGTCGCGATGATCGCCCGGATCGTGGAGGCCTACGGCAAATACAGCTCCAGCCGCGGCCCGTCGTTCTCGTCGTACCAGGCGCTCAAGGCGATGGCGCTGGACGAACTCGAGGGCGAGCTGTTGGCCGGGCTGCTCGCCGCGTACGGCGACTAACCCACCCCCACCCAGGAGGAGACCCCCAAATACCTTGCCGCGCAGCGGATCACCCAGCTGAGCAAGCTGGCCAACGCGGAAACCAAGCGGCGAACCGCCGAGCAGCTGGGCCGCGATCACGTCCAGATGTACGGCATCCCACAGCTTTCCGAGAACGTCGAGTTCCTGCGCGCCTCCGGTGAGCAGCTGCGTCAGATGCAACGGGTCGTCGCCCCGCTGGCCCGCACCCTGGCCACCCGGCTGGCGGCCCGCCGCCGGCGCAGCCGGGCCGGGACGATCGACCTGCGCAAGACGCTGCGCAAGTCGATGTCCACCGGCGGGGTGCCGATCGACGTGGTGCTGGCCAAGCCCCGCCCGGCCCGCCCGGAGCTGGTGGTGCTGTGCGACGTGTCCGGCTCGGTCGCCGGGTTCAGCCACTTCACCCTGCTGCTGGTGCACGCCCTGCGCCAACAGTTCTCCCGGGTTCGGGTGTTCGCGTTCATCGACACCACCGACGAGGCCACCCACATGTTCGGCCCGGAAGCCGACCTGGCCGTGGCCATCCAGCGGATCACCCGGGAGGCGGGCGTCTACAGCCGCGACGGCCATTCCGACTACGGCAACGCGTTCGCGTCGTTCGAGCAGAAGTTCCCCAACGTGCTGTCCCCGCGCACCTCGCTGCTGGTGCTCGGCGATGGCCGCACCAACTACCGCAACCCGGAGGTCGAGCTGCTGAGCCACATGGTGACCGCCAGCCGGCACGCGCACTGGCTCAATCCCGAGCCCAAGCATCTGTGGGGCAGCGGTGACTCGGCCGTGCCGCGCTACCAAGAGGTCATCCCGATGCACGAATGCCGGTCCGCCAAGCAGCTCGCCGCGGTGATCGACCAGCTGCTGCCGGTGTGAGGCGCCGTTCGCGCCCGGCGTCACGCTGGTGTGGTGCCCGGCGGCGACGGTCACGCCAGCGTGACGCTCGGCAGCCGAGGGCGGCGGGCTGGGAAATCGGGCCAGGTCACCGGCTCAAGTAAGCTGGCACATCGTGCAAAGGCAGCTTCGCAGGTTGGGAGTGATGGGCGGGACGTTCGACCCCATCCATTACGGCCACCTGGTTGCCGCCAGCGAGGTCGCCGACCTGTTCGGCCTCGACCAAGTGGTGTTCGTGCCCAGCGGGCAGCCCTGGCAGAAGGAGCGGCACGTCTCGGCGGCCGAGGACCGCTATCTGATGACGGTGATCGCGACCGCGTCCAATCCCCGGTTCTCGGTGAGCCGGGTCGACATCGACCGCGCCGGCCTCACCTACACCCGGGACACCCTGCGCGACCTGCACGCGCTCAACCCGGACTCCGAGCTGTTCTTCATCACCGGCGCCGACGCGCTGGCCTCGATCCTGTCCTGGCAGGGCTGGGAGACGCTGTTCGAGCTCGCCCACTTCGTCGGGGTCAGCCGCCCCGGCTACGAGCTGCGCCGCGAACACATCACCGGTGTGCTGGGTGAGCTGTCCGACAACGCGCTGACCCTGGTCGAGATCCCCGCGCTGGCCATATCGTCCACCGATTGCCGTCAGCGCGCCGCGCAGCGCCGCCCGCTGTGGTACCTGATGCCCGACGGCGTGGTGCAGTACGTGTCCAAGCGCCGGCTCTACCGCGCCGAGCCGGGGCCCGCGGTGGCCGTCACACCGAAACCAGGCTGAGCACAGGGGATCACCCATGAGCGCCACGCAGGAAGCCATCGACATGGCCACGGTGGCCGCCGGCGCCGCCGCCGCCAAGCTCGCCGACGACGTCGTCGTCATCGACGTCTCGGCCCAACTGGCCATCACCGACTGCTTCGTGATCGCCTCGGCGTCCAACGAGCGACAGGTCAACGCGATCGTCGACGAGGTCGAGGAGAAGATGCGCAAGGCCGGCTACAAGCCCGCCCGCCGCGAGGGCGCCCGGGAGGGACGCTGGACGCTGCTGGACTATCGCGACATCGTCGTCCACATCCAGCACCAGGACGACCGCGACTTCTACGCCCTGGACCGGCTGTGGAGTGACTGCCCGGTGGTGCCGGTGAACCTGGACGAGGCTCGGCAACGCACCGACGACGCGAGCGAGCTATGAAGATTCGTCGGCTGATCATGTTGCGGCACGGGCAAACCGAGTTCAATGCCGGTAGCCGCATGCAGGGCCAATTGGACTCCGAGCTCAGTGAACTCGGGCGGGCGCAGGCGGTCGCGGCCGCCGAGGTGCTCGGCAAGGCACAGCCTTTGCTGATCGTGTCGTCGGACCTGCACCGCGCCTACGACACGGCGGTCCGGCTGGGGGAGCGGACTGGCCTTCCCATCCGGGTGGATCGGCGGCTGCAGGAAACCCACCTCGGCGACTGGCAGGGCCTAACCCACACCCAGGTGGACACCCAAGCCCCCGGCGCCCGCCTGGCCTGGTGCGAAGACGCCACCTGGGCGCCGCACGGCGGGGAAAGCCGGGTCGACGTCGCGGCCCGCAGCGTGCCGGTGGTGGCCGAACTGGTGGCCGGCGAACCGGAATGGGGCGATCCCGACGGCCCGGATCGGCCGGTGGTGCTGGTGGCCCACGGCGGTCTGATCGCCGCCCTTTCGGCGGCGCTGCTGAAGCTTCCGGTGCCCAACTGGCCGATGCTGGGCGGCATGGGCAACGCCAGCTGGGTGCAGCTGTCCGGCCATTCCGACGATGCCGCCGACGAATTCGACGACATCCGTTGGCGTTTGGACGTGTGGAACGCCTCGGCGCAGGTTGCCAACGATGTCCTCTGAACAGCGGCCGCGGCCCACCCTGCTAATCTTCGCCGACTCGCTGGCCTACTACGGGCCCACCGGGGGGCTGCCCGCCGACGATCCCCGGATCTGGCCGAAAATCGTTGCCACCCAACTCGATTGGGATGTGGAGCTGATCGGCCGCATCGGCTGGACGTGCCGCGACGTGTGGTGGGCGGCGACCCAGGACCCGCGGGCCTGGGCGGCGCTGCCCCGGGCCGGCGCGGTCATCTTCGCCACCGGCGGCATGGACTCGCTGCCGTCGGTGCTGCCCACCGCGCTGCGCGAGCTGATCCGCTACGTGCGTCCGCCGCGGCTGCGGCGCTGGGTCCGCGACGGCTACGGATGGCTGCAGCCCAGGCTCTCCCCGGTGGCCCGCTCCGCCCTGCCCCCGCACCTGAGCGTCGACTACCTCGAACAGACCCGCGGCGCAATCGATTTCAACCGTCCCGGCATCCCGATCGTGGCGTCGCTGCCCTCGGTGCACATAGCCGACACCTACGGCAGGGCCCACCACGGCCGCGCCGCCACCGCGGACGCGATAACCGAATGGGCGCAAAACCACGACATCCCGCTGGTGGACCTGAAAGCTGCTGTGGCAGAACACATCGTGAGCGGGCGGGGAAACCCCGACGGCATTCACTGGAACTTCGAGGCCCACCAGGCGGTGGCGGAGTTGATGCTCAAGGCGCTGGCCGAGGCCCTGCTGAAGACCGTGCCGCCCACCGAGAAACGGTAGCGGCGCTCGTGGCTGTCGTGGTGGTCACCGACTCGTCGGCGCGTCTGCCGGCCGACCTGCTCGGGCAGTGGGGGATACGCGTCATCTCGCTGCACATCCTGCTCGACGGCACCGATCTGCGCGACGGTGTGGACGAGGTGCCCGCCGACATTCACCAGCGCGCGGCGACGACCGCGGCGGCCACCCCGGCCGAACTCGCCGACGCCTACCAGCAGGCGCTGGCCGACAGCGGCGGCGACGGCGTGGTGGCGGTGCACATCTCGCCGACGCCGCCCGCGCCGCCGTGTCCCGCGGGCACGGCTTCATCGTGGTGCACCGGCTGGACAACCTGCGCCGCAGAGGGCGCATCGGCGGCCCGGCGGTCTGGCTGGGCACCGCGTTGGCGCTCAAGCCGCTGCTGCGCATCGACGACGGGAAACTCGTTCTGGCCCAACGGGTCCGCACCGCCGGTCACGCGACCGAGGCGATGATCGATCGGATCTGTGAGGTGGTCGGCGACGGCGTCGCCGCGCTGGCGGTGCATCACGTCGACAACCCGGGCGGCGCCGCCGAGGTGGCTGCCGCGCCGGGCGAGCGGTTGCCGGCGTGCGACCCGGCGATCATCACCGAGCTGGGCCCGGTGCTGGCGCTGCACGTCGGGGCGGGCGCCGTCGCGGTCGTCGTGCAGCAGCCGGGGTCCTAGGCCCGCGCGCTACGACGACGCCGGCACCGGCCGCCGCGCGTTGTCACCCCGCGGGTGCACCACCATCGGCCACCAGAACCAGCGGCCCAACAAGGTAGCGATCGACGGCATCAACAGCGTGCGCACGATCAGCGTGTCCAGCAGCAGGCCGATGCACACCGTGGACCCGAACTGGCCGAGCACCCGCAGCTCGCTGCCCAGCATGGCCGCCATGGTGAAGGCGAACACCAGGCCGGCGGCCGTCACCACCCCGCCGGTGCCGGCCATCGACCGGATGATGCCGGTCTTGAGCCCGCCGTGAATCTCCTCGCGGAACCGGGAGACCAGCAGTAGGTTGTAGTCCGATCCGACGGCCAGCAGGATGATCACCGACAGCGCCGCCACGATCCAGTGGATCCGGATACCGAACAGGTCCTGCCAAATCAGCACGGACAGACCGAAAGACGCCGCGATCGAGCTGGCCGCGGTGCCGACGATCACCAGCGCGGCCACCACGCTTCGGGTCAGCAGCAGCATGATCATGAAGATCAGCGTCAGCGCCGACACCACGGCGATCATCAGGTCGTACTTCTCGCCGTCGGCCATGTCCTTGAACGTCGCGGCGGTACCGCCGAGATACACCCGGGCATCCGACAGCGAGGACTGTTTCAGCCCCTCCTGCGCGGCGGTGCGTTCGGCGTCGACCCGCTTGATCCCCTCCGGCGACATCGGATCGCCCTGATGGGTGATGAAGAACCGCGCCGACTTACCGTCGGGCGACAGGAACATCCGTAGACCCGTCTGGAAGTCGGGGTTGTCGAACGCCTCGGGCGGCAGGTAGAAGAAGTCGTCGTTCTTCGACGCGTCGAAGCTCTGACCCATCACGACGGCGGTATTGCTCATCGCCTCCATCTGGTCGATCATCGCCTCGAACGTCTGATACAGCGTCAGGGTGATGCCGCGCGTCGTCTTCAGCGTGGTGATCAGGGTGGGGAACAGCGCGGTCAGGTCGCGCGAGGCCTTGGCCGTGTGCGCGATGTCGGTCGTCAAATAGTGGAACTGCTCGGCCAATTGGTCGAACCCGTCGAATGTGTCGAACAGCGACTGCAGCCCGATGCACACTGGAATGTCGTAGCAGTGCTTCTCCCAGTAGAAGTAGGTGCGGATCGGCCGGAAGGTGTCGTCGAAGTCGGCGATGTGGTCGCGCAGGCTGTCGGTGATCTGTGACGTCACCGCCGTGGTTCTCGCGCTGTCGTCGGCGGCGTTGGCCAAATCCATCGACACCTCGTATTGGCGTTGCGTGGTGTCGATCTGGGTCTGCAGGTCGTCGGCCATCTTGAGGATGTCGTTCATGCGCTCCTTGAGGAAGCCCATGTTCTGCATAGTCGTCTGGCTTTGCACGCTGTTCTGGAACGGAATCGAGCTGTGCTGGATCGGGATTCCCAGGGGGCGGGTGATGTCCTGCACCATGGCGATGCCCAGCGTGCGCATCTCGTTCTTGGCCACCCGGTCCAGCACCAGCATGTCGGCCGGGTTGCGCATGTCGTGGTCGGATTCGATCATCAACAGGTCCGGGTTCATCCGCGCCTCGGAGAAATGCCGATTCGCGGCCTCCTGCCCCTGATTGGACGGGGCCGACGACGGCAGGTAGTGCCGGTCGTTGTAGCTGGTGTGAAAGCTCGGCAGGGCGATCATGCCGACCAGCACCACCGCGGCGCTGACCGCCAAAACCGGTGCCGGCCAACGCACTACGGCCGTGCCCACCCGGCGCCACAGCCGACCCCGCTTGGCCTGCCGTTCGAAGAAGTGGAACCGGCTGCCGACGAAGACCACCGCGGGGCCCAGCGTGACGCCGGCCAGCACCACCACCAGCATGCCGATCGCCACCGGCGCACCCATGGTGTTGAACCACGGCAGCCGCGAAAAACTCAGGCAGTAGGTGGCGCCGGCGATCGTCAGCCCCGACCCCAACACGACCGGGGCGACGCCCTTGAATGTGGTGTAGTACGCTGATTCCCGGTCCTCGCCGGCGGCCAGCGCCTCCTGATAGCGGCCGATCAGGAAGATGCCGTAGTCGGTTCCCGCAGCGATCGCCAGCATGGTGAGGATGTTGGCGGCGAAGGTGGTGAGCCCGAATGCGTTGTGATACGCCAGAACCGCGACCACACCCCGTGAACACGCCAACGCGACGAAGGTCATGAACAGCTGCACCAGCGTGGTCACGATGGACCGGTAGACCAGCAGCAGCATGATCGCGATGGCGCCCAGGGTGAACAGCGTGATCTTGGCCAGGCTGGCGTTACCGATGATGTGCATGTCGTCGGACAGCGCCGCCGGGCCGGTGACGTAGGCCTTGACGCCGGGCGGCGCCTTGTTCTCGTCGATCACCTTGCGGACGGCGTCGACGGATTCGTTGGCCAGCGTGGTGCCCTGGTTGCCGGCGAGGTTTACCTGCACATAGGCGCCCTTGGCGTCGGCGCTCTGCGCCCCCGCGGCCGTCAGCCGGTCGCCCCAGAAGTCCTGGATGTGCTGGATGTGCTTGGGATCCTGGCGCAGCTGGCGAATGAGGTTGTCGTAGTACTTGTGTGCGTCGGGGCCCAGTGGCTGCTGACCCTCCAGCACGATCATCACGGTGCTGTTGGAGTCGAACTCGTGGAAGTTGTGGCCCAGCCGCATCATCGCCTTCATCGACGGCGCATCGAGCGGTGTCATCGGCGCCGAGTGCGCCTCGCCAACCTTTTCCAGCGTCGGCACGATGACGTTCACCAGCACCATGACGAACAACCAGCCCAGGATGATGGGCACCGCGAAGATGCGGATCGCATGCGGAAGGAAGGGCCGGTGGCCCCGCTCGGCCTTGGACAGCCCCTTGACGTTGATCGGACCGGTGTCGGCCACGCTCAGGTCAGGTTGGGTCTTGTTGCTCGCGTCGCTCATGCGGACTTCACCAGGCAGAAGGTTTGGGCGTTATGGCCGTCGGAGTTCTGGTTGTCGCGGACGACGCCGTCCACGGTGATCTTGCAGCTGATGGTGCTGCCGTCGCTTTGGGCCATGATGTTGGCGCTCACCGAGGGCAGCGTGGTCGAGATCGTGGTCGACCAGGGCAGCGGGGCGTTGTTGACCTGATGGGTGTTGGCGTTCTCGTCCCAGTAGTTGATGTTGGCCGTGCTGCCCGGCGCGCCGGAGATTTCGTAGACGACGACCTTCGGGTTGAACTGCACGATTTCGATCCCCTTGCCCGCGTTCGCGTTGAGATCCTCCGACCCGAAGATCTTGTGCAACCGCGACACGATCAGCGCCGAGACGGCCAGCACGACCACCAACACCAGCGGTATCCACGCTTGTTTGCGCACGCGGCTCAGGACGCCTGGGCGGCTCTCTGAGTTTGGACCAGCCACCACCTGACCGCCTTCCGCAAAGCTCACCAACCGTCGCCGACGACACCAATGTCAATGGAACATTTGCTCAGCTAGGCATCCTAACCTTAGTGCACGCAAGCGTTCCTCCCGGGGGCCGTCCAGTGTGGCGAACGGCATAGCCGTCAACCCAGCCGGCCGGTGACCGGCGGCAGATCCGCCGCCAGCGTCACGATCCCCAGTCTGGCCGCCACCACCGCCGGCACGGCGTTGGTGACCGGCATCGCGGTGTAGATCATGCCGAGCCCCATGAACCCGGGTTCGGTCCAGTCCTTGGGCGGCAGGCAGTGCAGCACGGTGCGTATGTTGGGCAGCCCGAACACCTGGATGACGTGGCCGTGCTCGAGCGTTCCGGGCGGCACCACGTGTTTGCCCATAGTCCAGTTGAACCCGATGCTGACGACGTTGCGGTCGCCGACCCAGCCGCGGTGATAGCCGTAGACGCTGCCGACCGTGCCGGCCGGAATCTTCATGAAGCCCAGGTCGGAGTCGCCGGTGGCCGCGGTGAAGGTGACGTCGAAGGTCATCTTGTTCAGCTTTGCCCCGATCGCGTCGGCCATCATCGCCGCCGACTCGGCGAACACCTCGCTTTCCCGCCGCACGCTTTCCGCCAGGCCCGGGGTGTCGGGGTCTTGCGAAAACCACATGGCCGTCTGGGTTTCCGCCGATTCGTAGGTGGAGCAGTCCACCGACTCGGTGATCCGGATCTCGTCGACCCGCCCGCAGGACGCGGACAGCACCATGCCGACCATGTTGGTCATGCCCGGATGTGCGCCGCTGCCGAAGATCGTCGAATTGCCCTTCCGGCAGGCCTCTTCGATGCTCCGGCGGTCTTCGGGCGTCTGCTTGCCGCCGGTGATCCAGGCCGCGCTGGTGCACACGTTGACGCCTGACTCCAGCAGCCGCACCAGCTCATCGACGTTGGGCCACAACGGGTTATAGCAACACGCGTCGGCGCCCAGGGACAGCAGCGCGTCGATGTCGTTGGTGGCCGCCACCTCGGTCGGCTCCGGCCAGTCCGCCAGCTCGGCGGCGTCGACGCCGACCTTCTCGGCGCCGTGCGCATAGACCCCGACCAGTTCCATGTCGGGCCGGCCGATGATGGCGTGCAGCGAACGCCGCCCGATGTTGCCGGTGGTCCACTGGATCACCCGCAGCGGACGGGTGGTGCTTGGCTTGCTCATCGGGGCTCCTTTGCCGTGCGATTGCTTCATTATGTTCATCCCGGCTCCGCGCCCGCGCGCCGGGCCTCAAAGTCCGGTCACGCCAACCGTGAGGAACACACAGCCGGCCGCGGTCAGCAGGACGGCGACCTGAGGTCGGCGGCGCGATCGAATCCAGTTGTGCAAGGCCGTCATAGACGCGGCGGTTCTGGCGGGCGCCACCAGGTAGGCCAGCAGCGGAATCTCGACGAGGGCGAAGGCCGCGACGTTGAACAGCAGCGGCGCGCCGAGCTGCGTCGCGGCCGCCGCGCCCGAGGCCACGATGACGGCGAGTGCGGCGAGGTAATCGACCGAGGGCAACGCGATGCCGAGGTCGGCGAGGCCCGTGACCGATAACGAGTCGCCGTTCAGCAACCGTTGGGCCGGCCGCGCCATCGCGGCGGGCCGCGAACCCAACCGTCGGGGGACGTCCACCGCCAGCGCCGCCGCGACCAGCAGCGCCAGCACACCGATCAGCAGCTGAACCTTCGGCACTGTGAAGTAGCTGGACCCCAGCAGCACCCGCCGCAGCAGGAACAGCACCACCAGGCCCACCGTCATGCCCATGGCGAAGCCACCGGCCAGGAACGCGAGCAACTGCAGCACCGGTCTGGGCCGCGTCATCATCAGCACGGTCATGCCGATGCGGAACGGTTCGACGCTGACGGCCGCGGCCATGACCAGCACGGTGATCAACATCGATATGCCTGTGAGGCGGCCCGATCGGCGAGCGCCTCCCTCAGCTGTCCAACCGGGTGAATTGCCGCTGACGGTACTGCTCGATACAGCCGGCGCGGCGGATCTTGCCGCTCGTCGTGGTGGGAATGGATCCGGGCGATACCAGCACGACGTCGTCGACGTTCAGGCCGTGTCCGTTGGATATCGCCGCGGTGACATCACTTTTGACGCTCGCGATTCGGTGCGCCGTGTCCGCCGAATCGCTGCGCTCTTTGAATTCGATGATGGCGACCAGCTTTTCGGTGCCGTTGGCCGGGACCGATATCGCTGCGACCCGGCCGCGGGTGATCTCGTGCACGGTTGCCTCGATGTCCTCGGGATAGTGATTGCGGCCGTTGATGATCAGCAGGTCCTTGATGCGGCCGACGATGAAAAGCGCGCCGTCGAAAATGAAACCCTGATCGCCGGTTTTCAGCCAGGGCCCGCCGGGCGTGCCAGGCGAGGGATCCCGCAGCGTGGCGCCGAAGCAGGACTGTTCGTGCGGCGGCTTGCGCCAGTAGCCGTCGGCCACGTTTTCGCCATGCACCCAGATCTCGCCGACCACGCCGGGCGGGCACTCCCGGTGGGTGTCGCAGTCGACAATGCGCAGCGTCGGTGACTGCGGCACTTGGTATTTGACCAACGCACTGCCGGACCCGGCCGCGCACCGCCGGGCGCGTCCGGCGGACAGTTCGTCGGTATCGAAGCGGACCGCTCCCGACGATTCATTCCAGGTGCCGGCCGCCGTGAAGACGGTCGCCTCCGCCAAGCCGTACGACGGACGCACCATCTCGTCGCGAAAATTGAAGTGCGCGAACCGATCAACGAAACGTTGCAAGGTGGCCGGCTCCACCCGTTCGGCGCCGCTGATGATGCCCAGCACCCCACCGAGGTCCAGGCCGGCCAGGTCGCTGTCGGTTGTCTTGCGGGCCGCTAAGTCGAAGGCGAAGTTAGGTGCCGCCGACCACGCGTGCGGGCTGCTGGCCAGGGCCTGCACCCATCGGGCCGGCCGCTCCAAAAACGAAAGCGGACTGCTCAACTCGCCGCGGTAGCCACCCAGGACCGGGGCGCAGACCCCGAGCACCAAACCCATGTCGTGGTAGAACGGCAGCCAGGACACGATGGTCAGATCCGAGGGGGCCTTGACGTGGGCGTCGGCGAAAAAGCCGCGCATCAGCTGTTCGAAATTCACCTTGAGGTTGCGGTGCGAGATCATCACCCCGGTGGGCTGCCGCGTTGAACCCGAGCTGTACTGCAAATAGGCGACGCTGGGCAGGTCGGCCGCCCGCACGTGTGGTCCGCCGTCGACGTCGAGGCTCAGCGAATCGATCTCGACGATCTTCGGAACCGCGTCCAGGCAGGCCTTGTCCACGTATTCGGTGATGTCTTCGGCGACCGCGGACGTCGTCAGGACGACGGACGGCGAGGTGTCGGCAAGCACCGCGCTGACCCGCTCATGACTCGAGCCGCGGTGCGGCAACGGGAGTGGGACCGCGACGAGCCCGGCCTGCATCGAGCCGAGGAACGCCGCGATGTAGTCGAGGCTTTGGGGGGCAAGGATTACCGCCCGGTCTCCCACCGAACCATGGAGGTGAAGCTCGCGCGCCACGTTGATGGTCCTGCGCGACAACTGCGACCAGGTGAGGTTCTCGCGAACACCCGCCCAGTCGCGCTCGTAATCGGTGAAGGTGAACGCGATGTCAGCGGGACGCAGGCTGGCCCGTGCGTGCAGCATCGACAGAATAGATGACTGGGACATAGGCATCGCATCACGTCCGTACTGATAGTCAGTTTTTTCGTGCTCGGAGTCAGTGGTCGGCTTCGCCCGCGCCGTGCGACAACACGGACATGGCCCCGGCCATGATCAGCGACAACGGGTCGGCGCCGCCGCCGAACGTCGCCTGGTTGGCCGGCGCGGTGACCTCGGCCGGGTCGAAGCCGTGCACCGGGTCCACCTGCACCGGGGCGGTAGCCGGGTCGTCGTTGCGTGAATAGCCCGCGTTCACCCGGGGGGTCAGGATCGCATCGAGCTTGTTCAGGGTGTTTTCGTCGATCCCGATGTATTTCAGCGGCATCACCAGCGGAAGATGCTTTTCCGGGATCATGATCGTGGTGTCTTTGGCGCCGCGGGAGTTGACCGTGGTTCTGATGTTCTGCGGCGGCACCATGCTCGGATTGGTGAAGGCCACCGCGGTGTGACCGGTGGCCAGCCCCATCAGCGTGTTGGCGAGCGCGAACATGTTGTCCGGTCGATCGGGAAAGTCCGCGATCGAGTCGTATGCGGCGACGAACCTGTTGGTATCGTACTGGCTCTCGTACGGCGGCGGCATGGTGTAGTCCAGTGCGGGAACGACGCTGCCGACTCCGAACATGGCGGTCAGAAAGCTCTGACCGAAGGCGTGCCGCCCGATCGGGTCGCCGAACGTGGCGAAGTTCAGCGTGTTCGGCGGGGGAGCGGTGGGGTCGTTCGCCAATCGGGCCTGCTCGCCGTCGACCACGAACGCGCCCTCCGACAGGCCGATCGCGGTGCCGGGGCGCCCGGTGGTGCGAATTGCCGTATCGAGATTGTCGATCCCCTCGGCGACCGATTCGCCCACGCTCGGGCCGTCCATGCCCAGGCCGGGGAAGGATTCGTCGAGCTTGCCGATGCCCGGGAAGAGTCGCTCGAGCACGTGCCCCTGAACCTGCCCGGCCGGGTAGCGAACGATTTGGCGCTGCTGGCCGGGAAACCAGTCCGCGCCCTCCATACGGATGTATTGGTCGTAGGGGATGCCCAACACGTGCGCGCCGCCAAGAGCGTAGGCGGTCTGGTCGCCCGGCGCGCCCGGAGTGGGCGGTCCGCCGATGGGCCCGCCGTCGGCCGCTGCCGTACCGATGCCGAAATACCCTGCGGTACTGACACTTAACAGCGCCGTCACTCCTGCGAGTAGTTGCTTCATCCCTACTCCTGACCCGTCGGATTCTCTAGTCTCACATACGTCACGGGTGCCCGCTAACCGGGTTCCGCCGGACGGCCATGCGTGACGGCCACCAGTTGGCCCGCCCGGCCAGCGCCGCGATGGCGGGAACGGTGACGGTGCGCACCAGGAAGGTGTCCAGCAGAATCCCCACACCGATCACCACACCGCCCTGGACCACGGTGCCGATGCTGGAGAACAGCAGACCTGACATCGAGGCCGCGAAGATCAGACCCGCGGCGGTGATCACTCCACCCGTGGAACTCAGGGTGCGGATGATGCCGTAGCGCATGCTGTGCGGCGACTCGTCACGCATCCGGGAGACCAGCAGCATGTTGTAGTCGGCTCCCACCGCGACCAGCACCACGAACGCCAGTGGCGGCACGCTCCAATGCAATTGCTGGCCGAGCATAAATTGGAAGACCAACACGCCGACGCCCACCGCCGACAAATATGAAATGACCACGGTGGCAACCAGATACAGCGGCGCGACGATCGCGCGCAGCAGCGCCATCAACGTCAGGAGCACCACCAGCAGGGTGACCGCGATGATGAATTTGATGTCGTGCTGGTAGTAGTCCCGGGTGTCTTTGAGGCCGACGGTGTATCCGGCCATCGACACCTTGGCATCGGCCAAGGCGGTATTGGGTTGGGCGCCCCGGGCTGTGGCCGTGATCGCGTCGACCTGATCCATGGCTTGGGTGCTGAACGGGCTCAGTTTGCTTTGCACCAGGTACCGCACCGAGTGGCCGTCGGGTGAGATGAACACCTTGGCGGCCTCCTGGAACTGCGGCAGACGCAGCAGCTGCGCCGGAATGTTGAACCCGGCCATCGCCGGGTGGGCCGCGTCGTGCTTCAACGACAACAAAAACGCCGCCGACTCACTGAGCCCCGCGCCCAGCTGCTTGACCTTGTCGACGAGTTGGGCCACCGCGTCGGCCACCTGCCGGCTGCCGCCGGCGAATTGGTCGGCGCCGTTTTGCAGGGTGGTCAGGTTGGACTGCAGGCCGCCGGGCCGATCCACTCCCATCGCCCGCAGCACGTCGTTGAGCTTGGCGAAGGCGTTGCGCAGCCGGTCGGTGGATGCCTTCAGGGCCCGTTTGTCGGGATAGGCCTGCAGTTGGTGGGACAGGTCATCGATCGCGTCGAGGTCGGCCTGACCGCGCGGACCCACCAATTGCTCGAACGTCGCGCGGGTGGCGCTGCACGACGAGTCGGCGTCGCAGACCGGGTTGCCCTGCAGCGCCGCCAGCACCGGGCCGATCCAGGCGAACATGTTCTTGGCGGCGGCGAAGTTCCACCCCATGGCGGTGCTGAGCGAGTTGACGTGATCGACCAGGCGGGCCGCGATGTCGACCTGGTTGACCAGCGCGTCGCCGCTGTACTGGTTTTTCGTCGACGAGAAGGCATTCTCCAGTTCGCGCACGCTGGCGACGAGCTGGTTGACCTGGCCGCGGACGTCGCCGAGGTTGTCGGCCAGGGTGCCGGCCCCCCGGGCCAGGCGGTTGAGGTCGTCGGTTTGGTCGTTGATCATGGTGGACCCGCCGGCCAGCATGCTGCCGATCGTGCCGGCCTGATACGTGGCCCGGAATTGCTCCGGCACGTTCCCGGTGGGGCGGGTGATGCCGCTGACCACGCTGACGTTCGGCAGTTGGCTGACTCGATCGGCCAGCTGCTCCAGGTCGGCGAGGGCCTGCGGGGTGCGAAGGTCGTGCGGTGACCGGATGAGGATGTACTCCGGGATGGACTGATTCACCGGGAAATGGCGCTCCAGCGCGCCGTGGCCGACCGAACTCGGGGCCGACGGCCGCAACGCCTTGCGATCGTCGTAGTTGTAGCGCACCAGGCCCGCGCAGCTGGCCAGGATGATCAGCACCAGCACGCTGGCCACCAGGTGGGCCCGCGGCCGGCGCACAATGCGGATGCCCGAACGCCGCCACAGCCCGGTGGTCAGTTCGCGCCGCGGCCTGATCCAACCCCGCGGCCCGGCGAGCACCATGATGGCCGGAAGCAACGTCACGGCGGCGAGAAAGGCCACGCCGATCCCGATCGCCGACGAGATCCCGACCGTCTTGAACACGCCCATCCGGGCGAAGCCGATCAGCAGAAACGTGACCCCGACCGTACTGGCCGACGCGGTGATCACCTTGCCTATCGAGATCAGGGCCTTCCTGACCGCCTGATCGAAATCGTCCCCCCGGCGCAGATAGTCGTGATAGCGGCTGATGAGAAAGACAGCGTAATCCGTCCCGGCGCCGGCCATGATCGCGCTCAGGAACACGATGGACTGGTTCGATACGCCCGAGCCCGTCAACTGCGAGTAGCCCGCCACGGCCGCCTGCGCGATCACCAGCGACAACAGGATCGTCACCAACGGCAGCAGCATCGTGACCGCACTGCGGTAAACCACCAGCAGGACGACGAGCACCAGAACGGTGATCGCCAGCTCGATCGGCAGTCGATCCCGCTCGCCCGCGACGGTGAGGTCGGCGACGGTCGCCGCGGGGCCGGTGAGGCTCACCGTCAAAGACGTTTCGGCCGGACCGTTTTCATGTTTTTCCAGGGTCTCTTTGACGAGGCCGGCGATCCGGTTGAACGCCGCGTATGACTGCGGGGTGCCCAACTCGCCCGCGACGCCGACCGGCAGTACCCAGGCTTTGCGGTCCTTGCTGGTTACGGCCGAACGCAGCGGCGGCGCGATGATGAAGTCCTGCACCATCACCACGTCTCGGGTATCCCGGCGCAGCGCGTCCACCAGCCTGCGGTAGACGGCTTCGTCGGCGGGGCCCAGACCCTTCTCGTCGGTCAACGCCACCAACAGCAGGTCATCCGAGCCCGATTCGTGGAACGCCTCGGTCATCTGGCGGGCGGCGACATTGGACGGTGCGTTGCCCGGCAAGATCGCCAGCGGATGCTTGTGGGCCATCTCGGCCAGGGACGGGAAGGTCAGCGGCAGGGCGACCGCCAATGCCGCCCAGAACCCGATCACCAGCCAGGGCCAGCGCACCACGAAATCGGCTATCCGGCGCATCTCGACCTCATCCCCGGCCGGCGCGGTCGGGGACACCCGGCGGCGGCACCCGCCGACGCCGCAGCCGAGCCGCGCGATTTTCCACACGATCTTTCAGGAGCCATCGAATTAACCCACGCTACGCAACGTGCCCCCAATGCCCGGTGTCGGCGACCCGCCCGCATACGGACCTCATCGTCTCCGTGTAGCGGGCAACCGACTTGTGAGCGACCGGATTGTCCGGGTACATCGTGGTCATGGCCGTGCCCTCGCCGTACCGGAACACGTAAATGGTGAGCTGATAGGAATACCGGCCGTCGGAGTAGATCCCGATGTTGTTCGCATAGCCGAGGTCGGCCGCGGCGAGCACGGCGTTGAGGGGAGCGGCGCCGGCGTGGAAGAAATTCGAGACCGGAAAGTTGGGTCGCGGCCACTTCAGCCAGGGCGCCAATTCCAATACCCGGTAATAGGGCACCTTCGCCAATTGCTGGCCCGAATCGAACGAGGTCTGTGCCGCCCACGCGGCATCGGCGAACGAGGCCGCGGCGATGGGCACGGTGATCGGGACCAGGCCGGTGAACCAGCCCTGTGTCATGAAATTGTCCGTGGTTCGGCGGGTGTCCCGTGGGGTCAGGCCGTAATACGTGAGGGCGCCGGTGAGCTCGTGCTCCACCAGGGCGATGCACGCGAACAAGCCACCGATGAACCGCACGCCGACGGCGGTGCAGGCCGATTCGAATCGCTCCGTCTGTTCGGCGTCCATCACCAGCTCGGAGACCATGGCGCTGGCGGTCGCCTCGGACGGGTTACCCAGCGGCAGCGGAAATTCCGGAAAGCTGCCATTGTTGTTCTCCGCGAGGTCGATCCACGCGCGCACTTCGGGCGAATCCTGGGTCAACGCCGACGTGTACTCCCGCTCGCGGGCGCAGAAGTCGTCGAAGCTGCCGGCATCGGGCAGCTCGAGGGGTTCGCTGCCCGCGCTCGCCGCCGCATACATGCCGTTGGCCTCGAGCATCGTCGTGCCGATCAGCGTCGCGTCCCCGTGCACGTGATCCATGGCGGCGAAGAAAGTGAAATATTCGTCGTTTTGCACGACCCCGAAGGTGAAGCAGCCCCACTCCAGCGGATTGGGTATCGCCACGACATGAGCGCGTATTTCCTCCACCGTCATTTCGCCGTGGTGGATCGGGGCGAATTCGATGTCAGCGGGGTTGCTGACGGTGTGTCTGACGAACTCCCCATCGCCGCTGTGGTGGAACCAGCTGCGGAATGTGTCATGGCGCCGCAAGTAGGCGTTGACCGCGTAATTCATCGCCGAGATATCGCAACGTCCCGGCACGTCACAGGTAGCGATGATTTGACGGGAAAAATCGAGCCCCGCCGCGGTCCGCTCGTGATAATTGCGCAAATGCTGGCCCTGCATGTAGCTGACCGGAACGGCACTGGCCGGCGCTTGGCGCACCTTCTCGGCCGCCGCGGCGGTCGGGTGCCAGGAGGTGACCGGTCCGGGGCTCGGTGTCCAATCACCGAGCGAGCCGATCGTGATTTTCCCGATGCGCAAATCTGTTCTCCTCGGTCCGGACGGCCGTGGGTCGGCCCCGCTGACGGCACCAACATAACCCCGGCGGGAATGGCCGTCGGCGCGAAGCGCGGATATGCGTGCAACAGCCGACCGGCACAGCGGTGTTGGCGGGACGGACCCAGCCCCCGCGCCGGACACAGGCCGGCGCGGACACTTGACGATACCCGCGCGATTACCCGACGATACTGATGCAACGCTCCGCGGAGAAGGCCCGTACTCGTTGACCTTGCAGATGCGCAACCGGGACGGCATGCGTACATTCGCTGTACGACTTGTTTGTTCGCTGCCACAGGTTTGCGTCGGTGATCCAGCAGCGGCTGGGCCGCGGTAAAGACCCTTGAGCTTGCTGGGAGTGTCGAGATGTCGGACGAACGCTGTGTGGGAGCGGGCTGATCATCGCACCACTGAACGCGTCCGGACACATGTATTGCCTTGCGGTACAAGGCATTCTGCGTGACGGTCGAAACCGATCGGATCCGATGAGGCGATCCCGTGTTCGCCGAGGCGGCGAGCGGGAGACGTCGCGCTCGGTTGGTTGTCTGCGGCGGGATGGACACGGGCCCCTCGGGCAGGCGGCTGTCAGCGGCCCGGCGGCGGCATCCGCCTGCCCGTCCGGTCCCGCGCTCGTGTTGTATCATCGCCGCCTATACCGAAAGCCTTCCTGCAGTCCATTCGATTGGCGGAAAGCGCGAATTTGGACGCGGTGTTTGAGGATATCGACGGCGTCTCGGGGTGTTGGCACTCCGAGCAGGGGCCGGTGAGTGTGCGACCAGGAGCACGACGGTTGCTGGAGGCAGGACCTGGTACGGAACACCACGGCGGTGGTGCTGAAAAGCCGGCCCGCGACTATGGGTCTTTCGCTGGCTGAGGGAGAGAGGACAACCGCATGTCGACCGTCGAGGGTCTGAGGGACCCGGCGTCCAGTTTCGCGATCGTTGGCTATGCGGCGCGTTTTCCCGGTGCCGCGGACGCCGATGAATTCTGGCGGGTGCTGGCCGAAGGCCGGGACGCGGTATCCGAGGTGCCCAAGGACCGTTGGGACGCCGACGAGTTCTTCGACCCGGATCCCGACGCGCCCGGCAAAGTTGTTACCCGCCGTGCCGGCTTCGTCGACGACGTAACCGGGTTCGACGCGCCGTTTTTCGGCATGTCGGCGCGCGAAGCCCGGCTGTTGGACCCGCAGCATCGGCTGCTGCTCGAGACGGCGTGGCGGGCGGTGGAACATTCCGGCACCGCGCCAACGGATTTGGCGAACACCAACACCGGTGTGTTCATCGGAATATCCACCCACGACTACCTGGGGATGGCCTCCGACGAGCTGACCTACGACCAGATCGAGGCCTACACCGCGATCGGGACATCGTCTGCCGCTGCCGCAGGCCGGATCAGCTATCGGCTGGGACTGCAGGGGCCGGCGGTCGCGGTGGACACCGCGTGCAGCTCGTCGTTGGTGGCGATCCATCAGGCGTGCCAAGCGCTGCGTCTGGGAGAGTGCGACCTCGCGCTGGCCGGCGGCGCGAACGTCCTGCTCACCCCGGCGACCATGATCACCTTTTCCCAGGCGCACATGCTCGCGCCCGACGGGCGATGCAAGACCTTCGACGCGGCCGCCGACGGCTACGTCCGTGGTGAAGGTTGTGGCGTCCTGGTCGTGAAGCGGCTCGAGGACGCGATCCGCGACGGCGACCGGATTCGGGCGGTGATCCGGGGCAGTGCGATCAACCAGGACGGCGCATCGGGCGGTTTGACCGTGCCGAACGGCGTTGCCCAGCAACGAGTTATCGCCGAGGCGCTGCGGCGAGCCGGCATCGCACCCGGCGACGTCGACTACCTGGAGGCGCACGGCACCGGCACCTCGCTGGGCGATCCGATCGAGGTGCAGGCCGCGGGTGCGGTGCTCGGCGCGGGGCGCGGGGCCAGCAGACCGCTGCTGATCGGCTCGGTCAAAACCAACATCGGGCACCTGGAGGCGGCCGCCGGCATCGCGGGCGTGATCAAGGTGATCCTGGCGCTCGAGCACGGGATGCTGCCGCAACATCTGCACTTTCGCGATCCGTCGCCGCACATTCCCTGGGATCGGCTTGCGGTGCAGGTCGTCAAGGAGGCGACCGCGTGGGAACGCAACGGCCGGCCCCGCGTGGCGGGCGTCAGCTCATTCGGGTTCGCCGGAACCAACGCGCACGTCATCCTCGAGGAAGCACCCGACGGGACGGGTCGGGCCGCGGTACCACCGGGCGCCGTCCGGCCGCCCGGTCAGCGCCGGTTCCACGTACTTCCGCTGTCGGCGCGAACACCCGCCGCGTTGGTGCAGCTCGCCGGCGAGTACCGCAACTGGTTGAGCGCGCACCCGGACACAGCCCTGGCCGATCTGTGCTTCACCGCCGGGGCGGGCCGGGCACACTTCGAGCACCGGGGCGCGCTGGTGGTGGATTCGACGGGGTCCGCCGGTGAGTTGCTCGCGGCGCTGGCCGACGACCGCCCGGCCCCGGGACTGTTGCGCGGGGTTTGCGAGGACGCGCCGAAAACGGCGTGGCTGTTCACCGGTCAGGGCAGCCAGTACGCCGGCATGGCCAGGGAGTTGTTCGACACCGAGCCGGTGTTCGCCGAGACGCTGACCCGCTGCGCCACGGTGCTCGCCGATGTTCTCGAAAAGCCGTTGCTGGACGTAATTTTCGATACGGATGACCCGGCCAACGAAGAGACGTTGCGGCAGACCAGCTACGCCCAGCCCGCCTTGTTCGCCGTGGAGATGGGTCTGGCCCGGCTGTGGCAGTCGTGGGGCTTCGAACCCGACGTGGTGCTGGGCCACAGCGTCGGCCAGTATTCGGCGGCCTGCGTCGCCGGCGTGCTGCGCCTCGAGGATGGGGCGCGGCTGATCGCCGAGCGCAGCCGCCTGTTCGGCAGTTTGCCCGCGGGCGGTCGGATGGTGGCGGTGTTCGCCGCCGCGGCCCGCGTCGAGAGCCTCACCGACGAGTTCCCGAGCCTGTCGGTCGCCGCGTACAACGGTGCCAACACCGTGTTGTCGGGACCGGGGCAGGAGCTGGAGCAGGCGGTGGCCCGGTTGACCGCCGAGAAAGCCCGGTGCGACTGGCTTGACACCAGCCACGCGTTCCACTCGGCGCTGCTGGATCCGATTCTCGACGAGTTCGAGTCGTATGCGAACCAGTTCGATTTCGGTCCGCCCCAACGGATCTTGATCTGCAACCGAACCGGCTCCGCCCTGGGCAGGAGCGTGAAACTCGATGGGGCCTATTGGCGTCGCCATGCGCGCCAACCGGTCGAGTTCGCCAAGAGCGTTCGCACCCTCGCCGAGCTGGGCTGCAAGGTGTTGCTGGAGATCGGCCCCCAACCGGTGCTCACCGCCGCGGCCCTGCGGGCCTGGCCCGACCCGGCGACCGCGCCCCGGGCGATCGCATCCTTGCGCCGCAACACCGCCGACCACCGCCAGATCACCGAAGCGCTTGGCGAGGCCTACATTGTCGGCCACCTCCCGGACTTCGGTGCCGCCGTCCGTTCGGCGCGAAAGCTTGACCTGCCCACCTATCCGTTCCAGCATCGCCAGTACTGGTTCAGCGAGCAGCGGGTCCCGCCCGGCAGCCAACAAACCTCGACCCAGACCACGGCCGTCCGGCTTCTCGAGGACGGCCGGATCGCCGAACTCGCGGAGTTGCTCGACGGCGCGAGCGCCGATCAGCACACCCTCGATGTGCTGACGAAGCTTGCCGCACAACACAATCAACAGCGCAAGAGTCGGTCCATCGCCGAGGACCGTTACGAGATCCGCTGGGAGAAGTCCACGGTCCCTGGCCCCGAAGCCGAAGCCACCTGGCTCGTCGTCGGCGATGACGACGACGCCGTCGCGCCCCTGGTCGACGTGCTCACCGCGCGCGGGCACCAGCACCGGATTCTCGTGTTGCCCGCCTCCGACACGGACGAGGAACGACTCGAGATCGTATTGCGCGCCGCGGCGGCGGAGGAAGCGCCGCTACGCATCGCGCTGGTGGCGGCGCTGGATTCCGGCACCGCACCATCGATGCGGTCGCTGCTGCGGATGCAGCACCGGGTACTGGCCGGAACACGGCGGCTCTTCCGCGCCGCGGCCGCCGCTGAACTGCGCCAATCGATTTGGTTGGTCACCCGCGGCGCGCAACGAGTCACCGACGCCGACACCGTGTTCCCGGATCAAAGCTGCCTGTGGGGATTCGGCCGGGCGGCGTCCCTGGAATATCCGCAACTGTGGGGCGGGCTGGCCGACCTAGCGCAGGGTAGCGCCGAGGAATGGTCCCGGTTGGTCAGGGTCGCGTCGGCACCGCGCGACCCGGCCGTCGGGGAGGACCAGATCGCGCTGCGCGGCTCGGACATCTACGTTCCCCGGCTGACGCGACGAAGCGGGCAGCCGGCCGCGGCTCCGCTGACATTGCGTGCCGACGCAGCGTATCTGGTGACCGGTGGGTTGGGTTCGATCGGACTGGAGATCGCCGGCCACCTGGCCGCGCAGGGCGCCCGGCACCTGGTGCTGATCGGCCGCCGCGCGCCGGGCGAAGCCGCGCAGCGGCGCGTCGACACCCTCAGCCAACAGTACGGATGCGAAGTCCGGGTGATCGCGGCCGATGTTGCCGACGCCCACCACGTTGCGCGGCTACTCGGCACCGTGCGGGCCGAACTGCTGCCGGTGGCCGGCATAGTCCATGCCGCGGGCGAGATCGGCACCACCCCGCTGAGCGACCTGGAAGACGCTGAAATAGATCGGGTTTTCGCCGGGAAGGTCTGGGGCGCTTGGCATTTGAGCGAAGCCGCCGCCGACCTGCGGTTGGACTTCTTCGTCAGCACGTCCTCGATCGCCTCGGTATGGGGTGGTCTGGGTCAGACGGCGTACGGCGCGGCCAACTCCTTCCTCGACGGGCTGGCGTGGCGGCTGCGTGAGCAGGGCGTCAACGGGATCAGCGTCAACTTCGGTCCCTGGGCGGCGGGCATGGCCGACGAGAACGCCCGGGCACGACTGGCTCAGCGCGGCATCAAGACGCTCTCGCCCGCCGACGCGTTGGCGGGTCTGGCCGATGTCATGGCGACCGCCGCCGCGCAGGGGGTGGTGGCCCGGATCGACTGGACCCGCTTCCTGCCGCTTTACCAGCAAGCGGGGCAGCGGTCATTGCTGGCGGAATTGGCCCGGGAGGTGCCCGATTTCGCCCCGGCACCAACGCCTTCCGGGAAGACGGGGCTGGTCGAGCGGCTCGCCGGCGCTCCGGTGCAGCAGCGCAGGAGACTCATGACGGAGTTTCTGCGCAACGCGGTGGCCGAGGTGACGCACGTCGATGCCGCGGAGATCCGCGAGGACGCGGGATTCTTCGACCTCGGCATGGATTCGCTGATGGCCATCGAACTGCGCCGCCACATCGAGCAAGGCGTGGGCAAGCAGATACCCGCAACCCTGGCGATGGATTACCCGCGGCTGTCCGATGTCGCCGAGTACCTGCTCGGCGACGTGCTCGACCTGCGCGGGCAGGCGGACGCCAAACCCGCACCGCCGGCGGGCACCCCGGCGCCGGCCGGGCGCACGAACGAGCCGATCGCGATCGTCTCCATGGCATGCCGTTTCCCCGGCGCCGCTGATCCGGAAGCCTTCTGGGAGTTGCTGTCCGGCGGTGTCGACGCCATCCGGGAAGTCCCGGAAGACCGATTCGACATCGACGAGTTCTACGACCCCGATCCGGAAACCCCCGGCAAGATGTACAGCCGATTCGGCGGATACCTGGACCAAATCGACGAATTCGATCCGGAGTTCTTCGGTATCTCGCCGCGCGAAGCGGTGTGGATCGACCCGCAGCAGCGGCTCGTGCTGGAAACCGTGTGGGAGGGCTTGGAGCGTGCCGGGTATTCCCCGGCCGCGCTGCGCGGCAGCCGAAGCGGCATCTTCGTGGGGGTCGGCGCCAACGAGTATTCGCATCTGCTGTCCGCTGAGTCGGTGGACAAGATCGAGCCGCACTTCATCACCGGCAACGCGCTCAACGCCATCTCCGGCCGGGTCGCCTTCGCGCTGGGTCTGGAAGGACCCGCGGTGGCCGTCGACACCGCATGCAGCTCGTCGCTGGTGGCCGTGCATCAGGCCTGCCAGGCATTGCATTCCGGTGACTGCGATTTGGCGTTGGCCGGCGGTGTCAACGTGTTGCTGAGTCCGGTGTCCAACATCGCCGCGTCGCGCGCCCGGATGCTTTCACCCGTCGGGCGATGCAAGACCTTCGATGCCACCGCCGACGGTTATGTGCGCAGTGAAGGCTGCGGGATCCTGGTGCTCAAGCGGATGAGCGACGCCGTGCGCGACGGCGACCGGGTGTGCGCGGTCATCCCGGCCAGCGCGGTCAACCATGACGGCGCGTCCAGCGGTCTCACGGTGCCCAATGGTGGTGCACAGCAACGGCTTATCGCCATGGCGCTGAGCCGCGCCGGCCTCTCCGGCGATGACGTCGACTACCTCGAGGCGCACGGGACGGGCACCGCGCTGGGGGATCCGATCGAAGCGCAGGCGGCAGGGGCCGTCTACGGCGCCACCCGTGACACCGACCGGCCGTTGCTGATCGGATCGGTGAAGACCAACATCGGCCACCTCGAGGCGGCCTCCGGGGTCGCCGGCCTGATCAAGGTCGTGTTGTCGCTGCAGCACGAAATGCTCCCGCAGAGCCTGCATTTCGAGACCCCGTCGCCGCATATCCCGTGGGACTCGCTGCCACTGCGGGTGGTGGACAAGGCGGTTCCCTGGCAGACCAACGGCCGGCCGCGGCGAGCCGGGGTGAGCTCGTTCGGGTTCACCGGCACCAACGCACACGTGTTGATCGAGGAGGCGCCGCAACCGGTAACGACGCAAGACGCCACCCCGGTAGCCGAATCCGACGCATGCCCGGTCGACGTGCTGCCGCTGTCCGCGCGGTCGCCGGAGGCGTTGCTGGCGTTGGCGCAGCGGTGCGGGGAATGGTTGCACGCTCATCCCGACGCGGACATCGGCGATCTGTGCTTCACCGCCGGGGCCGGGCGTGCGCATTTCGAGCATCGTGCCGCGCTGGTGGTGGATTCGGTGCGCAGCGCACGCGAGGCGCTGGCCGACCTCGCCGACAATCTGACCCGGCCGGGAGTGGCGCGCGGCGAGTGCACCGACCCGCCGACGACGGCGTGGTTGTTCACCGGACAGGGCAGCCAATACCCGGGGATGGCGCGCGAGTTGTTCGACGCCGAGCCGGTTTTCGCCGAAACGGTAACGCGCTGCGCGGATGCCATCGACGGGCTGCTGCCGCGTCCGTTGACCGAGGTGATCTTCGCGACCGACAAGGACACCGGTGGTGAGGCCGGAAAAATCCTGCGGAATACCGCTTTTGCGCAGCCCGCGTTGTTCGCTGTCGAGATGGGCCTGGCCAGGCTGTGGCAATCCTGGGGTGTCGAGCCCGACGTGGTGCTGGGGCACAGCGTGGGCCAATACGCGGCGGCTTGTGTCGCGGGCGTTTTCAGCCTCGAGGACGGGGCGCGGCTGGTGGCCGAGCGCGGCCGGCTGTTCGGCGGCCTGCCTGACGGCGGCCGGATGGTGGCGGTGTTCGCCGACGCCCAATACGTCGAGGAGCTCGCCAACGACTTCCCTCGGGTGTCGGTGGCCGCCTACAACGGCCCCAACACGGTGCTCTCGGGTCCCGGCGCGGATCTGGAACAGATCGTGGCCCGCGGTGCCAGTGACGGGATCCGGTGCAGCTGGCTGGAAACCAGCCACGCCTTCCACTCGGAGCTGCTGGACCCGGTACTCGATGAATTCGAGTCGTACGCAGCGGGTCTGGACTTCGCCGTACCCACGCTGCCGCTGGTCTGCAACCGCACCGGGACGGTGCTCACCACCGAAACCCCGCTCGACGCGCGCTATTGGCGGCGGCATTCCCGTCAGCCGGTGCAGTTCGCCGAAAGCGTGCGCACCGTCGCAGCGCTGGGCTGCACGGTGTTGATGGAGATCGGTCCGCAACCGGTGCTGACGGGGGCCGCGGTGCAGGTCTGGCCGGAACACCTGGCCGCGCCACGCGCGATCGTTTCCCTGCGCAAGGGCGTCGGCGATCGGCGACAGATCGCCGACGGGCTGGCCGCGGCATACGTCAGCGGTCATCGTCCCGAGTTCGCCGCGCTGCATCGTCGACCGCGCCGCAAACTCGAACTGCCCACCTACCCGTTCCAGCGGCGGCGCTTCTGGCCCAAGGCTTCCGGCATCGCCGGCATCGATGGACAGGGCGCCGCGGCATCCGGGCTGCTGGGCAGCGCGAAGGAGCTCGCCTCCGGCGACTCCGTCTACACCAGTAGGTTGTCGGTGAAGTCGCAGCCCTGGCTTGCCGATCACGTGATCTACGGCACCGTCGTCGTCCCGGGCGCGACATATGCGGCGATGGCCCTGGCTGCCGTCGGGCCGCCGGCACGCGTGCAAAACGTCTACTTCTATGAGCCGATCATACTGCCCGACAAGGCTTCTCGTGAAGTGCAGCTGAGTCTGAATCCGCTGCAGGAGGGCGGCTGGACCTTCCGGGTGGACAGCCGCCCGTACGGCGTCCCCGATGCCGAATGGTCGTTGAACGCCGATGGCACCGTCGTCGCCGGCATCGAGGATGAGCCGGCGGCCGACCCGGCGGACCACATCGACGCCGTGATCGAGAGGTTGGACCGCAGTCGCCCGCAACTGCTGTTCGACAGCTTCGCTGAAATCGAACTGGAGTGGGGGACCACGTGGTCCACCTCGCTGAAGTCGCTGTGGATGGGCGACGGTGAGGCGGTCGGCGACGTCACCGTGGGTGACGAACTCGCCGAGCACCTCGGGACGGAGCCCATGCATCCGGTGCTGCTCGACCTGTGCACCGGAGTCGTCTTCCCGGCGTTTCCCGCCCTTCTCGCCGCCGAACAGGGCTTAAATGATCTGTTGCTGCCGTTGCGGTACGGGCAGGTGTCCCTGCGGGAGAAGATTCCGCGGCGGTTCTATTGCCGCGGGAAATGGCGGCCCAGCGCGCTGGACAGCGAAACCCAAGTCTTCGACATCGATTTCATCGATCGGGACGGTCGCCACCTGGGTGGGATACGCGAGTTCACGGTCAAGCGCGCGCCCCGCGAGGCGTTGTTGCGGGGACTGGGCGGCGATGCCACCCGGCTGCTGTACACCCTTGGCTGGCATGAGGTTCCACCCCAGCCGTCGAACGATGGTGTCGCAAATCCAAGCGTGACATGGCTGATCGCCGGCTTCGACGAACTGGCGGCTCAACTGCCGGGCTGCATCCCATTCGACCGCAACACCGATCCGGAGTCCGTCGGGAAGCTGTTGGTGCGCGCCGAGGACCGTGGCGGCCCGGTCACAGGCATCGTCTGGCGCGCAACGCAATCCGGTGGACAGGAGTCGAGCGCCGAATCCGTGGCGCGGCTGGAAACCGAGATCGCCGGGCTTCTCACCGCCGTGCACGCCTTGCAGAACGCGGATGGCTCGGCGGTCAAGCTTCCCGGTGGCCTGTGGATCGTCACCGAACGGGGCTTGGCGACCGAGTCCGGCGAGCCGGTCGACCCGGTGCAGGCGGCGCTGTGGGGAGTCGGGCGCACCATCCTCAACGAGGAACCGGCGCTGCGGTGCAGGCTGGTCGATTCCGACGGCTCGGAGCAGGCCGTGCGGTCGCTGGCCGGTCTGCTCGGCGCACCGCTGGACGAACCGGAACTGGCGGTGCGGCAAGGGAAACTCCTGGCATCCCGGTTACTGCCGTGGGCGCGCAGCGGTCATCTCGCGGTACCGCGCGGCACCGACTACGTCCTCGCCCCCACCGAACGCGGCGCGATCGACAACCTGCGGCTGATCGAGCAGGAGGCGCCGCCCCCGGCCGAGGGCTGTGTGCAGGTCCGTGTCGAGGCCGGCGGTTTGAACTTCCGGGAGGTGCTCAACGTACTGGGCCTCTACCCGGGCGACCCGGGGCCGCTCGGCGGCGACTTCGCCGGCACCGTCACCCAACTCGGCAGCGGCGTCACCGGACTCGAGGTCGGCACGCGCGTCTACGGTTTCATGCAGGGCGCGTTCGCCAGCCGGTTCAATGTGCCGGTCCAGTTGCTGGCGCCGATTCCCGACGGCGTGAGCGCGGTGGATGCCGCGACCATTCCCGCCGCGGTGCTCACTGCCCGGCTCGCGTTCGACTGGGCCCAGCTGAAACCCGGTGACCGCGTGCTCATTCATGCGGCAAGCGGTGGCGTCGGATTGGCCGCCATCCAGCTGGCGCAGCGACACGGTGCGACCGTGTTCGCCACCGCGAGCACCTACAAACGTGCGACGCTGCGCAAGCTGGGTGTGGAATACGTCTACGATTCGCGCAGCACCGATTTCGCCGACCAGATCCTCGTCGACACCGGCGGCGCCGGCGTCGACGTGGTGCTCAACAGCCTGACCAATGAGGGATTCATCGAGGCGACCGTGCGGGCCACTGCCCAACACGGCCGTTTCGTCGAGATCGCCAAGCGCGACATCTGGACCCGCGAGCAGATGGCGGCGGCCCGCCCCGATATCGCCTACGAGATCGTCGCGTTGGACTGGGCCTGCGTGGAACAGCCGGAGCACATTCATGCCCTGCTGACCGAGGTGTCGGACGGGCTGGCCAGCGGCGAGTGGAGGCCGTTGCCCGCCGAGATCTATCCGCTGGCCGAGGCGAAGACGGCGTTTCGCCGCATGCAGCAAGCGAGGCACATCGGCAAGATCGTGCTGCAGATGCCGAAACCGCTGCAACCGCGCGGTGATCGCAGCTATCTGATCACCGGTGGGCTCGGCGCGATCGGCCTGCACCTGGCGGCCTATCTGGCCCAGCTCGGCGCCGGCGAGATCGTGCTGACCAGCCGGCGCGCACCCGACGCCGCGGCGCGGCGGGCCATCGACGACATCACCGAGCGCTACCGGTGCCGCGTCCACACCTTCGCCGCCGACGTCGGTGACGCCGCGCAGGTCGAGCAGCTGCTGGCCCGGATCCGCGCCGAACTGCCCCCGCTGGCAGGAGTCGTGCATCTGGCGGGCGTGCTCGACGACGCGCTGCTGTCCCAGCAGAGCCCGGAGCGTTTCCGGGTGGCATTGGCGCCCAAGGCATTCGGCGCCAGCTACCTGGACCATGCGACGAAGACCGACGATCTCGACTTCTTCATCGTGTCGTCCTCGGTGTCCAGCCTGCTCGGTTCACCCGGCCAGGCCAACTATTCGACCGCCAACGCGTGGCTCGACGGGCTGGTCGCAGCGCGACACGCGCGCGGCTTGCCGGCGACCGGGGTCAACCTCGGGCCCTGGGCCCAAGGGGGGATGGCGTCGTCGGATGCCGCGCGCGCCAACATCGGTGCGCAGGGACTCATTCCGCTGGAACCGACGGCCGCGCTGGCCGCGCTCGCCGAGGTCGTCGCCAACGGCACCGGGCAGGCGACCGTCATCAAGGCGAACTGGCAGCGGGTGGCGAAGCTGCTGGGCGGTGCTCGCCCACCGATTCTCGATCTCGTGCTGCCGAGCGCCGTCGGGGAGGCAAGTGGTGACAGCGAATTACTCAAGCAGTTGCAGGAGATCCCGGTGGCGCAGCGCGCCGCCTTCATCACCGAATTCCTGCAGCGCGAGGTGCAGGGTTTCCTGCGGCTCGCGCAGCCACCCGCCGCGACGAGCCGATTCCTGGACCTGGGCACGGATTCCCTGATGGCGGTCGAACTTCGCAACCGGTTGCACAGCCAATTCGGTGGCGCGTTCACGATCAACGTGACCGCGGTCTTCGACTATCCGACGATCGGTGGGCTGGCCGAGTATCTGGCAGGCCAACTGCCCGACGCGGAATCGGAGCCCGGTGCGGCGGTGGCCGCCAACCCGAATCCGGGCTCGGAAACCGGCACCGGTGAGGCCGAACCGGAACGTGAGGCGGCGCCCGAGCCGAGCTGATCCGGGCGGGGTTCAGTCTGCGACGTCGAAGGCGGAGTTCACCTTCGTCGGCCGAACCCGCACCACCAACTCGTCGGGGACGGCGTTACGCCGGCCGAACTCATCGGCCCGGTCGGCGCCCATGTACCGCGCGCCGGTTCGGGTGGCGATGTCCAACACCTCGGCGGGGTCCTCGCTCACCGTGGCCACGCCCTGCACCTGGACGAACGAATAGGGCGGATGCGGATCGTCGACACAGATGACCACCCGCGAATCACGCGCTATCGCACGGGCTTTCGCCGTGCCACGGCCGGTGTTGAAGGCCAGCTCGCCGCCGTCGACTACGAACCAGATCGGCGCGACCAGCGGCCGGCCGTCGGCGGCGACATAGCCGAGCATCCCGGTACGAGTTCCCGCGGACAGGAACTCGACGACCTCGGCGGACAGCGCGGCCATGGGGCTAGAGGCGGACCAGGTCGTAGTCGCCGAGGTGGTCGATCAGGTTGTGCAGATGCACACCCGAGGTGCCCAGGGTGTGCTCGATCGCGGTGAGCCGGGCGGCGTAGTGGCTGATCGGGTACTCCGCGGTCACCCCGATCCCGCCGTGCATCTGGATCGACTCCTGCGCGATGTGCCGGCCGGAGCGGCCGATCTGCCGCTTGGCCCGCGAGGCGATCACCGGGTCGATGTTGCCGTCGGCGATCGACATCGCCGCGTACAGGCTCATGCTGCGCGCCAATTCCAGCGAGACGTACATGTCGGCGGCGCGCTGGGTGAGCGCCTGGAATTTGTTCAGGGTGACCCCGAACTGCTTGCGGGTCTTGAGGTAGTCGGTGGTCAGGCGCAGCGATTCCTCCATCGCCCCAAGCGCTTCGGAGCACAACGCGGACTGGATGCGGATGATGGCCGCCTCGATGGCGCCCGACGCGTCGGTCGCCTCACCCAGCGGTTCGGCCGGGGTGGCGTACAGATCGATTTGGGCTCCCCGCTGCCCGTCGAAGGTGCGGTACGGGTGCCGGGTGACGGCTCCGGCGTCGACCAGGAACAGCCCGGTGCCGCCGTCCGGCAACGCGGCGCTGACCACCAGGGTGTCGGCGCAGCCGCCGGCCAGCACCGGGTTCTTCAGACCACTCAGCGTCCACGAATCACCTTGCCGCGCGGCCTTGGTGCCCACCTCGGCGGTCGGTTTGCGCTGCCCCGGCTCCAGGTGGGCGAACGCCAGCAGTCGCTGGCCGGCCGCGACCTCGTCCAGCAGTTCCTTCTGGGCCGCGCTGCCCAGCTCGGCGATCAGCGCGCCGGGCCCCAGCGCGGCGTGCAGCACCGGCTCGGGGGCCAGCCGGCGCCCGATCTCGGTGAGCACCACCATGATCTCGATCTGGCCCGACTCGTCGGGATCGAAGCCCAGGCCCAGGATCCCGGTGTCGGCGAGCTGGCTCCACACCTCGCGGCTTCAGCCCAGCTCGGAGCCGATGACCTTGTTGCGGCTCTCCGGGTCCGTAACTGCGCGACAGCAGATCGCGGGTGGTGTCGCGCAGCAGGGCCTGCTCGTCGCTCAACTGAAAGTCCATGGCTGCCTCACAATCCCAGAATGGTGGACGCGATGATGTTGCGCTGTACTTCGCTGCTGCCGCCGTAGATCGACGTCTTGCGATAGTTCAGGTAGTGCGGCGCGCTGGATTGCGCCCAGGACGGGGAGGCGATGTCATCGGCCTTGGCCGGCAGCGCGTCCGGGCCGGCCACCTCGACGAGCAGTTCGGTGGCCACCTGCTGCAGTTGGCTGCCGCGCAGCTTGAGCACCGACGACGCCGGGTTGGGTTGCCCGTTCGCGGAGTCGGTGGTCACCCGCGACTGCGTGAGTTCCAGTGCCAGCAGCTCGTTTTCGGCTTCGGCGAGCTGGGCGGCGAACAGCGGATCGTCGAGCACCCCGGTGGCCGCCGCGTGCTTCTTCACCTCGGCCAGGCGCACCTTGGTGCGTCCTACGCCGGCGATGCCGGTGTGTTCGTTGCCCAGCAGGAACTTCGCGTACGTCCAGCCCTGATTCTCTTCTCCGACAAGCTGATCGGCGGGCACCCGGACGTCCTCGAAGAAGACCTCGTTGATCTCGTGACCGCCGTTGATCGTCTTGATGGGCCGCAGCGTGATGCCCGGGCTTTTCATGTCGAAGAGCAGGAACGAGATGCCGGCCTGCCGCTTGGGCGCCTGCGGGTCGGTGCGCACCAGGCAGAAGATCCAGTCGGCGTACTGGCCCAGCGTGGTCCAGGTCTTCTGGTCGTTGACGATGTCTTCTGGCCGTTGACGATGTAGTGTTCGCCGTCGCGCACCGCGGTGGTGCGCAGCGATGCCAGGTCCGAACCGGCGTCCGGCTCGGAGAATCCCTGGCACCACCAGATGTCGAGGCTGGCGGTAGGGGGCAGGAAGCGTTGTTTGACCTCCTCCGAACCGAATTCGGCGATCACCGGGCCCACCATCTTGGTGTTGAAGTTCAACGGCTCCGGGACGCAGGCCAGCTGCATCTCGTCGGCCCAGATCTGGTGCTGGGTGGGCGTCCAGTCCTTGCCGCCCCACTCCACCGGCCAGTTCGGTACCGCCAGGCCGTGCTCGTGCAGGATCTTGTGGCTGGTGACGATGTCGTCGCGGTTCACTTCCGCCGATCCCCGGCGTACCCGCTCGCGCGGCTCCTCGGGAATCTTGGTCGTGTCGATGGTGCGAAGCTCTTCGCGGAACGCGGCTTCCTCCGGTGTGAGCGCCAGTTGCATGGCAGCCTCCTGTCGTTTCG
Organism: Mycobacterium lepraemurium; assembly: GCA_002291465.1. Classification (GTDB taxonomy): domain Bacteria; phylum Actinomycetota; class Actinomycetes; order Mycobacteriales; family Mycobacteriaceae; genus Mycobacterium; species Mycobacterium avium. Next base: position 2,754,531 of record CP021238.1, on the reverse strand, counting down.
GGGTGAACGTGGCGACCCATCGCCCTGGTCGTTCGCTCGGCTTCCATCTTGACCCATCGGGTGCGGGCCCTGTGCACAGCCTCGGGTTAGTCCACAGATCGGCCCGGCGGCGCCGCGGAGCGGGCCGTCGCGCCGGTGGGCGGACCTACGGTCGGGCCATGCGAACAGAACTTCCGGCCGAGCGCCTGCAACGGCGGCTGCGCGCCGAACCGGATGCCGATGCCGCGGTGCGGCCCGAGGAGCCCGGGCCGGTCGCGGGCGAGGACTCCCCGGATGACGACCAGAATTTGCTGCTGGCGCGGTAGCTTCCCGGCGCGCCGGAGCACCGGGGCTGGGTGGCCCGGATTCGTGCCGACCCGGGACGTGCCGGCGCCATCGGGTTGGCCATAGTGGCAGCGCTGGCCGTGCTGGTCACGGTTTTTACGATGACCCGCGACCGGCCGGCGCCGGTGATGTCGGCTAAGCTGCCGCCGGTGGAGAAGGTGTCGACGGCGAGCCCGCGCTCGTCGGCAAAGCCCGAGCGGCGGCCCGGACCGCCCGGTGGTGGTCAGCGTGGTCGGCCTGGTGCATACGCCCGGCCTGGTCACGCTGGCGCCGGGGCGCGGATCGCCGATGCGGTGCAGGCGGCCGGCGGAGCGGTGAACGGCGCCGACACCGCAGGGATGAACATGGCCCGGCCGCTGGACGACGGCGAGCAGATCGTGGTGGGCTTGGCCCCGTTGCCGGGACAGGCCGCCGGTGCTGGGCAGTTCGGTGGCCGCGGGGTCGACACCGGCCCCGAAACCGCCGCCGGGTCCCGGGGCGGCCAAGGCCAAGCCGAAGACCGGCGACGCGGTCGACCTGAACACCGCGACGGTGCAGGAGCTCGACGCCCTGCCCGGCGTCGGGCCGGTCACCGCCGCCGCGATCGTGGCGTGGCGGCAGACCAATGGCAGGTTCACCAGCGTCGACCAGCTCGCCGACGTGGAGGGCATCGGCCCCGCGCGGCTGGAGAAGCTGCGCGCTCTGGTCCGTGTCTGAGCGCGGTGCATCCCGGCGGGCCGTCGCCCGAGGGCCGCGTCGATGTGCGGCTGGTGCCGTCCGCGCTGACCTGCTGGGCGGTGACGGCCGGCGGAATCTGGTGGCCGATCGGCCGGGAGCTCGCCTGGTGCTGCATCGGGGTGCTCGCGATCGTCGGCGCCCTGCGGTGGCGTGCGGCGCGCCGGTCCGGCCGGCCGGGGCTGTCGTCGGTCGGCGCCGGGCTGGCGGCGATCGGTGTGGTGGGGGCGGGGTTCGGGTTCGCCGTGGCGCTGCGCGCCGACGCGGTGGGTCACCACCCGATCGCCGCGGACTTCGGCGCCAGCGCCCCGGTCACCGTCACCCCCTCCGAGAGCCCGGTGTCGTTGGGCTCCGGGAGCCAGGGCCGGCTGATGTTTCGGGCCACCCTGCAACAGCTGCGTTCTGACCGAATGTCCGGGCGGGTCGTTGTTTTCGCGCGCGGCCCGGATTTCGGCGGGCTGATGGTGGGTCAGCCGGTGCGGTTCACCGCCCGGATCGGCCGGCCCACCCGGCGCGACCTGACGGTCGCGGTGCTCACCGCGTCGGGCCGGCCGACCCTGGGCAGCGCGAGCGCCGTGCAGCGGGCCGCGCACGAGGTGCGCCGCCGTTTCGCCGCCGCGGTGCGTGAGACGCTGCCCGCCGACCAGGCCGCGCTGCTGCCCGCGCTGGTGCTCGGGGTCACCTCGGCGGTGCCCGTCCCAACCGGCCGGGACTTCCGGGCGGCCGGCATGACGCACCTGATGGCCGTGTCGGGCGCCAACGTGACGATCGTGTGTGCGGCCGTGCTGTTTTCGGCGCGGCTGATCGGCCCACCGGGCGGCGGGCCTGCCCGGCGCGACGGTGCCCGTCCCGGACGGGACGGCGGGCACGCTGATCGTCGGCGGCGTCATGCTGCTGGCGGTGGCGCCGGTTCCGCGCCGCGGCCGCCGGGGCGCTGCTGATCGGCCTGGCCTGGGTGCTGTCCGGGCTGGCATAGCACCCGGCGAGCGCCGATCCCCGCGCGAGGTCGTCGGTCGGTCGTGACACCATCGTGGAGTGAGCGAGGTTTCGCCGTTACACCTGGTCCTCGGGGATGAGGAACTGCTGGTCGAGCGGGCGGTGGCCGAGGTGCTGGCCGAGGCGCGCAAACGCGCCGGCGCCTCCGGCGACGCCGACGTTCCGGTCAACCGGATGCGGGCCGGCGACGTGAGCATCTACGAACTCGCCGAGCTGCTCAGCCCGTCGCTGTTCGCCGACGAGCGCATCGTCGTGCTGGAGGCCGCCGGCGAAGCGGGGAAAGACGCTGCGGCCGTGATCCTTTCGTCGGCCGCCGAGATGCCGGCCGGGGTGGTGCTGGTGGTGGTGCACTCCGGCGGTGGCCGGGCCAAGGCGCTGGCCACCGAGCTGCAGTCGCTGGGCGCCGTGGTGCACCCGTGCGCGCGGATCACCAAACTGAGCGAACGCATCGATTTCGTCCGCAAGGAGTTCCGGCGGCTGCGGGTCAAGGCCGACGAAGAGACCGTGACCGCGATGCTGGACGCGGTCGGCTCCGATCTGCGGGAGTTAGCCTCGGCCTGCTCGCAATTGGTCGCCGACACCGGCGGGGCGGTCGACGCCGCCGCGGTGCGCCGCTATCACAGCGGCAAGGCCGAGGTGAAAGGCTTCGACATCGCCGACAAGGCCGTCGCCGGCGACATCGAAGGGGCCGCCGTGGCGCTGCGCTGGGCGATGATGCGCGGCGAGCCATTGGTGGTGCTGGCCGACGCGCTGGCCGAAGCGATCCACACCATCGGCCGGGTCGGCCCGCTGTCCGGCGATCCGTACCGGCTGGCGGCCCAGCTGGGGATGCCGCCGTGGCGGGTGCAGAAGGCGCAGAAACAGGCCCGGTACTGGTCGCGCGACTCGGTGGCGGCGGCGATGAAGGTGGTGGCGACGCTCAACGCGAACGCCAAAGGCGCGGTGGCCGACGCCGACTACGCGCTGGAATCCGCGGTGCGCAGGGTGGCGGAGCTGGCCGGCGGCCGCAACCGCTGAGCGGCGGTCCTCAGAGCTTGTTGAGCGCCTGGGCCAGCGCCGACTTCTTGTTGGCGGCCTGGTTCTTGTGGATCACGCCCTTGCTGGCCGCCTTGTCCAGCTTGCGGTTGGTCGACACCAGCAACTCGGCGGCCTTTTCCTTGTCGCCGGCGTGGGCGGCCTCACGGAACGCGCGGACGGCGGTGCGCAGCGAGGACTTCACCGACTTGTTGCGCAGCCGGGCGCGCTCGTTGGTCTTGTTGCGCTTCTGCTGCGACTTGATGTTGGCCACGCTCGAGTTCCCTTTTCGATCAGACGTTTGCTTGGGCGCCGGATATCTCCACAGCGACTGCCTAGGCTATCAGTGAGTTACGTTTTCTCCCAAAACGGGAAGACGTGGGCTGCCGGGGCGTCGATTTGAGGCAGCATCTAAACAGTGAGTCTTTCGAACCAGCTTGAGGACACCGGGCGGGGTTTTCGCGCTGCGCGTTCGGAGCGCATATTCGGCGGCTACAACGTGGCGTCGGACGCCTACCACATGGCCTTCGACGAAATGTTCGACGACGCGGGCGCCGTGCGCGGCCCCTACAAGGGCATTTACGCCGAGCTGGCGCCGTCGGAAGCCTTGGAGCTGAAGGCTCGCGCCGAAGCGCTGTCCCGCGCCTTCCTGGATCAAGGCATCACCTTCTCGCTGTCCGGGCAGGAGCGGCCCTTCCCGCTGGACCTGGTGCCGCGGGTCATCTCGGCCGCCGAGTGGGCCCGGCTGGAACGCAGGATCACCCAGCGGGTCAAGGCCCTCGAGGTGTACCTCGACGACATCTACGGCGACCAGGAAATCCTCAACGACGGAGTGATCCCGCGCCGGTTGGTCACCTCCTGCGAGCACTTCCACCGCCAGGCGGTGGGCATCGTCCCGCCCAACGGGGTGCGGATCCACGTCGCCGGCATCGATTTGATCCGCGACGAGAAGGGCAATTTCCGGGTCCTCGAGGACAACCTGCGCTCGCCGTCGGGCGTGTCCTACGTGATGGAGAACCGCCGCACCATGGCGCGGGTATTCCCGAACCTGTTCGCCACCCACCGGGTGCGGGCGGTCGACGACTACGCCGCGCATCTGCTGCGGGCGCTGCGCAACTCGGCGGCCACCAACGAGGCCGACCCCACCGTGGTGGTGCTCACCCCGGGCGTCTACAATTCGGCGTATTTCGAGCATTCGCTGCTGGCCCGCCAGATGGGGGTCGAGCTGGTCGAGGGCCGCGACCTGTTTTGCCGCGACAACCAGGTCGTACATGCGCACCACCGAGGGTGAGCGCCAGGTGGACGTCATCTACCGGCGCATCGACGACGCGTTCCTGGATCCGCTGTAGTTCCGCTCCGACTCGGTGCTGGGGGTGGCCGGTCTGGTCAACGCCGCCCGCGCCGGCAACGTTGTCATCTCCAGCGCGATCGGCAACGGGGTGGGCGACGACAAACTCGTCTACACCTATGTGCCCACCATGATCGAGTACTACCTGGGCGAGAAGCCGCTGCTGGCCAACGTGGAGACGCTGCGGTGTTGGCTCGACGACGAGCGCGAGGAGGTGCTCGACCGCATCGACGAGCTGGTGCTCAAGCCGGTCGAGGGGTCGGGCGGCTACGGCATCGTGTTCGGCCCGGAAGCCTCCGACAAGGAGCTGGCCGCGGTCGCCAAGAAGATCCGCGACGACCCGCGCAGCTGGATCGCGCAGCCGATGATGGAGCTCTCCACGGTGCCGCCGAGGTGGTGCGCTCGTTGCCGACGGCGATGCCCGACCCGCTGATGGACGACGCGCCGCGGTCGATGGCCCAACAGCCGCAACCCACCGGGCCGCCCCAGCGCGAGCAGCTCGAGCAACAGCAGCAACAACGGGCGGGGCGCTGATGCTGGCACGCAACGCCGAGGCGCTCTACTGGATCGGCCGCTACGTCGAGCGCGCCGACGACACCGCGCGGATCCTGGACGTCGCCCTGCACCAATTGCTGGAAGACTCTAGCGTCGACCCGGACCAGGCGTCCCGGGTGCTGCTGCGGGTGCTCGGCATCGACCCGCCGGATCACGACCTGGACGTGTGGTCGCTGACCGACCTGGTGGCCTACAGCACCGGTGCCCAGGGCGGCTGCTCGATCGTGGACGCCTTCACCGCCGCGCGGGAGAACGCGAAATCGGCGCGGGAGGTGACGTCCAGCGAAATCTGGGAGTGCCTCAACACCACCTACCACGCCCTGCCGGAACGGGAACGATCCGCCAAACGCCTTGGGCCGCATGACTTTCTGTCGTTCATCGAACGACGGGCGGCGATGTTCGCCGGCTTGGCCGACTCGATGCTGTTCCGCGACGACGGGTATCGGTTCATGGTGCTGGGCCGGGCGATCGAGCGGGTCGACATGACGGTGCGGCTGCTGCTGTCCCGGGTCGGCGACAGCGCCTCGTCGCCGGCGTGGGTGACGCTGCTGCGCTCGGCCGGCGCGCACGACACCTACCTGCGCACCTACCGCGGCGTGCTCGACGCCGGCTGGGTGGTCGAATTCATGTTGCTGGACAGGCTGTTTCCCCGCTCGGTGTTCTACTCGCTGCGACTGGCCGAACACAACCTGGACGAACTGATGCACAACCGGCAGAGCCGGGTCGGGGCCACCGCCGAGGCGCAACGGTTACTCGGGCAGGCCCGCAGCGAATTGGAGTTCGTCCAGCCCGGTGTGCTGCTGGAGTTGCTGGAGTCCCGGTTGGCGGGGCTGCAGCGAACCTGCCGCGACGTTTCAGACGCGTTGGCGCTGCAGTACTTTCACGTCACCCCGTAGGTGGCCTGGTCGGACGCCAGCCAGCGCGCTCGGCTGGTCAGCCGCAAAGAGGACGGCTGATGTGGCGGCTGCGGGTGGTGCACACCACGGGGTACGCCTACCAGTCGCCGGTGACGGCGTCCTACAACGAAGCCCGGCTGACCCCGCGGTCGAACAATCGGCAGAACGTCATCCTCAACCGCGTCGAGACCATCCCGGCGACCCGGTCCTACCGTTACATCGACTACTAAGGGACCGCGGTCACCGCGTTCGACCTGCACGCGCCGCACACCGACCTCACGGTGATGTCCTCGTCGGTCGTCGAGACCGAGCGGGCCAAACGGCCGGCGACCGAGCTGGGCTGGGGTGATCTGCACTCGGAAGCGGTGATCGACCGCTTCGACGAGCTGCTCCGCCCCACCGGGCACGTTCCGGCCAGCAAGCGGGTAGCTTCGGTCGCCAAGAAGATCGCCAAATCGCATGACCCCGCCGAAGCCGTTGTCGCCGTGGGTGATTGGGTGCGCGGCGAGCTGGAATACCTGCCGGGCACCACCAGCGTGCACTCGTCCGGGCTGGACGCGCTGAAGGAGGGCAGGGGAGTCTGCCAGGACTTCGTCACCTGTCGTTGATGTTGTTGCGCAGCATGGGAATTCCGTCGCACTACGTGTCGGGTTACTTGCACCCCAAACGCGACGTCGTGGTCGGCGACACCGTGGACGGGCGCAGTCATGCCTGGATCGAGGCCTGGACGGGGGCGTGGTGGAGCTACGACCCCACCAACGACGCCGAGATCACCGAGCAGTACGTCGGGGTGGGCGCGGGCCGCGACTACGCCGATGTCTCCCCGCTCAAGGGCATCTACTCGGGGGAGGGCGCCACCGCCCTCGACGTGATCGTCGAGGTGACCCGGCTCGCCTGACCAACGGAGGAGCCGGCGGCCATCGGGAGAAACGCATGGACGACACCGCACGCCGAGGCTCCGGGTTGGCGCTGCTGTCGCTGCTCTGCGTCGGCCTGCTGGCCGGCGGGCTCGCGATCGGGGTCGCGATGGGCGGCGTCATGCCGCTGCCGTACGGCCCGGTGGCCGCGGTGGCGGCCTATGTTCGCGCCCAGCCGGATGCCGTGCGGGTGATCGCCGTCGCGACGTTTGCGTCGTCGGTCCCGCTGGCGCTTTACGCGGCGACGGCCGCCACCCGGTTGCGCCACCTCGGGGCCAGCCCGACGACCGCCGCGATCACGCTCACCGGCGGAACCCTGGCGGCCGGATTGCTCGCCCTGGCCGGATTGCTCGGCTGGACGCTGTCCTGGCCGGCGGTCACCGCGGACACGGCGGTGGTGGCGGCGCTGTACCTGCTGGTGTTTCTCATCGGCGGGGGCCGGGCACATCGTGGCGCTGGGCGTGTTGGTCGCCGCGATAGCGGTGCCCGGCCTGACCCGGGGGTGCTGCCCAAGTCCGTCGCGCGGGCCGGTCTGGCCACAGCCGCGCTCGCCGGGTCGGCGACCGCGGTGCTGATCTGGCCCGCGCTGGGCGTGATCTTGCCGGTCGCGCGGGTGGCGTCGCTGACCTGGCTGCTGGTCGCGGTAATTGCTTTGCAGGACAAAGGTTTTGGTGATCCGGGCGGTCGAGCTCAGGAGGGCGCGTCGACCTGAACCCGGTGCAGGTCGTCGCCGAGTTCGACGCGTCCGGCGAACTCGCGGGCCGCCAGCGCCCGCCACTGTGCTTCTCTTCCTGGCCCGCCACCAGCGCGGGCATGTAGTGCGTCATGACGAGGGTGCCCACCCCGGCGCGGGCCGCGGTCGCCGCGGCCTCCTCGACCGAGGAGTGGTAGTCGCAGATGTCCTGCAGCCGCTGCTGCGGGATGGTGGCCACGATGTCCTTGCGGATCACGGTGTGCACCAGCGCGCCGGCGCCGGCCGCCAGCTCGTCGAGCCCGGCGCACGGCACGGTGTCGCCGGCCAACACCACCGACGCGCCCTGGTATTCGACGCGGAACCCGATGGTCGGTGGGGGCCACCCGGATCGACACGCCGTCGCGGTCCCACACCGGGCTGTCGGTGTGCTCGCGCACGTCCACCGCCGGGGGCGCGTTGAGATCAGCGTGATGGGCGATCCGGTAACCGACGTCGTGCCGCAGCGCGTTCAGCGTCGCCGCCACCAGCTCGGCCGTGCCGGGCGGCCCGATGATGGGCAGCGGCCACCGGGTCGGGGGTGAAGGTGCTGATCCACCGCGTGATCAGGACGTCGCCCAGGTCGCCGACGTGGTCGCTATGCAGGTGGGTGAGCAGCAGCGCCGACAATCCGGCCGCGCCCACCCCCACCGCCGCGGCGCGCTGCAGCGCCCCGCGGCCGCAGTCGACCAGGAACACCTGCCCGCCGGCGCGCACCAGGGTCGACGGCCCGGCGCGGTTGGGGTCGGGGATCGGGCTTCCGGTGCCCAGCAGGGTGACCTCGATCATGGGACCTATCTTGCAGGGCCTGGAGCTTGGACATGATCTGTTTGCAGGTTCTCTTGGTGGCTTTTGCGCCGCGCGAGTTCGCCGTAGCCTGGTGTGAAGCGGCTCACAAACCCGGCTGGAGGTCTCGATGCGGATTGCGGACGTGTTGCGGAACAAGGGCGCGGCGGTGGTCACCATCAATCCCGACGCGACGGTTCGTGAGCTGATCGCCGGCCTGACCGAACAGAACATCGGCGCTATGGTGGTGGTCGGCGCCGAGGGTGTGCTGGGCATCGTGTCGGAGCGCGACGTCGTGCGCCAGTTACACGTTCACGGCGCCAGCGTGCTGTCCCGCCCGGTGTCCAAGATCATGACCACCACGCTGGCCACCTGCACCAAAACCGACACCGTCGACGAGATCAGCGTGCTGATGACGCGCAACCGGGTGCGGCACGTGCCGGTGCTCGACGGCAAGAAGCTGATTGGCATCGTCAGCATCGGCGACGTGGTCAAGACCCGGATGGAAGAACTCGAAGCCGAACAGCAGCAGCTGCAGTCCTACATCACGCAGGGCTGATCGCCCCTCGTTCGCCGAGCGTGCACTGACGGTGAAAATCCGGTCGGCGGTTTTTCGCCGTGGTTGCACGCTCGCGGCGAGCGTGCAGACCTAGCTCCAGGCGTACTGTGCGCGCAGCCGCGCGGCCACCACGTCGAAGACCTCCCGATCCAGGATGGCCCCCTCGCGGCGGATGCCCTCTTCGGGCACCACCAGCACTCGGTCCAGCCGGACCCAGCTCGGCCTGCCCTCGTAATCCCACCTGCCGGAACCGATTCCGACCCATTCCGGATCGGCGGAATGACGCTCCTGGCTGGACACCATCAACCCCAGCAGGGCGCTGCGGTCGCGTCCCACCACCAGGACGGGCCGGTCCTTGCCGCGGCTGGGATCGTCCTCGTAAACCACCCAGGTCCACACGATCTCGCCGGGATCGGCCCGGCCGTCCAGTTTGGGCGCGTACACCAGCTTGCGGGCCCGCTGCGCGGTGGGCAGGCTGCTGCGGGTCACCGGCCGGCCCAACACGGCAGTGTCCGGCGGTGGGGGTGCGGCGGCGATGACGTTCGCGGTGATCTTCACGGCCTGCTGCAGCTCGCGCAGCACGGTCTGCGAGTTCTGCACATGCCGCACCAGCCGCGGCGCGCGATCGAAAACCAGGTTCTCCGCGAACCGCTGAAACGCCTTCCACTGCGACTTCCGGGCGGACGCCATATTTCGCAGCATAGACGCGCCGATTGTGCCGCAGTCCGGCCGCGCCGATACGCTGGACACACTTGCGAACCGCCGTTTAGCAGGCCCGGACCAGGAGATACCCATCAGCAGTTTCGCCGACAAGACCTTCACCGTGCCGGCGCAGATTCGCAACTTCTGCATCATCGCCCACATCGATCACGGCAAGTCGACGCTGGCCGACCGGATGCTGCAGCTCACAGGCGTCGTCGACGAGCGGTCGATGCGCGCCCAGTACCTGGACCGGATGGACATCGAGCGGGAGCGCGGCATCACCATCAAGGCGCAGAACGTGCGGCTGCCCTGGCAGGTCGATGGCGAAAACTACGTCCTGCACCTGATCGACACCCCGGGCCACGTCGACTTCACCTACGAGGTGTCGCGGGCGCTGGAGGCCTGCGAGGGTGCCGTGCTGCTGGTCGACGCCGCGCAGGGCATCGAAGCCCAGACGCTGGCTAACCTCTATCTGGCGCTGGACCGCGATCTGACCATCATCCCGGTGCTCAACAAGATCGACCTGCCGGCCGCTGACCCGGACCGCTACGCCGGCGAGCTCGCCCACATCATCGGGTGCGAACCCGACGACGTGCTGCGGGTGTCCGGCAAAACCGGGGAGAGCGTGGCACGGCTGCTCGACGAGGTGGTGCGCCAGGTGCCGCCGCCGCAGGGGCAGGCCGATGCGCCGCTGCGCGCGATGATCTTCGACTCGGTCTACGACATCTACCGCGGCGTGGTGACCTACGTGCGGGTGGTCGACGGCAAGATCACCCCGCGCGAACGCATCGCGATGATGTCCACCGGTGCCACCCACGAACTGCTCGAAGTCGGCATCGTCTCACCCGAGCCGAAGGCCAGCGACGGCCTGGGCGTCGGCGAGGTGGGCTACCTGATCACCGGGGTGAAGGACGTCCGCCAGTCCAAGGTGGGTGACACCGTGACCAGCGCGCGCCACGGCGCGCAGGAGACGCTGACCGGATACCGCGAACCCAAGCCGATGGTCTATTCGGGTCTGTATCCGGTGGACGGGTCGGACTATCCGGATCTGCGCGACGCGCTGGACCGGCTGCGGCTCAACGACGCCGCGCTCACCTACGAACCGGAGACGTCGGTGGCGCTGGGCTTCGGATTCCGTTGCGGGTTTTTGGGTTTGCTGCACATGGAGATCACTCGCGAGCGCCTGGAGCGCGAGTTCGACCTCGACCTGATCTCGACGTCGCCCAACGTGGTGTACCGGGTGATCAAAGAGGACGGCACCGAGATCGTGGTGACCAACCCGTCGGACTGGCCCGAGGGCAAGGTGCGCACGGTCTACGAGCCCGTCGTTAAGACCACCATCATCGCGCCCAGCGAATTCATCGGCACCATCATGGAGCTGTGCCAGTCCCGCCGCGGCGAGCTGGGCGGCATGGATTACCTGTCGCCGGAACGGGTCGAGCTGCGCTACACCATGCCGTTGGGCGGGATCATCTTCGACTTCTTCGACTTGCTGAAGTCGCGGACCCGCGGCTACGCCAGCCTGGACTACGAGGAGGCCGGCGAGCAGGAAGCCCAGCTGGTCAAGGTGGACATCCTGTTGCAGGGGGAGGCCGTCGACGCGTTCAGCGCGATCGTGCACAAGGATGCGGCGTTCGCCTACGGCAACAAGATGACCACCAAGCTCAAGGAGCTGATCCCGCGTCAGCAGTTCGAGGTGCCCGTCCAGGCCGCGATCGGCTCGAAAATCATTGCCCGCGAGAACATTCGGGCCATCCGCAAGGACGTGCTGTCCAAGTGTTACGGCGGTGACATCACCCGCAAGCGCAAACTTCTGGAAAAGCAGAAGGAGGGCAAGAAGCGGATGAAGACCATCGGCCGGGTCGACGTGCCGCAGGAGGCGTTTGTCGCGGCGCTGTCCGCCGACGTCGCGGGCGACAAATCCAAGAAGTAAGGCAACGAATAGCGATGCGGATTTTCACGGCGGCGACGTTGCTCACGGCGGTCGCCGCGCTGGCGGCGGGCTGCGGCGGGGTGGTGTCGGGCACGGCCAAACCCGCGCCCAACCTCAAACCGCGACCGCTCAGCGGCGCCACCGTCCAGCAGGTGCTGCTCGACGGCCCGACCCTGTCGCGAATGCTCAACCAGCCCTTCGTCGCCCGGGATCCGGCCCAGGTAGGCGGCCCGGAAAAGCTCTACTGGGGCGGCCGGTCGGCGTCGCAGACCGGCTGCCTGGGCGTGACGGCGATGCTGCAGAAGAGCGTCTACCCCGCCGCCGACGTCCGCGACGTCGCGGCCGAATCCTGGTGGAACAACGGCGAACCCGCGCAGGTGATCACCGTGATGGAGGGCGTGGTGACGTTGCCATCGGCCGCGCAGGCCCAGGCGCTGTTCGCGCAGTTCTCCCGGCAATGGCAGCAGTGCAACGGCATGACGACCTCGGAACAGAGCGGCCCGATCAGCACCACCAACGTCATCAGCGACGTGCGGGCCACCGACACCACCGTCGCGGCGACCAAGACCGCCACCGCGGTGCTGCCCAACATGCCGGCCCTGCGGCCCACTCCTCAGGGGCGTGCCCTCGGTGTCCGGTCGAACTGCCTGGTCGAGGTCGAGGTGGTGTTCTTCGGCGGGCGACGGTCCTCCGACCCAGGCTCGGCCGACCTCAACACCAGCGCGCTCGACATCGCGCACGCGATGATGGACCGGGTCAGCGCGCTGGGCTGACCCCGGTGCGGCTCACATGGGCGCGTTGGCCGGCTGAAACATGCCGGAGCCGTCGGCTTCCTCCTCGGCGCGGATGACGTGCACCGCCGCGTTGATCAGCGCCAGGTGGGTGAACGCCTGCGGGAAGTTGCCCAACTGGCGACCGGTCCGCGGTTCGATCTCCTCGGCGTAGAGGTGCAGCGGGCTGGCGTAGGACAGCAGGCGCTCACACAGCCGTTTGGCGCGCCGCACCTCACCGATCTCGACCAGCGCCGACACCAGCCAGAACGAACAGATGGTGAAGGTGCCTTCCTCGCCGGAGAGCCCGTCGTCGGCCTCCTCGACCCGGTAGCGCAGCACCAGGCCCTCCTGGGTGAGTTCGTCGGCGATCGCCAGCACCGTGTTGCGCAGCCGCGGGTCGTCGGGCGGCAGGAACCGGGTCAGCACCACCAACAGCAGCGAGGCGTCCAGCGCGTCGCTGCCGTAGCGCTGGGTGAACACCCCGCGGGAGTCCACGCCGTGCGCCAAAATGTCGGCCTTGATCTCCTCGGCGATGTTGCGCCACTGCTGGGCGTAGCTCTTCTCGCCCTGCCGCTCGGCCAGCTTGGCGCCGCGGTCCAGCGCCACCCAGCACATCACCTTCGACGAGGTGAAGTGCTGCGGTTCCCCGCGCACCTCCCAGATGCCGCGGTCCGGCTCCCGCCAGTGCTTGATCGCCTCTTCCACCTGCTTCTTCAGCACCGGCCACAACGTCTCGGGAACCTGTTCACGCGACTTGGCGTGCAGGTAGAACGAATCCAGAATGGAGCCCCAGATGTCGTGCTGGACCTGGTCGTAAGCGCCGTTGCCGATGCGCACCGGCCGGGCGTGGTCGTAGCCGGACAGGTGGTGCAGCTCCTCTTCGACCAGGCTGCGCTCGCCGCCCACCCCGTACATGACCTGCAGCGGATGCCGCTCGTTGTTGTTGGCGCCGGAGACGTCGGCGATGAAGGCGAAGAAGTCGTCGGCCTCCCGGTCCAGCCCCAGCGTGTACAGGCCCCACAACGCGAAGGTCGAGTCGCGCACCCAGGCGTAGCGGTAGTCCCAATTGCGTTCGCCCTGAGGGGTTTCCGGTAGCGAGGTGGTGCTGGCGGCCAGCAGCGCCCCGGTGGGGGAGTAGGTCAACCCCTTCAGGGTGAGTGCGCTGCGCTGCAGGTATGCCCGCCACGGGTGGTCGGGGAAGTTGCCGATGTTGATCCACTGCCGCCAGCACTCGGTGGTCTGCCACATCTTGTCGGCGGCTTCCTGGTAGGTCTGCGGCGGCGGATGCTTGGTCCAGCTCAGCGCGACGAACACGTCGTCGCCCTCTTTCATCCGGGTGCGGGCCCGAGCTTCCCGGCCTTCCAGCCCGATGCGCAGGTTGGTGGTGAGCCGCAGCGTCGGGTGGGCGTCGGGCTGCTTGGTGGCGCGGGCGATGGCCTTGCCGTAGGCGTTGGCGGAGTACTCCCAGGTGGCGCCGACGCGGTGGTAGTCGAACGCCGGCTCGCAGCTCATCATCAGCTCGACGGTGCCGCTGACGCAGCGCACCGTGCGCAGCAGGATGTGCTCGGCGTCCCAGTCCATCGGGGTGCGGCGGTGGGTGCGCGAGCGTCGCTCCAGGTCGTGCCAGGGGCCCATGACCAGCGCGTCCCGCACGATCAGCCATCCCGTGTGGGTCTGCCAGGTGGTTTCCATGATCAGGCTGCCGGGCAGGTAGCGGCGGGCCGACGGGACGGACACGCCGTAGGGCCCCAGGCGGAAATGGCCGGCGCTGCGGTCCAGGATCGCCCCGAACACGCTCGGGGAGTCCGGTCGGGGCACACACATCCATTCCACCGACCCGGCCGGAGAGATCAGGCAGGTGGTTTCCCAGTCGGACAGGAATGCGTAGTCGGCGATCGGGGGAAACGGGTTCCGCAGGGCTGCGTTGGGAGCAAGCGGCCCGGGCGTGCGCAGGTCGATCGACGACTCCATCGACGTCGCGGGGGCTGCGCGGAAGGGTTCCTCGGGCATGGTGTCGGCCGGTTGGTCGTCGGGTTGAGCGTGCAGAACCATCTGGACATCATCGACTGCGCGGCGGCCCTTCGTCCAACGTTTCGGCCGCGCGGCAAAGTCCGGCGTGCTTTTTCCATCACCGTGACTTTGACGCCGGCCCCGGGTCGGCACGCCCGTTTTCACACATTGGTCTTCGGCCGCGGGGCGCAATAGGGTGAGCTCCGTGAACGCGTTCCTCAACTGGTGGGACGGCAACGAGCTGTGGCTTTCCGGGCTGGCCTTCGTGCTTCAGGCCATGGTGGTGATGCCGATCGTGCTGGCGGTGGCCTACGTGACGGCGGCGTTGCTGGACGGCCTGCTCGGCAAGGGCATCGCCCTGACGCGCCGCGCCCGCCAGGCCGGCGGGACCTCCGGATAACGCGGATGCCTCGGTCGCACGTGACGCTGGTGCTCGCCATCCTGGTGGCGCTGGTGATCATCACCTGGCTGGTCACCCATCTGATGCACCGGTAGGGCGCCGACGCGATCGCCGCAACGGCAGCCGTGCGGCGGTCCGGTGGCGGCCCCGTCGATTCCTGTTAGGCTTCCGGCCATGCGTGCGGCGTTCGGCATTCCGGGGTGCTATGCCTTCATGTACTGTTGTCGCTGACTCCCAAGCCCGTGTGCGGTCTGGTTCCGGAGTTCTCGAATTCTTCTGACGTTCTAGTTGCCTTTCCGCCGAGACGGGACACCGAGATCCGCTAAGTTCTCCCACCGGAAGGCCATCGATGGACATCAGGACCGCAGCGCGCTGGCAGCCTGTTCTCGCCCTTGTTCTCACCGCCGGTGTCGTGGCCGGATGCCACGGCGGCGCCAGCGATGCCGTCGGCGGCACCGGGCCGGCCGACGCGCGCACCAGCATCACGCTGGTCGCCTACTCGGTCCCAGAACCCGGATGGAGCAAGATAATTCCGGCGTTCAACGCCTCCGACGAGGGCAAAGGCATCCAGGTGGTCACCTCCTACGGGGCCTCCGGTGACCAATCCCGCGGTGTGGTGGACGGCAAACCCGCCGACGTGGTGAACTTCTCCGTCGAACCCGACATCGCTCGCCTGGTCAAGGCCGGCAAGGTCGCCAAGGATTGGAACACCGACGCCACCAAGGGGATCCCGTTCGGCTCGGTGGTCACGCTGGTGGTGCGCAAGGGCAATCCGAAGCACATCAAGGATTGGGACGACCTGTTGCGGCCCGGCGTCGAGGTGATCACGCCCAGCCCGCTCAGTTCCGGGTCGGCCAAGTGGAATCTGCTGGCGCCGTACGCCGTCAAGAGCGAGGGCGGCGCGCACGGCGACGCCGGCGTGGACTTCATCCGGAAGTTGGTGACCGAACACGTCAAGTTGCGCCCGGGTTCGGGCCGCGAGGCCACCGACGTCTTCGTGCAGGGCAGCGGTGACGTGTTGATCAACTACGAGAACGAGGCCATCGCCACCGAGCGGGCGGGAAAACCGGTCGAGCACCTCAATCTGGCGCAGACCTTCAAGATCGACAACCCGGTCGCGGTAGTCAACACCAGCCCGTACCTGCAGGCCGCCGTCGCGTTCAAGAACTTCCAGTACACCGCGGCGGCCCAAAAGGTTTGGGCGCAAGCCGGTTTCCGGCCGGTCGACCCGGCCGTCGCCGCCGACTTCCGCGACCAGTATCCGGTGCCGGAGACACTGTGGACCATCGCCGATCTGGGCGGCTGGAGCGCCGCGGACTCGCAGCTGTTCGACAAGAACACCGGCAGCATCACCAAGATCTACACGCAGGCCACCGGATGACGGCCATCACGCCCGACCCGCTGGCCATCCGGCCCGAACTCGGCGGCGACCCCGGACACCAGCCGGTACCCGGACGCGGCCGCGGCACCACCGCGCTGCGGGTGGGGGTGGCCACGGTGTGGCTGTCGGTGATCGTGCTGTTGCCGCTGGCCGCCATCGCCTGGCAGTCCGCCGTCGGGGGATGGCACGTGTTCTGGCTGGCGGTCACGTCGAACGCCGCGCTGGAATCGTTCCGGGTGACGCTGACGATCTCGGCCGGGGTGACCGTGCTCAACCTAGTCTTCGGCCTGGTGATCGCCTGGGTGCTGGTGCGCGACGAGTTCCCCGGCAAGCGGCTGGTCGACGCGATCATCGACCTGCCGTTCGCGCTGCCCACCATCGTGGCCAGCCTGGTGATGCTGGCGCTGTACGGCAACAACAGCCCGGTGGGTCTTCACCTGCAGCACACCGCCGCGGGTGTGGCGGTGGCGTTGGCCTTCGTCGCGCTGCCGTTCGTGGTGCGTGCGGTCCAGCCGGTGCTGCTGGAGCTGGACCGCGAAACCGAGGAGGCGGCCGCGTCGCTGGGCGCCAGCGGCCCGAAGATCTTCACCTCCGTGGTGCTGCCGGCGCTGCTGCCCGCGTTGTTGTCCGGTGCGGGCCTAGCGTTTTCACGCGCGATCGGTGAGTTCGGATCGGTGGTGCTGATCGGGGGTGCGGTGCCGGGCAAGACCGAAGTGTCCTCGCAGTGGATCCGGACCCTGATCGAGAACGACGACCGCACCGGCGCCGCCGCGATATCGATTGTGCTGTTGGCGATTTCCTTCATGGTGCTGCTGATCCTGCGGGTGGTCGGTGGGCGCGCGGTCAAAACGTGAGGAGCTGGCCGCATGACGTCGTCGCCCGGGGTCCGCTATGGCCTGCGATTCGCGGCGCTGGCCTACATTTTCGTGCTGCTCGTCATTCCGGTGAGCCTGATCCTGTGGCGGACGTTCCGGTCCGGATTCGGCCAGTTCTATGCCTGGGTCAGCACCCCCGCGGCGATCTCGGCACTGAACCTGACGCTGCTGGTGGTGGCCATCGTGGTGCCGCTCAACGTCTTCTTCGGCATCCCCACCGCACTGGCGCTGGCGCGCAACAGGTTTCGGGGCAAGGGCGTGCTGCAGGCGATCATCGACCTGCCGTTCGCGGTGTCGCCCGTCATCGTGGGCGTGGCGTTGATCGTGCTCTGGGGTTCGGCCGGTGCGCTCGGGTTCGTCGAAAAGGACCTCGGCTTCAAGATCATCTTCGGTCTGCCCGGCATCGTGCTCGCCAGCATCTTCGTCACCCTGCCGTTCGTGGTGCGCGAGGTGGAACCGGTGCTGCACGAGCTGGGTACCGACCAGGAGGAGGCGGCGGCCACTCTGGGTTCGGGCTGGTGGCAGACGTTTTGGCGGATCACGCTGCCGTCCATCCGGTGGGGCCTGACCTACGGCATCGTGTTGACCATCGCACGTACCCTGGGGGAATACGGCGCGGTGCTGATGGTGTCGTCGAACCTGCCGGGGAAGTCGCAGACGCTGGCCCTGCTGGTCTCCGACCGCTACAACCGGGGCGCCGAGTACGGCGCCTACGCGCTGTCGACGCTGCTGATGGGGGTTGCCGTGCTGGTGCTGGTTTTCCAGGTGGTTCTCGATGCCCGCCGCGGCCGCGCGGCCCGGCAGGCCTGACGAGGAGGCATGACGTGACCGACGCCGGTACCGACCGCGGCGACATCGCCATCACTGTGCGCGACGCCTACAAACGCCACGGCGACTTCGTCGCACTCGACCACGTGGACTTCGTGGTGCCGACCGGTTCGTTGACGGCCTTGTTGGGTCCCAGCGGGTCGGGCAAATCGACGCTGCTGCGCACCATCGCCGGCCTGGACCAGCCCGACACCGGGACGGTGACCATCTACGGCCGGGACGTGACTCGGGTGCCGCCGCAGCGCCGCGGCATCGGCTTCGTGTTCCAGCATTACGCGGCGTTCAAGCACCTGACGGTCCGCGACAACGTGGCCTACGGCCTCAAGGTGCGCAAGCGGCCCAAGGCCGAGATCAAGGCCAAGGTGGACAATCTGCTGGAAGTGGTGGGGCTGAGCGGTTTTCAGGGCCGCTACCCCAACCAGTTGTCCGGTGGGCAACGGCAGCGGATGGCGTTGGCGCGGGCGCTGGTGGTCGACCCGCAGGTGCTGCTGCTCGACGAGCCGTTCGGTGCGCTGGACGCCAAGGTGCGCGAGGATCTGCGCGCTTGGCTGCGCCGGTTGCACGACGAGGTGCACGTGACCACGGTGCTGGTCACCCACGACCAGGCCGAGGCGCTGGATGTCGCCGATCGGATCGCGGTGCTCAACCAGGGCCGCATCGAGCAGATCGGATCCCCGACCGAGGTGTACGACGCCCCGACGAACGCGTTCGTGATGTCGTTTCTGGGTGCGGTGTCCACTCTCAACGGCACTTTGGTGCGACCGCACGACATCCGGGTGGGCCGCACTCCCGAGATGGCGGTGGCGGCCGAGGACGGCACCGCCGAGTCGACGGGTGTGGCCCAGGCCATCGTCGACCGGGTGGTCAAGCTGGGTTTCGAGGTGCGGGTTGAGTTGACCAGCGCGGCCACCGGCGGGCCCTTCACGTCGCAGATCACCCGCGGTGACGCCGAGGCGCTGGCCCTGCGCGAGGGCGACACCGTCTATGTGCGGGCCACCCGGGTTCCGCCGATCACTGCCGGTGCGACGACGGTGCCCGCGGTCTCCCGCGACGGCGCCGACGAGGCCACGCTGACGTCGGCGTAAGGAACGCTCTTCAGCGCGACAGCGAAACCGGTTGGCGCCGAAGGCTTTACGAGGAGTGCAGCCCGCATTCCGTCTTGGCCAGGCCCTGCCAGCGCCCGCTGCGCGGGTCGGCGCCGGCCAGCGGCTTGGCCGTGCAGGGGGCGCAGCCGATCGACGAATAGCCTTCGTAGATAAGCGGATTGACCAGCACGTTGTGCTCGTCGATGTAGTTCTGCACGTCCTCGTCGGTCCAGGTGACCATAGGGTTGACCTTGACCAGCTTGAAGCCCTCGTCGAAGCCGATCACCGGCGCGTTGGCCCGTGTCGCGGCCTCCGAGCGGCGCAGGCCGGTCACCCAGGCCGAGTACCCGCACAGCGTCTTGCCCAGCGGGGCGACCTTGCGCAGCCGGCAGCACTCGCCGGGGTCGCGCGCGAACAGGTCCTTGCCCAGCAGTTTGTCCTGCTCGGCGACGCTGTGCTCGGGAGTGACATTAAGCACCCGGATGTCGTAGACGGATTCGATCGCATCCCGGGTCCCGATGGTCTCGGCGAAGTGATAGCCGGTGTTCAGGAAGACCACCGGCACACCGGGGCGGACCTTGGCGGCCAGGTCGATCAGCACCGCTTCCTGCATGCTCGAGGCCACCACGTAGTTGCACGTGGCCCATCCGCGTGGCCCGTTGACGCCGCCGAATGTCTCGTCGGTCCAACGCAACACGTCGCTGGCGCTGGCGCCTTCGAGCTCGGCGGCGCCGCGGGCGGCTAGTTCACGTAGTTCGGCCTCTGGAAGTTTGGTCGTTCGTTTGGTCATCGCAAATCGTCCTCGTCTGCCCTCATGGCCCACTGGGCGAAACGTTCACCTCCGTCGCGATATTTCAAGAAGTTGCGTGCCACCCGCTCGATGTAGTCGCCGAGCTCGTCGCTGGTGACCTTGTGCTGGCGCAGTTTTCGGCCGAAGCCGCTATCCTGGCCCAAGCTGCCGCCCAGATGCACCTGGAATCCCTCGACCGAGCCGCCCTCGCCCGTCGTCGACCATCCGGCCTTTGAGGCCGATGTCGGCGACCTGGATGCGGGCATACGAGTTGGGGCAGCCGTTGAGGTTGATGGTGATCGGCACGTCGAGCTGCCGGTTGACATCGGCGAGACGGAGCTCCAGCTCGGGCACCAAACCCTGTGCCCGCAACCGCGTTTCGGCGAACGACAGCTTGCATAACTCAATTCCTCTGCAGGCCATCAGGTTACGACGCCAATGCGACGGTTGCGATTGCAGGTCGAGGGCTTCCAGCCCGGCCACCACCTCGTCGAGCTTGTCGTCGGGAATGTCGAGCAGCACCAGCTTCTGGTAGGGAGTGAACCGGGTCCGGTCGCAACCGGCTTGCTGCGCCAGGTCGGCCACCGCCAGCAGGATGGTGCCCGACACCCGCCCTGCGATCGGGGCGACCCCCACCGCGTTGAGCCCGTTCTTGAGCCGTTGCACCCCCACGTGATCGATCGGATGCGCGACCGGCTCGGGGGCCGGACCGTCGATCAGCGGACGCTTGAGATATTCGGTTTCGAGAACTTCGCGGAACTTCTCGATGCCCCAGTCCTTGACCAGGAACTTCAGCCGCGCCTTGGAGCGCAGCCGGCGGTACCCGTAGTCGCGGAACACCGAGGTGACCGCCGCCCACGCCTCGGGCACCTCGTGCAGCGGAACCCAGGCGCCGACCCGTTGGGCCAGCATCGGGTTGGTCGACAGCCCGCCGCCGACCCACAGGTCCAGGCCGGGACCGTGCTCGGGATGGTTGACCCCGATGAACGCGACGTCGTTGACCTCGTGGGCGACGTCCTGCAACCCCGAGATCGCGGTCTTGTACTTGCGGGGCAGGTCGGCGAAAGTCGGGCTGGCCGATGTAGCGGCGGGCGATCTCGGCGATCGCCCAGCTCGGGTCGATGACCTCCTCGAGCGACTCACCCGCCAGCGGCGACCCCAGGATCACCCGCGGGCAGTCGCCGCAGGCCTCGGTGGTGCGCAACCCCACTGCGTCGAGTCGACGCCAGATCTCGGGAACGTTTTCTACCTCGGTCCAGTGGTACTGGATGTTCTCGCGGTCGGTGATGTCGGCGGTGGCGCGGGCGAAGTCCACCGAAATGCGCAGTGCGGCCGCGGAGATGGTGCCGCCGTCGCAGCGCACCCGCATCATGAAGTACCTGGCCTCGAGCTTTTCGATGTTCTCGTCGCCGGTCCAGCTGCCGTCGTAGCCCTGCTCGCGCTGGGTGCCCCACCAGCGGAAACGGCCGCGCAGGTCGCTCTTGTGGATGCTGTCGAAGCCGTTTTTGGCGTAGATGGTCTCGATCCGCTCCCGAACTGCCAGCGGGCGCCGGCCTGTTTCATTTCCTCGTTCGGGTTCAGCGGCTCACGATTCCCCAGTGCCCACTGGCCCTCGTTACGGGCCTTCGCGGGTCGGGCGGTGGTCATCGGACGTTCTCCTCGGAAAAAGATCGCCAGCGCGGCCAGCACAGTTCACCGACACTGTTGGGCGGCATGGAACCGTCAGCCGGCTGGAGACGCGGGGAGCTGGGTCTACCACGTCAAGGCAGACAGATACAGCTGCAGACGCGCTTGAGATCGATGTGCCGTCGCGCCACGAGCACCACGTGCGGGCTGGGTTGGGCGACAGTCACGCCAACCATTGTGCCACGGACGCCGACGGGCCGTGCGAGCAGGTTAAATCTTGGCTCACGGTGATTTAAAACCCGGGCCGCAGCGGGCTCGCCGGCCCGCCCGGGCCGCCCGTTCGCCGTGGGATCATGTGGCATGGCCATTCGCGAGCAAACGGTCGAGCTGCCCGACGTGCGGGTGGTCGACGGGCACCCGTTTGGCCTCTATGTGCACGTACCGTTTTGCGTAACCCGTTGTGGCTACTGCGATTTCAACACCTACACACCGGCCGAGCTGGGCGGGGTCAATCCCGACGCGTGGCTGGGGGCGCTGTGCACGGAACTAGAACTGGCCACCGCGCGGCTGCGGCCACCACCGGTGAACACCGTGTTCGTCGGGGGCGGGACGCCCTCGCTGCTGGGGGGCGCGCGGCTGGCGTTGCTGCTGGACATGGTGCGCGAGCACTTCGCGCTGGCGCCCGACGCGGAGATCACCACCGAGGCCAACCCCGAGTCGACGTGGCCGGAGTTCTTCGACGCCATCCGGGCGACCGGTTATACCCGGGTGTCGCTGGGGATGCAGTCGGTGGCGCCGCGGGTGCTGGGTGTGATGGACCGCATTCACACGCCGAACCGGTCGGCGGACGCCGCCCGCGAGGCGCTGGCCGCCGGGTTCGAGCACGTCAGTCTCGATCTCATCTACGGGACGCCGGGGGAGTCCGACGAGGACCTGCTGTGGTCGCTCGACACCGCGATCGAAACCGGTGTGGACCACGTGTCCGCCTATGCGCTGGTGGTCGAGGAAGGCACCGCGCTGGCCCGGCGGGTGCGCCGCGGTGAGCTGGCGGCGCCCGACGACGACGTGCTGGCGCACCGTTACGAATTGGTCGACGCGCGGCTGTCGCAGGCGGGCCTGTTCTGGTACGAAGTCTCCAACTGGTCGCGCCCGGGCGGGCAGTGCCGGCACAACCTCGGCTACTGGGACGGCGGTCAGTGGTGGGGCGCGGGTCCCGGTGCCCACGGCTACGTCGGCACGACGCGCTGGTGGAATGTCAAGCACCCCAACGCCTATGCCGAACGGCTCAACGCCGCGGCGCTGCCGGTGGCCGGATTCGAGCAGCTCGGCTCCGAGGCCTTGCACACCGAAGACGTGCTACTGAAAATCCGCCTGCGTCAAGGGCTTCCGGTGGAGCTGTTGAATCCCGCGGAACGCGAACGCGCCCAGGGCGTGGTGGCCGACGGGTTGTTGGTGCGCGACGGCGACCGGCTGGTGCTCACGCCGCGCGGGCGGCTGCTGGCCGACGGCGTGGTGCGCACGCTCTTGGGGTGACGGCGCGCCGGTCAGACCCCGTACCAGCGCTCGACGAGGCGGGCGATCTCGATGTAGAGCGGGATCCCCACCGTGACGTTGTAGGAGAACGTCAGGCCCAGCGAGGCGGCCAGCGGCAGCGTCGGGCTCGCCTCGGGGATCGCCAGGCGTTGCACCGCGGGCACGGCGATGTAGGACGCCGCACCGCAAAGCACCGCGAACAGCACGTAGGTCCCGGTCTTGAAGTCGGTGTGGGTCAGCGAGGCGTAGCTGCAGGCGACGAAAATGCCCAGTGTCGCAAAGACATTCGGGGCCACCAGGCCGAAGACGATGAAACCCCAGCCGGCCGAGCGAAGGTCCTTCAACTTGCGCGACGCCGTCATCCCCATCTCGAGCAGGAACAGACACAGCACGCCCTGGAAGGCGATCACGAAGAACTTGTCGTCGTCGGCGACGACCTTCTGGCCTTGCAGCCCGCTGACCAGGCCGATGATGATGCCGCCCATCAGCAGGACCAGGCCGGGGTTGAGGAAGACCTCCTGGAACAGCTCTCGGGAGAAGATCGGCGCCCTTGTGCCCTTGCCGCGCAGCGGGCTCGGGTCGGCCTGCCACTCCGGGTGCTCCAGCTTTTCCAGCGACAGTTCCAGCTCCTGCTCGATGGCCGCCTCCTCCTGGGTCTGCAGGCTCTGGCCGTGCGGCGGACGCGCGGCGGTGCCGGGACCGACCCCGACCCGGACCGGCGGCGTGTAGCCCGCCTCGTCGGGCATGTAGCCGGCGGAGTCCATGCCGCGGTGGCGCAGTCGGGCCACGAAGTACAGCGCCACCAGGCAGCCGGGAATCTCCATCACGGCCAGCATCACCGGTATGTAGGCGTTGAAGGCGATGTTCACCGCCGCCAGGACCGCCACGCAGGTGGCGAAGGTGCCCGCCGAGTCCGACCCGTAGTACCCGGCGATGGTGGCGCGGTCCACCTTGCGCAGCGATTTCAGCCGGCTCAGCCCCAGGTAGGCCACCCCGCCGATGGCGCAGTTCAGCACGAACCCGAGCACCATGAAGCCCACGATCGCCCCGACGCTCGACGCGCTGACCTGGGCGAGTTCCTCGCCACCGTGCCAGCCGATGGCCAGCAGCAGATACATCGTCAACCCCTGATAGATCACGTAGGGGAATTCGAACCGCACCTTGAGAATCGGGATCAGGAAACCGAAGTAGAAGAACAGCAGTAGCGGCTTGAAGAGGTTGTGGGTGAAGTTGTGCCAGAACTCTTGCAGCATCGATGCCTCCGTTGATCAGAGCCGTGATCGGGGGGAAGCACCGTCCGCGAGCCGAGCAGCCACGAAACGTCCCGACGACCGTGACGAACCTATCCCCGCCGCCCTGGCCTCGCCACTCGATGACACGGCGGGTGAGGAAGATTTAACGGAATCCTTTCGGGCGGCATAAGCCCTGCTCAGAGCCCGATTTCCGGGCCGAATGGGGGCGGATCGGCCGGCTCACCGCCGCCGTGCGTTTGGTGTGAAGGTGCTGTGGATTTACTGTGCAGTCAATAGAAGCCCCGCCCGGACTGTAGGCCACGGCCGGTGGCTGCTCCGAACCGACGGGACGGTGACACCCCGGGATGAGTGTGGCCGCCGGATGCGCACCGTGTGTGGCCGCCACGTAAACGGCGGGAAAACGTTGCGACGACGATCACCGCCCTTCCGAGAATCCGGCTGACGAGATCGGTTGCGCAGAGCTATATAGGCTAGGCTACAGTTACTAACCGTGACCGAGGTCAGCGTCGCGATAACTTCCGCCGGCTCTGAGTCGCCGTCGATTCCCCTTCCGGTGCACATCGACCCGGCGGACCTGGCCGCCGAGCTGGCCGTGGTGCTCTCCGAGCGTGCCGGGGAAGAGTATTTGCTCTACGAGCGCGGCGGTGAATGGGTGCTGGCCACCGGGGTGCGCGCCATGATCGAGCTGGACAGCGACGAGCTGCGGGTGATCCGCGACGGCGTGACCCAGCGCCAACACTGGTCGGGTCGGCCGGGGCCGGTGCTCGGTGAGGCCATCGATCGACTGCTGCTGGAGACCGACCAGCTTTTCGGCTGGATCGCCTTCGAGTTCGGCGTCTATCGCTACGGGCTGCAGCAGCGACTGGCGCCGGGCACCGCGCTGGCCCGGGTGTTCTGGCCGAACGGACGCATCGTGGTGACCCGCGAGGCGATCCAGCTGTTCGGGACGTCGACCGGCCGGCGCGAAGACGTGCTGGGCGTGCTTGGCAACGGGGTGCCGGGGCTGCACGACGCCTCGGCGGTCGACGTGGTCACCGACCCGTCGAACTATCGCGATCGGGTGGCCTCGGCCGTCGCGGAGATCGCTGCCGGATGCTATCACAAGGTGATTCTTTCCCGTTGTCTCCAAGTGCCTTTCGCGCTGGACTTCCCCTCCACCTACCGGCTGGCCCGTCGGCACAACACCCCGGTGCGGTCGTTTCTGCTGCGGCTTGGCGGGATTCGCGCGGTGGGCTACAGCCCGGAACTGGTCGCGGCCGTGTGTCACGACGGCGTCGTGGTGACCGAACCGCTGGCGGGCACCCGCGCGTTCGGCCGCGGCGCCCTGCACGACCGCCAGGCCCGTGACGACCTGGAGTCGAACTCCAAAGAGATTGTCGAGCATGCGATTTCGGTGCGAAGCTCACTGCAGGAGATGGCCGAGATCGCCGAGCCCGGCACCACCGTGGTCAGCGACTTCATGACGGTCCGGGAACGGGGCAGCGTGCAGCATCTCGGTTCCACGGTCAGCGGGCGGCTGGGCACGTCCAACGACCGGATGGACGCGCTGGAAGCGCTGTTCCCCGCCGTCACCGCCTCTGGCATCCCGAAAGCGGGCGGTGTGGAGGCGATTCTGCGCCTCGACGAGGGACCGCGCGGGCTATATTCGGGTGCGGTGGTGATGGTTTCGGCCGACGGCGGACTGGACGCGGCGTTGACATTGCGTGCGGCTTACGAGCATGACGGCAAGACCTGGCTGCGGGCCGGTGCCGGCATCATCGAAGAGTCGACGCCCGAGCGCGAGTTCGAGGAGACCTGCGAGAAGCTGTCCACCCTCGCGCCGTATCTCATTGCGCGTCAATAGCTTCCCGGGGCTGCCGCTGCCTGGCGTGTGCCGGGTCACGGTTCGGCGCTAAGGGACTTTCGGCCCTACGTGGTCGCCTCCGCGCGTGTCATCTTTATGTAACCGCATGACACAGATACATGCGGGTTGCCGACCGCGGTGGACAACCGGGAGGGTTCCGTGCCCAAGGACCTGACTAACCTGCAGCTGCTGCATGAACTCGAGCCGGTGGTGGAGGGGCTGCTCAACCGGCACCTGGCGAAGTTCAAGGAGTGGAACCCGCACGACTACGTGCCCTGGTCGGACGGCAAGAGTTTCCACACCCGCGGCGAGCAAGATTGGGAACCCGGCCAGACCCGGCTGCCCGACGTCGCGCAGGTGGCCATCGTCCAAAACCTGCTGACCGAAGACAATCTGCCGTCGTATCACCGCGAAATCGCCATGAATTTCGGCATGGACGGACCGTGGGGCCAGTGGGTGAACCGCTGGACCGCGGAGGAGGCCAGACACAGCACCGCGCTGCGCGATTACCTGGTGGTCACCCGATCGGTGGACCCGGTGGAATTGGAGATGCTGCGTCTCGAGCAAATGACCCGGGGCTTCAGCCCCGGCCAGAATCAGCAGGGCGACATGTTCGCCCAGAGCCTGTTCGACTCGGTCATGTATGTCTCATTCCAGGAATTGGCCACCCGCGTCTCGCACCGCAACACCGGCAAAGTGTGCAACGACGCGATCGCCGAGCAGTTGATGGCCAGGGTGTCGCACGACGAAAATCTGCACATGATCTTCTACCGGGACGTCAGCGCCGCGGGCCTGGATATCGCACCGAATCAAGCGATGAAGTCGGTGCACCAGATTCTGCGCAATTTCAAGATGCCCGGATTCACGGTGCCGGAGTTTCGGCGCAAGGCGGTGATCATCGCCGTCGGTGGTGTGTATGACCCGCGGATCCATCTCGACGAGGTGGTCATGCCGGTGCTCAAGAAATGGCGCATCTTCGAACGAGAAGACTTTACCGGCGAGGCCGCCCGAATGCGCGACGATCTCGGCCTGCTGGTCAAGGAACTGCAGGACGCGTCGGAGAAATTCGAGGAATCCAAGCAGCGCTACCTCGAACGCGAGGCACGCAGGACCGAGAAAATCACCGCCAGCACAGTGTTGCAAACGAAAGGAACGCTGACGCTGAGCCGGCATTGAGCCGAGTGATCCGCCGATGACTGTCGCCGCCCGGCCGACGTAACGCACAACTCTGGATGCCTGCTGCGGGTTTGCCGCGAAAATCCATCATTCTCCGGTTTCTGACAGCGCCGCGTTTAGCATCTGTGCCACCTTCAACGGGATGGAGTATTTGTGTCTGGCCGTAAGTCCAAAATCATTCTTGCCGTAATCTGGCCCTCACTTACCCCACGGCCGCAGCCTGCACGGGCACCTACACGTGCTTAACCTGCACTGTGGTCAGCACTCCTTTTTAGTGCTGACCAACGTCTAGATTGCGCGCGCACGACCCGAGGTGCGCGCGAAGCCGTATTCAGGCCGACGAGCTGGATTCGAGATAGTCGGCCAGAATCCGGCTCACCAGCGACTCGATATTGGCTTCGATCGACGACGCGAGCGTCGCGGTGACCGCCGCGACCGTTTGAGTGCGGAACCGCACCAGCATGTCGCTGATCTTGTCGATCTCGGGGACGATCTGCTCGTGCAGGCCGATGAGCTTGTCGAATTCGACGCCGTAGCCGCGTATTTCGTTGAACGCCTCGATCAGCTTCGGGCGGGTCAGGGTGGCCCGGGTCGCGTCGACGCGGATCACCTGAAGCGCCACCAGGCGCTCGAACGCGCGGGGGGCCGCCGACGAGTCGCTGCGCCTCGGCCAGCGACATGGTCTCCGGTTTCTCGGTGGTCCAGGTGCCCACGATGGCGGTTTCCAGGCCGAGCACGTCGCCGAGGTTCTTGCCTTGCTCCCAGGCGCTGAGCATTTCCCGGACGTGGGCGATGGTGTAGCCTGCGGTCGAGCATCGATGTGATCAGCCGCAGCCGGGTCAGGTGGGTGTCGTTGAACAGCGCGATCCGGCCGACGCGCAGGGGCGGCGGCAGCAGCCCGCGATCACGGTAGACGCGAATGTTGCGGGTGGTGGTGCCGGCCAGCCGGGCCAGGTCGTCGATCCGGTACTCACCGGAGTTGGCGTCGCCGTGCGGGTGACGGACCGCCGCGTCGAAAAGCTGTGACACCGCGCCCTCGATGAGTTGGTGATATTCCCGCGACTGGCGCCGGATGCGCTTGGGTGCCCGCCGCACGTTGTGCAGCACGCTGGCGATGGTGCCCGGCTCCGGCCTGGAAGAACGGTAGAGTGCGCGCTCGGTTGCCATGTCGATGCGCAGGCTCAGGCGGAGGAGGCGGCGGGTGTGCGGGCGCGCCGCGCCACGGCCTGATAGTCCTGGTAGCGGAAATCGCTCATCTGGCGAAGATACTGCGTGGCGAAGCCGGGATACATCGACCCGTTGAATCCGTCCTTGGTGAGGTACCAACTCCGGCACCCCGACATCCAGGTCGTCTTGGTGAGCCGGCGTTGAATGACCTCGTTGTGGCAGCGTTGAACCTCTTCGCGCACATCGAGGTAGCGCAGGTCGTCGTTGAGAATGGTGGTGATGCCGCGGACCGCGTAGTCCAGCTGGCCCTCGATGTAGACCAGCAGCGAGTTGTGCCTGGGCCCGGAGTTGGGGCCGGTCATGACGAACAGGTTCGGGTAGCCGTGCACGTTGATGCTCTTGTAAGCCTGTGCGCCACCGGCCCATTCGGCGGCCAGCGATCGGCCCCCCCAGCTCGGTGACCGGAAACGGCGGACCGGTCAGGTGCACGTCGTAGCCGGTGGCGAACACGATGCAGTCGAGGTGGTGCTCGATGCCGTCACTGGTGCGAATGCCGGCCGGGCTCAACGTGGCGATCGGCCAGTCGATGAGCTTGCAGTTGTCGCGTTGCAGCGCCGTGTAGTAGCCGCTGGAGACCAGCATGCGCTTGCAGCAGCCGGGCCGAAAGTCCGGCGTCAGCTGACGGCGCAGCCACGGATCCTTCACCTGAGCGCACAGGTGGGCCTTTCCGAGCCGGGCGACCAGCAACGTCAACGGCGTATCCCACACCAGCGCGGTGGCGCTGGCTTTGTGGCCCCAGTACAGCGCCTGGCGGGCAAGTTCCTGTGCGGCAGGGACTTTCGCGAACAACGCCTGCACAGCCGGTGGGGTGGCGACGTCCAGCCGCGGCAGCACCCAGCACGGTGTGCGCTGAAACACCTTGACGAACCCGGCCTGCTTGACCAGTTCGGGGGTGATCTGGATGGCGCTGGCGCCGGTCCCGATGACCGCGACCCGCTTGCCCGCGAAGTCGTAGTCGTGGTCCCAGCGCGCGCTGTGGATCTTGTGCCCGCGGTAGCTGTCCAGCCCACGGATGTCGGGGAAGCTGACGTCGGACAGGGGACTCGACGCCAGCACCACGGTGCGGGCGCGGAACTTCTTGCGGTTCTTGGTGGTGGCGGTCCACACGCCGGCGTCCTCGTCGAAGGCCAAACCGCTGACCTCGTGCCCCGAACCTGATACACCGGCGAATGTCGAACCGGTCCGCCATGTCCTCGAGGTGGCGATAGATCTCGGGGGCCGGCGAGTAGGTTCGCGACCAGGTCGGGTTCTTGACGAACGAGTAGGAATACAGCAGCGAGGGAACGTCGCAGCTGGCACCGGGATACGTTGTGTCACGCCAGGTTCCGC
The DNA here is from genome assembly GCA_002291465.1 of Mycobacterium lepraemurium. Lineage (GTDB taxonomy): Bacteria > Actinomycetota > Actinomycetes > Mycobacteriales > Mycobacteriaceae > Mycobacterium > Mycobacterium avium. Next base: position 2,724,928 of record CP021238.1, on the reverse strand, counting down.
CGACCCGGTCGGAGCGCTCCAGTATCGCGATGTCGTCGACTCCGGCCTCGGCCAGTCGGATCGCCGCACCCAGACCGGTGAATCCGGCTGCGATGATGAGCGCCGCGTGGGCGTGATCGCGTGCCATGCTCACGCCGCCGGCTCGTGGGTGAGTTCTTCCACCCAGGACGGCACCGGCGGAAGTAGGAGCCGCGGATACCGGTCGGAAAGCCACACCATCGAATTCGCCAGCAGGTGGTAGGGGTGGCGTGGGTTGGTGACCACTCCGGCGTAGCGCCTCAGGAAACGATAGGTCGGCACCCGAGTAGGTGCGTTCGCCGCGATCGCCAAGCTCCTTGAATCGTTTCACCGCCCGGTAGAGCCGCTCCGGCTCCATGCCCATGGCGGTGATCTCGTTGCGGATCCGGTTGATCAGCGGTGCGCCGGTGATCGCACCGATGATGAGGCCCGGAGTGGCATGGTGACCGACGAAGTCGATCAGCAACCGCCGGACCTTGGCGTACCCGATCATGTCGAGAACTTCGAAATCGACGACGAGATGGCGGGATTCGTCATTGTTGATCTTCTCGAAGACCTGATGGCAGATGGGGTCGTGCACCTCGTCGAGGAGGAATTTTAACAGGGCGCCGTCCAGTGCCACCTCGAGCATCGGGATAACGGTGCCCAGCGGCGACAGCGGCATGTCGTCGGCCCAGTGGTCCAGCCAGTCGATCGCCAGCCGGATGTTCACGTTTGGCTCGGGAATCTCACCGTCGGTGAGCATGCCCCAGCGTTTCATCAGCGCCAGTTCGGCGTTGGCGTGCCGCTGCTCCTCGGCGTGAAAGTAGCGGTAGATCTCGGCGATGGTCGGGGTGGGTGCCTTTTTCGCCAGCGCCGCGAATCCCCTGGCGCCGATGTTCTCGATCCGGCACAGGTCGGCCATGAACGCCTTGAGCTGTGGCCGCTGTTCGTCACTGATCATGTCGGCGCCGGGCGCATCCCAATCGATGTCGGCGAGCACCCACTGTCGATCCTTGATCTTGGCGAGCATGGCTTCCATGTCGATGGCCACCGGAGGCTCCTTTCCGTCGGGTGATCAGGGCAGGTTGATTCGGGACACCAGGCCGGCTGCTCGCGTATAGGACTGTGGGGCAAGGCGTTTGATGTGCCAGTCGATTTGTGCGTCGAGCTGCGGCATGCAGTACAGGTCGCCGCGGTCGTGCGCGTCCAAGCAGATGCGGGCGACTTTGTCCGCGGAGAACCCGGTCCAGCGCATCAGTTTTGCGGCCAGTTCGCCGGATTCCTCGCTGATTCGCCCGGATTCGAGGATGTTCGTCTTGACGAACGTCGGGCACAGCACGGTGACTCGCACCGGCGTGCCGGACAGCTCGGCGGCCAGGGTCTCGGACAGAGACAGCACACCCGCCTTGCTGACGTTGTAGGCAGCCATGCCGGGGGCCGCGCCGAACGCCGCGGCCGAGGCCACGTTGATGATGCCCCGCGGCGCGGCCGACGGTGCGCAGGATCGGGGTGAACACATGACAGCCGTGAATGGGACCCCACAGGTTGATTCCCAGCGTCCACTGCCAATCGTCCAGTGGCGCATCACCGATGGTCGCGCCGCCGGTGCCGACACCGGCGTTGTTGATCACCAGTGTGGGTGGGGCGCCGAACCAGGACTGCGACTGCTCGGCCAGCGCCTGCACGTCCCCGAATTGCGAGACATCACAAAGGATTGCGAGGGCTTTCGCGCCGTGTTCGGTGATCGCGTCGGCCGTCCGCTGGGCGGCGGCTTGGTCGATATCGCTGTACACGACGGTGCCGCCGCGCTTGCCCAGTTCGAGGGCGAAGGCCGCACCGATGCCGCTTCCGGCGCCGGTCACCACCGCCAGGGCGCCGCGGCTGGTCTTCGATCGGTGCAGCAGCCGGTCCAACATGTCAGTGCATCTCCTGGGTGAGGGTACGGGCATCCTGCAGGGCGTGGGTGATGAACCGCGCGACATAGGCCATGGTCTTGGCGGCTTCGGGCGTCATGCGCGGCAACGCCTGAAAGACGTGCACCTGGTGCGGCCAGATCTGTAGTTCGCATCTGCCGCCCGCGGTGCGGATGTCGGCGGCGAGTTGGTGGGCGTCCTCTTGCAGCATTTCGGCTCCGCCGGCCTGGATCAGTGTGGGCGGAAGCGCGGGACCGCGGGCGACGTCGAGCGTCAGCCGCTCATGGGTGAGGTCGACGCCGCTGTGGTAGAGGCCCACCAGCCGGATCGCGTTGGCCGCCCGGGTGGCCGGATCGGGGCGTATCCGTTCTCGCGCCTTGGTCAGCTCGAAGGTCAGGTCATAGAGGGGGAGAACAACACCATGGCGGTGGGGTGTTCGACCCCCGGTTGCAGCAGTAGGTAGACCGACAGGTGACCGCCGGCCGAGTCACCGGCGATCACCATCTGTTCGGGCGGCACGCCGCAGGTGTTGATCAGCCAGTCCCAGCCGGCGCGCACGTCGTCGGCGGCGGTGGGGAAGCGATGACGCGGGGCCAGTCGTTAGTACACGCAGAACACCGGCAGGCTGGTCAGTGACGACAGCCAGGATGTCAAGCGGCGGTGCGTCTTTGGCGAACACACCGCGTAGCCGCTACCGTGTATGTAATAGATCGCTTCGGCGATGCTGGACGGGCGCGAGTGCTCGCTCGTCGGGGTGCGCGGGCCGAAACCCATTCGCCCTTGACGCGGCGGCCGTCGGGCCGCCTGGTGTCCACCGATTGGGTGCGGGTGCCGGACAGCGAGGGGCCGAACGTTCCCATGATCCGGGCGACGATCTGGCCCGAAAGGATCTGGCGCGAAAGCCACAGCCCCCCATGCCCGCTCGGGCGGGATCACGCTGGTGATCGGCCGAAGGGTATACGTACTTATCGCTGCCGCGCCGCGGGACCGCAATGACCCGCGAGCCGGAACACCGCCCGTCATGCAATGCAGTCAACACCAAATGGTGACATTGGTCAATGGCAGCTTTTGGTCTGCGCCATACGCGTGGTGCTTGGTGGGTGTAGGTTCTCAGATCCGGTGTCACATTCTCAGTTGAGATGTCATACCGATGTCATTTATGACGCTTAGCTGAGACGTGGCCCCTGTAGCTAGTCGTTGGCCCTCGCGGCCTGGTGCATATTCCGATACACCCGCTATGCGGGCGAAACCGCCTGCAATGAAACCCTATTCGCGGTCAATGTTTCAGGAGACGGCACTTTCAGAGCTGTAGCCGATCCCGCGCTATATACGGGGTTGGCACCTGCAGCCGGCGGCGAGTAATCACGGCCGACTGCGGGGAGGCACCATAACTCCGTCGCCGGCTGAGTCGTCCGTTCCGCGAAGCAGCCAGCACCGGCGACGGGTTGCAGGCGGGGATGCCGGAAGGCTTCAAATCGATGGATAACAGCAGTTATCCAAGACTGGACGGCTCCAACGTGTGCTCTTCTACCCAGGCGCGTAGGCACTGGTCCAGGACGCAAGTGCAGACGTCTTCAGTTCGTTGGGACTGCTTCGCATATCTGTCCATGTGATCGCCTGGGGTTAGCACTTCACACTAATCCCGACCTCCCTGTCGGCTGCGCTGCCGTCGCGCCGCTGGCCGACTTCGGCCGCACCCTGCGCTACGGTCTCGGATCCCACGCATACACCGAATTATATCCGGCGCTGCAGCAGCTCCGCGTCGCGGATCTGGCCGACGCTCGGCGCGAATAAGCCCGACGTTGGACGGCAAGGCCCAGCCGTGACTCTTAGGGGCGACAGCCCTGCCATCGTCAAGGCATTGTGATCGACGCCATTCATGATTGGCGTGCATATGCGGGATGAAAAGTCGTTAGTGTCCTTATGCGGTGTCGTTACCTACTGTGGCGTCCGTGGCCCTCGAGATAACCGCCCTCATCGCCTATGCGGTGCATTGTCGTCCTGTCCCGGGTGTCACTTCCATGGCAAAGCCGGTTGGACGCCCTGGAGCACCTGGGTCCGGGTAACACCACCGGCGCCCGCCGGGGCGACAATGCACGCTTTTTTGCCGATTGAGAAGCCGATGACTAACCCGCGAGTTTCACGATTGCGGGAGAGCCATGGTGAAAGTTAACGATTCTGCGCGCGTGGCCGTCGTTACGGGTGGGTCTCGAGGGATCGGCCGCTGTGTCGCGACACGACTAGCGGCCAATGGCTACGCGGTGGTTGTGAATTACGCGGGCGACGCGAAGTCCGCGGGAAAAACAGTGCAGGCATGTGTCGATCGGGGCGGCGAGGCGGTGGCGGCGCGGATCAACGCTTGATGGCCGCTGTGTTTGATGAGGCCGAGCGCCGGTTCGGCGGGGTCGACGTTGTTGTAAATGCTGCGGGGATCATGCCTATCGGTGCGCTGGTCGACCTGGATCTCGCCGACCTTGACCGCGTGGTGAGAACCAACCTGCGCGGGACCTTTGTCGTCGACCAGCATGCTGCTCGGCGGCTGCGGCCGGGCGGAGCCATCGTCCAACGTGTCCAGTTCGGTCACCCGGTTCCAGGAGGTCGGCACGATTGCCTACACGGCTACCAAGGGCGCCGTTGAGGCCATCACCATGATCCGCGCCCGCGAGTTGCGAGGCCGAGACATCACCGTCAACGCTGTCGCGCCCGGGGCCACTACTACCGAAATGCTCAAAAGCTACTTTCAGGCGATGAGGATGCGCGCAGTGAACTGGCCGCGCGCTCGCCGTTGAATCGTCTGGGCACCCCTGACGACATTGCTGAGGTGGTGCTTTTTCTGGTCGGGCCCGGCAGGGGGTCAACGGACAAGTGCCCTACGCCAACGGCGGCGCCATATGACTTGGCCGATGATAGCGGCGTTGCTACCTCGCACTCACTGCCAGCGTCGGCACAGGAGTGCTCCCCGCGCATTGCAGTCGATTCATACGGCGCCGCCGGTCTACGAATCGGGCATTATCACAGTTGCGCGTGGCGGTATCAGACATGAGTTCTGACACGCGTGGGTTGTCCTCCATGGAACGAACTGTGCTGCTTCCTGTTCTGTCCTTGCATAGTGCGTTGTACCGGCGCACGAATGGATGGATCGGGCATCGCATGCCGGGAATGGCGCCGAGCCTTTTGCTGCACACCACGGGAGCCAAGTCCGGCCTGCCGCACACGACGACGCTCACCTACGCCCGAGACGGGCGGGGGTATTTGGTGGTGGTGGCATCGATGGGCGGTGCGCCCACCGCGCCGGGCTGGTATCACAACCTGAGGAAGAATTCGAATGTGGAAGTCAACGTCGGTGCCACCCGCATCCCGGTCATCGCGTACCCGGTACTCCTGGGCGACCGGGACTACGAACGCCTGTGGAGAATCGTCAACGCCAACAACGCGAATCGTTACACGTCCTACCAGGAGCGCACGCCACGACCGATCCCAGTGGTGCGCCTGGTCCCGGTCACTGGGGAGGGCACTGATAGCGCATACTGCCTCGGCGGCAGCGGCAGCGGCAGCGAACCCAGCTGGCGCCTGCCCTAGGTGACTTTAGGCGGCATCAGGCCGAGGTGGTGCGGCATCGTTGATTCGTGACGCGACGCGACCCGGGCTCGTCGGTGGGTGCTCGGTAGAGGTGCAGGGCGTCGCCGAAGGGCCGGTCACCGAACGCCTTGAGGGTGTCTATGCCGATGTCGCGCCAGCAGGCCAGGTGTGGGACTGCCCGCCCCGCGGCCTCGAGCCCGTCGGTCGGCTGCGCCCCAAACTGCTTGCGGTGTACGAGCTTTCCGAAGATCGTCAGTGTTGGTCGTCCGGTGCTGCCGGGCGGCCCTTGCCGGCGAGCACGGCATTGCGTGCCGCCACGATCGCCGCCGCGGCTGCTCTAAGCACCTATTCGGAGCGTGGGCTCGGCCCTCGCGATGGTTTACGGATGGGGGATGTTGCGCAGGTTGGTCTTGGCTAGGCGGACCACTTCGCCGGCCCCGCCGGTGAGGACGATTTTGCTCATGGCGAGGCCGAAGCCGCGGAGTTGGTCGCCGGTGAGGGTTGGTGGCATCGACAGTGCGCGTGGGTCGGTTTTGATCTGCACCAGTGCGGGGCCGGGGAGGGCCAGTGCGTCGGTGAGCGCGCCGTGTAGCTCGACGGCGCGGTCCACGCGCTGGGCGTGGATGCCGGCGGCCCGGGCGATCCCGGCGTAGTCGACCTCCGGGACGTCGACGCCGAAATCGGGGAGGCCGTCGACAAGCATCTCGGCCTTAACCATGCCCAGGGTGGAGTTGTCGAACAGCACGATCTTAACGGGCAGTTGGTGCATGGCGACGGTCAGCAGTTCCGAGAGCATCATGGATAGTCCGCCGTCCCCGGATATGGAGATGACTTGGCGGCCTGGTTGGGCTAGCTGTGTACCGATGGCGTGTGGAAGGGCGTTGGCCATGGAGCCGTGCAGGGCCGAGGCGATGAAGCGGCGGTGCCCGGTGGCGGTGAGGTAGCGGGCGGTCCAGACGTTGCACATGCCGGTGTCAGCGGTGAACACCGCATCGTTTGCCGCAACGTCGTCGAGGATGCTGGCTGCGTACTCCGGATGGATGGGAACGAGGTCCTCGACGCGGCGGGTGTATGCGCCGACGACTTTGAACATGAGTTCGTCGTGTTTGGTCAGCCACCGGTTGAGGTAGGTGCGGTCGGACTTGCGGCGGATCAGCGGTTGCAGGGCGCGCAGGGTGGCTGCGACGTCGCCAGCGACAGCGATCTGCACGCTGGTCCGTCGGCCGATTCTGGCCGGATCGAGGTCGACTTGTGCGGTCTGCACTCCGTCGGGGAGGAATTGCCGGTACGGAAAGTCGGTGCCTAGCAGCAACAGTAGGTCGGCGTCGTGGATGCCGGCGTGGGCAGCGCCGTAGCCGAGCAGTCCGATCATCCCGACGTCGAACGGGTTGTCGGGCTGGATGAACTCCTTGCCGCGCAGGGAATGCGCGACGGGCGCCCCGACCAGATCGGCGAGGGCGATCACCTCGTCGTGGGCGTCTCTGGCGCCGTAGCCGGCGAAGATGGCGACCTCATCGGCGCGGTTGATGGCATCGGCGAGCCGCTCGACGACGTGCTGCGGCGGCGTGCTCACCGGGGGCGGGGCGATCGCCAACGTCGGCATGGCGGTGGTGGCGGGCATGTCGGCGATGTCGCCGGGAACGGTGATGACGGCGACGCCGCGACGGGTGGCGGCGGTTTGGATAGCCGAGTGGATGATTCGCGGTGCCTGGGCGGGGGTGGAGGCGACCTCGTTGTATAACGAGCACTCGGCGAACAACCGGTCGGGGTGAGTTTCTTGGAAGTAGTCCGAGCCGATTTCGACGCTGGGGATGTGGGAGGCGATCGCGAGGACCGGTGCGCCACTGCGGTGGGCGTCGAACAGCCCGTTGATCAGGTGCAGATTTCCCGGACCGCACGAGCCGGCGCAGACCGCTAATGTGCCGGTGACTTGGGCGTCGGCTGAGGCGGCGAAGGCGGCGGCTTCTTCGTGGCGGACGTGGATCCAGTCGATGCCGCCGCGCGCGGCGCCACCGGAGCGCCGGACGGCGTCAACGATGGGGTTGAGGCTGTCGCCGACGATACCGTAGATGCGGTGCACTCCGGCATCGATGAGCGCGGTGATGAGCTGGTCTGCGACGGTGATGGCCATGGCGCAGAGTCCTTTCAGATGAGGTGCATTTGGCGGGCGTGGTCGGTGAGCCAGTCCCGGTAGTCGGGGTGGGCCAGGCCGATGAGCGCTTCGGCGCGTTGGCTGCTCGACAGGCCCTTGAGGTTGACCGCGCCGTATTCGGTGGCAACGTAGTGGGTGTCGGTGCGCGGCGTGGTGACCGGCCCCGAGAGGCGGGGAACGACCTTGCTGATGGTCTGCCTCCGGGTGGTGGAGGCGAAGGCGATGACCGAGATGCCCCCGCGCGAGGCATAGGCGCCGCGAACGAAGTCCAATTGTCCACCGGCGGCGCTGTATTGGTGGCCGTTGACGTGCTCGGAGTTGCAGGCTCCGGTGAGATCCATCTCGACGGTGGAGTTGATGGAAACCGCGTTGTCGTTGCGGGCAATCACGGTGGGATCATTGACGTAATTGACCGGATGGCTTTCCAGGGCGACGTTGTCGTTCATGAAGTCGTACAGGCCGCGGTCGCCCATCGCGAAAGTGAACACCGCCTTGCCGCGGTTGATGCTCTTGTAGCGTCCGGTGGCCACGCCGCAGGCGACCAGGTCGGCCAGGGCGGGGGTGAACACTTCGGAGTGGATGCCGAGGTCGGTGCGGTCGCGCAGGGCCTCGCACACCGCCTGGGGCAGCCCGCCGACCCCGATCTGGACGCAGGCACGGTCGGGGACCAGGGCGGCGACGTGGCCTCCGATGGCGCGGTCTAGCTCGGTGATGGGGCGCTGCGGCAGTTCGGGCAACGCCACATCATTCTCGGTGATGGCGGCGACCTCGGACACGTGCAGCGTGGAGGCGCCGAATACCCGCGGCATGTTCGGGTTCACTTCCACAATCAGCGCCCTGGCTTGGCGGGCCACCGAACTGGTGTAGTCGTTGTTGGTGCCGAAGGTGAAGTAGCCATGCTCGTCCATCGGCGACACGGTGACCAGGCAGGTGTCGACGGGGATGGATTCGGCGAACACCCGCACTGACTGGCTGAACGACGTGGGGATGAAGTAGACGACCTTGCGGCCGTCGCGCTCGCCGTGGCGGATCAGGTCGCGCTCGGCGGGCTGCAGGAACATCGAGTGCGGCAGGAACCGACCCATCAGGTCGTAGTGCAGGACGGTATCGGCCATCGGCTTCTCGGCGTGGAAGTAGAACAGTCTCACGCGGTCGATCTCGGCGCGCCGGGCCCGATCGGCTAGGGCCTGCAGCAGCCCGCGCGGCTGACAGGCGGCTTGGCCGATCGCGACCGACGACCCCGAGGCGACGGCCTGTACGGCGGTCACGGCGTCGGTCAGCTTGGCGTGGTAGACGGCGTGGTGGTCAGTGGCAGTGGTCGCGGTGATCGACATCAGTAGTTCACCACCTCGGCGGGGGAACCCTCGCGCCTGTAGATAAGCATGGTGCGTTCGAAGGTCATCACCGTGACGCCGTCCTGGTTGGTCCCGGTGGTACGCACGGTAACGATGCCCTGGGTGGGGCGGCTCTTGGACTTGCGCTTGGCCAGCACCCTCGAGCTGGCGTAGAGGGTGTCGCCGGCGAACACCGGGTGGGTGGCGCGCACGTTGTCCCAGCCGAGGTTGGCCACGACCTTGGCACTGACGGTGCGCACGCTCATACCGGTCAGCAGCGCGATGGTCAGAGTGGAGTCAACGAGCAGCTTCTTCCATTCGGTGCCGGCGGCGTAGGCCGCGTCGAAGTGCACGGGCTGGGTGTTCATGGTCAGCAGGGTCATCCAGATGTTGTCGGTGTCGGTGATGGTGCGCCCGGGGCGGTGTTCAAAGGTGTCCCCGACGACGAAGTCCTCGAAGTACAGACCCGAGGTCTCGCGATACACCTGCTGGGCAACCTGTTTGTAGGCCGGGATGAGAGTGTCCATGGTTGTTCCTTCCTGATCAGTGGTGGGTGCGGCTGAGGATGCGCCGGGCGCGTCGGGCAACGGCTTCGTCGACCATGACCCCGGCGACGGTCCCCGCGCCGGCGTCATTGGCGGCGAGAACGTCGGTGGCCCAGCGTGTCTGGGCGTCGGTGGGAGTGAAGGCCGCGTTGGTCGCGGCGATCTGATTGGGGTGGATGGCAGCCTTTCCGGTGAATCCCTCGGCGACCGCGCTCGCAGCCGCGGCCTGCAGTCCCTCGCTGTCGCCGAGGTCGAAGAACGGCGCGTCGATGACGGGGATGCCGGCGGCGGCGTGCAGCAGCAAGACGTTGCGGGCGTGACGGATGACGCCGGCGTCCGGTTCGGCGCCCAGGTCGGCACACATGTCGTCGGCACCGTAGAGCACGGCGTCGACGATTCGCGCATCACACAGCTCGCCCGGATAGGCTGCTGCAGCAGCGGTTTCAGCGATGATGATCATGCGGGCCGATTTGTCGGCCTGCCGCAGCAGTGCTTTGACCGGGGCGGCGTCAGCGGCGGTATCCGCCTTCGGGGTGATCACAAAATCCGGATCGGTTCGGGACTCGAGCAGCGCGGTCAGGTCCTGCCAACCCGACGCTGTTGCCGGAGCGTTGATGCGCAACGCCGTGGCGACCGGGGACGGCGGCGCGGCCGCCAGGTGCTCCACGGCGAGACGCCGCGCGGCCGTCTTGTCGCGGGGTGCAACCGAATCCTCTAGATCGAGGATGACCGCGTCTGCACCAGCGCGGGCACCGGCATCGAAGTGTGAGGACTTGGTCGCCGGCGTAAACAGCATGCTGCGCGGAATCGGTTGCACCACTGGACTCTTCCTGTTGGACACCCGCCACGCTAGAAAGACCCGACACTGGTGTCTAGTAGAATCTATCGAATGGATGTTTGCGTTTTGTGCAAGTAAAGTGCGGGTGGTGGAGCTGTATCAGTTGCGCTACTTCCAGTCGGTGGCCGAGACCGGGACGCTGCGCGCGGCGGCCGAGCAGTTGATGGTGTCGCAATCAGCGGTCAGCCGGGCCATCTCGATGCTGGAGTCCGAAATCGGCGTGGAGTTGTTCACCCGACGCGGTCGCGCCAACGAACTCAACCGGTTCGGCCGCGAGTTCTTGCAGGCTAGCCTCGCGGCACGCCGCGGCCTGGACACCGCTGTCGCCGGTGTGCGTCAGCTCGCCGGCGCGGACAAAGGCACCGTCGCCCTGGGCTTCCTACATTCGCTGGGAGTGGCCACCGTTCCGCGGCTGATCCGTCGTCACCACCAGCGGCTGCCCGCCGCGCGCTTCCACTTGCGGCAACGTTCGGGGCATGCGGTGCTCGACGATCTGATCAACGGCCTGACCGACGTATGTCTAAGCTATCCGGCCGCCTTCGCCGACACCGGAGACGTGCAGTGGCACACGCTGTTCACCCAGCGGCTCTATGCCGTGGTGTGGCGCGGCCATCGCCTGGCCAATCGGCAGTTGATCGGGTTCGGCGAACTGGCCGACGAACCCGTCGTGGCCCTCGATGGCGATCACACCCTGCGCCGGGTGTTCGATGCTGCGTGTCGACGACACGGCGTCACCCCGCCGATCGCCTTCGAGGGGACCGACATCGCAACATTGCGGGGACTGATCGGCGCGCGGCTGGGCATCGGTATCCTGCCACGCGCGCCGGTCCGTCACCCTAGCATCGTTGAAATCGCCACCAATGACGCGGAATTGGTTCGTCCCATCGCCGTGGGCTGGATCGGCGACCGGTATCTGCCGCCGTCGGCGGCAGCATTCCGCGACACCACCATCGAGGCCTACGCCGCGCGTCATCCCGTCCGCCCGGACTGAGCCACGAGCACGGCGCGAGGGCGGGCTGTGGCGCGCCCGCCTCGCGCGCGACGCGGGGGTGCATCACTCATGTTCGGCGACGCACAGGATCAATTTTCCGGTGGTGGTCCTGGACTCCAGGTCCGCGTGGGCCTGGTGGGCATCGGCTAGCCGGTAGCGGCCGCCGATCGCCACGCTGAGCACTCCGCTTCCGACCAGACCGAAGATCTCGGCGGAATGCTTGAGCAGCGCCGCGCGGTCGGGGATGTGGTCGCGGAAGACGGGGAAGGATATTTTGATGCTGTTGGGCAGGTCTCGCATACTCAGCGACGGCACCTCGCCGATGAAAGCGCCGTAGTACAGCAACGTGCCGTGGCGACGCAGGGCGCGCATGGAGGCACGAAATGTCCTCTCGCCGTTGCCGTCGAAGACGACATGCGCGCCGTGACCGTCGGTCAGGTCCAGCACGCGGTCGACGAAATGATCGTCGCTGGACACCACGACGTGAGCGGCGCCCCCGCGGCTGCCACCGCGACCTTCTCCTGACGCGAGACGACCCCGATGACCGTGCCACCGCGGTGGGTGACCAGCTGGGTCAGCAGGCGCCCGAGTCCACCGGCGGCGGCGTGCACTACGGCCACGTCACCGCGCTGAACGTCGAAGGCCTCGGTGACGAAGTGGTGTGCTGTCAAGCCCTGCATCATGACCGCCGCGGCGGTCTCGTCGTCGACTGCATCGGGTACCGGCACCGTGCTGGCTGCGGGGACCACTACTTGCTCGGCGTAGGTGCCGTATCCATAAGGCCATGCCACTCGATCCCCCACGCTGACCTCGACGACCTCATTGCCGGTGGCGCTGACCACACCAGAGGCCTCGACGCCAGGGACGAAGGGAAGCACGCCGTCGGCGCGTCCATGGCGTCGAGCGCCGGTGTCCATGAAATTGATCCCCGCGACGTGGACGTCGACTAGGACGTCCGCCGGTCCCGGCCGGGAGCATCGATTTCCTGCGCATTAAGGACCTCCGGTCCACCAAGCTCCTCGACGACGATTGCTCGCGTCCTTGACTTCCCCTCTGCTAGTTGACAGTTCCACGATGGCGACGAGAAAATGGACCCGCAAGTACAAAAGCAAGGAGCGCGATGCTCACCGCCAAGGGCGCCGCGACACGGCAGCGGATTGTCGCGGCGGCGGCCGAAGAGATCCGCGCCCACGGCATAGCCGAGACCACCCTCGAGGACGTCACCGCCCGCTCACAAACGGGCAAAAGCCAGATCTTCCACTATTTCCTCGGCGGCAAGGACGAGTTACTCGTCGCGGTGGTGCACTACGAGGCCGATCGAGTGCTCAGCGACCAGCAGCCGCATCTCGGTGCACTCGACTCCTGGGCCGGCTGGCAAGTACACCGGCGTTGGTGCGGGCGTTGCGGGCCGGCACGGTCGATCTGGCGGTTGTGGCCTCCGCCGTCCCGTACCGGGCCCTAGATTGCGAGAGGCCCCCCTGGTCGTTGACACGTTGACAGAACGGGCGCTGCAAATCGCAATGCCGGCCGAGCATCCCCTGGCGCGCGGCGATGCGGTTGACATTGCCGACCTGTACGGCGAGCGCTGGATCGGCGGCCTCGGCAACGAACGCGTCCTGGGTGTGTGGCCCGGCTTGGACGAACGCCCCGAGATCGTCCATTCGGCCCGCGACTGGCTGGCCAAGATGCAGATGGTTGCCGCGGGGCTGGGCATCACCACTATTCCGGCCACGCTGGCCCAGGCGGTCCCCGCCGGCGTGCGGGTCGTGCCGGTGCGCGGCGGACCTCAGGATCACCGCCGCGTCCAATTGGCCCGCTTGCCACAGCCGTTGACCGAACCGGTCGCCCGGCTGGCCGACGCGCTGCGCGCTGCCGCCCATAACACCGATCCAGCGTGATCCGGCGAGAAGCATTCCCGTAGCGCATAACAGCGTTGACTTTTTGCGCTACACACATACCGCGGTGGTTCCTACCGTAGACGGTGGCGGGTCGAACGCCAGTTCACTCGAAGTCTCAACGGAAAGGAATCGCCGATGAATCGGCTCACGGCACCATTCGGTTTCGCCAGCACGGCAATGGACGTCGTCGCCGGCGTCGACCTGTCGGGCCGGCTCGCTTGCCTTCCCGCGAGAGCACCGTGATGCCCGGATGGCTGCGGCGCAGCGCCGCTAATGCCCGGGGGATGAGCACCGCACCGGCGCTGGCGAACCATCCCAGCGCACCACAGCGCGGTCTTCCCGTAGGCCGCCCAACTCCCGAGCGGTCGCATCGAGACGGTCGATCACCGCTGCGGTGCTGCGCAACACCACCTGACCGACCGGAGTGAGGCGCACGCCTTTGTGGTGTCGCTCCACTAGCGCAGTGCCGGCAGCACGCTCCAGGGCGGCGATCTGGCGCGACACCGCCGACTGGGTGTATCCCAGCGAAGCGGCAGCAGCGCTGAGCGTGCCGCGCTCGGCCACCGAGCGAAACACCCGCAACGCCGTTAACGACGCATCGTGGAAGCTCATGACAATTACGCATCATAGGGGTGAGGTTCTCTCGCTGCCGGAATGTGCCGACGGTGCCTAGCCTGGCGGCGTGTCCAGCCTCCCAACCACCACCCGCTACGTCGCCCTCACCCGCTATCTCCAGACCGGATCCATCAGTCCGGACCTGTTCTCACTGAAGACAAAGGGCGTCCCCGAACCGGCCGACGGGCAACTGCTGCTGCGGCCCCTGTCCTTCTCGGTCGACGCAACGCTGCGCGGCCAGCTGACAGGCGAACCGGGCAGCTATTTCCTGTTCCTGCCACAGATCCCCCTCCACGGCAGCGTCACCGGGATCGCGGCCGCCGAGGTCCTCGTCTCCCGGCACCCCGAATACCGCGAGGGGCAACGCGCCGTCGCGCTCACCGAATGGGCCGAGGTGTCGCTGTGGCCGCCGCGGGACAACTGGCTCGAATTGGCCGCGATGGATCCGCGAATCCACAAGCCGTCCCACGCGCTGGGCGTCTCGGCCTCCTCGGCGGCCTCACCGCCTACACCGGCATGGTGCATGCGGCCGGCGTCCGCTCCGGCGAAACCGTCGTGGTGTCCGCGGCCGCCGGCAACGTCGGCTCCCTGGCAGGCCAAATCGCCAAGATCCACGGCGCCCACGTCATCGTGCTGGCCGGCACCCTCGACAAACGCCAATTGCTCACCGGCACACTCGGTTTCGACGCCGCCCTGGACTACCACGACGACGACCTCGCCGATCAGCTGCACACCGCCGCCCCTGACGGGCCAAATCTGTACTTTGACTGCGTCGGCGGCGCCACCAGCCAGACAGTCATGTCCATCATGCACCGCCCCGCCCGCGTCGTCGTCTGCGGACTCATCTCCACCTACGACAACGACACCGCCTGGACCGTCAACATCAAACCGCTTTACGCCAAAGGCCTAACCATGCAAGGCTTCACACCCCAACAGTTCCCCGACGCGCTCCCGGACGCGCTCGACGACCTCATCGACTGGGTCGACACCCGCCAGCTCATCCCGTTGGAGACCGAACGGCACGGCCTCAACGCACTTCCCGGAGCCATCACCGGCCTCTTCCGCGGCGAAAACACCGGAAAGATGATCGTGAGCCTGCCATGACCGCCGACGCAGACCTGGCCGCAAGCACGCATCCGGCTCGGCCCACCACCAAGGACTCCATATCGGCCCGCCGCATCTCGTCCGGTTCGACGCTGCCAACCAGGGCCGGAGCGCCTCGCGAGCTCCTTAGGCGAGTGCCTGACCACCGGACGCCTCGCGATGAGGTGCAGAGCAGAGCAGTGGCCTAATGAACACAGAAAGGTCCTAGCGATGGCCGCGACAGTCATGGGTTCAGCGAGAATGCGCCTCGGGCACTCAGAGTTGGTGGTGCGCCCGGTCGGATTGGGGTGCATGGGAATGTCTCAGTACTACGGCCACGCCGACGATACCCAATCCATCAAGACGATCAGATCCGCGATCGATCTCGGTGTGGACTTCCTGGACACGTCAGATGTCTACGGCGCGGCCGACATCGGCACAGCGCAGAAGGCGCGCGGTTTCGGTCACAACGAACGGATGATCGGCGCAGCGATCAGCGGCCTCCTCGAAATAATCGTTCTAGCAACTAAATTCGGCGCAAAGTCAACGACACCGATGACGGAATCACCGTCGACGGACGCCCTGAATATGTGAGCGCCGCGTGCGAGGCAAGTCTGCGGCGGCTGAGAACCGACGTAATCGACTTGTATTACTGCCACCGAATCGATCAGAACGTTCCCATCGAGGAAACCGTAGGAGCGATGGCCGAACTGGTGACTGCCGGCAAGGTGCGCGCGATCGAGCTCAGCGAGGTCGGACCCGACTCAATCCGCCGGGCACATGCGATTCACCCCATCACCGCCCTGCAGAGCGAGTACTCACTATGGGAACGAAGCGTCGAGCAAGCTGTCATCCCGACGTGCCGCGAACTCGGCATCACTCTAGTGCCCTACAGCCCATTGGGGCGATCCGCACTCACCGGAGTACTCAAACCCGGTGACACCTTCTCCGCAGATGATTTCCGGGCGACCAACCCGCGGTTCTCGCCGGAGAACCTCTGGCTACCAACCTCACACCGGTCGCCGCGCTTGCTGAGTTAGCGGCCGCCAAGGGATGCCGGCCCGGCCAACTGGCGCTGGCCTGGCTTCTAGTGTTTTGAGTCATTAATTTGGGTGCAGTTGTTGGCGATGCTGGTCAGGATTTGGTCGGCGGTCTTGGTCCAGAGGTAGGGGCGGGGGTTGTCGTTTCAGGTGTCGATCCAGGCGCGGATGTCGGTGTTGAGTTGGCGGACTGAGGTGTGGGTGCCGCGGCGCAGTTTTTTGGTGGTCAGCTCGGCGAACCATCGTTCGACGAGGTTAAGCCATGAGGAACTGGTCGGGGTGAAGTGCAGAATGAATCTGGGATGGTGTGTTAGCCAACGCTTTACCGCTGGGGTCTTGTGCGTCGAGGCGTTGTCGAGTACCAGGTGCACGTCGAGGTCGTCGGGGACTTCGGCATCGATCTTTTTGAGAACGCCAGGAACTCTGTGGCCCGATGACGAGAGTGCAGGGCGCCGATGACCTTGCCGGTCGTGAGATCGAGGGCGGCGTACAGACTCGACGTGCCGTGGCGGACGTAGTCATGGCTAGCGCGCGCTGCGGGGTGCCGGGCAGCATCGGAAAGACCGGCTGGGTGCGGTTGAGCGCTTGGATCTGGGTTTTCTCGTCTACGCACAGCACCAAGGCCCGTTCGGGTGGATTGAGATAGAGGCCCACGACGTCATGAACCTTGGCCACGAACAACGGATCTTTGGACAGCTTCCAGGAATCCTGTTTATGCGAAGCCGGTCCGAACACACGCCACACCCGCGACACCATGGACTGGCTCAACCCCAAATGAGACGCCATCGAGCGCGTCGACTAGTGCGTGGCATCCGGCGGGGTGGTCTCCAAAGTTGCGGCGATTAACGCCTCGATCCGGTCATCGCCGACGACTCGTGGTCGACCCGGACGGGGTTCATCGACCAACCCGTCCAGGCGTCGCTCAGCGAACCGATTACGCCAACGTCGCACCGTGGTGATCGACATTTCCAACCGGTCGGCAAGCTCGGTGTTCGAGCCACCATCGGCGGCTGCCAACACAATTCGCGCCCGCATCGCCAATCCAGCTGCACTCGTGCAGTACCGCTCCCACCCCTCCAACTCGGCCAGCTCGTCAGCGGTCAACACAATCTCGGCGGCGTGAGACGTCGGCACAACCCAGTTTAACAACTAGACTGCAATTAATAACTCAGGACACTAGCCGCCGCCTCGGCCGCGGCGCGATACCCGCGCACCGCGATCGGCGCGAACACCGCGACCAGAACGCCACCCCACAAACCCGCCTGCCACAGCGGCGACAACACCGGGCCGCCCTGCGCCAGCACACGCATCGCCTCGATCGTCGGTGAAATCGGCGAATAACGCACCACCGGCTGCAGCCATCTCGGAAACACCTCGGCGGGCGCGACACCGGTGTTGAGGAACAACAGCACCACGTACCCCGCACCCAGCCAGGTCACCATCGCCGAGCCGTCCGCGCGGGCAGCGATGGCGGTGACCAGTGTCGCCATCCCCGCCGAAATCGTCACGGGCACAAGCACGAACGCCAGCATGGCGATCCAGCCGTCGTCGAACCGCAGACCCAGGGCGATCCCGAAGACGGTGAGCACGAACGCGGACGCGACGGTTCGGGCGGCCTCCGCGACCAGCCGGCCCGCCATGGGGCTGGCCCGATGGACCGGCTGCACCCATAACCTGGTCAGCACGCCCGACTCGCGCTCCGACGGCAAAGCCAAACCGGCGCCGATGGTCCCGAAGACCGCGCCGACCACCGCGCACATCGGGACCAACCCGTACAGGCTGTCGTGTCCGGTGACGGCCAGCACGGACTTGCCGACCAGCAGCTTGTAGATGATCAGCAGAAGCGTGGGAAACAACAACGCCTGCACCGCGACGACCGGGTCGCGGCGCCAGCGGCGCAGCAGCCGTCCCGCCTCCGAGGCGCTTTGGCTGACGAATCCTTTCAGGCAGCCCACCCGCGTAACCTCTTGCCGTGCAGTGGATTCGGCCGATTTCCCGACCGGGTCCACACCCACATCACAGGCCGGCGCGGCGTCTCGAGGTGCCTTGCGAACGACTCCGTGTGCTCGCGACCTGCCCGCGTCGACGCGTCGTTGCATGCGCACCGCGACAACACCGAATACCGCGAGCAGGCCGAGGCACCACGTCAATGCCGCCGCCAGACTGCTGCCGGCGACGTGACCGGTCGCAAGGCCGCGCAGCGCCTCGGTGACCTGGGATACCGGTTGGTTGCGAATGAACGGTGCCAGCCACGCCGGAAACGATTCCGCCGGAGTGATGCCGGTGGACAACAAGACCAGGACCAGTTGGGGGAGAAGCAGCAACTGGCTCGACGATTCGACGGTGCCGACGCGGGAGCCCAGGGCGTCGGCGCCGAGGCAGACCGCCATCGCGAACACCACGACGATGGTCACGAACAGGACTGTATCCGCCGGGCCGCTCTGCATCCGGAAGCCGAATGACCATCCGGCCGCCATGGTCGCGGCCAGCGCGATGAGCGCGCGTGTCAGGCAGTACAGTATCCGCGCGCCCAACGGTACCGACGCGGGAAGCGGCAGGGTGCGAAGCCGAGACCCGAAGCCGGACAGCCGGTCTCGGGCGTTACGGTCGGCCGTGGTCATGGCACCGAACAGCATCGCCTGCACGATGACCACCGGAAGGACGTATTGGGGATAGCTCATCGAGCCGGTGCGGATAAGGCCGCCCAGCACCAGGGTGAATCCCAGGAAGCAGCTCACCGGTGCCAGCGCCGCGAAGAGCAGGTCCGCGTCGCTCCGCGACCCTGACATCGTGCCACCACCAGGGCACTCATAGCGAGGCCTCCGGTGCCGGGACGGGTACTACATCACGCATCGCTGCGCGGTCCGGCGTCGCACACCCGGGCGAACTCGGCACGCATCGTCTCGACATAACGCCGGACGGATCCGCAGGCGACGTCGGTGCCCGGGTAGGCGACCACCAACCGAGTCCTATCGTGCATGCGATTGACCCACATGCACACCGTCTCCGACAGCCGGTTATCGCCCCATACGCCGGCGCGCAGGCCGTCGAAGTATCGCCGAACGGCAGCTTACGGATGTCGATGTCGGACAGCATCGGGACAGGACGATCCGGAACCTCGATGGGTGTCGACGGGCCGGTGGTCTCGAGCAGGTGGTAGTACGGCACGGCGCCGAGGGCGGCGTTGGCATCGAACGACGCCTGGGCGGCACTGACCACCTCGTCGAATGACGCATCGGCGGTCGGAATCGCCAGCGGCACGAAGCTCGCCAGCCAACCGACGGCGGTGGTGTGCGCGGGGTCCCGCCGGTTATCGAACGGTGTCAGACCGAAATACGTTGCGGCGCCGGTCAACCGGTGTTCGGTCAGCGCAGCGCAGGCGAACACCCCGCCGCTGAACCGCGCACCGGCGGCGCGGCACGCGGCCTCGAACCGCCGGCCCTGCTCGTCATCGATCAGGTCGAACACCTCGATGGCCCCCGGTGTATCGGCGTTCGACTCGCCGAGTTCCAGGGGAAACCTGGGTAGGGCCCCGTTGTTGGCCGCGAGAAACGCGCGCCACGACCGGATCCCGGGCGACTCCTCGTTCAGGCTTCGGGTATAGGCGTGCTGCCTCGCGCTGTATTCGCGATAGCTGGGCGCGGGCGGCAACGCGAAATGCGTCCTTTGCAACGCGGCGAAGTAGGTTGTCTGAATGTCGAGGAAGATCACGCTGGCCGACATGCAGTCGGCGCGTAGATGGTCGACGGCGATATAGTATGGTGAACCGGTCTTGAGCCTGAACGATGCCGAAGGTAAAGCAGTCCCATTACAACGGGTCGGGCGTATCGAGAAGTAGTTTGCGGATCTGGGGCGGAGCCATCCTTCCGAGATCCGTTGGCGCCAACGTGATCGCCTCCGGGTCGGGAATGACGTAGCGAAGGAATTCGTCGTCGTTGCCGAAGACAAAGCGGTCGTGGTAGGTGTCGTGCCGGCGCAGATGAGTGTTCACCGCCTGCATCATCGCGTCGATGTCGCAGGTACCGCTGATTTCCCAGGCCCCGATGCGCAACCGGGGGATATCACGGCCGCGGCTTACCTGGCGCTGGTAATAGCGCAGATGTTGCGCCTGCTGATAGCTCACCGGGGCGGGGTGGTATTGTGTTTGGGCCGCGCGCTGATAGGTTGCGGCGGTGGGGTACCAGGCTACGACCGTGCCCTCGGCTGTCCAGCCCTCAGCCGTGCCCAAAAACATGCGCTAACCCTCATCCGTCAGTGGTGACGCCGGTTCGGATGACCTTAACGGCACCGCGCATGAATTGCTGAGTAAGTTGGGCGTCGGCGCGGTCCGGTTCCGCAGGACCGACAAGTGGTTGACGGTTGCCGTTGACGGCCCCCACGGCGTCAAGCAGCGAAGATAAATGACTCGCCTGCGATCCCGCGGCGCAATCATGAATCCCCCTTCGGGTCGAGTTATCTCCCAGCAAGTTCTCAACCGAATTAGGTGCTCGTGTGTGAGGTAGTCGACATCGCGGGCCGGCAGTTCGCGCTTGGGTAACACGGAACTACCACTCGAACAAGCATTTATCTCGACGTGATGACCCAACCTGTCGATTCCCACCACAGAGCGAGCGCTATCTTGACGAGACCACATGTGACGGAAAGGCGGGCCTGCCAAAACGGCGCCTCGGTTACCGTATCGTGATGTGTGGCCGTATTGGAATAGTGTCAGTGAAAGATTCCTCGCGCCAATCACGCTGGCAAACAGTCAATCGATTCCCAAAAGTGCCGCGGCAGAGGGTGATACAGCCCGGTTAATACAATGCGAGGCGCGCGAATCCCGGTGCCGCCTGGACGCCGGTAGCAAACTTCGATACCGGCCGAGTCGGCGATGGCGAGCTGCAGGGCATGCGCCCAGGGCCCGCAGCCGGCTCGATCGGTGGCGTGAGCGCCGTCGAACCGCATGCAGCCCAGTCGGTTACGCACCGAGGTGACCCCCTGTTCCGGCGGCGTGAATGGTTGGCCAACGGATGGTGACGCTGCAGGGCGCTGTGAGGATGTTCACGTTCCGGCCCGCTTGCGCCGGACCGCGTGCGCAACGGCGTTGGGGTCTCCGATGAAAAGTCCAGCGCAGCAGGGGAAATCTGCGCACGATGACCGCGGGCCGACGCTGCCTCCGCCGAGCTGTGGCCGCGATTGAAAATCTGGCGTGCGTGGTAACAAAAGCAACGTGAGCGAGGCCGGCATGACCCCGGCGTGCCTGATGCCTTCGCAATCCCAAAGGAACCAGATCCCAAAGGAACTCGATGCACTTTGCGGTATTGCCGCCGGAGGTCAACTCCGGCCGCATGTACTCCGGCCCCGGCTCGGGGTCGATGCTGGCGGCGGCGTCGGCATGGGACGAGCTGGCCAACGAGCTGCACGTCACGGCCGCCAACATCGAGTCGGTGATCTTGGGGCTCACCAGCGAGCTGTGGCAGGGCCCGTCAGCGGCGGCGGTGACCGCTGCGGCCGCAACACAGGTCGAGTGGCTGACCGCCACCGCCGAGCAGGCGGCGCAGGCCGGCGCGCAGCTCAAGGCGGCCGCGACGGCTTACGAGTCGGCCTATGCGATGACGGTGCCGCCGTCGGTCGTCGCGGCCAACCGTTCCCGGTTGGCGTCGCTGGTCGCCACGAACCTGCTGGGCCAGAACACGCCGGCGATCGCGGCCACCGAAGTCGCCTACGGCGAAATGTGGGCCCAGGATGTCGCCGCGATGTACGGCTACGCCGGCGCCGCGCAGGCCGCCTCCCGGGTCACGCCGTTCACCCCGCCGCAGCGAACCACCAATGAGGCGGGTCTGTCCGCCCAGAACGCCTCGGTCGCCCAGGCCGCCGGCACCTCGGCCGGACACGTCCAGTCGGCGGTGTCGAACAGCAACGCGATGTTCGCCGTGCCCAACGCGCTGCAAAATCTCGCGTCGTCGTCCTCGTCATCCTCGGCGGCATCGGGGCTGAGTGACTTCTCGAGCTTCCTGAACCCGTACAACCTGGTGTCGCTGGGCTCGGCGTTCTTCGGTAACGGCACCGGGCTGATCGGCGTGTCCGGCGCCGCGGGCTTCATTTCCGACGCTGAACACAAGATGATGGAGCCGGGTGCGAAGTCCAAGGCTGTCGCGGTGCCGGAGCGGCTGGAGCCGCCGGCAGGGTCGCGTTCGTCCGGGGCGACGACGGTGTCGGCCGGGATGGCCCGTGCGTCCTCGCTGGGCGGCATGTCGGTTCCGCAGGGCTGGTCCACCGCGGCACCGGAACTGCGTCTCACCGCGCTGCAGGCGCCCGCCGCCGCTGCCGCGCCGCCGGGCCGGCCGGGTCCGTTCGGCGAGATGCCGCTGTTCGGTGGTGCGCCGCTGATGGGCCTGCCCGGCCGGGGCGCCGCCGATTCCCGCGACGGCCGCTCGGCCGGGGAAGCCGCGACCGCCGGGCTAGGGCGACGTGCGGCGGCGTCGCACGGGCCCGCCGGGGCCGCCCGCACCGCGTCGACCGGCACCACCGCGGAGCTTCGCGAAATCACCGATCTGCTCGGCAAACTCGCCGAACTGCGGGCCACCGGAGCGCTGACCGACACCGAATTCGCCGAACAGAAGCAGCGGCTGCTCGGGGCCCGCTGACCAGCGCGGCTCACAGCTCCGCCTGATGAAAGGCGTCCTGCGGTCGGCGGCGGTGGAGCGATACATCGCCCGCGCGGACGACTACCACCAAGACCGCGCGGACGCGGGCGCGGTGATGGACCGGCTGCTTATCGCATTACGCAGCAAGGAGATTGGCTAGTCGATGGTCACCCCGGGAGGGCGGGCGGCGGCCGAGGCGGCGACGGGTTGTCCGGCGCCACAGCCGCACGTGGTATCTTGGCCGACGTGAAAATCGGCGTGCGCGCGTATTGGCGCTTTATCGTGGCTCCGGGTGGGACCCGCGATACCGCGTCCGGTTGACGCACGCGCACGACCGACACCCGGAGCCCAGCAGTGACCACACGGTCGCTGCTTTTCGTTTTTCAGGGTATCGGGAATCAGCGGGCGTGCCCTGGCAGCACAGAAAGGCACCCACCCCCCATGTCCCTCACCGAATGCTCCACCGCGGCCGTCGATACCTCCGATCACCGGATCGTCTCGTTCCGGGAACTGTCGGCGCCGGCCGCGATTCGCGCCGAACTGCCGCTGACGCCCCGGCGCGCCCGGGCGGTCCAGCGCGACCGCGACGACATCGCGGCCATCCTGGCCGGTGCTGCCGACCGGCTGCTCCTGGTGGTCGGCCCCTGCTCGGTGCACGATCCGGTCGCCGCGCTCGACTACGCGCGCCGGCTCGCGCCGATCGCCAGCGAGTTCGCGGATCGGCTGAAGATCGTGATGCGCGGCTACTTCGAAAAGCCGCGCACCACCATCGGCTGGAAGGGACTGATCAACGACCCCGCCATGGACGGCAGCTTCGACGTGGAGCGCGGCATCCACACCGCGCGTGCGCTGCTGCTCGACATCATCGACGTGGGCCTGCCGGTGGGATGTGAATTCCTGGAACCCACCAGACCGCAGCACATCGCCGACGCCGTCGCGTGGGGCGCGATCGGCGCCCGGACCACCGAATCGCAGGTGCACCGCCAACTGGCGTCGGGGCTGTCGATGCCGATCGGATTCAAGAACGGCACCGACGGCAACATCCAGGTCGCCATCGACGGCGTCAAGGCCGCGGCGGCGCCGCACCACTTCTTCGGAACCGACGACGTGGGCCGCGCCGCCGTCGTCGAGACCATGGGCAACCCCGACCGCCACGTGATCCTGCGCGGCGGCACCGCCGGACCCAACTACGACGCCGGCTCGGTAGCCAGCGCCATCGAAAGGTTAAGTGCGGCAGGGCTTTCCCCGCGGGTCATGGTCGACTGCTCACACGCCAACTCCGCCAAGGACCATGTGCGGCAAGCCGAAGTCGCCGCCGAATTGATCGCCCGGATCGCCGCCGGCGAGCGCGGGATCGGGGGCCTAATGCTGGAAAGCTTCCTGGTGGCCGGCGCCCAACCGCTCGGCGGCGAACTGACCTACGGCCAATCCGTCACCGATGAATGCATGGATTTTGCGACCACGGCCCGGTTGCTGGCCGCCTTGTACGCGGCGATGGGCTGACCCCGGCGGCGCGATGATCGACTAGCCGTGCCGAACGTGCACGTGCTGCGAAAAACGGCGCGGAATTTCGCGATGAGCGCACGTTGGGCGACCGTGCCGGCGTCGACCCTCAGGGACGCTGATGCTGCGCCGATACCTGGTTCGCGATCGCCTTTTTGTCGATCTTGCCGATCGGCGTGGTGGGCAATGACGGCATCGCGGCCAGAACGTCGGGACGGGCGTGCGCGGCCACACCACGCTCGTCCAGGTAGGCGTTCAACTCCGCGAGTGACAGCGCCGGAACCTTGAAAACTACAGCGGCACAGACCTTTTCGCCGAGGTAGGGGTCGGGGAGGGGTACCGCGGCGGCCGAGAAGATCGCCGGGTGACTCAGCATCTGCTCCTCGAGGTCGGCCGCGGAAATCGTCTCACCGCCACGGCAGATCACGTCCTTGACCCGTCCGGTCACCACCAGGTAGCCATCATCGCGGACCCGGACCAAATCACCGCTGCGGAAAAAGCCCTGCGCGTCGAAGCAGCGTTGATAGTCGCGTTCGGCCCGGCAATAACCGTTGAACGTGTACGGTCCGCGGACCAGCAGTTCGCCTTCCTGCCCCGGGGCAACGGGATCGCCCGCCGCGTCGACCACCCGCACCTCGTCGGCGGTCGACAACGGCCGCCCCTGGGTGTGCTCGGTGATCTCCGGTGGATCGTCGAGCCGGGTGTAGTTCAGCAGACCCTCGGCCATCCCGAACACCTGCTGCAGGCCCGGCGTCAACGCGCTGCGGATCAAACGGGCGTCGTCGGCCTCCAACTTGGCGCCGCCGACTTGCAAGAGCCGCAAGGACTTCGGTGGATTGTCCTCCCATTCGCAGGCCTGCGCCCACAGTTTGGCCAGGGCCGGGACCAGGGCGGTCACCGTGACGCCGTGGCGCGCGATGGTGGCAAAGGCCGCCTCGGGGCTGGGGTCGGTGCCGAACACCGTCGTCGCGCCCACCGTCATCGCGCCGAGCAGGCCGGGGCAGGCGAGCGGGAAATTGTGGCCGGCCGACAGCACCGCCAGATAGACGTCGTCGCGGGTGAGCCCGCACAGTTCGGCGCTGGCGGTGGCGTTGAAGACGTAATCGTCGTGGGTGCGCGGGATGAGCTTGGGTGTGCCGGTGGTGCCGCCGGAAACCAGAAGCAGCGCAGGCGATCCCGGATCGACCGGCGTCGCTGGCCGCCCCGCGGGCGCCTGTGCGCACAGCTGCGCCCAGGACAGAAACGGCCCCGGGTCGCCGTCGACGATCACGTGGGCGAGCGCTTCATGCTCCTCGACGAGCCCCGCGGCCATCGTTTGATAATCGAAACCCGTTGCGGTGTCGGCGATCAGCAGTGCGGTGGCCTGGCTGAGCGCGGCGAAATGCCCAAGCTCGGCGTCGCGGTGGCCGGGCAGGCACATCACCGGGATCGCCCCCGCCCGTAACAGCGCGAACAGCGCCACCGCGAACTGGCAGCCGTTCGGCAGCTGCAGCAGCACCCGGTCGCCGGGGGCGATACCCGCGTCCGCCAAACCCGCGGCGGCGCGGTTAGCCTGCTCGTCGAGGCCCGCGTAGCTGAAACCGGTGCCGCCGGAGGCGTCGAGGACGGCGGTTCGGTCGGGCCACCGCCGGGCCGCGTCGGTCAGGATCGTGTCCAGGACTCGCCCCGTCCACAAACCGGCCGCCCGGTAGGCGGCGGCGCGCTCGGCGGGAAACGGCACGAACCCGTCGAGGACTCCGGCCGGCGGCGTGGTGTTGGGGCTCATGGCTCCTCTAAGCGGGCTTCGAACGGGGCTAGTAGCGGGGACGCAGGGAGTAAGGATAGGGTAACCAAATCATTTAAGGGCAGCCTGTGCTAATTCAGGGAGGTCTGTGGTGAACGCCCCGGCACGCTCGGAGGACATCCGTGAAGAGGTGGCTGAACTGCTCGGCGTCGACGTCGATGCAGTTCAGCCGGGTAGCAACCTCATCGGCCAAGGCTTGGACTCGATCCGGATCATGACCCTGGCCGGCCGCTGGCGGCGCCGGGGCATCGCCGTCGACTTCGCCACGCTGGCCGAGACGCCCACCATCGAGGCCTGGGCACAACTGGTCACCGCCGGCCGCCAGGACACCGATTCGGCGGCCCCGCCCGCCGATTCACCCGGGGATCCGTCGGGCGAGAACGAGCCGTTTGCCCTGGCCCCGATGCAGCACGCCATGTGGGTGGGCCGCCAGAACAACCAGCAGCTCGGCGGGGTGGCCGGGCACCTCTACGTGGAGTTCGACGCCGGCCTTCTCGACCCGGGCCGGCTGCGGGCGGCGGCCACCGCGCTGGCCCGTCGCCACCCGATGCTGCGCGTGCGGTTTCTGCCCGACGGCACCCAGCGCATCACCCCGGCGGTGGAATGCGGTGACTTCCCGGTGCACGTCGAGGATCTGCGCGAGCTGGGCACCGATGAGGTCGAGCGGCGTCTCACCGCGCTGCGCGAGGCCAAATCGCACCAGCAGCTCGACGGCGCGGTGTTCGAGCTGACCGTGACCCTGCTGCCGGGTGGGCGGTCGCGGTTGCACGTCGATCTGGACATGCAAGCCGCCGACGCGATGAGCTATCGCACCCTGATGGCCGATCTGGCGGCGCTGTACCGCGGATGCGATCTGCCTGAACTGAGCTACACCTACCGGCAGTACCGCCACGCCGTCGAGGCGCAGGACGCGCAGCCGCAACCGCGCCGGGACGCCGACCGGGACTGGTGGGCCCGCCGTCTGCCGGAGCTGCCGGACCCGCCGGCCCTACCGATCACCGCCGGACGCGGCGCAAACCGCAGCACCCGGCGCTGGCACTGGCTGGATCCGCAGACCCGCGACGCGCTGTTCGCCCGCGCCCAAGCGCGCGGCATCACCCCGGCGATGGCGCTGGCCGTGGGGTTCGCCAACACGCTGGCCCGCTGGTCGTCCAATTCCCGCTTCCTGCTGAATGTTCCGCTGTTCGGGCGCCAGCCCTTGCACCCGGACGTCGACGCGCTGGTCGGCGACTTCACCTCCTCGCTGCTGCTCGACGTCGACCTGGTCGACGCGCACACCGCGGCGGCGCGCGCTCAGGTTGTGCAGGACGCGATGCGCACGGCCGCCGCCCATTCCGCCTATTCGGGGTTGTCGGTGCTGCGCGACCTGAGCCGTCATCGCGGCACCCAGGTACTGGCCCCGGTGGTTTTCACCAGCGCGCTGGGACTCGGCGAACTGTTCAGCCCGGAGGTCACCGACCAGTTCGGCACGCCGGCCTGGATCATCTCTCAGGGACCGCAGGTGCTGCTCGACGCCCAGGTCACCGAATTCGATGGCGGCGTGATGGTGAATTGGGATGTGCGGGAAGGCTTTTCCCAATCCGGGGTGATCGACGCCATGTTCACCTACCACATCGACGAGCTGCTGCGGTTGGCCTCCGCCGACGACGCCTGGGACGCGCCGGGACTCGCGGCGCTGCCCGAGGCGCAGCGCGCCGTGCGCGAGGCGATCAACGGGCGCACCGCGCCGCCCAGCGGAGAAGCCTTGCACGACGGGTTCTTCCGGCAAGCCGAGCGGCAGCCGGATGCGCCCGCGGTGTTCGCCAGTTCCGGCGACCTCAGCTACGCGCAGCTGCGCGATCAGGCCCTTGCGGTGGCGGCGGCGCTGCGCGCGGCCGGCGCCGGCGCCGGGGACACCGTCGCGGTGGTCGGCTCGAAGAGCGCCGAGCAGATCCCGGCGGTGCTGGGCATCCTGTATGTCGGCGCTGCCTATCTGCCGGTCGGGGCCGACCAGCCCCGCGATCGCGTCGAGCGCATCCTGCAATCCGGCCGGGTGCGCCTGGCCCTGGTGTGCGGCGGGCGGCAGCTGTCGCTGCCGGTGCCCGGGCTGGTCCTTGCCGACGTGCTGGGCGGTGCTCCCGCGGACGCCGAGATCGCCTGCGCGAGAGTCGATCCCGGCGAGCTCGCCTACGTGTTGTTCACCTCGGGGTCGACCGGAGAGCCGAAAGGCGTCGAAGTCACCCACGATGCTGCGATGAACACCGTGGAATTCATCGGCCGCCACTTCGAGATCGGCCCCGCGGATCGATGCCTGGCCCTGTCGACCCTGGAAGGCGACATCTCAGTGATGGACGTGTTCGTCACGTTGCGCACCGGCGGCGCCATCGTGGTGGTCGACGAGGCGCAGCGGCGTGACCCCGATGCGTGGGCCCGGCTGATCGACACCCACCGCGTCACGGTGCTGCATTTCATGCCCGGATGGCTGGAGATGCTGGTCGAGGTCGGCCGCGGGCGGCTGTCATCGGTGCGGGTGGTGCCCACCGGCGGCGACTGGGTGCGGCCCGAGGTGGTGCGCAGGCTGCGGGCCGAAGCGCCCGGCCTACGGTTCGCCGGCCTCGGCGGGGCGACCGAAACACCGGTGCACAACACGATTTTCGAGGTGACCGAACCGATCCCGGCGGACTGGACGGCGCTGCCGTTCGGCGTCCCGCTGCCCAACAACGTCTGCCGCGTCGTCGGCGACACCGGCGGTGACTGTCCGGATTGGGTGCCCGGGGAACTCTGGGTGTCCGGGCGTGGCATCGCCCGCGGTTACCGCGGCCGCCCCGATCTCACCGCGCAGCGCTTCGTCGAGCACGACGGCCGAACCTGGTATCGCACCGGCGATTTGGTTCGCTACCGGCCGGACGGAACCCTCGAATTCGTCGGGCGCGCCGACCACCGCGTCAAGATCAGCGGGTACCGCGTCGAGCTGGGTGAGATCGAGTCCGCGCTGCGGCGGGTGCCCGGGGTGCGCACGGCGGTGGCCGCCCTGATCGCCGGGTCGGGCGAATCCGACGTGCTGGCCGCCCAGGTGGGCACCGACGACCCCGCCCTGACCGGCGAGCGGGTCCGGCAGTACCTCGCCGACCTCGTTCCCGCGCACATGATCCCGCGCCACGTCGCGGTGGTGGAGCGGATCGGCTTCACCGCGGCCGGCAAGCTCGATCGCCGGGCCGTGGCAAGCGAATTGCACAGCGTCTTCGGGCAATCGCGCTCGCCCGGCCACCGCGCGGAATCCACACCGCTGGAAGGCGCGCTGGCGCTGATCCTGGGCGATCTGCTCGGGCGGGACGACGTCGGCGTGGACGACGACTTCTTCGCGCTCGGCGGTGATTCGGTGCTCGCCACCCAGGCGGTGGCGCGAATCCGGGCCTGGCTGGACGCGCCCGACGTCATGGTCGCCGACATCTTCGCCAACCGGACGGTGTCGGCGCTGGCCGCGGTGCTGCGTGCCGCCGAGGACGACCCCGACCGGCTCGACCACGTCGTCGAGTTGTATCTGGAGGTGATCGGCATGGATGCTGAATCAGTTCTGGCGGCTACCCGGCAAACGACGAAATCGTAACTGGTGCAATGATATTTAATACCATCGCCACCATGCCCTCCGCCTTCCCGTCCTGGATAAAGCTGGCCCCGGGCTGCGGCGGCCCGGCGTCGGGGACGGGCGCCACCATAGTGTTCCCGCATGCCGGCGCGGCCGCCGCGAGCTATCGGGTGCTCGCGGCGGCGTTGGCCGCGGGCGCCGACACCTACATCGTGCAGTACCCGCAGCGGGCCGAGCGCCTCGGCGACCCCGCCCACGAGAGCGTGCATGATCTGGCCGCCGGCCTGTTCCGGGCCGCGCCCTGGCCCGGCGTGGCGCCGCTGACGTTGTTCGGGCACAGCCTGGGCGGCGTCGTCGCCTTCGAATTCGCCCGCGTAGCCGAGGCGAACGGAACCCCGGTGCGCAAGCTGTGGGTGTCGGCCGGCCCGCCGCCCTGCGTGGTCGGCGACATGCCCGAACTGCCGACCACCCACGACGGGCTGCTCGCCGACATCGCGGATTTGGGCGGCACCGACCCCGAATTGCTTGCCGACGAAGAATTCTCCGAACTGCTGACGACCGCGGTGCGCGCCGACTACCAAGCCTTCAACGGGTACGACCCCAGCCCCGATGTCCGCATCGGCGCGGACATCCATGTGCTGGGCGGCCATCATGACCACCGCATCGCAACCGGCGTGCTCCGGCAATGGGAGAGACATACCGCCGGATCCTTTGCCATGTCGCTGTACGACGGCGGGCACTTCTACCTCTACGACCACGTCGAAACGGTCGCGGCGCAGGTGAATGCCGGGTGACGCCGATGTCTGAGAACGGGTTCGATGCCGTCGGCATCGACCCGGTGGTGATCGTGGGGATGGGTGTCGAGGCGCCCGGCGGCATCGAGACCGCCGAAGACTACTGGGAGCTGCTGGTCCACGGCCGCGAGGCGCTGGGCCCGTTCCCCACCGACCGCGGCTGGGCGGTGAGCGAACTGCTCGCCGGATCCCGGCGCAGCGGCTTCAAACAGATCCATGACCGCGGTGGATTCCTCAGCGGCGCAGCCACTTTCGACCCGGAGTTCTTCGGCATCTCGCCCCGTGAAGCGGTGGTGATGGACCCCCAGCAGCGGGTCGCGCTGCGGGTGGCCTGGCGCGCCCTGGAAAACAGCGGCATCAATCCCGACGACCTCGCCGGAGAGGACGTGGGCTGCTTCGTCGGGGCCTCGGCCACCGGCTACGGACCGGAAATGGCCAGGTTCTCCGAGCACAGCGGTCACCTGCTGGCCGGGACGGCGCTCAGCGTCATCTCCGGCCGGATCGCCTACACGCTGGGATTGACCGGTCCGGCACTGACTGTGGACTCCTCGTGCGCCTCGGCGTTGGTGGCGTTTCACGTGGCGGTTCGTTCGTTGCAGAACGGCGACTGCGACCTGGCCCTGGCCGGCGGGGTCAACGTGCTGGGCTCGCCGGGATTCTTCGTCGAGTTCTCCAAACAACACGCGCTCTCCGACGACGGACACTGCTGCCCGTACAGCGCCCAGGCCAGCGGAACCGTGTGGGCCGAGGGAGCGGCAATTTTTGTGCTGCAACGCAAATCGGCGGCGCGGCAAGCCGGCCGGCGGGTCGTGGCCGAGGTGCGCGCCACCGCGATCAACCAGGACGGGCGCAGCGCCGGGCTCAGCGCGCCCAGCGGCGATGCCCAGGTCCGGCTGTTCCGGCGGGCCCTCGGCGAATCCGGGGTCAAGCCCGCCGAAGTGGGCATGATCGAGGGGCACGGCACCGGAACGAGGCTCGGCGACCGCACCGAGTTGCGCTCGCTGGCACAGACTTACGGCGACACCGAACCCGGCCCCGGTGCCCTGCTGGGGTCGGTGAAATCCAACCTCGGCCACTCGCTGGCCGCGGCCGGCGCGCTAGGCCTGGCCAAGGTGCTGGTCTCCGCCGAACACGGCGCCGTCCCGCCCACCCTGCACGCCACCGAAGCCAGCTGCGAAATCGACTGGGAAAACCAGGGTTTGCGGTTAGCGCAGACGTTGACGCCGTGGCCGGCGATCGACGGGCAGCGCACCGCGGCCGCGTCCGCGTTCGGGATCGCGGGCACCAACGCGCACCTGATCGTCTCCATGCCCGAGGTAGTATGATGCCGACCCACGGCCTGCCGGACGGGCGCATCCCGGTGCTGCTCAGTTCCCACGACCCGGAGCTGATCCGCCGGGACGCCGCGGCGATCCTCGAGTATCTCGACCGTATCGGCGAATCGACCGAAGCGACCGGTGCGGTGGCCGGCACCTTGCTGTGGCTGCGGCGGGTGCGCCGGCACCGCGCCCTGCTGCGCGCGGCAGACCGCGCCGAACTCGCCGCCGGACTGGCGGCGATCGCCCGCGGCGAGGAGCACGCGCTGATCACCCGCTCGGCCCGGACGACGCCGCCGCGGATCGCGTTCGTGTTTCCGGGGCAGGGCAATCAATGGCAGGCGATGGGAGCCGACGCCTACCGGCTGCTGCCGGCCTACCGCGAGGCGGCCGATCGGTGCGCGCAGGCGTTCGTCGCCGCCGGGTTCCCTTCCCCGCTCCCGTATCTGGTGAGCCCCGACGAGCAGAGCTGGACCCGTCCCGAGATCCAGGGCGCGCAGTTCACCCATGCGGTCGGCCTGGCCGAAGCGTGGCGCTGCTTCGGGGTGCTGCCCGAAATGACCATCGGGCACAGCCTCGGTGAGGTGGCGGCGGCGTATGTCGCCGAAGCGATCTCGCTGCCGGACGCCGTCGCGCTGGTGGTCGCCCGGGCCACCGTCGTCGACCGATTGACCGGCCGCTACGCGATGGCCGTGCTGGGCGCCGGTGCCGTCGACGCCGAGTCGCTGCTGGCCACAACACCCGGCTGGATGGAGGTCTCGGCGGTTAACGGGCCGGCGTCCACCGTGGTCGCCGGGGACCACGACGCGGTGGCCGCCGCGGTGCGGTCGGCGCAGCAGCGGGAGATCTTCGCCCATCAGCTCTTCGTCGACTATCCCGGCCACACCAGCGCACTGAGACCATTGCGCGCCGCGCTGGCCGAGCTGACCCCGCAATCGGCTTTCCGGGACTCCCCGATACGGTTCATCGGCTCCACCCGCGGCGCCGAGGTGGCGGCGACAACCGACTACGCCAGCTACTGGTATGAAAATCTCTGCAGCACAGTACGATTCGATCTAGCTGTGCAATGCGCGGCTAGCTTTGGGACGGATGCTTTCGTGGAGCTCTCGGCGCATCCCTCGCTGCTGTACCCGCTGTCCGGCATCATCGACGACGAGTCGGCCGTGATCGTCGGCTCGGGGCACCGCGACCGGCCCATCACCGAATCGCTGTCGGCGAGTATGGCCGCCGTCGCGACCGCCGATCCCGGATACCGGTGGTCCGAGACCGTGCCCACCCGCAATCAGCCTGCGCTGCACGGATTCCCGAACGCTCCTATGCGGGCGATCCACCTGTGGGCCGCACCGGACCGCGTCACCGAAGCGGCGCCGCGGCCGAGGCTCACCGTGGCCGTCGAGGATTGGCGGCACACCACGTCCCCGACCACACCGACGGCGGCCGACCTCGGATTCGCCGGTGCGCACCCGATGACCCGGCGGCTCGCCGATGCCGCGGCGGCACAAGGCGGTTGCCGGGTGGTCGCGCCCGGCGAGGCGGAGATCCTGGCCATCGTCGCCCCGGAGCTCGACCAGCTCGACGCCGTCGCCGCCGTCGAGCAGATCGGCGCCTGCGAGGACGCCGGCCTCCCCGATTACCGGGGACTGATCGGCCCGCGATGCCGGGCGGCCTGGCTGCTGACCGCGCGCGCCGAACACGTCGATGGCGATGACGATCAGGCCTGCGTCGCGCAGGCGGCGCTGGCGGCGATGCACCGCAGCATCGGCTTCGAGTTCCCGGACCAGGCCTTCGGGCATCTCGACTTGCCGCACCGCGACGTCGACGCCGCCACCGCGCACGCGATCATCGAGGTTCTGCTCGCGGAGCCGGCCGAGGTTGCGCTGCGCGGCGAGCAGTCGCCGCGACGTCATGTCCGAACCTTCCGCGCGCACAACGAATCCGCCGACCGGCCCCTCGATGACGCCGCCCTGGAGCATGTGGTGATCACCGGCGGCAGCGGCGCCATCGGACTGCACTACGCGCGGTACTGCCTGCAGCGCGGGGCGCGCAACCTCACCCTGTTGAGCCGCAACGGGATCGAGGCGGCCGTGTTGCGTGAACTCACCGGCAGCCACGACGCCCGGGTGTCGGCCCCGCGCTGCGACATCACCGACCGCGCCGCCGTGACCGAGGCCGCCGTCCGATACGCGGGCTCGGGCGCGACGCTGCTGATCCACACCGCGGGCATCGCGCAGGCGCGTTCGCGAACCGATCTCACCGGCGCCGACGTGGCGGCGGTGTGCGCGGCCAAGGTCCGCGGACTGGCGCTGATGGCCGACGTCTGGCCGCTGCGGCCGGACTGCCGAATCCTGGCCTGCTCCTCGGTTTTCGGCGTGTGGGGCGGTTACCACCACGCGGCGTACGCAGCCTCCAACCGGATGCTCGACGTGCTGGCAACCCAGCTGCGCGCCCGGGGTCTGGACTGCACGGCCATTCGGTGGGGGCTGTTGCAGGACGTCGGGGTGGTGGCGGGCAGTGAGATCGCCCGCACCGAACGCTCCGGACTGGTGGCGATGGACCCGCGGCGGGCGCTGCAGGCCAGCCTGCACCGGTACGAGTCCGATCCGCTGATCTTCGACGCCGACTTCGACCGGCTGCAGGTGTTCTTCGAAATCCAGGGAATGCCAATGCTGTTCAGCGATACGCCGACCCGCGACGACGAGGCGGCCGTCGCCGCCCCGGCGGGCAAGCCCCTGGCGGAGGTGGTGCGGGCGGAACTGGCCGTGACGCTGCACCTGGGTGACTCGGTGTCGATCGATCCCAGCGCGTCGCTCATCGACCTCGGCGTGGACTCATTGCTCGCGCTCGATCTGCGCAAGCGGCTGCGCCGCATGGTGGGCGACTCGGTTCCGGTGGCCCGCATGCTCGGCGGCATCACCGTCGCGGAGCTAGTCGACGCGCTGCGCGCCGCCGCCACCGGCGGCCCCGTGGCCCCACCAACCGTCCAGCGCACCGGCACCGTCAGCGGTGCGCATCCCTCAACGCTCGCAATGCTAGAAAGGTTGGACTCCTAGCGTGACAGAAACCACCGGCGCCGGCGCCCGCCTCGACGACGAGCGCCTGGAGTTGTTGCGCCGCAAGCTTGCTGAGCGCGGGCTGTCCCGGTCGGCCGGCACGGCCACGCACGACGAGCCACGCATGTCCGTCGGTCAGCACCGGATGTGGTTCGTGCAGTCGGTCGATCCCGACAGCGCGCTGCTCAACATCTGTGTATCCTATCGCCTCACCGGCGGCGTCGACACCGGGCGGCTGCACCGCGCGGTCGATGCCGTTGCGGTCCGACACCCGGTCCTGCACACCACGTATGACACCACCGATGAGGGGGACCCGCGGCCGGTGCTCCGCGCGGACCTGCGGCCCGAGTGGGCCGAACACGACCTGTCCGGGCTGACCGAGCAGGCGCGCCGGTTGCGGCTGGATGTGCTGGCCCAGCGGGACTTTCGCCGGCCGTTCGACCTGAGCAAGGATTCGCCGCTGCGCGTCACGGCGGCCCGCCTGGCCGACGACGAGCTGATGCTGTTGATCACTGCCCACCACATCGCCTGGGACGATGGCTCATGGGCGCCGTTTTTCGCCGACCTGACTCGGGCGTACACCGCCCCGGGCGACTTCGAGGCCACGCCGGTGGTGCCGGACCTATCGGCGGATCCGACCGCGATCCGCCGGGAAGACCTGGACTATTGGCGTCCGCTGATGGCCGATCTGCCGGAGCCGCTCGAGCTGCCCGGACCCAACGGTTCGGTGGTGCCCAGCACCTGGCGCGCGCAGCGTACCTTCGCTGAATTGCCGGCGGAGATCGTCGACCGGGCGGCCGCGCTGGCCCGCGAGACGGGCGCTACCCCGTACATGGTGTTGATGGCCGCGTTCGCCGCGCTTGTGCACCGCTACACCGGGTCGACGGACTTCCTCGTCGCCGCCCCGGTGCTCAACCGCGGCGCGGCGACCGAGAACGTCATCGGCTACTACGGCAACACCGTGGTCATCCGGTTGCGACCGCAGTCGCATCAGAGCTTTCGCGAGCTGCTGGCCCAAACCCACGACGGCGCGGTGGGCGCCTTCGCTCACTCCCGCGCCGACCTGGATTGGCTGGTGCGCGAATCGAATCCGGATCGCCGGCACGGCGCCGACCGGATGACCCGGGTCAGTTTCGGGCAGCGCGAGCCCGACGGTGCCGGCTTCTGCCCGCCCGGCGTGCGCTGTGAACGCGGCGATTTGCGAGGGCATTTCAACCAGCTGCCACTGAGCCTGATGGTCGAGCTGAACCGCACGCCGGACGGTTCCGGTGGCGGTTTGGTGGAGGCCGAGTATCTGGTCGAGGTGCTCGATCAGCAGTTGGTGGAGCAGATGCTGCGGCACTACCGCACCCTGCTGGACAGCCTGCTGTCCGACCCGGACGCGACGCTGTCGGCATGCGCGCTGATGAGCGACGCGGACGCCGAGTGGCTGCGCGCGGTGTCGACCGGTGAACAATTCATCACCCCGGCCGCCACGTTGTCCGAGTTGGTCAGCCGCCGGGCGGCGCGCACCCCCGACGCCGTTGCCGTCGTCTACGAGGGCCGCACCTACACCTACCGGGACATCGAGGAAGAGTCGAATCGTATGGCGCACTGGCTCATCGAGCGGGGCGTCGGCACCGAGGACCGGGTCGCGGTGCTGCTGGACAAGTCACCCGAGCTGGTCATCACCGCGCTCGGCGTGCTCAAGGCGGGCGGGTTGTACCTGCCGGTGGACCCCACCTATCCGCAGGACCGGCTGAACTTCATCCTCAGCGACGCCGACGCCAAACTCATGCTGCGCGAACCGGTTACCGGCCTGGCCGACTATCCGGCCACCGCGCCCACCGAGTTGCTCCGGCCGCTGACCCCGCAGAACACCGCCTACCTCATCTACACCTCGGGTTCCACCGGGCTGCCCAAGGGCGTTCCGGTGCCACATGCGCCCATCGCCGAGTACTTGGTCTGGTTCGGCGACGAGTACCGCATCGACGAGACGGACCGGCTGCTGCAGGTCGCATCGCCCAGCTTCGACGTGTCCATCGGAGAGATCTTCGGCACCCTGATCATGGGTGCGCGCCTGGTGATTCCGCGGCCCGACGGGTTGCGTGACATCGGCTACCTCACCGAACTGCTGGCCCGGGAGGGCATCACGTCGATGCACTTCGTGCCGTCGCTGCTGGGGCTGTTCCTGTCGCTGCCGGGGGTCAGCCAGTGGCGCACCCTGCGGCGGGTACCGATCGGCGGCGAGGCGCTGCCCGGCGAGATCGCCGACAAGTTCCACGCCACCTTCGACGCGTCGCTGTACAACTTCTACGGGCCGACCGAGACGGTGGTCAACTGCACCAGCTACCCGGTGGAAGGCGCACAGGGGACCCGGGTGGTGCCCATCGGGCGGCCCAAGATCAACACCCGGGTGTATCTGCTCGACAACGCCCTGCAGCCGGTTCCCCCCGGTGTGATCGGCGAAATCTACATCGCCGGAACACATGTCGCGCACGGATACCACCGCCGGCCGCAGCTGACCGCCGAGCGTTTCGTCACCGACCCGTTCTCCCGGGGCGGGCGCATGTACCGCTCCGGCGACCTGGCCCGACGCAACGCCAACGGCGACATCGAGTTCGTCGGCCGCGCCGACGAACAGGTGAAGATCCGCGGCTTCCGCATCGAGCTGGGCGAGATCGCCGCCGCCATCTCGGTCGACCCCAGCGTGGGGCAAGCGGTCGTGCTGGCCATGGACCTGCCCCAGTTGGGCAAGAGCCTGGTGGGATACGTGACACCGGCCCAGGGTGCCGGCACGGAAACCGTTGACGTCGAACGTATCCGGGCCCGGGTGGCGGCCGCGCTGCCGGACTACATGACGCCGGCCGCCTACGTGGTGCTCGACGAGATCCCGATCACCGCGCACCAGAAGATCGACCGCGCCGCGCTGCCGCAGCCGCAGATCGGGGCGGGCACTGAATACCGCGATCCCACGACTCCCACCGAACACCGTATCGCCCAACTGTTTTCCGGACTTCTCGGTCACGAACGGGTGGGCGTCGACGACTCGTTCTTCGATTTGGGTGGCCACTCGCTGGTCGCGACCAAACTGGTCACCACGATCCGCGCCGAATGCGGGGTCGAGATCGGGATCCGCGACGTGTTCGAGCTCGCGACGGTGGGCCTGTTGGCGGAGCGGGTCGATCAGCTGAGTTCGGGCGAACTGACCGGATCGCGGCTCAAACTGATCGTGACCGCCCACGACGAGCCCCTGCCGCTTTCGGCGTCCCAGCTGCGCAGCTGGTTCGCCTACCGGATGGATGGGCCCAGTCCGGTCAACAACATTCCCTTCGCGGCGAAGCTGACCGGCCCGTGGGACATCGACGCGCTGATCGCGGCCGTCGGCGACGTCGTCGCCCGGCACGAGATCCTGCGCACCCGCTACGTCGAACTCGACGGCGTGCCCTACCAGGTGGTGGTCCCGCCCGGCGTCGAGATCCCGGTGCGCCGCGAGGACGGCCCCGACGACGCCTGGCTGCAGCAGCAGCTCGACGCTGAGCGGCGGCACTGCTTCGAGCTGGACGGCGAATTGCCGATCCGGGTCGCGGTGCTGCGCGTCGAGAACGCGGCCGAGCATGTGCTGTCCCTGGTCGTGCACCACATCGCATCCGACCATTGGTCGGCGGGTGTGCTGTTCGCCGACGTGATGACCGCCTACCGCGCGCGGCGCGGTGGGGAAGCGCCGTCCTGGGCTCCGCTGCGCGTGCAGTACGCCGACTACGCGGCCTGGCAGCGCACGTTTCTCGGTGACGCCGGCGGCCAGGAGTCCGCGGTTGCCGGTGCGCAGCGCGAGTACTGGACCCGGCAGCTGGCCGGGCTGCCGGAGGACACCGGGCTACGTCCGGATTTCCCCCGCCAGCCGGTGTCCAGCGGGGACGGCGAATCCGTTGACTTCCACATCGACGCGGCCACCAGGGTCAAGCTCGCCGAGGTGTGCCGCGAATTGGGTATCACCGAGTTCATGCTGCTGCAAACGGCGGTCGCCGTCGTGCTGCACAAGGCCGGTGGCGGCGTGGACATTCCGCTGGGCACCCCGGTAGCCGGTCGCACCGAAGCCGAATTGGACCAGCTGATCGGCTTTTTCGTCAACATCCTGGTGCTGCGCAACGACCTGGACGGCAACCCGACGTTGCGCGAACTGCTCAAGCGGGCCCGGGAAACCGCACTGGCCGCCTATGCGCACCAGGACCTGCCGTTCGACCGGGTGGTCGATAGCGTCAGCCCGGTGCGGTCACTGTCGCGCAATCCGCTGTTCCAGGTCGTCGTGCACGTCCGCAATCAGCTGTCCGCCATCCGGGTCATCGAGACCGCACCCGCCGGAGGCGACGGCCAGGACAAGGACACCGTGTGCACGTCGCTGGATCCCGTCTTCGACATGGCGCACGCCGACCTGAGCGTGAATTTCTTCGGCACCGACGGCGCCGGCGACATCGGCTACAACTGTCATCTAATCTTCCGCACCGATCTGTATCGCAGGACCACCATCGAGCGGCTGGCCGGATGGCTGGTCCGGGCCGTCACCGCGTTCGCCGACGACCTCGACCAGACGTTGCGGGACGTCGCGCTGATCGACGCCGGCGAACAACAGCGCATCCTGCGACAGTGGAGCCGCGGCGCGCAGCCGCCACGGGACCGGCCGCGCACGATACCGGAACTGCTGCAACCCACCCGGTCGCTGGGGGCCGACCGGATCGCGGTGCGCTGCGGCGCCGAGCACATCGACTACCCTGCGCTGCACCGCCGTTCGGACAACCTGGCCGCGCTACTCGTCGACAGGGGGGTAGGACCGGGCACGCTGGTCGGGCTGTCCACCCGGCGCACCATCGAGCTGGTGGTGGCGCTGGTGGCCATCATGAAGGCCGGTGCCGGCTACTTCCCCATCGATCCCGGATATCCTTCTGCGCGTAAGCAATTCATGCTCGACGACGTGCGGCCACCGGTCGTGGTCGCGACGGTCGAGGCGGTGGACACCATGTCGGCTCTGCCCGGGGTCGAGCTGCTCTCGCTGGACGATCCGCAGGTGCGCGCGCTGGTGGACCGCGATGACGTGGACCCGCGGGCGGGTCGACTGCGACCGCCCCACCCCGACGATCCTATGTATCTGGTGTTCACCTCGGGCTCCACCGGCAAGCCGAAAGGTGCTGTAGGAACGCATCGCTCGATGGCGGCCCGGCTGGATTGGCAGCTGCGGCACTACCCGCCGCGTACCGACGACGTTCGATTGGCGCAGGCATCCATCACCTTCCTGGAAGGCGGCATGGAGATGCTGGCCGGGCTGGCGGCGGGCGCGACGATGCTCCTGGCCGACGACGGCGAACACCGCGACCCCGAGGCGCTCGGGGAGTTGATGCACCGGCATTCGGTCGCCCAGGTGACCGCGGTGCCCAGCCTGGTTTCCGCGCTGCTGGACAGCCGGCCCGATGCGGTGCGCTCGCTGTCGCGGCTGGTGTGCGGCGGCGAGCCGGTCAGCACCTCGCTGCTGCAGCGGCTGGTGTCGGTGTGCGCCGAAGCCGACGGCGGCGGCCCCGAGCTGTTGAACAACATCGGCTCGACCGAAACCTCCGGCGCGGTGTCCCGCGGGCCGTTGAGTCCGCCGAATCCGCTTGTCGGGAAACCCGTTCCGGGTGCGCAGGCGTATCTGCTCGACGACGGGCTGCGCCCGGTGCCGGTCGGCGTGGTGGGGGAGCTCTACTACGCCGGCGACCAGCTCGCTCGGGGGTATTGGAAACGTCTCGCCCTGACCGCGGCCCGGTTCGTCGCCAATCCGTTCGGTACGGAACTCGGTTCGCGCCTGTACCGCAGCGGCGACCTGGCCCGGTGGACCGAGGAAGGCCAGCTGGAATTCGTCGGGCGCTCCGACCACCAGGTGCAGGTCCGTGGTTTCCGGGTCGAGTTGGCCGAGGTCGAGGCGGCTCTGGCGGGCGCCGATGGCGTCGCCGCGGCGGCGGCCCGCACCTGGGAGGTGCACGGCGGCACCTCCCTGGCCGGCTACGTGGTGCCGCAACGGCCCATTGCCGACGAGGCCGAGAAGGCGGCGTTCGCCGCACAGGTGCGCGTCGAGATCGCTGCCACCTTGCCGGGTTACATGATGCCGTCGTCGCTGACCGTGCTCGACGCCCTGCCTAAAACCGAATCCGGCAAGCTGAATCGGCCCGGCCTGCCCCGGCCGGCGGTCAGCACCGGCGGTCGGACCGAGCCGGCCCGCACCGACACCGAACGGGCATTGGCCAACGTGTTCGCCGAGCTGCTGTCCACACCCGAGGTCGGGCGGTTCGACGACTTCTTCGCGCTGGGCGGCGACAGCATCCTGTCGGTGCAGCTGGCGTCGCGGGCGCGGGCAGCCGGCCTGCCGGTGAGTCCGCGGATGATCTTCGAGAACCCCACCGTGCAGCAGCTGGCCGCCACCCTGGATGCGTTGGGAGACAACGATAGTGACGGTCGGCTGGACGATCATCCGGCCGACATCCGGTTCGAGCCGGAGCACCTCCGGGTTGTCGGCCTCGGATCTGGCCGCGGTGACCCAGCTTTGGTCGTCGTCGCGGGAAGGCACCGCATGACCGCTGCCGGAACCGATGTCGCCCCCGACATCGAGGACGTGATGGCGCTGAGCCCGCTGCAGGAGGGCTTGTATTCGCTGACCACGCTTGCCGAGTTCGCCGACGGCCAGCCGGCGGACGACCCGTACGTGATCGGGATGGCCGCCGACATCACCGGGACACTCGATGTCGCCCTGCTGCGCGATTGCGCGGAAATGATGTTGGTGCGCCATCCGAACCTGCGGGCCAGCTTCTTTTCCCGGGGCATCCCGCGGCCGGTGCAGATCGTGCCGTCCCGGGTCGAGCTGCCGTGGCGGTTCGTCACGGCCTCGCCCGCTGAGGTGCCGATGCTGGAAACCGCCGAACGCCGGCGCCTCTTCGATCTCGAGCGCGGGCCGGCCATCCGTTTCCTGCTCATCGAATTACCGGATGCGCATTGGCGTTTGGTGCTGACCGCTCATCACATCGTGATCGACGGCTGGTCGCTGCCGGTGTTCGTCAACGAGCTGATGACCCTGTACCGGGCCGGCGGCGATCCGTCGGCGCTTCCTGCCGCGCCGCGGCCCT
Source organism: Mycobacterium lepraemurium (assembly GCA_002291465.1). Taxonomy (GTDB): domain Bacteria; phylum Actinomycetota; class Actinomycetes; order Mycobacteriales; family Mycobacteriaceae; genus Mycobacterium; species Mycobacterium avium. The sequence goes on along the minus strand of CP021238.1, from coordinate 2,683,179 downwards.
ATCGCGACTACATCGGTTGGCTGGCTGGCCGCGATCTGCAAGCCAGCCAACGGGTTTGGCGCGAACACCTGGCCGGGCTGCCCGGTCCCACCCTGCTGGCCGCCTCGCTCGGCTCGGTCGAGGCGACCGGGGGACAGCGGACTGCGTTGCCGCGCACCACCGAATTGCGGATGCCGGCCGAGTCCACCGCGCGGCTGGCCGGCCAGACCCAGTCCCGCGGCATCACCGTCAACACCCTGATGCAGATGGCGTGGGCGCTGGTGCTGTCTCGGCTGACCGATACCCGCGACGTGGTTTTCGGGGTCACGGTGTCGGGCCGGCCGCCGGAGTTAACTGGTATGGAGACCATGGTCGGTCTGTTCATCGACACCGTGCCGCTGCGGGTGCGGCTCGACCCGGCCGCGACCGTCGGCGAACAGTGCCGGGCCGTGCAGCGCGACGCCGCGCTGCTGCGTGAGCACAGCTACCTCGGGCATGCCCAGCTGCGCTCCCTCGGCGGGATCGGGGAGATGTTCGACACGCTGCTGGTGTACGAGAATTTCCCGATGGACGGATTGACCGCCAGCGGTGAATTGTCCGCCGGCGGTGCGACATTCCGGCCGTCGTCCCTGCAAACGCTGTCCCACTTCCCGATCGCTGTCGCCGCCCACATGGAAGGCGGCGAACTGGTGGTGCTGATCGAAGTGGTCGACGGCGCGCTCGGTGTCATTCCCGCCGAGGCGTTCGGGCGGCGGCTGCTGACCACCGCCGACCGACTGCTGCGGCACTGGGAGCGCCCGTTGCGTGCTGTCAGCGTCCTGTTCGACGACGAAGCCGCACCGCTGCGCGCCGCCGGGCCGATCGCGCCGCCGTCACCGAAATGCCTGCCCGCCCGATTCGCCGACGTGGTGGCGCAGACACCGGAGGCCCCGGCGGTCAGCTGGGCGCAGGGCACGCTGAGCTACCGCCAGCTGGACGAGGCGACCAACCGGCTTGCGGCACAACTGGTCGCGCACGGGGTCGAACCCGAAACACCGGTCGCGATCAAGCTTTTCCGCGGGCCGCGCTACGTCGCCGCGATGCTGGCGGTGCTGAAGGCCGGCGGCATGTGCGTGCCGATGGAGCCGGGAATGCCCGCGCCGCGGGTGAACTCGATTCTGCGCCAGTCCGGCGCCTCGATCGTGCTGGACGAGGAGAGGATCGACGAACTCCTCGAGGCCGACCGATCCCAGCACGGCGGCTTCGAGCAGCCCGATATCCCGCCGGCCCAGGCCGCCTATGTGGTGTTCACCTCCGGCACGACGGGAGAACCCAAGGGCGTCATCGGAACTCACGGTGCGGTGGGCGCCTACGCCGACGACCACCTGGACCGGGTGTTACGCCCGGCGGCGGCCGCGCTGGGCCGCCCGTTGCGCATCGCCCACGCCTGGTCCTTCGCCTTCGATGCCGCCTGGCAGCCGCTGGTTGCATTGCTCGACGGCCACGGCGTGCACGTCGTCGACGAAGCCACCCAGACCGACGCGGAGGCGCTGGTCGCGCTGATCGCCGAGCATGGCGTCGACATGATCGACACCACCCCGTCGATGTTCGCCCAGCTGCAGGCCTTCGGCCTGCTAAGTAAGGCGCCGCTGACCGTGCTGGCGTTGGGGGGCGAGGCGCTCGGCAGCGAGGCCTGGACCCGAATCCGCAACGCGTGCAACACCACAACGATGTCGGCGTACAACTGCTACGGCCCGACCGAGACCACCGTCGAGGCGGTGGTGGCCGCCATCGCCGAGCACGCCGAGCCGTCCATCGGGCGGCCCACCCGGCACACCCGCGGCTACGTGCTGGACTCCGAGTTGCGCCCGGTGCCGTGCGGGGCGACCGGCGAGCTGTACCTGGGCGGCGCCCAGCTGGCCTGCGGCTATCTGGGCCGCGCGGGGGAGACCGCGTCCCGGTTCGTCGCCGACCCGTTCGCGACCTCCGAACGGATGTATCGAACCGGGGACCTGGTGCGCCGGTTGCCCGACGGCTCACTGCAATACGTGGGCCGGGCCGACGCCCAGGTGAAGATCCGCGGCCACCGGGTGGAGCCCGGCGAGATCGCGGCTGCGTTGGAATCGCACCCAGCCGTCCGGCATGCCGGTGTGCTGGTGCGCCACCGCGACGGCGCACCGCGGCTCACCGCCTACGTGGTGACGCACGAAGCCGCACCCGACACGCCGGGCCCGGCCGAGCTGCGCGGCATGCTCAGAGCCCGGCTGCCGTACTACATGGTGCCGCAGCGCATCATCATGGTCGACGAAATCCCGTTGACCCCCAACGGGAAGCTCGACGAAACCGCACTGGCCGCCGTGGACAACGCCGAAGCCGTCGACGGCGCGGCCACGCCACAGACCGGCACCGAATCCGCGCTGGCCGAACTGATCGCCGAGCTGCTCGGCCAGCCGCGAGTCGACGTCACCGCGGACTTCCTGGCGCTGGGCCTGGACAGCATCATGGCGCTCTCCGTGGTCCAGGAGGCCCGTTCCCGCGGAATCGCGTTGCGCGCCAGGCTCGTTCTCGACTGCAGCAGCATCCGCGAACTTGCCGAAGCGATTGACGCGGAAAGCACGCCCGCCGCGGGCCGAGTGGACGACGGAACGGGCCCGATGCCGTTGCTGCCTAACGGCCGCTGGCTCTACGAACACGGCCAGCCGCGCAGACTGGCCCAAACCGAAGCCATCCAGGTCCCGCAGACGTTGCGCCGCGACCAGTTGGAGACCGCCCTGGCCGGCATCATCGGCGGCCACGAGGTGCTGCGCAGCCGGGTGGACCGCGCCACCATGACCCTGGTTCCGGGACCGGCTCCCGACATCGGGAGGGAACTCGAAGAGGTTGCGGTGGTTGGTGATCTGCGCGCGGCGGTGGCCGACCATGCCGCCCGGGTGATCGACCGGCTGGACCCCGAGCGTGGGGTGCTGCTGGGCGCGGTGTGGCTGCGACCGGCCGGCGGGGACGGCGTGCTGCTGCTCACCGCGCACGTCATCGCCCTCGACCCGGCGTCCTGGCGGGTGGTCCTCGGCGAGCTCGGCGCCGCCTTGACGGCGGCGGCCACCGGTCACTCGCCGGCGGTCGTCCGGGAGCACACCAGCTACCGCCGCTGGGCGGACGCGCTGACCGCGCGTGCGCAACGATTGGACACCGTGGGGTTCTGGGCGTCCGAATTGGACGGCGACGACCCCGATCTCGGTGCCCGGCGCGTCGACCCGGCCCGCGACCGCGCCCGCGACCTGCTCGTCCGCAACGTCGCCGCCGACGCCGACCTCACCCGCCGGCTTCTGGAATCGGGTCTGCCGCTGCCCACGCTGCTGGTGGCCGCCACAGCGGCCACCGTGACGCGCTGGCGCCGGCAACGCGGACAGTCCACGCCGCCGCCACTGCTGGCGCTCGAAACACACGGCCGCGCCGATAGTTTGGTGGACGTCCCGGGTGCACACACCATCGACACCGGCGACACAGTGGGCCTGCTCAGCTCCATCTACCCGATCCGGGTCGACGCGGCGGACCCGCGATGGGTGGCCGACAAGCTGGCCGCGATCCCCGGCGACGGACTCGACTACGGGCTACTGCGCTACCATCGCGACGACACCGCCGAACGGCTCGCCGGCCTCCCGTCGCCGCAACTGCTGCTGAACTACCTGGGCGCCGCCCACACCGACGGCGGCACCGGGCTGACGCTCGAGCGTGAGCTGCTCGCCGGACTGTCACCGATCCCCGAGCCCGACCTGGCGGTGCGCCACGAGCTCACCATCGCGGCGATGGTGCTGACATACGGCGGACAACGGGTGCTGGCCGCGCAGTGGCGCACCCTGCCCGACATTCTCACAGACACGGATATCACTGTGCTGCAAGAGTTTTGGGTAGATTCACTGCGGGAGATGGTGACATGAGCACACTTGCGATCCTGGGCGCGGGAGCCAAGGCGGTGGCGGTGGCCGCCAAAGCTTCGGTGCTGCGCGACATGGGTGTCGAGGTTCCCGACGTGGTCGCGGTGGAACGCATCGGCGTGGCGGCGAACTGGCAGGCCAGCGGCGGCTGGACCGACGGTGCGCACCGGCTAGGTACCAGCCCGGAAAAGGACGTCGGCTTCCCCTACCGCTCGGCGCTGGTGCCGCGCCGCAACGCCGAACTGGACGAGCGGATGACCCGCTACAGTTGGCAGTCCTATCTGATCGCGACGGCGTCGTTCGCCGAATGGATCGACCGCGGCAGACCGGCGCCGACGCACCGCCGGTGGAGCCAGTATCTGTCCTGGGTGGCCGACCACGTGGGCATGACCGTGGTGCACGGCGAGGTCGAACAACTGGCCGGCACCGGGGACCGCTGGGCGCTGCATACCCACGAAACCACCGTGCACGCCGACGCGTTGATGATCACCGGCCCCGGCCAGGCCGAAAAGTCTTTTCTCCCAGGCAATCCGCGGATGCTGTCCATCGCCCAGTTCTGGGATCGCGCCGCCAACCACGACCGGATCAGCGCCGAGCGGGTCGCGGTGATCGGCGGTGGAGAGACGGCCGCGGCGATGCTCAACGAGTTGTTCCGGCACCGGGTGTCCAGCATCACCGTCATCTCGCCCCAGGCGACGCTGTTCACCCGGGGCGAAGGGTATTTCGAGAACTCGCTGTTCTCCGACCCGACCAACTGGCCGGCCCTGACCCTAGCCGAACGGCGGGATGCGTTGACCCGCACCGATCGCGGGGTGTTCTCGTCGTCCGTGCAGGAAGCGCTGCTGGCCGACGACCGCGTCCACCACCTTCGGGGACGGGTCGCCCACGCTGTGGGCGTGCAGGGACAGATCCGGCTGACGCTGTCCACCAACCGCGGCAGTGAGAACCTGGAGACCGTGCACGGCTTCGACCTGGTGATCGACGGCTCCGGTGCCGACTCGCTTTGGTTCGCACCGCTGTTCAGCCAGGAGGCCCTCGATCTGCTGGAGATCGGTCTGGGCGGAACCCTGAGCTCGGAGCGGCTGCAGGAGGCGATAGGTTATGACTTGGCCGTCACCGACGTCACCCCCAAGTTGTTCCTGCCGAACCTGTCCGGGCTCACCCAGGGGCCCGGGTTCCCCAACCTGAGCTGCCTCGGCTTGCTGTCCGACCGGGTGTTGGGATCGACCCTTGGCCCGACGAAGTATCCCGCGCGAAGGAGACATGATGAGCGCCAACCCCTTTGACGACGACACCGTGACCTTCGTGGTGCTGGTCGACGTCGAGGACCAGCACAGCCTGTGGCCGACCTTCGCCGAGACGCCCCCGGGCTGGCGCGTGGTCTTCGGTGCGGCCGGCCGCACCGACTGCCTGCAGTACGTGGAGCAGAATTGGTCGGATATCCGGCCCAAGAGCCTGATCGAGGTGCTCGCCGGCGAGTAGCCGCCACCGCGAAACGCGGTCCGCGGCCGGAGCGTCGTCGTAACGTGACCAACTCGAGACACAAAATGCCGTGTTGCAAGGCACACTTACCCCATCTTTAACCATGAAGACACCCCATCTTCAACCATGAAGACGTGTGACCGCGTGCGGTGCAACCGCAAAACCCCGCCACGGTCCATGTGCATCGAAGGGGGACCTTTGGAAACCGTGAAGTCCATTGCCACGGGCGTGGCGGCGCTGACCGCCATCGGCGGCCCGGCCGCCGGTGTGGCTTCCATGGCAGCGCCGACCGGTCTGCATGACGTGCAGTTGGCGGCAGTTGGCGGCGTTCGGAGCGCCGCTGCCGCAAGACTCGCCGCCACCGCCGCCCCCGCCGCCGGGAGCGCCGGGCCAGTTGCCGACGGTGGATCAATTGGCCAACCTCTGCAACTAGGTGACCGATCCGGGCGTGAACTACCGGGAGAAGGCCAACTTGGCGGAAAACGGCGTCAGCCAGAACGAGGGTATGGTGGCCGACCACGACCTGCGGAAGGCCTACCGCAACGGGAACTTCCCCGAACAGTTCAACGTCACCAACATCGCGCCGGCCGGACCCAACATGGCCCAAGCCGACGTCGGCATCACGGGGCCCAAGTTCGCCGGGCCGGTCAACAAGCACCTGGTGTTCGTCAACCAGGGCGGCAACTGGATCCTGCAGCACGACGCCGCGATCGCGCTGATACAGGCGGCCACCGCGATGAACTGACCGACATTGGTAAACCCTTGCCGGGTCGCCGAATTCGTGCACACGCAGCGACGGTCATCGACCCCCATGCGCCACCCGTCCAGGGGCGCATGGGGGTTCGGCGTCTTACCCCGCAACCATCGGCTCACACAGCCGGCGCACAGTTTGCTCATGTCGTCTGCACATCGGCAGGCCGTAACGTATCGGTGCCGGGACACGAATTAGCAGATGCAACGGGGCACCAGCACATCCAACAAAGGGCGACCGGGGTACCACCTGCGCGTCGACATTCGTGCCCACCGAAGGGGGAATCATGAACACCGTCAAAACCATTGCCACCGGCGTGTCGGCGCTGGCCATCGTCGGGGGCGTCGCCGCCGGACTGGCCGCCGCCGCGGCGCCGAGCGCGCTGGGCACCGTGCGGCTCGCCGCCGTCGGCGCACCGCTTCCGCAGGATCCGCCGCCGGCACAGCCGGTCGCGGGCGCCAACGTCCCGACTCCCGACCAGCTCACCGGCCTGCTCAACAGCCTGGCCGACCCGAGTGTTCCGTTCGCGAACAAGAGCAACCTGGTGCAGGGCGGGATCAGCGGTGTGGAAGCGCACGTCGCCGACAAGAAGCTGCAGAAGGCCGCCAAAAACGGTGACCTGCCGCTGTCGTTCGACGTGACCAACATCCAACCGACCGCCTCGGGTGCGGCGACGGCTGACGTTTCGGTGTCCGGTCCCAAGCTGACCTCGCCGGTCACCCAGAACGTCACCTTCGTCAACCAGGGCGGCTGGGTGCTGTCGCGGGCATCGGCGATGGAGTTGCTGCAGGCCGCCGGTCAGTGATCGGCGCGTAGCGCACCCGGCTCCATTTTCGCGATGCGGTCCGGATCCGCCAGCACGTCGATCGCGCGGATCCGGCCGCCGCGCACCACGAAACCCATGACCGACGCGGCGCGGCCTGCGACGAAGATGACGGCACCCGCGGCGCCGTTGACCGTCGCGGCCCACGCCTCGCGCTCGGGCTCCGCGTAGCTGCGGGCCAGCTTGGCCACCGCGGCCGCGCCCTGCACCCGAACCGTCGCGGTGGCCGGCCCGAAGTCGCCGCGCAGCACCACGTCGGAGTGCAGCACCGACACCAGGCGGTCGAAGTCCCCGCTGCGGCCCGCCGCGAAGAAGGCGTCGACCACCTCGCGTCGCGCTGCGCGGCCAGGTCGCCGTCCGGGACCCGATCGGCCCGCTCGATGCGTCGGCGCGCCCGGCTGCCCAGCTTGCGGGCCGACTCCGGCGTGCCGTCCACGATCGCGGCGATCTGCGCGAACGGGACGGCGAACACGTCGTGCAGCACGAACGCCAGCCGCTCCGCCGGCGGCAGCGTGTCCAGCACCACGAACAGCGCCATCCCCACCGCGTCGGCCAGCATCGCGCGGTGCTCGGGATCGAACTCGCCGGCCGGCTCCACGATCGGGTCCGGCAGGTGGGCCGCCGGCTCGGCGCCGTCGCGAGTTCGGCGGTCGCGCAACATGTTCAGGCAGATGCGGGCCACCACCGTGGTCAGCCAGGCGTCCAGGTTGGCGATGTCCGCGCCGCCGCTGCGGTTGAGCCGCAGCCAGGCCTCCTGCACGGCGTCCTGGGCGTCATCGATCGAGCCCAGCATGCGGTAGGCGAGGGCACCCAGCTGGGGCCGGGCCGCCTCGAACCGGGCCGTCAGGTCCAGCCGCATCCGGACTCGTCATAGCCGCGGGGTGTCGGGCAGCGCACACACTCGGTTCCCGGAGAACCCCGACGACCCGATGCCGAGCGCGATGTTGAAGCGGGCGCGCAGGTTGCCCAGCGTGATGACGTGGGTCAGGCCGACCAGTTGTGCGGTGTCGAAGTGCGCGCGCAGCGCGTCGAACAGCTCATCAGCTCACCTCGACCGGGGTGCGGCTGATCGCGGTGGCGTATTCCAGGATAAGCTTGTCGACGTCGGAAAAGCATGCGGCGTCGCGATAGTCGGCCATCGCCAGCAGTTCCTCGTCGGTGATTCCCCATCGCCGGGCGATCTGGGAGCCTAGGTCGATGCAGTATTCGCAGTGCACCGTCGTCGCCGCCTTCAGCTCGGCCAGCGCGCGGTGCCGCGGCGACAGGATGTCCAGCCTGGACTCGGCCTGCTCCAACCCGCCGTAGGCGTTGAGCAGTCTCGGGATATGCGCATACATGCGCAGCGGTTCCAGCATCCCCGCGGTTTCCAGCCCGGTCATCTGGGCGAGCTTGCGCCTGGTGAAGAAGAAGGCGATCCTGGCGCCCAGGCCGGCGTCGCGGTCGGACACTCCCGGCAGCCGTGACATGGCGATCCTCCTGGCAAGTTGTGCTGTTGACCAAGGTTCTCACTAGGTCGACACGCGGCCAGGCCCAAACGTGACCGCGGGGTTATCCGGACGGGCCCAACGGCAGGTCCATGTCGTACACCCGGGCGTGCAACACCGTGCGGTGCAGCCCGTCCTCGAGATAGGTGATGCCCTTCCACCGCACCGCGTGCGGGAAGAGGTCGCCGTAGAAGGTGGAGTCCTCCGACAGCAACCGATCCAGGGCCAGCACCGTTGTGGTGGTGGCCAATTCGTCGAGCCGGATCTGCTGCGGCGGGATCTGCGACCAGTCCCGGTAGGACAGGTTGTGCTCGGGATAGGGTTTGCCGTCGCGCACGCCCTTGAAAATCATCGGCGCCTCTTTCCCGACGCGGTCTGGTGGGCCGAGCGTTTCATGCTGGAAAGGCTAGCCGGGACCCCGGTCGTCCGGCGAGCAGACGCGAAAGCACCCGACACGCCGGGCGGCGGGGAGCTTTGCGTCTGCTCGCGCTTCAACGGTGAGGTCGGGCCCGCTCGAGACCGTAAAATGAACCCAGCTAACGCGGTATCGATGGAAGTGAGGGCCAGTGGGGAGTGCCGATGAGCGTCGCTTCGAGGTGCTGCGCGCCATCGTCGCCGACTTCGTCGCCACCAAGGAGCCGATCGGTTCCAAGACCTTGGTGGAGCGTCACAACCTGGGCGTGTCGTCGGCCACCGTCCGCAACGACATGGCGGTGCTGGAGGCCGAGGGCTACATCACCCAGCCGCACACCAGCTCCGGGCGGGTCCCCACCGAGAAGGGCTACCGCGAATTCGTCGACCGGCTCGACGACGTCAAGCCGCTGTCGGCGGCCGAACGGCGCGTGATCCAGAACTTCCTGGAATCTGGTGTCGACCTCGACGACGTGCTGCGCCGCGCGGTGCGGCTGCTGGCGCAGCTGACCCGGCAGGTGGCCATCGTGCAGTACCCGACGTTGTCGTCGTCCACCGTGCGGCACCTCGAGGTGATCGCCCTGACCCCGGCGCGGCTGCTGATGGTCGTCATCACCGACGCCGGCCGGGTGGATCAGCGCATCGTCGAACTCGGCGACGTCATCGACGACCACGAGCTGTCCCGGCTGCGCGAGATGCTCGGGCAGGCGCTGGTCGGCAAGAAGCTGTCCGCCGCATCGGTCGCGGTGGCCGACCTCGCCGAGCAGCTGCGCAGCCCCGACGGCCTGGGTGACGCGGTGGGCCGGTCGGCGACGGTGTTGCTGGAGTCGCTGGTCGAACACAGCGAGGAACGCCTGCTGATGGGTGGTACCGCCAACCTGACCCGCAACGCCGCCGATTTCGGCGGTTCGTTGCGTTCCATCCTGGAAGCGCTCGAGGAGCAGGTCGTGGTGCTGCGGTTGCTGGCCGCCCAGCAGGAAGCCGGTAAGGTGACGGTGCGCATCGGCCACGAGACCGCAGCCGAGCAGATGGTGGGCACCTCGATGGTCACCACCGCCTACGGCACCTCCGACACCGTTTACGGGGGGATGGGTGTGCTGGGGCCCACCCGGATGGACTATCCGGGAACTATCGCCAGCGTTGCTGCGGTTGCCATGTATATCGGCGAAGTCCTGGGTGCTCGATGAGCGCGCACCCGCACGGTGGGTAGGCGCGGAAAAGACCAGGTATAGGAGAGGCAAGCGTGGCACGCGACTATTACGGGCTGCTCGGCATGAGCCGAGGAGCCAGCGATGCGGAGATCAAACGCGCGTACCGCAAGCTGGCGCGCGAACTGCATCCCGACGTCAACCCCGACGAGGCCGCGCAGGCGAAATTCAAGGAGATCAGCGTCGCCTACGAGGTGCTCAGCGACCCGGAGAAACGGCGGATCGTCGACCTGGGCGGTGATCCGCTGGAGGGGGCGGCCGCGGCGGGCGGCGGCTTCGGAGGGTTCGGCGACCTCGGCGATGTGTTCGAGGCCTTTTTCGGGGGCGGCGTCGGCGGCGGCACCACCTCCCGCGGCCCGATCGGGCGGGTCCGGCCGGGCTCGGATTCGCTGCTGCGGATGCGGCTCGACCTCGAGGAGTGCGCCACCGGGGTGACCAAGCAGGTCACCGTCGACACCGCCGTGTTGTGCGACCGCTGCCACGGCAAGGGCACCAACGGCGATTCCGCCCCGGTGCCGTGCGACACCTGCGGCGGCCGCGGCGAGGTGCAGACGGTGCAGCGCTCGCTGCTCGGCCAGGTGATGACGTCTCGGCCGTGCCCGACCTGCCGCGGCGTAGGCGTCGTCATCCCCGACCCGTGCCACCAGTGCATGGGCGACGGCCGTGTGCGGGCCCGCCGCGAGATCAGCGTCAAGATCCCCGCCGGGGTGGGTGACGGCATGCGGGTGCGGCTGGCCGCCCAGGGCGAGGTGGGTCCCGGCGGCGGCCCGGCCGGTGACCTCTACGTCGAGGTGCACGAACAGCCGCACGACGTCTTCGTCCGCGAGGGCGACGACCTGCACTGCACGGTGTCGGTGCCGATGGTCGACGCGGCGCTGGGCGCCACCGTCACCGTCGACGCCATCCTGGACGTTGTCAGCGAAATCACCATTCCGCCCGGCACTCAACCGGGTTCGGTCATCACGCTGCGCGGCCACGGCATGCCGCACCTGCGGTCGGGCACCCGCGGTGATCTGCACGTGCACGTCGAGGTGGTGGTGCCCAGCCGGCTGGACGCCCGCGACACCGAGCTCCTGCGCGAACTCAAGGCCCGCCGCGGTCGCGACGTCCCCGAGGTCCGCTCCACCCACGCCGGCGGCGGGTTGTTCAGCCGGCTGCGCGAAACGTTCACCGGGCGCTAGCCCGAAGCCGCGCGGGCCCGCCCATGGTCGCAGCGCTGTTCTACACCGACCTGCTGCCTGATGCCGGCTCGCTGGCCGTGCTGGGCGGCGACGAGGGGTTTCACGCCGCCACCGTCCGGCGGATCCGCCCCGGGGAACGGCTGGTGCTCGGCGACGGCGCCGGCGGGCTGGCCCGCTGCGAGGTGGAGCACGCCGGGCGCGATGGGCTGCGGGCGCGGGTGCTCGAACGCTGGACCGTGGCGCCGCCGAACCCGCCGGTGACCGTGGTGCAGGCCCTGCCGAAGTCCGAGCGCTCGGAGCTGGCCGTCGAGCTGGCCACCGAGGCCGGCGCGGATGGGTTCCTGGCCTGGCAGGCCGCCCGGTGCGTGGCCAATTGGCACGGCCCGCGAGTGGACAAGGGTTTGCGCCGCTGGCGGGCGGTCGCCAAGGCGGCGGCCCGCCAGTCCCGCCGGCCGTACATCCCCACCGTCGACGGGGTGCTGTCCACGGCGTTGCTGACGTTGCGGATCCGCGACGAGGTGGCCGCCGGCGCGGTGGTGCTGGCCCTGCACGAGTCGGCCACCGACCGGCTCACGGATGCGCCTGTGGCACAGGCGAAGTCGCTGTTCCTGGTGATCGGCCCCGAAGGCGGTATCGCCGAAGACGAGCTCGGCGCCCTGCGGCAGGGGGGCGCGCTGAGCGTCCGGCTGGGTCCCCAGGTGTTGCGCACGTCGACGGCCGCCGCGGTGACGCTGGGCGCGCTCGGGGTGCTGACTTCGCGCTGGGATGACGCCGCGAGCCCGTAATTTCGTCGCACTTTGGCCGCAGAAACGCAGGTCGGCGAACGACCGGGCGGCCCGGTGCACTCCCTGAACATTGGGGTCAGCGTCGCGGCGCCGGTAGGATAAAAACGCCAGAAATCGCCGCGATCGGCCAGAACTTCAGAAGGCAGGCATCGAAAACCACGTGACGCCCCGCGACACCAGCGCTGCTGACGCAGCCGGAGCCCTCCAGGCCGACGCTCAAGTTCGCATCAGCATCGATGTTCCGCCCGACATCGTCATGGGCCTGCTGGGTTCGGCAGACGAGAACCTGCGCGCCCTGGAACGCAGCGTGATCGCCGACCTGCACGTGCGTGGCAACGCCATCACCATCTCCGGTGAGTCCGCCGATGTCGCCCGCGCCGAGCGGGTGATCTCCGAACTCGTCGCGATCGTCGCCAACGGCCAGGTGCTGACGCCGGAGGTGGTCCGGCACAGCGTCACCATGCTGGCCGGCACCGACAACGAGTCACCGGCCGAGGTGCTGACGCTGGACATCTTGTCCCGGCGCGGCAAGACGATCCGGCCCAAGACCCTCAACCAGAAGCGCTACGTCGACGCCATCGACGCGAACACCATCGTGTTCGGGGTCGGTCCGGCCGGCACCGGCAAGACCTATCTGGCGATGGCCAAGGCGGTCAACGCGTTGCAGACCAAGCAGGTCAGCCGCATCATCTTGACCCGGCCGGCGGTGGAAGCCGGTGAGCGCCTTGGCTTTCTGCCGGGCACGCTGAGCGAGAAGATCGACCCGTATCTGCGGCCGCTATATGACGCCCTGTACGACATGATGGACCCCGAGGTGATCCCGAAGCTGATGTCGGCCGGGGTCATCGAGGTGGCGCCGCTGGCCTACATGCGCGGCCGCACCCTGAATTTGGCGTTCATCGTGCTCGACGAGGCGCAGAACACCACCGCCGAGCAGATGAAGATGTTCCTCACCCGGCTGGGTTTCGGGTCTAAGATCGTCGTCACCGGCGACATCACCCAGGTCGACCTGCCCGGCGGCGCCAAGTCGGGCCTGCGCTCGGCGATGGAGATCCTGGACAGCGTCGACGACATCCACGTCGCCGAGCTGACCAGCGTGGACGTGGTGCGCCACCGGCTGGTGTCGGAGATCGTCGACGCCTATGCGAAGTTTGAAGAGCCCGGCCTGACCATGAACCGGGCGGCGCTGCGGGCGTCGGGCTCGCGCGGTCGTCGATGATGGTGTGCGGTGAGCGGGATCTATGAGCATTGAGGTGTCCAACGAGTCGGGTATCGACGTCTCCGAAGCCGAGCTGATCAGCGTCGCGCGGTTCGTCATCGCCAAGATGGACGTCAATCCGGCGGCCGAGCTGTCCATGGTGCTTCTGGACACCGCGGCGATGGCCGATCTGCACATGCGCTGGATGGACCTGCCTGGGCCGACCGACGTGATGAGCTTCCCGATGGACGAGCTGGAGCCGGGCGGCCGCCCGGATGCCCCGGAGCCGGGGCCCGCGATGCTGGGCGACATCGTGCTGTGCCCGGAATTCGCCGCCGATCAGGCGGCCGCGGCCGGGCACAGCCTGGGGCACGAGTTGGCGCTGCTGACCATCCACGGAGTGCTGCATCTGCTCGGCTACGATCACGGCGAGCCGGACGAGGAAAAGGAGATGTTCGCCCTCCAGGACCGGTTGCTCGAGGAATGGGTGGCCGATCAGGTGGAGGCCTACCACCAGGACCGCCAGCAGGAGCGCGACCGCCGATTGCTGGACAAGTCAAGGTATTTCGACAACTGATGCCCGCAAAATTGAGCCGACTCCGGATTCTGGCGGCTGCCGCGGTCGCTTTCGCGCCGTTGTCGGTGGTGGTCGACGGCCCGGTGGCGCAGGCGGCGCCGTGTGCCGGCGCCGCGTCGAACCCGGTCTCCTGTCAGCACTGCATGTTCTACGTGAACGCCTACCACACCGCCAACGTGTGCAACGAGGACCGGCGGGGGGTGCAGGGCCCGCCGAGCAACGCGCCCACCCGGCCCCCGGAAGTGCCGGTGCCGGCTTACGAGCCGCCCCCGATCCCGGTGCCGGTGCAAAGCCCGCTGGTGTTGCCGCCGCCCAACGCGGGCCAGGGCGCCGTGCCGGTGCTCGAGATCAATCCGCCCGGGCCCGACGCGCCGCGCGACGCCCCGGTGGTGGCACCGCCCCGCGGCCTGGATGCGCCGCCGCTGGCGATCGCCGCGGCCAAGGCCGCCCCGGTGACCCGCGTCGACCCGGCCAACCCGCCCAAACCGCCCACCCAGGTGGACTTCAACCAGCAGGTGCAGAACGTGGTGGCCGCGCACCGGGAAAACGTCGACGTGCTCCAGGTCGACGAGCAACGGCTGATCCGCCCCCGCCACTGGGACTACATCGACTACGACGACGCCTACCGCCGCCCCACCCTCTACAACCCGCTCAATTCGGCGGTCACCTTCCGCTACTTCTACAACGGCGCCTACCAGCAGGCCTACCTGGCGCGTGGCGCGCGGATGGTGCTCGACGCCGCGACGGTCGGGGTGGTCCCGTTCACCGCGGTCGGCGACAGCTATGTGGCCGCGGGCAGCTTCTACGGCGGCGGATCGATCCCGCTGAACGGCTACAACGGCCCGCCGCCGGACTACAAGCCGCCGGCGCCGCCGAAGCTGTACGAGAACGTGACGGCCTTCATCCCCGCCAAGGGTGAGACCGTCGAAGTCGGCCACGTGGCGGTGGTGGGTCACGACGGCAGCCAACCCGCGGGCAGCCAGGACACTTTCCTGCTCGACGACTCCACCCTGGCCTGGGGCCAGATCGACAACTCCAGCAGCGCCCCGGCCCAGATCCGGGTGATCAAGACCCAACCGCTGCCGGGCGCCGGGCCGACCGACGACGGCGGCTTTTTGGTGCTGCTGGCCGTCCACCACCAGGAGCCCGGTCAGCCCAGGCAGTCCGGGTGGGGCCTGGCGCTGCGGTTCGGGGGCTTCGCGGTGGTGGTGGGCGTGATCGCCTGGCTGCTCGCCTGCCGGAGCCGGTCCGAGGAGCAGAACGCCGATTCATGACCGACTGGTCTGAGTTGCTGGGTGCGGTGGCGTTGATCGCCTTGGGCGGCCTGTTCGCGGCGATCGATGCGGCCATCAGCACGGTGTCGCTGGCCCGGGTGCAGGAGCTGGTGCGTGACGAGCGGCCCGGCGCGGTGGCGCTGTCCAAGGTGGTGTCCGAGCGGCCCCGCTACATCAACCTGGTGGTGCTGCTGCGGATCACCTGCGAGATCACCGCGACCGTGCTGCTGGTGGTGTTTCTCTACGACAACTTCGGGTTCAGGTGGGGGCTGTTCGGCGCCGCCGCCATCATGGTGGTGACCAGCTTCGTGGTCATGGGGGTGGGTCCGCGCACCCTGGTCCGTCAGAACGCCTATTCCATCGCGTTGACGACAGTCCTTCCGCTGCAAGTCATTTCATGGCTGCTGATGCCGATCAGCCGGTTGCTGGTGGTGCTGGGTAATGTGGTCACTCCCGGCCGGGGGTTGCGCAACGGGCCGTTTGCCTCCGAGATCGAGCTGCGCGAGGTCGTCGACCTGGCCCAGCAACGCGGCGTGGTCGCCGCCGAGGAACGCCGCATGATCCAGTCGGTGTTCGAACTTGGTGACACCCCGGCCCGTGAGGTGATGGTGCCGCGCACCGAGATGATCTGGATCGAGAGCGACAAATCGGCGAGCCAGGCGATCAACCTGGCGGTGCGCAGCGGGCACTCGCGCATCCCGGTGATCGGCGAGAACGTTGACGACATCGTCGGGGTGGTGTACCTCAAAGACCTTGTGCAGCAGGCGCTCTTACCCGGCGGCAGCGGACGGGCCATACCGGTGTCGCAGGTGATGCGGCCCGCCGTCTTCGTGCCGGACTCCAAGCCGCTGGATGCGCTGCTGCGGGAGATGCAGCGTGACCGGAACCACATGGCGCTGCTGGTCGACGAGTACGGGGCGATCGCCGGGCTGGTCAGCATCGAAGACGTGCTGGAGGAGATCGTCGGCGAGATCGCCGACGAATACGACCAGGCTGAAACCGCCCCGATAGAAGACCTGGGCGACAAGCGTTTCCGCGTGTCGGCGCGGCTGCCCATCGAAGATCTCGGTGAGCTCTACGGCGTGGAGTTCGACGACGATCTCGACGTCGACACGGTGGGCGGCCTGCTCGCCCTGGAGCTGGGCCGGGTGCCGCTGCCCGGCGCCGAGGTGATATCGCACGGCTTGCGGCTGCACGCTGAAGGCGGCACCGATAACCGCGGCCGGGTGCGGGTGGGCACCGTGCTGCTCAGCCCGGTCGAATCCGACCGGTCACCCGACGGTGAGGAACCCGAGCATCATGACTGAATTCCGTTCCGGCTTCGTGTGTTTGGTCGGGCGCCCCAACACCGGGAAGTCCACGCTGACCAACGCGCTGGTTGGCATCAAGGTCGCGATCACCTCGATGCGGCCCCAGACCACCCGGCACACCATCCGCGGCATCGTGCACCGCGACGAATTCCAGATCATTCTGGTCGACACGCCGGGGCTGCACCGGCCGCGGACCTTGCTGGGCAAGCGGCTCAACGAACTGGTGCGCGACACCTACGCCGAGGTCGACGTGATCGGGCTGTGCATTCCGGCCGATGAGGCCATCGGCCCGGGTGACCGCTGGATCGTCGAGCAGATCCGCGCCACCGCGCCCAAGACCACGCTGGTCGCCATCGTCACCAAGATCGACAAGGTGCCCAAAGACCGGGTGGTCGCGCAGCTGGTCGCGGTCAGCGAGCTGGTCGGCGACGGCGCCGAGATCGTTCCGGTGTCCGCGGTGACCGGGGCGCAGGTCGGCATCGTGATCGACGTGCTGGCCGCGGCGCTGCCGCCCGGCCCGGCCTACTACCCCGACGGCGAGCTGACCGACGAACCCGAGGAGGTGCTGATGGCCGAGCTCATTCGGGAGGCCGCCCTCGAGGGCGTTCGCGACGAGCTGCCGCATTCGCTGGCGGTGGCCATCGACGAAGTCAATCCCCGGGAGGACCGCGACGATTTGATCGACGTGCACGCGCTGCTCTACGTCGAACGCGACAGCCAGAAGGGCATCATCATCGGCAAAGGGGGTGCGCGGCTGCGCGAAGTCGGCACCGCCGCGCGCGCCCAGATCGAGAAGCTGCTCGGCACCAAGGTGTATCTCGACCTGCGCGTCAAGGTCGCCAAGAACTGGCAAATCGATCCCAAGCAGCTTGGCAGGCTGGGCTTTTAGCGGGATTTGGTCGGTACGCGCAATCCTGGCCGGTGCGCGGTCGCGACTGCACCCGAACCGATCGGGCGGGCTGCAGGCATCGCTGGTGGCCGACGTTCCGGTGGACGAGGTGCCCGGCGAGGTGCGCCAGTTGCTCGGGTGACGCCTCAGGCGAGCACCCGGATGGTCTGCAGCGACGGATCGGCCGCGTCGGGCAGGTTCATCCCCGCGGCCACACCGGAGCAAAGGTAGTCCAGCACAGCATCATTGAGCCGCTCGCTGGGGACGACGGCGGGGATGCCCGGGGTATAGGGCGTGATCTGCTCGGCGGCGATCCGGCCGGCGGCGGTTTTGGTCGACACCTCCTGCACCCGTCCAAAAAACGCGTCGCGCGGCAATTCGACCGTCTCCAACTGCATTTCGGCCGGCGGCGGCAGCGCGATCCGCGGGGCGGGATCGAAGTCCTGCGCCGCGGTGCGCCACGTCCGCAGCGCATCGGTGAGACGAACCAGCGTCTCTTTGTCGTCGGCCATGGACAAGGTGGCCAGGATGCGGCGGTGGTCGCTCATGCCCACGTCGATGCGCGCGTGCTCGCGCAGCCAGTCGGCGGCCTGATAACCCGATGTGCCGGTGCCGCATACGTCGATCAGCACCTGCATGCGGTCCAGGTCGTGGGACGCCTGCACGCCCAGCAGCTCGTCGTCAAGCACCTCCACATCGGGAATGAGCTCGATCTCGTCGCGCACCTGCCGCGCCAAATCCAATGCGGCGCCGAGCAATTGGTGACCGTGCTGCACCATCTGCCGGCGCCAGCCATCCATCGCCGCGTAGATCAGGACGTTGGGGCTGGTGGTCATCAGCAGATCCGCGCACGCCGAGAGGCGGTCCCAGTCGATGAGGTCGCCCTGGACGTGGAACACCGAGCCCTGCTCGAAACCGGCGCCCATCTTGTGCACGCTGACCGCGCACACGTCGGCGCCGGCATCCATCGCCCAGGTCGGCAGGTCCTTGTGGAACGGCAGGTGCGCCCCCCACGCCTCGTCGAGGATCAACGGCTTGCCCCGCCGATGACACACCTCGCCGCTGCCGGCGATGTCGGCGCGGGTGCCGTACGGGCTGGGCTGACGACCAGCGCACCGGCGGCATCGGGATGCTTGTCCCAGGCCTCTTCGACCTGCTGCGGCGAGGGCGGATGAGAAAAGTGGCGCTCGGCGTCCCAGCGGGGAGTGATCCAGCGCGGCTGCACCCCGGAGAAGATCAGCCCTGCCACGATCGACTTGTGGCTGTCCCGGCCGACCAGCAGGCTGCCCTGGCCACCGGCCAAGGCCATCATCGCCGCGCGCACCGACAGGGAGCTGCCGCAGGTGGAGAACCAGGCGATCTCGGCGCCGACGGCCTCGGCCATCAGGTCCTCCGCGCGCTGCAGGTAGCCGTTGCTGGTGCGACGGTCGTCGAGCCCGCCGCTGGCCAGCACGTCGTCGAGAAAGGGCTCGCGGCCCAGCACCGCGAGGACCCGATCGCCGGTGCCGCGGCCCTGCCGGTGCCCGGGCGGCGCGAACCCGGACCGGTTCTTGTCGCGATAGTCGGCCAGCGCGTTGAGCAAAGGTGCGTCGGATTGGTCCATTGCGCTCGGATACCCCGGTTGTGCACGGCCGACTCGCCGCGGCCGGCCGTCACCCGGTGGGCGCGGGCTGGCCGGGGGTGGGGGGAGTGTCGGCGCTCTGGTCCCACCAGGGCTGCGGCTGTTTGCTCGCCCACCCGGACACCGCCTCCAACTCGGCGGCCAGCGAGATCAGCATGCCCTCGCTGTTGGCCGGACCCATCAGCTGCACGCCGATCGGCAGGCCGTCGGAGGTGAAGCCGGCCGGAACGTTGAACGACGGCCAGCCCAGCACGTTCCACGGGAAGGTCAGCGGGCACGCCGCGATCATGGCGCGGTCGGTGCCGAAGCCGCTGAGCCGGTCGAAGGCGCGGGCCAGCGGCGGGGGTTGCGCGGTGGTCGGCGCCAGCACCACGTCGACGATGTCGAAGATCGAGCCCACCCGGCGCTGGTCAGCGGCCTCGTGGCGGCGGGCGCTGCGCAGGATCGCCTGTCCCAGCAGATGACCCAGCCGCAAGTTGGCCACCGTGCGAGGGTCCAGAACCACGCCGTCGCCCAACCGCTCCTCCCAGTCCCGCAGGCCGGCGGTGGAGCGGGCGAGAAAATCCCACGACAGCCGCATGCCGTAGTCCGGGTTGCCCGGCACCACGGTGTGGCCCAGCAGCTCGAGCTGCTTGCCCACTGCACGGGTCGCGGCCAGGATCTCCGGATGCAGCTTCGGTCGGAACCCCGTGTAGGGGAACCGGGTCGACAGCGCGATGTTCAACGGACCGGGCGCCTTGCCCACATAGTCGGAGGCGGTGATCGGGGGCGGTTTGTGCCGGTCGCCGTCGACGTTGCTGGACGCCGCGTCGAGCACCAACGCCGCGTCGGCCACCGTGCGGGCCAGCACGCCGTTGACCGTGATCCCGTTGAACGCCTCCGGCAGCGGCCAGGTCGAGATGCGGCCGCGCTGCGGCTTGATGCCCACCAGGTGCGTCCACGCCGCCGGGATGCGGATGCTGCCGCCGCCGTCGGACCCGATGGCGGCGGTCACCAGGCCCGCGGCCACCGCCGCGGCGCTGCCGCCCGACGATCCGCCCGGGGTGTGCCGGCGCGACCAGGGATTGCGGGTGTGCCCGAAGCCCGGTCCGCTGGTGAACGGCCATTGCCCGAGTTCACAGGTGTTGGTTTTGCCGACGATCACCGCGCCGGCGGCCTTGAGGCGGCGAACCACCTCGGCGTCGTGCGTGGCGGGCGGCACCGACCCCTCGGTGCCGAAGGCGGTGGGCACGCCGGCGATGTCGACGTCGTCTTTGACGGCGATCGGAATGCCCAGCAGCGGGGCGGTGTCCCCGGCCGCGCGGCGCCGATCGGCTTCGGCGGCGTCGGCCAGCGCCGACTCGGTGAGCACCACCCGGAAGGCGTTCAGCGTGGGCTGGCTGGCATGGATGGCGTGCAGCGAGCGACCCACCAGTGTGGTGGAACTCACCGACCGGCTGGCCAGCTGATACAGCAGGTCAGTCAAGGTAGGCAGGCGCCGGTTGCCGGATCCGGAACCCGAGCCGGGAAGCGCCCCGGGACCCGACTCAGAAGCGCCAATCACGGGGTACGAGACTAACGGCGCGGATCACCGCAATGTCGCGGCGGGGTGCAAAACTATTGGGATGCGGCTGTATCGAGACCGAGCTGTTGTGCTGCGCCAGCACAAGCTCGGCGAAGCCGACCGGATCGTCACCCTGTTGACCCGGGACCACGGGCTGGTTCGCGCGGTGGCCAAGGGGGTACGCCGCACCCGCAGCAAATTCGGCGCGCAGCTGGAGCCGTTCGCCCACATCGACGCGCAGTTGCATCCGGGCCGCAACCTCGACATCGTCACCCAGGTCGTCTCGATCGACGCGTTCGCCACCGACATCGTCAGCGATTACGGCCGCTACACCTGCGCGTGCGCGATGCTGGAAACCGCCGAACGCCTCGCCGGTGAGGAGCGCGCCCCCGCCCCGGCCCTGCACGGGCTCACGGTGAGCGCGTTGCGGGCGGTGGCCGACGGCCGCCGGTCCCGGGACCTGCTGCTGGACGCCTACCTGTTGCGCGCGATGGGCATCGCCGGATGGGCGCCGGCGCTGACCGAGTGCGCCCGCTGCGCCACCCCCGGCCCGCATCGGGCGTTCCACGTCGGCGCCGGCGGCAGCGTGTGCCCGCACTGCCGCCCGGCCGGTTCGACGACACCGCCTCCCGGCGTGCTGGACCTGATGTCGGCGTTGCACGACGGCGACTGGGAGTTCGCCGAGCAGACGCCGCAATCGCACCGCAACTACGTCAGCGGCCTGGTGGCCGCGCACCTGCAATGGCATCTGGAGCGCCAGCTCAAGACGTTGCCGCTCGTCGAGCGGACCTATCACATCGACCGCACCATCGCCGACCAGCGCGCCACGCTGATCGGGCAGGATATGGACTGTGGTTAGAGCTGAGCGCGCCCCGAAGTCGACCGGCTTCCCGCAGCTGCCCCCGGCGCCCGACGACTACCCGGTGTTCCCGGACAAGTCGACGTGGCCGGTGGTCTTCCCCGAGTTGCCGCCGTCGCCCGGCGGCGGGCCGAGCCGGCCGCCGCAGCACATCTCCAAGGCGGCCGCGCCGCGCATCCCCGCGGACCGACTGCCCAACCACGTGGCCATCGTGATGGACGGCAACGGCCGCTGGGCCACCGAACGGGGTATGTCACGCACCGACGGCCACAAGGCCGGTGAGGCGGTGGTCATAGACATCGTCTGCGGCGCAATCGAAATCGGCATCAAGTGGCTCAGCCTGTACGCTTTTTCCACCGAAAACTGGAAGCGATCCCCCGAAGAGGTCCGGTTTTTGATGGGCTTCAACCGCGACGTGGTGCGGATGCGACGGGTGAACCTGAACACGATAGGGGTCAAAATCCGCTGGGTGGGTTCGCGGCCCCGGCTGTGGCGCAGCGTGATCAACGAATTGGCGATCGCCGAGGAGATGACCAAGCGCAACGACGTCATCACCGTCAGCTACTGCGTCAACTACGGGGGCCGGGCCGAAATCGCCGAGGCCACAAAGGAAATCGCCCGGCTGGTCGCCGCCGGCCGGTTGAACCCCGAGCGCATCACCGAGTTCACCGTGGCGCATCACCTGCAACGGCCCGGCATCCCCGATGTGGACCTGTTCTTGCGGACCTCGGGGGAGCAGCGGTCCAGCAACTTCATGTTGTGGCAGGCCGCCTACGCCGAATACATCTTCCAGGACAAGTTGTGGCCCGACTACGACCGCCGCGATTTGTGGGCCGCCTGCCAGGAATACGCTTCCCGCAACCGCAGATTCGGGAGCGCATAATGTCCTCGCTGCAAGAACGTCTGGCATCGGTGCTGCGCGAGGTGCTGCCGTCGCAGGAGGAGTCCGACGGCGCGCTGACCGTCCACCACGAGGGCACCATCGCCTTGCTGCGGGTGGTCAACATCGCCGAAGACCTCGACCTGGTGTCGCTCACCCAGATCCTGGCCTGGGACCTGCCGCTGACCAAGAAGGTCAGCGACCACGTGGCGAGGCAGGCCCGGGATGTCAACTTCGGCAGCGTGAGCCTGGTCGAGAAGGTCAACAAGACTGCGGTGCAGCGCAATTCGGGCAAGAACACCGCCAAGATCGCCGACGTGATGCTGCACTACAACTTTCCCGGCGCCGGCCTGACCGACGACGCGCTGCGCACCCTGGTGTTGCTGGTGCTCGATACCGGCGCCCGGATCCGTCACACCCTGACCGATTGAGTCCTTCCCCGCCTGCCGGGCGTGAAGCTAGTTTCACGCTCGACCGCGAACGTGAAACTAATTTCACGTTCGGCGCGGTTTACCGGCACTCCGAGCAGGTACCGAAGATTTCGATGGTGTGGCTGACGTCGGAGAAACCGTGCTTGGCGGCCACCGCGGTGGCCCACTCCTCGACCTCGTGATCTCCCACCTCGATGGTGGACCCGCAACTGCGGCACACTAGGTGGTGGTGATGGTGCTCGGAACATCGGCGGTAGACCGACTCGCCGGCGTCGGTGCGCAGCGTGTCGATCAGGCCCGCGGCGGCCATCGACTGCAGCGTGCGGTAGACGGTGGTCAGCCCGATGTTCTCGCCACGGCGGCGCAGCTCGTCGTGCAGCTCCTGGGTGGAGCGGAAGTCGTCGAGGGTCTCCAGCAGGGTGGAGATCGCGGCACGCTGCCGGGTGGAGCGGACACTGACTCCTGCCCCGTCGCCGGACGGCGTCATGGGCGCGGCTCTTCGCCGGCGTGGGCGACGGCGTCGACCACGATGTGCGCGAGGTGATGATCGGCGAGCCGGTAGAGCACCTCGCGTCCGGACCGCTCCCCGGCGACCACACCGGACGCCTTGAGGATCTTCAGGTGCTGGCTGATCAGCGGCTGGGGCACCCCGAGCGCGTCCACCAGCTCGTGCACGCAGCGATGGGACTGGCGCAACTGCAGCACGATCGCGATCCGCACCGGCGCCGCCAGCGCCCGCAACAACTCGCCGGCGGCGTCGAGGATGTCCCACGGCGGCGGGATGAGGTAGTCGGCCGGACCGGGGTGGCCCGCGGCGGCGAGCCCGTCGTGGTCGTGGGCGGGCAGGCCCGGCTCCGGTCCCATGTCGCCGTCGGCGGCGGCCGGCATCGAGGCAGGTGAGGGGGACATCGTCATGGGAGCGGCATCACCTCGAGAAGTGCCAGGTAGTGGGAAAGCATCCGCCGTTGAGTATCGCGACCGGCCGGCTTCCACTGTCACATGCATGATGACGCATGTCAAAGGTGGCGGGGCCGATCGCTACCATGACTGATGCTCTGCGCACCGCGGCCGATCGCCGCGCGTGCCCGCCCGAACCCGGAAAGGGAGTGCACCGCCTCGTGGCGTCCGTCATCGACACCGTAGTGAACCTGGCCAAACGGCGCGGCTTCGTCTATCCCTCGGGGGAGATCTACGGTGGCACCCGCTCGGCGTGGGACTACGGTCCGCTGGGCGTGGAGTTCAAGGAGAACATCAAGCGGCAGTGGTGGCGCTCAGTGGTCACCGGCCGCGAGGACGTCGTCGGCTTGGATTCGTCGATCATCCTGCCCCGCGAGGTGTGGGTGGCCTCCGGCCATGTCGAGGTCTTCCACGACCCGCTGGTAGAGTCGTTGACCACCCACAAGCGCTACCGCGCCGACCATCTCATCGAGGCCTACGAGGCCAAACACGGCCACCCGCCGCCCAACGGGCTGGCCGACATCCGCGACCCGGACACCGGCGAATCCGGCCGGTGGACCGAGCCGCGCGAGTTCAACATGATGCTCAAGACCTACCTCGGACCTATCGAGACCGAGGAAGGCCTGCACTATCTGCGCCCGGAGACCGCGCAGGGCATTTTCGTCAACTTCGCCAACGTGGTGACGACCGCACGCAAGAAGCCGCCGTTCGGTATCGGCCAGATCGGCAAGAGCTTTCGCAACGAGATCACCCCGGGCAACTTCATTTTCCGCACCCGCGAGTTCGAGCAAATGGAAATGGAGTTCTTCGTCGAGCCCTCGACCGCCAAGGAATGGCATCAGTATTGGATCGACACCCGGCTGCAATGGTATGTCGAATTGGGTATCGATCCGCAGAACCTGCGGCTGTTCGAGCATCCCGCCGACAAGCTGTCGCATTACTCCGACCGCACCGTCGACATCGAGTACAAGTTCGGCTTCGCCGGTAACCCGTGGGGCGAGCTGGAGGGGGTCGCCAACCGCACGGACTTCGACTTGTCCACGCACTCAAAGCATTCCGGGGTCGACCTGTCCTTCTACGACCAGGCCACCGACTCCCGCTACATACCGTACGTGATCGAGCCGGCGGCCGGCCTGACCCGGTCGTTCATGGCCTTTCTGATCGACGCCTACGTCGAGGACGAGGCGCCGAATGCCAAGGGCAAGATGGAAAAGCGCACCGTGTTGCGGCTGGATCCGCGGCTGGCTCCGGTCAAGGCGGCGGTGCTTCCGCTGTCGCGGCACGCCGACCTGAGTCCCAAGGCCCGCGATCTGGCGGCCGAGCTGCGCCGGTTCTGGAATATCGAATTCGACGACGCGGGCGCCATCGGCCGGCGGTATCGACGCCAGGACGAGATCGGCACACCGTTTTGCGTGACGGTGGATTTCGACTCGCTGGAGGACAACGCCGTGACGGTGCGCCGGCGCGACGACATGTCCCAGGAGCGGATCGGCATGGATGCCGTGGCCGACTACCTGTCGGCGCGGCTCCAGGGCTGCTAGCGCCGTCGTCGCCGTCGCCTCCGCAGGACCGGATTCGGGAAATAAGGTTTTGCGTACATTCCGGCTTCCGACGCTAAGGGTGCCTTAGGATCTGCTCTGGGGCATAAGTCGATAACTAGTCGCCATGGGCGGATGTCGGGCCGTCTGTTGCAGGAGCCGTTAACTCGGCCGGTTGGGGTTGCGAATGATTCCCGCGTTTGTGTTCTTCCCTCCCGAGATCAACTCGGCCTTGATTGCGGGAGGCGCGGGCTCCGGACCCCTATTCGAGGCGGCGTCGGCCTGGGACGGGCTGGCCGCCGAATTGTCGTCTCGGCGTCGTCATTCCAAACCGTGGTCACGGATTTGGCCGCGGGTCCGTGGATGGGGCCGTCGTCGGTGGCCATGACCGCGGCCGCCGCGCCCTATGTGCAGTGGCTGATCATCGCGGCGGCCCAGGCGGAAGTGGCCGCGTTGTAGGCCCGGCTGGCGGCGCTGGCCTTCGAGGGGGCGTTGGTGGCGATGGTCCCGCTGCCGGCGGTGCTGGCCAATCGGGCCAGGCTGCTGGTGTTGATCGCGACGAATTTCTTCGGCCAGAACACGGCGGCGATCGCGCAGACCGAGCTCGAGTACGTCGAGATGTGGTTGCGGGACGTGGCCGCCATGCTCGGGTATCACGCCGGAGCGCAATCGGCGGCGCAGGCCCTGCCGGCGTTCACCGTGCCCCCGCCGGCCTGGGCGGCGGCGCCGGCGGCGACACCCGCGCCGGCGTTGGTGAACACCGCCAAGATGCCCGTCGAGACCCCGCATGCCGCCGCCAACCCGTTGGCCGACCTGCAGCCGCTGGCCGGTGGCGCCCTGGGGGTAGCCTCGGCGGGCCCGGGCACCGCGCGGTTCGTCGCGGCGATGGCGGTGGGGGCAAGAAGCCCGAGGGCGAGGACCGCGCGACCCGGGCGGAGGTGGTGCGGTCCTGGCCGAAGGTGGTGCCCCGAAACCGGTCCGGATAACGCCGCGGCGGAGCCGCTGTTGCAGATGTGCATGAAGTGCATTGCGGCGCGAATTCGGAATTCTTCGGCCGGCGCGAAAACCGCGCACCGGCAAAGCCGAATTCGTCCGCCGTGTCGGTCAAACCGGAGCCCGGCGCCCGCTGCCCGCGGTGTCCCTGCCTCGCCGCGCAAGATGTCCCGCGGTCGCCGACCCGTTTGGCGCTCGGGTTGCCCCGACTCCGCACGCTGTTCCCGGGTAGCGGAACCCCGTACACGGCAAAGGTTTTACCGCTTCCGCCGCGTACGAGGGATTATCGCGCAGCCACCGGTCGGCGGCGTGTCGCGCTGCGACGGTGCACCGCCCGGGGCCGGACAGCGGCGGCCGATGCTGTTCGACACACGCGTAACGTAAGGAGAATCAGCAATTCCCGCATATTCTCTTCAGTTTGTCTTACGATGTGAACCGGTTGGTGTAAATAGGTTCGCCACAGCGTCCGAACGCTTCGATCGGCTGTGGAAGGGGGCAGGGTGCTGTTGCCTCTTGGTTCGCCGTTGCCGGATGACACGGTGTCGGCAGTACGCGGTGAGTCAGGTGTGCTGGGTGGCTTGTCGGTCCCACTCAAATGGGGCGTGGCCGTTCCACCCGACGACTACGACCACTGAGCGCCGAAGCCGGAAGCGAGCGCCGAGGCCGTCGAGGAGACGGCCGAGATGCCCCGCCCGACCGCGGTAGCCGACGGCGTCTGGAGCGGGTGGGACGGCGAAGCCGTACCGCGCACCGCGGGCGTCATACCGCATTCCCCGGCCGTCGGCTGAGCCCCCCAGCACCGAAAGACCCTGCGGAGATTGGTTTCTGGTCGCTCAGAATCGGCCGCCGCCACCCAGGAAACCGCCGCCGGAGGAACTCGTGCTGCCGCCGAACGACGCCGGGCTCCAGCCGCCGAAGCCGCCGCGCATGCCCGAGCTGAGCAGGTCGCCGATGATGATGCCGCCGAGCATCGCGCCCATGTCACCGCCCCCGCCGCGCGGATAGGCGCGTCGCGCCGCTTGCACGTCGCCGTTGGCCAGCGACTGGGCCTCGGCGGCCAGCGTCGACGCCGCATTGGCGTGCGTGATCGCATCGGCCGGGTCCGTCGCCCGCCTGTCCGCTGCGGTGTGCAGGTGCCGTTGCGCCTCGGCCAGCCGGGTGCGGGCCTCCGGCCCGATGCTGCCCCGGCGGGTGTCGATGTAGTCGGAGACCGCCCGCACCCGCGATTGCGCGGTGAACAACGCCTGCTCCAGCGACCGGGCGAGTCGCTCGGCGGCGGCCCGCTCCTGAGCCACGGCGGCCAGCACCGCGTTGAGGCCCGCGTCGGCCTTGGTCAGCTGCCCGAACGCGCCCAGCGGATCGTCGGGCGCACCGGCGCGCGCCCTCGACGGCCCTGGTGGCCGCGTCGCGCGCGGCGGCCAGCTCGGCGGCGTGGCCGGATTTGGTGTCGCGGGTGGCGGCCAGTAACTCCGCGGCGCGCTTGATGTCGTTTTCGATATCGGCCATCGCCGAAGGCAATTGGTCGATCGCGTGCCGGATGTCACCGGCTGCGTGGTCCACCGCGTCGAGTAGCGACCGGGCCTGCCCGAGCGCCGACTCGGCGGCGCGCACCGCGTCCACCAATTGGCCTTGCTGTCCGCTGACGGCGTGGCCGGCGAGCTCGCGGGCGGTGCCGATGTTGCGGTCGGCGAACGCCAGCCGATCCTTGGCCGCCGTGGCATTGCCGGACACCGAAGTCAGTGCGGCAGCGCTGAACTCGTTGTGCAGCCCCGCCAGCTGTTGCTCGGCCGGGCCGATGCGGGCGGTCAGTTCGACGTACTGCTGCGTCAGTCCGTCCAGCCGCGACGGGGCGTTGATCACCAGATCGCGCAGGTCCTCGAAGGCCTCGGTTTGCGATTCCAGTTCGCGGTCGGCGCGCGCCGCCGACACGATCACCTGGGTGAGCAGCTCGCGGCGCTGCACCGGCGTCTCCGGCGCGCCGTCATCCAATTTCTGACGCACCGTAAACGCTTGGGAGAGAGCGTCTTTGGCATTGGCGACGTCCTGGGTGAACGGTTGGGTGCGCTGGTCGCCGAATTCGGCGACGGCCAGGTCCAGTTCGTTGGCGCTGGTGCGCAACGTGTTGTCGACGTCGACCACCAGTGCGCGGGACAGGTCGTCGAGTGTCGGCAGCGGCAGCGCGGCCAGCGCGTCGAGGTCGGTGGGGTCGAGGCGGCGCGCCGCGGCCAATGCGGCGGCCCGGCGGCGCCGCCCGCGATAACGCATGACCAGCAGCAGGGCCATCACCGCGACGAGAAGGGCCGCCAGCGCCGCCAGCAGGATCACCCGGCCCGACGAGCCGGGCGCGGTGTCGAGCCCGGTGGCCGCGGCCACCGCCGCGCCGCTCCAGTCGCCGTCGTGCAGGGCGGGCTCGATCTTGTTGTGCCGCAAGGCGTCGACTCGACTCTGGTTGACGCCCCTGATGGTGGGAGGCACCAGGAAGGCGTAGGCGCGGTCGGTGGTGGCGACGGCCAGCAGCGCGTCGTAGTCACCCAGGTCGCTGGTGCGCAGGGTGTCTTGTGCCCACCGGGTCGCGGTCTGCCCGGAGAAGGTGTCGACGTAGACCACCCACAGCCGGATGTGGCGGTCGGTGTAGAGCTTGTTGACGGCGGTGGTGATCGCCTTACGGCCGGAATCCGATAGCACTCCGGCGGTGTCGGTGAGGTAGCCGGACAAGCGCAGTGGTGGTTGCGCGCCGGCCGGCGGTGCCAGCAGACCCGCGCTGAGGCCGACCGTGAGGAGCACGGCGAGCAGGCGAGCTGTGCGCATAGGGTCAATCTAGCCCCGCGACGATTCACGCCGGAGCGTGATGAGGAGTGGGGTAATGCGGCCCAGCCCCGCACGATTCGGGCCGGAGGGCCCGAGTCGAGCCGGACTCGGGCGGGCATTCCCTGGCAGACTGTGCGTCGGTGACCAGGAATCAGCACGACCCCTACGATGACTTCGACCGTCAGCGGTGGGTGGCCGAAGCGCCCAAGACTGCGGGTCTGCCGGGCACCGAAGGTCAGCATCGCACCGACTTCGCCCGCGACCGCGCCCGCGTGCTGCACAGCGCCGCGCTGCGCCGCTTGGCCGACAAGACCCAGGTCGTCGGGCCGCGAGAGGGGGACACGCCGCGCACCCGGTTGACGCACTCGCTCGAGGTCGCCCAGATCGGGCGGGGGATGGCGGTGGGGCTGGGCTGCGATCTCGACCTCGTCGAGCTCGCGGGGCTGGCCCACGACATCGGCCACCCGCCCTACGGCCACAACGGCGAGCGCGCGCTCGACGAGGTCGCCGCGGCGTACGGCGGGTTTGAGGGCAACGCCCAGAACTTCCGGATCCTGACCAGACTCGATCCCAAAGTTCTTGACGCCCAGGGGAATAGCGCCGGGTTGAACCTGACGCGCGCGTCGCTGGATGCGGTGATCAAATATCCGTGGCGGCGCGGCGAAGGCCCCGGGTCAAGCAAGTTCGGCTTCTACGACGAAGACCGGGAAGCGGCGGCCTGGGTGCGCGCCGGCGCCCCGGCTGGCCGGATGTGCCTGGAAGCGCAGGTGATGGACTGGGCCGACGATGTCGCTTATTCGGTGCACGACGTCGAGGACGGCGTCGTCTCGCAACGCATCGACCTGCGGGTGCTCGCCGCCGACGACGAGGCCGCGGCCCTGGCCAAACTGGGCGAGAGCGAATTCTCCCGGGTGGGCGCCGACGACTTCATGGCCGCCGCGCGCCGGCTGTCGGCCCTGCCGGTGGTCGCCGCCGTCGGCAAGTACGACGCCACGCTGGCCTCCGCGGTGGCGCTCAAACGGTTGACCAGTGAGCTGGTCGGCAGGTTTGCCTCGGCCGCGATCGCCACCACCCGCGCGACCGCCGGACCCGGGCCGCTGGTGCGCTACCGCGCTGAGCTCGCGGTCCCCGATCTGGTCCGCGCCGAGGTGGCCTTGCTGAAAATCCTGGCGCTGCAGTTCATCATGTCCGATCCCCGCCATCAACAGACCCAGGCCGGGCAGCGTGAACGCATCCACCGTGTGGCGCACTGGCTGTATGCGGGGGCGCCGCGAACGCTGGATCCGGTCTTTGCCGCCGCGTTCAACACCGCGGCCGATGACGGCGCCCGGTGGCGGGTGATCGTGGATCAGATCGCCTCCTACACCGAGGGCCGGCTGGAACGCATCGACGCCCGCCAGGCCGGTCCGTAGCGCCGCGCCGGCGACAAGTCGCGCGGCCCGGGAAGTGGCGCGGGCGCGGCGAGTTAGGCTCCCCGATATGAAGAAAATCAGCGGCTCGCCCTGCATCGCCACCCTCTTGATGGGGCTTCCGGTTCTCGCCATGACCGCGTGCAGTTCACCGCAGCACGCGAGCACCCAGCCGGGCACCACCCCGCCGGTGAAAAGCGCCGCACCTACGTCCTCCGGTGCGACGACCACCCCGGCGCCTGGCGGCGGGGCGCTGACCGCGGAACTGAAGACGCCCGACGGCCGGTCGGTGGCCACCGCGACCTTCGACTTCACCGGCGGCTACGTCACCGTCACCGTGAAGACGGTGGCCAACGGCGTCCTGACGCCCGGCCTGCACGGCCTGCACGTGCACGAGATCGGCAAGTGCGAGCCGAACTCGGTGGCCCCCACCGGCGGTGCGCCCGGGAACTTCCTGTCCGCCGGCGGTCACTACCAGGCCCCGGGCCACACCGGCAAGCCGGAAAGCGGCGATCTGGCCACGCTGCAGGTGCGCCAGGACGGCGCGGCCTATCTGGTCACCACCACCGATGCGTTCACCCGCGACGAGCTGTTGGCCGGTAGCAAGACTGCGTTGATGCTGCACGGCGCCGAGGGCACCGAGAACGCGATGGACCGGGTTGCCTGCGGTGTCATCGGTACCGGATAGCTTTTCCGTTCCCGGCGCGCTGCGCGCCTTACACTGAGCCGATGCCCAGCCCGGCAGGTTCACGCGCCCAGGGCGATGGCCGTGCCCGGGGCCGGGGCCGGATTCCCGACCGCGACATCGCCGCCATCCGCGAACGGGTGCGCATCGATGAAGTGGTCGGCGACTACGTCCAATTGCGGCGTGCCGGTGCGGATTCGCTCAAGGGCCTGTGCCCGTTTCACGACGAGAAGTCGCCGTCGTTTCACGTCCGCCCCAACCACGGGCACTTCCACTGCTTCGGCTGCGGCGAGGGCGGCGACGTGTACGCGTTCCTCCAGAAGATCGAGCACGTCAGCTTCGTCGAGGCCGTCGAACTGCTCGCCGACCGGATCGGCCACACCATCACCTACTCCGGCCCGGCCACCAGCGTGCAGCGCGACCGCGGCAGCCGCAGCCGGCTCATCGCGGCCAACGCGGCCGCGGCGGAGTTCTACGCGGCGGCGCTCGAGTCCGACGAGGCGGCGCCGGCCCGCCAGTATCTGACCGAACGCAACTTCGATGCCGAGGCGGCCCGTCACTTCGGTTGCGGATTCGCGCCGTCGGGCTGGGATACGTTGACAAAACACCTGCAGCACAAGGGTTTTGAGTTCAAGGAGCTGGAGGCTGCGGGCCTGTCGCGGCAGGGCCGGTGCGGCCCGATGGACCGGTTCCACCGGCGGCTGCTGTGGCCCATCCGCAGCTCGGCCGGTGAGGTGATCGGGTTCGGCGCCCGCCGGCTGTTCGACGACGATCCGATGGAAGCCAAGTACATCAACACGCCCGAGACGCTGCTGTACAAGAAGTCGAACGTGATGTTCGGCATCGATCTGGCCAAACGCGACATCGCCAAGGGCCACCAGGCCGTGGTCGTCGAGGGCTACACCGACGTGATGGCGATGCATCTGGCCGGGGTCACCACCGCGGTGGCCTCCTGCGGCACCGCCTTCGGCGACGAGCATCTGGCGATGCTGCGCCGACTCATGATGGACGACAGCTTCTTTCGCGGTGAACTGATCTACGTCTTCGACGGCGACGCGGCGGGGCGGGCCGCGGCGCTCAAGGCGTTCGGCGGCGAGCAGAACCTGGCCGGGCAGTCCTTCGTCGCGGTCGCGCCGGACGGCATGGATCCCTGCGACCTGCGGCTGCGCTCCGGCGACGCCGCGCTGCGCGGCCTGGTGGCCCGGCGAACACCGTTGTTCGAGTTCGCAATCCGGTCGGCGCTCGCCGAGCTGGACCTGGACAGCGCCGAGGGCCGGGTGGCCGCACTGCGCCGCTGCGTGCCGATGGTGGCCCAGATCAAGGACCCCACGCTGCGCGACGAGTACGCCCGCCAGCTCGCCGGCTGGGTCGGCTGGAGCGACGTCGCGCAGGTCATCGACCGGGTGCGCAGCAAGTCCAAGCACTCCGCCGGCGCGGGCCGCGGCGGCCCCGGCGGCAGGGTCTCCCGCCGCGCCGAGCAGTCCGCTGCCCCGGCCGGTCCCGCCGCCAGCCGTCCCGACCCCCGCGATCCCACCCTGTGGCCGCAGCGGGAGGCACTCAAGTCGGCGTTGCAGTACCCGCCGCTGGCCGGGCCGGTGTTCGACTCGCTGACCGTCGAGAGCTTCACCCATCCCGGGTACGTCGCCGTGCGTGCCGCGATCGAGGCGGCCGGCGGCACGTCGAGCGGTGTCACCGGCGGGCAGTGGATCGAGGCGGTGCGCGACCGGGCCTCCTCGCCGCTGGCGGCGGGGCTGATCAGCGAACTGGGTGTCGAGGCCATCCAGGTCGACGACGAGAAGCTGCCGCGCTACATCGCCGGCGTGCTGGCCCGGCTGCAGGAGGTGTGGATGGGCCGGCAGATCGCCGAGGTCAAGTCGAAGCTGCAGCGCATGTCGCCCATCGAGCAGGGCGACGAATACCACGCGCTGTTCGGCGACCTGGTGGCGATGGAGGCCTACCGGCGCAGCCTGTTGGAGCAGGCTAGCGGGGACGATTAGACGGCGCCAAGGCCTCGTCGGCCGGCTCGGCCTCGCGTTCCATGATGGCGGTCCGGTCGTCGATCTGCGCCAGCGTGACGAACCCGGCGTCGGGCGAGATCCGATTCGCGATCTTGCGCCGGCCCGCTTCGATCACCGACTTGGCTACCGGGCTGCTGGTCACCGCGCGGTAGGTGCCGACGATCTGCTCGTATCGGCGCCGCCCGGCCTTCGAGCCCAGAACATACCCCAGTCCAAGCACCACGACATACCGGATCAAAGCGTTCCTCCCGACTATCGATGGCTCTATCCTGCCTCACCGGATGGGGTGCAGGCGCCCGCGATCGCCACGGTATGCCACGAGTCACGCTAGTTGGGTGCGGTCGTGCCAGTACGCTAGAGTCGTCCCGCGATCGGGTTAGTCCCCTGTAGCTCAATTGGCAGAGCATTCGGCTGTTAACCGAAGGGTTCCTGGTTCGAGTCCAGGCGGGGGAGCACTTTTTGCAGCGCCCGGCGTCGGTGAGCACGAATCACTTGGGAGACCCGATGGAGTTCCTGGTTGCCGCGACGACCCAGGTTCCCGCCGGCACCCCCGCGGAAGCGGTCGACGACCTGCGGGCCCGGGAATCCGCACGTTGCCGTGAGCTGGCTCGGCAGGGGCAGTTGCTGCGCTTGTGGTGCGCGCCGTCGCCGCCCGGCCGGTGGCGCACGCTGGGCCTGTTCGCCGCGGCCGACGACAACGCGCTGGAACAGGTGCTCGCCTCGACGAAGCTGCGGGCGTGGCGCGCCGAGGAGGTGACGCCGCTGCCGGTGCACCCGAACGATCCGACCGCACGCCTGATCACCCCGGAGCCGGTTTCGGGCGGGGCCGCCGAGTTTCTGCAGGCGATCACCATCTGGGTGCCCCCCGACGCGCCGCAGCGGGTGGTCGACGACGTGCTGGCCCGTGAGGCCGAGCGCGCCGGCGAGCTGGGCGCGCAGGGCTGCCTGCAGCGGCTGTGGTGGCTGCACTCCGGGCCGGGCGATCCGCGCGTGCTGGCACTGTGGCGCACCGCGGACACCGAGAGCCTGGCGGCCGTGCTGCGCTCGCTGCCGCTGCACGCCTGGCTGCAGGTGGACACCACGACGCCGCTGCACACCCATCCGGACGACCCGGTCAGCGGCTCACTGGCGGGCTGTTAGCGAATCATCCTGTCGCGCAATGGCTTTCCAGGTCGGCGCAGGGAGCGCTGCCCTGAGCCGGCGCCAAGCCGAGATGCTCGCGCAGCGTAATGCCCCGGTATTCGGTGCGGAAGCTGCCGCGCTCTTGCAGCAGCGGCACCACCTTGTCGACGAACTCGTCGAGACCGTGCGGCGTCAGGTGCGGCACCAGGATGAAGCCGTCGCAGGCGTCCGACTGCACGTAGCGGTCGATCTCGGCGGCCACCTGCTGCGGCGTTCCGACGAACTGCTGACGGCTGGTCACCTCGATGATCAGCTCCCGGATCGACAGGTTCTCGGCCCGTGCCCGGGCCCGCCAGGTCTCGGCGACCGTCTTGGGGTCGCCGTGCCGGACCCGGCCGCGGGTGGTGGTCGGATTCTCGACGGGCTCGACGTCGGGCAGCGGCCCGTCGGGGTCGCAGGCCGACAGGTCGACGCCCCACACCTGCTCGAGGAACGCGATCGCGGTCGGGCCGCTGACCTGCTGCTCGCGGATGTGGCGGGCGTTGTCGGCCGCCTCGGCGGGGGTGTCGCCCAGCGCGAACGCCGCACCGGGCAGCACCTTGAGCTGCTCGGGGTCGCGCCCGTGGGCGGCGGCGCGGCTCTTCACGTCGGCGTAGTAGCGCTGCCCCGCCTCGAGCGACCCGTGCAGCGTGAACAGGGCGTCGGCGTGCTTGGCGCCGAAGTCCCGGCCGTCGCTGGAGTCGCCGGCCTGCAGCAGCACCGGGTGGCCCTGCGGCCCGGCGGGCAGCGAGGCCACGCCGCGCACGTCGAATTGCCGGCCGTGATGCTCGACGACGCCGATGCGCGCGGGGTCGGCGTAGGTTCCGGCGTCGACGTCGGCGATCACCGCGCCGGGTGCCCAGCTGTCCCAGAACTTTCGGGCCACGGTGATGAATTCCTCGGCCCGGCGGTATCGGTCGGCGTGGGCGAGGAAGCCGCCGCGGCGGAAGTTCTCCCCGGTGAACGCGTCGGAGGAGGTGACCATGTTCCAGGCCGCGCGCCCGTCGGAGAGGTGGTCCAGTGTCGCTAATTGCCTTGCCACCTAGTAGTTTTCGTTGAAGGTGGTGTTGATGGTGCCGGCCAGGCCGAGGCGTTCGGTGACCGCGGCGAGCGCGGCCAGCACGGTGAAGGTGTCGGGCCTGCCGACGACGTCGAGGTCGTGGATCTTGCCGCGATGCTCGCGCAGCCGCAGACCCTCGGCCAGGAAGAAGAAGTCGAACAGTCCCCGTTCGGCGGTCCGGGCGAGATGCACGAACGATTCGAACGCGATCTGGCTGCCCGCGCTCGGATCGGACCACACCGTGGTGTTGTTCACCCCGGGGAAGTGGGCGCCCAGATGTATCTTCTTGCAGCGAAGTGCTTTTCGTGTGGTCATCCGGTGAGCCCCCAGCTTTTGGCGATCAGTTCGTGCGAGCGCAGCCGGTCGGCGTGCCGATGCGTCACCGAGGTGATCACCAGCTCGTCGGCGCCGCTGACCCGGCGCAGCACCTCGAGCCGGTCGGCCACCTCGTCGGGGTTGCCGACGAATTGTGTTGCGGTGCGGTCGGCCACCAGCACCCGCTGCTCCTCGGTCAACGGACCGCACAGGTCCGGGTCCGGGTAGGAGATCGTGCCCTGGCCGCTGCGGATGGAATACACCCAGTGGCCGTAGCTGGACGCGAGATGGCGCGCGGTGGCGCTGTCCTCGGCGACCACAACGTCGGCCGACACCACCACGTAGGGCCGCGCCAGCCGGGCGGACGGCCGAAAAGCATTGCGGTAGCCTCGATTGCATCGAGCGCGGTGCCTGGGGCGATGTGGTAACTCGCGACGAACGGAAGCCCGCGGGCCCCGGCGACCGCGGTGGTGTGGCCGATCTGCACCGCGGCCGTCCCGACCCGGATGCGCGAGGTGGCCGCGGCGATCTGGCCGATCAGCGTCACCGGTGCGGCGCTGGCCACCGCGACGAAATGGTGCTCGGCGAGCCAGTACCGGTGATAGCCCCAGCGCTCGGCGTGCCGGGCCAGGTCGATGGTGTTGCGCAGCGCGGTCGCGGCGTCGCAGCCCGTGCTGATCGGCGCGAGGTCCAGGATCGACAGCGGAGTCACGGTCATGACGCCGCCGTCGTGTAGCGGTTCGGGGCGGGCGCCAATCCCAGCCGCTCGCGCAGCGTCTCGCCGTCGCGGTAGCCGGTGCGGAAACGGCCGGCCCGCTGCAGCCGCGGCACCAGGTCGTCGACGATCGCGGGCAGGTCCAGCGCGTTGACCGCCGGCCGCAGCCGCACCCCGTCGACGCCCGCGTCCTGCCAGGCGACCACGAGTTCCGCCAAATCCGTTGCGCTGCCCGCGAATACCCTGGCGTCCGACGAGATGGCCGCCGCGGGGGCCAGTGGATGCCCGACCAGCGACACCACCAGGTCCGCGTACACCCGGATCGCCCGGTCCGCGGCCCGTCGCGCCCGGTTGACCTCGGCCAGGATTGCCCGCAGGGAGGCGTCGTCGCGGGGCGTGACGAAGACTAGATCGGCATTGGCGGCGGCGAATTCGTACACCGGGGGCGTGTGCGCCAGCGCCGCCACCACCGGCTGGCCCTGCGGTGGCCGCGGGGTGATGGACGGGCCCTTGACCGAGAAGTACTTGCCGGCGAAGTCGATGTAGTGCAGCTTGTTGCGGTCGATATAGCGGCCGGTGGCGACATCGCGGATGACGGCGTCGTCTTCCCAGCTGTCCCAGAGCCGGCGCGCCACCTCCACGGTGTCGGCCGCCTCGTCGAACAGCTCGTCCGCCCCGGGAACGGCCTGCCGCCCGAACAACGCCGCTTCCTGCTCGGTCGCTCACCCGTACCTGCCAGCCGGCCCAGCCGTGCGAGACATGGTCAAGCGTGGCAATCGCTTTCGACACGTGGAACGGCTCGGTATGGGTGACCGTCGCCACGGGAATCAGGCTGATGTGTTCGGTGGCCGGGGCTACCCGGGCCGCCACCAGGGTGGCGTCGGCGCGTCCCACCAGTCGCTGGGGCGAGATGTCGGCCCGGCTGCGCGTCCAGGCTGTCGTCGATGGTCAGGAAATCCAGCAGGCCGCGTTCGGCGGTGCGGGCCAGCGCCGCCCAGTATCGGCCGCTGAATTGCCCGCCGCCGGTGGCATTGTGCGCGAACGCGTATCGCCACGCCAGGGGCGTGCCAGCCGTACCCGTCCAGCGCCACCGTCCATGCGCAGCTCGGTCATGACCGACCCCGGGAACGTGTCAACGGCTCACCTTCGCGTTGTGTCGATAACTCACTGTGCAACGCTGGGCGCGGCAATGCATTCCGGCACCGGCTTAAGTTCAGCCTGAGTAATACTTCGTCGAGCTCAGCCGGGGTGAAACGCCACCAACCGGGTTAGGTGCAGCGTGGGCGAATCGCGCGCACACAACGCCTCACCACGCGCACGCACCGCGGGCAAAGGCGTTACGGCGAAGGGCCTTTGGCGGCTCACACTCAGATGGAGAAGTCCTCGCCGTACCAGACGCCTGCTTCGGGTGGGCGGATGACCCGACCGGTCTGTGATCCGTCGACCTTCGCCTCGAGCTTGGTCACCCGCGTCAGCAGCGATTGCAGGCTGACCCCGACCAGATCGGGCATCAGCGAGTCGTCCGGACCGCCGGGGCCGGGATGGGTGCGGGCGATGACCTGCCCGGGCACGCCCACCACCACAGCGCTGGAGGGCACCTCCTTGACCACCACGGCGTTGGCGCCGATGCGGCTGTCGTCGCCGATTTTGATGGCGACCAAGACTTTTGCCCCGGCGCCGATGATCACCCGGTCGCCGGTGGTCGGATGCCGCTTGCCGGTGTCGCGGCCGCTGCCGCCGAGGGTGACACCGTGGTAGATGGTCACGTCCTCGCCGACCTCGGCCGAGATCCGCGCGGCCAGCCGGGCGCCGCGCCGCCACAGCCAGTGGTTGACGCGGTGACCCCAGATGGCGTGCACGCCCGGGTAGGCGAAGATCACCTGCAGCGTGGTCGGAGCGGCCGGATCGCGCTCCCGGGCCGCCCTGATGTCACGATGGATGGCTGCCAGCATGCTAATCGGCCAGGTCGGCGAACAGCGGCGTGCTCAGGTACCGCTCACCGAAGTCGGGGAGCACGACGACCACCAGCTTGCCGGCGTTCTCGGGCCGGCGGGCCACCTGCAGGGCGGCCACCAGCGCCGCCCCCGAGGAGATGCCGACCAGCAGCCCCTCCTCGGCGGCCAGCCGGCGGGCCAGCGCGATCGACTCCTCGTTGCCGACGGCGATGACCTCGTCGACCAGATCTATGGCAAGCACCGGCGGTACGAACCCGGCGCCGAGACCCTGGATCGGATGCGGCCCCTTCTGGCCGCCGGACAACACCGGCGACGCGGCCGGCTCCACGGCGATGAACTGCGCCGACGGCTTGCGTTCCTTGATGACTTGGGCGACACCGGTGCCGCCGGAGAAGCTGGCTGGCACCATCCAAAACGACATCCTCAAAGAGTTCATGGTGCGCAACACCTACATCTATCCGCCCAAGCCGTCGATGCGGATCATCTCCGACATCTTCGCCTACACCAGCGCGAAGATGCCCAAGTTCAACTCGATCTCGATCTCCGGCTACCACATCCAAGAAGCCGGGCCACAGCCGATTTGGAGCTGGACTACACGCTGGCCGACGGGGTGGACTACATCAAGGCCGGCCTGGACGCCGAGCTGGACATCGACAAGTTCGCGCCGCGGCTGTCCTTCTTCTGGGGCATCGGGATGAACTTCTTCATGGAGGTCGCCAAGCTGCGGGTAGGCCGGCTGCTGTGGAGCGAGCTGGTCTCCCAGTTCAACCCGAAGAATCCCAAATCGCTGTCGCTGCGCACACATTCGCAGACCTCGGGCTGGTCGCTGACCGCGCAGGACGCGTTCAACAACGTCGCCCGCACCTGCATCGAGGCGATGGCCGCCACCCAGGGGCACACCCAGTCGCTGCACACCAACGCGCTCGACGAGGCGCTGGCGCTGTCCACCGACTTCTCGGCCCGCATCGCCCGCAACACCCAGCTGGTGTTGCAGCAGGAGTCGGGCACCACCCGGCCCATCGATCCGTGGGGCGGCTCCTACTACGTGGAATGGCTGACCCACCACCTGGCCCGCAAGGCCCGCGCGCACA
The DNA here is from genome assembly GCA_002291465.1 of Mycobacterium lepraemurium. Lineage (GTDB taxonomy): Bacteria > Actinomycetota > Actinomycetes > Mycobacteriales > Mycobacteriaceae > Mycobacterium > Mycobacterium avium. Next base: position 2,643,877 of record CP021238.1, on the reverse strand, counting down.
TCGCCGAGGTGGCCGAGCACGGCGGCATGGCCCAGGCCATCAGCGATGGCATCCCCAAGCTGCGCATCGCGGAGGCGGCCGCGCGCACCCAGGCCCGCGTCGACTCGGGCATCCAGCCGGTGATCGGGGTGAACAAGTACCAGGTCGAGGAGGACCAGGAGGTCGAGGTCCTCAAGGTAGAGAACAGCCGGGTGCGCGCCGAGCAGCTGGCCAAGCTGTCCCGCGCGGCGGCGGCACAGGGCCGCGCCGGTGAGGACGGGCTGGGTAATAATCTGCTGGCGCTGGCGATCAACGCCGCCCGGGCCAAGGCCGCGGTCGGGGAGATCTCCGACGCGCTGGAAAAGGTATACGGGCGCCATCAGGCGGAGATCCGCACCATCGCCAGCGTCTACCGTGACGAAGCCGGAAAGGCCACCAACATCGCCACCGCTACGGAACTGGTCGAGAAGTTCGCTGGGGCCGACGGCCGCCGGCCACCTGACCCCGGTGCCGGCGCTGCGCGACGCGCTCAAAGAGGTGGGGAGGCCCGACATCATGACCGTGGTGGGCGGCGTCATCCCGCCCGGCGACTTCGACGAGCTGTACGCCGCCGGGGCCGCCGCCATCTTCCCGCCCGGGACGGTAATCGCCGGCGCCGCAATCGGTTTGCTGCACAAGCTGGCCGAGCGGCTCGGGTACGACCTCGGCTGATGGCCGCGATTCCTGCCGCTCTCGTAACGCTACGGCGAAGAATGGCACCGATTTTTGCCATGGCGTTACAGGCTACGGTCCCATGAGCAGGCGGACGGTAACCGAGCTCGCCGAAGCGATCCGCAGCGGTGACCGCGCGGCGCTGCCGCGGGCCATCACGCTGTTGGAGTCCACCCACGCCGACCATCAGGAGCAGGCCCAGCAGCTGTTGTTGGAGCTGACGCCAGATGTCGGCGACGCGCATCGGGTCGGCATCACCGGCACCCCCGGAGTGGGCAAGTCCACCACCATCGAGGCGCTCGGCATGCACCTGATCGGGCTCGGCCACAAGGTGGCGGTGCTGGCTGTCGACCCGTCGTCGACCCGCACCGGCGGCTCGATCCTGGGTGACAAGACCCGGATGGCCCGGCTGGCCAATCATCCGGACGCCTACATCCGGCCATCGCCGACGTCGGGCACGCTAGGCGGCGTGGCCAAGGCCACCCGCGAAACGGTGGTCCTGCTCGAGGCCGCCGGTTTCGACATGATCCTGATCGAGACCGTCGGCGTCGGCCAGTCCGAGGTGACGGTGGCCAACATGGTCGGCACGTTCGTGCTGCTGACCCTGGCCCGCGGCGGCGACCAGCTGCAGGGCATCAAGAAGGGCGTGCTGGAGCTGGCCGACATCGTCGTGGTGAACAAGGCCGACGGCGAGCACCTGGCCGAGGCGCGGGGTCCGCCCGCGCGTGAACTGCCCGGCGCGATCAGGCTGATCCACCCTCGCGAAACCCTTTGGCGCCCACCGGTTCTCACGATGAGCGCGGCGCAGGGCACCGGTCTGCCGGAACTGTGGGAGACCATCGAGCGGCACCGTCAGGTGCTCAGCAAGGCCGGCGAGTTCGAGGCGCGGCGCCGGTCGCAGCTGGTGGACTGGACCTGGCAAATGGTGCGCGACACGGTGCTGGACCGGCTGCTGTCCAACCCGGCGGTCCGCACGATGCGCGCCGACGTCGAGCGACGGGGCAAGGCGGGGGAGCTCACCCCGGCGCTGGCTGCCCAGGAAATCCTGGCGGCCGCCGCTCAGTAGTGGTAGCGGGCCTTGAGGATTTTGACATCGTCGTCGTCGGCTCGGTAAATGAGCCGATGCTCATCGTCGATCCGACGCGACCAATATCCGGACAGCTCACCCTTGAGCGGTTCCGGCTTGCCCGTGCCGGTGAACGGATCGCGTTGGATCTCACCGATCAAACGAGTGATCCGCCGCGCGATTTTGCGGTCACGGGACAGCCAGAACAGAAAGTCTTCCCAGGCGTTGGAGTCGAAGTGGACACTTCTCACTCGTGGTCGCCCGCCATTTCCCGTAACTCGTTCAAAGGCTTGGTGACGGCAGTGTGCCCGGCCTTGTCGCGGGCCACCGCCTCCATCAGCCGTCTGGCATTCACGGGCGAGCGCAGCAGATAGACCGTCTCTTGCCACGAGTCGTAGTCATCGGCGGACATGAGTACTGCATCGCCGGCTTTCGAGGTGATGCGCACCGGCTGATGATCGGCGTTGACCTGCTGGAGAAGCGGAAACAGGCGCTGTCTGGCTTCGCTCGCGCTGATACTCATGGTCAGACCCCCAACGTCCAAGAGTTGTACAGTAAAATGGTACCATCTCGGTACGCGAGGGGCGTACTTAGGGGTTGCTGATCGCCCAGGAAATCCTGACGGCCGCATCGCGCTAACGGATAGGTAAATAATGCGGATTTCGCTCCTGCCGGGTGTGTAATCCAAGTAGGTTCGGAAGTGTGACGGTGGATGCCCGAGTCGATCGCCGCGCGGTCCGTGTCCACGATGACCTTGACGCAGGTCATCGTGTGTCCGGCGCGGCGGACTCATACTTCGGTTGCGTCGTTCGCAGTTCGCCAGCATGTCCCGGCCCGCCGGTTCGGCGGTGGGGCGCTGGCCGTCTATGTCGACGGCCAGCCCGTGGTGGGCGTCTGGACGGGGTGGGCCGACCGGGCCGGTCAGCGGCCGTGGTCGGAGAACACCGCGCCGATGGTGTTCTCGGCCACCAAGGGAATGGCCGCCACGGTCATTCACCGGCTGGTCGATCGGGGGCTGATCGACTACGAGGCCCCGGTCGCCGAGTACTGGCCCGCGTTCGCGGCCAACGGCAAGGCCAACATGACGGTGCGCCAGGTGATGCGCCATCAGGACGGCCTGTCCGGGCTGCGCGGCGCCACCAAGGAGGAGCTGCTCGATCACCTCGTGATAGAGGAGCGGCTGGTCGCGGCGGCGCCCGGACGGCTGCTGGGTAAATCGGCCTACTACGTGCTGACGTTCGGCTGGCTGATGTCGGGCCTGGGTCGGGCCGTCACCGGTAAGGGGATGCGCACGCTGATCCGGGAGGAGCTCGCCTAGCCGCTGGGCACCGACGGCCTGTACCTGGGCCGCCCGCGCCGGCCGGGGCGCCGACGCGGGTCGCCGAGATCGCCACGCCGCAGAACCTGGTGGGCAGCTCGATCGTCAACTACGTGTCCCGCAGGGTCGCCAACCAGCTTTCCGGCGGATTCCGGGCCATGTACTTCCCGGGCATGATCGCCGCCGTCCAGGGCGATACCCCGCTGCTGGACGCCGAGATCCCGGCGGCCAACGGGGTGGCGACGGCCCGAGCTCTGGCGCGGATGTACGGCGCCATCGCCAACGGCGGCGAGGTCGACGGCATCCGGTTCCTCTCCCGCGACCTGGTGGCGGGGCCTGACGGGTGAGCGGAGCCTGCGGCCGGACCGAAACCTGTACGTGCCGTTGGCTTTTCATCTGGGCTATCACAGTGTGCCGATCGGCGGCGTGATGCCCGGGTTCGGCCCCGTCGGGATGGGCGGTTCGCTCGGGTGGGCCGACTCGGCCTCCGGGGTGGCCTTCTCGCTGGTGCACAACCGGCTGCTGACGCCCCTGGTGATGGCGGACCATGCGGCGTTCGTCGGGATCTACGCGTTGATCCGCCGGGCGGCCGCGCAGGTGCGCAAGCACGGGTTCCGGCCGGTCACCGAATTTGGCGTGCCGTTTCGCAAGCCGGGAGCCGTCGCCGGCTGAGGCGCCGCCACGGGAATGGCTGGTTTTGAACACGGCGCTTAAATCGGCAATCCCTTTCGCGGGAACGCCGCTGAGCAGTAGTTCGCACGCAATGTACTCTGTGCGGGTGTTTGGTGCGACTATTCCCGCGCATTCCCGCGGTGTCGCCGGAGAATACCGGGCCGGTCAAACTCGGTGCGGCCGGGCGACGGTGCGGGAATCGCACCGGTGAGCGCCGACCCGAACATTTCCGATCCCAATACCGTGGCTGCGCGGGGGCCTGCCTGGCGGGGGCCTGCCCGGTGACGAGTCGCGGGCCCGACACTCGCCCAGGTTTTCGACACTCGGATCAACGCGCTGAACGTGTGGCGATTGGTGCTGGCCTCCGGCGTCATCCTGCAACACTCCTGGCCGCTGACCGGCCGGAAGGTGCACCCACCGTATGACCAACTGTTCACCCAGGTTTGGGTGGACGGGTTCTTCGCGATCTCGGGATTCCTCATCGCGGCGAGCTGGGTGCGCAATCCGCGGCTGCGCGAGTATGTCGCGGCGCGGGCGCTGCGCATTCTGCCCGGGTTGTGGGTCTGCCTGGTGGTGATCGCGTTCGTCATCGCCCCGATCGGGGTGGCGACCCAAGGAGGCTCGGCCGCGAAGCTGCTGATGTCGCGCGCGCCCATCAAGTACGTGCTCCACAACGCGGTTCTGCACGTGTTTTACGCCGGCATCGACGGAACGCCGCGCCACGTGCCGTTCCCGGGCGTGTGGGACGGCGTGCTGTGGACCCTGATCTTCGAAATCTTCTGCTACATCGCCATTGCCGTCGCCGGGGTGGCCGGACTGCTCAAACGCCGGTGGCCGGCGGTGGTGGTTTTCATCCTTCTGGTGGTCTTCTCGGCACTGGTGGCCTACCTGGTCGAGGTGCAGACCGTCTTCCAGATGATCGGGCGGTTCGCCCTGGTGTTCGCGGCGGGCACACTGCTGCATCAGTTCCAGGACAAGATTCCCGCCCGTTGGTCACTGGTGGCGCTCTGCGCGGTGATCGTCCTGGCGGCCGGCCTGCTGATGCCCAATTACCGGGTGCTGGCCGCGATTCCGCTGGCCTACGCTGTCGTCGTCTCCGGAGCGCTGATCCACCACGAGCGGTTGAGGTTGCGCACCGACCTGTCCTACGGCGTCTACATCTACGCGTGGCCTATGCAGCAGCTGCTGGCCATCTGCGGGCTCAGCTTCTTGCCTCCCGTCGTGTTCGCCGTCGTCGCCGCCGTCGTCACTCTTCCGTTGGCCGCACTGAGCTGGTTTCTGGTGGAAAAGCGCGCCCTGTCGCTCAAATCTCGCATCAAGCGCCGAGCGCGCGGGTGGGGCGCCGTCGTCTCCGGTGGCTCACGCATTTCCACACCAGGCTCATAGGAAAGTCATAGCCGTGGCTTTTGCGCAATAGCAAACCCTCACTGTCACCTTTAGCGAGAGGGCTTGGAAAAGGCCGGATTGACGCTTTCCGATCCGCCCATTGCGCGTTGCCGGAGATCGGTAATTCAACACCGCGCGAGAACTCGCAATGTCATGGATAATGGCCGGGAACCCGGGGGCTGTCAGATGCGCAACTGGAAGGGTGTGGATCCCCGATGAGAGCTGCCCGGACGAGTCAACCCGCCGACGGCCCCGACCTCCCGCGGCACCCTACCTGCCTCCCGGGCGACGTTCGTCCCGTCGCTTTGTTCGTGCTGGGCATGGCGCGGTCGGGGACCTCGGCACTGACTCGCGTGCTGTCGCTGTGCGGCAGCACGCTTCCGGCCGGGATGTGCGGCGCCGACGGCAGCAATCCGCGCGGCTATTGGGAGCCGCGCGCGGCCATCATGCTCAACGAAGCGATCCTGCGCCGCCATGACAGCAACTGGTACGACCCGACGCTGCGGCTGCAGCAGGAGGCCGCCTTCGGCGCCGGTGAGCGGGCCGCCTGCATCGCGGAGATTACGGTGTATCTGTCCACGCTGCCGGCGGCGCCGCTGGTGGTGATCAAGGAACCGCGGATCACGGCCCTGCCCGACCTGTGGTTCGAGGCGGCGCGCCGAGTCGGGTTCGACGTGGCGGCGGTGATCGCCGTGCGCCACCCGCAGGAGGTGATTGCGTCGGCGGCCAAATACGTGTCGACCTCGGCGGAGCTCTCGAGTGCGCTGTGGCTCAAATACAACCTGCTGGCCGAGCGGCACACCCGCGGGGTGCCGCGGGTGTTCGTGGACTACGCGAACCTGCTCGACGACTGGCACCGGGAGATGAAGCGGATCGCCGGCGCGTTGGAGATCGAGCTGGACACCGCAGAAGAGGGCACCATCGAGGAGTTCCTCACCGCGGATTTGCAACGCCAGCGACACTGCGGGCCGGTGACAGACCTGTTCGGCGCGGACTGGATGTCGGCGGTCTATGCGGCGCTGCGCGGCGCCGCGCACGACGACCCGCTGGACACGGCCACGCTGGATCGGGTTTTCGAGTCGTACCGGGCGAGTGAGCGCGACTTTCGCACCGCCTTCACGGATTTTCAGGCCCGGACCAACAGCGTCGTTCGCCGGGTGTTCCGGCCGTTCCTGGTGAAGTGGATTCTCGAGGTTGCCGCGGTGCTGCACCGGCGCAGGGGAGCCTGGGCCTAACGCGCGAAGGCCCGGCCGCTGAGATCGTTCGTTAAGGTAACGACGCCGCGGTGAGCGCCTTTGTGCCATTCCATCAATGAGACCGACCAAAGGTTAAGTAAGCAAAACGGATTCGTGAAAATGCTGTCCCGCCTCATCCGCTGCGGCTATAGTCTTTAGCGGGCGCAATGATCCGATCATTCTCAGCCAGGGGGGCAGAGTTGCCGGTCACAAGTCAAGCCTGACTCGGTCTGAGGGGCACGAACAATATCGTCCCCTCTTTTGCCAAAGCTGTTGATACGGCTGAGTTTTAGTTCTCTGACGTCGTTGTCTGCGCGACGGTGTCGATTCCGGCTGGATTGCCGAGTGCCGGTTGGCCAGCGGCCTGCCCGAATCGGAAAACCGTGGATGGCAACCGAACTCCGAAAGTCGCTCAGACGCAGGACAAGTGAAAGTTTTGGAGTTGCGATGAGATTGGCCCGGACGACCAAGCCCGCCGAAACCGCCGCCAATTCCTCCGGTCCGCTCGCTGATTTCGCCGGTCCTCCGAATCGCCCCGTTGCCCTGTTCGTATTGGGGCCGCAACGGTCCGGAACGTCGGCGCCCACCCGGGTGCTGTCGCTGTGCGGAGGGACGCTGCCCACCGCGCTGCTGGGCGCCGCCGCCAACAACCCGCTCGGCTATTGGGAGCCGCGCGTGGCCATCTCGCTCAACGAGGCGATCCTGCGTCGCCTCGGGACCAACTGGTACGACCCGTCGTTTCGTTTTCTGGATGAGCAGGCAGCCGACGAATCGGCGAACACGGCCTGTATCAACAAAATCGCGGCCTATCTGTCCACGCTGCCGGCCGCGCCGCTGGTGGTGATCAAGGAACCGCGCATCACTACGCTGTCCGACCTGTGGTTCCAGGCGGCGCGGCGGGCCGGGTTCGACGTGGCGGCGGTGATCGCGGTTCGTCATCCGGAGGAAGTCATCTGCTCGATCGCAAAGTCCTGGCGGGTCTCGCCGGCACTCGCCAGCGCCCTGTGGCTGAAGTGCAACATCCTGGCCGAACGAAACACGCGGGGCATGCCGCGCGTGTTCGTCGACTACGCAAACCTTCTCGACGACTGGCGCCGGGAGACGAAGCGGATCTCCGCCGAGCTGCCAGTCGAGCTGCACACCCAGGACGAGGACGCCATCAAGAAGTTCCTCACACCCGGCCTGCATCGGCAGCGGCACAGCGGGTCGGTGACAAACCTTTTCGGCGCCGACTGGATTTCCACGGTCTATGCGGCGCTGCGCGACGCCGCGCACGACGGGCCCGTCGACACCGCAACGCTGGACCGCGTTTTCGATTCCTACCGGGCCAGCGAGCGTGATTTCCGCAAGGCGCACGAGGATTTTCACGGCTTGTCCAACAGCATGCTCTTCCGGGTTTTCCGGCCGGCCGTCGCAAGGCCGGTGATGGAAATCTTCGCGATGCTCCACCGGAACCGCGGCACCTGGGCCTAGGCGGCGGTTGGCGGAATCGTCTGATGCGGGGAAAGGTCCCCGATATGATCGACCGGACCGCGATACCAGACGCCGGTCGCTGAATGTTATTGCTACGCCCGAAAGGCAGGCCTCGATTCGTGTCAGCGTCCGTGCTCATCACCGGCGGGGCAGGGTTCATCGGGTCGGCGCTGTCACGTCGTCTCGTCGCGGCCGGATACGACGTCGCCCTGATGGACGTGCTGCATCCGCAGGTGCACGGCGGCGATCGGCCCGTCGAGTTGGCGCCCTCGGTGCGGTTGTTCACCGGGGACGTCACCCACGCGCCCGACTTCGACGCGGTGCTGCGGTTGTTCCGGCCCACCCAGATCGTCCACCTGGCGGCCGAGACGGGCACCGCGCAATCGCTGTCCGAGGCCACCCGGCACGGCTCGGTGAACGTCGTGGGAACCACTCAGCTGCTGGACGCGCTGAGCCGCTCAGGCCTGGTTCCCGAGCAGTTGGTGCTGGCGTCCTCCCGCGCGGTCTACGGCGAGGGCGCGTGGCAGTCGGGCGCGGAGGGCTTCTATCCGCAACCCCGCAGCCATGCCCAGCTGGTCGCCGGCCGCTGGGACCCGCAAGGACCTGCGGGTGAGCAGGCGGTGCCGCTGCCGAGCCGAGCCGACCGCACCGAGCCCCGGCCCACCAACGTCTACGCGGCGACCAAGCTCGCCCAGGAGCACCTGCTGGCCGCCTGGACCGCCGCGCACGACACCAACCTCAGCGTGCTGCGCCTGCAGAACGTCTACGGCCCCGGCCAGTCGCTGACCAATTCCTACACCGGCATCGTCGCGCTGTTCGCCCGGCTGGCCCGGCAGGGGCAGGCGCTGGAGGTCTACGAAGACGGCCGGATCGTCCGCGATTTCGTCTACATTGACGACGTCGTCGACGCGCTGTTCGCGGCGGTGCAGCGACCGGCCAGCCCGCAGCGCCGGCTGGACGTCGGGTCCGGCCGGGCCACCACCATCCACGAGCTGGCCAACACGATCGCCGCCATGTGCGAGGCGCCCGAACCGGTGGTCGTCGGAAAATTCCGGGACGGCGACGTGCGCGCGGCGAGTTGCGGCATCGAGCCGGCAACCAGCCAGCTCGGCTGGCACCCCAAGTGGATACTCGAGGACGGTCTGCGCGCCCTCCTCGGATGGATCGGCAACCGGCCGTAGGCCGCCGGCGGCTCGGCCGGAAATCCGGCGACTGAGCACAAATCGGGCGATTCCCCGAAATTTTCGCAACCTTCAAATACCAGCAAAAAGACGCATTCGCCCACCGGTAACGCCGCGCGTAAAGCCTCGTGAACAGCGCGGATCCGTCCAAGCCCGTTGCCTTTGAGAACTCGGGCCTATTGATATGGCCCGCAACCGAGTAATTTACTGAATCGTTCGGCGAGGTTTCATACACGGGCTACGACGCGGCAAGAGGTGAAGAGGTGGGCATTGTCAACCGACGGACAATGGTTCCAACGAAGCTTCACCGGGCGCCGGATCGCACTCGCATTCACCGGCTATGGAAAGCGGTGCTGCTCGGCGGCGCGCTCCTGCTGGCCGCCGCCTGTTACTTCTGGCCGGTTCTGGCCGTCGGGATCGGCGCAATCCCGTTTCTGCTGGTCTGCGTGCGCATCCCCGGTAGGGATCGGGACCGCTACATTCCCAATTTGTATGCCCGGGACACCAGAATCTGCGACGACAAATATCGCGAATTCATCCGTCGGACCCTCGCGGAATTACGGAGCCGCAGAATTGGTGACCACACCCTGTTGTGGGAAGCATCGCAATTGCCGCAGCCCGGCGCGGAGAATTCCGAGGAGCTTCTGTTAGATCTGGGCGTCTGGATCGGCTGGTCGATCAGGCTGATATTCGATACGTGCCATCGCACGGTGTACGGGTTCGATACCTTTTCCGGACTGGTCGAAGACTGGCGACTCGAGGACCGGATCGTCAAGCGTGGGGCCTTTTCCCTCTCGGAACCGTTCGCGCAGCGCTTCATCCGGGATACCGACGTGACGATCGACGACGACGGTGTCCCGGCCGCGCTCGGGCGCGACGTGAGATTCATCAAGGGCAGCACCTATGACACGTTGGCGCCGTTCCTGGCGGAGCATCCAACCGCTCCTATCAGGCTCTTCCACATAGACCTGGAAACCTACGAAAGCTGCCTGCACGCCCTGGAGACCTGCAAGGATCACTTCGCCGTCGGGTCCATCCTCGTGTTCGACGAATATCTCGTCACCAACGGTGAAATGCGGGCCTTCTACGACTTCCAGAAGCGTTACGAATTGGAATGGCAATACCGGGCCTGGGGCCTCGAGATGATCGAAATGAACGTCGAGATGGTCACCTCACGATGGAAGCGCTGACTGTATTCCATTGCCGCGATCCCCGGGTATTTGCTCCTCGGGGATGGCCGCTTCCTTTGGGCGTGCTTCCGTGAGCCGTTCTGGAGATTCTGGTTGAACGCCCCCGCTGAGGACATCTTCTTCGTACTCGGCGCGGCCGGGTCACGGAAATCGGTTAGCATTGAGATCACCGGCTTGGGCAAACTCGCCGTGCCGCACTAATGGTGCATGCGTGCGTGGCAGGTGTCCGCCCGGCGCCCGGACGGCGAACGGTCGGGGGCAGCGGCCCAGGTTATGCGGATTTCCAGTATATGATGGTTGCTACTGCCCGGTAGGGCAGGGATGGGGGCAGCCCCAGTGGCTGCGGGGGCAGGTCAAGGAGGCCGGACAGGCGAGCTTGTAGCGCGAATGCGGAAAACGCATCGACGGCTTCGGCGATCCCGAGGCCAACACCGACACTTCATCTGAACCAGGGGGCAGCCTTGACCGTGACTGATCGTGACATGCGATCTCCATTCCTCGATACCCGTTCCGCCTACCTCGACCTGCTGCGGCGCAACCTCACCCGGTATGGCAGCGACGAGTTGGTGCCGGTGGGCTGGAACTATCTGGGCCGTCCGCTTTTCAGCACCCGCAAACTGATGCTGGTGCGCAAGCGCCCGTTCAATGCGCACGCCCGCGACCTCGGCCTGGATTGGCCGGCCGACGCCTTGACGATGATCGGCATGCAGCGGCTGACCAGTTTGCAGCACTGCGTCGAAACCATTCTCAAAGACGACATTCCCGGTGATCTGGTCGAGTGCGGAGTGTGGCGTGGCGGGGCGTCGATTCTCATGCGCGCCGTGCTGGCGGCTTACGGCGACGAGAAGCGCTGCGTGTGGCCGTGCGATTCGTTCGAGGGCGTGCCGCCGCCGGACACCGCGCATTACCAGGCAGACAAGGGCATCAAGCTGCATCGTGCCGCCGGGATACTGGCCGTCCCCGAGGCGCAGGTCCGGGCGAATTTCGAGCGCTACGGACTGTTCGACGACCGGGTCCGCTTCGTTCCCGGATGGTTCAAGGACACCCTGCAAGACGCGCCGATCGAACGGATCGCCGTGCTGCGCCTCGACGGCGACCTCTATGAATCGACGATCCAGGCCCTGGACGCGCTCTACCCGCGGCTGTCGGCAGGCGGCATCTGCATCATCGACGACTACCACGCCATCGACGCCTGCCGGCAGGCGGTGACCGACTACCGTTCCGAACACGGCGTGACCGCGCCGATCGAGGAGATCGACGGCACCGGCGTGCTGTGGCGCAAGTCCTGAGGGCAACCTTTATCGGGGCCGCGTCGGCGCAGAACCGTAAACCGGTGCTGTGCAGGTTCGTCGATACCTAGAGTGGTCGGTGCATCACCGTCGAGGACGCAACCGAAGGGCTTGGATTCGCGATGAAATGTGTGCTGGCCAGCTACGGGACGCGCGGGGACATCGAGCCATCCGTGGTGGTCGCCCGCGAACTGCAGCGCCGGGGCCACGACATGATCATGGCCGTGCCGCCCGACGCAGTGAGCTTCACCGAGGCGTCCGGGCTGACGGCCGTCCCCTACGGGCTGGACTCGCAGTCCTGGCTCGACGTGTACCGCAACTTCTGGACGTCGTTCTTCCGCGGGTTCTGGAAGATGGGGGAGATGCGCGGCATGTGGCGCGAGATGTGGGATCTCAGCGACCAGTGCTGGGCGCAGATGAACACCACGCTGCTGTCGCTGGCCGACGGAGCCGACCTGCTGTTCGCCGGGCAGAGCTACCAGGAGCCCGCCGCCAACGTCGCCGAGTATTACGACCTTCCGCTGGCCACCCTGCACCACGTGCCGATGCGGCCCAACGGCGAGGTCGTTTCGGTGCTGCCGGCGCCGCTGGCCCGCTCGGCGATGACGGCGTTCGACTGGTTCTGCTGGCGGCTGAACAAGAATGTCGAGGACGCCCAGCGCCGCGAGCTGGGCCTGCCCGAGGCAACCGGACCGTCGCCGCGGCGGATCGCCGCGCGCGGCTCGCTGGAAATCCAGGCCTACGACGAAGTCTGCTTCCCCGGCCTGGCCGAGGAATGGGCGAAATGGGATGGCCAACGGCCCTTCGTCGGCACGCTGACGATGGAGTTGACCACCGAGGCCGACGACGAGGTGATGTCCTGGATCCGCGGCGGAACGCCGCCGATCTGCTTCGGCTTCGGCAGCATGCCCGTCGAATCGCCGGCCGACACGGTCGACATGATCGGCACGGCCTGCGCGCAGCTGGGCGAGCGTGCGCTGCTGTGCGCCGGCCGCAGTGACTTCAGCGGCGTCCCGGCGCCCGATCACGTTAAGGTGGTGGGCCCGGTGAACTACGCCGCCATTTTCCCGGCCTGCCGCGCAGTCGTGCACCACGGCGGCTCGGGCACCACGGCCGCGAGCCTGCGCGCCGGCGTGCCCACCTTGATCCTGTCCATGGACGCCAACCAGACCATCTGGGGCGCACAGCTCAAACGGCTGAAAGTCGGTGCCACACGGCGTTTTTCGGCAACCTACCGCGACTCGCTGGTGCAGGATCTGCGCAAGATCCTGGTCCCGGATTACGCTCGGCGCGCCCGCGAGATCGCCGCCCGGATGACCAAGCCCGCCGACAGCGTCATGAAGGCCGCGGATGTCGTGGAGGACTTCGTCCAATCCCGTAGCCGCACCGGTCGCAGCTAACCGTCGCATGGCCGCTGCGCTGGGCAAACGGCCGCGATTGCTACCCCGCAGGTGCCCGCACACCCGCCGGTTGACTTCCCGTTTTCCAAGACATCCGATCGATCGTCTGGCACACTGACGTAGGATCAGGCGACGACGCTTGGGTACAGCCACACTGCCCAAGGGTCGTCTTGTTTCTACGGTCGGGGGAAAGGCCGATGAGGTTGGCTCTGTCGCACTCGGCTACTCCGATGCGCCGTGATCTTCCCGCTGGGCGGGGTGTTGCCAAATCCGTTGCGAAACAACTACAACCAATGACTTCGACCGGGCCCCGGGGCCGCCGGCGGGCCGCAGATCACCGAGAGGAAACGCTGCCGCCAAAGTTGCCCACGCTGTCGGAGATTGATTAAGGTAATAGTCGCGATGAAGTTTGCTGTGGCAAGTTATGGGACGCGTGGCGATATCGAGCCTTGCCTCGCCATCGGTCGTGAACTGATGCGCAGAGGGCATTCGGTACGCATGGCCGTCCCGCCCAATCTGGTCGATTTGGCCGAAGCCGCCGGACTGTCGGCGATCGGGTATGGGCCGGATATGCATGACTTTTGGAGCGACGAGTTCATCCGGGACTTCTTCAAAAACTTCCTGCGCGGCCCGGTCACATTGATCCGCGAAGCCTGGGAACCGGTATTCAAGAACTGGCAGGAAATGAGCTCGGCGTTGATGTCGGTGGGCGCCGGAGCTGATTTGCTGTTCACCGGCCAGCTTTACCAGGACCTGGCCATCAATGTCGCCGATTATTACGGCATCCCGATGGCAACGCTGCACTACATTCCGATGCGCCCTAACGGTCAGCTGCTGCCTCGGGTGCCGGGACCGTTGGTCCGCAACGGGATGGCGGTCTACGACTGGATGTGCTGGCGGATGAACAAGAAGGCCGAGGACAGGCAGCGCTGCGAACTCGGCCTACCGACCGCCACGGTGGCCTCACCGCGCCGGATCGCCGAGCGCGGGTCGCTGGAAATCCAGGCCTACGACGAGGTTTGCTTCCCCGGGTTGGCCGAGGAATGGGCGAAATGGGGCGGTCAGCGGCCGTTCGTGGGCTCGCTGACCATGGAGCTGCCCACCGATTTCGATGACGAGGTGTTGTCCTGGATCGGCCAGGGAACGCCGCCGATCTGCTTCGGTTTCGGCAGCATGCCGGTGGCCGAATCCCCGGCCGACACGGTCGAGATGATCGGCGCGGCATGTGCGGAATTGGGGGAGCGGGCGTTGATCTGCTCGGGCTGGAGTGACTTCAGCAATGTCCCGCACCCCGACCACGTCAAGGTGGTCGGCGTGGTCAACTACACCAAGATCTTCCCGGCCTGCCGCGCGGTCGTGCACCACGGCGGCTCGGGCACCACGGCCGCCGGCCTGCGGGCGGGAATTCCCAGCCTGATCCTGTGGACCGCCGGTGATCAGCCGCTGTGGGGGTCGCACATCAAGCAGCTGAAGGTGGGCACCTCGCGGCGGTTCTCGGCCACCACCCCCGAAACGTTGGTGGCCGACCTGCGGAAGATCCTGGCACCCGAATACCTCATCCGCGCGCGCGAACTGTCCTCGCGGATGAGCAAGCCCGCCGAGAGCGCGGGCCGGGCGGTCGACCTGTTGGAGGAATTCGCCCGCTCGGGCCGCTGCATTCCGCGGGCCGAAGCGCAGCGAAGTCGCTGAGAACCGTTGACCGATACCGTGCGAAACGCATTGACGGCGTCGAAGGGCGTCTAGGCTCTCTACCGGTAATACAGGCTTGCGGAGTTAGGGGCAGTTTTGGCCGTGACCAATCACGACACGCGGTTTGCATACCTCGACCTGCTCCGGCGTGATCTGACCAGGTATGGCAGCGACGAGTTGGTGCCGGTCGGGTTGTACCGGCTGGGGCGCCCGCTTTTCAGCACCCGCAACTTGATGTTGGTGCGCAAGCGCCCGTTCAACAAGCAGGCCCGCGACCTGGGCCTGGATTGGCCGGCGGACGCGCTGACGATGATCGGCATGCAGCGGCTGACCAGTTTGCAGCACTGCGTGGAAACGGTTCTGGAAGAAGACGTTCCGGGCGATCTGGTCGAGTGCGGAGTGTGGCGTGGCGGGGCGTCGATCTTGATGCGCGCCGTGCTGGCGGCTTACGGCGACGAGAAGCGCTGCGTGTGGCTGTGCGATTCGTTCGCCGGAGTGCCGCCGCCGGACACCGTCAACTACAAGGCGGACAAGGGGATTAGGCTGCACCGCCACGCGCGCATCCTGGGGGTGCCGCTGGAGAACGTCAAGGCGAATTTCGAGCGCTACGGACTGCTCGACGACCAGGTGCGTTTTGTGCCCGGCTGGTTCAAGGACACGCTGAAAGACGCCCCGATCGATCGCATCTCGGTGTTGCGGCTCGACGGCGATCTGTACGAATCCACCATCCAGGCACTCGACGCGCTGTACCCGCGACTGTCCCCCGGCGGCTTCTGCATCGTCGACGACTACCACGCCATCAAGGCGTGTGCGCAGGCCGTGACGGACTACCGCACCCAGCACGGTGTCACCGCGGAGATCGTAGAGATCGACGGCACCGGCGTGCTGTGGCGCAAGCCCTGAGAGATCGCTGAAACCCTCGGTGTACGAAACGATTTGCCCTCCGGGTGAGGACGGGCGCAATAGCGTCACGTCGAACCCTTCGCGTATTTTGCGGACCGGGTGCACGCCGATGTTATGGTTGCCGCCGTGGCTACAGGGCTGACCCCCGGCACGCGCCTGCGGATGTGGTGGGTGCGCACCGAATACTGGCTGGCGCGCACGCTGCTGCCGGACGTCTACGCCAACGATGCGCTGATCACGTTCAACAACTTTCATGCATTCCTGGACGATCCCGGATTCCGGCGCGCCTACCGGCGCGGCGCCCGCTCGCTGGGCAAGGAGGATTGGTACCAGTGGCCGTGGCGGGTGCACGTGGGGCTGTGGGCGGCGGCCAGCGCCAGCCTGCTCGACGGCGACTTCGTCGAGTGCGGCGTCAGTTACGGCTTCTTGAGCAGCGCCATCATGGAGTACCTGGATTGGGACCGGCTGGGCAAGACGTTCTACTTGCTGGACACCTTCGCCGGCATCGACCCGCGGTTCGTCACCGACAACGAACGCGCGGCCGGGGCGGTGGAGATCAGCGAGGGGCATCTGCGCAACGGCATGTATGCCAAC
Organism: Mycobacterium lepraemurium; assembly: GCA_002291465.1. Lineage (GTDB taxonomy): Bacteria > Actinomycetota > Actinomycetes > Mycobacteriales > Mycobacteriaceae > Mycobacterium > Mycobacterium avium. Next base: position 2,627,791 of record CP021238.1, on the reverse strand, counting down.
GGAGTCGACGGTGTCCGCGCCAATTTCGCGGAATGGAAAAACCACCGCATCATCGTCGGCGCGGTCCCCGAGACCCTCGATCAGGTCGATGCGCCCTCGGTGGCTTACCTGCACATCGACATGAACTGCGCTCCGCCCGAAGTCGCCGCGCTGCGCTTTTTCTGGCCGCGCCTCACCCCCGGCGCCTTCGTGCTGCTCGACGACTATGCGAACCGGGGACGCGACGAACAGCGCCGCGCCATGGACGAGGTCGCCGCCGAATTCGGTGTGAAGATCTGCACATTGCCCACCGGGCAGGGCCTGCTCATCAAGCCGGCCCGCTGAACGACGCGCCGGGTACGCCAAACAGGCCGTCTCTCAAGGGTTTCAGCGTCATGCGCACGGGGAGGCGTGCGCTATGGCTTTGGCAATGATCACCGGCGCGTCGAGCGGAATCGGACTCGAACTCGCGGAACTGTTCGCCCAGCGCGGTTATGACCTGGTGGTGGCCGCCGAAAACGACGGCATCTACCCGGCGTCGGACAGCTTGTCCCGCTGGGGTGTCGACGTGCGGCCGGTACAGGTCGATCTGCGCACTCCCGAGGGCGTCGAGAAGCTCTATCGCGAGGCCACCGAGGGTGATCGCGGGTTGGACGCGGCCGCGCTGAACGCGGGCGTGGGCGGCGGGGGCAGTTTCGTCGAGGGCGAGCTGGCGCACGATCTGTCTATCATCGACCTGAACGTGCGCTCCACCGTGCACCTGGCCAAGCTGGTGCTGCGCAACATGACCCGGTGCAACACCGGCAAGGTGCTGTTCACGTCGTCGCTGGCGTCGATGACGCCCGGGCCGTTCGAGGCGGTGTATCACGCCTCCAAGTCGTTCGTTCAGTCGTTCGCCGGGGCGCTGCGGGACGAATTGCGCGATACCGGAATAACCGTCACCTCGCTGATGCCGGGCACCATCGAGACCAACTTCTTCAGCCGTGCGGGCATGGATCAGACCCGGGCGGGCCAGAAGCCGAAGGACGACCCGGCCGAGGGGGGCAGGCAGGGGTTCGAGGCGATGATGCGGGGCCACCGCAAGGTCGCCGGGGGCTCGCTGACCACCAAGACGGTCGGGGTAGCGCTGCGGTTTCTGCCCGACTCGTGGAAAGCGGCTGCCAGCCGCGTGAACTCCACACCGGCGGGCCGGCGGTAATCGCGCTCAGCCCAAGGGTTTCCGGCGGGTGGCTTCTTCTAGGAGATCGGCGGTGGTCTCGATGCTTTCGGCGGGCTTGGTCATCCGGGCGGCCAAGTCGCGCGCCCGGGTGGCATAGTCGGGGGCCAGGATGGTGCGCAGGTCGGTCACCAGGGTCTCGGACGTGGTGGCCGAAAAACGCCGTGCCGTACCCACTTTCAGGTGTTTGATCTGCGCCGCCCAATAGGGTTGATCGGCCGAGCTCCACAGGGCCAGGGTCGGGATGCCTGCTCGCAGACTCGCCGCGGTGGTGCCTGAGCCGCCGTGGTGGACGACGGCCCGGCAGGCCGGAAAGACCGACGCGTAGTTCACCGGCCCGACCACCTTGACATGGTCGAAACGCGGTACTCCGCGCACGTCGGTGCCGCCGAAGCAGATCAGCGCACGCTCTCCCAGCCGCGCACAGGCCGCGCTGATCATTTCGACTGTGGCAGTGGGAGATGCGAGCGGAATGCTGCCGGAGCCGAAGCAAATCGGCGGGGTTCCCGCGGCGATCCACGACGCGACGTCGACGTCGGATTCCGTGGCCAGCTCCATCGTCAGCGCGCCGACGAACGGGCGCCGGTCGCCCCAGTGAGCCCATTCGGCGGCCAGGTCGGGGAAACACACCTCGTCATAGGCCTGAATTTCCAGCCAGCCGCGCTCGGCGATCCGTCGCTGCGAACGTCGGGTTGCCTTGGGCAGCCCGAGTTGGCGGCGCTGCGCGTTGTCGACCTTCTTCGTCGAACGCCAGAACAGCCACTCGATGGCCGTCATCGTCGAGCGCACCAACGGTGGCGGCATGTTCGGCACCAGCTGCCCGTTGGCGCGCATCGGGAAGTGGTGCAGCGATGCCAACGGAATGTCGTAGTACTCAGCCACATTGGCGGCGGCCTGTTCGAAGTTCAGGCCGGTGCTCAGCAGGTGCGCCCCCTCGGCCAGCGATTTGAGCGTGGAACTCGCGTCGGCCCAGTACTTGATGATCGGATCCCACACCATGAGGACCAGCCTGATCGGGTTGCGGAAGAAGTCTAGCCACATGTTGCGCAGGAATTCCTCGTCGAGGAACTCCTGCACCTTGGGGCCGTAGGGCACCGCCGCCAGCCCGGTCGACTCGACGAAGCCGACCAACTCCGGCGGGACGGCCAGGCGAACGTCGTGGCCCCGGCGCAGCAGCTCACGGCCCACCGCGGCGGACGGCTCGATATCGCCGCGAGTTCCGTAACTGGCCAGGGCAAATCTCACGACACATCCTGCCTTCCGGGTGGTTCTGCCTGTCGGCGACGCCGGGGCCATTATCGCCGGTTCGCCGCGCCGGCCGTCAGCGGATCGCCATTGTGCTGGTCAGGCTCGGGCGCCGACGCGCGCCGGGCACAGCTACGGCGCCAATTCGATGAGGCCCAGCCGTTTGGACACCTCGACGGCCCCCACCACGTGCGGCTCGGCGCAGATATCCTGCCAGGCCTTGCCCATCCCGGGGTTGAAGTCGATGGTATCGAACAGCACCCAACCATCCGGCGCCATTCGGGGCTTCAGCAGTTGCCACTGTCGCGCGACGAAGTCGTAGCTGTGGATTCCGTCGACCAACGCCATGTCGATCGGCGCGGGGATGTCGTCAACATGGTCCTCGAAGGCACCCCGCGTCAGGGTGCAGCGATCGGTGACGGATTTGATGTTCCGTTCAGCGATGTCGGCCCAGGAGGGGTTGATCTCGAACGAATACAGTCAGCCCCGCCGAAGCTCCGAAGACAGGTACATCCCGGACACCCCGAACGCCGACCCGAACTCGACGACGATCCCGGGGTCGCGCCAGCGCACCAGGTAGGCGTACAAGTCGCCCTGCCACGACGCGGCCCGGACCTGTTTGGGTTTCCGGGGTCGCGCCGGGCTGACCATACGCTTCGGCCAGGGGCAGGGCGCCGAGCTTGTCGGTTTCCCGTGCCGATGATTCGATCCCGGATTTGCGCGCCGCCGGCGGCAACCGGCGCGGAAGGCCCGCGATGCGCACGCCGCGTTTGATCCACTTCAGTTCCAATGGTTTTCGCAGCGATATCACGAGGCCAGCCCCAACTCACGGGCCAAATCCGCGTACTCGGTCCCGAGCCGCGTTTTCAGCCGTGCGTCGGCGGTGCGCTTCCTGGCGCGGATGGTCGGCGCGTTCGCGATCGTGTCCAACACCCGGTCGGCGACGGCGGCGCCGCGCACCTGATCGGTGCGAATCAGTGCCGGCTCGTCGTCGATGGCGAGCGCGAAGTCGCGGCATTTTGGTTGGTATTCAAGCGAAACGACGGGTGTATCGGACAGCGACGCCAGGACGCTGGCGTGCAGGCGGGTGACGATGGCAGCCGAACAACGGGCCAATTCCCGCGCCGCTGCGCCGGGATCGGGCGGAAGCACGACCGGTGCCTGCGGAACGTCTCTCAGCGCGGCCTCGGTCCAGCGTCGGTCTGCTGGATTCATCAGAATGCCGACGAAGCGGTAGCCGTGCGACGCCAGTTGCTTGACGGCACCGGCGACCTCGTCCGCCAGCCGCTTCGGGTCGTGTCCCCAAAGGTCGTCGCCGAAGCCGAGATTCACACCGATCAGGTCGTCTTCGGCGGCGGCGTCGGGCCGGGGGGAGTAGCAGCGCCGGATCGCCGGACACCTCGACGTCCAGCCCGATGTCGGCGAGCAGTTCGGCGCTGCGCGGCCCGCGCACCGACACGGTGCGAAACCTGGAAAGTATCGGAACCCAACGTTTCAGCTCGCCCTTGCCCGAGCCGCTGTTGCGGCCGCCGAATACCGGATCCTCCACGCCGACGCCGACCGCGTAACTCCCGTTGTCTTTGGTGAGCGCCAACCCCCGATTGACCAAGAGCCGCCACTGGCTCCTGCCGACCAGCGTGCCGCCACCCACGAGCTGCCTGCTGCGCCGCAGCGACCGGTTCAAACCCATTGCCGCCGTGGCGGTTGCATAGATCAGCTGGTGTGGGAGGCGCGGCAGATCGAGAAGGGTGGCGCCACGCAATTGGCTCCGGACCGCGTCGTAGATCGCGTCGTCGCCAAGGTTGCCCAGCCCAGGTACGCCACGGTCGGCTCGCCGGTGACACCCATTCTCAGGCGTTCAGTGGCTCGTCGATTCGGCGCTCGGCATGGCTGTTCGGTGCAGTGGCATTGCGAGAAAGCTTGCGCCGCAACCGCTTCACACGTCCGCCGAGCGTCTTGGTGCAGCGGTTGCGCAGCGCCAGCGCGGCGATCCGCGGGTACTTGGCGGTGGTCTTCGTCAGCACTTGCTGGCCCTCGGGATCCGGGACCTGCTTGGCGAACGCCCCCAGCACCCAGTCGGCGTTTTTGGCCACGATGGATTCGTGCACGGGGTCGCCGGAGACGACGTCGAGCATGGCGTCCAATGTCGCCGCATGCCCGGGACCCTGCATCCGCCAGAAGGTGGCCGGATCGGTGATCGACGTGTACCACATGCCGCGCGGGTCGCGGCGATAGACCGCCATCGTCTCCGGCAGCATGGCGATGGCGCCTTCGGCGGCATGCCGGACGTGCAGGTACCAGTCCAGGGGCATGACATCGGCCGGGATGTCGTCGTAGCGGGGGAGGCGGCGGTACATCACCGAGTTGGTCTGGATGAAGTTGCGCGAGATCAGCGTCTCGGAGCTGAGGTTACCCCCCGAAAAGGCGGCGGAAACTTGGGCAGGAAGACCTCTTCGAACTTGCGATGCAGGGTGTGGACGAGTTTCTCGTCCTCCGCGCACTCGTGGGTCCAGACCACCTGCACCGGGTGGAAACACACCGTGGTGTCGGGATCTTCGTCCAGCAACGCTACTTGCTTGGCCAGTTTCAACGGGTCGACCCAGTAGTCGTCGCCCTCGCACAGCGCGATGTACTCGCCACGCGCGGCGGACAGGGCACCCGTGAGGTTGGCGTTGAGGCCGATGTTTCTCGACCGCAGGATGGGCCAGAAGAGGTTCGGATGGCGGTCGGCGTAGTCCTGGATGATTCGAGGTGTGGCATCGGTCGAGGCATCGTCGGCGACGATGACCTCCATCGGAAAGTCGACCCGCTGGGCGAGGAAGCCGTCCAACGTGTCGCGGACATAGGCCTGCTGGTTGTGGGTGGTCGACACCACGCTGACCTTGGGGGCGTCCGCTGCCCTGGTTGTGGCGGTCATTGCGAGCCAATCTTCCGCGCGCCGGCTGCCTCCACGCGGTAGAGGAATATCCTGTCATCGACTTGCTAACACTGCATTTCGAGAGAGATACCGTCCCCCCCCAGAGCGGTTGCGTACCGGACGACCCGGTGGGCGCGCCCACGGCACGGTTACTGACGCTTTCGATAATTATAGCGACCGCGGAACCTGAGTTCCCTGTCGGGGCTGGCGGCAAGCGCAATGCTCCCCGAGCCAGCGGGTGGGCGACGGACGGTGCGGGCCGCGTATCAGCGTTGATGTCGTCGCCGGCAACCGGCGACGTCTCACGCGGCAAATTTCTCCAGCAAGTTGGCGGTCGTGGCGACGCTCTCGGCAGGCTTGGTCATACGCGCGGCTATCGCCCGGGCGCGAATGGCGTACTCGGGGCTCAGGATCTGACGCAGGTCGGTGACCAACGAATCCTCCGTGGTGCTCGGGAAGTGCCGCGCCAAGCCAACTTTCAGTCGTTGGACCTGGTTGGCCCAGATCTTTTGGTCGCTCAGACTCCAGAGGCCCAGGGTCGGGACTCCGGCGCGCAGCCCTGCCGCCGTGGTACCCGCGCCGCTGTGGTGGACCACCGCACGCCAGGCGGGAAAGACCGACGCGTAATTCACCGGGCCCACGACCTTGACGTGATCGAACTCCGGCGCACCGCTGAAGTCCGTTTTGCCGGAGCACACTAGTGCCCGCTCGCCCAGCTGCGCGCAGGCCTTGGCGATCATGGTGATCGTATCGGCTGGAGAATCGACCGACGTGCTGCCGAAGCCGAAGCAGATCGGTGGCGTTCCCGCGGCGATCCACGCCGCGACCTCCTGCCCTTGGATAATGTGCCCGGAAATGCTATTTTGTTTCGCGCCGCCAAACTCTGTCGAAAAATTCCGGAACTATAGGATCGGAGAAATGGCGGGACAGCTTCCATTCATTTCCATTGATGTAGCCGTCAGGTCCGATATCCGTTACATCAAGCGGGTTCTTCCATAACTTCCATTGCTTTAGGTAGATGTAATCAGACGATTTTTTCTGAAAAGGATCGATATAAAGCACCACTTGTTCGCGGCTCATCTCGGGTAAGGTACTAATTGAGTAGTATAACACTGAAATATCTGTCGGGGAATTTCGTGAGCTGATTAGCGGTAAAAAAGCAATGTCTGCCGAGGACAGCTCAGCTTCGACCATTGAGAAATCTTCGAATGGGCGGAATCGAAAAATCTTTTGTCCGGGAATAGCCGAGATAAATACCATTGAGAGACATAGAGGGCTGGCAGTATGTCAAAAATGACATACTGCCCTCGTAATCGCTGAGCGAAAACGTGGGCCAATCTACCGGATCCAGCGCCTATTTCTGCTACCCTCCGGCGAGATGAAGGTGAATCCAGCAGATCGGCAACAACATTCGCTTCGATAATGGAATTGGCGAGATCCTGGCTTATCAGTTTCTCGCCTAATCGAATTCTGATTGGATTGCCTAAAGTTGGTTCAGACAGGTGAAGGTGCAGTTGCCTCTTGTCGATCCGTACCATTAGGTCCCAGACATAGGTCACGAACCGGCGGTAGTCGTTTTTGTTTTCTGGTGAACGTTACTGGGGTTTCTTGGGTAGTAAAGGAGAGAGAGTGACGTCATCCTCTATTGAGCTTCGCCAAGGATTGAGCGTTGGCTGCTTGAGCCAGTTGCGATAGATGTGCCTGGCCATCGGCGCTCTCTTGCCGACAACCCAGTTGAAGTAATTTTGAGAAACCGTTCGTTTGAAATTATCCAGTCCCCGGTCTTCCAGCATGGCCATATTCTTTTGACCAATGTCAGTCCAGAACTTCGATACCAAAAAGTGGGGGTCTTTTTCGATTTCCTGGATCATCGTGTTGCATGCTCGATGGAGCTCTGTTTCAGTCATACCGACGTTAGCCCTGCGCCACCGTTGTTTCGAGCATCTGACTTCGTGACTCCTTGTCATGTTCATTGATCTAGACTGTGAGAATCATCCCTGTCGGGTGTCTCAGTCGATGCGGATTCGAAAACAACGCTCCGAAAGCCTCAAAGTATCCACTAAAACTGATCAACGCCGGACCGCATATCACGCTCAATTCGGGAACCGCTGTCACGAAACGCACACCTTTGTGTACAAGATCACTCAATTGGGTCCGCACCTTCGCGTGCGATGTTCCAGGGCAAGATGACCACATAGTCTGCCGGATTCTCGCGCAATGTCTCCGGCGAGCGGATGGGGATGTGGCTGCCGGGCATGAATTTTCCTTGCTTCGACCTCGCAGCGTCACAAACGTAGGGAAGCAAGTCCGGCCTGACACCCGCATAGTTCAACAATGTGTTGCCTTTCGCGGCAGCTCCGTAGGCTGCCACGCGCCGACCTGCCCGCTTCTGCTCGATGAGGAAAGCCAGCAGATCGTCCTTCACGCGATTGGCACGGTTCTGGAACTCGATGTAGGTCTCAAGACTGGCCACACCCAAACTCGTCCTCACGTTTTAGCAAGGCATCGACCCGGTTAGTCGAGGCGATGGTTGCCTCGGTGTGGCAGCCATACACTCGCAGACTGCCGCCGTGGGTTGGCAGCTCCTCGACGTCCCACACACGCAGCCCGGCTGCGGCGAAGATGCGCGTTACCGTGGTGAGCGACAAGTAAGAGAAATGCTCTTGGTAGATGGTGTCGAATTGAGCCCGTTCGATCAGTGGCACGACGTGGGGAAACTCGAGCGTGACAGTGCCTTCAGGCTTCAGCACGGCGGCTAACCCGCGGGCGAAATCGTTGATGTCGGGCACATGTGCATAGACATTGTTTCCTGCGACCAGGTCTGCCGATCGTCCTTCCGCAGCCAGTTGACGCCCCAAGGCTTCACCAAAGAATTCGCGGCTGACCGGGATTCCCAGCGCCTCGGTGGCGGCGGCGGCCGTGCTCGCGGTCGGCTCGATGCCCAGGCAGGGGATACTTCGCGCCACAAAATTCTTCAATAGATAGCCATCGTTGGATGCCACTTCAACTACAAAGCTCTTTGTGCCAAGACCTAGCCGCTCCGTGATCATGCGCGCATAGCTGGCCGCGTGATCGAGCCAACTGCTCGAGGTGCTGGAAAAGTAAGCGTAGTCGGCGCTGAACAATTCCTCAGCTCGGGCGTAGTCCTCGGTCTGCACCAACCAACAGCGATGGCACACCTTTACCCGCAGCGGGTAATACACCTCTGGGTTGGAAAGGTCCTCGGCACACAGGCAGGCATTGGATGGTGGGGCGAAACCGAGGTCCACAAAGCTGTGCTCCAAAGGCGTGCCGCAGTGCTGGCATTTCATAACGCGACTCCCCTGAAATTGTTATCCAGTAAGGGATGGGAAAGGTCACGTGGTGAAAGATCCAGCGGCGGCAGTGGCCACGCGATCCCCAGTCGCGGGTCGTCGTAACGTAGGCCTCCCTCGGAAGTCGGGTTGTAGAACGCCGTGTGCAGATATAACAACTCGCTGTCAGGCTCCAAGACCTGGAAGCCGTGAGCGAAGCCTTCGGGGATGACTAGTACTCGCGCGTCGCCTTGAGCGAGTTCCTCGGCGTGCCAACGCAAAAACGTGGATGATGTCGGTCGCAGGTCGACAGCCACATCCCATACTCGGCCACGAAGGCAGCGGATCATCTTCATCTCCGCGTGTGGCGGGTATTGGAAATGCATGCCACGAACGGCTCCCACACGGCTGGTCCTGGAGTGATTGATTTGCGCAATCTGGCGGTGCTGGAGCACGGCCTGAAGTTCGTCGGAGCAGAAGAAGCGGACGAACGCGCCACGCGCATCGCGGTGGGGCGAGGACTGCACGATCTTCAGGTCGGCCACTGGGGGCTCGACGATCATCATTCCGTGGCCCAAACCAGGCCTGCCTTCACCGCATCGGCAACGTAGGTCTCCAGTTCCTCGGCGCTCGATACTTCCTCGGCTTCCAGTAGTTGGCGGTACCAGTTGGCCGTGTGGTGGATGGCGTTGTCGAGATTCCAAACGGGACGCCACCCGAGATGTGCCTTCGCCTTAGCGCTGTCGAGTTGCAGAAAAGTCGCCTCGTGTGGCTGCGGATTCGATGCCACTTGCCACCGCAGTTGTGGCCCACGTGCGAGCGAGATCTCCGAGCATCTGCTCAACCGTACGGTTTCCTTCCCCGTCGGGGCCCAAAGTTCCAAGCGTCGGCACAGGCCGTGTCGCCGGCCAGCAGTCGCTGACCGAGTAGCAGGTACCCGCTGAGGCAATCCAGCACATGTTGCTAGGGTCGCGTGGCGCGAGGCGAGCGAATGACCAGTAGCTCTCGTGCGCTCACTGAACGCACCAGGTCGGGAATTAGTCGGTCTTCGGACCAGTCGGTCGCCCCCGCCGATGACGTTCCCGCCGCGGGCGGTTGCGAGTAGGGGGCCGGCGGGTCTGCAGGAAGGCAGTTCGGTAGCTCGCGGCTACAAACTCGGCCCCCGCCTTCGACGCGCTGTACGGGTCGTGGCCACCCAGCCGGTCACGTTCTCGGTACGCCCAAGGCCATTCGCGATTCTCGTAACACTTGTCGGTTGTGATGACCACTACGGCGCGCACGTCTGGCGTGTGACGCGCCGCCTCGAGGACATGCACCGTACCCATAACGTTGGTGGCCCAGGTGGCGACTGGTTCGTGATAGGAGCGACGAACCAGTGGCTGGGCAGCCAAGTGGAAAACAATCTCCGGCCTTTCCGCGGCGAAGACGCTGCGAACTGCGGCTTCATCGCGAATGTCGATGCGATGATCGTTGACGGGTAGCCTCAACAGTTGCCAATGGCTGGGGTTGGATGATGGTTCTAACGCGAACCCGGTGATCTCAGCGCCCAGCGCGTGCAGCCACAGACACAGCCAACTGCCCTTGAAGCCTGTATGGCCAGTGACTAGGACTCGGCGCTTGCGATACGCAGCCGCGAAAGCGTTCAAATCCAGCATTTCCACGGTGCTGCACCGCTGCTCCACAGTTCTTCGAGCAGAATCTTGTCTCGAAGCGTGTCCATAGTTTGCCAGAAACCGGAATGCTCAAAAGCCCTCATTTCGCCGTCGGCAGCGAGACGCGCCAACGGCTCGCTTTCCCAAGTGGTTTGGTCGCCTTCGATGTATTCGAGTATCGCGGGCGAGAGCACGAAAAATCCACTATTTATAAGGCCACCATCGCCGCGTGGCTTCTCTACAAAGCCTGTGACTCGGTCGCCCGCACACTCGATGGCCCCATAACGCCCCGGGGGGCAGTACGGCCGTCACAGTGGCGTGCCGTCCATGCCGACGGTGGTATTCGATGCTTGCGCCAATGTTGATGTCGCTGAGTCCGTCACCGTAGGTGAAGCAGAATGCCTCGTCATCCTGAATATACGCCGCAACGCGCTTAAGACGCCCACCCGTCATTGTGTCGTCACCGGTGTCCACTAGCGTCACCCTCCAGGGTTCTGCGTGGCGTTGATGGACCTCCATCTTGTTAGCGGACATATCGAACGTCACGTCCGACATATGCAGGAAGTAGTTGGCGAAGTAGTCCTTGATTACGAACCCTTATAGCCACAACAAACGACGAAATCATTGATGCCGTGATGGGAGTAGATTTTCATGATATGCCAAAGGATCGGCTGTCCACCGATTTCCACCATTGGTTTGGGGCGGATGGTAGTTTACTCTTGGAGCCGAGTGCCCAAACCGCCAGCTAATAGTACGGCTTTCATTGACCTCGCTTACGTCGTAGGCTATGCCGATTCGACCAGCGCTGCGCCCTGTCTTTTGGGTCAGCTGCCTCTGATCTGCCGATTGAGTAACTGGAGTCGCCTTCGACCATGACAGTCATGTATCCGAAGATATCGCCCGGAATGCGGTTTGAATGCCTTTCGATCAGGTGGCGAATTAGAAGGAAATACCCCAATCGTTCCGAGAGAAATCCGACGGCGCGTACCTGATAGTCATTGTATCTTTTCAAGCGTTTGCTGTTTCGGCGGAGAAAATTCCGGCTAACAAGCTCGATATTCGACAGCGAATTAATCAACCAGGACCTCGGATAGATTCCAAGTTGAACGCCTCCCGGGATCATATGTTTGGCGTTCAAAAAATCGTCTGCAGATTCCGAATCCAACACTCCAAGTTCAACCGCTAGAGACGCGTAATCGAGGATGTCGCGGTGGTAATGAGCCAGTTTATACTGCCCAATTACGGATTGCTCGAAATATAGGCTGTGCCACCAGGAACTCGAGGTTATCCCTAGGCATAAATACCGCCAGTTCGCCTTCTTTGTCGAGGCCGCGACGCTTAATTCTCTCATGCTCGGATTGCCGCGTGATTTGGACCTTATCCCCTCTGGGGAAGCAAGGATTCTCTTCCTATAGGAAGAAATTTCAATGAGGTTGGCGCCGCCAGAGAATCTCTCGATTGCGGTTGGCAAGACGTGTGTGCCTTCCGCGCCATAGACAAGTGGCCTCGCCTCATGCTAAAACCGGTCAAGCTGTCCTATGTGTAACGCAGAATACGATTGGAAGTCACCCAGTGAGATGCAATCATCATACCAACTTGGGGGCAGTAGGGGGTTTTGATGACTAATGCAAAATCTGTGAATCATGGGCGGTGATGGGACCCCGATTGATGGGTTGCCGCAGGCTTCGCACGCCGGTCTTTCCCCGCCGTGCGCCGACAAATCCGACGGTGCTCGGCTGTCGATTGTCTGTTAATTTTCGGCGGCCAATCGACGACGTCCCGTGGTCGTCTAGGAAGTCATCCAGTGCTTGACCTCGCAGCGCGCCAACGGCTCGTTGAGGTTCAGATGGTTCGCCATGGGGGCAACTCTAGCCGATGCTTGACTCCAGGAACCGCAGAACGCGCACGTCGGCCGCGGCACAGTTTTCCTATACCATCTAAAGTTTCATAGCCGCTTGTCGAGCGCTCCACTGGGACTGGGCGCCACCGTGTGACCACTCGTGGGGCGCCGCGATCACCGGCTGCGGGCTGGCACGGTCGAACATGACTGCTGTGATCCGACCGCGGCGAACGTCCGCCGCAAAACCACTTTATTGGCTACTTGCAGTTGCGGGACATTTCCGTCAAACCTGGACAGCGCGTCGCACAATGACAACGGAATCGCAGATCTCAATACCGCCCAAGGCCTCCGTAATTGCCGGCACTGAAACTTCGACTACGCTGCCTGGGTTACTGGCGCGGAATTTGGGCACAGCAGCGATGGCGTTGCTATGCATGGCATCGACCAGCGCGGTAATGAGATCCATGAACGAAACGCGGCTATCGCGGTAGGATCTTCGATAGTCGCAGTCAACTCGCTCGACGATATAAGCCCCACCTTCGCTCAGCGCATTCATGAACAAACAGCGAAAGCAGTTCACCATGTGAGAACTTGTATGGGTTCCAATGTCGAGAATAATGTCGAACGGACCGAACTCGGCAGCCACTCGACTCAGGAAGAAATCGCCCTGCTCACCGCCGATGCGAACGTGAATGCCTTGTGAATCCGCGATCTTCAGCAACTTGGTGTCAACGTCGATACCAACGATTAGCGAATCAGGATGCAGGGATTTCTGCCGCTTGTCTACCGAGTTGTCATAGAAGCTACCGATCACCAACATCCGAATCCGCCTAGTTGGGTCGATTAGGGATTCGTAGTTCGGCAAGTGGTTCACCGACTTGCGCGCCATCGGAGTGTCATTGCCCGCCTCAGCTATTTCGGCGGAAACCTCGGTGTCCACGGCCGGTTAACGTGATCGTTGCCCCGAGCTCTGGTCCCAGCGCCCTTAACATCCGGCCATGGCCCCGGTAGGGATACCGCCGAGCGAAGAGAGAGAACTTCACAACGGCTTTGGCCGTAACCAGTATCCGAAACAGGTCACTCAGCAGCGGCCGTCGCATAGCAACCGTCATGCGCAGGTCTCGGCGGCCAACCGGTAGCCCCACACTGCCACCGTCATTTCCAGCGGCCAGGCGATCGGTCCGCCGTGGGCCAGTGCGCGCATCGTCTCGATGGGGGGCGAGACCGGTTGCATGCGGATCAACGGCTACGCCCAGTGCGGAAAGAGTTTGATCGGTGTGGCGCCCGGGTTGACGAACACCAGGGCGAAAGTCATGCCCAGCAGCCAGGTCATCGCGGCGCGGCCGTTGTTGCGGATCACCATCGCCATCACCAACGCGGTGAAACCGGTCACCACGATCGACGGGACCAAAAGGAACAGCAGGGCCGCAGGCCAGCCCTGGGTGAAACGCAAGCCCATCGCCAGGCCGATCACAGTGATCAGGGTGGTGCCGATGAGCGCGCGCACCACCTCCGCCATCACCCATCCGGTGATCGCACTCGCGCGGTGAATCGGCAGCACCCACATGCGGCTGAGCAGGCGCGACTCACGGTCCATGGTGATGCCCACCGAGTTGCCGAGGGACCCGAAGAGGGCGGATATCACCGCGCACATGGGCACCACGCCGTAGACGCTCTGGGCGCCGGTCACCCGGTGCACCTGCTCGCCCAGCACGACCTGATAGCAGAACAATAAAAAGACGGGCAGCAGCAGCGGCCCCATCAGAACGGCTTGATCGCGCCGCCACCGGACCAGCAGTCGTGCCGCCTGCACCCAGCTTTCGGTCAGCAGCGATCCCTGCGTCTCGAGCCGACGCGTCAGACCCGCGCCTCTGCATCCGCAGTGTCATGGCGCCGAAGACCAGCACCGCGCCCACACACCAGGCCAGGGTGGCCGCCACGTTGCCGACGATCACATGCCCGCCGGCCAGGTCGCGCAGGGTTTCGGCGAACTGCGACACCGGCTGATCGCGGACATACGGGCGCAACCAGCCGGGGAAGGTCTGCTCGGGCGCGATCCCGGTGGACAGCATGAACAGCAGCAGCTGCGGGACAAACAGCAGGTGGCTGGCCCCCTGCACACTTTTCGCGCTCGATCCCAGTGTGTCGGCGCCCAACGTCACTGCCAGGCACAGCAGCAAGGAGATGAACACGAACGCCGCCGAATAGACCAGCCCACCTGTCAAGCGGAAACCGAGCACATAGCCAGCCACCAACGCCATCACCAGGCAGAACGAACCGCGCATCAGGGTCGCCGCGACGCGGGCGGTCACCGTGGCCGCCGCGGGGACTGGAAGGGTCCGTATCCGCTCACCGAAGCCGAACAGGTGGTCGCGTGCTGCCCTGTCCGCGGTCATCAGCCCGACGAAGACCATCGACTGGGTGACCACCGCGGGCAGCAGGTACTGCGGATAGCTGATCCGTCCGGTGTCGATCAACCCGTGCAACGCCACACTGAAACCCGCCAAATACCCTGCGGGCGAGAGTATCTCGAAGATCATCTCGCCGTCGCGCGCCGCGGATTTCAGCGGACGCTCGGTCAGGGCGGCAAGGGCGCTCATGACCGCGCGACGGTCCGTTCGGTCAGGTGCAGGAATGCTTCGTCCAGCGACGGCTTGCGCAGCGAGATGTCGGCGAGCTCGAGCCCCAGCGCGTCCACTCGGCGGAACACCTCGACCGGGGCGGCCACCCCGTCGGGGGCGAACACCGGCACCGAACTCGTATCGCTGTCGGTCTCGATCCCTTCGAGCCCGGTCAGCGCGGCCACCACCTGCGGTAGGTCGGCGGGGTTGGCAGGGGTCACCTGGCAGTAGCTGGTTCCCACCGCCCGCTTGAGCTCCTCGGAGGTGCCGCTGGCAATCACCCGGCCGTGATCGATGACGACGATCGAGTCGCTCAGTACGTCGGCCTCTTCCAGGTACTGGGTGGTCAGCAGCACAGTGATGCCCTGCACCCGCAGCGAACTCACCAGGGCCCACACGTCGCGGCGGCTGCGCGGGCCCAGCCCGGTGGTCGGCTCATCGAGGAAGAGCACCTTGGGCGGCACCACCAGGGCGCTGGCCAGATCGACGCGGCGGAACATGCCCCCCGGAGTAGGTTGCCAGCCGCCGGTCGGCGGCGTCGACCAGGTTGAACTGTTCGAGCAGTTCGTCGGCGCGGGCCTTTGCCCGCCGCCGATTGAGTCCGCGCAGCCTGCTGAACAGCACCAGGTTCTCCCGGCCGGTCAGCATGGGGTCCAGTCCGGTGAACTGCCCGGCCATCCCAATGCTGGCGCGTACCTCCGCCGGTCGGCGGACGACGTCATGCCCGGCGACGCTGGCCCGGCCTGACGTCGGGCGGATCAGCGTAGACAAGATGTTGATCGTGGTGGTTTTGCCCGCGCCGTTGTGGCGGAGCAGCCCGCACACCGTCCCGGCCGGAACCGAGAAGTCCACCCGGCCAGTGCGAGCGTGCTTCTCCCGAATTTCTTTGTGAGGCTTTCGACCTCGATCGCCGGTGCGCTCACGGTAGGAGTATTTCACGGTGCGCACCGCCGTGTCGGCGGTATAGGTGGAAAGCGATCCGGGGCAGGGCACCGGCCTTTGCCGACCCGCTCGCCAAACCCGTTCGCGGCGGGGGAGTTCCGAATGTCCTGGGTAAAGTCATTAACGTCCAATCCTTTTCGCTGCGCTTTTCGCCGAACGCGTCGACCGTTTTGCTGCCAACGCCGGGTGAAGCGACGAGGACCACCTAGGCGGTCGGCCTGGGGACCGGGATTTCGGCCGTGTCGGCGTCCGCGTCGTCGTTTTGGTGCAGCAGCACGCGCACCGACCGCCGGGTTCCCTCGGACCGAAGCAGCTGACTGGCCGGCCGCCGCCGCACCAGCTGCGGCCACCAGAACCAGCGTCCGAGCAGCGCGGCGATGGTGGGGGTCATGAACGAGCGCACGATCAAGGTGTCAAACATCAGACCCAGACCGATGGTGGTACCGACCTGACCGATGATGCGCAGGTCGCTGACCACCATCGAGGCCATGGTGAAGGCGAACACCAGACCGGCGTTGGTCACCACCTTGCCGGTGCCGCCCATCGCCCGAATGATCCCGGTATTGATCCCGGCGGCGATTTCGTCCTTCATCCGGGACACCAGCAGCAGGTTGTAGTCCGAGCCCACCGCCAGCAAGACGATGACCGACATCGGCAGCACCATCCAGTACAGCTGGATGCCGAAGATGTACTGCCAGATCAGCACCGACAACCCGAACGAGGCGCCCAGTGACAGCGTCACCGTACCTACGATGATCAGCGCGGCGATGAAGCTTCGGGTCAGAATCAGCATGATGATGAAGATCAGGCACAGCGCACCGACGCCGGCGATGAACAGGTCGTAGGTGGATCCGTCTCGGAAGTCCTTGAACGTCGACGCGGTGCCGGCGAGGTAGATCTTGGTGTTCTCCAGCGGAGTGTTCTTGAGCGCCTCCTCGGCCGCCGATCTGATCGTGTCGATGCGGTTCAGGGCTTCCGAGGTGGCCGGGTCGCCCCGGTGCGAAATGATGAAGCGGGCCGCCTTTCCGTCGTGCGACAGGAACTGGCTCATCGCCTTCTTGAAGTCGGCGTTGTCGAAGATGTCCGGCGGCAGATAGAACGAGTCGTCATTCTTGGACGCATCGAACGCCTCGCCCATGGCGGTGGTGTCCTTACTGTTGCTGTCCATCTGGCCGATGATCCCGGATATGGTGCTGTGGTTGGTCAGCATCACCCTGAGCATGTCCTCCGACATCGCGATCATCGGCGGGTACTGCTCGAGCAGCTGCGGCATCAGCCGGTCCATGTGATCGAGGTCTTGCGGCAGGTACGTCATCTTGTCGCTGAGCGTGTCGACCCCGTCGAGCACCTCGAAGATGTTGCGCAACGACCAGCAGATCGGGATGTCGTAGCAGTGCTTCTCCCAATAGAAGTAGCTGCGCAGCGGACGCCAGAAGTCCTCGAAATCCGACATCTTGTCCCGCAATTCCCAAAGGACGGTGGCCATTTCCTTGGTCTTGAGGATCGAGTCGTGCGTGATGTCGGTGAGCCGCTTCTGCAGCTCGTAGAGGTGCTTCATGATCTCGATCTGCTTGCGCATCAAGTCGGCCTGCACGAGCATGTCGTCCATGCGAGCCTTCATGTACCGGATGTCTTGATGCATGGTGGTCTGCTGCATCCTGAGCAGGAACGGGATCGACGTGTGCTGAATCGGCGTGCCTTCGGGACGGGTGATGCCCTGCACACGAGAAATTCCGTGAACCCCGAAGACTCCCTTGGCAAGTCGATGCAGCACCAGGAAATCGGCGGGGTTACGCATGTCGTGATCAGCCTCGATCATCAAGAGCTCGGGCATCATTCGTGACTGGGTGAAATGCCGGTCAGCGGCCGCGTATCCGACGTTGGCCGGAACGCTGTCGGGCATGTACAGCCGGTTGTTGTAACTGGTCTTGTAGCCCGGCAGGGTGACCAGACCGATCAGGGCGACTGCGATGGTGGCTGTCAGGATGGGCGCGGGCCAGCGGACGATCGCCGTGCCGATCCGGCACCACCGACCGAAGCTGATGGCGCGCTTGGGATCGAAGAGACCGAAGCCGCCGCCGACCGTCAGCACCGCCGGAACCAGCGTCAGGGCGATGAACACCGAGATGAGCATGCCCACCGAGCATGGCAGGCCCATCGTCTGGAAGATGGGCATCCGGGTGAAGCTCAGGCACAACATCGCGCCGGCGATGGTCAAGCCCGAACCCAACACCACCGGGGCGACGCTGCGATAGGTGGTGAAGTACGCCGTCGTGCGGTCCTCGCCGGCCTGACGCGCCTCTTGATAACGGCCGGAAAAGAAGATGGCATAGTCAGTTCCGGCCGCCATCGCCAGCGCCACCAGCAGGTTGACGGCAAACGTCGATAACGGCATCAGATTGTTGTTGGCGACGAAGGCGATCACGCCCCGCGCGGCGAAGACTTCGATGCCCACCGTGAGCAACAGCAACACGACGGTGGTCACCGAGTGGTAGACGAACAGCAGCACGATGAAAATGATCAGCGCGCCGATCAGGGTCATCTTCAGGATTGAGCGGTCACCGGCGAGCTGCATATCAGAGAACAGCGCCGCGGGCCCGGTGACGTAGGCGTTCAGTCCGGGGGGCGGTGGTATCCGCGCGATCACGTCGCGGACGGCCGCCACCGATTCCTGACCCAGCGTGGTGCCCTGGTTGCCGGCCAGATTCAACTGGACGTAAACGGCCTTGCCGTCCGGGCTTTGCGCGCCCGCCTGGGTGAGGCGATCTCCCCAAAGATCCTGCACGTGCTCGACATGCTTTGTGTCGTTGCGTAATTCACGAACCAGCTTGTCGTAATAGGCATGCGCGTCATCGCCCAGCTGCTGCTGCCCCTCGAGCACCAGCATGGCGAAGCTGTCCGAATCGGACTCTTTGAAGTCCCGGCCTATGCGCTGCATGGCCTGCACCGCCGGCGCGTCCTGCGGCGCCAACGGCACCGAATGCTGCTGACCGACGACCTCCAGCCGGGGCACGCCGAACGTCACCAACAGCGTCAGCACCACCCAGCCGAGGATGATGAACACCGCCAGCCGGCGGATGACCCGCGCAAAGGCCCCGGGAGGCCGGACGCGTTCGGTAGTCATGCTGCCCTCACGTTGTTCACCACGATTGCCGTTTCCATCCTGAAGTGGAAAGCGCCGCCTATTGCGGCTGCTTCAGGAGCAGTGAACGCACCAACGGACGAGGACCGGTCGGGCGCAGCATGGTGCTGGCCGGGCGGGGACGCACCAGCTGCGGCCACCAGAACCAGCGGCCCAGCAACGCGGCGACCGACGGCGTCATGAATGCCCGCACGATCAGCGTGTCGAACAGCAGGCCCAGGCCGATCGTCGTGCCCACCTGGCCGATGCTGCGCAGGTCGCTGACCACCATCGCGCCCATGGTGAAGGCGAACACCAGACCCGCGTTGGTCACCACCTTCCCGGTGCCGCCCATCGCGCGGATGATGCCGGTGTGGATCCCGGCGGCCAGCTCCTCCTTCATCCGGGACACCAGTAGCAGGTTGTAGTCGGAACCCACCGCCAACAGCACGATCACTGAAGTGGACAGCACGGTCCAGTGCAGCTGCATGTGCAGCAGGTACTGCCACACCAGCACCGACAGCCCGAACGACGCCCCCAGCGACAGCAACACCGTGCCCACGATCACCATGGCCGCGATGAAGCTGCGCGTCATGATCAGCATGATGATGAAGATCAGGCAGAGCGCGGAGACGCCGGCGATCAACAGATCGAATTTCGATCCCTCCACCAAATCCTTGGTGATCGCCGCGGTGCCGGTCAGATAGATCTTGGAATTCTCCAGCGGCGTTCCCTTGAGCGCCTCTTCGGCCGCCGTCTTGATCTGTTCCACTCGGGACAGGCCCTCGGGTGTGTCGGGGTCACCCCGCTGCGAGATCAGCAGCCGGACGTCCCTGCCGTCGGGCGACATGAACACCTTCTCCACCCGTTTGAACGACTCCGAGCCGTTGATGATGCCCGGCGGCAGGTAGAACGAGTCGTCGTTGCGGGAGGCGTCGAAAGCCTGCCCCATGGCGCTGGGATCCTTTGCGCTGGAATCCATTTGGCCCATGACGCCGGACATGGTGCTGTGCATGGTCAGCATCATGGTGCGCATGCTCGACATGGTCTCGATCATCGGCCGGGTCTGCATGACCAGCTGCGGCAGCAGCGCATCCAACTGATCGAGGTTCTTCACCAGATCGCCCAGTTTGTCGCTGGTTTCGTCAACACCGTCGATCGCGTCGAAGATGGACCGCAGCGAGAAACAGATCGGAATGTCGTAGCAGTGCTTCTCCCAGTAGAAGTAGCTGCGAATGGGGCGCCAGAAGTCCTCGAAATCCGAAACCCGGTCCCGCAATTCCGAAGTGATGTCCTGCATTTCGTGCGTCGTCTTGACCATGTGGTGCGTCGTGGCGACGAGCTCGCGCATCAGGTCCAGTATGTGCTGCATGATGCCGATCATCTTGCCCAGCTCGTTGGCCTGCACGAGCATGTCGTTCATGCGGTCCTTCTGGAAGGTCATGTTCTGCATCTGACTGGCCTGACCCATGCTGATGATCCAGGGAATCGTCGTGTGCTGCAACGGAACTCCCTCGGGGCGGGTGACCGTCTGCACCGTGGCGATGCCGGGGACCGCAAGAACACCCTTGGCGAGTTTGTTGATCACCAACATGTCCGTCGGGTTGCGCAGGTCATGGTCGGTCTCGACCAGCAGGATCTCCGGTATCTGCATCCGCTGGCCGGGGAAATGCCGCGCCGCCGCCGCAAATCCCACGTTCGCCGGAATGCTGTCCGGAATGAATTTCTGGTCGTCATAGCTGGGCCGGTAATTCGGCAGCGCCAGCAACCCGACCAGCGAGACCGCCAGGGTGGCGATGAGAATCGGCGCCGGCCATCGCACGATCGCGGTGCCGATGCGCCGCCACCGCCGGGCCGAGACCGCCCGGCGCGGCTCGAACAGGCCGAACTGGGCCCCGGCGGCCAGCAGCGCCGGCCCGAGCGTCAGCGCGACCAGGACCGCGATCGAGATGCCCACCGCAACCGGGATACCGAGCGGCTGGAAGTAGGGGAGTCGGGTGAAGCTCAGGCACAGCACCGCGCCGGCGATGGTCAAGCCGGAGGCCAGCACCACCTTGGCCACCCCGTTGAACGTGGTGTAGAAGGCCTCTTCCCGGCTCTTGCCCGCTTGCCGTGCCTCCTGATATCGGCCGACGAAGAAGATGCCGTAGTCGGTGCCGGTTGCGATGACGGCGGCCACCAGCAGGTTAACCGCGAACGTGGTGAGACCGACCACCCCGAGATGGCCCAGCAGTGCGACCATTCCGCGCGCGATCTGCAATTCCAGGCCGACGATCAGCAACAGCAGAATGACGGTGATGACCGATCGATACACCAGCAGCAGCGTCACGAAGATGACGATCAGGCTGGCCAACGTCACCAGCATGACCGTCGTTTGCCCCGCGATGTTCATGTCCGCGACGATCGGTGCGGGACCGGTGACATAAACCTTGAGACCTGGCGGGGGAGAAGCATCATGGACCAGCTTCCGAATTGCCGCCACGGATTCGTCACCGGCGGCCGCGCCCGCATTGCCGTTCAGGTTCACCTGAACATAGGCGGCTTTGCTGTCCTGGCTTTGCGCGGCGCCGCGGGTGAGCGGATCACCCCAGAAGTTCTGCACGTGCTGCACGTGCTTGTGGTCGTTTTCCAGCAGCCGAATCAGGCGGTCGTAGTAGGTGTGCGCGTCGTCGCCGAGTTGCTGCTGGCCCTCCAGCAGGATCATGGCTAGCGCGCCGGTGTTGGTTTCCTTGAAGTCCTCGCCGAGGCGCTCCATCGCCTTGAACGACGGCGCCCCAATGGGACTCAACGACACCGCGTGCTCGGCCTCAACCTGCTCCAGCGAGGGAACGCCGATGGTGATCAGCACCGCAACCGCCAGCCAGCCCAAAATAATGGGAACGGACAAACGGTGAATGATCCGCGCCACCCGTGGTCGCGCGGCCTGCTGGGTCTCCAATTGCTGGGTACTCATGTGGCCGTCAACACGCAGTAGGTGAATGCGTTCAATTCGTGCGAGATCCTCTCGGTTTTGACAACGCCGTCCACCAGAATGCGGCAGCCGAGACTATCGCTATTGCCCTGTGCCACCACATTTCCCACGATCGACGGCAACGTCGTCGAGATATCGAACGTCCACGGCAGCTCGACGCCGTTGATGTGCTGCGGCTCACCATTGGCGTCGAAATAGCTGATGTCGGCCATCGCGCCGGCCGGCCCGAAGACCTCGTACTTCACGTGCTTGGGGTTGAACGGTTTGGTGTCCTGCTGTCTGGTGTCGGCGTACGACGGGCGCTTCTCTGAACCGAAAATCCCGTGCAGTCGCGAGACTGTCAAACCGCCGGCAACCACCACCGCCACGATGACCAGCGGGATCCACAGCCGCTTCAAAAACCCGACGAACGTGGTGCCCAGGTTCCGGCCACCCTTGCGGGGGCGACTTTGCTGTATGGGGCGAGTCGACGACCGGCGAGCAAACCCCAGGAAGCCACGTCGACGGCGAGGCGATCGGCTAACGTCCTGTCCTTCCGCGAAAGCGTTGCCAGGCCGGGCCCGTACGTCGGGTTCGACCACTGCACCCCCTTCACCCGTATCCACGCCCGCGCCGTTTCCGTCGCCCGAACATCCAACTGCACGTCGGTCGCGACACGCCAGACTGCGGTGCCGCGATGCGGTGCCCGTCGCAGACTAGCCGTGCATCCGTCACCTCATGCGAGCCCCGCCCCCCCGGGAGCGTGACCAGATCTTGATGAGTAAACCATGCCATTGACGTCCATATCACTGCTTTGGCAACGCGATACGCGATCGTAATGCCTATCGCGTGCGCAAACGGCATTTTGCTGAAGCGACGAATCTGCTCCGTACACATGTCCTTCGCAAGGTCGCCCACTTACCTAAGCACAGCCACTCGCGCCGTGTCACCGCCCGGTTCGTCTCGGGGCTTGTTGCCAGCAGTCTGCCAGGTACGCGTCGCGCGTTCGCCTCGCGGTGATTTTCCCGACCCCCGCGACTTCGGCTAGGCTGTGAGCCACAAGCACAATAACTTCATCGGCCGCAAGGACGTGCCTGCTCCAATAGCGAAATTTCGCAGTCAACGCTATTGATGCAGGTCGCTGCAGCGAATAAAGGGGCATCGGGGCCCCCACCGCACACCGATCACCCGATGGCGACAACAGCCTTGCAGGTCACATCAGGAACTTTGGCCAAACCACCGACGGGCACTGTTGCCCTGAACTATGGTTTGGACCTGT
The DNA here is from genome assembly GCA_002291465.1 of Mycobacterium lepraemurium. Taxonomy (GTDB): domain Bacteria; phylum Actinomycetota; class Actinomycetes; order Mycobacteriales; family Mycobacteriaceae; genus Mycobacterium; species Mycobacterium avium. Next base: position 2,604,736 of record CP021238.1, on the reverse strand, counting down.
TCCACTCATGCCCGCTATGCATCCTGGAGAATTGTGAGCATCAATCCATTCGACGACGACAACGGCAGCTTTTTCGTCCTGGTGAACGACGAGGAGCAACACAGCTTGTGGCCGGCCTTCGCTGATGTTCCAGCTGGCTGGAGGGTGGTACACGGGGAAGCGGACCGCGCTGCGTGTTTGGAGTACGTCGAGCAGCACTGGCCCGACATTCGGCCGAAGAGCCTGCGGGCCAAGCCCGCAACGGGTCGGGGTTTTGATCAGTAACCTGCCGGGGTACGGGGCGGGTGGGTGGAGACTTGGGGGAGTCGATGGCGAGGGATGATCGGGTGTTTCCGCTGACGCGAGGGCAGCTTGATATCTGGTTATCGCAGGAAACCGGTTTCGCCGGCACCCAGTGGCAGCTCGGTCTGCTGGTCAAGATCGACGGCAAGGTCCATCGCGACGCGCTCGAGCAGGCCATCACTCAGGCCGTCGCCGAAGCCGAACCCGGCCGCGTCTCGTTCTTCGAGGTCGACGGCCAGGTGGTGCAGAAGCCGATCGACTACCCGCACGTCGAGCTGGCCTTTCACGACCTGATCGACCACGCCGACTCGGTGGCCGAGGCGCGGGAGATGTCTTCGGCCATTCAGCGCACGCCGATGCCGTTGAACGGCCAAATGTTCAAATTCGTGCTTTTCCAAACAGGGCACGACGAATTCTATTTGTTTGGTTGCTGCCACCACATAGCTATCGACGGTCTGGGCATGGCTCTTGTTTGCCGACGGGTGGCCACCATTTATTCGGCAATGGTGGCCGGTAAGCCGATTCCGGACGCCTACTTCGGCACGGTGCAGGACCTGATCGACCTGGAGTCGGGCTACGAGGCCTCCCCGGACTACGCCGAGGACAAGGCGTACTGGAGCGAGCACCTGCCGCCGGAGAGCGGGCCGGTCGACCGGCTGCCCGACGCCGAAGGGGAGCGCGACCACTACTCGCCGTCCGCGTCGGTGCAGCTGGACCCGTCTGTCGCCAACCGGATCAAGGAGCTGTCCAAAAAGCTTGCCATCCGCCGCTTTTCGGTCACCACCGCCGCGTGCGCACTGTTGGTGCGCGGCTGGTCGGGTAGCGGCTCGGAGGTGGCGCTGGACTTCCCGGTCAGCCGGCGGGTGCGTCCGGAGTCCAAAACGCTGCCCGCGATGCTGGCCGGTGTGGTGCCGCTGGTGCTCAGCACCGCGCCCGAGTCGACGGTGGCCGACTTCTGCAAGCACGTCGACAAGCGCATCCGCGAGCTGCTGGCGCACCAGCGCTTCCCGGTGCACACCCTCGAAGGCGACGGGTTGCGGCAGGCGCCCAACCGGGTCGGGATCAACTTCATCCCGTCCCGGCTGACGCTGGACCTGGCCGGTTCCCCGGCGACGGCGTCGTACACCAACCATGGGCCGGTGGGGCATTTCGGGCTGTTCTTCCTGGGCGCCGGCGACCAGCTGTTCCTCAGCACCGCGGGCCCGGGACAACCGTTCGCCAGCTTCGGCGTCGCGGACCTGGCCGGCCGGCTGCAGCAGATCCTGGCCGCGATGACCGAGGACCCGGACCGCCCGCTGTCCTCGATCGAACTGCTGACCGGCGACGAGCCCGCGCTGATCGACCGGTGGAGCAACCGGCCGGCGCTGACCGAGCCCGCACCCGCCCCGGTGTCGATCCCGCAGGCCTTCGCCGAACACGTGCAGCGCACCCCCGACGCGGTGGCGGTGACGTTCGGGGCGACCTCGCTGACCTACGCCCAGCTCGACGAGGCGTCCAACCGGCTGGGCCATCTGCTCGCCGACCACGGCGTGGGCCCCGCCGACTGCGTGGCGGTGATGTTCCCCCGCTGCGCCGACGCCATCGTCTCGATGCTGGCGGTGCTCAAGACCGGGGCGGCCTACGTGCCGATCGACCCGGCGCACGCGTCGTCGCGGATGGACTTCGTGCTCGCTGACGCCGCCCCCAGCGCGGTGATCACCACCTCCGACCTGCGCTCGCGGCTCGACGATCACGACGTCCTCGTCGTCGACGTGCACGACCCGGCCGTCGAAGCCCAGCCCGGCACCGCGCTGCCGTGGCCGGCGCCGGAGAACACCGCCTACATCATCTACACCTCGGGAACCACCGGGACTCCCAAAGGTGTTGCCATTCCTCATCTCAACGTCACCTGGCTGATCGAGTCGCTGGACGCCGGCCTGCCGCCCGGAAACGTGTGGACGCAGTGCCACTCGTCGGCGTTCGACTTCTCGGTGTGGGAGATCTTCGGCACGCTGCTGCGCGGCCGGCGGCTGCTGGTGGTGCCCGAGTCGGTGGCGTCGTCGCCGGAGGACTTCCACGCCTTGCTGATCGGCGAGGGCGTCACCGTGCTCAGCCAGACCCCGTCGGCGGTGGGCATGCTCTCGCCGGAGGGCCTGGACTCGACGGCGCTGGTGGTGGCCGGTGAGGCCTGCCCAGTCGAGATCGTGGACCGGTGGGCGCCGGGCCGGGTGATGATCAACGCCTACGGCCCGACCGAGACCACGGTGTGCGCGTCCATCAGCACACCGCTGATGGCCGGCGACCCGGTGGTGCCGATCGGCTCGCCGATCGCCGGGGCGGCGCTGTTCGTGCTCGATAAGTGGTTGCGGCCGGCGCCCGAGGGTGTGGTGGGCGAGCTGTATATCGCCGGTGGCGGCCTGGCCACCGGGTACGTGCGCCGGGCGGGCCTGACCGCCTCGCGGTTCGTCGCGTGCCCGTTCGGCGGCCCGGGCGCGCGGATGTACCGCACCGGCGACCTGGTGTGCTGGGGCGCCGACGGGCAGCTGCAGTATCTGGGCCGGGCCGACGAGCAGGTCAAGATTCGCGGCTTCCGCATCGAGCTCGGCGAAATCCAGTCCGCCCTGGCCGCGCTCGACGGCGTGGACCAGGTCGCCGTCATCGCCCGCGAGGACCGCCCCGGCGATAAGCGGCTGGTCGGTTACATCACCGGCACCGCCGACCCCGCCGAGCTGCGCACCCAGCTGGGCGAGCGGCTGCCCGGCTACATGGTGCCCTCGGCGGTGGTGGTGCTCGACGCGCTGCCGTTGACGGTCAACGGCAAGCTGGACACCCGCGCCCTGCCCGCGCCGGAATACCACAAGCGCGCCGGCCAGTACCGCGCCCCGTCCAACCACACCGAGGAGATCCTGGCCGGCATTTATGCCCAGGTGCTGGGCGTGGAGCGGCTCGGTGTCGACGACTCGTTCTTCGACCTGGGCGGCGACAGCATCCTGTCCATGCAGGTGGTGGCCCGCGCCCGGGTCGCCGGCGTGATCTGCCGGCCCCGCGACGTGTTCGTCGAGCAGACGGTGGCCCGGCTGGCCCGGGTCGCCACCGTCGCCACCGGCGACGACGACGTCGTCGACGAGGGCACCGGCCGGGTGGTGGCCACCCCGATCATGCGCTGGCTGCAGGACATCGACGGCCCGGTCGACGAGTTCAACCAGACCATGGTGCTGGCCGCGCCGGCGGGGGTGAGCCAATCCGACGTGGCGGTGGTGCTGCAGGCGTTGCTGGACCGCCACCCGATGCTGCGGCTGCGGGTGCAGGACGACGGCGCCGGTGGCTGGTCGCTGGAGGCGCCCGAGGCCGGCTCGGTGCAGGCCGCCGACTGCCTGGAGACTGTGGACGCGTTGTCGCCGGCGGCGCTGGTTGCCGCCCGGTCGCGGCTGAACCTCGCCGACGGCATCCTGGTACGTGCCGTATGGGCAAGCGAGACAAGCCAATTGGCGTTGATCATCCACCACCTGGCGGTCGACGGGGTGTCGTGGCGGATGTTGATCGAAGACCTCAACATCGCCTGGGCGCAACACCACAGCGGCCAGCCGGTGGCCCTGCCGGCCGGCGGCACGTCGTTCGCCTGCTGGTCGTCGCTGCTCGAGGATCACGCCCGCCGGCCCGAGGTGGTCGAGTGCGCCGAGGACTGGCGGCAGGTGGCCACGCCGGCGGTGCTGCCCGCGGCGCAACCCGGGGACACCTACGCGACGGCCGGGCAGCTGTCGGCGTCGCTGGACGTGGAGGCCACCCGGCTGCTGCTGGGGGAGGTGCCGGCGGCGTTTCACGCCGGGGTGCAAGACATTCTGCTGATCGCCTTCGCGATGGCCTGGACGCAGGTCGTCGGCGCCGGCACCCCGATTGGCATCGATGTCGAGGGCCACGGGCGGCACGAGGAGATCGCCTCGGGGGTGGATCTGTCCCGCACGGTGGGCTGGTTCACCGCCAAGTACCCGGTGGCGCTGCGCCTCGGCGGGCTGTCCTGGGGACAGGTGGTCGGCGGTGACGAGGCGCTGGGCGCGGCGGTCAAGGCCGCCAAGGAGCAGCTGCGCGCGCTGCCCGACGGCCTGACCTACGGTCTGCTGCGCTACCTCAACCCGGACGTTGACCTCGGCGGGTCCGACCCGGTCATCGGATTCAACTACCTGGGCCGGCTGGGTGCGGCCGCGGACCTGCCCGGCGAGCTGTGGCGGCTGAGCCCGGACAGCTTCGCGCTGGCCGGCGCGGCCGGGGCGGTGGAGCTGCCGCTGATGCACACCGTGGAGCTCAACGCCGGCACCATGGACACCGATGCCGGCCCACACCTGCAGGCCAACTGGACGTGGGCCCGATCCGCGCTGGACGACAAGCAGATCAGCCGGTTGAGCCAGCTGTGGTTCGAGGCGCTGGCCGGTATCTGCACGCACGTGCAGGCTGGCGGCGGCGGGCTGACCCCGTCCGACATCGCGCCCGCGCGGCTGAACCAGCGCCAGATCGACGAACTCTGCCAGCAGCACCAGATCGCCGACATCCTGCCGCTGACCCCGCTGCAACAGGGGCTGCTCTTCCACGCCGGCACCGCGCAGGGCAGCCAGGAGTCCGAAGACCTCTACGCCGTCCAGCTGGACATCTCGGTGACCGGCGCCGTCGACCCGGACCGGCTGCGCGAGGCGGTGCGGACCGTCATCACCCGCCACCCCAACCTGGCCGCCCACTTCTGCCCGCAGTACGGCGAACCCGTGCAGGTCATCCCGGCCGACCCGGTGATGGCCTGGCAGTACATCCAGCTGGGCCCCGAAGACGTCGACGAACAGCTCGAGCAGCTGTCCGCGGACGAACGCGCCGCCGTGTGCGATTTGGCCGGCCAGCCCGCCTTCCGGGCCGCGCTGATCCGCATCGCCGACGACCGGCACCGGCTGTTGCTCACCATCCACCACATCGTGATCGACGGCTGGTCGCTACCCATCCTTCTCCAAGAGGTGTTCGCCGGCTACTACGGCCAGCGGCTGCCCGCGCCGCCGTCGTACCGCAGCTACCTGATGTGGCTGGCCGGCCAGGACCGGGCCGCCGCCCAGGACGCGTGGCGCGAGGCGCTGGCCGGGTTCGAGACCCCGACCCTGGTGGTCCCGCCGGGCAAGATCGGGCGGCGCGCCGTTGCCACGTATACGGTTTCGGCCGAGACCACCCGCGCGCTGGGCGAGCTGGCCCGCTCCAGCCGCACCACCGTCAACACCGTGCTGCAGGGCGCCTGGGCGCAGCTGCTCACCTGGTTGACCGGCCAGCACGACGTGGTGTTCGGCACCGCGGTGTCGGGCCGTCCGACCGAATTGGCCGGATCCGAGTCGATGGTGGGCCTGCTGATCAACACCGTGCCGGTGCGCGCCACGATCGGCGCCGAAACCACCGTCGCCGACCTGCTCGAGCAGCTGCAACGCGCGCACGCTGACACCCTCGAGCATGAACACTTGGCGCTCAACGAGATTCACCGCGTCACCGGACAGGACCAACTCTTCGACACCCTGCTGGTCTACGAGAACTACCCGATCGACGCCAGCGCGCTGCTCGACGTGCACGAGCTGGCCGTCACCGAGTTCAGCAGCCGCGAATACAACCACTACCCGCTGTCGGTGATGGCGCTGCCGGGCCACGAACTGAGCCTGCGGGTCGAGTACGACACCGAGGTGTTCGACGAGGCCGGCATCGCAACCCTGATCGAGCGGCTGCGGAGGCTGCTGGCCGCCATGACCACCGATCCTGGGCAGCGGCTGTCGGCGATCGACCTGCTCGACGCCGCCGAGCATGAGCGGCTTGACGCCTGGGGCAACCGGGCGGTGTTGACCCGCCGGCCCGCCGCGCAGGCCTCGATCCCGGCGCTGTTCGCCGCGCAGGTCGCCCGCGCCGCCGACGCGGTGGCGATCACCTGCGGCGAGCGGTCGTTCACCTACCGCGAGGTCGAGGAGGCGGCAAATCGGTTGGCGCACTTGCTTTCCGGGCAGGGCGCGGGCCCCGGTCAGCTGGTGGCGGTGGTCATTCCGCGCTCGGCTGAGGCGGTAGTGGCGATCTTCGCGGTGCTCAAGACCGGGGCGGCCTACGTGCCGATCGACCCCGGCGTGCCGGCGGCGCGGCTGCAGTTCATGCTCGCTGACTCCGCGCCCGTCGCGGCGGTCACCACGGCGGAGGTGCGCGATCGGCTGGACGGGTTCACCGGACAGATCATCGATTTCGACGACCCCGCCGTCGCCGAGCAGCCCGCCACCGGCCTGCCCGTCCCGGCCGCCGACAACATCGCCTACATCATCTACACGTCGGGCACCACCGGGACCCCCAAGGGTGTGGCCATCCCACACCGCAACGTGACGTTGCTGCTGGAGACGCTCGACGCACAGCTGGGGTTGGGCCAGGTGTGGACGCAGTGTCACTCCCTGGCGTTTGACTTCTCGGTGTGGGAGGTCTTCGGGTCGCTGCTCTACGGCGGCCGCCTGGTCGTGGTGCCGGACGCGGTGGTGCGCTCGGCCGAAGACTGGCACGCGTTGTTGGTTCGTGAGCAGGTCAGTGTGTTGAGTCAGACGCCGTCAGCGTTTTATGCGTTGCAGAGTGCTGATGCGTTGGCGCCGGAGTTGGGTCAGCAGTTGAAGTTGCAGACGGTGGTGTTCGGTGGTGAGGCGCTGGAACCGCATCGGTTGGCGACGTGGCTGCATCATCATCCGGGGTTGCCGCGGATGATCAATATGTATGGCATTACCGAGACGACGGTGCATGCGTCGTTCCGGGAGATCGTCGATGCCGATGTGGACGGCAGCGTCAGCCCGATCGGCGTGCCGCTGGCCAATCTGGCCTTCTTTGTGTTGGACGGGTGGTTGCGGCCGGCGCCCGAGGGTGTGGTGGGCGAGCTGTATATCGCCGGTGGCGGCCTGGCCACCGGGTACGTGCGCCGGGCGGGCCTGACCGCCTCGCGGTTCGTCGCGTGCCCGTTCGGCGGCCCGGGCGCGCGGATGTACCGCACCGGCGACCTGGTGTGCTGGGGCGCCGACGGGCAGCTGCAGTATCTGGGCCGGGCCGACGAGCAGGTCAAGATTCGCGGCTTCCGCATCGAGCTCGGCGAAATCCAGTCCGCCCTGGCCGCGCTCGACGGCGTGGACCAGGTCGCCGTCATCGCCCGCGAGGACCGCCCCGGCGATAAGCGGCTGGTCGGTTACATCACCGGCACCGCCGACCCCGCCGAGCTGCGCACCCAGCTGGGCGAGCGGCTGCCCGGCTACATGGTGCCCTCGGCGGTGGTGGTGCTCGACGCGCTGCCGTTGACGGTCAACGGCAAGCTGGACACCCGCGCCCTGCCCGCGCCGGAATACCACAAGCGCGCCGGCCAGTACCGCGCCCCGTCCAACCACACCGAGGAGATCCTGGCCGGCATTTATGCCCAGGTGCTGGGCGTGGAGCGGCTCGGTGTCGACGACTCGTTCTTCGACCTGGGCGGCGACAGCATCCTGTCCATGCAGGTGGTGGCCCGCGCCCGGGTCGCCGGCGTGATCTGCCGGCCCCGCGACGTGTTCGTCGAGCAGACGGTGGCCCGGCTGGCCCGGGTCGCCACCGTCGCCACCGGCGACGACGACGTCGTCGACGAGGGCACCGGCCGGGTGGTGGCCACCCCGATCATGCGCTGGCTGCAGGACATCGACGGCCCGGTCGACGAGTTCAACCAGACCATGGTGCTGGCCGCGCCGGCGGGGGTGAGCCAATCCGACGTGGCGGTGGTGCTGCAGGCGTTGCTGGACCGCCACCCGATGCTGCGGCTGCGGGTGCAGGACGACGGCGCCGGTGGCTGGTCGCTGGAGGCGCCCGAGGCCGGCTCGGTGCAGGCCGCCGACTGCCTGGAGACTGTGGACGCGTTGTCGCCGGCGGCGCTGGTTGCCGCCCGGTCGCGGCTGAACCTCGCCGACGGCATCCTGGTACGTGCCGTATGGGCAAGCGAGACAAGCCAATTGGCGTTGATCATCCACCACCTGGCGGTCGACGGGGTGTCGTGGCGGATGTTGATCGAAGACCTCAACATCGCCTGGGCGCAACACCACAGCGGCCAGCCGGTGGCCCTGCCGGCCGGCGGCACGTCGTTCGCCTGCTGGTCGTCGCTGCTCGAGGATCACGCCCGCCGGCCCGAGGTGGTCGAGTGCGCCGAGGACTGGCGGCAGGTGGCCACGCCGGCGGTGCTGCCCGCGGCGCAACCCGGGGACACCTACGCGACGGCCGGGCAGCTGTCGGCGTCGCTGGACGTGGAGGCCACCCGGCTGCTGCTGGGGGAGGTGCCGGCGGCGTTTCACGCCGGGGTGCAAGACATTCTGCTGATCGCCTTCGCGATGGCCTGGACGCAGGTCGTCGGCGCCGGCACCCCGATTGGCATCGATGTCGAGGGCCACGGGCGGCACGAGGAGATCGCCTCGGGGGTGGATCTGTCCCGCACGGTGGGCTGGTTCACCGCCAAGTACCCGGTGGCGCTGCGCCTCGGCGGGCTGTCCTGGGGACAGGTGGTCGGCGGTGACGAGGCGCTGGGCGCGGCGGTCAAGGCCGCCAAGGAGCAGCTGCGCGCGCTGCCCGACGGCCTGACCTACGGTCTGCTGCGCTACCTCAACCCGGACGTTGACCTCGGCGGGTCCGACCCGGTCATCGGATTCAACTACCTGGGCCGGCTGGGTGCGGCCGCGGACCTGCCCGGCGAGCTGTGGCGGCTGAGCCCGGACAGCTTCGCGCTGGCCGGCGCGGCCGGGGCGGTGGAGCTGCCGCTGATGCACACCGTGGAGCTCAACGCCGGCACCATGGACACCGATGCCGGCCCACACCTGCAGGCCAACTGGACGTGGGCCCGATCCGCGCTGGACGACAAGCAGATCAGCCGGTTGAGCCAGCTGTGGTTCGAGGCGCTGGCCGGTATCTGCACGCACGTGCAGGCTGGCGGCGGCGGGCTGACCCCGTCCGACATCGCGCCCGCGCGGCTGAACCAGCGCCAGATCGACGAACTCTGCCAGCAGCACCAGATCGCCGACATCCTGCCGCTGACCCCGCTGCAACAGGGGCTGCTCTTCCACGCCGGCACCGCGCAGGGCAGCCAGGAGTCCGAAGACCTCTACGCCGTCCAGCTGGACATCTCGGTGACCGGCGCCGTCGACCCGGACCGGCTGCGCGAGGCGGTGCGGACCGTCATCACCCGCCACCCCAACGTGGTGGCCCACTTCAGCGAGGACTTCGGCGAGCCGGTGCAGATCCTGTCCGCCGAGCCCGAGCTGGCCTGGCAGTACGTCGAGCTGGACGCCGCCGCCGACCTCGACGAGCAGGTGGAGCGGCTGTCGTCGGCCGAACGCGTCGCCGTCGGCGATCTGGCCCAGCCGCCGCTGCGCGGCGCGCTGATCCGCACCGCGGAGGACGCCTACCGGTTCGTGCTCACCAACCACCACATCGTGCTGGACGGCTGGTCCAAGCCGCTGCTGCTGCAAGAGATCTTCGCCGCCTGTTTCGGGGTGCGGCTGCCCGCGCCTGTGCCTTACCGCAACTTCATCACCTGGCTGTCGGCGCAGGACCGGGCCGCGGCGCAGGCGGCCTGGCGCGAGGTGCTGGCCGGTTTCGACACTCCCACCCTCGTGGGCCCGTCGGGCCGGATGGCCCTCGGGCCGCGCGGCGTGGCCGAGTTCCACGTTCCCGCCGACACCAGCAGGCTGCTGGGCGAGCTGGCCCGCTCCTGCCGCACCACCGTGAGCACGGTGCTGCAGGCGGCCTGGGCGCAGCTGCTGATGTGGCTGACCGGGCAGCACGACGTGGTGTTCGGCACCGCGGTGTCGGGCCGTCCGACCGAATTGGCCGGATCCGAGTCGATGGTGGGCCTGCTGATCAACACCGTGCCGGTGCGCGCCACGATCGGCGCCGAAACCACCATCGCCGACCTGCTTGACCAGCTACAACGGGCTTACACCCACACGCTGGAGCATCAGCACCTGGCGCTGAACGATATCCATCGTGTAACGGGGCACGACCAGATTTTCGACACAATGTTCGTGTACGAGAACTATCCCATCGATACTGTCGCGCTATCGGCTGTGGACGAGTTAACTATTACTGGATTTACGAACCGGGAATACAACCACTATCCACTTTCGGTGCAAGCCGTGCCGGGCCATGAGATCGGTCTTCGCGTCGAGTTCGATACCGACGTGTTCGGCGAGGCAAGGATCGAAAAGCTGATCGAACGATTCCGGCGCGTGCTGGAAGCCATGATCGTGGACTTGGAGGAACAGTCATGACCGTCGGTGCGGGACGGCGATTGTTGTCGATCGATCTGCTGGATAGCGGCGAGCACGACCGGCTGGACGCGTGGGGTAACCGGGCGATCCTGACCAAGCCGGTCAAGGCTCCGGCGTCGATCCCGGGGATGTTCGCGGCCCAGGTGGCGCGCTCCGCGGAGGCCGTGGCGCTGTCCTTCGAGGGTCGCTCGATGACGTACCGCGAGCTCGACGAGGCGTCGAACCGGCTGGCGCACCTGCTGGCCGAGCAGGGCGCTGCCCCAGGCGAGTGCGTGGCTTTGCTGTTCTCCCGGTCCGACGAGGCGATCGTGTCGATGCTGGCGGTGCTCAAGACCGGGGCGGCCTACCTGCCGATCGCCCCGGCGCTGCCCGCGGCGCGGATGGAATTCATGCTCGGCGACGCCACCCCGATCGCTGCCGTCACCACCGCCGGGCTGCGCGACCGGCTGGAGGGCTTCGACCTGCCGGTGGTCGACGTCGACGAGGCCGCCGCGGAGATCGAGCGCACCCAGCCCAGCAGCGCGCTGCCCGGGCCGTCGCCCGACGACATCGCCTACATGATCTACACCTCGGGAACCACCGGGACCCCCAAGGGCGTGGCGGTCACCCACCGCAACGTGACCGAGTTCCTGAAGACACTGCACCCCAAGCTGCCGTCGGGCCCGGGACAGGTGTGGTCGCAGTGGCACTCGCTGGTCTTCGACGTGTCGGTGTGGGAGATCTGGGGTGCGCTGCTGCACGGCGGACGCCTGGTGGTGGTGCCCGAGTCGGTGGCGTCGTCGCCGGAGGACTTCCACGCCTTGCTGATCGGCGAGGGCGTCACCGTGCTCAGCCAGACCCCGTCGGCGGTGGGCATGCTCTCGCCGGAGGGCCTGGACTCGACGGCGCTGGTGGTGGCCGGTGAGGCCTGCCCAGTCGAGATCGTGGACCGGTGGGCGCCGGGCCGGGTGATGATCAACGCCTACGGCCCGACCGAGGCCACCGTGTACGCCGCGATGAGCGCCCCGCTGACCGCGGAGTCCGGCGCCCCGCCGATCGGCTCGCCGATCGCCGGGGCGGCGCTGTTCGTGCTCGATAAGTGGTTGCGGCCGGCGCCCGAGGGTGTGGTGGGCGAGCTGTATATCGCCGGTGGCGGCCTGGCCACCGGGTACGTGCGCCGGGCGGGCCTGACCGCCTCGCGGTTCGTCGCGTGCCCGTTCGGCGGCCCGGGCGCGCGGATGTACCGCACCGGCGACCTGGTGTGCTGGGGCGCCGACGGGCAGCTGCAGTATCTGGGCCGGGCCGACGAGCAGGTCAAGATTCGCGGCTTCCGCATCGAGCTCGGCGAAATCCAGTCCGCCCTGGCCGCGCTCGACGGCGTGGACCAGGTCGCCGTCATCGCCCGCGAGGACCGCCCCGGCGATAAGCGGCTGGTCGGTTACATCACCGGCACCGCCGACCCCGCCGAGCTGCGCACCCAGCTGGGCGAGCGGCTGCCCGGCTACATGGTGCCCTCGGCGGTGGTGGTGCTCGACGCGCTGCCGTTGACGGTCAACGGCAAGCTGGACACCCGCGCCCTGCCCGCGCCGGAATACCACAAGCGCGCCGGCCAGTACCGCGCCCCGTCCAACCACACCGAGGAGATCCTGGCCGGCATTTATGCCCAGGTGCTGGGCGTGGAGCGGCTCGGTGTCGACGACTCGTTCTTCGACCTGGGCGGCGACAGCATCCTGTCCATGCAGGTGGTGGCCCGCGCCCGGGTCGCCGGCGTGATCTGCCGGCCCCGCGACGTGTTCGTCGAGCAGACGGTGGCCCGGCTGGCCCGGGTCGCCACCGTCGCCACCGGCGACGACGACGTCGTCGACGAGGGCACCGGCCGGGTGGTGGCCACCCCGATCATGCGCTGGCTGCAGGACATCGACGGCCCGGTCGACGAGTTCAACCAGACCATGGTGCTGGCCGCGCCGGCGGGGGTGAGCCAATCCGACGTGGCGGTGGTGCTGCAGGCGTTGCTGGACCGCCACCCGATGCTGCGGCTGCGGGTGCAGGACGACGGCGCCGGTGGCTGGTCGCTGGAGGCGCCCGAGGCCGGCTCGGTGCAGGCCGCCGACTGCCTGGAGACTGTGGACGCGTTGTCGCCGGCGGCGCTGGTTGCCGCCCGGTCGCGGCTGAACCTCGCCGACGGCATCCTGGTACGTGCCGTATGGGCAAGCGAGACAAGCCAATTGGCGTTGATCATCCACCACCTGGCGGTCGACGGGGTGTCGTGGCGGATGTTGATCGAAGACCTCAACATCGCCTGGGCGCAACACCACAGCGGCCAGCCGGTGGCCCTGCCGGCCGGCGGCACGTCGTTCGCCTGCTGGTCGTCGCTGCTCGAGGATCACGCCCGCCGGCCCGAGGTGGTCGAGTGCGCCGAGGACTGGCGGCAGGTGGCCACGCCGGCGGTGCTGCCCGCGGCGCAACCCGGGGACACCTACGCGACGGCCGGGCAGCTGTCGGCGTCGCTGGACGTGGAGGCCACCCGGCTGCTGCTGGGGGAGGTGCCGGCGGCGTTTCACGCCGGGGTGCAAGACATTCTGCTGATCGCCTTCGCGATGGCCTGGACGCAGGTCGTCGGCGCCGGCACCCCGATTGGCATCGATGTCGAGGGCCACGGGCGGCACGAGGAGATCGCCTCGGGGGTGGATCTGTCCCGCACGGTGGGCTGGTTCACCGCCAAGTACCCGGTGGCGCTGCGCCTCGGCGGGCTGTCCTGGGGACAGGTGGTCGGCGGTGACGAGGCGCTGGGCGCGGCGGTCAAGGCCGCCAAGGAGCAGCTGCGCGCGCTGCCCGACGGCCTGACCTACGGTCTGCTGCGCTACCTCAACCCGGACGTTGACCTCGGCGGGTCCGACCCGGTCATCGGATTCAACTACCTGGGCCGGCTGGGTGCGGCCGCGGACCTGCCCGGCGAGCTGTGGCGGCTGAGCCCGGACAGCTTCGCGCTGGCCGGCGCGGCCGGGGCGGTGGAGCTGCCGCTGATGCACACCGTGGAGCTCAACGCCGGCACCATGGACACCGATGCCGGCCCACACCTGCAGGCCAACTGGACGTGGGCCCGATCCGCGCTGGACGACAAGCAGATCAGCCGGTTGAGCCAGCTGTGGTTCGAGGCGCTGGCCGGTATCTGCACGCACGTGCAGGCTGGCGGCGGCGGGCTGACCCCGTCCGACATCGCGCCCGCGCGGCTGAACCAGCGCCAGATCGACGAACTCTGCCAGCAGCACCAGATCGCCGACATCCTGCCGCTGACCCCGCTGCAACAGGGGCTGCTCTTCCACGCCAGCTTCGCCCTGGACCCGGGCGACGACGTCTACGCGGTGCAGCTGGGCATCACGGTGACCGGCGCCCTGATTTCGCACCGGCTGCGCGAGGCGGTGCGGACCGTCATCACCCGCCACCCCAACCTGGCCGCCCGCTTCTGCCCGCAGTACGGCGAACCCGTGCAGGTCATCCCGGCCGACCCGGTGATGGCCTGGCAGTACATCCAGCTGGGCCCCGAAGACGTCGACGAACAGCTCGAGCAGCTGTCCGCGGACGAACGCGCCGCCGTGTGCGATTTGGCCGGCCAGCCCGCCTTCCGGGCCGCGCTGATCCGCATCGCCGACGACCGGCACCGGCTGTTGCTCACCATCCACCACATCGTGATCGACGGCTGGTCGCTACCCATCCTTCTCCAAGAGGTGTTCGCCGGCTACTACGGCCAGCGGCTGCCCGCGCCGCCGTCGTACCGCAGCTACCTGACCTGGCTGGCCGGCCAGGACCGCAGCGCGGCGCAGGCGGCCTGGCGTCGGGTGCTGGACGGATTCGACACGCCCACCCTGGTGGGCCCGGCCGGCCGGATGCGGCTCGGCCGGCGCGCCGTGGAGTCCTACCGGCTGTCCGCCGAGACCACCCGCGCGCTGGGCGAGCTGGCCCGCGCCTGCCACACCACCGTCAACACCGTGCTGCAGGCCGGCTGGGCGCAGCTGCTCACCTGGTTGACCGGCCAGCACGACGTGGTGTTCGGCACCGCGGTGTCGGGCCGTCCGACCGAATTGGCCGGATCCGAGTCGATGGTGGGCCTGCTGATCAACACCGTGCCGGTGCGCGCCACGATCGGCGCCGAAACCACCGTCGCCGACCTGCTCGAGCAGCTGCAACGCGCGCACGCTGACACCCTCGAGCATGAACACTTGGCGCTCAACGAGATTCACCGCGTCACCGGACAGGACCAACTCTTCGACACCCTGTTCCTGTACGAGAACTATCCGATCGACACCAGCGTGCCGCTGGGCTTCCACGAGTTGGCCATCACCGACGTCACCAACCGCGAGTACAACCACTACCCGCTGTCGGTGATGGCGCTGCCGGGCCGCGAGCTCGGCCTGCGCGTCGAATTCGACACCGACGTGTTCGACGCGGCCGGCATCGAGAAGCTGACCGAGCGGTTCCAGCGGGTGCTGTCGGAGATGACCGCCGACCCGACTCGACGGCTGACATCGCTGGAGGTGATGGACGAGGCCGAGCACGAGCTGCTTGACGCGTGGGGCAACCGGCCGGTGCTGAGCCAGCCGGCCACCGGCACCTCGATCCCGGCGCTGTTCGCCGCCCAGGTGGCCCGCACCTCGGACGCGGCGGCGCTGACCTTCCAGGGTCGCTCGATGAGCTATCGGGAACTCGACGAGGCGTCAAACCGGTTGGCGCACCTGCTGATCGAGGAGGGCGCCGGCCCGGGCGAGTGCGTGGCCCTGCTGTTCTCCCGCTCGGCCGAGGCCATCGTGTCCATCCTGGCGGTGCTCAAGACCGGGGCGGCGTACCTGCCGATCGACCCGGCGCTGCCCGCCACGCGGATCGAGTTCCTGCTCGGCGACGCCGAGCCGGTCGCCGTGGTCACCACGGCCGCGCTGCGGTCGCGGCTGGACGGCTGCAAGCCGTCGGTCGTCGACGTCGACGACCCCGCGCTGGACGGCCAGCCCAGCGCCGCGCTGCCCGTCCCGTCGTCGGACAACATCGCCTACCTGATCTACACCTCGGGCACCACCGGCGTGCCCAAGGGGGTGGCGGTCAGCCACGACAACGTCGCCCAGCTGGTGGAGTCGCTGCACGCCGACCTGCCCGAGGGCGGGGTGTGGGCGCAGTGGCACTCGCTGGTCTTCGACGTGTCGGTGCACGAGATCTGGGGTGCGTTGCTGCACGGCGGGCGCCTGGTGGTGGTGCCCGAGTCGGTCGCCGTCTCCCCGGACGAGTTGCACGCGCTGCTGGTGGCCGAGGGCGTCACCGTGCTCAGCCAGACCCCGTCGGCGGTGGGCATGCTCTCGCCGGAGGGCCTGGACTCGACGGCGCTGGTGGTGGCCGGTGAGGCCTGCCCAGTCGAGATCGTGGACCGGTGGGCGCCGGGCCGGGTGATGATCAACGCCTACGGCCCGACCGAGGCCACCGTGTACGCCGCGATGAGCGCCCCGCTGACCGCGGAGTCCGGCGCCCCGCCGATCGGCTCGCCGGTGCCGCGCGCCGCGCTGTTCGTGCTGGACCGGTGGCTGCGCCCGGCACCCCCGGGTGTGGTGGGCGAGCTGTATATCGCCGGTCACGGCGTGGCCACCGGGTACGCGCGCCGGTCGGGCCTGACCGCCTCGCGGTTCGTGGCCTGCCCGTTCGGCGGCCCCGGCGCGCGGATGTACCGCACCGGCGACTTGGTCCGGTGGAACCAGGACGGTCAGCTCGAATACCTGGGCCGCGCCGACGAGCAGGTCAAGCTGCGTGGCTACCGCATCGAGCTCGGTGAGGTGCAGGCGGCGCTGGCCGGCCTGGACGGCGTGGAGCAGGTGGCGGTGATCGCCCGCGAGGACCAGCCCGGCGACAAGCGCCTCGTCGGCTACATCACTGGCACCGCCGACCCGGTCGGCATCCGCATCCAGTTGGCTGAGCGGCTGCCCGCCTACATGGTGCCGGCGGCGGTGGTGGTGCTCGACGCGCTGCCGCTGACGGTCAACGGCAAGCTGGATAAGCGTGCCCTGCCCGCCCCGGAGTACCGGAAGCGGGGCGGCGAATACATCGCCCCGACGAATCCGACCGAGGAGACGGTGGCCGGCATCTTCGCCCGGGTGCTCGGGATGGAGCGGCTCGGTGTCGACGACTCGTTCTTCGAGCTGGGCGGGGACTCGCTGTCCGCGATGCGGGTGATCGCCGAGGTCAACACCGCCGTCGACGGCGCGCTGTCGGTGCGCACCCTGTTCGACTCGCAGTCGGTGCGGGCGCTGAGCCAGCGGATCACCAGCGGCGCCGACGCCGAGAACGCCGCGGGCCCCGGCTTCGCGGCGGTGCACGGCGCCGACGTCAAGGAGGTGTACGCCCGGGACCTGACCCTGGACAAGTTCCTCGACGCGACGACGCTGTCGACCGCGCCGACGCTGCCCGGTCCCAGCCCCGAGGTGCGCACCGTCCTGCTGACCGGGGCGACCGGCTTTTTGGGCCGCTACCTGGTGCTGGAATGGCTCGAGCAGCTGGAGCAGGTCGACGGCAAGCTGATCTGCCTGGTGCGGGCTCGCTCCGACGAGGAGGCCTGGGGCCGGCTGGAGAAGACCTTCAACACCGGCGACCCGGAGCTGTTGCGGCACCTCCAGGAACTGGCCGAGGAACACCTGCAGGTGGTGGCTGGCGACAAGGGTCAGGCCAACCTCGGCCTGGACGAGCAGACCTGGCGGCGGCTGGCCGACACCGTCGACCTGATCGTCGACTCCGCGGCCGTGGTCAACGGCGTGCTGCCGTACAGCGAGCTGTTCACCCCCAACGTGGGTGGCACGGCCGAGCTGATCCGGCTGGCGCTGACCACGAGGAAGAAGCCGTTCGCGTACGTGTCGACGTCGGACGTGGGACGCCAGATCGAGCCGTCGGCATTCACCGAGGACGCCGACATCCGGGTCATCAGCGCCACCCGCGTCATCGACGGCAGCTACGCCAACGGGTACGGCAACAGCAAGTGGGCCGGCGAGGTGTTGCTGCGCGAGGCCCACGACCTGTGCGGCCTGCCGGTCTCGGTGTTCCGCTCCGACATGATCCTGGCCGACACCAGCTACGCCGGCCAGCTCAACGTGACGGACATTTTCACCCGGATGATCCTGAGCATCGTGGCCACCGGCACCGCGCCCAAGTCGTTCTACCGGCTGGACGCCGACGGCAACCGGCAGCGCTCGCACTTCGACGCCCTGCCCGTCGAGTTCGTCGCCGAGGCGATCGCCAAACTCGGCGCCCAGGTGATGGACGGGTTCGAGACCTACCACGTGATGAACCCGCACGACGACGGGATCGGGCTCGACGAGTACGTCGACTGGCTGATCGAGGCGGGCTACCCGATCGAGCGGGTCGACGACTTCGGCGAGTGGCTGCAACGCTTCGAAACCGGTTTGCGCGGGCTGCCGGAACGGCAGCGGCAGAACTCGGTGCTGCAGATGTTGCTGTTGCTGCTGCGCGACCCGAAGAACCTGCAGCCCGCCGAGCCGGCCCGCGGCGCCTTCGCGCCGACCGACCGGTTCCGCGCCGCCGTGCAAGAAGCCAAAATCGGCGCCGACAACGACATCCCGCACATCACCGCCCCGGTCATCGTCAAATACGTGACCGACCTGCAGTTGCTGGGCTTGCTCTGAAAGATATTGGGCCGCAAAGGCTCTGGTGATAGGCGCGCAGGACGTCGTCGCCGCGCCCGACGCTGGCTACCATGACCGTAGAACGCGACGGTCCCGCCAGTACCGAGGAGTGCTCACCCGATGCCCACAGCGCGCCTGCCCAAACTGCCCCTGGACGAAGCCAAGGCCGCCGCCGACGAAGCAGCCGTGCCCAACTACATGGCCGAGCTCAGCATCTTCCAGGTGCTGCTCAACCATCCGCCGCTGGCCCGTGCCATCAACGACCTGCTCGCCACCATGCTCTGGCACGGCGCGCTGGATTCCCGGTTGCGCGAATTGATCATCATGCGCATCGGCTGGCTCACCGGCTGCGACTACGAGTGGACGCAGCACTGGCGGGTCGCGTCCCGGCTCGGCGTGCCCGGCGACGATCTGCTCGGGGTGCGAGATTGGCGGAACTACCCGGGGTTTGGGCCCACCGAGCGGGCCGTGCTGGCCGCCACTGACGACGTGGTGCGCCACGGCTCGGTCAGCGCCGCCAGCTGGGCGCAGTGCGAGCACGAATTCAACGGGGACACAACGGTTCTCGTCGAACTGGTCACGGTCATCGGCGCGTGGCGGATGGTCGCCTCGATCCTGCAGAGCCTCGAGGTGCCGTTGGAGGACGGGGTGGCGAGCTGGCCTCCGGACGGCCGGGAGCCCGCGAGCTGACGCCGAATCACCCACGGCCGTAACCGATCGACTTCTCTGTCGAGAGCTCTTAGCGTCGGGCAATGAGAACCAGGGTCGCCGAGTTGCTCGGCGTGGAATTCCCGATCTGCGCGTTCAGCCACTGCCGTGACGTGGTGGCCGCGGTGACCAATGCGGGTGGATTCGGCATCCTGGGCGCCACCGCGCACAGCCCGCAACGGCTGGACAACGAACTGGACTGGATCGAGCAGCAGACCGGCGGCAAGCCCTACGGCGGCGACCTGTTGCTGCCACCCAAATACGTCGGCGCTGAGCAGGGCGGCATTGACGCCGGCCAGGCCCGCACTCTGCTGCCCGACGAGCACCGCGCGTTCGTCGACGACCTGCTGGCCCGCTACGGGGTGACTGCGCCCGCCGCGGACATCCGTGCCGGCGGCCTGAACATCTCGCCCAAGACCTACCAGCCGCTGCTCGACGTGGCTTTCGCCCACGACATCCGGCTCATCGCCTCCGCGCTCGGCCCGCCCCCGCCCGACCTCGTCGAACGCGCGCACGACCGGGATGTGTTAGTGGCCGCGCTGGCCGGCACCACCGTGCACGCCCAACGGCACGCCGCCGCCGGGGTGGACCTGATCGTCGCGCAGGGCACCGAGGCGGGCGGGCACACCGGTGAGGTGGCGACCATGGTCCTGGTGCCCGAAGTGGTCGACGCCGTC
Organism: Mycobacterium lepraemurium; assembly: GCA_002291465.1. Classification (GTDB taxonomy): domain Bacteria; phylum Actinomycetota; class Actinomycetes; order Mycobacteriales; family Mycobacteriaceae; genus Mycobacterium; species Mycobacterium avium. The sequence continues at coordinate 2,585,152 of CP021238.1, read as the reverse complement.
GCGCCGGTCCCGGTGCTGGCCGCGGGCGGCATCGCCCGCGGCCGCCAGATCGCGGCGGCCCTGGCGCTGGGCGCCGAGGGCGTGTGGTGCGGGTCGGTGTGGCTGACCACCGAGGAGGCCGAGACGGTGCCGGTGGTCAAGGAGAAGTTCCTGGCCGCCACCTCCTCCGACACCGTGCGGTCGTGCTCGATGACGGGCAAGCCGGCCCGGATGCTGCGCACCGCGTGGACCGACGAGTGGGACCGCCCCGAGAACCCCGACCCGCTGGGCATGCCGCTACAGACCGCGCTGATCACCGAGCCGCAGCTGCGGATCAACGCCGCCGCCACCCAGCCGGGCGCCAAGGCCCGCGAGCTGGCCACCTACTTCGTCGGGCAGGTGGTGGGCTCGCTGGACCGGATCCGCCCCGCCCGCGCGGTGGTGCTAGACATGGTCGAGGAGTTCATCGACACCGTCGGACGGCTCGACGGCCTGATCGAGAACTGATCGGCCATCGCCATACGGCCAGGTCAGCGCCGGTAGCTGACCGAATGCTGTGGGCGCCCCCACGGAACGCGTAAAGAATCGCGGACACGCTGGCGGGGGATTTGACCGTGTCGGAGCGCTCGTGCATTATCGGTCGGGTAAGCACCTCGTTAGGTGAGGCGTCCACACGAATACAGGCCACTGACCCCGAACGTCGAAAGACGCCCCGGGTCAGGACAGCTCCTCCCGGCTTAAGGGTTGAGCCCAGGTGGCTTCCGGTTCGGATTGTCGTTCGGGTCAGGACACGTCGTGTGGTGTCAAAGCTCTGACGAGAGGGGTGCGGGTCGCCGACGATTGTCGGGTTCTGCTCCTCATGCTGCGTGTAGATCGCATGCGACCCCGCATGCGTCGGGACCGCGAGGAGGTGAGGGACACATGAGTTCCAGTGACAGTCCGGACCGAAGTCCGAACCGTGTTTCGTCCCGACCCGGTCTCCGGCGCGACCCGCTCGGCTGAGCCGTCGCCAACACGAAAACCCTTGCCGGCCAAGCGTTCTCCGAAGATCGGAACCAACCCCGGGACGGGACACGTCAGTCCCCATAGTCCCCGTTGGAATTTCACCGCCAGGAGGCGATCATGACCGCAGCTTTCTACGACGAAGTGGCCACCGTGGCGCCCGCGCCGACCCTGCGGGTGGTGCGCGACACCGACACCATCGCGGCCCCCGCGCCCAAGACCCGCCGTGGCAGCGGCGCGCCGTTCGGTGCCGGCGGCGACCCGCTGGTCGACGGCGCCGCCCGCCTGTTGAGCATCCCGCTGCGCCACGTGTACGCGGCGCTGTGGCGGGTGGGTGTGCTGGAAGTCCAGGCCTGAAATGGACAGCGAACCTACACCGCGCCTCCAAGGGGCTTCCCGGCCGCAGGCGACCCCTGAGACCAGGTAGCCCCTTGGAGCGGACCCGCGGTTGCGGGGGTTCGTAGAATCGTCGTACTGGCGTCGATCCGGCCATCACCGGGGAGCCTTCGGAAGAACGGCCGGCAGGCCCAGTAGAACCGAACGGGTAGGCCCGTCACAGCCGCAACCGAGTGGCCACGCGAAAGCGCGGCAAGCGGGGTGGTACCGCGGCGCTCGCGCAGCCAGCGCGTCGTCGTCCCCGGTTTGCACCGTGGCACAGGAGACAACGCGCATCGTGACCGACAATCTCGGGTTCCAGGCTGACCGCGAGGCTCAGCCGGCGGATTCCGTCCAGACCTACCCGAAGCCGGCCGGCGGCGCGCCCGACTTCCCGGCGCTCGAGTTCGAGGTGCTCGACTACTGGGCCCGCGACGACACCTTCCGGGCCAGCATCGCCCGCCGCGACGGCGCCGAGGAATACGTGTTCTACGACGGGCCGCCGTTCGCCAACGGGCTGCCGCACTACGGTCACCTGCTCACCGGCTACGTCAAGGACATCGTCCCGCGCTACCGCACCATGCGCGGCAACAAGGTGGAGCGCCGCTTCGGCTGGGACACCCACGGGCTGCCGGCCGAACTGGAAGTGGAACGCCAGCTGGGCATCACCGACAAATCGCAGATCGACGACATGGGCATCGCCGCGTTCAACGACGCCTGCCGCGAATCGGTGTTGCGCTACACCGACGAGTGGCGGGCCTATGTGACCCGCCAGGCCCGCTGGGTCGATTTCGACAACGACTACAAGACGCTGGACCTGCCCTACATGGAGTCGGTGATCTGGGCGTTCAAGCAGCTCTGGGACAAAGGGCTGGCCTACGAGGGCTACCGGGTGCTGCCGTACTGCTGGTGCGACGAAACCCCGCTGTCCAACCACGAATTGCGGATGGACGACGACGTGTACCAGAGCCGGCAGGACCCGGCGCTGACGGTCGGGTTCAAGGTGGTGGGCGGCGAGCTGGACGGCGCGCACCTGTTGATCTGGACGACGACGCCGTGGACGCTGCCGTCCAACCTGGCCGTCGCCGTCCACCCGGAGGTGACCTATGTGCAGGTGTGCTCCGGCGACCGTCGTTTCGTGCTGGCCCAGCCGCGGTTGGCCGCCTACGCCCGCGAGCTGGGCCCCGAGCCCGAGATCCTGGGCAGCTACCGGGGCGCCGAGCTGCTGGGCACCCGGTACCTGCCGCCGTTCCCGTATTTCATGGACAGCCCCAACGCATTTCGGGTGCTGGCCGGCGAGTTCGTCACCACCGAGGACGGCACTGGGATCGTGCACCTGGCGCCGGCCTACGGTGAGGACGACATGGCCGTCGCCGACGCCGCGGGCATCGCCCCGGTCACGCCGGTCGACTCCAACGGACGCTTCGACGCCGCCGTCCCGGATTACCAGGGCCTCAACGTCTTCAGCGCCAACCCGCAGATCATCCGGGACCTGAAGAACGGCAGCGGCGCCGCCGCGGCCAACGCGCCGGTGCCGCTGCGCCACGAAACCTACGAGCACCCCTACCCGCACTGCTGGCGCTGCCGAAACCCGCTGATCTATCGGGCGGTGTCGTCCTGGTTCGTGGCGGTCACCCGATTCCGGGACCGCATGGTCGAACTCAACCAGCAGATCACCTGGTATCCCGAACACGTCAAGGACGGCCAGTTCGGCAAGTGGCTGGCCGGCGCCCGCGACTGGTCAATCTCACGAAACCGCTACTGGGGCACCCCGATTCCGGTGTGGAAGTCCGACGACCCAGCCTACCCGCGGATCGACGTGTACGGCAGCCTCGACGAACTCGAGCGCGACTTCGGGGTGCGGCCGGACAACCTGCACCGGCCCTACATCGACGAGCTGACCCGGCCCAACCCCGACGACCCGAGCGGTCGCAGCACCATGCGCCGCATCCCCGACGTGCTCGACGTCTGGTTCGACTCGGGGTCCATGCCGTACGCGCAGGTGCACTACCCGTTCGAGAACCGCGACTGGTTCGAGACGCATTACCCCGGCGACTTCATCGTCGAATACATCGGGCAGACCCGCGGCTGGTTCTACACCCTGCACGTGCTGGCCACCGCGCTGTTCGACCGATCGGCGTTCAAAACCTGTGTGGCCCATGGCATCGTGCTGGGCTCCGACGGACAGAAGATGAGCAAGTCGCTGCGCAACTACCCCGACGTGTCGGAGGTGTTCGACCGCGACGGCTCCGATGCCATGCGCTGGTTCTTGATGGCCTCGCCGATCCTGCGCGGGGGCAAACTCATCGTCACCGAACAGGGCATCCGCGACGGCGTGCGCCAGGTGCTGCTGCCGTTCTGGAACGCCTACAGCTTCCTGGCCCTCTACGCGCCGAAAGTCGGTACCTGGCGCATGGATTCGACCCAGGTGCTGGACCGCTACATCCTGGCCAAGCTCGCCGAACTGCGCGACGACCTGACCCGGGAGATGGACGCTTGCGACATTTCGCGGGCCTGCGAGCAGCTGCGCCAGTTCACCGAGGCGCTGACGAATTGGTATGTGCGACGGTCGCGTTCGCGGTTCTGGAGCGAGGACGCCGACGCTATCGACACGCTGCACACCGTGCTGGAGGTGACCGCGCGGCTGGCCGCGCCGCTGCTGCCCTCGGTCACCGAGCTGGTCTGGCGCGGCCTGACCGGCGGACGCTCGGTGCATCTGACCGACTGGCCGCGCAGCGGCGAGCTGCCCGCTGATCCGGCCCTGGTCGCGGCGATGGACCAGGTTCGCGAGGTGTGCTCGGCCGCCTCCTCGCTGCGCAAGGCCAAGAAGCTGCGGGTGCGCCTGCCTCTGCCGAAACTTACTGTGGCGGTGGAGAATCCGCAACACCTGGTGCCGTTCGTCGACCTGATTACCGACGAGCTCAACGTCAAGAGCGTCGAGCTGACCGACGCGATCGACACCTACGGCACCTTCGAGCTGACCGTCAACGCCCGGGTGACCGGGCCACGGCTGGGCAAGGACGTGCAGGCGGCCATCAAGGCCGTCAAGGCGGGGGAGGGCGTCGTCAACGCAGACGGCACCCTGACCGCAGGCCCGGCCGTGCTGCGGCCCGAGGAGTACAGCTCGCGGCTGGTGGCCGCCGACCCGGAATTCACCGCGGCCCTGCCGAATGGGGCCGGCCTGGTGGTTCTCGACGGCACCGTCACCCCGGAGCTGGAGGCTGAGGGGTGGGCCAAGGACCGGATCCGCGAGTTGCAGGAGCTGCGCAAGTCGACCGGGCTGGACGTCTCCGACCGGATCAGCGTGGTGATGTCGGTGCCCGCCGGGCGGGCCGACTGGGCGCACACTCACCGCGACCTGATCGCCGGTGAAATCCTGGCCACCCGTTTCGAATTCGGGGAACCGGCCGACCCCGTCGCGCTCGGCGACGGCGTGCGGGTGAGCATTTCCAAAGTCTGAGCCGCGAAAGTGCAACTGGCGACGCATTTGCCGAGTAACGGTGTCGGTAGATGCACTCTCGTCGGTTGTCGGAGCTGTGTGGCAGCCTCCGCCCATGGGCGAGGGGCAGCTGTTTGTGGGCACCGAGGCGCTGAGCGCAGGCGCGCTGACGGAGCGCGACCTGCGGTGCTCGTGCACGCGGATCTATCGCAACGTCTACCAGCGCGGTGCTGACTTCACCGCCAGCGACCGGGCGATAGCTGCCTGGCTCTGGTCAGGCAGGCGCGCGGTGGTCGCCGGCAACTCGGCGGCCGCGTTGCTGGACGCGCAATGGGTCGATCCGCACGCACCCGCCGAACTAATCACTGATCGCAACCTGCCGCCGCCATTGATCGTCGCCCGCAATGAGATGTTGCTGCCTGACGAGATCACCGAAGTCCGCGGTGTGCCGGTGACGACGCCTGCGCGCATCGCGTACGACCTGGGACGGCGACCCGGCTTGGTGGCCGCGGTCATAGCGATTGATTCGTTGGCGAGGGCTACGGGGCTGACGGCCGAGTGTGTCGAACCGCTCATATGGGCCCACCGCGGCGCCAGAGGCGTGCGTCAGTTGCGACGGGTGCTGCCCCGCATCGATGCAGGGGCCGAGTCGCCGCAGGAGACCCGAACGAGGCTTGCGATCGTCGGCGCCGGATTGCCCAAACCCAGCACCCAGATCACGGTGCACAACGACTGGGGTTTCGTGCTGGCTCGCATCGATCTGGGGTGGGAGCAGTGGCGCGTGGGCGTCGAATACGACGGCGCCCAACACTGGACCGATCCGCGCATCCGCGCCAAGGACATCGACCGCGTCGCAGAATTGGAGCGCCGCGGGTGGCGGATCATCCGGGTGAGCGCGGACCTGTTGCGTAATCGGCCGGACGTCTTAGTGGGCAGGATCCGGGAGGCGCTGCGCGCCGCGGGCTGCCGGCTGTGAGCCGCGAAAGTGCAACCAGCGACGTGTTTCCCGACAGGAAGCGTCGGTAGATGCACTCTCGCGGTCAGCCCGGGCCGGCGGCGGCCCGGGCAATAGCATCGATCGGGTGGAGTCCCGATGGGTGCTGCACCTGGACATGGACGCGTTCTTCGCGTCCGTCGAGCAGCTCACCCGCCCGACGCTGCGCGGGCGTCCGGTGCTGGTGGGTGGTTTGGGTGGCCGCGGCGTGGTGGCCGGCGCCAGCTACGAGGCGCGCGTGTTCGGCGCCCGCTCGGCCATGCCCATGCATCAGGCCAAGAGGCTGGTCGGCGTCTCCGCGGTGGTGTTGCCCCCGCGCGGTGTGGTCTATGGCGTGGCCAGCCGGAGGGTCTTCGACACCATCCGCGCCGTGGTGCCCGTCGTCGAGCAACTGTCCTTCGACGAGGGGTTCGGCGAGCCGGCCCAACTCGCCGGCGCGCCGGCCGAGGACGTCGAGGCGTTCTGCGAGGGCCTGCGGCGACGGGTGCGCGACGAGACCGGCCTGATCGCCTCGGTCGGCGCGGGCTCGGGCAAGCAGATCGCCAAGATCGCGTCGGGCCTGGCCAAGCCCGACGGGGTCCGGGTGGTGCGCCGCGCCGAGGAACGGCCGCTGCTGGACGGGTTGCCGGTGCGCCGGCTGTGGGGGATCGGACCGGTCGCCGAGGTGAAGCTGCATAGGCTGGGCATCGAGACCATCGGCGAGCTGGCCGCGCTGACCGACGCCGAGGCTGCCAACATCCTGGGCGCCACCATCGGCCCCGCGCTGCACCGGCTGGCCCGCGGCATCGACGACCGGCCCGTCGCCGAACGCGCCGAAGCCAAGCAGATCAGCTCCGAGTCGACCTTCGCCGCCGACCTGACCACCCTTGAGCAGCTGCGCGAGGCGATCGAACCGATCGCCGAGCACGCCTGTCACCGCCTGCTGCGCGACGGCCGGGGCGCGCGCACCGTCACGGTCAAGCTGAAGAAGTCTGACATGAGCACGCTGACCCGCTCCGCGACCCTGCCCTATGAGACCACCGAGGCCGCCGCGCTGGTCGGCGTGGCCCGGCGGCTGCTGCTCGACCCGCGCGAGATCGGGCCGATCCGCCTGCTCGGGGTGGGGTTTTCCGGGCTGAGCGAGGTGCGTCAGGAGTCGCTGTTCCCGGACCTGGAAATGCCTGCGCCACAATCGGATTCGCAGTCGGTCGAGACCGCGGCCGAGGCGATGTTCGGGCCCGGACACGACGCGGGCTGGCGGGTCAGCGACGACGTCGCCCACCCCGACCTCGGGCACGGCTGGGTGCAGGGTGCCGGGCACGGCGTGGTCACCGCCCGGTTCGAGACCCGCACCTCCGGCCCGGGCCCGGCCCGCACCTTTCCCGCCGACAGCGCCGAGCTGGTGCGCGCCAACCCGGTCGATTCGCTGGACTGGCCGGACTACGTCGAGGGCCTGCAGGAGTCGTCAGCCCCACCGGCCGAGGACGTCGGCGGCCGGTAGCCCGGCGGCCAGCGCGGCGATCAGCAGCACCCGGGCCTGCGCCGGCCGCAGCGTGGGCACCGGCACCGCCCCCGCGGCGGCCATCTCGTGCCCGGGCCCGTAGCTCGCGCCGACCCGCCCGCCGGGCACGCGGGTGGACACCGCGATCACCACCCCGGTGCCGCAGTGCCGGCGCACCGCGTCGACCACAGCCGGCCCGGCGTTACCCGAACCCAGCGCCTCGAGCACCACGGCCCGCGCCCCCGCGGCCACGCAGGCGTCCAGGGCTACCGCGTCGCTGCCCAGATACGCCGCGACGATGTCGACCCGCGGGGCCGCGGCGGCGCCCAATTCACCGAGGTAGGGCCGGGTTTTCGGGCCGGTCAGCGCGGCACCGCCCGCGACCGTACCCACCAGCCGGCCGGCGAAGCCGCTCAAGTCCTCGGTGGCCACCTTGGATAGGCCCAGCGGCTGCAGCACTCGACCGGCGAAACACAGCAGCACGCCCAGCCCGCGGGCGGACGGATGCGCGGCCACCGCCAGGGCGTCGCGCACGTTGCCCGGACCGTCCGCGTCCGGCGCGTCGGCGCTGCGCATCGCGCCGGTCAACACCACCGGGGCCGGCCCGCCGTAGGTGAGATCGAGCCACAGCGCGGTCTCCTCCATGGTGTCGGTGCCGTGCAGGATCACCACGCCGTCGGCGCCGCCGTCCAGCGCCGCCGTCACCGCGCCGCGCATCCGGTCCCAGTCGGCCAGCGTCAGCTCCGAGCTGTCCACCGCCAGCAGGTCGACCACCTCCACGTCGTGATCGCCGCGGAACGGCGCCGTCAGATCCGCCCCGCTGTAGCAGGGCCGGTGCACCCCGTCGGCGCCGGTGCCGGTCGATATGGTGCCCCCGGTGGCGATCACGGTGAGGCGGGCCATGGGGGAATCATCGCGCATCGCCGCCGCCCGCACGTCGCCGGTCCGCGGACGCGGTAGGGGATAATATGAGCGTGCCTGAAGAACCAACGGGATCGACCGCGCCGCAGGACCGGCCGCCGCGGCGGCTGCCTCTGCTGCTGTCGGTCGCCGCGACAGTCCTGGCCCTGGACATCGTCACCAAGGTGCTGGCCGTCAAGCTGTTGCCCCCCGGTCAGCCGGTGCCGATCATCGGCGACACGGTGACCTGGACCCTGGTCCGCAACTCCGGGGCCGCGTTCTCGATGGCGACCGGCTACACCTGGGTGCTGACCCTGATCGCGACCGGTGTGGTGGTCGGCATCTTCTGGATGGGACGACGGCTGGTGTCGCCCTGGTGGGCGGTGGGCCTGGGCATGATCCTCGGCGGCGCGATGGGCAACCTGGTCGACCGCTTCTTCCGGGCCCCCGGGCCGCTGCGCGGCCACGTGGTGGACTTCCTGTCGGTCGGCTGGTGGCCGGTGTTCAACGTCGCCGACCCCTCGGTGGTCGGCGGGGCCATCCTGCTGGTCGTGCTGTCGATCTTCGGCTACGACTTCGACACCGTCGGTCGACGGAAAAAGGCCGACCAGAGCCGTGACTGAGCGCTCGATGCCGGTCCCGGAGGGACTGGCGGGCATGCGCGTCGACGCCGGGCTGGCCCGCCTGCTGGGACTGTCCCGCAGCGCGGCGGCAGCCCTGGCCGAGGACGGCGGTGTCGAACTGGACGGGGTGCCGGCCGGCAAATCCGATCGGCTGACCGGCGGGGCGTGGCTGCACGTGCGCCTGCCCGAGGCGCCGGCGCCGCCGCAGAACACCCCGGTCGACATCGAGGGCATGACCATCCTGTACTCCGACGACGACATCGTCGCCGTCGACAAGCCCGCCGCGGTGGCCGCGCACGCGTCGGTGGGCTGGACCGGGCCCACCGTGCTCGGCGGCCTGGCCGCCGCCGGTTACCGGATCACCACCTCGGGGGTGCCCGAACGGCAGGGCATCGTGCACCGCCTCGACGTCGGCACCTCCGGGGTGATGGTGGTGGCGCTGTCCGAGCGCGCCTACACCGCGCTCAAGCGGGCGTTCAAACAACGCACCGTCGACAAGCGCTATCACGCGCTGGTGCAAGGACATCCGGACCCGTCCAGCGGCACCATCGACGCCCCGATCGGGCGGCACCGCGGCGGCGAGTGGAAGTTCGCGGTCACCAAGGACGGCCGGCACAGCCTCACCCACTACGACACCGTGGAGGCCTTCGTCGCCGCCAGCCTGCTCGACGTGCGCCTGGAAACCGGCCGCACCCACCAGATCCGGGTGCATTTCTCCGCGCTGCATCACCCGTGCTGCGGCGACCTGGTCTACGGCGCCGACCCCAAGCTCGCGAAAAAGCTTGGGCTGCAACGCCAATGGCTGCACGCGCGATCGCTGTCGTTCGCGCACCCGGCCGATGGCCGGCGGATGGAGATCGTCAGCCCCTACCCGCCGGATCTCCAGCACGCGCTCGACGTGCTACGCGACGAGGGCTGATCACTCCGGCTTGCGGGCCTCGACAAGCACCCGAGTCGGGTGCGCGACGAACGGGCCTTGCGACTCGATGCGCTCGTGCAGTTCGCCAGCCGGTCGCGGTAGCGCGCCACGGAGAAGTCCGGCACCGTCCAGATCACCTTGCGCAGGAAGTACACGACGGCGCCGATGTCGAAGAATTCGGCCCGCAACCGCTCCATGCGCACGTCGATGACCCGCAGGCCCGCGGCTTGCACCTGCGCGCGCACCGCGTCGGGGTGAAACTCGGCCCACTTCTGCGGCTGCGGCCCGATGAGGTACTCGACCAGCTCGCCCATGGTGGCGGGCCCGATGTGCTGGGCGAAGTAACTGCCGCCGGGCCGCAGCACCCGCGCGATCTCGCTCCACCACACCGAGACCGGGTGCCGGCTGGTCACCAGGTCGAAGGCGTGGTCGGCGAACGGCAGCGGCGGCTCGTCGCGCACCACCACCACCACCGCGCCGAGCGGATGCAGCCGCGCGGTCACCAGCGCGGCGTTGGGCGGCCAGGTCTCGATGGCCGCCATGGTGGGCGGGAAGGGGCACCGCCCCGGCCAGCACCTCGCCGCCGCCGGTGTGAATGTCCAGCGCCGCCGACACCGTCGCCAACCGGTCGCGCAGCAGCCGCTGGTAGCCCCACGACGGCCGCTCCTCGGTGGCCCGGCCGTCCAGCCAGGAGAAATCCCAGCCGTCGACCGGGGCGGCCTCGGCCTCGGCGATCAGATCCTCAAACGTGCGCCGCATGCCAGGCATGCTAGGCGCAACGCTCAGACCGTCGCCTAAGCCTCGCCGGTCGCGACGCTCAGACCGTCGCCTTCGTTTCGCCGGTCGCGATCTCCGGCGCCAGCGGCGCGATCGCCCCCAGGATCTCGCTCACCGTCTCCGACGGCACGCCGGCGGCGGTTAGCGCGTCAGCCAAATGCCCGGCCACCAAACCGAAGTGGTGCATGGTGATGCCGCGGCCCTGGTGCACCTGCTTCATCGGTGCCCCGGTGTAGGGGTGCGGCCTGCCCAGGGCGGCAGCGAAGAACTCCACCTGTTTGCCCCTGAGCCGGTTCATGTTGGTGCCGGTGAAAAATCCGGACAGTTGCTCGTCGGCGAGCACCCGAACGTAGAAGTCCTCGACCACCACCTCGAGCGCCTCGTGCCCGCCGATCCGGTCGTAGATACTGGCCGGCTCGGCCTTGCGGAAGCGCGCCAGAATTTTCATGACCACGATTGGAACATCGCGGCGTTGCCCGTCAGTTAGGGCGCGATCACACCCGGATTGCTCTGTGTAACAAGCGGATTGCCCACATCTGGCGGTCGGCCTAAGGGAACGGTGAGAGACCGCGTCGGGGCGCATGACCGCAATCTGCATCGACGCAGGGCGCTTTTGTCTTAGGTTGGCGTCATGAGCACGTCACATCAGTTGCGCGAGGGCGGGGGAGCCGAAGCCGATGAACCTTGGTGACCTGACGAACCTGTTGGAAAAGCCGCTCGCGGCAGTCCCCAACATCATCAACACCCCGAACTCGGCCGGGCGATACCGGCCGTTCTATCTGCGGAACCTGCTGGACGCGGTGCAGGGCCGCACCCTCGAGGAGGCCGTCGACGCCAAGACCGTGCTGATCATCGGCGCCTCCTCGGGCATCGGTGAGGCCGCCGCCAAGAAGATCGCCGAGGCGGGCGGTGTCGTGGCGCTGGTGGCCCGCACCCGGGAGAACCTGGAGAAGGTCGCCTCCGAAATCCGGGAGAACGGGGGCAGCGCCCACGTGTACCCGTGCGACCTGTCCGACATGGACGCCATCGCCGCGATGGCTGATCGGGTCCTCGACGACCTGGGCGGCGTCGACATCCTGATCAACAACGCCGGCCGCTCGATCCGGCGCTCGCTGGAGCTGTCCTACGACCGCATCCACGACTACCAGCGCACCATGCAGTTGAACTACCTGGGCGCGGTGCAGCTCATCCTCAAGTTCATCCCCGGCATGCGCGAGCGCGGCTTCGGCCAGATCATCAACGTGTCGTCGGTCGGGGTGCAGACCCGCGCGCCGCGGTTCGGGGCGTACATCGCCAGCAAGGCCGCGCTGGACAGCCTGTGCGGCGCGCTGCAGGCCGAAGTCGTCAACGACAACGTCAAATTCACCACCGTGCACATGGCGCTGGTGCGCACCCCGATGATCAGCCCGACCACGCTGTACGACAAGTTCCCGGCGCTGACGCCCGAGCAGGCGGCCGGGGTGATCGCCGACGCGATCGTGCACCGGCCGCGGCGGGCCAGCTCGCCGTTCGGGCAGTTCGCCGCCGTCGCCGACGCGGTCAACCCGGCCGTGATGGACCGGGTGCGCAACCGGGCGTTCGCCATGTTCGGCGACTCCAGCGCCGCCAAGGGCGATGAATCTGCAACGGACACAACTGAATTCGACGCGCGCAGCGAAACGTTCGTGCGGGCGACCCGAGGGATACATTGGTGGGACGATGAGCCTTCCCAAACCCGACATCGCGACCACCGTCGTCATCACCGGCGCCTCGTCCGGCATCAGCGCCGAACTGGCGCGCGGCCTGGCCCACCGCGGCTTCCCGCTGCTGCTGGTCGCCCGGCGCCGCGAGCGGCTCGACGATCTCGCCAATGAGGTGGGCGGTCAATACTCGGTCGGCGTCGAGGTGCTGCCGCTGGACCTCGGCGACCCGAAGGCCCGCGCCCGGCTGGCCGGCCGGCTGCGCAGCGAATCGATCGCCGGGTTGTGCAACAGCGCGGGCTTCGGCACCAGCGGGGTCTTCCACGAGCTGCCGGTGGAGCGCGAGAGCGAAGAGGTCACCCTCAACGCGCTGGCGCTGATGGAGCTGACGCACGCGACGCTGCCCGGCATGGTGTCGCGGGGGGGGGGGCGGGCGCGGTGCTGAACATCGCGTCGATCGCGGGTTTTCAGCCGGTTCCCTACATGGCCGTCTACTCGGCGACCAAGGCGTTCGTGCAGACGTTCTCCGAGGCCGTGCACGAGGAGCTGCACGGCAGCGGGGTGTCGGTCACCTGTCTGTGTCCGGGGCCGGTGCCCACCGAGTGGGCCGAGATCGCCAACGCCGAGCGGTTCAGCATCCCGATCGCGCAGGTCTCGCCGCGGGACGTGGCCGAGGCGGCGATCGGCGGCATGCACACCGGCCGTCGCACCGTGGTTCCTGGCGTGGTGCCCAAGGTGGTCAGCACCGGCGGCCGTTTCGCCCCGCGCAGCCTGCTGCTGCCGGGCATCCGGATCGGCAACCGGTTCCGCAGCGGGCCCAAGCGCTGAGTGTGGTCGGTCGCCGAGCGTCACGCCAGCGTGGGGTGGAGGCGGGGGAGTGAGGAGGAAACTCATGGCCGCCGTGGAGATGACCGCCGAGGTGCCGATGAGCCCGCAGCAGATGTGGGACCGGGTGTCCGACCTGTCGGAGCTGGGCGACTGGCTGGTGCTGCACGAGGCCTGGCGCGGTGAACTGCCCGACGAGCTGGGCGAGGGCACCCAGGTCGTCGGCGTGGCGCGCGCCAAGGGCTTTCGCAACCGGGTGACCTGGACGGTGACCACCTGGGAACCGCCGCACCGGGTGGCGATGACGGGCTCGGGCAAGGGCGGGACCAAATACGCCGTCTCGCTGACCGTGCGGCCCACCGGTGACGGCTCCACCCTCGGCGTGCGGCTGGAGCTGGGCGGTCGGGCGCTGTTCGGGCCGGTCGGATCGGCCGCCGCGCGCGCCGTCAAGGGCGACGTGCAGAGGTCGCTGCGCAACTTCGTCGAGCTCTACGGATAAAACCCAACACACGGACCCGACACGCCCGAAACTCGTCGGTCCTCGGTCATACACTGGCGTCCCTATGAACCACTCGTCCTTTGTGCACCTGCACAACCACACCGAGTATTCGATGCTGGACGGTGCCGCGAAGATCACCCCGATGCTCGCCGAGGTGGAGCGGCTGGGCATGCCCGCGGTCGGGATGACCGACCACGGAAACATGTTCGGCGCCAGCGAGTTCTACAACGTCGCCACCAAGGCCGGGATCAAACCGATCATCGGCGTGGAGGCCTACATTGCGCCGGGCTCCCGGTTCGACACCCGGCGGATCCTGTGGGGGGATCCCAGCCAGAAGGCCGACGACGTGTCCGGCAGCGGCTCCTACACGCACCTGACGATGGTGGCCGAGAACGCGGCCGGCCTGCGCAACCTGTTCAAGCTGTCCTCGCTGGCCTCGTTCGAGGGCCAGCTGGGCAAGTGGTCGCGGGTGGACGCCGAGCTGATCGCCGAACACGCCGACGGCATCATCGCCACCACCGGCTGCCCCTCCGGGGAGGTGCAGACCCGGCTGCGGCTGGGTCAGGACCGCGAGGCGCTCGAGTCGGCGGCCAAGTGGCGCGAGATCTTCGGCGCCGACAACTTCTTCCTCGAGCTGATGGACCACGGCCTGTCCATCGAGCAGCGGGTCCGCGACGGCCTGCTGGAGATCGGCCGCAAGCTGAACATCCCGCCGCTGGCGACCAACGACTGCCACTATGTCACTCGCGACGCCGCGCACAACCACGAGGCGCTGCTGTGCGTGCAGACCGGCAAGACGCTCTCGGACCCGAACCGGTTCAAGTTCGACGGCGACGGCTACTACCTCAAGTCGGCCGCCGAGATGCGCCAGATCTGGGACGCCGAGGTGCCCGGCGCCTGCGACTCCACCCTGTTGATCGCCGAACGGGTGCAGTCCTACGCGGAGGTGTGGACGCCGCGCGACCGTATGCCGGTCTTCCCGGTGCCCGAGGGTCACGACCAGGCCAGCTGGCTGCACCACGAGGTGATGGCCGGTCTGCGGCGGCGGTTCCCGGACGGGGTCGGCCAGGACTACATCGACCGGGCCGAATACGAGATCAAGGTCATCTGCGACAAGGGTTTTCCGTCCTACTTCCTGATCGTCGCCGACCTGATTAACTACGCCCGCTCGGTCGACATCCGGGTGGGGCCCGGGCGTGGCTCGGCTGCCGGCTCCCTGGTGGCCTACGCGCTGGGCATCACCAACATCGACCCGATTCCGCACGGCCTGCTGTTCGAGCGGTTCCTCAACCCGGAGCGGCCGTCGGCGCCCGACATCGACATCGACTTCGACGACCGCCGCCGCGGCGAGATGGTGCGCTACGCCGCCGACAAGTGGGGCTCCGACCGGGTCGCCCAGGTCATCACCTTCGGCACCATCAAAACCAAGGCGGCGCTGAAGGATTCGGCGCGGATCCACTACGGTCAGCCGGGCTTCGCGATCGCCGACCGGATCACCAAGGCGCTGCCGCCGCCGATCATGGCCAAGGACATCCCGCTGTCCGGCATCACCGACCCCAGCCACGAGCGGTACAAGGAAGCCGCCGAGGTGCGCGGCCTGATCGAGACCGACCCCGACGTGCGCACCATCTACCAGACCGCCCGCGGTCTGGAGGGTTTGATCCGCAACGCCGGAGTGCACGCGTGCGCGGTCATCATGAGCAGCGAGCCGCTGACCGAGGCCATCCCGCTGTGGAAGCGGCCGCAGGACGGCGCTATCATCACCGGCTGGGACTACCCGTCGTGCGAGGCCATCGGCCTGCTGAAGATGGACTTCCTGGGCCTGCGCAACCTGACGATCATCGGCGACGCGCTGGACAACATCAAGGCCAACCGGGGAATCGACCTCGACCTGGAGTCGGTGCCGCTGGACGACAAAGCGACCTACGAGCTGCTCGGCCGCGGCGACACGCTGGGGGTGTTCCAGCTCGACGGCGGCCCGATGCGCGACCTGCTGCGCCGCATGCAGCCCACGGAGTTCAACGACATCGTCGCGGTGCTGGCCCTGTACCGTCCCGGGCCGATGGGCATGAACGCCCACAACGACTACGCCGACCGCAAGAACGGCCGCCAGCCGATCAAGCCGATCCACCCCGAGCTCGAGGAGCCGCTGCGCGAAATCCTCGCCGAGACTTACGGATTGATCGTCTACCAAGAGCAGATCATGTTCATCGCCCAGAAGGTGGCCTCTTACACCATGGGTAAGGCCGATGCGCTGCGCAAGGCGATGGGCAAGAAGAAGCTCGAGGTGCTCGAGGCCGAGTACAAGGGCTTCTACAAGGGCATGACCGCCAACGGGTTCTCCGAAAAGGCGGTAAAAGCCTTGTGGGACAACATTATTCCGTTTGCGGGTTATGCGTTCAACAAGTCGCACGCCGCCGGCTACGGGCTGGTGTCGTACTGGACCGCGTATCTGAAGGCCAACTATCCGGCCGAATACATGGCGGGCCTGTTGACCTCGGTGGGCGACGACAAGGACAAGGCCGCGGTCTATCTGGCCGACTGCCGCAAGCTCGGCATCACGGTGTTGCCGCCGGACGTCAACGAGTCGCTGGTCAACTTCGCCTCGGTCGGCCAGGACATCCGCTTCGGGTTGGGCGCGGTGCGTAACGTGGGCGCCAACGTGGTCGGTTCGCTGATCCAGACCCGCAATGAGAAAGGCAAGTTCACCGACTTCTCCGACTACCTGAACAAGATCGACATCTCGGCCTGCAACAAGAAGGTGACCGAGTCGCTGATCAAGGCCGGCGCGTTCGACTCGCTCAAGCACGCGCGCAAGGGCCTGTTCCTGGTACACACCGATGCGGTCGATTCGGTGCTGGGCACCAAGAAGGCCGAGGCGATGGGCCAGTTCGACCTGTTCGGCGGCGACGGCGGCTGCACCGAGTCCGTCTTCACCATCAAGGTGCCCGACGACGAGTGGGAGGACAAGCACAAGCTCGCGCTGGAGCGGGAGATGCTGGGGCTCTACGTGTCCGGGCATCCGCTTAACGGGGTGGCGCATCTGTTGGCCGCGCAGGTGGACACCCAGATCCCGGCCATCCTGGACGGCGACGTGCCCAACGAGACCCAGGTGCGGGTCGGCGGCATCCTGGCGTCGGTCAACCGGCGGGTCAACAAGAACGGGATGCCTTGGGCGTCAGCGCAATTGGAGGACCTCACCGGTGGCATCGAGCTGATGTTCTTCCCGCACTCCTACTCCACCTACGGCGCCGACATCGCCGACGACGCCGTGGTGCTGATCAACGCCAAGGTGGCGATCCGTGACGACCGGATCGCGCTGATCGCCAATGAGCTTGTGGTGCCGGACTTTTCCACTGCCCAGGTGGACCGGCCGCTGGCGGTCAGCCTGCCGACGCGGCAGTGCACCATCGACAAGGTCACCGCGCTCAAGCAGGTGCTGGCCCGTCATCCGGGAACCTCGCAGGTGCATCTGCGGCTGATCAGCGGCGGCCGGATCACCACGTTGGAGCTGGACGCGTCGCTACGGGTGACGTCGTCGCCGGCGTTGATGGGCGACCTCAAAGAGCTGCTCGGCCCCGGCTGCCTCGGCGGGTAGCGGGTCTTCGGCTTTGGCGCCTTTGGTTTTCGCGCCTTTGGCTTCGCCCCCGGCGAGCGTGAAATTAGCTTCACGCCCGGCCGCGACCGTGAAGCTAATTTCACGCTCGCCGGGGGCGAAGCCAAAGGCGCGACACTCCGGCGGTCACGTGGGCTCGACCCGCACGATGACGCTGTCCGGCCACACCCCGCGATCGCGGGGTGTGGCGCAGCTTCTCGCGCAGGCACAGGTCCCGGTGCACGTTCGTCACGCCGGGAATTTTGAGCAGCGGCACGATATTCCACTGCCAGCCGTAGCGCCGGTGCAGCAGTCGGTTGGCGCGCTCGGCGTCCGCGCCGGAAAGGATCGTGGCGCGCCCCGCCAGCGTCGTCGCGCCCGGGCGGACCCGGCCGCGGTAGTCGCAGGCCGCGAGTTCCACGCCGGCATGCGCGGCGAGCCGGCTGGTCTTGGGCCCGACCTTGGTGCGGAACAACAAGCCGTCGTCGTCGACGGCCAACCAGATCGGGGTGTCGACGGAAGTGCCGTCGCGGCGGAAAGACCGCAGCAGCGCGTAGCGGTCGGTGTGCAACTCGGCGAAGAATCGATGCGGCATGGCCCCAGTCAACGACTTAGAGTTAACTCTAAGTCAAGCGCGAACCCGGGAGCCGCCCATGCTGACCATCGGCGAGGTCGCGCGCCGCAGGGGGTCGCCGCGACCACCCTGCGCTACTACGAGCAGATCGGCCTGCTGCCCGCTCCGACCCGGCTGGGCGGGCAGCGCCGCTACGACGAGGCCATGCTGACCCGGCTCGAGGTGATCGCGCTGTGCAAGACCGCCGGCTTCGCGCTGGACGAGATCCAGCGCCTGTTCGCCGACGACGCGCCGGGACGCCCGGCCAGCCGCGCGCTGGCCCGGGCCAAACTCGCCCAGATCGACGCCCAGGTGGAGTCGCTGACCCGGGCCCGCGCCGTCATCGAGTGGGGGATGCGGTGCACCTGCCCGTCGATCGACGCCTGCACCTGCGGCATTCACCCAACCCGGCCCGTACCCGTCGGCCCGGACGTACGCTCAGCCAGAAGGTTCTGATCCGGGGCAAGGAGAGCGGAAATGACGGCGGAACGTCCGGCCACCTTGTGCGAGGCATTCGAGCGCAACGCCGCGATCGACCCGGACGCGGTCGTGCTGCGCACCCCCGGGGCCACGCAGACATTGACTTGGCGAGAGCTTGCGGAGCAGGTCCGCAAGGTCGCCGCCGGGCTGGCGGGGCTGGGCGTGCGGCGCGGCGACACGGTGTCGCTGATGATGGCCAACCGGATCGAGTTCTACCCACTGGAGATCGGCGCGCAACACCTTGGCGCCACGTCGTTTTCGGTGTACAACACGCTGCCGGCCGAGCAACTGACCTACCTGTTCGACAACGCCGGCACCAAAGTGGCGATCTGCGAACAGCAGTACGTCGACCGCATCCGGGCCAGCGGCGCGCCCGTCGAACACACCGTCTGCATCGACGGCGCCCCGCCGGGCACTATCTCCGTCGAGTAGCTGTATGCCACCGCCCCAAGGGATTTCGACTTCGAGTTGACCTGGCGGTCGGTCCGGCCCGACGACGTCGTCACGCTCATCTACACCTCGGGAACCACCGGAAACCCCAAGGGCGTGGAGATGACCCACGCCAACCTGCTGTTCGAGGGCCACGCGCTCAACGCGGTGCTGCCGTCGAAATTCGGCGACCGGGTCACGTCGTCTGCCGTCGGCGCACATTGCCGACCGCGCGATGGGGCTCTACGGCCTGGAGGTGTTCGGCGCACAGGTGACCGTCGTCGACGACCCGCGCGCCATCGCCACGGCGCTGCCCGACGTGCGACTCACGGTGTGGGCGGCGGTGCCGCGGATATGGGAAAAGCTCAAGGCGGGAATCGAATTCACCGTTGCCAATGAGCAGGACGAGGCCACCCGGACGGTGCTGCAGTGGGCGATGTCGGTGGCGGCCCAACGCGCCGCGTCCTTGGTCGCCGGCGAGCAGATACCCGACGAGCTGGCCGCCGAATGGGCGCGGGCCGACGAGTTGGTGCTCTCGAAACTGCGTGAGCGGCGGGGCTTCGGCGAACTGCGTTGGGCGGTGTCGGGGGCGGCCCCGATTCCCAAGGAGACGCCGGCGTTCTTCGCCGGCATCGGCATCCCGATCGCCGAGGTGTGGGGGATGTCGGAGCTGAGCGCTGTGTGGCGGCCGTCAGCCATCCCCGCGACGCGCGCCTGGGCGCGGTCGGCAAGTTGCTGCCCGGGCTGGAGGGCAAGATCGCCGACGACGGCGAGTTCCTGGTGCGCGGCCCGCTGGTGATGAAGGGCTACCGCAAGGAACCGGCGAAGACGGCCGAGGCCATCGACGCCGACGGCTGGTTGCACACCGGCGACATCCTCGAGGCCGACGCGCAAGGCTACCTGCGGGTGGTGGACCGCAAGAAGGAGCCGATCATCAACGCGGCCGGAAAGAACATGTCGCCGGCCAACATCGAGAACGCCATCCTGGCCGCCTGCCCGATGATCGGCGTGATGATCACCATCGGCGCCGGGCGTCCGTACAACACCGCGCTGCTGGTTTTCGACGCCGACTCGGTGGGCCCGTACGCCGCCCGGCACGGGTTGTCCGACGCGTCGCCCGCGGCGCTGGCCGCCGACCCGGACGTTATCGCCCAGATCGCCGCCGGGGTGGCGGCGGGCAACGCCAAACTGTCGCAGGTGGAACAGATCAAACGGTTCCGCATCCTGCCCACGCTGTGGGAGCCCGGCGGCGACGAGATCACGCTGACGATGAAGCTCAAGCGCAAGCCGATCATGGCGAAATACGCCGAGGAGATCGAGCAGCTCTACGCCGATCCACCCCCGCCCGAGGTGCACGAGCCCGCCGCCGCGGCGCAGCCCGCATGACCGGCGGGCCGGCCGGCAGCGCCCGCGAGATCGGTTGCGTCGCAATGCGAAAGCTGTTGCAGCGCACCGGGATTATGGAAGAAGCGACGTAGCCGCTGGCCACCGACCCGGCCGAGGTCGTGCAGCTGCTGGACGCGCCCTGGTACGACGAGCGGCTGCGCACCCTGGCCGGCGAGCTCGGCCGCGACCCGGCCGATGTGCGCGCCGAGGCCGCGGGCTACCTGCGCGAGATGGCGGCCTCGCTCGACGAGTCGGCGGTGGCGGCCTGGCGCGGGTTCAGTCGCTGGCTGATGCGGGCCTACGACGTGCTGGTCGACGAGGACCAGATCGCGGCGCTGCGCAAGCTGGATCGCAAAGCCACACTGGCATTTGCCTTTTCGCATCGCTCGTACCTGGACGGCATGCTGTTGCCCGAGGTGATCCTGGCCAACCGGCTGTTCCCCGCGCTCACCTTTGGCGGGTCGAACCTGAACTTCTTCCCGATGGGCGCCTGGGCCAAGCGCACCGGGGCGATCTTCATCCGGCGCCAAACCAAGGATCTTCCCGTCTACCGCTTCGTGTTACGCGCCTACGCCGCCCAGCTGGTGCAAAACCACGCCAACCTGAGCTGGTCCATCGAAGGCGGCCGCACCAGGACCGACAAGCTGCGGCCCCCCCGTGTTCGGGATCCTGCGCTACCTCGCCGACGCGGTCGACGAAATCGACGGCCCGGAAGTGTATTTGGTGCCGACCTCGATCGTGTACGATCAGCTGCACGAGGTGGAGGCCATGACCACCGAGGCCTACGGCGCGGCGAGACGGCCCGAGGATTTCCGCTTTCTGATCCGGCTCGCCCGCCAGCAGGGCACCCGGTCGGGCCGGGCGTATCTGGACTTCGGCGAGCCGCTGCCGCTGCGTAAGCGGCTCGAGGAGCTGCGGGTCGAGGAGTCGGGCAGCCAAACCGAGATCGAACGCATCGCCCTGGACGTCGAGCACCGCATCAACCGCGCCACGCCGGTCACCCCGACCGCGGTGGTCAGCCTGGCGCCGACCGGTCGCTGACCCTCAGCGAGGTGCTGGCCGCCGTCGAAGTCTCCGAGACGTCCGGGGACGGATCGGTGCTGCCGGCGACGGTGCGCGACGAGGCGCTGAAACTGCGCGAGCTGCTCAAGTTCGAGTTCTTGTTCTCCGCCCGCGCCCAGTTCGAGAAGGAGCTCGCCGACGAGGTGCGGCTGATCGGGCCCGCCGAGGATCCGGTGGACACCGGCAAGGCCGCCGGCGCCGCCGTGGTGCGCGGGCTGCCGGAGCAGGCCGACCTGCTGCTGGCGCACCTAGTGTTGCGCCCGTTCTTGGACGCCTATCACATCGTCGCCGACCGGCTGGCCTGCTACGAGGACGATTCGTTCGACGAGCAGGCGTTTCTGGCGGAGTGCCTGCAGGTCGGCAAGCAGTGGGAGCTGCAGCGCCGGATCGCCAACGCCGAGTCACGGTCGATGGAACTGTTCAAGACGGCGCTGCGCCTGGCCCTGCACCACGAGCTGGTCGACGGGTTCGAGGATCCGGATATCTCGCGACGGCGGCGGCAGTTCGCCGACGAGATCGCCACCGCCGTCCGGCGGGTCAACGCCATCGCGGAGCTGGCCCGGACGCGCTGAACCCGTTCGATTGGTAGGGAACGGTTTTGGGCAGTTCGGCTCGCCGTGCCGCCCCGGGGTATAGCGCACGGGGAAGCCCAGCCCAGCCCGTCGGGCAACGTGGGATGCGAGCTGGTCGAAACCCTGCGCGCCGCCCCGGGGTATAGCACGCAACGACTCGACATGAAACGTTCACGTCCGGTCCCGATACTGTGCCGTGCGCGCCGGCGCCCGGCGTGCGCTATGCCTGTAGGGGACCAGCGAGCCGGTAAAGCGAGGATCATCTGATGACGGAGCAGTCCGAGGGGCCGCAGCGCCCGTTGATCGGGTACATCACCCATGACATCGCGCCGCAGATCGCCCCCGCGCCGATCGGGCGTGCCTGGATGTCGCAGATGCGCCAGGGCTGGCCGCACCGATGCCTGCCGATGTTGATCGCCAACCAGAGCGGCTGGGAGGTGCGCAACCGCAGTGCCTTCACCGCGACGTGGATGGGCGGGGATGACCGCACCAGCCTGACGATCGTGCCCGACACCCGTGCCAGCGGTCAGTTCCTGCCGGACAGTCACTTCGGCTTCGGCATCCTGACCTGGCATCTGCCGATCCTGTTCCGCACCCCGCCGGGCTACAACCTGTTGGTCCGCGGACCGGCCAACCATCCCAAGGACGCGATATCGCCGTTGGAGGGCATCGTCGAAACCGATTGGTCCAGTTCGAGTTTCAGCATGAACTGGAAATTCACCCGGGAATTCATGCCGGTGCGGTTCGAGGTGGACGAGCCGATCTGCATGATCGTGCCGCAGCGGCGGGCCGAGCTGGAGGAGTTCGCCCCGGAACTGCGGCCCATCGAGTCCGACGAAGAGCTGCACCGCAAGCACGAGTTCTTCCTGAGCTCGCGCGGCGCGCTGGGGCGCGAGCAGGAAGTGGCCGACGAGCGCGTGCCGTGGCAGGGCGACTACACCCGCGGCCGGCACAGCGACGGCGAACCGGGGGCGCCCGACCACCAGACCCGGCGCCGTCTGCGTTCGTTCGTCGCGCGCCCGGCCGTCGGGCCGCCCCACCCCGACCGCGCTTAGGGTTGGGTCAGTGTCAGGGTGAGGTTGCCGCGTGTTGCGGTGGTTGGATCCTGATCACCTGGTGTCTGGCTCATGGGGTGGTGCCGCCTTGGGGTTGGCGTTCATGCGTTTTGTCGACGCCAGGTGTGAAGGACCGGCCGGCGTGACTTGATAGGAGCGTGGCATCCGCCCCCACTGAGATGTGTCCGCCGACCGGCCCAACCGTCACCTCACAGTGAAGGAGGCAACCTCCATGGTTGTTGTTGGAGCCGATGTACACAAGCGCACGCATACGTTCGTTGCGGTCGACGATGTGGGGCGTAAGCTCGGTGAAAAGGTCGTCGCGGCGACCACCGCGGGTCATGCCGAGGCGGTGATGTGGGCCCGGGAACGTTTCGGTGCGCAGCTGGTGTGGGCGATCGAGGATTGTCGGCATCTGTCGGCGCGGTTGGAGCGTGACTTGATGGGCTTTGGCCAGGCGGTGGTGCGGGTGCCGCCGAAGTTGATGGCCCAAACCCGGGTGAGTGCACGCACGAGGGGTAAGTCCGATCCGATCGATGCGTTGGCAGTGGCGCGGGGGTTTCTGCGGGAGCCTGACCAAACGGATTGGCGAGCGTGTCCGTTGTGGCCCCGGTGCTGCTGTCTCTTCCTGGCTGCGCGGAGTTGACCGCGGCCAAACTCGGCGGTGAGGCCGCCGGAGTGACCCGTTTCAAAAGCGAGGCCGCTTTCGCCCGCCATGCCGGGGTGGCGCCGATCCCGGTGTGGTCGGGAAACACCGCTGGACGTGTCCGGAGGACGCGCGCGAGCAACCGCCAACTACAACGCCGCCCTGCACCGCATCGCTGTCACCCAGATCCGTCTCAACGGCCTCGGACAGGCCTCCTACCGCCACCGCATCGCTATCGACGACTCCAAAACCGAAGCCCTACGCTGCCTCAAACGCCGCCTATCCCGCATCGTCTTCCACCACCTACACACCGACCACCAAAACAGAACTCAGCCTTGCCAAATGGCAGCGGCTCGACATAAGGAGAAACGGATGCCGCTTTCAGGTGAATACGCACCCAGCCCGTGGGATTGGTCCCGCGAGCAAGCCGACAAGTACGTCGCATCGGGCGGGGCCGAGGCCGCCGACATGAAGGGCAAGCCCATCATCGTGCTGACCACGGTCGGCGCCAAGACCGGCAAACTGCGCAGGACACCGCTGATGCGGATCGAGCACGACGGGCAGTACGCCGTCGTCGCCTCGCTCGGCGGGGCGCCGAAGAACCCGGTCTGGTACCACAACATCAAGAAGAACCCCCGCGTCGAACTGCAGGACGGCCCGGTCACCCGGGAGTACGACGCCCGGGAGGTGTTCGGCGACGAGAAGGCCGTCTGGTGGCAGCGGGCCGTCGAAGCCTGGCCCGACTACGCCGAATACCAGACCAAAACCGACCGCCAGATCCCGGTGTTCGTGCTGACCCCGGTCGCCTGAATTCCGTAGTTGACCAGCCCGCATGGCACCATTAGTCCGTGTCCGCCGAATTGAGCCAGTCCCCGAGCGTCGCGCCGCTTTCAGCGGCTGACATCGACGACGTGGCCAAGCGGATCGCCGCGGTGGTCATGCCGACCCCGTTGCAGTTCAGCGACCGGCTGTCGGCGATCACCGGCGCACAGGTCTACCTCAAGCGCGAGGACCTGCAGATCGTGCGCTCCTACAAGCTGCGCGGCGCTTACAACCTGCTGGTGCAGCTGTCGGAGACGGAGCTGGACGCGGGCGTGGTGTGCTCGTCGGCGGGCAATCACGCCCAGGGGTTCGCCTACGCGTGCCGGATGTTGCAGGTGCACGGCCGCGTCTACGTGCCGGCCAAGACGCCGCTGCAGAAGCGGGACCGGATCCGCTACCACGGCGAGGAGTTCATCGAGCTGATCGTCGGCGGAACCACCTACGACCAGGCCGCCGAGGCGGCGCTGGCCGACGTGGCGAGCACCGGCGCCACCCTCGTCCCGCCCTATGACGATCTGCGCACCATCGCCGGCCAGGGCACCATCGCCGTCGAGCTGCTCGACCAACTCGACACCGAGCCGGACCTGGTGGTGGTCCCGGTGGGCGGCGGCGGCTGCATTGCCGGCATCACCACCTACCTCGCCGAGCGCACCGACACCACCTCGGTGCTCGGTGTCGAGCCGGCCGGGGCCGCGGCGATGATGGCCGCCCTGGCGGCCGGCGAGCCGGTGACGCTGGACCACGTCGACCAGTTCGTCGACGGGGCCGCGGTGCGGCGGGTCGGTGACCTGACCTACGCCGCGCTGGCGGCCGCCGGCGACATGGTGTCGATCACCACGGTCGACGAGGGCGCGGTGTGCACCGCGATGCTCGACCTCTACCAGAACGAAGGCATCATCGCCGAACCCGCGGGCGCGCTGTCGGTCACCGGGTTGCTGGAGGCCGACATCGAGCCCGGTTCGACGGTGGTCTGCCTGATCTCCGGCGGCAACAACGACGTGTCGCGCTACGGCGAGGTGCTGGAGCGGTCGCTGGTGCACCTGGGCCTCAAGCACTACTTCCTGGTCGACTTCCCGCAGGAGCCGGGCGCGCTGCGACGGTTCCTCGACGAGGTGCTCGGCCCGAACGACGACATCACGCTGTTCGAGTACGTCAAGCGCAACAACCGGGAGACCGGCGAGGCGCTGGTGGGCATCCAGCTGGGGTCCTCGGCCGACTTGGACGGCATGCTGGCCCGGATGCGGGCGACCGAGCTGCACGTCGAGACCCTGAAGCCGGGCTCGCCGGCCTACCGCTACCTGCTGCTCTAAATCCGATACATGCCCCCACCCATGGACCCGGCCATGCCGGTTTCGCGCTGGTCAGCGCCGCCGTCCTCGCGTCGCTGGTGCTGCTGGGGTAGGCGGCCGTGTGGATCGCCCGGCGTGCCGGCCCGTTGCAGCGGCTCTGGCAGCGGGCGACCCACA
The DNA here is from genome assembly GCA_002291465.1 of Mycobacterium lepraemurium. Classification (GTDB taxonomy): domain Bacteria; phylum Actinomycetota; class Actinomycetes; order Mycobacteriales; family Mycobacteriaceae; genus Mycobacterium; species Mycobacterium avium. The sequence goes on along the minus strand of CP021238.1, from coordinate 2,559,535 downwards.
ACGCCGTGTTCGATGAGGTGCTGGCCTGGCTGCGCGACCGGATCGGCGATCGGGGGCGGGCGCTGGCGCGCCGCTTTCCGGTGAGCGAGATCGCCGGTGTGGCATTGCTTCTCGGGCTCGCGGCGGTCGCGTTGCTGGCGGTCGGCTTCACCGAAGTGCTCGACGACGTGCTCGAGGGCGACGGCATCGCCGTCATCGACCATCCGGTCACCCGATGGCTCGCGGCCCACCGCGATCTGTGGCTGACCGCCGTCCTGCAGACGATCACCGTCGCGGGCGGCCCGCTGTTCCTGGCCGCGCTGGCCCTCCCGATTTCCGTGGTCGCCGCGTGGCGGTCCCGATCGTGGCGGCCCGTGCTGCTCGCGGTGGTGGCCGGCGCCGGGGTCCCGGTCATGCTGTTCACCGCCAAGGCGCTGGTGGATCGCCATCGCCCCCCGCTGCCGTTCGCCCTCGTCGACGCCGACGGGTACTCGTTTCCCTCCGGGCACGCCACCGGCACCGCGGCGATGATGGCCATCTCCGCGTGGCTGCTCACCCACTGGCTGATTCCCGGGTGGACCGGGCGGGTGCTGGTGTGGGCGCTCGCGATCGGCGCGGTCCTGCTGATCGGGTTCTCGCGGATCTACCTCGGCGTCCACTACCTCAGCGACGTGCTCTCCGGCTGGATGCTGGGCACGGCCTGGGCGTTCTCCGTCATGCTCGTCGAAACCTGGCGGGACAACACCCGCCCGGCCCGCGAGCGGCAACGGCAGGCGTGAGTCGCCGCTACCCGAGGTAGCCGGGCAGTGGAACGGCCGGGTCGAGGTCCGGCGCCGGCACCGGCGGGCCGGCGCTCAGCTGCAGCGGCACCACGCCGGCCCAGTGCGGCAGCGCGCGGTCCTGCGGATCGTCGGCCGGCGGGCCGCTGCGCACCTTGGCCGACACCTCGACCAGGTCGAGCGCGAGCACCCCGGTACCGGCCAGTTCCCGGGCGTCGGGAGCCCGGCAGTCGGCGGCGCGCCCGGGCGCGATGTGATCGAGCAGGCTGCTCAGCGCCCGCGACTTCTCTGCCGGATCATTGACCACCCGCGCGTCCCCCAGCACCACGACCGAGCGGAAGTGCACCGAGTGGTGCATCGCGGCGCGCGCCAGCACCAGGGCGTCGACCAGCGTGGCGGTGACTCAGACCGGTAGTCCCGCCCCGCGGCCGCCCTGGCCGCCAGCACCGGTCCGCCGCCCGTCGAACCGTGCAGGTACAGCGTCTCGCCCTGGCGCGCGTGCGTCGTCGGCAACACCACCGGGCGTCCGCCGCGCAGGTAGCCCCGATGGCAGATCAGCGCCGCGTCCAGGAGGCGGTGGAAGGTGTGGCGGTCGTAGCGCGCCCGTTCCCGGTAGCGGGTCGGCGTGCGGCGCGGCGTCGGATGGTAGTCGGCTTCGGTAGACATGGATATTGTCCTAGTATATAATCTATTTTGTGACAGTACAAAAGAGCATAACTGGGACGGGCGCGGAATCCATAGCCGTCAGCATCGAAGCGGCCATCTCGGCAGGCTCGCTGGCGCCCGGCGACGCGCTGCCGCCGGTCCGCGAGCTGGCCGCCCGGCTCGGCGTGAACGCCAACACTGCCGCGGCGGCCTACCGCCTGCTGCGGCATCGGGGCGCGGTCGAGACCGCGGGCCGGCGCGGCACCCGGGTGCGGCACCGGCCGGCGACCACCCCGCGATCGCTGCTCGGGCTCGACGTCCCCGCCGGCGTGCGCGACCTGTCGACCGGCAACCCGCACCCCGCCCTGTTACCCCTCGCCGCCGCCGCGCCGGCCCGCCCGGCCTCCGGCCGCGCGGTGCTCTACGGCGAGCCGGCCATCTCGCCGGCGCTGGGGGAGTACGCCCGGGCCGCGCTGTCCGCCGACGGCGTGCCCGCCGATCACCTGGCGCTGACCAGCGGCGCGCTGGACGGCATCGAGCGCGCGCTGACCGCACATCTGCGTCCCGGCGATCGCGTCGCCGTCGAGGATCCGGGCTGGGCGAATCTCCTCGATCTGCTTGCCGCACTCGGGTTTTCGGCCGAGCCGGTGCGGGTCGACGACGACGGGCCGCTGCCCGAGGACCTGGCCCGCGCGTTGGGCCGCGGCGCGCGGGCGCTGGTGCTGACCACGCGCGCGCAGAACCCGACCGGTGCCGCGCTGTCGGCGGATCGCGCCGCGGCGCTGCGAGATCTGTTGTCCGGGCGGGCCGACGACGTCCTGCTCGTCGAAGACGACCACTGCGCGGGCATTTCCGGTGCGTCCCTGCACCCCGTGGCCGGCTGCACCACGCATTGGACGTTCGTCCGCTCGGCGTCCAAGGCCAACGGCCCCGACCTGCGGGTGGCGGTGGTGGCCGGCGACCAGCGCACCATGGATCGGGTGCACGGCCGGTTGCGGCTCGGCCCGGGCTGGGTGAGCCACGTCCTGCAGCAGCTGGCCGTCGAATTATGGTCCGACAAAGCAGCATCCGAGCTCGTCGCGACGGCCGAGCGGCACTATGCCGACCGCCGCCGCCGGCTGTGCGTCGCGCTGGCCGAGCGGGGTGTCGACGCGCACGGCCGGTCCGGGCTCAACGTGTGGGTTCGCGTTCCCGACGAGGCGGTCGCGGTATCCCGGTTGCTCGGCGCGGGCTGGGCGGCCGCGTCGGGTACCCGGTTCCGGATGCAGACGCCGGCGGGCATCCGCATCACCATCGCCGACCTGACACCCGACGAGATCGAACCGCTTGCCGACGCCGTCGCGCAGGCGGTGCACCCCAGCGGGCGGCCCATCGTCTGACCGCGGATCAGGCGCCGTCGCCGGGCATGTCGATGCCGGGGCCCTTCCACAGCATTTCGATGTTGGCGTGCGGGGGTACGTCGTGACGCGCCGGGCGCCGCGGCGGTCCGGTTTGCACGAGCAGATCCGTCGCAGTCTGTGGCCGAATTCCGAATGACTCATGGCCGCACATGCTGCGCGATGCCGCCCGCCCGCCATCAGTTATCCACAGGCTGCCCCGGCGAAGACAAAATCGCGAACGAATGGCCTTGCAACACCGTGGTGTCAGCGTCGACCGTTGGCTCGTCCCAGGCCAGCATCGGCTCGCCGCCCACCGGGACCGTCACCGGCTCGGCACCCAGATTGCACACGATGCGCAGGCGGCCCCGGGCCAGCACGATCCAGCGCTGATCCTCGTCGTAGTCGACGGTGAGGTGCTCCAGCCACGGATCGGCGAGGTCGGGATCGTTGTGCCGCAACGCGATCAGGTCTCGGTACAGCCGGTGCAGTCGGGCGTGCTCGCCCGTGCCGATCTCGTCCCAGTTCAGCTTGGAGCGGGCGAAGGTCTGCGGGTCCTGCGGGTCGGGGATCTCGTCGGCGTCCCATCCGTGTTCGGCGAACTCGGTCTTGCGTCCCTCGGCGGTGGCCCGGGCCAGCTCCGGTTCGGGATGCGAGCTGAAAAACTGGAACGGGGTCGAGGCCCCATACTCCTCACCCATGAAAAGCATTGCGGTATACGGCGATAGGAGCGCCAGGACCGCTTTGACGGCCAGCTGCCTGGCGGTCAGGTTCTGCGACGGCCGATCGCCCAGGGCGCGATTGCCGACCTGGTCGTGGGTGCAGGTGTAGGCCAGCAGCCGGGTCGCCGGGATGCCGGTCTGCGCGGAGGTGTCCAGCGGCCGCCCGTGCCGGCGGCGCCGGAACGACGAGTACGTCGCCGCGTGGAAGTAGCCGTGCCGCAGCGTGTGCGCCAGCGTGGCGATGCTGCCGAAATCGGCGTAGTAGCCCTGGCGTTCGCCGGACACCGCGGTGTGGATGGCGTGATGAATGTCGTCGGCCCACTGCGCGGTCAGGCCGTAGCCGCCGCGTTCGCGCGCGGTGATCAGCCGCGGATCGTTGAGGTCGCTCTCTGCGATCAGCGACAGTGGACGGTCAAATTGTGTTGCCAACCAGTCCGTTTCGGTGGCCAGCTCCTCGAGGATGTGAATGGCGGTGGTGTCCACCAGCGCGTGCACGGCGTCCAGCCGCAGACCGTCGGCGTGGAAATCGCGCATCCAGCGCAGCGCGCACCCGATGATGTAGCGGCGCACCTCGTCGGAGTCGGCGTCGGCGATGTTGATGCCCTCGCCCCACGGGTTGCTCGCCGACGACAGGTAGGGTCCGAACCGCTGCAGGTAGTTGCCGGACGGGCCGAGGTGGTTGAATACCGCGTCGATGAGCACGCCCAAACCCCTTGCGTGGCAGGCATCGACGAAGCGCACCAACCCGTCCGGGCCGCCGTAGGGTTCGTGCACGCTGTACCACAACACCCCGTCGTAGCCCCAGCCGTGGGTGCCGGCGAACGAGTTCACCGGCATCAGTTCGACGAAATCGACGTCCAGATCGACCAGATAGTCCAGCTTCTCGACGGCCGAGTCGAAGGTGCCGGCCGTGGTGAACGTGCCCATGTGCAGCTCGTAGATCACCGCGCCGTGGGTCGAGCGGCCCGGCCAGGCGGAGTCCGTCCAGGTCGCGGCGGCCGGATCCCACAGCTGCGAGCGGGCGTGCACCCCGTCGGGTTGGCGCGGTGAGCGCGGGTCGGGCAGCACGGTGGGGTCGTCGTCGAGCAGGAAGCCGTAGCGGGCATCCGGCGCGCAGGCCACCGCGGCGTGCCACCACCCGTCGTCGGTGCGTGTCATGGCGTGCGGCCGGCTCTCGACGTCCAGTCGAACCCGCGCGGGTTTGGGTGCCCAGACCCGGAATTCGGTCGTCTGCTCAGTCATGGTGTCGCTCCAGCAGCACGACGGGCAGTTCGGCGAACAACTGCGCGGCAGACGTCGGCCCGTCCACAACGCTGCCGGTGAGGGTGTCCTTCCAGGTGCCGTCGGGCAGCGGCAATACCGTGTTGCCCCAACCGGTTTCGGCCAGCCGGACAGTCCAGCGGGTGACCGCCACCACGATGTCGGCGCCGCGGGTAAAGGCCAGCACGTGTTCGCAGGCGTCCCCGTTGGCGAGCAGGGGGGCGTAGTCGCCGTGCAGGAAGGTATCCGGATGGGCCCGCCGCACCCGCAGGGCGGTGGTGACCACCCGGATCTTCGGATGCTCCAACGCCTGCAGCGCGGCGCGCCGGGCCCGGTAGTCGACCGGGCGGCGATTGTCCGGGTCGACCAGGCTGTCGTCCCACAGCTCGGTGCCCTGGTACACGTCCGGTATCCCGGGCACCGTCAGCGCCAGCAGCTTCTGGGCCAGCGCGTCGCTGGAGGCATGGGGATTGAGTTGGGCTACAAGCTCGGTCAGCTGCCCGGCGACCGGGCCGTCCAGCACGGTGTCCAGCCACCGGTGCACCGCGTCCTCGAAGGCGGCGGCCGGGTCGTGCCACGAGGTGTGCCAGGCCGCTTCCCGGATGGCCTTCTCGGCGTAGCCGTGCAGCCGCTCGCGCAGCTCGGCGGTGACCTCCCCGGTGACCGGCCAGACGCCGAAGATGTTTTGCCACAGGAATTGTCCGGTTGCCGGGTCGGGGGAGGGGGCGGCGACCTCCCAGCGGGCGACGAACTCGGTCCACAGCGACGGTACCTGGGACAGCACCCCGATGCGGGCCCGGACATCCTCGCCGCGTTTGGTGTCATGGGTGGTCAGCGTTGTCATGGTGTGCGGCCACAACCGGGCGCGGGTGGCGGCGCTGTGATGGAACTCGGCCGCGCCGACGCCGAAGCGGTGTGGCTCGCCGCCCACCTCGTTCAGCGACACCAGCCGGGCGTCGCGGTAGAACAGGCAGTCCTCGACGGCCTTGGCGGTGACGGCCCCGCAGAGTTGCTGCAGCCGGGTGGCCGGCTCACCGCCGCGGGCCAGCGCGGCGGCCAGCACCTGCAGCGCCGGGCCCAAGTGCGGTGCCGCGGACTGGGTTTCGGCCAGGGCGGTGGGCAGCAGTGCGACCAGGCCGGGGTAGTCGCAGCGGTACACCCCGATGTTGGTGAGCAGCGTGGCGATCGCCTCGGGCAGCAGCGGGTGATCGACGCCGGCGGCGGCCGCGATGCTGCGGCGCAACCGGCCCAGTTCGCTGGCCAGCGTGACCGTGGCGGCATGGATCTTGAGCTCGGCCAGCATCTTTGGCATCGCTTGATAGTCGATGCCGGAGGAGTCCACCAGCGCGGTCAGCGCCGGAGCGCCGTTGGGATCCAGCAGCACGCCGCCGATTTCGCGCAGCACGTCGTAGCCGGTGGTGCCGGCGACCGGCAGGGTGCGCTCGAGCGCCTCGTCGACGGCCAGGATCTTCTCGATCACGATCCAGGGGTCCGGGCCGACGAGGTCGCGCAGCCGGGCCAGATAGCCGCACGGATCGGACAGGCCGTCGGGGTGGTCGATGCGCACGCCGTCGACGAGCCCCTCGGCGAACCAGCGCCTGACTTCGGCGTGGGTGGCGTCGAACACCGCGGGGTCCTCCTGCCACAACCCCGCGAGCGAGGTGATCGAGAAGAACCGGCGGTAGCCGCACACGCCGTTGCGCCAGCCGACCAGCCGGTAGTGCTGGCGGTCGTGCACCTCGGGTCCGGTGCCGCCGGCGGTGCCCGGCGCGATCGGGAACGCCAGATCGCCCAGCCGCAACAGCTCCCCGTCCACCGTGAGGTCGGCGGCGTCGTCGTCGGAGCCCAGCACCGGCAGCACGATCCGGCCGTCTTCGTTGAGATCCCAGTCGACGTCGAAAAACGTTGCGTAGGGCGAAGAACGGCCGTTTCGCAGCACGTCCCACCACCACGGGTTCTGCCGGGGCGCGTCGATCCCGACGTGGTTGGGCACGATGTCGACGACCAGACCCATGCCGCGGGCCCGGGCCGCCGCCGACAGCCGGGCCAGCCCGTCGCGGCCGCCGAGCTCGGCCGACACCGTGGTGGGGTCGGTGACGTCATAGCCGTGGCTGGACCCCGCGGTCGCGGTCATGATCGGGGACAGATACAGGTGCGTCACCCCGAGGTCGTCCAGATAGTCCAGCAGGTATTCTGCGTCGGCGAAGGTGAAGGCGAACCCGCTGGACTCACCGCGCAGCTGCAGCCGGTAGCTGGATAGAACGGGTAAACCCATGCGTCACAACGTCTTACGCAATATCAGCAGCGAACGTGAGGGCAGCGTCAGCTCCTCTTCGGCGTGCACCACCAGCGGCTCGGCTCCTTCTTTGCGGCCGGTCGGTTCGTTGGTGTCCAGTTCCACCGTCCACTCTTTCGCGTAGTCGCCGCCCGGCATCACGAACTCCACCGGTTGCTCACCGGCGTTGAAGCACAACAGAAACGAGTCGTCGACCACCCGCTCGCCGCGGGCGTTTGGCGCGGTGATGGCGTCGCCGTTGAGGAAGACCACGACGCATTTGTGGAAGCTCTGCCCCCAGTCCTCGTGCGTCATCTCCCGGCCGCCGGGTGTCAGCCAGGCGATGTCGCGCACCTCGTCGCCGCTGCGGATCGGTTCGCCCTCGAAGAACCGCCGCCGGCGGAACACCGGATGCTTGGTGCGCAACGTGGTGGCCCGGCGCGCGAACGCCAGCAGGTCGGAGTTCTTGTCGACCAAAGACCAGTCCATCCAAGACAATTCGGAGTCCTGGCAGTACACGTTGTTGTTGCCGTTCTGGGTGCGGCCGAACTCGTCGCCGTGCGCGATCATCGGCGTGCCCTGGCTGACCATCAGGGTGGCCCAGAAGTTGCGCATCTGGCGGTAGCGCAGCTCGGTGATGTCGGGGTCGTCGGTGAGGCCTTCCACACCGCAGTTCCAGGATCGGTTGTGGCTTTCCCCGTCCCGGTTGTCCTCCCCGTTGGCCATGTTGTGCTTCTCGTTGTAGGACACCAGGTCGTTCAGCGTGAACCCGTCGTGCGCGGTGACGAAGTTGATGCTGGCGCTGGGACGGCGGCCGGTCGCCTCGTAGAGGTCCGACGACCCGGTCAGCCGGGACGCGAACTCGCCCAGGGTTGCGGGCTCACCCCGCCAGTAATCGCGCACAGTATCGCGATACTTCCCGTTCCATTCGGTCCACAAACCCGGAAAATTCCCGACCTGGTAGCCGCCCTCGCCGACATCCCACGGCTCGGCGATCAGTTTGACCTGGCTGACGATCGGATCCTGCTGCACCAGATCGAAGAACGCGCTCAGCCGGTCGACGTCGTGCAGCTCACGGGCCAGAGTGGCGGCCAGGTCGAAGCGGAATCCGTCCACGTGCATCTCGTTGACCCAGTAGCGCAGCGAGTCCATGATCAGCTGCAGCACGTGCGGGTGGCGCGGGTTGAGGCTGTTGCCGGTGCCGGTGTAGTCCTTGTAGCGCCGCAGGTCGGTGTCGACCAGCCGGTAGTAGGCGGCGTTGTCGATGCCGCGGAAGTTGATGGTCGGGCCCAGGTGGTTGCCCTCGGCGGTGTGGTTGTACACCACGTCGAGGATGACCTCGATGCCGGCCTCGTGGAAGCTGCGCACCATGGACTTGAACTCCGCGACGCTGGAGTTGCGGTTGGCGGCGTACTGGTTGTGCGGGGCGAAGAAGCCGAATGTGTTGTAGCCCCAGTAGTTTCGCAGTCCCAGATCGAGCAGACGCGAGTCGTGCATGAATTGGTGCACCGGCATCAGCTCGATCGCGGTGACGTTGAGCGACTTGAGGTGGTCGATGATCGCCGGGTGCGTCAGCCCGGCGTAGGTGCCCCGCAGCTGCTCGGGGACGCTGGGGTGGGTCTGGGTCATGCCCTTGACGTGCGCCTCGTAGATGACGGTTTCGTGGTAGGGCGTCAGCGGGGCCCGGTCCGATCCCCAGTCGAAGAACGGGTTGCTCACCACGCTGGTCATGGTGTGGCCCAGAGAGTCGACCATGGGCGGGATCCCGGGGTCGGCGTCGTCGCCGCCGGCCGCGACGGCCTTGAGGTCATAGGAGAACAACGCCTGGCCGTAGGTGAAGTCGCCGCGAAAAGCCTTGCCGTACGGGTCGAGCAACAGCTTGCTGGGGTTGCAGTGGTGGCCGGCCGACGGTTCGAACGGTCCGTAGACGCGAAACCCGTAGCGCTGACCGGGGTTGATGTTGGGCAGATAGGCGTGCCAGACGTAGCCGTCGACCTCGTCCAACGGAATCCGGGTCTCGGCGCCGCGGCTGTTGATCAGACATAATTCGACCTTCTCGGCGATCTCGGAGAACAGGGAGAAGTTCGTCCCGGCGCCGTCGTAAGACGCCCCCAGCGGGTAGGGGCTGCCCGGCCAGACGGTGGGCACTTCGGGTTGGTGAGTACCGCCGCCTGCTGCTGAAGCGGGTTCGTTGCTTGACACCTCTTGACCTTATCCGCGCCGCGCGGCGCTCACGAAGGTTGCGGCCGTGCTGCGGTGAAAGCACGCGCGGGCCGCGTGGACATATCTCGGGGTATTTCGAGGCGGCAGAGCCGATTACGGGGCCGATTACCACCAACCGGTGCTCTCGGCGATCTGCCGGCCCAATTCGGGCGCCATGGTCCGCACATAGGTGGGCGACATGTGATGGGCCCCATGGTAGATCAGCACGTTTCCCTCCACCGGCCGGCACACGTCGGCCCGGCAGATCGCATCCGACATGTCGAGCACCTTGAGTTGCGGGAATTGCCCGACGAAGTCGAGGGTCTGGTTGCGCTCGGACAGCACGTTGGATCGCTTGATGGCGCACGACTGGGCGGTGCCGCCGCGTTTGGCCAGGCAGTCCGCCGGGTCGAAGGGCTGGCCGTTTTTCACCAGCCACGGGGTGTCGCGCATCCCGAGGATGGGAATGTTGTTGTCGGACAACGTTTGCCAGTTCCCGATGTAGGTCGCCGGCATCACGTCACCGGTCTTGATGTTCCAGGGTCGGGTGGTGGTGGTGAAGACGTAGTCGGGCCGATCGGTGACCAGTTTGGTCATGGTGCGCTGCACCCACTCGCGGCATTGCGGGTAGGGGGCGTTGTTGCCCATGATCAGCGGGACCTGTTCGGTCGACAGCGGGCAGCCCATCTTCAGGTAGGTCACTACCTTGAAGTGGTGCAGCTTGCCGAGCATGTCCAGGGCCGGCAGCCAGTGCTCGGCGTGCGATCCGCCCGCCAGCGCGATGGTCCGGTCGGCGGTCACGTCGCCGTAGGTGCAGTTGACCACGGCCGGGTTGACGAAGTCGCTGATGCAGCCGTCCCGGGTGGAGGCGGGCAGGTCCTGTTTGACCTCCAGGACGGTGGGCCGCATCGGCAGCGTGGGCACCCGCACGTGTTCGGTGAGGGCCCGGGCGCCGGGATAGTCCTGCGGGTTGAGGACGCTGAGTTCCTTGCCGGCCGAGCGCAGCACGGTGACGTGCTGGCGCCAGGTGAACGAGGTCGCCGTCAGCGTCACACCCAACAGCACGATCGCCGACCCCAGCGCCATCGTCGGCCGCGGCACCCGCGCCAGCCACGGCACCATCGGCGCGGCGGGCCGGGGCGCCGGCCGCGCGGAGCCCCGGTGCCGCAGCGGGTCCTCGACCAGGCGGTTGGTCATGTACGTCAGCACGCCGGACACCAGCAGCAACACCGTGCCCTCGACGAAGCCGGCGTGCTTGTGGCCGCTGTAGGACAGCCAGAAGATCAGCAGCGGCCAGTGCCACAGGTACAGCGAGTAGGCGATGGCGCCCAGCTCGACCAGCGGGCGGGTGGCCAACAGCCGATTCGGCAGCGGCAACGCGGCCCCGCGATCGCCGGCCAGGTTGGCGCCGACCAGGATCATCAGCATGGCCGCGCCGACCGGCACCAGCGCCCACGGCCCCGGGAATTCCTGCACCCCGTCGATCAGCGCCCCGCAGGACAGCACCGCGCCCAGCGCCACCGTCGCCAACAGCGTGCGCAACCACATCGGCCAGCGGATCCGCGGCACCAGCGCCCCGACCAGGGCGCCGAGCAGCAATTCCCAGCCCCGCGCGAAGCTGTCGTAGTAGGCGGCCGCCTGGTTCTGCTGATGCGCGACGATCGCGTAGCCGAACGAGGCCACCGTCAGCGCGGCCAGCACCACCAGGAACAGGGCCCGCAGCCGGGCGCCCAGGGGGCGGCCGAACAGGTAGGCCAGGCCGGCGATCAGCACCAGGAAGCTGACGTAGAACTGGCCCTGCACCGACATCGACCAGATGTGCTGCAGCGGGCTGACGGCCTCACCGGCCCGCAGGTAGTCCAACGCGGTGTTGGCCAGCTCCCAGTTCTGGTAGTAGCCGAGACTAGCCAGGCTCTGGTCGGCGAAGGTCTCCCAGCGCGTCTCGGGCTGCACCAGGATGGTCAGCACCGCGCAGCCGGCCAGCACCACCACGAGAGCCGGAACCAAACGACGGACCAGCCGGATCACCTCGGCCACCGGCGAGAGCGCCACCGCGGGGTTCAGCGCGGCGCGAATGACCTTGCCGCCGAAGAAGAATCCGGACAGCGCCAGGAACACGTCGACGCCGCCGGAAACCCGGCCGAACCAGATGTGGAACACCGCGACCAGGGCGACGGCGATGCCGCGCAAGCCGTCGAGGTCGTAGCGGTAGAACCCGCGAGACCCCGGCGTGCGCGCTCCTGAGGTGCCCGGATCGGCGGCGGCGACCGGTGCTGGGGACGGGGACGGGGTCTGCATGATCGACCGCTAATTTACCGAAAACCCGCCACCGACTCCTGACCGCGCGCGGCGGGGGGCAGGTAGCGGGTGTCGGACGGGCGAGCAGGGTCCGGGGACTACCGGGTGAGTCCGGCGCCCGCCGGCTGCAGCGGCGACTGCTGGACCGGCAGCTGTTGCAGCGGGGCCTGCTGGGTCGGCGCCAGCTGCAGGGGTGCCTGCTGGGGCGCTTGCTGGGTGGGCAGCTGCTGTGTCGGAACCTGTTGCCCCGGAACCTGTTGCAGCGGGGCCTGCTGGGTGGGCAGTTGCTGACCCGGGGTCTGCTGTAACGGCGCCTGCTGCGCCGGGGTCTGCTGTAACGGCGCCTGCTGCAACGGCGCCTGCTGCGGAACCTGCTGGGTGGGCGCTGTGGTTCCCAGCACCCGGACCATGTACGGCGCCATACCGGCGGTACGCACCGGCGACACCTGCACCACGTCGCCGACCTCGAGCATCTGGTTGTTGCCCAGGTACATCGCGACGCTCTGGGTGCCCTCGGGGCCGTAGAAGATCAGGTCACCCTTGCGGGCCTGCTGCGGCAGGATCTTCTGGCCGACCCGGTACATCGCGCCGGACGAACGCGGCAGCTTGATGCCGGCGCCGGCGTACGCGTACTGCATCAGCCCGGACGCGTCGAAACCCACGGTGTTGGCGCCGGTCCCTGTGCCGCGGGTGGGGCCGTTGATGCCGCCGCCGGCCCAGGAGAACGGCACACCGCGCTGCGACAGACCGCGCGCGATCACCACTTCGGTGGCCTGCTGATAGTCCATCGCCCTGACACCTGGGTCGGCGGTCGCGACGGCGGGAACCACTATCGGCGCCGCCGGCGCCCCGAGCAGGGCCAAACCGATCGCGAAGGCGTAGATGCGTTTCATTTTTCCTGGCCTTTCCTGGCCTCGCCGGCACTCGTCGGGCCTCGGCGCGGTGACCTCGCGCGTCCGCCCCGGTTCATGGACCGGGCGAGGACCCCCACGCTGGGATCGCACGCCGTCCATGCCACTTGCGACGTGAACCAGCCGACCGAACCGCTGTATTCACACCAGTCACAAGAGCCACTTTGACAACAGAAGGTGTTAGCCGCCAGGGTCGCGGGGGATTTTTTGTCGTACCGTGACCCGACGGTGACTGCCGCGGTGAATCCCGTATGCGCAGTTGTGATTTCGGTCTCAGTGGGCTAGCGAACGGCGGCGCCGCCGGGCGGCCCGATCACAGCCAGTAGCGTTCGCTGAACATCGTCAGCACCGATCCGGCCACCGAGCTGGCCGTCACCAGCGCCAACGACAGCACCGGCCAGAAGGACATGTACCAGCCCTTCAGGAGGGACACCACCGGGCCGACCACGGCGGCGGTCAGGGCCGCACCGATGCCGCCCCACACCACCGGATGGATGTACAGATCCAGCCCGTAGGGAACGGGCCCGCAGGTCTCGTCCTCGCAGACATTGGCCAGAAACCCGAACAGCCGCTCCGGCCAGGACGTCGCCGTGGCGAGCAGCGCGAGCAGGACCAGCAGGGCGACGGTGCAGACGACGTCCCACGTCGCCAGTCGCAGGCGCAGCACCCGGGGCGCTTCCTCGTCGTATTCGGCCACCGGGCCGCGGGTGTCGCCGGACCAGCCCGGGCCGGCGGGCCCTGCGTCGGGGCCCGACCCGTCGGGCGGCTGCGGGGTGGCCATGCGGTCCCATGCTTCCCGACGGCTCGGTTTTGCGCGAATCGGCTGCTCTACCCTCGATCACTATGCCCGCGGCGAAGGCCGGGCTGACGCCCGAGCAGATCAGCGCGATCGACGCCGCGTACCTGTGGCACCCTTACAGCACCATCTGCGCCGAATCCGTCGCCCCGGTGGTGGCGGTCGGCGCCCGCGGCGCCTGGCTGACCCTGATCCGCGACGGCACCGAGGTACGGGTGCTCGACGCCATGAGCTCCTGGTGGACCGCGATCCACGGCCACGGCCACCCGGTGCTGGACGCGGCCCTGTCCGACCAGCTCGCCGCCGTGAACCACGTCATGTTCGGCGGGCTCACCCACGAACCCGCGGCGCGGCTGGCCCAGCTGCTGGTGAGCATCACCCCGGCCGGGCTGGACACCGTGTTCTTCAGCGACTCCGGGTCGGTGTCGGTCGAGGTGGCGGTGAAGATGGCGCTGCAGTACTGGCGCAGCCGCCACCGGCCGGCCAAACACCGGCTGATGACCTGGCGCGGCGGCTACCACGGCGACACCTTCACCACGATGAGCGTCTGCGACCCCGAGGGCGGCATGCATTCGCTGTGGACCGACATCCTGGCCCGGCAGGTGTTCGCCCCGCAGGTGCCTCGTGACTACCACCCGGCCTACAGCGCGGCGTTCGAGGCGCAGCTGGCCCGGCACGCCGGCGAGCTGGCCGCGGTGATCGTCGAGCCCGTTGTGCAGGGTGCCGGCGGCATGCGGTTCCACGACCCGCGGTACCTGCGCGACCTGCGCGAGGCCTGCACCCGGCACGACGTGCTGTTGATCTTCGACGAGATCGCCACCGGGCTCGGCCGCACCGGCGAGCTCTTCGCCGCCGACCACGCCCGGGTCAGCCCCGACATCATGTGCGTCGGCAAGGCGCTGACCGGCGGATACCTCAGCCTGGCCGCCACCCTGTGCAGCACCGAGATCGCGCAGGTCATCAGCGCCGGAGAGGCCGGGGCGCTGATGCACGGCCCCACCTTCATGGCCAACGCGCTGGCCTGCGCCGTGTCGGTGGCCAGCGTCGAGGTGCTGCTCGGGCAGGACTGGCGGTCGCGGGTCGCCGAGATCTCCGCCGGCCTGGCGGTCGGGCTGGAACCCGCCCGGGAGCTGCCGGGCGTGACCGACGTCCGGGTGCGCGGCGCCATCGGCGTCATCGAATGCGACCGGCCCGTCGACCTGGCCGTCGCCACCCCGGCGGCGCTGGACCACGGCGTCTGGCTGCGCCCGTTCCGCAACCTGATCTACGCCATGCCGCCCTACATCTGCCCGCCGGACGAGATCGCCCGGATCGCCTCGGCGATGGTGCAGGTCGCCGCGCGCCTCGGCTCTCGTAGGCTCTAGGTCGATGAAAGCACCCATCGAGATTTCCCCGCTGGCCTGGCTGGACGCGGTCGAACAGCAGCGCCGCGCGGCCGGGCTGCGCCGCTCGCTGCAGCCGCGGCCGCCCGTGGCCACCGAGCTGGACCTGGCCTCCAACGACTACCTCGGGCTGTCCCAGCACCCCGACGTGATCGACGGCGGGGTCGCAGCGCTGCGCATGTGGGGCGCCGGGGCGACCGGGTCGCGGCTGGTCACCGGGGACACCGAGCTGCACCAGCAGTTCGAGTCCGAGCTCGCCGACTACGTCGGCACGGCCAGCGGGCTGCTGTTCTCGTCGGGCTACGCGGCCAATCTGGGGGCCGTCGTGGGCCTGTCGGGCCGCGGGGCGCTGGTGGTCTCCGACGCGTACTCGCACGCCTCGCTGGTGGACGCCTGCCGGCTGTCGCGGGCGCGGGTGGTGGTGACGCCGCATCGCGACGTCGACGCTGTGCGGGCGGCGTTGGCGGACCGCGACGAGGAACGCGCCGTCGTCATCACCGAGTCGGTGTTCTCCACCGACGGCGCCCTGGCGCCGCTGCGCGAGCTGCACGAGGTGTGCCGCCGGCACCGGGCCCTGCTGATCGTCGACGAGGCGCACGGCCTGGGGGTGCGCGGCGGCGGGCGCGGGCTGCTGTTCGAGGCCGGCCTGGCCGGCGTGCCCGACGTGGTCATGACCACCACGCTGTCCAAGGCGCTGGGCAGCCAGGGCGGCGCGGTGCTGGGGCCGGCTGCGGTGCGGGCCCACCTAATCGACGCGGCGCGCACGTTCATCTTCGACACCGGCCTGGCCCCGGCGGCGGTGGGCGCCGCGCGCGCCGCGTTGGGCGTGCTGCGCGCCGAACCCTGGCGGGCCGGCGCGGTGCTGCGCCACGCCGGCGTGCTGGCCGAGGTCTGCCGGGTTCGCGAGGTGCCGCAGTCGGCGGTGGTGTCGGTGATCCTGGGCGACCCGGACGTGGCGGTAGCCGCCGCGACCGCCTGCCTGGATGCCGGTTTGCGGGTGGGCTGCTTTCGTCCCCCGACGGTGCCCGCCGGGACGTCGCGGCTGCGGCTGACCGCCCGCGCGTCGCTGGACGACGCCGAACTGGAGGTCGCACGCCGGGTGCTCACCGATGTGCTCGCCGGGCTCGGCTGAGGCCGTGACGGTTCTGGTCGTCACCGGCACCGACACCGGGGTGGGAAAGACGGTCGCCACGGCGGCGCTGGCGTGTCATGCCCGTCAGGTCGGCATCGACGTGGCGGTGTGCAAACCGGTGCAGACCGGCACCGACGACGGCGACCTCGCCGAGGTGGCCCGGCTGTCCGGGGTGACCGAGCTGGCCGGGCTGGCCCGCTACCCGCGGCCGCTGGCGCCGGTGGCCGCCGCCGCGGCGGCCGGGATGGCCTTGCCCAGCCGCGAGCAGCTGCTGAGGTTTATCGACGAGCTGGACCAGCCGGGGCGGCTGACGCTGGTCGAGGGCGCCGGTGGACTGCTGGTCGAGCTCGGCGAAAACGGTGTCACCACACGCGATCTCGCCGTCGCGCTGAGTGCGGCGGTGCTGGTCGTGGTCCGGCCGGCGCTGGGCACCCTCAACCACACCGCGCTGACCCTGGAAGCGCTTGCTGCGCGGGGTCTTTCATGTGCCGGGCTGGTGATCGGCACCTGGCCCGAACATCCCGGCCCGGTGGAGACGTCGAATCGGTCCGCGCTCGAAGCGCTTGCGCCGGTGCGTGCCGTGCTGCCCGCGGGTGCGGCGGCGCTGTCCGCCGGCACGTTCGAGGCCGTGAGCGCCGGCGCATTCGACCGCGACTGGGTCACCGCGCTGGCCGGCTGATGGTCCACTCGATCGAGCTGGTCTTCGACTCGGACACCGAGGCGGCCATCCGGCAGACCTGGAAAGCGTTGGCTGCGGCCGGAATTCCCAGCCAGGCCCCGGCCAGCCGGCCGCACGTGACGCTGGCGGTCGCCGAGGCGATCGCCGCCGATGTGGACGCTCTGCTGGCCCCGCTGTGTGCCCGGCTACCGCTGCCGTGCCTGATCGGCGCGCCGGTGCTGTTCGGCCGGGGCAGCGTGGTCTTCGCCCGACTGGTGGTGCCCACCGGCGAACTGCTGGACCTGCACGTCCAGGTGCACCGGCTGTGCGCTCCGCACCTGCGGCCCGCGCCGCTGCCCAACAGCCTGCCCGGCCAGTGGACCGGGCACGTCACCATGGCCCGCCGGGTCGGCGGGGCCCAACTCGGCCGGGCGCTGCGCATCGCCGGCCGGCCCACCCAGATCGAGTGCAGCTTCGTGGGTTTGCGCCGCTGGGACGGCAACAAGAAGGTCGAGCACCCGATCGGTTAGGTGGGGATTCAGCGGCGCAGGAAGTCGAGCAGATCCGCGTTGAACCGTTCCTTGTCGCCCAGGACGAGAGTGATGGCTTACGACACCGGCTCCCGGGACGGCGTCGGCTCGGCGGTCACGGCCCGGTGCACCAGGGTGCGCCGCTCGTCGATGGTGCGACCCAGGTCCTGCAGCAGCAACGGCTTGCCAGTCATCAACTCGACGAGGTGTTCGCGGTCGATCTCCAGCGCGGTCACCTCCGCGACGGCCTGCGCGTCGGCCAGGTTGGGCTGGCGGGTCAGCGCGGTCGCTCCCAGAAACGAGCTCTCGTCCAGGCGCCGACAGTGACCACCGATCCGTCCGGGGCGGTGGCGGTCAACCGCACCCCGCCCGCGAGCAGGAACGTCATCTTCTCCGGGACGCGGCCGGCGTGCTCGACGATCTCGTCGGCCCCGTGCCGGCCGATTCGCGCGTGCGACACCAACGCCTGCTGATCCGGCGGGTCCAGCCGCAGCGCTGGGGCGACCACCATGCGCAGCGCCCGCTCGGTGCGCTCGGGGGTGGAGATGTCGTCCTCGGCGCCGTCGAGGCGCAGACCCTCGCGGCGCGCCGTACCAGAGCCAGCGCAGCAGCGTCGCCTGCGCGGCGGAATCGTCGGCGGGCGAGGTCAATCCGATCGTGACGTGGTATTCGGCCCCTCGGCGGGCACCGCCGCCGCGACCGCGTCGGGCCGGCGGTGCGGCAGCACGTCGGCGACCCGGCGCAGCAGCGCGCACACCCGGTCGGGCGGGTCTGTCTCGGAAAACGTTGCGGTGAGCGTCAATTGGTGCCCACCGGGCGGCTGAGGCTGGTGAACGAGGTGGTGGCCAGCACCGAGTTGGGCGTGATCTGCAGCCCGCGCCCGGTCTGGATGTGCACCGACCGCCAGTTGGCCTCCACGATGCGGCCGCGCGCCGCCGGGGTGTCCAGCCAGTCGCCGATACGGAACGGCTGCTCGAACAACATGAGCAGCCCGGACACGATCTGGCCGACGGAGTTCTGCAGCATCAGGCCGATCACCACCGACGTCACGCCCAGCGCGGTGAAGAGGCCGCCCACCCGCACGCCCCACACGTAGGAGAAGATGACCGCCAGCCCGACACCGATCAGCACGAAGCGGGTCACGTCCAGGAAGATGCCCGGAACCCGCTGACGCCAGGAGCCTTCCGGTGCGCTCTCGAAGACGGTGGCGTTGAGCCCGGACAGCAGCAGTACCACCACCACGAAGCCGAACGCCATCGCCAGCACCCGTACCGAGGTGAACTGGGCGGGCATCCTGGCCACATTCACCAGCAGCACCAGCAGCGCGCCTAGCGGGATCAGGTAGCTGCGCAGCAGGAAGACGGGCCGGGCCGGCGGGCTGTGCTTGCGGACCAGGCTCTGGTGCCATTCGGTGAGGACGCGGCAGGCCGAAGACCACCGCTGCCGCCCAGTACAGCGACGACGAGTCAAAGGTGCTCACGGCCCGGTCCTTTCCGACAACTGCCAGATCTGCTGCTCGACCCCGCCGACGGTGACCGTGCCGGCTGGTGTGAAGTGGCGGATGTCGCGCATCACCTCATACGCCTTCGAGGTGACATATATCCCGGTTTGCGTTGTGCTGCTTCGGGTTTGGTGCGCCAGGTTGACCGCCGCTCCCCACATGTCGTAGACCAGGCTGGAGCGCCCGACCAGCCCGCTGACCACGTTGCCGGTGTTGATCCCGGCCCGCAGTCCCAGGTGGTAGTCGGTCCGGCCGTTGAACCGGGCGATGATGCCCTGCACCTCGACCGCGAACTCGACGGTGCGCTGCACGCTGTCCAGGCGCGGAACGTTCAGGCCGCAGCTGGCCAGGTATCCGTTGTGTAGTGTGCGAATCGGTTCCACACCAATGGTTTCCGCCGCGGAGTCGATCTCGCGGACCAGCTCGTCGACGATGCTCACCAGCTCGCGGCCGGAGAGCTTGGCGGAGATCTCGTCCAGCCCGACGATGTCGGCGAAGATCACGGTGACGTCCTGGTGTTCCTGGGCGATGGTCTGTTCGCCCTCGCGGTAGCGGCGCGCGACCGGGTCGGGCATCAACGAGGCCAGCAGCAGGTCGTTTTCCTTGCGTTGCTCGCCCAGCGGCTCCTGTTTGATCTGCAGGTTGCGGCTCATGTCGTTGAAAGCGGCGGTGAGCTCACCGATCTCGTCGCGCGAGGTGACCGGGATGGTGACGTCGTAGTTGCCCGCGCTGATCTCCCGGGCGCCGGCCTGCAACCTGCGGATGGGCCGCACGAACATCTGGGCGACCAGCAGGGTGGCCACGCAGATGACGAAAACCATTGCGGTGGTGGTCAATACCAGGGTCTGGGTCAGGGACACCACACGGCGTTGGCCTCGGCGGTTTCCCGGGTGGCCAGGATCGACCAGTGCAGGTCGGAATTCGGCAGGGACAGCGGGGCATACGCCGCCAGTTCGCGCCGGCCCAGGTAGCCGGTGTCAATGACGGTTCCGGTCTCGCCGCGTTGCGCGGCGCGCACGGCCGCGGTGGCGGCGGGCTGGACTAGGGTGGTGCCGCCCCAGCGGATCGCGGTGTCGACGGTGCTGCGCGGCGTGCCGGCGGCGACACCAAGAACAGTGAAAAGCCGGCTCCGCCGATCATCATCAAATGCGTTGGGCCCCAAAGGGTAACGTCTTTCCCGAAGATGCGGTGCCAGATGTCGTCGAGGGGGAAGCCGATCATCGCGTACAGCCCGCAGCCGGCCATCAGCACACCCCCGACCGGTGCGTACCAGTTGCGGGTGATGCGCACCGCCGCCGGGCCGGGCTTGTCGAACGGCAGCACCACCGACACCATGCCGCCCAGGAATACCCCGAACAGGCCGATGATGATGAAGTAGTGCGCCGGGTTGGCCAGCGGGCCGGGGTCGCGGCCGTTGCCGATGTGCCAGCTGACGTCCCAGATGAAGCCGAACAGCGCGCAGATGATCGACGTGGTGAAGATCAGCACCGGCGGGGCGACCCAGTTGGGCCGGTGGAACTTCTCGCCCATCTTGTCGGCGATGCGGGTCAGCCACTGGATGCGGTGGGTGCGGTGCGCGTGGCCCACCCACAGCATCAGCAGCGTGATCACCACCGCGGCGAGCGAGAGCCCGATCACCTGGTTCAACCCCGCACCGCGCGCCGGTGCCTCAGCAACAATCGTCAGTTCGTCCGCATCGTCTTGCCTCCCAACCGCGCCGGGCCACCCCGGAGGATCCGATTAAGTCAACCGCTCATTACTGTCAAGTAGGTTCGTGATTGATTGTTTAATGCCCAGATCCGCGGCGCGTCAATCACGGTTTTCGTCCGGTGTGTCGGCGCCGGCCGGCTCCGCTCCGGCCGACGTGCTGGTCCGGTCGGCCCGCCGGTCGCGCAGCGCCACGTATAGCACCACGGCCACCACGATTACCGCAGGCAGGAACGCCGGCACGGCCAGCAGCAGATAATGGTGCGCCAGGAATTGGGCGTGCGCGGTCACCATGGTCGTATACCCAGGGGTAGTTGGAGTTGCTCGGCCGTTACTCTACTTTGAACACCTTTTCGTTCAGGCTGCCATCGATGGCAGACGTGCCCGCACGCGCGGGCACCCGCAAGAGGCAGGGGAGTACCTGGTGACGCAAGCGGCGACGCGACCGACGGCCGAGACCGGCAACGACGACGACATCCTGGCGGTGGCGCGGCGCCAGGTGCTGGAGGGCGGCCAGGGATTGAGCCGCGACCAGGTGCTGCAGGTGCTGCGGCTGCCCGACGACCGGCTCGACGACCTGCTGGCGCTGGCCCACGAGGTGCGGATGCGCTGGTGCGGCCCGGAGGTCGAGGTCGAGGGCATCATCAGCCTGAAGACCGGCGGCTGCCCCGAGGACTGCCACTTCTGCTCGCAGTCGGGGCTGTTCGCGTCCCCGGTGCGCAGCGCCCGGCTCGACATCCCCAGCCTGGTCGAGGCGGCCAAGCAGACCGCCAAGTCCGGCGCCACCGAGTTCTGCATCGTGGCCGCCGTGCGCGGCCCCGACGAGCGGTTGCTGGCCCAGGTCGCGGCCGGCATCGAGGCCATCCGCAACGAGGTCGAGATCAACATCGCCTGCTCGCTGGGCATGCTGACCGCCGAGCAGGTGGAGCAGCTCGCGGAGATGGGCGTGCACCGCTACAACCACAACCTGGAGACGGCCCGGTCGTTCTTCCCCAACGTCGTGACCACCCACACCTGGGAAGAGCGCTGGGACACCTTGTTGATGGTGTGCGACGCCGGCATGGAGGTCTGCTGCGGCGGCATCCTCGGCATGGGCGAAACCCTCGAGCAGCGTGCGGAATTCGCCGCCGAACTGGCCGAGCTCGCCCCCGACGAGGTGCCGCTGAACTTCCTCAACCCGCGCCCGGGCACCCCGTTCGGCGACCTGGAGGTGATGCCGGCGACCGAGGCGCTGAAGTCGGTGGCCGCCTTCCGGCTGGCGTTGCCGCGCACCATGCTGCGGTTCGCCGGCGGCCGCGAGATCACCCTCGGCGACCTCGGCGCCAAGAAGGGCATCCTGGGCGGCATCAACGCCGTGATCGTCGGCAACTACCTGACCACGCTGGGGCGTCCGGCCGAATCCGACCTGGAATTGCTGGACGATCTGCAAATGCCCCTCAAGGGGCTCAATGCCAGCCTCTGAGCGGCCCGCACGCCGGTTTGTCGCCCAGGTCGGCGCGGCTAGGGTTGGAAACTTGTGGTTGGTGATCTGGGCGCCCTGGGCGCAGTCGTCGGCGCCGGCGTCTACAACGTCTACACCGGGGAACTAGGGGGCACGGCGGTGCCGACGGCGGCCCAGTTGGGTCTGGAGCCTCCTCGGTTCTGCGCGGCGTGCGGGCGCCGGATGGTGGTCCAGGTTCGCCCCGACGGCTGGTGGGCGCGCTGCTCGAGACACGGTCAGGTCGACTCCGCGGAGCTGGAGACGCAGCGGTGAGCGGGCAACCCGATGCCGTGCCGACCGGCGACGTCGCCGCCTTCGGGCTGCCCGGCCGGGCCGAGCTGCGCGCGCTGCTGGTCGTCGTGGCCGGGTCGGCGGTCGTCGGCGCGTTGCTCGGCGCGCTGTGGGCGTGGATCGCCCCGCCGATCCGCGCGGTGGTGACGCTGACCCGCTCCGGCGAGCGGGTGCACGACTACCTGGGCAACGAGTCCGAGCACTTCTTCGTCGCACCCGCCCTGCTGCTGGGCCTGCTGACCGTGTTGGCGGTGGTGGCCTCGGTGGCGGCCTGGCAGTCGCGCCGGCACCGGGGGCCCGCCATGGTGGTGGCGCTGTCGGTCGCGATGGTGACGGCCGCCCTCGTCGCCGCCGCGGTGGGGGCCGGGCTGGTGCGGCTGCGCTACGGCGCCCTGGACTTCGACGCGGTGCCGCTGGGCAAGAGCCCGTCGGTCGCCTACGTGATCCAGGCGCCGCCGGTGTTCTTCTCGGACGGTCCGCTGCAGATCGCGGTCAGCCTGATGTGGCCGGCCGGGATCGCCGCGCTGGTGTACGCCGTGCGGGCCGCCGCCAACGCCCGCGACGACCTGGGCGCGCTGCCGCCGACCGCGCCAACCGATGCGCGTGCCGCGGAAGCGGCCGTCACAGCGGGCGGCGGTGAATCTTTCGGCCGGTGACCACCTTGGCGGCGATCTTGAGCAGCCGGGCCATGCCCACGTAGGTCATTGGGTTGAACATCGTCGGCCAGGTGGTCCGGATCAGGTGCTCGGTCACCGGGCGGCCCTCGAAGCGGTCGGTCAGCCAGCGTAGCGTCATCGGCGCCGACAGCGGGTGCAGCATCATGTGCTCGTTGAAGGCGTCACGGTGGTAGGTGACCTGCGCACCGCCGGCGGAATAGGCGTCGACCAGCACGTCGATGTCGTGCACGTTGATCAGGTAGTCGTGCACGGCCTGCACGATCAGCACCGGCGGCGTCGGGACGGCGGCGCCCAGCCTGATGTGGTCGAAGACGTAGGTGACCTCCGGCGTGGACAGGATCTGCTCGAGCGGCGCGTCGAGGTACTCGCCCATGTTCTTGCCGGCCATCCGGATGACGGCCTCCACGGTCGTCATCTTCTCCAGCGAGTCCAGCAGGGCGCGCCCCTCCTCGTTGGCGTGCTCCTTGGTCACCCGGTCCAGGTCGGGATAGATATGCGCCAGCGCGGCCACCACCAGCGCGGGCAGCCCGGACAGGAAGCTGCCGTTGAGCCGGCGGAAGGTGTTGCCCAGGTCGCCGACGGGCGAGCCCAGCACCGCGCCCACCACGTTGAGTTCGGGCGCGTACGCGGCGTACGTCTCGGCGGCCCAGGCGCTGGCCAGCCCGCCGCCGGAATAGCCCCACAGCCCGATCGGGGCGGACGGGGACAGCTCGAGGTGTTTGGCGCCCAGGGCGGCCCGGACGCCGTCCAGGACCCGGTAACCCGGTTCGTACGGCGCGCCCCACAGGCCGCGCAGGCCCTCGTGGTCGGGCACCGAGACCGCCCAGCCCTCGGCGACCGCGGCGGTGATCAGGAAGAGTTCGAATTGGCCGATCGACCCGAGGGCCTTGGCCCGACGCCGCAGCGCGTAGGACGGGAAGCAGCGCGACGACACGGCGTCGATCGCGCACTGGTAGGACAGCAGCGGGCAGGGCCGGCCTGGCACGGCGTCGGCCGGGACGATCACCGTCGTGACGGTCGCCTCCGGCTCGCCGTTCATGTCCATGGTCCGGTAGAGCAGCTGGACGGCCTTGATCGGCTGGGGAATCAGGCCGAGGAACGCCAGCTCGACGTCGCGGGAGTGCAGCACCGTGCCGGGTTCGGCATGCTGGAAGCCCAAGGGCGGCTGGTAGAACGGGTCGTCGGAGGGCAGCAGCGGACGCACTTTGCGCTGCAGTTCCTCGTGCGGCGGCCGGGCGATCCATTCCGCGCCGTGCGTGCTTGCCAGGTTGCTGAGCTCCGCCATTGAGGTTCCCTTCGTGGCCACCCGGCATTGTCGCGTACGAACAGCGGGTGGCCAAAACGTAATCGCCGCATTGTGAGCGACTTCTCGACACTACGGCCGTGGTCGCCTGCGCCACCGGTGTGGTCGAGCACCGCCGTCGCCTGACGACGCTGTTGTGCCAGCCTAGCCTGGCAGGCCGGGAGGCCTGAGCGCGGCGAATTCGTCGGTGACCCGCAGCGCCGCGTCGGTGAACCGGTAGAGAGCGGCCGGACGCCCGCCGCTGCGCCCGGACTGGGCGATGGTGCCGGTCGCGGTGATGACCCCGCGCCGGGCCAGCGCTCGCTGCAGGTTCGTCGCGTCGACCTGATAGCCCAGCGCGGCGCCGTAGATGTCGCGCAGCGTGGACAAAGCGAATTCCCTTGGTGCCAAAGCGAACCCGATGTTCGTGTAGGACAGCTTGGCGATCAGCCGGGCCCGCGCGTTGTCCACCATCTGACCGTGGTCGAAGGCCATCGGCGGCAGGCAGTTCACCGGGTGCCAGCGGGTGTCCGGCGGCAGCTCCGGACTGGCGGGGGAGGGCACCAGGCCCAGGAACGTCGAGGCGATGATCCGGGTGCCCGGCACCCGCTGCGGGTCTGAGAACACCGCGAGCTGCTCCAGGTGCGCCAGTTCCTTGAGGTCGACCTTCTCGGCCAGCTGGCGCCGCACTGAGGTGATCATGTCCTCGTCGTTGCGCAGCCGCCCGCCCGGCAGCGACCACGCCCCGCGCTGCGGGTCCTTGGCCCGCTGCCATAACAGCATGTTCAGCTGCGGTTTCGCCCGATGGCGCCCCTTAGTAACCGGTTCGCTTGCTTCGCGAACCTGGAACACGACCGCGAGCACTTCGTGCGCGGTGCTACCATGGGCCATGTTTTCGATTATAAGTCGAAAACCTCCTGGCCGGAAAGGAGCCGCCATGACGGTGCTCAATCGCATGGACACGCTCGCTGAAGCCATGGCTGCCGACATCACCGACTCGCCCACCGGTTACACCGGTGTGGATGGTGATGCGCAGTGGGCCGCCGCGATTCGCCGCCTGGCGAAGTTGCGCGGCGCCACCATCCTGGCGCACAACTACCAGCTGCCCGAGATCCAAGACGTGGCCGACCACGTGGGCGACTCGCTGGCGCTGTCGCGGATCGCCGCCGAGGTGCACGAGGACACCATCGTGTTCTGCGGGGTGCACTTCATGGCCGAGACCGCCAAGATCCTCAGCCCCGACAAGACGGTGCTGATCCCCGACCAGCGCGCCGGCTGCTCGCTGGCCGACTCGATCACGCCCGAGGACCTGCGCGCCTGGAAGGACGAACACCCCGGCGCGGTCGTCGTCTCCTACGTCAACACCACCGCGGCGGTCAAGGCGCTCACCGACATCTGCTGCACCTCGTCCAATGCGGTCGACGTGGTGGCGTTCATCGACCCCGACCGCGAGGTGCTGTTCTGCCCCGACCAGTTCTTGGGCACGCACGTGCGCCGGATGACGGGCCGGGAAAACCTGCACGTGTGGGCCGGCGAATGCCACGTGCACGCCGGCATCAACGGCGACGAACTGGGTGAGCGGGCGCGCGCCAACCCCGATGCCGAGCTGTTCGTCCATCCCGAATGTGGTTGTGCCACTTCGGCTTTGTACCTTGCGGTGGAGGGCGCCTTCCCCGCGGAGCGGGTCAAGATCCTGTCCACCGGCGGCATGCTGGACGCCGCGAACACCACCAGCGCACGCAAGGTGCTGGTGGCCACCGAGGTCGGCATGCTTTACCAATTGCGCCGGGCCGCACCGCAAGTCGATTTCCAGGCCGTCAACGACCGGGCCTCCTGCCGGTACATGAAGATGATCACCCCGGCGGCGCTGCTGCGCTGCCTGGTCGAGGGCGCCGACGAGGTGCACGTCGATCCCGGCATCGCGGCCGCCGGCCGGCGCAGCGTGCAGCGCATGATCGAGATCGGCCAGCCGGGCGGTGGCGAATGATCGCCCGTCCCCAGTGGACACACAGCGCCGACGTTGTCGTGATCGGCACCGGCGTCGCGGGATTGGCCGCCGCGCTGGCGGCTCACCGCGCCGGCCGCAGCGTCGTCGTGCTGAGCAAGGCTGACCAGGCGCGCGGGGCCAACGCCACCCACTACGCGCAGGGCGGCATCGCGGTGGTGTTGCCGCACAACGACGATTCGGTCGAGGCCTATGTCGCCGACACCGTCGTCGCGGGCGCGGGCCTGTGCGACCCCCAGGCGGTCTACTCGATCGTGGCCGACGGGTACGCGGCGGTCTCCGAATTGGTCGGTGACGGAGCGCGATTCGACGAATCGGCCCCCGGCCAGTGGGCGCTGACCCGCGAGGGCGGTCACTCCCGGCGCCGCATCGTGCACGCCGGCGGCGACGCCACCGGCGCCGAGGTGCAGCGCGCGCTCGACCACGCCGCACGGATGCTGGACATCCGCACCGGGCACGTGGCGCTGCGGGTGCTGCACGACGGCTCCATGGGCGACGAAGCCGTCACCGGCGTGCTGGTCGGTAACCTGCACGGCTACGGGATCATCAGCGCGCCGTCGGTGATCCTGGCCTCCGGCGGTCTCGGGCACCTCTATGGCGCGACCACCAACCCGGAGGGCTCCACCGGCGACGGCATCGCGCTGGGCCTGTGGGCCGGTGTCGCGGTCAGCGACCTGGAGTTCATCCAGTTCCATCCCACCATGCTCTTCGCCCCCGGCGCCGGCGGCGGTCGGCGCCCGCTGGTCACCGAGGCCATCCGCGGCGAGGGAGCGAAACTGATTGATTCCCAAGGTGATTCGGTGACCGCAGGGGTGCACCCGATGGGCGACCTGGCGCCGCGCGACGTGGTCGCCGCCGCCATCGACGCGCGGCTGAAGGCCACCGGCGACGCCTGCGTCTTCCTGGACGCGCGGCACATCTTCGACTTCGCCGACCGGTTCCCGACCGTGACGGCGGCCTGCCGGGCCGCCGGCATCGACCCGGTGCGCCAACCCATCCCCGTGGTGCCCGGGGCGCACTACAGCTGCGGCGGCGTCGTCACCGGCGTGTACGGCCGGACCGAGCTGCCCGGCCTGTTCGCCGCCGGCGAGGTGGCCCGCACCGGGCTGCACGGCGCCAACCGGCTGGCGTCCAACAGCCTGCTGGAAGGTCTGGTGGTCGGGGGCCGGGCCGGCAGGGCGGCGGCCGCGCATGCGGCGGAGGCCGGCCGCCCCCGAGCGCTGGCGCCTGAGCCCGTCGCGCACACCGCGCCGCCGCGCGCGGAGCTGCAGGCTGCGATGAGCCGCGACGCGTCGGTGGTGCGCGACGCGGCCGGGCTGACCCGGTTGTCGGCCACCCTGTCGCAGGCGCCGGCCCGCAGCATCGGCGGCCGCCGCGACTTCGAGGACGTGGCGTTGGCCGTCGCCGCCCGCGCGGTCGCGGCCGCGGCCCTGGCCCGCACCGAGAGCCGCGGCTGCCATCACCGCGAGGAGCATCCGCAGGCCGCGCCCGAGCAGGCGCGCAGCAACCTGCTGCGACTGGCCGACGACCAGAACTCGGTGCTGGTGCAGGCGCTGGCGGCGGTGGTGTGACGATGATCTCGGACTGCGAGCTCGCCGCGGCGCGCGAGATCATCCGGCGCGGCCTGGTCGAGGACCTGCGCTACGGGCCCGACGTTACCACGTTGGCGACGGTGCCCGCCGGGGCGGTGGCCACCGCGTTGATGGTGCCCCGGCAGCCCGGCGTGATCGCCGGGGTGGACATCGCGCTGCTGGTGCTGGACGAGGTGCTCGGCGCCCGCGGCTACCAGGTGCTCGACCGCGTCGCGGACGGCGCCCACCTGCAGCCGGGCCAGTCGCTGCTGACCGTACGGGCCGAAACCCGCGGTCTGCTGACCGCGGAGCGCACCATGCTGAGCCTGATCTGCCACCTGTCCGGGATCGCCACCACGACGGCGCACTGGGTGGCCGCCGTGCAAGGCACCAAGGCCCAGGTGCGCGACACCCGCAAGACCCTGCCCGGCCTGCGGGCGTTGCAGAAATACGCGGTCCGGATCGGCGGCGGCGTCAACCACCGGCTCGGTCTCGGCGACGCCGCGCTGATCAAGGACAACCACGTGGTGGCGGCCGGGTCGGTGGTCGACGCGCTGCGGGCGGTGCGGGACGCGGCGCCGGAGCTGCCCTGCGAGGTGGAGGTCGACTCGCTCGAGCAGCTCGACGAGGTGCTGCCGGAAAAGCCCGAACTGGTGCTGCTGGACAACTTCCCGGTGTGGCAGACGCAGATGGCCGTGCAGCGGCGCGACGCGCGCGCCCCTGCGGTCCTGCTTGAGTCCTCCGGCGGCCTCAGCCTGGAGAACGCCGCCGACTACGCCGCGACCGGGGTGGATTACCTGGCCGTCGGCGCGCTGACCCATTCGGTGCGGGTGCTCGACATCGGCCTGGACATGTAGCGGGTTGGGCATTCTGGGCGTTCGGTGTAGCACCAGGTAGCGACTTCTCGGCGTGTCGGCGCCACCAGCGCACACTCGACGCCGATGAGCATTCTTCGCCGATCGGCTCAGGCGATGTCGGCGACGAAAACCCCCATCCAGCGCAGCTGGACGCGGGCCATGAACGGCAGGCCTGCGCCGTCGGAACCGGCCGGCAGGATCCGCGGGTTGATCAGGTGCACCGAGCGGTCGCGGCCGAACACCACGTCCGCCTCGCCGGCGGCCCGCACGTTCTTCACCCAGTTCGTCTTGCCGTGGCCCAGCGCGATCGCCAGGGTGTTGCCCTTGCGATAGGGCGTGATGATGGTCTCGTACTGCCTGCCGGACGTGCGGCCACGATGCTTGATGGTCGCGGTCCCGGGAAGAAAACGCGCGAGCGGCTTGATCGCCGAATTCAGGTACTTGACCTGAAGGTTCTCAAACCAGACCGGAAAGACCATCGGGACGCCCGGGGCGTTGTTGGGATGATCCTTGGCGGACATGGCGGCTCCGTGGGGTCGGCTCGTGCTGTCGGCGCGGGGTAGGGCCTCGATACCGGCACTGTACCGGCCGCGATCCAGGCGCGCTGTACCGGCCGGATATCGCCTTGAGTTCCTCTGGGACAATGGACACCGTGAGTTCCACCCCAGCGTCACCCATGGCCCGCATCGACCTGCGGGGCGCCGAGCTGACGGCTGCCCGATTGCGGTCGGCGCTGCCGCGCGGCGGCGCCGACGTGGAGACGGTGCTGCCCAAGGTGCGACCCATCGTGCAGGCGGTGGCCGAGCGCGGCGCCGACGCCGCGCTGGAGTTCGGGGCCTCCTTCGACGGTGTTCGCTCGGCGGCGGTCCGGGTGCCGGAGGCGGCGCTGGACAAGGCCCTGGCCGACCTGGACGCGGCCGTCGCCGACGCCCTGCGGGTGATGATCGACCGCGCCCGCGCCGTGCACGCCAACCAGCGTCGCACCGACGTCACCACCACGCTGGGACCGGGCGCGACGGTGACCGAGCGCTGGGTGCCAGTCGAGCGGGTGGGCCTGTATGTGCCCGGCGGCAACGCCGTCTACCCGTCCAGCGTGGTGATGAATGTGGTGCCCGCCCAGGCCGCCGGCGTCGCGTCGCTGGTGGTGGCCAGCCCGCCGCAGGCCCAGTTCGACGGGCTGCCGCATCCGACCATACTGGCCGCGGCCCGGCTGCTGGGCGTCGACGAGGTGTGGGCGGTGGGCGGCGCGCAGGCGGTGGCGCTGCTGGCCTACGGCGGGACCGATACCGGTGGCGCCGAGCTGGCGCCGGTCGACATGATCACCGGGCCGGGCAACATCTACGTCACCGCCGCCAAGCGGCTGTGCCGGTCGCGGGTCGGCATCGACGCCGAGGCCGGGCCGACCGAGATCGTGATCCTGGCCGACCACACCGCCGACCCCGCGCACGTGGCCGCCGATCTGATCAGCCAGGCCGAGCACGACGAGATGGCCGGCAGCGTGCTGGTCACCCCCAGCGAGGACCTGGCCTCGGCCACCGACGCGGAATTGGCCGCCCAGCTGCCGACGACCGTGCACCGCGAGCGGGTGACCGCTGCGCTAGGCGGACGCCAGTCGGCGATCATCCTGGTCGACGACCTGGACGCCGGGATCACGGTTGTCAACGCCTGCGCCGCCGAGCACCTGGAGATCCAGACCGCCGACGCGGCGGCCGTGGCCGGCCAGATCCGCGCGGCCGGAGCCGTTTTCGTCGGCCCGTACTCGCCGGTCAGCCTGGGCGACTACTGCGCCGGGTCCAATCACGTCCTGCCCACCGCGGGCAGCGCCCGGCATTCCAGCGGCCTGTCGGTGCAGACCTTCTTGCGCGGCATCCACGTCGTCGACTACACCGAGGCGGCGCTGAAAGACGTGTCCGGGCACGTGATCACCCTGGCGCAGGCCGAAGACCTGCCGGCGCACGGCGAGGCGATACGGCGGAGGTTCGAGCGGTGACCGGCCAGCGGGCCACCCCCCAACCCACGCTGGACGACCTGCCGCTGCGCGATGACCTGCGCGGCAAATCTCCTTACGGGGCACCGCAATTGGCGGTCCCGGTGCGGCTGAACACCAACGAGAACCCGCACTCGCCCAGCCGGGCGCTGGTGGACGACGTGGTGCGCTCGGTGGCGCGGGCCGCCGCGGACCTGCACCGCTATCCCGACCGGGACGCGGTGCAGCTGCGCAGCGACCTTGCCCGCTACCTCACCGCCCAGACCGGCGTCCAACTGGGAGTCGAAAACCTCTGGGCGGCAAACGGTTCCAACGAGATCCTGCAACAGCTGCTGCAGGCTTTCGGCGGTCCCGGACGCAGCGCCATCGGGTTCGTTCCGTCCTACTCGATGCACCCCATCATCTCCGACGGCACCCGCACCGAATGGCTGCAGGCTGCCCGGGCCGACGACTTCAGCCTGGACGTCGACGTTGCGGTGGCCGCCGTGACCGAGCGCACGCCCGACGTGGTGTTCGTCGCCAGCCCGAACAACCCGTCCGGGCAGAGCATTTCGCTGTCCGGCCTGCACTGGCTGCTCGACGTGGCACCGGGCATCGTGATCGTGGACGAGGCGTACGGCGAGTTCTCGTCGCAGCCCAGCGCGGTGCAGCTGGTGGGCGAGTATCCGACCAAGCTCGTCGTCACTCGCACCATGAGCAAGGCGTTCGCCTTCGCCGGCGGCCGGCTCGGCTACCTGATCGCCACACCGGCGGTGATCGAGGCGATGCTGCTGGTGCGGTTGCCCTACCACCTGTCGTCGGTGACCCAGGCCGCCGCGCGGGCCGCGCTGCGGCACGCCGACGACACGCTGGGCAGCGTCGCCGCTCTGATCGCCGAACGCGAACGCGTGTCAACGGCCTTGACCGGCATGGGTTTTCGGGTCATTCCCAGCGATGCCAACTTCGTGCTGTTCGGCGAGTTCACCGATTCGCCGGCCAGCTGGCAGCGCTATCTGGATGCTGGCGTGCTGATCCGCGACGTCGGCATCCCCGGCTTCCTGCGGGCCACCACCGGCCTGGCCGAGGAGAACGACGCCTTCCTGCGGGCCAGCGCCCAACTCGCCGCCACCGAGCTGGCCCCCGTCAACGTAGGAGCGATCGCAAGCGCAGCCGAGCCGCGCGCAGAGGGTCGCGACCATGTGTTAGGGGCCCCATGACCGCCTTGCAAGCCGCTCGTCGCGCGCGAATCGAGCGCCGCACCAAGGAGTCCGACATCGTCATCGAACTCGACCTGGACGGCACCGGCCTGGTCGACGTGGACACCGGTGTGCCGTTCTACGACCACATGCTCACCGCACTGGGCAGCCACGCCAGCTTCGACCTGACCGTGCGCACTACGGGCGACGTCGAGATCGAGGCCCACCACACTATCGAGGACACCGCCATCGCTCTCGGCGCCGCGCTGGGCCAGGCGCTCGGCGACAAGCGGGGGATCCGCCGGTTCGGTGACGCCTTCATCCCGATGGACGAGACGCTGGCCCACGCCGCCGTCGACGTGTCCGGCCGGCCCTACTGCGTGCACAGCGGCGAGCCGGATCACCTGCAGCACACCACGATCGCCGGCAGCTCGGTGCCCTACCACACCGTCATCAACCGGCACGTGTTCGAGTCGCTGGCGATGAATGCCCGCATCGCGCTGCACGTGCGGGTGCTCTACGGGCGCGACCCGCACCACATCACCGAAGCGCAGTACAAGGCGGTGGCCCGTGCGCTGCGTCAGGCCGTCGAGCCCGACCCGCGGGTGTCGGACGTGCCGTCCACCAAAGGTGTTCTGTGACAAGTAAATCGGTTGTTGTCCTCGACTACGGCTCGGGCAACCTGCGGTCGGCGCAGCGCGCGCTGGAGCGGGTCGGCTCCTCGGTGCAGGTGACCGCCGACGCCGACGCCGCCGCGGCCGCCGACGGACTGGTGGTGCCCGGCGTCGGCGCCTACGAGGCGTGCATGACCGGGCTGCGCAAGATCGGCGGGGACCGCATCATCGCCGAGCGGGTCGCCGCGGGGCGCCCGGTGCTGGGCGTGTGCGTCGGGATGCAGATCCTGTTCGCCCGCGGCGTCGAATTCTCTGTGGAAACCTCCGGATGCGGGCAGTGGCCGGGATCGGTGACACGCCTGCAGGCGCCGGTGATCCCGCACATGGGCTGGAACGTGGTCGAATCCGGGCCGGGCAGCGTGCTGTTCCGCGGCCTGGACGCCGACGCCCGGTTCTACTTCTTGCACTCCTACGCCGCCCAACAGTGGGAGGGTTCGCTCGAGGCGGTGCTGACCTGGGCGCGCCACGAGGGGCCGTTTTTGGCCGCGGTCGAGGATGGCTCGTTGTCGGCCACGCAGTTTCACCCGGAAAAGAGCGGGGATGCCGGCGCGGCCGTGCTGCGCAATTGGATTGAGCTCCTGTGACGAGCAGCTCAGGAGGGAATGTGTTGGTCTTGTTGCCCGCGGTCGACGTGGTCAACGGCCGCGCCGTGCGTTTGGTGCAGGGCAAGGCGGGCAGTGAAACCGAATACGGCTCGGCGCTGGACGCCGCGCTGGGCTGGCAGCGCTACGGCGCGGAATGGATCCATCTGGTGGACCTCGACGCGGCGTTCGGGCGCGGGTCCAACCGCGAGCTGCTCGCCGAGGTGGTCGGCAAGCTGGACGTGCGGGTGGAGCTGTCCGGCGGGATTCGCGACGACGATTCGCTGGCCGCGGCGCTGGCCACCGGCTGCGCCCGGGTGAACCTGGGCACCGCGGCGCTGGAGAACCCGCATTGGTGCGCCCGGGCGATCGGCGAGCACGGCGACAAGGTCGCCGTCGGGCTGGATGTCCAGATCCTCGACGGGCAGCACCGGCTGCGCGGCCGCGGCTGGGAAACCGATGGTGGCGACCTGTGGGAGGTGCTGGAATGCCTTGAGCGGCAAGGCTGTTCGCGGTACGTGGTCACCGACGTCACCAAGGACGGCACGCTGGGCGGCCCGAACCTGGACCTGCTGGGCGCGGTGGCTGACCGCACCGACGCCCCGGTGATCGCCTCCGGCGGGGTGTCCAGCCTGGACGACCTGCGTGCCATCGCCACGCTCACCGGCCGCGGGGTCGA
This sequence comes from Mycobacterium lepraemurium, assembly GCA_002291465.1. Taxonomy (GTDB): domain Bacteria; phylum Actinomycetota; class Actinomycetes; order Mycobacteriales; family Mycobacteriaceae; genus Mycobacterium; species Mycobacterium avium. The sequence continues at coordinate 2,526,123 of CP021238.1, read as the reverse complement.
GGGCGCCATCGTCGGCAAGGCCCTTTACGCCGGGCGATTCACCCTGCCCCAGGCGCTAGCCGCGGTCGCAGAGTAGCGCCGCATGGACCTGGACGCGTTGGTGGCGCGGGCGTCGGCGATCCTCGACGACGCTTCGAAGCCCTTCCTCGCCGGTCACCGCGCCGACTCCGCGGTCCGCAAGAAGGGCAACGACTTTGCCACCGACGTCGACCTCGCCATCGAGCGGCAGGTGGTCGCCGCGCTGGTCGAGGCCACCGGGATCGGGGTGCACGGTGAGGAGTTCGGCGGTTCGGCCGTCGACTCGGAATGGGTGTGGGTGCTCGACCCGGTGGACGGCACGTTCAACTACGCGGCTGGGTCCCCGATGGCCGGGATCCTGCTGGCCCTGCTGCACTACGGCGACCCGGTGGCCGGGCTGACCTGGTTGCCGTTCCTCGACCAGCGCTACACCGCGGTGGCCGGCGGCCCGCTGCGCAAGAACGGAAACCCGCGTCCGCCACTGACTTCCATCGACCTGGCCGACGCGCTGGTCGGGGCCGGATCGTTCAGCGCGGACGCCCGTGGCCGGTTCCCGGGGCGCTACCGGATGGCGGTGCTGGAAAACCTCAGCCGGGTCTCGTCCCGGTTGCGCATGCACGGCTCCACCGGCCTGGATCTGGCCTATGCTGCCGACGGGATATTGGGCGCGGCGGTCAGTTTCGGCGGCCACGTGTGGGACCACGCCGCCGGGGTGGCGCTGGTGCGGGCCTCCGGCGGCGTGGTGACCGACCTGGCCGGGCGGCCGTGGACCCCGGCCTCTGATTCGGCGCTGGCCGCCGGTCCCGGCGCGCACGCCGAGATCCTGGACATCCTGGGCAATATCGGCCGACCGGAGGACTACTGAGATGAGCCCGAACTCCAGCGTCCTGGCGGTACGCGTGATCCCCTGCCTGGACGTCGACGACGGGCGGGTGGTCAAGGGCGTCAACTTCGAAAACCTTAGGAACGCAGGCGATCCCGTTGAACTTGCGGCCGTCTACGACGCCGAGGGCGCCGACGAGCTCACCTTCCTCGACGTGACCGCGTCGTCGTCGGGCCGCGCCACCATGCTGGACGTGGTGCGCCGCGCCGCCGAACAGGTCTTCATTCCGCTCACCGTCGGCGGCGGGGTGCGCACCGTGGCCGACGTCGACGTGCTGCTGCGGGCCGGAGCCGACAAGGTCTCGGTCAACACCGCCGCGATCGCGCGCCCCGAGCTGCTCGAGGAGATGGCACGGCAGTTCGGCTCCCAGTGCATCGTGTTGTCCGTGGACGCCCGCACGGTGCCCCCGGGCGCGGTGCCCACCCCGTCGGGCTGGGAGGTCACCACCCACGGCGGGTGGCGCGGCACCGGCATCGATGCCGTCGAATGGGCTTCCCGTGGAGCCGATTTGGGCGTGGGGGAGATCCTGCTGAACTCGATGGACGCCGACGGCACCAAGGCCGGGTTCGACCTGGAGATGCTGCAGGCGGTGCGGTCCGCGGTCACCGTGCCGGTGATCGCCAGCGGCGGCGCCGGGGCGGCCGAACACTTCGCGCCCGCGATCGAGGCCGGGGCCGACGCGGTGTTGGCGGCCAGCGTTTTCCACTTCCGGGAGCTGACCATCGGACAGGTCAAGGCCGCCATGGCCGAGGCGGGCATACCGGTGAGGATGGTGCGATGACGCTCGACCCGCAGATCGCCGCGCGGCTGAAGCGCAACGCCGACGGCCTGGTCACGGCGGTGGTGCAGGAGCGTGGTAGCAAGGACGTGCTGATGGTCGCCTGGATGGACGACGCGGCATTGGCCCGCACGCTGGAAACCCGTGAGGCAACCTATTATTCGCGCTCACGCGGCCAACAGTGGGTCAAGGGGAAGACGTCGGGGCACACCCAGTACGTCCACTCGGTGCGGCTGGACTGCGACGGCGACACCGTGTTGTTGACCGTCGATCAGGTCGGCGGCGCCTGCCACACCGGCGACCACAGCTGCTTCGACGCCGACGTGCTGCTGCACCCGCAGGACTAGGGCAGCGTTAGGCCGGCAGCAGATCGAGCCTGGTGTCTGACCAGCGTGTCGGGAGTCACTTCCGGGGGCGTCGGCGCATCACTTGGACCAGAATGGCACGCAATGTCGAAATGGCTGTCCCGGAACGTGTTGTCCTGGACCGTGGTGGTGCCGGTACTCGCCGTCGTCGTGCTGGCATCGATCTGGGGCGAGCGACTGGGGCCGGTGCTGGTCGCGCTGGCCGCGCTGTTCCTGATCGGTGCGGTGGTGGCCGCGGTGCATCACGCCGAGGTGGTCGCGCACCGGATCGGCGAGCCGTTCGGGTCGCTGGTGCTCGCGGCCGCGGTGACCATCATCGAGGTGGGGCTGATCGTCGAGCTGATGGCGTCCGGCGGCAACGAGACGGCGACCCTGGCCCGGGACACGGCGTTCGCCGCGCTGATGATCACCACCAACGGCATCGCCGGGCTGTCGCTGCTGCTCGGGTCGCGCCGCTACGGCGTCACGCTGTTCAACGCCGAGGGCAGCGGCGCCGCGCTGGCCACGCTGACCACCCTGGCGACGCTGAGCCTGGTGCTGCCGGCGTTCACCACCACCCAGGTGGGCAAGGAGTTCTCGCCCGGCCAGCTCACCTTCGCCGCGGTCGCCTCGCTGCTGGTCTACCTGCTGTTCGTGTTCACCCAGACGGTGCGGCACCGCGACTTCTTCCTGCCGATCGCGCAGAAGGGGCAGAAGAGCCTGTTCGAGGACGAGAGCCACGCAGATCCGCCCAGCACCCGCGAGGCGCTGGTCAGCCTCGTGTTGCTGCTGTGTGCACTGGTGGCGGTGGTGGCGCTGGCCGAGGAGGAGTCACCGGCCGTCGAGCAGGCGGTCACCGCGGTGGGCTTCCCGCAGACGTTCGTGGGTGTGATCATCGCGGCGCTGGTGCTGCTGCCCGAGACCCTGGCGGCCGTGCGGGCCGCCCGCCAGGGCCGCATCCAGATCAGCCTGAACCTGGCCTACGGCTCGGCGATGGCCAGCATCGGGCTCACCATCCCGGCGATCGCGCTGGCCTCGATCTGGCTGAAGGGTCCGCTGGTGCTCGGGCTGGGCGCCATCCAGCTGGTGTTGCTGGCCCTGACCGTGGTGATCAGCGTGCTGACCGTCGTGCCCGGGCGGGCCACCCGGCTGCAGGGCGAGGTACATCTGGTGCTGCTGGCCGCCTACGTCTTCCTGGCGGTCAGCTCGTGACGGTCAGGCCCGGGCGCGCAGCGTGGCCAGCGCCTTGTCGGCGTGGGTGTCCATGTTGAACTCGCTGGAGATTACGTCGAGCACGGTGCGGTCGGTGTCGATGACGAACGTGGTGCGCTTGACCGGCAGCAGCTTGCTCAGCAGTCCACGCTTGACGCCGAACTGGGCGGCCACCGCGCCGTCGGTATCCGACAGCAGCGGATAGTCGAACTTCTGCAGGTCGAACTTGGCCTGTTTGTCCACCGGGTCGGCGCTGATGCCCACCCGGTTGGCGCCGACGGCGGCGAACTCGGCGGCCAGGTCGCGGAAGTGACACGCCTCCTTGGTGCACCCGGGCGTCATCGCCGCCCCGCGGCGGGCAGGTCGCTGAGCTTGCGCGGCGTTCCCGTCTGGTCGGGCAGTTCGAAGTCCGCGACGGTGTCACCAGGTTTCATGGGCGACACGCTACGCGCGCCGCCGCCGGTCGTAACGCCACGGCGGAAAATGGGCCGCGAATTCGCCGTGGCGTTACATCCGCGGGCGGGCAGGGCCAGCCGGGCGCGTCTGGGAGGATGGGTCGGTGCACGCCCACCTCGCCGCGACGACCTCACGAGAGGATTTCCGCCAGCTGGCAGCCGAGCACCGCGTGGTCCCGGTGACCCACAAGGCGCTGGCCGACAGCGAGACGCCGCTGTCGGCCTACCGCAAACTCGCCGCCAACCGCCCGGGCACCTTCCTGCTGGAGTCGGCCGAGCACGGCCGGTCCTGGTCGCGGTGGTCGTTCATCGGCGCCGGGTCGCCGTCGGCGCTGACCGTGCGCGGCGGGGAAGCCGGCTGGCTGGGGGTGGTGCCGCAGGACGCACCGACCGGCGGCGATCCGCTGCAGGCGCTGCGCGCCACCCTGGACCTGCTGGCCACCGGGCCGCTGAGCGGGCTGCCGCCGTTGTCGGGCGGCATGGTCGGCTTCTTCGCCTACGACCTGGTGCGGCGCCTGGAGCGGCTGCCCGAGCTGGCCGTCGACGACCTGGGCCTGCCGGACATGCTGCTGCTGCTGGCCACCGATCTGGCGGCCGTCGACCACCACGAGGGCACCATCACGCTGATCGCCAACGCGGTGAACTGGAACGGGACCGACGAACGGGTTGACGAGGCCTACGACGACGCCGTCGCCCGGCTGGACGTGATGACCGCGGCGCTGGGCCAGCCGCTGGCCTCCACCGTGGCCACCTTCGAGCGGCCCGAGCCGCGCTACCGCGCGCAGCGCAGCGTCGAGGAGTACGGCAAGATCGTCGACTACCTCGTCGAGCAGATCGCCGCCGGTGAGGCGTTTCAGGTGGTGCCCTCGCAGCGGTTCGAAATGGACACCGACGTCGACCCGATCGACGTGTACCGGATGTTGCGGGTCACCAACCCCAGCCCCTACATGTATCTGCTGCATGTGCCGAATGATGCTGGGGGAACGGACTTTTCGATCGTCGGGTCCAGCCCGGAGGCTCTGGTCACGGTGGCCGACGGCGTCGCGACCACCCACCCGATCGCCGGGACCCGGTGGCGCGGGCAGACCGACGAAGAGGACCAGCTGCTGGAAAAGGAGCTGCTGGCCGACGAGAAGGAACGCGCCGAGCATCTGATGCTGGTCGATCTGGGCCGCAACGATCTGGGCCGGGTGTGCACGCCGGGCACCGTCCGGGTCGACGACTACAGCCACATCGAGCGCTACAGCCACGTCATGCATCTGGTCTCGACGGTGACCGGCGTGCTCGACGAGGGCAGGACCGCCCTGGACGCGGTGACGGCCTGCTTCCCGGCCGGCACCCTGTCGGGTGCGCCGAAGGTGCGGGCGATGGAGCTGATCGAAGAGGTGGAGAAGACGCGCCGCGGCCTTTACGGCGGCGTGGTCGGCTACCTGGACTTCGCCGGCAACGCCGACTTCGCCATCGCCATCCGCACCGCGCTGATGCGCGGCGGCACCGCCTACGTGCAATCGGGTGGCGGGGTGGTGGCGGACTCCAACGGCCCCTACGAATACACCGAGGCCACCAACAAGGCGCGCGCGGTGCTCGGCGCGATCGCGGCCGCCGAGACGCTGACCGAACCGGGCGCGCGGCGATGACCGAGGCCCGCGCGCGGAGACTGGACGGCCGCTGGTTGATCCGGATCGCCCAGCTGCTTCTGGTGACCGTGGCCGTGGGGTTGTGGGTGGCCGCGCGCCTGCCGTGGGTGGTGGTCCGGTCGTTCGACGGGCTGGGGCCGCCCAAGGCGGTGACCCTGTCCGGCGGGACGTGGTCGACGGCGTTGCTGCCGCTGGCGTTGCTGCCGCTGGCGTTGCTGCCGCTGGCGTTGCTGCCGCTGGCGTTGCTGCTGCTGGCCGCCGCGGTCGCCGCGATCGCGGTGCGCGTGGGTGGCTGCTGCGCGCGCTGGCCGGCCTGCTGGCGGTGGCCAGCCTGGCGGTCGGCTACCCGGGCGTCAGCCTATGGGTGCTGCCCGACGTCGCGGTGCGTGGCACCGAGCTGGCGCACCTGTCGGTGATGTCGCTGGGCGGCAGCGAGCGGCGGTACCTGGGCGCCGGGATCACGGTGGCCTCCGCCGCGCTCACGCTGATCGCCGCCGTGCTGCTGATGCGTTCCGCGTCGGACCCGAAGTCGGCCCGGTCGAGCGCAATGAAGTACGGGACACCGGCGACGCGCCGCTCGATTACGCGACGTAACGCGGCCGACGGAGCGATGCTGGAGCAGCCGGAGACGCCGGAAATGTCGGAGCGGATGATCTGGGACGCCCTTGACGAGGGGCGCGACCCGACCGATCGACCCAGCGGGTCCGACACCGAGGGTCGGTGACGGGACGCGAGCCGCGGGCCGCTACCCTTCATTGACGTCGTCGCAATCGGCTGGGGAACAACGAAGTGGCCGTGGGGTGACGGCGGGCGACAGGGCGAAGGGAAACGACAGGCATGAGTCCGGCTACCGTGCTTGACTCCATCCTCGAAGGAGTCCGCGCCGACGTTGCCGCGCGCGAAGCCCTGATCAGCCTGTCGGAGATCAAAGCCGCCGCGGCCGCCGCGCTACCGCCACTTGACGTGATGGCCGCGTTGCGCGAGCCTGGAATCGGCGTCATCGCCGAAATCAAGCGCGCCAGCCCGTCGGCGGGTTCCCTGGCGACCATTGCCAATCCGGCCAAACTGGCCCGCGCCTACGAAGACGGCGGCGCCCGCATCATCAGCGTGTTGACCGAGGAGCGGCGTTTTCACGGCTCGCTCGACGACCTCGACGCGGTCCGGGCCGCGGTCTCCATCCCGGTGCTGCGCAAAGACTTTGTGGTCCAGCCGTATCAGATCCACGAGGCGCGTGCGCACGGCGCCGACATGCTGCTGCTTATCGTGGCCGCGCTGGAGCAGTCGGCGCTGGTGTCGATGCTGGACCGCACCGAATCGCTGGGCATGACCGCGCTCGTCGAGGTGCACACCGAGGAAGAAGCCGACCGTGCGCTGCGGGCCGGCGCCAAGGTGATCGGCGTCAACGCCCGCGATCTGGCGACGCTGGAGGTGGACCGGGATTGCTTCGCGCGCATCGCTCCCGGCTTGCCCAGCAACGTGATCCGGATCGCCGAGTCCGGCGTGCGCGGCACCGGCGACCTGCTGGCGTATGCCGGCGCGGGCGCCGACACCGTCCTGGTGGGCGAGGGCCTGGTGAAAAGCGGTGACCCGCGCGCCGCGGTCGCCGACCTGGTTACCGCGGGCACCCATCCGTCCTGTCCGAAACCGGCTCGCTAACCGCTCACGTCAGTGAAGAGCCGCCCCGCCGAAACGTTGAACCCGATGAGCCATCCCCGCGTAGAGCCCTGGTGACGGTGGACATCTCCCCCCGGACCCGTCCGGACCTTCCGCTTCCGAGCGCAGTGATCGCCGAACCCACCCGTCACGAACCCGATGCCGGTGGGCATTTCGGCGTGTACGGCGGCCGTTACGTCGCCGAGGCGCTGATAGCCGTCATCGAAGAGGTCACCACCGCCTACGAGAAGGAGCGCGTCAACCAGGATTTCCTGGACACGCTGGACTATCTGCAGGCGAACTACGCCGGGCGGCCGTCGCCGTTGTATGAGGCCCCACGGCTGTCCGAGCAGGCCGGCGCGCGGATCTTCCTCAAGCGAGAAGACTTGAACCACACTGGTTCTCACAAGATCAACAACGTGCTCGGTCAGGCGCTGCTGGCCCAGCGGATGGGCAAGAAGCGGGTGATCGCCGAGACCGGGGCCGGCCAGCACGGCGTGGCCACCGCCACGGCCTGCGCCCTGCTGGGCCTGGAATGCGTGATCTACATGGGTGCGGTGGACACCGAGCGCCAGGCGCTCAACGTGGCGCGGATGCGCCTGCTGGGTGCGACGGTCGTCTCGGTCCAGAGCGGTTCGAAAACGCTCAAGGACGCCATCAACGAAGCCTTCCGGGACTGGGTCACCAACGCCGACAACACCTTCTACTGCTTCGGCACCGCGGCCGGGCCGCATCCCTTCCCGGCCATGGTCCGTGATTTCCAGCGCATCATCGGGCTGGAGGCCCGCGCCCAGATCCAGGCGCAGGTGGGCCGGCTGCCCGACGCGGTGGTGGCCTGCATCGGCGGCGGCTCCAACGCCATCGGGATCTTCCATCCGTTCATCGACGACCCCGGCGTGCGGCTGGTGGGATTCGAGGCGGCCGGTGACGGCGTCGAAACCGGAAGGCACGCCGCGACTTTCAGCGGCGGCTCGCCCGGGGCGTTCCAGGGGTCGTTCTCCTACCTGCTGCAGGACGAAGACGGGCAGACCATCGAATCCCATTCCATCTCAGCGGGTCTCGACTATCCCGGGGTCGGTCCAGAACATGCGTATCTGCGCGAGACCGGCCGTGCCGAATACCGTCCGATCACCGACGCCGAGGCGATGGACGCGTTTCGGGTGCTGTGCCGCACCGAGGGGATCATCCCGGCCATCGAGTCCGCGCACGCCGTGGCGGGTACGCTGAAGTTGGGGCCCGAGCTGGGCTGCGGCGCGATCATCGTGGTGAACGTGTCCGGGCGCGGGGACAAGGACGTCGAGACGGCGGCAAAGTGGTTCGGCCTGTTGGGGTCCAGCGACCGATGACCGTCAAGCAGGGCCAGGCGAGCCGGCTGGGGCCGATCTTCGAGGCGTGCCGCGACGACGATCGGACGGCGCTGATCGGCTACCTGCCCACCGGCTACCCGGACGTACTGACCTCGGTGCAGGCGATGGTGGCGCTGGTCGAATCGGGTTGCGACATCGTCGAAGTCGGGGTGCCGTACTCGGATCCGGGGATGGACGGCCCGACCATCGCCCGGGCCACCGAGGCCGCGCTGCACGGCGGCGTGCGGGTGCGCGACACACTGGCCGCGGTCGAGGCGATCAGCGCGGCCGGTGGGCGCGCGGTGGTGATGACCTACTGGAACCCGGTGCTGCGCTACGGGGTCGACGCGTTCGCCCGCGACCTGGCCGCGGCCGGCGGCTACGGCCTGATCACGCCAGACCTCATCCCCGACGAAGCCGGGCAGTGGCTGGCGGCCTCCGAGCGGCACGGGCTAGACCGGATTTTCCTGGTGGCGCCGTCGTCGACGCCGCAGCGGTTGGCGCTGACGGTCGAGGCGTCGCGCGGATTCGTCTATGCGGCTTCGACGATGGGCGTCACCGGGGCGCGCGACGCGGTGTCGCATGCGGCGCCGGAGTTGGTGAGCAGGGTCAGGGAGATCTCGGACATACCCGTCGGCGTCGGGCTCGGGGTGCGCTCGCGCGAGCAAGCCGCCCAGATCGGCGGCTACGCTGACGGTGTCATCGTCGGGTCGGCGCTGGTGTCGGCGCTGGGGGACGGAGGTTTGACCGCATTGCGTGCGCTGACTGAAGAACTCGCCGCCGGTGTTCGGCAGAGGGCGGCCGCCTCGTGACCAAGCTGCTCGCCTATTTCCCCAGCCCGCCGCAGGGCGTCTGGCATCTGGGCCCGGTGCCGATCCGGGCCTACGCGTTGTTCATCATCGCCGGGATCGTGGCGGCACTGCTGGTCGGTGACCGCCGCTGGGAGGCGCGCGGCGGCGAACGCGGCGTCATCTATGACATCGCGTTATGGACGGTGCCGTTCGGGTTGGTCGGCGGGCGGCTCTATCACCTGGCCACCGACTGGCGAACCTACTGGGGGCCCGGCGGCGCCGGATTCGGTGCGGCGGTGCGAATCTGGGACGGCGGCCTGGGCATCTGGGGCGCGGTGGCGCTCGGCGCGGTCGGCGCCTGGATCGGGTGCCGGCGGCATGGCATTCCGCTGCCGGCGTTCGCGGACGCGCTGGCGCCGGGCATCATTCTGGCGCAGGCCATCGGCCGGCTCGGCAACTACTTCAATCAGGAGCTCTACGGCCGCGAAACCACCCTGCCCTGGGGCCTGGAGATCTTCTACCGGCGTGACCCGTCGGGATACATCGACCCGCATTCGCTGGACGGCGTCTCGACGGGCCAGGTCGTGCTGGTGGTGCAGCCGACGTTCCTGTACGAATTGTTGTGGAATCTACTGATTTTCGTCGCCCTGCTGTACGCGGATCGACGGCTGACGCTGGGCCACGGCCGGCTGTTCGCGCTGTATGTGGCCGGCTACTGCGTGGGCCGCTTCTGTGTGGAGCTGTTGCGTGACGACACCGCCACCCACATCGCCGGCATCCGGATCAATTCGTTCACCTCGACGTTCGTGTTCATCGGGGCCGTGGTGTATCTGATGGCGGCGCCGAAGGGCCGCGAGGATCCGGAGAGTTTGCGCGGCAACCAATACGTCGAGGAGGAAGCCGAGCCCGAGCCGGCGACGGTGGCGGCGACGACCGGGGGTGTGGCGGCGCCGGCGGACGCCGCCGAAGCCGCTGGAGCCGACGCGACGGCGCAACGGCCCGAAGAACCGGAGGAGCCGGACGTCGAGAAGCCGGAATCCGAAGAAACGGAAGCGGAAGCGGCTGAAGAGGCGGAGGCCGAAGAGGCGGGCGAGCCGGAAGCCGAGGAACCTGAAGAGCCAGAAGCTGAAGAGCCCGAAGAGTCGGAAACTGAAGAGCCCGAAGCGGATTCCGACGAAGAGCACGAAGAGGAATCCGGCGAAGCGCCTGAGTAACCCGTCGCCGAGGAACCCGAACCCGCCCCGCAGCAGCCGGAAACGAAACGGCGCTGGGGTGAGCGACTGCGCGACCGGCTCTCGGGCCGCTAGCGGCAGGCAACGATCTGGCGTCGATCTGGCATCCTGGGTAGGTGATGCCATCCCAGCCGCTCGCGCGCGGTGGCCGTCATCGCCGCCACGTCGCGGCCGGGGCGGCCGTGGCACTCAGCGGCGCGCTCGGCTACATCGGGCTGGCCGACCCGCACGATTCGGCGTCGATCTACCCGCCGTGTCCGTTCAAATGGCTCACCGGCTGGAATTGCCCGTTCTGCGGCGGCCTGCGCATGACACACGACCTGCTGCACGGCGACCTGTGGGCCGCCGTCCACGACAACGTCTTCCTGCTGGCCGCCATCCCGACGCTGGCAGCGCTCCTGCTGGTTCGGCGCGCCCGCGGCCGGCGCTCGCTGCCCGCGGCGGCGGTGCCGGCGGTCGTCGTCGCCACCCTGGTGTGGACCGTGCTGCGTAACCTGCCCGCCTTCCCCCTGTTTCCGACCGTTCTCGGTGGGCAACAGCACACTGCGCGCCGTGCGTTATGTGCGGGCCGGGACGCGGGCACACGACTATGCTGGGTCGGCGTGAGTAGACGCGGGAAGATCGTCTGCACCCTTGGCCCGGCGACCAATTCGGACGAGTTGATTTTGGCGCTGGTCGAGGCCGGAATGGACGTCGCCCGACTGAACTTCAGCCACGGCGACTACGCCGACCACAAAGCCGCCTACGAACGGGTGCGGGTGGCCTCCGACGCCACCGGCCGCGCCGTCGGCGTGCTCGCCGATCTGCAGGGCCCCAAGATCCGGCTGGGGCGCTTCGCCACCGGGCCCACCTACTGGGCCGACGGCGAAACGGTCCGCATCACCGTCGCCGACTGTGAAGGCAGCCACGACCGGGTGTCGACCACCTACAAACAACTGGCCCAGGACGCCGCGGGCGGGGACCGGGTCCTGGTCGACGACGGCAAGGTCGGCCTGGTGGTCGACGGCATCGAGGGCGACGACGTCATCTGCACCGTGGTTGAGGGCGGCCCGGTCAGCAACAACAAGGGCATCTCGCTGCCCGGCATGAACGTCTCCGCACCGGCCTTGTCCGACAAGGACATCGAGGACCTCACCTTCGCGCTCGAGCTGGGCGTCGACCTGGTCGCGCTGTCCTTCGTGCGTTCGCCCTCCGACGTCGAGCTGGTGCACGAGGTGATGGACCGCGTCGGCCGGCGGGTGCCCGTGATCGCCAAGCTGGAAAAGCCGGAGGCCGTCGACAACCTGGAAGCCATCGTGCTGGCCTTCGACGCCATCATGGTGGCCCGCGGCGACCTCGGTGTCGAACTTCCCCTGGAAGAGGTTCCGCTGGTGCAGAAGCGGGCCATCCAGATGGCCCGGGAAAACGCCAAACCCGTCATCGTGGCAACCCAGATGCTCGATTCGATGATCGAGAACTCACGGCCGACCCGGGCCGAGGCCTCCGACGTCGCCAACGCCGTGCTGGACGGTGCCGACGCCGTGATGCTGTCCGGGGAGACCTCGGTGGGCAAGTACCCGCTGGCGGCCGTGCGGACCATGGCGCGCATCATCTGCGCGGTCGAGGACAACTCGACGGCCGCCCCGCCGCTCACCCACGTGCCTCGCACCAAACGCGGGGTGATCTCCTATGCGGCCCGCGACATCGGCGAACGCCTGGACTCCAAGGCGCTGGTCGCGTTCACCCAGTCCGGCGACACCGTCAAGCGGCTGGCGCGGTTGCATACCCCGCTGCCGCTGCTGGCCTTCACCGCGTGGCCCGAGGTGCGCAGCCAGCTGGCCATGACTTGGGGCACCGAGACGTTCATCGTGCCGATGATGACTTCCACCGACGGCATGATCCGCCAGGTGGACAAGTCGCTGCTGGAACTCGGTCGGTACCGGCGTGGTGACCTGGTGGTGATCGTCGCCGGCGCACCACCTGGCACAGTAGGGTCAACCAACCTGATCCACGTGCACCGGATCGGGGAGGACGACGTCTAGCCCGCCCGGCGACGACACGGGCCGCTGCGCGGCCTGAGGAGCGGGCGGGCGCATCGAACCAGAGGAGAGCTCGTGCCAGCCGGCGGTGAATCCCAGGAGCCGAGCATCACGGCCGACTTCGAGGAGCTGCTGGCGACGCTGGACCTCCGGCGCGTCGCCGACGATCTGTTCGTCGGATCGCATCCCAGCAAGAATCCGATGCGAACGTTCGGCGGACAGCTCATGTCGCAGTCGTTTATGGCCAGCAGCCGCAGCCTGATTCGCGACGACCTGCCGCCGAGCGCGCTCTCGGTGCATTTCATCAACGGCGGCGACACCGGCAAGGACATCGAATACCGCGTGACCCGGCTGCGCGACGAGCGGCGGTTCGCCAACCGCCGCGTCGACGCGGTGCAGGACGGCACGCTGCTGTGCTCGGCGCTGATCTCCTACATGGCCGGTGGCCGCGGACTCGAGCACAGCGTCGACCCGCCACGGGTGGCCGACCCGGAGACCCAGCCCACGATCGGCGAACTGCTGCGCGGCTACGAAGAGACCGTGCCGCACTTCGTCAACGCGCTGCAGCCCATCGAATGGCGCTACACCAACGACCCGGCGTGGGTGATGCGGACGAAAGGGGAGCGGCTGCCCCACAATCGGGTCTGGGTCAAGGCGCTGGGCAAGCTTCCCGACGACCCGGTCCTGCACACCGCGACCATGGTGTACTCCTCGGACACCACGGTGCTGGACTCCGTCATCACCACGCACGGTCTTTCCTGGGGATTCGACCGCATTTTCGCCGCCTCGGCCAACCATTCCATCTGGTTTCACCGTCAGGTCGACTTCAACGACTGGGCGCTGTACTCCACGTCGTCGCCGATGGCCGCGGATTCGCGCGGGCTGGGCACCGGGCATTTCTTCGACCGGTCTGGGCAACCGCTGGCCACCGTCGTGCAGGAGGGTGTGCTGAAATACTTGCCCTCCGCCTGCCGGTAAACCGTTACGCAAAAGCTGCAGGATATCGGCCCGAAACCGGCCGATACGAGCGGGATCGGGCGTAATTTTGACGGTGCTGGGTATTCGGTGCAGAGGCGGCGCACAGCCGCCCGGCTGTTGTCAGCGCATCGGGAGGTGAGGGTGAACGGGCCGGTGGTGGACGTCGCAACCAAACCGCGCGCGGGGGAACGCGTTGTGGTTTCCGCCGATTCACGGGCGGCCCGGTTGAATCGGAGCCCTGGCACTGTTCTGCGCGGCGTGCTGGTTGATCCAGATCCTCGTGCACCACCACAGCAATCCGAGTTGGCACTATGCCGCTCGGCTGGCCTGGTCGCTGACCGTCCTGGTCGCTGTGGCCTGGATCGCGCGCGGGATCTTCCTGGGCCGGCCGGTGACGACGATGTATGCCGCCGTCGCCGCCTTTTTCGTGCTGGCGGGGCTGGGGCTGCACGTGTTGTCCTTCGACCTGCTGGGCGACGTGCTGATCGCCGGCTCGGGAATGGTGTTGATGTGGCCGACGTCCTCGCACCCGCGGCCCGCCGACCTGCCGTGAATATGGGAGCTGATCAACGCCACCCGCGACGACGCGCTGGCGCCGTTCACCATGCAGACCGGCAAGAGCTACCACTTCAGCGCCGACGGCAGCGCCGCGCTGGCCTACCGGACGCGGCTGGGGATCGCGGTGGTCAGCGGGGACCCGATCGGCGACGAGGCCCACTTCCCGGAACTGGTCGCCGATTTCGCCGCCACCTGCCACGCCCACGGATAGCGCATCGCCGTGGTGGGCTGCAGCGAGCGGCGCCTCGAGTTGTGGAAGGACTCGGCGGTCCTGGGACAAACGTTGCGGCCCATACCGATCGGGCGCGACGTGGTCGTCGACGTGAGCGGCTTCAACATGGTCGGCCGCAAGTTCCGCAACCTGCGTCAGGCGGTCAAACGCAACCACAACTGCGGCGTCACAACCGAAATCGTCGCCGAGCAGCAACTCAGCGACGAGCTGCTGGCCGAGCTGACCGAGGTGGTGCGGGAGTCGTCCAAGGGGGCGCACGCCGATCGCGGCTTCCACATGAACCCCGACGGGGTGCTGGAAGGGCGGTTCCCCGGAATCCTGTTGATCATCGCCAGGGACGCGACGGGCAAGGTGCAGGCGTTTCACCGCTACGCCACCGCCGGCGGCGGCAGCGACATCACCCTCGACGTGCCGTTGGCGGCGCCGCGGCGCCCCCAACGGACTCGACGAGCGGCTCAGCGTCGACATGGTCATGGCCGGCAAAGACCGTGGGGCGCAACGGGTACCGCTGGCCTTCGCCGCGTTCCCGGAGATCTTCGAGGACAAGAACCGCGGCTGGACCCGGCGCATCTGCTACCGGTTGACCCACGTGCTCGACCCGTTGATCGCGCTGGAGTCGCTGTACCGGTACGTGCGCAAGTGGCACGCGCTGGACAGGCGGCGCTATGCGGTGATCTCCATGACCCAGATCGTCCCGCTGCTGTTCGTGCTGTTGTCGCTGGAATTCCTGCCGCGCCGCCGGCACCTGTAGGCATCGCTAGCCGGCGGCGGCCGGGCCCCGATCGACGCGAAGTTCGCGACAGCCGATTCCCTCCGGGAGGTGATGGGTGGCCACTACCACGGTGCGCTGCGGGGACAGCAGCCGCGAATCCGGCGCCAGCAGGTCGCGCAGCAGCCGCTCGGCGTCGCCGGCGTCGAGGTGCTCGGTGGGCTCGTCGAGCAGCACGATGCGGGCGGGGGAGATCACCGCGCGGGCCAGCAACAGCCTGCGCCGCTGGCCCGCCGAAATCGCCTGCGCGCCACCGGTCAACACCGTGGACAGGCCGTCGGGCAACCCGGCCAGCCAGTCGCTCAGCCCGACCGTCCCCAGCGCGGCGGTCAGTTCGTCGTCGGGGCAGTCGCTGCGGGCCACCAGCAGGTTGTCCCGGACGGTGGTGGCGAAGACATGTGCGTCCTCGGCGAAAAAGACGATGGCCCTCGCTAACTCGCGTTCATCGAGCTCGCTCAACGCGACGCCGTCCAGCACCACCTGTCCCTGCAGCGGCGGCAGCAGGCCGGCCAGCGTCATTAGCAGCGTCGTCTTTCCGCAGCCGCTGGCCCCGGTGACGGCCAGCCGCGCCCCCGGCGGCAGGTCCAGCGTCACGCGGGAAGCGCGGGCCGCGCCGTCGTGACCGGAATGGATGTCGGCGGTCAGCCGGCCCGGGCCCGTCGGCCGGGGTGCGGACCCGGCCGGGTGCGGGGGTTCGGTCGCGGTGAGCTCGAGCAGGCGGCGCGCGGCGATCCGTGACCGGGTCAACTGGACGGCGGCGGCCGGCAGCGGTGTCATCGCCTCGAAGGCGGACAGCGGCAGCAACATCAGGACCGCCAGGGTGGTGGGCGCGACGGCGTGCGCCATGCCGATGGCGGCCACCACCGCGCCCAGCACGCTGGCCCCGATGGCCGCGGTGGGCATCGCCTCGGCCACGGCGGCCGGCTTGCCTGCCGCGTCCAGGGCGGCGCCCCACGTCCGTTGGCGGCGTTGCGATTCGGCGATGACCTCGGGCAGCAGACCGGCGATGCGCAGCTCGGTGGCGTGTTCGAGCGCCAGCATCGCTGCGCTGTCGCGCTGCGAATGCTGTTGGCGCGCAATGTCTTCCTGGGTCGCGGCGGCCCGGCCCGCCAGGCGGGGCGCGACGAGGCCGGCGACCAGCAGGCAGATCACCAATACCCCGCCGGCCGCCGGTGAGATCACGGCGACGACCGCGGTCGCCGCCACCGCCAGTACCGCCGCCACACCCATCGGTACCAGCGCGCGCACCAGCACGTTGGCCAGTTCGTCGACGTCGGCGCCCACCCGGGCCACCAGCTCGCCGCTGTGCAGCCGGACGGCGGCCGCCGCGCCGCCGCGCGTCAGCCGCTGGTACACCGCCACCCGCGCGGTGCCGGCCGCCCGCAGGGCCGTGTCGTGGGTGACCAGTTGCTCGCAGTAGTGCACCACGCCGCGGGAGATCGCGAACGTCCGCACCGCGACCGCGGCGACGGACAGGTCCAGCACCGGCGGCATCTGCCAGGCGCGGATGATCAGCCACGCGGACACCCCGGCCAACGCCAACGCGCTGGCCAGCGACAGCACCCCGAGCGTGATCGCCGCGGCGAGGCGCGGCAGCCGGGGCGACAGCAGGCCGGCGGCCGCCAGCAGCGGTCTGCCGCTGGACGCGGATGCGGACAAATCAGGCCGCGGCACAGCGTGCTCCACGGTCGGCGGACACCGAGACCACCCGGTCGCCGATGGTCAGGACCGGCTCGCGATGCCCCACCACGACGACCGTGGCGCCGGCGCGGGCCCGGTCGACGACGGCCCGCAACACGCGTTCTTCGGTGCCCGCGTCCAGGTGTGCGGTCGGCTCGTCGAGCAGCAGCACGGCGGCCCGCGATCCGAGCGCGCGGGCAAGGCCCAGCCGCTGCCGCTGCCCCAGGGACAGGCCGACTCCGCCGCGGCCCAGCAGGGTGGCGCCCGCATCGGGCAGCTCGGCCAGCACGGCGTCGAAACCCGCGATGGCACAGGAGGTTTCGATGTCGTCGAGTTCGCCGAACAGCCGCAGGTTGTCGTCGACGGTGCCCGGCACCAGCACCGGGTGCTGCGGCAGCCAGGACAACTGCGCCCACCACCCGCGCGGCTCCAGGTCGGCGACGTCGACACCGCCCACGGTGACCCGGCCCGATGACGGCGCCGTGATGCCGGCGATCGCCTGCAGCGTGGTGCTCTTGCCGGCGCCGTTGCGCCCGGTCAGCACGGTCACCGCGCCGGGTTCGATCACCGCGCTCAGGTTCCACGGTGCCTGGCCGTCGCGACCCGCCACGCTGAGGTGTTCCAGACGGATCGGCGCGCCGCGGGCGGTGACGGTGCGGGTGCGGACCTTGGTGGCGCTCTGTCCGCTCGGCTCGCCGATGAGGGCGAACGCCGCGCCGGCGGCGGTTCTTCCGTCTTGAGCGGCATGGAATTCCACGCCGATGCGGCGCAGCGGCCAGTACACGTCCGGCGCCAGCAGCAACACCGTCAAACCGGCGGTGAGTGTCATCTCGCCGAACACCAGGCGCAGGCCGATGCCGACGGCGATCAGCGCCACCCCCAGCGTGGCCAGCAATTCCAGCACCAGCGCCGACAGGAAGGCGATCCGCAGTGTCGCCATCGCCGAGCGGCGGTGCGCGGCAGCGAGTTCGGCGATGCGCCGGTCGGGACCCGAGCTTCGTCCCAGCGCGCGCAGGGTAGGGATGCCGGCGATCAGGTCGAGCAGCCGGGCCTGCAGGGTGGTCATCGCGGCCAGCGCCGCCGCGGAGCGGTCACGGGTCGCCAGCCCGATCAGCACCATGAAGATCGGGATCAGCGGCAGCGTGATCGCCACGATCACCGTGGATTTCACGTCGTAGGCCGCGATCACCACCACGGTGGCCGGGGTCAGGATGGCGGCCAGCATCAGCGTCGGCAGGTATCCGGTGAAGTAGGGCCGCAGCCCGTCCAGGCCACGGGTGACCACCACCGCCGCTTCGTCGCGTTGCACGGCCAGCTCGGCGGGCGGGCGGGCGGTCACCGCGGCGAGCACCTGCCCGGACAGGTCGGCGATCACCGCGCTGGCTCCCCGCTGCCCCAGCCGGGCCTGCAGCCAATGCGCCACCGCCCGGATGGCCCACAGCGCCAACAGGATTGACAGCGGCACCGGCCAGGAGCGCATCGCGTCGGCAGAGGTATCGCCGACGACGCGCGCGACGATGCCGGCCAGCACAACGGCCGAGCCGATCGCGCAGCCCGAGATCAGCACCCCGCAGCCCACCGCCGCCACCAGGTAGTGGCGCACCGGCCTCGAGGACCGCCACAGTCTCGGGTCCAGTGGCGCCCGGCTGGTGCCGTGTTCACCGCTCAGGACGGGCGCCTTGTCAGCCCGGCGGGCGCCGGGATCCGGTCGGCCGAAAGCCGTTGCCGGAACACCCAATACGTCCACGCCTGGTACACCACCGTCACCGGGGCCATGATCGCCGTCACCCACGTCATGACCTTGAGGGTGTAGTGCGTCGAGGACGCGTTGTAGATGGTCAGGCTCCACTGGCTGTTCAGTGTGGAGGGCACCAGGTTCGGATACAGCGCGCCGAAGAGCAGGATCACCACGGCGGCGACCACCAGCGCGAGGCAGGTGAACGCCCAGCCGTCGGACGCGCGCCGCCACACCAACAGCACCGCCGTCAGTTGCGCCACCACCGCCACCGCGAGGACCAGCCAGGCCCAGTCTTTTCCGTAGCCGAGCTGGGTCCAAAGCCCAAAGCCCGCAACTAGTCCCGTCACCGGTAGCGAAAGCCAGCCGGCGAAGCGGTAGGCGTCGTCGCGGATGGCACCGGACGTCTTTAGCGCCACGAACACCGCCCCGTACAACAGGAACAGCCCGGCGGTGGCCAACCCACCCAGCAGCGTGTAGGGGGTGAGCACGTCGGTGACGGAGAGGTGGATGTGGCCGTCGGCGTCCACCGGCAGCCCGTGGACCAGCACGGCGAATGCCACCCCCCACAGCACCGCCGGCAGCCACGACCCGGCGGCGATGCCGAAATCGGCCCAGCCGCGCCACTTGGTGTCGTCGATCTTGCCGCGCCACTCGATCGCCACTGCGCGCAGGATCATCCCGAACAGGATCGCCAACAGTGGCAGGTACAGCGTGGAGAACACGGTGGCGTACCAGCCGGGAAAGGCCGCGAACATGGCCGCGCCGCCGACGATCAACCACACCTCGTTGCCGTCCCACACCGGGCCGATGGTGTTGAGTGCGGTGCGGCGCAACGGTTCTGGCTCACCGATTCCGACCCGGGCGAACGGTTCCATCAACATGCCCACGCCGAAGTCGAAGCCCTCCAGGATGAAGAAACCCAGGAACAGCATCCCTATGATGCCGAACCACACCTCTTGCAGTCCCATCGGTTCAGCTCCTTACGTGGTAGGTGGGCCCCGTCAGTAGGCGAAGGACAGCGGCGCCACCTCGTCATCGTTGGGTGCCCGCGGCGGAGCGGGTTCCGCGTCGTGTTCCAACGGACCCTCGACGGTGTAGCGCTTGAGCAGAAAGAACCAGACCACCGCCAGCACCGCGTAGACGAGGGTGAAGGTCACTAGCGACGTGATCACCATGCCGGGCACATGGTTAGACACGCCCTCGCGCACCGTCATCCGCACCGCCTGGTCGCCGGTCGGGTTGGGCACCACCACCCAGGGCTGGCGCCCCATTTCGGTGAACACCCACCCCGCGATGTTGGCCAGGAAGGGGGTGGGGATGGTCAGCAGCGCGAACCACGACATCCAGCGTTGCCGCGGTGTTCGCCCGCGGCGGGTCACCCACAGCACGGTCAGCGCGAACAACACCGGGAGCGCCAGGAATCCGATCATCAGCCGGAACGACCAATAGATGACGAAGAGATTCGGCCGGTAGTCGTCGGGGCCGAAGCGCTGCTGGTACTGCTGCTGCAGTTCGTTCACCCCGCGCAGCGTCACGCCGCTGAACCGGCCCTCGGCCAGCCACGGCAGCACGTAGTGCACCTTGATCACTTCGGTGACGCTGTCGCAGTTGTTGTGGGTGCCGATGGTCAGCACCGAGAAGTCGGGGTCGGTTTGGGTGTGGCACAACGATTCTGCCGATGCCATCTTCATCGGCTGCTGGACGAACATCAGCTTGCTCTGGCGGTCACCGGTGAAGAACAGGGCGACGGTGGCCAGTAACACGATCCCGCAGCTCAGGATGGCCGCCGGACGAAACATGGTGCGGGCCTCGGTTTCCGCGGCCGGCGTCGTGGATCCGCCGGCGCGGGAGCGCACCATCCACCAGGCGCTGACGGCGGCGACGAAGGTGCCCGCCGTCAGCAACGCTCCGGTCACGGTGTGTGAAAACGCAACCTGCGCAGTGTTGTTCGACAGCAGCGCGAAGATGTCGTCCAGCTCGGCGCGCCGCGTCGCCGGGTTGTAGTGCGCGCCGACCGGATGCTGCATGAAGGAGTTCGCGGCGATGATGAAGAAGGCCGAGGCATTGACGCCGATGGCCACGATCCAGATGCACGCCAAGTGAATCAGCTTGGGCAGTCGGCCCCAGCCGAAGATCCACAGGCCGATGAAGGTGGATTCGAAGAAGAACGCGAACAGTCCCTCCATCGCCAGTGGCGCACCGAAGATGTCACCGACGAACCGCGAGTACTCGCTCCAGTTCATGCCGAACTGGAATTCCTGGATGATCCCGGTGGCCACGCCGATGGCGAAGTTGATCAGAAACAGCTTGCCGAAGAATTTGGTCAACCTGTACCAGGCGGTGTTCCCGGTGGCCACCCACGCCGTCTGCATGATGGCCAGCAGCGGGGCCAAACCGATGGTGAGCGGCACGAAGATGAAGTGGTAGACGGTGACAATACCGAACTGCCACCGCGAAATATCGACGACATTCATCCGTCATCTCCCGAACTGCGCCCGAACCACGGCTACGGCAGAGTGTAGTAGATAGGCCCGGGCCTCCGCTACCGGCCGGCCTCAGCCGGCAAGGGTCTTGGACGCCTTGCGGATGCCGAACGAGGAGATGATCTCGAACACCCCGATGACCACGAACCAGGCACCCACCACAATCGCCAGCGTGACAATGGATTCGAACGGCAAGGCTAGCACGACGATGCCGGCCAGCAGGCTGATCACCCCGAGGAAGATGTTCCCGCCCCGGCCCGGCAGGTTCGGGTCGCTGACCGCCGAGATCGTAGTGGCCACGCCGCGGAAGATGAACCCGATACCAATCCAGATGGCCAGCAGCAGAATTGCGTAGCCCTGGCCGAAATGGCGGAACGCCAGCAGCGCCAGAATCAGCGAGGCGGCGCCGCTGATGAACAACAGGACACGGCTTCCCGCCGAAACATGCAGCGAGAAGGCGAATACCACCTGCGCGATACCGGTGATGAGCAGATAGACGCCGAAGGCGACGGCGGCGACCAGGATGGAGATTCCCGGCCACACCAGCACCAGGACACCGAGGGCGAGCGACAGAATTCCCGACAGCAGAGCGGATTTCCACAGATGCGGCAGCAAGCCTGGAACAGGGGAGCCAGGGGACATAGTCATGGCCGCAGTTTGGCACAAACGCTGGCCATGGTACAGGGACTTTGGTCAGACGTGCGCGGTGTGCGGTTGCTTGGCGACCAGATCGGTGGGCGCTTCGGCCGGCTTGCGGCCGATCAGATACCATGTGCGCATCACACCCTTGCCCTTGACCTCGATGTGGCCGCGTTCCTGCAGCACGAATTCGGGCGCGAGCCGCTCGTACATCGTCTCGGGTACCTGGCGGCCCACCGAGTCGGTGGATTCCATCCGTGACGCCACGTTGACCGCGTCGCCCCACACGTCGTAGAAGAACCGGCGCGAGCCCACCACACCCGCGACCACCGGTCCGCAGGCCATCCCCACCCGCAGCGGCACCGGTCGGCCGTACGGATCCTTCAGTGCGGCAGCAACTTTGACCATGTCGAGGGCGAAGTCGGCGAGAGCGGCGGCGTGGTCCGGCCGGACCCGTGGCACGCCGCTGACCACCATGTTAGGAGTCGCCGCTGACCTTGATATTCTCCAGGCCGTGTTTGTCCACCAACTCGTCGAAGGCGATGTAGAGCCGGTTCAGGAACCGCACCAGGTCGGCCGGGGCGGTGCCGCTGGCGCGTTCGGTGAACCCGACGATGTCGGCGAACAACACCGAGGCATCGTCGTATTTGTCGTCGTATTTGTCGGCGATGATGTCGCCGTCGGAGTGCTTTAGCCGCTCGGCGATGCTGCCCGGCAACATGTTGGCCAGCAGCGCTTCTGAGCGTTGGTACTCCGACTCCATCACCGTCTCGGCGCGCTGGGTGTCGCGCAGCGCGAACCACACCGCGACGAAGACCATGATGCAGGCCGAGACGATGGTCACGACGAAGGACATCGACTGCGCCCAGGCCGGCTGCAGCCCGGTGTCGCGGGGAAAGGCGAACTCGACGGCGATCACCAGCCCGGCACCGTGCTCGCGGCCAGGACGGCCGCGAGCACGGTGTGTTCGATGCCCATCACCAGCAGCACCAGGCAGGCGCCCACCAGGAAGAAGTACTGTTCGCCCGATGCCGTGCCGACGTCCCAGCAGCTGACGAAGACGGTGACGTAGGCTGCGCCGAGGAAGGTCAGCGGGGCGACCAGGTCACCGAACCGGTGCAGCCACGGGACGATCGTGAAAATCAACGCGGCGACGACGTTGAGCGAAACGATCTGCCAGGTCCACACCCCGGTGACCACTTGCCGAAGGATGAAGTCGGCGCAGACCAGCACGGCCAGCTACGCGGCAATTGCAAGCACGCGGGACTGGCGCGCGGCGCTGTCGGCGTAGTGCTGGCTGCGGGCACGCGACTGGGCCCGCGCCGCGGCCACACAGTTCGGGCGCTTCGACGAGCCGTTTGGCCATAGCGGTGGGGCACCACAACTCTTGGCCGCCACGCAGCAAGCCTAACCGCTGAGCAGGCAATCTTGTCGACTGTCGGACGAATATCGCCGTTTTAGCCCCCGTAAGTTTCCTAAGTCTGATACGACCTTCGTTATCGGGTTGTGATCGGTTTTGCGCGTCATTCGTTTGGGTTATCTGACACATGTTGGACGGCTGTGTCGGACGTGCGTTCGCCTCGACCAAGGGGTGCCTGATGGCGGGTCTCAAAAGATTCGTTTTTGCGCGTTAATCCGTGTTCTCACCGCGGTGCTGATGGGCGGCTGCAGCGCCGCGTGCGGTCAGCCGAGTTGGCTGCTTCGGGTGGCCGGCGATTCGATCGGCAACGATACGCCGGGGCTGAATGTGTCTGCGGAAAAACAGGTTTGCGTCACCGGTTCTATCGGAGGCTGACTCGGTCGCCCGTCTCGATCGGTGCCCACCGCTGGGCTGTGACCGCGCTGTCGAGGGGTCTGCGAGCGAGCCCGGCCGGTGTTTTCGGGGGTCCCGGCGAAAGAATTTGATGAATTCATTTGTCGCCTCAGCTATTTCGCCGGAATGCGACAAATTCGAGCTTTTGGAGGCGCAAGGTTATAAATCGCGGTTATTTCATGTCCATGGTTGGTGTTTGGTCGATTTCACAGACCCTGGGATTGGATGAATGCACATTCCGGACGCGGCGGACCGGTGGCGTGCGGCGGGTGGGGTGGTGCCCTCGGTGAGATTCGAACTCACACTGTACGGGTTTTGAATCCGTTTCCTCTGCCAGTTGGGATACGAGGGCCTACCGGCCTACCACCTTAGAGGATTTGGTGTCCCCACCCGTCACACCGCCCCCGCGCTAGCTGGCCTGAGGCGTTCACGACACAATGTCCGTCATGACAGGCCCCACGACCGACACCGACGCCGCTGTGCCGCGCCGGGTCCTGATCGCTGAAGACGAAGCGCTCATTCGACTGGATCTCGCCGAGATGCTCCGGGAGGAGGGGTACGAGATCGTCGGGGAGGCCGGCGACGGGCAGGAAGCCGTCGAGCTGGCCGAGCGCCATCGCCCGGACCTGGTGATCATGGACGTCAAGATGCCGCGCCGCGACGGGATCGACGCGGCCTCCGAGATCGCCAGCAAGCGCATCGCGCCGATCGTCGTGCTGACCGCGTTCAGTCAGCGCGATCTGGTGGAGCGTGCCCGCTACGCCGGGGCGATGGCCTACCTGGTCAAGCCCTTCACCATCAGCGACCTGATCCCGGCCATCGAATTGGCCGTCAGCCGGTTCAGCGAGATCGCCGAGCTGGAACGTGAGGTCGCCACGCTGTCCGAGCGGCTGGAGACCCGCAAGCTGGTGGAGCGGGCCAAGGGCCTGCTGCAGACCGAGCAGGGGATGACCGAACCCGAGGCGTTCAAGTGGATCCAGCGCGCCGCGATGGACAGGCGGACCACGATGAAGAGGGTGGCCGAGGTGGTGCTGGAGACCCTGGGCACGCCCAAGGAGTAGCTCGCGGCCGTCGAGTGTGAATCGTTGGCTTTGAGTGTGAATCGTTGGCGACGACACGCCCCGACAATCCGCGCCCAGGCTTCACACTCAAAGCCCAGGCCGCCGGCAATCCCTATCGCGCGACGATCACCGACGAGCCGTGGCCGAACAGGCCCTGGTTGGCGGTGATGCCGACTGTGGCGTTCTCCACCTGCCGGCCGGTGGCCTGGCCCCGCAGTTGCCAGGTCAGCTCGCAGACCTGAGCGATCGCCTGCGCGGGAATGGCCTCGCCGAAGCAGGCCAGCCCGCCCGACGGGTTGACCGGCACCCGGCCGCCGAGGGTGGTGGCGCCGCTGCGCAGCAGCGCCTCGGCCTCACCCTTGGGGCACAGGCCCAGGTGCTCGTACCAGTCGAGCTCCAACGCAGTGGACAGGTCGTACACCTCGGCCAGGCTCAGGTCCTCGGGCGCGACACCGGCCTCGGCGTAGGCTGCGTCGATGATCTTGTCCTTGAACACCCGATCGGGCGCGGGCACCGCGGCCGTGGAATCCGTTGCGATATCCGGTAATTCGGGCAGATGCTGCGGGTAGCGCGGAGTCACCGTGCTGACCGCGCGCACCGACGGCACACCGGCCAGCGAGCCGAGGTGTTCGCGGGCGAACTTCGCGCTGGCCACGACCAGCGCCGCCGCGCCGTCGGAGGTGGCGCAGATGTCCAGCAGCCGCAGCGGGTCGGCCACCACCGCACTGGCCAGCACGTCCTCGGCCGACACCTCCTTGCGGTAGCGGGCATTCGGGTTCTGCAGGCCGTGGCGCGAGTTCTTGACCTTCACCTGGGCGAAATCCTCGAGTGTGGTGCCGTAGAGGTCCATCCGCCGCCGCGCCAGCAGCGCGAAGTAGACCGGGTTGGTGGCGCCGATCAGGTGGAACCGCTGCCAGTCGGGATCGTTCTTGCGCTCACCGCCGACCGGGGCGAAAAAGCCCTTCGGTGTGGTGTCGGCGCCGATCACCAGCGCCACATCGCAGAAGCCCGCGAGGATCTGCGCCCGGGCGCTCTGCAGCGCCTGCGACCCGCTGGCGCACGCGGCATAGCTGGAGCTGACCGGCACGCCGTTCCATCCCATCTTCTGGGAGAACGTCGCGCCCGCGACGAAGCCCGGGTAGCCGTTGCGGATGGTGTCGGCGCCGGCCACCAACTGGATCTGACGCCAGTCCAGGCCGGCTTCGGCCAGGGCCGCCCGCGCCGCCGCCACGCCGTACTCGGTGAAATCGTTGCCCCACTTGCCCCAGGGGTGCATGCCCGCCCCGAGGATGTAGAGCGGTTCGGGCGGGGTGCTCGGGGTTGTCATGCGCGCCTCCACGCGTGCACCATGCGCTGCACGCCGTCATCGTCGGTGTACAGCGGCATCGTGGTCAGCTCCATCTCCACGCCGACCTTCAGGTCGGCGGCCAGCGTGCCCTCGACCATCTTGCCCAGCACGATCAGGCCCTCTTTCGCCAACTCCACGGCGGCGACGGCGAACGGCTCGAACGGGTCCGGGGACGGGTAGGGCGGGGGCGGGGCATAGCGGTTCTCGGTGTAGCTCCACAGCGTTCCGCGCCTCGACAGCGGAGTCGGTTCCAGTGCGTCACCGTCGCAGCCCGGATTGGGGCAGTTGTTCTCCCGGGGCGGGAAGACGTAGGTGCCGCACTGGGGGCATTTGCTGCCGATCAGGTGCGGGGCTCCGGCCTCGTCGGTGGCGAACCATCCCTCGACCGCCGGTTCTTGTCGGATGACTTCGGGCACCGGGTCAGCGTACCCAGCGGCAGCACAAAACTGAAACGTGTTGCAGTTCTGCCGGCGGCGCGGTCGCGGGGCGGAACTCGTCGTAGCGGGTGCCTAAAGTGAGAGCCGTGCCCGCCACGAAAGCCGCGACGAAAACCGCCACCAAAACCGCCGCCGGGGCCGGCGAGGAACAAAACCGGCCGACGCTGATGCTGCTGGACGGCAACTCGCTGGCGTTCCGGGCGTTCTATGCGTTGCCCGCCGAGAACTTCAAGACCCGCGGCGGCCTGACCACCAACGCGGTTTACGGCTTCACCGCGATGCTGATCAACCTGCTGCGCGACGAGGCCCCGACCCACATCGCCGCGGCCTTCGACGTGTCGCGGCAGACCTTCCGCTCCGATCGCTACCCGGAATACAAGGCCAACCGCTCGTCGACCCCTGACGAGTTCCACGGCCAGATCGACATCACCAAGGAAGTCCTGGCGGCGCTGGGCATCACGGTGCTCGCCGAGCCGGGATTCGAGGCCGACGACCTGATCGCTACCCTGGCCACCCAGGCCGAGAACGAGGGCTACCGGGTGCTGGTGGTCACCGGCGACCGCGACTCGTTGCAGTTGGTCAGCGACAACGTGACGGTGCTCTACCCGCGTAAGGGCGTCAGCGAGCTGACCCGCTTCACCCCTAACGCGGTCGTCGAAAAATACGGGCTGACCCCCCAGCAGTACCCCGACTTCGCCGCCCTGCGTGGCGACCCCAGCGACAACCTGCCCGGCATTCCCGGTGTGGGGGAGAAGACCGCCTCCAAGTGGATCGCGGAATACGGGTCGCTGCAGGCGCTGGTCGACAACGTCGACTCGGTGCGCGGCAAGGTGGGCGACGCGCTGCGCGAACACCTGGCCAGCGTGATCCGCAACCGCGAGCTCACCGACCTGATCAAGGACGTGCCGCTGGCCCAGACGCCCGACACGCTGCGGCTGCAGCCCTGGGACCGCGACCAGATCCACCGGCTCTTCGACGACCTGGAGTTCCGGGTGCTGCGCGACCGGCTGTTCGAAACCCTGGCCGCGGTGGAGCCCGAGGTCGACGAGGGTTTCGACGTGCGCGGCGGCGCGCTGGAAGCCGGCGAACTGGCGGTGTGGTTGGCCGAGCACAGCTCCAGCAAACGGTTCGGGCTGGCCGTCGCGGGCACCCACCTGGCCTACGACGCCGACTGCACCGCGCTGGCCATCGTCTCCGCCGACGGCGAGGGCCGTTACATCGACACCTCGGCGCTGGATCCCGACGCCGAAGCCGCGCTGGCGTCCTGGCTGGCCGACCCCGGTCCGCCCAAGGCGCTGCACGAGGCCAAGCTGGCGATGCACGACCTGGCCGGGCGGGGCTGGACGCTGGCCGGCGTCACCTCCGACACCGCGCTGGCGGCCTACCTGGCGCGTCCCGGCCAGCGCAGCTTCTCCCTCGACGATCTCGCGCTGCGCTACCTGCGCCGCGAACTGCGCGCGGAAAACCCTCAGCAGCAACAGCTTTCGCTGCTCGACGACACCGACGGCACCGACGACCAGGCGGTGCAGACGCTGATCCTGCGGGCGGTGGCGGTGCTGGATCTGGCCGACGCGCTCGACGAGGAACTGTCCCGCATCAACTCCACCTCGCTGTTGAGCGGCATGGAGCTGCCGGTGCAGCGGGTGCTGGCCGGAATGGAAAACGCCGGTATCGCAGTCGATTTGGACTTGCTCAGCGAGTTGCAGAGCGATTTCGCCCACCAGATCCGCGACGCGGCCGAGGCGGCGTACGCGGTGATCGGCAAGCAGATCAACCTGGGCTCGCCAAAACAGTTGCAGGCGGTGCTCTTCGGTGAGCTTCAGATGCCGAAGACCAAACGCACCAAGACCGGCTACACTACCGATGCTGATGCGCTGCAGTCGCTGTTCGACAAGACCGGCCA
Organism: Mycobacterium lepraemurium; assembly: GCA_002291465.1. Lineage (GTDB taxonomy): Bacteria > Actinomycetota > Actinomycetes > Mycobacteriales > Mycobacteriaceae > Mycobacterium > Mycobacterium avium. Next base: position 2,498,117 of record CP021238.1, on the reverse strand, counting down.
CCCGTTCCTGCAGCATCTTTTGGCCCACCGGGACGCCACCCGGCTGAAGGTCACCGTCGACGGGCTGCTCAACTCGGTGGCCTCCGACGGGCGCATCCACACCACCTTCAACCAAACCATCGCGGCGACGGGCCGATTGTCGTCGACCGAGCCGAACCTGCAGAACATTCCGATCCGCACCGAGGCGGGCCGGCGGATCCGCGACGCGTTCGTGGTCGGCGACGGTTATGCCGAGCTGATGACCGCCGACTACAGCCAGATCGAGATGCGGATCATGGCCCACCTGTCCCAGGACGCCGGGCTGATCGAAGCGTTCAACACGGGGGAGGACCTGCACTCGTTCGTGGCCTCCCGTGCCTTCGGGGTGCCCATCGAAGAGGTCGCCGCCGAGCTGCGCCGCCGGGTCAAGGCCATGTCCTACGGACTGGCCTACGGGCTGAGCGCCTACGGGCTGTCGCAGCAGCTCAAGATCTCCACCGAGAAGGCTAAGGAGCAGATGGACGCCTACTTCGCCCGGTTCGGCGGGGTGCGCGACTACCTGCACGCCGTCGTCGAACAGGCCCGCAAGGACGGCTACACCTCGACGGTGCTGGGCCGCCGCCGGTACCTGCCCGAGCTCGACAGCAGCAACCGGCAGGTGCGCGAAGCCGCCGAGCGGGCGGCGCTGAATGCACCCATCCAGGGCAGCGCCGCCGACATCATCAAGGTGGCCATGGTCGAGGTCGACAAGGCGATCAAGGAGGCGGGCCTGCGGTCGCAGATCCTGCTGCAGGTGCACGACGAGCTGCTCTTCGAGGTCGCGACCGGCGAGCGGGAGCAGCTGGAAGCGCTGGCGCGCGACAAGATGGGCGGCGCCTACCCGCTCGACGTCCCGCTGGAGGTGTCCGTGGGCTACGGCCGCAGCTGGGACGCTGCGGCGCACTGAGGACACCACCGCCCATGCCTGCGGCGAGACGCCGTCGTGGTCGCCCGGCCGGTTCCCGGGTCGATCCCGACGAGCGGCGCACCGCGCTTCTCGATGCCGCTGAGCGGGCCATCCGGGCCAAGGGCCCGTCCGCCGGGCTGGTCGACATCGCAGGTGAGGTGGGCTTCGTCCGGTCGGCGGTCTACGCCATGCATCCCGGGCGCGACGCGCTGCTGGCTGAGCTGAGTCTGCGCACCGCGCAGCGGCTACTCGGCGAAATCACCACGCGCGCAGCGGGTTCCACCGATCTACGGCAGCGGATGGCGCTGTTCTTCGACGTGATCAGCGCGTGGATGCAGGCCAAGCCCAACCTGTACCGGGCGCTGACCGGCGACCCGTCCACCAGCGTCTTCGAACAGCTGGCCGGGGCGGTCGAACAGATGCTGACGACCTCCTCGGGGTCGGCGCAGGCCCGCCGGGCGGCCGCGCCGTGGTCGCGGGCCATCGTCGGGTCGGCGGTGTCGGCCGCCGAATGGTGGTGCCGCGCCGGCACCTTGCCCGACGGCCTCGTCGGCACCCTGTACCGCAACGGTTCGGGCCGCTGGACGGTGGATCGACGCAGGTTGAGAGCATTTTCGACGCCGACGGGATGGTGAGTGCGTTCGTGCTCGACGGGTCCGGGGTGCGGTTTTGCAACCGGTTCGTCCGTACCCGCCGCTACCTGAGGTCGACCGCGGCCGGACGGCTGGTCGACCGCGGGTTCGCCTACCAGCGACCCGGCGGCTCGTGGGCTAATGCGCTGCGGCTGCCGGCCAACACCGCCAACACCAGCGTCATGGTCAACCGCAACCAGCTGCTGGCGCCGTGGGAGGGCGGGCCACCGCACGAACTCGACCTCGACACGCTGGACACCATCGGCCGGTGCAACCTGGGCGGGGCGCTGCGGGGTCCGGTGCGGGCCTATTCGGCGCACTACCGCTACGACCCGATGACGAACACCAAGGTCAACTTCGGCTTCGACCCGTACGTCCCGCGCATCGACCCCGGCCATGCGCTGCGCGGTCCCCGGCGCCTGCGGCGGCTGCGGGAGCTGGCCGCCGCGGCGGTGCCCCGGGTGCGGCTGCGCCTGTATGAGACCGGCGCCGACGGGGTGACGCGATACCTGCGCGCGGTGCTGTTGCCGGGCATGGGCGTGGTGCACGACATGGCGTTGACCACGCGCTGCGCCGTCTTCGTGCTGTCCCCGCTGCGGATCAACCCGTGGGCGTTGACCGGCCGCCAATCTTATTGGGAATCCATACGTTTCAAGCCTGACGCGCCGTCGTATTTCGTGCTCGCCCCACGCGACGGCGGGGCGGTTCGGGTGGTCGAGACCGACCCGTTCTATCACTGGCATTTCACCAACGCCTACGACGACGGCGACGACGTCGTCGTCGAACTGCCGCGGTTCGCGCCGCAGACCTACGTCGGCATGAAGAACTACACCGCGCACATCCGCTCGGACATCGCGCAGGTCGACGACCACGGAGCTATCGAGGACGCCGTGGTGCTCACCCGGTTCCGGATCGCGGCGTCGGGCCGGGTGACCCGCGAGCCACTGGCCGATTTCGGCTGCGAAGTCCCCCAGATCGACCCGCGCCGCGGCACCATGCGCCACCACGTCTCCTAACCTGACCGTCCAGGGCCCGGCCAGGTGCCCCGGACAAGGGATAGCCCGCGTCGACCACCGCACAGGCGAGGCGCAAACGTACTGCCCACCCGGGCAGGTGTTGGTGGAGCCGATCTTCGTGCCGCGGCCCAGCGGCACCGCCGAGGACGGCGGGTGGCTGCTCACCGTCGGCTATGACGAATCGCGGCATCGCAGCAGGTTGATGGTGGTGGACGCGGCGCACGTGGCCGACGGGCCGGTCGCGGAGGCGTGGCTGCCGTTTCACGTCCCGATGAGCTATCACGGCACCTTCACCACCCGGGTGGCGCAGCGGACCGGGTGACGCGGCGGGTCCGGGTTTGGCCAGCTTGCGCACAGTCGAGTAGCCTCGACAGGTAAATCCCAATTGTCCCTACGGCCAAACCTGTCCGGAGCAACCCAACAACATGCCGAGTCCCGCCGTCACCTCGCCCCAAGTAGCCGTCAACGACATTGGCTCCAGCGAGGACTTTCTCGCCGCAATCGACAAAACGATCAAGTACTTCAACGATGGCGACATCGTCGAAGGCACGATCGTCAAAGTGGACCGGGACGAGGTGCTCCTCGACATCGGCTACAAGACCGAAGGGGTCATCCCCGCCCGCGAGCTCTCCATCAAGCACGACGTCGACCCCAACGAGGTCGTTTCCGTGGGAGACGAGGTGGAAGCCCTGGTCCTCACCAAGGAGGACAAAGAGGGCCGCCTGATTCTGTCCAAGAAGCGCGCTCAGTACGAGCGCGCCTGGGGCACCATCGAGGCGCTCAAGGAGAAGGAAGAGGCCGTCAAGGGCACTGTCATCGAGGTGGTCAAGGGTGGCCTGATCCTCGACATCGGCCTGCGCGGCTTCCTGCCCGCCTCGCTGGTCGAGATGCGCCGGGTCCGCGATCTGCAGCCGTACATCGGCAAGGAGATCGAGGCCAAGATCATCGAGCTGGATAAGAACCGCAACAACGTGGTGCTGAGCCGCCGCGCCTGGCTGGAGCAGACCCAGTCCGAGGTGCGCAGCGAGTTCCTCAACCAGCTGCAGAAGGGTGCCATCCGCAAGGGTGTGGTCTCCTCCATCGTCAACTTCGGCGCATTCGTCGACCTCGGCGGCGTGGACGGCCTGGTGCACGTCTCCGAGCTCTCCTGGAAGCACATCGACCACCCGTCCGTGGTGGTGCAGGTGGGCGACGAGGTCACCGTCGAGGTGCTCGACGTCGACATGGACCGCGAGCGGGTTTCGTTGTCGCTCAAGGCAACTCAGGAAGACCCGTGGCGCCACTTCGCCCGCACCCACGCCATCGGCCAGATCGTGCCCGGCAAGGTCACCAAGCTGGTCCCGTTCGGCGCGTTCGTGCGCGTCGAGGAGGGTATCGAGGGTCTGGTGCACATCTCCGAGCTGGCCGAGCGCCACGTCGAGGTGCCCGACCAGGTGGTCGCGGTCGGCGACGACGCGATGGTCAAGGTCATCGACATCGACCTGGAGCGGCGCCGGATCTCTTTGAGCCTCAAGCAGGCCAACGAGGGCTACATCGAGGAGTTCGACCCCGCCAAGTACGGCATGGCCGACTCCTACGACGAGCAGGGCAACTACATCTTCCCCGAGGGCTTCGACCCCGAAACCAACGAATGGCTCGAGGGATTCGAGAAGCAGCGCGCCGAGTGGGAGGCCCGCTACGCCGAGGCCGAGCGCCGGCACAAGATGCACACCGCGCAGATGGAGAAGTTCGCCGCGGCCGAGGCGGCCGGGCACGCCGGCGGCGAGCAGTCGCCCGGCAACGGCGCACCGGCGGAGAAGGCGGGCGGTTCGCTGGCCAGCGACGCCCAACTGGCCGCGCTGCGGGAAAAGCTCGCCGGCAACGCCTGATTCAGCTCGCTGATGCTGCGCATCGGGTTGACCGGTGGCATCGGCGCCGGCAAGTCGGCGCTGTCCTCCGCGTTCGCGCAGTGCGGTGCGGTCGTCGTCGACGGTGACGTCATCGCCCGTGAGGTGGTCCGGCCCGGAACCGAGGGCCTGGCGGCGCTGGTCGAGGCGTTCGGACGCGACATTCTGCTCGCGGACGGATCGCTGGACCGGCCGGCGTTGGCGGCCAAGGCTTTCGCCGACGACGCCGCCCGTCAGACGCTCAACGGGATCGTGCATCCGCTGGTGGGTGCACGCCGCGCCGAGATCATCGCGTCGGTGCCCGCGGATTCCGTTGTGGTCGAGGATATTCCACTGTTGGTGGAGTCCGAGATGGCGCCGCTGTTCCCGCTCGTCGTCATCGTGTACGCCGATGTCGAGGTGCGGCTGCGGCGGCTGGTCGAGCAGCGCGGCATGGCCGAAGCCGACGCCCGCACCCGGATCGCCGCGCAGGCCAGCGACGAGCAGCGCCGCGCCGTCGCCGACATCTGGTTGGACAACTCGGGCAGCCCGGCGGAGTTGGTGCAACGGGCCCAGCAGGTGTGGAACGAGCGCATCGTGCCGTTCGCCCACAACCTGAGCATGCGTCAGATCGCCCGGGCGCCGGTGCGGTTGGTGCCGCCCGATCCCGAGTGGCCGGCCCAGGCGCAGCGAATCGTCAACCGGCTCAAGACCGCATCCGGCCATCGGGCGCTGCGCGTCGACCACGTCGGCTCCACGGCGTTGCCCGGGGATCCGGATTTCGCGGTCAAGGACGTCATCGACATCCAGATCACCGTGGAATCCCTCGCCGCCGCCGACGAACTCGTCGAACCGTTGCTGGCCGCCGGATACCCTCGCCTCGAACACATCACCGCCGACGTCGCCAAGCCCGACGCCCGCAGCACCGTCGAGCGCTACGATCACACCGACGATCTGTCCTGGTGGCACAAGCGGATTCACGCCTCGGCGGACCCGGTCCGGCCCACCAACGTGCATATCCGGGTGGACGGCTGGCCCGGCCAGCAGTTCGCCCTGCTGTTCGTGGACTGGTTGACCGCCGACCCCGATGCTCGGGCGGACTATCTGGCCGTCAAGCGCAGCGCCGAACAGCAGGCCGCCGGTGACATCGACGCCTACGTCGCCGTCAAGGGGCCGTGGTTTCGCGACGCCTACCGGCGGGCCTGGGATTGGGCCGACTTGACGGGCTGGAAGCCCTAGACGCGGGGTCTCAGGGCAGCGGTGCGCCGCACTGCAGGGCCCCGTTCATGGGGTCGGTGTTGCCCGGCGCCGGCCTGACCATCTGATCGGTCTGCACGAAAACGTCGTCGTCCACGTCGATTTCGCAGTGCACGTTCGCCGCGTAGGGGAAGTGCAGCACGATGCGCATCCCGGCCTGCTGCGGGTCGGGCAGAACCGTGTCGGCCTCGAAGGCGTTGCCGGGCATCGAACTCAGCGCGGCGGTGTTGGTCTGGCCGCCGTTGGTCACGAAGGTGGCCTGACTGCCGGTGGTGACGGCGTCGATCCTGGCCCGATAGGTGATGTTGTGCAGATCCGCCCGTGCCGGTGCCGGACTTAGCTGGGAGCCGGCCGCGATGATGATCAGGGCGGCGATCGGCACCAACCTGTGGTTGCTGGCGCTCATGCGCCGAGATTACCCGGGCTGACAGCGCGGGCACCACAGGGTGGTCCGGCCGGCCACCCGGGCGTGGTCCAGGCGGGCGCCGCAGCGGGGGCAGTGCGGGTCGGGCGCATCGCGGGCGCCGGTGAGCCAGCGCGGCGGGCCCGACACCCGGCCATGGCGCACCGCGGTGCGCAGCACCTGCGTCATCGCGCGGTGCAGCGCCTTCACCTCGTCGTCGTCCAGGTCCGCCACCGCGCGGGTGGGGCGGATCCGGGCCCGCCAGCAGATCTCGTCGACCAGCAGGTTGCCCAGCCCGGCGAGCACCGACTGGTCCATCAGCGCGGATTTGAGCCCGCGCCTTCGGGCCGAGCGCGCCGCCAGCGCGTCGCGGAACTCGGGTAGGCCAAGACCCAGCGCGTCGGGGCCTTGCCGGCCGGTGATGGGCACCAGATCGTCGGGATCGTCGGCCAGCCACACTACCCGCAATTTACGAAGACCGGTGTAGCGCAGTTCGCCTTGGTCCAGCGACACCACCAGATGCTAGTAGCGGTCCTCGGCGGCACAGTCGGCGCAATAATAGGGGCGCCCGGTCATTCCGCTGTGGATCAGCAGCGTCGGGCCGTCGGTGGGCAGCACCAGCCACTTGCCGTGTCGTCGCGGGCCGGCGAACCGCCGCCCGGTCAGCCGGCGGGCCAGCGTTGTCGCGGTGGTGTTGCGCAAGGTCCCGGGATCGTGCACCCGCACCTGCCGGATGCGTCGCCCCGGCAACGCGTCGGCCAGTTGCCGCCGGAATCCCTCCACGTCGGGCAGTTCCGGCATCAGCGCGTCTCCCGGATCACCTCGGCGGGATCCTTGTCGGTGCGGATGCCGAGATAGCGGGGGTGACGTAGCTTTCCGTCGCGAGTCCACTCGGTGAACCCGATCTGGACCACCAGCTCCGGGCGCACCCAGTGCGCGCCGGCCTCGGGCACCAAACCCCCGGTGGATGGCGTTGTGTCACGGGCGATCCCGGACAGCAGCTGGTGCAAGCGGTGTAGCGACGCGTCGTCGAAACCGGTGCCCACCTTGCCGGCGTAGCGCAACTGGTCCCCCTGGTAGTAGCCCAGCAGCGGGGCGCCCAACTCGAGCCGCTTGCCCTTGGGGCTGGTGTAGCCGCCGACCACGAATTCCTGGTCGCGCACGCATTTGAACTTCAACCAGTTCTCCGAGCGGCGGCCGTCATAGGCCGATTCGGCCCGCTTGGCGATCACACCTTCGTCACCGCGACCGCACGCCGCCCGGTACGCGGCCATCCCGGCCCCGACCCGGTGCGGTGCATAGCGCAGCGGATCGGTGAAGTCGATTGCCTTGCGCAGCAATCTCTTACACCAGATCAGCGGCACCGCTACGGTCGACTTGCTGTCGAGATGCAGCAGGTCTAACACGTAGTAGTAGACATGCACCGGCGAGCCCGGGCCACGTCGGGGCCGGTGATGCCCAGCCGGCCCTGCAGCCGGGCGAAGCTGGTGCGGCGGCCCTCGAACGCCACCACCTCGCCGTCCAGCACGAAGCGCGTCTCGCGCTGCGCGGCCAGCGCCTCCACCAATTCCGGGTAAGTCCCGTTGAGCGGCTTGCGGTTTCGCGACAGCAGCCGGACTCGGTCGCCGTCGCGGAAGGCCAGGCAGCGCATGCCGTCGAACTTGTGCTCGAAGATCCAGTGCGGGTCGGAGAATCGCTTCTCGGTGAGGGTGGCCAGCGTGGGCGAGCACCACTGGGGCACGGGCTCGTCGCGCAGCGCGGCACGCACGGAATCGGGCAGCGCGGCGAAGTCGGTCACGGCGCCGGCTCCGGCGCCGCGGCGCGTCCCCGCCAGGTCAGTTCCATGCCGATCTCGCTCAGCCACCGGGTCAGGTCATAGCCGTTGCGGGCCAGCCCGTTGACGGCGGCCACCGCGCGTTGGATCGCCCGTTTGGCGACCTCCGGGGTGAGTAGGCCGTGCCGGAGGGCATCGAGCAACTCGTCGACATCGGTCAGCTCGGCGCGGATGCCGGTGTGGACCTCGATGTCCAGGTAGTGGTCCTCCGAAGCCACACCGTGGGCCCGGGCAGGTAGTCGCCCACGTCCAGGTAGTAGTCGTGATCGCGTTCGTCCCCGGGACTGAAGTGAAAAACCGTGGCGCGCAAGCCCGACGACGGCAGCAGCCACGACTCGAGGTAATGGAACTGGACGCGGCCGGGGGTGGGGCGGGCCAGGTACAGGCCCCACGGCCGCACTGCGTACTCGTCGACGGTCCGCACGATGCCCTTCGGATCGGTGTTGGTGCGGGCCCGCAGGTCGAACGTCTCATCCTTGGGAGGGTGGATGATGTCACCTTACCGGCCGTTCACCGATTCCTCACCGGCGCAACCGGATCTTCCACCGCACGAAGACGGCGTAGCACAGCGCCAGCGCGGCCTGCATGCCCATGTCGAGCAGCCAGGTCCCCGGCGTGTGCAGCCAGAACCGATCCTGCGACAGCAGCGAATCGGGCACCAGATGGCGCAGGTCCACCGTGGCCGACGCCGCGGCGTAGCCCCAGCGCGCCGGCATCGCCCACGACAACTGGTTCAGGCCCAGCCGGCCGGTCACCGGCACCATGCCGCCGCACAGCACCAGCTGCGCCATCACGGTGACGGCGAACAGCGGCATGATCTGCTCGCTGGAGCGGACCAGCGACGAGATGGCCAGGCCCAGAACGGCCGAGGCGACACATGTCGCCGCGACCGTGGCGAACAGTTCGGCGACGGCGACGGCGCCGGCGGTGGATTGGCCGAACAGCACCACGCCGCGCGTCGGGGCACCCTTGCCGATCACCACGATCGCCGTCACGGTCGCCGACTGCAGCACGGCGAAGCCGCAGAACACCGCGGTCTTGGCGAGCAGGTAGGCGGTGGTCGACAGGCCCACCGCCTGCTCGCGCTGGAAGATGGCGCGTTCGCCGACCAGATCGCGAATCGTCAACGCGGTTCCCATGAACGCCGCGGCCGGCAGCAGCAGGGCCAGGATCTGTGCGGCCTCGTCGGGTGTCCCGACCGCCGGCGCCGGAACGCGAAATCCGTTGTGGCCCGGCACGGTCAATGACAGCGAACTCAGGATGAACGGCAGCAGCACCAGGAAGACGAAGTAGGCGCGGTCGGCCACCACCAGCCGGACCTGTCTGCGCGCGATCGTCGAAATCTGGTGCCGCAGACTGGTATGCACCGGCTCGCCCAGATCTTCGGGCTCGTCGGCGTGGTCGGGTTTGTGGGGCCGTTGCTGGGCCTCGCGCTGTTCTCGGAAGTGGCGGTTGGCTTCCTCGGGATCGGCGCCGACCTGAGTGAAGATCTTGGCCCAGTTGGTAGTTCCCATCGCCGACCCGATCCGGTCGGGGGCGCTGCAGTAGGCCGTCTTGCCGCCCGGAGCCATCAGCAGCACCTGGTCGCACACGTCCAGGTAGGACAGCGAGTGGGTGACCACCAGCACTACCCGGCCGGTGTCGGCTAACTGGCGCAGCATCGTCATGACTTGCAGGTCCAGCGCGGGATCCAGGCCTGAGGTCGGTTCATCGAGGATCAGCAGCGACGGTCCGGTCAGCAGTTCGAGTGCCACCGAGGCGCGTTTGCGCTGCTCACCGGACAGTTTGTCGACGCGGGTGTCGGCGTGCTTGGTTAGGTCGAGTTCCTCGAGGACCTGCGCGACCGCCCGGTCGCGGTCGGCCTTGCCGGTGTCGGGCGGCAGACGCAGTTCGGCGGCGTAGCCCAGCGCCTGGTTGACGGTCAGCTGGCGATGCACCACGTCGTCCTGCGGCACCATGCCGATCCGGCTGCGCAGGGAGGCGTACTCGCCGTGAATGTTGTGCCCCTCGAACGTCACCGAGCCCGAACTCGGCGTCGTGTAGCCGGCGATGAGCCGGGCCAGGGTGCTCTTTCCGGCGCCCGACCCGCCGATCACCGCGGTCAGCGTTCCCGGGCGCGCGGTCAGCGAGATGTTGTCGAGCAGCTGCTTGCCGTCGTCGACGATGTACTTGACGTTGCGCACCTCGAGACCGCCGCTGCGCGTTGCGGTTTGGCCGCGTTCGGTCAGCGTGCCGTCGCGGAACACCAGGTCGACGTTGCCGATGGTGACGACGTCGTCGTCGGACAGGATCGCCGAACCGACCCGGGTGCCGTTGACGAAGGTTCCGTTGACGCTGTTGTCGCGGATCTCGGTGCCCAGCGCCGTGGGCACCAGCGTCGCGTGGTGGCGCGACGCCAGGACGTCGGCAACGATGTCGTTGTCGGCGGCACGGCCGATCGTCATGGCGCCGGCCGTGCCCGCGGCCGAGGAGGCGCGCGGGGACAGCAGTTTCACGAACCGCGTCGCCAGGTTCGACACGTCGGCCGTCTTGGCGTCGATCACGGTGAATTCCGTTGCCGGCGTGGGCGATGTCCGCGGTGGCTCGGCTGGAGCGCTCGCGGGGCCGACGTGCGATCGGGCCGGCGAGCCGGGGACGATGACGGTGCGTTCCTCCGGCGGTGTGCTCGGCGGTCGGGCCGGTCGGCGGGGCGGCACCGGGCGCCGCGGCGGGTGCGTCGGGTTGGTCTGCTCGGTGATCGCGGTCCAGGTCAGGGTCGGCGGCCCGGAGTCATGACTCGGCCGGGGCCGGGCCGGGTGGCCCGCGTGACCCTGCTGCGGCCCCAGCGAGAAGGTCAGCCGCGGGCCGTGCGGGTTTCCGACGTGGATGCTCTGGCCGTCGTAGATGTCGACGACCGGCATCCGGTAGCCGTTGAGGTAGGTGCCGTTGAGCGAGCCGTTGTCGATCGCCAGCCAGCGGCCCTGCTCGAAACGCAGGATCAGATGCGCACGCGAGATCCGCGGATCCGGGATGCGCACATCGGCCTGCACGTGGCGTCCGACGACCACCTCGTGCCCGGCCGCGAAGGATCGTTGGGACCCGTCGTGCCGAATTGTCAGGATGGGCGGGGCGGGTTAAGTCACCACTCAAGTATCGGCCCGCGTCGACAGTGCCTCCATGAGTCGCGGCTGTGACTTCCCTTTGTTTCGGTTCGGTCACTCACAGCGCTTTCATAACCTGCCGAGGCGAATCGCCCACTGGCGTGCGGCATTATTCGAACGGGAGGGGTGCAAGCAGACTGCGTCCGGACCAGCCGCGGGTGCGATCCGAATCACAGTGGAGGCGACCGGTAACGAGGGGGTGAGGCAGACGTGAACGAGCACAAGGGAACTACCCGGCGCATCGGGGCCGGGCGGCGACTGTTGAGCAACCCGCGACTGAAAGCCCGCGCGGCGCTGCGCGCGGGCTTTCAGTCGCTGCCCGGCATGCCCATCGGGCAGCTGTTTCGCCGGATCCCGCCGGTCGATTCCCGCCCGCACCCGGAACCCGCAGCGGCGCAAGGGCACAGCGAGCCCGGCGGATCTCGACTGACGATAGGCAACGGAGCGTCGTTCGCCGGGTCCACCATTTTGCGGCAGCTGGGCGCCGGTGGTATGGCCGAGGTGTACCTGGCTCTGCATCCCCGGCTGCCGCGTCGCGACGTGATCAAGGTGCTCGCCGAGGCGGTGACGGTCGATCCCGAGTTTCGCGAAAGATTCAACCGGGAGGCCGGTCTGGCCGCGACGCTGTGGCATCCGCACATCGTCGGCGTCCACGACCGCGGTGAATTCAACGGCCACCTGTGGATCTCGATGGACTACGTCGAGGTCACCGACGCCTCGCGGCTGGTCAAAGAAAGCTGCCCCGGCGGCATGCCGTTGGACGTGGTGTGTGCCATCGTGCAGCCGGTGGCGGGTTCGCTGGACTACGCGCACGCGCGCGGCCTGCTGCACCGGGATGTGAAGCCGGCCAACATCCTGCTCACCCATCCCGAAGCGGGGTAGCGGCGAATCTTGTTGGCGGACTTCGGAGTTTAGCGGCATCTGGGCGACATCAGCGGGATCACCGAAACCAACGTCGCGGTGGGGACGGTGGCGTATGCCGCGCCCGAGCAGCTGACCGGTTCGCCCATCGACGGCCGGGCAGACCAATATGCTTTGGCCGCAACGTCTTTCCATCTGCTCACCGGTGCGCCGCCGTTCCAGCACTCCAACCCGATCGCGGTGATCGGTCAGCATCTGCACGAGGACCCGCCCCGGCTCAGCGATTTCCGGCCCGAGATGGCCGCGCTGGACGAGGTGTTCTGCCAGGCCCTGGCCAGGGTGCCCGAGGACAGGTTCGACCGGTGTCGCGCGTTCGCCGCCGCCGTCAGCCGGGAGTGCGACGGCGCCGCCGCGATCGGCCCTGATGCCGGTCGCGCACCGTCACGTCGCCGCCGCACCGCCGACGCGGGCCGGGCCGTGTCATCGCCGCCGTGACGCACCGGTCCTCGCCGCAAACCCGGTGGGCCGCCGCGTTGGTGTGCGCGGTGCTCGTCGCCGTCGCGGCGACCTGGTCGGTGCTCTACTCGTTTCAGCCCGGCGCCCCGCCGGCCAACCCCGCGCTCGCGTCGAAACCGTCGCCGCCCGCCGCCGTCGCCGCGCCCATCGCGGGCGGACCGGTGTTCAACGGGACCTACAAGCTGGACTACGACCAGACCAAGCGCACCACCAACGGCATCGGGATCCGGCGCGACGGAGCCGGTACCAACTGGTGGGCCCTCCGGTCGGCGTGCACCAGCAGCGGGTGTGCCGCCACCGGGACCCGGTTGGACGACGCCACCCATCAAGCGGCCGGCGGTCCCGACGGGGGCCAGACGGACACTCTGCGCTTCGTGGGCGGTTACTGGCAGGGCGCGACCGAACAGCAGTGGGTGGGCTGCACCCGGCCCGGCGGGCCGGCAGGGGCGACTCAGCAGGAGACGATCGCCTGGTCGCTGGCGCCGCAGAGCGACGGGACGCTGCGCGGCACCGAGACCGAGACGGTGCTGAGCAACGAGTGCGGCGCTCAGGGGGCAGTGGTGCGGGTGCCGGTGGTGGCCACTCGGGTCGGCGACGCGCCTCCAGGAGTGACCGCGGCCGATCCCGCTTCGGTGATCAACGCCTCGCCCACCGCGGCCGCGCCGGCGCCGCCGGTGCTGGGCGGGCTGTGCAGCGATGTCGGCAAGGTCGCCTACGACCCGACCAACAACGAGCAGATCGTCTGCGAGGGCAGCAGTTGGCCCAAGGCGCCGATCACCATGGGCGTGCACGCGGCCGGTAGCTCGTGCGACTGGCCGGGCACCTCGGTGTTCGCCATGAGCACCTCCAGTGACGGCTACCTGCTGCAGTGCGATCCGGTCACCCGCACCTGGACGCGTCCCGCTGGGTAGTTGTCTTTTGGCGCCTCAGGGTCCCGGGTCTCCGGACACCATGAGGTGAGTTTCAAACTCGCTAGCGGATGCGGTAGCGAGTTTGGGAGAGACGTTGTCCTTCCGGACAGGTACGCACGTGACGGATGTGGCAGCGGTGGGCCTGGCGCTGACTGGCTTTCGCCGCGTCGCATTCCCAATAAAATCCCCACCTATGCAGGCAGTGCGGGTGGACCCCGCTGGATTGGCGGCGATGGCTGGTCGCTGGGCGACGGCAGCGGGCGAATTGCACGTTCCAGCGGCGCCGACGGCCTCGGGATTGCCGAGCCAGGCCAGCGTGGCCGCGGTCAACGTCGCTCATGCCGACGTCACGGCTTTCACGGCTGGGCTTGCCAACCGGGTGCAGGCGCATTCACGTCGTGTCGCCGAGGCGGGCCGGCGCTACACCTCCAACGAGGCGGACTCGGCGGACGCGATGGCCGCGGTGGCAGCGGTGGCCGGGTTCCCCGACCTCTCGCAGGTGTTGGTGTGGCCGACCCAACACCTGACCGACGCCGCCCGCCACTGGGCGGCCGTCGGCGAGCGGAGTTACTCAGTCATCCACCAAGTCTGGCGGGACGGTCTGTCCAGTGATTGGCGAGGCCGCGCGGCTGACGCGTTGCACGCTGCGACGCACGACGACGTGGGGAAGACCAGCGGGGTCGCCGACCAACTGCGGGTAGCGGCCGGAGTCGCCCGAAGCGGCGCCTCCGAATTGGTCGCGGCCCGCTCGCGAGTCCGCTACGCCGTCGAGGACGCCATGCGGTCGGGCTTCGATGTGTACGAAGACATGTCGGTCGCAGACCGTTCGACGGGTGGTTCGGCTGCGCAACGAGCGGCCCGGCAGGCTCAGGCGCAAGCCTTCGCCGGTGACATACGCCGGCGCGCCGCTGAATTGGTCGCCCTGGACCAGCAGGTCGCCGGCAGAGTCACCGCGGCCACGGCCGGAATCCGCGACACGTTTCCGCAAACCCGGATTCCGATGCGCCTCAGCGCAAGCCGAAATTCCAAGCGGTCGATCACCACACCTTCAAAGAAGATTCACCGCCCAACGGATCCTATCCAGTCAACGAGGTGGTGGCCGAGGCAACCGATCTCGACGGCAACCATGTCGTGCTGCGGCGGGGTTACTACGACGCAGAAAAAAGAGTAGGGATGGGGCTGGGACAAGGCGTATTGGAGGCATGGCGTGGTCAACCCCAATGTCTTTAAAGACCTGATCTCACATAGCCGTCCAGAGCACCAACCGGACGGTACGCTTCGTTATGACGTCCTTATCAACCGCGTTCACTGCGCCAGCTGCCAGGACACTGGCGAGAGTCTGACGATGAGGATCGTGGTCGATCCCCGGGTCGGGCGTGCGGACGTGCCCGGTGGGGAGCAGAAGGGGGTGATCACAATGTTTCCCCTCGAGGGCGGAAGCGGAGTGATTCAATAGGGACCGAAATGGACGTGGACTCCGCCATGGGTTAACAACAATGTGCCAATCAACTGAAATTACCGACGCTCGAGACGAATTCGCGGCAGAAGTGTTGCGAAAGTTGTTGCGCCGCATCGATTTCGAGAACCAAGTTGCGAACCCCCCGCAGGGGAATCACGCGTATCTGGTGTCGCATGCGTGGACCAAGGGGCCGATGATGTATTTGGTTTACACATCCCCACCGTCTGACATCACCTGGGGACTGGCGCGCGACACGAGGGGGTCGATCATTGACCAGGGCCCGTGGCTGGACGCGGATGAGGCGGCGACCTAACTACTTCCTCCTCGACTTGGAGGAAGGCTGCGCGACGTCCAACTATCCGCGTGAACCAGGCGAGATCCTCTGGTGCGGCTATCCCCTGGAAGATGATCTGCCTGCGCGTCCGTCGGATATCCCCGACACCTACCGGATCACGCCATCGCAGGGAACGTCGTCGGCAAAGCGGCCTCGCGACGAAAATCGCCCCGTGGTGAATGAACCTCGTATCTATGCGGACCCACCGTGAGCAATCCGCTGAAGTCGAGTCGACCGTGAGTCCGCCGACCTCGGTGAAGCCCGCCCCGCCGCACTTGTCGGTGATCGCCTCTACCCTGGTGACATGGCATTTGCCACGGAACATCCAGTGGTCGCGCATTCGGAGTACCGCCCGGCCGAAAAGGCCGTCGAAGGGCTGGTGCGGTCCGGCGGCCGCTTCGAGGTGGTCAGCCCGCACGCGCCGGCCGGTGACCAGCCGGCCGCCATCGACGAGCTCGAGCGCCGCATCAGGGCGGGGGAGCGCGACGTGGTGCTGCTCGGGGCCACCGGCACCGGCAAGTCGGCCACCACCGCCTGGTTCATCGAGCGGCTGCAACGGCCGACGCTGGTGATGGCGCCCAACAAGACGCTGGCCGCCCAGCTGGCCAACGAACTGCGAGAGATGTTGCCGCACAACGCGGTTGAATACTTCGTGTCGTACTACGATTACTACCAGCCCGAGGCGTACATCGCGCAGACCGACACCTACATCGAAAAGGACAGCTCCATCAACGACGACGTCGAGCGCCTCAGGCACTCGGCGACCTCGAGCCTGCTGTCGCGCCGTGACGTGGTGGTGGTGGCCTCGGTGTCGTGCATCTACGGCCTGGGCACGCCGCAGTCCTACCTGGACCGCTCGGTGGAGCTGCGGGTCGGCACCGAGGTGCCCCGCGACGCCCTGCTGCGGCTGCTGGTCGACGTCCAATACACCCGCAACGACCTGTCCTTCACCCGCGGCTCGTTCCGGGTCCGCGGCGACACCGTCGAGATCATCCCGTCCTACGAAGAGCTGGCCGTACGCATCGAGTTCTTCGGCGACGAGATCGAGGCGCTATACTACCTGCACCCGCTGACCGGCGACGTGATCCGCCAAGTCGACTCGCTGCGGATCTTCCCGGCCACCCACTACGTGGCCGGCCCGGAAAGAATGGCCCACGCCATATCCACGATCGAGCAGGAGCTGGCCGAGCGACTGGCCGAACTGGAGGGCCAGGGCAAGCTTCTGGAGGCCCAACGGCTGCGGATGCGCACCAACTACGACATCGAGATGATGCGCCAGGTCGGATTCTGCTCGGGCATCGAGAACTATTCGCGCCACATCGACGGCCGAGGCCCGGGCTCGCCGCCGGCCACCCTGCTCGACTACTTCCCGGAAGATTTCCTGCTGGTCATCGACGAGTCCCACGTCACCGTCCCGCAGATCGGCGGCATGTACGAGGGCGACATGTCGCGCAAACGCAACCTGGTCGAGTACGGGTTCCGGCTGCCGTCGGCCTGCGACAACCGCCCGCTCACCTGGGAGGAGTTCGCAGACCGCATCGGCCAGACGGTCTACCTGTCGGCCACCCCGGGCCCGTACGAACTCGGCCAGACCGGCGGCGAGTTCGTCGAGCAGGTGATCCGCCCCACCGGGCTGGTCGATCCCAAGGTGGTGGTCAAGCCGACCAAGGGGCAGATCGACGACCTGATCGGCGAAATCCGCAAGCGCACCGAGGCCGACGAACGGGTGCTGGTCACGACGCTGACCAAGAAGATGGCCGAAGACCTCACCGACTACCTGCTGGAGATGGGTATCCGGGTGCGCTACCTGCACTCCGAGGTCGACACGTTGCGCCGGGTGGAGCTGCTGCGCCAGCTGCGGCTGGGCGAGTACGACGTGCTTGTCGGCATCAACCTGCTGCGTGAGGGCCTCGACCTGCCCGAGGTGTCGCTGGTGGCGATCCTGGATGCCGACAAGGAAGGCTTCCTGCGGTCCGCGCGCAGCCTGATTCAAACCATCGGCCGCGCAGCCCGCAACGTCTCCGGCGAGGTGCACATGTACGCCGACACCATCACCGAGTCGATGAAGGAGGCCATCGACGAGACCGAGCGGCGCCGGGCCAAGCAGATCGCCTACAACGAGGCCCACGGCATCGATCCGCAGCCGCTGCGCAAGAAGATCGCCGACATCCTCGACCAGGTCTACCGGGAGGCCGACGACACCGACACCGCCGAGATCGGCTCCGGGCGCAGCATGTCCCGCGGGCGGCGCGCCCAGGGCGAGCCGGGCCGGGCCGTCAGCGCCGGCATCGTCGAGGGCCGCGACACCACCAACATGCCCCGCGCCGAGCTGGCCGACCTGATCAAGGACCTCACCGCGCAGATGATGGCCGCGGCCCGCGACCTGCAGTTCGAGCTCGCCGCGCGGTTCCGCGACGAGATCGCCGACCTGAAGAAGGAGCTGCGCGGAATGGACGCCGTCGGCCTGAAATGAGTTTGCTGGCAACCGATCTCCAGCTCGCATCGCCGCGGCACGCCATACGGTGGAGGGGTGACAGATGCGGCGACCATCACCGGCGGCTGGCGAGAGCTGCTGGGCGCCAGGTATCTGAGGACCTCGATCCTGCTCGCCGGCGGCGTGGCGCTCTAGGCCACGAATGAGTTCCTGAACACCAGCTTGTTGCTCAACACCATCGCCGAGATCGGCGGCAGTCGGCTCTACGCGTGGGTGACGACGCTGTATCTGGTCGGCTCGGTGGTCGCGGCCACCATGGTCAATCCGATGCTGCTGCGCGTCGGCGCGCGGGCGTCGTATCTGCTGGGGCTGGCCGTGTTCGGCATCGCCAGCCTGGTTTGCGGTGCGGCACCCGATATGCATGTTTTGATTGCTGGGCGCGCCATGCAGGGGGTGGCCGGCGGCTTGCTGGCCGGCCTAGGCTACGCGGTGATCAACTTGGCGCTGCCACGCTGGTTGTGGACCCGCGGCTCGGCGCTGGTGTCGGCGATGTGGGGTGTCGCGACCGTGGTCAGGCCCGCGACGGGCGGGCTGTTCGCGTAGCTCGGGATCTGGCGCTGGGCCTTCGTGGTGATGGCCGTCCTGACCGCGCTGATGGCGCTGCTGGTGCCGGTCGCGATGGCCCGCGTCGACCCGGCCCCCGCCATACCCCGGATGAAGGTGCCGGTGTGGTCGCTGCTGATCATCGGTGTCGCCGCCCTGGCGGTCAGCGTGGCGCAGATCCCGCACAACACCGCGGCGACCTTCGGGCTACTGGCGGCCGGGATCATGCTGGTCGGGCTGTTCGTGGTCGTCGACTGGCGCATGCACGCCGCCATCCTGCCGCCCAGCGTGTTCTCACCCGGGCCGCTGAAGTGGATCTACCTGACCATGGGCGTGCTGATGGCCGCCGCGATGGTGAACACCTATGTGTCGCTGTTCGATCAGCGGCTGGCCCACTTCACCCCGATCGCGGCCGGCTTCCTGGGAGCGGCGCTCGCGCTGGGCTGGACGGTCAGCGAGATCGTCAGCGCGTCCCTGGAGAACCCGTGCACGGTGGGACGGGTGGTCATGGTGGCGCCGCTCGTGGCGGCGTCCGGGCTGGCGCTGGGGGCGGTGGCCCGGCACGGTGACGGGTCGGTCTGGACCGCCGCGCTGTGGGCCGTGGCGCTGCTGGTCGCCGGCACGGGCATCGGGATGGCCTGGCCGCATCTGTCGGCGCGGGCTATGGCGTCGGTCAACGACCCGGCCGAGGGCGGCGCCGCTTCGGCGGCGATCAACACCGTCCAGCTGACTTCCGCTGCGATCGGCGCCGGGTTGGCCGGCGTCGTCGTCAACACCGCCACCGGGGGTGACGAGATGGCCGCCCACCTGCTGTTCACCGTCTTCACCGTGCTCAGTGCGGCGGGGGTGGCCGTCTCTTACGCCGCCACCCGGGCCACCCACTAGGCGCAGCCGGTCGGCAACGTCGGCTGAATTCAGTCCGTCGCGTCATCGGCCGACAGCACCGCGGCGACCCCGTCCACCTCGGCGAAGACGTGCGCCGCATCGGCGATCTTGGCTCCCGACAACGTCATTGACACCGCGACTTCGCCGTCGTCGATGTCGTGCGGGTCGGCGTCGAGCTCGGTGAGCTGCCAGTCGCGCTGCCCGGAAAGACGCAGCAACTCGCGCAGCACGCCGCGGCCGTTGGCGTAGATGATGCGCAACCGGACCGTGCCGCGCAGCCGCACATTGAGTTGGCGTTCCACCGCATTGAACGCCAGCGCGCTCACGAAGTGCAGCCCGCCGACCGCGATCGCCAGCAGCAGCAGGCCCGCGCCGGTGGCCAAACCGATGGCCGCCGATTCCCACACCGCGGCCGCCGTGGTAAGACCGTGCACCGCACCGCGCCGGGTGATGATGATGCCGGCACTGAGGAATCCGATCCCGGAAACCACTTGGGCCGCAACGCGAGACGGGCATAGCACGATGCTGCCCGCCGACAGCACGTCGCTGAAGCCGTACTTGCTGACCAACATGATCAGCGCCGAGGAGGTGCCCACGATTGTCTACGTCCGCAAACCGGCGCTCTTGCCCTGGATGGTGCGCTCCAGCCCGATGAGCGCCGTCGACCCGAACGCCGCGAACAGTTCGACGGCATGCCGCGCGCTCTGCACGCTGCCGCCCAGCAGCGGCGCCCCGGTCAGCCAGATCTGCATGCCGTCAAGCTACCCAGCATCCGGTACTTCACGCGGCCGGCGGCCGTCGTCGTCAGCGGGTGGACTTGACAACCTGCGAGTAGTGGAATTGCCACCGCTCGACGATGTGGAAGCCGAGATAGCCGGGGAATCGATATGCGGGGGCCTGCCCGAATGCGCTTCCCGGTGGCAGCGATTGCCCGGACTGATGGTCGGGCAGCGAGTTGTCCTTATTGGTGATCGTCCAGATGGTCGAGCATTTGTTGATTTTGGCCGTGGTCAGCCAGATGGCGACGTGGCCGTCCCACAGCGCCCCGACCCTGGGGCCGTATGCGCCGCGTTCGACGTCGATCAGTGACCGGAACGCCGTGGGCCGGGTGGCCAGCAGCGCGCGGATCGGGCCGGGCCGCCACGGCACGGTGTTGTCCACCAGCAGACAGTCGCCGGGTGCGGCGTGCGAGCCGATCAGGTCGGCGACCTGGCTGTAGTCCCAGCCCTCCTTGGCGTACGGCCAGCGTTGCACGAACAGGTAATTCGGCAGCGCGGCAACGGCGCACAGCAGCACCGCGGCGGCGATCGGCCAGGGGCGGCGGGCCAGCGTGACGATGCAGACGGCCAGCACGATGGCCATTGCGGGCGCGGTGAAGATCAGATAGCGCGGGTAGTAGATCGGTTCGCCGACGGCGGCCGAGTAGACAACCACCAGCGCGGTGGGGATCACCATCCAGGCCGCGCAGAGGATCAACAACCGGCGCAGGTCGCCGGCCGGCGCCGGCACCCCGGCAAGCCGGGCCACCGCCGCCGCCACGATCAGCACGGCGCTCAGCACGGCCAGCGCGACGCTGTGGTCGAAATACTGGCGCAAGATGATGTCGAACGCGTAATGCCAGCTCACCGGGTAGATCCAGTTGACCTGCCAGACCTGGTTGTGCGCGAACAGCAGGAACGGCGTCATCGCCCCGACGGCGACGGCCGAGCTGCCGGCCCACCACAACGCCGCGGACCTGCGCGCGCCGCGGGCCGTGAGCAGCGGCAGCATCACGCCGTACACCGGCACCATCAGCACCATGTTGAGGTTGAGCAGGATCGCCAGCATCAACGCCAACGCGTAGCCGACCCACCGGCGGGGCGCGCCGCGCCGGACCGCGGCGACGAACAACACGGCCAGCCAGACGGCGGCGGCGGCCACGAACGCGTACGGGCGCGCCTCCATGCCCGCCCACGTCATGCGGGGCAGCAGGGCGAACACGGCGCCCACGCACACCGCCATCGGCCGGGGGGCGAACTGCCTGGTGAACACCGTGACACCGGCGGACGCGGCTCCGACCGCCAGGGCGCTGGGTAACCGGGAGAAGAACTCGGTGGGCGGGAACAGCGCGAACCAGCCGTGCATCAGCAGGTAATAGGCCCCGTGGACGGCGTCGATATGTCCGAGCAGCCGCCACAACTCGGGCAGTGTCCGGCTGGCGGCGGCCGAGATCGTCGCCCCCTCGTCGAACCACAGCGACGGTCGGCACGCCCAGGCGGCGCTGAGCGCGGTGGCGAGCACCGCAATCGCCCACGGATCGAGCAACCTTCCCCGCGGCCGGCGAGGCGCAGGTTCGGCGACGATATCCCCGGCGCCCGACTCGAAAGTCGGCTCGAGGGTGGGCATGGACATGATGCTTGTTACTCTAGGGCGCGCCCGGTGCGGCGGCTCACAAAACAGCCGCCGGGGTATTCGCCGTCGGCCTCGGAATTGGCGAAAAGCGGCGTAATGCAATGCTTTCCGCGCTGCCCTCGGGGATCGGATTGTTTTGGCATCGGCGAAATTGTCCGTTGCCGCAGCCGGGCGCGCCAAATTGGCAAACCCGTCGCGCCACACCGTGTCGCTGATCTACCTCCTCAGCATCGAGCAAACGCGATACTGTCTTGGGTTGGCTGACCAACCTACACTGGGAGGGTAAATGGGCGCCTATCGGACTGTCGTGGTAGGAACCGATGGCTCGGACTCGTCGATGCGTGCGGTAGAGCGGGCGGCGCAGATCGCCGGACCGGACGCCAAGCTGATCGTGGCCTCGGCGTACTTGCCCCAGCATGAGGACGCCTGGGCCGCCAACGCCCTGCGAGAAGAAAGCTACAAGGTGTCGGGCACCGCGCCGATCTATGCGATTCTGCGCGACGCCAAGGAGCGCGCCCACCAGGCCGGCGCGAAGAACGTCGACGAGCGCCCCATCGTGGGGGCCCCGGTGGATGCACTCCTGCACCTCGCCGAGGAGGAGCAGGCGGACCTGCTGGTGGTCGGCAACGTCGGTCTGAGCACCATCGCCGGACGGCTGCTGGGCTCGGTGCCGGCCAACGTGTCGCGGCGGGCCAAGACCGACGTGCTGATCGTGCACACCACCTCGTGACCGCTACCGGTTGACCGTTACCAGCCCCGCTCGCGCCATTCGCTGAGGTGGGGGCGTTCGTTGCCCAACACGGTGTCGTCGCCGTGCCCGGGGTAGACGACGGTGGAGTCGTCGTACACGTCGAACACCCGGGTGGTGACGTCGTCGATCAGCTGGTCGAAGTCGCCGGGCTGCCACGTCTTGCCCACCCCGCCGGGGAACAGGCAGTCGCCGGTGAACAACTGGGTGACCCCGCCGGTCGCGGCCCCGTCCAGGGCCAGCGCGATCGAGCCGGGAGTGTGCCCGCGCAGGTGGATGACGTCGAACGTCAGCTCCCCGATGCGCACGGTGTCCCCGCCCGCCAGCAAACGATCCGGTTTGACCGGCAGCGGGTCGGCGTCGTTCTCGTTGGCGGCGGTGGGCGCCCCGGTGGCGGCGGTGACGTCGGCCAGCGCCTGCCAGTGATCGAAGTGCTGGTGGCTGGTCACGATCAGCGACAGCTTGGGGGCGTATTCGCGGATCAGGCCGATCAACACGTCGGCGTCGTTGGCGGCGTCGATCAGCAGTGTTTCGCCGGTCGCGGAACACGTCACCAGGTACGCGTTGTTGTCCATCGGGCCCACCGACGCCTTTATGATCGTGGCGCCGGATAGGGTCCGGCGGGCCGCGGCGCCCGGATCGACGTGTCCGGTGTACTGGTCGCTGGGAACAACCGAGGCAGTCATAGCGGCCACGTTACTGGTCAAACGTTGCTTGTCGGTATGGGCACCTAGCATGGAATGCGCCGTGCGCACACCGGCTGTACGGAGCGGATTCATTGAGAGAGGGCAGCGTGGCTGACCGTCTGATCGTCAAGGGCGCCCGCGAGCACAACCTGCGCGGCGTCGACCTCGACCTGCCCCGCGACGCGCTGATCGTGTTCACCGGGCTGTCGGGATCGGGCAAATCGTCGCTGGCCTTCGACACCATCTTCGCCGAGGGGCAGCGGCGCTACGTGGAGTCGCTGTCGGCCTACGCCCGCCAGTTCCTGGGGCAGATGGACAAGCCGGACGTGGACTTCATCGAGGGGCTGTCGCCGGCGGTGTCCATCGACCAGAAGTCCACCAACCGTAACCCACGCTCGACCGTCGGCACCATCACCGAGGTCTACGACTACCTGCGGCTGCTCTACGCCCGCGCGGGCACCCCGCACTGCCCGGTGTGCGGCGAGCGGATCGCCCGGCAGACACCCCAGCAAATCGTCGACCAGGTGCTGGCGATGCCCGAGGGCACCCGGTTTTTGGTGCTGGCCCCGGTGGTGCGCACCCGCAAGGGCGAGTTCGCCGACCTGTTCGAGAAGCTCAACGCCCAGGGCTACAGCCGGGTTCGGGTGGACGGCGTGGTGCATCCGCTGACCGATCCGCCGAAGCTGAAGAAGCAGGAAAAGCACGACATCGAGGTGGTGGTGGACCGCCTGACGGTCAAGGCGTCCGCCAAGCAGCGGCTCACCGACTCGGTGGAGACCGCGCTGAACCTGGCCGACGGCATCGTGGTGCTGGAATTCGTCGACCATGAGCACGACGCGCACAACCGCGAGCAGCGGTTCTCCGAGAAGCTGGCCTGTCCCAACGGGCACGCGCTGGCGGTCGACGACCTGGAACCGCGGTCGTTCTCGTTCAACTCGCCCTACGGCGCCTGCCCCGAATGCAGCGGGCTGGGCATTCGCAAGGAGGTCGACCCCGACCTGGTGGTGCCCGACCCGGAGCGCACCCTGGCCGAGGGGGCGGTGGCGCCGTGGTCGACCGGCCACACCGCGGAGTACTTCACCCGGATGATGGCCGGGCTCGGCGACGAGCTGGGCTTCGACGTCGACACCCCCTGGCGCAAACTGCCGGCCAAGGCCCGCAAGGCGATTCTCGAGGGTTCCGACCACCAGGTGCATGTGCGCTACCGCAACCGGTACGGCCGGACCCGCTCGTACTGCGCCGATTTCGAGGGCGTGCTGGCGTTCCTGCAGCGCAAGATGGCCCAGACCGAGTCGGAGCAGATGAAGGAGCGCTACGAGGGCTTCATGCGCGACGTGCCCTGTCCGGTCTGCGAGGGCACCCGGCTCAAGCCGGAGATCCTGGCCGTCACGCTGGCGGCGGGGCGGCACGGGAAAAAATCCATCGCCGAGGTGTGCGAGCTGTCCATCTTGGATTGCGCGGAGTTCCTCAACACGCTCACCCTGGGGCCCCGCGAGCAGGCGATCGCCGGGCAGGTGCTCAAGGAGATCCAGTCCCGGCTGGGGTTCCTGCTCGACGTCGGGCTGGAATATCTGTCGCTGTCGCGCGCGGCGGCCACCCTGTCCGGCGGTGAGGCGCAACGCATTCGGCTGGCCACCCAGATCGGGTCCGGGCTGGTGGGGGTGCTCTATGTACTCGACGAGCCGTCCATCGGTCTGCATCAGCGCGACAACCGCCGGCTTATTGAAACCCTCACGCGATTAAGGGATTTGGGTAACACGCTGATCGTCGTGGAGCACGACGAGGACACCATCGCCCATGCTGACTGGATCGTGGACATCGGCCCGCGGGCCGGTGAGCACGGCGGCCAGATCGTGCACAGCGGAACCTATGCCGTGCTGCTGGCCAACCAGGACTCGATCACCGGGGCCTACCTGTCCGGCAAGGAAAGCATCGAGATGCCGGCGATCCGGCGCCCGGTCGACCGGCGCCGCCAGCTCACCGTGGTGGGGGCGCGCGAGCACAACCTGCGCGGCATCGACGTGTCGTTCCCGCTCGGTGTGCTGACGTCGGTGACGGGCGTGTCGGGCTCGGGCAAATCGACTCTGGTGAACGACATCCTGGCCACGGTGCTGGCCAACCGGCTCAACGGCGCCCGGCTGGTGCCGGGCCGGCACACCCGGGTCACCGGGCTGGACCACCTGGACAAGCTGGTGCGGGTGGACCAGTCGCCGATCGGGCGCACACCGCGGTCCAACCCGGCCACCTACACCGGCGTGTTCGACAAGATCCGCACCCTGTTCGCCGCCACCACCGAGGCCAAAGTCCGTGGCTATCAACCGGGCCGGTTCTCGTTCAACGTCAAGGGCGGCCGGTGCGAGGCGTGCACGGGCGACGGCACCATCAAGATCGAGATGAACTTCCTGCCCGACGTGTACGTACCGTGCGAGGTCTGCCACGGTGCCCGCTACAACCGGGAGACCCTGGAGGTGCACTACAAGGGCAAGACCATCTCCGAGGTGCTGGACATGTCCATCGAGGAGGCGGCAGAGTTCTTCGAGCCGATCACCGGCATCCACCGCTACCTGCGCACCCTGGTCGACGTCGGCCTGGGTTATGTGCGGCTCGGCCAACCGGCGCCCACCCTGTCCGGCGGCGAGGCGCAGCGCGTCAAACTGGCCGCCGAACTGCAGAAGCGCTCCACCGGCCGCACCATCTACATCCTCGACGAGCCCACCACGGGGCTGCATTTCGACGACATCCGCAAGCTGCTGAAGGTCATCAACGGCCTTGTCGACAAAGGCAACACAGTGATCGTCATCGAACACAACCTGGACGTGATCAAGACCTCGGACTGGATCGTCGACATGGGCCCGGAGGGCGGGGCCGAGGGCGGAACCGTTGTTGCGCAAGGCACTCCGGAGGACGTCGCCGCGGTGCCGGAGAGCTACACCGGCAAGTTCCTCGCCGAGGTGATCCGCCGTGGCGGGGCGGCGGCCGGCGCCCCGCCACGGCCGAGCCGACGCCGCAAGGCCACCGCCTGAGTCAATCCTGCTGCGGCCGCATGGACCCGCGGATCTGGGCCAGCCGCCGTGCGGCGGCGCATTGCCGCTCGTCGTACTGCTCGGCGACCGATCGGCCTTCGGACGATTCCGCGTCGAGGTCGGCGGCGCCCTGCGCCGTCGCGTAGCGCGCCTCGATCTTGTCCTGGACGGAATCGAAGGTGGGCACGCCGGCGTTGTCGTAGCCGGCGTCGGCCGGCATAGCTGATTCGTCGGGCATGCGGTTACGCTACTGCGGCGGCGATCGAAATAGGCAACGCCTGTTGTCACCGTTGGGCGTCAAATCATCGGCACAGACGATTGGGGAAGATTCGTCGCTGCACGCCACATTTTCCATGCTCTGGCCGGGACCGGTGTTAACCATAAATCGGCCGCGACCGCGGTTACTGAACAGTAGCTGTTCTATTCTATTCGCCAAATCCCATGCGCCGCTGAGCAAGCGCGCCGTGCAACTTCTTGCCCGAGCCGGAGGGACGTAATTAGCTGCTTGCGCCACAATCACCTTGGTTATTTGTCACGAGTCTTATTAACATACAAATTGGTGTTGCGGCTCGGTCAAAAATGGCTCGGATCGTACGGCAAATGAGTGGAGGTAAACATGGAAGCGGCTCAGCTCGCGGCAAGGGAGATTAACGACGGCTCGTGGCCGGAGACCGGATTCGGCTGGTAGGACCAGGCGACGGGTTGTCGGGTCACCGCGTCGACGCCGGAAGCGGAGCCCGAATTGTGGAATCAATATCTGGACGGCGCACTCGAGAGTTATCGCAAGCACGGCCTGGACTGGGTGCTCGACCTGGAGCGGATCAGGGATGGCGCCGACACGACCCTGTTATTTGCCGCGCTTGACCCCCAAGGTCGGGTCGTCGGGGGGACCCGTGTGGTGGGGCCGTTGCGGTCACCGGAGGACTCGCACGCCCTGCAGGAGTGGAAAGGAAACCCTGGGCTTCCGCTGCTGCGCTACATGATTGCCAACCGGATTCCCTTTGGCGTCGTGGAAGTGAAAAGCGCATGCACTAATTCCCGCGAATACGGCAATCGGGCCCTTACCACCGTGCTGGTCCGCACCGCGTTGCTGACGATGACACTGCTCGGTGCCCAGTTTGTCATGGCCACCGCGGCGGTGCACGTGCTCGAGCAGTGGCAGTCCTCCGGCGGTGTGGCGGCGTTTCGGGTGCCGGCGGCGGCCTATCCCAACGAGAACTACCGAACCAAGGTGATGTGGTGGGATCGCCGCACCCTCGCCGCCCATGCCGATCCGGCGCAATTCAAGTTGATGTGTGCTGAGAACACCGAAATCCTCAGCCGCCTATCGGAATAGGTGTCTGATGCCCTGCTGCTAGACCACGTGCTGGTTTTCGGGAGCGCCCCCGTCCGAGAACCTCATCGGTATAGCGCCTTTGATCAGAAGCGCTTCCATACCCGCGCTGTCGAGTGGGCGTGACAGCAGGAAGCCTTGTGCGCGATGGCAGCCCAGGCTGAGCAGCGTCTCGGCCGCTGCCACCGTTTCCACACCCTCGGCCACAACGTCGAGCCCGAACGCGTCGGCGAGGGCCAGCGTGGAACGCACGATTGCCAGGTCACCGGGATTGGTATCGAGGCTCTGAACGAAACCCTTGTCGACCTTGAGCGAATCGATGGGCAGCGATTTGAGGTATGTCAGCACACTGTAACCGGTGCCGAAGTCATCGATGGCGATCTGCACTCCGATGTCCTTCAGCCCGAACAACGTCTGATGTGTCGCGTCGATATCTTGGACCACAACGTTTTCGGTGATCTCGAGGCACACGGTGCTCGGATCGAGGCCGAACTCGTCGAGGGTGGCCGCGAAGGTGTCAACGATGCCGGCCGTGACCAGCTGGACGGGCGAGACGTTGATTCGCAGCACGGTTCCCTGTCCGCCGCCGCGTGACCGCCACCGTCCGAATTGCGCACACGCTGACCGCATGACCAGGCGGCCAAATTTGGCACCCAGGTTGATTGATTCAGCGACCTGGATGAACGAGTCAGGCATCAACAAGCCCAGAGTGGGGTGTTGCCAACGCGTTAGCGCCTCGGTGCCGAGGATCTCGCCGGTACGCATGTCGAACTCCGGCAGGTAGTGCAAGACCAGCGCACCGCTGCCGCCGTCGATCATCCCTTCCAGGTACAGCTCGATGTCGTTGCGGATCGTGTCTATTGTCGACATCTCCGGGCGGAAGGTCGCGACGTTGTTCCCGCCGGCGGCCTTGGCCGATCGGGTGGCCTGGTCCGCCCGGCGGAGCAAATCCGACGTGCTCTCGTCCCCGGTATGCCGGCCGCGACACCGATACTAACGGTGCGGCTGAGCATTTTATCGTCGATTGCGATCGGATGGTGAAGCCGCTCGTGCAATGAGTGCGCAAAACTTTCGGCCGCTTCGACATCCATCGGCGCAGCCGGCACGACGCCGAACTCGTCGCCCCCAAAACGGGCGATGACGGACGGTATTTCGGTGGCATCGCGGAGTAGCGCGGCGAAGGCGTCGATGAATCGGTCGCCGGCGTCTTGGCCGAGGCGGCCGTTGATGACTTTGAAGCGGTCGATCGCGAGGAACACGACTGGAACCGGGCCGGGCTGTCCCGGCGCCAGCCGCTTGTCGAGGTGTGCGATGAGCGCTCTGCGGTTCAGCAGCCCGGTAAGTTCGTCATGCGCGGCAAGATAGTGAATTTGCTCTTCGGCGACGACACGGGCTTGCAGCTGCGCAAAGAGTGCCGCGATCGCCTGTAACGCATTGAGCTCCTCCGATAGCCATTCGCGATCGCCGAACTTGACGAATCCCAGGGTCCCGGTAGTGACATCTCCGGACAGCAGCGGAACGGCGGCCAGGGAGACCTCGGGAATTCCGGTGCCGTCTTCGATATTGCGTTGATAGTCGGCATTCGCCGGTTCAGGACGTAGAACATCGGGTTCTTTCATCGTCTCGACCCGCGCGAAGACAGAGTCGGCGTCGGCGAAATAGATCACCCCGAGAGGGTCGGGGTCGACGTTGTGCGGGGGCCATTCAGCAACGAGCACTGTCGCGCGGATGGTGTGATCGTTGTGCCGCAGAAACCCGAAATTAACGCCGAAGTGGCTGACGAGGTCGGCGAGCACCCGTTCGCTGATCTGGGCGGCGTCTGCCGCGGTGGCCGCCATCAGTTCCGCGGCGGCAGCGGTGACCAGGTGGTCCAAGGTGCCCGACATTGCCCTTACCGTAGCCTCCTACGACGGGCAAGGCAGGCATTGTGCGCCGCATCACGGGAATGGGTGCGTGACAGCCTTGGGATCCCGAAGCGGTGCCTTATACAACGGCTCAACTGAGCACCCGGGCTCGATCGATGCTTCGCCGGCTCGCCACCGATGCCGGTGGTCCCGCGGTGAACCGGAGTAGGAGCACGGCTGACTCGTCTGCTGGAATGTCGACCAAACTGCGAAAACCGCGTTCCAATTGCATTAGCTCATCAGCGAACTGGAGCGAAAGTTCCTCGAACTCGGTTCGGGTGTGGGCGTACAGGAATACCGGCGAAACCGGCTGCACCGCGAGCTCCGCCCGCTGCGCGATGATCCAGACCAGTTCGACGGCCGCTCCGCCACGTGCGTAGTCTCGGAGGTCCCGGCCCGGCACGGTGATTGCGGCCAGTGCAGAACTGGCTAGTAGCCGGTTGCGGATGTCGT
Organism: Mycobacterium lepraemurium; assembly: GCA_002291465.1. GTDB lineage: Bacteria > Actinomycetota > Actinomycetes > Mycobacteriales > Mycobacteriaceae > Mycobacterium > Mycobacterium avium. The sequence continues at coordinate 2,468,504 of CP021238.1, read as the reverse complement.
CGCCCAGTGCGCTGCCCGCGTTCCACTCGGCGAGGTGCGCCATGATGTCCGTGCGTCGCAGAATATCCAGCATGGCCAAGTCGCCCGCATCGAGTTCGAGGCTGCGCACATCGATACCGGTGTTGGGATCGGCATCGTCGGGCCAGCGCAGTTCGGAGATCATCTATTGGTGCAGTTGCGACGTCAGGTAGCGAATACGGTCGGATTCACCCAAAAGCATTGCTGCACGCGATATCTGGTCTTTCTGTGTGAGCAGATGCAGTTGCGCGCCTTCCCGTTGCGCTGCGGTGCTGAGTGCCTCGACGAGGGAGGGGTCGATCGCTTCTGGCTTTCCATGGTGCCGGTTGGTTTCGCGTTGCAGCATCGGTTGATAGAGCCGCGCCAGGCCGGGGTCGGTGCCATCGGCCATTTTCAGGGTGGCGCGCAACAGTGAGCCATCGACCTGCTCCTCGAGTTTGACCGGGCCGAGAACGTGGTGGGCATCCGCGGCGATTTTTGCGTTGAGCAGGGCAGCGCCCACCGCGACCGCACTGCCACGGAAGCCGACGTCCATGGTCGAAGTCTGTTGGGGGGCAATGTCGATGGTGATGCCGGTGGGTCCGGCCTGGACATGCCACGGCTGTAAGTTTCCGCCGGACGGTGCACGAATCGCCGCGCCGGCGATGACCCCTGCCATCCCGGGCAGTTCCAGCGGGTCGTGACCGTCCACCAGTACGGGACCGCGCCGCGCTACGTGGGGCTCGTCGAGGTGATCGAACGCCGAGCCGATATCGATACGAGTGCGGCCCGAGCGCAGCTTCTCGGCGAGTCCGATGCGACATACGGCCTCGGCCAGCGCCGCCGCTCCCAGTACCACATCCGAGGCCAACTGCGGCCAGGTCGACAGCGTGCGGTCGACCTCGATCAGCGACGCCGCGCCGCGCGACGATAATTGTTCAGCTTCAAGGTAACCGAGGATGCGTCGCACCTTTTCGCGGCTGGTCATGCTGGGAAGTAACCCAATGTCGAGATCGCCCATCAAGCCATGCAGGATCGGGCGCGCAGGTTCTTGATCGAAGCGTTCCACGTCGACCAACCCGCGATCGCTGGTAGCCATCAACACCGGAATCCGGCGGACGCGCGCAGCTTCCCGAAGGGCGGCCTTGATGTCCAGCCCGTCAAAGGAATGCGTCGACGTTGTCCAGAACGAGTCCCGCGTCGAATATTTCGACGTCGATATAGGGATCGAGCTCGGCGATTCTCCGCGCGGCCACCCGTGCCTTGTTGAGGCCGAGGTCGAACACCGTTGCCGGCACCCGATTCAGGTTCGAAAGTTCGATGTGATCGAAGTCGGCCAGGCGGAGGCAGCCACCCGGTCCCTGGGCGGCCAGGGTGTGTGCGATCACGTGCCCGACGCTCAGTCCCGCCACGCCGATACTCAGCGTGCCAAGCTTTTCCTGGTCTTGCGGCGTGATGTTGTTGCGGTTGCGGTCCAACCGGCCCTCGCGGTATCCGCGCGGGCCCAGCACCGCCACGGCGGTGCGCCGCCAAGGGTAGTAAGCCCATCGGCCCGGCTCCGTAAGAAGCTCAGGCGGCGGGGCGGGACGAAGGCTGCCGAGGTTGGCCAACTGTGCATCGAGGCGGTCGATGAACTCTACGCACGGTTTGGCTCGCAGCCGCTGTAACGTCAACTCGTCGTTCGGCTCACCGATCTCGAGAAGTTGCGCGGCATAGGCGGTTACGGCGGGCGCATCCATGGTGCTTCGTGTATAGCACCTGGCCGGTGGGCCAGCGGCTCAAACGCAAACGCCCGGCCGAAAATGTGACGTCGGTCGGGTAGTGAGCGGCCGGCGCCAATTGCGGTGTGGCGACTGTCGATCGCTCACTACGCGTTGGCGCTTCCGTACGGGTGCTGAGTGTCCTCGAGGAACATGCCGTGCCGGATGAGGCTGGTGACCGAGGCGTCCCAGCGTCGCAGCTGCTGCTCGGTGAAGAACGGTTTGCCCAGGTGGAGCTCGATGTAGGGATGCAGAATTATGGCGCCGACGCGCAGGACGAAGATGTTGACCGCTGCCCAATCCGGGTCGAGGTCGAGCTGGGTGTTGCCCTGCGCCACGAATTGTTCGCCCTGGGTCGCACAGATTCTCAGCAGCCCGTCGAAGATGACGGACCCGAGTGCGCCGCCTTCGGCGAGCGCGCGCCCGAGATACATCACGACGTCGGGGCGTTCGGCCATCAGCGTGGTCAGCCGGTGACCGGCCTCGTTGAGCCCGTCCTCGGGAGGCTCGGGCAGCACGGTCGGCTTCAATGCCTCGTCCAACACCTGGAGCACGTACTGATCGACCGCTGCCGTGAGCGCGGCCTTGGTGCGGAAGTGGTGCCGCACCAGCCCAATTGACACGTCTGCGGCCTCGGCGATCGCACGCAGCGGCGTGGCGGCGATGCCGCGCACCGCAAAACAACTCAGTGCCGCGTCCCGAATCCGTTCCTTGGGCGACGGTTGTGGAGGAGGGGGAGGCTCGTACGGAAACATTCGCGTGGGTTCCACGGTCCGACGATATCGTCGTATCGACCGACGATATGCGCGTATCGGCGCGCGATTCTGCCGGGAAGTTTCTCCGACGCCACCGGCGCTAACGCTTGCCGGTGTTGGACCGCTCGAACGGCACCACCAGCGGAGCGCCGACGGCCGGGGACGACGCGGCGGGCAACGGGGTCCGTGGGATTCCGGGAGTGCCCAGCGCCCCGGCCAGCCAGGGCAGCGCGGCCGCGAACGCGCGGTCCGCGAACGGCCAGTCGTGCCGACCGGGCTGCGGCACCACGGCGCAGTCGATGCCGTTGGCGCGGCCCAGCGCGCACAGCGAATAGGCGGCGGCGGTCTGGTTGCCGGGGTTGGCGGCGGCCTCGCGTGCCGCGAGCCGGATGGCGCCGCTGTCGCTGAGCTGGATGTCACGCCGGGGCGCGGGCGGGCCGTCCGAGGAGATCGCGAACCAGCCGGCCACGTCGCGGTACGGTCCGTGCCCGTTGATCACCGTGGTCGGATCGAATGCCGCCCAGGCGTCGGCGTTTCCGCCGAACAGCCGGGCGATGGTCTGCACCTTGTTGCCCGCATTGGGGAAGAAGTCGCCGGCGACGTCGACGAACGCGCTGAACAGCTCCGGGTGCATGACGGTCAGATCCACCGCGCAGGTGCCGCCCATCGACCACCCCGCGACGCCCCAGTTGGACCGGTGCGGGCTGACCCCGAACGCCGAGATCATGAACGGCACAACATCTTTGGTCAGGTGGTCGGCGGCGTTGCCGCGGACCCCGTTGACGCACTCGGTGTCGTTGTTGAAGGCGCTGCCGGAGTCCACGAACACCAACACCGGCGCCTGGCCGTGGTGGGCGGCCGCGAAGTCGTCGATGGTCTTGACCGCGTTGCCCGCCCGGGTCCAGTCCGCCGGGGTGTTGAACTGACCGCCGATCATCATCACCGTCGGCAACGCCGGGGGCGGGGTGGTGGCGAACCATTCGGGCGGCAGGTAGACCAGCTCGCCGCGGTGTTTGAAGTGCGAGCCGTCCGACGGGATCGCCACCGGCACCACGGTGCCGTGCGGCGGCCGGATTCGACTGGCGGCCATGGCGGTAACGGTGGCCTGGTCGGTCTGGTCGGGCAGCGGGCCCGACGTCAGCTGACTCCACGCGGACTGCACCGTGGGGAAGTAGCCGACCCACAGGTTGAGCACCAGGGCCGCGCTGAGCAAGCACAGCGGAACCGCCAGCACCGCGGCGCCGCGCCGCCAGCGGCGCGCGGTCCGCCAGCCCAGCACCAGCACCGCCACCGCCGTCCCGGTCAGCATGACCCAGAGCCACAGCGCCGCCGGGGCGGGCTCGCCGGACAGCCCGCGGTCGACGATGTACCAGTGCGTCAGGTAGGCTACGGCGGCGCCGGCCAGCGCGGCCACCGGCACCCACACCGTCCGCCAGCGGCGCGACCGCCAGCCGACCGCCAACGTCAGCACGACACCGGCCAGCACCTGGACCGTCATCGGCACCCAGCCATGCATCAGCGAGGTGTGGCTAGACGCCAGGAACTGTGCGGGTGCACCGTTCGGGGAGTCTGTCACGTGAGTCATTGTGATCTATTGTTAACCGGCCTGGAACGTATTCACCGAATGTTCGCCCCGGGTTGGCCGATGGCCTCCGCTAATGCGGCTTGGCCAGCGGAAACGGCAAGGTTTCGCGGATGCTGCGGCCCGTTATGAGCATGACGAGGCGATCGACGCCCATGCCCAGCCCGCCCGTCGGCGGCATCGCGTACTCCATCGCCTGCAGGAAGTCCTCGTCGAGTTCCATCGCCTCGGGATCCCCGCCGGCAGCTAACAGCGACTGCTCCTGCAGGCGGCGGCGCTGCTCCACCGGATCGGTCAGCTCGCTGTAGGCAGTGGCCAGCTCGACACCCCAGGCCACCAGGTCCCACCGCTCCGCGACGCCGGGCCGGCTACGGTGCGGCCGGGTCAGCGGCGACACCGACGTCGGGAAGTCGATGTAGAACGTCGGCTCCTCGGTCCGGTCCTCGACCAGGTGCTCGTAGAGCTCGAGCACCACCGCGCCGGCGTCCCAGTGCGCGCGGTAGGGGATGCGCGCCGCGTCGGACAGTTTGCGCAGGGTGGACAGCGACGTGCCGGGGTCGACCTGCTCGCCGAGCGCCTCGGACACCGCGTCGTGCACGGTCTTGACCGCCCAGATCCCGGAGATGTCGACCGGTTGCAGCCGGCCGTCGGCGCCGGGCCGCAGCACGGCCTGCTCGCCGTGCGCGGCCTGGGCGGCGTTCTGGATCAGGTCGCGGCACCCGTCGATCCACACCCGATAGTCGGCGTGCGCCTGGTAGGCCTCCAGCAGGGTGAACTCCGGGTTATGGCTGAAGTCGACCCCCTCGTTGCGGAACGCCCGGCCCAACTCGAAGACGCGCTCCACGCCGCCGACGCACAGCCGCTTCAGATACAGCTCCGGCGCGATGCGCAGGAACAGGTCCATGTCGTAGGTGTTGATGTGCGTGACGAACGGCCGGGCGGTGGCGCCGCCGTGGATCTGCTGCAGGATCGGGGTCTCGACCTCGCTGAATCCCTTGGCGAACAGGGTCTGCCGGACCGAGCGCAGCACCTCGCTACGTGCCGTGATCAACTCCCGCGACTCGGGGTTGACCTCCAGGTCAAGGTAGCGGGTTCGCACCCGGGCCTCCGGATCGGTCAGCCCCTTCCACTTGTTCGGCAACGGCCGCAAGCACTTACCGATCATCCGCCAGTCGGTGACGATCAGAGACCGGGTGCCTTTCTTGGAGAACCCCATCTGACCGGACACCTCTACCAGGTCGCCGAGATCGATGGCCGCGGTGAAGTCGGCCGTGCGGCCCCGCTCCAGACGCGAATTGTCCAGCAGCACTTGCATTTCCCCCGACCAGTCCCGCAGCTGGGCGAACAGCACGCCACCGAAGTCGCGGATCCGCAGGATCCGGCCGGCGACCGTGATGTCCTGCTGGTCGTCGGCGTCCAACGCCTGCGCGACGGTGTGGCTAGGCGGACAGCCCACCGGATAGGCGTCAACACCGTTGCGCTGCAACACCTTCAGCTTGGCCAGGCGCACCCTAACCTGCTCGGGCAGCCGCGAGTGCGCCTCCTCGGCGTCGGTGCGCTCCGGGCGCAGCCCGCTCACGTCCGGCGCCGAGCCGTCGTGATGCAGCAGGCCTGACTGCGCGAGCCGGGCCGGCACGGCGGGGTGGTGGCCGGTGTGCACCGTGTCGCGCCGGCTGAACGGCAACACCAGGAAGCCCTCGGCGATCACCGACGCGACACCGACCCGGGGGATCAGCCGGGCATCCTCGTAGCAGGCGTAGCGCGGAACCCAATCGGGTTGGTACTTCATGTTCGAGCGGTACAGGGTCTCCAGCTGCCACCACCGGGAGAAGAACAGCAGCAACCCCCGCCACAGCCGTGCGACCGGGCCGGCGCCCAGCTGGGCGCCCTGTTCGAACGCCGACCGGAACATCGCGAAGTTCAGCGAAATGCGGGTTATACCAAGGCTTTCGGCGTTCAACGCCAGTTCGCTGACCATCAGCTCGATGGTGCCGTTGGGTGAGCTCGGAGACCGGCGCATCAAGTCCAGCGACACACCGGTGGTGCCCCACGGGACCAGCGACAGCATCGCGACCACGCTGCCGTCCCGGTCGATGGCCTCCACCAGCAGGCAGTCCCCGTCGGCCGGGTCACCGAGCCGGCCCAGCGCCATGGAGAAACCGCGCTCGGTCTGGGTGTCACGCCAGGCGTCGGCGCGGGCGATGGTGTCGGCCATCGCCTCGGGGGCGATGTCGCGGTGCCGGCGGATCCGCACCGTCAACCCGGCCCGGCGGGCCCGGGTCACCGCCTGGCGGACGCCGCGCATGTCCGGGCCGGACAGCTTGAACTCGTAGGTGCGCAGGATGGCCTCGTCACCCAGCTCGAGCGCGTTGAGGCCGGCCTCGCGATAGGTCCGCGCCCCCTGCGTGCTGGCGCCCATCACGCCGGGCGCCCAGCCGTAGGTCTGGCACAGGCCCAGCCAGGCGTCGACCGCCTGCGGCCAGGCGCGGGGATCGCCGATCGGGTCGCCGCTGGCCAAACAGACCCCGATCTCGACCCGGTAGGTGATGGCGGCGCGTCCGCTCTGGGCGAAGACCACCGACTTGTCGCGGCGGGTGGCGAAGTAGCCCAGCGAGTCGTTCTTGCCGTACAACTCCAGCAGTCCGCGGATGGCCGACTCGTCCTCACCGGTCAGCGCGTTCTCCGCGCGCTGGGATTGAAAGAGCACGATGGTCGCCATGATCAGCGCGAGCGCGCCGAACAACCCGAAGATCGCGTTGAGGAACACGTGCGGGCGGCCGGTGAACAGGTCCGGGTCGGCCAGCGCGAACCCGACCACCCGGTTGACCACGTAGGGCAGCCGGTCCTGGCGGGCCAGGGTGCCGGGGAACAACTCGACCAGGCCCCAGGACACCAGGATGCCCACCACGTCCCCGGCGACCAGCACCGCGGACGCCTTGACCAGGGCGCCCTTGCGGACCTTGGCCCAGAACTCCCTATACGCCAGCACCAGCAGGACGATCGCGACGATGTGGACGGCGAAACCCAGGTTCTCGCCGAAGATCTCGGCCGCGGTGTTGTCACCGGCGGCGATGTCGGCGACGTTGAGGGCGGCGGCCAGGATCATGTTGCCCAGCAACAGCAGCCAGGCGATCCGCTTGCGTGCCGTCAGCGCCGCCGCCAGCAGGGCCAGCACGAACGACCAGGCGATGCTGGTGTCGGGGAAGTTGAACAGGTAGTCGTTGATGAACTCGCGCGGGACCTTGATCAGGTACCGGATCAGCGGGGACACGCTGCCCAGCAGCGACACCGTGGCGATCACACCCACGGTCCACCCGGCGGCCGCCGGCACCCAGCGATACCGCGAGGTCGACCGGTTGCGAGGCCCCAACCGCGGCCCCGAACGAGGACCCGAACCAGACCTCGAACCAGGAGATGCGAGTGTCACAGACCGCGAGGATATGCCCTCTATCCGTGAAAAGCTTGTCGAAGCGCTAAGAGTGGCCGGCACGAATTTCGCGGTGTTTTCCCGGCCGGATCGACGCCCGGGCGGGCCCGGTCGGGCGGCCGAAGTACTAAAGGCCTCCTCAACACTGCTAAACTGACGGCTGCGACCAGCCCGGCACAAGCCGGGAACAGTAAGTGGAGTCCCACTCCCACCGCGGGCCGACGAGATCCTGAGCGGATCCTCCCAGGTCCGGCGGTCCGGTCACAGGCATCGCGAATGCCTGTTCCGCGGCTACCGCGGGCGGCTCGAGCACCGCTCAGCCGGGATCGGTCGGCATTGGGCCCTGCCTGTGCAGGGCCTTATTTGCTAGTGGTGTGGTGTCTCCGCCGCTGCTTCCCTGACCACCCGGTCACCGGTCGTCACGCAGGATATTCGCCAGGACATATGGAAGCCCAACAAGGGAGGCCCCATCAGCATTGAGACCCGCGTCAACGAGCGCATCCGCGTACCTGAAGTCCGGTTGATCGGCCCAGGGGGAGAGCAGGTAGGCATAGTGCGCATCGAAGACGCACTGCGCGTCGCCGCGGACGCCGATCTCGACCTTGTCGAAGTCGCCCCGAACGCCAGACCACCGGTCTGCAAGATCATGGACTACGGCAAGTTCAAATACGAAGCGGCGCAAAAGGCGCGCGAATCCCGCCGGAACCAGCAGCAGACCGTCGTCAAGGAACAAAAGCTGCGACCCAAGATCGACGATCACGACTACGAGACCAAAAAGGGTCACGTCATCCGCTTCCTGGAAGCGGGATCGAAGGTGAAGGTGACCATCATGTTCCGCGGACGTGAGCAGTCGCGGCCCGAACTGGGCTACCGATTGCTGCAGCGGCTGGGCGCCGACGTCGCCGAATACGGTTTCGTCGAGACGTCCGCCAAGCAGGACGGCCGCAACATGACGATGGTGCTGGCACCGCATCGCGGCGCGAAGACTCGCGCCAGGGCGCGGCATCCCGAGGGGCCCGGCGGCGCGGCATCGGACTCCGATGCGGCCGCGGACGCCGAACCCTCGTCGAGCTGACCCACCGTCCGACCACGACAGTCCTTACCGAACAGAGGAAACATGCCCAAAGCCAAGACCCACAGCGGGGCTTCAAAGCGGTTCCGGCGCACCGGAACCGGCAAGATCGTCCGGCAGAAGACCAACCGCCGACATCTGCTCGAACACAAGCCGACCACCCGCACCCGGCGGCTGGAAGGCCGCACCACGGTGTCGGCCAACGACACCAAGCGGGTCAACAGCCTGCTGAACGGCTGACCCCCGCGCCGGCCAGACCCGTCCGCGAGCTGGCACGGCACCTCCGACCGAATGACGTTTGAACGAGAGTAGGAACACCCCATGGCACGCGTGAAGCGGGCGGTCAACGCCCACAAGAAGAGGCGCAACATCCTGAAGGCCTCGAAGGGCTATCGCGGCCAGCGATCCCGGCTCTACCGCAAAGCCAAAGAGCAGCAACTGCATTCGCTGAACTACGCCTACCGCGACCGTCGCACGCGCAAGGGCGAGTTCCGCAAGCTGTGGATCTCGCGGATCAACGCCGCGGCGCGCGTCAACGACATCACCTACAACCGGCTGATCCAGGGCCTCAAGGCCGCCGGCGTGGAGGTGGACCGCAAGAACCTCGCCGACATCGCGATCGCCGACCCGGCCGCCTTCACTGCGCTGGTCGACGTCGCCCGGGCGGCGCTGCCCGAGGACGTCAACGCCCCGTCGGACTCCGGAGAAGCGGCCTAACCGACCTGGCGACGACGGGGACGGCGCAGGGTGCTGACCGAACGTTCGGGCAGGGTCGCCGCGGCGGCCAAACTGCACCGCCATGTTGGCCGGCGCCGCGCCGCCCGATTCCTGGCCGAGGGCCCCAACCTGGTCGAGGCGGCCGCGGGCCGCGGCCTGGTCCGAGACGTCTTCGTCACCGAAGCCGCGCAGCAGCGGTATGCGCCGCTGCTGGCGGCGCTGGACTGCCCGGTCCATCTGATCACCGAGCGCGCCGCCAAGGCGCTCTCCGACACAGTCACCCCGGCCGGGCTGGTCGCGGTGTGTGACCTGCCGGCCACCTGCCTGCGCGACGTGCTGGCCGGGTCGCCGCGGCTCATCGCGGTCGCGGTCCTGATCAGCGAGCCGGGTAACGCCGGCACCCTGATTCGGCTGGCCGACGCCATGGGCGCGGCCGGCGTGCTGCTGGCCGGCCACAGCGTCGACCCGTACAACGGCAAATGCCTGCGCGCATCGGCCGGCAGCATCTTCTCCGTCCCGGTGGTCGCCGCGCCGGACCTGCGCGAGGCCGTCGCCGCGGTGCGCGAGGCCGGCCTGCAGCTGCTGGCCACCACCGTGGACGGCGAGGTGCGGCTGGATCGGGCGGGTGAACTGCTGGCCAAGCCGACAGCCTGGCTGTTCGGCCCCGAATCACACGGTCTGCCAAGCGAAGTCGCGGCGGCGGCTGATCACCGGGTGCGCATCCCGATGGCCGGCGGCGCGGAGAGCTTGAACGTGGCCTCGGCCGCGGCGATCTGCCTCTACCAGAGCGCGCGGGCGCTGGAGCTGTTCACGCGGCCCTGAACGGTCGTTTCGGCCGGCCCCGCCCGGCGCGCAGGCCGGCCAGCGACAACGTGGTGTGCACCAGCGATCCGGCGCGTTCCATCAGCGCCCGCGCGGGCTGCAGGGCCGGGCGAACGGCAACCTGGGCGGCGGCGGAAAGTAGTGCATCGGCAGTCCTCGGCGGTCCCGCGGCGGCGCCATGAACGGCGGGGCCTCCACCGGCGGCGCGTCGCTGGGCCGCCGTCCCTGCTCGCGCCGGTAGGCGGCCAGCGCCCGCGGGTGCAGCCGGATCTCGTCGGGCACCGCCAGGAAGGCCAGTTCGACGATCTTGCCGAACAGGCGCAACAGCACCTCGTCGCCCGGCGTCCAGTGCATGCCGGCCTTCTCGCGCACCGCGGGCTCGAACAACTCGGCCGCGATCCAGCGCTGGCCGGCCACCAGCGGCCGGAACAGCTGGTCCCACAGCGGGGTCGGCATCAACACGAACTTCGGTTTGGGGATGTGCATCCGGAAGATGTCCAGTGTCGCCTGGTTGATCTCGAGGACCTCGCGGCCGGTGCGCTCCCAGTACTCCTGGAATTCCTCCCACGACTTGGGCACCGGACGCATGCTCATCCCGTACATCCGGTACCACTGCACGTGCTCGTTGAGCAGCTGCCGCTTCTCGGCCTCGGTCAGGCCGCCGCAGAAGTACCCGGCCACTTTGATGATGAGCATGAAAAACGTGGCGTGCGCCTAGTAGTAAGGTGTCCGGGTTGAGCGCGTGGTAGCGGCGCCCCGAGGCGTCGATCCCCTTGATGGTGTGGTGGTAGCTGGTGATCTGCCGGCCGGTCTGCGGCGCGCGGTCGCCGTTGTAGACCACACCCATGATCGGGTAGACCGAACCCATGATCGGGTAGACCGACCGGGCCACCAGCTGCAGCGGCTCGCGCAGCAGGATCGAATGCACTTGCACGCCGGCGCCGAGTTCGGGATACATGTTCTGGATGGCGCCGATCCACACGCCCATCATTCCGGTGCGCAGATCGTCAAAGTACTTCCAGGTCAGGGAATCTGGTCCGAGCGGATCAGCGGCTGTGGTCGATCTGCCAGTCATCGCGGCCTCCTGCGCCAGTTGCGCTCACGATAACTTTTGACAACGCTTGTTGTCTACGATTTCGGCGCCGTGTCCGGGGAGTGTTATCGGGGTTCCACGCCGGTGTGCCGTCCCCATGATCGAGGCCCGTGATCGACCCCATTCTATGCGAGCTGCGACACATGCGACGCGGCCGTCGTTGCCTGGCGTCGACGAAAGCAAATAACCTGGCCAGGTGAAACTCGCGCGTCGCGATCTGGATCCGGGCGAGCCCGAGGAATCCGCGGCGGTGCAGTCGGCTTCGCGACGCACCGCACTGTCGGTGCACAACGCGACCCAGTGGCTGCACAACCGAAACCACAGCCCCGGGGCGGTGGCCCTGGTCCGGCGTGCGCGCCGGTTGCTGCCGGGCGACCCCGACTTCGGCGATCCGCTGTCCACCCGCCGGCGACGGCGGCCCGCGCGGCCGACGGCTGCTGGGGGACCGCGACGTGGTATCGCGTGAGGTCAGCCTCGGGGTGCTGCAGGTGTGGCAGGCGCTGACCGAGGGCATCGCGCGGCGTCCGGCCAATCCGGAGGTGACGTTGGTCTTCACCGACCTGGTCGGGTTTTCCACCTGGTCGTTGTAGGCCGGCGACGACGCCGCCCTGGCGCTGCTGCGCCAGGTGGCCCGCGCCGTCGAACCACCGCTGCTGGACGCCGGCGAGCACATCGTCAAGCGCATGGGCGACGGGCTGATGGCCGTGTTCGGCGATCCGACCGTCGCCGTGCGGGCCGTGCTGGCCGCCAAGGAGGCGCTGAGATCGGTCGAGGTGGCCGGCTACACACCGCGGATGCGGGTCGGCATCCACACCGGCCGCCCGCAGCGGCTGGCCTCCGATTGGTTGGGTGTGGATGTGAACATCGCCGCACGGGTTATGGAACGGGCCACCAAGGGTGGAATCATGGTGTCGAGTTCCACGTTGGACCACATACTCGCAAAGCGAGTTGGACGCGTTGGGCGTCGAGGCCAAACGCACCCGCAAGCCGGTTTTCGGACCCAAGCCCGCCGGCATGCCCGCCGACTTGGCGATATATCTCCTCAAGACTCTTAAGGAGTTGTCAGCCTCCGATGACACGGACGAGACGAAACCGCAGCCATAATGGGTGCCAATGATTGGGGGCATCGTGTCCCGGCTGGCCCGGGTCCAATTCACCGTGGGATATGCGGCGCTGCTGCTGGCCATCAGCTGCGCCATCTTGGTGCTCGGCCCGCAGGCGCATGACGTCATCGTGCAGCGCGCCAGCACCAACCTGCACAACCTGTCGCGCGGCCACCTGGGCAGCGCGCTGGTCGTCGACGCCGGACCGCTCTACTTCTGGCCGACCTGTCTGCTGGCGCTGGCCGAGCTGCACCTGCGCACCATCCGGCTGGTGGTGGCGTTTCTGGTCGGCCACATCGGCGCGACGCTGCTGGTGACCGCCGCGCTGGCCGCGTCGGTCGAGTTCGGCTGGCTGCCCGTGTCGATCACCCGGGCCAGTGACGTGGGGATGAGCTACGGCGCGTTGGCGGTGCTGGGCGCGATGACGGCGGTGATCCCGGCGCGCTGGCGGGCCGCCTGGGTCGGCTGGTGGGTGGCGGCGGGCATCGCCTCGGCGATCGTCGGCGGCGACTTCACCGATGCCGGTCACCGTCGCGGTGATCCTGGGCGTGCTGGTGTCGGCGCGGTTCCGCCAGCCGATCCACTGGACGCCGGCGCGCTACTTGATGCTGGCGGCGTCCTCGGGCTTCGGCTTCCTGATGCTGGCCCACCATTGGGGAACCATGGCGGCCACGCCGGTGTTCGGTCTGGTGGGCGCCGCGGTGGCCTACGCGGCGGCCAAGGCGTACACCGGCCACGGCCTGGCGGTCACCCCGCTCGACGGTGACGATCCGCTGACCGGCCCGCAGCCGGCCGTAGCCGGCTGACAACCGTCGCCGCGGCGGCACGCAGCGCATCACTATGATCAGCACTCGACCCGTGCCGCGCGGAATCACCAGCGTGCCCAGCCCGGCGACGATGCGGTTCGCGTAGCGACCTGAGGAGGAGCCGGGCGAATCGAACCCAGCGCGGTGCCGATGCGGGCAGCCTGTAGAGCCTCGTCAGCAAGGAGAGTGTTGCCGCGTGGGTGATCAACCCGTGGACCTGTCGGAAACAGCGTTGGCTGAGGCGGTCGGCGCCGCCCGGCAGGCCTTCGCCCGGGCCGGCGACCTCGACGCATTGGCGCGCCTGAAGACCGAGCACCTCGGTGACCGGGCGCCGCTGGCCCTGGCCCGCCAGGCGCTGGGCGGCGTCCCCAAGGACCAGCGCGCCGACGCGGGCAAGCGGGTCAACGCCGCGCGCGCGCAGGCTCAGCAGGCCTACGACGAACGCCTGGCCGTGTTGCGCGCCGAACGCGACGCTGCGGTGCTGGTCGCCGAACGCATCGAAGTCACCCTGCCGTCGACCCGGCAGCCGGTCGGCGCCCGGCACCCGATCACGATCCTGGCCGAACACATCGCCGACGCCTTCATCGCGATGGGCTGGGAACTGGCCGAGGGGCCGGAGGTGGAAGCCGAGCAGTTCAACTTCGACGCGCTCAACTTCCCCGCCGACCACCCGGCGCGCAGCGAACAGGACACCTTCTACATCGCGCCGGAGGGTTCCCGGCAGCTGTTGCGCACTCACATCTCGCCGGTGCAGGTGCGCACGCTGCTCGCCCGCGAGCTGCCGGTCTACGTCATCTCGATCGGGCGCACCTTCCGCACCGACGAACTCGATGCCACCCACACCCCGGTCTTCCACCAGGTCGAGGGCCTGGCCGTGGACCGCGGCCTGTCCATGGCGCACCTGCGCGGAACGCTGGACGCGTTCGCCCGCGCCGAATTCGGCCCGCAGGCGCGGACCCGGATCCGGCCGCACTTCTTCCCGTTCACCGAACCCTCCGCCGAGGTCGACGTGTGGTTCGTCGGCAAGAAGGGCGGCGCCGGCTGGGTGGAGTGGGGTGGCTGCGGAATGGTGCATCCAAATGTGTTGCGGGCCGCCGGAATCGACCCGGACGTCTACTCCGGGTTCGCATTCGGAATGGGCCTGGAGCGAACCCTGCAGTTCCGCAACGGGATTCCGGACATGCGTGACATGGTCGAGGGCGACGTGCGGTTCTCGCTGCCATTCGGGGTGGGCGCCTGATGCGCGTTCCGTACAGCTGGTTGCGCGAGGTCGTGGCCGCCGGGGCGCCGGACTGGCACGTCGCCCCCGCCGGGCTGGAACAGACCCTGATCCGCATCGGCCACGAGGTCGAAGAGGTCATCGAGCTGGGGCCGGTGGACGGCCCGCTGACCGTGGGCCGGGTCACCGACATCGAAGAGCTGACCGACTTCAAGAAGCCGATCCGGTTCTGCCATGTCGATGTGGGCGACGGCGCTGACCGTGAAATAATCTGCTGCGCAACGAATTTCGTAGCAGGGGACCTGGTGGTGGTGGCGTTGCCGGGCACCACGCTGCCGGGGGGGTTCGCCATCGCCGCGCGCAAGACCTACGGCCGCAATTCGGACGGAATGATCTGCTCGGCGGCCGAACTCGGCCTGGGTGCCGACCATTCCGGGATCCTGGTGCTGCCGCCGGGCACCGCGGAACCGGGCGCCGTCGGCGCCGCGGTGCTGGGACTAGACGACGTGATCTTCCACCTGGCGATCACCCCCGACCGCGGCTACTGCATGTCGTTGCGCGGCCTGGCGCGCGAGATCGCCTGCGCCTACGACCTGGAATTCGTCGACCCCGCGGCTGTCAAGCCGCTGCCGGTCGACGGCGAGGCCTGGCCGCTGACGGTGCAGCCCGACACCGGGGTGCGGCGGTTCGTGCTGCGCCCGGTCACCGGCATCGACCCGGCCGCGGTGTCGCCGTGGTGGCTGCAGCGCCGGCTGTTGCTGTCGGGCATCCGCGCCACCTCCCCGGCGGTCGATGTGACCAACTACGTGATGCTCGAACTCGGCCACCCCATGCACGCCCACGACCGCAACCGGATCAGCGGCGGGCTGGGCGTGCGCTTCGCCCGGCCCGGCGAGACCGTCGTCACCCTCGACGACATCGAGCGCAAGCTCGAACCCGTCGACGTCCTGATCGTTGACGACGCGGCGACCGCGGCGATCGGCGGCGTGATGGGCGCGGCCAGCACAGAGGTGCGCGCCGATTCCACCGACGTGCTGCTCGAGGCCGCGGTGTGGGACCCGGCCGCGGTGTCGCGCACCCAGCGCAGGTTGCACCTGCCCAGCGAAGCTGCCCGCCGCTACGAGCGCGGGGTCGATCCGGCGATCTCGGTGGCCGCGCTGGACCGGTGCGCCGCGCTGCTCGCCGGCATCGCCGGCGGCACGGTGTCGGAGGCGTTGACCGATTGGTGCGGCGAGCCGGCGTGCGACGACTGGTCACCGCCGGCCATCGAGATGCCTGCCGACCTGCCCGACCGCCTCGCCGGGGTCACCTACCCGCCGGGCACCGCGGCCAAGCGGCTCGCCCAGATCGGCGCCGCGGTCACCGCCGACGGCGGCACGTTGACGGTGATCCCGCCCAGCTGGCGGCCCGACCTGCTGCAGCCGGCTGACCTGGTCGAGGAGGTGCTGCGGCTGGAGGGCCTCGAGGTGATCGGATCGGTGCTGCCGCCGGCGCCGGCCGGCCGCGGCCTGTCCGCAGCGCAGCGCCGCCGCCGCGCCATCGGGCGGTCGCTGGCCCAGTCCGGTTACGTCGAGATCCTGCCCACCCCGTTCCTGCCGGCGGGCGTGTTCGACGTGTGGGGACTGCCGGACGACGACCCGCGGCGCGTCACCACCCAGGTACTCAACCCGCTGGAGGCCGACCGCCCGCATCTGGCCACCACGCTGCTGCCCGCGCTGCTGGAAGCCTTGGTGCGCAACGTGTCTCGCGGCCTGGTCAACGTCTCCCTCTACGCGCTGGCGCAGGTGGTGCAGCCGACGGCGGAAACCCGTGCGGTGCAGTTCATTCCGGTCGACCGCCGGCCCACCGACGCCGAGATCGCGGTCCTGGACGCGTCGTTGCCGCGGCAACCCCAGCACGTCGCCGCGGTGCTGACCGGCCTGCGCGAACAACGCGGCCCGTGGGGGCCGGGCCGTCGCGCCGAGGCCGCCGACGCGTTCGAGGCGGTACGCGTCATCGCCCGGGCCGCCGGCGTGGACGTGCGGTTGCGGGCCGCGCAGCAGCTGCCGTGGCATCCGGGCCGATGCGCCGAGGTGCTCGTCGGCGATACCTCGGTGGGGTACGCCGGCCAGCTGCATCCGGCGGTGGTCGAACGCGCCGGCCTGCCCAAGGGCACTTGCGCGCTGGAACTCGACCTGGACGCGATACCCCTCGTCGCGACGTTGCCCGCCCCCCGCGTCTCGCCGTTCCCGGCGGTGTTCCAGGACGTCAGCCTGGTGGTGGCCGCCGACGTGCCGGCCCAGGCGGTGGCCGACGCCGTCCGCGAGGGCGCCGGGGACCTGCTGGAAGACCTGCAGTTGTTCGATGTTTTCACCGGGCCGCAGCTCGGCGAGCACCGCAAGTCGCTGACCTTCGCGCTGCGGTTCCGCGCGCCGGACCGGACCCTGACCGAGGACGATGCCACCGCGGTCCGCGACGCCGCGGTGCGCCGGGCCGCCGAGGCGGTCGGCGCCGAGCTGCGCACCTAGATGGAATGGATTTGCAAAGTACTGCATAACCATGCAGAATCGTCGAAATGGCCGACGTGATGAGGGTGGCGGTAGCCGGTGCCAGCGGCTATGCGGGCGGTGAGATCCTACGCCTGCTGCTCGGGCACCCGGCTTACGCCCAGCTGCGCCTGACAATCGGCGCGGTGACCGCCGCGGCCAGTGCCGGCAGCCCGCTCGGCGAGCATCACCCGCACCTGACGCCGTTGGCCCAGCGCGTGCTGGAGCCCACCGACGCCGCCGTGCTGGCCGGCCACGACGTGGTGTTTTTGGCGTTGCCGCACGGGCATTCGGCGGCGCTGGCCGACCAGCTCGGCGCCGACACGCTGATCGTCGACTGCGGCGCGGACTTCCGGCTGACCGACGCCGCCGCCTGGGAGCGGTTCTACGGCTCGCCGCACGCCGGCAGTTGGCCCTACGGGCTGCCGGAGCTGCCCGGCGCGCGCGAGCGGCTGCGCGGCGCCCGCCGGATCGCGGTGCCGGGCTGCTACCCGACCGCGGCGCTGCTGGCCTTGCTGCCCGCGATGGCCGAGGACCTGATCGAGCCCGCCGTCACCGTGGTCGCCGTCAGCGGCACCTCCGGAGCCGGTCGCGCCGCCAAGACCGACCTGCTGGGCTCGGAGGTCATCGGGTCGGCGCGGGCCTACAACATCGCCGGGGCGCACCGGCACACCCCCGAGATCGCCCAGGGCCTGGCGGCCGTGTCCGGACGCGACGTCACGGTGTCGTTCACCCCGGTGCTGATCCCGACCTCGCGCGGCATCCTGGCCACCTGCACCGCCCGCACCACTGCGCCGTTGTCGCAGCTTCGGGCCGCATACGAAAAGTCTTATGAAGCCGAGCCTTTCATCTACCTGATGCCCGAAGGGCAGCTGCCGCGGACCGGGGCGGTAATCGGCAGCAACGCGGCGCACATCGCGGTGGCGGTGGACGAGGCGGCGGGCGTGCTGATGGCGATCGCCGCGATCGACAACCTGGTCAAGGGAACCGCCGGGGCCGCGGTGCAGTCGATGAACCTGGCGCTGGGTTGGCCGGAGACACAAGGGCTTTCGGTGATCGGGGTGGCGCCGTGACCGAGACGGTGAACGCGGCGCGGTTACTGCGTGAACAGGGCGTCACCGCGCCGGCCGGCTTCCGGGCCGCCGGCATCGCCGCGGGGATCATGGCGTCGGGCAAGCGCGACCTGGCCCTGGTCTTCAACGAGGGACCCGACTATGGCGCCGCCGGGGTGTTCACCCGCAACAAGGTCAAGGCTGCCCCGGTGCTGTGGAGCCAGCAGGTGCTGACCACCGGCGCGTTGCGCGCCGTCATCCTGAACTCGGGCGGCGCCAACGCCTGCACAGGGCCGGGAGGCTTCCGGGATGCCCACGCCACAGCGGAAGCCGTCGCCGCCGCGCTGTCGGACTGGGGCACCGAGACCGGCGCCATCGAGGTCGCGGTGTGCTCCACCGGGTTGATCGGCGACCGGCTGCCGATGGACAAGCTGCTCGGCGGGGTGCGCACCATCGTGCAGGACATGGCCGGCGGCCTGTCCGGCGGCGACGACGCCGCGCAGGCCATCATGACCACCGACACCGTGCCCAAACAGGTTGCGCTGCACCATCCCGGCAACTGGACCGTCGGCGGGATGGCGAAGGGCGCGGGCATGATCGCGCCGTCGCTGGCCACCATGCTGTGCGTGCTCACCACCGACGCGGCCGTCGACCCGGTGGCGCTGGACACCGCGCTGCGCCGCGCCACCGCCGCCACCTTCGACCGGCTCGACATCGACGGCGCGTGTTCGACCAACGACACGGTGCTGCTGCTAGCCTCCGGGGCCAGCGGGATCACGCCGGCGCAGGCCGATCTCGACGACGCGGTGCTGCGGGTCTGCGATGACCTGTGCGCTCAGCTGCAGGCCGACGCCGAGGGCGTCACCAAACGTGTCAACGTCACCGTCGCCGGCGCGGCCAGCGGCGACGACGCCGTCGTCGCCGCCCGGACCATCGCCCGCGACAGCCTGGTCAAGACGGCGGTGTTCGGCTCCGACCCGAACTGGGGCCGGGTGGTCGCCGCCGTCGGCATCGCGCCGATCATGCTGGATCCCGACCGGATGACGGTGTCGTTCAACGGTTCCGCGGTCTTCGCCGACGGCGTCGGCACACCCGGCGCGCGGGAGGTGGACCTGTCCGGGCCCGACATCGACATCACCGTCGACCTGCGGCTCGGCGACGGGCGGGCCACCATCCGTACCACTGACCTGTCGCATGGCTACGTCGAAGAGAATTCGGCCTACAGCTCATGACGCCCTCGACTGAAGCGCTGCCCACCGCGATCAAGGCGCAGGTGCTGGCCGAAGCGCTGCCCTGGCTCAAGCAGCTGCACGGCAAGATCGTCGTGATCAAGTACGGCGGCAACGCCATGACCGACGACACCTTGCGGCGCGCCTTCGCCGCCGACATGGCGTTCCTGCGCAACTGCGGTATCCACTCCGTCGTCGTGCACGGCGGCGGGCCGCAGATCACCGCGATGCTGCGCCGGCTGGGCATCCCGGGCGACTTCAAGGGAGGATTCCGGGTCACCACACCGGAAGTGCTCGGCGTGGCGCGGATGGTGCTGTTTGGCCAGGTTGGCCGCGAACTGGTCAACCTGATCAACGCGCACGGCCCGTACGCGGTCGGCATCACCGGCGAGGACGCCCAGCTGTTCACCGCCGTGCGGCGCAGCGTCACCGTGGACGGCGTGACCACCGACATCGGCCTGGTGGGCGACGTGGAGCGGGTCAACGCCGCCGCGGTGCTGGATCTGATTGCGGCGCGGCGCATTCCGGTGGTGTCGACGCTGGCCCCGGACGCCGAAGGGGTGGTGCACAACATCAACGCCGACACCGCCGCGGCGGCGCTGGCCGAAGCCCTGGGCGCCGAGAAGCTGCTGATGCTCACCGATGTCGAGGGCCTGTACACCAGCTGGCCCAACCGTGATTCGCTGGTCAGCGAGATCGACACGGCCACACTGTCCCAACTGTTACCCACGCTGGAGGCGGGCATGATCCCCAAGGTCGAGGCGTGTCTGCGGGCGGTGTCCGCGGGCGTGCCCAGCGCGCACGTCATCGACGGGCGGGTCGAACACTGTGTGCTGGTGGAGCTTTTCACCGACGAGGGCACCGGCACCAAGGTGGTGAGCTCGTGACGAAGGGTGCCTTTCCAGCCGCCGAGCGTCACGCCAGCGTGGCGTTCGGCGCCGAGAACCACCCCAGCGTGACGCTCGGGAAGGGGGATCGGCGATGGTGACAAACACGGACGCGCTGCGGCGGCGCTGGGAGGCCGTGATGATGCACAACTACGGCACCCCGTCGGTCGCGCTGGCCAGCGGCGAGGGCGCAATGGTCACCGACGTCGACGGCAACACCTACCTCGACCTGCTCGGCGGCATCGCGGTCAACGTGCTGGGCCATCGCCACCCCGCGATCATCGAGGCCGTCACGAAGCAACTGTCGACGCTGGGCCACACCTCGAATCTGTATGCCACCGAACCGAGTCTGGCGCTGGCCGAGGAACTGGTGGCCCTGCTGGGCGCCGGCCACGAATCCGGCGGCACCGAATCCGGGGGCACGGCGCGGGTCTTCTTCTGCAACTCCGGAACCGAGGCCAACGAGGTTGCGTTCAAGCTGTCGCGGCTCACCGGCCGCACCAAACTCGTTGCGGCGCAAGAGGCCTTCCACGGCCGGACCATGGGTTCGCTGGCGCTGACCGGTCAGCCCAGCAAGCAGGCGCCGTTCGCGCCGCTGCCCGGCGACGTCACGCACGTGCCCTACGGTGACACCGAGGCGCTGGCCGCCGCGGTCGACGACGGCACCGCCGCGGTGTTTTTGGAACCGATCATGGGGGAGAGCGGCGTCGTCGTCCCACCCGAGGGATACCTGGCCGCCGCCCGCGACATCACCGCACGGCACGGCGCGCTGCTGGTGCTCGACGAGGTGCAGACCGGAATGGGCCGCGCCGGAACGTTTTTCGCCCATCAGCACGACGGCATCACCCCCGACGTGGTGACGCTGGCCAAGGGGCTCGGCGGCGGCCTGCCGATCGGCGCCTGCCTGGCCGTCGGCCCGGCCGCCGACCTGCTGACCCCGGGCCTGCACGGCAGCACCTTCGGCGGCAACCCGGTGTGCGCGGCCGCGGCGCTCGCGGTGTTGCGGGTGCTGGCTTCGGAGAACCTGGTCCGGCACGCCGAGGTGCTGGGCAAGTCGCTGCACCAGGGCATCGAGGGGCTCGGCCATCCGCTGGTCGACCACGTGCGCGGGCGCGGACTGCTGTGCGGGGTGGTGCTGACCGCGCCGCGCGCCAAGGACGCTGAGGCGGCCGCCCGCGAGGCCGGGTTCCTGGTGAACGCCGCCGCCCCCGGCGTCATCCGGCTGGCGCCGCCGCTGATCGTCACCGAGGCCCAGATCGACGGCTTCATCGCCGCGCTGCCCGGCATTCTCGACAGGGCCGCGGCATGACCACCCGGCATTTCCTGCGCGACGACGACCTGTCGCCGGCCGAGCAGGCTGAGGTGTTGGTGCTGGCCGCCGAGCTGAAGAAGGACCCGTTCAGCGTGCGCCCGCTGGAGGGCCCGCGCGGGGTCGCGGTGCTCTTCGACAAGAACTCCACCCGCACCCGGTTCTCTTTCGAGGTGGGCATCGCCCAGCTCGGCGGGCACGCCGTGGTCGTCGACGCCCGCAGCACCCAGCTGGGCCGCGACGAGACGCTGGAGGACACCGCCCGGGTGCTGTCCTGCTACGTCGAGGCCATCGTGTGGCGGACGTTCGAGCAGCAGCGCCTCGCGGCGATGGCCGGCGCCGCGATCGTGCCGGTGATCAACGCGCTCTCCGACGAGTTCCATCCCTGCCAGGTGCTCGCCGACCTACAGGCCATCGCCGAGCACAAGGGGTCGCTGAGCGGCCTGCGGATGTGCTACCTCGGTGACGGCGCCAACAACATGGCCCACTCGCTGATGCTGGGCGGGGTCACGGCCGGCATCCACGTCACCATCGCCGCCCCGGACGGCTTCACACCCGCACCGGAATTCGTGGCGGCGGCGCGGCGGCGCGCCGAAAGCACCGGCGCCACGGTCACTCTCACCACCGACGCGCGGGCGGCCGCGCGCGGTGTCGACGTCCTGGTCACCGACACCTGGACCTCGATGGGGCAGGAGGACGACGGCCTGGACCGCCGCACACCGTTTTGGCCGTATCAGCTCAACGCAGACCTGGTGTCCCTCGCGGACTCGGAAGCCATTGTGCTGCACTGCCTTCCGGCCCATCGCGGCGAGGAGATCACCGACGAGGTGATGGACGGGCCGTCCAGCATCGTCTGGGACGAGGCCGAAAACCGGTTGCACGCGCAAAAGGCGCTGCTCACATGGCTTTTGGAGCGGCAGGCATGACCCGCTCGAAGAGCGCCACCGAAACCACCCGGGCCGCCCGGCAGGCCCGCATCGTGGCGATCCTGTCGTCGGCGCAGGTGCGCAGCCAGAGCGAGTTGGCGGCGCTGCTGGCCGACGAGGGCATCGAGGTCACCCAGGCCACCCTGTCGCGCGACCTCGAGGAGCTGGGCGCGGTGAAGCTGCGCGGCGCCGACGGCGGGGTCGGCGTCTACATGGTCCCCGAGGACGGCAGCCCGGTGCGCGGCGTATCGGGCGGCACCGCACGGCTTTCCCGGTTGCTGAGCGAGCTGCTGGTCTCGGCCGACGCCAGCGCGAACCTCGCGGTGTTGCGCACTCCGCCGGGCGCCGCCGACTACCTGGCCAGCGCCATCGACCGGGCGACGCTGCCGTACGTCGTCGGTACCATCGCCGGCGACGACACCGTGTTCGTCGCCGCCCGCGATCCGATGACGGGCGCGGAGCTGGCCGACACATTGGAAAAACTCACCTAAAGCGGTTCAACCTAAGGAGATTGGTTCATGTCAGAACGCGTCATCCTGGCGTATTCCGGAGGTCTGGACACCTCGGTGGCCATCAGCTGGATCGGCAAGGAGACCGGCCGTGAGGTCGTAGCGGTGGCGATCGACCTCGGCCAGGGCGGCGAAGACATGGAGGTCATCCGCCAGCGCGCCCTGGACTGCGGCGCGGTGGAAGCCGTCGTCGTGGACGCCCGCGACGAATTCGCCGAGGGCTATTGCCTGCCCACCATCCGCAACAACGCCCTCTACATGGACCGCTACCCGCTGGTGTCGGCGATCAGCCGGCCGCTGATCGTCAAGCACCTGGTGGCCGCGGCCCGCGAGCACGGCGGCAGCATCGTCGCGCACGGCTGCACCGGCAAGGGCAACGACCAGGTCCGCTTCGAGGTCGGATTCGCTTCGCTGGCACCCGATCTCGAGGTGCTGGCCCCGGTGCGCGACTACGCCTGGACGCGGGAGAAGGCGATCGCGTTCGCCGAGGAGAACGCCATCCCGATCAACGTGACCAAACGCTCGCCTTTCTCCATCGACCAGAACGTGTGGGGTCGTGCGGTGGAAACCGGCTTCCTGGAACACCTTTGGAACGCGCCCACCAAGGACGTCTACGCCTACACCGAGGACCCCACGCTGAACTGGAGCACCCCCGACGAGGTGATCGTCGGGTTCGGGCGCGGCGTGCCCGTGTCCATCGACGGCAAGCCGGTGTCGGTGCTGGGCGCCATCGAGGAACTCAACGCCCGCGCCGGCGCCCAGGGGGTGGGGCGCCTGGACGTCGTGGAGGACCGGCTGGTGGGCATCAAGAGCCGCGAGATCTACGAGGCGCCCGGCGCCATGGTGCTCATCACCGCGCACACCGAGCTGGAGCACGTCACGCTGGAGTGGGAGCTGGGCCGGTTCAAGCGGCACACCGATCAGCGCTGGGCCGAGCTGGTGTACGACGGGTTGTGGTATTCGCCGCTGAAGGCGGCACTGGAAAGCTTCGTCGACAAGACCCAGGAGCACGTCACCGGCGAGATCCGAATGGTGTTGCACGGCGGCCACATTGCCGTCAACGGCCGGCGCAGCGCCGAATCGCTCTACGACTTCAACCTGGCCACCTACGACGAGGGCGACTGCTTCGACCAGTCGGCGGCGAAGGGTTTCGTCTACGTGCACGGGCTGTCGTCGAAGATCGCCTCCCGCCGGGACCAGCGGTGAGCTTTCCCACCGCGAGCAGATGCAAAAGCCCCGCACGCACGGCGTGTCGGGGTGCTTTTGCGTCTGCTCGCGCAAGAGCTCGCGCAGGAAAGCGCGCAGGGGAGGGGCGAGCGTGAGCACCCGCGAGGGGTCGCTGTGGGGCGGGCGGTTCGCCGACGGCCCGTCCGACGCGCTGGCTGCCCTGAGCAAGTCCACCCACTTCGACTGGGTGCTGGCCCCCTACGACATCGTCGCCTCCCGGGCGCACACCGTGATCCTGTACCGGGCCGGGCTGCTGTCTGAGGAGCAGCGCGGCGGGCTGCTGGCCGGGCTGGACAGCCTGGCGGAAGACGTGGCCGACGGCAGCTTCACTCCGCTGGTCACCGACGAGGACGTGCACGCGGCGCTGGAGCGCGGCCTCATCGACCGCGTCGGGCCCGACCTGGGTGGGCGTCTGCGGGCCGGCCGGTCACGCAACGACCAGGTGGCCACCCTGTTCCGGATGTGGCTGCGCGACGCCGTGCGCCGCGTCGCGGCCGGGGCGCTGGACGTGGTGGGGGCGCTGGTCGCCCAGGCCGCCGCCCACCCGGATGCCATCATGCCGGGCAAGACGCACCTGCAGTCCGCGCAGCCGGTGCTGCTGGCCCACCATCTGCTCGCGCACGCCCACCCGCTACTGCGCGACGTCGACCGCATCGTCGACTTCGACAAGCGCGCCGCGGTGTCCCCGTACGGCTCGGGGGCGCTGGCCGGCTCGTCGCTGGGCCTGGACCCGGACGCGATCGCCGCGGAGCTTGGGTTTGCCAGCGCCGCCGACAACTCGATCGATGCGACCGCGTCCCGGGACTTCGCCGCCGAGGCTGCGTTCGTCTTCGCCATGATCGGCGTCGACCTGTCCCGGCTGGCCGAGGACGTCATCCTGTGGAGCTCGGCGGAGTTCGGCTACGTCAAGCTGCACGACGCCTGGTCCACCGGCAGCTCGATCATGCCGCAGAAGAAGAACCCGGACATCGCCGAGCTGGCCCGCGGCAAGTCCGGGCGGCTGATCGGCAACCTGACCGGGCTGCTGGCCACGCTCAAGGCTCAACCGCTGGCCTACAACCGCGACCTGCAGGAGGACAAGGAACCGGTGTTCGACGCGGTGGCTCAGCTGGAGCTGGTGCTGACCGCGATGGCCGGCCTGGTCGGCAGCTTGACCTTCGAAGTGCAGCGGATGGCCGCGCTGGCCCCCGCCGGCTACACGCTGGCCACCGACATCGCCGAATGGCTGGTGCGCCAGGGCGTGCCATTCCGGTCCGCGCACGAGGCCGCCGGGGCCGCGGTGCGCGCCGCCGAGCAGCGGGCCGTCGGGCTCGACGAGCTCACCGACGACGAACTGGCCGCCATCAGCCCGGCCCTGACGCCGCAGGTACGGGAGGTTTTGACGATCGAGGGCTCGGTGTCCTCCCGGGACGCGCGGGGCGGCACCGCGCCGGCGCGGGTCGCCGAGCAGATCGACACCGTGGCGGCCACCGCCGCGCGGCTGCGCGAGCGGCTCGGCGGCCCGGTCTGAGATGGCTTCGATTTACCTGCCGGTAAATTGCAACCGGACTAGACTTCCCGCTCGAGTGATGCGGCTGAACCTGTCAGCCCGACCGGTCGTGATCAAGGGGTGGGTGCAATGAGCGTCATCGCCGGCGTGTTCGGTGCGCTGCCGCCGCACCGCTATCCGCAGCGTGAGCTCACCGACTTCTTCGTCAGCATCCCCGAATTCGAAGGCTACGAGGACATCGTGCGGCGGCTGCACGCCAGCGCCAAGGTCGGCAGCCGCCATCTGGTGCTGCCGCTCGAGCAATACCTCACGCTGACCGACTTCGGCGTGGCCAACCGGATCTCCATCGAACACGCGGTGACCCTGGGCTGCGCGGCGCTGTCCGGCGCGCTCGACGGGGCCGGCCTGAAACCCGAAGACCTCGACGTGCTGATCACCACCACGGTCACCAGCCTGGCGGTGCCCTCGGTGGACGCCCGGATTGCCGCGCGGCTCGGTCTGCGCGACGACGTGCGCCGGGTGCCGCTGTTCGGGCTCGGCTGCGTGGCCGGCGCGGCCGGGGTGGCCCGCATGCACGACTACCTGCGCGGCGCACCGGACGCCGTCGCGGCCCTGGTCTCGGTCGAGCTGTGCTCGCTGACCTACCCCGGCTACAAGCCGTCGCTGGCCGGGCTGGTCGGCAGCGCCCTGTTCGCCGACGGCGCCGGGGCCGTGGTGGCGGTGGGCGAGCGGCGCGCCGAGCAGCTCGACGCCGCCGGCCCCAGCGTCCTGGATTCGCGCAGCCACCTGTATCCGGATTCTCTGCGCACCATGGGCTACGACGTGGGCGCGACGGGATTCGAGCTGGTGCTGTCCAAGGACGTCGCGGCCGTCGTCGAGCAGTACATCGAGGACGACGTCACCGGATTCCTCGGGGCGCACGGCCTGACCACCACCGACATCGGCGCCTTCGTCAGCCATCCGGGCGGGCCCAAGGTGATCGAGGCGATCAACGCGGCCCTCGGCCTGCCGCCGGAGGCGTTGGAACTGACCTGGCGGTCACTCGGCGAGATCGGCAACCTGTCGTCGGCGTCGGTGCTGCACGTGCTGCGCGACACCCTCGCCAAGCCCCCGCCGAGCGACAGCCCCGGCCTGATGCTCGCGATGGGTCCGGGTTTCTGCTCCGAACTGGTGTTGTTGCGTTGGCACTGACCCTCGCCCGTGCACGAATACGGAAGTATCGCTGTGAGTGACACCCGAGGCCGCCTCCGGTGAGCGGTGACACCGAGGAACTGGTCAGGGCGCTGCGCCAGTCGCTGAAGGAGAACGAGCGGCTCAAGCGCGAGAACCGCCGGTACCTCGTCGCGGCGACCGAACCCGTGGCCGTGGTGGGCATGGGTTGCCGCTACCCGGGCGGCGTGGATTCGCCCGAGGCGTTGTGGGAGATGGTGGTCGAGGGCCGCGACGTCGTCTCGGAGTTTCCCGCCGACCGCGGCTGGGACCTGGCCGGGCTGTTCGACGCCGATCCGGACGTGGTCGGGAAGTCGTACTGCCGGTGCGGCGGATTCCTCACCGGCGTGGGCGATTTCGACGCCGCATTCTTCGGGATCGCACCGAGTGAGGCGCTGGCGATGGACCCCCAGCAGCGGCTACTGCTCGAGGTGTCCTGGGAAGCGTTGGAGCGGGCCGGAATTGATCCCGCCACGCTGCGCGGATCGGCGACCGGGGTGTTCGCCGGGATATTCCACGGCGCTTACGGCGGCCAGGGTCGGGTGCCCGGAAACCTGGAGCGATACGGCCTGCGCGGCTCGACGCTGAGCGTGGCCTCGGGGCGGGTGGCCTACGCGCTGGGCCTGGAAGGCCCGGCGGTCTCCGTCGACACCGCATGTTCGTCGTCGTTGGTGGCGCTGCACCTGGCGGCGCAGTCGCTGCGCTCCGGCGAATGCGACCTGGCGCTGGCCGGCGGGGTGACGGTGATGGCCACCCCGGCGATGTTCATCGAGTTCAGCCGGCAGCGGGCGCTGGCCGTCGACGGCCGCTGCAAGGCCTACGCGGGCGCCGCGGACGGCACCGGCTTCTCCGAAGGCGTCGGGGTGCTGGTGCTGGAGCGGCTGAGCGATGCACGGCGACTGGGCCATTCGGTGCTGGCGGTGCTGCGCGGCTCCGCGGTCAACCAGGACGGCGCGTCCAACGGCCTGGCCACCCCCAACGGGCCGTCGCAGCAGCGGGTGATCCGGGCGGCGCTGGCCAACGCCCGGCTCGGCGCGGCCGACGTGGACCTGGTGGAAGGGCATGGGACGGGCACCATGCTGGGCGATCCCATTGAGGCCCAAGCGCTTTTGGCGACCTACGGCCAGGACCGCCCGGTCGACGAGCCGCTGTGGTTGGGGTCGATCAAATCGAACATGGGTCACACCTCGGCCGCGGCCGGCGCCGGCGGGGTGATCAAGATGGTCCAGGCGATTCGGCACGGGGTGATGCCCAAGACCCTGCACGTGGACGAGCCGACGCCGCAGGTGGATTGGTCGGCCGGGGCGGTGTCGCTGCTCACCGAGGCGCGGCCCTGGCCGGCGCGGGATCGGCCGCGCCGCGCGGGCGTCTCGTCGTTCGGCATCAGCGGCACCAACGCGCATGTCATCGTCGAGCAGTATGAGACGGAAACCCTTGCGCCCCAAGGGGATGACGTGGTGGTGCCGTGGGTGCTCTCGGCGCGCTCGGCCGAGGCGTTGACGAACCAGGCGGCGCGGCTGCTGGCGCGGGTGAAGGCCGATCCCGGCGTGCGGGTACTGGACGTGGGCTGGTCGCTGGTGTCGACGCGGTCGCGGTTCGAGCACCGGGCGGTGATCGTCGGCGCCGACGGCGCGCAGTTGCTGCGCCGGCTGGCCGACCTGGCGGGCGGGCAGCCGGGGGCGGGCGTGGTGACCGGCCGGGCCCAGCCGGTGGGCAAGACGGTGTTCGTGTTCCCCGGCCAGGGCTCGCAGTGGCCCGGCATGGGCGCTCAATTGCTGGACCGCTCAACGGTATTCGCCGAACACATGCATCGGTGCGCTCGCGCGCTGGCCGAGCACGTCGACTGGTCGCTGATCGACGTCATCCGCGGGGCACCGGGCGCGCCCGGGCTGGACCGGGTGGACGTGGTGCAGCCGGCGCTGTGGGCGGTGATGGTGTCGCTGGCCGAGTTGTGGCGTTCGGTGGGCGTGGTTCCCGACGCCGTGATCGGTCACTCCCAGGGCGAGATCGCGGCGGCCTGCGTGGCCGGGGCGCTGTCGCTGCAGGACGCCGCCCGGGTGGTGGCGCTGCGCAGCCGGCTGCTGGTGCGGCTGTCGGGCCGCGGCGGCATGGTCTCGCTGGCCTGCGGACGCTCGCGCGCCGAGCAGCTGATCGCCCCCTGGGGTGAGCGATTGAATGTCGCCACGGTCAACGGGATTTCGGCGGTGGTGGTGTCCGGCGAGGTGGATGCCCTGACGGAACTGCTGGACCGGTGCGCGGCCGACGACATCCGTGCCCGCTGGATCCATGTCGACTACGCCTCGCATTCGGTTCAGGTGGAGGAGATCCGCGATTCGCTCGCCGCGGCGCTGCGCGGTATCGCGCCGCGGTCGTCGGCGGTGGCGTTCTTCTCCACGGTCACAGGCGAGCTGATGGACACCGCCGCGCTGGACGGCGACTACTGGTTCCGCGGCATCCGGCAGACGGTGCAATTCGAGCGGGCGGTGCGCGGCGCCGCCGACGCGGGCTATCGGGCGTTCATCGAGTGCAGCCCGCATCCGGTGCTGACGGCCGCCATCGAAGAAACCATGCCCGACGGTGGTCAGGGCTGCGTCATCCCGTCGCTGGGTCGCGACGACGGCGGCCCGGACCGGTTCTGGCTCTCGGCCGGCCAGGCGTTCGTGTCGGGCGTGGTCGTGGACTGGTGCGCGGCGCTGGACGGGCTGGGCGGCCGCCGCGTCGACCTTCCTACGTACGGGTTTGTGCGGCAACACTTTTGGCTGACCGGCGGGTCGACGGGATCCTCCGACGTCGCCGCCCTGGGGCTGCGCGGCGCCGAGCACGGGCTGCTCGGCGCGGTGCTGCCGCGGCCCGATTCCGGGGGTGTGGTGCTGACCGGCCGGCTGTCGACGTCCGCGCAGGCGTGGTTGGCCGATCATGCGGTGGGCGACACGGTGTTGTTCCCCGGGGCGGGGTTTGTCGAGTTGGCCATCCGGGCCGGCGACGAGGTCGGCTGCGGCGTGATCGACGAGCTGACGTTGTCGGCCCCGTTGCCGCTGCCCGCATCCGGTGGTGTGCGACTGCAGCTGGTGGTCGGCGCGCCAGACGAGGCGGGACGCCGCCTACTGTCGGTGTATTCGGCTGCCGCACACCAGGATTCGGAGTGGATGCTGCACGCCGAGGGTGTGCTGCGGGCCGGGACGGTGACACCGGCCGGCGACCTGTCGATCTGGCCGCCGATCGGGGCGACCGCTGTCGACGTCACCGGCGGGTACGCCCGGCTCGCGCGGCGGGGCTACGAATACGGCCGGGCCTTCCGGGGTTTGCGGGCGATGTGGCAGCGCGGCGACGAGATCTTCGCCGAGGTCGCCCTGCCCGACGCCGCCGCCGCCGGTGACGATTTCGGCGGCCATCCGGTGTTGCTGGACGCCGCGCTGCACGCGCTCGGTGTGGCGGACGAGAAGGACCAGACCGTGTTGCCGTTCTCCTGGCAGGGGGTGGCGTTGCACGCCTCGGGCGCGTCGCGGGCGCGGGTCCGGATCGCCCCGGCCGGGGCCGGCGCGGTGTCGGTGGAATTGGCCGACGGCGCGGGCCTGCCGGTGCTGTCGGTGCGGTCCTTGACGATGCGCCCGGTCTCACCGGGGCAGCTGAGCGCGGCGATGGGCACCGCGCAGCCCTCCGGGCTGCTCGACGTGATCTGGTCACCGATCGCACTGGGCGGCAACGATTTTGGTGGCGAGGTCACGCTGTGGGAGCCGGGCGAACACGGCGGCGGCGTGGTGAAGTCGGTGCACGCGGCGGTCACCGAGACGCTGGCGGTGCTGCAATCCTGGTTGGACGGTGAGGGCGCCGGGGTGCTGGCCGTGCAGACCCGCGGGGCCGTGGCCCTGGCCGGGGAGGACGTTTCGGACCTGGCCGGTGCGGCGGTGTGGGGCCTGGTGCGGTCCGCGCAGGCCGAGCATCCGGGCCGCCTGGTGCTGATCGACTCCGACGGATCCCTGGACGCCAGGGCGGTAATCCCTCGCGGCGAGCCACAAGTGGTGGTTCGCCAGGGTGTGGCCCATGCGGCCCGGCTGCGGCCGGCGCGGGCCGGCGCGACGCTCGGGCTGCCGTCCGGGGCGTGGCGGTTGGACGCCGGCGGCGAGGGCACGCTGGGGGACCTGGTGGTCAGCCGGTGCCCGCGAACGGAATTGGCGGACGGGCAGGTGCGGGTCGCGGTGGCCGCGGTCGGGGTCAACTTCCGGGATGTGCTGGTGGCCCTGGGCATGTATCCCGGCGGCGGCCGGCTGGGCGCCGAAGGCGCCGGCGTGGTCGTGGAGGTGGGGCCCGCGGTGACCGGCCTGGCCGTTGGCGACCCGGTGATGGGGCTGCTGGGGGTGGTCGGGTCCGAAGCGGTGGTGGATCAGCGATTGCTGACTGCGGTGCCGCCGGGTCTGTCGCTGGTGGCGGCGGCGGGCGTGCCGGTGGTGTTCCTGACGGCGCTGTACGGGTTGTCGGTGCTGGCCGGGCTGCGGCCCGGCGAGCGGGTGCTGGTGCACACCGCCACCGGCGGAGTGGGCATGGCCGCGGTGCAACTGGCCCGCCACTACGGCGCCGAGGTGTTCGCCACCGCCAGCCGCGGCAAGTGGGACACCTTGCGCGCGATGGGATTCGACGACGACCACATCGGCGATTCGCGCAGCCCGGACTTCGAACAGAAGTTCCTCGCGGCCACCGGCGGGGCCGGGGTCGACGTCGTGCTCAACTCGCTGGCCGGCGAGTTCACCGACGCGTCGCTGCGGCTGCTGGCCCCCGGCGGGCGGTTCATCGAGATGGGCAAGACCGACGTGCGTGACCCGGACGTCGTCGCGCAGCGGTACCGCGGGGCGCGCTATCGGGCGTTCGATCTGATGGAGGCCGGCCCCGACCGCACCGCGGCGATGCTGGCCGAAATCGTGGGACTGCTGCAAGCGGGTGTGCTGAAACCCTTGCCGCTCAAGACATTCGACGTGCGCTGCACGTCGGCGGCCTACCGGTATGTCAGCCAGGCCCGCCACATCGGCAAGGTGGTGCTGACCGTGCCGTCCGGGCCCGGCGAGGTGCTCAGCGGGTGCGGGGGCGGGCTGGCGCGGTCCACCGTGCTGATCATCGGCGGCACCGGGATGGCCGGTTCGGCGCTGGCCCGCCATCTCGTCTACCGCTACCGGGTGGGCCATGTGGTGCTGGTCAGCCGCACCGGTGCGCAGGCCGCCGGGGCCGCCGAGTTGGTGGACGAGCTGCAGCGGGCGGGCGCGTCGGTGTCGGTGCTGGCCTGTGACGTCGCCGATCGCGACGCGGTTGCCACCATGCTGGCCGGGCTACCCGCGGGCTATCCGCTGCGCGGGATCGTGCACGCCGCCGGGATCCTCGATGACGGGCTGCTGTCCTCGCTGACCCCGGACCGGGTGGATGCGGTGCTGCGGGCCAAGGTGGACGGCGCCTGGAACCTGCACGAGCTGACCAAGGACCTGGATTTGTCGGCTTTCGTGGTGTTTTCGTCGATGGCCGGGATCGTGGGCACGCCCGGTCAGGCCAACTACGCGGCGGCCAACAGCTTCCTGGACGGGCTGGTCGCCCACCGGCGCGCCGACGGGCTCGCCGGCCTGTCGCTGGCGTGGGGGCTGTGGGAACAGGCCTCGGCGATGACCGCCCACCTCGGCGATCGGGACAAGGTCCGGATGAGCCGGATCGGGCTGGCGCCGTTGTCCACCGAACAGGCGCTGGCGGCGTTCGACGCCGCCATGCTGGTCGAGACCGCGGTGCTGGGGGCGGCCCGGCTAAACCGTGCCGCCCTGTCGGAGAACATCGCCGCGCTGCCCCCGCTGTTGCGCGAGCTGGCCGCTGGCCGCACCCGCCGCGTCATCGACGATGCGGACGCCACCGCGTCGATGAGCGGGTTTGCCGCGCGCCTGCACGGCCTGAGTCCCGAGGCACGCCGGCGCGAGCTGGTCGACCTGGTGTGCGGCAACGCGGCGATGGTGCTCGGGGTGCCCAACCCGGCGGACATCAACGCCGACCGGGCGTTCCAGGACCTCGGGTTCGACTCGCTGACCGCGGTCGAACTGCGCAACAGGCTGAAAAACGCCACCGGGCTTACCCTTTCGCCAACACTGATCTTCGACTATCCGACACCGGTGGTGCTGGCCGAGCACCTCGACTCCCAACTGGCCGCCTCCGGCGGCGACGACCAGCCCGACCTGATGGGTCGCTTCAACGACATCACCCGCGAGCTGCAGGCGCTGCTTGGCGCGCCCCACTGGAATTCCGACGACAAGGCGGTGCTGCGGGCCCGCATCCACGGCCTGCTGGGCGCGCTTCCGGCCGGTGACGGGCCCGATTCCGCACCGCTCGACGAAGACCTGGAAGCCGCCACCGAGAGCCAACTCTTTGCGATCCTCGATGAAGAACTCGGCCGCTGACACCCCGCAAGGAGCGCCGATGCCGGGCACCGAGCAGCACCTCGACTACCTGAAGCGCCTCACGGCCGATCTCAGGCGGACCCGGCGGCGGGTCGCGGAGCTGGAAGGCCGGCTGTCCCAACCGGTGGCGGTGGTGGGCATGGCGTGCCGCTACGCCGGCGGGGTGGACTCGCCGGAAGCGTTGTGGGACCTCGTGATCGAGGGCCGCGACGCGGTGTCGGACTTTCCGGTTGACCGCGGCTGGGATGTCGAGGGGTTGTACGACCCCGATCCGGACGCCAAGGGCAAGATGTACACCCGGCAGGGCAGTTTCCTGCAGAACGCGGGCGACTTCGACGCCGGGTTCTTCGGCATTGGACCCAGCGAGGCGCTGGCCATGGACCCCCAGCAACGGATCATGCTGGAGATCTGCTGGGAAGCCTTGGAGCGGGCCGGCATTGATCCCTCGGCGTTGCGCGGCACGGCGACCGGGGTTTTCGCCGGCGTCATCCACGCCGGCTACGGCGGCGAGGTGAAGGGCGAGCTGGAGGGCTACGGCCTCACCGGCTCGACGTTGAGCGTGACCTCGGGCCGGGTGTCCTACGTGCTGGGCCTGGAGGGGCCGGCGGTGTCGGTGGACACCGCATGCTCGTCGTCGCTGGTCGCCATGCACCTGGCCGCGCAGTCGCTGCGGTCCGGCGAGTGCGACCTGGCGCTGGCCGGCGGCGTCACCGTGATGGCCACGCCCGCGGCGTTCGTCGAGTTCAGCCGGCAGCGGGCGCTGGCGCCCGACGGCCGCTGCAAGGTGTATGCCGGTGCGGCCGACGGCACTTCGTGGTCGGAAGGCGCCGGTGTGCTGGTGCTGGAGCGGTTGGCCGACGCCCGGCGGCTGGGACACCCGGTGTGGGCGGTGCTGCGGGGCAGCGCGGTCAACCAGGACGGCGCGTCCAACGGCCTGACCGCCCCCAACGGGCCGTCGCAGCAGCGGGTGGTCCGGGCGGCGCTGGCCAACGCCGGCCTGTCGGCCGCGGACGTGGACGTGGTCGAGGGCCACGGCACCGGCACGGTGCTCGGCGATCCCGTTGAGGCCCAAGCGCTTTTGGCGACCTACGGCCAGGACCGCCCGGCGGACCGGCCGCTGTGGCTGGGCTCGATCAAATCCAACATCGGTCACACCTCGGCGGCGGCCGGGGTGGCCGGCGTGATCAAGATGGTGCAGGCGATCCGGCACGGGGTAATGCCTAAGACGCTGCACGTGGACGTCCCGTCGCCACATGTGGATTGGTCGGCCGGGGCGGTGTCGCTGCTGACCGACCCGCGGCCGTGGCCGGACCGCGAGGGGCCGCGCCGCGCCGGGGTGTCGTCGTTCGGGATCAGCGGCACCAACGCGCACGTGATCGTCGAGCAGGCCCCCGCGGCCGCCGAGACCGAGGCCGCACCCGCAGCTTCTGCTATTCCCGATGCTGTTGTGCCGTGGGTGGTTTCGGCCCGCTCGGTCGAGGCGTTGGCCGGGCAGGCCCGCCGGTTGCTGGACCATGTGACCGCCGACGCGCAGGCGAGCGCGGTGGACGTGGGGTGGTCGTTGGTTGGCACCCGGGCGGTGTTCGAGCACCGTGCGGTGGTGGTGGGCCGCGAACCTGGCGCGCTGACAACGGGTTTGGCTGGTTTGGCGTCGGGGCGGCCGGACCCGGCCACCGTGGTGGGGCGGGCCCGGCCGATGGGCAAGACGGTGTTCGTGTTTCCCGGCCAGGGCTCGCAGACGCTGGGGATGGGCCGGCAGCTGTACGGGAGGTTCGAGGTGTTCGCCCGGGCGTTGGACGAGGCCGTCGCGGCGGTGGACGAGCACTCCCGGCTGCCGTTGCGTGAGGTGATGTGGGGCGCTGACCCGGAGTTGCTGCAGAGCACGGAGTTCGCCCAGCCCGCGCTGTTCGTGCTCGAGGTGGCGTTGGCGGCGTTGTGGGAATCCTTCGGTGTGACACCGGATGTGGTGATGGGGCATTCGGTGGGTGAGATTGCCGCGGCGTGTGTGGCGGGGGTGTTGTCGCTGCCGGATGCGGCCCGGTTGGTGGTGGCCCGGGGTGCGTTGATGGCGGCACTGCCGCCCGGCGGCGTGATGGTGGCCGTGACCGCGACCGAGGCGCAGGTGGCGCCGCTGCTGGGTGGTGGGGTGAGCATCGCGGCGGTCAACGGCCCCGACGCGGTGGTGCTCTCCGGTGAGCAGGAAGCCGTGGTAGCGGTGGCGGACCGGTTGGCCGGCTCCGGCGCAAGGGTGCACCGGTTGGCGGTCTCACATGCGTTTCACTCGGCCCTGATGGAGCCGATGCTGGACGGCTTCGCCGCCGCGGCGGCCGGCATCGAGCCGCGGCCCCCGCGAATCCCTTTGGTGTCCAACCTGACCGGACAACTCGCCGGCCCCGGCTACGGCACGGCACAGTACTGGGTGGACCACGTCCGCCGGCCGGTCCGGTTCGTCGACAGTGTGCGGCTGGCCGAATCCCAGGGTGCCGGCATGTTCTTGGAAGTCGGCCCGGGCGCGGCCCTGACGTCCGCGGTCGAACAATCGCTGACGTCCGATCGGGCGATGTCGGTGGTGACCCTGCCCAAGGACCGCCCCGAAGTCGACTCGCTGCTGGCCGCGACCGCGCGGCTGTTCACGGCTGGTGCCGACGTGCGCTGGTCCGCGGCGTTCACCGGTCTGAACGCCGGCCGGGTCGAGCTGCCGACGTATGCCTTTGCGCGGCGCCGGTTTTGGCTGGGAGGCGCATCGTTGGCCGGCGCCCCGGCGGGAGCGGCGCCGGTAGGGGGCGGCACGTGTGCCCCCGAGCTGGCGCACCGTCTGCACGCACTGCCTCGCGACGAACAGCAACGGGTGCTGCGCGAATTGGTCTGCGAGCACGCGGCCGCGGTGCTCGGGCACCCCGGTGGTGACGCCATCGACCCGGACCGCGCCTTCGCCGATCTCGGGTTCGACTCACTGATCGGGGTCGAATTGCGCAACCGCCTCACCACGCATACCGGGACGGCGTTGTCGCGCACCCTGATCTTCGACTACCCGACGCTGGCCGCGCTGGCCGATCATCTTCGCCGGCAACTGCTGCACGACGAGGACCCGGAATCCGCCGACGAGAGAATCTGGTCGGCGCTGCGCAGAATTCCGCTGCGCGAGCTGCGGCGGACCGGATTGCTGGACAGACTCCTATTGCTCGCCGGCATCCCGGAAACCGCGGTCATCGATCCGAAAATCAGTGACGCGGATATCGACTCGTTGAGCCCCGACGCGCTGATCGCGATGGCGCTGAACTCGGCGGATGACGACGAGGCCGAATGACGAAATCCCCGCTGGCCGACCCGATTACACGCACCGAAAAGCGGCCCAATAACACATGTGTTCAATACATCGAACTTTTGCGTGTCCCCATCCGAACGCATAGACTTCGGAGTTTAGCGGGAATCGTGTTCAAGTCGGTTGGCAATCAAGAGAGTAAAGCATGAGCGTCATCGCGGGTGTGTTCGGCGCCGTGCCGCCGCATCGTTACAGCCAACGCGAAATCACCGACGAGATCGTGAAGTTCCCCGCGCTGCGGGAACACGAAGAGGTCATCCGGCGTCTGCACGCCGCCGCCAAGGTCAACAGCCGCCACTTCGTGCTGCCGCTGCAGCAGTACCACTCGCTGACCGATTTCGGTGAGGTCAACGAGATCTTCATCGACAAGGCCGTCCAAATCGGCTGCGACGCGTTACTCGGCGCCCTCGGCGTGGCGGGCCTGCGGCCGCAGGACATCGACATGATCGCCACCACCACGGTCACCGGGGTGGCGGTGCCGTCGCTGGACGCCCGGATCGCCGGACGGCTGGGCCTGCGCCCCGACGTGCGCCGGGTGCCGCTGTTCGGGCTGGGCTGCGCGGCCGGGGCCGCGGGGGTGGGCCGGTTGCACGATTACCTGCGTGGCGCCCCCGACGGCGCCGCCGCCCTGGTGTCGGTCGAGCTGTGTTCGCTCACCTTCCCGATGGTCAAGCCGACGGTGTCGGGACTGGTCGGGACGGCGATGTTCGGGGACGGGGCCGCCGCGGTGGTCGCCGTGGGGGACCGGCGCGCCGAGCGGCTCGGCGCCACCGGCCCCGACATCCTGGACTCGCGCAGCCGACTCTATCCCGAAACGCTGCACATCATGGGTTGGAACATCGGCTCGGCCGGAATGCAGCTGGTGATGTCCCCGGAACTGCCGGCCGTCGTCGAGAAGCACCTGGCCGACGACGTGACCGGCTTCCTCGCCGCCCACGGCCTGACCACCGGCGACGTCGGCGCGTGGATCACCCACCCGGCCGGCCCCAAGGTCATCACGGCGATCGCCGCGGCGCTCGACCTGCCCGCGGAGGCGCACGAACTGACCTGGCGTTCGCTCGGCGAGGTCGCCAACCCGTCGTCGGCGTCGGTGCTGCACATCCTGCGCGACACCATCGCCAAGCCGCCCACGGCCGGCAGCCCGGCGCTGATGCTGGCCGTGGGTCCCGGCTTCGGTTCCGAGCTGGTGCTACTGCGCTGGCACTGAGTCGATCACCTCGACCGTGAGGCCCGGCGTGGGCCGCCGCGCGGCGACATTGGCCGCGCGCAGGCGCTGAGCGGGTAACCGCAGCCGGGTGCGGGCCAGCAGCCGCGCGAGCATCACCGTCATCTCGGTGGTGGCCATCGCGGCCCCCACGCAGCGGTGCAGCCCCGCACTGAACGGGATGAACTCGTGCGGCGCGGGCCGGCGATATCCGCGAGCATCGTGGTCCCACCGTTCGGGCGCGAATCGCCTTGGCTCGGACTATATTTCGGGAAGCCGGTGGGTGACGTACGGGCTGAAGATCAACAGCCGCCCGGATCGGATCCGCCTGCCCTTCAGGTCGGCCTCGGCCGGCGGCCGTCCGGCGAGTACCCGCCGCACCTCGCCGGCCGCTGTGGCCCACGCGCCGGGCTGTGACAGCAGCAGATAAACGGCCCAGGCCAGCGCGCCGCTGGTGGTTTCGTAGCCGGCCGTGACGAGCGACACAATGGCATTGCGAATCTCGTTGTCGCTCAACGTATAACCCGCGTCGACGCGGCCGTTGATCAACATGGTCAACATGTGGTCATCCGGGGTTGGGCGCAGCGCGGGCCTCGGCGATCAGGGTGTCGACAAGGTTGTTGATGCGCTGTCGCGCGGTCATCGCCCGCCGCCACGCCGGGGCGTTGATCCGCCGCTGCAGGCCCACCAGTTGCGGCGGCTGGTGGGTCAGGTCGAGCAGCGGCTGCAGGTGTTCGCCGAGGGCGTCGGAGTGCACGGCCAAGCGCCGTCCGAACAGACTCTCGGCGGTGCTGCGCCGCACCACCGTGCGGCAGTGCCGGTAGACGTCCAGCCGCTGCCCGGGCCGCCAGCCGTCGATGACCCGGTCGATGCACGACACCATGGTGGTCACGTAGTCCTGGATCTGTCGGTGCCGCAGCCCGGGGGCCACCACCGCCTGCGGCGGCGCCGGTGGTCGTCGCCGTCGCTGACGATCAGCGCGGTGGGCCCGTCCACCAGGGCCAGGTTCTCGAACGTCGCCCGCCAGCTGAAGGCGTCGGCGTTGGCGAACACAAACTTGTTCGCCTCGGCGCCGAGCAGCAGGGTGTAGCCGCGCCGGCCCGCCCCGGCGTCGATCACCTGGCCCCGGCGCCGGTACAGCGCGAGCAACGCCTCACCGGGCCGGTAGCGCACGGGTCTCATTCGAGCAGCTCCGACATCCAGCCAGCGGCTCTCGGCCGTGGCGACCTCGTCCTCCAGCGCGCGCAGCTCCCGGGTGAGCCGGGTGGTGCCGACGTGATCGGACTGGTCGTGCCCGGCGGGCGGTGCCGCGTCGTGCCGCTGGGCGGCCAGCCGCAGATACTCGTCGATGCCGCCGGGCAGATGCCGCAACCGGCCGTCGAGCACCGCGTACTGCTGATCGGTGACCCGCTCCAGCAGGTAGCGGTCGTGCGAGACGACGATCAGCGTACCCGGCCAGGAGTCGAGCAGATCCTCCATGGCGGCCAGCGTGTCGGTGTCGACGTCGTTGGTCGGCTCGTCCAGCAGCAACACGTTGGGCTCGGACAGCAGCGTCAGCATCAGCTGCAGCCGCCGCCGCTGGCCGCCGGACAGGTCGCCGACCCGCGCCGCGAGCTGGCGCCCCGGCCGAAACCGAGCCGCTCCAGCAGTTGGGCCGGCGTCACCTCGCGGCCGTCCACCCGATAGCCGGCGCGCAGCCGGCCCAACACGTCGCTGATCCGGTCGTCGGCGATCGCGGCCAGCTCCGCTCCCCGCTGGTCGAGCACGCCGAGCTGGACGGTCTTGCCGCGCTTGACCCGCCCGCTGTCGGGCCGCACGGTGCCGTCGATCAAGCCCAGCAGGGTCGACTTGCCGGCGCCGTTGGCCCCGACGATGCCGGTGCGCTCGCCGGGGGCGATCCGCCATTCGACGTCGCGCAGCACCGGGCGCCCGTCAAAGGAGACCGTCACGTCGAGCAGGTCCACCACGTCCTTGCCGAGCCGGGCGGTGGCCAGCTTGGCCAGCTCGACGCTGTTGCGCAGCGGCGGGACGTCGGCGATCAGCTGGTTGGCCGCCTCGATCCGGAACTTGGGCTTGGAGGTGCGCGCCGGCGCGCCGCGGCGCAACCAGGCCAGCTCCTTGCGCATCAGGTTCTGCCGCTTGGCCTCGGCGGCCGCGGCCATCCGGTCGCGCTCGACGCGTTGCAGGACGTAGGCTGCGTAGCCGCCGTCGAACGGTTCGACGATCCCGTCGTGCACCTCCCAGGTGGTGGTGGCGACCTCGTCGAGGAACCAGCGGGCGTGGGTGACCAGCAGCAGTCCGCCGGTGTTGCGGGCCCACCGCTGCCGCAGATGCCCGGCCAGCCAGGTGATGCCCTCGATGTCCAGGTGGTTGGTCGGCTCGTCGAGCGCGATGACGTCCCATTCGCCGATCAGCAACCGGGCCAGCTGCACCCGGCGGCGCTGACCACCCGATAGCGTGGAAACGCTTGCCCGCCAATCGATGTCGGAGACCAGGCCGGCCACCACGTTGCGCACCTGCGGGTCGCCGGCCCACTGGTGTTCGGCCGCGTCGCCGACCAGTGTCCAGCCCACACTGTGGTCCGGGTCCAACGTGTCGGCCTGGCTGAGCGCGCCGACGCGCAGCCCGCTGCGCCGGGTGACCCGGCCGGCGTCGGGTCGTTGTTCGCCGGTCAGCAGCCGCAGCAGGCTGGATTTGCCGTCGCCGTTGCGCCCGACGATGCCGATGCGGGCGCCGTCGTTGACCCCGAGCGTGATGGACTCGAAGACCACCTGTGTCGGGTATTCCAGGTGTACGGCCTCAGCTCCCAGTAGATGCGCCACCGGCCCGACCCTAGCGCGGCGACGATGCCAGCCGGTGACGGCCGAGGAGGAGTAGCGCAATCCGACCCTGCTGCTATTCCAGGGTCAGCAGGGCGTGGTCGACCTGGCGCTGCATCCCCGGGACGCCTTGCTGGCCACCGCGTCCAGAAACCGGCCGGCGACCTCGCGCAGCTTGAGGTTGGCCTCCTGCGAGCGTCACACCAGGATGTCGAACGCCCGCTCGGCGGAGATGCCGTAGCTGGCCATCAGCACCCTCTTGGCCTGCTCGATGCGGGCCCGGGAGTCGGCCACCGCCGACAGCACGTTGGTGATGTCGGAGTGCAGCGAGTCTGTGACGTCGACGTAGAAGCCGGAGGTGCCGGCCAGCGTGCCGGAGTCGTCGAGCATCCGATCGCCGGCGACGACGACCCAGTGGGTGCGCCTGGCGGTGTCGATGATGCGGTGCCGGCTGCTGAACGGCTTGCCCTGCATCACCTGGTCCAGCACGGCCGCCACCCGCTCGCGGTCGTCGGGGTGCTTGTGCTGCAGCAGCAGCTCCGTGCTGGGCTGCACCTGCCCGGGCCGGTAGCCGTGCATGCGCGCCACCGCGTCCGACCGCTCCCAGCGGTGGCCGTCCAGGAAGAACCGGAACCTGCCGACGCGCCGCGGCTCACCCAGGCCCAGCACCCGCTCGACCGCGCTGAGGTCGTCGTCGCCCTCGACGACGTCCGAGCCGAGCGGCTCCGCACACGGGACGGTTTCGTCATCGGAGTTCACTGTCATGGCCGCCCGATCCCTTCCATGCAACCCGCTGGGAGAAGTTGGCATATCGATTCTCCGTTTGGCGCGCTTCCATACCTGCCCGCGCCGGGGAGGCGCTCAGCGCACCCGGTACCGGGCGGCGTCGCGGTGTTTGAACTCCAGCCCGAATCCGGGCCGCTGTTGATCCGGCCGCAGCACGCCGCCCTGCGGCGACAGCGCGCCGTCGAAGAACACGTCTGCTCGATGCGGTGGTGATTGTGGAAATACTCCAGGTGCCGCAGGTTCGCGACGGCGATGGCGACGTGGGCATGCAGGTTGGGCGCGCAGTGCCCGGAGACGTCGACGTTCTAGGCGGCCTCCACGGTCGCCACCCGCAGCCAGTCGGTGATACCGCCACATCGGGTGACGTCGATCTGCAGGCAGTCGACCGCGTCGGCGGCGAGCATCCGGTGAAAGTAGGCCAGGTCGTACCCGTACTCGCCGGCGGTGACGTCGGCGCTCACCTGGTCGCGCACCTCCCGCAGCCCGGCCAGGTCGTCGGAGGAGACCGGCTCCTTAAACCAGGTGACGTCGTGCTCGGCCATGGGGCGGGCCATCCGGATCGCCTGCTTGCGCCGGTAGCCGCCGTTGGCGTCCACATACAGTTCGGTGTCAGGCCCGATCACCGTGTGGGCCAGGGCAATTCGATCGAGATCGCGGTGCTCGTGCGACCCCCAGGACTCGCCGATCTTGATCTTGACGCGCGGGATCCGCCACTCGTGCACCCACCGTTCCAGCTGGGCGCGGGTGGCGTTGT
The DNA here is from genome assembly GCA_002291465.1 of Mycobacterium lepraemurium. GTDB lineage: Bacteria > Actinomycetota > Actinomycetes > Mycobacteriales > Mycobacteriaceae > Mycobacterium > Mycobacterium avium. The sequence goes on along the minus strand of CP021238.1, from coordinate 2,426,488 downwards.
CGTCGTAGCTGGTGAAACCGCCGCTGCCGTAGATCGGCACCGAGTCGTGCGCCATGCCGAGCAGCCGGCACACCGGCAGGCCCAACAGCTTTCCCTTGAGGTCCCACAGCGCGGTGTCCACCGCGGAGATCGCGCAGGAGACCAGGCCGGGCCGCCCGTTGTTGTGCATCGCGCGGACCATCGCCTGCCAGCGCGCCGGGACGTCCAGCGCGCTGTGACCGGTGACCGAGCCGGCGAGCGCCCTGGTGATCAGCGCGGCGCAGGCACCGTCGGCGTAGGTGTAGCTGATGCCGCGCCGCCCGCCGGCGGCCACCTCGGCCAGCACCAGCGTGGTCGACGACCAGGACAGCGAGCCGTCGGCTTCCGGTGCGTCGGTGGGGATTTGGTAAACCCGCGCGGTCACCTCGTCGATGGCCGGATCGGGCGTCATCGCGTCCACCGGCGGGCCCGCGCCGCCAGCCAGGCGCTCAGCCCGGCGGCGCCGAGCGCGCCGGTACCGCTGATTACCGGGTGCTGGGAGGCCCACAGCTGCGGGCTGTGGGTGTGCGACGTGTCGTCGAATTCGTCGTGGGCGCCGTGATCGCTGCCCGGCTCCTGATCCAGCGGCTGCCAGAGGTTGTGCGGCCGGTCGCCGCCGACGGGCTGCTCGGTCTGCTGCGAGTCGTACCCGGTGCGGCCCAGGTAGCGGTCAGCAGTGGTGCCGCGAACTTCTGCGCGAGCAGCGTCACCATGGTGGAATCCCCGACCCAATACTGTTTGCGCCCTGGATGATCGGCGGCGTACAGCACGCCGCGGGCGGCGACCTCGGGCTGGTAGATCGGCGGCACCGGTTGCGTATGGCGGGGCAATCGGGACAGCACCCAGGAGAACTGCGGGGTGTTGACGGCGGGCATCTGCACCAGGGTGATCCGCACCCGCGAGCCCTCGTGCAGCAGTTCGCAGCGCACCGATTCGGTGAATCCGTTGACGGCGTGTTTGGCGCCGCATTAGGCCGACTGCAGCGGGATGGACCGCTGGCTGAGCGCGGAGCCGACCTGCACGATGGTGCCGTGGTCTCGGGGCCGCATCTTGGCCAGCGCCGCCATGGTGCCGTGCACATAACCGAGGTAGGTCACCTCGGTCACCCGCTTGAACTCCTCGGCGCTGATCTCGCTTAACGGGGCGAACACCGAGGTGAAGGTGATGTTGACCCACACGTCGATGGGGCCGAAGGCGGCCTCGGCCTCGTCGGCGGCGGCGACGACGGCCGCGTGGTCGGCCACGTCGGTCGGCAGGGCCAGCGCCTTGCCGCCGCCGGCCTCCACGTCGCGGGCCGCGCCCTGCAGCCCGGCGGCGCCGCGGGCCAGCAGGGCGACGTTCGCGCCGCGCCGGCCGAACTCCTTCGCGGTGGCCCGCTCGATCTCGGCGCTGGCCCCGGTGATCACCACCGTCTGGGTGGACTGTGTCATCGCAGAACTGCCTTCTGCTGCGGTCTGGTGTCAGTCATGGTGGACGGCGTCCTCGGCGAGGGCGGCGGTGCATTCCAGCATCAGCGCGTGCGCGAACGCCTGCGGCAGGTTGCCGCGCAGCTGACGTTGCCGCACGTCGTATTCCTCGCAGAACAGCCCCGGCGGGCCGCACGCCGCCCGGTTGCGTTCGAACCAGCGCATCGCGCAATGGGTATGGCCCAGTTGATGTTCGGCCAACGCCATCATGAACCCGCAGAGCAGGAACGCGCCCTCGGCCTCGCCCAGGTCGCGCTCGTCGCGCCGGAAGCGGTAGACGAAACCGTCGTCGGTGAGGTCGCGGCGCACGGCGTCCAGGGTGGCCCGGGTGCGCGGGTCGTCGGCGGGCACCACGCCGCGCGCCGGCGGCAACAGCAGTGAGGCGTCGACGCCGGGCAGCCGCGGGCTGCGCTGCCAATAGCCGTGCGGGCGCAGGCTTTCCGATGCGGTGTCGGCCAGGATTGCGTCGGCCAGCGACGCGCACGCGGTCAGCACCGGGCCGGCGCCGGCGAGCTTTGCGACGGCGCGCAGCCCGGCCACGCAGGCCAGCCGGGACTGCGTCCACCGCTCGTCCTGGATCTCCCATACCCCGTAATCCGGTTCGCTCCAGCGCTTTTCGATGGCCCGGATGGCGGCCTGGGCGGCGCGCCAGCCCTCGGCGTCGAGCCGGTCGGCGGCCCCGGCCACCGCCAGCAGCTGCAGCGCCTCGCCGAACACGTCGAGCTGGAACTGCTGGTTGACCCAGTTGCCCACCTTGTTGGTGCCGCCGGGGTAGCCGGGCAGGTCGAGGGTTCTCTTCGTCGAGCACGGCGCCGCCGGTGACGGTGTAGGCGGGTTTGAGGTCGGCGCCGTCCTCGAGCAGCCGGGCGCCGATGAATTCCACTGCCCGGTCCAGCAATTCGGTGGTGCCGACCGCGGCGGCGGCCATGCCGGAGTACACCTGGTCGCGTATCCAGGCGTAGCGGTAGTCGTAGTTCTGGTTGGTGTGCGCGCGTTCGGGCAGGCCGAGGGTCGCCGCGGCGACCATGCCGCCGCCGCTGCTGGTCAGCCCGCGCAGCACCGCATACGCGTGCCGGCCATCCCGGGGCGGGATGGTGCAGTTCAGTGCGGGCACGCTGCGCTGCCAGGCGGCTGCGGTGGCGTCCCAGGCCAGGGCGGGGTCGGGGAGTCGCTCGGGCAGGGTGCGTTCCGACAGCTCCAGAACCAGATCGTGCTGGCCGCCCTCGTCGAGGGTGATCTCGCAGCCGCGCAGTTCGCCGGGGCCGTGGCCGGCCGAATCGACCGGGCGGGCGTCGCAGCCGGCCAGCCAGCGCCAGCGTAACCGGCCCGACCGGCGGCTCCACACCCCGTCGTCGTCTAGCCGGGGCCGGCCGGGGCCGTGCTTTCCGAAGGCGGCAGCCGGGGCCAGCAGCACCCGCACCCGCACCGTCCCGCGGCAGGCCACCAGGCGCCGCAGCAGCACCACCCGCTCCGGGTCGCCCGGAAAGGCCAGCGCCCCACGGCATTCCACGATGCCGTCGCGGGTGATCCAGCGGTTGCGCCAGATCAGCGTGCCCGGCTCGTAGTAGCCGCCCCACACGTGCCGCACGTCGGTCGGGGTGATTGCGTAAACCCCGCCGCCCCCAACGAGATTGGAGAACACGGGGTCGGATTCCCAGCGGGGCGCGAAGACGGTCCCGGCATCGACGGTCTGCTCAGCAACGGGCTGCCGCCTTCGACCTCCGTCCGGCGGCGGTGTCAATCTTGCCGGCGGCCAACCGCTCGGCCAGCCGGGAGGCCAGCGCCATGATTGGCAGCGCGGGATTGGCCGAGCCCTGGATCGGGAACACCGACCCGTCGGCCACAAACAGGTTCGGCACGCCCCACACCCGGTGATCGGAGTCGACCACCGAGTTGTCCGGGCGGGTACCCATCCGGGCGGGGCCGATCAGGTGGGCGAACCGCTCGATGGTGAGCACATCCTGGGCGTCGGCGGCGTGCAGGATGTCGCCGATCACCTTGGTGGAGTAGGCCATGTTGGCCTTGTCGTTGTCGCACAGCGTGTAGTCGAACCGGGCCACCGGGATGCCGTACGGGTCCTTCTCGTCCGCCAGCGTCACCCGGTTGTCCGGCTGGGGCAACAGCTCGTTGAGCACGCCGATGGTCGCCCAGTGGTTGTAGTCGCGCATGTACTCCCGCAACGCCCGGCCCCAGTGCCCGTCGGCCAGCACGTGTTCGGCCCAGCCGATCGGCATCGGCGACACCGTCTGGATGGAGAAGCCGCGGGCGAACCCGCGCGAGGAGTCGGTTTCGTAGAACTGCTCGGAGGTCACCTCCGGCGGAGACGCCTTGTACATCCGAACCTCCTCCGACCACCGGCCCGCCGACTGGGTGGCGCCCTGCACCATCACATAACGGCCGACATGGTCGTCGTTGTTGCCCAAGCCGTTCGGGAAGCGGTCGCGGACCGAGTTCAACAGCAGGCGGGGCGTTTAGATCGAATACCCCTCGATGGCAACCACTTTGGCGCGCTGCAGCCGTTCGGTGCCGCCCGCCTCGTCGTAGTAGACCACGCCGCGGGCGGCGCCGCTGCCGTCAAGTTCGACGCGGGCGTCCATGCAGTTGGTGCGGATCTCCACGTCGTGCGCCAGCGCGTCGGGCAGGTGCGTGACGTACGGGCTGGCCTTGGCGTTTACCTTGCAGCCCTGCAGGCGGTAGCCGCGATAGATGCAGTGCGGGCGATTGCCGAAGGTGCCGTTGACGATGCCCACCGGCTCCACCCGCATCTCGATGCCGAGCTTGAGCGCGCCCTCCCACAGTTTGGCGGCCGCGCCCGAAATAGGGTGGGGGGTAAAGGAATAGCGACGCGGATCGCCCCACGGCCAGTTCTGCCCGGCCACCGGCAGCTCCAGCTCGACCTGCTCGTAGTGGCGGCGCAGGTCCTCGTACCGGATCGGCCAGTCGGCCCCCACCCCGTCCAGCGTGTAGGTGGCGAAGTCGCTGGGATGGAACCGCGGGGTGTAGCCGGCGTAGTGGATCATGGAGCCACCCACCCACGCCCGGAGTTGTTCTTGCCCAACTCGATCGGGTCGGCACCGCCGATGATGCGCTTCTGGGTCCAGTATAGCGGATAGGAGCCGGCCTCGTCGGACACCCGGTCCTCGTCGGGGTGCCAGAACGGGCCGGCCTCCAGGATCACCACCCGCCAGCCGGCGCTGGCCCAGCCGCTGCGCCAGCACCGAGCCGCCGGCGCCGGCGCCGACCACGACCAGGTCGACCTCGTCGTCGTCGGCGTAGCGGCGCATGGTCCGTTCGCCGGGCAGGTCGCGCGAATGCACGTCGAGCAGGAAGCGGGAGTCGTTGTCCCGGGGTCCGACGGCCCCCTTGAGCAGGCCGCGCCAGAAGTCGCCCATCACAGCTCGCCGTTCTGAACGACCTGCACCGGGTCTTCGTCGGTGGCGCCGCGGGTCTCGTACGGCTCCCACGCGGCCGCCGGCCCGGTGGCACCGCCGAGGCGCATGAACCCGCGCGGGTAGGCCGGGCCGCCGAAACCGATCTAGTTCCACGTCCACGGGTGAGAATAGAAGCCGGACAACGTCATTCGCATGCACACCGACCATGCGCGCTTGACGTTCAGGCTGTCCCAGCTGCCGCCGTGCAGCTCGCCCCGGGAGAATTCCTCGATGATCGCCTCCCGGGTTTGCGGCTCGGCGGCGGCGAACGAGTCGGCGCCGTATCGGCGCGACGCGGTCTCGTCCAGCCCGCGCAGCACCAGCCGCCAGGTGTCGCGGTCGTCGGGCATGTCGACGTACTGGTAGCCGTCCAGGCGGCCGTCGGCGAGCTTGGCGTCGACCGACTCGGCGACCGGCACCCGCGGCTCGACGTCCTGGGCCAGCACCGTGTCGCAGAACGCGCGCAGGCACGGCTCCTCCTCGGGGCCGAAAAACCGCAGCGGCCCCGGCGGTTCCAGCCGGGCCAGCACCACGTTGCGGGTGGCCTCGTCCCAGTGGCCGGCGGTCTCGAGTACGTCGAAATCGAGGTAGCGTCCGATCATCTGCGGTGTGGTGCCGCGGCGTTGCCGGGGAAGCCAGGACGGATGCGGTGGCTTGCCGTCGTCGCGCAGGTTGGGCAGGTGGTCGGGGCGAGAGGTGTCGGCCATCGGCTGCCTATCGTCGGAACCGTTCGTGGCGCAGGATCGAGGCCAGCAGCCCCGTCCCGCCGACTATGCACATCAACCCGGGGGCGGTGATGGGCGGGCCCATCGGCACGTTGTAGGACGCGTGCTTCCATCCGCCCGGCTTGCGCGCCACCCCGCGGGCGTGCAGGTATTCGCCCATCAGGCCGTTGGCGGTGTAGACGGCGGCGGTGATGGGCAGCCAGACCTTGGCCCAGCGCCGGGAGAACACCCCGCCGATCCCGGCCACCACGACCGGCGGGGTCACCACGATCGGGCTCCACATCCATTTGTTGCCGAAGCTGGCCTTGTAGTGCTCGGAGTAGATCGGCCGTCGTGACTAGCGCCGCTATCGCTGTCAGCCCGGACAGCGAGCGCTCGAACCGGCCGTGCGCGACGTCGTAGAGCGCCCGCTCGGCCAGCTGCTGTACCTCGCCGAGGCCGTCGCCGCCGGCGGCCTTGCGCCGTCCGCCGTTGCCCAGCAACAACATGTGTCTCCCTTTCTCGCTCGCGTGATGCCGGCCTGCCACCCGCGGTGTGCCGCGATGACCGCGCGGCCGCGTGGGTGATGCCGTGGGGATGGTGGCCGGGAAAATCCGGTGTCGTCATGACGCCGCCTCGCCTCCGCCGGAATGGACCGCACGCAGCCTCCGGCCCCGGCACCGTCGGTAACGGCCGCGGAAGCCGCCCAGAGAACTGGTGAGCGCCCAGCTGTGAGTTTCAACCGAGGTGGTCTCGACGACGCGTCGTGACCGAAGCGCGTCGGCTGTGTACCCGCATCCCCGGGGGGTGCAAACGGGGCCCGCCGGCCGCCCGTGTCATCGGTTGTCAACGGGAGTCAATGGGATCGGTAGCGGCCCAGCCCGTCTGTACTCATTCGAGTTAGCCGATTAGCCATGCGGGGGATGCGGTGCCGGCGAATACTGGTCGGCACCGGTAATCCCGTCCGGGAAAGGGCGTGGGGCCATGTCAGGATTTCGGATCGTCAACGCGATGATCGCCGGGGCGCTGCTGTCCGGTGGCGTCGTCGCCGCTGGGCTGGGACTGGGCGCCGGGGCCGCCCACGCCACCGAGGGCCCGTCCACCTGGTGCCCGGGGCAGTCCATGGAGTGGCCGAGCGGCCCGAACTCCTCGCGCGGTCACCTGAACTACGTCTGGGGCATGAACGTGTGCCACACCTGGTACGTCGTCCCCGACGGCTGGGGCAACGTCCCGCGCATTGCGCTCAACGGTCAGCAGACGCTGCAGAGCTCGAACGCGTGGGACGGCGACAACCCGCCGGGCGACAATCCGGGCAACGTCCAGTGCGGCCTGATGTGGTGCCCCAACCCTGGGGGGCCAGGATCCCGGCTTCCACGGCTGAGTGCCGGTTGCCGGACGGCGAACCACCGCGCCGGCACCACGATGAGCTTTCCGCGCAGCACCGGACGGTCGCCGGCCGCGTGGCCGGAAGGCGGTTCGGCCGGGCCGCCGATGCGGGCCGACCACCGCCCTTCTAGCTGGCTCGATGTGCCATGATGTGCAAGCTGTCAAGACTCAGGGAGCGGCGGTGGATCTCAATTTGTCGATGGTCACGCGACCGGTCGGGCGGCTGATCGCCACGGCGCAGAACGGGCTGGAAGTCTTGCGGCTGGGGGGATTGGAAACCGGCACGGTCCCGTCGCCGTCCCAGATCGTCGAGAGCGTGCCGATGTACAAGCTTCGGCGCTACTTCCCGCCGGACAGCCGGCCCGGCCAGCCGCCGGTCGGCCCGCCGGTGCTGATGGTGCACCCGATGATGATGTCGGCCGACATGTGGGACGTCACCCGCGACGAAGGGGCGGTGGGGGTCCTGCACGCGCACGGGCTCGATCCCTGGGTGATCGACTTCGGCGAACCGGACAAGGTGGAGGGCGGGATGCGCCGCACCCTCACCGACCACATCGTCGCGCTCAGCCAGGCCATCGACACCGTCAAGGACGTCACCGGCGCCGACATCCACCTGGTCGGCTACTCGCAGGGCGGCATGTGGTGCTACCAGGTGGCCGCCTACCGGCGGTCGAAGAGCCTGGCCAGCATCGTCACGTTCGGTTCGCCGGTGGACACCCTGGCCGCCCTGCCGATGGGCATCCCGGCCAACTTCGCCGCGCCCGCGGCCAACTTCATGGCCGACCACGTGTTCAGCCGGCTGGCCATCCCCAGCTGGATGGCGCGCACCGGCTTCCAGATGCTCGATCCGCTCAAAACCGCCAAGGCACGGGTGGACTTCCTGCGCCAGCTGCACGACCGGGAGGCGCTGCTGCCGCGCGAGCAGCAGCGCCGTTTCCTCGAGCGCGAGGGATGGATCGCCTGGTCCGGCCCCGCGATCTCCGAGCTGCTCAAGCAGTTCATCGCCCACAACCGGATGATGACCGGCGGGTTCGCCGTCAACGGACAGATGGTCACCCTCACCGACATCACCTGTCCGGTGCTGGCCTTCGTCGGCGAGGTCGACGACATCGGGCAGCCCGCCTCGGTGCGCGGCATCCGGTGCGCGGCTCCGGACGCCGAGGTCTACGAATGCACCATCCTCACCGGCCACTTCGGCCTGGTGGTCGGCTCCAAGGCCGCCCAGCACAGCTGGCCGACCGTGGCCGCATGGGTGAAATGGCTGTCCACCGGCGGTGACAAACCCACCGGCATCGACCCGATGGCGGACCAGCCGGCCGAGCACACCGACAGCGGGGTGGCCCTGAGCTCCCGGATCGCGCACGAGCTGGGGGAGGCCTCCGAGGCGGCGATCGGGCTGGTGTGCGGCGCGGCCAACGCGGTCGTCACCGCCAACAAGTCGGTGCGCACCCTGGCCGTCGAGACCGCCCGCACCCTGCCCCGGCTGGTCCGGTTGGGCCAGATCAACGACCACACCCGGATCTCGCTGGGCCGCATCATCGAGGAGCAGGCCCACGACGCCCCGCAGGGCGAATTCCTGCTGTTCGACGGGCGGGTGCACACCTACGAGGCCGTCAACCGGCGCATCAACAACGTCGTGCGTGGCCTGATCGAGGTGGGGGTGCGCCAGGGCGACCGGGTCGGTGTGCTGATGGAGACGCGGCCCAGCGCGCTGGTGGCCATCGCCGCGCTGTCCCGGCTTGGCGCCATCGCGGCGGTGATGCGGCCCGACGCCGACCTGGCCGCCTCGGTCCGGCTCGGCGGTGCCACCGAGATCCTGACCGACCCCACCAACCTCGAGTCGGTGCTAGCCTCGGACCGGCAGCTGCTGCGGCAGGTGCTGGTGCTCGGCGGCGGCGAGGCGCGGGACCTGCACCTGCCCGAGGATTCCGCCGAGCGGCCGTACGTCATCGACATGGAGAAGATCGATCCGGACGTGGTCGAGCTGCCCGGCTGGTACCGGCCCAACCCGGGGCTGGCCCGGGATCTGGCGTTCATCGCGTTTAGCGCCGCCGGCGGCGAGCTGGTGGCCAAGCAGATCACCAACTACCGCTGGGCGGTTTCGGCGTTCGGCACCGCGTCGACGGCCGCGCTGGACCGCCGCGACACGGTGTACTGCCTGACGCCGCTGCACCATGAGTCGGCGCTGCTGGTCAGCCTGGGCGGCGCGGTGGTCGGCGGCACCCGCATCGCGCTGTCGCGCGGCCTGGACCGGGACCGCTTCGTGCAGGAGGTGCGCCAGTACGGCGTCACCGTGGTGTCCTACACCTGGGCCATGCTCCGCGAGATTGTCGACGATCCCGCGTTCGTGTTGCACGGCAACCACCCGGTGCGGTTGTTCATCGGCTCCGGGATGCCGACCGGGCTGTGGGGGCGGGTGGTCGAGGCGTTCGCGCCGGCCCACGTCGTCGAATTCTTCGCCACCACCGACGGGCAGGCGGTGCTGGCCAACGTGTCCGGTGCCAAGGTGGGCAGCAAGGGCCGGCCGCTGCCCGGCGCCGGGCGCATCGAGCTGGGCGCCTACGACACCGAACACGACCTGATCCTGGAGAACGACCGGGGCTTCGTGCAGATCGCCGAACCCCACCAGGTGGGGGTGCTGCTGGCCGCCTCCAACGGCCCGATCGACCCCAGCGCCTCGGTCAAACGCGGCGTGTTCGCCGCCGGCGACACCTGGATATCGACCGAGTACCTGTTCTACCGCGACGACGACGGCGACTACTGGCTGGCCGGCCGGCGCGGCTTGGTGGTGCACACCCCGCGCGGCCCGGTCTACCCCGAGCCGGTCACCGACGCGCTCGGGTGCATCAACGGCGTCGACCTGGCGGTGACCTACAACGTGCCGGTGGGCGGGCACGAGGTGGCGGTGTCGGCGGTGACGCTGCTGCCGGGTTCCTCCATCACCGCGGCCGACCTGACCGAGGCCTGCGCCAAGATCCCGATCGGTCTGGGCCCCGACATCGTGTGCGTGGTGCCGGAAATGAACTTCAGCGCGACGTACCGCCCCACCGTCAGCGCGCTGCGGGCCGCCGGGACCCCGAAGGCGGGACGCCAGGTCTGGTATTTCGACGCCGAATCCGGGCAGTACCGCCGGCTGACGCCCGCCGCGCGCGCCGAGCTGAGCGGCGGCCGGTCATGATCGACGAGGCGCTGCTGAACATCCTGGTGTGCCCGGCCGATCGGGGGCCGCTCGTGCTGGTGGGCCAGGAGCTGCTGTACAACCCGCGGCTGCGGCGTGCCTACCGCATCGAGGACGGCATCCCGGTTCTGCTCATCGGCGAGGCCCGCGACGTCGACGACGAGGAGCACGCCCGGCTCATGGCGCAAGGCCGTCCGGCAGATCCCCGGTGAGGTAGCGCTGCAGGTTCGGTGCGATGGTCGCCGCGATCTGCTCGGGCGGCAGCGACGCGAACGGCTCCAGTTCCAGGATGTAGCGCGCCATCACCACACCCACCAGCTGCGAGGCCACGAACTGGATGCGGATCACCCCGCTGCCCGCTGGATTGTCCACGCGGGGGCCGACTTCGACGCCGATCACGTCCTGGATGAAGGTGCGGAACAGGCTGATCTCCTCGCCGGCCAGGATCGAGCGCAGCGTGGCGATGAACGCGGCGCCGACCTCGGAATCCCACAGCGGCAACAACATCGACGGCAGGGCGTAGCCGAGGTCGTCGACCGGTACCTCCCGCAGCGGGCCGATCACCTGCATCGGGTCGATGGGAATCTGCACGGCCGCGGCGAACAGCTTCTCCTTGGTGCCGAAGTAGTGGTGCACCAGCGCCGAGTCCACTCCGGCCGCCGCGGCCACCGCACGGATCGAGGTGTTGCGAATACCGTTGCGGGCGAACAACTCTCGGGAACTGGCCAGGATCCGCTCCCGGTTGCCGGAGGACCCGGCCGGCCGGCCGCGGCGGCGTCGCGGCGTGCCGGTGGTCGTCACACGGGGCCGTCCGTCACGCTAGGGCGTCCGTCGCCGCAGTGTCGCCGCGGCCAGGCACAGCGCCGCCAGGGCGAAGCCCAGCACCACGACGATGTCCCGTACCGCGATGAAGGTCAACTCCGGGTGACCCCACCTGTTGCAGCGCCTCCAGCGCGTAGCTGGCCGGCAACACATTGCTGATCCATTGCAGCCAGTGTGGCATCAGCGCCCGCGCCACGATGATGCCGGCCAGCAGCAGCTGAGGCACCATCACCAGCGGAATGAACTGCACGGCCTGAAACTCGGTGCGGGCGAAGGCGCTACACAACAGCCCCCCACACCCAGCACCGCGTTGACGATCGCGATCACGAACACCCACACCGGGCTGCCCGCGGTGTCGAAGCCCAGCAACCAGAACGACACGATGCACGCCAGGATCGCTTGCGCCGCAGCGGCTATGGAGAAGGCAGTGCCGTAGGCGATAAGCAGGTCGAGCCGGCGCAGCGGGGTGGTCAGGATCCGCTCCAGCGTTCCCGACGCCCGTTCCCGCTGCATGGTGATCGCGGTGATGATGAACATCACGAACAGCGGGAACAGGCCCAGCAGCACCAGGCAGGCGTTGTTGAACGGGGTCGGGGCGGTGCGGGGCGTTCTCGAACATGAAGTACATCAGGGTGATCACCAGCACGGGCACCAGCAGGATCATCGCCACGCTGCGGTGATCGCCGGCCAGCTGGCGCAGGATCCGCGTTGTGGTCGCGGTGTATCCGCGCAGCGTCAGCCGGCTTCGCGCATGGTGCTGCGCTTGATGATGGACAGAAACGCGTCCTCCAGTGACGTGCATCCGGTGTCCTCTCGCAGTCGGTTCGGGGTGGTGTGGGCGACCAGCCGCCCTTCCCGCATCAGCAGCAGGTCGCCGCAGTGGTCGGCCTCGTCCATCACGTGGCTGGACACCAGCAGCGTGGTCCCGCCGCGGGCCAGCGCGGCGAACTGATCCCACAGGTCCGCGCGCAGCACCGGGTCCAGACCCACGGTGGGTTCGTCCAGCACCAGCAGGTCGGGCCGGCACACCAGCGCGCAGGCCAGCGACACCCGGGTGCGTTGACCACCGGACAGGTTGCCGCACAAGGCGGTTCGATGATCGGTCAGCCCCACCCGGTCGATGGCGGCGTCGGCGGCCTGGCCGTCGAACCCGTACAGCGCCGCGAAGTAGCGGACGTTGTCCACCACCTGCAGGTCGTTGTAGATGGTCGGGTCCTGCGGTAGGTAGCCGACCCGGTGGCGCAGCTCGGCGCTGCCGGAGGGTTTTCCGAGCACCGTGACGCTGCCTTTGGTGAGGATCTGGGTGCCCACAATGCAGCGGATCAGGGTTGTCTTGCCGCAGCCGGACGGCCCGAGCAGCCCGGTGATGCTGCCCTTGGCGACCTGCACGGAGAAGTCGTGCAGGGCCGGGCGTTTGCCGCGGATCACCCGCAGGTGCTCGATGCGCACCGCCGGTTCGGCCCCGCCGATTAATTCATCACCGGATGAACTCATCATATGATGAATATTCGTCCCGCCCGACGCGGTTGTCAAGGCCTTGGTCCAGGCGTTGGTTGGGGATCCGCGAAACGTGTTACTGCTGACGGGGTTATGCGGGCGCCGACGACCGTCGCGGTGCTACTTCAACCGGTCGCCGGGGCCCGGGCGGCGCTGCGGCAGATGACCGTGCACGCCCTCGGCGTAGGCGGTCTCGGCGTGCTGGGTCAGGTCGACGCCGGTGGTCTCGTCCTCGGCGCTGACCCGGAAGCCCATCACCCGGTCGATGGCGTTGGCCAGCAGGAACGACACGGTGAACGCGTAGAGCGCCACCACCGCGGTCGGCCAGCGCCTGCTTGCTCAGCTGGGCCACGCCGCCGCCGTAGAACAGCCCCTGCGGGCCCGCCGTCATGACCGCCGTGGCGAACAGCCCGATCAGCGACACCCCGACCACCCCGCGGACGAAGTGCACACCGACCACGTCGAGCGAATCGTCATAGTTGAAGCGCAGTTTCGCGCCCACCGCGAACGAGCACACGACGCCGGCCGCCAGCCCGACCACCGTCGCCCCCAGCGTGTTGACGGTGCCGCAGGACGGGGTGATGGCGACCAGCCCGGCTACCACGCCCGAGGCGGCGCCGAACGTGGTGGGCCGCCCGTCGCGGATCTGCTCGACCGACAGCTAGCCTAGCATGCCCAGGCAGCCCGCAACCAGGGTGTTGAGAAAGATGGCCGCGGCGATTCCGTTGGCCGCCAACGCCGATCCGGCGTTGAACCCGAACCAGCCGAACCACAGCAGCCCGACGCCGACGAACAGCAGCGGCAGATTGTGCGGCCGCATGGCGTCCTTCTTGAAGCCGATCCGCGGCCCGAGCACCAGCGCCAGGGCCAGGGCGGAGCTGCCGGAGACGATCTCGACCACAAGCCCACCCGCATAGTCCAGCACGCCCAGCCGGGCCAGCCAGCCGCCCGGCCCCAGACCCAGTGCGCCACAACCGAATACACCGCGACCGTCCACACCGGGACGAAAACCATCCAGGCGGCGACCTTGGCGCGGTCGGCGATCGCGCCGCTGACCAGCGCCGCGGTGATGATCGCGAACGTCAATTGGAAAGTGGCATACAGCAATTCGGGGACCGCGCCGTGGGTGGTGTCGGGGGTGATGCCGAGCATCCCGAAGTGCCGCAGATTGCCCACCAGCCCGCTCATCCCGTCCTGGGAGGACGCCATCGTGTAGCCGACCAGCAACCAGGCCACCGTCACCAGGGGGATGGAGATGAAGCTCATCATGATCATGTTGAGCACGCCGGTGGTGCGGACCATGCCGCCGTAGAAGATCGCCAGGCCGGGGGTCATCAGCAACACCAGCGTGGTGCTGGCCAGCAGCCAGGCCGTGGCGGCCGGATCGATTCCGTGCATGTGGGCTCCTTGGGGTCCCGGGACACCGGGATATTGCCATGTTCGGGCTGCCGGTAGGTTCGTTGGGTTGCTGAAAGGGATCTGACGTGGTCGAGGCGGGACGACGATTGCGCGACGCTGCCGAGCAGCTGCTGGTCGACCCGGTCGAGGCTGCCCGCCGGCTGCTGGGCGCCACCCTGGCCGGACGGGGCGTAAGCGGGGTCATCGTCGAGGTCGAGGCGTACGGGGGAGTCCCCGACGGGCCCCGGCCCGACGCCGCGGCGCACTCCTACAAGGGGCTGCGGGACCGCAACTACGTCATGTTCGGCCCGCCCGGGCGGCTCTACACCTACCGCAGCCACGGCATCCACGTCTGCGCCAACGTGTCCTGCGGGCCCGACGGGACCGCCGCCGCCGTGCTGCTGCGGGCCGCCGCCCTCGAGGACGGCACCGACGTCGCGCGCGGCCGCCGCGGCGAGTTGGTGCACACCGCGGCGCTGGCCCGCGGCCCGGGCAACCTGTGCGCCGCCATGGGAATCACCATGGCGGACAACGGAATCGACCTTTTCGACCCGGATTCGCCGGTGACCCTGCGGCTGCACGAGCCGCTGACCGCGGTGTGCGGGCCGCGGGTCGGGGTCAGCCAGGCCGCTGACCGGCCGTGGCGGCTGTGGCTGCCCGGGCGCCCGGAGGTGTCGGCCTACCGGCGAAGTCCGCGGGCGCCCGCCCCCGGGACTAGCGACTAAAGTCGGCGGCGATGTCTTCCGGGATCCTCGACGAGCTGGGCTGGCGCGGCCTGATCGCGCAGTCCACCGACCTCGACGCGCTGGCCGCCGAAGCCCGGCCGATGACCGTGTACGCCGGCTTCGACCCCACCGCGCCGAGCCTGCACGCCGGACACCTGGTGCCGCTGCTGGCGCTGCGCCGGTTCCAGCGCGCCGGCCACCGCCCGATCGTGCTGGCCGGCGGCGCCACCGGCATGATCGGCGACCCGCGCGACGTCGGTGAGCGCACCCTCAACGAGGCCGACACCGTCGCCGAGTGGGCCGAGCGGATCCGCGGCCAGCTGGAGCGGTTCGTCGACTTCGACGAATCGGACACCGGCGCCGTCGTCGTCAACAACCTGGACTGGACCCGCCCACTGTCGGCGATCGAGTTCCTGCGCGACCTCGGCAAGCACTTCTCGGTCAACGTCATGCTGGACCGCGACACCGTCCGGCGCCGGCTGGAGGGCGACGGCATCTCCTACACCGAGTTCAGCTACATGCTGTTGCAGGCCAACGACTACGTCGAGTTGCACCGGCGCTACGGGTGCGTGCTGCAGATCGGCGGGTCCGACCAGTGGGGCAACATCATCGCCGGGGTGCGGCTGGTCCGTCAGAAGCTGGGCGCGACGGTGCATGCGCTGACGGTTCCGCTGGTGACCGCCGCCGACGGCACCAAGTTCGGCAAGTCCACGGGTGGCGGCAGCCTGTGGCTGGACTCCGCGCTGACCACCCCGTACGCGTGGTACCAGTACTTCTTCAACACCGCCGACGCCGACGTGATCCGCTACCTGCGCTGGTTCACCTTCCTGAGCGCCGACGAGCTGGGCGAGCTGGAGCGGGCCACCGCCGAGCGCCCGCAGCAGCGCGCCGCGCAGCGGCGGCTGGCCCGCGAGCTGACCGTGCTGGTGCACGGCGAGGCGGCCACCGAGGCGGTCGAGCACGCCAGCCGGGCGCTGTTCGGTCAGGGAGAGCTGGAGCGCCTCGATGCGGCCACGTTGGCGGCGGTGCTGCGCGAGACGTCGGTCGCCGAGCTCAAACCCGGTGCGCCCGACGGGATCGTCGACCTGTTGGTGGCCAGCGGCCTGTCCGAGAGCCGCAAGGCCGCGCGGAGCACCCTCGGTGAGGGCGGCGTCTCGGTCAACAACGTGCGCATCGACCGCGAGGACTGGGCGCCGCAACCGTCCGACTTCCTGCACGGCAAATGGCTGGTGCTGCGCCGCGGCAAGCGCACCATCGCCGGGGTGGAAAAGCTGTAGACCGCCGCCGGCCCGACGGCCGCGCAAAACGCGTACGTGTGCACAATCTTTACCTCACCGTGTCGTCGACGTGACCGTGGCCGAGCACTGTGGTCACGGTGATTTTCGCGAGGCGGCTGCGGTTGACCGGACTGATCGTGGGGGTGCTCGCCGGGCTGGCGGCGCTGGCCGGGACGCTATCGGTGCCGATCCGCGCCGCCATGCTGGGCAACGCGTTCCTGTCGGCGCTGACCAACGCCGGGATCGCCTACACCCAACCGACCAGCACCATGGCTATGGGACAGTCGGTGTGCCCGAGGCTTTTTGAGCCCGGCGGCTCGTTCGACGCGGTCACCGCCGACATGGCGCAGCGCGCCGGAATGTCGTACGAGACCGCGGGCAGGTTCACCATCGTGGCGATCGCGACCTATTGCCCGGCGGTGATCGCGCCGCTGCTCGGTAACCGGCTGGCATCCTGAGCGCGGGGCGTCCCGTATTCTCGGCAGCATGGTCGACGACAGGCACCCGCAGCGCGGCGAACGGCGGACCCGGCCGGCGTCGTGGTCCGGCCCGGGTCGCGCCCGCCCCGCCCAGCCGCAGGCCCCGGCGCGCCAGGGTGCCCCGCCCGACCGCGCGGCGCCGGACGGGCCGCCGATACCGCCGGGGGTGAAGGCCAAGCAGCTGGCCCCCGACATCCGCCGCGAGTTGAGCACCCTCGACCGCGCCACCGCCGACGCCGTGGCGCGGTACCTGGTGGCCGCGGGCGAGCTGCTGGACGAGGAACCCGAGGCGGCGTTGCGCCACGCCCGGGCCGCGCGGGCCCGGTCGTCGCGGATCGCCGCCATCCGCGAGGCGGTCGGCATCGCGGCCTACCACTGCGGCGATTGGGCCCAGGCGCTGGCGGAGTTGCGCGCCGCCCGCCGGATGGGCAGCAAGTCCGCGCTGCTGGCCCTGATCGCCGATTGCGAACGCGGACTCGGCCGTCCGGAGCGCGCGATCGAGCTGGCCCGCGGGCCGGAGGCCGCCGAGCTGTCCGGCGACGACGCCGACGAGTTGCGCATCGTCGCCGCCGGGGCCCGCGCCGACCTCGGCCAGCTGGAGCAGGCGCTGACCATTTTGTCCACGCCGCAACTGGATTCGACCCGCACCGGCTCCACGGCGGCGCGGCTCTTCTACGCCTACGCCGACACGCTGCTGGCGCTCGGCCGCAACGACGAGGCGCTGCAATGGTTTCTGCACGCCGCGGCCGCCGACCTCGACGGCGTCACCGACGCCGAAGACCGGGTCAGTGAACTCGCCTGACGTGTCCGGCGTGAAAACCCTTGCGCAGCAATATTATTTCCTGCTGATTGACCTGGACGGGACGGCGTTTCGCGGGCGTTCGCCCACCGAGGGCGCGGTGCAGGCGTTGGCGAGGCTGACAGGCCGCGCGTTGTTCGTCACCAACAACGCATCACGCAGCGCCGACGAGGTCGCCGCGCACCTGACCCAGCTCGGCTTCACCGCCACCGCCGCCGACGTGGCCACCAGCGCCCAGAGCGCCGCCCACCTGCTGGCCGAGCAGCTGCCGGCCGGCGCGCCGGTGCTGATCGTGGGCACCGAGGCGCTGGCCGGCGAGATCGCGGCCGTCGGGCTGCGCCCGGTGCGCCGCTACGACGACGGCCCCGTCGCCGTCGTGCAGGGCCTGTCCATGACCATCGGGTGGGCGGACCTCGCCGAGGCGGCGCTGGCCATCCGGGCCGGCGCGGTGTGGGTGGCCGCCAACGTCGACCTCACCCTGCCCACCGAGCGGGGACTGCTGCCCGGCAACGGATCCCTGGTCGCCGCGGTGGCCGCGGCCACCGGCGCCACCCCGCAGGTCGCGGGCAAACCGGCGCCGGCGCTGCTGCGCGACGCGGCGGCCCGGGGCGACTTCCGCGCGCCGCTGGTGATCGGCGACCGCCTCGACACCGACATCGAGGGCGCCAACGCCGCTGGGCTGCCCAGCCTGCTGGTGCTCACCGGAGTCAACTCGGCGCGAGACGCGGTGTACGCCAAGCCCTCCCGGCGCCCCACCTACATCGGTCACGACCTGCGCGCGCTGCACCAGGACGCCGCGGCGCTGGCGGTGGCGCCGCAGCCGGGCTGGCGGGTCGACGTCGGCGACACGGCCATCACGGTCCGCGGCGACGGACGCGACGACGGCCCGGGCGACGGGCTGTCGGTGGTCCGGGCGGTCGCCAGCGCGGTCTGGGGCTCGCCGGACGCCGGCACGCTGCCCATCCGGGCCGGCGACGACCGGGCCCGCGCCGCGCTGGCGCGCTGGTCTTTGGTGCGCACCGACTAGCGGGTGACTAGCGTGGTAACGCGATGAGTATCGATCCCGATCAGATTCGTGCTGAAATCGACGCCTTGTTGGCCCGGCTGCCCCAGCCCGGGGACGCCGAAGACCCCGACAAGGCCCCCTCGCTCGACGAGCTCGAAGAGATCGCACGCCGGCTCTCTGAGGCGCACGACGTGCTGCTGGCCGCGCTGGAGTCGGCGGAGAAGGGCTGAGTGCGCGGATGTCTCGACGCGCCCGCGTTGACGCCGAGCTGGTCCGGCGCGGCCTGGCCCGGTCGCGCCAGCAGGCCGCGGAGCTGATTGGCGCCGGCAAGGTGAGCATCGACGGGATGCCGGCCCGCAAGCCGGGCACCGCCGTCGCCGTCACCGCCGCCTTGACCGTCGCCGCGGACGGCGAACGCGGCTGGGTGTCCCGCGGGGCGCACAAACTGCTGGGCGCCCTGGACGCCTTCGCGATCCCGGTGGCGGGCCGCCGCTGCCTGGACGCCGGCGCGTCGACAGGTGGGTTCGCTGAGGTGCTGCTGGACCGCGGGGCCGCCGAGGTGGTCGCGGTGGACGTGGGCTACGGCCAGCTGGCCTGGTCGCTGCGCAGCGATGCGCGGGTGGTCGTGGTGGAACGGACCAACGTGCGCGACTTGACACCGGAGGCGATCGGCGGTCCGGCCGACCTGGTGGTGGCGGACCTGTCGTTCATCTCGCTGTGCACGGTGTTGCCGGCGCTGGCTGGCTGCGCCGCGCCGCACGCGGATATCGTTCCCATGGTGAAGCCGCAGTTTGAGGTGGGGAAGGGCCAGGTCGGGTCCGGGGGTGTGGTGAACGACCCCGAATTGCGCGCGCAGGCCGTGCTGTCGGTCGCCCGGCGCGCCGACGAGCTGGGCTGGCACCCCGTCGACGTCACCGCCAGTCCGCTGCCCGGACCGTCGGGAAACGTCGAATACTTCCTGCGGCTGCGCGCCCGCACCGACCGCCCGCTGGCCGGCGACGCGCTGTGCGGCGCGGTGCGGCGCGCGGTGGAAAGCGGACCGCAGTGACCCCGGCTGAGCGCACCGTTTTGATGGTGGTCCACACCGGCCGCGAAGAAGCAACCGAGACGGCACGCCGAGTACAGAAGGTGCTGGGCGACAACGGGATTGCACTGCGTGTGCTGTCCGCCGAGGCGGTCGACCGTGGGCCGCTGCACCTGGCGCCCGACGACATGCGGGCCATGGATGTCGAGATCGAGGTGGTCGACGCCGACCCGCTGGCAGCCCGCGGCTGCGAGCTGGTGCTGGTCCTCGGCGGCGACGGCACGTTTCTGCGGGCCGCGGAATTGGCGCGTAACGCCGACATCCCGGTGCTCGGCGTCAACCTCGGCCGGATCGGTTTTTTGGCCGAGACCGAAGCCGAGGCCATCGACAAGGTGCTGGAACACGTTGTGGCGCGCGACTATCGGGTGGAGAACCGGATGACGCTCGACGTCGTGGTGCGCCACCACGGCACGGTGTCCGACCACGGCTGGGCGCTCAACGAAATCAGCCTGGAAAAGGGCCCGCGGCTCGGGGTGCTCGGGGTGGTGGTCGAGATCGACGGCCGGCCGGTGTCGGCCTTCGGCTGCGACGGCGTGCTGGTGTCGACGCCCACCGGATCCACCGCGTACGCGTTCTCTGCGGGCGGCCCGGTGCTCTGGCCCGACCTGGAGGCAATCCTGGTGGTGCCCAACAACGCTCACGCGCTGTTCGGCCGGCCCATGGTCACCAGCCCGGCCGCCACCATCGCGATCGAGATCGAGGCCGACGGCCACGACGCCCTGGTGTTCTGCGACGGTCGCCGCGAGATGCTGATAACGGCCGGCAGCCGGATCGAGGTCAAACGGTGTGACACCGCGGTGAAGTGGGCCCGGCTGGACAGCGCCCCGTTCACCGACCGGCTGGTGCGCAAGTTCCGGCTTCCGGTGACCGGGTGGCGCGGCAACTGACGGCGCGAACGGGATTGCGACTGCCATGCTGACCGAAATCCGCATCGAGTCACTGGGGGCGATCAGCGCCGCGGTCGGGGAGTTCGACCGCGGCCTGACCGCGCTGACCGGCGAGACCGGCACCGGCAAGACCATGGTGGTCACCGGCCTGCACCTGCTCGGCGGGGCCCGCGCCGACGCCACCCGGGTGCGCTCCGGCGCCGACCGGGCGATCGTCGAAGGCCGTTTCACCACAACGGATCTCGACGAAGCCCTGGTGGTCAGGCTGGACGAAATGCTGGACGCCTCCGGGGCGGAACGCGACGAGGACGGCAGCGTGATCGCGCTCCGTTCGGTCAACCGCGACGGGCCGTCGCGCGCCTACCTGGGCGGGCGCAGCGTGCCCGCCAAATCGCTGGGTGACTTCACCGCCGAACTGCTGACCCTGCACGGGCAGAACGACCAGCTGCGACTGATGCGGACCGAGGAGCAGTGCGGCGCGCTGGACCGGTTCGCCAAGGCCGGCCCCGAGCTGGAGCGCTACACCAAACTGCGCGACGCCTGGCTGTCGGCGCGGCGCGACCTCGCCGACCGCCGCAACCGGATGCGCGAACTCGCGCTGGAGGCCGACCGGCTGACCTTCGCGCTGGGTGAGATCGACGCCGTCGACCCGCACCCCGGCGAGGACGACGCCCTGGTCGCCGCGATCATGCGCCTCTCCGAACTGGACACCTTGCGCGAGGCCGCCGCCGCGGCCCGCGCGGCGCTGTCCGCCGACGACGCCGGTCTGTCCGCCGTCGACACGCTCGGAAAGGCAAGGGCCGCACTGGAATCCACCGATGACCCCAAGCTGCTGGCGCTGGCCGGCCAGATCGGCGAGGTGTTGACCGTGGTGGTCGACGCCGCCGGCGAGCTGGCCGGTTTCCTGGAGGAACTACCGGTCGACGCCAGTGCGCTGGAAGCCAAACTGGCCCGGCAGTCCGAGCTGCGCGGCCTCACCCGCAAGTACGCCGCCGACATCGACGGCGTGCTGGCCTGGGCGCACGAGTCGCGGGAGCGACTCGCCCAACTCGACGTCTCCGAGGAGGGTCTGAGCGCGCTGGCCGCCCGCGTCGAGGAGCTCGGCCGCGAATTGGCCGGGGCTGCAGCCGATCTCAGCACCATCCGGCGCAAGGCCGCCAAACGGCTGGCCAAGGAGGTCACCGCCGAGCTGTCCGGGCTGGCGATGGCCGACGCGCAGTTCAGCATCGACGTGAGCACCGACGTCGTGCCCGCCGGCTCCGGCTCCGACGATGCGGCGGTGCTGACGCTGCCGTCGGGCGAGCGGGTGCGGGCCGGCGCCGACGGCATCGATCAGGTCGAGTTCGGCTTCGCCGCGCACCGCGGGATGGACCGGCTGCCGCTGGCCAAGAGCGCCTCCGGCGGCGAGCTGTCCCGGGTGATGCTGGCGCTCGAAGTGGTGCTGGCCGCCTCCCGCAAGGAGACCGTCGGCACCACCATGGTGTTCGACGAGGTGGACGCCGGCGTGGGCGGTCGGGCGGCGGTCCAGATCGGGCGGCGACTGGCCCGGCTGGCACGCACCCACCAGGTCATCGTCGTCACGCATCTGCCGCAGGTCGCAGCCTACGCCGACGTGCACCTGGTGGTGTACGGCGCCGGGTCGCGCGGGACCAGCGTGGTGCGCCGGGTCACCGGCGACGAGCGGGTGGCCGAGCTGGCGCGGATGCTGGCCGGGCTCGGCGAGTCCGACAGCGGCCGCGCGCACGCCCGCGAGCTGCTCGACGCCGCCCAGAAGGACGAGATCTAAAAGGTGCGCCTCTCCGGCACCTTTCCCCGGCGAGCGTCGACTTGTTGACGGCATCGGGCCCCATTTACCGCATCGAGTCGACGTTCGTGACCGGTTCGGCACCCACCTGTGACTAATAGGACTCTAGATAACTTATGAGGCTGATGTTACGGCGCGCCTCCCGACCTCGCCGACGCTTCACCGACAGAATCGCCCCCATGAAGATGTCAGGCCTGCTTTCCCGAAACACCGACCGGCCCGGAATCGTCGGCACCGCCCGCGTCGACCGGAACATCGACCGACTGCTGCGCCGGGTCTGCCCCGGCGACATAGTCGTGCTCGACGTCCTGGACCTGGATCGCATCACCGCCGACGCCCTGGTGGAAGCTGACATCGCCGCCGTGGTCAACGCCTCCCCGTCGGTCTCGGGCCGCTACCCCAACCTGGGGCCGGAGGTGCTGGTCAACAACGGGGTGACGCTGATCGACGAGGCCGGGCCGGACATCTTCAAGAAAGTCAAAGACGGCGCCAAGATCCGCCTGTACGACGGCGGGGTGTACGCCGGCGACCGCCGGCTGGTGCGCGGCACCGAACGCACCGAGCACGACATCGCCGACCTGATGCGCGAGGCCAAGAGCGGGCTGGCCGCCCACCTCGAGGCGTTCGCCGGCAACACCATCGAGTTCATCAAGAGCGAGAGCCCGCTGCTGATTGACGGCATCGGCATCCCCGACATCGACGTCGACCTGCGCCGCCGGCACGTGGTGATCGTCGCCGACGAGCCCAGCGCCGAAGAGGCCCTCAAGTCGCTCAAGCCGTTCATCAAGGAGTACCAGCCGGCGCTGATCGGGGTCGGCACCGGCGCGGATGTGTTGCGCAAGGCGGGGTATCGGCCGCAGATCATCGTCGGCGATCCCGACCAGATCAGCGCCGACGCGCTCAAGTGTGGCGCTCAGGTGGTGCTGCCCGCCGACGCCGACGGACACGCCCCCGGGCTGGAACGTATCCAGGACCTGGGCGTGGGGGCGATGACGTTCCCGGCCGCCGGCTCGGCCATCGACCTGGCCCTGCTGCTGGCCGATCATCACGGCGCCGCCCTGCTGGTGACGGCGGGCCACACCGCCAACATCGAGACGTTCTTCGACCGCACCCGCGCGCACAGCAACCCGTCCACCTTCCTGACCCGGCTGCGGGTGGGGGAGAAGGTGGTGGACGCCAAGGCCGTGGCCACGCTATACCGCAACCACATCTCGGCGGGCGCCATCGCGCTGCTGGCGCTGACCATGCTGATCGCCGTCATCGTCGCGCTGTGGGTGTCGCGCACCGACGGTGTGGTGCTGCACTGGATCACCGACTACTGGAACCACTTCTCGCTGATGGTGCAGAAGTGGGTCACCTAAATGATCTCGCTACGCCAACACGCCCTGTCGCTGGCCGCCGTCTTCCTGGCGCTGGCCGTGGGAGTGGTGCTGGGCTCCGGCTTCCTGTCCGACACCTTGCTGTCCAGCCTGCGTGACGAGAAGCGCGACCTGCACACCCAGATCAACGGGCTCAACGACCAGAAGAATGTGCTGGACGAAAAGCTCAGCGCGGCAAACAATTTCGACACCCAACTGGCCGGCCGGATGCTGCACAACGCGCTGGGCGGCAAGTCGGTGCTGGTGTTTCGCACCCCGGACGCCAAGGACGACGACGTGGCCGTGGTGTCGAAGTTCATCGGCCAGGCCGGCGGGACGGTGACCACGACGGTGGCGCTGACCCAGGAATTCGTCGAGGCCAATTCCGCGGAGAAGCTGCAGACGGTGGTCAACTCGTCGGTGCTGCCCGCCGGCCAGCAGCTGAGCACCAAGCTCGTCGACCAGGGCTCGCAGGCGGGCGACCTGATGGGAATCGCCTTGTTGACCAACGCCACCCCGGCCGGCCCGCCGCCGCCGGAGGTCTCCGAGACCCAGCGCAACACCGTGCTGGCGGCGCTGCGCGACACCGGCTTCATCACCTACCAGGGCGGCGACCACCTGGGCGCGGCCAACGCCGCGCTGGTCATCACCGGCGGCGCGCTACCCCAGGACGCCGGCAACCAGGGCGTCAGCGTGGCCCGGTTCTCGGCTGCGCTGGCCCCGCACGGCTCGGCCACGTTGCTGGCCGGGCGCGACGGTTCGGCGACCGGAAGCGCCGCCGTCGCCGTGACCCGCGCCGACGCCGGTATGAACTCCGCGGTCAGCACCGTCGACAACGTCGACGCCGCACCGGGTCGCATCACCGCCGTCCTCGGCTTGCACGACCTGATGAACGGCGGCCACCCCGGGCAGTACGGCACCGGTCACGGCGCCACGTCGATCACGGTCGCTCAGTAGCGGGCGTGTTCCCCGCGGCGCGGCTCTGTGGATGTTAGGGTGGGTTTCCGTGGGTCGGCAGGCCCAGCTAGTGATTCGCTAGAACAATTTTGACGCCCTGCCCGTCTTCACGGAGGTCGCCTGTGCGAAAACACCCGCAAACTGCCACCAAGCACCTCTTCGTCAGCGGGGGCGTCGCATCCTCGTTGGGCAAGGGATTGACCGCCAGCAGCCTCGGTCAGCTACTGACGGCGCGCGGGTTGTGCGTGACGATGCAAAAGCTCGATCCGTACCTCAACGTCGACCCCGGCACCATGAACCCGTTCCAGCACGGCGAGGTCTTCGTCACCGAGGACGGCGCCGAAACCGACCTCGACGTCGGCCATTACGAGCGGTTCCTGGATCGCGATCTGTCCGGTTCGGCGAATGTCACTACGGGACAGGTTTATTCGACCGTCATCGCCAAGGAACGGCGCGGTGAATACCTGGGCGGCACCGTCCAGGTGATCCCGCACATCACCGACGAGATCAAGGGCCGCATCGTGGCGATGGCCCAGCCGGACGCCCAGGGCAACCGCCCCGATGTCGTCATCACCGAAATCGGCGGCACCGTCGGCGACATCGAGTCGCAGCCTTTCCTCGAGGCGGCCCGGCAGGTGCGCCACGACCTGGGCCGGGAGAACGTCTTCTTCCTGCACGTGTCGCTGGTGCCCTACCTGGCGCCGTCCGGTGAGCTCAAGACCAAACCCACCCAGCACTCGGTGGCCGCGCTGCGCAGCATCGGTATCACCCCCGACGCGCTGATCCTGCGCTGCGACCGCGACGTGCCCGAGGCGCTGAAGAACAAGATCGCGCTGATGTGCGACGTGGACATCGACGGCGTCATCTCCACCCCGGACGCGCCGTCCATCTACGACATTCCCAAGGTGCTGCACCGCGAGGAGCTCGACGCCTACGTGGTGCGCCGGCTCAACCTGCCGTTCCGCGACGTCGACTGGACCGAATGGGACGACCTGCTGCGCCGGGTGCACGAGCCGCACGCGACGGTGCGAATCGCCGTGGTGGGCAAGTACGTTGAGCTTTCCGACGCCTACCTGTCGGTCACCGAGGCGTTGCGTGCCGGCGGGTTCTTCCACCACGCCAAGGTCGAGATGGCGTGGGTGGCTTCCGACGACTGCGAAAGCGCGTCCGGTGCTGCGGCGGCGCTGGGCGAGGTGCACGGCGTGCTGATCCCCGGCGGGTTCGGCATCCGCGGCATCGAGGGCAAGATCGGGGCCATCCACTACGCCCGCACCCGCGGGCTGCCGGTGCTGGGGCTGTGCCTGGGCCTGCAATGCATCGTGATCGAGGCCGCCCGCGCGGCTGGGCTGGCTGGCGCCAACTCGGCCGAATTCGACCCGGACACACCGGATCCCGTCATCTCCACGATGGCCGACCAGGTGGACATCGTCGCCGGTGCGGCCGACCTGGGCGGCACCATGCGACTGGGCGCCTATCCCGCTGTGCTGGAAGAGGATTCGATCGTGGCCCGGGCCTACGGGACGACGCAGGTGTCGGAGCGGCACCGGCACCGCTACGAGGTCAACAACGCCTACCGCGACAAGATCGCCGAAAGCGGCCTGAGGTTCTCCGGAACATCGCCCGACGGCCATCTGGTGGAGTTCGTCGAATACCCGCCCGACGTGCACCCGTTCATCGTGGGCACCCAGGCCCACCCGGAGCTGAAGAGCCGGCCCACCCGTCCGCACCCGTTGTTCGTCGCATTCGTCGGGGCGGCTATGGATTACAAAGCGGGAGAACTGCTTCCGGTGGAAATCCCCGAGCAGTCCTCCAACGGCATCCAGCACCGGGACAGCGCTGCGCGGCCCATACCTGAGCCCGCGGCCCGTGGCTGAACACGTCTTCGAGACGGCGTCGTCCGAAACGCTGTACACCGGAAAGATTTTCGCGCTACGCCGCGACCGGGTCCGGATGCCGGGCGGCAAGGTCGTCACCCGGGAGATCGTCGAACATTTCGGCGCGGTCGCCGTGGTCGCAATGGACG
Source organism: Mycobacterium lepraemurium (assembly GCA_002291465.1). Taxonomy (GTDB): domain Bacteria; phylum Actinomycetota; class Actinomycetes; order Mycobacteriales; family Mycobacteriaceae; genus Mycobacterium; species Mycobacterium avium. Next base: position 2,400,189 of record CP021238.1, on the reverse strand, counting down.
ACGACGGCAACATCCCGATAGTCTACCAATACCGGCACGCGTTCGGCCGGCGGCTGTGGGAGCTGCCCGCCGGGCTGCTCGACGTCCACGGCGGGGCCGCGCACCTCACCGCGGCGCGCGAGCTGATGGAAGAGGCGGGGCTGAAGGCCGAGACCTGGGCGGTGCTCGTCGATCTGAACTCCACGCCGGGCTTCAGCGACGAGTCGGTGCGTGTGTATCTGGCCACCGGCCTGACCCGGGTCGACCGACCCGAGGCGCACGACGAAGAAGCCGACATGACCCTGGAGTGGTATCCGCTGGCCGACGCCGCCCGCAAGGTGCTCAGCGGTGAAATCGTCAACGCCATTGCCGTGGCAGGGATTTTGGCCGCCCACGCCGTCACGACAGGTTTCGTGCGGCCGCGTCCGGTGGACAGCCCGTGGCAGGACCGGCCCACGGCGTTTCCCGCGCGGAAGGCCGGGCGATGACGACGGTGGCGTTGGATACCCAACTGCAGGGCTACCTCGACCATCTCACGATCGAGCGGGGCGTCGCCGCGAACACGCTCAGCTCGTATCGGCGCGACCTGCGCCGCTACACCAAACACCTGTCGGACCGCGGTATTTCGGACCTGGCCAAGGTGGGCGAGGACGACGTGAAGGATTTCCTGGTGGCGCTGCGCCGCGGCGATCCCGACACCGGCGCCGCCGCGCTGTCGGCGGTGTCGGCGGCCCGCGCCCTGATCGCGGTGCGCGGCTTGCACCGGTTCCTGGCGGCCGAGGGGTTGGCCGAACTCGACGTCGCCCGCGCCGTGTGCCCGCCGACGCCGGGCCGCCGGCTGCCCAAGAGCCTGACCATCGACCAGGTGCTGGCGCTGCTGGAGGCGGCGGGCGGCGAGAGCCCCGCCGACGGCCCACTGACCCTGCGGAACCGGGCGTTGCTGGAACTGCTGTACTCCACCGGCGCGCGCATCTCCGAGGCCGTCGGTGTCGACGTCGACGACGTCGACACCCAGGCCCGGTCGGTGCTGCTGCGCGGCAAGGGCGGCAAGCAGCGGTTGGTGCCCATCGGGCGTCCGGCGGTGGCCGCGCTGGACGCCTATCTGGTGCGCGGCCGCTCGGAGCTGGCGCGCCGCGGGCGCGGCACGCCGGCCATCTTCCTCAACGTGCGCGGCGGCCGGCTGTCGCGGCAAAGCGCCTGGCAGGTGCTGCAGGACGCGGCCGAGCGCGCCGGGATCACCTCGGGGGTGTCGCCGCACATGCTGCGGCATTCGTTCGCCACCCACCTGCTCGAGGGCGGCGCCGACGTGCGGGTGGTGCAGGAGTTGCTCGGCCACGCCTCGGTCACGACAACGCAGATCTACACCATGGTCACCGTGCACGCGCTGCGCGAGGTGTGGGCCGAGGCGCACCCGCGGGCGCGCTGACCACCCCGCCGCCGCGCGCCGCCTCTCAGCCCAGGTATTCGGACTCCAGCATCAGGTCGGACAGCATGGTCTGGTACTCGGCATGCGTCTTGTGCTCGACGGTGTCGAATCGCTTGCCCTGCTGGACATGCATGTACTCGCGGTACTTCGGCGAGCCCGGCCACCGGATGTTGTCGGCGACGACGATCGAGCCCGGATGCAGCCAGCCCCGGTCCATGATGCTCTTCAGGTCGGCCAGGTAAGCGTCCTTGTCGTGATCGAGGAACACGAAATCCAGTGTACCAGAGGCGAATCCGTGCTCATCGGCCAGGACGTCCAGGGTACGCCCGCCGTCGCCGATGGTGCCCACCACGCAGGTCACCCGGTCGGCGACGCCGGCGTGCGCCCAGATCCGGCGGGCGTTGGCGGCGTTGGCCTCGGCCAGTTCGACCGAGAACACCCGGGCGCCCGGGGCGGCCCGGGCGATCCGCAACGCGCCGTAGCCGCAGTAGGTGCCCAGCTCCAGCGCCAGGTCCGGGTCGGCGCGGCGCACCGCGGCGTCGAGGATCAGCCCCTTCTCGCCGCCGACGTTGATCAGCATCGACTTTTGGTAGGCGAACCTGTCGATGGTGGCCAGCACGTCGTCGATGTCGCCGGCCCGCGCGTTGCGCAGCACGTACTCGACGGCGGCCGCTTCCCGTCCGTCACCGATCTGGCCGGTGGTGGTGATGTTCTGCACCCCGGCCGCCATGCGCCAGACCGACCACCGCAGCAGGGGTATCCGTCGCTTGAGGTCCATAGCCGCCACGATAGGCGCGTCGGCGACGGTGCCGGTGCCCGCGAGGGGAGTTTTTTCGCCCGGCGTCCGCACCCCCAAACTGGTGCTGTTGTGGCGGAAGTGAATAGGCTGTCGGAATGTGCGTCCTACCACCGATTTCCGCCCGTATTGGCTAGTTGATTGCCTGCGGGTCGCCGGGTTTCGCGCGATGAACCCGTTAGACTTTCCGACGATGTTCACCTCCCGAACACCCCCGCCATGACCGAGCGGCCGGACAACGGCGTCGAGCTCGGCCTGACCGGGCGGCCGCCGCGGGCGATCCCGGAGCCACAGCTGCGCACCTCGCACGGCCCGGCCAAAGTCGTCGCCATGTGCAATCAGAAGGGCGGCGTCGGGAAGACCACGTCCACCATCAACTTGGGTGCCGCGCTCGCCGAGTACGGTCGCCGGGTGCTGCTGGTGGACATGGATCCGCAGGGCGCGCTGTCGGCGGGCCTGGGTGTACCGCACTACGAGCTGGAGAAGACCATCCACAACGTGCTGGTCGAGCCGCGCGTGTCGATCGACGACGTGCTGCTGCAGACCCGGGTCAAGCACATGGACCTGGTGCCCAGCAACATCGACCTGTCGGCCGCCGAGATCCAGCTGGTCAACGAGGTCGGCCGCGAGCAGACGCTGGGCCGGGCGCTGCACCCGGTGCTGGACTGCTACGACTACGTGCTCATCGACTGCCAGCCGTCGTTGGGCCTGCTAACCGTGAACGGGCTGGCCTGCTCCGACGGTGTGGTGATCCCCACCGAGTGCGAGTACTTCTCGCTGCGCGGCCTGGCGTTGCTCACCGACACCGTGGACAAGGTGCGCGACCGGCTCAACCCGAAGCTGGAAATCAGCGGGATCCTGCTCACCCGGTACGACCCGCGGACCGTCAACGCACGCGAGGTGATGGCCCGCGTCGTCGAACGCTTCGGCGACCTGGTCTTCGACACCGTCATCACCCGCACCGTCCGGTTCCCGGAGACCAGCGTGGCCGGCGAGCCCATCACCACCTGGGCCCCGCGCTCCACCGGGGCCATCGCCTACCGCGCGCTGGCCCGCGAGTTCATCGACCGATTCGGCGCGTGAACGCGACCGCAAACGGTGAGGCGCAACCCCAGACCCGGTTTTCAGGTCCGCCTGACCAATTTCGAGGGGCCGTTCGATCTGCTGCTGCAGCTGATCTTCGCCCACCGCCTGGACGTGACCGAGGTGGCGCTGCACCAGGTCACCGACGACTTCATCGCCTACACCCGCGAGATCGGCCCCAAGCTGGAGCTGGAGGAGACCACCGCGTTCCTGGTCGTCGCCGCCACCCTGCTCGACCTGAAGGCCGCCCGGCTGCTGCCGGCCGGACAGGTCGACGACGACGAAGGTCTCGCCCTGCTGGAGGTGCGCGACCTGCTGTTCGCCCGGCTGCTGCAGTACCGGGCGTTCAAGCACGTCGCCGAGATGTTCGCCGAGCTGGAGGCCAGCGCCCTGCGCAGCTATCCGCGCGCGGTGTCGCTGGAGGACCGGTTCACCCAACTGCTGCCCGAGGTGATGCTGGGCGTCGACGCCGAACGGTTCGCCCAGATCGCGGCGGTCGCGTTCAGCCCGCGGCCCGTTCCGACGGTGTCGGTGGGGCACCTGCACGAGGTGAAGGTCTCGGTCCCCGAGCAGGCGCGCAAGTTGCTGGCCATCCTGGAAGCGCGGGGCAGCGGGCAGTGGGCGACGTTCTCCGAGCTGGTCGCCGACTGCGAGGGATCGATGGAAGTGGTGGGCCGGTTCCTGGCGCTGCTCGAGCTGTATCGGTCCCGGGCGGTAGCATTTGAGCAGTCAGAGCCGCTTGGCGTGCTCCAAATCTCGTGGACCGGGGAACGTCCGGTCGGTGAAACCTTGGTAGAAGTGCGGGACGAATTGTGAGCGAGAACGCGCCGGACGTCGATCTCGACTCCGAGCTCGAGGTGGTCATCCCGGAGATCACCGAGGCCGCCCCCATGGAGTCCGGGGAACTCGGGTCGGTGCTGGAGGCGCTGCTGCTGGTGGTGGACACCCCGGTCACCGCGGAGGCGCTGGCCGCCGCGATCCAGCAGCCGGTGTACCGAATCGCCACCAAGCTGCAGGAGATGGCCGACGAGCTCACCACCCGCGACAGCGGCATCGACCTGCGCAAAACCAGCGAGGGCTGGCGGATGTACACTCGGGCCCGGTTCGCGCCCTATGTGGAGAAGCTGCTGCTGGACGGGGCGCGGTCCAAGCTGACCCGCGCCGCGCTGGAAACGCTGGCCGTCGTCTCCTACCGCCAGCCGGTGACCCGGGCGCGGGTGAGCGCGGTGCGCGGGGTCAACGTGGACGCCGTGATGCGCACGCTGCTGGCCCGCGGCCTGATCACCGAGGCCGGGGTCGACGAGGACACCGGCGCGACCACGTTCGCCACCACCGACCTGTTCCTGGAGCGGCTGGGGCTGACGTCGTTGGCCGACCTGCCCGACATCGCGCCGCTGCTTCCCGACGTCGACACGATCGAGGACTTGAGCGAATCCCTGGACAGCGAGCCATGTTTCGTCAAACTCTCCGGTGGTCAGGCCTCCGATGCGGAGCTGACGTTCGACGTGGACCAGGATTGATGGTCGAAGCTCAGGGCATTCGGCTGCAAAAGGTGTTGTCGCAGGCCGGAATCGCGTCGCGCCGGGCCGCCGAGAAGTTGATCGCCGACGGCCGCGTCGAGGTGGACGGGCAGGTGGTGACCGAGCTGGGCACCCGCGTCGACCCGGATGCCGCGGTGATCCGGGTCGACGGGGCCCGGGTGGTCCTCGACGAGTCGCAGGTCTATCTGGCGCTGAACAAGCCGCGCGGGGTGCACTCGACGATGTCGGACGACCGCGGCCGGCCGTGCATCGGCGACCTGATCGAACGCCGAGTCCGCGGCAACAAGAACCTGTTTCACGTCGGGCGGTTGGACGCCGAGACCGAAGGGCTGATTCTGCTGACCAACGACGGCGAACTCGCGCACCGGCTGATGCATCCCTCCCACGAGGTGCCCAAGACGTATCTGGCGACGGTCACCGGATCGATACCGCGCGGGCTGGGCAAGACGCTGCGCGCGGGCATCGAGCTGGACGACGGGATGGCGCGCGTCGACGACTTCGCGGTGGTGGATGCCATCCCGGGCAAGACGCTGGTGCGGGTGACGTTGCACGAGGGGCGGAATCGCATTGTGCGCCGGCTGCTGGCGGCCGCTGGCTTCCCGGTCGAGTCGTTGGTGCGCACCGACATCGGGCCGATTTCCTTGGGCAAGCAGCGGCCGGGCAGCATTCGGGCGCTGGGACGCGACGAGGTGGGCCGGCTCTACCAGGCGGTCGGGCTGTGAGCTCCGATGTCGTGGTGGCCATCGACGGCCCCGCCGGGACCGGAAAGTCCTCCGTCTCAAAGGGGTTGGCGCGCTCGCTGGGTGCGCGCTATCTGGACACCGGGGGAATGTACCGGATGGCGACGCTGGCGGTGTTGCGCGCCGGCATTGACCCGGCCGACGCCGAAGCCGTCGGGAGCGCCGCGCAGGCGGTGCGGATGTCGGTGGACTATCGCCCCGACGGTGACTGTTACTTCCTTGGCGGAGAAGACGTTTCCACCGAGATCCGGGGCGACAAGGTCACCGCGGCGGTGTCCGCGGTGTCGTCGGTTCCCGCCGTGCGCACCCGCCTGGTCGGCTTGCAGCGCGAAATGGCCTCCGGCCCAGGCAGTATCGTCGTCGAGGGCCGAGACATCGGCACCGTGGTCCTGCCCGACGCGCCGGTGAAGATCTTCCTGACCGCCTCGGCCGAGACCCGGGCCCGGCGGCGCAACGACCAGAACATGGCGGCGGGGCTGGCCGACGACTACGAAGCGGTGCTCGCCGACGTCCGCCGGCGCGACCACCTGGATTCCACCCGGCGGGTGTCGCCGTTGCGGGCGGCTTCCGACGCGGTGGTGGTCGACACCAGTGACATGACCGAGGCGCAGGTGATCGACCACCTGCGGGATCTGGTAAGGCAGCGAAGCTAAGTGGCGCGGTGACTCACGACGGAACATGGAGCGACGAAAGCGACTGGGAAGCAGTCGAATTCGAGCTCGACAAGGCGGCGCACGCGCCTCCCGCGCCGGTGGTGGCGGTGGTGGGGCGGCCAAACGTCGGCAAGTCGACGCTGGTGAACCGGATCCTGGGCCGCCGGGAGGCGGTGGTGCAGGACGTCCCTGGTGTCACCCGCGACCGGGTGTCCTACGACGCGCTGTGGAGCGGGCGCCGATTCGTCGTGCAGGACACCGGGGGATGGGAGCCCGACGCCAAGGGGCTGCAGCAGCTGGTCGCCGAACAGGCGTCGGTGGCCATGCGCACCGCCGACGCGGTGATCCTGGTGGTCGACGCGCTCGTCGGCGCCACCACCGCCGACGAGGCCGCCGCCCGGATCCTGCTGCGGTCGGGGAAGCCGGTTTTCTTGGCCGCCAACAAGGTTGACAGCGACAAAGCCGAGGTCGACGCGGCGATGCTGTGGTCGCTGGGCCTCGGCGAGCCGCACCCGATCAGCGCGATGCACGGGCGCGGGGTGGCCGACCTGCTCGACGAGGTGCTGGCTGCGCTGCCCGAGGTGTCCGAGGTGGCGCCCAGGCCCGGCGGGCCGCGGCGGGTGGCGTTGGTGGGCAAGCCGAACGTGGGCAAGAGCTCGCTGCTGAACAAGCTGGCCGGCGATCAGCGCTCGGTGGTGCACGATGTGGCCGGGACGACGGTGGACCCGGTGGACTCGCTGATCGAGCTGGGCGAGCGGGTGTGGCGGTTCGTCGACACCGCGGGTCTGTGGCGCAAGGCGGGGCAGGCCAGCGGCCACGAGTTCTACGCGTCGGTGCGCACGCACTCGGCCATCGACGCGGCCGAGGTGGTGATCGTGCTGATCGACGCGTCGGCCCCGCTCACCGAACAGGACCAGCGGGTGCTGTCGATGGTGATCGAAGCCGGCCGGGCGCTGGTGTTGGCGTTCAACAAGTGGGATCTGGTCGACGAGGACCGCCGCGAGCTGCTGGAGCGCGAGATCGACCGCGAGCTGGTGCAGCTGCGGTGGGCGCCGCGGGTCAACATCTCCGCGAAAACCGGTCGTGCGGTGCAGAAGCTGGTTCCGGCGATGGAGACCGCCCTGGCGTCGTGGGATACCCGGATCGCCACCGGCCCGCTCAACTCCTGGCTGAAGGAGGTGGTGGCGGCCACCCCGCCGCCGGTGCGGGGCGGTAAGCAGCCGCGCATCCTGTTCGCCACCCAGGCCGCCGCCCGGCCGCCGACTTTCGTGCTGTTCACTACCGGCTTTCTCGAGGCCGGATACCGGCGTTTCCTGGAGCGGCGGCTACGCGAGGCGTTCGGGTTCGAGGGGACGCCGATCCGGATCAACGTGCGGGTGCGGGAGAAGCGCGGGGCTCGGCGGCGCTGAGTGGCGTGGGCTGTGTCTGGAGGTATCGCGTTGTTCGAAATCCGCTAGCGCCGGTGCTGGCGTGTCTGCGGGTCATCTCATGGTCCGCGCCTGCGCCTGGGCGTACCGGCGTCCTTCACTGGTGACTGACGGGAGGTCGCTTGCCCGGCAGGCCAACCGTTTACGGTAGGCTTTCGACCTGCTGCCGGTGCAACCGCCGGCGCGCGGGCTGTGGCGCAGTTTGGTAGCGCACTTGACTGGGGGTCAAGTGGTCGCAGGTTCAAATCCTGTCAGCCCGACCAGACAAATACGCCCTGATCTGCTATGACGCGGTTAGTTCAGGATGAGATGAAGCGGAGTTGGGGACCGCTCGGGGACCACAAGTGCCGCTCAAGCAGGTCGCCCGCGTTGATGACAGATTGCCGGTCGGGGTGCAGATAGCGCTGTGTCGTTGTGAGCGCTCCGTGACCGGCGATCTTGCGGAGGATGTGTACCGGCACACCAGCGTCGGCCATCCACGTCAGCCCCGTATGCCGTAAGCCATGGCGCGTGAGCTTTTCGTAACCGAGCTGGATGACCACGGCGTCCCACGAGGTGGCGTCGCGCAGCGTGGCTGTGGTGATCCTTCCGCCCCTGGGGCCGGTGAAGAGTCGAGCATCGGGGTCGCTTGCGACGAGGTCCATCCGTCGCTGGACGAGTTCGCGCACGGCCGCGATCAACGGGACTTCGCGCGCACGTTTGTCTTTGGTGTTCTTGTCCACCAAGCCACCCGGCGATGGGGTGGTCTGACAGCGCACCGTCCAGGTCCATTCGTGGGTGTTGATATCGCGCACCAGGCATCCGGCCACTTCGCCGATGCGGGCGGCGGTGCACGCTTCGAAGATGACTGCATCACCCCAACCCCGATAACCGTCCGCCGACCGGGCGACGAGTGCGTCGGCGAGGGTAGTGAGGGCAGTCCAGTTCGGGAGCGCAAGTGCCCGTGGATCGTCGAGTTCGTCCTCGGCGAGCTTGTATTGGCGCTGCCAACCGGTGACTCGAGCCGGATTGCGGTCGATACGTACCTTTCCCTCCCCTTCACGGGGCGAGACAAAGCACCTTCCGTATGCCGCCGTATTCGGCTTTTCGATCACAAGCGCCGAGTCCCTGCGGGTCGAGGTGGCTGGCTCACTTGATCAGTTCGCCAGGCCAGTGCTTTTGGTGAGTCTTGTTGATATGGCGGAGGTTGCCGAAGATGACTTTGAGTTCGGTGGTGGAGGGCACATCGTCGTCGTGGCTGCCGGGGTTGAGGACTTTAGGCAGGGTTTTCCACTGGGCCTTCTCCGAATTGCCTTCGACGACAAAGGGGTATAGCAGGGTGAGGAGGTCGCCGAGTTGGGTGGCTTTGGCCTCGACATCGGTGATGGTGGTGGGAGTGCCCGCGTCGGTAAGGCCGGTGGCGCTGATTTGTTTGACGAGTCGTTCGGCGGCCGAGCGCATGGTGTTGCATGCTGAACGGCGGCCCTTTGCTGTGGGGGCGTGCCGACTTTCTTCGGCCTCGAGCATCAGCTGTCCGAACGTGTCGGTGGTCTGGGTGGCTTCGGTACCAGCGCGAATGTCGATGAGGTCGAGTTTGTAGGCCAGGAAGTCTGCACCGCCGTGGTTGGTGTTGGACCATTCGGCGAGCTTGCTGTCGAACGTGGTCACGTCCTGGGCAGCTTCACGACTTAGGCGATCTTTGAAGCCCGGGATGCGAGGACAGGCCACGGCGATCAGCTATGAACGGTTATCGGTATCTCTACCCGCGGCTGCTTCGGTGAACAACGCATCCAGTGCCTCTTCGGCGCGGCGGCGCTCCTCGAACCGAGCGCGGTACATCGCCTCAATCTGTAATCTGTCGTTCTTTCATCCACACCGTGTCTGAGTCGTTGCGGACCGGCGCAGCGAAGTAGTCGTTTTTGTAGATGAGATGCGGACCGTCAACGCTTGCCGGAACGTGGTCCGCGAATACGTCAGGTCGATGGCGACCTGCGTCGAGGTGTTGCCGTACGGATCGGTCATCGGGAAGGCGCCCTGTACATTCACCGCGGACGCGTTCGGGTAGGTCGCGTGCGCGTACTTGAGAATCTGGATGGTGTCCGAAGAATCTGGATGGTGTCCGAGCGCGCACCGTCCCTGATCATCTCTTCGCTGGAGTTGTCGCGGATGGCGAACCGGGCGTCCACTATGTCGCCGTCGGGGGCCGCGGCGGTGGTGAAGGTGACGCCGTCCGGCTTCTTGGGACCGGCCGGCGTCGGGGGCGCGGCTCGGTGGATCTCGCCGCGGCCGAAGTCGCGGTCGCGCGGGCGGCCTCCTCCGGGTCGAAGGCCCAGCTCTTGGCGAAGATCAGCAGCAGGACGACGACGCCCAGGGCCGCCAGGGCCAGGGCCGCCTTGCCGAAGGTGCCGTTCTTGCGCTGCTCGGTGAAGAACGTCCACTCGCCCGTCCAGCTGGTGCCGTCGAAGTAGCGTTTCAGCCCATGACCGACCGCGGGATCGGGGTACCAGCCGGGCGCCGATTTGGGAGGGGGCGGCGCAGGTTCGGAAGGCATCCGTCCATTTTCATCGTGACGCCGACGTCCCGGCCACCCGGCCGACGGCTACCGCGCGCTGCGCAGGTCGGCCAGGGAGTTTCTCAGCCCACCGTCCATCCGGATCTGGACGGCCGCCATCGCCACCATCACCGCGGCGGTCACCAAGTGCACGACCGCGTCGGTGATGTTGTTGGGAAAGGTGAACAGGAACGCGACCTGGTGGGAGAAGAACGCCCAAATGCCCGGCAGCGCACCGGCTATCGCGGCCAGCAGCAGATAGAGCACCGACCAGGACTTGCGGGCGGCGAACACCAGGCCGGGAGCGAACAGCGCCAGACCGGCGACTGCGTGCCAGCCGTTGTAGTCCATGCCGAGCAGCTGGACGGTCGGTCGGTGCGTTCGGCCCCGGTGGCGAAACTGGGATTCATGACCAGACCGACCACGGCCTGGATCACGTGGACCACGCAAATGATCAGCAGCCCGATCTGGGCGACACTCCACCTCACACTGCACCTCCTTGTGCACCGGGGAAACCACCTCGAGTACTACGTTTCATAGTAGGCCGCCACAATGGTGTCTGCGGGCTATCCGGGGCGATCCGGCCACGGAGGGCTTCGGAACGCTCAGACCAGGTGCAGCCCCTGGGCCAACCGGGACACCCCGACCACGGTGAACAGGGCGACCAGGATCTGCCGGTGGTAGGTGCGCACCCAGTCGTGCAGCACCAGCAGCAGCGACTGCGTCTTCCCCGGCGTGGCCACGTACCCGACCAGGATGACCTCCACCACGGCGTACATCAGCACGACGAACGCCATCGACGCGCTGACCTGCGCGGTGACGGAGGCTCCCGAGGCCGCGATGATCGCGACGATGAACAGCACACCGTCGACGGGCACGGAGATGACGCCGATCACCCAGGCCACCCACGACGCCCCGCTCTCCCACGCTCTGTGCATCCGCCCGAGCAGTCGCCGCAGCACCGACCGGTCGTCGGGGGACACGTCCTGCGCCCTGGTCAGCAGCCGCGGCATCGCGATGGTGGCGCCCGGGGCGGCTGACAGTTCCGACGTCCGGCGCGATCGACAGCCCTACCACGCCGAGGCCGATCTGAATCTTCCCCAGGGCCGAGCCCGTGGACGGGGACGCGTGCGAGGGATGGCCGAACATCGGCGTGAAGTTCAGCAGCAGCAGCAGCACCGGGATCAGCAGCTCGGGCACGCACACGGTCAACCCGCCGATCCAATATGCCAGCAGGCTCGGCCCGGGCCGCGGCCGGGAAATCATCAGCAGAGCCAGGCCCAGACGAACTGGATTGAGCGCAGCCAGCATCCCCAAGCCCAGCACCGACCCCCACATGGGCGCAGCTCTACCCGCGGGTGTCGGGCTCTAAACGCCGGCCTTCGCGCGCCGGGGTGCCGCGGTGATGGTCGGGCAAGGCGAACCTATGCGTCCCCTGTGAACGATGAATTATGCTCGCGTGCAACGGTTTCAGACGCCGCCTCCGATCGACGCCCGGGCAGGTGAGGCGGCGGATCCGGGGCCGACGACCCGGCCGGTCACGGGGGCGCCGTGAAGCGGTCGGACCACGCGCGGCGGTGACTGGCCGGCGAACGCCCGATGAGTCCGAGGTCCGTGAGATCAATCACAAACAATCGGTGTGATTCCCCGGGGTGCCGCCGCGTCACGGTGCCGGATCTTGGCGACCAGGCTCACCTGCGCCGGTGTCCAGCCGGTGGACTGGTTGACGCGGCGGCCCGGCCCGACGGACTGAATCCTTATGCGCCGCAAGGTCGTTCATGACACACCCGGTGCGACGGCGGTAAATCTGAAATCAGGTCTCGGTGCAAAGGGGGGGTCCATCACGATGCAGCTCAATCCGTTCGACGACGACGACGGCGGCCGATTTTTCGTCCTGGTCAATAACGAAGAACAACACAGTCTTTGGCCAACGTTTGCCGACATTCCCCCGGGTTGGCGGGTAGTTTTCGGGGAAGCCGGCCGCACAGCATGCCTGCATTACATCGAAGAGAGCTGGCCCGATATCCGGGCGAAAAGTCTGCGCGACACGCTGAGCGCCGGTTTGTGATGCGCCGCCGGCTGTCGGTATGAAGGGTTGCGGGGTCGAGCTCTGGGGGTCAATTAGTGAGACGCGGTGACCGGGCATATCCGGTGACGCGAGGCCAGCTGGATATCTGGCTGGCGCAGCAGACCGGCCACTTCGATGTGGCATGGCAGCTGGGCGTGCTGGTGCGCATCGACGGCGCCATCGACCCCGCGCTGCTACACCAGGCCATGCGACACGTGGTCGGCGAGGCCGAGAGCCTGCGCGCCAGCTTCTTCGAGGCCGACGGCCAGGTCTTTCAGAAGGCGGTCGAATACTCCGACGTCGGCCTGACCTTCTACGACCTGAGCGGCTCGCCCGACCCGGAGCGGGAAGTCCGCGAGATGGCGGCGTCGATCCAGCGCACCCCGATGCCGCTGACCGGTCCGATGATCGAATTCGCTTTGTTCCCAAACCGGTTCCGCCGAGTACTACTGGTTCACCACCTGCCATCACATCGCCATCGACGGGATGGGCATCGCGCTGGTGGGCCGGCGGATCGCGGCAGTCTACACGGCGCTTGCGTCCGGCAAACCGATTTCGCCCGCCTTCTTCGGTTCGCTGCAGGACCTGGTTGGCGGTGGGCTGGAATACGAGGCGTCCGCGAAATTCCCTGAGGACAAGGGTTATTGGCTTGTGCACCGTCCCGGCGACGGCACGGCCGGCCATCCGCCGCGGCCGGCCGACGACGGGCGAGACCCGTATTCGCCCTCCCCGCCGGTGCAGTTGGACGAGTCGGTGATCGGCAGCGTCAAGGAGTTGTCCAAGGCGTTGGGCATCCGTCGGTCATCGGTGCTCACCTCGGCCTGCGCGTTGTTGGTGCGCGGATGGTGCGTCGACGGCTCCGACGAGGTGGTGCTCGACTTCCCGGGCAGCCGGCGGGTCGATCCCAAGTCGAAGACGCATCCCGGCATGCTGGCCGGGGTGGTGCCGCTGGTGCTGCACGCCCCGGCGACCGCCACGTTCGCCGACTTCTGCCGGCACGTCGACCAGCGCTCGCGAGAAGCGTTGCGGCATAAGCAATTTCCCACCCGCACGCCGGACGGGGAAGGCGACTTCAGCGGGCCGAGGCGGCCGCCGAATCGGGTTGTCGTCAACTTCGTCCCGGCGCGTCTCACCCTCAGCCTGGACGACGTGCCGGCCACCGCGACGTACACCAGCTTCGGCCCGGTGGGGCACTTCGGGCTGTTCTTCCTGGGATTCGGTGATCAGCAACTTCTGACCACGGTCGGCACCGGGCAGCCGTTCGCGAACTTCGACGCGATGGACCTGGCGGAGCGATTGCAACGCATCCTGGCGGCCATGGCCGCCGACCCGGCCCGGCTGCTGTCGTCGTTGGACGTGCTGCGCGACCCCGAGCACGCGCAGCTGGAAGCGCTCGGCAACAAGGCGGTCCTGACCCGGACGCCGGGCCCGGCGGTGTCGGTGCCGGGGCTCTTCGCGACACAAGTGGCCCGGGCGCCGCAGGACGTGGCGCTGGTGTGCGAAGGCCGTTCGCTGACGTACCGGCAGCTGGATGAGGCTTCGAGCAGGTTGGCGCATTTGCTGGCCGGCCTGGGCGCGGGCCCGGGACAGTCTGTGGCACTGCTGTTTTCGCGGTCCGCCGAGGCGGTTGCGTCGATTCTGGCGGTGCTCAAGACCGGCGCGGCCTATCTGGCGATCGACCCGGCCGCGCCGGAGACCCGGATCGGGTTCATGCTCGCCGACGCCAAACCCGTTGCGGCGCTGAGCACCGCGGAGCTGGCCGGCCGGCTCAAGGGCCACGGCATGACGGTGATCGACGTCAACGATCCCCGTATCCAGGACCGGCCCGCCACCGCGTTGCCGGTGCCCGCGCCCCACGACATCGCCTATGTCATCTACACCTCGGGCACGACGGGGGTGCCCAAAGGTGTTGCGGTCACTCACCGCAACGTGACGCAGTTGTTGGGGTCGCTGGATGCGGGCCTGCCGCCGGCGGGGGTCTGGTCGCAGTGCCACTCGTATGCGTTCGATGTGTCGGTGTGGGAGATGTTCGGCGCGTTGCTGCGGGGCGGGCGCCTGGTGGTGGTGCCCGAAGACGTCACCCGCGCGCCCGAAGAGCTGCACGACGAGCTGGTCAATGAGCAGATCTCGGTCTTGACGCAGACCCCGTCGGCGGTGGCGATGCTCTCGCCCGAGGAGTTGGAGTCGGTGTCGTTGGTGGTGGGGGAGGCCCGCCCGGCCGAGGTAGTGGATCGCTGGTCACCCGGGCGGGTGATGGTCAACGCCTACGGCCCCACCGAGACGACGATGTGCGTGGCCATCAGCGCGCCGCTGGCCCCGGGTATGGGGGTTCCGCCGATCGGTGTGTCGGTCGATGGTGCGGGGTTGTTTGTGCTCGATGCGTGGCTGCGGCCGGTGCCGCCGGGGGTGGTCGGCGAGTTGTACGTCGCGGGTGCCGGGGTGGCCGCGGGGTATGTGGGTCGGTCGGGGCTGACGGCGTCGCGGTTTGTGGCGTGTCCGTTCGGGGCGCCCGGTGCGGGGATGTATCGCACCGGGGATCTGGTGTGTTGCCCGACGGCCCCTACCATCTCGTCGGTTGGTCATTCGGCGGCGTCGTCGCCCACGAACTCGCGATCGAGCTACAGCGGCGCGGGTGCGCAATCGCACGCCTTGCCCTCCTCGACGTCAACCCGGCCTCGACGGCAGCGTCACCGCACCCGACGCTGCCCTGGCCGAGCAGCACATGATGGAAGAAGCCCTGCGGTCGCACCTGGCCGCTGCCGACCACGACCAACCGCACGCGCATCGGCAGTTCAACCAACTCGTCCGTGAAGCCGGAGCCGAAGGCATGTCTCGACACAAACGACTTTCCGATATGCTTTTCGGGAATGCCCGAAACAATATTGAGCGCAGCAAGATTCACGAGCCCGGTGTTTTCCTCGGCGATGTGACCATCTTCTCCGCGGTGCGTGATCAAGAGCATCGCAGTGCGTTCCTCGCCGAGAATTGGCGTCCGTACGTTGCCGGCGACATCGTCATCCACGAGATCGACTGCACGCATGACGAGATCCTCAATGCCGATGTGGTGAATTCGTACGGGCAGCGCCTGGGGCAACTGCTGGGCGCGCAACGTCGCCGGGAACTGACCCCGCCGCAATGATTCGGGAATGATTCGGGGCGGACCCCGGCGACGACGAGCTGCCCGTCCGGTGATGAGCGATTTCGCCGGCTCGTCGCGACGGTGCGATTCATTTCACACCGGCGTCGATCACGGTGATCACCACGCATGGATCGGGGCCGTAGCTGGGCCGTTGCAGCGCTTTTGGCGGAGGTCACGCGCGCTGGGAATCGGGCAACGGTAGGGTCGAAGACGTGTGCGGAGTCACCGGGGAGGTACGACTCGACGGGCGGGCGCCCGATGTAGCCGCGGTCTCGGCGATGGCCGCCGTGCTGACACCACGCGGCCCCGACGCCTGCGGCGCCTGGTCACAGGGCCGGGTCGCGCTCGGGCATCGTCGCCTCAAGATCATCGACCTGACCGAGGCCAGCGCCCAGCGGATGGTCGACTCGGAGCTGGGCCTGTCCATCGCCTGGAACGGCTGCATCTACAACTACAAGGAACTGCGCAGCGAGCTGTCCGGCTACGGCTACCGGTTCTTCTCGCACAGCGACACCGAGGTCCTGATCAAGGCCTACCACCGGTGGGGCGACGACTTCGTCAGCCATCTGTTCGGCATGTTCGCCTTCGCCCTCGTCGAACGCGACAGCGGTCGGGTGCTGCTCGGCCGCGACCGCCTGGGCATCAAACCCCCTCTACCTGACCGAGGACAGCCACCGGGTCCGGTTCGCCTCGACGCTGCCCGCGCTGCTGGCCGGCGGCGGCGTGGACACCCGCATCGACCCGGTCGCCCTGCACCACTACATGAGCTTCCACTCGGTGGTGCCCGCCCCGGCCACCATCCTGCGCGGGGTCCGCAAGGTGGCGCCCGCCTCGCTGGTCGCCATCGAACCCGACGGCAAACGCACCGTCACCACCTTACTGGGCGCCCGATTTTACCCGGCACGCCGACCGCGCCGACTGGTCCGAACGCGACTGGGAGGGCGCCTGCTGTCCACCCTGCGGCTGGCGGTCAAGCGCCGGCTGGTGGCCGACGTCCCGGTGGGCTGCCTGTTGTCCGGTGGTGTCGACTCCAGCCTGATCGTGGGTCTGCTCGCCGAAGCCGGCCAGCACGGGCTGTCCACCTTCTCCATCGGCTTCGAGTCGGCGGGCGGGGTGAAGGGCGACGAGTTCCAGTACTCCGACATCGTGGCCCAGCGCTTCGAGACCAACCACCACCAGATCCGCATCGATTCCGACCGGATGCTGCCCGCGCTGGACGGCGCCATCGGCGCGATGAGCGAACCGATGGTCAGCCACGACTGCGTCGCCTTCTACCTGCTCAGCCAGGAAGTGGCCCGGCACGTCAAGGTGGTGCAATCCGGGCAGGGCGCCGACGAGGTGTTCGCCGGCTACCACTGGTACCCGCCGATGGGCGAGCCGGCGGCCGCCACCCTGGACGGGGCCGTCGCCCAGTACCGGCGTGCCTTCTTCGACCGGGACACCGCCGGCGTCGCGCAGCTGGTCGGACCCGGCATCCCCGCCCCGGGCGACCCCAGCCTGCGGTTCGTCACCGAACACTTCGCCCAGGCCGGCGCCGAGACCGGCATCGACCGCGCGTTGCGGCTCGACACCACGGTGATGCTGATCGACGACCCGGTGAAGCGGGTCGACAACATGACGATGGCCTGGGGGCTGGAGGGCCGGGTGCCCTTCCTCGACCACGAGCCGGTCGAGCTGGCCGCCACCTGCCCGCCGGAATACAAGATCGCCCACGAAGGCAAGGGTGTGCTCAAACAGGCTGCGCGACGGGTCATTCCGTCCGAGGTGATCGGCTGGCCCAAGGGCTACTTCCCGGTCCCGGCGCTGACCCACCTGGAAGGCCCCTACCTGGACATGGTCCGTGACGCGCTGTACGCGCCGACCGCCAAGGAACGCGGTCTGTTCAACACCGACGCGGTCGACGCGCTGCTGGCCAACCCCAACGGCAAGCTGACCCCGCTGCGCGGCAACGAGCTGTGGCAGATCGCCCTGCTCGAGCTGTGGCTGCAGCGGCACGGTGTGACGGGCCCGGTTGTATGACCATGACCGATCCGGCAGGGGATCACCCCTCCGAAGCCATCACCCTCGGGCTGCACGACGCGTCGCCGCCTGAGATGGTGGACGCGATGGCCAAGGACGTCGAGCTCGAATTAGGTTGGGGCCGACTGATTTTCGGGCAAACCTTCGCCAATTCCCAAGAGCTGGTCGAGGCGCTGCGGCGGGAGGGGCCCGGCCGGCGAGACATCTGCATCTACGCCCACGAATCCCACGTCGTGGTCGCCAAGGCGCCCACCGAGCTCTTCATCGACCCCAGCCACACCTACCGGCTGCGGTTCACCGGTAAGGAGCCGAGCCTGGCGCCCACACCGCTGGGCGTCACGGTGCGCACGCTCAACGACCCGATCGACGCCGACGCGATGAACCGGGTGTACGTGCGCTGCGGCATGGTCCCGGCCGGGGTGGACGTGATCTGGGAGAACCATCAGCACGCGCCCGCGGTGAAATACCTGCTCCCGGTGCGCGACGAGGACGGCGCCGTGGTCGGCACCGTCACCGGCGTCGACCACGAGTTGCTGTTCAACGACCCCGAGCACGGGTCGAGCCTGTGGACGCTGGCCGTCGACCCGGCCGCCGGGCTGCCCGGGGTGGGCGGCGCCCTGACCCGGGCGCTGGCAGAGCACTTCCGCAGCGCCGGCCGCGCCTACATGGATCTGTCGGTGGCGCACGACAATGCCGCCGCCATCAGCCTGTACGAGAAGCTGGGCTTCCGCCGCGTGCCGGTGCTGGCCATCAAGCGCAAGAACGCGATCAACGAGCCGCTGTTCAGCCCGCCGCCGGAGACGGTCGACGACCTCAATCCCTACGCCCGGATCATCGCCGACGAGGCGCTGCGCCGCGGGATCTGGGTCGAGGTGCTCGACGCCGAGACCGGCGAGATGCGGCTGACCCACGGCGGCCGCAGCGGCATCACCCGGGAATCGCTGTCCGAGTACACCTCGGCGGTGGCCATGTGCCGGTGCGACGACAAGCGGTTGACCCGCCGCCTGGTCTCCGAGGCGGACATCACCGTGCCGCGCGTCCGGCTGGCCACCTTCGACGAGGGCGACTTCGCGTTCCTCAAGGAGGTCGGCGAGGTCGTCGTCAAACCCACCCGCGGCGAGCAGGGCAAAGGCATCACGGTCGGGGTCACCGCCGAGAACGGGCCCGACGACCTGTACGCCGCCCTGGCCCGGGCCCGGGCGCAATACCCGGACGTGCTGATCGAGCAGCGGGTGCCCGGCGACGACCTTCGGCTGGTGGTGATCGACGGCCGCGTCGTCGCCGCCGCGCTGCGGCTGCCGCCGGAAGTCATCGGCACTGGCGAGCACAGCGTGCGGGACCTGATCGCCGCCGAGAGCCGGCGCCGCTCGGCGGCCACCGGCGGCGAGTCGCGCATCCCGCTCGACGAACTCACCGAGGCCACCGTCGCTGAAGCCGGCTGGAAGCTCGACGCCGTGCTGCCCCAGGGCACCCGGCTGCGGGTGCGCCGCACCGCCAACCTGCATCAGGGCGGCACCATCGACGTCACCGCGCAGGTCAACAGCGAACTGTACCGGGTCGCGGTGACCGCGGCCGAGGCGATCGGGATCCCGGTGACCGGCATCGACCTGCTGGTGCCGGACGTGACCGGCGCCGACTACGCCTTCATCGAAGCCAACGAGCGGCCCGGGCTGGCCAACCACGAACCGCAGCCCACCGCCGCGGCCTTCATCGACTTCCTGTTCCCCGGCCACCCCGGCCAGCCGCAGGCCTGGACTCCCGAGGAATCCCGCTTTGCCCGGGGCTGACGCATGAGCGCCGGCGCGCAGACCAACACCATCACCACACACGTGCCGGCGCGGCTAGACCGGCTGCCGTGGTCGCGGTTCCACTGGCGGGTCGTGATCGGCCTGGGCGGGGTGTGGGTGCTCGACGGGCTCGAGGTCACCATGGTGGGCAACGTCTCGGCGCGGCTCATGGAGCCGGGCAGCGGCATCGCGCTCAACCCGGCGCAGATCGGCATGGCGGCGGCGATCTACATCGCCGGAGCGTGTTCCGGTGCGCTGTTCTTCGGTCACCTGACCGACCGGTTCGGGCGGCGGAACCTGTTCATCCTCACCCTGGCCCTCTACCTGAGCGCCACCGTGGCGACCGCGTTCGCGTTCGCCCCCTGGTATTTCTTCCTGACCCGGTTCTTCACCGGCGCCGGCATCGGCGGTGAATACGCCGCCATCAACTCGGCCATCGACGAGCTGATCCCGGCGCGGGTGCGCGGCCGCGTCGACCTGGTGATCAACGGAACCTATTGGCTGGGTTCGGCGGCCGGCGCGGGCGGCGCCCTGATCCTGCTAAACACCTCGAACTTCGCGGCCGACCTCGGCTGGCGGCTGGCCTTCGGCATCGGCGCCATCCTCGGCATCTTCGTGCTGCTGGTCCGGCGCAACGTCCCGGAAAGCCCGCGCTGGCTGTTCATCCACGGCCGCGAGGAGGAAGCCGAGCACATCGTCGGCGAGATCGAGGAGGCGGTCCAGCAGCAGACCGGCCGACCCCTGCCCGAGCCGCAGGGCAAGGCGCTGCGCATCCGGCAGCGCACCGCGATCTCGTTCCGGGAGATCGCGGCGGTGGCCTTCAAGCTCTACCCGCGGCGCGCGGTGCTCAGCCTGGCGTTGTTCATCGGGCAGGCGTTCCTCTACAACGGCGTCACGTTCAACCTCGGCACCCTGCTCAGCCAGTTCTACGCGGTGCCCTCCGGCATGGTGCCGGTGTTCTTCGTGCTGTGGGCGTTGAGCAACTTCGCCGGGCCGCTGCTGCTGGGGCACCTGTTCGACACGGTGGGCCGCAAACAGATGATCACGCTGACCTACATCGGCTCCGCCGTCGTTGTGGTGGCGTTGGCGCTGGTGTTCCTCACCAAGGCTGGCGGGGTGTGGGCCTTCATCGGCATGCTGATCGTGGCGTTCTTCCTGGCGTCGGCGGGTGCCAGCGCGGCGTATCTGACGGTCAGCGAGATCTTCCCGATGGAGACCCGGGCGCTGGCGATCGCGTTCTTCTACGCGATGGGCACGGCGATCGGCGGTATCACCGGCCCGCTGCTGTTCGGTCAGCTGATCGACTCGGGCCAGCGCGACCACGTGGTGTGGTCGTTTTTGATCGGGGCGGTGGTGATGGCGGCGGCCGGGCTGGTCGAGCTGTGGCTCGGCATCGCTGCCGAGCAACGTCCGCTGGAGGACCTGGCCCTGCCGTTGACGGTGGACGACGCCGAAGACGCTGAGCCCCAAGGGGATTCGGCGCCCGTCGACTGATCAGCCGGTGAGCTTGGTTAGCCAGCTGGGATCCTTATAGTTCACCGCCCTGGTGCCGTCCCACATGAACGGGGTGGAGTTGGCGTTGACCCCGGACAGCGTCGAGTAGCCGTTGGCCGCTTTGGTCTTGGCGGTGCCGATCTCGTCGCCGGACTTGATGCAGGCGATCGCGTCGGCCCCCGCGCCGACCGTCTTGGCCAGTTGGGCGAGTTCGCCGTCGGTGCGGTCCTCGACGCCGTCCTCTTGGGGCTGAAAGTTGCTGGCGAACAGGCCCGAATAGAAGTTCGGTGTAGAGATTGGCGTCGCGCTGCGCGGCGACGCAGTAGGTGGCCGCCACCGCCCGCGTCGAATAGTTCTGGCTGCGCGACTTGTCGTCGAGGAAGTTGAGCAGGTGGTAGCGCACCGCGAGCTGGCGGCTGTTCACCGCGGCGTCGATGTCGGCCGCGTTGGATCGGATGGAGCTGCCGCACGGCGGGCAGATGGGTTTGTTGAAGATGTCGAGCGTGATTGGCGCGGCCGAACTGCCCACGAAGACACCGTCGTCGAGAACGCGCAGCCTGACGGCACCCGCCGGGTCGGACGGGCCCGACGAGGGGACGGGGGTGCCGAGGTGGACTCCGACTGCCACGGCCGCGCGACGCCGGCGAACACCGCGACCAGGATCACCGCCGCGGCGGCGGCCACGCCGACCCACAGCCAGGGCTTGCGGCGCCCGCGCGGCGGTGCGGCCCAGGGCGGCGCCGTCAGACCGGCGGCATCGCCATAGTCCGGGTCGCCATAGGCCTGGTCACCGTAGACCGGGGCGCGGTAGACCGGGGCGGCGCCCCAGGCGGCCGGCTGCGGTGCGGGTGTGGGCCAGCCGGTGCCCGGAGGTGCGGCCGGCTGAGGCAGCGCGGCCGGCGCCAGCCCCCCCGGCCGGCTGACCGGCGAATGCGGCTGGGGGAGTTGCCATTTGGCTGCGCGCCAGAATGTCGGTAGCCCGGTCCTGGTCGGGGCCGGCCAGCGCCGCGTAGGCCGCCGCCGACAGGCCACCACAGGACAGGTAGCGGTCCTCGGGGTTCTTGGCCATGCCGCGGGCGATCACGGCGTCGAACCCGGGCGGGATGGCCGGGCGCGCGGCGCTGGGCCGGGGGATCGGCTGGTGCACATGGGTGCCCATCACGCTGAGCTGATCGCCGGTGTAGGGCGGCGAGCCGGTCAGGCACTCGTACAGCACGTACGCCAGGGCGTAGATGTCGGCGCGATGCGTCACCTCGGCGTCGCCGAACCGCTCTGGCGCCATGTATTTGGCGGTGCCCACGGTGGTGCCGAACTGGGTGAGTTTCTCGTCGGACGTGGCGCTGGCGATGCCGAAGTCAACCAGGTAGGCGAAGTCGTCGGCGCTGATGAGGATGTTCTCCGGTTTGACGTCGCGGTGCAGGATCCCGGCCTCGTGCGCCGCGTCGAGGGCCGAACCGATTTGGCGGATGATCGCCACCGCCCGCGGCGGCGCCAACGGTCCGTACCGCTTCAGCATGCCGGCCAGGTCCTCGCCGTCGATCAGCCGCATGTCGACGTAGAGCTGACCGTCGATCTCGCCGAAGTCGTGGATCGGCACCACATGCGGTTCGTGCAGCCGCCCGGCGGTGCGCGCCTCACGCTGCATCCGCGACCGGAAGACCGGGTCGTTGGACAGGGCCGGCGACATCAGCTTGAGTGCCACGATACGTTCGCGGACGGTGTCCTCGGCCTCGTAGACATCGCCCATGCCGCCGCGACCGACCAACCGCCGCAGGCGATACGGCCCGAATTGCGAGCCCTCCCGCGAATCCGCGCTCGTGTCATCCATCGGCGACTCCTCGTCCGCCAGCCGTGCGCCGCAAACCGGCTGCCGGCGCCCGGGCAGTGGCGTGCAGGCATAAGGCTTAAGGTTTCGGCGACCGCGGGGCACGGCGAATAGCGAAAGCCAGCTAATTCGGTGGCGCGCTCAACGCGGGTTGTCGTCGCCGATGGCGCGGTCAGTGAGCCCTTCCCGGGAAAGCGCCCGCACGAATCCGTAGGCCTGCATCCCGGACGGGCCGGGATTGTCCAGAATCCACTCGTTGATCTTGTCCAGCGCGTTGGCCAGGTCGTCGCGCTTGACCCGGATCAGGTAGGTCTTGCGGTCGTCACCGGGATCCTCGGTGGCCTCGGCGACGGCGACGGGATTCTTGAACGCATACGCGATGCCGTGCACGGCGTCGTGGTTGAGCGCCCATTGGATTTCGCTGGGGCGCAGCCGGTTCATCGCCAGGTTGCGGTAATCGCGGTCGTGGTCTGAACTGCTCACCTGGCCGGCGATCCTTTTCTGTGGGAACGGGTTGCGTGGGCGCTGGGCAGCGGTCAACTGAATCAACTGAAAGGTGATGTCGCGGGAGGCGATTCGATCACGTTTCGAGCCGGGCATTTTCATCATAGGAACAGGCGTGGCCAGCTGCATGCCCAGCGCGGCGGCTCAGCGGCGGTACCGCAGGAACAGATAGTCGTCGCAGACCAGTGCGTGCGCCAGATGCAGGCCGACCGGGGCGGTCAGCCGCGCCGGGTGCACCCGGTAGCCCAACGGCTGGCTGGCGGCCAGCTTGGGGGCCAGCGTAACACACAATTCGGTGAGCGTGTCGGCCTCCACCAGCTCGTCGAGTAGGGTGGGGCCGCCCTCGCACAGGATGCGATGCATGCCGGCCTCGCGCAGCATCGCGACGGCGCGGGCCACATCCACCGTCTCCTCGCCGGCCACCAGCACGTGCTGTGCGTCGAGATCGGGCCGGGCCGCGGTGCGCGCGCAGGTCACCAGGATGGGCGGCTGCTTGGGGTCGCTGGACAGTCGGGCGGGCAGCTTGCCGCTGCGACTGACCACCGCGATCGGCGGCGGCGCGGCGCGCCCTTCGTGCAGCCGGCGGGCCCGCGCCGCGTCGGTCAGCCGCACCGGGCCGTAGTTCTCGGCCCGGGCGGTGCCGGCGCCGACCAGTACGACGTCGGCCAGTCCGCGCAGGCTGCGCAGCAGCCGTTGATCGGTCCGGCAGGACAGCGGGCCGGCGCGGCCGCTGAACGCGGCGGCGCCGTCGGCGCTGAAGATCATGTTGGCGCGCACCCCATCCGGGGGATCGGCGTAGAAGGGCGCGAGCTCGATGATGCCGGGCACGGCGCTGATCCGGGGCGGCAAGTTCACCCTTACGCCTCGTGTCCCGGTTCCAGGTGGCGCACGTCGCCGAAGGACACCCGGCTTTCCAGCTGCCGCGGCGGGCTCCCGTCGACGGGGGCGAGCAGGTGCCCGACGTGATCGCCCAGCGAGAAACGATCCAGGATCTCGCCGGCGAACCATGCGGCGGCGTCGTCGAGGATGGGCAGTCGGTGCGGGCCGGGATGCCAGGAACAGCGGTCGAACTTGTCGACCTTGTTGCTGGTCTGGCTGCCGAACAGTTCCGCCACGTCCAGGTGGTCGTGGTCGAACACGTGCACGGCCAGGTGGGTGGCGTCGCGCGCGGTGCGGAAGGTGTGGTTGCGCTGCGACAGGCCGACCAGGAACCGGGGCGGGTGGATGCTGGCCTGGCTGGCGAAGCCCACTAGGCAGCCGGCCGGGGGACCGTCGGACTGGGTGGTGACGACGAACATGGGGTAGTTCAGCAGCGCCACCAGCTTTTCGAACGGGTCGGTTCGGGGATCGGCCATCTGCTCAGTCTTCCCCGTCGGCCCGTCGCGGAACCATCCCCAGCGCCCGGCAGTCGCATCGCGCCGCGGCCGGCCCGTGTGACGTAGCGTTTGACAGCATGGCGACAGCCAGCCGAGCCGCCGTTGCGTCGCTGCCATCCGCCGCACCGGGCGGCGTCGCCCGGCACTTCGGTGCTGCGCCAAGCGAATCGAGCCATGTGGTGCCGCCGGCTGCCGGCGGCGGCCCCGGGCGGTGATGGTGGCGGTCACCCGGCGCGACTTCTGCAAGTGGGGTGGCATCGCGGCGCTGGCCGCATGCGCCAGGCCGCCGCACGGTAAGGTCGATTACACGCTGCGGATCGCCACGGGACAGTCGAATTGGCGCCCGGGCGGGTGGTGTGTCCACCCTCACCTACAACGGCCAGTTTCCCGGCCCGCTGCTGCGCTTCATGCAGGGCCGGCGCACCTGGGTGGACGTGTACAACGACACCGACGCCCCGAGCAACTGCATTGGCACGGCCAGCACATCGGTGCCGACGTGGACGGCGCCGCCGAGGAGGGCACGCCGTACGTGCCCGCGCACGGCATGCGCAGGATTTCGTTCGTTCCCGGCCCGGCCGGCTTCCGCTTCTATCACACCCACGTGGTGCCGCGCGCCGATCTGTCCCGCGGCCAGTACAGCGGGTTGGTCGGGCCGGTGCACATCGCGTCCAAGGACGATGACGCCGGCGCCTTCGACCAGGAGTTTTCTTGACGCTCAAGGAATTCGAGCCGTCGTTGAGCCGGGGCGGCGACATGGCCGTCGACTTCCTCGCCGGCGCGCAGGAGCCGGATCTGAGGGACCGGGGCGAGTCGTCGATGGCGGCCTCGCGCGGCCGCGGCGAGCAACCCGGCTACGAGCTCGGCTACCGGGCCTTCGCGATCAATGGGCGCATGCTGGGCCACGGCGATCCCATCCGGGTGCGCACCGGCCAGCTGGTGCTGCTGCACGTCCTCAACGCCAGCGCCACCGAAACCCGCAGTTTGGCCCTGCCCGGTCACGCTTTCACCGTCGTCGCGCTGGACGGCAACCCGGTGCCCAACCGGGCGCCGGTGCCGGTGCTGTGGCTCGGCGCGGGGGAACGCGTCTCGGCGCTGGTCAGCATGACCAACCCGGGCGTGTGGGTGCTGGGCGATCTGTCCGACGACAACCGCGAGCACGGGCTGGGCGTGGTCGTCGAATACGCCGGCCGCGCCGGGGAGCCGCAATGGGTACCGCCGCCGTTCACCTGGGATTACCGGCTGTTCGCCGGCCCGCACCCGGCGCCGGTTGCGCCGCCCGATCACACCATCGACCTGCTGATCGAAAAGCGCAGCGCCGCCCACAACGGTTTCAACGTCTGGACGGTCAACGGCACACCGTTCGCGATGGACAGCAACCAACCTGTGCTGGACGTCGAACGCGGCAGGCGTTACCGGCTGCGGTTGCGCAACGCCAGCGACGACCTGCACCCGATGCACCTGCACCGGCACACCTTCGAAATCACCCGGTTCGCCGGGACGCCCACCGCCGGTGTGCGCAAGGACGTCGCGATGCTCGGCGGCTACCGGAGCATGGAGATCGACTTCGTGGCTGACCAACCGGGCCTATCGCTGCTGCACTGCCATCAACAGATCCACATGGATTACGGGCTGATGCTGCTGCTCAACGGCGTCTGATCGGCGAAACCCTGTGTGTACCAACGTCACAGCGTTGGGGGAGTGGCCGTTTCCCGCCTCAGCGGGTCGTTGCGGCGCACCCCGCCGTACATGCCCCACCGCACGATCAGGGGCATCACCACGCGTTGCACCGACCAGGACGGGATGCGCACGGTATGACCGCTGGGGAAGAAGACTTCCAGCCCGTCGGGCTGGATCCCCACCAGCGAACCCCAGCGCCGCCTCGGCGCCCGGAAGCCGCGCAGCGGCCGGAAGCCGCGCAGCGGCCGGCCGGTGAACCCGGCGACGACGTTGCGCGCCACCAGCACGTCGCCGCGGTTGCGCGCCGAGCTGCGCAGCGGATCGGTGGCCGCGACGTCGCCGACCGCGAACACGCCGGGGTGGCCGGGGACCCGCAACTGCGGGGCGACCCGCAACTGCGGGGTGACCCGCACGAAGCTGCGCTCGTCGAGCAGCTCGGCAGGCAGCCACCCGGTGCTGGGCCGCACCCGCCCGATCGCCCACAGCACGGCGTCGGCGCCGGCCGGCGGTTGCCCGGTGCTCCAGTGCACGGGCCGGCTGGTGAGCTCGTCGCCGGCGAAGCCATCGGGCAGCACGGCGCGATGCCCCGGGTGGACGCCGACCCCCAGCCGGGTCAGCCGGGCGTGCAGCCGCCGCCAGGCGCGGGGATGATGCCCGCGCAGGGCGGTCTCGCCCGGGAAGTACAGGTCGATCCGCTTGTCCGGCCAGGTCCTCGCCATGTTCAGGGCGCTGCTGACCGCGGCCGCGCCGCCGCCCACCACGATCACCGACCCGGCGGCGGCCAGCCGCTCGTGCGCGTCGCGCAGGTCCGACCACGAGGCCATCGCCTCGTCCTGGGCGTCGCCGTCGATGATCAGGTAGGCGGTGTTGTCCTGCTGGTAGAGGGTGAGCTGTCCGATCCGGCCCGGGTAGGTGTCCTCGGCGACGTAGCGCTGGCCGCGGCCGTTGACCAGGATGCCGCGCACCAACTGCTGGGGATCGATGAAGATCGCCACCTCGGTGGCGTCCATGTGCGCGAGGTCGGCGCCCAGCGCCTGGCTATCCGGATCGCCTGCCCGTCGTGCTGCTCGATCGAGGCGGCCGGGCGTCCAGCGATGCGCGGCACGTAGCGGGCCACCATGGAGTCGTTGTAGGCGAAGCTGCCGGTCGCCAGCACCACGCCGGTGTGTGCCCGGATGTTCATCTCGGTGCCGTACTTTCGGGCGCGCATGCTGACGACCCGGCCGTCGGACTCGGTGATCAGCCGCTGCACCCGCACGTCGTAGAGCGCGCGGGCGCCGGCGGCGGCGGCGGTCTCGACAAGCGGCTTCGTCAGCATGTAGCCGGCGCTGGCTTCGCCCTGCTTCTTGCTCTGCATCTGCGGGACGTGCCCGCGCGGGGCGGGGGAGGCGATGGTGTTGAACGGATACGAGTTCTCCCCGCCGCTGTACATCAACCCCTGATCGCCCACCGGCTCCCAGCCGGGCTCGCCGAAGAACTCCGCCTTGAACGGCACCCCGCAGCCGACCAGCCAGTCGAAGTGGGCGAGGCTGCCCGCGCAGTAGTCGGCGATCCGGTCGGCGTCGGCACCCGGGCCCATCGCAACGTTGAGGAACGCCGCCATGTTGTCGACGGAATCGGTGAAACCACAAGCCTTCTGGATGGGCGTGCCGCCGCCCAGGTAGATGAATCCGCCGGCCATCGCCGCTGCGCCGCCCCAGGATCCGGTGCGCTCCAGCACCAGGACGTCGGCCCCGGCGCGGGCCGCTTCCACCGCCGCGGCCGCACCGGCCACGCCGTAGCCGGCGATGACGACGTCGGCCTCGTGGTCCCACGAGGTGATCGACGACGCGGGTGTCGGTGTGACGTCGGTATTCACATGCGCATCGCCGCGGGTGGTTCGGGAATCCACTCGTGGCCCCAATAGCTGTCGGCGGTGATTTCCTCTGCGGTGTAATAGGTTTCGTCGACCCGCATCCCGTCGGTGCCGAATTCGATGTCCCAGTCGCCGGGCGCGCGGACGTAGAAGGACACCATCTTGTCGTTGGTGTGCCGGCCCAGGGTGGACGCGACGGTGAAGCCATCGGCATTAACCCGGTCCAGCGCCTGCCCGACGGCGTCGAGGCTGTCCACCTCCACCATGACGTGGACCAGCTTTGGGTCGCGCTGTTGGGCGGCCGGGCAGATCGCCAGGCTGTGGTGGCGTGCGTTGATGCCCAGGAATCGCACCCGGATCGGGCCGAACTCCGCGGGCAGCGGCACCCGGAACGCGCCACGAGAGCGGAAACCCAGTACCTCGGTGTAGAAGGCGAACAGACCGTTCGGGTCGGTGGCGGGCACCACCACGTGGCCCAGACCCTGGTCGCCCGTCACGAACTTCGCGCCGAACGGGGTGATGACCGGGCTGTGGTCGAGCACCGCGCCGTGGAACACCTCCAGCGTCGTGCCGGCCGGATCCGCGAAGGTGATCACCTCTTCGACGCGGCGGGCGTCGGCCTCTTGGAGCGACAATTCCTTGAAGGCCACCCCGGCGCCGTCCAGCGTGGCCTTGACCCGCTGCAGTGCCTGGTGGTCACGCACCTCCCAGCCGACCGTGACCACCCGGTCAACGTCGCCGGGCACGACGATGATCCGGGCCGCGCGTTCGTCCATCCGCAGGTACAGGGCCGACTCGTCGGGTCCTTTACCCTCCGCGAACCCCAGCACACCGAACGCGAAATGGCGCCAGCGCTCGATGTCGGCCGTCGAAACTGTGATGTAGCCAAGGCTTTTCAGGTCAGACATGGAAAACCCTTCAGATCAATGCTCGCAGCGGGCCTTCGGCGGGTCGATGCCGATCGAACTCAGCACCGACGCGTGATAGGTGGTCCCGGGGACGTGGATGGCGTGCATCTGGCCGACGTGTACGTCGCGCCAATACCGTTGCAGCGGCTTGTCCATTCGCGCCGCGTTGCCGCCGGAGCGGGCGAATATCTCGTCGACCGCCGACACCGCCCGCCACACTGGCGGACCTGGGTGCGCCGGCCGGCCGCGCGGTCGGCGAAGGACACCTCCTTGCCGGAGGCGACGATGTCGTAGATCCGGTCGGCGTTTGCCAGCAGTTCCTGGCGGGCGGCGTTGATGTCGGCCGCGGCCTCGCCGGTGCCGTACATCACCTTGTTCGCGTCCATGGTGCGGTAGCTGGGCACGAACGCATCCTTGACGATGACGTCCTTGGAGCTGGTTCCACGCAGCCCCACCACATTCCACGAGTCCTCGACGATCTCGTAGTCCTTGCGGGGCAGGATCATGTGCAGCATCTGCGGCGGCATCAACGGCACACCCTGCTCGTCACCGAGCATGGCGCCCAGGATGATCCAGTCGCAGTGGTCGGTACCCGAGCTGAACTGCCAGCGCCCGTTGAAGATGTGCCCTCCGTCGACCGGCTTGGCCACGCCCTGCGGCGCGTACGGCGAGGCCATCCAGGTGTAGACGTCGTCGGCCCAGACATCGGCCGCGACCTTCGGGTCCGCGTAGGCCAACTGGTAGGGGCGCACACCCACCACGCCGACGATCCAGCCGGCGGCCGGGTCCAGCGCCGCGGTGGCCATTACGGTCTCGGCGAACTCGCGGGGGTGGACCTCGAAACCCTGGTACTGCTTGGTCTGCAGCAGCCGGATCAGGCCGGCGCCCTTCATCAGCTTGACGGTGTCGTCGGTGAGCCGGCCGAGTTGCTCGGCTTCGGCAGCCTGGTCGCGCAGCTGGTCGGCCATGGCGATGACCCGGTCGATTACACGCTCACTCATGTTGTTGCCCTTACCTGTGGGTGCTTAGTAATGGTCTACCGCAGTCGTGGCCCGTCCCAAAGGAAATCCCGATGAGCGGACGAAATTGGGCGCCGCGGCATGCGTCGTCGTTGCAAGGCTCGGGTTCCTATGCTTTGGCCAGCAAACCGGCGTCGACCACGATCTGGGTGCCGGTGATGTAGCGCGCCTGGTCGGAGGCCAGAAACACCACGGCATTGCTGACGTCGACCGGCTCCACCCAGGGAACCGGCAGCAGGTGCCGGGCGCTGAGCGCCTCGGCGGCGTAGTCTGCCGTCGGGTTGTCCAGGTCGGGCCGCAGCCGCCGGAAGGTGGCCTCGTTGAGCACCATCGCGGTCACCACCGCTCCGGGGTGAACGGTGTTGACGCGGATGCCTTGCGGTCCCAGCTCGTTGGCGGGGGTGCGCGCCAACCCCACGGCGGCGTGCTTGCTCGCGGAGTACGGGGCGGTGCCGGGCGTTCCGCGAATACCACTGGTGGAGCTGATGATCACGATCGATCCGCCTCGGGCGGTCCGGCTCATGTGGGGGACGCCCGCCTTGACCGTGTGCCACACGCCGGTGAGGTTGACATCCAACGTCTGCTGCCAGTTCTGCGGGGTGATCTCCCACGCGGGTGCGGCGGCCGGGTGGATTCCCGCGTTGCCGACGAGCATGTCCAGGCGACCGAGTCGGCCGACGGCCTCGTCCACCGCGGCCGCCAACGCGGCGAAGTCGCTGACGTCAGCCAGAGCGGTCGCCGCGCGCACCGCGCTGTTGCACCGCGGCGGCGGTCTGTGCGAGGTCGGGAGCCGCCGCGGGCACATTCACCGCGATCACGTCGGCGCCCTCCTCGGCGAACCGCTGGCAATGGCTGCGACCGATCCCGCGACCGGCGCCGGTAACCAGCACTACCCGTCCGCGCAGACCCGACATCAGCGGGCCTTGATCAAGGAAAAGCCCTTGTACCCGGCATTGGCGACCTCGGCGCAGATGTCGAGATAGACGCCGAACCCGGCGACGAAAAGCATGAAGACGCGCGGCTTTCCGGGCACGTTGGCACCCAAATACCACGAGTCAGCTTTGGTGAACAAGGTGGCGTCGGCCCGGCGCGCGCACTCGGCGCCCCAGTCGTCGACCGCGTCCGTGGTCGCCTCGACAGCGGTGTAGTCATGGGCGTCGAGATATGCGATGCAGTCGGCGATCCAGTTCATGTTCGCCTCGGCATGCAACACCATGTTGGCCAGCACGGTGGAGGCGCCGGGACCCGAAACCAGGAACAGGTTGGGGAATCCGTCGACGCCGAGGCCCAGGTACGTGCGGGGCCCGCCGGACCAGTCGTCGCTCAGCCGCCTTCCGTCGCGGCCCACGATGTCGATCTTGGCCAGCGCTCCGGTCATCGCGTCGAATCCGGTCGCCAGCACGATCGCGTCGAGGTCGTAATGGGCGTCGGTGGTGTTGATGCCGGTCGCATCGATGGACACGATCGGCGTCATGCGGACGCTGATCAGCTTCACGTTCGGGCGGTTGAAGGTCTGAAAGTAGTTGCTGTCGGTGCAGATTCGCTTGGTGCCGATCGGATGGTCATTCGGGGTGAGCAGGTCGGCCCGCGCCGGGTCGTCGATGACCGCGCGCACCTCCTCTTCGTAGAACTTGCGGGCCTCCTCGTTGGCGACCGGGTCGATCATTTGGTCTGCGAATGTCTTGGAGAACAGTACTCCGCCGAGCTCCCAGAGCTTTTCGAATACCTCACGCCGTTCCTCGGGGGTTGCCTCCATCGTCAACTTCGGGTGGGCGACGTGGGGCGAGCCACCCCCGCTGCGCCACGACATCCGTCGTCGTTTCGCGTAATGGGCTTTCACCTCGGCACGGTCGGAGTCACTCAACGGCCGGTTACCCGCCGGCACACTGTAATTCGGGGTGCGCTGGAACACGTACAGCTGCGATGCGGCCTCGGCGATGATCGGAATCGATTGGATGCCAGATGATCCCGTGCCAATGACGGCGACGCGCTTGCCGGTGAAGTCCACCGGTTCGTGCGGCCAGGCCGCGGTGTGGTAGACTCGCCCGGCGAAGGTATCCAAACCGGGGAACGGCGGGGTCATCGCCGCCGACAACGGGCCGGTGGCCATCACGCAGAACCGGGTGGTGACGCGCTCGCCCGCCTCGGTGGTCACCGTCCAGCGCAGCTGCGCTTCGTCGAGTACGGTGGAATTCACGCGGGCGTTCAGGGTGATGTCGCGGTGCAGATCCAGCCGGTCGGCGACCCGATTGATACCCAATTGATATAGGCCAGGATTTCGGGTTGGGTGGCGTACTTCTCCGACCAATCCCACTCACGCTGCAGCGCGTCGGAGAACGAGTAGCAGTAGTCCACGCTCTCGACGTCGCATCGGGCCCCGGGATAGCGGTTGAAGTACCAGGTGCCGCCGACGTCCGGCCCGGCCTCGAACACCCTGACCCGCAGGCCGTTCGATCGCAGTTTGTGCAGCGCGTGCAGGCCGGCGAAGCCCGCGCCGACGACCACCACATCGACGTCCGGGGTTGCGCGCCGGTCACTGCCACGGGTCACGGATGCCTACGTTAGGTCCGGGCGGTCGCCTTCGGCCGGGGTATCCCGGTGACCGGTACGCCGGCATGATCGTCTCCCGGCCATCGGACACACACCGACCCCGGGGGCCGCTCGCGCCGGCAGAATCGCCGGATGCCAGTAGCCCGTGCCGCGGGGCGGTTGGCGGGGAAGGTCGCGTTGATCACGGGCGCGGCGCGGGGGATCGGGCGCGCCCAAGCCGTGCGGTTCGCGCAGGAGGGCGCCGACATCGTGGCCCTCGACCTGTGTGGGCCGGTGGACACGGTGATGGTTCCGCCCAGCACACCCGACGATCTTGACCACACGGCCTCGCTGGTCGGCGAGGTGGGCGGGCGAATGCACGCGGAGCTCGTCGACGTTCGTGACCTCGATGGCGTTCAGGCCGCCACCGAGCGCGGTGCGCGCCGGTTCGGCGGGTTGGACGTGGTCTGCGCGACCGCCGGCATCACGTTGCGCGCGATGACGGTCGAGATGGACGAGAGCGTCTGGCGAACCATGCTCGACGTGAACCTCACCGGCGTATGGCACACGTGCCGCGCCGCCGCGCCGCATCTGATCGCACGCGGCGCCGGTTCGATGATCTTGACGAATTCCATTGCGGGACTTCGCGGTCTGGTCGGTGTCGCGCACTACACCGCCGCCAAGCACGGCGTGGTTGGCCTGATGCAGAGCCTGGCCCACGAACTCGCGCCGCACCGGGTGCGCGTTAACTGCGTGCACCCGACCAACGTCGACACGCCGTTGATCCAAAACGACACCGTACGAAGCGCGTTTCGGCCCGACCTGGATCGGCCGCCGACGCGAGCCGAGTTCGCCGAAGCGGCGCGAGCGATGAACCTGCTTCAGGTGCCGTGGGTCGATCCGGTCGACGTCGCCAACGCCGCGCTGTTCCTGGCCTCCGACGAGGCGCGTTACATCACCGCCGTGACCCTGCCGGTC
This sequence comes from Mycobacterium lepraemurium, assembly GCA_002291465.1. Classification (GTDB taxonomy): domain Bacteria; phylum Actinomycetota; class Actinomycetes; order Mycobacteriales; family Mycobacteriaceae; genus Mycobacterium; species Mycobacterium avium. The sequence goes on along the minus strand of CP021238.1, from coordinate 2,366,836 downwards.
GACGCGGGCGCCACTCAGCGATAGGAGGATTCGTGACCGACGTTGCGAAGTACGGGCAAGCGCTCAGGTCGATCGGGTCGAGGGCGCGAAGACGTTCGCGGCGGGCCAGATCGCCAACGACGAGGGAACCACGGTGACCGCTAAAGGTGTGTTCATCATCCCCACCCGAGTGGCCCGATGACGACGAGCGGTTGGTGCCTGCCGGGCACCGAATCAGCCGCGCGAAAGGAAGGCCAGCACAGTGCTTTCGAATGCCTCTTTGGCCTCGATCATCGCCCAGTGCCCCGAGTTGGGGAAGATGTGCAGCTCCGCGTTGGGGATGGTGCGCATCGGGATCAGTGCCATGTCCGGCGGGCTCACCCTGTCGTCGCGGCCCCAGGTGAGCAGGGTGGGCGCGGTGAGCTTGTGCATGACGGCCCACGGCAGCGGCCGATCGGATGCTTTCAGCACGGCATTCATCGCCGAGAACGCCGCTTTGCCGTACATGCGCCGCGCCGCGGTCAGCGTGTCCGGATCGGTGGCCGGCGCCCAGCGCTCCTCGATCAGCTGCTCGGTGATCAGCGCCTGGTTGTACACCATCGACTTGAGCCAGTCGACCAGCCGTTGCCGGGTCGGGTCTTCGACGAACTCCTGCAACAGCCGGATGCCCTCGCTGGGGCTGGGACTGAAGATGTTCGTGCCGATGCCGCCGATGGTCACCAGCCGCCCGACGCGGTCCGGATTGTGGGTGGCGAAGTTGATGCCGACGCCCCCGCCCATCGAGTTCCCGATGATGTGCACCTTCTCGACGACCAGCGCGTCGAGAAACGGCGCGACGGTGCCGAACGCGGTGACCATCGGGTGGCCACCGAAGTCGTCGCTGACCCCGAACCCGGGGAATTCCAGCACCAGGCAGCGATAGTGGGCCGCGAAGGCGGGCAGTATCCCGCGGAAGTTTCGCCACCCGGTGACGCCTGGGCCGGAGCCGTGCAGGAAGAGCAGTACGGCCGCCGAATCCGGGCCGCCGGTGTCGTAGTAGCGCAAAGCGCCCTTCTCCGTGCTGATTTTACGCAGGCCTTGCTCGGTGATGCCGGTTCGTCCAGGAGTGTCTGCCACGGGTATCACCCTGCCATGCCGTGCCGGCGACGGCGGACGCGGTTCCGCTGAACGGGCGTGGATGCGCTCAGGTCCGGGCGCGGCCGGACCGGACGCAGTTCGTCAGCTCTTTGAGCGCGGCGGGAAACGCGTCGGCGAGATACCACAGGTCGGGCACCAGGTCGGGACAGGAGAGGATGCCGACGCCGAGCCGCTCGCCCAGCGACATCACGGTGATGTTGAGCGCCGCGCCGGCGATGATCGGTCCCAGCGGGTACATGCCGCCCAGCCGGCAGCCCAGGAAGTAGAGCTGGTGTCGTGGCCCGGCCACGCTGGACAGTACCAAATTGTGCGGCGGTTTGTCCGGCAGCGGGATGCGGGGCAGCAGTTTGCGCGCCACGCCGAACACGGTCTGCCCGGCCACCTGCGTCCAGTCCTGCAGCAGGGTCGGCCCCATCGCGGCGGCGTGCTCCTTGGCCGCCGCGTTCTTCTCCGCGATCGTGATCAGCCGTTGCACCGGGTCGTCGATGTGGGTTTCCAGCCGGCACAGCATCCAGGTGGTCTGGTTGCGGCCGGGTCGAGAGGACTTGCCGTGCATCGACACCGGCACGCTGGCCACCAGCCGCACCTCGGGCAATGCGTCGCGATCGGCCAGGAACTGGCGCAGCGCGCCTGCGCAGATCGCCGTCACCACGTCGTTGACCGTCACCCCGAAGTGCCGCTTGACCGCTTTGACGTCCTCGAGGTCGACGCCGGCCAGGGCGACGTTGCGGCGCCGGGTGAACGTTCCGTCGAACGGTGTTGCCGGAGCCGCCATGGTCTGCCCCCCGCCGCGGGCGCGCAGCACCGTTTCGGCCAGCGTCAGCGCGGTTGCCGGCAGAACCCTGGCCAGCCGCCAGGGCCGCAGCGCCGCCCCGATCAATCCGCCGGCGGCGATCTGCAGCCGGTTCGCCGTGCCGGCTCGGGCGGCGGCGCGTCGGGCGCCGTGCCGCACAACTGCGCGAGCAGGTTGGCGCCGCCCACGCCGTCCACCACGGCGTGGTGGGCCTTGAGGACGACCGACAGGGTGTCGTTGCCGTGCCGGCCTTCGACCACCCACATCTCCCACAGCGGATAGTCGCGATCGAGCGGCAGTCCGGCGACGTGGCCGCAGACCTCCGCCAGTTCTTTCGGTCCGCCGGGTGACGGCAGCGCGATGCGGTGCAGGTGCCGGCCCAGATCGAACCGGTCGTCGTCCACCCACACCGGGTGGTCGAGGTTGAGTGGGGTGTCGGCCAGCTTGAGCCGGAATTCGGGCACGGCTTCCAGCTGCCTCGACAGCGCGGCCCTAAACCGCTCGAAGGTGTAGCCGCCCGGCATCGTGGCGAGGTCCAGCTCCATCACACAGCAAGTGTTCAGCAGCTGCGTCGGTGATTCCAGGTACAAGAAGAACGCGTCTAGCCCGCTGAGTCGTTGCATGTCTGCCTGTCTTTGTGTTTCGCGGCCGTGACCTGTGGTCACATGACCGGCGGTCATTCCGGAGCCGTCGCGCGGGTGGGGCCATCGGGGTGGCAGCGATCCGCTGGTGCGCCGTGATGTCTGTAGCCGTTGCGGGGTGTTCGGCAAGCATTCGCTCCGGCATTGACCGGAATCGCCGGCTGGCCGGTGCTACCGGGCCATGACCGAGCCGGGCGCCGCCCAGTCGGTGGACACCGCGCGGTGTTTGATCAGTCAGCCTCCGCCGTCGGGCACCAGCAGGTCGCGGTAGCGGCCGCAATGGTCCAGCCCGATGTGGGTGACGACGGTGAAGTAGGACCGGATCCGCGCCTCGCCGGGCCGCAGCTCGGTGAACAACACGTTGGAGACGTTGTGGCGCACAATCGGTTTGACGCCGATGTCGACGGCGATGCCGCCGTTGACACCGCGCAGGAAGGCCGCGATCGTCGGTCAGCCGCGCAACGGCTCGAAGCCCCGGATCTCGAGGACCCCGTCGCGGCAGAAGGTCTCCGCGAGGTCGTCGACCCGGGCCGCGTCGCCGGACCAGTTGTAGCGCGCCAGGGTGTCCCGGATCTGCTCGCGGGCGACCAGCTCCCACATCTCCATCGTCGCGACTCCTCGCTGTCGATCCCGAACAGCGTAAGCGGCCGTGCCGGTGCCCGGTGCGGTGAGGCGGGGCGGCGCCGGCTCGATCGCGACGTGATGACGTTAATACTGTTGCACAGCAGTGGAATTGGAGGTAGTCCGGGCGGGATCGGGGTGCGGCTGTGGTGCAGGCTACTGCTCGCCGACGTTTTGCGACGGCGCCGGCTGGCAATAACTGGGGTCGAGACGTACGACACGGAGGGAGTACACATGTCGGACAAGAGCGGCCCCGAGGAGGCCATCGAGGGCGTCAAGGGCAAGGTCAAGGAAGTGGCCGGCGCGGTCGCCGGACGCGACGACCTGATGCGTGAGGGTCAGGCCCAGCAGGACAAGGCCGAGGCGCAGCGCGAGGCCGCCCAGAAGGTGGCCGAGGCCGAAAGCGCCCGAAAGGCCGCCGAGATCAACGAGGCTCGCCAGAAGGCCGAACAGTAACCGTACCCGTCGATGGCCCGGCCACTCCTGTGGCCGGGCCATCTCTCGTTCGCGAAAAATCCGGAGTGCTTGGCGCACAAGCATTCCGGATATCGATCAGGGATCGGCGGGCCGATTCGTCCACTCCCGGCCGGGCCGGCGTGAGGAGCGGAACCAGCCGCCGGCCGCGGTGGTGCCGCGGTCGGTGGGGGTGGTGTGGCCGGTGATGAACGACGAACAGTCGGAGGCCAAGAACAGGATCACCCGGGCCTGATCCTCGGGCAGGCCCATCCGCCCGACCGGAACCCAGCGCGGCCACTGGCTCTGCTCCTCGGCCGAAAGCCATTGCGAGTAGGGCACTTGCAGCGATTCCGTGACATCGGGAGCGACCGCGTTCACCCGCACCCCATGATTACCCACCTGGACCGCGAGGCTGCGGGTGAATCCGATGACGGCGGCTTTGAAGGCCGCGTACACCGGGTCCTCAGGATAACCGCGCAGCCCTTCCACCGACGAGACGTTCACGATCGCACCGGCACCCCAGTCGATCATGGTCGGCAGGAACGTGTGGGTGACAAGGAAAACGTGATGCAGGTTGATCCGGCAAAGCTCGTCCCACAGCTGCGGGTCGGTGTCGGCGAAACCCCCCGGGGTGGCGCAGCCAGTGGCCCACGTTGTTCACTAAAACATCGATCCGGCCATAGCGGTCCAGCACGGTCCGCGCAAAGTGGGTGACCTCGGCCGCGTTTCGCACGTCGGCGGTGATGGGATGCGCGGATCCGCCGGACGCCGCGATCGCCGAGGCGGTTTCGTCGGCGAGTTCGGCGTCGATGTCGGCGATGACGACATGCGCACCGTGTTCGGCGAAAAGCCGCGCGGTGGCCGCGCCGATACCGCCGCCACCACCGGTCACCACCGCCACCCGGTCGCTCAGCAGCGGATCAAAGTACTTGGACTGCGTCATCGCTCATATCTTCGGCCATTCAACGAGATCGGTGACAACCAGGCCGGAAGACAAGCCAGTGATACCCATCTCAGCCCGCGGCAAACGGTGATGAATCCGACATTCGCCGCACGTACTTCTCCCGTTAGCCCGTCGCCGTGACGGGTACCCGGTGTCGACTTAGGAGGTTGATGCAGATGGTGAGTACAGCCGATCCGAGTCATATGTCGCCCCGTCGGGTATTGCCCAGCGTGGCGACGACCCGGCGGGTGCATCATCGCCATAGTCCGCAGTCGGTAGCGGTGTCGCTCGCCAGCCGCTTGATCGTGAAGAACGCGGTGCGCGCATGGGCGCTGACGCCGAATCTGCACTGGCCCCTCGAATATGTCGACAGCTTCGCCGGATTGGTGCCGCGGCTGGGATCGGCGGGCACGACGCACCCCGTGCGGCTCGAGCACTGCGCCGCCGAATGGGTGCGCGCACCCGGGTATCGGGGGAGCGGGCGATTCTGTACCTGCACGGCGGCGCCTTTTTGACCTGCGGCCTCAACACCCATCGCCCGATGGTGACCCGCTTGTCGAAGGCGGCGGATGCCGCCGTGCTCGCCGTGGCGTACCGCAAACTGCCGGCGCACCAGATCACCGATGCCATCGACGACGGCCTCGACGGACTGCGCTGGCTGCAGGACCGCGGCTTCGACGGCGACCGCGTGGTCGTGGCCGGCGACTCGGCCGGAGGATACCTGGCGTTCATGACCACCCTGCCGGCGATTCAGAACGAGGTCATGGAGCCGGCCGGCATCGCGACCGTGTCACCGTTCACCGACACGGACCCGGCCCGAAAACTCAAGCACCGCAGCGCCCGCAAATGCTCGATGTTCACCTGCCGGGCGTTCTCGCGGTTCGCCGAGTATCTGAGCAACTCCCAGGTGCTGGCGGGCCACGGCGATTCCACGGTCGCCTCGCCGGTCGACGCCGACCTGTCCTCGCTGCCGCCGGTTACCATCCATGCCAGCTCGGACGAGTTGTTGGTCGCCGACGCCGAGCTGATGGCGAAACGCCTGGAAGCCAGCGGAATCCACTGCGATCTCCATCTTTGGGACGGACAGATCCACGACTTCCCGCTGGCCGCCGACGTGTTGCCCGAGGGCAGGCGCGCGATCAAGTAGCTCGGCGATTTCGTCAAGGACGTCACCGCCGCCGGGATTCGATTCTCGAACGTGCGCAGACTGCGCACCGCGTCGGCCGGTTGAAGATCCCGAAAGTAGCTGCGCTGCACCGTGATTCGTCGCCCGGGCGTCGCCCGCCGCAGGCGCAGGAATCGGCGGAACCCGAAGCGGCCGCCCAAAGCCTCCCGACGTCGTCCGGGCCGGGAAACGCATAGCGCCTAACCGGCGCCGCTGCCGTTAGAGTTGGTCCTGATGAGCCCACCAGCCACGCCTGCGTTGACCGTGCGCTACGACGGAGCCGAACGCACCTTCGCGGCAGGCAACGATGTCGTGATCGGGCGTGACCTTCGCGCCGACCTGCGCGTCGCACACCCACTGATCTCCCGCACCCACCTGATCGTGCGCTACGAGCAGGGGCGATGGGTTGCCATCGACAACGGCAGCCTGAACGGGCTGTACGTGAACAGCCGTCGCGTCCCGATGGTCGACATCAACGACGGGACCCGGGTCAACATGGGCAACCCGGACGGCCCGGCCCTGTCCTTCGAGGTCGGCCGCCACCAGGGGTCGGCCGGCCGGCCTCCGCCCACCACGTCGATACCGCTCGTCAGCACGCCCAGCGGGCAGGTGACGGGCGCAGCGCAGGGCGAGCCGCCCGGCACCCAGCGGATCAGCCAGCCACAGCAGCCGGCGTCGTCCTCGTTCCGCCAGCCGGTGCAGCCGTCCACCGGCGCGCAGCCGGGCCACCCGCCCAGCGGGCCGCAGCACGCGCCGCAGATCTACCGGGCGCCGTCGGCGCACGCCGCGCCGCCGACCACCGCGCAGCCCGCCCCCGCCCAGACCGGGCGCATCGGCGGCGACTCGTCGAACCTCGCCACGTCGATGATGAAGATCCTGCGGCCGGGCCGGGCGGGGCTGGAATCGACACCGGGCGCGGTCAAGATCGGCCGCGCCAACGACAACGACATCGTCATCCCCGAGGTGCTGGCGTCGCGTCACCACGCTACCCTGATCCCGACGCCCGCCGGCACCGAGATCCACGACAACCGCAGCATCAACGGCACCTTCGTCAACGGCGTCCGGGTCGATTCGGCCGTGCTGCGCGACGGCGACGTCGTCACTATCGGCAACATCGACCTGGTCTTCCACGGCGGCACCCTGGCCCGCCGCGACCAGACCGCGGCCGCGACCCGCACCGGCGGCCTTGACGTGCGCGGCGTGACGTGGACGATCGAGAACAACAAGACGCTGCTGGACAGCATCTCGCTGACCGCGCTGCCCGGCACGCTGACCGCGATTATCGGGCCGTCCGGCGCGGGCAAATCCACGTTCGCGCGGCTGGTCGCCGGATACACCCACCCGACCACCGGCACGGTGGCGTTCGAGGGACACAACGTGCACGCCGAGTACGCGTCGCTGCGCAGCCGGATCGGGATGGTGCCGCAGGACGACGTGGTGCACGGCCAGCTCACCGTGCAGCAGGCGTTGATGTATGCCGCCGAACTGCGGCTGCCACCCGACACCACCAAGGAAGACCGCGCCCAGGTGGTGGCCCGGGTGCTCGAGGAACTCGAGATGGCCCAGCATCTGCACACCCGGGTGGACCAGCTGTCCGGCGGTCAGCGCAAGCGTGCGTCGGTGGCGCTGGAGCTGCTCACCGGGCCGTCGCTGCTGATCCTCGACGAGCCGACGTCCGGTCTGGACCCGGCGCTGGACCGGCAGGTGATGACCATGCTGCGCCAGCTGGCCGACGCCGGGCGGGTGGTTTTGGTGGTCACCCACTCGCTGACCTACCTCGACGTGTGCGACCAGGTGCTGCTGCTCGCCCCCGGCGGCAAGACGGCGTTCCTCGGTCCGCCCGGCCAGATCGGCCCGGCCATGGGCACCACCAACTGGGCCGACATCTTCAGCACCGTCGCGGGCGACCCGGACGGTTCCCGGGCGCGCTACCTGGCGCGCACCGGCCCGCAACCGCCGCCGCCACCGGCGGAGCAACCCGCCGAACTCGGCGACCCCGCGCACACCAGCCTGGTCCGGCAGTTCTCCACGATCGCCCGCCGCCAGATGCGATTGATCTTCTCTGATCGCGGCTACTTCGTGTTCCTGGCGTTGCTGCCGTTCATCATGGGTTCGCTGTCGATGTCGGTGCCCGGCGACGTCGGCTTCGGCATCCCCAACCCGATGGGCGCCGCGCCCAACGAGCCGGGCCAGATCCTGGTGCTGCTGAACGTCGGCGCCGTCTTCATGGGCACCGCGCTGACCATCCGCGACCTCGTCGGGGAGCGCGCCATCTTCCTGCGCGAGCAGGCGGTCGGGCTGTCCACGTCGGCGTACCTGTTGGCCAAGGCCTGCGTCTACACCGTGTTCGCGATCGTCCAGTCGGCGATCGTCACCACGATCGCGGTGCTCGGCAAGGGCGCGCCCACCCAGGGCGCCGTGGCCCTGGGCAAGCCCGCGCTGGAGCTGTTCGCCGACGTCGCGCTGACCTGCGTCGCCTCCGCCATGTTGGGGCTGGCCCTGTCGGCCGTCGCCAAGTCCAACGAGCAGATCATGCCGCTGCTGGTGGTGGCGGTGATGTCGCAGCTGGTGTTCTCTGGCGGGATGATCCCGGTGACCGGGCGGGTCGGGCTCGATCAGATGGCCTGGGCCACCCCGGCGCGGTGGGGATTCGCCGCGTCGGCGTCGACCGCCGACCTGACCAAGCTGGTGCCCGGGCCGCTCACACCCAAGGACTCGCACTGGCGCCACGCCCCGGGCACCTGGTGGTTCGACGTGGGCGTGCTGGTCCTGATCAGCACCGTCTACCTGGGGTTCGTGCGCTGGAAGATCCGCCTCAAGGGCGGCTGAGCGGTTACGCCCCCTTGCGCACCAGCTGGTCGGCCGCGGCGCGCATCCGGTCGGACAATTGCAACAGGTCGTGTTCGCCGACGCCCAGCGGCAAGGTGTAGGCCAGTTGCCGCAACTCAACGGCATAGTTGCGCAAGTCTTCGCGGAGCCGCATCTCAACGGTGGGCATGACTTCTTCTCGAGTCCTTCGAGTCCCTCGACCCGGCGGTGTCTGGTCCGCTCCGACCAACCGATCTGAAAATCCTCCCCAGCCTCCGCCCGGAACCGCGAGCGTGTCGAGGGGTTTTAACGGGAGCTTGACAGCGCATTAACAGGCGCGGCGTCAATCCCCCGGCCCCTTCCCGGCTCTTCCGGTACGCCGGGCGTAATGCCACGGCGAAATCCCGGGCGCATCCTCGCCGTGGCGTTACGCTGGCGCTGCTCGGCGTAAGGCTCGGTGTGAGGCCGACGGAAAGGCACCCGCAGAAAGGCACAGGCGCCGGAATGGATTTCGAACTCGACGCGGGACAGCGCGCCTGGCTGGCCGAGATTCGCGAATTCCTGCGCGACAACGTCACTGGGGAGTTGCGGGCCGAGCTCGCCCAACACGATCTCGAGTTTCCCGACGGCGAAGTGGCCCGGTTTCGGCGCAAGATCGGCGCCAAGGGCTGGTTCGGGCTGAACTGGCCCCGCGAGCACGGCGGCCTGGGGCTGGGCGCCGTGCACCTGCACCTGCTGATGAGCGAATTCGAATACTGGGGCGTGCCGGGCCCCGACCTGACCGTGACGTCGGTGGCGCCGATGATCATGCGGCACGGCACCGAACGCAACAAAACCGAATGGCTGCCGCTGATCGCCAAGGGCGAAATGATCTGCGCGGTCGGCTATTCCGAGCCCGACGCGGGAACCGACCTGGCCAACCTGCGCACCAGCGCCGTCCGCGACGGCGAGGAGTGGGTGGTCAACGGCACCAAGATCTGGGACGGCGGGGAGCAGCGGGCGACGCACGAATGGCTCTGTGTGCGCACCGATCCCACCGGCACCCGGCATCGCGGCATCTCGGTCGTCATCGTTCCCATCGACAGCCCTGGGGTCGACATCCGCCCGCTGTACGCGTGGTCGGGCTACCGCACCAACGAGGTGTATTTCCATGACGTGTAGGCGCCGGTCACCAATCTGATCGGCGAAGTCAACCACGGCTGGACCTACATCACCGGCGCGCTCGATCTCGAACGGGGAGCCCTGACCAACGCGGGTGACCTGCGCCGCGCCGTCGAGGAACTGCACGAGCTGGCGCGGCGGCCGTGCCGCGACCGGACGGTGCCCGCCGACTACCCGTGGCTGCGCCGCCGGCTGGCGCAGGCCGAAGCCGACGTGGCGGTAGCCACCCTGATGGGCTACGAGGCGGCGTCGATCCTGGACAGCGGCGTCATCCCGACTGTCGAGGTCAGCGTCGAAAAGATCTTCACCAGCGAGCTGCGTCAGCGCATCGCGGATCTGGCGCTCGACCTGCTCGGAGTGGACGGGCTGCTGGCGCATCGCAGCGAAAACGCCCCGCTGGCAGGCAAATTCGAGCGGCTCTACCGGGCGGCCCCGCTGATGCGCTTCGGCGGGGGCACCAACGAGGTGCTGCGCGACATCATCGCCCAGCGCGGGCACGCCATGCCGAGCTACGGACGCTGACCCGGACCCGACCACCCAGATGAAACTGACGCCGACCGCCGAACAGCGCGGCTTCGCGGCGTCGCTGCGCGCGCTGCTGGCCACCGAGAACCCGCTGCACCTTGTGCGAGCGCTGAACGAACCGGACGCCGACCGTCGCACCCCCGCGTTGTGGAAGGCGCTGAGCGGCGCGGGTGTCTTCGGCCTGGCCATCGCCGAGGAGTACGGCGGCTCCGGCGGCTCGCTGGACGACCTGGCGGTCTTCTACACCGAAGCTGGCCGGGCGCTGTGCCCGACGACGGTGCACAACAGCGTGCAGGCGGCTCTGGCCGTCGACCGGCTCGGCTCCGGGGACGCCAAGGCCCGGTGGTTGCCGCCGCTGGTGTCGGGCAGCCTGCGCGCCACCACCGCGCTGTGAAGCGCCCGCGACGCCGCGCTGGTGTCCCCGGTGCTGCGCGCCGATCGGGCCGGCGCGCCGGCCTCCCAGTGGCGGGTGAACGGAACCGTCGACTACGTCGCCGACGCCGACGTCGCTGACTTCGTCGTGGCATCGGCCGCCGCGGCCGGGCGGACACTGGTGTTCCTGGTCGACCCGCACACCGAGGGCGTGAGCCTGGCGCCGCTGGACATGGCCGGCGGGCACCGGGCCTTCGCGGTCGCGATGAACATGCCGGTGGCGACGACGCGGTGCTCGACGCCGTGGCCGCGGGCGTCACCCCGGCCGACCTGCGCCGGCTGGCCAACACCGCGGTGGCGTTGGGTTCGCTCGACCTGGTCGGCGTTGGGCAGGCCGTGCTGGACCGCACCGTCGACTACACCAAGCTGCGTCACCAATTCGGCCGGTCCATCGCCTCGTTTCAGGCCGCCCAGCATCTGGTCGCCAACATGCACATCGCGCTGGCGGCGGCGCGATTGGCCGCATACGCTGCGGTGTTCTGGCTGGGACGCGGCCGCACCGCGAGCCGGGAGACGGCCGTCGCGCGCATGCATGCGGCCACCGCCGCCCGACTGATCACGCGCGACGCGCACCAACTGCACGGCGGCATGGGCTATGTCACCGAGACCGACTTGCATCTGTGGAGCGAACGGGCCCGGCTCGGTTCGACGCTGGGCAGCGGCGCCGACGTCGCGGCATCGTGGCTCGAACAAACCTGGGAGGAGATCGGTGAGTGAGGACAGCTTGGTCGACGCCGAGTCGGCGGCGCGGGTGGGTACGGTCGCCGCGTCGGCGACCGGCGAAGTGAACCAACGGGATTGGTAGCGCTGGGCCGCGGCGGTCGGCGACCACAACCCGTTGTATTTCGACCCGGATTACGCGCGCGCCAATGGCTTTCGCGGCATCATCTGCCCGCCGCTGTTTTTGCAATACGCGATCCTCGGCGTCTCGCGGCTGGACTCGCTGCGCCCCGACGGATCCTCCGGCGCGGTCTCGGGCAGTCTCGCGTTTCCGCGCGCACCCAAGCGGATGGCTGGCGGGGAAAGCTCCACCTTCCACCTGCCCGCCTATCACCGCGACCGGGTCGATATGGTCCGAACCATCGCCTCGATCGTCGAAAAGTAGGGCTGCTCCAGCAGATTCGTGCTCGTCACGTGGCACACGGTGTACCGCAACCAGCACGACGAGCTGCTGGCCGAGGCATCGACGTCGATGATCGCCCGACCCTAGCAAGACCCGACCGAGAAAAGGCCGCCATGACCGAGCTGTTCTACGACGACGTTAGCGTGGGCGATCACATCCCCACCTTGACCGTCACCATCGACGAAACCCAGGTGTTCTTCTTCAGCGCCGCCACTTACAACGGTCACCGCATCCACTACGACAAAGAGTGGGCGCGCGCCGAGGGATACGACGATGTGCTGGTGCACGGCCCGCTTCAGGCGGCGCTGCTCGCCCGCGCGCTGGGGGACTGGATCGGCGAACGCGGACGACTGGTGTCGTTCTCGGTGCGGAACCGGGCGGTCGCCTATCCGGGCGAACCGCTCAGTTTCGGCGGCCGGGTCACCGGCAAGCGGCTGGACGAAATCGGCTCCGGCCTGGTCGATTTGGACATGCCGGCCGGCGCGACGACACCGTGCTGATGCCCGGCACGGCCACCGTGCAGCTGCCGCGGAGGGAAGCTCGGTCGTGACCGGGCTGCGCGGCGAAGCGGCGATCCGTCGGCATCGCGGAGCTGCCGGCCGAGCGACGGCCGACCGGTCCGCCGCGGTTCACCCGCGACCAGTACGCGTTGCTGGCAAAGCTGGTGATCGAGGACGCCGGCGTCGACCCCGGCCGGGTCAACGGGCTGCTGACCCACGGCGTCGCCGAGTCGGCCATGTTCGTACCGGCCACCCTGTGCGAATACCTGGTCCTGGCATGTGATTTCGGTGAGCGCGTCGATCTGGGCGGGGCCAGCTCCGCGGGCATGGTGTGGCGGGCCGTGGCGGCCGTCGAACTCGGCGTCTGCGAGGCGGCGCTGGCCGTGGTCCCCGGGTCCGCGTCGGTGCCGCACTCCGCGCGCCGGCCCCGCCCGAACCCAATTGGTATGGGGCGTCATCCAACAACTACGGCTCGCCGCAGGCCGAATTCGAGATCCCCTACGGCAACGTCGGCCAGAACGCGCCCTACGCGCAGATCGCCCAGCGGTACGCCGCGGAATTAGGCTACGACCCCGCCGCGCTCGCCAAGATCGCCGTCGACCAGCGCAGCAACGCGTGCGCCCATCCCGGCGCCGTCTTCTTCGGCACCCCGATCACGGCGGCCGACGTGCTGGACAGCCCGATGATCGCCGACCCCATCCACATGCTGGAGACGGTGATGCGCGTGCACGGGGGGAGCCGCGGTGTTGATCGCCAACCCCGACCTCGCCCGCCGCGGCCGCCACCGCCCGGTGTGGATCAAGGGCTTCGGCGAACACATCGCCTTCAAGACCCCGACGTACGCCCCCGATCGCGCGCCGCCGAGCGGGCCTTCGCGATGGCCGGGCTGGACCGGCCGGATGTGGACGTCGCCTCGATCTACGACTGCTACACGATCACGGTGCTGATGAGCCTGGAAGACGCCGGATTCTGTGCGAAAGGCCAAGGCATGCAATGGATCGGCGGACACGACCTGACCCATCGGGGCGACTTCCCGCTGAACACCGCGGGCGGCCAACTGTCCTTCGGCCAGGCCGGCGGCATGCACCATGTGGTTGACGGCGCCCGCCAGATCATGGGCCGGGCCGGCGACGCCCAGGCGCCCGGCTGCCACACCGCCTTCGTGACCGGCAACGGCGGCATCATGAGCGAGCAGGTCGCCCTGCTGCTGCAGGGGGAGTAGCAATGACACCGCGCCCGATTCCCGAGCCCACCCGCGTCTCGCGGCCATTCTGGGACGGCCTGGCGCAGCATCGGATCCTGGTGCAGTACTCGCCGTCGCTGCAGCGCTACGTGTTCTATTCGCGCACCCTGTCCCCGGGAACGCTGGCCGACGACCTGGAATGGCGGGAAATCGACGGCGCCGCAACGCTGTACACCTTCACCGTCGCACGCCGGCCCACCGGCCCGCCGTGGGCCGACGCGGTGCCGCAGCTGCCCGCGGTGGTGCACTGGGATGCCGGGCCGAAGTTCAGCACCGAGCTGGTCGACGTCGACCCCGGCGACATCAGGATCGGGATGCGGGTCAGCCCGGTGTTTACGATCTGCAGGACGGGATCACGCTGTTGAAGTACCGGCCCGCATGAGCGCGACGATGCGGTCGGAGGTGCACATGGACGACCCGCTGGACGGCATGGTGCGGGCCATGCCGGAGCAGCTGAACGCCGGATTCCCGCGCGTCCGCATCTACTGCCCACACGGCGCCCCGGCCGGCGACGGGTTGTTGCATCCGGCGCACCGAGAGGTCCCAGCATGACCGACGTCAGCGATGTCCTCGTCATCGGCGCCGGATTCGGCGGGCTCTACGCCGTGCACCGTGCCGCCTCATCCGGCCTGTCGGTGACCGCGCTCGAGGCGGCCCCGGACGTCGGCGGCACCTGGTACTGGAACCGCTACCCGGGTGCGCGTTGCGACATCGAAAGTGTGGACTAATCCTACTCTTTCGACGAAGAGCTGCAGCGCAGCTGGCAGTGGACCGAACGCTTCGCCGCACAGCCGGAGATCCTCGCCTACCTGCGGCACGTCGCCGACCGCTTCGACCTGCGCCGCCACCACCGCTTCGGCATGGACGTCGTCGATGCCGCGTTCGAACACGGCCGCTGGCGCGTCGGCACCAGCAACGGGCAGACCTTTGCCGCACGGTTCCTGATCTGCGCCACCGGCTGCCTGTCGGCGGCCAACCGACCCGATACCCTGGGGCACAGGACTTCTCGGGCGAGGTGTACTTCACCGCCGCCTGGCCGCGCGAGGATCCCGACCTGCGCGGCAAGCGGGTCGGCCTGATCGGCACCGGATCGTTGGGAATCCAGGCGACCCCCATCATCGCCGCCCAAGCCAAAAGCCTGGTCGTCTTTCAGCGATCCGCGAATTACACCATTCCCATGCCCAACCGGCCGTTTTCGGCCGAGGAACAGCAACGGATTCAAGAGCAGTATCCCGAGCGCCGCCGCAGCTCCGCCTACGCCACCTCGGGCACCCCGCACGGCACCTACCACAATAACGCCGTCGACACCGACCTGGCCGAACGGGCCGAAGCGCTGTGGAAGGGGTGGCGCGAGGGCGGCGTGCTGTTGGCGAAGACCTTCCCCGACCAAACCAGCGATCCGGCCGCCAACGACATCACCAGGACGTTCGCCGAGAAGCGGATCCGGGAAATCGTCACGAATCCAGACGTCGCGGCGGACCTCATTCCCGTGGATCACCCGATCGGCACCAAACGGATCTGCACCGACGACGGCTGCTACGCCACCTTCAACCGCGACAATGTGCGGCTGGTGAACCTGCGCCGCGAGCCCATCGAAGCAATCACCGCAGACGGAATACGAACCAGCACAACGACATATTCCTGCGATGTGCTGATCTTCGCGACCGGCTTCGACGCGCTGACCGGAGCGTTGACCCGCATCAACCCCACAGGGCCCCGCGGCGACCGACTGCGCGACATCTGCTCACCCCGACCGGCTGATCCGGGGACCGTTATCCCGGGTGCGCCTTTCAGGTGCGCTATCTCGCCGCCCCAAACCGATTGGGCCCCAGCGTCACCACCCGGTAGATCTGGACCATCGAGGCGATGCCGATGCCCAGCGCCAGGACCGCGACGACGCCGCGGGTCAGCAGACGCCGCTTGTCCGACCGGCGTTCGATCAGGCCCAGCAGTGCCAGCATGATCGCGACGGCCAGCAGGGCAGCGGAAAAGTAGGTCATCGCACTGCCGAGGGTGGCGTGCTCCTGCAGGATGGGGCTGGGGTTGGCCCGCTGGTCGTACAGCCATCCGCCGGCGTCGATGGTGATCGGCGTCAGCGTCATCGTGACCACGGCCAGGATCACCGTCAGCAACATCAGCTGCCCGCGCCGCGCCGCCGGCCAGGAGCCCGCACACGATGTCCAGCAACGCCGTCAGCGGCACCAGAACCAGCGCGAAATGCACCAGCAGCGCATGGGCCGGCATCCCGTTGATGACGTTCACGTCGTGCCCCCCTCCGCAGCCCGCTGGCTACCCGCCCAGCCCCTTCTTGATGGCCGCGTCCTGCTTCTGGCCGACGTCGTTGACGAAATCGGGCGGGGCCAGCATGTCGGTGGGACCGTCGAACTGCAGCGTCGCCAGCGTCTTGCCCTCGGTGAACAGCAATACCACCACACCCTTGCTGCGGTCGGGTGCGTTACCCATCAGCATCGTGCCGCCGCTGCCGATGTTGGACGGCTGCGTGCTGGGGTCTTTGACCACGGCACCCTGCTGGCCCTTCGCCGCGTTCAACGCGTTCGTCGCGGCGCCGGGGTCGTCGTAGATGCCGATGGTGATCTTGATGGCGTGGCTGCCGTCCTCGTCTTTGAAGGTGGTGGACACGCCGGGCTGGCCATTGGGGTTGTCGGTCGGTGGAGCGCCGGTGAAGGGGACTGGCGCGTTGATGTCGCTCGCCTGGATGAGCAGCTTGGCGTACTCGTTGGGCGTCGCCGGCGCCGGCGACGAGGGCGGTGCCGCGGCGGGGCTGGTGGCCGAGGTCGACGAGGTGGCGGATCCGGTCTTCGACGTCGAAGGCTGCGACTTGTTGTTGCTGCCGCACCCGGCGACCGACACGGCCAGCGCCGTCGTCGCCGCCACCCCCGCGATCACTGCACGTGAAGTCCTCATCGCATTGAGCTCCCTTCCAGGCTTCCCGGCGACCTCCCCGGCGACACAGTCGGGTTCGTCTTCCGCATCGCACAGTACAGTGCTCCGCGGCAGCGAATGCCGCGGAGCACTCCTGGTATGAGCGATTTACTCGAGCTGGTCGCGCAGGCAGCGCAGGGTGTTTGCCAGGATGCGCGAGACCTGCATATGCGAGACGCCGATCCGCTCGGCTATCTGGCTCTGCGTCATGGATTCGAAGAACCGCATCCGCAACACCTCGCGTTCGCGGTGCGGCAGGGTGGCGACCAGGACCCGCAGCGCTTCCCGGTTGGTGATGTGCTCAATCTGCGGGTCGATGTTGCCCACCGAGTCGGCCACCGACCGCGGCGTCCCGGAACTGTCCGCACCCTGCGGCGCATCCAACGAGTCGAGGCGATAGGCGTCGCCGGCGACCAGGCATTCGACGATCTCTTCCCGCGGAACCTCGAGCACCTGCGACAGCTCGCCAGCGTTCGGCGCCCGGCCGAGCTGCTGGGCGAGGTCGGCGGTCGTCCTGCCGATCTGCACGTGCAACTCGCGCAGCCGGCGGGGCACCCGCATCCCCCAGCTGTAGTCACGGAAATAGCGGCGGACCTCGCCCATCATGGTGGGTACGGCGAACCCGATGAAGCTGGGACCCTTCGCCGGATCGAAGCGGTTGACGGCGTTCATCAGCCCCAGCCGCGCGACCTGGACCAAGTCGTCGAGCCCCTCGTCGCGGCGGGAGAAATGGCTGGCCACGTGATCGGCCAGGGGCAGGCATCGGGCCACGATGCGCTCACGCTGATGGCAGTACTCGTGCGATTCCGCGGGCATCCGGCGCAGTTCCAGGAACATCTCGACGACGTCTTCGTACGAATCGTCGGATTGGGTGGTGGGCCGGGCAGCTGTAGGTGTCGGAGCGATTGCGTTGGTCATAGGCTGGCGCACCTCTTCACTCGACGAATCGGGTAAACAACTGCGCGGGAACAAGTTTGCATTGCTGACTCACTCCTCGAGTCGTGCAGCGGGACCTCGCAGCGATGCGCACGGTCGCCTCCACTGCATCCTTATCCGCCGGACGGTCGATTACCCGTCGCACGGACTAGCAGGAAGGTGACTCAGATCGTGGATCGCCGGAGCCATACCAAGCTCAGTAGCCGTGCGGCTTTAGCTAAAGGCGACGCGTCCATAACGGACCTCAGTGGCGCTATACGCCCAATCGCCGCACCCGGCGATCGCTTACGGCAGCAGATTGCGGGCTTTTCTTAACAGTTTCCGACGTGTATCGGCGCCGGCCCAGCAAGGCCCGGGGATGGACCGGCAGCCGCGTCACCGGTGCTCCGTGCGGTCCGGATTGGCCGTGAGCAAACAGCGTCGCAGCCTGTGCGGGGTCCCGACGGCCCTCGGTGACTCGTTTCACTCCGGTGTGCGCAGGGGCGTATCCGTTCGGGATTTTCGGCGCGGCCGCGCACCCGGGTGGTCGCATAGGTGGCCGAGCATCCGGTTGGCCGGGAGCGCCGGTTCTCATTTTCGCGACGGCTGGGTACTGTTCGGCTAATGTTCGACATCCCTGCCGGGCGGCTAGCCGGTATCCGATCGCGAAAATCGTTCGCGCGAAAGGGTTTACCTCGACCGCATGCCGGCGCTGGGTGGTGGCCGCGGTGAGCGGTGCCGACGCGTTATCGTCCGGGCGCGGCGCGGTGGTGTCGGGCGGCTGCCGCGGTATCGGGCGCGCGGTCGCCGAACTGCTGGCCGGCCTGGGCGCCGGGGTGGTCGTCAATGGCCGCGACCCGCAGGCCGTGCAGGAGACGGTTGCGGCGATCACCGCCGGGGGGCGCGCCACCGCGGTGGTGGGCGCCGCCGACGACGAGCGCATCGCCCGGAGCCTCGTCGACGAGTGCATCGGCGCGTTCGGGCGGCTGGACGCCTTGATCAACTGCGCCGGCATCGCTGAACCCGCGGGCTCATCGATCCTGAACATCACCGCCGACGAATTCGACCACCTCATCGGCGCCCACCTGGGCACCGCTTTCCACACCTGCCGGGCGGCCGCCCCGGTCATGGTCTAGCAGTGGCACGGGTCCATCGTCAACACCAGTTCGGTGGCGCTCCTGGGCGACTACGGCGGGACCGGCTACCCGACGGGCAAGGGTGCCGTCAACGCGCTGACCATGGCCATCGCCGCCGAATTGAAGGCCTACGGCGTCCGGGCCAACGTGGTGTGTCCCGGCGCCCGGACACGGCTGTCCACCGGCGCCGACTACGAACTACACATCGAGGACCTGCACCGTCGCGGGCTGCTCGACGACATGACCGGCAGCGTCCCGGCCTGTCTTCGTGGCGCCGGTCTACGGTTACTTCGTCAGCGACTTGGCGCGCGACGTGACGGGCCAGATCCTTGTCGCCGCAGGCGGGTTCGTGGGCAGCTTCGACCGTCAAACACCGCGCCTGCTGGGCTATAGCGATCATCATCGGGCCGGGCCGTGGTCGATCGAGGAGGTGCACACGATGATCGGCGCGGCGGCGACGCCATGATCCGCCGGATCGGGACGTGCCGACGATTGCGGCCTACACCCGGTCGGCGGTGAAGTCGACCGCCTGATCGACCATCCCCGCCTCGACGTACTGCCGATGCGCGGCCGGGTTGACTGCCCCGGAACAGATCGGGTCGCCCGGCACGCACAATTCGATGGTCTTGGCGGCATACAGCGGCCCGATGGTGACCGGCGGCTCGTTGATGATGCTCATGAACGGCGTTGACGGCTTGCCGAACAGGGCAACGGTCGCCACGTGGTTGGCGACGGCTGCCGGCATCGGCTGCAGCGACTGCACCAGTTGGACCCCGTCCGGCACCGAGCTTTCGGTGACGAAGCCCATCACCGCGGCGCCCTGGGAGTAGCCGCCCAGCACCATCTTGGTCCGGGGGCAATTCGCGGCCATCTGCTGCACGTGGGCGCCGGCATCGCTGATGCCGTCGGCGGCGGTGGGGAAGTCGGTGGTGGCGGGGTAGTTGACGGGGTAGGCGCCGACGGACTTCGTGCCGAGGCGCGACCGCAGCGTGTCGACAAAGCTCTGGCCGATCCGTCCGACGCCGGGAGGTTCGGAGGTGCCGCGAGCAAACACCACCTCGACGTCAGGGCACGAATCCGCGGCTGCCGGCGCGGCCGGACCGATGAGCGCCGGACCGAGGTGCAGCGCCCAAAACGGCGACAGCACAGCACAACTCAAGCCAGCTAGGGGACGCGCCTTCACATCGCGATCCTGCCACAGCACGGCCGCCGGCGCGTGCCGGGCGATCGTGCTGTGACGAAGACAACCACCGGCCGGCCTTGCGGGCACCCGCGACGGACATGTCGGTGCACATGTACGGTCGCTGCGCCGGGGCCTTGGGGGCCTGGGCCTGGAATGCCGGCGTGGGTGCTCAGGACGCTTTCGACGCCCGCCGGCGGGGGCGTTGCTGCGGCTCGGCGGCGCCCAGCGCGTCCATCGCGCGGAGCAGCTGCGGGTAGGCGACTGCCGGCCTGATCCAGCGGGTCAGGTAGCGCCGCAGATCCGCGCCGGTGTGTGGCGGACGGCCCGGGTCGGTGAGGAAGGAATGCAGCACCCGCAACGAGAACTCGTTCAGCTCTTCCAGCCCAGCTTCGTCGAAACCGTAACTCTCCCAGTCGATGTCGTAACAGTGCAGCATGGATCGGCCGAACGCCAACGCGGTGTCGGAGATGATCGACACCTTCTGGCCGCCGCGGTGGCGCTGGTTGAGGGCGAAATCGACCTGGTGGTCGGAGGCCAGCTCCTCGACGGCGAACGCCATCCCTTCGGTGATCGCCACCACCGGGTCGGTCACGCCGTCGAGATGGGCCGCCATCCGGTCCAGGAAGCCGTCGGCCGACCGCATCGCCGAGGCCACCAACAACGCCTGCGTACCCGGGAAGTAGCGGTAGACCGTCTGCCGGGTCACGCCCAGTGCCCGCGTCACGTCGGCGATCCGCAACGCCGACCCGCGTTCGGCGATGACCCCGGTCGGCGGCGTCGAGGATGCGCTCGATCGCCTCCGCATCGGATGCCGGCGTGTTTCCCGCCCAGCCATGACTGCGCATGATTACCCGATGGCAAGCTCGTAGCCGGTGATCCCCACAGCTGGATCTTAGCCTCCGTCACCGCCGGATCTTCGCTGGCTAACCCACGCGTCGGGGCGCCCGCAACCCGGCAAGACACTATTCCCATCGTGTATGATCACTGCGAATCTCTTCCGGCGTGCCGGCTGGACAGAAAGGCCGACCGATGAGCTACGACACCGTGATCACCAACGGGTGCTGGTTCGACGGGACGGGCGGACCGTCGGCGATGCGGGACATCGGCGTGCGCGACGGCCGCGTCGTCACGATCGCCGCAGGGCCGCTGGACACCGCCGGCGAGGCCGTCATCGAAGCCTCCGGCCAATGGGTGATCCCCGGCATCATCGACATCCACACCCACTACGACGTCGAAATGCTTTGTGAGCCGGAGCTTTCCGAGTCGTTGCGGCACGGTGTGACCACGGTGCTGCTGGGCTCGCGCTCGCTGTCGACGGTCTACCTGGACAACGTCGACGCGGGTGACATCTTCGGCCGGGTGGAGGCGATCCCGCGGCGCTACGTCATCGAGCACCTGGAGGCGGTCCGTCCTGGACCAACCCCAAGGAGTACGTGGCCGAACTCGAGCGGCGCAACCTGGGCCCGAACGTCGCGGCGTTCATCGGGTATTCGGACATGCGCGCCGCCACCATGGGACTGGACCGGGCGACCCGCAAGGACGTCCGGCCGTCCGCGGCCGAATTGGCCCGGATGGAGGCGATGCTCAACGAGGCACTCGACGAGGGGTTCGTCCGGATGTCCTCGCAGCAGCTGTTGTTCGACAAGCTCGACGGCGAGGTGTGCCGGTGGCGCACCCTGCCCTCGAGCTACGCCGCGCCGCGCGAGCTGCGCCGGCTGAACGCGATCCTGCGGCGGCGCGACAAGATCCTGCAGTCGGGGCCGGACATCACGAATCCGCTGTCGGTGCTGTCGCAGCTGATGACGTCGCTCGGGTTCGGCCGGCCGCGGCTGAAGACCAGCCTGCTGTCGGCGGCCGACATCAAGGCCATACCGTTCGTGATCCACGTGATGGACCGGCTCGCCCGGGTCGTCAATGCCCTTGGCGGCGACTTCCGCTGGCAGCACCTACCGGTGCCGTTCGAGGTGTACGCGGACGGGATTTCGCTGGTGGTGTTCGAGGAGTTCGGTTCCGGCGCCGCGGCCCTGCACCTGCAGACTGAGATCGAGCGCAATCGGCTGATGCGAGACGCAGGATACCGGCGCCGGTTCCGCAAGGACTACGACAGCAGATTCGGGCCCCGGGTGTGGCACCGCGACTTCTTCGACGCCGAGATCGCGACGACGGCCAGCCCGGCGGCCTGCACCCGGTCGACGCGTTCCTGGACCTGGTCGTCGAGCACGGCGAGCGGCTGCGCTGGAGCACCACCGTCTGCAACCATCGTCCCGAGGTGCTGCGGAAGATGGCCCAGAGCCCCCACCGTTCAGATGGGGTTCTCCGACGCCGGGGCGCACCTGCGCAACATGGCGTTCTACAACTCCGGGCTGCGGCACGCGCACGACGCCCAGAAAGCCGGTAAGCCCTTCATCTCTATGGAGCACGCCGGGCACCGGCTCACCGGCGAACTCGGGCGGTGGTACGGCATCGACGCCGGCACCCTGCGCGTAGGCGACCGCGCCGACATCGTCGTTATCGATCCCGCCAGGCTCGACGAGTCGCTCGACCGCTATGCCGAGCATCCGGTTGCGTCCTACGGCGGGTTGTCGCGGATGGTGAACCGCAACGACGACACGGTCACTGCGGTGCTGGTGGCCGGGAAGTTTGCGTTCGGCTCCGGTCGGGTCGCGCCGCAGCTGGGCAAGCAGCGATACGGTCAGTTCCTTCGCGCGGGCCGGCCGTCGCACGCCCTGGTCAGCACCGGCTAGTACGAATCATCCTTCAGAACAGTTGATTTCGTGTGTTCATGACTCCCGCGCGGCGCCCAGGATGAGGTCGACGGCCTCGTCGAGCTGTCCGGAGATCTCGGCGAAGCTGACGAACCGGGCGGTCATCAGCGCACCCGAGAAGGTCATCTGCAGGGTGGACTTGACGGCGCGCGGCCAGCCCGGCCCCAACGCGGCCGCGATCCGCCGGGACACCTCCTCGCCGATCTGCTCCCGCAGCGGCTTGGCCGCCGGATCGTTGGCCATCAGCGCCGCACCGCAGGCGGCGGTCAACTCCGTCTCATCGGCGACCACCACCGCCATGTCCCGCAGCGTGGCGCTGACCCTACGCTGGGCCGTCTCGTTGACGTCGGTGTGCACCGGCAGGTCGCGCAGAAAGCGCAGGTACACCGCCGCCACCAGGGCGCTCTTCGACGGAAAGTAGGTGTAGGCACTGGCCCGGTGATACCCCCGTGCGGGTCGCCACGGCGCGCATCGTCAAGCCGGCGTAGGACGATTCCCGCAACTCCTGCAACCCGGCGTCGAGGACTTTGCGGATCGTCTGTCCGGGCCGGCGGTCGGATCGGCGCGCCGCTCCGGTGGGGGCGCCGCCGCCGGCCCCACCGGCGATGACCGGCGATGACGCATCTTCGGGCACCCGTGGAGTGTAGGAATGAGCCCGCCGCCAACAGCGAGTGCCGTCCGGTCAGCACGCGGCGGCCGGACCTAGAGTGGCTGGGCGGAGGAGATGCGCATGTGCGAAGCCGACCGGCATCGCTGGGACGAGCGGTACGCGGCGAAAGGCCCGCCGCCGCTGAGTTCGGTTGCGCCGCCCGGTGTTTTCGCGCGCCACGCGGACGTGTTCCCGGCCGCCGGACAGGCGCTGGACCTGGCCTGCGGGCAGGGGACCGGGGCGGTGTGGCTGACGTTGCGCGGGCTGCACGTGCTGGGCCTGGACGTGTCGCCGGTGGCGATCGGCCAGGCGCGGGACCTGGCCCGGCGCGCCGGGGTGGGCGAGCGGTGCCGCTTCGACGTCGCCGATCTAGACAGCGGGCTGCCGGTGGGGCCACCCGCCGACGTCATCGTCTGCTGCAAGTTCCGCGACCGCCGCCTCGACCGGGCCATCGTCGAACGGCTGGCGCCGGGCGGGCTGCTGGCCATCGCCGTGCTCAGCGAGGTGGGAGCCGGCCCGGGCCCGTTCCGCGCGGCGCCCGGCGAACTGACCGCCGCGTTCGCCGATCTGGAGCCGATCGCCTCCGGAGAGGCTGACGGCCAGGCCTGGCTGCTGGCCCGGGCCTCTTAATCCGAGCCGACGGTTGAGAGGCGTTGAGCCGCAGCCTATCCCGCGCTGCCCTGGGTGCGGCTGGCGCGGCGACGGTCGGGTCGCCGGGCCGGTGCGGGGAGGCGTCGTGCGCCGCGGTCGTCCTCGCCGACCGGCCGCTGCGCCGGCGCCGTTGTCCCGCGGCAGCCGCCCGATGCGGCCCGGTCGGGTGGGACGGCACCCCGGCGACCGCGGGCGGCTTCGGGGGCGCGGTCGGGCCGACGAGTGCGTGCACCTCCTCCGAGCCGGCGGTCACCCGCTGGGGTGCGACGTCGATACCGGCCTTGCGCATCAGCGCCCGGGTGTGTTCGCGCTGCTCGGGCAGCACCACCGTGACGACGTCGCCGGCGCTGCCGGCCCGCGCGGTGCGCCCGGACCGGTGCAGATAGGACTTGTGCTCGCTGGGCGGGTAGATGTGCACGACGAGCTCGACCTCGTAGACGTGCACGCCGCGCGCCGCGATGTCCGTCGCGACCAGTACCCGGGCGCTGCCGGCGGCGAACATGGCCAGGTTGCGCTCCCGCGCGGGCTGGGACAGGTTACCGTGCAGGTCGACCGAGGGAACCCCCGATTCGGTGAGTTGCCTGGCGAGCTTGCGCGCTTGATGTTTGGTGCGCAGGAACAGGATTCGGCGCCCGGTGCCTGATGCGAGCCGGTGCACCAACTCCTTCTTCGCCTGCGCGCTGTCGACGTGGAACACATGATGGGTCATCTCGGACACGGGCGAATTGGCCTCGTCGACGGAGTGCAGCACCGCGTCGCGGAGGAACCGGGTGACCAGCTTGTCCACCCCGTTGTCCAGCGTCGCCGAAAACAGCAGCCGCTGGTCATCATTGGGCGTGGCGGCCAGAATCCGGGTGACGCCGGGCAGAAAGCCGAGATTGGTCATTGTGATCCGCCTCGCCGATCACGGTGACCCGCACCGCCTCCAGGCTTATCAAACGCTGCCGCATCAGATCCTCGAGCCGGCCGGGGCAGGCACCACGATGTCCACCCCGGCCTTCAGCGCGGTCACCTGGCGGTGTTGCGAGACGCCGCCGAAGATCGTGCTGACCCGCAGGCCAGCCGCCGCCAACGGCTCGAGCGTCGCGGTGATCTGCGTCGCCAGCTCCCGGGTGGGTGCCAGCACCAAACCCGTTGGCCGTGCGGGACGCCGGTTCGCGGTGCACAGCCGGCCGACGAGCGGAATCGAGAACGCGAGCGTCTTGCCGCTGCCGGTTTTCCCGCGGCCCAGCACATCTCGCCCGGCAAGGGTGTCGTGCAGGGTTTCGGACTGGATGGGGAACGGGCTCGTGATACCGCGCGCCGTCAGCGCATCGACGATCCGGGCGGGCACGCCGAGATCGGCAAAATTCTTGGGGTGGTCACTTTCCGGCGCCTTTCAGGCAGCGCCGGGTGGGAGACGAGGACGTCCCGCGGGCCGGCGCGAGGTGGCGAGATTGCCGGCTGGCAAAATCGATCGCCGCGAGACAAGCCAGTGCGGGATGCACGGATCATCCGGGTGCCGGGGGCGGTCTACGGCGTCGGTACCGGTGGGAGAGAAACTTTCCACGACGGGTTGGCGGTTCATGTCAGTGTTCATGACTGTGCTCGTGGCAGTGACGCCAATGTTGCGACCAGCCTAGCCTATCGCCGCCCCGGACCGCTAAACGGCCGCAACCCGAGCACGGTGAGCAGCGCAAAGCCGATTTCGGCCGGGCCGGTCTCCGGCAATGTCTGCCTGATGGAGCGGCGCGTCCTGGAAGCGGTCAGCTACGAGCGGGAACCGCCGATCGCGCGGATCGTGCTCAATCGGGTCGACAAGGCGAACACCAAGGACACGGTGCTGGTCACCGAGGTCGACGACTGCCTGCACGAGGCCGGCCGGGACAAGGACATCAAGGTCGTCATCATCAAGGCCAACGGCAAGGGATTCTGCGGCGGCCACGTGGCCCGGTGGGGCCCGGACGAAAACCCGTATCCCGATTTCGGGGAGACCTTCGAAGACCTCTACAAGGGCACCGCCGACCTGTTCTTGTGGCCGACGCTGTATCTGTGGGAGTTTCCCAAGCCGACCATCTCCCAAATCCACGGCTACTGCATGGGCGGTGGAATCTATCTCGGCTTACTGACCGACTTCTGCATCGCCTCCGAGGACGCGTATTTCCAGATGCCCCTTGCCCAGAGCCTCGGCGAGCCCGGCGGGCACACCATGGTCGAGCCCTGGCTGATGATGAACTGGCACCGCACCATGGACTGGTTGCTGCTGGCGCCGACGCTTTCCGCGCAACAGGCTCTCGACTGGGGGCTGCTCAACAAGGTGGTGGCGCGCGACGACCTCGAGGACACCGTCGAGGAGATGGCCCGCAAGATCGCCCAGATCCCGTTGACCACACTGATGGCGGTCAAGAACAACGTGAAACGGGCGTGGGAGTTGATGGGCATGCGGGTGCACCTGCAGGTCAGCCACATCCTGACCAACATGGTCGGCGCCGCCTCCGACGTGCAGGCGCGGTGGGACGAGCTGATGCGGTCGGGCATGAAGCCGCGCGAGTTCGTCGACAAGCCGGACGAAAAGAGTTCTCCGCCAACGTGAAGTTAGTTTCACGCTCGCGACCGAGCGTGAAACTAGTCGCACACTCGGCGCGGAGGCACGCCGGCGATGGCGCGCGGAGGTACGTCGGCGATCCTGCGGCCGGCCGCGTGCCGGGCGGCGACGTACCCGAACACCATCGAGTTGGCGATGCTCGCCCCCGCACCCGGATAGGTGCGGCCCATCACGGTCGCGGTGGTGTTGCCGGTGGCATACAGGCCCTCGATCACCCGGTCGTGTTGGTCGAGCACCTGCGCGTACTCGTTGGTGATCACGCCGCCGCACGTGCCCACATCGGCGGGGAACACCCGGGTGGCGTAGTAGGGCGCGGTGTCGAGCGGTCCGATCGCGGCGTTGGGCCGATACCCCGGGTCGCCCAGGCAGTCGTTGTAGGCTGACTGGCCGCGGCCGAAGTCCGGGTCCAGGCCCTTGGCCGCGAACCGATTGAAGCGTTCAACGGTGCGCGCGAGTTCGTCTGCGGGAAGGTCGGTTTCGCCGGCCAGCCCGGCGATGGTCGCGGTGCGATTGACGGCGCCGGACTCGATCAGCTCCGCCGGCAGCGGCTGGTGGCGCCGCAGGGTTTTCAGCGGGTTCGCGCTCGTGACGTACCGGCGTACGTAACCGTCGTCGAAGATCATCCAGCACGGCACCGCCTTGTTGGCGTACATGGCCTTGCCGACCTCGACGTAGGAGTTCGACTCGTTGCAGAACCTCCGCCCGGTCGAGTCGACATAGATCGCGCCCGACCGCTGCCTCCCCGAGCCGAGAGAGGCACCGACCGCCCCGCCGTTGGCAATGAAAACAGAAGGTAGCCACCAGGATTAGTCCATCAGGTCGGTCTTGGCGCCCAGCCGCATCGCCGCTTCGAGCACCTCACCGGTGTCGCCGGCGTTGGCGATCGACCACTGCCCTCATTGGGCTGGTCACCGCTGTAGCGCCGGCGCATCTGCTTGTTGTGGCCTAAACCGCCCGCCGCCAGCAAGACTCCCTTGCGCGCCTCGACGGCGCACGCCCGGCCGTCGCGCACGATGCGCGCGCCGACCACTCGGCCGTCCTCGACGACGAGCTCGGTCAGCGCGGCATCCGTCCACAACGGTGGTTGCCCGTCGCTGAGGTCCAGCAGCGCCTTGTGCATGTGCGCGATCAGCGAAGCGCCGTTGGTGAGCAGCTGCCGGCGCCGCATCCGCGCCGCCGCGGCGCGGGCGAACACCCGGGCCGCCACGGCGAAGGTGCGCGCCGAGCGGTTGAAGTACTGCACCGAACGCAATTCGTTGGTCAGCACCACGTATCCGTAGTTGCGGGCCAGCGGCGGCTGCACCCGCCCGCTCCAGTTGCCCAGCTTCGCGGCATCGAACGGGACGGCCTCGACGGCGCGGCCGGACGCGTTGCCGCCCTTGTGATTCGGGTAGTAGTCGCTCCAGCCGGCGCAGCGGATCAGCGCGACGTCCCTGCGGGTGAGGAAATTGATCATTTCGTGGCCCGCGGTGAGGAACATTTCACGTCGCTCGGGGGGAGGACGCCGCACCGATGTCGCCGACCACGTCGGCCAGGTGGCCAGCCCGTCCTGGTGCGAGTCGGCGACGCCCTCGGCCCGCATCAACGGGTTGTTCGGCAACCAGACGATGCCGCCCGAGAGCCCCGTCGAACCGCCCACCAGTGACTGCTTCGCGACGATCAGCGGCTCGAGTCCGCTGTCCAGCGCGGCCAGCCCGGCCACCATGCCGCCCCCGCCGCTGCCCGCGATGAGAAGATCCACCGAGCGGTCCCACGTCACGCTCATCGCGCCTCCACGGCGCCGAAGCCGAAGTCGACGATCGGCACGTTGATGGTGGTGTTGGTCTTGTGGATGGCCGGCAGCAGCGCATCGTAGCGCAGCCCGGCCAGGAAGCCGTCGATGATCCGCTCGAAGTTGGAGATCAGGCCTTCGATCCGGTCGGACAACCGCATGAACTCAAAGCTCTTGGAGTGCAGGCCTTTCTGCTGACGCGGCAGGTTGGAGAAGTCCTGGGCGGGGACCGGCGGCCAGCGGGGGTCGTCGGGCGCCATCGATTCCGGCGGTGTCGGTTTGCCGGCCGAGGCGTCACCGGGCAGCCGGGGCAGCGACCAGATCTCGAACAGGGTTTCCTCGGGTCCCAGCGGCCGGATGCGATACGACGATGCGCTGCTGTAGGTCGGCAGGATGAAGTGGTGCGGGAAGGCGAATCCGATCGCATCGGTGACCCCGCGGCGGTCCAGTTCGTTGAGATCGGGCATACCGCTGCCCCGGTCGCGATGCCAGTCGACGACGGCGTCGTTGAGGGCGCTGCGCCACGCCGCCATCGCGGCGGCCGGGTCGGACGGCAGCCGCATGGTCTGCAGGCCCTCGGCGATGCGGATGTCGTTCTGGTGCGTCATGCCGGCCATGCCCTCGCCCAGCGTGCGCATGAAGTACAGGCTGCTCGCGACGACGGGATGTACTGCGGCCGAAGGCTCGCCGGTCTGGGCGCCCGGCAGCAGCTGTGGATGGGTCTGCGGAACGTGGTAGCCCTCCATGAACGCCGCCGTCGCCAGTTTCCAGTTCACCGGCAGCCGGTACGATTGCCACCACTCGACCCGCAGCGACTCGACCTTCCAGGCGTCGTAGGTCGACGCGAACGGCTCCATCCAGTCGCGCAGCGCCGGCGCGTCGTCGTCGAGGTTGATCCACGCACAGCCGCCCCACAGTTCGCAGCGCACCGACACCAGTCGCAGGTCGGCGGCCGCCAGATTCTCCTGCGCGAAGGTTTCGGGCCGCAGCACGAACGTGTTGCGCCCGTACAGGCCCCGGCACCATCCGTGGAACGGGCACACGAAGGTGCGCCGATTCCCGTTGCCTTCCATCAGTTTCACGCCCCGATGCCGGCAGGCGTTGTGGTAGGCGCGCACGGTCTGGCCGTCCAACCGCACCACGATGACGGACTCGTCGAGGATCTCGTATTCGACGAAATCACCGGGCTTGGAGATCCCCTCGAGCCGGCACGCCATCTGCCACACCCGCGGCCAGAATACCTCCTTCTCCAGCGCGTAGAACTCCGGGTCGTAGTAGCGCTGCTTGGGGATCCGGTCGGGGGTCTGCACCGCCCACGGCACCGGCAGCGGCGTCGCGTTCACGCCGGTGTGCGGCTTGCTCGTCTCTACAGCCATCTTGCCATCCTCGTCAGGTCACACGATCCGGGATTCCCGTCCCTGCCAGTAACGTTCGCGGATACGCCGCTTGTAGAGCTTTCCGTTCGAGTCGCGGTGCAGGGTGTCGAACTCGACGGTGCGCGGGCACTTGTAGCCTGCCAGGTGGGCCCGGCAGTATGCGATGAACTCGGCGGCCAGGTCGGGTCCGGGCGGCACGCCGTCGGCGGGCTGCACGACGGCCTTGACTTCCTCGCCGAATTCGTCGTTGGGAACGCCGAATACCGCCGCGTCGAGAAGTTTTGGGTGCACCACGAGCAGGTTCTCGACTTCCTGCGGATAGATGTTGACCCCGCCGGACACGATCGTGAACGTCGAGCGGTCGGTGAGGTAGAGGTAGCCGTCCTCATCGAGATGGCCCATGTCGCCCAGCGAGCGCCAGCCGCGCTCGTTGTACACCGACGCGGTCTTGACGGGGTCCTTGAAGTACTCGAAGTCGGGCCCGCCTTCGAAATACAGCTCACCGGTCTGGCCGACCGGGACTTCCCGCCCGTCCTCGTCGAGCACGTGCACCGGTGCGAGCGGGACGCCGACCGAACCGGGGTGGGCGAGCCATTCCTGCGGGCCGATGTTGGTGCCCGCGAATCCCTCGGTGCCGCCGTAGTATTCGTGGATGGTCGGGCCGAACCAGCGCATCATCCGGTTCTTGACGTCGACCGGGCAGGGTGCGGCGGCGTGGATGACGCAGTGCAGGCTCGACACGTCGTAGCGGTCCCGCACCGCCGCCGGAAGCTTGAGCATGCGCACGAACATCGTCGGCACGAACTGGGCGTGCGTCACCCGGTGCGTCTCGATCAGCCGCAAAACCGTCTCGGCGTCGAACTTCCTCATGATGATCGACGCGGCACCGACCCGGTTGACGGCCATCGTGTAGTTCACGCCCGCGGCGTGGTAGAGCGGGGCGGGGGACAGGTAGACGCTGCGCTGCGTCATGTCGTACTTGTGGATCAGCGCCAGCTCCAGCACCGACTGCGCCCAGGACCCGTTGCCGTCCTGGGGAAGTGGCTGCCGGACCGCCTTGGGCCGGCCGGTGGTGCCGGACGAATACAGCATCTCCGATCCGTCCGACACCGGTGGGGCATCGCTGGCGGCGCCGAGTACCCCCTCGTAGTCGCGCCAGCCGGGCAGCTTGCCCCAGACCCCGATGTGCACCGCCGGGTTGGCGCTGCGCACCCGGGCGGCGATTCCGGGCAGCGACGCGTCGACGAAGACCGCCTTGGCATCCGAGTCGTCGATGACGTAAACGGCCTCGTCCGCGGTGAAGTGGGTGTTGACCGGCGTGTAGTACAGGCCGGAAAGCTGGCAGCCCCAGGTGATTTCGAGGAACTCCGGCCGGTTGGGCAAGACCAGGGCCACACCGTCGCCGCGGCGCAGCCTCAGCTCGTGCAGCGCCGCGGCCACCCGCCGGCTGCGGTCGTGCAGTTCGCCGTACGAGATCGTGCCGCCGTCGGTGATCAGGGCCGGCGACTGTGCGGCTGCGAGCGCGTGCTCGGCGATGTTCACCCGGCGGGCCTAAGTCGTTGCGGCGCCGTCGGTCTGGGCAGCGGCGGCGGGCCTGCTCGGACGGTAGCACCTTGTCCTTGAAAACGGTCTGAATCAACTCTTGGACGTCCTTGCTGATCGAGGCGAGCGCGACGAGGTCGTTGGAGCTCTGCCAGTGCGCCTGCATGCCATCAGCTCCCAGGCCCGTTTCAGGTTCGCCTTGGTCGCCAGCAGGGTCGTCATGGGCGCCTGCGCGATGTGGCGGGCGATGGCCTCGACCCGATCGTCGCGCTGGTCGCGCGGCACCACCTCGTTGACCAGCCCCACCTCGAGCGCCTTCCGGGCGTCGATCACCTCGGCCAGGTACCGGTAGTAGGCGGCGCGGCGCCAGTTCATGAAAATCCAAGGTTCGATGGAGCATTCGCCCGACGGCATGCCGAAGCCCTGCAGCAGCGGGTAAGAGAAGTAGGCGTCCTCGGCGGCGATGACGATGTCGGTGGTCAGCCCGTAATGGGTGCCGCCGCCGACGCAGTAGCCGTGCACCTGGGCGATCGTCGGTTTGGAGAACTCCCACAGGTTCAGGATCGGCTTGACGAACAGATTGGTCTGCGGCTTCCACGGGGTGCCCATCACCTTCGCGCCCTCGACGAAAGCCGGGTAGTCGACCGCGTTGTTGCCGATGGCGTGCCCGGAGCAGAAGCCCTTGCCGTTCGCCTTCATGATCAGCACTTTGATGTCGTAGTCGCGGTCGGCGTCGGCCAGCGCCGCGTCGACCTCTTCGGCCAGCTTCTGGTCCTGGGCGTTGGCCTTCTCCGGCCAATTCAGGGTGACGCGGGCGATTGGGCCTTCCTTCTGGTAGATGATTCTCTCGCGGGTCTCGTTGAGATCCATAGGCGTTCAACCTTTCCTGGTATACGTTGGTTCACCTTGGTTCATGTCGGTTCAACCAGTGATGACCCCGATTTCGGCGCCGATCTGGTAGGTGGTCCCTACCTGCCCGGTCCACCGCACGGTGCCGGATGCCCCGTCTCGATCTCCTGCTCGACCTTCTCGGTGGCGGTCACGTAGATCGGGGTGCCCGCCTCGACGTGCTCGCCGGCGCCGACCAGCAGCCCGGTGAGCTCGGCCTCCGACACCGCCACCGACACCCGGGGAATGCGAATGATGAAGTCAGCCATGCGCCGTGGCCCCCGTCAGCGTCCTGCCCAACGTCTTCAGCGCCGCCGCCGCGATGCGCTCCGGAGACGGGTACACTTGCGCCTCCAGCGCGGCCGCGGCCGGATTGGGGACGAACCGGGCGGCGACCCGTTCGACGGGCGCGGCCAGCTCCGAAAACAGCCGCGAGTGCAGGACCGCCGCGACTTCGGCTCCGGGACCGGCGAATTGCACCGCGTCGTGCACGATCACGGCCCGGCGGGTGCGCCGCACCGATGCCTCGACGGTGTCGACGACCAGCGGCACCAGGGTGCGCAGGTCGACCACCCCGACGCTGACGCCCTGGTCGCCCAGCATCGCCGCGGCGGCCAGCGCGTCGTGCACCGGGCGCCCGTAACCGATCAGGCTGACGTCGGTGCCGGGCCGCTTGATGTCGGCCTGGCCCAACGGGATGCGGAACCCGGGGTCGACGGGGACCGGGCCCTTCTTGCCCTGCAGCCGAATCGTCTCGATGAACAGGCACGGGTCGGGGTCGATGATCGCCGAACTTAGCAACCTTAATTCCCGGGATGTGCATGAACCATGCCTCCAGGCTCTGCGAATACGTTGCTCCGGTGGATAATCCGGCGTACGCCTGGGTGCGCACGGTCAGCGGCGCCGACGTGCGTCCGGCCGTCATGAACCTTAGCTTGGCGGCGTTGTTGATCAGCTGGTCGGCGGCGATGCCGATGAAATCCATGATCATGATCTCGGCGACCGGCAGCAGGCCGTCGATGGCGGCGCCGATCGCCGCCCCCACGATCGCCACCTCCTAGATCGGTGTGTCCAGCACCCGGTCGCGGCCGTATTTCGTCGACAGACCCGCGGTCGGTCCGGAAGCGCCGGGATCGGCAATGTCCTCGCCCAGCAGGAAGACTCGCTCGTCGGCGGCGAGCGCCTGATCCAGCGCGAGGTTGAGCGCCTCGCGCATCGTCATCTCTTGGTCGGCCAGCGCGCGCGTCCTCAGGTCGGGAAGGGGATCGGCGCCGCGTACATGTCCCGGTCGAGTTCGTCCGCCGCCGGCGAATCCGCGCCGAGCACGGTCCGCAGCGCCGCCTCCACGGTGGCCGCCGCGTCGTCGTCGATGCGGGCGAGTTCCGCTTCGCCGCACACCCCCGTCTCGGCGAGCCGCCGCCGGAACCGGGGCACCGGGTTAGCCGCCAGCGCGGCTTGCAGTTGATCGGCGGGTATGTAGCGCATCCGGTCCCCGAAATAGTGGCCGCGGAAGCGGAACGTCTCGCATTCCAGGGAGGTGGGGCCGCTGCGGGCGCGGGCGCGCCGCAGCGCGTCGTCGAGCGCGGCCGCCACCGCGAGCGGGTCGTTGCCGTCGACCCGGACCCCGGGCATGCCGTAGCCGGCGGCCCGGTCGGCGACGTGCTCGAGCTTCATGGTGTCGGTGGTCGGCGTCATCTCGGCGTACCGATTGTTCTGGCACACGAACACGATCGGCAGGTCCCACAGCGCGGCCATGTTGGCCGCCTCGTGGAACGACCCGGTGTTGGTGGCGCCGTCGCCGAAACGGGGGTGTGGGCACCCCGCCCGGACCCGAGACCGACTTCGGCATCAACCTGGTCCGCTGATCGCTGCGCTGAATTGCGCGCTGGCGCGCGGCTAGTGCGGAGGCGGCAGCTGGCGCGGTCATCAGCGGCCGAGGGCACCGACAACCGGCCCGCATCCGGTGCCGGCGACCGGGGCAACGATGTGCGCGCGTCGCGGCCGGTCATCCGCCGGTGCGCCCCGGTTGCTGCCGCGTGGAGGTGACGAAATCCGGCCCTGCGGCGCGGCTTTCGGTGTCTTCGGTCGAGTCCGCTGACGCGGTCTCGGTGGCCTGCGAATTGACCGTGACCTTGCGGGTGCGGCGCAGCGCGAAGGTGATCTCTTCGGTCTCCTCGACGACGCCTTCGAACACCTGGCGCGCGGTGCGCAGCGGATGGGTCAACCGATGGGTCGTCGTGTCCATCACCCGCGCCACCAGCGGCGGCACCAACGGGCGAATCCAGCGGGCCGCGGCCTTGGTCGCGTCCGGGATCGACGGGAGCAACGGCGTGCTCCGGTCCTGCTCGACCGCGTCGTTCGGCGATGGGCAAGCGGGCGGCTGCTGCGGGTCGGGGTCGCATTCCACGCGCGGTTGCGGCGCCTGGGTGATGGCCCGGCTGGCCGCCTCGGCCTCGGCGGCGATCGGCAGATAGACGTCATCGCGGGCCGGTTCGGATGCGAGTTCGGATGTCAGTTCAAAGGCCCGCGGCGATGGCGGATCGGCGACGGCGTCCAACACCCGGTGGCGCTGGTGTTCCCGGTCGATCTCGGTCTGCGCCTCGATGGCCAGCCGCGTCTGCGTCGATTGGTGCTCGGCCCACATGATTTCGGCCTCGCGGCGAACCTCGGCCCGCTTGATCGCGATCGCGGTGTCGGCGTCGAGTTCGGCGCGCTCGCGCCGTGCGCGCGGCGATCGTGGCTCGTCTCCCCGCGCCACAGCCCCAGGATCAGAGGCGTCAGGTACAGCAGCACGCAGACCCCGATCGTCAACAGCCGCAAGGCCAATGCCCCGGCGTTGCCGGTGGTGACGTCGTTCATCGCGATCCAGCGCGCGCCGGGGCCTCAGCCGGCGTCCGCCATCACGGCGCGGCGGGCGTCGGCCACGGCCCGTTGGACCCGCGAGACCGCGGCGTCCAGTTCGGGTGCGCGGCTGTCGCGGGCTGCCAGCGCCTCGTCCAGCTCGTGCTGGGCGTCGGCGAGAAGCTCATTGGCCGTGCGGGTTTCGGGGCCCGGGCCGGGGACACCGGTGATCCGGGTCTGCGGACAGCCCGGAGTGGGGTGATATTCGCAGCGGGCCACGACCAGGGCCCTGTCCTGGCGGTTACGCGCCTGCGCCACCGCGCCGTCGAGTGCCGCCCGCGCCTCCTCGGCCTGATCGCCGCCGCCGTGACGACGGCCGGGGCGGAATCCGCGGTGTGCGATGCCCGTTCGTCCAGACGCTGGTCGATGGGGCCGGAAAGGATGACCAGGGCGGCGAGTTCACCGACGACGACACCGACCGCCGCCGCGACCGCGCCGCGTGCCATCGGACGGCCCCGGCCGGCGGCCGGAGCGGCGGTGCCGCGGACGATCGTGCCCACCAGCAAGCCGAAGACCAGCGTCCCGGCACGACCGCCGGCAGCGGCCAACGGCCCGCCGCCGCCAGTCCGGCGACCAGCCAGGCCAGCGCGGAACCCAGCAGCACCACCGCGCCGGCCACGGCGTGCACGGACCGCTCGTGGCGTTCCCCGGGCTCGTTGCCTTCCCGGCCGCCCAGCCAGATGAGCATCCCCGCCACCCGGGCCGGACCCGGGCGTGGCTCAGTTACGTCTTGGGGCATGAACCGAAAACACCTCCACCGTCGAGCAGCGTCCAGCCTCCCAGGCCACCGCCCGACACATCGAATCCAAGCCACCGCCTGTGGTGTGCTTCACAGCACCGCATGATCGGCGCGGCTCATCACCGGCCGGCGTGGGTGGGCCGGGGCCACGGGTCGGGATACGATGCACAATTTCTGCGACGTGAGCGGATCAGCGGCCGTTCGGGCAGGTGACGTGAGACGGTATAAGCCTATGTCGAACCACGATTATGTCACCTACGAAGAGTTCGGCCGCAGATTCTTCGAGGTTGCCGTCACCCCCGAACGGGTCGCCGCCGCGTTCGCCGACATCGCAGGCAGCGAGTTCGCCATGGAGCCGATCGCCCAGGGGCCCGGCAAGATCGCCAAGGTCAGCGCGAACGTCAAGATCCACGAGCCGCGCGTCACCCGGCGCCTAGGTGACACCATCACCTTCGTCATCCACATCCTGCTGTCGATCGACCTGCTGGTCGACCTCTGGCTGGACAAGCAGCGCTTCGTGGTCTCCGGCGACATCGCCCTGCGCGCGACGGCGCGGGCGGCCGAACCCCTGCTGCTGATCGTCGACGTCGCCAAGCCGCGGTCGTCGGACATCACCGTCAACGTCTCGTCGAAGTCCATCCGCGGCGAGGTGCTGCGCATCCTGGCCGGGGTGGACGGCGAGATCCGCCGCTTCATCGCCCAGTACGTCGCCGACGAGATCGACGCCCCGCACTCGCAGGCCGCCCAGGTGATCGACGTGGCCCAGCAGCTGGAACAGGGCTGGCCCGGGTGAGCCCGGGGCCACGAATGGCTCCGCGGCGCTGCGGGTATCCAGCCGGGAACCCGGGGAGAAGCGGCGGATCACGTTGGCTCGAGTAGATGTGTCGGTGTCGTCGGAGTTGGAGCCCGAAACCGCCTGGAAACTGGCCTCGGACCTGGATCGGTTCGGCGAGTGGATGACGATCTTCGCCGGCTGGCGCGGCCCGGTCCCCGACACCATCGGGGAAGGCACCCGCGTCGCCTCGTGCGTCAAGGTCAAGGGATTCCGCAACGTCATCCATTGGACCGTCACCCGCTACGACGAACCGAAATCGATTGAGCTGCAAGGCCGTGGCCGGGGCGGGATCCGGCTCACCGTGGCGATGACCGTCACCGACAACCACCCGGGATCGGTCTTTCACCTCACCGCCGACATCGACGGCGGCGTACTCAGCGGCCCGATCGGGAGACTGGTCGCCCGGGTGCTGCGCTCGGACGTGCACAAGCCGGTGCACAACCTCGCGGTACTGCAGCCGAGCGGGCCTAGCGCGCCGGGGGTGGCTGATCGCCCAGTCGCGCTGTTCTTTGCGAATCCGTCTGCGGTCCATGGCAAGCCACGCCAGCCCGGCGCCGAACGCGAGCATGGCCACGATCGCCGCCGTCACCCTTGCGCCGGCATGCCCCAACGCGAAGTTGGCCACGCACACCACGAACGCCACCGCCGCGATCCCGACCGCGGCGAGGCCCGACGTGGGCGCCGCATCCCGCGTCGACGGGTACCGGATCGGTTGGCCCCGCCCGACGGTCCGGGCATGCTGCACAGGGCTGTGCCTCACGGGCGTCTCCGCTGCTGTCGCTTGGCTCGCGCCGATTCTTGGGTGCTACCCAAAAATCCGGTCGGACAAACGACTTGGGCGGCGCGGCCCGCGTGTGCGGCCGGGAGCGCCTCAGAGCGTTTGGTGGCGCCCGAAATACTTGTGGTCTTCGCTGTAGCCGCCGTAACCGCTTCCGATGTCGCGGTAGTCGGCGACGAACTCGATGCCCTTGATCCACTTCACCAATTTGAAGCCGTGCTGCAGCTCGTTGCGCAGCCGCAGCGGCCGGCCGTGCATGTAGGGCAGCTGCTGGTCGTTCATCTTGTAGGCCAGCATCGTCATGTGATGGTCCATCTGGCCGATGTGGTGGGCGTTGTAGTAGATGCCGCCGGTGGCGCCGAGGCCCATCGAGTAGAACACCGCCCATTTGGCCTCGGGCAGCGGCTTGACGATGTCCATGATCGTTTTCATCTGCACGCCACCCCATTTGGCGACACCCGACCAGGCCTGGATGCAGAAGTGCTGGCTGATCTGCTCGTGGTAGGGCAGCGCCATCAGGTCCTCGAGCGAGAACTCCATCGGGTGCTCGACCAGCCCGTAGACCTTGAGCCGCCAGTCCTTGAAGTCGTTGGCCTCCAGCTCCTTGTACTCGACCGTCTCCGGCAGCCGGCCGTTGCGCCAGTGGTGCGGCGAGATGTCCTTTTCGGTGAAGGCGCCCGGCTTGGGATCCAGCTGCTCGAGCATCCGCTGGAACGGGCCGACCAGCGCGTAGCCGACCCGCTGCACCACCCGCGGATGGCGAATGGTGAAGGGAGTGGCCCAAACCCACGCGATCGCGGTCAGCACCATGGCCACGGAGAAGATGCCGAAACCTATCCAGCTGTTGTCGTCGCGGGCGGCGAACATGTGGTTGAGGTTTCGCAGCGCACTGGTGGTCAGCACCATGGTGACGTGCACCAGGATGAAGAACAGGAAGTAGACCAGCACCAGGAAATGCAGCGACCGCGCGTGCTGGATGCTCAGCCGCTTGCTCAGCCAGTGCACCCGCTGGGACAGCGCCGGTGACATGCCCAGCCCGGTGATCAACGCGGCCGGGGCGGCGATGAACACCGTTGCGAAATACGACAGCAGCTGCAGCCCGTTGTAGGCCACCCAGCCGTTGTCGGTGGGCCAGTCCAGCGACAGGTACTGCACGGCCACCGACGCCGCGTTGGGGAAGACGTCCCAGCTGGTCGGCACGATGTGGCGCCACTGCCCGGTGGCGAACAACAGCACGTAGAAGACGGCCCCGTTGAGCAACCACAACACGTCGACGCCGAGGTGCCACCAGCGGGCCAACCCGATCGAGTGGCGGAACCCGGGAAGCCCGAATTGCTGTGGCAGGGCGACGGTGTCGGCGTTGGCGGTCCACAGCTCGTCGTCGGGAACCGGCGGCCCGACCCGCAGCCACTCGTCCTTACCGGGGGTGGCGTTGCGGCTGAAGTAGAGCCGGGGATGGTCGCACAGGATCTGGATGCCGGTCCTGATGATGAACATCATCATGAACAGGTTGAAAAAATGCGTCCAGCCGATCCACGCCGGCAGGTCGGGCGGGACACCGGCGCTGTCGGTGCCCGGGTAGCGCTGGATGAACGACTGCACCGCCGGCATGTTGTGCAGGCCTTTGCCCACCGCCACCCCCGCGATCAGCAGGGCAAAGCCGATCGGGATCAACCACAGCAGGTTGAACCACCGGTCGCGGCCGACTCGCAGCTTGGGGGCGGTCGCCCGCCGGGTGAGATCGAAGCCGCCGCCGTAAGCCTCCACGTCGATGACGTCTTCGGCGGTGTGTATTTCGTTGCGGTAGTCCGGAATGGAGGTCAGCGGCGTGCCCACTGCCAGTGCCGATGCGGAGCCGCCCGGTGCCGCCCGCCCTCCGCCGGTGCCCGCGGAATCAACGCTGTTCGTCACGCGCCCGAAAATACACGAACTCACTTGGATAAATTGGATCGGATCGGGAAAGCACCGGGTGGCTCGCGGGGCGGCCGGCCGCGATATTCGGCGGGCGGCGCGGGCGCGCGCAAAATTCGCGCCGGCACCGGCGCGGTTAGCCGCACCTGCCGGACGAAAGCCGGTCATTCCGCCGCAACTGCGTCACCCCGGTGCTAGCTGTGAGTCAGCGCATATCTGCTGCCAGCGCACTTCCGGCGGGTTCGGAGGGTCGCGCGCGGCCGCGCAGGCGCTAGGCGCGGCCGCGCAGGCGCTAGGCGAGGTCGTGCGGCAGCAGCCGGCGCGCCGGGCGGTCTCGATCGCGTTGACCGTCAGCGCCCGGCGGCTGATCCGCCAGCCGTCACCGGTCGGCTGGTAGCCGTCGTCGTAGCGCAGGTGCCACACCACGTCGACCAGCTCGTCACCGCGCTCACTCCAGTGGTGCGCGACGCACGCGATGCGGCCCCGCGCGGCGCCGGGGGGCGCCGCGTCGTACACCTCGCCGACGATGGCGTGCTCGGTGCGCGCCACCGCGGCGACGGCAGCGGCGGCGGCGGCGATGGCCGCCCGGCCGCGATGGGTGTGCACGGGCCGCAGGTCGGCCGGCGGCGCGGGCACCAGCAGCTCGGCGTCGACGGTGAAAAGCTCTGCGACAGCATCGAATCGGCGATCGTCGACGCCTGCCGTGTAGCGGTGCACCAGATCGCTGAGCGCGCCGCGGTCGTCGGCCGAAAGCGTCACGGCCCGCTCACCAGGCGCAGCGACAGCCGCTGCGCGCACGCCGACAACATGTCCTTGGCCTGCTCGATATCGGAGGTCGGCGGCATGGCCAGCACCAGCCGGTCGGCGCCCTGATCGGCCAAGCGGGCCGCGCGCTCGGCGTCGATCTTGGAAACACTATGGCCCAGAGACACTTCCAGGGCGGCGGGATCGCGGCCCGCCGCGACCGCTTCGTCACGCATCAACCCGATCAGCGACGCCAGCCGTGCGCCGGTGACGCCGAGCGGCTGGAAGCCGTCCCCGAACCGGCCCGCCCGGCGCGAGGCGGCCCGGCTGTGGCCGCCGATGTGCACCGGAAAACGCTCGTCAGCAAGGGGTTTCGGATAACACATGACGTTGTCGAAGGTGAAGAATTCGCCGTGGAACGACGCCCCGTCGGGCCGGTGCGCCCACAACGCCCGCAGCACGGCCAGCTGCTCGGCGGCCCGCCGGCCGCGTTTGTCGAAATCGGCGCCGCAGGCCCGCAGCTCTTCCTGCAGCCAGCCCACCTCCACGCACAGCCGCAGCCTGCCGCCCGACAGCGCGTCGAGCGTGGCGACCCGCTTGGCCAGCACCACCGGATGGTGGTTGGGCAGCACCAGCACCCCCGTCGCCAAGCCGAGGCGGGTGGTGTGCCCGGCCAGGAACGCCAGCAGGTCCAGCGGGTCGGGGATCGGGCAGTCCGGCGCCAGCCCGACGCGCCCGGAGCTGTTGTAGGGGTAGACGCAGTCGTACCGGGTGAGCAGGACGGTGTGCTCGACGGCCACGATCGATTCGAACCCGCACGCCTCGAGGTGACGGGCGAAGGCCACCATCCAGTCGGGGTCCGCGGTGACGCCGTCGGCAACCGGGGCCACGACTGAGACTTTCATGGCACCCGAAGCTAACAGGTGGCGGTCACGGCGCGATGGCGGCGCGCACCGCCTCGGCCAGGGCGGCGGCCCGGCGATCGGTGAACACGTCTTCCAGCAGCACCGGCCGCCCGTCCGGACCGGTCAGCGGAACGCGCCAGTTGGGATACTCGTCGGTGTGCCGGGCTGGTTCTGGGTGCGGCGGCCGCCCACGGCGTCGGTCAGCGCCACACCCAGCAGCCGCGACGGTGTCCGGCCCAGATAGCGGTAGAGCGCCAAAATGACTTGTTCCGAGTCGTTTTCGCCGTCCGCGAGCAGCCCCACCCGGCGCAGCTCGGCCATCCACGCCGCCAGGTCGGCGCGGTCGGACTCCAGCTCGTCGGCCACCGGCCGGGTCAGCAGGCCCAGCGAATCGCGCAGCCGGACATGGTCGGCGGCCAGATAGCCGGCGGTCGGCGGCAGGTCGTGGGTGGTGACCGAGGACAGGCAGTACTCTCGCCACCGCTCGGCCGGCAGCGGGCCGCCGTTACCGTCGCGGTCCAACTCGAACCACAGGATCGAGGTCCCCAGCAGGCCGCGCAACAACAGGTAGTCGCGCACCCACGGCTCGACCGTGCCCAGGTCCTCGCCTACCACCACCGCCCCGGCCCGATGTGCCTCCAGCGCGACGATGCCGATCATGGCCTCGTGGTCGTAGCGCACGTAGGTGCCCTCGGTGGGGGCGCTGCCGCGCGGGATCCACCACAGCCGGAACAGCCCGATGATGTGGTCGATGCGCACCCCGCCGGCATGCCGCAGCACCGCGCGGATCAGGGCGCGGAAGGGCCGATACTCGTGCTCGTCGAGCCGATCCGGTCGCCACGGCGGCTGCGACCAGTCCTGGCCGAGCTGGTTGAACTCGTTCGGCGGCGCGCCGGGGGTCACCCCCAGCGCCATCACATCCTGCAGCGCCCAGGTGTCGGCGCCGTTGGGATGCACACCGACGGCCAGGTCGTGCATGATGCCCAACGACATCCCGGCCCGGATCGCCTGGGACTGCGCGGCGGCCAGCTGCTCGTCCAGCTGCCACTGCAGCCAGCGATGAAAATCGACTGCCTCCGAATGCTTTTCGACGAAGTCGGCGACCCCGGGGGCGTCCGGGTGCTGCAGCGTCTCGGGCCAGGAATGCCAGTCCGGGTCGTATTCCTCGGCCAGCGCGTACCAGGTGGCGAAGTCGTCGAGCGCCCGGCCCTCGCGGTCGCGGAAGGCGGCGTAACACAGTTGCCGGCCTGCCGAGCGGGGCTGTTGGTGCAGCCACTGCAGCGCCGTGCGCTTGGCCGCCCAGGAGCTGTCCCGGTCGACGGCGTCCAGGCCGGCGGCGTGGGTTTGCACGTCCGCACGCAGCCGCCGGACCCGGCTGCGCTTGGTCAGTTCGGCGAACTCCGGGATCGCCTCGACGTGAAGATAAATCGGATTGACGAAGCGTCGCGAGGTCGGCAGGTAGGGCGAGGGCTCCATCCGGTTGGCGGGCCGGAGAAGGGGATTGACCAACAGATAGTCGGCGCCGTGACGGCAGGCCGACCACACCGCGAGGTCGGTGAGATCGGTGAGATCGCCGACGCCCCAGGACTGCCGGGACCGCACGCTGTAGAGCTGAACGGCCAGGCCCCAGGCGCGCCGGGCGCCCGGGCGTTCCGGCAGGCCGAGCCAGTCCGGCGTGACGATGAGCGCGGCGCTGGCCTCCGATCCGCCCGAGCGGAGCCACACCCGGTGATAGCCGAGCGGCAGGTCGGTGGGCAGCACGAAGCTCGCCTCGCCGACCCAGCGGCAGTCCAGGTCGAACGGCGGGGTGAAGTTGTCGACTTGTTCGACGCCGTCGCGCACGGTGCCGTCCTCCAGCCGCACCCAGACCTCGGCGGGATCGCCGTGGGTGACGTGCGCCCAGAACCGGATCTGCTCACCGGTCCGCCCGACGATGGTCGCGGGCAACCGGCGCGCCCAGTACGTGCGCAGTTTGGCGGTCAGCGCGTCGTTGCGTTCCTGCTCGGTGCGGGCCGCCACGCCGAGCGCGGCCAGCACCGCCGTGAGGGTGGTCTCGGGCACCCGCACCCGGCGGCCGGTCCAGTCCTCGTAATCCGTCGCGATGCCGTATCTGCGGGCGATTTCGATCAGCGACGGCGCGAGTTCTGTCATACCGCCATCTTGCTGCCCGGATTCGTCCAACGGCGACATGGCTGCGGCACCCGTTCGCGTCGTGTTGTTGAACGGCCGCCGACCGTTCACCCGGCCGGGCGGCGGGCGGGCCCGTCGTCGTTCGACAGGACGAGACGCCCGCGGCCCATTACGATGCGGTGGAGGAGACTGACGAGAATCCGGTCGGCCGATCCGTGGGGGAGGGGAAACCGCCAGCGCAACCGCACCGTCGGCCGCTGGTGCGGCGGTGGATCGGGCATGGTGACCGGCACCGGATTCGGGTGCATGAACAGATGTGGAACTGAGTGCGCTGCGGCGCCGCGTGGCGAGGTCCGTGCAGGTGGCCTTGTCGTTGTCACGGGTGGTCGGAAGTAATTCGC
This sequence comes from Mycobacterium lepraemurium, assembly GCA_002291465.1. Classification (GTDB taxonomy): domain Bacteria; phylum Actinomycetota; class Actinomycetes; order Mycobacteriales; family Mycobacteriaceae; genus Mycobacterium; species Mycobacterium avium. The sequence continues at coordinate 2,323,562 of CP021238.1, read as the reverse complement.
GAGATGGACAATATCCAGGCGTGTTAGCAAACCGGATGGTGAATTAGTGGCGGAAGAGAGTCGCGGGCAGCGCGGGTCGGGTTACGGCCTCGGGCTGTCGACGCGGACGCAGGTGACCGGCTATCAGTTCCTTGCCCGCCGGACCGCGATGGCGCTGACTCGCTGGCGGGTGCGGATGGAGGTCGAGCCGGGGCGGCGGCAGAATCTGGCCGTGGTGGCCTCGGTGTCGGCGGCGCTGGTGATCTGCCTGGGCGCGCTGCTGTGGTCGTTCATCAGCCCGGCCGGTCAGGTCGGGGACTCGCCGATCATCGCCGACCGCGACTCGGGCGCCCTGTATGTGCGGGTCGGCGACCGGCTGTATCCGGCGCTGAACCTGGCGTCGGCGCGCCTGATCACCGGCCGTCCCGACAACCCGCACCTGGTCAAGTCGAACCAGATCGCCAGCCTGCCGCGCGGCCCCATGGTGGGCATCCCGGGCGCACCGTCCAACTTCCATCCCACCGGCCCGTCCACCTCGTCGTGGCTGGTCTGCGACACCGTGTCCAACTCGACCGGCGCCGGCGCGCCGTCCGGGGTGACGGTGACGGTGATCGACGGCGCCCCGGACCGGAGCAACCACCGCAAGGTGCTGACCGGGTCCGACGCGGTGGTGCTGAACTACGGTGGGGACGCCTGGGTGATCCGCGACGGCCGCCGGTCCCGGATCGATGCCACCAACCGTTCGGTGCTGCTGCCGCTGGGGCTGACGCCCGAGCAGGTCAGCATGGCCAAGCCGATGAGCCGCGCGCTGTACGACGCGCTGCCGGTGGGCCCCGAACTGACGGTGCCGCAGATCCAGAACGCCGGTGGTGCGGCCTCCTTCCCCGGTGCGCCCGGCCCCATCGGCACCGTGCTGGTCACCCCGCAAATCAGTGGGCCGCAACAGTATTCGTTGGTGCTGGCCGACGGTGTGCAAACGCTGCCGCCGCTGGTGGCCCAGATACTGCAGAACGCCGGGCCGGGCAACACCAAACCGGTGACCGTGGAACCGTCCGCCCTGGCGAAGATGCCGGTGGTCAACAAGCTGGACCTGTCCTCCTACCCGGACGCGCCGCTGAACGTGATGGACATCCGGGAGAACCCGGCGACGTGCTGGTGGTGGCAGAAGACCTCCGGTGAGAACCGGGCCCGGGTCCAGGTGGTGTCCGGCGCGACCATCCCGGTCGCGCAGAAGGACGTCAATAAAGTGGTGTCGCTGGTCAAGGCCGACACCACGGGCCGCGAGGCCGATCAGGTCTTCTTCGGGCCCGACTATGCGAACTTCGTGGCGGTCACCGGGAACGATCCCGGCGCCAAGACGGCCGAATCGCTGTGGTGGCTTACCGATGCCGGCGACCGGTTCGGGGTCGACGACACCCGCGACGTGCGAGAGGCGCTGGGCTTGAAGACCAAACCCAGCGTGGCGCCGTGGGTGGCGCTGCGGCTGTTGCCGCAGGGTCCGACCCTGTCGCGCGCGGATGCGCTGGTGCAGCACGACACGCTACCCATGGACATGTCCCCTGCAGAGTTGGCGGTACCCAAGTGAAACGTGGATTTGCCCGGCCCACACCGGAAAAGCCCCCGGTGATCAAGCCGGAGAACATCGTCCTACCCACCCCGCTGAGCATTCCGCCGCCGGAGGGCAAGCCGTGGTGGCTCGTGGTGGTCGGCGTCCTGGTGGTCGGCCTGCTGATCGGCATGGTCGGCATGACCTTCGCCAGCGGCTCGCACGTGTTCGGCGGCGCCGGCGCCATCTTCCCGATCTTCATGATCGGCGGCGTCGCGATGATGATGTTCGGCGGCCGGTTCGGCGGCCAGCAGCAGATGAGCCGGCCCAAGCTGGACTCGATGCGCGCCCAGTTCATGCTGATGCTGGACATGCTGCGCGAGACCGCGCACGAGTCGGCCGACAGCATGGACGCCAGCTACCGCTGGTTCCACCCGGCGCCCACTACGCTGGCCGCCGCGGTCGGGTCGCCGCGGATGTGGGAACGCAAGCCCGACGGCAAGGACCTCAACTTCGGCGTGGTCCGGGTGGGTGTCGGCATGACCCGCCCCGAGGTGACCTGGGGTGAGCCGCAGAACATGCCCACCGACATCGAGCTGGAGCCGGTGACCGGTAAGGCGCTGCAGGAGTTCGGCCGCTACCAGAGCGTCGTCTACAACCTGCCCAAGATGATCTCGCTGCTGGTCGAGCCCTGGTACTCGCTGGCCGGGGACCGCGAGCAGGTGCTGGGATTGATGCGGGCCATCATCTGCCAGCTGACCTTCGCGCACGGGCCCGACCATGTGCGGATGATCGTGGTCAGCGCCGACCTCGACGAGTGGGACTGGGTGAAATGGCTGCCCCACTTCGGTGATCCGCGCCGCCAGGACGCCGCGGGCAATGCCCGCATGGTGTACAGCTCGGTGCGCGAGTTCGCCGCCGAGCAGGCCGAATTGTTCGCCGGCCGTGGATCATTCACGCCCCGGCACGCCAGCTCGTCGGCCCAGACCCCGACACCGCACACCGTGATCATCGCCGACGCCGTTGACCCGCAATGGGAATACGTGATCAGCGCCGAAGGTGTCGATGGGGTGACATTCTTCGACCTGACCGGTTCGTCGATGTGGAGCAGCGTCCCGGAGCGCACCCTGCGGTTCGACGACAAGGGCGTCATCGAGGCGCTGCCCCGCGACCGCGACACCTGGATGGTGATCGACGAGAAGCCGTGGTTCTTCGCCCTGACCGACCACCTCAGCGTCGCCGAGGCGGAGGAGTTCGCGCAGAAGCTGGCCCGCTGGCGGCTTGCCGAGGCCTACGAGGAGATCGGCCAGCGGGTGGCGCACATCGGCGCCCGAGACATCTTGTCCTACTACGGGATTGAAGACCCCGGCAACATCGACTTCGATGCGCTGTGGGGCGGCCGCACCGACACCATGGGCCGGTCGCGGCTGCGCGCCCCGTTCGGGGTGCGCTCCGACAACGGCGAGCTGCTGTTCTTGGACATGAAGTCACTGGACGAGGGCGGCGACGGCCCGCACGGCGTCATGTCCGGAACCACCGGTTCGGGTAAGTCGACCCTGGTGCGCACGGTGATCGAATCGCTGATGCTCAGCCACCCGCCCGAGGAGCTGCAGTTCGTGCTGGCCGACCTCAAGGGTGGGTCGGCGGTCAAGCCGTTCGCCGGGGTGCCGCACGTCTCGCGGATCATCACCGACCTGGAAGAGGACCAGGCGCTGATGGAACGCTTCCTGGACGCGCTGTGGGGCGAGATCGCCCGGCGCAAGGCCATCTGCGACAGCGCCGGCGTCGACGACGCCAAGGAGTACAACGCGGTCCGGGCCCGGATGCGGGCCCGCAGCCAGGACATGCCTCCGCTGCCGATGCTTGTGGTGGTCATCGACGAGTTCTACGAGTGGTTCCGCATCATGCCGACCGCCGTGGACGTGCTCGACTCGATCGGCCGTCAGGGCCGCGCCTACTGGATCCATCTGATGATGGCCTCGCAGACCATCGAAAGCCGCGCCGAAAAGCTCATGGAGAACATGGGTTACCGGCTGGTGCTCAAGGCGCGCACCGCCGGTGCCGCGCAGGCGGCCGGGGTGCCGAACGCCGTCAACCTGCCCGCCCAGGCCGGCCTGGGATACTTCCGCCGCAGCCTGGAGGACATCGTCCGGTTCCAGGCCGAATTCCTGTGGCGCGACTACTTCCCCCGCGGCATCAGCGACGACGGCGGAGAGGCGCCGGCGCTGGTGCACAGCATCGACTACGTCCGCCCGCAGCTGTTCACCAACTCGTTCACCCCGCTGGAAGTCAGCGTCGGGGGACCCGACGTCACCGTCCCGGCCACCGGCGCCGACATGCCCGAGATCGAGGGGCCGGACGACGACGACGTGGAAGGCATCCGCACGCCCAAGGTCGGCACGGTGATCATCGACCAGCTGCGCAAGATCGACTTCCAGCCGTACCGGCTCTGGCAGCCACCGCTGGACCAGCCGATCGCCATCGACGAGCTGGTGAACCGGTTCCTCGGACACCCCTGGCAGCAGGACTACGGCACAGCGCGGGACTTGGTGTTCCCGATCGGCATCATCGACCGCCCGTTCAAGCACGACCAGCCGCCGTGGACGGTCGACACGTCGGGGCCCGGCGCCAACGTGCTGATCCTGGGCGCCGGTGGTTCCGGGAAGACGACCGCGCTGCAGACGCTGATCTGTTCGGCGGCGTTGACCCACACCCCCGAGCAGGTCCAGTTCTACTGCCTGGCTTACAGCAGCACCGCGCTGACCACGGTGGCCCGGCTGCCGCACGTCGGTGAGGTGGTCGGTCCGACCGACCCGTACGGCGTCCGCCGTACGGTGGCCGAACTGCTCGCGTTGGTGCGGGAGCGCAAACGCAGCTTTCTCGAGTACGGGATCCCCTCGATGGAGGTGTTCCGGCGGCGCAAGTTCGGCGGCGAACCCGGCCCGGTCCCCAACGACGGGTTCGGCGACGTCTACCTGGTGGTCGACAACTACCGGGCGCTGGCCGAAGAGAACGAGGTGTTGATCGAGCAGGTCAACGTGATCATCAACCAGGGCCCCTCGTTCGGGGTGCACGTGGTGGTCACCGCCGATCGCGAATCCGAGCTGCGGCCCCCGGTGCGCAGCGGCTTCGGCTCCCGGGTCGAGCTGCGGCTGGCCGCCGTGGAGGACGCCAAGCTGGTGCGGTCCCGGTTCGCCAAGGACGTTCCGATCAAGCCGGGTCGCGGCATGGTGGCGGTCAACTACGTCCGCCTGGACGCCGACCCGCAGTCGGGTCTGCACACCCTGGTGGCCCGGCCCGCGCTGGCCAGCACGCCGGACAACCGGTTCGAGTCCGACAGCGTGGTGGAAGCCGTGAGCCGGCTCGCCACCGGCCAGGCGCCGCCGGTGCGCCGGTTGCCGGCCACTTTCGGCCTGGACCAGCTCCGCGAGCTGGCCGCCCAGGACACCCGCCAGGGCGTCGGTGCGGGCGGAATCGCTTGGGCCATCTCGGAATTGGACCTGTCGCCGGTGTATCTCAACTTCGACGAGAACGCGCACCTGATGGTGACCGGCCGCCGCGAATGTGGGCGCACCACGACGCTGGCCACCATCATGAAGGGAATCGGCCGGCTGTACGCGCCCGGAGCTAGCAGCGCGCCCACGCCGCCTGCGGGCCAGCCGTCGGCGCAGCTGTGGCTGGTGGATCCGCGTCGCCAGCTGCTGACCACGCTCGGCTCGGACTACGTCGAGAAGTTCGCCTACAACCTGGACGGTGTGCAGGCCATGATGGGCGAACTGGCCGCGGCGCTGGCCGGCCGCGAGCCGCCGCCGGGGTTGTCCGCCGAGGAGCTGCTGTCGCGCAACTGGTGGAGCGGGCCGGAGATCTTCCTGATCGTCGACGACATCCAGCAGCTGCCGGCGGGATTCGACTCGCCGCTGCACAAGGCCGCGCCTTGGGTGACCCGGGCCGCCGACGTCGGCCTGCACGTCATCGTCACCCGCACCTTCGGTGGGTGGTCGTCGGCCGGCAGCGACCCGATGCTGCGGGCGCTGGCCCAGGCCAACGCGCCGCTGCTGGTGATGGACGCCGACCCCGACGAGGGATTCATCCGCGGCAAGATGAAGGGCGGTCCGTTGCCCCGCGGCCGGGGCCTGCTGATGGCCGAGGACACCGGCGTGTTCGTTCAGGTCGCCGCGACCGAATTCCGCAAGTAGTTCGGCAAGCAGGGGCGGTGCCGCTGCACCGGGGCGGGTCTTTCAGCCCCAGTGCAGCGGCAACTCCTTGAGCGCGAAACTCTTTGAGGGGTAATTGATCACCGGCTCGTAGCCGTCGGGCAGATCGAAATCCGGGATTTGGGTGAGCCACTCGGCGACCACCACGGTCAGCTCGATGCGGGCCAGGTGCGATCCCAGGCAGCGATGCGGGCCGCCACCGAAACCCCAGTGCCGGTGCACTTTTCCGTCCATGTTCAGTTCATTGGTGGACATCGAGTCGCTGTCGTCGCGGTTGACCGCGGCCATGCACAACCGCACCGTGGTGCCCGGCGGCAACGTCAAACCGCCCACTTCGACGTATTCGGTGGTGATCCGCGGGGCCACCGGTGCCGACGGCTCCAAGCGGACGATCTCTTCGATGAAAACCCTTGTCTGCTTTGGGTTGTCGCGAATTTTCTTGCGCAGCTGCGGCCGGCGCGCCAACTCGAACAGCGAAAAACCGATCGTCGCGGTCACGGTGTCCAGCCCGGCCAGGATCAGCAGGTGGCTCATTCCCAGCAATTCGATGTCGGTGAAGTTGCCCTCGCCGGTGATCACCTGCGACAGCATGTCGGTGCCGGGGTGCTGCCGGCGCTGGGCGATCGCGTCCGCGAGATAGGCCAGCAGTTGCTCGGACTTCTCGACGTCGGACTGGGTGACGAACGGCTTCTCGCCGACGACGGCGTTTTTCCAGTCGAGCAGGCGGTCGCGATCCTGCAGTGGCAGGCCGTAGAGGTCCATGAACACCTGGAACGGATACAGGTGCGCGAAATCCGCCATCACTTCGCACTCGCCACGGTCGGCCAGCGCGGCGATCATCTCTGCGGCATGGCGCTCCAGCACCGGCCGGGACTTGCCCAGCGCGTGCGGGCTGAAGTACGGCTGCAGGATTCTGCGATAGCGGGTGTGCTGCGGCGGGTCAAATGCCAACGGCAGCACCGGCAGTGGATGCCCGGGAGGTTGCAGCACCGTCGACGAGAACACCTTCGGGTTGCGCAGCGCCGCCAGCACATCCTCCCGGCGGGTGAGGTAGTAGTGGCCGTTCATGAACACCACCGGTCCGGCGTCGCGCAACGTCTTCCACCCCAGACCGCGATCGACGCGCATCGGCAACGTGGCAAAATCCAGCCGGGGTAGGTGGAAGGTGCCGTATTGGCCTTCGCTCATGCGCTCGGATCTCCGGTCACCTGTCGGGGTGCATGTCCATATTGCCTGCGCGGCAACCCAACACGAATTCGCCTGCCCGAACCAATTCGAGGCATTCGCGCACCCGGTCCCGGTCGACCAAACACCTCCGCCACTTTACCGGACGACTAACCTTGATATCGGACATCGATATCGGGCGCCGATATCGGAGCGCCAAGCGCATTGTCAGTCGTTCGCAAAGTCCCGATCGGCTCGCCAAAGCTCGCCGAAGCTCGCCAAAGGAGGAAGGCCCGTGAGGGTTCGTCTGGAGCAGTCCAAATGTGTGGGCCACGCGCAGTGCTACGCCGTCGACCCGGACCTTTTCCCCATCGACGAGTCCGGCTACTCGATTCTGGCTGAGCACGAGGTCAAACCCGAAGACGAGCAAGCGACTCGGGACGGCGTCGCCTCCTGCCCGGAAATGGCGCTGATCCTCGAAGAGGACTGACCACAACGCCGGTCGCGAGACCCGTCGAAGGCAAACGGAAAATGAACAATCCGTTGCCCCGTATGAACTCCTGCCGACCGGGAATGAACAGTGGCTGGCCATTGATGAACAGATGTCTTTGCGTGTCGGAGTTCGCCGCATAACGAACTAATCTCAGTGCCGAGCGGCAGTTCGGGTACGCAAACGGGCTGTTGCTCGGTTGCTGATGACGGGATTGGCCGAGGCAGAAGGTGCATGTCGTTCCTGACCAGACGTCGCAGAAGCGTGGTGGCCCACCACCTTTGCGGACGCAGCCACTTGGTCAGCATGCACCGGCCGGCTCGACCGATGGGGGCGGACCGCTCCTGCCACGGGCTGTTTCCGGGGGCAGCGACCGACCGGTGGCGTCGCTTACAGAGCCGTGACCACGGCCACCACTGATTCCCATGCGCAAGCCGGGATCGCCTGCGATCACGGCCGACTGAGGAGGACGACACGGTGTTTGACTTCGGAGCGTTACCGCCCGAAATCAATTCTGGTTGTATGTATGCGGGTCCGGGGTCGGAGCCGTTGATGGCTGCGGCGGCGGCGTGGGATGAGGTTGCCGCGGAGTTGGGGATTGCAGCCAGTGGTTACCACTCGGTGATTGCGGAGTTGACCAGTGGGCCGTGGGTGGGTCCGGCGTCGTTGTCGATGGTGTCGGCGATTACTCCGTATGTGGGGTGGTTGAGTGTGGTGGCCGCCCAGGCTGAGGAGACGGCTAGTCAGGGTCGGGCGGCGGCGGCGGCGTTTGAGGCGGCGTTTGAGATGACGGTGCCGCCGCCGGTGATTGCGGCGAATCGGGTGTTGTTGGCGACGTTGGTGGCGACGAATTTCTTTGGGCAGAACACGTCGGCGATCGCGGCCACTGAGGCGCAGTACATGGAGATGTGGGCTCAAGATGCTGCAGCGATGTATGGGTATGCGGCGGCGTCGCAGACTGCGTCGACGTTGAGTCCCTTTGCGGCACCGCCGCATACGACCGCACCCGAGGGCGAATCCGACCAGGCCGCCGCGGTGAGTCAGGCGATGGCCCAGCCCGTGGGTAACACCGCGCAGACGGCGGCCAACATGTCCTCGCAGCTGGCCACGCCGCAGGCGTTGTCGGTGGGCACGTCGCAGGCGGCGACGCAGGCCTCGAGCAGCAGTGCCTCACAGACCGGGACGTTCACCTGGCTGACCAGTGCACTGCAGAGCCTGCAGCAGTCCGGGCTGCCCACCCCCACCAACAACTACCTCGGACTGAGTCCGACCTTCTACAGGGTGATGCTCAAACAGACCTCCGGGCTGGGTTACTTCTCGAACGGCATCACGGCGTTCTGGTCGCAGCTGGCCCAGCAGCTGGTGTCGGGGCCCGGTGGTAGTACGGCGGGTGCCGGGGGTGCGTGGTATCCGACGCCGCAGTTCGCCAGCTTGGGGTTGGGCAATCTGGGCAGTGTGGGCGGGGCGAGCCATGTCAGCGCGATCTCGGCCGGCGCGGGTCGGGTGGGGGCGTTGTCGGTGCCCCAGCAGTGGGCCACGTTGACCTCGGCGGTCAGCCCGGCGGTCTCCGAGGAGGGCACGGCGGTGCAGGCGGCGGCCGGCGGGGCCCCGGGGGGTGCGGCCAACGGGTTGTTGCGAGGCATGCCGGTCGGGGCGCTGGGCCGGCGCGGCGCGGCCGCGGGCTATGTCAACAAATACGGCTTCCGCTACAGCGTCCTGACCCGCCCACCCTCGGCCGGATGACGCCCATGCCCACCACAACACGACCGAGTCCACCCGCACACCACTCCGCCACGGGCGCCGGGCCGCATCGAAAGGCAGGAACCCCAATGTCATTCGTCACCACAGGGCCCGAGGCGCTGGCTGCCGCGGCGGTCCACGAAGTGTTCGTCCAGACCCTGAGCACCAGCTCCGGGTCCTACGCGATGACTGAAGCGGCCAACGCGGCCGCGGCCGGTTAAGGAGTCAATGATGTTGGATTACGGAACGTTTCCGCCGGAGTTCAATTCGGCGCGGATTTGTTCGGGTCCGGGGTCGGGTTCGTTGGTGGCTGCGGCGTCGGCGTGGAGTTCGTTGGCGGCGGAGTTGTATGCGGCGGCGTTGAGTTATGACAAGGTGGTCACGGCGCTGGCCAGTGAGGAGTGGTTGGGGTCGGCGTCGGCGTCGATGGCGGCGGCGGCGGCGGCGTATGTGGGGTGGATGAGTACGACGGCGGCGCAGGCTGAGGAGGCGGCCAGCCAGGCGGCGGCGGCGGCGGCGGCGTATGAGGCGGCGTTGGCGGCGTCGGTGCCGCCGCCGTTGATTGCGGCGAATCGGATGCAGGTCTCGCAGTTGCAGGCGACGAATGTGTTGGGGCAGAACACGCCGTTGATTGCGCAGTTGGAGGTGCAGTATGGGGAGTATTGGGCCCAGGATGCGGCGGCGATGTATAGCTATGCGGGGCAGTCGGCGTCGGCCAGTAAGATGACGCCGTTTCAGAAGGCGCCGCAGGTGACCAATCCGTCGGGGCAGGCTGCCCAGAGTGCGGCGGTCAGCACTGCGACGGCCAATTCCACCTCGACCAACACCACCAAGGCGTTGCAGCTGCTGGCCCAGCCGGCGTCGAGTTCGACCACGGCGACCAAGGCGGCCACCACCACCAGCACCGATCTGCTCTCGGAGATCTGGTTCCTGCTCACCGGTCAGACCAGCCTGCCCACCAACCTCGGCGCCTTGGTCAACGGTTACAGCCCGTTCGCCGGCCTGTTCTATAACACGGAGGGGTTGCCGTACTTCAGTACTGGTATGGCCAACACCTTCACTCAGATCGCCAAGTCGGTGGGTGCCATTGGTGGGGCGGCTCGGGCGGCGGCCAAGGCATTGCCCGGCCTAGGAGGGTTAGGCGGCATGCTCGGTGGTGGTGCGGCCGCCGCGCATCCGGTGGTGGCGTTGGGCGGTGCGGGCTCGATCGGGGGCAAGTTGTCGGTGCCGGTGGCCTGGTCGGGTGCCCCGGCCGCACCGGCGTTGGGGCATGCCATTCCGGTCAGCAGCATCAGCACCGCGCCCGAGGCGGCCGGGGGACCGGGCAACCTGCTCGGCGGCATGCCCCTCGCGGGTGCCGGGGCGGGTGGCCACGGTGCCGCCGGACCCAAATACGGCTTCCGCCCCACCGTCATGGCCCGACCACCCTTCGCCGGATAATCCACACCCAGTGTCATCCGGAGTTGGCCGAGCACTGCTGCACCCAGCGGTCCGAAACGGGCGAAAGGAGGTACCAGCGACACGCCAGCGGGAAACACCCGCGCATCGACTCGAGCCGCGAGTTAATCGGCCGCCGGATTTTACGCCGGCCGACGTGGCCGCGCAGCCGGTGCGACGAATTACCAGCAACGTTTTCGACCGGGGGCTGGTAGCGTTTGCCGTGACCGTCGCGCGAAGGGCAGCGGTCGAGGTCAGGCGCTGTTACTGTGTCGTTACCAAAAGTGAATTCGCCGTACCGCCAAGTGAACAATTGCAAACACGCCGTTTCCGCGGCGACTTCGCGGCTCGCTGTCATCTAATCTCGCAGAGTTGGGGATCCAACTAGGAGGGAAATTATGTCGTTCGTGACCACACAGCCGGAGGCTCTGACCGCGGCGGCCGGGAACCTGCAGGCTATCGGGTCGGCCTTGAGCGCCCAGAACGCGGCCGCTGCAGCCCCAACGGCGGGGGTGGTACCCGCCGCTGCCGACGAGGTCTCGGTGCTGACCGCAGCCTATTTCGCCGCGCACGCGCAGATGTACCAGACAGTGAGCGCACAGGCCGCCGCCATCCACGAGGCGTTCGTCAGCACCCTGTCGACCAGCTCCGCTTCCTACTCGGCAACCGAAGCAGCCAACGCCACCGCGGCCCTCTGACCCGGATCGCCGGTTCGGGGCTTGGGGCAGGTCGTCACCGACGTGGGTTCCAACGCAGCCGCCCAGCGCACACCGTCAACTCAAACGCCGCGGTTCGGGTTTGACGTCCGTCGCACCGTGACAACACCCGGTGGCCGTCGGCTGACGGGAAGGGGGCATTTCTACATATTCGGCTCGGCGGTTGCCTAACACGTAATCGATCCGGCCACCGTCGTAATCACATCCAGTAATCACGTAATAAGGAGACAGCCGAGATGGCAACACGTTTTATGACCGACCCGCACGAAATGCGGGCGATGGCGGGCCGCTTCGAGGTGCACGCCCAGACTGTGGAGGACGAGGCCCGCAAGATGTGGGCGTCGTCGATGAACATCGCCGGTGCGGGCTGGAGTGGTCAGGCCCAGGCGACCTCGTACGACACGATGGGTCAGGTCAACCAGGCCTTCCGCAACATCGTCAACATGCTGAACGGGGTGCGTGACGGGCTGATCCGCGACGCCAACAACTACGAGCAGCAAGAGCAGGCTTCGCAGCAGATCCTCAGCAGCTAGCCAAGAACTGCTGCCGTCCAACACTTTTAAGGAGCAATCGCTATGAGCATCAACTACCAGTTCGGCGATGTCGACGCCCACGGTGCGCTCATCCGCGCCCAGGCCGCGTCCCTGGAGGCCGAGCACCAGACCATCATTCGTGATGTGCTGGCTGCCGGTGACTTCTGGGGCGGTGCCGGTTCGGTGGCCTGCCAGGAGTTCATCACCCAGTTGGGTCGCAACTTCCAGGTGATCTACGAGCAGGCCAACGCCCACGGCCAGAAGGTCCAGACCGCGGGCAGCAACATGGCCAGCACCGACAGCGCCGTCGGGTCCAGCTGGGCCTGACGCCTCCACTTCAGGCGCGGCAGCACACCACCCGTCGGTGTGCTGCCGCGTCCTGCGGTTATCGTGCAATTTTACGCTTGAGCCGGTCAGCGACCAATTGAGGAATTGATGGACCAACAGAGCACCCGCACCGACATTACGGTCAACGTCGACGGTTTCTGGATGCTCCAGGCGTTGCTGGACATCCGGCACGTCGCGCCGGAGCTGCGGTGCCGGCCGTACGTCTCCACCGACTCCAACGACTGGCTCAACGAGCATCCCGGGATGGCGGTGATGCGCGAGCAGGGCATCGTCGAGGGCGACCAGGTCAACGAGCAGGTCGTCGCGCGGATGCGGGTGCTCGCGGCGCCCGACCTCGAGGTGATCGTGCTGCTGTCCCGCGGCAAGCTGGCCTACGGCGTCATCGACGACCAGAACCAGCCGCCCGGGTCCCGCGACATCCCGGACAACGAGTTCCGGGTCGTGCTGGCCCGCCGCGGCCAGCACTGGGTGTCGGCGGTCCGGGTGGGCGGTGAGATCACCGTCGACGACGTCGCCGTCGCCGACAGCGGCTCGATCGCGTCCCTGGTGATCGACGCGCTGGAATCCATCCACCACGCCGAGCCCGCCGCCATCAACGCGGTCAACGTGCCGCTGGAGGAGATGCTGGAAGCGACCAAGTCGTGGCAGGAGTCCGGCTTCAACGTGTTCTCCGGCGGCGACCTGCGCCGGATGGGCATCAGCGCCGCCACGGTAGCCGCGCTGGGCCAGGCGCTGTCCGACCCCGCCGCCGAGGTCGCGGTATACGCCCGCCAGTACCAGGACGACGCCAAAGGCCCGAGCGCGTCGGTGCTGTCGCTCAAAGACGGCTCCGGCGGCCGCATCGCGCTCTACCAGCAAGCCCGGACCGCGGGCTCCGGCGAGGCGTGGCTGGCCATCTGCCCGGCCACCCCGCAGCTGGTCCATGTGGGCGTCAAAACCGTGCTGGACACACTTCCCTACGGGGAGTGGAAAACCCACAGCAGGGTGTGACCCACACCAAATACGGATTTCGTCAATGTCTTGCGCTCAACATGCGGTTGAGCTGCGGACACGGCATACTTCTCTCAGGCATCAGCAAATTTTGAACCGGTGTCCACCAGAACTCTTGATCGCAAGGCGAGGCAGATGGAATTCCAGTTGATCGGAATGCACTGTGCGGGGGTCCGCGACGCCTCGAGGAGGCCGGAACCGGCCCGCGCCCGATTGGCGGCGCGGGCCCACACATTCATCACGGTAGGGAGTGCAAGGCGATGACTGCGGTTGCTGAAGTACCACAGCCTGACGTAGAGGGCATCTCGCAGCCCCAGGCGGTCGTTGTCGGCGTGATGGCCGGCGCGGGTGTGCAGATCGGCGTCCTGCTGGACGCCAACGCCCCGGTCTCGGTGATGACCGAGCCGCTGCTCAAGGTGGTCAACAGTCGGCTGCGTGAGCTCGGCGAGGCCCCGCTGGAGGCCACGGGCCGGGGCCGCTGGGCGCTGTGCCTGGTGGACGGCTCGCCGCTGCGGGCCACCCAGTCGCTCAGCGAGCAGGACGTCTACGACGGCGACCGGCTGTGGATCCGGTTCATCCCGGACACCGAGCACCGCTCGCAGGTCATCGAGCACATCTCCACCACCGTCGCGGCCAACCTCAGCAAGCGCTTCGCCGCCATCGACCCGGTGGTGGCCGTGCAGGTCGGTGCCACCATGGTGGCCGTCGGCGTGACCGCCGCGGCCGGTCTGCTCGGCTGGTGGCGCTGGCACCACAACTCCTGGTTGCCGACCGTCTGCGCCGGCGTGATCGGCGTGCTGATGCTGGGCGTGTCGGTGCTGCTTCTCATGCGCGCCACCACCCAGCAGGAGCGGCGGGTGGGCGACACCCTGCTGCTGAGCAGCCTGGCGCCGGTGTCGGTCGCCGCCGCGGCCGCGCCACCCGGGGGCGTGGGCTCGCCGCAGGCCGTGCTGGGCTTCGGCGTGCTGACCATCGCCGCGGTGCTCGCGTTGCGGTTCACCGGGCGTCGGCTGGCGATCTACACCGCGATCGTCACCGTCAGCGCGATCGCGGCGGTGGCCGCGCTGGCCCGCATGGTCGCGATGACCGGCGCGGTGACGCTGTTGACCTGCGTGGTGCTGGTGTCGGTGCTGGTCTACCAGAGCGCGCCGGCGATCTCGCGGCGGCTGGCCGGCATCCGGCTGCCCGTCTTCCCCTCGGCCACCAGCCGCTGGGTGTTCGAGGCCCGGCCCGACTTGCCCACCACCGTGGTGCGGTCCGACGGCGGCCCGCCGGTGCTGGAGGGTCCCGCCTCGGTGCGCGACGTGCTGACCCAGGCCGAGCGTGCCCGTTCCTTCCTGTCGGGCCTGCTGATCGGGCTCGGCGTGCTGATGGTCGTCGCGCTGACCGCGCTGTCGGACCCGCGCACCGGGCAACGCTGGTTGCCGGTGCTGCTGGCCGGTTTCTGCGCGGGCTTCCTGCTGCTGCGCGGCCGCTCCTACGTCGACCGCTGGCAGGCCATCACCCTGGCCGGGACGGCGGTGCTGGTCGTCGGCGCGGTGGTGGTGCGCTACGCGCTGGTGCTGCAGTCGCCGCTCGCGGTCTCGATCAGCGCGGCGATCCTGGTGCTGGTGCCGGTGGCGGGCCTGACGTCGGCGGCCGTGGTGCCGAACACCGTCTACAGTCCGCTGTTCCGCAAGTTCGTGGAATGGATCGAATACCTCTGTCTGATGCCGATCTTCCCGCTGGCATTGTGGTTGATGAATGTCTATGCAGCGATTCGCTACCGCTGAGGCCAACGTGTGGCGCGGTCGCGCGTCCGCCGCGGCCCTGGCCGCCCTGTTGCTCGCGTCGGGCGCGCTGGCCGGACTGCCACCGGCCGCCGCGATTTCGTCGCCAACGATCGATCCCGCGGCGGTGCCGCCGGACGGACCGCCCGGTCCGGGCGCGCCGATGAAGCAGAACTCGTACTGCACCGAGGTCGGCGTGCTGCCGGGCACCGATTTTCGGTTGCAGCCCAAGTACATGGACATGCTGAACCTGCAGGAGGCCTGGCAATTCGGTCGCGGGGCCGGCCAGAAGGTGGCCATCATCGACACCGGCGTCACCCCGCACCCGCGGTTTCCGCACCTGATCCCGGGCGGCGACTACATCATGTCCGGCGACGGCCTGTCCGACTGCGACGCGCACGGCACTCTGGTGGCCTCGATGATCGGGGCGGTGTCGGCCGACGGCGCGGGTGTCCCGCCGGCGGCGCCGCGCAAACCGGTCACCATCCCCACCACCGAGCCGCCGCCCAAAGCGCCGCCGCAGACGGTGACGCTCTCGCCGCTGCCGCAGACCGTGACGATGGTCCCGCCCCCGCCGTCGCAGGAACAGCAACAGCCACCACCGGGACCGTTCGGGGCGCCGCCCCCGCCGCCGGCGGCAGGACCACCGCCTGGGCCGCCGCAGGGCGGGCAGGCCCCGGCTGGCAACCACGGCGGCGGCACGGTGACCATCCCGGGCCATGCGGGCGCCGCCCGGGTGGCCAACGTCGACAACCTGCGCGGCCCGCGCCCGCTCGACCCGCCGCCGGCACCGCCCAAGCCGGGCCCCGACGCGTTCAGCGGGGTGGCCCCGGACGTCGACATCATCGCGATCCGGCAATCCAGCCAGGCGTTCGGCCTCAAGGACGCCTACACCGGCGATGAGGATCCGCAGACGCAGGCCAAGATCGACAACGTGCAGACGATGGCGCGCGCGATCGTGCACGCCGCCAATATGGGCGCGTCGGTGATCAACATCTCCGACGTGACCTGTATGAGCGCCCGCAACATCATCGACCAGCGGGCGCTGGGCGCCGCGGTGCGCTACGCGGCGGTCGACAAGAACGCCGTCATCGTCGCCGCGGCCGGGGACACCAGCAAGAAGGACTGCAAACAGAACCCGCCGCATGATCCGTTGCAGCCCAACGATCCTCGCAACTGGAACTCCGTCACCACCGTGGTGACGCCGTCCTGGTTCAGCGACTACGTGCTGACGGTCGGCGCGGTCGACACCGAAGGCCACCCGCTCAGCCAGGGCGACCAGGGGCAGGCGTCGACCAGCGTGGCCGGCCCGTGGGTGGGAATCGCCGCGCCCGGCACCGACGTCGTCGGACTCTCACCCCGCGACGACGGGCTGATCAACGCCATCGACGGGCCGGACAACACCCTGCTGGTCCCGTCCGGCACCAGCTTCTCCGCGGCGATCGTGTCCGGGGTGGCGGCGCTGGTTCGCGCCAAATACCCGCAGCTGTCGGCGTACCAGGTGATCAACCGGCTGACGCGGACCGCCCGGGCGCCCGCGCGCGGGGTGGACAACCAGGTCGGTCACGGGATCGTCGACCCGGTCGCGGCGCTGAACTGGGACGTGCCCGACGGGCCGGTCAAGCCGCCGCAGCAGCTCTCGGCGCCGCTGACCATTCCGAAACCGGTCCCGCACCGGGATATGGTGCCAATATGGGTGGCGGCCGGAGGATTGTTCGGGGCGCTCCTGATCGGCGGCGCAGTGTTCGGTACGGCGATGCTGATGAAGCGATCGCGCAAGCAGCAATAGGGGCGGAGCAGCAAGACTGATGAAGGCTCAGCACAGATTGGGGTTGTCCTTGACGTGGCCCCGGCTGACCACGGTGTTTCTGGTCGACATCGTGATCATGGTGGTGGCCAGCCACTGCCCGGAATCCTGGCAGGGCACCTATCGCATCGCGTTCTGGGTCGGCGTCGGGCTGGCCGTGCTGGTGACGCTGCTGTCGCTGGTGACCTACCACGGCATCACGATGGCGTCGGGGCTGGCCACGTGGCTGTGGGACTGGTCCGCCGATCCCGGCTCCGCGCTGGCCGCGGGCTGCACGCCGTCCCTGGACCACCAGCGCCGGTTCGGCCGCGACAAGGTCGGGGTGCGCGAGTACAAAGGCCAACTCGTCTCCGTGATCGCCGTCAACGGCGGCGAGGACGAGATGGGGTCGCGGCATCGGCACCGCGCCGCGTCCCCGACCCTGCTGGTGGCGGCCGTCGCCTCGGGGCTGCGCCAGTTCGACATCCACCTCGACGACATCGACATCGTGTCGGTCAAGGTCCGGCGGGGCGGTCCCGACGCCAGGTCCGCCGAGCTGTCGAAGCTCGACGACTTCGGCCCCGACGAGTGGGACGTGGTCGGCGACGAACCCACCTCCTACATTCGCCGGACCTGGCTGGTGTTGCGGATGAACCCGCAGCGCAACGTCGCAGCGGTGGCGGCCCGCGATTCGCTGGCCTCGACGCTGGTGGCGGCCACCGAACGGCTGGCCCAGGATCTCGACGGGCTGACCTGCGCGGCCCGGCCGTTGACCGCCGAGGAGATTGCCGAGGTGGACCGGGCGGTGCTGGCCGACCTGGAACCGACCTGGAGCCGCCCCGGGTGGCGCCGCCTCAAGCACTTCAACGGGTTCGTGACGAGCCTGTGGCTGTCGCCGTCCGACATCACTACCAACAAGCTCGAGGAGCTGTGGGACGACGACACCGACGACGACACCTTCGCCACCGTGGTGACCATCCGGTTGACCGCCCGCGCCGGCCGGCCGCACGTGTCGGCGTGGGTGCGCTACCACACCGAGAAGCGGCTGCGCCGGAACATCTCGTCGGGGCTGAACCGTCTCACCGGGCGCCAGCTGGCCGCGGTGCGGGCCAGCCTGCCCGTCCCGACCGCCCGGCCGCTGCTGGAGGTGCCGAGCCGTCCGCTGCGCGCCGACGATGACGAGCTGTCGCTGTCGCCCGCTGCACCCCGGGAGAGCGCGGCGGGCGTACCCGTGGCGCAATGACGCGGCCGCAGTCCACCGCTGAGGGCGCCCGCAACGCCATGGTCGCCGGCCTGCTGGCATCGGGGGTGTCGGTCAACGGGTTACAGCCCAGCCACAATCCACAGGTCGCGGCGCAGATGTTCACCACCGCGACCAACCTGGATCCCACCATGTGTGACGCCTGGCTGGCGCGGATCCTGGCGGGGGAGCAGAGCCTCGACGTGCTGGCCGGTGCCTGGTCCTCCATCCGCACGTTCGGCTGGGAGACCCGCCGCCTGGGCGTCACCGAATTGCAGTTCCGCCCAGAGGTTTCTGACGGCCTGTTCCTGCGGTTGGCCGTCACCAGCGTGGAATCGCTGGCGTGCGCCTACGCCGTGGCGCTCGCCGAGGCGAAGCACTACGCCGAGGCGGCCAAACTGATCGACGGCGTCGAACCGCGCCAGCCGGTGGACGAAGAGCTGCTCTCCTACGTGCGCGGCGTGCTGTACTTCCGCACCGGCCGGTGGCCGGACGTGCTCAACCAGTTCCCCGAGGGCAAGGGCTGGCGCCAGCCCGAGCTGAAGGCCGCCGGGGCGGCGATGGCCACCACGGCGCTGGCCTCGCTCGGGGTGTTCGAGGAGGCGCTGCGCCGCGGCCAGGAGGCCATCGAGGGTGACCGGGTGCCGGGCGCGGCCAACATCGCCCTGTACACCCAGGGCATGTGCCTGCGGCACCTGGGCCGCGAGGACGAGGCCGTCGAGCTGCTGCGGCGGGTGTATTCGCGCGACCCCAAGTTCACCCCGGCCCGCGAAGCGCTGGACAACCCCACCTACCGGCTGGTGTTGACCGACCCGGAAACGATCGAGGCTCGCACCGACCCGTGGGACCCCGACAGCGCGCCCACCCGCGCCGAGGCCGAAGCCGCCCGCCACGCTGGGGAGGCGGCCAAGTACCTGGCCGAAGGCGACGCCGAACTCAACGCCATGCTGGGCATGGAGCGGGCCAAGCGCGAGATCAAGCTGATCAAGTCGACGACGAAGGTGAACCTGGCCCGCGCCAAGATGGGCCTCCCGGTGCCGGTGACGTCGCGCCACACCCTGCTGCTGGGCCCGCCCGGGACCGGAAAGACCTCGGTGGCAAGGGCTTTCACCAAGCAGCTGTGCGGGTTGACGGTGCTGCGCAAGCCGCTGGTGGTGGAGACCAGCCGCACCAAGCTGTTGGGCCGATACATGGCCGACGCCGAGAAGAACACCGAGGAGATGCTCGAGGGCGCCCTGGGCGGCGCGGTGTTCTTCGACGAGATGCACACCCTGCACGAGCAGGGCTACCAGCAGGGTGACCCGTACGGCAACGCGATCATCAACACGTTGCTGCTGTACATGGAGAACCATCGCGACGAGCTGGTGGTCTTCGGCGCCGGGTACGCCAAGGCCATGGACAAGATGCTCGAGGTGAATCAGGGTCTGCGACGGCGCTTTTCGACCGTGATCGAGTTCTTCAGCTACGCCCCGGACGAACTGGTCGCGCTGACCCGGTTGATGGGCCAGGAGAACGAGGACGTCATCACCGACGAAGCGGCGCAGGCCCTGCTGCCGTCGTACACCAAGTTCTATCTCGACGAAAGCTATTCGGAGGACGGCGATCTCATCCGTGGCATCGACACGCTGGGCAACGCCGGCTTCGTGCGCAACGTGGTGGAGAAGGCGCGCGATCACCGCAGCTTCCGGCTGGACGACGAGGACCTGGATGCCGTGCTGGCCAGCGACGTGACCGAGTTCAGCGAGCGCCAGCTGCTGCGCTTCAAGGAGCTGACCCGCGAGGACCTCGCCGAGGGCCTCAGCGCGGCGGTGGCCGAGAAGAAGACCACCCAGCCTTCCCCCGAGGTGACGCGGGCGTGAACCGTTGGTATCGCATTGTGGATCAGCTTGACTCGCCGACCCCCGGGTGCCACCATTGCCAATGCAAGCACCTCGCTAGGTGAGGCGTCTGCACGGACACAGGCCACCGACCTCGAACGTCGAAAGACGCCCAGGGTCAGGGAAGCTCCCCCCGGATTAAGGGTTAAGCCCAAGTGGCTTCCGGCTTTTGACGGCCGGATACGCCGTGTGGTGCCGAAGCTCTGACGAGAGGGGTGCCGCGCCCGGCTATTTCGGCTGGTCGCTCCTCCCCATGTGCGAACTCATGGCACCCACGCGTGCCGCGGTCTTGAGGAGGTGAGAGCGATTGAGTCCCGATGACAGTCCTTACTCCAGATCGACGACGACGTCGCTTCGATCCGTCCTCGGCATCGTTTTTGCCTGAATTGGCTTGTAAATAGCCAACTTTACTCCGTGTGCCTGCGCGCTGATCGGTAGCGCTGACGTGCGCGCGGAACCTTCCCGAGCCCTCGGGCTCGCTCGCGCCTGAACAGGAGCACTCCGATGATGTATGTCACCGCACAGCCGGAAGCCATGAATGCCGCCGCCGACCGTTTGCAGCAGATCGGCACCGCACTGGCAGCCCAGACCGGGGCCAACGCTGCGCCGATGACCGGCGTCGTCCCGGTCGCCGTCGACCCGGTCTCGCTGCTGGCTGCGGCGCGATTCGCCCAGCACGGGCAGGCTTTTCAGGCGGTCAGCGCCGAAGCGGCCGCGGTCCACGAGATGTTCGTGACCACCTTGCAGACCAGCGCCGGATCGTACGCAGCCACCGAGGCCGTGGCGACCGCGTACGAGGCGGCATTCGCCATGACGGTGCCCCCGGTGGTGGTGGTGGCCAACCGCGCGCAGCTGGCAATGTTGGTGGCCACCAACGTCTTCGGCCAGAACACCCCGGCCATCGCGGCCACCGAGGCCGAGTACGGACAGATGTGGGCCCAGGATGCCGCGGCGATGAACGGGTATGCCGTCGCCTCGACCGCGGCGACACGGTTGATACCGATGACGGCGCAACGGTCGAACACCAGCCCGGAAGGTGTTGCGGCCCGGGCCACGTCGGTGACCAACGCCACCCAGGCGCCGGCGGGAACGGTGCAGTCGACGGTGTCGTCGTCGGGGCTGGCGGGCCTGTTGAGCGGTTCGGACAACTCTGCCTTCGGAGCCTTCACCAACGGCAACTTCTTCAGCACCGCCGTGGTCAACGGATCCCTCGCCGGCGGCCCGTTCAACCCGCAATTCATCATCACCTCGGTGCAGAGCGTCCTGGCCGCGCAGCACGCCACCACACTGGGCGGGCTGGGGGACTTCGCCGCCGACGCCGAAGGCGCCGCGACCGCCGACCTGGCGGCCAGCACGGGGGGATCGGCCCCTGTAGCCGCCGGGGTGGGCCGCGCGCAGCTGGTGGGGTCGCTGTCGGTGCCGCAGGGTTGGGCCAACGCCGCGACGATCAATCCCGGTCAAGCCGCCGTGCCCGCCACCGGCGTCACCGGTCTCACCGACGTGGCGCCGGCGGCGGGCGGGCCCGGGGGCGTCGCGGGGCCGGTGGGCGGCACCGGCAGGCGACTTCGCCGCGCCATCCCCAAATACGGTTTCCGGCCCGTCGTCATGCCACGTCCGCCGGCCGCCGGCTGAGAACTCGGGAGAAGATGTCATGTTGATCTACGCGGGACTGCCGCCGGAAGTCAACTCGGCGAGAATGTATTCCGGCCCGGGCTCGGAATCCATGCTGGCCGCAGGGGCCGTCTGGAACGCCCTGTCCGCTGAATTACGCTCCTTCGCAACCGATTACGAGTCGGCGATCGCTACGCTCACCGGCGAAGGCTGGTTCGGACCGTTCGCGGCGAAGATGTCGGCGGCGGTCACACCGTATCTCGAGTGGCTGCACACCACCGCCACGCAGGCCGAGCAGGCCGGGGCCCAAGCCAACGCGGCCGCCGCCTACCAGGCCGCGTTCGCCGCGACCGTGCCCCCGGCCGTCGTCGCGGCCAACCGCACCCAGCTGGCGAACCTGGTGGCCGGAAACATCTTCGGGCAGAACGCCAGATTGATCGCGGCCAACGTGGCCCAATACGGCGACATGTGGACGCAGGACGCTGCCGCCATGACCGGCTACGCCAACGCCTCGAACGCGGCCACCCAGCAGCTGACGCCGTTCACCCCGCCGCGCCCGGACACCACCGCTAACGGCATTGCCGCCCAGGCCAATACGGTCGCCCAAGCCGCCAACGACGCCGGCAGCGGGGATCCCTCCGGCGGCTTGCTCGTCTGGCTCGGCCTGGCGCCCAACACCAACGGGCCCGGCCCGCCCGGGTTCGCGGGACTGATGAACTTTTTGGATGGATCCGACGGGAACGTGTTGGGAAGCTTCCTGAACAACGCCTCGGTCGCCAACCTCTCCAACGCCTTCACCACCAGCGGGCTGCTGAACCCGACCTCGTTCGTCGACGCGGCGGTCAACATGAACTCCATCAACTCGCTGAACGCAGTCGACTCCACCACGTCGGGACTGGGCGTGCCGGCTGCCGGGCTCGGCGGCACGGCGAACCTGGCGTCGGGGGCCGCGCCCGGTGCGGCAGCGGCGGCGGAGCTGGGGCAGGCGAGTCTGGTTGGGGCCCTGTCGGTTCCGCCGGCCTGGGGTGCAACCGGAGAGGCGATCACGCCGCTGGCGGCGACGACTCAGGTCGGCCTGGGCGCCTACCACGGCTTCGGCTCGGCCACCCCGATGGTGATGGAAGAGGCTGGGGCAGTGGGCATGCCGGGGGTGCCGCTGGCGGGCCTCCCCGGTGCGCATGAGGACGAGTTCTCTGAGCCGATGTACGGGTTCCGCCCCCGCATCATCGGCCGCCCGCCGGCCGCCGGGTGAGGACGGGAGGTCGCGACATGAGAACCCTAGCGCTGCTGGCCGGCGCGGCCGCCCTGGTCGGCATGGCGATACCGGCGCACGCCGATTTCGATGACGACGCGTTCCTCGCCGCCCTCAACAAGGCCGGCATCACCTATCCCGACCCCGCCCGCGCGATAAGGGCCGGTCAGAAGGTGTGTGACCTGGCCGGCTCGGGCACCACGGAGCTGGACATCATCCGGGATGTCCACGAGCTCAACTCCGCATTCAGTACGGCAAAGGCGGCCCTGTTCGTTCAGGCCGCCGCCGGCGCCCACTGTCCCGACCGGCTGTCGATCAGCGACGGCGGCACGAGCCCGCACAGCAATAGCTAGGGCGGCGGTCCGTACCGCCGGCCGGCCCGGCCCGCAGGGCGCTACACGGCACCGATTTTCTCCAACGGCAATTCAGTAAATTCCGTCACACCGGCAATGTCGTGACCGCCTGAACCGGCGCGTTCCCGCCGCCCGAAAATCCATCTGACCACGCCGTTATTGCCGTACAGGAAACTGTCAGTAGCTAATCAGTGCCAGGGCAGATTGGCCACGTCTACTCGTATGGGAGGACGTCGCCGCGCTCGTGCGGCCGCACACCGCGGACGTCACCGACAGCGCTGCCGGCTCGATTTTCGGTCGATCGCATTTCACCGAAATGGTGACGAGCATCGACTGAAGATGCGCGACACACCCCGGTGATGCCGGGTCGCTCAGGGGTGTGCGAGGCAACAGTAATGCCAGAACTCCATCGCTGAGATAAGCGAGACGGGAGGTTTCCAAGGTTACGCATTTCGGGCGCAATAAGGATGGCTTTCCGGCCAATTGTATAAATCGGCGATGACGCCGAATCGCGAGCATTTCCCGTCGAACCGGTAACCGATTGTTCACCGGGATTGGCCCGTGGCCGAATGCTGCCCACAGCACGTCGACCGAGTGACTTGCGCCACTGAGTTGGGCCAGTCCGCGTGTTCTCACACGCGACGGCGGGCCGCGACATCGATGTTTTACATGGGTTTACCCGACGGGAACGCCCGCTGAATAACTTTTGTGCAGCATTGTCTGTGCATTAGCAACGTGGCTGACTGGTCCTTCGTCCGGCGTGGTAACGCTGGTGCACAGCTAGGAGAGTAGGGGCTTGCTGTCTTCAACCCACGGAATGCGCGCATGTATTTGAAAGCGCTTTCGATGAATTCACTCGGCGTCGCGAATTCGTCGCTGCGGGGCGAGGGGCGAGGGCCCGGCGTGGCGCGGGGTGGGGGAGGTCCTAAATGCTGGATTTCGGTGCCTATCCGCCGGAATACAACTCGGGGCGGATGTATGTCGGCGCGGGTTCGGGCCCGCTGCTGGCCGCCGCGGCGGCGTGGGACGAGCTGGCCGCGGAGTTGCAGAGCGTCGGGGCGTCGTACAGCTCGACCGTCGAGACGCTGACCACCGGCCCGTGGACCGGGCCCTCGTCCATCGCGATGGCGGCCGCGGCCGCACCGTATGTGGCGTGGCTGCAGGCCACCGGCGCGCAGGTCGAGCAGGCCGGCGCCCAGGCCAAGCTCGCCGCCGCCTATGAGACGGCCTTCGCCGCCACGGTCCCGCCTGCCGGTGATCGCGGCCAACCGGGCCCTGCTCGCCACGCTGGTGGCCACCAACATCCTGGGCAGAACACCCCGGCGATCGGCCGCCACCGAGGCTCACTAAATGGAGATGTGGGCCCAGGATGCGGCTGCGATGTACGCCTATGCTGCGTCCTCGGCCAGCGTCGCCCAGCTGACACCGTTCACCGAGCCCCCGCGCACCACCAACGAGTCGGCCGGGCCGCTCCAGTCGGCCGCGGTCGCCCAGAGCGCTGCGCAGTCCGGCTCCAACACCGCGGCCCACCTGTCGCAGCTGAGCGCGACCGCGCAGCCGGCGGCCCAGGCGGCCGGCAACGCCGCCTCGACGACGACCGCGTCGACGCAGCTGACGACGCCGAGTTTCATCACCAACTGGAACGAGTTCTGGTCGGTGGTGACCGGAGTGTACTCGCCGCAGTCATGGAGCACCATCCCCGGTGGCCCGTTCCTGTCGTTCTGCCAGGCCTACGCCTGGGGCCAGAACGGGCAGGGTGTCGCGGCGTATTTGGCTGGGCCGAAATCGATTTCGGGGGCGTTGGCACCGCTGGCCAGTGGCGGCAACGTCGTCAAGCCCATGCTCAGCTCCGCGGTCGGGGCGGGGCAGGTGTCGGGGTCGATGGGCAAGGCCGCCCTGGTCGGCAGCATGTCGGTGCCGCAGGGCTGGACGGAAGCCGCCCCGGCGATCCGGACCCTCGCCCAGGTGCTGCCCGGCAACATGGCGGCGGCACCCGCCGCGATGGCCGGCGAAGAGGGCGTGTTCAGCCAGATGGCCCTGTCCAGCCTGGCCGGTTGCGCTGTCGCCGCGGCCGCCACCCGACCGGTCGGCGGGGCTGCCGCCACCATCATCGTGATCCCGTGCATCGAGGAATGAGCACCATGATTCCAACCGAGACTAAACCGATTGGCCGCCAATCGCTTTCCCGTTGCGCGGCCAGCTAGGGGGCAGCAGAGATGTTCTATGGAGCCTTTCCGCCGGAGTTCAACTCGGGCCGGATGTACAGCGGGCCGGGCGCGGGGTCGTTCGTCGCCGCGGCGACGGCGTGGCAGAACCTGGCCGCCGAACTGCAGTCCGCCGCGGCGTCGTATTCGTCGGTGCTGTTCGGCCTGACCGCCGGGCCCTGGGTGGGGCCGTCGTCGCTGGCCATGGCATCGGCGGCCGCGCCGTACGTTGCCTGGATGCAGCAGACCGCCGCGCAGGCCGCCGAAACCGCGGCCCAGGCCACCGCGGCGGCCACCACCTACGAGACCGCGTTCGCCGCGCACGTCCCGCTCGCCGTGATCGCCGAAAACCGCGCCCTGCTGGCGCAATTGGTGGCGACGAACATCTTCGGGCAGAACACCGCCGTCATCGCCGCGAACGAAGCCCAGTACGGCGAGTTCTGGGCGCAGGACGCCACCGCGATGGACACCTACTTCGCCTCGTCGGCGACCGGCCAACAAGTTGACGGAGTTCGGCCCGGCGCCCAAGACCACCAACGAGGCGGCCCAACCGATGCAGGCCGCCGCGGTGTCGTCGGCGGCGAGCACCCCGGCCGCCAATGTCGCCCAGACCGCGGCCAGCGCGGCCAGCACCACACCGCCCTACAGCGGGCCCTTCTCCGGCCCGGCGAACCTGGCGTATCTGTACCAGACCTTCATGACGAATCTGTTCAACACCGTCCCGGGCGGGGCCAGCTTCTACACCAGCATGTACAACGCCGTGAAGGTGCCGTTGGGGCTGACCACCCAGTTCAACGACGTCGGGTTGCTGGTCAACTTCCCGTTGTCGCAGTGGCTCAAGTTCGCCCCGCCGATCGGCTACGGCGCGTTTCCCAAGGACGCGCTCGGGGCCGGGCTGGGCGCCCTGGGCCTCGGCCGCGACACGCTGTACAGCGCGATCAGCCCGGTCGCCGGGATGGGCAACGCCGGCACCCTGGTGGGCAAGCTGTCCATCCCGCCCAGCTGGGCCACGGCCACGCCGTCGATCCGGACCGTCGCCGCCGCGCTGTCGGCCGCCGGGACCGAGGCAGTGCCGGCGGCCGCGCTGGGCGAGGGCAGCCTGTTCAGTTCGATGGGGCTGGCCGGGATGCTGGGCAGCGCAGTCGGCTCCGGCGGGCCCACCATGGTGCGGGGCGGCGTCCGCAACCGGATGACCGCGATCAAGGACCTCAAAGACAAGCAATCGCCGGAACAGCTGAAACGCCTTGTCGCACAGATCGCCGAGCAGCCGGAGAGCGTGCAGCACCACAACGTGGACCAGGAGAACCTGGACGCGCTGCTCGAGCAGCTGGCCAAGAAACCGGGGATCCACGCGGTGCACCTGAAAAAGGGCGACAAGTCCAAGGTCCTGCCGGCCGACTTCCAGTTGGGTTGAACGGCAAGGCAATCAGTGTTCAGGAGGGTGACACGTGATGAAACGACTGCTCGCGGCACTGGGTACGTCCGCCATGATCGGCGCCACGATCGGACTGGCCGCGCCGGCACATGCCGATCCGCCAGCGGTGCCCGACAGTGACGACGGGGGTTTCGTCGCCGCGCTGCAGCAAGCTGGCTTCAGCTTCAGCAGTCCCGGCTCGGCCGTCGCCGCCGGACGCGCCGTGTGCTCGTGCCTGCACAACGGCGAGCCGGGGCTCGAGGTGGTGCACGACGTGAAAACCCACAATCCCGGAATGGACATGGAGATGGCATCGAACTTCGCCGTGCTGTCCGCGAAATACTACTGCCCCCATCAGCTCTCCAAGGCCTGACCGGCGCCGCGAGTAGGGCGAATGTGCTTGCCCTCCAACAACTCTGCCGTTGGCGAATCCGTCGTCGCGGGTACCGCGGCGGAGTGCGACGATCCCGGGTCATGAGTCTGCTGCTGGGTGTGGGCGTCGCGGCGTCGATCGCGCTGGCCCCGCCGGCGCAGGCCGATCCGGGCGTCGACGAGGCCGGGTTCCTCGCGTCGCTGCGCAGCGCCGGCATCGGTTACGCGACGCGCAGGGCGCGATTACCTTCGCCAAATCGGACCTTCGCCAAATCGGACCTTCGCCAAATCGGACCTTCGCCAAATCGGTGTGCGTGTCCATGGGCAACGGCGAATCGGGTCCGCAGCTGCTCGACGAGCTCAAGAGCCAAAACCCCGGACTCACCAACGATCACGCCACGTCGTTCCTGGCGATCGCGGCGAAATACTATTGCCCGCAGCAACTTAACCGAAGCTAGCGCGAGCGCCGCGGCGAGCGTGAAGTTAGTTTCACGCTCGCCGCCGAACGTGCGCCTAGTTTCACGCTCGGCGCCAGGCGGGGCTAGGCGGGCGGTCAACCGACGGCTGGGTGCGGCGGGTGAATCCATGGAAAATCCATATCCTTCACCGCCGATCTGATGAATTCCATTTGAGCCGCGGCTCGTTGGCGGGACGACCGCATCTCCGCTCCTACCCTGGCGCCCAGAACAGGACGGGCGGCAACGGGTGGACTGCGCCAGAAGTGGAACAACAGCGGCGAGATCTTGATGTGGATTCCGTTGCCGCTGTTGGGAATTCCTCCGTGTATGGTGTTCTTCAGCTTCTCGGTGAACCTGATCTACCAGTTCTGGATCCACACCGAGCGGATCGACAAGCTGCCCCGCCCGTTCGAATTCGTGTTCAACACGCCGTCGCATCACCGGGTGCACCACGGCATGGACACGGTGTACCTGGACAAGAACTACGGCGACATCCTTATCACGTGGGGCCGGCTGTTCGGCACCTTCCAGGCCGAGCTGTTCCGCCCGCACTACGGCCTGACCATGCAGGTGGATACCTTCAACGTCTGGAAGCTGCAGACCCGCGAATACGTCCGAATACGTCGCCATCGCCCGCGACTGGCGGTCGGCGAGCCGGTTGCGGGACCGGTTGGGCTACGTGTTCGGGCCGCCCGGCTGGGCGCCGCGCAGCGCCGGCCGAACCGCAGCCGGCGCGCCGGTCGTGACCTCTCTGTAACATCGGCGCTGGCCGGCGCGAAAAGCTGAGCGTGGAGGACGGTTACGCCGTAACCTCGACCTCCCGTCGGTAGTTGGCCCGATGGATCGGAGTTCATGGTGCATCGCCTGGCAACACGCGCCTTCGCCGCATCGATCACTGTCACAGCGCTGGCCGCCACGCTGCCGGCGTCGGCGGCAAAAGCCGACGTCATGGTGTATCCGGGCATGGAGATACGGCAGGATAACCGGGTCTGCACGCTGGGCTACGTCGACCCCGGCCTGAAGATCGCGTTCACCGCCGGACACTGCCGGGGCGGCGGGGTGGTGACCGACCGCGGCGGCACGGTGATCGGGCGGATGGCGGCCTTCCGGGACAACACCCCCAGCGGAACGACAGTGTCGACCAGTCAGGTGATCAACGACTACGAGGCGATCGTGCTGGACAACGGCGTCACCGCGAACAACATCCTGCCGGGCGGGCGGCCGCTCGTCTCCGACCCCGGGCTGGCGCTGACGCCCGGGCAGCCGGTCTGCCATTTCGGGGTGATCACCGGGGAGACCTGCGGTACGGTGGAGAGCGTGAACAACGGCTGGTTCACCATGTCGCACGGGGTGCAGAGCCACAACGGCGACTCCGGCGGGCCGGTGTATCTGGCCCCCAGCGGCGGCCCGGGACAGATCGTCGGGATCTTCAACAGCGTGTGGGGGGAGTACCCGGCCGCGGTGTCGTGGCAGGCGACGTCGGAGGAAGTCCGCGAAGACCTCGGGGTGCGCGACAATGCGCGCTGAGTGCCGGATAGGCCCGTTCAGCCCGCCTTCGTCAGCGCGAACACCGGAATGCTGGGCGCCGCGGCGCGGAACTGCTCGTCGCTGCTGTCCGGGGTCAACCCGGCGACGTAGTCCTTGACCTGCCAGTACCACCGGTCGAGGTAACGCCGCAGCAGCTGCGGCTTGGCCGCGTCGTCGACCTCGCTGATCCGCATGCGTCGCCAGCGCCAGCGCGGACCCAGCTCGACGACGGACGCGACCCGCACGTTGCGGGCCCACTGGGTGTCGCCGCGTGGCGAGACCAGATAGTCCGTCCCGTCCACCGTGAGCAGGTTGACCACCACCGCGCGCCGCTTCCCGGTCTTGCGGCCGCGGACCCGCAGTGCCCGGGTGCCCGCGATGCTGACGCCCGCGTCGGCGAGCCAGCGGACCACCACGTTGGCCGCGCGGGCGGCCCGGTTCGGTTCTTCGTATCGGGTGGACATGGGCGCCGTCCTCTCAGCGAATCGCGGGGCAATGCCAGAGAGCGGTGCTCTCCATTTCGAACACGCTGCTACAAGGCGGTCGGGAAAGCAAGAGCGGTGTTCTCGGTTGTGTCAGACTGACCGGGTGGGCAAACGACAGCAGTCCCGGGAGCAGATCGAGGCGCATCATCGAACTCGGTCGCCGCCAACTGGTGGACCGGTGCGCGGCCGGGCTGTCGGTCCGCGCATCGCCCGCGACCTGGGCATGGTGTCCTCGGCGGTGTACCGCTACGTGTCCAGCCGCGATGAGTTGCTGGCCCTGCTGCTGGTGGACGCCTATTCCGACCTGGCCGACACCGTGGACCGGGCCCGCGAAACCGCGGGCGAAAAGTGGAGCGACGACGTCATCGCCATCGCGCGCCACCCGGCGCTGGGCCGTCGAGCACCCGGCATGCTGGGCCCTGCTCTACGGCAGCTCGGTTCCCGGGTACCACGCGCCCCCGAACGCACCGTTGCTGCCGGCACCCGGGTGGTCGCGGCGTTGTTCGACGCCGTGGCGGCGGGGATCACCACCGGCGATATCCGGCTGACCAATGACACTGCGCCGCAACCGATGTCATCCGACTTTGAACGGATCCGGCACGAATTCGGCTTCCCGGGCGATGACCTGGTGATCGCCAAGTGCTTTTTGCTGTGGGCGGGGGTGCTGGGCGCGATCAGCCTCGAGGTGTTCGGACAGTACGGGGCGGACACGCTGACCGATGCGGAAACTGTCTTCGACGCCCAGCTGCGGCTGCTGGTCCACGTGCTGACCCGGCACTGACCCGGTCACGGTCGGTCACGGACTGCGGAACACGGAATTAGAACGTGTTCACCCGCGGTTTCCGGGTTCGGACCGGATCGGCACGGCAAATTCTTTCGGGCCCTTTCTGGCCGCCCGGCGGCCAGACTATTGTGCGAGACGATGACGCTTCCCGTGCAGTCGCCGACGCAGATCGCCTGGGTCACCGGCGACCTGGATGCCACCGAAACGGCCCTCACCGGCCTGTTAGGTGTGCGCAAGTGGGTGCGGATACCGGACGTGCATTTTACTGCGGATGCCTGCAGCTACCGGGGTAAGCCCGCCGACTTCGTCGCGAGCATCTCGCTGAGCTATCTCGGCGACATGCAATTGGAGCTGATCCAACCGGTTCGCGGCGAGAACATCTATAGTGACTTGCTGTCCGATGGCGGGCCGGGGTTGCACCACATCTGCGTCGAGGCCGACAGCCCCGAGCAGTTGGCCGAAGCACTGGCGCGGGCCGGCGAGCGGGGCGCCCCGGTGGTGCAGCAGGGTGTGATGCCCGGCGGAATCCACTTCGCCTATGTCTCGGCGCCGCAGGCGGGAGTTCCGTTCGTGGAGTTCGCCTACATCGCGCCCGAGATGCGGGCGTTCTACGGCTACATCAAACAGCAGCAGCGGTGAGCCGTGCCCGCGCAAACGCGTGGCACGGCAATGAGGAGGAATGGCGCCAATGAGCACCGAGATACCGGCAACTGTCAGTGCCCATGACGTGACGTCGTGGTCCGACGACGTCGACGTGGTGGTGATCGGCTTCGGCATTGCCGGCGGCTGCGCCGCGGTCAGCGCGGCGGCCGATGGCGCGCGGGTGTTGGTGCTGGAACGCGCGGCCGCGGCCGGCGGCACCACCTCGCTTGCCGGGGGCCACTTTTACCTCGGCGGTGGCACCGCGGTGCAGCAGGCGACCGGTCACGACGACTCCGCCGAGGAGATGTACAAGTACCTGGTGGCGGTGTCGCGGGAGCCCGAGCTGGACAAGATCCGCGCCTACTGCGGGGGCAGCGTCGAGCACTTCAACTGGTTGGAAGACTTGGGTTTTCAGTTCGAACGCAGCTACTACCCGGGCAAGGTGGTCGTCCCGCCGGGCACCGAGGGCCTGAGCTACACCGGCAACGAGAAGGTGTGGCCGTTCTGTGAGGAGGCCAAGCCGGCACCGCGCGGGCATTCCGTGCCGGTGCCCGGGGAGCTGGGCGGGGCCGCGATGGTGATCGACCTGCTGGTGAAACGCGCCGAGGCGCTGGGTGTGCAGATCCGTTACGAAACCGGGGCGACCAACCTGATCGTGGACGACGACGGCGCCGTGGTCGGTGTGGCCTGGAAGCATTTCACCGAGACCGGCGCGGTCAAGGCCGACGCGGTGGTCCTCGCGGCCGGCGGCTTCGCGATGAATCCGCAGATGGTAGCCGAGCACACGCCGGCGTTGGGCCAGCCGCGGCGCACCAAGTACCACGGCCTGGTGGCGCCGTACGTTCTGGGCAATCCGCACGACGACGGCCTGGCCATCCGGATGGGGGTGTCGGCGGGCGGGGCGACCAAGCACATGAACGAGCTGTTCATCACCGCGGCCGCCTACCCGCCGGAGGTGCTGCTGACCGGGATCATCGTCAACAAGGAGGGTAAGCGCTTCGTCGCCGAGGACTCCTATCATTCGCGCACGTCGGCTTTCGTGTTGGAGCAGCCGGAGAAAACCGCATACCTGATCGTGGACGAGGCGCACACCGAGATGCCGGAGATGGCGCTGATCCGGTTCCTCGACGGCTACGAGACGATCGCGGAAATGGAAGCCGCGCTGGGCATTCCGGCCGGAAACCTGGCCGCGACGGTGGAGCGCTACAACAAGTTCGCCGCTGCGGGCGAAGACCCGGATTTCCACAAGCAGCCGGAATACCTTGCTGCACAAGACAATGGACCGTGGGCGGTGTTCGACCTGTCGCTCGGGCGGGCGATGTACTCGGGGTTCACCATCGGCGGCCTGGCGGTGACCGTCGACGGCGAGGTGCAACGGGCCAACGGCTCGGTGGTGCCCGGGTTGTATGCCGCCGGCGCGTGCGCGTCGAACCTGGCTCAGGACGGCAAGGGGTACGCCAGCGGGACGCAGCTGGGTGAGGGTTCGTTCTTCGGGCGCCGCGCCGGAGCGCACGCGGCCCGCCGCGCCGCGACAGCGTAGGCGCACATCAAACCCGCGCGGGCTCCTTTTCCACCGGGCTCAGCTGCCACGGGCCGCCGCCGAGCAGGTGCAGCTGCTGGTCGTGGTGCTGCTCGACGGTGGGCCGATGGCTCACGCTGACCATCACGCACCCCGGCAGCTCGGCCCGAACCAATTGGTACAGCGCGTATTCCAGCCCCTCGTCCAGCGCCGAGGTGGCCTCGTCGAGGAAGACCGCCTTGGGCCTGGTGAGCAGGACGCGCGCGAACGCGACGCGCTGCTGCTCGCCGGGGGAGAGCACCTTGGCCCAGTCCTGGTCTTCGTCCAGCCGGGAGATGAGCGGCGCCAGAGCCACTTTGGTGAGCACCTCGTGCAGCTGCGAATCGGCGATGCTGTCCGGCGAATTCGGGTAGCACACCACGGTGCGCAGCGTGCCGAGCGGCACGTAGGGCAACTGCGACAGGAACATCGTCGCGTTGTCGCCGTCGGGCCGGCACAAGGTTCCCGAGGCGTACGGCCACAATTCGGCCAGGCTGCGCAGCAGCGTCGTCTTGCCGGCCCCCGAGCGTCCGGTGATCACCAGCGTGTCGCCCTCGTCGAGCTGGATGTCCAGCGAGTCGACCAGCTGATCTCCCTCAGGGGTGCGCACCTCGATACCGCGCAGCTCGACCGCCGTCTCTTCGCTGGGTTTGACGAGGATGGCGGGCAGCGCCCGGCCCGTGCTGTTGGCGTCCACCAGGCCGTGCAGACGGATGATCGCGGCCCGGAAGGCGGCGAAGGCGTCGTAGTTGTTCCGGAAGAACGACAGCGAGTCGTGAATGTTGTTGAACGCCGTGGCCGTCTGGGTCACATCGCCGAAAGCGATCTCGCCGGCGAACAGTCGCGGCGCCTGGATGGCCAGCGGCAGCGGAACGATGATCTGCGTCACCGACCAGTTCCAGCCGTTGAAGATGATGGTCCGGCGCACGTACCGGCGGTAGTTGGCGATGATCGGCGTGAAACGCTGCCACAGCTGGGCCCGCTCGACGCGCTCGCCGCGGTAGAACCCGACCGCCTCCGCGGCGTCCCGCAACCGCACCAGCGCATAACGGAAGGCGGCATTCAACTTCTCGTTGTTGAAGCTGAGCCAAATCAGCGGGCGCCCAAGCCAAACGGCGACGACGGTCGCGATGAACACGTACACCAGCACCGTCCAGAACATCGCGCGCGGCAACACCAAGCCGAACAGGTTCAGGTCCCCGGACAGCTTCCACAGGATCGCGGTGAACGAGATGACCGAGGCCACCGCGTTGACGGCCCCGAACAGCAACGTGCTGCCCGTGCCGTTGGACGGGACGCTCGGCGTCCCGCCGGCGTTGGCGGTGAAGATGTCGATGTCCTGCTGGATGCGCTGATCTGGGTTGTCGATCGTGTTGTCGATGAACAGGTCCCGGTAATACGCCCGGCCCGCCAGCCAGTCGTCGGTGAGGTTCGCGGTGAGCCACATGCGCCACGCGATGATGAACCGCTGCGTCAGATAGACGTCGGCCATGAAGCGGGTCACCCACAGCGCCGCCAGCAGGCAGAAGATGCCGAGCGATACCCAAAAGCCATGTATCCCCGAATGTTTGACCGCGTCATTGCCCGACGCGATGCCTTCGAACGCCTTCTGCAGCGCCGTGTACAGGTCATTGCTTTGGAAGCTGAGCAGCACGCTCAGCCGCACCGACAGCAGCACCGACAGCAGCAACACGCCGAGCATCAGCCACACCCGCACGCTGTGGGCGCCCACGAAGTAACCGCGGGTGATCCGCCAGAACTGCCGGCCCCAGGGCGTGAGGAACCGGAACGCCAGCAGCACCCCGAACAGGCAGACGGCGCTGATCACCCACGCTATGGCCAGCCACCGCAAGGAATCGACAAGCGCCGCCGACCAGTCGATCGACGGCTTGAACGGCTTGGCACCCATCGTCGGCGTCTCCTTACGGTCGAGGTGGTCGGACTCTCCTCAACTTGAAATCCTTCGGCGAAGGTACCGGACGGATCTGGATAGGCTGCGGTGATGACCAGTGGCGCCACCCCCGCACCGACTCTGCACGCCGGCCGGCTGGTCGCGCGCCGGCTCCGGGCCAGCGGTGTCGACACCGTCTTCACGCTGTCCGGCGGCCACTTGTTCTCCATCTACGACGGCTGCCGGGACGAAGGCATTCGGCTGATCGACACCCGGCACGAACAGACCGCGACGTTCGCCGCCGAGGGCTGGTCGAAGGTGATCCGGCTGCCCGGGGTGGCCGCGCTGACCGCGGGGCCCGGCGTCACCAACGGGATGAGCGCGATGGCCGCCGCGCAACAGAACTCCTCGCCGCTGGTGGTGCTGGGGGGCCGGGCGCCGGCGCAGCGATGGGGCATGGGCTCGCTGCAGGAGATCGACCACGTGCCGTTCGTGGCGCCGCTGGCCCGTTTCGCCGCCACCGCGCAATCGGCCGCCGACGCCGGCCGGCTGGTCGACGACGCCTTGCGCGCGGCTGTCGGTGCCCCGTCCGGCGTGGGCTTCGTGGACTTCCCGATGGACCACGTGTTCTCCATGGCCGAGGACGACGGCCGCCCCGGGGCGCTCGTCGACCTGCCGCGCGAACCCGAACCCGACGGCGCCGCGCTGGGCCGGGCCGCCGGCCTGCTGTCCGGCGCGAAGCGGCCGGTGATCATGGCGGGCACCAACGTCTGGTGGGGGCACGGGGAAGCGGCCCTGCTGCGGCTGGCCGAGGAACTGGCCATCCCGGTGCTGATGAACGGGATGGCACGCGGGGCGGTGCCCGCCGACCATCCGCTGGCCTTCTCCCGCGTTCGCGGAAAAGCGTTGGGGGAGGCCGATGTCGCGCTGATCGTCGGGGTGCACATGGATTTCCGGCTCGGTTTCGGCGCGGTGTTCGGGCCGCACACCCGGCTGATCGTGGCCGACCGGGTGGCGCCCGAGCGCAAGCATCCCCGGCCCGTCGAGGCGCAGCTGTACGGCGACCTGATGACGATCCTGGCCGCGTTGGCCACCGCGGGTGGGGGCGACCACCGGGACTGGATCAACGAACTACGCACGGCCGAGACGGGGGCGCGCGCCGCCGAGCAGGCCCAGCTGGCCGACGACCGCGTCCCGCTGCATCCGATGCGGGTGTACGCGGAGCTGGCGCCGATGCTGGACCGCGACGCCATCGTCGTCATCGACGCCGGCGACTTCGGCTCCTACGCCGGGCGGGTGATCGACAGCTACCGGCCGGGCTGCTGGCTGGACAGCGGCCCCTTCGGCTGCCTGGGGTCGGGACCCGGCTACGCGCTGGCCGCCAAGCTGGCTCGGCCGGAGCGCCAGGTGGTGCTGCTGCAGGGCGACGGCGCGTTCGGCTTCAGCGGCATGGAATGGGACACCCTGGTCCGCCACCGGGTGCCGGTGGTCTCGGTGATCGGCAACAACGGGATCTGGGCGCTGGAAAAGCATCCAATGGAGCAGCTGTACGGCTATTCGGTGGTGGCCGAGCTGCGACCGGGCACCCGCTACGACGAGGTGGCGCGCGCGTTGGGCGGCCACGGCGAGTTGGTCGCCGCGCCGGGCAAGCTGCGACCGGCGCTGGAACGCGCCTTCGCCAGCGGCCTGCCCGCCGTCGTCAACGTGCTCACCGACCCCACGGTCGCCTACCCGCGGCGGTCGAACCTGGCCTGACGGGCGTGTCGGGTGCGACCACGCGGGCTCGCCCCACCGGTACCGTTGACCTGTGCCTAAGACGAACCGCGCTCAACCCGGCCGGCTGAGCAGCCGATTCTGGCGCCTCCTCGGCGCCAGCACGGAAAAGAACCGCAGCCGTTCACTCACCCTGGTGACCGACTCGTCGGAATACGACGACAAGGCCGCCGGGCTGACCGACGAGCAGCTGCGCAAGGCCGCCGGGCTGCTCAACCTGGAGGACCTCGCCGAGTCCGAGGACATCCCACAGTTCCTGGCCATCGCCCGGGAGGCCGCCGAAAGAGCGACCGCCTTGCGCCCATTTGATGTGCAGCTGCTTGGGGCCTTGCGCATGCTGGCCGGCGACGTGATCGAGATGGCCACCGGCGAGGGCAAGACCCTGGCCGGGGCGATCGCGGCGGCCGGCTACGCGCTGGCCGGGCGGCACGTGCACGTGGTGACCATCAACGACTACCTGGCCCGCCGCGACGCGGAATGGATGGGCTCGCTGATCGAGGCGATGGGGCTCACGGTCAGCTGGATCACCGCCGAGTCGTCCAGCGAGGAGCGCCGGGCCGCCTACGGCTGCGACGTCACCTACGCCTCGGTCAACGAGATCGGCTTCGACGTGCTGCGCGATCAGCTGGTGACCGACGTTGCGGACCTGGTCTCGCCCAACCCCGACGTGGCGCTGATCGACGAGGCCGACTCGGTGCTGGTCGACGAGGCGCTGGTGCCGCTGGTGCTGGCCGGCACGACGCACCGCGAGACGCCGCGGCTGGAGATCATCAAGCTGGTTGGCGAGCTGGAG
Source organism: Mycobacterium lepraemurium (assembly GCA_002291465.1). GTDB lineage: Bacteria > Actinomycetota > Actinomycetes > Mycobacteriales > Mycobacteriaceae > Mycobacterium > Mycobacterium avium. The sequence goes on along the minus strand of CP021238.1, from coordinate 2,286,616 downwards.
GCCGGCACCGACTACGACACCGACGCCGACAGCCGCAACGTGCATCTCACCGACGTCGGCGCGCGCAAGGTGGAGAAGGTGCTCGGCGGCATCGACCTGTACTCCGAGGAGTACGTCGGCACCACCCTGACCGAGGTCAACGTCGCGCTGCACGCGCACGTGCTGTTGCAGCGCGACGTGCACTACATCGTCCGCGACGACGCGGTGCACCTGATCAACGCCTCGCGCGGGCGGATCGCGCAGCTGCAGCGCTGGCCGGACGGCCTGCAGGCCGCCGTCGAGGCCAAGGAGGGCATCGAGACCACCGAAACCGGGGAGGTGCTCGACACCATCACCGTGCAGGCGTTGATCAACCGGTACGCCACGGTGTGCGGCATGACCGGCACCGCGCTGGCCGCCGGTGAGCAGCTGCGCCAGTTCTACAAGCTCGGTGTGTCGCCGATTCCGCCGAACAAACCCAACATCCGCGAGGACGAGGCCGACCGCGTCTACATCACGGCGGCCGCCAAGAACGACGCGATCGTCGAGCACATCATCGAAGTCCACGAAACCGGGCAGCCGGTGCTGGTGGGCACCCGCGACGTGGCCGAATCCGAGGAGCTGCACGAGCGGCTGCTGCGCCGCGGCGTGCCGGCGGTGGTGCTCAACGCCAAGAACGACTCCGAGGAGGCCCAGGTGATCGCCGAGGCCGGCAAGTTCGGGGTGGTGACGGTGTCCACCCAAATGGCCGGGCGCGGCACCGACATCCGGCTCGGTGGCTCCGACGAGGCCGACCACGACCGGGTCGCCGAGCTGGGCGGGCTGCACGTGGTGGGCACCGGCCGGCACCACACCGAGCGGCTGGACAACCAGCTGCGCGGGCGCGCCGGCCGGCAGGGCGACCCGGGGTCGTCGGTGTTCTTCTCCAGCTGGGAGGACGACGTGGTGGCGGCCAACCTCGACCGCAACAAGCTGCCGATGGAAACCGACCCGGAAACGGGCGACGGCCGGATCGTCAGCCCCAAGGCGGCCGGGCTGCTCGATCACGCCCAGCGCGTCGCCGAGGGCCGCATGCTCGACGTGCACGCGAACACCTGGCGCTACAATCAGCTGATCGCCCAGCAGCGCGCGATCATCGTCGACCGCCGTAACACGTTGCTGCGCACCGCAACCGCGCGTGAGGAGCTGGCCGAGCTGGCGCCGAAGCGCCACCGGGAGCTGGCCGAGGAGATTCCCGAGGAACGCCTGGAAACCATCTGCCGGCACATCATGCTCTACCACCTCGACCGCGGCTGGGCCGACCATCTGGCGTACCTGGCCGACATCCGCGAGAGCATCCACCTGCGGGCGCTGGGCCGGCAGAATCCGCTGGACGAATTCCACCGGTTGGCGGTCGACGCGTTCGCGTCGCTGGCCGCCGACGCGATCGAGGCGGCCCAGCAGACGTTCGAAACCGCCAACGTGCTCGAGGACGAGCCGGGCTTGGATCTGTCGAAGCTGGCCCGGCCGACGTCGACGTGGACGTACATGGTCAACGACAACCCGCTGTCGGACGACACGCTGTCCACCCTGAGCCTGCCCGGGGTGTTCCGCTAGCCGGGTGCGCGGCCAGCCGCGCACGGGGCGCCGCGCTTGGCTAATGTCACGGCACATGGAGCCGGTGCTTCCACCCAACCGGGTGCTGACGGTGCCCAACGCGCTCAGCGCGGTCCGCCTGGCGGTCATCCCCGTGTTCGTCTACGCGTTGCTGGTCGCCCACGCCAACGGGTGGGCGGTGGCGATCCTGATGTTCAGCGGCGCCTCGGACTGGGCCGACGGCAAAATCGCCCGGCTGCTCAACCAGTCCTCGCGGCTGGGTGTGCTGCTCGACCCCGCGGTGGACCGCCTCTACATGGTGGTCGTGCCCGTCGTGCTGGCGTTGAGCGGCATCGTGCCGTGGTGGTTCGCCGTCGTCCTGCTCGCCCGCGACGGCCTGTTGGCCGCCACGCTGCCGCTGCTGTGGAGCCGCGGCCTGTCGGCGCTGCCGGTGACCTACATCGGCAAGGCGGCGACGTTCGCGTTGATGTCCGGGTTCCCGCTGGTGCTGTTGGGCACCTGGGACGTATTGTGGAGCCGCGTGGTGGGCGCCTGCGGCTGGGCCTTCCTGATCTGGGGCTTGTACGCCTACCTGTGGGCGTTCGCGCAGTACGCGGTGCAGATGACGCTGGTGGTGCGCCGGATGCCCAAGGTCGACCGCGCGGCGCGCCCGTCGACCATGGCGAAGGTCGTCGACCATGGCTGACGTGGACCGCGCGCTCGGCGGCTATGACCCCAACGCCGGTCACAGCGCGCACCTGGCGGCGCGCCCGCAGCGGATTCCGATGCCCTCGCTGCTGCGCGCCTTGCTCTCCGAGCATCTGGATCCCGGCTACGCCGCGGCGGCGGCCAAACGCGCAACCGGCGCCGGCGGGTGTCCGGCTGGCTGTGGCAGGCGCTGGCAGCGCTGCTGATAGCCACTGTCTTCGCGGCCGCGGTCGCCCAGGCCCGCTCGGTGGCCCCTGGGGTGCGCAGCGCGCAGCAGCTGCTGCTGGGCAATGTGCGGACCACGGAAGGCTCGGCGGCGAAGTTGGCGCAGCGGCGCAACGAGCTGTCGGCGAAGGTCGACGACGTGCAGCGGCACGCCCCGGCCGACGACGCCGAGGGGCAGCGGCTGCTCAAACGCCTCGCCGCGCTCGGCCTGGCGGCGGCCAGCACGGCGGTGATCGGCCCCGGCCTGAAGGTGCCGGTGACCGATCCGGGCGCCGGCCCGAACCTTTCCGACGTGTCCAAGCAGCGGGTCAGCGGCAGCAGGCAGATCATCTTGGACCGCGACCTGCAGCTGGTGGTCAACTCGTTGTGGGCCGGCGTCGCCGAGGTCGTCTCGGTCGGCGGCGTGCGGATCGGCCCGACCGTGACCATCCGGCAGACCGGTGGCGCGATCCTGGTGGACAACAACCCGACCAGCGGCCCCTACACGATCCTGGCGATCGGGCCGCCGCACGCGCTGCGCGACGCCCTCAACACCAGCCCGGGGATGCAGCGGCTGAGGCTGCTGCAGATCTCCTACGGCGTGGTGGTTACCGTGGATGTCGCCGACGGACTAACGCTGCCTGCCGGATCGGTCCGGGATGTCAAGGTCGCCAAGCAGATTGGGCCACAGTGAGAAGAATCCCGAACAGGATTCCCATTCCGGTTTCCCTTCCGGCGCGACACGGGAAGCCGCGCATGATCGGTATTGCGGCACTGGCGATCGGCATCGTGCTCGGCCTGGTGTTCCATCCGTCGGTGCCCGAGGTCGTGCAGCCCTACCTGCCGATCGCGGTGGTCGCGGCGCTGGACGCGGTGTTCGGCGGTCTGCGTGCGTATCTGGAACGCATCTTCGGTCCGAAGGTGTTCGTGATCTCGTTCGTGTTCAACGTCTTCGTCGCCGCGCTGATCGTCTACGTCGGCGACCAGCTGGGGGTGGGCACCCAGTTGTCGACGGCCATCATCGTGGTGCTGGGTATCCGCATCCCGGACAACCCGGTGCGGCGCTGCGCCGCACCGGGTTGTCCGGGATGCTGCGCGGGGCCGTTCCCGGTTCGGTTTCGGCACCCTGGCCGTGCTGTTGTGTCTGCTGCTGGGCATCGCGATCGTCACCCAGGTCCGCCAGACCGAATCGGGGGACTCGCTGGAGACGGCGCGGCCCGCGGACCTGTTGGTGTTGCTGGACTCGTTGCGGCAGCGCGAGGGCACGCTCAGCGCCGAGGTGAGCGAACTGCAGAACACGCTGAATTCGCTTCAGGCGTCCGGCAATAACGACCAGGCCGCCATCCAGTCCGCGCAATCCCTGCTGGCGGCGCTGTCCATCCTGGTCGGTGCGGTGGGCGCCACCGGGCCCGGTGTCACCGTCACGATCGACGACCCCGCGCCGGGAGTGTCCCCCGAGGCGATGCTCGACGTGGTCAACGAGCTGCGCGCCGCCGGCGCCGAGGCGCTCGAAGTCAACGACGCGCACCAGTCGGTGCGGGTGGGTGTGGACACCTGGGTGGCGGGTATGCCGGGGTCGTTGACCATCGACTCGAAAACGCTGTCGCCGTCGTATTCGATTATGGCGATTGGCGATCCGCCCACCCTGGCCGCGGCCATGAACATTCCCGGTGGCGCACAGGACACCGTCAAGCGGGTGGGCGGACGGATGTCCGTCCAGCAGGCCGACCGGGTGGACGTGACCACCTTGCGGCAACCAAAACCGCACCAATACGCTCAGCCCGTCAAGTGAGCCACTCCCGAACAGACAGGATCACCGTGAGCGACATCCCGCCCGACCTGCACTACACCGCCGAACACGAATGGGTTCGCCGAAGCGGTGATGACACCGTGCGGGTGGGCATCACCGACTTCGCCCAGTCGGCGTTGGGTGACGTCGTTTTCGTTCAGCTGCCCGAGGTGGGCGCGCAGCTGACCGCGGGGGAATCCTTCGGCGAGGTCGAATCCACGAAATCGGTGTCGGACCTCTACGCCCCCGTGTCGGGCACGGTGACGGCGGTCAACACCGACCTGGAAGGCAGCCCGCAGCTGGTCAACTCCGACCCGTACGGGGCCGGCTGGTTGCTGGATGTCCAGGTGTCCGACGCCGCCGCCTTGGAGTCGGCCATCACCGCACTGCTCGACGCCGAGGCTTACCGCGGAACGCTGACCGAATGACGGTTGCTAATGTCCCTGCAGCCCGCCCGGCCAAGCGAGCGGTGCGGCCGGCACACGGGGGAAATCAACGTTTCGGATCGTCAGGTGGTGGGCGCATTGCGGCGACGTGCGCGGTACCGTCGATACATCGATCGGTGAAGGGATCCGTGCAGCGATCCGTGAAGGGCCTTTGAAGACCGGTGAATGACACGTGTAAGACACTGAAACTACGAGACGGCAGTAGGCGGCATACCGGGCGGACGAGCCCGGTGCGACGGCCGGCCGAGCGGCCCGGACAGACAACGCCACAGCGGCCAGTGAGGAGCAGCGCGTGACGGACATGGACTCTGGAAGTCAGGACCAAAGCGGGGACGAAGTCACGGTAGAGACGACTTCCGTCTTCCGTGCCGACTTCCTCAACGAGCTGGACGTGCCCGCCCAGGCGGGCACCGAGAGCGCGGTCTCCGGGGTGGAGGGGTTGCCGGCGGGCTCGGCGTTGCTGGTCGTCAAGCGCGGACCCAATGCCGGATCGCGGTTTCTGCTAGACCAGTCCACCACCTCGGCGGGCCGGCACCCGGACAGCGACGTTTTCCTCGACGACGTCACCGTCAGCCGCCGGCATGCCGAATTCAGGTTGGAAAACAACGAATTCAGCGTGGTCGACGTTGGTAGTCTCAACGGCACTTACGTCAACCGGGAACCCGTGGACTCCGCGGTACTGGCCAACGGCGACGAAGTGCAGATCGGCAAGTTCCGCTTGGTGTTTCTGACCGGGCCCAAGCAGGGTGAGGACGGAGGTTCTTCAGGCTAGTGAGCGTACCCGATAGCTCGGCGCTGGCCGGGATGTCGATCGGGGCGGTCCTGGAATTGTTGAGGCCGGACTTCCCCGATGTCACCATCTCCAAGATTCGCTTCTTGGAGGCCGAAGGGCTGGTGATGCCACAACGGGCCGCGTCGGGGTATCGAAGGTTCACCGCGTACGACTGCGCGCGGTTGCGTTTCATCCTTACGGCGCAGCGCGATCACTACCTGCCGCTGAAGGTCATCCGGGCGCAGCTGGACGCCCAACCCGACGGCGAGCTGCCCGCCTTCAACACCCCCTACACCGCACCCCGGCTGGTGTCGGTGCCCGGAACCGACGCCGGCGCCACCGCGGGCCTCGGCTCGGACACCTCGGCGGTGGCCCCGGCCCACGTCCGGCTCAGCCGCGAAGAGCTGCTGCGGCGCGCGGGCGTCGACGACGAACTGCTGACGGCGTTGCTCAAGGCCGGGATCATCACCACCGGGCCCGCCGGGTTCTTCGACGAGCACGCCGTCGTGATCCTGCAGTGCGCGCGGGCGCTGTCGGACTACGGCGTCGAGCCGCGGCATCTGCGCGCGTTCCGCTCGGCGGCCGACCGGCAGTCGGACCTGATCGCCCAAATCGCCGGGCCGGTAGGCAAAGCCGGCAAGGCGGGCGCCCGCGATCGCGCCGACGACTTGGCGCGTGAGGTTGCGGCGCTGGCCATTACGTTGCACACGTCGTTGATCAAATCCGCCGTTCGCGACGTTCTCGATCGCTGAGGACTAGACTTCGGTCGACAGCTTGGTTTCGGCAGTGGGGCGGTTTTTTTTGACCTCGTCGTCGCTGGCGAGTACCAATCAACCGGTGCCACTAATGCGGAGGGCAGACACAAATGGGTGAAGTTCGTGTTGTCGGCATTCGCGTAGAGCAGCCGCAAAACCAGCCGGTGTTGTTACTGCGCGAAACCAACGGTGACCGTTACCTGCCGATCTGGATCGGTCAGTCAGAGGCTGCCGCCATCGCCCTCGAGCAGCAAGGCGTTGAGCCGCCTCGCCCGTTGACGCACGATTTGATCAGGGATGTCATTGCCGCGCTTGGCCATTCGCTGAAAGAGGTGCGGATCGTCGATCTGCAGGAGGGGACTTTCTACGCAGACCTGGTGTTCGACCGCAACATCACGGTGTCGGCGCGCCCCTCGGATTCGGTGGCGATCGCGCTGCGCGTCGGCGTCCCCATCTACGTCGAGGAGGCGGTGCTGGCCCAGGCCGGGCTGCTCATTCCGGACGAGAGCGACGAGGAGGGCGGCACCGCCGTCCGCGAGGACGAGGTGGAGAAGTTCAAGGAATTCCTCGACAGCGTCTCGCCCGACGATTTCAAGGCCACCTAGATTCTTCCCCGCCCGCGACCAGCGCTTTGGGAACGACGCGGCGGCTGGATTAGCCTGGAGGGCGATATCACGGATGCGTCTCGACTGGCGGCGTGATGTCGACACGCTGGCGGATAGCTCGCCCACTTGGGCCCGCGACGGCCATACTTTGAGGACGACTTCAGGCGCGGCGGCTATCGACAAGCGTAAGCTCACTAGCACCCGGGCCTGAGCGGACGTGGCTGCGATGCAGCCTTGGAGACGCAGCTACCGACGAGAGCGCGATCGCGGGAAGGAACCACCGTGAGCGAGCAGCCACGCCACGAGCAGCTCAATTTGGCCGAGGACGGGAATGCGGGCACCGGTGAGCGCAGCGGCACCGCGGCCGCCGCGCTGGTCCAGCCCGGATTGTTCCCCGACGACTCGGTGCCCGACGAACTCGTCGGCTACCGCGGCCCGAGCGCCTGCCAGATCGTCGGCATCACCTACCGGCAGCTGGACTACTGGGCCCGCACCTCGCTGGTGGTGCCGTCGATCCGCAGCGCGGCGGGCTCCGGCAGCCAGCGGCTCTACTCCTTCAAAGACATCCTGGTGCTCAAGATCGTCAAACGGCTGCTCGACACCGGCATCTCACTGCACAACATCCGCGTGGCTGTCGACCACCTGCGCCAGCGCGGGGTGGAGGACCTGGCCAACATCACCCTGTTCTCCGACGGCACCACCGTGTACGAGTGCACGTCGGCCGAGGAGGTCGTCGACCTGCTGCAGGGCGGGCAGGGCGTATTCGGCATCGCGGTCTCCGGCGCCATGCGCGAGCTGACCGGCGTCATCGCGGGCTTCCCCGGCGAGCGGGCCGACGGCGGCGAGTCGATCGCCGAGCCGGAGGACGAGCTGGCCTCCCGGCGCAAGCACCGCGACCGCAAGATCGGCTGATCACGCCCGGCGCCGCGCGCGTGGGCGGCCGGCGCGGGCGGGTAAACTGAGCGGCGCATCGCATTCGAGCGGGAGAGTTCCGTGACGGCCAGTCATGGACGCCGAAGGAGCAACACCTCTCCGTCAACCTCTCAGGCACCCGGACCGCACGAGACATGATGCCTCTGGAAAGCGGTGCCGGCCCTCGGGCCTGCACCCGCCGATGGGGAAAGGCGGCCGCGACAGCGCTGGCCGCCGAATCTCTCAGGCGCCCGGCGAACGGGTGAAGACAGAGGGAGAGGACCACCGCAGCACCGCCGTCCTCGCCCCGAGCGTCTTCGTCAGGAGTTTCCCGTGCCCGACCACACCACTTTCGCCGCCCGGCACATCGGCCCGGACCCTCAGGCCGTCGCGGCCATGCTCGACGTCATCGGTGTCGGCTCGTTGGGCGAGCTGGCCGCCAAGGCCGTCCCGGCCGGCATCCGCGACCAGCTCTCGGCCGACGGGATCGCGCCGGGCCTGGATCGGCTGCCGCCGCCGGCCAGCGAAACCGAGGCGCTGGCCGAGCTGCGCGGCCTGGCCGAGGCCAACACCGTCGCCGTGTCCATGATCGGGCAGGGCTACTACGACACGCTGACCCCGCCGGTGTTGCTGCGCAACATTCTGGAGAACCCGGCCTGGTACACCGCCTACACGCCGTATCAGCCGGAGATCAGCCAGGGCCGGCTGGAGGCGCTGCTGAATTTCCAGACCATGGTGGCCGATTTGACCGGCCTCGAGATCGCCAACGCCTCGATGCTCGACGAGGGCACCGCGGCCGCCGAGGCGATGACGCTGATGCACCGCGCTTCTCGCGGCAAGTCCAACCGGCTGGCGGTGGACGTCGACGTGTTCGCCCAGACCGCGGCCGTCGTGGCCACCCGGGCCCGGCCGCTGGGCATCGAGATCGTCACCGCCGACCCGCGGGACGGGCTGCCCGACGGCGACTTCTTCGGCGTCATCGCCCAGCTGCCCGGCGCCAGCGGCGCGATCACCGACTGGGCCGCCCTGGTGGCGCAGGCGCACGAGCGCGGCGTGTTGGTCGCGCTCGGCGCCGACCTGCTGGCCTTGACCCTGATAACCCCGCCCGGCGAGATCGGCGCCGACGTGGCCTTCGGCACCACCCAAAGATTCGGTGTGCCAATGGGATTCGGCGGCGCGCATGCGGGATACCTGGCGGTGCACGCCAACCACGCCCGGCAGCTGCCGGGCCGTCTGGTCGGTGTCTCGCTGGACGCCGACGGTTCGCCGGCCTACCGGTTGGCGCTGCAGACCCGCGAGCAGCACATCCGCCGCGACAAGGCGACCAGCAACATCTGCACCGCGCAGGTGCTGCTGGCGGTGATGGCCGCCATGTACGCCAGCTACCACGGCGCTGAGGGGCTGACCGCGATCGCGCGCCGCGTGCACGGGCACGCCGAGGCGATCGCGGCCGCGCTGGGCACCGCGGTGGTGCACGCGAAGTACTTCGACACCGTGCTGGCGCGGGTGCCGGGCCGGGCCGACGCGGTGATCGCCGCGGCCAAGGCCAGGGGCATCAACCTGTGGCGGGTCGACGACGACCACGTCTCGGTGGCCTGCGACGAGGCCACCACCGACGAACACGTCGCCGCGGTGCTCGAGGCGTTCGGCGTCGCACCCGCTGAGCCCGTCGCCAGCGAAATCGCTACCCGCACTTCGGAATTCCTTACCCATCCCGCCTTCACCCAGTGCCGCACCGAGACGGCGGTGATGCGCTACCTGCGCACCCTGGCCGACAAGGATATTGCGTTGGACCGCAGCATGATTCCGCTCGGCTCGTGCACCATGAAACTCAACGCCGCCGCCGAGATGGAGCCGATCACCTGGCCGGAGTTCGCCCGTCAGCACCCGTTCGCCCCAGCGTCCGACACCCCGGGGCTGCGCCGGCTCATCAGCGACCTGGAGAACTGGCTGGTGGCCATCACCGGCTACGACGCCGTCTCGCTGCAACCCAACGCCGGGTCGCAGGGCGAGTATGCCGGCCTGCTGGCCATCCACGACTACCATGCCAGCCGCGGGGAACCGCACCGCGACATCTGCCTCATCCCGTCTAGCGCGCACGGCACGAATGCCGCGTCGGCGGCCCTGGCCGGGATGCGGGTGGTGGTCGTGGGCTGCCACGACAACGGCGACGTCGACCTCGACGACCTGCGCGCGAAGGTCACCGACCACCGCGACCGGCTGTCGACGCTGATGATCACCTACCCGTCCACGCACGGCGTCTACGAGCACGACATCGCCGAGATCTGCGCGGCCGTCCACGACGCGGGCGGCCAGGTGTACATTGACGGAGCCAACCTCAACGCGCTGGTCGGGCTGGCCCGGCCGGGCAAGTTCGGCGGCGACGTCAGCCATCTGAACCTGCACAAGACGTTCTGCATCCCGCACGGCGGCGGCGGGCCGGGGGTGGGGCCGGTGGCGGTGCGCGCGCACCTGGCGCCGTTCTTGCCCGGGCATCCGCACGCCCCGGAGCTGCCGCAGGGGCATCCGGTGTCCTCGGCGCCCTACGGCTCGGCGTCGATCCTGCCGATCAGCTGGGCCTACATCAGGATGATGGGCGCCGACGGCCTGCGCGCGGCGTCGCTGACCGCGATCACCTCGGCCAACTACATCGCCCGGCGGCTCGACGAATCCTTTCCGGTGCTCTACTCTGGCGAGAACGGCATGGTGGCCCACGAGTGCATCCTGGACCTGCGTCCCATCACCAAGGCCACCGGCGTGACCGTCGACGATGTCGCAAAACGGTTGGCGGACTACGGTTTTCACGCTCCCACCATGAGCTTTCCGGTGGCCGGCACGCTGATGGTGGAGCCCACCGAGAGCGAAACCCTCACCGAGGTGGACGCCTTCTGCGACGCCATGATCGCCATCCGCGGCGAGATCGACCGGGTGGGTGCGGGGGAGTGGCCGGTGGAGGACAATCCGCTGCGCGGCGCCCCGCACACCGCCGAGTGCCTGGTGACCACCGACTGGGACCACCCGTACAGCCGCGAACAGGCGGCCTATCCGCTGGGCAAGGACTTCCGACCCAAGGTGTGGCCGCCGGTGCGGCGCATCGACGGCGCCTACGGGGACCGCAACCTGGTGTGCTCGTGCCCGCCGATCGAGGCGTTCGCCTGACCCATTCGTCTTGTGCCCGTTGCCTTCGTCTTGTGCCCGTTGCCCGATCAGCCGGATAGCGCCGCCGGGGCCGACAACACCAGCGGCACCAGGTACCGGCGGGCGAAATCGCGGGCCTTGGCGAGGTTGTAGACCGGGATGACGGACTTGGGCGTCTCGATGAGCGAGATGATCAGCCGCCCGATCATCTCACTGACCACCTCGGTGTCGAGGTCGTCGGCCAGTTCACCGCGCTCCTGCCAGCGGCGCAACCAGCTCGCGATGTAGGTGCGCGAGATGGCGATCAGATGCTCGTCGGTCAAGAACGCGGACAGCTCGCCGGCCGCGGGCGATTCCCGGATGCTGCGGGTCAGCAGCTTGGGGGCCGACGCTTCGTGGACGAACACGGCGAACACCTCGGCGATGCCTTCTTCGGCGCTCGCCACGCGTCCCGCGACGTCGGAGATCAGGGTGCTCAGCCGCACGGATTCGTCGATGATGGCCAGCCGCACCAGGTTTCGCTTGTGCCGGAAGCGGCGGTAGACGGTGGCCACGCCGACGCCGGCCGCGTCGGCGATATCCTGCATGGTGGTGTTGGAGAAGCCGCGCTCGGTGAAACAGGTGCGCGCCGCGGTGACGACGGTGCGGGCGGTCGGATCGAGGGTGGCCAGGCCGTCGGGCAGCAAGCCGAGCAGCATCGCGCGGTCAACCATCTGGCCTCCAGCCGATCGGGGTCTCGACGCGGTATCGGGACTCATCCTGCCGGATCTAGCCGGGGCCCGGCGCGACGAACGAATCCAGCAACACCGAACGATAGCGGTCGCGCAGCCGCTCGTACTGGTACTGGTTGTACGCCAAGGGCTCCAGGGTGAGCCGGCGCGGCAGCCATCGCCAGCCCAGCTGCAGCGCGGCGACGTAGACGGCGAACTCGGCCTGCTCCCGCGCGCCCCAGCGCACCCCGAGCAGCCGGCGCATGGTGGGGTGGGCGACCGCAGCCGAGCACACCACCACCGGCCGCGCGGTCAGCGAGGTCAACACCGGCCAGACCAGTCGCAGCACCGGCCGCAGCTGGCGGGGCAACAGCCCCGGGACCGGAGGCGCCACGAAGCTGCGGCTGGCGAATTGCAGAAACTCGTTGTACACCAAGTGTTTTGCGGCGAAGGTGTCATAATAGTCGAGCATCTCGTCCAGGGTGGCCGGCAGCTTGCCCTGCTTGCTGGGCAGCTCGAGGAATTGCAGTTCGCGGCGCAGCGTCTGATACACGACTTCCTTCTCGGCGGTGCTCAGCCGGCGCCCGCACACCCGCAGGTAAGCCTGGTACAGCAGGTTAAGGTCGCTGACCAGCCACCCAGGTCCACAACTCGGGATCCAGGGCGCTGTAGCGGGTGTCGCTGAACGCCCCCTTGCCGGTGCCGCGCACGTCGCGATGCAGTCGTTTGAGGTCGGCCCGCGACGCCTCGACATCGGAGCTGTCACCGAAGGCCGCAAGGGCGGTGAACGCGGTGCTGCGGATGCCGCGGTCGGTGAAATTGTCGGCGAACCGTCCGCCGCGGTCCACCGCCGCCGCGATCTCCCGATGCGCCACCTGGTCGAGGGCCAGCCGGCCAAAGGCCGCCGCCAACGGCGAGCCCGCGAACCACCGGACGTCCTCGGCCAACGCCCGGTGCGCGTCCGGCTGATCGGGTTCGGCCAGGACTGTCGCCGCGGAATCGTTGCCGCGCCGGCTGATTCGGCTTGTCGTCGCCATACCGCTTCTCCTCGAGTGGGTGGGTGGTGGCCCGCGACGGTTGGCACGGCCGGCCTGTCGCGCGCCTGCCCGGGTCAGCGTTGGTAGAAATTCAGTTGTACTCTATCGCTGGAGTGTGGCACAGACGGCGCCCGTGCGACAGAGGCTCGGCGCGATTTATCCATGATTGCGCGCGATCCCGGCGCCGGGCCGCCCGGGGCCCCCGCGGGCGCGGTAGTCTCTAAGGCGCGGATCTATCACCGGGTCGCACCGGGGACGGCGCCCGGCCGCTCAGCTCAGGGAGGCGTTGACCGCGGTCGCCAGGTCCGGGGAGGCCGACGTCGCGAGGTTCTGATAGCTGCCGCCGCTGAGCTGGGCGACCGCCTCCCAGGTCGTGCGATCCGGGTCGGCACCGAAATCGATGACGCTCACCGCGATCGGCTTGGCCGGATCTGCGCTCTTGCGGATGAAGTCCTGCAGCCCGGGCCCGTCCAGGGTCTGGTCGGTGTGCGGGCCGGCGATGATGACCAGAATCGAATTCATCTGTCCCGCATGATAATTGGACTGCATGTCCTGGTAGATCATGCGCAGCGTGGTGAACGACACCGCGCCGCCGCTCGACGAGTACTGCTTGTCCAGCGCGGCCGACAGCGCCGCCGAACGCGGCTGCCCGTTGACCGGGTCGCCCAGCGGGCCGCTGGTGACCTCCGAGCGTCCCTCGTGGCCGTCGAACGTCCACAGGCCGACCACGGCGCTGGCCGGCAGCGCCTTGATCTTGTCCTGAAGCGCCCCAATGACATTGGCCAGCCGGGATTTCCCGCCTTCCTGGCCGGGCATCGACTGGTCGAGCATGATTGTGGTGGCTTGCCCGGTCGACGGGCTGGCCATCGCCTCGGCCAGCGTCGCGCGCATCGCGTCGTCGCCGACCGACAGGGTCGACGGCAGCGCCGGGAAGGTGGTCACCGGGCTGCTCGGCGGTTTGCCCCCGTTGACGCGGAAGCCCGCCTTCGCCAGCTTGGCCAGCTGGTCGGACTTGTGCATGGACCGGGAGAACTCGCTGGCGGCCGAGGCCTGTTCGCGGGTCAGCCACGACCCGCTGAGCAGCACGGTGGGGTAGTCGGCCACTGCCGCGGCACCCGGCGGCAGCCAGGAAGCCAAGGCGCCCTTGGCATCCGGCAGCGATTGCCCGCGCTGGAACAGCTGCTGTTCGGTGGTGATCACCGCGTGCACCGGCGCGCTCGCCGGGTCCCCGGGCTTGAGCAACGTGTTCATCGCCTCGGTCAGCGAGTTGTCGGCCAGCTTGGGTTGCGCGCTCAGCAGCGTGCGCACCGCGCCGGTGCCCTGCGTCACCGGGGCACCCGGGGGCACCGACGCGGCCGCCACCGCCTCGCCGGCCAGGAACGCCGCATCACCGTTGCCGGTCATCGGCAGCGCCAACCGCAGCGACCCCCACGCGGGTAAGTTCAATCCCGCCAACGCATCCGGGTTGGTCTGCAACCCGGGCAGTGCCGCCCAGTTCTGACCCGACAGGGCCGGCAACAGCTCCGGGCGGACGGCCAGCACCACCGGCGAGCTGGCCAGCGAATGGCTCTCAGTGATGGTCTTCTGGGCGGTGGCGCCGGCCAGCCGCGCCGCGGAGACCGAGCTGCCCGGAATCCACAGTGCCGGTTGCCCACCCAGTTCCGCGGGCCATTTGCCGATGAAGCCGTTGAGCACGGCGTCGGAGCCGGCCGGCTTGACGCTGACCACCATGCAGTGATCGCCGATCGGGCTGGCTGACTTGTTGAAGCTCTCGGCGAATTGCTCGATGGCGTCGGCGATCGACGGGTCGGCGACGACCGGGACCTGCTCCTGGCCGCCGACGCAGCGCCCGGCCGCGGTGTGCGAACGCTTGGACAGCGCGTCACCGAAGAAACGCCACAGGATCACCGACCCGACCACCACGACGACGGCGACCAGCGCCACGATCACGCCGATGCTGACCCCGCGGCGGCCGCCCTCGCTGCGATGCCCGCCGCGCCAATCGAGCCGGCGTGCGCGCAGTGACGGCGCCGACGCCGGCGGTTCCTGCGCGCCGGACGGGGCCGGCGGGCGCGACGGGAACTCGGGGTAGTCGTCGAGGTCCTCGTCGGCGAGATCCTCGCCGGGCGCGAACTCCTCGGGCGCGTAGTCGTCGTCGGCAACGAAGTCCGCGTCCGGGTAGCGCCGTTCGCCCGGGTAGTAGCCCTCGGCCGGCGCGCCTTGCGCGTCGAAGGCGTAAGCGTCGTCGCGCTCGTCGACCGGGTGGTCGGGCGATGGCTCGTCGAGGAAGTCGTCGGGGTCGGGCGCACTGTGCCTACCCATCGTGGTGTCTGCGGCCTTTCCGTCGATCCAGCGATAATCCGGCGCCGATTTTAGTCATCAGCGGAACTATGACACGACCGAGCGCGATTCGGGCGCAGGCTCAATTCGACTGCGCGGCGCGGGCCTTAGCCTCGCGCCGGCGGCGGTGCAGGATCGGTTCGGTGTAGCCGTTGGGCTGCTGCGTGCCGGTCAGGATCAGATCCTGAGCGGCCAGGAACGCCAGGCTGTCGTCGAAGTTGGGTGCCATCGGCTGATAGGCGGCGTCCTTGGCGTTCTGGGCGTCCACCAGCGGCGCCATCCGCTCCAGGCTGGCCCGCACGTCCTCCTCGGTGATCACCCCGTGGCGCAGCCAGTTGGCCAGCAGCTGGCTCGAAATCCGCAGTGTGGCACGGTCTTCCATGAGTGCCACGTCGTGGATGTCGGGCACCTTCGAGCAGCCGACCCCCTGGGCGACCCAGCGCACCACATAGCCGAGGATGGACTGGCAGTTGTTGTCCACCTCCTCGCGGATCTCCTCGGGAGCCCAGGCCAGCTCCTTGGCCAGCGGGATGGTGAGCAGCTGTTCGATGGTGGTGCGCTTCTTGCCGGCGAGCTCCTCCTGCACAGCGCCCACGTCGATGTAGTGGTAGTGCATGGCGTGCAGGGTGGCCGCCGTCGGCGAGGGCACCCACGCGGTGGTGGCGCCCGCCTTGGGCTGGCCGATCTTCTGCTCGACCATGTCGGCCATCAGTTCGGTCATCGCCCACATGCCCTTGCCGATCTGGGCCTTACCCTTGAAGTCGGCGGCCAGCCCGATGTCGACGTTGGCGTCCTCGTAGGCCTTGATCCAGGTGGTGTTCTTCATCGCACCCTTGCGGATCATCGGCCCGGCCTCCATCGAGGTGTGGATCTCGTCGCCGGTGCGGTCCAGGAAGCCGGTGTTGATGAACACCACCCGGTCTGCCGCGGCCTTGATGCAGGCCTTGAGGTTGACGGTGGTGCGCCGTTCCTCGTCCATGATGCCGATCTTGAGGGTGCCCTGCGGCAGGCCCAGGACGTCCTCCACCCGGCTGAACAGCTCGCAGGTGAACGCGACCTCGTCGGGCCCGTGCATCTTGGGCTTGACGATGTAGATGGAACCGGTGCGGCTGTTCTGCAGCGGCCCGTTCGCCTCGCCGGTCTTGAGCCCATGGATCGCCGTCAGGCCGGTGAACAGCGCATCCATGATGCCCTCGAATACCTCTTTTTCCTCGTCGCCGTCGCTCCACACGATGGCGTCGTTGGTCATCAGGTGCCCGACGTTGCGGACGAACAGCAGGCTGCGGCCCGGCAGGGTCAGCTCGCCCTGGCCGTCGGGGGTGGTGTAGGTGCGGTCGGTGTTGAGCACCCGGGTGAAGGTCTTGGCGTCCTTGCTGACCTCTTCGGACAGGTCGCCCTTGTTCAGGCCGAGCCAGTTGCGGTATCCGAGGACCTTGTCGTCGGCGTCGACGGCGGCCACCGAGTCCTCGAAGTCCATGATCGTGGTGACGGCCGACTCCAGCACCACGTCCTTGATGCCGGCGTGGTCGGTCTTGCCGACCGGTGACTCCGGGTCGATGAGGATCTCGATGTGCAGCCCGTGATTGACCAGCAGCACCGACCAGTCGGGCGACCCGAGCTGCCCGGTGTAGCCGGCGAACTTCTCCGGCTCGGCCAGGCCGACGGAACCGTCGGCGGTCGCCACCTGCAGGCGGCCGTCCTCGACGCACAACCCGGTCGCGTCGGCCCAGGAACCCGATTCCAGCGGCACCGCCTGGTCGAGGAAGTTGCGGGCGTACGCGATCACCTTGTTGCCGCGAACCTTGCTGTAGCTCGAACTCTTTTCGGCGCCGTCGGTTTCGGGGATCACGTCGGTGCCGTACAGCGCGTCGTACAGCGAACCCCACCGGGCGTTGGCGGCATTCAGCGCGAACCGGGCGTTGAGCACGGGCACCACCAGCTGCGGGCCCACGGTGGTGGTGATCTCGTCGTCCACCCCGGAGGTGGTGATGGTGAAGTCCTCGGGTTCGGGCAGCAGGTAACCGATTTCGATGAGGAAGTCGCGGTAGGCGTCGATGTCGAGCGGCTCGATGACGCGCTGGCGGTGCCACTTGTCGATCTGGGCCTGCAGCTCGTCGCGGCGGTGCAGCAGCTCCTGGTTCCTGGGGGTGAGGTCGGTGACCACCTTGTCGACGCCCGCCCAGAAGCTGTCCGGGTCGATGTCGGTGCCGGGCAAGGCCTCGTCGTTCACAAAGTCGTAAAGCACTCGGGCGACGCGCAGGTTCCCCGCCGACACGCGATCAGTCATGATTCTCCTCCGTCACGGGCCGCCCTGGACCACCAGACCGGGCCCAGATTGGCAATAGCATCAGCCTACCGAGCACATCCTGGCGAGCATGAGCTGCCTGACCCGACATGCGCAGGTCAGGCTACCCTGACAGCCCCAAGATCGACGCGGCGGCGGGCACCGGGATCGCACTCCAGCAACGAAGCTGTACGCGCAAGCGATCCACTGCCCCCAGCACTTTCTTAACTGGTAGTCGTGAAAGATCATACGGGCTCCGCGCGGCGCGGCCGGTCGGGCCGGTCCCGCTATGCCTCGCGCATCGTCCCGACCAGGTCCTCGACCAGGTCTTCCATCGCCACCATGGCCACCACGGCGCCGCCCTGGTCGGTCACCAGCGCCAGGTGGCTGTTGCTGCGCCGCATCCGGGACAGGCCGTCGGCCAGCGGCAGCGACCGCGGCAGCCGGGGCAGTGGCCGCACCTTCACCAGGTTGATCACCGTCGTCGGGTCGTCGTCGAGCGTCAGCACGTCCTTGATGTGCAGGTAGCCGATGAAATCGCCGGTGGGGTTGGTCACCGGGAACCGGGAGTGCCCGGTCTGGGCCAGGGCCTGCTCGACCGCTCCCACCGTCGGGCCCGAGCCGGTCGCGGCCACCGGCACCGCATGCACCCGGGCCAGCGGCACCGCCACGTCGCCCACCACCCGGTGCCGCAGCTGCAGCGCCCGGGTCAGCCGGGTGTGCTCCTCGCGGTCCAGCAAACCCTCCGACTCCGACTCGGCGATCATCTCGCTCAGCTCGACCGGGGAGGCGGTGATCTCCAGCTCCTCCTTGGGCTCCACGCCCAACGCGCGGACCACCACGCTGGCGCATCGGTTGTAGAACGCGATGAACGGCCGAGCCGCGCGCACGTAGGCCAGATACGGTGGCACCAACAGCATCGCGGTGCGCTCCGGGCCGGCCAACGCGATGTTCTTGGGCACCATCTCCCCGAGCAGCACGTGCAGCGTCACCACGATCGCCAGCGCGATCGCCAACGACAGGCTGTGCAGCAGCGCCGGGTGAATCCTGGTCAGCCCCAACACCGTTCGCAGCAGATTGGACACCGCCGACTCGCCGATCCGGCCCAGCAGCAGCGAGGCGGCGGTGACGCCGAGCTGGGCGCCGGCCAGCATGGACGGCAGCTGCTCGGAGGCCCGGATCACCGTGACGGCGGCCGCGCGGCCCTGCTCGGCCAGCGCTTCCAGCCGGTCGCGGCGCGCCGAGATGAGCGAGAACTCCGCGCCGACGAAGAACGCGTTCACCCCGATCAGCAGGCACGCCAGCAGCACGCCCATGGTGTCGCTCATCGGCGCCCGCCCGGGGCTTCGGCGTGCGCGTCGATCTCGGTTAGCTCCAGCACGTCGATGCGGCGACCGTCCATCCGGATCACCCGCGCCTGCCAGCGCAGCACCGGGTCCAGCAACCCGTCGGGATCCAGTGCGGGCAGCTTCACCGTCTCACCGGCCGCCGGGATGTGACCGATCTCGCGCAGCACCAGCCCGCCGATCGTCTCGTAGGGGCCCTCGGGCGCCCGGAAGCCGGTGGCCGCGGCCACCTCGTCGATGCGCAGCAGGCCCGACACCCGCCAGCCGGTGCCGGCCGGCACCACGTCGGGGGTGGCGTTGTCGTGCTCGTCGCGGACGTCGCCGACGATCTCCTCGATCAGGTCCTCGACCGTCACCATGCCCGCGGTGCCGCCGTATTCGTCGACGACCAGCGCGGTCTGCAGGCTGTTGGCCCGGATCTCGGCCATCACCGCGTCGCCGTCCAGGGTGGAGGGCACCACCGGCACGGGCTGGGCCACCGTGGTCAGCAGTGTGTGTGCGCGGGCGGCCCGCGGGATCGCGAACACCTGATTGACGTGCACGATGCCGACGGTTTCGTCCAGGTCGCCGTCGACGATGGGGAACCGGGAGAACCCGGATTCGGCGGCCGCGGTCACCAGGTCGGCCACGGTGTCGTCGGTCTGCAGGGCCACGATCTTGGACCGCGGCGTCATCAACTCCTCGGCGCTGAGCGTCCCGAACTGCAGCGAGCGCCGCACCAGGGCCGCGGTCGCGGCGTCCAGCGCGCCGCTGCGCGCCGACGAGCGCACCAGCGACAGCAGCTCCTGGGGGGAGCGGGCCGACCGCAGCTCCTCGGCGGGCTCCACGCCCAGCCGGCGCACGATCCAGTTCGCTGTGCCATTGGTCAGCCTGATCGCCGGGGTCAGCAACGCCGAGAACAGCAGCTGCGCGGCCACCACGGCGCGGGCGGTCGACATCGGCCGGGCCACCGCCAGGTATTTGGGGACCAGCTCGCCGAACACTATCGACACCGAGGTCACGATCAGCAACGCCAGAAACGCCATGATCGCGTCGCCCAGCCGATCGGGGATGCCGACCGCGTCCAGCCAGGGATGCGGCAGGTCCTCGACCATCGGATCGGTCAGGTAGCCGGCCGCCAGCGTGGTGGCCGAGATGCCCAACTGGGCGCCGGACAGCTGAAACGACAGCCGGTGATGGGCGCGGCGGATCCAGCGGTCGCGGCGTCCCCCGGTGCGGGCGTTGGCCTCCACGGTGCTGCGGTCCAGCGTGGTGAGCGAGAATTCGGCGGCGACGAAGACGGCGTTGGCGAAGATGAGCACCGCGATCGCCACGATGCTGACCACGGTGGCGGTGACGTTCATGACCGTCGCCACCCGCCGAACGGGAAGGGCCCGGTGGCCGGGGGAGGCTCCGCATCGGGCGGCTGGTTGGACGGGCCATGCGCCCGCATGCCGGTGGTCTGCGCGGGTGCCTGCGGCACGTCGATCCTTTCGCTGCCCGGTGGCGGAGGGCGCGGACGCGCCCGTCTTTGCTGCCTTATGCTAGCTGCCGCTCCGGCGCCTGGGCGCCGACGACCGGGGGCCACGCCGACGCCTGGCGCCCGACCGACACCCCGGAGGTGACTTCGGTATGCCTACCCTTGCTCGGGTAGGCTCGGCGCACTATGCCCGACGCCCCAGCCGAGAGCGCGCCAGCCCAGACTGACCCAGTCCAGACTGGCCCGGCCGGGCAGCCCGTCCAGATCCTGCCGCGCGAGCGGTCTGACATCCTCGACGCGGTCGCGCGCATTCCCCGTCCGCCTGTGCCCCACCTGGATCCGCCGTTCGCCCTGCGCGTGGCGCGGCTCGCCGACGCCGACATGGTGGCCGAGTGGATGAACCGACCGCACTTGGCCGCGGCCTGGGAGTACGACTGGCCGACCCCGCGGCGGCATCTGGGCGCCCAGCTTCAGGGCAGCTACTCGCTGTCGTTAATCGGAAGCTATGGGCGGTGTGGATCTCGCCTACCTCGAACTATATTGGGGAGCAAAGGATCTCATCGCGCGTTACTACGACGCCGAGCCCTACGATCTGGGACTGCACGCCGCCATCGCCGACGTGAAACTGGTGAACCGGGGACTGGGACCGATGCTGCTGCCCCGGATCGTGGCCAGCGTCTTCGCGACCGAGCCGCGGTGCCGCCGGGTGATGTTCGACCCCGACCATCGCAACACCACCGCGCGCCAGCTGTGCGAGTATGCCGGCTGCCGGTTCCTCGGCGAACACGACACGACGAACGGGCGGATGGCGCTCTACGCGCTGGACGCCCCCACCACGGTCTGATAGCCACCATGGTCGGCCGCCATGCCGGCGGCGACCAACTCCCACAACACCTCGTCGGTGCCGCCGCCGACCCGGGCCAGCTTCATGTCGCGCCACCACTGCCCGAGCGGTGTCGCCTCGACCAGATAGCCTGCCCCGCCGAAGATGTGCATGCACTCCGACATCACCTCCTCGCCGAGCCGGGCCGCGGTCACCTTGACGCCGGCAGCGGCGCGCAGGTCCAGCCGGCCCTGTGCGGCGATGCCGTTCAGCCCGTGCTGCAGCAGGTCGACGCGGGCCTGCAGGTCGGCCATCCGCAGCCGCAGCGCCTGGTGCTGGAACAGCGTGCGGCCGAATTGCCGGCGAGTCATCATGCGGGCCAACGTGATCCCGATGGCCCGCTGGCACGACGCGGCGATCTGCCCCGCGATCGACATCCGCTCGTGCGCCAGCCCCCAGCTGATGGCCACCAGCCCGGTGCCCGCCCGGGTGACCAGCGCGTCAGCGGGTACCCAGGTGTCGATGTGCACCGCGGCGGTGTCCAGCAGTCCGGCGCCCACCTTGGCATAGGGTCGCTGCACGCTGACCTGGGAGGTCGGGACCGCGATCAGCGCGACGTTGCCGTTTTTGCTGGCCGAGTCGTGGTCGATGCTGCGCGCCACCACCATGATGTGGTCGGCGATGGGGGACAGGGAGACGAATTTCTTGACGCTGCGGACGTCGAAACCGCCGTCGCGGGAAGACATCTCGGTGTGCACGATCTGCAGATCGGAGCCGCCGGACTCCTCGGAGGCCCCGATGCACGGCACGGCCTGGCCCGCGATTGCCCGCTCGCAGATGTCGCGCAGGTAGTCCGACTTGCCGAACCGGCGCAGGACGGCGATCGCCGAGTCGTGCAGGCTGACCCCCACTCCGATGCCCGCCGACGACAGCCGGCCGAGCGCTCGGGCAAGTTCGACGAGCTTGCCGACATCGGGAAGCATTCCGCCGCACCACTTTTCGCTGAACACACCGCGGGAGCCCAGGTGTTCGATCATCTCGCGCGGAAACCGTTGCCGCGCTTCGGATTCGCGCGTCCACTCCAACACCTGATCGTCGAAGGCGCCGGCGAGAACGGTCCGGTAGTGGTCGATGTCGGCCGTTGTTGCCGCGGACAGGGTCGTCACTTAGTCCACCGCCTCCAATGAGCGCCGCACGTCCAGGCGGCGTAGTTTGCCCGACGAGGTTCGGGGCAGCGACCCCGGTGCCATGAAGATCACATCGGAGGGAACGACGCCGCACACCGATGCGACCCGCTGGATCACCCCGGCGCGCGCCGGCCCGATCGCGGCCAGCGAATTCGGCGGCGACGATCAGGCCGGGGCGCGCGGAATTCTCGCCGGTGCCCAGCGCCACCACGGCGCCTTCCCGCATGCCGGTCACCTGGGCGGCGACCGTCTCGATCTCGGTCGGGAAGATGTTGCGGCCGGCCAAGGTGATCAGCTCCTTGGCCCGGCCGCAGACCACCAGTCCGTCGTCGGAGAAGAAGCCGAGATCGCCGGTGGGAAACCAGTTTTGGTGGTCGATCGGCGCGTGACCCAGGAAGCCGTCCATTATCGACGCGCCCCGGATCTCGATCTCGCCGATGCCGTCCGGTGCGTCGTGGCGCGGCGAGATCCGGATCTCGGTGCCCGGGATCGGCGCGCCCAGCACCGCGTGCCGGCGCGTCCCGGTCTCGTCGCTGACGTCGGCGAACCGCAGCCCGGCCCCGGGCGCCGGCACGCTGACCACACACGTCGACTCCGCCAGGCCGTAGGACGGGGTGGCGGCACCGGCGTCGCAACCGAACGGGGCCATGGCCCTTGCGAAGCGCTCGAAACCGGCGCAGCCGATCGGCTCCCCGCCGTTGATCGCCACCCGCAGGGCGCCCAGGTCGACGCCGGAGACTCGGCGGGCGTATTTGCCGACCAGATTGTAGGCGAAGTTCGGCGCCGCGGTGATGGTGG
Source organism: Mycobacterium lepraemurium (assembly GCA_002291465.1). Taxonomy (GTDB): domain Bacteria; phylum Actinomycetota; class Actinomycetes; order Mycobacteriales; family Mycobacteriaceae; genus Mycobacterium; species Mycobacterium avium. The sequence continues at coordinate 2,263,749 of CP021238.1, read as the reverse complement.
CCCGGCTCTCCGACAACCACGCGAGCCAGCGAAACGGCGAGGCGGTGAAAGCCGAGGTGGGCGCGAGCCACAACGACATTCCGCCCAGCGCGGACGTGAGCAGGAAGGACAGCCCCATATCGGGGTAGAAGGGCAGCCACGAGCGGCCGACGTCGGCGGAAGCCACCCCGAGCCGGGCGTTGAGGCCGCGCAGGTTGGCCAGCACCGCGCCGGGGGACAGCGCCTCGGTTTTGGGCGTGCCGGTGGACCCCGCGGTGCCCTGCAGGATCGCCGGATTCGCGTGCGGGGCCGGCGGCTCGGGGCAGCGGCGGCCGGTATTGGCCGCGACGGCAAGGTCTTCGACGACCACCTCGTCCGGGCAGGACGGGTCCAGGGCTTGCAATGCGTCCAGATGCGAACCGTGGCTCAGGACGGTGCGCACGCCGATCCCGGCGAAGCGCGTCAGCATGGTGTCGGCCCAACGCCGACCCTCGGCCCCGCGGACCGGCCCGGGCAGGATCGAGACGCCGGCGCCGGCCAGCCAGGCGCCCACGATGGCGGCGACGAACTCGAGGGTCGGCTCGCCGACCAGCCCCAGGGCGGCGGGTCGGTCCCGGTCGAGCAGCCACGCGGCGATGCCCTCGGCCAGTCCGTGCACCTCCGGCCACCGATGGCGGCGCCAGGCCGCCGACTCGCGGTCGAAGACCACCAGATCGCTGCCGCCGGTGCGCATCGCGGCCGTCAGCGCCGCGGCCAGCTCACTCATCGCGGCCTGCAGGTCGCCGACGGTCTCGCAGCTCAGCAGTTCCTCTTCGGTCAGCGTGACCCCGAGCCGTTCCTCGATGGCCACCACGCCCACCGCGAACGCCACCGAGTCCAGCCCGACGTCGTCGAGTCCAGCCCGACGTCGTCGACCAGCCGGGCGTCCGGAGTCACCCGGGACACGTCGACGTTGAGGTCGTCGAGCAGGATGCCGAGAAGCTCGGCTCTGACGTGGTTTTCGGGTGAGCCCGCGGGCGTGGCCCCGGTCGGGGCGGGGGAGGCGGAGGAGGGCATGGCGCAGTAGGTTAGCGGCTGCATAAGGCAAGGCTAGCCTTACTAGCTGACCCTCGGCGCGTCGCGCCGCACGCGCCGGCGTGTCACCAGCCCAGCGGAAGCGGATGCCCCTCGGCGAAGCCCGCGGTCGACTGCACCCCGACCACGACCCGTTCGTACAGCTGCGCCAGGGTGGCGGCCCCGACGTAGGTGCAGGTGCTGCGCACGCCCGAGGTGATGTGGTCGATCAGATCCTCGACGCCGCCGCGGGCCGGGTCGAGACCCATCCGCGACGTCGAAATGCCTTCCTCGAACAGCGATTTGCGGGCCCGGTCGAAGGCCGTCTCGGCGCCGCTGCGGGCGACCACAGCCCGCTTGGACGCCATGCCGTAGCTTTCCTTGTAGGGCTGGTCCTCGCGGTCGCGCATCAGGTCGCCGGGCGACTCGTAGGTGCCGGCGAACCACGACCCGATCATCACGTTCGACGCCCCGGCGGCCAGCGCCAGCGCCACGTCACGCGGGTGCCGGATGCCGCCGTCGGCCCACACATGTCCACCCAGTTCCCTTGCCGCCGAAGCGCATTCGGCAACAGCGGAGAACTGCGGGCGGCCCACGCCGGTCATCATCCGGGTGGTGCACATCGCCCCCGGGCCCACGCCCACCTTGACGATGCTCGCCCCGGCGCCCAGCAGGTCGCGGGTGCCGTCGGCCGAAACCACGTTGCCCGCCACCAGCGGCACCCCCAGCCCGAGCGCGGCGACAATGCGAATCGCCTCCAGCGTCTTGACCTGATGCCCGTGCGCCGTGTCGATCACCAGCAGGTCGATTCCGGCCTCGACCAGTGACCGCGCCTTGGCCCCCACGTCGCCGTTGATGCCGATCGCCGCACCCACCCGCAACCGGCCCTGCGCGTCGACGGCGGGGGTGTACAGGCCGGCGCGCACGGTTCCGGTGCGGGTCAGCACACCGGCCAGCGTGCCGTCGACATTGGTGACGACCGCGACGCCGATGGGCGCCTGCTCGAGCAGGTCGAAGATCTTGCGCGGCTCGGTGCCCACCGGGGCGGCCACGAAGTCGGTCATCGTGACGTCGCGCACCCGGGTGAAGCGGTCCACGCCCAGGCACGACGATTCGCTCACCAACCCCAGCGGGCGGCCCTCGAAGGCCACCACCGCCACGCCGTGCGCACGCTTGTGGATCAGCGCCATCGCATCGGACACCGAGTCGTCGGGCTCGAGCAGCACCGGGGTGTCGAGCACCAGGTCGCGGCTCTTGACGAACTGCACCGTCTGCTGCACCACGGTGATCGGCAGGTCCTGCGGCAGGATCACCAGGCCGCCGCGCCGGGCCACCGTCTCGGCCATCCGCCGCCCGGCCACCGCGGTCATGTTGGCGACGACGACGGGGATCGTGGTGCCCGAGCCGTCGCCGGTGGACAGGTCGACGTCGAAGCGCGACGGCACCTCTGAGCGGTTCGGCATGATGAAGACGTCGTTGTAGGTCAGGTCGTATCCGGGTCGATGCCCGTCGAGAAACCTCATCACAGGTCCAGCCCCCTTATGTCCTCCAGCGTGGCCCCGTTACGCCGGCACTTCGCGGCGGTCGGCGCTCCACAGCGTGTGGAAGCGCTTGTCGGGGTCCACGTCGATGCGCCCATAGGTGTGCGCGCCGAAGAAGTCCCGCAGGCCCTGGGTGAGCGCGGCGGGCAGCCGCTCGGTGCGCAGCGCGTCGTAGTAGGACAGCGCCGAGGAGAAGCCGGGGATCGGGATGCCCAACCGGGTGGCCGTGACCACGACCCGGCGCCAGCCGTCGATGGCGGCCTCGATCGCGCTGCGGAAATACGGCGCGACGATCAGGGTCGGCAGGTCGGGGTTCTCGTCGAAGGCCTCTTTGATCCGGTTGAGGAACTTGGCCCGGATGATGCAGCCGCCGCGCCAGATGGTGGCCAGGTCGCCGGGGGTGATGTCCCAGCCGTATTCGGCGCTGCCGGCCTGGACCTGGTTGAAGCCCTGCGCGTAGGCGATGATCTTGGACGCGTACAGCGCCTGGCGGATGTCCTCGGTGAACTGTGCTGCGTCGCTTGGCTTTTCGCCGAGCCAGCCCGACGCCAGCCCGGTGGTGGCCCTACGCTGGGCCACCGAGCCCGACAGTGCGCGGGCGAACACCGCCTCGGCGATGCCGGTCACCGGCACGCCGAGGTCCAGCGCCGATTTGACCGTCCAGCGGCCGGTGCCCTTTTGTTCGGCCTCGTCGAGGATGAGGTCGACGAGCGGCTTTCCGGTCTTGGCGTCGGTCTGGCGCAGCACCTGCGCGGTGATCTCGACCAGGAAGCTGTCCAGGTCGCCCTTGTTCCATTCGTCGAACACGTCGGCGATCTGCTCGGCGGTCTTGCCCAGCGCGTCGCGCAGCAGCTGGTAGGCCTCGCCGATCAGCTGCATGTCGGAGTACTCGATGCCGTTGTGCGCCATCTTGACGAAGTGCCCGGCCCCGTCGGGGCCGATGTGCGTGCAGCAGGGCACCCCGTCGACGTGCGCGGAGATCTCCTCGAGCAGCGGGCCCAGCGACCGGTAGGATTCGGCCGGGCCGCCGGGCATGATCGACGGGCCGTTGAGCGCACCCTCCTCGCCGCCGGAGATGCCGGCGCCCACGAAGTGCAGGCCGCGTTCGCGCATCGCCTGCCCCCGGCGGATGGTGTCGGTGTAGAGGGTGTTGCCGCCGTCGATGATGATGTCGCCGGGCTCCATGGCGTCGGCGAGCTCGTTGATCACCGCGTCGGTGGGGCCGCCGGCCTTGACCATGATCAGCACGCGGCGCGGTTTTTCCAGCGCGTCGAGGAATTCGGCGATGGTTTCGCAGCGCACGAACTTGCCCTCGTCGCCGTGCTCTTTCAGCAGCGCGTCGGTTTTGGCGATCGACCGGTTGTGTAGCGCCACGGTGTAGCCGTGCCGGGCGAAATTGCGGGCGATGTTCGAACCCATCACGGCCAGCCCGGTGACGCCGATCTGGGCGGTGCCGGTGCTGGGACGCGACGGGGTAACCGACGAACTCATGTCTTCGCCTCTCAATTGGGGTCTCGGCAAAAAGCTTTCGGTGACACTGTGGCACAGCGCCCGATCACCGGTGACCGGTCCCGGCCGTGTCAGAGGTTGAGCAGGCGTTGCAGCTCGGTCAGCCACGGCACCGCCAGCGCGACGGTGGGCACCACGAACACCGCCGCGGCGGCCAGGTAGGCGGCCGCCGAGAGCAGGGGGCTGTTGCCGCGCCTGCCGAGCCGGCGCACCCGGACCACGGTGCTGGGGCCGCCGGCGGCCAGCGCGCCCGACGGCGCCCGCCCGGATGCGCAGGTGACCAGCGCCCGGGCCAGGGGAGCGCGGCCGGCGGCGCGCACGGTGGCGTCGTCGGCGATCAGCTCGACCAGCAGTTGCACGGCACCCAGCGCGTTGGCGCTGCGCACCAGCCGGGGGAACGCGGCGTGCACCGCGGTGAACCCCTCGAGCACCAGGTCGTGGCGGGCCCGCAGGTGCGCCCGCTCGTGGGTGAGGATGGCGGACACCTCGACGTCGGCCAGGGTGCTCAGGGTGCCCTCGCTGACCACCACCCGGCTGCGCACTCCCGGCAGGCAGTAGGCCAGGGGTTGCGGGACGTCCAGCACCCGCAGATCGCGGGTGCGGCTGCAGGGCTGGGACAGCGCGGCGCCGTGGCCCATCCCGACCAGGTCGACGACCATCCGGTGATGGGCCCGCCGGCGGCGATTGGCGATGGCCACCCGCACCACGGCAATCATCAATCGGGCGCCGACCAGCACGGTCAGCGCGAAGACGCCGATGTATGCCGTCCACAGCGGCCACCCGAGGCGGCCCTCGGCGCCGAGGATGCTGGTGGTGGGCCGGCCGCCGGGACCGGGCACCAGCACCCGGGTGGCGATGGCGATCCCGGCGCTGAACGCCGTGAGGACCGCGGCCAGCGCGACGGCCTGCCACAACACCATCGCGGCGCGGGGAGCGCCTAGCGGCCAGCGCGCGCGGGCCAGCATCGCCGGCACCGGGCCGGTTAGCAGCACCGCGAGAACGGTGAAGGCCAGGGCGGACACCCTGTTAGTGTCCCTCAGCCCTCCGGGCCGGCGCCAGCAGATGCCGAGTTATTGCGTTGATTGGCTTCCAGTTCGGCGAGTGCGCGGCGCAGCGCCTCGGCCTCGTCGGCGCCGACGCGCTCGACGAAGTGCACCAGGGCGGCCTGCCGGCTGCCGGAGTCCTCGGCCTGGGCCAGCGCGTCCACCATCAGGCCGGCCACCAGCTCGTCGTGGCCGTGCACCGGGGCGTACCGGTGTGCCCGGTCGTCGCGGATCTGGGAGACCAGGTTCTTCTTGGCCAACCGTTGTAGCACGGTCATGATCGTGGTGTAAGCGAGGTCACGCTGGGCCGACAACGCCTCATGGACCTGGCGAACGGTCTGAGGTTCGGGGGTGGACCACAGGTGGTCCATGACGGCCCGTTCCAGATCCCCCAGCCGTGTCAGTTTGGCCATAGTTCGTTCCATCTCCTGAGCGTCGAAACCAGCGTACTCCGGCTTACTACCGGCTGTCGTACGGAACGCTGACAAATGCCTGTGCCGGCCGCCGTGGGTGGCACCCGCCCGCACCAGCCCCGCACCGGATCCCGCGGGTTTTCCCGGGGTTTTCCAGTGCGTCTCGGGGCTTTCCAGTGTGTTCCGGGACTTTCCGGGCAAGTTGAACAATACCTTGCAAAATTAGGGCAGCCTTGCCTATTCTAATCCCGTCGAGCGATAACGGACCGCGTGAGAGTCCTGAGGGCTGCAGTGACCCCCGGTCTACTCGATCGGCGAGCCCCGTGCGATGTGCACGGGGCTCAGCCGTTTCTGGGGCCGGTATCGGCGACATCGCCGTCCCGCCGCGCCGGACCGCCCGGGCGATGGTGTAGACACGGGAGCGTGTCAGAGCCGCAGGAAGCGATCATCCCGCCCGACTTTTCCGCACCCTTCGACCGCGAGATCGGGCTGCAGTTCACCGAACTCAGCCCCGACGGCGCCCGCGCCCGGCTCGAAGTCACCCCGAAGTTGTTGCAGCCCATGGGACTCGTTCACGGCGGCGTCTACTGCTCGATGATCGAAAGCATGGCCAGTGTGGCCGCCTACACCTGGCTGGCCACCCGCGGCGGCGGGAATGTGGTGGGGGTCAACAACAACACCGACTTCTTGCGTTCCATTGGCTCGGGCACGGTGTACGGCGTGGTCGAGCCCATCCACCGGGGCCGCAGCCAGCAGCTGTGGTTAGTCACCATCACCGACGACGACGACCGCGTCGTCGCCCGGGGTCAGGTGCGGCTGCAGAATCTCGAGGTTCGCAATGCCTGACCGGCGCGCGCCGAAAACCGCACGAATCATGCTGGCGAGCAACGCCTTAGACCGGTGTTCACTGAAGGCCTTTGTGCCGCAACGGGTTTGGCCGATGCAGCCGGGCGGCTAGCTGGCTCGCCGGGCCGCGAGCCGTTTGGTCTGGGCGGCCAACACCGCCAGCTGTTCGAGGCGAGTGCGGGCGAACCCCTGCTGCTCGGTGATGGTGAGCTGGCCGCGCCGGGTGCTCAGGAAGGTCACCGTCCAGGACAACAGCGTGCTGACCTTGGTCTTGAAGCCGACCAGATACACCAGGTGCAGCACCAGCCACGCGAACCAGGCGAACAGGCCGCTGAATTCCAGGGGGCCGATCTTGGCGACCGCCGAGAAGCGCGACACCGTGGCCATCGAGCCCTTGTCGGAGTACTGGAACGGCTCCCGCTCGGCCGGATCGGTGCCGCCCAGTTCGGCCTTGATCGTGTTGGCGACGTACTTGGCGCCCTGGATAGCGCCCTGAGCCACGCCGGGCACGCCCGCGACGGCGGCCAGGTCGCCGATCACGAAGACGTTGGGGTGGCCGGGGATGGACAGGTCGGGCAGCACCTTGACCCGCCCGGCCCGATCGAGCTCGACCGTCGATTGCTCGGCCAGGTCGCGGCCCAGCGGGCTGGCCGATACGCCGGCGGACCACACCTTGCAGGCCGATTCGATGCGTCGGACGGTGCCGTCGGAGTCCTTGACGGTGATGCCGTTGCGGTCGACGTCGATGACCAACGCGCCCAGCTGGATCTCCACCCCCATCTTCTCCAGCCGATCGGCGGCGCGCTTGCCCAGCTTGTCGCCGAACGGCGGCAGCACGGCGGGCGCGGCGTCGAGCAGGATCACCCGCGCCTTGGTCGGATCGATGTGCCGGAAGGAGCCCTTGAGCGTGTAGGTCGCCAATTCCGCGATCTGGCCGGCCATTTCGACGCCGGTGGGGCCCGCCCCGATCACGGTGAAGGTCAGCAGCTTGGCCCGTCGTTCTGGATCGCGGGACCGCTCGGCCTGTTCGAACGCGCTCAGGATCCGCCCGCGCACCTCGAGCGCGTCGTCGATGGACTTCATGCCCGGCGCGAACTCGGCGAAATGGTCGTTGCCGAAATACGACTGGCCCGCGCCGGCGGCGACAATCAAAGTGTCGTAAGGAGTTTCGTAGGTGTGGCCGAGCAGGTCGGAGACGACGAACTTGCCGGCCAGGTCGATGTGGGTGACGTCACCGAGCAGCACCTGCACGTTGCGTTGCCGGCGCAGCACCACCCGGGTGGGTGGGGCGATGTCGCCCTCGGACACGATGCCGGTGGCCACCTGGTACAGCAGCGGCTGGAAGAGGTGGTGGGTGGTGTGGGCGATCAGTTTGATGTCGACATTGGCGTGCTTGAGCTTTTTCGCCGCGTTCAGGCCGCCGAACCCTGACCCGATGATGACGACTTGATGCCGACGCTCGGGTCCAGCTGTGCTTCCTGGATGGGGGCTCATGTTTCTGTTTCCGCTGCTCCTGACGGGGGGCTTCTGGACGCGCGACTGCACTCAGCCACCACGCTAGTCAAGCGAATACCCCGAAACCTAACTCACAACATGTGTAATCAACCACACCAGCAGTATCACTCCAGGTCGGCAGCGCGCAGTGTGGCGAAGTTATCAGCCGACGAATCATCCGGCCGTTATTGCGGCGAACCTTCTCCCGCGCAATGGTCGTGGCCTTCTTGAACCGTTCCGCCGGGCACCCGCGCCAGCGCCGCCGCCTCGGCCTCCTCCCGGGTCGGCCCCCAGGCCCCGAAGTATTTGGATTTCGACGCGTTCAGCACCAGCGCCATGCAGCCACCCTGGCCGCTGGCCAGCAGGCGGCAGTCGCTGATGCTCTTGCGGCAGGTGTCCATCGCCGCCTTCTCCGCCGCGCCCTGGCTCGCGGCGCCGTCGGCAACGCTGATGTGGCCGGTGGAATCGGAGATGGCCATCGCGATCCCGTTGTTGTCGGCATGCGCGACGGCCGTCGGGGCGAACGCCACCCCGACGGCGATCGCCGCCGCCGATGCTCGTTTGGTCATGGCCTTCCCGGCTTTACTTCCGCGCTGCGCGGTTGTGGCGCAGGTGAACGCTGCTAACGGAAGTATCGCCGCGCCGCGAGGGATCCGCGACTCGGGGGTGCTCCGGCCTCAACGCCTATGCGCCGACGAGCGGGCGCAGCGCTTCGCCGGCGGCCTGGACGAAGCCGGGGGTGTAGAAGGGCAGGTTGATGATCACGCTGTCGATTCCGGCGTCGATTCCGGCGTCGATCACCTTGGTCTTGATCTGGTCGGCGACCGAATCCGGGTTGCCGACCACCATGCGCTGGGTCATCTCGGCGGGGATCTGATCGAGGCTCGCGTTGTCGTCGATCATCACCGTGGTCAGCGTGCTGGTTTCCAGGGTGGCGGGATCGCGGCCCACCTCCTCGCAGGCCCGCCGCACGGCGTCCAGCTTGCGGGGCAGCTCGTCGAACCCGGCGATCACGTTGAGGTGGTCGAAATGCCTTGCGGCAAGCGGGATCGTCTTCTTCTCGCCGCTGCCGCCGATCATCAGCGGAATGCGGTCCCGGTAGCGGGGATTTGCGCACGCATTGCTGGCGCGGTACCACTTGCCCTCGCAAGGTTGCCCGCGCGCCTCTGATCATCGGCAGGATGATCTCCAGTGCCTCGTCCAGCCGATTGAACCGGGCGGTGTAGGTGCCGAATTCGAAGCCCAACTGGTCGTGCTCGAGCTGGAACCAGCCGGTGCCGATGCCCAGGATCGCACGGCCCTGGCTCACCACGTCCAGCGTGGTGATGATCTTGGCCAGCAGGGTGGGGTTGCGGTAGGTGTTGCCGGTGACCAGGGTGCCCAGCTGGACCCGCTCGGTGGCCGTGGCCAGCGCCCCCAGGGGGGTGTAGGCCTCCAGCATCGGCTGATCGGGCGACCCCAGCATCGGCAGTTGGTAGAAGTGGTCCATCACGAAAACCGAATCGAATCCGGCGGATTCGGCCTCGCGGGCCTGGGCGATGACGGTGGGGAAGAGCTGCTCGGCCCCGTGCCGTAGGAGAAGTTGGGAATCTTCAGACCAAGTCGGATAGCCACGGTCATCACCGTAACGATCGGGCCGGTCGGCGAGAAGGGTGCGGCGTTACGCCTCAGGCGAAATGCGCGAGCGCGCCGTGGCTGACATGCAGGGTCTGGCCGGTGATGTGCCGTGCGGCCGGACTAGTCAAAAACAGCGCCAGGCGCGCAACCTCCGCGGCCACCGGCGCGGGGCTGCGGGAGAGCCCGTTGTAGCCGGGCTGGGCGCCGCGCCCGCTGGCTACCGCGTTGACGGTGATGCCGCGGGTGCCGAACACGCTTGCCTGTCCCGTCGTCCAATTCGACAGCGCCGCTTTGACCGCGGCCTGGGCGCTGCCCGCGGGCGGGTTTTCCGGCACCACGCTGATAATCGAGCCGCCCGTGCGCAGGTGATCGCCCACGGTCTGAACCGTCAGCACGGCCGAAAGCACCGTCGCGTCAAGGGCATTGCGCCATGCGCTGGCCGTGTCGGTGATCGAGTAGGTGCGCGGATCGCCGGCCTCCCAGCTGGGTGCCGGCACGTGGACGATGGTGTCCAGGTGGTGCGGGAACAGCGGGCGGGCCTGTTCCAGGGCGGCCGGGTCGGTGGTGTCGCAGACGATCGCCTCGGCCTCGAGCTCCCTGGCGGCGATCTCCAGATCGCTCTTGCGCGCACCCACCAGGGTCACTTTGTGGCCGTCGTCGCGGAAGCCCTCGGCCACCGCGCGTCCCAGCTCGGTGTCTCCGCCGGTAACCAGCACCTCCACCGCCATGACCTCCTCGTCCTCAACCGGGAACCCGGGCGCTGGTGGTTCGGCGCGGTAGCAACACCGCGGCCCCCGTCAACGGCCTGAGATTCCAGCGCGTGATGGCATCAGTTCCAGGCATGTTACTGGACGGTAGCTAGTCGGGGAAATTCCGACCGCCGCGACGCGCGGAATATTTGGATAACTATTTCGGGACGGCTCGGGCACCGCTGTCTTGTGCCTTGCTTGCGGAGACAGCACCGCCACGCGGCCCGCATCAGCGGCGGGCTAGGGTGCTTCCATGCGGCGGATCGGGATCCTGACCGGGTTGCTGTCGGTGGTGCTGATTGCCTGTATGACCGGGTGTGGCTCCGAATCCCAGCCGCCGCCGACCGCGGGCAAACTGATGGTGTTCGCGGCCGCGTCACTGCGACCGGCGTTCACCCAGATCGCCGAGCGGTTCAAGGCCCAAAACCCCGGTACCGGAATCGAATTCGAGTTCGCTGGCTCCTCCGAGCTGGCCACCCAGCTGACCCAGGGAGCGACGGCCGACGTGTTCGCCTCGGCCGACACCGCGCAGATGGACGTCGTCGCCAAGGCGGGCCTGCTCGCCGCCGGCCCGACGAACTTCGCCTCCAATACCCTGGTCATCGTCACCGCGCCGAGCAACCCGAAGCGGATCGGGTCGTTCGCCGACCTGGCGAGGCCCGGGCTGACCGTGGCGACCTGCCAGCGGCCGGTGCCCTGCGGGGCGGCGGCCCACCGCGTCGAGGACAGCACCGGCGTGCACCTCAACCCGGTCAGCGAGGAGCCCAGCGTCACCGACGCCCTCAACAAGGTCACCAGCGGCCAGGCCGACGCCGCGCTGGTCTACGTCACCGACGCCAGGACCGCGGGGAGCAAGGTGGCGACGGTGAACTTCCCGGAGGCCGCCGGCGCGGTGAACGTGTACCCGATCGGCGTGCTGAAGCAGGCGCCGCTTGCCACCCAGGCGCAGAAGTTCGTCGACCTGGTGACCTCCCCGCCCGGGCAGCAGATCCTGGCCCAGGCCGGCTTCGCCAAACCCTGACCGCGCACGGCGCCAAGGGCAAAGCCGAAATTCCTGCGACTGCGCGCCGCCGGCGGCACCTCATATTTCCCACGCGATCCCTCTTCGCGTTGCATATTTGCGGACGAACTCGCGAATCGACCGCGCGGGCTTAGCCGAATCGCTACCATCCTGACGGTGGCAGGGGAGGACCTTCGATCACCGCATTGTTGCGCGGTCAAACTTCCTGCGCCGCTGGGTTGACCAAGTAGCGGGTATCGGTAACGCAAGGGAGTTCGGCATGGCGGCCCGGGGGCATCAGGGCACTCAAGGAAATCATGCAGACAACATTTATGGCACGGTGTACGACGCGCCGGAGGATGCGAAGAAATACGGCCTGAAGACTCGGAACATGCACAAGTCCATCAAGGGCACCCTGCAGGACGGCACCTTTCATGCGTTGAACGCCGACACCTTCTATTTTGGGCATGTCACCTTTTTCTATCATCTGTTGCTCAAGGTGGTTGAGCAGCTGTATTTCGGCGGGGCCATGCCGCGTGCGATGAAGGAGCAGATATTCGAGGAATCCAAGGAGTGGTACAGCATGTGGGGGTGGACGACAGTCCCCAGCTGGCCACCTACGACGATTTCGAGCGGTATCTGGACAACATCGAGCGCAATCATTTGGTGAACTCTCAGGTGACCCAGGTCATGCTGGAGCAATTCATGGAGCGCCGCGTGCCGCCGCGGTGGTGGCCTCCGGTTATGAAGAAGTTAGTGTGGCCCTGGGTGGCGGGTCGGCGGCAAGTCGTCGTCAACAGTTTCCCGCTCCACGTGCAGGAGCTGTTCAATTTAGAGTGGACCCCCGAGGACGAGGAGATCGCGCGCCGCTTCATGCGGATGTATCGACGGCTGTACGCGATTCTCGAGCATGTTGTCCCGCTGAAGTTTCTGTACTTGCCGATTGCCGTCGAAGGCGTCAAGCGGGGAGGGGTCGATCCGCGCAAGATCACCCTGGAGTCCGCACAGCAAGCACTCCGGGAAAATCGCGCTCGCCGCGCCGCGCGGGAAAATGCGTCAGCAGACGAGGCGAATGGGGTGCTCGCTTCCGGCTAATAAGGCGCCGGTCCGCGTCGGACCGGCGGGGTCCTCTTTCGTCCGTCTCGGCCGTACCTGACATGCTGTGCAGCGAATAACCGGCGGCCCACCTATTCGTCGGCGGGCCGAGCGAGGCAGACGAGGCAAGGGGGGGTAGGCATTAGCAGACGCGGTGCGGCGCTGCCCCGCTGGGTGTACCTTCCCGCGGCGGCCGGGACCATGTTCGTGGTGCTGCCGTTGTTGGCGATCGCGGTCAAGGTGGACTGGCCGCACTTCTGGTCGCTGATCACCAGCCCGTCGTCGCGGACGGCGCTGCTGCTGAGCCTGAGGACCGCCACCGCCAGCACCGCGCTGTGCGTGGCGCTGGGGGTGCCGATGGCGCTGGTGCTGGCGCGCGGCGGGACGCGGCTGGTCCGGTTGCTGCGGCCCCTGATCCTGTTGCCGTTGGTGCTGCCGCCCGTGGTGGGCGGGATCGCGTTGTTGTATGCGTTCGGCCGGCTCGGGCTGCTGGGGCACTACCTGGAAGCTGCGGGTATCAGCGTTGCGTTCAGCACCACCGCCGTGGTGCTAGCGCAGACCTTCGTGTCGCTGCCGTTTCTGGTGATCTCGCTCGAGGGCGCGGCGCGCACCGCGGGCGCCGATTTCGAGGTGGTGGCCGCGACACTGGGCGCGCAACCCACCACGGTCTGGTGGCGCGTCACCCTGCCGCTGCTGTTGCCCGGTGGGGTGGCGGGGGCGGTGCTGGCGTTCGCCCGCTCGCTGGGTGAGTTCGGCGCGACGCTGACGTTCGCCGGATCACGGCAGGGTGTCACCCGCACCCTGCCGCTGGAGATCTACCTGCAGCGGGTGACCGACGCCGACGCGGCCGTGGCGCTTTCCATCCTGTTGGTGGTGGTGGCGGCCGTGGTGGTGCTGGGGCTGGGCGCTCGCCGGCTGACCGGGACCGACGCCAGGTAGCCGCTGGCCATGAGCGAATTGCAGCTGCGCGCGGTCGTCTCGCAACGGCGCTTCGAGGTGGAGTTCTCGGTGGCCGCCGGGGAGGTGCTGGCGGTGCTGGGTCCCAACGGCGCGGGCAAGTCGACGGCCCTGCACGTCATCGCCGGGCTGTTGCGCCCCGAACGTGGGCTGGTGCGGCTGGGGGACCGGGTGTTGACCGACACCGCGGCTGGGATCGACGTCCCGACGCACGACCGCCGGGTCGGGCTGCTGCTGCAGGACGCCTTGCTGTTCCCGCATATGAGCGTCGCCGCGAACGTCGCGTTCGGGCCGCACAGTCACCGGCCGATGTGGCGCCGGGGCCGCCGGGCGGAGAAGGCCACCGCCTTGCGCTGGCTGCGGGCGGTGGCCGCCGAGCCGCTGGCCGACCGAAAACCGCGACAACTCTCCGGCGGGCAGGCGCAGCGGGTCGCGATCGCGCGGGCGCTGGCCGCCGAACCCGACGCGTTGCTGCTCGACGAGCCGTTGGCCGGTCTCGACGTCGCGGCGGCCGCGGCAATCCGGGCGGTGCTGCGCAGGGTCGTCGCCCGCATCGGCTGCGCGGCGATGCTGGTCACCCACGACCTGCTGGACGTGTTCACGTTGGCCGATCGGGTGCTGGTGCTCGAATCCGGCAGGATCGCCGAAATCGGCCCGGTGGCCGACGTTTTGACCGCGCCGCGCAGTCATTTCGCGGCCCGGGTCGCGGGGGTGAACCTGGTCAACGGGACCGCCGAGGGCGACGGTGCCCTGCTCGCGCGCTCCGATGCCCGCTGGTATGCCGCCCCGGCGGCGCCCGCCGGCCCGCTCGCGTCCGGCCAGCGCGCCGTCGCGGTTTTCCCGCCGACGGCGGTGGCCGTCTATCGCGAGCAGCCGCACGGCAGTCCCCGCAACACCGTCGAGGTGACGGTCGCCGAGATGGACGTGCGCGGGGCGGCGGTGTTGGTGCGCGGCGCTCAGCAACCCGACGGCGCGCCGGGGCTGGCGGCCGAGATCACCGTGGACGCCGCTTCGGAATTGCGGTTGACGCCGGGGGACCGGGTGTGGTTCTCGGTCAAAGCCCATGAAGTGGTGCTGTATCCGGCAACGGCCGCGGCGGAACGCTGAACGGCGCCCGCCCGGGGCGGCCGCGCTCCGCAGATTGCACATTGGCAACATCAGTGAAACCGCACTGCATTAGTCCGCAATGCTCCTTGCGTCACAGCGGTAACACGGTAGGTTCGTCGCCATGGATCAGGCGGAACCGACCTCGACACGCCGCAAAGGACTGTGGACGACGCTGGCGATCACCACGGTGAGCGGCGCCAGCGCCGTCGCCATCGCGTTGCTGGCGACCTCGCATGCCGATCCCGAGGTCCCGACCCCGGTCCCGCCGAGCACGGCGACCGCCCCACCCGCCGCGCCGGCGCCCAACGGGCAACCGGCGCTGGCGGCTCCGGCGCCGAATGATCCCAACGCGGCCCCGCCACCGGCGGGGGCACCGCCGAATAGGGCACCGCCGGCCGACCCGAACGCCGGGCGGATCCCCAACGCCGTCGGCGGGTTCAGCTACGTCCTGCCCGCCGGCTGGGTGGAGTCCGACGCGTCTCACCTCGACTACGGCTCGGCGCTGCTGAGCAAGGTCACCGGCCCACCGCCGATGCCCGACCAGCCGCCCCCGGTTGCCAGCGACACCCGCATCGTGATGGGCCGTCTCGACCAAAAGCTTTACGCCAGTGCGGAAGCCAACAACGCCAAGGCCGCGGTGCGGCTGGGCTCGGACATGGGCGAGTTCTTCATGCCCTATCCCGGCACCCGCATCAACCAGGACAGCACCCCGCTCAACGGCGCGAACGGAAGCACCGGCAGCGCGTCGTACTACGAGGTGAAATTCAGCGACGAGTCCAAGCCGAACGGTCAGATCTGGACCGGCGTCATCGGTTCGGCCAACGGCGGCAACGCGCAACGCTGGTTCGTCGTCTGGCTGGGCACCTCGAACGACCCGGTGGACAAGGTCGCGGCCAAGGCGCTCGCCGAGTCGATCCAGGCGTGGACGCCGCCGGCCGCCTCGCCGGCGGCTCCGGCTCCAGCAGCCCCGGGGGCCCCGGCAGCATCCGGCGCGCTCGCGCCGGCACCGGGCCAGGCGCCGGCCGTCGAGGTCAGCCCCACCCCCACACCGACATCGCAGCAGACCCTCTCGGCCTGAGCGACCGACGAGTCCGGGCCGTCGCGTCGGCAACCGGTTGATCAACCGTCGCCGATTCGTCACTCGATTCGTGACCCAAACTGGGTATACCGAAGTGACGGCCCAGCAAACAGCTGGGCTTTGCCAGCGATTGCGAGGAGATCCTCATGGACGTCACTGCTGCCACCGAATACCTGGCCCGCTCCACCACGCTGACCAGCGTCGGTATCATCGGCTACATCATCATCGGCGGCCTGGCCGGTGCCCTGGCCAGCAAGATCGTCCGGGGTAGCGGCGCCGGCATCCTGATGGACATCGTGATCGGCATCGTCGGCGCGCTGATCGGCGGTTTCATCCTGAGCTTCTTCGTCAACACCGCGGGCGGCGGGCTCATCTTCACCTTCTTCACCGCGCTGCTCGGTTCGGTGATCCTGCTCTGGATCGTCGGCATGGTGCGCAGGACGTAATCGGCTTAACCCGTTGCGGCCGTGGTGGTTAGCGGCATGATGGGGTGATGTCCTCTCCGGTGACCACCACGGCGATGCGCGCCTGGCGGGTGCGTCGGCCCGGTCCGATGGATACTCATCCGCTCGAGGAAGTGACCAGCGAGGTGCCGCGCCCCGGGCCGTCCGAACTGCTGGTTGCGGTGCGTGCGTGCGGCGTGTGCCGCACCGATCTGCACGTCGCCGAAGGCGACCTACCCGTGCACCGCGACCGGGTCACGCCCGGTCATGAGGTGGTCGGCGAGGTCGTCGAAGTCGGCGCCGATGCCGGCGACGAGTTCCGGGTCGGGGACCGGGTGGGCATCGCCTGGCTGCGCCACACCTGCGGGGTGTGCAAATACTGCCGGCGCGGCGACGAGAACCTGTGCCCCGAGTCCCGCTACACCGGTTGGGACGCCGACGGTGGGTACGCCGAATTCGCGACCGTGCCAGCGGCTTTCGCGCACCCACTGCCCGGCGGTTACAGCGACAGCGAGCTCGCGCCGCTGCTGTGTGCGGGCATCATCGGCTACCGTGCGCTGCTGCGCGCCAAGCTACCGCCGAGCGGACGGTTGGGACTGTACGGTTTCGGCGGCAGCGCGCACATCACCGCGCAGGTCGCCCTGGCGCAGGGCGCCGAGGTACACGTGATGACCCGCGGGGAGCGGGCCCGCGAGCTGGCGATCGAACTCGGCGCCGCCTCCGCGCAGGGCGCCGCCGATCCGCCGCCCGTCCCGCTGGACGCCGCCATCCTGTTCGCCCCGGTCGGCGATCTGGTGCTGCCCGCGCTGGCGGCGCTGGACCGCGGCGGCACCCTGGCGATCGCCGGCATTCACCTGTCCGACATCCCGCCGCTGAACTACCAGTGCCACCTGTTGCAGGAGCGCCAGGTGCGCTCGGTCACCTCCAACACCCGGGCCGACGCGCGGGCCTTCCTCGAATTCGCGGGCACGCATCACATCAGCGTCACCACGCCGGAATATCCCCTCGGACAAGCGGGTCGGGCGCTGGCGGATCTGAGCGCCGGGCACATCGCCGGTGCGGCGGTGCTGCTGATCTGAGCGGCCTCGGCCCTCAGGTGGACAGATGCCAGACGAACGCGGCCGCCAGCGCACCGAGCCCGTTCAGTGACCGGTGCAGGGCGATGGGCGCGATCAGGCTGCCGCTGCGCCGGCGCAGCCAGCTGAACACGAACCCGGCGGCCCCGGTGGCCAGCACCGCCCCGGTCACCCGGCCATCATGCCCACCATCCCGCCGCCGAACAGTCGGGTGAACCCGACGTTGCAGCTGGTCAGGCCGAACGACGTGGCAACGTGCCACAGGCCGAACAGCAGCGAACCCGCCAGGGCGACGCCGCGGAAGCCCCAGGCCCGGTTGAGGGCGCCGTGCAGCACGCCGCGGAAGGCCAGCTCCTCGGGTATGACGGTCTGCACTGGGATGACAACCATCGAGGCGATCATCGCCCCGGAGATGGCGGCGTAGCGGTTGTTCATGAACATCGGCCGGGTCGCCGGCAGCAGCACCCCGATCGCGATCACCGCGGCCACCACCGCCACGGCGGCCAGCGCATAGCCCACTCCGGATTTCCAATGGTCGCGGCCCAGCCCGAGGTCGGCCCAGCCCAGCCCGCGATAGCGCATCAGGATGACCAGCCCGACGGCGGCGGCGGGGACGGTGCCGATGCTCGCCCACGGCGTGGTGAAGTGCGCGACCAGGTTGGTCAGGACCAGCACCACCACGACGACGGCGATGTCGAGATGGATCCGGAACCGGTGCAACCCGGGGAGCTGGGACGCCTGCAGGTCGGCTGTCGCGGTGGCGTCACGCATCCGGCCAGTTTACCGGCGGCCAACGACAACCGGCTCGCGACGAGCTTCAAGCGAGCGCGCACGTGAGCGCCCGCCCGGATCACTCCTCCCAGGTCCAATTGGCGATCGCCGGGTCGTCCTCGCCGTGCTCGCGGGTGTACATCCGCGCGGCGAGCCGGGCGTCGACCATGCGCTGGCGCAGCATCGCGGCGCGACTGGCCAGCCCCTCCACCCGGTCGAGCACGTCGATGACGAGGTGGAAGCGGTCCAGGTCGTTGAGCATCACCATGTCGAAAGGCGTTGTGGTGGTGCCGCGTTCCTTGAAGCCGCGCACGTGCAGCTGCGCGTGATTGGCGCGGCGATAGGTGAGCCGGTGGACCAGCCAGGGGTAGCCGTGGTAGGCGAAGATGACCGGTCGGTCCCTGGTGAACAGCGCGTCGAATTCGCGGTCCGGCAGCCCATGCGGATGCTCGGAGTCGGGCTGCAACCGCATCAGGTCGACGACGTTGACCACCCGCACCGCCAGGTCGGGTAGCTCCCGGCGCAGGATGTCGGCGGCGGCCAGCGTCTCCAGCGTCGGGATGTCGCCCGCGCAGGCCAGCACCACATCGGGTTCGGCGCCAATCGATCGGGCGGTGCTGGCCCAGTCCCAGATGCCCAGCCCGCGGGTGCAGTGCGCGATCGCGGCGTCCATGTCCAGGTAGGCCAGCGCGGGCTGCTTGCCGGCGACGATCACGTTGATGTAGTCGCGGCTGCGCAGGCAGTGATCGGTCACCGACAGCAGCGTGTTGCCGTCCGGCGGCAGGTAAACCTGGGTCAGCTCGGCGCGCTTGTTGGCGACCAGGTCGATGAACCCGGGGTCCTGATGCGAGGCGCCGTTGTGGTCCTGGCTCCACACGTGCGACGTCAGCAGGTAGTTCAGCGACGCGATGGGTCGCCGCCACGGCAATTCCCGGCTGGTGGCAAGCCATTTCGCGTGCTGGTTCAGCATCGAGTCGACGATGTGCACGAACGCCTCGTAGCAGTTGAACAGGCCGTGCCGCCCGGTCAGCAGGTAGCCCTCCAGCCAGCCCTGGCACAGGTGCTCGGACAGCACCTCCATCACCCGGCCGTCGGGCGCCAGGTGCTCGTCGTCGGGCTCGGTCGCCGACAACCAAACCTTGTCGGTGGCGCCGTAGACGGCGTCGAGCCGGTTGGAGGCGGTCTCGTCGGGCCCCATCAGCCGGAACCGGTCTTTGTTGCGGGCGATCACGTCGCGCAGGAAGGTGCCCAGCACCCGGGTGGCCTCGTGGGTGACCGACCCCGGCCGGGTCACCGGCACCGCGTAGTCGCGGAAGTCGGGCAGGTCGAGGTCGTGCAGCAGCAGCCCGCCGTTGGCGTGCGGGTTGGCGCTCATCCGGCGATCACCGGTGGGCGCCAGCGCCCGCAGCTCGGCCCGCAGCCGCCCGTCGTCGTCGAACAGCTGCTCGGGACCAGTAGCTGCGCAGCCACTCCTCGAGCTGGGCGCGGTGTTCGGGGTTGTCGTGCGTCTCGGCGAGCGGCACTTGGTGCGACCGCCAGGTGCCCTCAACCCTCTTGCCGGCCACCACCTCCGGCCCGGTCCAGCCCTTGGGGGTGCGCAGCACGATCATCGGCCACACCGGCCGATGCACCTCACCGCCGCCGCGCGCCGCGCCCTGGATGGCGGCGATGTCGTCGAACGCCTCGTCGAGGGCGGCGGCCAGCTGCCGGTGCACGTCGGCCGGATTGTCACCGGCGACGGTGATCGGCCGGTAGCCGTAGCCGCGCAACAGCGCTTCCAGCTCGGTGTGCGGGATGCGGGCCAGCACGGTCGGGTTGGCGATCTTGTAGCCGTTGAGCGCCAGGATGGGCAGCACGGCGCCGTCGGTCACCGGGTTGAGGAATTTGTTGGAGTGCCAGCCGGCGGCCAGCGACCCGGTCTCCGCCTCGCCGTCGCCGATGACGCAGGCCACCACCAGGTACGGGTTGTCGAAGGCGGCGCCGTAGGCGTGCACCAGCGCATAGCCCAGCTCGCCGCCTTTGTGGATCGATCACGGCGTCTGGGCCGCGGCGTGGCTGGGAATACCGCCGGGAAAAGAGAACTGCCGGAACAGTTTTCGCAATCCCTCGGCGTCCTCTTCGATGCCGGTGTACACCTCGCTGTAGGTGCCTTCCAGATAGGCGTTGGCGACCAGGCCCGGCCCGCCGTGCCCCGGTCCGGTCACGTAGATGACGTCGGCGTCGCGGTTGCGGATGATCCGATTCAGGTGCGCGTAGACGAGGTTCAGCCCGGGCGTAGTGCCCCAGTGCCCCAGCAGCCGCGGCTTGACGTGCTCGGCGCTCAGCGGCTCTTTGAGCAGCGGGTTGTCCAGCAGGTAGATCTGCCCCACCGACAGGTAGTTGGCGGCGCGCCAATACTTGTCGATGAGGTCCAGTTCGCGGTCGGAGAGCGGAGATCCGGCGGGCGTGGTGGTTGAGGTTTCTAGGCTCACCGAGCCGATTCTGCGCGCCTTCGGTGAAGAATGCTCGTCCCCGGCTACTGTTCGCCGCGGGCCCGCGCCTCGTACGCCTGCCGTTTTTCCACGTCGACGGCGTCGGTGAAGACGTGTTCGCCGCCGAGCAGCCGGTTCAGGTCCTCCGCCAGCGCGCGCGGCATGAACTTCTGCGAGGCGATGATCGCGCCCGCGGTTCTGGTGACCCGCACCCGCGGCCGCGGGTGGGCCACCAGCTTGACGATCGCGTCGGCGATGTCGGACGGTTCGGCATTTCTGACGCCCTTGGCGCCCGACGTGCCCGCGATCAGTTCGGTGTTCACGAACGTCGGCTTGACCACCGAGAACTTCACCCCGGACCGGCGGTATTCGATGCGGGCGGCGTCGGTGAAGCCGACGACGGCGGGCTTGCTGGCGCAGTAGGTGGCCGCCCCGGCCAGGTAGGTCTCGCCGGCCAACGAGGCGACGTTGATGACGTGTCCCCGCCCGCACGGAATCATCCGCGCCAGCGCCAGCTTGCTGCCCAGGATCACGCCGTAGACGTTGATGTCCAGGATCCGCCGAGTGACGGTGTCGGACTCGTCGACGACCCGGCCGAGCGGCATGATGCCGGCGTTGTTGACCAGCACGTCGATCGGGCCGAGCTGGCGCTCGACCTCGTCGAGGAAATCGGAGAACGAGTGCGGGTTGGTGACGTCGAGCTTCCCGTAGACGTCCAGGTCCAGCACGGCGCCGGACTCCTTCACCCGCACCTCGTCGATGTCGCCGATGGCGACCTTGGCGCCCAGCTTGTGCAGCGCGGTCGCGGTGGCCAGCCCGATCCCGCGGGCCCCGCCGGTGATGACGACGACCTTGTCCCGCACCTTCAGCCCGATCGAAGCGGTGCCTGCCATCTGCCCTCCAGATTCTTGACGGGTGTCAACATCGACGGGCTAAGCACAGCACTCGGCGTCGGCACGCGCAACAAGTGGCCGGTCGGTGGCCCCCGGTCAGCGCAGCGCGAGCCACACTAGACTGGCGCCGCCGGCCACGGCGCAATAGATCGCGAACGGCGTCAGCGTGCGGGTCTGGAAGTACCGGGTGAGATAGCGCACCGCCAGGTAGGCGCACACGAACGAGGCGATGCTGCCGGCCAGCACCTGCCCACCGATCCCGGCGCCGAGCGGCCCGAACAGCTCCGGGATCTTGTACACCCCGGCGGCCAGGATGATCGGCGTCGCCAGCAGGAACGAGAAGCGGGCGGCGTCCTCGTGCGACAGGCCGCGCCACAATCCGGCCACGATGGTGATGCCGGAGCGGCTGATGCCGGGCAGCAGGGCAAGGATCTGCGCGGCGCCGATCAGCACGCCACGGCGCAGCGGAAGTTGGGCGAGGCGGTTGTCGGAGGCCTCGTCGCCGTGTTGCCGCTCCGCGTCGGGTACCGCGGGCTCATCCGCCACCGGCACGACGCGCCGGCGCAGCACCTCACCGGCATACAGCGCGACGCCGTTGAGCAGCAGGAAGGCCGCCGCCGGGACGGGCTTGCCGAGGTTGGTGCGGAACAGCTGCTCCAGCGCCAGCCCGGCCAGCCCCACCGGGATGGTGCCCACCACGATCAGCCAGGCCAGCCGCTCGTCGGGCGTGAAGATGCGGCGATGCCGCAGCGAGGAGAAGAAGCCGGCCAGGATGCGCACCCAGTCGCGCCAGAAGAAGACCAGCAGGGCGGCCGCGGTGGCCACGTGCAGGCCCACGATGAACGCCAGGTAGGGCGATCGGTGGGCCGACACGCTCAGGCCCTGCGCCCAGCGCCCGCCGGCCAGTGCCGGCACCAGCACCGCGTGGCCGAGGCTGGAGACGGGGAACAGCTCGGTGACGCCCTGGAAGGCGCCGACCACCACGGCCTCGACGTAGCTCAGGTGTGCGGTCATAAGGGGATGCCTCCATCGGACGACAGGTCGCGGATCAGCCTGTGACGATAGCCGCTCGCCCGCCGCGGCGAGCGGTGCAGGGCGGATGCGCGCCGAAACAGCTTGCCCACCCGGCATTTTGGTCCGGTGCGGTATCCCGATGGCGCGCTCAACGCCCGCCGCGCGGCGGCCTGACCAGGCGGGTACGGTGTGCAGATGGCCGACCGGTTGCTCGACGCCGTGCGTGTCCTGGGCTTGTCGAACGGCGTCGCCGACGCGGTCACCCGGCTGTTCGCCGACCTCGGCGCCGACGTCCTCAAGGTCGAGCCGCCGGGCGGCTGCCTGGGGCGTGACGCGCTGCCCACGGTGCGCGGCGCCAGCATTCCGTTCTCCGTGCACAACGCCAACAAGCGCAGCACCGTGCTGGACCTGTTCGACGACGAGGACTGCGCCCGCTTCCTGGACCTGGCCGCCGACGCCGACATCGTGGTGGACACCGGCGTCGACGAGCGCGGCGCCATGTTCGGCACCTCCGCCGAGGAGCTGGCCGCCCGCTACCCGCACCTGGTTGTGCTGTCGATCACCGATTTCGGCGCCACCGGCCCGCGCTCGTCGTGGCGCGCCACCGATCCGGTGCTGTATGCGATGTGCGGGGCGCTGTCGCGATCCGGCCCCACCACCGGCACTCCGGTGTTGCCGCCGGACGGCATCGCGTCGGCAACCGCGGCCGTTCAGGCTGCATGGGCCCGCACTCGCCGCATACTACAACCGATTACGTTGCGGCACAGGCGATTACATCGACTTCTCGTGGTTCGACGCCGTCGTGATGGCGCTCGAGCCGGCGTTCGGCGCGCACGGGCAGGCCGCCGCCGGCATCCGGCGCAGCGGGCGGTGGCCGGGCCGGCCGAAGAACCAGGATGCCTACCCGATCTATCCGTGCCAGGACGGCTACTTCCGGCTGTGCGTGATGGCGCCGCGGCAACGGCACGGGCTGCGCCGCTGGCTGGGGGGAGCCGGAGGACTTCCAGGATCCCAAGTACGACGTGATCGGCGCGCGGTTCGCGGTGTGGTCGCAGATCGGCGAGCTGCTGCAGAAGCTGTTCGCCGGGCAGACCATGAAGGATCTGGTGGCCGCCGGCCAGGCGCACGGGGTTCCGATCGCCGCGGTGCTGACGCCGTCGCAGATCCTGGGATCCGACCACTTTCAGGCGGTGGGCGCCATCACCGACGCCGAACTCGACCCCGGCGTCACACCGCCGTGCCGAGCGGATATTTCGTCGTCGACGGCCGGCGCGCGGGCTTTCGCGCGCCGGTGCCCGCCGCCGGCCAGGACGAACCGTACTGGCGCGGCGCCCCGTCAGTGGTGCCGTCGTCGGCGGGCCGGCTCGGCGACCATCCCTTCGCCGGCCTGCGCATCCTGGACCTGGGCATCATCGTCGCCGGCGGCGAGCTGAGCCGGTTGTTCGGCGACCTGGGCGCCGACGTCATCAAGGTCGAGAGCGCGGACTACCCCGACGGGCTGCGCCAGGCCCGCGCCGGCGAGGCCATGAGCGAGTCGTTCGCCTGGACGCACCGCAACAACCGGGCGCTGGGACTGGACCTGCGCAGCGCGCAGGGCAAGACGATCTTCGCCCGGCTGGTGGCCGAGGCCGACGCGGTGTTCGCCAACTTCAAACCGGGAACCCTTGCCGCACTGGGTTTTCCTACGAACAGCTGCGCGCGATCAACCCGCGGATCGTGCTGGCCGAAAGCAGCGCCTTCGACGACGCCGGGCCGTGGAGCAACCGGATAGGCTACGGCCCCCTGGTGCGCGCCACCACCGGGGTGACCCGGTTGTGGACGTCCGACGATGCGCGGGAACACGACGACGCCGGCCGGCACGCGTTCTACGACGCGACGACGATCTTCCCCGATCACGTGGTAGGGCGGGGCACCGCGATCGCGGCGCTGGCCGCCCTGATCCACCGCGACCGGGCCGGCACCGGAGCCCACGTGCACATCTCGCAGGCCGAGGTGGTGGTCAACCAGCTCGACACGCTGTATGTCACGCAGGCCGCGCTAGCCGCCGGTGTGGCCCAGATCCGCCCGGACACCGGCCTGCACGCGGTCTACCCTTGTGCCGGGAACGACGAGTGGTGCGTCATCTCGATCCGGTCGGATGACGAATGGCGGCGCGCCGCTTCGGTTTTCGACCACGCCGAATGGGCGGACGACCCCCGCTTCGGCACCGCGGAGGCGCGGCTGGCCCATCGCCGCGAGCTGGTGGAGCTGGTCGCGGCGTGGACCCGCACCCGCACCCCGGTGCGGGCCGCCGAGCTGCTGCAGGCGGCCGCGGTGCCGGCCGGCCCGATGAACCGCCTGCCGGACATCCTGGAGGACCCGCAGCTGATCGCCCGCAACCTCTACCGCCCGATGCGGCATCCGCTGATCGACAACCCGCTGCCGGCCGAGACCGGCCCGGCGCCGTTTAGCCACGTCCCGCCGGCCCGCCAGGCCCCGGCGCCGCTGCCCGGCCAGGACACCGTGGCGATCTGCCGCGACCTGCTGGGCATGAACACCGCCGACATTCGGCGGCTGCTCGACGAGCGGGTGCTGTTCGGGCCCGCCGACCCGGCCGGTCCGGCGCCGGGGCCGGCGGCCCGGCCGGATTCATAGCCACGCTAAATTCGTTCTATGACCGTCGACCCCCGCACCCCGGTGCTGATCGGCTACGGCCAGGTCAACCACCGCGACGACATCGACCCGGCGGTCCGCTCCGTCGAGCCCGTCGACCTGATGGCCGCCGCCGTCGAGCGGGTCGCCGACGCCGCGGTGATCGAGGCGGTGGATTCCATCCGGGTGGTCAACATCCTCTCGGCGCAGTATCGCGATCCCGGGCTGCTGCTCGGCCAGCGCATCGGCGCCCGCGACTTCGGCACGCTGTACACCCCGGTCGGCGGCAACGTGCCGCAATCGCTGGTCAACCAGGCATGTCTGGACATCCAGCGGGGCCGCGCCAACGTGGTGCTGCTGGCCGGCGCCGAAACCTGGCGCACCCGACGGGGATTGCGGGCCAAGGGCGGCAAACTGGTCTGGACCGAACAGGACCGCTCGGTGCCGATGGCCGAGGTCAGTGGCGAAGACGTGGCGATGGCCGGCGACGCCGAGATCAGGATCTCCCTGGACCGGCCGGCCTACGTCTACCCCCTGTTCGAGCAGGCGCTGCGGGTGGCCAACGGTTGGTCGGTCGAGGACCACCTCACCCGCATCGGGCGGCTGTGGGCGCGGTTCAACACGGTGGCGGTGGGCAACCCGCACGCCTGGATCCGCACCCCGCACAGCGCCGACGACATCTGCCGGGCGGGGCCGCACAACCGGATGATCAGCTGGCCGTACACCAAGTTGATGAACTCCAACAACATGGTCGACCAGGGTGCGGCGCTCGTGCTGACCTCGGTGGAGCAGGCGCGACGGTTGAAGATCCCGCCCGAGCGGTGGGTCTACCCGCTGGCGGGCACGGATGCGCATGACACCGCATCCATCGCCGAACGCCACGAGCTGCACCGCTCGGCGGCCATCCGGATCGGCGGCGCCCGGGCGCTGCAACTGGCCGGGCTGGGCATCGACGACGTCGACCACGTGGACCTGTACTCGTGCTTTCCCTCCGCGGTGCAGGTGGCGGCGGCCGAACTCGGGCTGGGCCTCGACGACCCCGCCCGACCGCTCACGGTGACCGGCGGGCTGACGTTTGCGGGCGGGCCGTGGAGCAACTACGTCATGCACTCCATCGCCACCATGGCCGAGTTGCTGGTGGCCAATCCCGGGCGGCGCGGTTTGATCACCGCCAACGGCGGCTACCTGACCAAGCACAGCTTCGGTGTCTACGGCACCGAACCGCCGGCCGAATTCCGTTGGGAGGACACCCAATCGGCCGTCGACCGGGAGCCGACGCCCGATGCGGCGGTCGAGTGGGAGGGCGTCGGCACCGTCGAGGCCTGGACGACGCCCCACGACCGCGAGGGTGAGCCGGTGAAGGCGTTCCTGGCGGTGCGCACCCCGGACGGGTCGCGCGCCCTGGCCGTCGTCACCGATCGCGCCGCCGCGCAGGCAACCGTGCGCGAGGACATCGGTGGCGCCAAGGTCGCCGTCGCCGACGACGGCAGCGCGACGCTGCAGTAGCCCGGGGCAGTGGCCCCGGCCCCGGCGCCGGCGTCACCGCCGGTCATCGAACCGTTACCGGACCGACGGTCGCGTAGCCAGTGCCTATTTGCCTATTGTTGAGTGCTGAGGGTTGGGGGGAGGTGAGCCCAGGTGCACATCCTGGTTACCGACGCCACCGGCGCACTCGGGTGGCTGGTCGCTGGGCAGCTGATCGCGGCCGGGCACACCGTCACCGGAATTGCTGAACTGTCGTACCCCTGCCTGGACCGCAACGTCGAATTCGTTTGCGAGCCGCTGCGCGACCGGGTGTTGCGGTAACTGACCGACGAGGCTGACGCGGTCATACACCTGGCCCCGATCGACCCCACCGCGCCCGGCAACGCCGCCATGGACGGGCTGGCGCGCGTCACCGACGCCGCCGCCCGGGCCGGGTCCCGACTGTTGTTCGTGTCGCAGGCCGCCGGCCGGCCCGAGCTGTATCGACCTGGTGGCCTCGTGCTGGGGGCCTAGCGTGGTAGTCCGGATCGCGCCGCCGGTCGGTCGTCAGCTCGACTGGATGGTGTGCCGCACGGTGGCCACCGTGCGGCACACCAAGGTGTCGGCGCAGCCGATGCGGGTGCTGCACCTCGACGACCTGATGCGCTTTTTGGTGACGGCCCTCGACACCGACCGCACCGGTGTGGTGGACCTGGCCAGCCCGGACACCGTCAACCTGGTCACCGCCTGGCGGATGCTGCGCGCCACCGACCCCCGTTCCCGGCTGCACCGGGTGCGCAGCTGGTCGCAGCTGATTCCGGATATCAATGTTGCTGCGGCGCAAGAGGATTGGCTGTTCGAGTTCGGCTGGCACGCGCTGGACGCGGTCGCCGACACCGCGCGTGGGCTGGTCGGGCGGCGGCTGGACACCGCGGGCGCTATCAATCACGGCGCCCAGCTCGCGCTGCCCGTCGAGGTGCTGCCGCAGCGGGCGGGCAACGGCGCGCACAGCGCGGCGCCCGAAGGCGTGGAAGGCGAATTCGACGCCCGGATCGACCAGCGGTTCCCGGTGTTTTCGGCCACCGCGCTCACCGAGGCGCTGCCCGGGCCGCTCACTCCGATCACGCTCGACGTCCAACTGAGCGGGTTGCGCACCGCGAGCCGGGTGTTGGGCCGGGTGCTCGCGCTGGGCGGCGCGGTCGGCGAGGAATGGGACAGCATGGCCAGCGCGGCGTTCGGCCACCGGCCCTATGTCGGGGTGTCGGTCAACATGGTCGCTGCCACCCAGCTGGCCGGCTAGGACCAGGACGCCGTCGCCCGCGACGCCCTGGTGGGCCGGCCCCAGGTCGGCGATCCGCTGCCGTTCGGTGAGCCGGCGTTGGCAGGCGGGGCGCTCGGCTCGATCGCCAAGGCGGTGGCCGCGGGACGGTCGGTGGCGCTGCTGCGGCACTTGCGGGCGAACACCCGCGACTACTGCGCCGCCGCCGTGGCCGAGCAGGTGGATGCCTCCCAACTGGCATTGCTGCCGCAGGCCGCGCTGGAGGTGCGGCTGCGGCTGTTGCGCGACCGCATCCACCAGGGCTGGATCCTCAACGCGCTGTGGCTGCTCGACACCGGGATCACGGCGGCGGCGCTGGTGCGCAGCCAGGCCGGGCAGAGTGTGCCCGGCCTCGGCATGATCACCGAAAGCGGCCTGGTGGCAGCCTAAACCGCCGAGCTGGCGGCAATGTTGGCGGCCGACCCGCCGTTGTGTGCGCTGGCCGCCGACGGCAACCTCGCCAGCATCCGCGCGCTGGCGCCGAAGACCGCCGCCGCCGTGGACGCCGCGGTGGCGCGGGTTGTACACCGCGGGCCCGGGGACGCCGAGCTGGCCAGCCAGACGTTCGCCGACGACCCGGCGATGCTGCTGCGCCGCCGCCGCGCCGGCGACGCTGGCCGAGCGGCTGGCGGCCACCGCCCGCGGCTCTAAGGAGCTGGCCCACGACGCCACCATGCGGTTCACCCACGAGCTCCGAATGACGTCGCGCGCCTTGGGATCTCTGCGGGTGGAGGAGGATCTGATCGACGCCGTCGACGACGTGTACTACCTGACCTGCAACGAGCTGGTGACCATGCCCGGCAATGCCCGGCTGCGGATCAAGCGCCGCCGCACCGAGCGGAAGTGGTTGCAGGTGCAATGCCCACCCGAGGTCATCGACGGCCGGTGGACGCCGCCGCAGCACTGCGCCGAGGGATCGCCGGCCCAGCGCCCCGCGGGCTGACCCGTCAACCGAGCAGCTCGCCCAGCGGTGCGCCGGGATCACCGAGCCGGTCAGCGTCGATGGGCGCCCGGGACCGGATCAGGGCCTTGACGTCGTCAACCACATCCCAGATGTTGACGTTCATCCCGGCCAGCACCCGGTCGTCGGCGTCGAGCCAGAACGCGACGAATTCGCGGGCTGCGACGTCGCCGCGGAACACCACCCGCTCGAACCGGGGCGCATGCCCGACGTACTCCATGCCCAGGTCGTACTGGTCGGTGAAGAAGTAGGGCAGTTCGTCGTATTCTCCCGGCCTGCCCAGCATCCCGGCCACGGCGACCGCGGGCTGTTTGAGCGCGTTGGCCCAGTGCTCGGTGCGGATCCGGGTGCGCAGCAGCGGATGTTCGGCGGCGGCGATGTCGCCGACGGCGTAGATGTCGGGATCGCTGGTGCGCAACGACGCGTCGACCAGCACCCCACCATCGGCCAGGGACAGCCCGGCCGCCTCGGCGAGTTCGATGTTGGGTTGGGCGCCGACGGCCACCAGCACCGCGTCCGCGGGGATCGCCGACCCGTCCGTGGTGCGCAGGCCGGTCGCCGAGCCGTCGGCCCGGGTGATCTCTCGCACTTGCGTCTCGAGCCGCAGATCCACGCCGTGCTCGCGATGCAGCGTGGCGAACACCTCACCGACGGTTTCCCCCAGCGCCGCGGTCAGGGGTTGTCGGGCCGCCTCCACCACCGTGACCTCGACAC
The DNA here is from genome assembly GCA_002291465.1 of Mycobacterium lepraemurium. Taxonomy (GTDB): domain Bacteria; phylum Actinomycetota; class Actinomycetes; order Mycobacteriales; family Mycobacteriaceae; genus Mycobacterium; species Mycobacterium avium. The sequence continues at coordinate 2,234,512 of CP021238.1, read as the reverse complement.
CACGCTGGCGCGCGGCCGCAGCCACTTCCAGCCCGATCCACCCCGCACCCACCACTGCCAGCGACTTCCCTTCGCCCAGAAAGGAATTCAACGCCACCGCGTCTTCATACGTGCGCAGGTAACGCACGCCGGCGCAATCCGATCCCGGGATCGGCGGACGCCGCGCGGCCGATCCGGTGGCCAGCAGCAGCTTGTCGTAGGCCACGGTGGTGCCCTCGGCGAGCCCGACGGTGTGGCCGGCGGCGTCCAGCGCGCACACCCGGGTGCTGAGACGCAGGTCGACGTCGTTGTCCCGGTACCAGTCCGAGTTCTGCACGGTGAAGTCGGTCAGCGACTTCTTGCCGGCCAGAAACTCCTTGGACAGCGGCGGCCGTTCGTAGGGCAGGTGCTCCTCGTCGGCTAACACGATGATGCGACCGTCGAAGTTGTTATCCCGCAATGCTTCCACGGCTTTTGCCGCCGCAAGTCCGCCGCCGATGATGACGAAGCCGGTCGCGCTGGCCATGATGGGTTGCTCCGTTCTGTCGAAGTTTCAGCCTACTCGCGGGCACTCAACCCACCAGCTCGCGCAACGCGAGCGTGTTGCGTACCGCGTGGCCGCCCAGGTCGTTGTTGAAATACATCCACACGTCCTTTCCTCCACCGTCCCACGCGGTGATCCGCTCGGCCCAACACCGCAAGTCGTCGTCGGAGTACGAGCCGGCATAGTTGGCGGCCGGGTCCGGTCCGTGCACCCGGATGTAGACCAGGTCGGTCGTCGCACTCGGGATGCACGCCAGCCCAAGGCCGCTCGTCACCACGTACGCCGCACGGCGGCGCTCCAGCAGCGCATACACCGCGGGGTCGTTCCACGATGGGTGGCGCAGTTCGACGGCGACGCGGATGGACGCGGGCATGCGCTCCAAGAAGGAAACCAGGCGGGCGTCGTCGCGCTACTGCTCGGGATGCAACTGCACCAGCAGCACGCCGCGCCGATCGCCCAGCAACTCCCAGAACCGTTCGAACCGTTCGATCCACGGCTCGAGGGAGGCCAGCCGGCGGTAGTGGGTGAGTCCGCGGTGCGCCTTGACCGACATGGTGAAGCCGTCCGGCAACTGCTCGCGCCACCCCGAGAATGTCGAATCCTTGGGCCAGCGGTAGAAACTGGCGTTCAACTCGACGGTGTCGAACACCTCGATGTAGCGGGACAGCCGGCGCGCCGACGGCGTTCCCGGCGGGTACAGCACATCCGTCCAGTGGTCATACGACCACCCGGAGGTACCGATGCGCACGGCCACGGGGCGGTCAGCCGCTGACCTGCCGGCGCACGTCGTCGTCCAGCGACGCCCTCACCAGGGCGGCGGCCAGCCGCGCATTGGCTTGCGGCGCAAGGCTTCCCAGCTTGTCCGGCTCGGCGGGCAGCCCCAGTTTCTTGGCGGCGCCGGTGGCCCGGTCATCGAAGTAGGGCCGCACCCAGGTCCACACGTCTTGGACTTCGCGCAGAAAGATGTCGGCGCCGGTGTCGCCGATCCCCTTGAATCTCTTCAGCATCCGTTTCGCCGACGCCGTGTCGTGCTCGCTGCGAGCGGCCAGTTCGCGCAGATCACCGGAGTAGTCGTCGCGTACGCGCTCGACCATGTCGGTGAGCCGGGTGGCCGAGCTCTCGTGCGTAACGCACATAGTGGGTGCGCCCGAACGCATCGATCATGATCTGCCGATCCGCGTCCAGCACCGCCTTGAGGGTTCGTAGACCCGCCTTGAACAGTTCGGCCGCCGCGCCCACGGCGATGGCCGCGTCGATCGGCTTGCTGGCCAGCATGCACAGCACCAGAAGCTGAAACAATGGCATCGGCTTGTCGCTCAGCTTGATGCCCGCCTGCGCCGCGTACGTCTGGCCGCGACGTCAAGCAGTCGTCGTACTCGCTGGTCGCGGTTGCTCATACCGATTCGCGTACCCCGGCGCGCGCGGGCAAACGGCGCCGCTACTTGGGCGGCAGGCTTCCGGCGTATCCGACGCCGCGGGCTACCCAACCCGCAACCTGGCGTTTGGTCCGCACCCCGGCGGCGTCGACTCGTAACCAGCCGGGGGTTGCCCGCCCGGCCATCACCATCGGGCCGACATGGGCGCGCGCGGCGAGTTTGTCGGTGTTCTCGGGCGGCACCCGCACCAGCAGCCCGCCCTGACCGCTGGCCGCCACCGGCATGTGGCCGTTGAGCAGAAACGCCAGCCCGCCGAACATGCGCTTCTCCTCGATGCCCGGTTGACCGCCGAGCAGCTCGCGGATCCGGTTGGCCAGGTCCTCGTCGTAGGGCATGCGCCGACCTTAATGCCGGCCGCCGACACGCGCGTCGAGGTCAGTCCAGGTCCACCCGGATGGTCAGCAGGTCACTGCCCATCAGGCGCACCATCGCGCTGTTGAGGCGGAGCAGGTTGCCCAGCCGCTGCACGGGGTCGTCGTCCGGCAATAAGTGCGCGGTGCCGGTGCGCCCAGCGGCCGCCGACCCGCACGCGGACAGCCGGATTGGCCTTGATGTTGCGCGCATAGTCGGAGTGCTCGCCGTGTTCGGAAACCATCCAGAACTGGTTGTCCATCACGCGTCCGCCCACCGCGGTCCGCCGGAGCTTGCCGCTCTTGCGTCCGGTGGTTTCGAGCATGGCCATCGGCAATTGCCGGCCCACCGGATTGACCAGCAGGCGTTGAACTCGGTGTACCACTCGCCGTTTGAGACTCACGCGGTCATTCAACCGTGACACCCGGCGTCACGCCAGCGTGGCGTTCGGCGCCGAGAGCCACGCCTGCGCGACGATGTCGGCCACGTCGGTCATGGGCGTGACCGTCAGCGCCTCGAGCACCTCGGCGGGCACGTCATCGAGATCCGGCTCGTTGCGCGCCGGGATGAAAACCGTTGACAGCCCGGCACGTTGGGCCGCCAGCAGCTTTTGCTTTATGCCGCCGATCGGTAACACCCGACCGTTCAACGTGACCTCGCCGGTCATGCCGACGTCGGAGCGCACCTGGCGTCCGGTGGCCATCGACACCAGCGCGGTCACCATCGTGACACCGGCCGACGGGCCGTCCTTGGGCCCGGCGCCGGCGGGCACGTGCACGTGGATGCGCCGGTCCAGCGCCTTCGGGTCGACCCCGAGCTCGGCGGCGTGGGAGCGCACGTAGGACAGCGCGATCTGCGCCGACTCCTTCATCACGTCACCCAGCTGACCGGTCAGCTGCAACCCCGGCTCCCGGTCGGTCGCCCCGGCCTAGATGTAGAGCATGTCGCCGCCCAGGCCGGTGACGGCCAGGCCGGTTGCCACCTCGGGCACCGCGGTACGTTCGGCCGACTCGGGCGTGAACCGGGGCCGGCCCAGGTAGTCGACGAGATCGGGCTCGCCGATGGTGATCGGCCCAGGCTGCTCCGCCAGCTTGGTCGTGACCTTGCGCAGCGCCTTGGCCAGCAGCCGTTCGAACTGCCGCACGCCCGGCTTGCGGGTGTAGTCGGCGGCGATCTTGCGCAGCACCGCATCGGTCACCGCCACCTCGTCCTCGGTCAGCGCCGCCCGCTCCCACTGCCGGGGCAGCAGGTAGTCACGCGCGATCGCGACCTTGTCGTCCTCGGTGTAGCCGTCGATCTGCACCAGCTCCATGCGGTCCAGCAGCGCCGACGGGATGTTCTCGATCACGTTGGCGGTGGCCAGAACACCACATCGGACAGGTCCAGGTAGTGGTCGCGGAAGGTGTGGTTCTGCGCCGAGTCGAGCACCTCGAGCAGCGCCGCGCTCGGGTCGCCGTGATAGTCGGAGCCGACCTTGTCGATTTCGTCCAGCAGCACAACGGGATTCATCGATCCCGCCTCGCCGATCGCACGCACGATCCGGCCCGGCAGCGCGCCCACGTAGGTGCACCGGTGGCCGCGGATCTCGGCCTCGTCGCGCACCCCGCCCAGGGCGACGCGCACGAACTTGCGGTCCAGCGCCCGCGCCACGCTCTCGCCCAGCGACGTCTTGCCGACGCCGGGCGGGCCGGCCAGCACCATCACCGCACCCGAGCCGCGGCCGCCGACCACCTGCAGCCCGCGCTGAGCGCGGCGGATGCACACCGCCAGGTACTCGACGATGCGGTCCTCGACGTCCTCCAACCCGTGGTGGCCGGCGTCCAGGATCTCCCGGCCGCCTTCAGGTCGGTGGAGTCGTCGGTGCGCACGTTCCACGGCAGCTCCAGCACAGTGTCCAGCCAGGTGCGGATCCAGCCGGATTCCGGGCTCTGGTCGCTGGCGCGTTCCAGCTTGCCGACCTCACGCAGCGCGGCCTCGCGGACCTTCTCGGGCAGGTCGGCGGCCTCGACGCGGTCCCGGTACTCATCGGACCCGTCCGGTTCGCCCTCGCCCAGCTCCTTGCGGATCGTTGCCAGCTGCTGGCGCAGCAGGAATTCCTTCTGCGTCTTCTCCATGCCCTCGCGCACGTCCTCGGCGATCTTGTCGCTGACCTCGACCTCGGCCAGATGCGAGCTGGTCCAGTCGATCAGCACCCGCAGCCGCTCGGCCACATCGACCGTTTCCAGCAGCTGGCGCTTCTGCGCGCTGGTCAGGTAACGGGCTGGTCAGGTAAGATGCGTAGCCGGAGGTGTCGGCCAGCGCCGACGGGTCGGTCAGCCGGTTGACGTAGTCGATGATTTCCCACGCCTCGCGGCGTTGCAGCATGGCCAGCATCAGCTTCTTGTACTCCGCAGCCAGCGTCTTGATCTCGTCGGTGATCGAGGCGTCGGGCATCGGGGTCGCCTGCACCCACAGCGCCGCGCCGGGCCCGGACGTGCCGGCCCCGATCTGGGCCCGGCGCTCGCCGCGCACCACCGCGGCGGTGCCGCCTCCAGCGATGCGCTCGAACTGCACGATCTTGGCGACCACGCCGTGCGACGGGTAGCGGTCCTCGAGCCGGGGGCGATCAGCAGCTGACCGGATTCGCTCGCCTGAGGAGCGTCGATCGCCGCGCGGGCCGCGTCGTCCAGCGCGATCGGCACCACCATCCCGGGCAACACGATGGTGTCGGTGACGAACAGCACCGGCACCGAGTAGGCATCAGCCATCAAATCCTCCAAAAGTTGAGTCTGATGCGCTTAATCCAGCCCGGCGCTGGTTTGTTCCCGAGGACGGTTTCGCTACGAGCGTTACGCCCGCGCACCGTCGGCCGGCGAGCGTCACGCCGGCGTCACTGGCGGCTCGACGGGCAGCAGCGGCGCCAGCCGCCGCAGCGGCGTCACATACCGCGGCGACAGCTCCTCGAGACAGGTGACGCCCAGCAGCCGCATCGTCCGGATCACGCCTTCGGCCAGGATCTCGATCGCCCGGGTCACGCCGGCCTCACCGCCGGCCATCAGCCCATACACATAGGCCCTCCCGACCAGGGTGCAGCGGGCCCCCAGCGCGATCGCTGCGACGATGTCGGCGCCCGACATGATCCCGGTGTCCAGCAGGATTTCAGTGTGCTTGCCCAGCTCGCGCGCCACGGCGGGCAGCAGGTGGAACGGCACCGGGGCCCGATCCAGTTGGCGCCCACCATGATTCGACAACACGATGCCATCGGCGCCGCGGTCGACGACGGCGCGGGCGTCGTCCAGCGTCTGAATCCCCTTCACCACCAGCTTTCCCGGCCATCGCGCCTTGATCCACTCCAGGTCGTCGAAGGTGAGGCTGGGGTCGAACATGGTGCTAAGATACTCGGCGACGGTGCCGGGCCAGCGATCCAGCGACGCGAACGCCAGCGGCTCGGTGGTCAACAGATCGAACCACCATTTCGGGTGCGGCACCGCGTCCAGCACGGTGCGCAGCGTCAGCGTCGGCGGGATCGTCATGCCGTTGCGGTTGTCCCGCGGCCGCGCCCCGGACACCGGGACGTCGACGGTGGCCAGCAGGGTGTCGAAACCGGCGTTGGCGGCCCGGCGCACCAGCGCCATCGAGCGTTCCCGGTCTTTCCACATGTACAGCTGAAACCACTTGCGCGACTGGGGAACTGCGGCCGCCAGGTCCTCGATCGCGCAGGTGCCCAGGGTGGACAGCGAGAACGGGATGGCCGCCCGCGCCGCCGCCCGCGCACCGGCGATCTCGCCCTCGGTGTGCATCAGCCGGGTGAAGCCGGTCGGGGCGATCCCGAACGGCAGCGCCACCGGCCCGCCCAGCACATCCCATCCCGCGGTCACGGTGCTGACGTCACGCAGGATCTTCGGGTGAAACTCGATGTCGCGGAAGGCTTGTCGGGCGCGCTGAATGGACAGCTCGTCCTCGGCGGCGCCGTCGGTGTAGTCGAAGGCCGCCTTCGGGGTGCGGCGTTTGGCGATGCGGCGCAGGTCCTCGATAGTGTGGGCGGATCGCAGGCGGCGTTTGGTCGCGTTGAACTCGGGCCGCTTGAACTGCATCAGTGGCGCGAGGTCGCGCACCCTGGGCACTCGCCGTTGGATTCCCACATGTGCCACCGTAGTCATATGGACCCGGCCGCCGACCCGTTCGATCTCAAACGCTTCGTGGACGCCCAGGAGCCGGTGTACGCCGACGTCGTCGACGAGTTGCGTGCCGGGCGAAAACGCAGCCATTGGATGTGGTTCGTCTTTCCGCAGCTGCGCGGCCTGGGTGGCAGCACGATGGCGGACCGGTACGGCATCTCGTCGCTGCCGGAGGCCCGCGCCTACCTGCGCCACGAGCTGCTCGGGCCGCGTCTACACGAATGCGCCCGACTGGTCGAGCGGGTGCAGGGCCGATCCGTCAGGCAGATCTTCGGCTCGCCCGACGACCTGAAGCTGTGCTCGTCGATGACGCTGTTCGCGCACGCGACCGACGACAACGCTGACTTCCTGGCGGTCCTGCAGAAGTATTACGACGGCCGGCAGGACCCGGTGACGCTGGCCCGCCTGGCGGACTCCTAGACCGGGCTCAGGATCCGCCAGCCCTGCGGCTCGACGACCACCGTGTCGAGCACCTCCGGCGGTGGGGCCGCCGAGTCGCCGATCACCCGCCCGCTCCGGCCGCCCAGCTCGTCGAGCGAAACCCGCAGCGGCTCATCGCCGATGTTGAGCACGATCAGCAGGGCCTCATCGCCGCTGCGGGTCTCGTACACGTAGTGCCGGTTTTGCAGCAGCAGCGCGGTGGTGGTGGCCGCGTGCAGCCAGGGAAGGCGGCGGCGCAGCCCGATCAGGTACTGGTGCAGCCTCCACACCTCGGTGCCGAAGTCATCCAATGGTATTGGGGGAGTGCTGAACTCGGGCCGTACCGCGTCGTCGCCGCCGAACCGTTCCTCCTTGACCCCGCGAAAGCCGAGCTCGTCGCCGGCGTACACGCTGGGCACCCCGCCGGCCGTCAGCAGCAGCACCAGCGCGTGCGCCAGGTGTGCGGGGTGGTGCAGCTGGCTGGCGATCCGGGTGACGTCGTGGTTGCCGATGAAGGTCAGCGGCGAGAACCGACCCAGAAATGCGTTGTGCCGCTGCAGCGCCCAGTCCAGTTCATAGAAGTTGCCGTCGTTGAGGCTGCTCCAGATCGCCTTCCACAGCTCGTACTGGGTGGCTGAGTCGAAGCCGGCGGCCCGCACCACCGCGGCGTAGTCGCCGTGGATCAATTCGCCGACGAACCAGGCCTGCGGGTAGCGGTCGCGCACCCGGAGCAGGGTGGCCGCCCAAAACGTTTCCGGCACAGCGTAAGCCGCGTCCAGCCGCCAGCCGTCGGCGCCGCGTCCCAGCCAGTGCGCCATGACGTCGACGGTGTAGTCGACGACCTCGGGATTGTCGTGGTTGAGGGTGATCAGACCGTCGTGGCCCTCGAAGGTGTGAAAACGCCCGCGACTACCGCGAAACCAGCGGGCGGCGGCGTGATCGTCAGAGTCGATGGCGGCGCGATACCGCGGGAAATCCACACTGACGTGGTTGAACACGCCGTCGAGCAGCACCCGCAGGCCGCGCCGGTGCGCTTGCGCGATGAGGTGATCGAAGTCGGCGTCGTCGCCGAGCCGGGGATCGATGCGGTAGTGGTCGGTGGTGTCGTAGCCATGGGTGCGGGAGGCGAAGATCGGGCCCAGCGCGATGCCGGAGGCGCCGAGTTCGATCGCGTGGTCGAACCAGTCGACGAGCCGCCGCAACCGGTGTTGTTCCGGTTGCGGCGGCTCGCTGGACTGCGGTAGCGGGTACGCGCCGACGAACCCCAGCGGGTAGACCTGCCACCAGATGACGTGCTGGACCCAGTCGGGTCCGGTCACGACACTGGCCACGACGGCACGGTCAGCCGGCGGTCGCCAGCGTCTGGGAGGCGACGATCGCTTGGGCCACACCGGAAATGATCGCGGCGGCCTTGAGCGCCTCCTGGATGGTCTCCCGGCTGACGCCCGCCTCGCGCAGCGTGTGCTCGTGCGAGGCCACGCAGTCCGGGCATCCGTTGATGGCCGAAACGGCGAAGCACCACAGCTCGAAGTTCGCCTTCTCCACGCCGGGATTGGCGATGATGTTCATCCGCAATCCCGCACGCAGGTCGCCGTACTCGCCGTCCAAGAAGCCACGGCCCCGGTAGAACACGTTGTTCATCGCCATCACCGATGCGGCGCCCAGCGCCGCGTGGTACGCCTCGGCGGACAGGGTGTCGGCCGCCTCGGCGCCAATCTCGGTGAGCACCTGCGTGTTTCGGGTCGCCGCGGCGCTGGCCAGCAGCGTGCCCCAGAGCTGCACCTCGTTGAGCTCGGTGGTGCGCGTGATCGAGCCCAGGTTCAGCTTGAGATCCTTGGCGTACTCCGGCAGTGCTTCCTTGAGATTCTCGACGCTCATCTCGCCTCCTGATCAGGCTTGTACCCAGCCGGGCCCGAATTATGCAGAGGCCTTGAGCAGTTCGGTGGCGTTCAGCGTCGGGTCACCCTTGCGCCAGTTGCACGCGCACAGTTCGTCGGACTGCAGCGCGTCCAGCACCCGCAGCACTTCCTCGACGTTGCGGCCCACCGAACCCGCGGTGACCGAGACGAACTGAATCTCGTTGTTGGGGTCGACGATGAAGGTGGCCCGGTCGGCCACGCCGTCAGCGTTGAGAACACCGGTGGCCAGGCTCAGTTCGCGCTTGATGTCCGAGAGCATCGGGAACGGCAGGTTTTTCAGGTCCTCGTGCTGGGCGCGCCAGTTGAAGTGGACGAACTCGCTGTCGATCGAGACGCCGAGCACCTGCGCGTCGCGGTCCTCGAACTCGTCGTTGAGCTTGCCGAAGGTGGCGATCTCGGTGGGGCAGACGAAGGTGAAGTCCTTGGGCCAGAAGAAAACCACGCGCCACTTGCCGGCGTGGTCCTCGCTGGTGATGGTGGTGAAGTAGTCGCCGGGCTGCTTGGCGTCGACCTTGGACAGGTCGCCCGCGATCAACGCGGTCAGCTCGTAGGCGGGGAACTGGTCGCCGATGGTCAGCAGAGGCATGTCGCTCCTATCTGGATCTACTTATCTGGATCAACTCAAGATTAGCTTTCCTTCACCATGCTGCCGCGTACCCTCAATGAAGTAAAGGTGATATTTCCCACTACACTTATAGGTATGCCCGATAAGACTTATCAGCCCACGATCGCCGGTCTACGCGCCTTCGTCGCGGCGGTGGCGGGTTCGGCGGGCCCGTTGTGGGCCCGCATGCGGCTGGGCTGATCCCCACGGTGGCGCCCTACGTGCTGCCGACCGTGCTGGCCGGAATCGCCGAACGGCGGCCCGGCGCGGGTGGGTTTCGGCTCATGGAAAAAGTGATCGCCGTGCTTATGCGTGCCGATTCGGAGGAGGACTGGTGCGCCCGCCAGCGCGGCGCGGTCGCCGATGCGCTGCTCGAGTTGGGCCTGCCCGGGCTGGCGGTCAATGTCCGCGACGATGCGGTGCGCCGGGTCGTTGATGACGTTGACCACGCTGGACCCGCCGCTGGCCGCGGTAGTCAGCATGTGGACCCAGCAGTGCTACGGCGAGCAAGTGGCGGCCGCGCTGCGCCTGCTCGCCGCCGAGTGCGAGCAGCTGGCCGCCTATCTGGTGACCGAGTCGGTGCCGCTGCCGGCGCCGCAAACCGAACCAGCCTCTCGCACACCGGGTTTGGCCAACATCGCGTTACTGCGCCGGCCGGCCGGCATGGACCAGGAGACCTGGCTGACCCGCTAGCAGCGCGACCACACCCCGGTGGCCATCGAGACCCAATCGACGTTCGGCTACACCCAGAACTGGGTGGTGCGCACCCTCACCCCGGGCGCACCGGAGATCGCCGGCATCGTCGAAGAATTGTTCTCCGCCGAGGCGTTCACCGATCTGCAGGCGTTCTTCGGGGCGGCCGACGAACAGGACCTGCAGCACCGGCTGGGCCGAATGGTGGCCAGCACCACGGCTTTTGGCGCCAACGAGAACATCGACACGGTGCCGACCAGCCGCTACGTCGTCAAGACACCGTTCGCGCAATGAGGTACCGGAGATGACCACACTCGACGGCGCCGTCGCCCTAGCCGCCACGGAAAACGGTCTGGCGGTGATATCCACCGTCCGCGCCGACCAGACCGTGCAGGCCTCGTTGGTCAACGTCGGCCGGTTGGCGCACCCGGCGAACGGTCAACTGGTGCTGGGCTTTACCACCGACGGCAAGGTCAAACTGGCCAACCTGCGGCCCGGCCGCAGCTGGCCGTCACCTTCTGCAACGGCTGGCAGTGGGCGACCGTCGAGGGCTGCGCCGAGTTGGTCGGCCCGGACGACGCCCAGCCGTGGCTGACCGACGCCGACCGGCTGCGACTGCTGCTGCGCGAAGTGTTCACCGCCGCCGGCGGCAGTCACGACGACTGGGACGAGTACGACCGGGTGATGGCCCGGGAGCGGCGGGCCGCCGTGCTGATCGCCCCGACCCGCGTCTACAGCAACGGCTGACCTAAGCTGCTGGCGTGACGCTGCAGATCGACGACGACAAGCGGGTACGCACCCTCACGCTGAACCGCCCGAAGGCGCTGAACGCGTTCAACGAAGCCTCTACGACGCCACCGTCGAGGCGTTGCTGGCCGCGGCCGAGGATCCCGAGGTGGCGGTCGTGCTGCTGACTGGGGCGGGGCGCGGGTTCAGCGCCGGCACCGACCTGGCCGAGATGCAGGCCTGCATCACCGACCCGGACTTCACCCCGGGCAAGCATGGCTTCATCGGACTCATCAACGCGCTCAGCGCATTTCCCAAGCCGCTGATCTGCGCGGTGAACGGTGTCGGCGTGGGGATCGGTGCCATCATCCTGGGCTACGCCGATCTGGCGTTCATGTCGTCGACGGCCCGGCTGAAGTGCCCGTTCACCAGCCTGGGGGTGGCCCCCGAGGCGGCCTCGTCCTACCTGCTGCCGCAACTGGTCGGCCGGCAGAACGCCGCCTGGCTGTTGATGTCCTCGGAATGGGTCGACGCCGACGAGGCGCTGCGGATGGGCCTGGTCTGGTGGGTTTGCGCGCCCGACGAGCTGCTGCCGCAGGCCCGTCGTCACGCGGAAATCCTTGCCTCCCGCCCGATTTCGAGTTTGATGGCGGTCAAGCACACGATGATGGAACCGGTCCGGCCCCAGATCGCGGCGGCCACCGCGCGGGAGAACGCGCACTTCGCGGAGCTGATGGGCACCCAGGCCAATGCGGCCGCGCTGGCCGACTTGAACAAGCGCTGAGCGGCAAGCACCAAGCAAACAGCACTAAGCGGCTCAGCTGAGGCGGGGGAGCGGCCTCAGACCGACGGGGCGGTCTCCAGCTTCGCCGAAGCGGCCAGAATCGCCCGCAGCGTGCGCCGGCACCGGCCGCAGTCGCCGCCGGCCCCGCACGCGGCGGCGATCTCCTTGGAGGTGGTGGCGCCCCGCGCCACCACCTCGGACACGGTCTGGTTGGTGGCCCTGACACAAAGGCACACGTACATCAGCGCACCCCTCGCACGTAGGCATCCCCTTCGTCGAACGCTCGGTCGGGCGACGCCGCGCCGCCTCGACCCGCGGCCGCCGGGGGCGTCGATCGCCCCGGCGAAACCACCGGACAAAGCTGCCGCATATCCCGCCGCATATTATTTAGTGGAGTCTAATCTAAGTCAGTTAGTGGAATCTAACCTAACAAGAAGCGATCTAGCTCACCCGTAACACGCACTGAGCGCAGCCAAACCTTGCTGGAAGATTCGCTGTGGCCGTGGCAAAGTGCTGCTACAGCCCAGGTTCGTGCGCTCCAGCCCGGCGCGCCGACCGCGGCCAAACAGCCAGCCGCTCACACCGTAGGAGTGAAAATGCAAGGGGATCCGGAAGTTTTGCGTCTGCTCAACGAGCAGCTGACCAGCGAACTCACCGCGATCAACCAATACTTCCTGCACTCCAAGATGCAGGACAACTGGGGGTTCACCGAGTTAGCTGAGCACACCCGGGCCGAGTCCTTCGACGAGATGCGCCACGCCGAGGCGATCACCGACCGCATCCTGCTGCTCGACGGGTTGCCGAACTATCAGCGCCTGTTCTCGCTGCGCATCGGCCAGACGCTGCGCGAGCAGTTCGAGGCCGACCTGGCCATCGAATATGAGGTGATGGACCGGCTCAAGCCGGCCATCATCCTGTGCCGGGAGAAACAGGACTCCACCACCGCCACGCTTTTCGAGCAGATCGTCGCCGACGAGGAAAAGCACATCGACTACCTGGAGACGCAGCTGGAGTTGATGGACAAGCTGGGCGTGGAGCTCTACTCGGCGCAGTGCGTGTCGCGGCCACCGAGCTGATGCCGGGGCGGCACGGCGCGCCCTCGGGGTCACCGGGCTGAAAGGTCCACGGGTACTCATAGCCGACGCCGACGCGACGGAAGGCAGCCGTGACGACCCCGAGAGCAGCAATGAGTGCACCGGCCCGCGCCGATACCGGATCCGGCGGCGAGCGGGTCAGCCCGCAGCGGCGCAACCTGATCTTCGTCGCGATCGTGCTCAGCATGCTGCTCGCGGCGTTGGACCAGACCAGCGTGGCGACCGCGCTGCCGACCATCGTGGCCAACCTGGGCGATGCCGGCCATCAGTCCTGGGTCGTGAACAGCTATTTGCTCGCCTCGACCATTGTCACCGCGCTGGTGGGCAAGCTCGGCGATCTGTACGGCCGCAAGCGCGTCTTCCAGGCCGCCGTCCTGTCCTTCGTGGCCGGCTCGGTCCTGTGCGGACTGGCCCAGCCGATGGCCATGTTGGTGGGAGCGCGTGCGCTGCAGGGCATCGGCGGCGGCGGGATCACCGTCGCCGCCAGCGCGCGCTGATCGGTGAGGTCGTTCCGCTGCGGGAGCGGGGCCGGTACCAGGGCATCCTCGGGGCGGTGTTCGGCGTCACCACGGTCATCGGCCCGCTGTTGGGCGGCTATTTCACCGATTACCTGAGCTGGCGCTGGGCGTTCTGGGTGAACGTGCCGGTCTCGGTGCTCGTCATATTGGTTGCCGCCGCGGCGATTCCCGCGCTGGCCGCGTCGGCCAAACCGGTGATCTACTACACCGGAATCGTTTTCGTCGGCCTGGGCGCCGCCGGCCTGACGCTGGCCACCAGCTGGGGCGGCAGCCGCTATCCGTGGGGATCGCCGACGATCATCGGCCTGTTCTCCGCCGCGGTGGCGCTCGGCGTTTTCGTGGTGGTGGAACGCCGCGCCGCCGAGCCCATTCTGCCGATCCGCTTGTTCGCCAGCCTGGTGTTCAACGTGTGCTGCGTGCTGTCCTTCGTGGTGGGTTTCGCCATGTTGGGCGCATGACGTTCCTGCCCACCTACATGCAATACGTCGACGAGGTCTCGGCCACCACGTCGGGGTTGCGCACCCTGCCGATGGTGGTCGGCATGCTGTTCATCTCGACCGGCAGCGGCACCATCGTCGGGCGCACCGGCCGGTACAAGATCTTCCCCCTGGCCGGTACCGCGCTGATGGTTTGGCGTTCCTGCTGATGTCGCGGATGCAGCCGTCGACCCCGGCGGTGATCTAGTCGCTGTATCTGTTCATCCTGGGCGCCGGCATCGGGCTGTCCATGCAGGTGCGGATCCTGATCGTGCAGAACACGTCGGACTTCGAAGATCGCGGCGTCGCCACGTCCGGGGTGACGTTCTTTCGGACCATCGGAAGTTCCTTCGGCGCAGCGATATTCGGCTCGTTGTTCGTGAACTTCCTGAACCGCCGGATCGGTCCGGCGCTGGCGGCCAGCGGCGCGTCGCCCGGCGCGGTCAGCTCGCCAGGCTCCCTGCACCGCCAGCCTCATGAAGGTGGCCGCGCCCATCGTGGCGGACTATGCCGAATCGCTCACCGAGGTGTTCTTCTGGGCGGCCCCGGTCGCGCTGGTGGGTTTTGTGCTGGCGCTGTTCTTGCGCGAGATCCCGCTGCGCGACATCCACGACAGCACAGTCGATCTCGGTGACGCATTCGGCATGCCGACCACCGAGACACCCGACCAGATGCTGGAGAACGCGATCGCCCGGATGTTGCGTGGCGAGACCGGGATGCGGTTGCGCAGCATCGCGATGCGACCCGATTGCCGGCTCGACGTCGCCGGGTTGTGGGGAGTGTTGCGCATCAACCGCTACACCCAGATGTACGGGACCGCGCGACTCACCGACATGGCAGAGTATCTGCGGATTCCGTTCGAGGTGCTCGAGCCCACCTTCTCGCGCCTGGTCGCCGCCGGCTACGCGGGCAGCGACGGCGACCGGCTGTGGCTCACCCCGGCCGGGGCCCGGCAGGTCGGCTACGTGCATTCGCTGCTGTTGGCCTGGCTGGTCGACAAACTCGGGCGGTCGCCCGGCTTCGAGGGGCGCCCGGACCGCCAAGCGGTGCAGGCCGCCCTGGAACGCGTCGCGTACCGCTTTCTCGCCCAACGTGATTGGCATGACGAGCAGCCGACCGCGGCGATCACGGTGGCGGCCCGCTAGCCGGGCCGAGCACTCGTCGCCGGCGGCCGGCTAACCCGGGCGTACCATCACGCCATGAGCCGAATCGGAACATTTGCTGACGACGACCTGGCCGGCTGGTTCGTGAAATCTCCGGACATCGGCGCCGCGCTGGGCGCGTTCAGCCAGGCGGTCTACACCAAGAACCGGTTGCCGTTGCGCACCCGGGAGCTGGCCCGCGCCGTGATCGCCCACCGCAACGAGTGCGTCGTGTGCGTCAACACCCGAGACGAGGACGGCCCGCCGCCGGCGGCGTCTCACGTGGTGATCAGCATCCGCAACGTCCGCCGGCCTACCTGGCCCGGCTACAGCGAACAGGAGCGGCTGGCAGCAGAATTCGCGGACCGCTTCGCGACCGATCACACCGGTCTGCGCGACGACGAAGACTTCTGGAGCCACTGCGCCGAGCACTTCTCCGGCGAGTTGCTCGCCGATCTGACCCTGTCCTGCGCGCTGTGGGTCGGCATGGGCCGGGTGCTGCGGACTCTCGACATCGAGCAGGCCTGTAAGCTGACCATCCCCAGTCGCGGATAGCCCGGCGTGCGACGCCAACGGGGGAGGCGCCGATGAAGATCCGCTTCGGCGTCGGGCTGTGCGCCGATACCGTCCCCGACGAGCTGGGCGCCATCGTCGACCATCTCGAGTCCACCGGGGTGGATTCGCTGTGGTTCTCCGAGCTGGTTACTCCCCGGCGGTCGATCCGGTGGTTGGGCGTCGACGATGCGCGGTTGCTGAAACACGCCACGAGCCCAGATCGCGCTGGTGGGCACCGGCCTGGAGAGGATTCTGCGAATTGTCACCTGGCACTACCAATTTCACCGGCTGAGGTCGCCGTTCAGGCCGAAGCGCCCGCTGGCCGACTTCCAAATCCTCGCCCAGCCGGTGCTGGACTTCCGGAACCTGGCGTGGGCGGCAATTTTCGCACCCAGCACGCTGTGTAAGGATTGGCCGTCGAACGAACGCGCCAACGTGGCGAAGTGGCTGAAACGAAAGTCGTTGCAGGGCTGCCTGTTTACGTTGCACGGTCGCCCGCAGCTGGTCGTCACGGCCGCGACACCGCTGGGGACGACGCGGTTCATCCGGCACAACTCGACCGAAACCCATTACGAGGACGCCTTCGCGGGCTTCTTCGACAACGAACCCAGGCGCAGCAAGAAATTCTTCACCACGTTGTTCATGCAACAGCAGTGGCTGGCTGCGGGGCGGGGCCGAAGCCGGCGCATTCAACTACTCCTGGTTGAACCTGCGCAAGGACCGCCAGGTCGACCTACTCAAGGCGACCCAGGGGCTGGCGCTCGACCTCAAACCCGAGCAGCGGGGCAAGGTGCTCGACCAGCTGATGACGCCGTCGAGAGCGCACATCCTTTCGGCGCTCTGACGTCTCTGTCAGACCAGCGCGGAAGCGTCGAACACCCAACTGGTGTCGCCGTTAGCCAGGCTTTCGAAGTGGTTCGGGAGAGCGAAGGCCACCAGGCTTTGCATGTACCAATAGTCTTTCCGTAGCCATGACGGAGCGGTGTAGTCTGACCTGCAAAAACAAGCCCAGGAGCTAGCGGTGTGCGGTATATTATTTGGACATCGGCAAATTCTTCTGAGCTGCGAGTCGGTGGCGCCTTGGCCGACGATAAGCATGATGGAAGCGTCGACATTAAGGCCACATATATCCAAAATATGGTTCGCTGCACTAACTAGCAGAGCGGTCGCACGGTGGGCAAAATGCAGGGATTGAAGGGCACCCCCTAGATCCGTTGCAGTCCAAGGTAACTGGGAGACGATGACCGTTCGTTCAGTTACCGGGCCAAGTCCTGCTCGTATGCGGTCTATTTCTTGTCGCGGGGTAGTCGGCAGCCGGTATAGCCCGAGACTACGAGGTTTCCCCGGTAGCCCACTTTGATGAAGATGCCGGTCGGGCCGTAGAAACCGACGTTGTGGTTTCCAGGGTTGTTCTGCATCACCTGAATGTCGGTGGCATCGATTTTGGCCGCGGCCTGTTTGGCGGCCTCTTGGATTGTTACCCACTGCTGCTCGGAGACCGACACGTTGGCGGCAACTTGATCCGGCAGGAAGTAGCCTCGCCCGTCCGTTTGTTCATACGGTTTTTCGCAGTCTAAGCCTGAGCCCTCGTGCGGTGTTTCCCACGTAACCGAGGGGACCACTTTGCCTGCTGCCGCAGTGATTTCGTTCATGGCGGCCTGGACCTGAGCTTGGGTGTCCTCGAACGACGGCAGAGATTTCAGCACTTGCAGGGCCTTGGCGGCGTTGTTGGTTCTGGCGTCGTGTCATCTGGTGGTTGCTCACTTCGTGGTAACCGCCTTGTCTCCCAGCCCGGCGAGGACGGCGGCGATGTTGTAGTTGGTCGTCCTAGTCCCGCCATTGCCGGGGAAGCGCGGGTAGTCGCTGTGGCCGTGGGCGTCTTGGAGGGTATCTTGGAGGGTAGTAGTGCCTCCGTGGCCATCGGGCACCGTGGCCACGCCGGTGGCCCGGTGGGTGAAGTTGGGGTTGGTCGCCGGGTTGTCACCGAAGTTGCCGAACTCTTCGTTGAGGTAGGAGCCCACGATCGGTATGCCTTGGGTGATGGCCCTCAGGTCATAGACACCCTGGATGGGGTCGTCGGGGGTCTCCATCGCGTAGACGTGGCCGGGCTGCAGGTGAAGTTGTTGGGGCGTGGAGGCTTCGATGCCCGGAGACCCGTAGAACAATGCCCGTGAGACGCCGTGATCGCCGGGCACTTGCAAGGCCAGCCCGGTAGTCAGTGACCCGTACGAGTGCCCGATCGCGGTGAGACCGGCAGGGCCTCCATGGTGGGCTGCTTGTATCCCGTTGTAGAAGCGCGCCAAGTCGTGGGCACCGGCTCGGGCGACGGCGTCGTGAGTGACATCCCACCCACCGGAGAGTGATTTGCCGATGTCGTCGAAGCCGGGCACCTGCGGCGGGTCATAACCGATCCAGGCAATCGCAGACACCGTGTCGTGCTCGTGGCCGGGGGTGAGGCTCAGCTGTCGAAGGGCTTCGCTTCTGACTTGGGTTGCTTCGTCGGCTATGCTTCCTATCGCGCCGTGCACAGTGGTGTTAAGGCCGGGCGCGGTGACCGATACGTGGGTGGAAGTATCGGGATCCCCGACCGCGATCGCGGCGCGGGCCTGCTTGCCAGTCTTGGTGTCTAGCAGCATAAGTTTGCGATCGGGGCTCATCTTGACGGCCTTATCGACAGCTTGCAGGTCGGGCAGGTATTTGGACCCGTCACGGGCGGCGTCATATTGGCTTTTCCAGGATTCGTAGGCTTGGCGATCCGCGAAGATCGCTCCCGGCTCGTTTGGGTGGCGGGATGTTTTTGGCTTCTGCCCAATCGGGATGCTGGGCCTTTAATGCGTCGGCTTGCGCGGCAGCCGCCTGAGCGCTACTCAATTCGCTGGCAAGTTCAAGTCGGTTGTAATGGTCGCTGTCCACCGCGGGCATTCCAGGATGGTTGCCGATCAGCGGGTTTCGCCGGAATTCCTCATCTTTCTGCGCAGGGGTAAGGGAGTTTCATACCTGCGTGAATTGCTTGGGATCATCCGGTAGGTCCGGAAGCGGCGATAACGGCCCCTCCGCCGCCTGGATGCCGTCGGTATGCAAATTGCCCAGGCAGTTTTGCAGCGTGGCCGAGTAGCCGTCCCGGATTGACTGCAGATCGTGAAGAGCATCCCGGACATCATCGGCGGCGTTGTCGATCATCTTCTCCAGAAAGGCCTGCTCCTTGGCGTTGGGGTGGCCGTACTTCAGATCGTGCTCGGCCGCGTCAATGATGTTGTCGAGCCCCTGCAATGCATGTTCCAAGGTAGCGATTCGTTGCGCGCCGGCTTTCTACGCCTCAGCCAAGGCGGCAGCAATGTTCTCCAAGTCGGCACCGATCTTGGGCAACTGGAGCGATTGCGCCCCAAGCGATTTGACGGTGCGCTGCACCTCGGCGGAGTCATTGATCGAGTGGTCGCCGTTCTGGTGGTGCCAGGCCCCGTTGAAACGGTCGCGGGCTTGCTGGAAAACATGGTCGGCCTCCGCGGTACATCTGCCCGCCTTGTGAAACCGCTCCGCCAACTGCAAAATCTGGAACGGACTGCCCGCCTGCAGACTCCGGTTGATCTCCCAAGGATCACCGCCATCCCGAGCGATCAGATCGGCAACGTTAAGCCATTTCAGCTGCATCGCACTGCCCGCCAACCCGCAACCTGTACTCCCGGAACGGCTATGACGCTACCTCCGCTGGTGCCGGTCGATGCCAGTTCCCCCCGGACATTCGGGTGCAATTCACTGCCGCGCGCTCATCGAGAAGCTGATCATGCAGTGTGATCCTCGGCATGCGGTTGGAGAGCTCTCGAGCTACTAGCCACCCTCGCGTCACTAGCCGGAGTTCGGCGTCGATATTCGGGGCGTTTTCGCATCGCTGGTCAGCATACGACTCAACGCCGCCAGGCCGCATTTCACTGGTAGAGGCAGCGCCTTCACGCTGCGGTTTCGCGCACGCAGCCGGAGAATTTTTCGCAATTCGTCGCTGTAAGACACCCACGACGCCATACGCTGCCATCGACGAATCGGACAACTTCGCCAGACACAATTTCACCAAGGGAAAGGTTTGTGAGCATGCTGCTCCGCGCACTTCTGGTTGCCGTGGCCGTCGCCGCAACCTAAGTCACACCCGGATTGGAAATTGGCGTTGCACTTGCTGATCCCGGCCAGAGTTGTACAGCTCCCGTGTGGGTAACAGACATGGGCATCCCCATTGGATCTCGCACCACTTGCTTCAACCCGGATGGGAGCTATCAAGTCTCCACGTCCCTCGGGACGACAGGCAACGGCCCAGGGACGTGCATAAACTACCCCGCGGTCCCAGCGCCCGCCCCCGGTGGACTCTTTCCGATTAACCCGCCGGTGCCGGGAGCCCCGCCACCAGCCGCTCCCCAGTCATAACCGAGGAAGCGCCGGTTGCAGTGTGTGTGTGCGCGCGCGAGTTTCACCGCAGCAGATTGCACCGCCGCTTGTCTTTTGGCATCACTTGCTCGCTGAGCGCTTTCGAACTGCGCCGCACCGCCGGCCGGCCACCCAGCCTTGCGCGTTCCGCTTGGTTATGTTGTGGGGGAGTGCAGGTGCGATCGCACCAGGCGAGAAACGAGTTGACCCCGGCGAGGTAGGTCGTGATGGTGCGGGGCGATCTGTTGGCCGAACGTAGAGCTAGTTCCCACGACGGGATTAACGCAGTGAGCTCCGGCAAATGTTCAGACACATCCGTATTGTGACATGCTGCGTTGTGGCGTCCGAATCTGTCCGGAAATCGAGTGCCAGCCCAGCTGATTCAGACCAATGCTGAAGCGTCAAAGACCCAGCTAGTGTCCCCATTTGCCAAGCCCCCGAAGTGGTTCGGGGGAGCGAAGGCGACGAGGCTTTGCATGTCCCAATAGTCTTTCCAGACGGTCACTTTGCCATCGATCACCTTGCGGACGGTGACGAATCGCAGTACGCCCTGCTCGCCGGTGGCGAATGTCCATGTCTCGGAGTGCTCGTAGAGCACGTCGGAGCCGTTGGACACCAGCACGCCGGGGTGGTTCTGGTAGCAGGCCAACAGCTCGAGCCCCATCTTGAGCCGCTTGACGATGTCCTCGGGGCCACGGGCCGACAACGCCGGAACGGGCATGTCGACATACAGGCAGTCGTCGGACAGGAAGGTCTTGACCGCATCCCAGTCACGCCGCGAAAGGGCCTGCCACAGCCCGCGCACGACATCCCCCACCGCTCTCTGTCATAGCGGCAAATGAAACTCCGTCGGCGCGGCGGTGTCAACCGCCCGGTTCACCCGGCGGTCGGCTCATCCGGGCGGCCGCCGGCTTCCGCGGCGGCCAGCGAGCGGGCCGGACCCAGCCGCACCGGCAGCGACGACCATCCCCGCAGCACCCGGGTCTCGCGCCAGCTCCCCGCCCCCGCGGCACGCGCCTCGGGGAAGCGCTCGAAGAAGGTGCGCAGTCCTACCTCGCCCTCGGCGCGGGCCAGGGCCGCGCCCGGGCAGAAATGCCGTCTGCCGGAGAACGCGAGATGCCTTCCGGCGTTTGGCCTTTCGATGTCGAAGCGGTGCGGATCGCCGAATACCGCCGGATCACGATTGGCGGCCGCCAGATACACCAGTACCAGATCGCCGCGGTGCAGCTGCCGGCCCGCCACTTCGACGTCGTTGAGCGCCATCCGCGCGGTCAGCTGCACCGGCGATTCCAGCCGCAGGATATCCTCGACGGCGTTGGGCCACAACTCGGGCCAGCGCCGCAGCGTGTCGAGGTGCTCCGGCACGTCCAGCAGCATGCGGATGCCGTTGCCGAGCAGGTTCACTGTGGTCTCGAAGCCGGCGGCCAGCACCAGCCCGGCGATCGCCGCAAGCTCGGTCTCGTCGAGATAGGTTTCGGCCGAACCGCTTTCGGCGGTCTGGATCAGCTGGCTCATCAAATTGTCGCTGGGGTTGCTGCGCAGCTGCTGCAGATGCCCGGCCAGTCAGGAGCTGGAGCCGGCGATGCCACGCTGCACGCTGCGGTATTGGCGCCACGGCAATCCGATGTCCAGGCTCGGGGCGGCCAGTTCGCCGAATTCGAGCACCCGGCTGCGGTCCTGCTCGCGGACGCCGAGGATCTCGCTGATGATCACGACCGGGAGTTGCGAACAGTACCGTCCCACGATGTCGACGACGCCCGGCCCACCGGTCAGCTGGTCCAACAGCTCGGCCGCGGTGCGCTCCACCCGGTCGCGCAGCGCGGCGGCCGCCCGGGGCGTAAACACCGCCGACACGGTCTTGCGGTAGCGGGTGTGCTCGGGCGGCTCGACGGCCAGCAACGACGGGGCGCGCAGCGGGTGCAGCAGGTCGTCGCGGGTGCGACGCTCCAGCCACCGCAACGGCGCCGGCAGGTTCGATCCGAAGACCAGCACCCGGAAGTCCTCGGAGCGCAGCAGCTCGTGGGCGACCGCGTGGTCGGTCGTCAGATAGGCGACGCGACCCTTCACCAGCGTGCCGCGGGCCCGAGCTTCGTCGTAGAAGCGCGCCGGATCGGCGACCACCGCCGGATCGGCGACCACCGCCGGATCGGCGATCAACCGGGCGTGCACGTCACCGCGGCGGCGCCGCGGATGAAGCCGTGCATCGCGAACCAGTGCAAGCGTTCCTCCACCGGCCCCACCCTCGTTCAGCCGTCGTCACCAGCGTATGCCCCGGTCGTCACGAGAATCAGCACTCGGCAACGATTTTGAAGTCGGTGGTCACCACTTTGTTGGGGTTGGCGCTGTTGATGCCGTACACGCTGCCGGTGATGGTGTATGCGTCGTTGGTGAGATCGACGTGCGCGTCGCCCACTCCGCCCTGCCAGTAGCTGCCGGTGAAGCCGTCGACGTTGCGGATCTTCACCCACTGCGGCATCACCCGGTAACCGCTGAGCAGCATCACCGCTTCGACTCCACCGTCGTGGTCGGGGATGTTGATGGTCCGATACATCTGGTCGTGCCGGCAGGACGGCGGGCGGGTCGTGTGGGTGGCGCCGTCAAGGATCAGCCGGGCGGCCTTGCGCGGCACGGTCTGCGCCGCGCTGCACCCGGCGATGCCGGCGACAACGGCCGTCAGCACCAAAACGACTGTGGGCAAGCGTTTTTGCACCAGCCGAACTCCTTACTGCCGCTTCGGCATCAGCGCGGGCAACAACTTGACGATGCTACGCCGCACGAATTCCGGACTCAGACCCTTGAACACGTCGATCAGGCGAATGCTCCTGGGCACGTACCAATGCAGCCGCCGCGGATGGTGGTAGGCCCGCCACGCCACCTCGGCCACGCTGCTGGCCGGCATCAACCGCAGCATGCCCTTCTTGGGCGCGGTGGCGCGAAGCTCCTCGGCGGTCATCGGCGCGGCGCCGTCGTTGGAATGGTTGGTCGTGGTGGTGGGGATGGCGGTGTCGATCAGACCGGGCAGCACGTCGGCCACCCGCACCCTGTGCCGCTGCCACTCTACGCTCAGCACCTCCGTCAACCCCTTGACGGCGTGCTTGGTCGACGAATAGACGACCAGCCGCGGCATCCCGTAGGTGGCCGAGGACGACGACGTGGAGAACATCAGGCTGCCGGCCGACTTCTTGAGGTAGGGCAGCGCGCCGTACGCCCCGGTCAGTACCGCCTTGTAGTTGACGTCGACCACGCGCATCGCGGCGTCGTACGGCACGTCCTCGAACCAGCCGGATTCCCCGTTGCCGGCGTTGTTCCACATCATGTCGAGCCCGCCGCCGGTGCTGCCGGCGCAGAAATCGGCCAGGGCGCCGTCCAGCGCCGCCTTGTCCGTCACATCGACGGCGCGGGTCCACAGCCGATCGTCACCCAGCTCCTGCTGCAGCGTCGCTAGGCCGTCGTCGTTGCGGTCCACGGCGCCGACCCGCCAACCCTTGGTGTGGAACAGCTTTGCGCCCTCGCGACCCATGCCGCTGCCCGCGCCGGTGATGAAGATCGATTTCACGGCGCGTCGGCCTCGACCACGTCTTTGATCCTGTTCAGCGTCTTGGTCATATCGCGGATATTGCGCCGCTTGCGCAGAAAGCCGCCGAATACCCAGTACACCGGGAGCCAGGGCGCCGGATTGAGCCGAAACGACTCGGTCACGTCGGTGCCGCCGCCGCTGGGCGCCAAGCGGTAGTGCCAGTTGTTGACCTCGCGGTCACCCAGCAGCACGGTGAAGCCGAACTCGCGACCCGGTTCACAGGCGGTCACCTTGCACGTCGTCCAATACACCGGTCCGATCGCGTTGCGCCGGACGTGACCGCGGAATTTCGCGCCGAGGGCCGGGCCGGTCGCGCCGCCCAGCCACTCGGCCTCGAACACCTCGGGGGAGAACCGCCCCATGTTGCGCACGTCCGCGATGAGGTCCCAGATCTTGGCCGCGGGCGCCGCCATGTGCACCGTCGCCGAACCTTCCATGGGCTGATCCAAACACAGCTTGCGGCCCGCTCATAGACCGCGGCGGCGTTTGATCAGCGCGGGACCGCCGCCTGGATCAGGCCGTTGATGATCTGCTTGATGCCCTGCGCGGGGTGCGAATACCAGCCGATCGGCAGGCCGGACTGGGCGCCGCACTTCGGCCACGGCTCCACGCCCTCTTCGGCGAAAACCCGGTTGGCCACGGCGATCTGCTGTTCGCGGGAGGCGGCCGCGGGGTTGCCGACGCCGCCGTAGCGGGCCCAGGTGGCCAGTTTGAATTGCAGTCCACCGTATTCGCCGTTTCCGGTGTTGGCGTGCCAGTTGCCACCGGATTCGCATTGAGCGATTGCGTCCCAGTTGGGCCTGGGTTCGGCGCTCACTACACCCGTGGACGAAGCCATCGACGCTGCAACGCACCCGCCGACCACTACGGACTTGACGAGAAGCTTGCAGAGATTTGTCATGTCCAGGATTTCGGCCCGTGTGGCCAAAGCGTTACCTATTCGAAAATGCCGCGAGATATGCCTTCTATCTGCGGAAACCGCCATTTCGCCAGGCGAAAACAAGGCGTTAGAAAGTGGTGAGGAAAAATTAAATTATTGCTGGCAATACGACTGCGTGGACGAGGTCAGGGCCTGTTGGTAAAGGTTGTCGAGCCGACGGCCGGCGACGACGGTGCGCCGCGCGTCGGCCAGCAGCGCCAAGCATGCCGGCGAATGCAGCAGCGGCCAATCGGCCGCCAGCGCAGTCAGCATGGTCCGGCTGAGGTCGTCGATCGCCGCCCGCGAGGCCGTCAGGTCAGGCGCGTCCGGCCGCGGCATCGCCCGGATTCAGCTTCCAGCTCGCGAACCGGCTATATTCGATGGCCTTGGTGGCGCGGATATCTGGTCGCCGAGCCGGGCCAGCTGTTGGGCGACGCGTGCCGGGTCTTCGATGGCGCCGTGGCTGTTCCACTTGTAGGCGGCCACCGGCTCGGCGAGCCGGTGGCCGCTGGGCGACGGTGTCGACCAGCTCGGTCAGCGGATCGGCGGTGTCGGCTCGGGCCTTCGCCGCCGGCACCGCGAAGGCCCCGGCGAGGGCCCCGCTCACCAGACAGCCCGCCACGACCACACGGGCGGCCCGCCCCCTGGCGCCGCGGCGCCTGGGGGCGGCCGTAACAGCACTACTGCGCCCGACGGGTCGACGAGTGTCGTCGTCGAGCGCAGTAGTGGCCGCGAGCGGTCGAGGGGTTATCCGCCGCCGCCCGGGGACGCGCCCAGGGTGCCCTGCAGGTCGAGCTTCATGGCGTTGAGCTGGGCTCCCCAGTACTCCCAGCTGTGCGTTCCGTTGGCGTTGAAGTTGAACACGGCGTTGTGGCCGCCGGCGCCGTTGTAGGCGTCCTGGAACTTCAGGTTACTGCTGCGCACGAAGTTCTCCAGGAACTCGGCGGGAATGTTGGCGCCACCCAGCTCCGACGGTGTCCCGTTACCGCAGTACACCCACAGCCGGGTGTTGTGGCCGACCAGCTCGGGGATGTGCAGGCTCGGGTCGTTGCGCTGCCAGGCCGGGTCGCTGGACGGGCCCCACATGGCGTCGGCCTTGTAGCCACCGGCGTCACCCATCGCCAGACCGATCAGCGATGGCCCCATGCCCTGGGACAGGTCGAGCAGCGCCGAAAGCGATCCGGCGTAGATGAATTGGTCGGGATGGTTGACGGCCAGGATCATCGCCGAGGATCCGGACATCGAGATGCCGACCGCGGCGCTGCCAGTGCGCTTCACACCCTTGTTGGAGGCCAGGTACGACGGCAGCTCGCTGGTCAGGAAGGTCTCCCACTTGTAGGTGGAGCAACCGGCCTTGCCGCACGCGGGCTGGTACCAGTCCGCGTAGAAGCTGGACTGTCCGCCGACGGGCATGATCACCGACAGGCCGGACTGGTAGTACCACTCGAAGGCCGGGGTGTTGATGTCCCAGCCGTTGTAGTCGTCCTGAGCCCGCAGGCCGTCCAGCAGATACACCGCGGGGGAGCCGTTGCCGCCGCTCTGGAACTGGACCTTGACGTCGCGGCCCATTCCCGCGGAGGGCACCTGCAGGTACTCGACGGGCAGGCCCGGACGCGAAAACGCATTCGCGGTCGCCGCGCCGACGGCAAGACCGATCAGGACCGGCAGGGTTACAGCCACCGCTGCGCCGACCAAAAGCCGGCGCCCCCAGGCCCGGACCTTCTCGCTCAGATCTGTCATACCTGCCCCTTATCGGATGTGGTCGCATGCGATCGTGGTCTCACAGGAGTTTACCGTGTGAGTCCGTCAAATGTCGATTGGGACACGAACGGGTCTCGGTTTCGCATCTCTTTTCGTCTCGCAGGTTTTCACCTCGCACTCGTCGCCGCCCGCAGCGCCGGCGGCGACGAGTGCGGGGATACCCGGTCGGCGCCGGTCCAACCAGCAGCCCAACCAGCGTGCGGCAAAACATCCGGGGCGGCGCGGATTTCGGCGCGTTGGTCAGCGCGCCAACCGGTCGCCGGTTTCCTTTCGCGTGCATTTCGCGATCGAGGAATCGATGCACTCCGCCCTGCCATGCGACCCGTTTTCCGGTGGGTTATCAGGTGATTCGGCCACCGGTTTGTTCCCGACGGCTGACCGGGCGCTGCCGGACTTTCGCGGACCGCGTAGGCACTCTCGGAGCAAGCCGATGAAGACCACGCTATCCCGCGTCTGTTCCGGCTCTCACGAACCCGTGTACCAGCGGTTTCATGGTGCGCGTCAGTGTGTCTGGGAGCGGAGCGCGGGACCGATTGGGGCGCAGATTTGGACACGGTACTTGGCCTGTTGGTGACACCGACCACCGTTGGGTGGGTTCTCGCTGAAGGACATGGCGCGGACGGCACCATCCCGGATCACCAGGAATTGGCGTTGCGCTCGGGCGGCGCTGTGCGTGCCGCCAGTGCCGCGGAGCAGGTGGTCGACGAGGTGTTGCGGGCCGAGGCGGCGGCCGCCGGCAGCGATCAGCGGCTGCGTGTGATCGACGTGACCTGGAACGACGAGGCGTCCGTACCGGCCGCGCTGGTACTCGAGGCGCTGACCGACGCGGGCTTGCACAACGTGGTGCCGGTCCGGTTCCTGCAGGCCGTCGAGACCCTGGCCCAGGCCATCGCCCCGGTCATCGGGTACGAGCAGACCGCCGTCTGCTTTCTCGAGCACGAATGGACGACGGTCGTCATGGTCGACTCCCACGACGGGCAGACCCAAACCGCCACCAAGCAGGTGCGCGGCGGTTTCGACGGGCTGACCCGCTGGCTGACCGGCATGTTCGAGCGCGACGGCTGGCAGCCGGGCGGCATCGTCGTTGTCGGCGCCCACAGCGACATCGACGGCTTGTCCTGGGAACTCGAAAAGGCTTTGCCGGTACCGGCTTTCGTGCAATCGATGGCCCAGGTGACGATCGCTCGGGGCGCGGCCCTCTCGGCGCCGCGCCCCACGCTCGACCCGCAGCCCTGATTTCACCCCCAGCGGCTCACCGGCCCTCCGCCCGATCCTTGTCGTGCACCGCAGTGAACGACAGCGACACGTCGTCGGTGACCTGGACCGAACCCATCAGCAGCGAGAAGGGCTTGATGCTGTAATCGGATTGCCGGACGGTCATTTCCACGGACAACCTCCAGGCCTCGCCGAGATCCTCTGTGCGCAGGTCGATTACATGGTTTCGGGCAGCGCCGCGGATCTGTAGCGTGCCGGTTAGCCGGTACCCGTCGCCGGCGCGCTCGATGACGTCGGACGTATAACGAATCTCGGGAAAACGACTGGCGTTCAAGGACTTCAAGGCATTCGACCGCACCAGCGCCTTCTCGGCCGTGGACAGCCCCTTCACGCCCCCCTCACCGCGCAGCACCTCGAACGAGTCCACCTCGACGGCCAGCCCGGCCCGCACGGGCCGGGCTGGCCCAGCCGACGCCGGCGCGCCACCGGGTCATCGCGATGGTGAGGCGATGCCCCATGCGCGCCGCCCGACCGGTGACACCGGTGTGCAGCAGCAATTCACCGTCGGCAGGACCGATGGTCCACGCGTCGTCGGATGCCACGGATCGACTGTGTCAAAGTCACACGTCAAAGTCACATGGTCAAAACGGTGCGGTAATGCGCTTGCCCGCCTTCCAGGGCGGCGTAGCCGTCGGCCGCCCGGGACAACGGCAGCTCCTCGATCCAGGCGCGCACCCCGGACAGGACCGCGAACTGCATGGTGTCCTCGACGTCCTTGGCGGTGCCGGAGGGATGACCGACGATGCTGAGGCCCGGCGTAATCAGCTGCAGGGGACTGATTGGCAGCGACTCGGGCGTGACGCCGATGGTGACCAGCTCGCCCTGCGGCGCAAGACCGCCGACCGTGGCGGCCATGGCCTACGAATTGCCGGCGGTGGCCAGCACCACCGCCGCGCCGCCCAACGCCCGCAGCGCTTCGGCGGGGTCTTCGGCCGTGGAGTCTATGTAGTGATGAGCGCCCAGTTTCCGGGCGTCATCGGCTTTACCGGTACCGCAGTTGATCTCGATGGTCTCGAAACCCATTGCGGCGGCGAATTGCACGCCGAGATGACCCAGGCCGCCGACCCCCAGGATCGCCACCCGGTCGCCGGGCAGGGCCTTGGTGTGACGCAAGGCGTTGTAGGTGGTGACCCCGGCGCAGCCCACCGGGGCGGCTTCGGCGTCGGTGAGCTCCTCGGGGATGCGGGCCAGCGCGCTGGTCGGGACCGTCACCGATTCCGCGTATCCGCCGGGATAGTGCCAGCTGGGTACCTTCCCGTTCACGCAGTGGATGAAAAGGCCTGCGCGGCAAGGGTCGCACCGGTAGCAGCACCCGCCGAACCAGCCGACCGCGAACCCTTCGACACCCTCGCCCAGCTCGGCGATCCGGCCGGCGATTTCATGCCCTGGCGTCAACAGCCACAACAGGCCGGGGAATGCACCGTTGACGAAGTGAGCGTCGGTGCCGCAGATGCCGCAGGCACCGACCGTCAGCCGTACCTCGTCCCGGCCCGGCGGCCGGGTTTCGGTGTCGACCAGTTCCAACGCTGCGCCGGCGGATTGAATCTGGACGGCTTGATGTGTTGGCATCGATCCAGCCTAGATGGCCTTAGCCTAATGCGCGACAGGGCATTTCGACGACCCGGTGGTGTGATAGTCGACCTGCCAGTGTTTGATTCCGTTGAGCCAGCCCGACCGCAGGCGTTCGGGTTTGCCGATCGATTCGAGATCGGGCATGGCGTCGGCGATCGCGTTGAACATCAGATCGATCGTCATTCGCGCCAGGTTGGCCCCGATGCAGTAGTGCGCGCCGGTGCCGCCGAACCCGACGTGCGGGTTGGGGTCACGCAGGATGTTGAAGGTGAACGGGTCGTCGAACACGTCCTCGTCGAAATTGGCTGAGCGGTAAAACATTACGACGCGCTGACCTTTTTTGATCTTCACCCCGGACAGTTCGTAGTCTTGCAGCGCCGTCCTCTGGAACGACGTCACCGGCGTGGCCCACCGCACGATCTCGTCGGCCGCGGTGGCGGGCCGCTCCCTTTTGAAAAGCTCCTACTGGTCGGGGAAGTCGGTGAAGGCCATCATGCCCTGGGTGATGGAATTGCGGGTGGTCTCGTTGCCGGCCACGGCCAGCAGGGTGACGAAGAACCCGAACTCGTCGTCGGAGAGCTTGTGGCCGTCGATGTCGGCCTGAACCAGCTTGGTGACCAGGTCCTCGCCCGGGTTCTTGGCCCGGTCGGCGGCCATCTGCATGCCGTACATGATCAGCTCGACGGAAGCGGTGATGGCGTCGTTGCTCGCGAACTCGGGGTCCTGGTCACCGACCATCTCGTTGGACCAGTGGAACAGTTTCTTGCGATCCTCCTGCGGCACACCCATCAGACCCGCGATGGCCTGCACCGGCAGCTCACAGGACACCTGTTCGACGAAGTTGCCGGAACCCTCGGCGGCCGCGGCCTCGACGATGCGGCGGGCGCGCTCGCGCAGGTCGTCGCGCAAGCGCTCGACCGCCCGCGGCGTGAAGGCCCGGGAGATGATCTTGCGCAGCCGGGTGTGTTGCGGCGCATCCATGTTCAGCAGCACGAACTTGCCCCGTTCGACCTGCTCGGCGACGGTGTCGTCCTTGTAGCGGGGCAGGGCCGTCTTCTGCAGGCTGGAGAAGACGTCGCTGCGCAGCGAGACCTCCTTGACATCCTTGTGCTTGGTCACCACCCAGAAGCCGCCGTCGTCAAACCCGCCCGCGCCGATCGGCTGCTCGTTCCACCAGATCGGCGCGACGCGACGCATTTCGGCCAGTTCTTCCACCGGCAGCCGCTCGGCGTAGATGTCGGGATCGGTGAAGTCGAATCCAGGCGGCAGATTGGGGACCGGCTTGGTGGTTGGCTCGACGGTTGCCATGGGCCCGCTCGTCGAGGACGAAGTGGTCTAGTCGTCTTTGCGCAAGGAAACCACTGCCACGCCACCGTTAGGAAGCATTGGCGCAAGATCGCCGGGCGCGAATTGGAACGTGTTCTCTGTCCCGGCCGGATCCGGCCGATCGGCCCTTGTGGCGCGGGGTTCGGCGGACCTGCTTTGGTGCAGGTCACCGGCGAGCACAGGCGGGGTGGAAGATGATTCGGGAACTGCTCACTGCGGCTTCGGTAGCGGGCATCGCGGTCGGCGTGGCGCCGGTTGCGGCAGCCGGATACGACGGCGACGTGCCGGGCATGAATTATCAGGCGTCCCTGGGCGCGCCGTGCGACAACTACGAGCGGTTCATCTTCGGTCGAGGGCCCAGCGGGCAGGCCGAGGCGTGCCACTTTCCGCCGCCCAACCAGTTCCCGGCGGCCACCACCGGATACTGGGTCATGTCCTACCCGCTGTACGACGTCCAGCAGGCCGGCGCCAAGTGCCCGGTCCGCAGGCCGCCGCGCAATCGGAGGCCGGGCTGCCCATGCTGCGCCTGGGCGATCGCGGGTGGCAAGAAGGATGGTTCACCGGGGCAGGGTTCTTCCCGCCCAGCGGATGATCGGCGCCGCCATGAGCCCGGCCCCCGTGAGCGCAGTCGGACCACCGAGTCCGGCAAACCGCTGGTGCCTCGCTGGCTGCGGTTCGTGCTGGCCTCGGATCGCGCCGGGTCGGCCTGGTACATCGGCACCGGGTTCTTCTTCGCGCCGGTGCTGGCCGTGCTCTCGCCCTGGCCTGTCGTCACCGCCGTGCTGTGGGGTGTCATCGCCCTGGCCGGGCTGTGGCTGGGACTGCTGGGCATCGCGATGGCCGTCGGGCTGGCCCGGATAATGCGCTCCGGGGCCGAAATCCCCGAGGACTACTGGTGCTCCCGGGTCCACTACTAGGCCCACTGTCGGCCCGGTGCCTTTACCGACGGGCCCTCCGGCGCCGGCGAGAAATGACCCCCGACTCGTCTAGAGTTCCGTCTAGGGTCAGGGCAACGGCCCTGCGACAAGTCCTGTGACAAAAGGAGACTCGAGATGGCCTTCAACCCCAAGGATGCGGTTGACGCGGCGCGGAACATCGCGACCAACGCGGTGGAGAAAGCCTCCGACGTCGTTGAGCACGCCAGCAACATCATCCGCGGCGGCATCGTGCAGAACTCCATCGACATCGGCACCTACGCGGTGAACCGGACGAAGGAAGTCTTCACCGGCCGGCACGACGTCGACGAGGTCTAGCCCACCGGTCAGACGGACGCGGCCTCGTTCAGCTCGTCCAGCCGGTTGGTCGCTTCCAGGTACTCCTGCACCCAGCGCTCGATGACGGTCGCCGTCTTCTCCACCTTGGTGAACTGCCCGACCACATGACCGACCGGGTTGAACGCCACGTCGACCGATTCGTTCGGGTACTTGTTGGTGGCCCGCACCGCCATGCCGGAAACCATGTACTGCAACGGCATCCCGAGCGGCTTGGGGTTGCCCGGCGCCTCCCATGCCTCGGTCCAGTCGTTGCGCAGCATGCGGGCCGGCTTGCCGGTGAACGAACGGCTGCGTACGGTGTCGCGGCTGCCCGCCTTGGCGTAGGCAGCCTGCTGGACCGGGGTGTTCGAGGACTCCTCGACCATCAACCACTGCGAGCCAGTCCACGCGCCCTGCGCGCCCAATGCCAGGGCCGCGGCGATCTGCTGGCCGCTGCCGATGCCGCCGGCGGCCAGCACCGGCAACGGGGCGACCTCCTTGATCACCTGCGGCCACAGCACGATCGAGCCCACCTCGCCGCAGTGCCCGCCGGCCTCGCCGCCCTGCGCGATGATGATGTCCACGCCGGCGTCGGCGTGCTTGCGCGCCTGCGAGGGGGAGCCGCACAGCGCCGCCACCTTGAGCCCAGCGTCGTGGATGTGCTTGATCATGTCGGCCGGCGGGGTGCCGAGCGCGTTGGCGATCATCTTGACCTTGGGGTGCTTGAGCGCCACCTCCACCTGGGGCGTGGCCGTCGCCTCCGTCCAGCCGAGCAGCTGCAGGCTGTCGCTGTCCTCGATCGGCACACCGTGGTCGGCCAGGATCTTCTTCCCGAAGTCCAGGTGCTCCTGGGGCACCATCTTACGCAGCGTCTCGGCCAGCTCTTCGGCGGACAGGTGGGAGTCCATGCCCTCGTATTTGTTCGGGATCACGATGTCGACCCCGTACGGGTGGTCGCCGATGTTCTCGTCGATCCACTTCAGCTCGATCTCCAGCTGCTCGGGGGTGAAACCGACGGCGCCGAGCACGCCGAACCCGCCGGCTTTGCTCACCGCCACCACGACGTCGCGGCAGTGGGTGAACGCGAAGACCGGAAACTCGATACCAAGCTCATCGCAGATAGCGGTGTACATGCCTACTCCCTGGGCGGTGGCGGAATTGAAACGTGTTCTAGTTTAGTACGGAGCGCACTGACGTGGCCAGCGGGTCCTGACCTGCGTTTTGGCACTACGGCCCGTCGCCATCGGCTGGCTTGTCGGCCGGTCGAGCTACCATTCGCACATGAGTTCGATCATCAGCCGCGAGGACATCCAGGACGACTACGCCGTTCTGCGCGCCGTGGTCGCACGCATTCAGCGGCATTCCTACGATGCGCTGACCAACCCGGAACGCATCCGACTGCTCGAGGTCCTCGAACATCAGACGCGCCGACTTCAAATTCCCGGGCACCAGCTGATCAACCAGCTTGCCGAGCAGTCGGATCCCACCGAACTCGGCGGCAGGCTGTCGGTCGCGTTGGCCGAGCGGCTGCTCATCACCCGTGCCAAGGCTGCCCGCCGCATCGACGACGCCCGAGATCTCGGCGTCCGGCGCACCCTGACCGGCGAGCCGTTGGCGCCGCTGCTGCCCGCCACGGCGGCGGCCCAGCGCGACGGGGCGATCGGCACCGACCATGTGGCGGTGATCCGGCAGTTCTTCGACCAGTTGCCGTGCTGGGTGGACGCTCCCACCCGGGACGCCGCCGAGGCCGACCTGGCTCGCTGGGCCGGCTAGCACCGCCCCGAAAGCCTGCGCAAGGTGGCCGACCGGATCGCCTGCTGCCTCAACCCCGACGGCCGCTACAGCGACGAAGACCGGGCGCGGGCGCGCGGGCTGGTCCTGGGCAACCAGCAGGCCGACGGCATGTCCCGGCTGAGCGGCTGGTTGACGCCCGAGGCCCGGGCAGCCGTCGAGGCCGTGCTGGCCAAGCTGGCCGCTCCGGGGATGTGCAACCCCGACGATCCAGCACCCGTCGTCGACGGGCAGCCCGGCCAGGAGGCGATCCAGCGCGACAGCCGCAGCGCGGCCCAGCGCAACCACGACGGCCTCAACGCTGCGCTGCGGGGCGTGCTCGCCAGCGGAAAACCGGGGCAGCACAACGGGTTACCGGCCAGCATCGTCGTCACCACCACGCTGCGGGACCTCGAGTCCACGGCCGGTAAGGGGCTGACGGGCGGCGGCACCCTGCTGCCGATGTCCGATGTGATCCGCCTGGCCCGCCACGCCCACCATTACCTCGCCGTCTTCGACAAGGGCAAGCCGCTGGCGCTGTACCACACGAAATGCCTGGCCTCGCCGGGACAGCGAATTGTTTTGTACGCCAAGGACCGTGGCTGTTCACACCCGGGCTGCGACGTTTCGGGCTATTACTGCGAAGTCCATCATGTCACCGGTTACGCCAAATGCGGCCGCACCGACATCGACCAACTGACCTTCGCCTGCGGCGGCCATCACCCGCCTTGCCGAGCAAGGCTGGATCACCCGCAAGAACAGCCGAGGCGAGACCGAATGGATCCCACCACCGCATCTCGACCACGGCCAGCCGCGGACCAACGCCTTCCATCACCCCGAGGAAATGCTGTGCGACGCCGAAGACCGGCAAGACCAGGCTGTCCAAGAAGACGGAGCCGACGAGGAGGACGGCGCCGCGTGAGTCAACCCGATTCGCGCGCCGCCGACCCGACGGCGTCGCGCAGCGAGGCGAAGCTGCCGTCGCGCAGCCGCTGCGCGATGCCGTCGTGAATTTGCTTGGCCCACAAGCCTCCTCCGTAGACGAAGCCCGTGTAGCCCTGCAGCAGGGAGGCGCCCGCGGTGATCCGCTCCCAGGCGTCGTCGGCGGTCTCGATGCCGCCGACACTGATCAGCACCAGGCGATCGCCGACCCGGCCGTAGAGCCGGCGCAACACCTCGACTACACGGCGGGCCACCGGCGGCCCGGAGATGCCGCCGGCGCCCAGCTCGTCGACCCCCGCCGTACGCAGGCCGTCCCGCGACACCGTGGTGTTGGTGGCGACGATGCCGGTCAGGCCGAGTTCGACGGCCAGGTCCGCGATGTCGTCGACGTCGGAGTCGGACAGATCCGGCGCGATCTTCACCAGCACCGGTGTGGACGTCTCGGCGAGAACAGCCGACAGGATCGGCCGCAGCGACCCCACCGCCTGCAGATCACGCAGCCCGGGCGTGTTCGGCGAGCTGACGTTGACCACCAGATACGACGCCAGCGGGCCGAGCAGCCGCGTGCTGGCCCGGTAGTCGTCGACGGCCTGATCCGGCGGCGTCGCCTTGGTCTTGCCGATGTTGACCCCGATCGGGATGTCGGGCTGTCGGCGGGCGAGCCGCACCGCCAGCGCGCCGGCGCCGAGATTGTTGAAGCCCATCCGGTTCAGCAGCGCCCGGTCGGCGGGCAGCCGGAACAGCCGCGGCGCCGGATTGCCGGGCTGCGGGCCGGCGGTGACGGTGCCGATCTCGGCATATCCGAAACCCAGCGCGCCCCAGGCGTGCAGCCCCAGCCCGTCCTTGTCGAAGCCGGCCGCCAGCCCCAGCGGCCCCGGGAAGCGTACCCCGAACACCGTGATAGCCAGCACCGGATCCGTCGGAGCCAGCAGTCGGCGCAGCAGTCGCCGGGGCCAGCCGACGGCCGTGACGCCGCGTAACAGGGCGAACACCAGCGTGTGAATCCGCTCGGCGGGTACCAGGAAAAACAGTTGCCGCGCCACGCCATACCAGCGATTTCCGCCGCCGCGCGGTGCCGGGGGCGCCCCGCTCACAGTTGCGGCTGGTCGGGCCGCCGCCCTTCGAGGCCGCCAGCATCGAAACGAGATTTCTTGCGGCGCAACAACACTCGCCTGCTTCCGTCGGTGTACAGCCGCACCCTGGTCAACTCCCAGCCGCGGTATTCGGCCTCGATGGACAATCGGGTGGACGCGCTGACCCGGGTCACCTCGGGCGGCAGACGCAGCGGCACCCACTCGTATTCATCGGACCGCTCGCTGTCCCAGCCCGCGGGCAAACGGGCGCGCCGCGCCGCCGTCAAAGTTTACCCGCCGGGTGGTCGATCACCTGAACTCCCGCGCCGGACCCGGACACCACGTACAAAGTGTCCGACGCTTCGTCGAAGGCCAGGGAGTTTGGTTGCTGCACGGTCGGGTAACGCACCTTTTCGACGGGAATTCCGGTGGACAGATCGTAGCCAATGACGATATTGGAAACGGTCTGCGAAACCCAGGCTAACGCGCGGGAACCGGCCAGGCCGTAGGGCGCCTGGGGAACCGGGTAGGCCTGGCGCAGGATCAGCGGGTCCACGCCGTACACCAGCAACTGGCCGCCGCGGGTGTCGGCCACCAGCACCCGGCCCGCCGCGTCGGCGGCCATGGTGGTGGCGCCCCGGCCGGCCCGCAGCGCCTGCTGGGCCCGGCCGTCGGCGCCGATCGTGGTCACCGAGGTCTGCCCGCGGTCCAGCACCACCGTCGTATTGCCTTGGGTGACAAGCGAATCGACCCACGCGAAGATTTTGTTCCGGTTGGCGACGGCCGCGGTAGACCCAATAGACCCAGTGGTAGGCACGGCCGGCGTCGGGGAGGCCAGCGTGTAGACGGCGCCGTCGGTGCTGCCCAACACCAGGGCCCCGTCGGCGCGTTGGGCCACCGCGGTGAACTCGGTCTGCGCCGCATCGGCGACGCCCACCCGCACGACGCGGCCGGTGGCGAGATCCAGCACGAAGTCGCCGTCGCGGGTGGCCAGGTAGACCGTGCCGCGGCCGTCGGCGGTCAACGCGGTCGCCGGGCCGGGCACGGCGACGACGCGCGGCGGGACCTGCGGGTCGCCGAACAGGGTGATGCTGGCCGGATCGGAACCCGCGGCCAGCACCGCCAGCTGGTGGGTGCCGGCGTCGAACACCGTCGCCGCGGCGTGCGCGGCCAGTGGCCGCACCGACCCGGCCGGCTGCTGCGATGACGGCCGCGACACGGCCGCGCCCGCGGGTTCGATGGTCGGCGGCGCGCTGCGCAGCGGATTCGACGAACACCCGCTCAGCAAAAGCGCGACACCCCAAATTAAGACTTGAAACGCCAGCTTGTGACGCCCTTGCCGGAGCAGATCGTGTGGTAACAGCAATGGGTTTCCCTGGGTGCGACGGCGGGACAAGACAAATTCTAGGGAACGGTTTCGCATCCAACCGGGCCGTGCTGCCTGCGTCCGGGCCTGGGGGCGAGGTATGGTCGGCCTATGGCCGTCACCGATGACCGTCATATGACGCAGAAAGAGTTTGCTGTCGAAGACATGTCGACAGGAATTTTCGCTAGCGGATATGGACAAGTCGGAGATGGACGCAGTTTTTCGTTCCATATCGAAAACCGCTCACTTGTCGTCGAGGTTTACCGGCCGCGCCTGGCCGGGCCCGTTCCGCAGGCCGAAGACGTGGTCGCCACCGCAGTGCGCAGCTTGGTCGACATCGACCTCACCGACGAACGCAGCTTGACCGCTGCGGTGCGCGACTCGGTGGCGCACGCCGAGCCCATCTCCCGGTAGTCGTTTCGGGTCCCGGCGCCGCCCACCGGGTAGCGTGGGGGTCGACATGACCGTCATCCTGTTACGACACGGCCGGTCCACCTCGAACACCGCGGGCGTTCTCGCCGGCCGTTCCGAGGGCGTCGACCTCGACGACAAGGGCCGCGAACAAGCCGCCGGCCTGATCGACCGGATCGGTGACCTGCCGATCCGGTTGCTGATTAGTTCGCCCCTGCTGCGCTGCCGCCGCACCCTCGAGCCGCTGGCCGACGCGCTGTGTCTGGCGCCGCTCATCGACGACCGGCTCGCCGAGGTGGACTACGGCGAATGGACGGGCCGCAAGATCCGCGAGTTGGTGAGCGAGCCCTTGTGGAAGGTGGTGCAGGCCCACCCCAGCGCGGCGGTGTTCCCCGGCGGTGAGGGCCTGGCGCAGGTGCAGGCGCGCGCGGTGGCGGCGGTCCGGGAACACGATCGGCGGCTGGCGGCAGAGCATGGCGCCGACGCGCTGTGGGTGGCGTGCACACACGGCGACGTCATCAAGGCGGTGATCGCCGACGCGTACGGCATCCACCTGGACGGCTTCCAGCGGGTCACCGCCGACCCGGCGTCGATCAGCGTGATCCGGTACACCGAGCTGCGCCCGTTTGTGTTGCACGTCAACCACACCGGCGCGCGGCTGTCCGCGCCGCTGCGGGCCGGACCGGCGCCGCCACCAGACCAGCACGACGACCAACACCACGACACAGACGACAAAGCGCACACGGATCCTAAGTCCAACGGCGAATCGCAGGCGGCGCCGGCGACCTCGGTGCCGTCCAGCGACGCGGTGGTCGGTGGTTCGACGGATTAATTCGGCTGCCACCTCGATCGGATCGCACAGCGATGGCGGCAGCCGGTATTTTGGAGGTTGCCATGGCCCGCGCAATTCATGTCTTCCACATACCCGACCGCTTCGTGGCCGGGACCGTTGGCCAGCCGGGAAACCGCACCTTCTACATCCAGGCGGTGCACGACTCCCGGGTGGTGTCGGTGATCTTGGAGAAGCAGCAGGTTGCGGTGCTCGCCGAACGGATCGGCGCGCTGCTGCTGGAGGTGAACCGCAGGTTCGGCACGCCGGTGCCGCCGGAGCCCGACGAGGTCGAGGACCTGAACCCGTTGATCACGCCGGTGGACGCCGAATTTCGGGTCGGCACTATGGGCCTGGGCTGGGACTCCGAGGCGCAGACCGTGGTGGTCGAGCTGCTGGCCGTCACCGACGCGGAGTTCGACGCCTCGGTGGTGCTCGATGACACCGAGGAGGGCCCCGACGCGGTGCGTGTGTTCCTGACGCCGGAGTCGGCGCGGCAATTCGCCACCCGCTCTAACCGGGTGATCTCGGCAGGCCGTCCGCCGTGCCCGCTGTGCGACGAACCACTGGACCCGGAGGGCCATATTTGCGCACGGGCCAACGGCTATCGGCGCAGCGCGCTGCTCGGGTCTGACGATGACCCCGAGATATGACGACCGTGAGGTGTTGCGCTACGGCGAGCTGACGGTCATCGGACGGATCCGCTCGGCCAGCAACGCCACCTTCTTGTGCGAGGCGACGCTCGGCGACCGCGACGTGCACTGCGTCTACAAGCCGGTCGCGGGGGAGGCGCCGCTGTGGGACTTTCCCGACGGAACGCTGGCCGGCCGCGAACTGGGCGCCTACCTGGTGTCGACGCAGCTGGGCTGGAACCTGGTGCCCTACACGGTGATTCGGGACGGCCCGGCCGGTCCCGGCATGCTGCAGCTGTGGGTGCGGCAACCCGGCGATGCGGTCGGTGAGGTCAGTGAGGCCGGCGAGTCGGGTGCTGAACAGCCCGATCCGGGACCGGACCTGGTTGACCTGTTCCCCGTCGGCGCCTCGCCGCCAGGCTGCCTGCCGGTGCTGCGCGCTTACGACTACGCGGGCGACGAGGTGGTGCTGATGCACGCCGACGACCCTCGGCTGCGCCGGATGGCCGTATTCGACGTGCTGGTCAACAACGCCGACCGCAAGGGCGGGCACATCCTGTGCGGCGTCGACGGCCGGGTCTACGGCGTCGACCACGGGGTGTGCCTGCACGTGGAGAACAAGCTGCGGACGGTGTTGTGGGGCTGGGTCGGCAAGCCGGTCGACGACGACACCCTGGCCGCCGTCGCCTGCCTGGCCGAGGCCCTCACCGGCCCGTTCGGCGACGAACTGGCCGAGCAGATCACCCGGGCGGAGATCGCCGCGCTGCGCCTGCGCGCGCACGCGCTGCTGGACAATCCGGTGATGCCCGGCCCCAATCGGCATCGCCCGATCCCGTGGCCGGCCTTCTAGGCTTTTCGGGCTTTTCCGGCCGGGCGCCGCCGTCGGCGATACTGAAGCGGTGACCCCCCGCAACCCGTCGGACGAGATGACCGACGTCGCGCTGGCTGCCGATCTCGCCGCCGAAGCGGGGGAATTGCTGCTGAAGGTGCGCGACGAGGTCGGCTTCGGCTATCCGTGGGCGCTCGGCGACGCGGGCGACAGCCTGGCGAATGCGCTGATCCTGGGACGGTTGCAGGCCGAGCGGCCGGACGATGCCGTGCTCAGCGAGGAGGCCTACGACGACCTGTCCCGGCTGCAGCACGACCGGGTGTGGATCATCGACCCGCTGGACGGCACGCGCGAGTTCTCCACGCCGGGCCGCGACGACTGGGCGGTGCACGTCGCGCTGTGGCAGCGCCCGACCAACGGCCGGCGCGAGATCACCGACGCCGCGGTGTCATTGCCGGCCCGCGGCAACATCGTCTACCGCAGCGACACCGTCACCGCCAGTGCCGCGCGCGTCGGCGTCACCGACACCATCCGCATCGCCGTCAGCGCCACCCGGCCGCCCGCCGTTTTGCACCGGATGCGCCAGCGGTTGCCCATCCAGTCCGTCGCGATCGGTTCGGCCGGCGCCAAGGCGATGGCGATCATCGACGGCGTGGTCGACGCCTATCTGCACGCCGGGGGTCAGTGGGAGTGGGACTCGGCCGCCCCGGCCGGGGTGGTGATGGCCGCCGGGATGCACGCATCGCGGCTGGACGGTTCGTCGATGCGCTACAACCAGCTCGACCCCTACCTGCCGGACTTCGTCATGTGCCGCGCCGAGCTGGCGCCCGTGCTGCTGGGCGCGATCCGCGACGCGTGGCGCTAGATGATCGAGCATCCAGTCCCGCCACTTGCCCAGCCACCGGGCGCGTCCGCCGACCCCCATTTGCTGCCACAGCGGCTGCGTGGCCCG
This sequence comes from Mycobacterium lepraemurium, assembly GCA_002291465.1. Lineage (GTDB taxonomy): Bacteria > Actinomycetota > Actinomycetes > Mycobacteriales > Mycobacteriaceae > Mycobacterium > Mycobacterium avium. The sequence goes on along the minus strand of CP021238.1, from coordinate 2,194,217 downwards.
CAGCCGGGCGGCGACCGCCTCGACTTCCGCTGGGCCCGCCACCGGGACGCGGCCCAGGACCTGTCCGGTGGCAGGTCAGGTGACGACGATTTCTTGGGGAGTGGCCGGTCCCGCGGTGTCGGTTCGGTCAGTTGTGTCGGTCGACATGACAACCACCCCGTTCGGCGGCCTCTAGCGAATTTGCTCGATACCCGACCCAGCAAACCACAAATCGGGCGGGGGCGATAGCGCGGCCGGGGCGCCGCGCGGCGGGCGACGCAGCCCCGCCGAGCGGCCCCGCCTAGGCTGATTGTCATGCGGTCGTGGTCCTCCCCACAGGTGCCCCAATTACCGGGACGCGGCCCCGAGCTTCGGCTGTATGACACCTCCGATCGGCAGGTGCGCCCCGTGGCGGCCGGCGCCGGGCCCGGTTCGGCCGCCACCATGTACGTCTGCGGCATCACCCCCTATGACGCGACCCACCTGGGCCACGCCGCAACCTATTTGGCGTTCGACCTGATCTACCGGCAGTGGCTCGATCTCGGGCACGACGTGCACTATGTGCAGAACGTCACCGACGTCGACTATCCGCTGTTGGAGCGCGCCGCGCGGGACGGCATCGACTGGTGGGAGCTGGCCGAGCGCGAGGTGTCGCTGTTCCGCGAAGACATGGCCGCGCTGCGCATCTTGCCGCCCCGCGACTACGTCAGGGCGACCGAGGCGATCGCCGACGTGGTCGAGCTGGTCGAGAAGATGCTGGCGTCCGGCGCGGCCTATGTCGTCGACGGCGAATTCCCCGACATCTACTACCGCGCCGACACCACGCTGCAGTTCGGTTACGAATCGGGCTACGACCGCGAGACCATGCTGCGACTATTCGCCGAGCGCGGTGGCGACCCACAGCGGCCCGGCAAGACCGACGCGCTCGACGCCCTGCTGTGGCGGGCGGCGCGGCCCGGCGAGCCCAGCTGGCCGTCGCCGTTCGGCAACGGCCGGCCGGGGTGGCACGTCGAGTGCGCGGCGATCGCGCTCAGCCGCATCGGCAGCGGCCTGGACATCCAGGGCGGCGGCAGTGACCTGATCTTCCCGCATCACGAATTCACAGCCGCGCACGCCGAATGCGTGCGCGGCGAGCGGCGATTCGCCCGCCACTACGTGCACGCCGGGATGATCGGCTGGGACGGGCACAAGATGTCCAAGAGCCGCGGCAACCTGGTGCTGGTGTCGCAGCTGCGCGGCCGCGGGGTGGAGCCGGCGGCCATCCGGCTGGGCCTGCTGGCCGGGCACTACCGCGGGGACCGCTACTGGAGCGACCCGGTGCTCGACGAGGCGACCGCCCGGCTGCGGCGCTGGCGCACTGCGACCGCGCTGCCCGCCGGACCGGACGCCACCGACGTGATCGCCCGAGTGCGCCAATACCTGGCCGACGACCTCAACACGCCCAAAGCGCTTGCCGCACTTGATGGTTGGACCACCGACGCGCTCGACTACGGCGGCCACGACACCGCGGCGCCCCGGCTGGTGGTAAGCGCTGTCGATGCACTCCTGGGAGTGGCCCTGTAGCCGATGCGCCTCGGTCCGTCCTGAGAGAGGCTGCCGCGCAATCTCATTCGATGGACGCCTGGACGCGAACCCGAAGCGACAGCGGCCGGCACGTGCCGCGCGTTTCGATGACGGGTCCGGTGCGTACGCCTAGGGCGCCGTTTCGGCAAGTCGCCGGTGAACAGTGCGGCGCTTCGGGGCGGTTATCCACAGCCGGGCGGCATTGGCGATTTCTGTTGTCGGTATCGCGCGGTTGAATGTCGAGGGTGGAGCTTGGACCGGGCGGTGAGGCTGCGAGGCGGCGTGTGTCGACGTCACCGCAAATTGTGTCGAAGTTTGCTAGAAATTGATCGCGGTACGTCCCGTGACGCCTACTAAACAGCTGTATAACTGCAACAATAATTAACACAGGCGTCGTAAAAGGGTGGCTCACAAAATTTGCTGTGAAGTCTAGCCCGGGAGTATATTTCTCGGCAACTGCTGGACCCTAGAAGGAGCAACTGCTGGACCCTAGAAGGAGTAAGTCCGGTGCATACGACGAGTAGGCTCGCGGGGCCGTCACCACACGGTCTGTCGCGTCGACCGCCGCGTCGTGATCGTCGGCCACAAGAGCGTCGCGTGGCCGCTACCGCTCGGGTCGAACGTGGGCCCGAGTCGGATTTCGGACGCGCTCCACTAGGCTCGCGCCTGGCTTCGCGGAACGCGAACGCGCCAGTGCTTTCCCACAACAGCTAGGGGTTTCCGATCGATGCCTGGGGAAGTCGGGTCGTGGCCCATCGTGGGCCGAGAGGTGGAGCTGCGCCGGTCACTGGCGGCGCTGAGCAACGCGGAGTTCCACGGGGTGGCGTTGGTCGGCGACACCGGTGTGGGCAAGTCGACGTTGGCGCGCATGCTGGCCAAGACGGTCGAGTCTGCGGGGAGCACGGTGCGATTCGCGCTGGGCACCCAGACGGGCTGAGCGGTGCCTCTGGGCGCGTTTTCGCGCGCGGTGAGCCTCGGGGTAGGGCACGAACCGGCGGTCATGCTGGCGGCCGCGCACAACACCTTGGGTCAGGACAAGAATTTGGTGGTGGTGGTGGTCGACGACGCGCAACTGCTCGACCCGTTGTCGGCCACCTTGGTCAACCAACTCGCGGCCTGGCGCAGCGCGCGGCTGATCGTGACGATCCGCTCCGGTGAGCCGGTGCTGGATGCGGTGACCGCGTTGTTGAAAGAGCGCCTGCTGTTGACGGTGCGCGTCGATCCGTTCACCCGCGAACAGACCGGGCTGCTGGCTGGCGCGGTGTTGGGTGGGCCGGTCGACACGCGGTTGGTGGATGAGCTTTTCGAGCGCAGCGCGGGAAACCTGTTGCTACTGCGTGGTTTTCTGACGGCGGGCGTGGAAAGCGGCGCCCTGGTTCATACCGAACAGGGTTGGCAACTGCGGGGTCCGTTGCGCGGCGATCGGGAACTGCACGATGCCCTGGAGTTCCGGCTGCAGTCGCTGAGTTCCGGGGAGCGCGAGGTGGTGGAAGTACTGGCCACCGCCGAGCTGCTGGAGTGGGAAATCTTGCGCGCCATCTGCGATGCGGACGCGATGGCAAGCCTGGAGCGCCGCGGCCTGATCCAGTTGGTGACCGACGGATCCCATACCCTGGTGCAATTGAATCACCCGATGCTCGGCGAAGCGGCGACCCTCCACGCCGGGGTGGTGCGCTCGCGGCAGCTCAACGGCAAACTGGCGAAGACCCTGTGCAAGCACCTGCGGGCGGCGGGGTGGCGCTCCCAAATCTCCGATCCCCGCGTTCGAATCCAGTTGGCGCAGTTCATAATGCGCAGCGACTTGGAGCCCGATCTGGATGTGGTCATCAAGGCGGCGGCCGACGCGATGGCCATGTCGAACGTCGTGCTGGGCGAGCAACTGGCGACGTTTGCGGTCGACCGTGGCGGTGGCCTGCCGGCCGCGTTGGTGCTCGCCGAGGCGGTGAGCTGGCAGGGCCGCGGCGAGGAGGCAGATTCCATCCTGCTGGGCGCCGCCGTCGATGATGCCGACGAATGGCTGATCGCGCGCTGGGGCTGCCTGCGCGCCGCCAACCTGGCCTGGGGATGCGGGGACACCGAGGGTGCAACGCGGGTACTGGCCGAGGTGAAACAGCGTCTGGTGACCGAGGGCAGCCTGCAGCTGGTCGATGCGCTGGATGTTTCGATCGGGTTCTTCCGCGGCGACATCGCCCGGACGATCGAACTCGGGCCCGGCCTATGCGAACCGGATGTCGTGCCGATGGCGACCGTGTGGGCGGCCGTCGCGACCTGTGGCGCCTTGACCGCGGTGGGGCGTTTTTCCGAGGTCGGCCGCATCGCCGCTGCTGGCGTGTGCGCGACGGCGCAGTGCCGGGCGGGAGCGCAGCGGTTCGCCATCGGACTGGCCGAGGTCATGGCCGCGACCGCTGCCGGTGACTATCCGGCGGCCGAACGAATCCACAAGCGTTACGCCGCACTGGCAACCGGCCTTCCCGCAGCGGAGGCCATGGTCGATTTCCCAGCTTTCCCAAGGCTTTCCATTACCGTGGCAGCTCGCCGTGGGCGCCTTGCAGGCACAGGCCGAAGGGGCCCGCGGGGACAGCGCGGCGGCCGCCGTGGCGCTGCGGCGGGTCGAGGAAGCCTACGGACCGCACGCGGGGGTGTTCCTGCCGGAACTCGAGCTCGCCCGGGCTTGGGAGCGGGCGGCGGCCGACGATACGGCGGGCGTTCAGACGCAGGCAATGCAGGCGGCGCAGACTGCGCGGAAAGCCGGCATGCACCTGGTCGAGATGCGGGCACGCCATGCGACCCTTCGCTTCGGCGATCGTGCACAGGCCGCGCGGCGGGAGCGGCTTGCGCGCATCCTGGATACACCGCTGGCCGAAGCGGCCGCGGACCATGCCCGCGGTCTGGCTCAGCACGACGGCGATCTGCTCAACGCCACGGCCCACCGATTCGCCGACCTCGGCGCCTTGGCCTTCGCCGCCGACGCGGCGGCTCAGGCGGCCAGCGAACATGCCCGCCGAGGCGACCGTCGCAAGGAGGTCGAGTCGTCAACCTGGGCGCACGCCTTGGCCGGCCAATGCGGGTCGCGCACACAGGCGCTCGACGCGGCGGCGCGCCCGCTGCCGTTCAGCGGACGGGAACGTCAGATCGTGAATTTGGTGGCGGCCGGCCTGTCCAACCGCGAGATCGCCGACCGGCTGGTGATCTCGGTGCGCACGGTGGAGGGACACCTCTATCGCCTCTTCGCCAAGCTTGGCATCAACAATCGCGACCAACTCATCCAACTGATCCGCCGCGACGCATCGTGACCACACACGCTCTTCGGACACTCGGGTGGGGTCGCGGCCGATCGGGTGTGGCTGCCGCGCAGGTCGCCTCGACCTGGCGGGGCCTAGGCCGTCCATGATCCGAAAAACGCTCGTGCGCAACCGCATAGCCCCGGTGCGACTCCGCCGCGACTCCGGCGCGCGGAATGCATGCCTTTCGCTGATCGCCGACCCGTCGAGCGCTCGGTGACCACTGGTCAAAACCGCCGCCCGCGGGCCGTTACGCACCACCGGTGGGATGACTACTCGATCTGTGCGCGCGTGGCACTCAAGTCGAATCAAGCCGTCCGTGAGGCCCGACCGAGCAAACTTAAGTTGCCGCACATGACATCATGCCTGGCGGGCATGGCCGGTTGGACTCGCATGGTTCCGGAATTCGGCCGGATCTTCCAGCACCCGCCACAATGCCTCCACCGGGCCGGGGCGGGCACGCACTACACCCACGCCGTTTCTCGAGGGAAATCATGTCTCACAGCCACCGGTTGGTCGACCATATCGTCGGGTATCTCGCGTCGATCGGAGTGGACTGCATCTTCGGCGTCGATGGCGCCAACATCGAGGACCTGTACGACGCCGCATTCCTGCACTCGGACATGGACGCCGTGCTGGCCAAACACGAGTTCTCCGCCGTGGCGATGGCCGACGGATACAGCCGCAGCAGCGGCGGCTTCGGCGTGGTGGCGACCTCCGCGTGGGGCGCACTGAACCTCGTTGCCAGCCTTGGGGAATTGTTTACCAGCCGCGTGCCGCTACTGGCGTTAGTGGGCCAACCGCCGTCCACGATGGATGGCCGCGTCGGCTTTCAGGACACCAGCGGCCGCAACGGTTCACCGAATGCCGAGGTGCTGTTCTCCGAGGTATCGGTGTTCTGCCGACGAGTCCAGACCTCGGCGGACATCGCGTTGGCGCTGCCCGCCGCCGTGGCCGCCGCGCGAACCGGTGGCCCCGCGGTGTTGTTGCTGCCCAAAGACATTCAGCAAGCTGACGTGACCAGCAACGGCTACCGGCCCGAGCCCGGAATCGAGCGGCCACGAGACATCGGTGATCCACGCCCGATCGTGGCAGCGCTGCGCCGGGCGAGCGGTCCAGTGACGATCATCGCCGGCGAGCAGGGGGTCCGAGACGATGCGTGAGCCGAACTGGCGTCGTTGCGGGCGGTGCTGCGCGCGCGGGTGGCGTGCGTGCCCCACGCCAAGGATGCCGCCGGCACACCGGGTTTCGGGTTGTCGTCGGCGCTCGGCGTCACCGGCATCATGGGCCACCCTGGCGTGGTGGAAGCGGTGGCCGACAGCGCGTTGTGCCTGGTGGTGGGCACCCGGCTTGCGGTGACCGCCCGCACCGGCCTGGACGATGCCCTGGCCGCGGTGCCCACCATCTCGATAGGGTCGGCGCCGTACCTGGCCTGCACCCGCATCCACACGGACGATCTGCGGGCTTCGCTGCGAATGCTGACGAGCGCGCTGACTGGCCGTGAGCGACCAACCGGAATCCGGATGCCCGATGCGGTGTCCAGAACCGAGTTGAATCCGCCGCGATTCGACGGCCCCGGCGTGCGCTACCGCGAAGCGATGAGCATGCTCGACCGGCGTATTGCCCGACGGGTCCGACATCGTCGTCGACGTCGGCAGTTGCGGGGCGGCCGCCGTCCACTACCTACCGGTCCGGCGCGGCGGCCGATTCGCGGTCGCACCCGACATGGGCTACAGCTTTGGCGCAGGCATCGGAATGGCGTTGCGGCGGAGGAAATTCGGGCGGCGCGGACATGTCGTGGTGATAGCCGGGGACGGCGCGTTTTTCATGCACGGCATGGAGGGTGCATACCGCTGTGCAATACCGACTGCCGGTGGCGTTCGTCTTGATCAACAACAACGCGCAGGCGATGTGCGCAATGAGCGAAAAGTTGCGCTACGGGAATCGGCACAGTTACAACACGTTCGCGCCCAGTCGGCTCGGCGCCGGCCTCGCCGCGATGTTCCCGGAACTTCCCTCGGTCGACGTCGACGACGTCGATGGCTTCGGCGCTGCCGTGCAGTCGGCGCTGGAGGTCGACGGGCCGTCGGTGGTCGGCGTCGAGTGCTCCGCCGAGGAAGTGCCGCCCGTCTCGACCTTTCTCGGGCCTGTGGCGCCGAAATCAGTTGAGTGCCAACATGGCATGGCGAAGGACAGAATCGATGCCATCGTTGGCGCCTGACGGCACCGCCGACCCAGCACCCTGTCAATGCATGCCCGAGCCCAGGTAGAGCCCCGATAGAGACCAGATAGCGAATGCTCGACGCAGGGTTCAACCCTGGGCCCGTCGGGGATCCACTCTGTCGTCGTCATGATCGCGACCCAAACCTCCGCTCTCGACGGAAACGACTGGCTCAGAATCAATTCCGCAAGACCACGTGCATGTCAGGTGAGCGCTTGTTCGTCACTACGTAAGCCGCGCTGCGGGCTTGCGTTCGCCACTCTATGTACTCGCAGTTACTGCGCTACCCGGCTTGATGGGCCATGCAACAGGATTGAAACCCATACGCTCCCGGTCATGTCGAGATCGTTGCTCGGTCAAGCCCCCGAGCGCCCGGTCGAAACCAACAGGCGCACCGAAGTGCCCGACTCATGTCAAACGAGGACCTGGGGGACAAGTGAGTACCAATCTGTTCGACGACGATAATGGCAGCTTTTTCGTCCTGGTCAACGACGAAGAACAGCACAGCCTGTGGCCGGCGTTCGCCGACACTCCGGCCGGTTGGCAGATGGTTTACGGCGAAGCGGATCGCGCTGCGTGCCTGGACTACATCGAACAGGACTGGCCCGATATCCGGCCGAAGACTCTACGGGACAGGCTGGCGGCGCAGGCCGCGGCTCTGGCAAGTAACCCGCAAAGGAATTCCGATGACGATCGATGACCGGGCACTGCACGTTGGGCGCGAACAACTGACGGAACTCGACGGTGGGCCATTCCCGCTGACACGCGGACAACTAGACATTTGGCTCGCACAGGAAACGGATCAGCAGGGTGCGAGGTGGCAGCTAGGCTATCTGCTGCGAATCGAGGGCACCGTCGACCCGTGGTTGCTGGAGCACATGATCCGGCAAGTGGTGCGCGAGGCCGAACCACTCCGAGCCGCCTTTTCCAGATTGATGGCCAGATTTTCCAGAAGGCCGTCGATTATCCGGACGTCGAGCTCGCGTGCTATCAGCGGATGGGCTCGCAGGATCCCGTCCAGGAGGCCTATCGGCTGGCGGCCTCGATTCAGCGCACCGTGATGCCGCTCGATGGCCCGCTGTTCAAATTTGCGTTGTTGCGACCCGCGTAGACGAATTCTATCTATTCGTGTTCTGCCACCACATCGTGGCGGACGGAATCGGACTTGCTCTCATTTGCCACCGCATCGGGGATGTCTACAACGCGTTGGCCTCGGGTGCGCCGATTCCCCCCCCCGCCTATTTCGGGTCGCTGAGTGATTTGATTGCCTGCGAGGCGGAATACGAAGCGTCCACCGATTATCTCGATGATCGGGCCTATTGGGCCGAGAACCTGCCGTCGGAGAGCGAACCGGGTTATCGGTTCGCGCCCGCCTCGGAGCGAGAACCGTATGAATCTTCGGCGCCGATCGAGTTGGACCCCGCCGCGGTCGCCGGGATACAGAAGTTGTCGCAGCAGCTGGGGATGCGTCGCTCGTCGGTGCTGGCCGCGGCGTGCGCGCTGCTGGTGGGCGGATGCGACCTGGAAAATTCGGAGATCGTGTTCGAGTTTTCGGTGAGTAGGTGGGTGCGTCCGGAAGCGCAGACGGTGCCCGGAATGATTACCGGATTTGCCCTCCTGGTCTTGAAAGCTTCGCCGGGCTCGTCGGTCGCGAGTTTTTGTGAGCATGTCGACACACGGCTGGGAGAAGCGCTCCAACATCAGCGGTTCCCGGTGCACACCATTGAGAACTAGCGTCGCGGGTCCACGCAGAGGTCAAATCAGGTAATTCTCAATTTCATTCCGACGACGAACCTGGCTAATATCGCCGGTGCCAGGGTTTCGGGAACCCTGACCCACACCAATCTCGTCGATCAGCTTGGACTGGACTTCTTCAGCGACCATGATCTGCTATTCCTCGGCATGCAGCCCGGCGCGACAGCGGGTGGATTCGGCGGCGCCGGGCAATGGCTTTCTGATTGTGACGTCCACGATGTGGTCGGGCGGTTGGAGCGGGTGTTGGTGGCGATGACGGCCGATCCGGGGCGGCGGTTGTCGTCGGTGGATGTGCTGGGTGTGGGTGAGCGTGTGCGGTTGGATGACCTTGGGAACAAGGCGGTTTTGGCCGGCCCGCAGGGTGTTTCGGTGTCGATTCCGGATTTGTTTGCCGCCCATGTGGCCCGGACGTCGGATGCGGTGGCGGCGATGTTGGCGGTGCTCAAGACGAGGGCGGCGTATCTGCTGATCGACCCGGGCGTGCCGGACGAGCGCGTCAGGTTTGTGTTGGCCGGTGCCGCGCCGATCGCCGCGATCACCGGCACCGGGCTGGCGGAACGGCTGGACGGGCATGACGTGGCGGTCATCGGCGTCGATGATCCCGACGTCGTTCCGGCTGTCGACGCCCAGCCGAGCACGGGTCTGCCGGTGCCGGCCCCTGACGATGTCGCCTACCTGAATTTACACGTCGGGCACCATGGGTGTGCCCAAAGGCGTTGCGATCACCCATCGCAACGTGACCCAGCTGTTGGGGCCGTTGGATGCCGGGTTGCCGGCCCCGGGCGTGTGGGCGTTGTGCCATTCGTTGGCTTTCGACGTGTCGGTGTGGGAGATTTTCGGTGCGCTGTTGCGCGCGGGGGGGGGGCGGCTGGTCGTGGTGTCCGAGCCGGTGACCGGTTCACCGCAGGACTTCCACGATGCGTTGGTCGCAGCACAGGTCGATGTGCTCACTCAAACCCCCTCGGCGATGGCGGCATTGCCAATCGAGGGGCTGGAGTCGGTGGCTTTGGTGGTGGTCGGTGAGGCGTGTCCGGTGGAGGTGGTGGATCGGTGGGCGCCGGGTCGGGTGATGGTTAATGCCTACGGCCCGACCGAGACCACCATGTGCGTGGCCATCAGCGCACCACTAGAGCCCGGATCGGCGGGCTCGGGTGTGGTGCCCATCGGCTCACCCGCCCCCGGGGCCGCGCTGTTCGTCCTCGATCGGTGGCTACAGCCGGTGCCGGCGGGGGTGGTCGGCGAGCTGTACGTGGCCGGTCGCGGCGTGGCATGTGGATACCTGGGCCGGCCGTCACTGACCGGGTCACGTTTCGTGGCCTGCCCGTTCGGCGCACCCGCGACACGCATGTATCGCACCGGGGATCTGGTGCGCTGGCGTGCCGACGGGCAGCTGGATTATCTGGGCCGCGCCGATGAGCAGGTCAAGATCTGCGGCTACCGCATCGATCTGGGCGAAATCCGGTTCGGCCCTAGCGGGTTTGGACGGTGTGGAGCAGGCGGCGGTGATCGCCCGCGAGGACCGCCCCGGCGACAAACGACTGGTCGCCTATGTCACCGAATCAGGAACCGGAACCGCCGACCCCGCCGAGATCCGCGCCCAGCTGGCGAAGCGGCTGCCCGAATACATGGTGCCGGCCGCGATGGTCATGCTGGACGCGCTGCCGCTCACCGCGAACGGCAAACTCGACACCCGCGCCCTGCCCGCACCCGAATTCCAGAGCGCCGACTACCGTGCACCCGCCAGTCCGGTCGAGGAAATCCTGGCCGGCGTATTCGCCGACGTGCTCGGAGTCGACCGCGTCGGCGTGGACGACTCGTTCTTCGATCTGGGCGGCGACTCGTTGTTGGCGCTGCGCGTCAGCAGCGATCGGGGTCGGCGGTAACCGTTGGTGGCCGTGGAGCGGCCGGCGGTGGTGCCGTTGTCGTTCGCTCAGCAGCGGTTGTGGTTCATCGACCAACTGCTCGGGCCCTCGCCGATCTACAACATGGCGGCCGCGTTGCGGCTGACCGGACGGCTGGACGCCGACGCGTTGGGGACGGCCCTGGCCGATGTGGTGGCCCGCCAGGAAATCCTGCGCATCCTGTTCCCGGCCGTCGACGGGATACCCGAACAGGTGGTCATCCCGGCCGAGCGGGCCGACTTCGGCTGGCAGGTCGTCGACGCCACCGGCTGGCCGACGGACCGGCTACGGCAGACCATCGAGGCCACAGTCCGACACTCGTTCGATCTGGCCACCGAGATCCCGCTGCGGGCAAGGCTTTTCCGCATCGCCGACGATGAGCATGTGCTGGTGGCCGTGCTGCACCACATCTCCGCCGATGGGTTGTCGATGGCCCCGCTGGTGGCCGATCTGGGCATGGCCTATGCCAGCCGGTGTGCCGGGCGCGCGCCGGGCTGGGCTCCGTTGCCTGCAGTATGCCGACTACTCTTTGTGGCAGCGCGCGCAGCTGGGCGATGCTGGGCGATGTGGCCGATGCCGAGAGCCCGATGGCTGCGCAGTTGGTGTATTGGGAGCAGGAGTTGGCCGGGTTGCCCGAGCGGCTGGCGTTGCCCACCGATCGGCCCTATCCGCCGGTGGCCGATTACCGCGGCGCCAGTGTGATGGTGGAGTGGCCGGCCGAGCTGCAGCAGCGGGTACGCACGGTAGCCCGCGAGCACAACGCGACCAGCTTCATGGTGATCCAGGCCGCCCTGGCCGTCCTGCTGGCCAAACCCAGCGCCGGCAATGACGTCGCGATCGGATTCGCCATCGCCGGGCGTGACGATCCCGCCCTCGATCAGCTGGTCGGGTTCTTCGTCAACACCCTGGTACTGTGAGTCGACCTGGCCGGCGATCCCAGCTTAACCGAATCGCTGGCTCAGGTGCGCGCGCGCAGCCTGGCCCATCACCCGCTGGTACAGGTCGTGCTGGCCTGGCAGAACTTCGCCCGAGAAGACGGCATCCCCGCCGGGCTGGCGTTGGGCGATCTGCAGGTCACACCGCTGGCAGTGGACACCTAGGTCGCCCGCATGGACCCGACATTCACGTTGGGCGACCGCTGGACTTCCGCCAGTGAGCCCGCCGGGATCGGCGGTTCGGTGGAGTTTCGCACCGACGTGTTCGACCCGGAAAGCATCCAGACGCTGATCCAGCGGTTGGAGCGGGTGCTGGCGGCGATGACCGCCGATCCCGGTCAGCGGGTGTCGTCGGTGGACCTGATGGATACCGATGAGCACATCTACCTCGACGAGATCGGAAACCGGGAGGCGTTGACGCAACCGGCGGCTCGGGTGTCCATCCCGGCGGTGTTCGCCGATCAGGTCATCCGCGCCCCGCAGGCCGTGGCGACCCGCTGCACCGGTCACTCGATGACCTACCGGCAGCTCGACGAGGCGTCGAACCGGTTGGCGCACTTGTTGATCGAGGCGGGCGCCGGCCCGGGTGAATCCGTGGCGCTGCTGTTCAACCGTCGCGCGGAGGCCGTCGTCGCTGTGCTGGCGGTGCTCAAAACCGGGGCGACCTATCTGCCGATCGACCCGGCCCACCCGACCGCGCGCCTCGAGTTCACGGTTGCCGATGCCGCACCGATCGCCGCGATCACCACCGCCGAGCTCGCCGAGCGACTGGACGGATGCGGCCTGACGATCATCGACATCGCGGATCCCCGTATTGACAGCTACCCGCACACGGCGCTGCCGGCGCCCGGATCCGGCCGGATATCGCCTGCCTGATCTACACCTCCGGCACCACCGGTGTCCCCAAAGGTGTTGCCATCACCCACAACAACGTGACCGAGCTGCTTGGTTCTCTTGCCCCGGATGTGGCGTGGCGCGGGCAGGTGTGGTCGCAGTGGCACTCCTACAGCTTCGACATCTCGGGCTGGGAGATCTACGGCGCGCTGCTGCACGGTGGGCGGCTGGTGGTGGTGGTGCCCGAGGAGGCGGCGGCGTCCCCGGACGACTTGCACGCCTTGCTGATTGACGAAAAGGTCACCGTCCTCTGCCAAACCCCCTCGGCAGCGGGGACGCTGTCGCCGCAGGGGTTGGAGTCGGTGACCCTGCTGGTGGGCGGCGAGGCCTGCCCGGCCGAACTGGTCGAGCGGTGGGGGCCCGGACGCGTGATGATCAATGAATACGGCCCCACCGAGACGACGATGTGGGTGGCCTTGAGTGCGCCGTTAACGGCGGGGTTGACCGGGTCGGACGCCGTGCCGATCGGCTCACCCGTGCCCGGGGCGGCACGTTGATAGCGGCACGGCTGCTGCACGGTGCGGCCGCCGCAATCATCGCGCCGACCAACTTGGCGCTGATAGCGACCACCTTTCCGCGGGGGTCGGCGCGATGACCGGTCTCGGCGGAGTGCTGGGCCTGGTGGTAGGCGGGGCCCTCACCGACGTGTCGTGGCGGCTGGCGTTTTTGGTGAACCTACCGATCGGGCTGGCCGTGATCTACCCGGTCCTCATCACTCGGCAGGAAACCCAGACGGAGCGGATTGAGCTCGACGTCACCGGGGCGGTGCTGGCCACCGTGACCGGAACGGCCGCCGTGTTCGGCATTTCGATGGGCCCGGAGGCGGGATGGCGCTCGCCCATCACGATCGGTTCGGGCGGGGTGGTGCTGGCCGCTTTCGTCGCGTTCGTCGTGGTGGAGTGCACCGCCGAAAACCCCATCGTGCCGTTCAACCTGTTCTTCGACCGCAACCGGTTGGCCGCGTTCGCGGCCATGTTCCTTGCCGGCGGGGTGTTTTTCACGCTCACCGTGCTGGTCGGACTGTACGTGCAGACCATGATGGGCTACACTCCGCTGCGCGCCGGCGTCGCCTTCATCCCGTTCGGACTCGCGATGGCCATCGGGGTGGGCGTGGCGTCGAAGCTCGTGACGTGGTTCCCGCCACGGGTGGTGGTGATCGCCAGTGGCGGCCTGATTCTGGGCGCGACGCTGTACGGCTTGACCTTCAACCGCGGCATGCTCTACTTCCCAAATCTCGTTGTGCTGCTCACCATTTGCGCTATCGGCATCGGCGCGGTCTTCGTCACGTTCACGCTGTCGGTGATCGCCAGCGTCGACGTCGACCGGATCGGGCCCACCTCCGCGATCGCGGTGATGCTGCAGACCCTGGGCGGACCGCTGGTGTTAGTCGTCGTGCAGGTGGCGATCACGTCGCGTGCGCTGCGCCTGGGCGGCACGCTGGGTCCGGTGAAGTCCATGAACGCCGCCCAGCTGCATGCGCTCGACCGCGGTTACACCTACGGCCTGCTGTGGCTGACCGGGGTCGTTGCGCTGCTCGGTGGGGTGGCTCTGCTTATCGGGTACACCGCCGCGCAGGTGGCCTGCACCCAGGAAGTCAAGAAGGCCGTCGACGCGGGGGAGTTGTAGCCTCCTGGGACCGGCCGAAGCAATCGGTATCGGCGAAAAACACGTTCGCAGAACGTGTTCTGATCCGTCCCGCCGGTCTTCGGATGCGTAAGTTTCTGCCGCGGACACCGCCACCACTCGGTCAGTTTGCGCCGACCACTCTATGTGCGGCCCCTGACTACGGTACCGACTTGATAAACCTGACAACGGGATTGAAACGCACGACGCTCGGGGTCATGCACTTCGCCGAGACCGTTTTCGGGCGCCCGGTCCGCAACAGCTAGTACACCGCACCGTTCGGCTCTTGCCACAGCGAACTCTGGAGGACTGGTGGCTACCTACCCGATCGACGACGTTATTCAGCGCTCGCCTTCCACCGATCCGCCCCCCGATCCGCACCACACCCGTCGTTCCGGTCTCCGTGATCGGCATGGCCTGCCGGCTACCCGGAGCCGTCGACTCCCCGGAGCGGTTGTGGGAGGCATTGTTGCGCGGCGACGACTTCGTCACCGAAATCCCGCCCGACCGCTGGGACGCCGACGAATACTACGACCCCGAGCCGGGTGTGCCAGGCCGGTCGGTATCGCGCTGGGGCGCATTCATCGACGACGTCGCCGGCTTCGACCCCGAGTTCTTCGGGATCAACGAGCGGGAAGCGACCGCGATGGACCCGCAACACCGCTTGCTGCTGGAGACCTCATGGGAGGCAATGGAACACGCCGGCCTCACCGAGGAGCGCGTCGTCGACTCCCGCACCGGGGTATTCATCGGGTTGACGCACGGCGACTACCAACTGCTGGCCGCCGACACCCGCTCCGTGGAAGGCGCCTACGGCTTCTCCGGCAGCAACTTCAGCCTGGCTTCCGGGCGCATCGCCTACGCCCTGGGCGTCCAGGGTCCCGCACTGGCGGTGGACACCGCGCGTTCGTCCGGCCCCTGACCGCCATCCACCTGGCCTGGCGAAGCCTGCACGAGGGCGAAAGCGATCTCGCCCTGGCCGGCGGCACCACGCTGGCGTTGGACCCGCGCAAGTTCTCCGCCGGGTCGGCCGAGGGCATGCTGTCGCCCACCGGGCGCTGCCACGCCTTCGACATCGCGGCCGACGGGTTCGTGGGCGGCGAGGGCAGCGTCATGCTGCACCTCAAGCGGTTGAACGACGCGCTCCGAGACGGCGATCGGATCCTGGCGGTGGTGCGCGGCACGGCCGCCAATCAGGAAGGTCACACCGTGAACATCGCCACCCCGTCGAAGAGCGCGCAGACCGCGGTGTACCGGGCGGCGTTGGCCGCCGCGCGCGTGGACGCCCGCACGGTCGGCATGGTCGAGGCGCACGGCCCCGGTCCACCGGTGGGCGACTCGATCGAATACGCCAGCCTGGCTGAGGTCTACGGCATCGACGGCCCCTGCGCGCTGGCGTCGGTGAAGACCAACTTCGGCCATGCGCAGGCGGCCTCCGGAGCGCTCGGGATGATGAAGGCGATCCTCGCGCTGCATCACGGCGTGGTTCCCCGGAACCTGCACTTCACCCAGCTGCCCGACGACCTGGCCCGCATCGATACCAAACTCTTTGTGCCGCAGCAGACCACACCGTGGGTCAGCAACGGCAGCCACCCGCGACGGGCCGCGGTCTCGTCCTACGGGCTGTTGGGAACCAACGTGCACGCCATCCTGGAACAAGCACCCGAACCTGCTCACGAAATCGTTGCACCCGAACGTATCTCGGCAGAATCGCCGCTGCTGTTCCCGCTGTCGTCCACCTCGGCCGACGAACTGCACCGCCCCGTGCGCACCGCCGTCCTCGCGGGCGACCGGGCCCAACTCATCGAGGCCCTGCGAGAGGTCGCCGCCGGCGACACTCCCTACCCGGCTGCGTTCGGACGGGGCGACCGGGGGGCCGGTATGGGTGTTCTCCGGTCAGGGTTCGCAGTGGGCGGCGATGGGCGCCGACCTGCTGGCCACCGAACCGGTGTTCGCCGCCACCGTCGCGCAGGCCGAACCGTTGATCGCCCGGGAGTCCGGATTCTCGGTCGCCGAGGCGATGTCGGCGCCGCAGACCGTCACCGGTCAGGACCGGGTCCAGCCGACGCTGTTCACCATGCAGGTCGCGCTGGCCGCCACGATGAAAGCCCACGGGGTGCGTCCGGGCGCGGTGATCGGGCACTCCCTCGGCGAGGCCGCCTCTGCCGTCGTCGCCGGCGCCTTGTCGCTGGGGGACGGGGCGCGGGTGATCTGCCGGCGCTCTCGGCTGATGTCCCGGGTCGCGGGTACCGGTGTCACGGTATCCGTGGAACTGACTGCACAGCAAGTGCTTTCGGAGCTGACGGCATGTGGCATCAGCGATGTCGTGGTGGCGGTGGTGGCCTCACCGCAGTCCACCGTGATCGCCGGCGCCGCCCCAACGGTTCGCGACCTGGTCACGGCCTGGCAAGAGCGCGACGTGATGGCCCGCGAGGTGCCCACCGACGTCGCCTTCCACTCGCCCCAGGTCGATCCGATCATCGACGACCTGACCGACGCGCTCGCCGAGATCAGCCCGAGGGCACCCGAGGTGCCGTACTACTCGGCGACCCTGTTCGACCTGCGGCGAGCAGCCGGTGTGCGACGCCCGCTATTGGTCGAACAACATGCGCCGCATGGTGCGATTCGCCACGGCCGTCCAGGACGCGTTGGAGGACGGCTACCGGGTCTTCGCCGAACTGGCGCCGCACCCGTTGCACGTCCGCGCGCTCGAGCAGACCGCCCGCAGCCGCGAAATACCGATGGCCGCCCTGGCCGGCATGCGCCGCGGACAAGCGCTGCCGCACGGGCTGCGCGGCTTTGTGGCGGACCTGCACAATGCCGGCGCCGCGGTCGATTTCTCCATGCTCTACCCGACCGGGCGGCTGGTGGACGCGCCGCTGCCGACCTGGACGCACCGCCGGCTGTGGTTGACCGACGGCGGGCTGGAGTCCCCGACACATGGCGGCTGCACCGTTGCGGTCCATCCGCTGCTCGGCCCGCACGTCCACCTGCAGGAGGAACCCGAGCGCCACCTGTGGCAGGCCGACGTCGGCACCGCAGCCCAGCCCTGGCTCGCCGACCACCAGATCCGCAACGTGGTGGTGCTGCCGGGGGCCGCCTACTGCGAGATGGCTTTGGCGGCCGCGCGATCCGTGCTGGGCGTGGTGGCCGAGGTCCGCGACATCCGGTTCGAGCAGGCGCTGCTGCTGGACGAGCAGACCACGATCGACGCCTCGGCGTCGGTGTCCTCGCCGGGAGTCCTGCACTTCACCGTGCAATCGCATCAGGGTGGTGAACAGGCGCGGCACGCGTCGGCGGTGCTGGGTGCCGCGGTCGACGAGCAGCCGGCCGCCCACGACCTGTCCGCGCTACTGACCGTGCACCCGCATGACGATGACGGCGCAGAGGTGCGCCGGCGCATGGATCGACGCGGCATCCAGTACGGGCCTGCGTTCGCCGGCCTGGGCGCCGTCCATACCGGCGGCGAGACCGGCACCGTCCTGGCCGAGGTGGCGTTGCCGCGCCAAATCCGCTCGCAGCAAGCCGCTTACGGCATGCACCCGGCGCTGCTGGACGCCTGTTTCCAGTCCGTCGAAGCTCACCCGGCTGTTCGGGCGCTCGGCGACGGCGCGCTGGGATTGGTGCTGGGCATCCGTCGCCTGCGTGCCTACAGTGCCGCACGCAACGCCCACTACTGCTACACGCGGGTGGCCAAGGCCGACACGTCCGGCGTCGAGGCCGACATCGACGTGCTCGGCGAACACGGGGCGGTCCTGCTGGCCGTGCAGGGTCTGCGAGTGAGCACCAGCGCATCCGAGAGCGGCACCAGAGACCGTGTGCTGGCCGAACGGCTGTTGAACATCGAATGGCGGCAACGGGAATTGCCAGAGCCGGAGCACGCCGACACCGGAAGCTGGCTGCTGATCGGCACTACCGCCACAGCCGACGCACTGGCTAGCACATTGGCCGACACGCTGAAAAACCGTGGGGCGCAATGCACCACGATGCCCTGGCCGCAGCAGGCCGACCACACCGTGCACGCCGAACAGCTGCGAAACCAATGGCGTGGCGACGGATTCACCGGCGTGGTGGTGCTCACCGGGCCGAGAAACGGTGATAACGACCAGGAGTCGGCACTGCTCAGCCGGGACCATGTGCAACATCTGGTGCATATCCCCCGCGAGCTGACGGACCTGCCCGGCGAACCGCCGCGGCTGTATGTCGTGACCCGCAACGCCCAAACCGTGCTGCCCGACGACGTGCCCAACCTGGGACAGGCGGGGCTGCGGGGCCTGGTCCGGGTCATCGGCATGGAACACCCGCAATTGGGCGCCGGCCAGATCGACGTGGACGAATCCACCGACGCCGAAGCGCTGGCGCGGCAACCGCTCGCCGGCTGTGAGGAGGACGAGACGGCCTGGCGAGACGGCGCCTGGTACACCGCCCGGTTGTGCCCCGCTCCGCTGCTGCCCGAGGAGCGGCACACGGCCGTCGCCAACCACGAGTGCGACGGGATGCGCCTGCAGATCCGCACCCCCGGTGGTCTGGAGGCACTCGAACTCGTTGCCTGCGACCGCGTTCCACCCGGGGCCCGGACAGATCGAGGTGGCTGTCAGCGCGTCCAGCATCAACTTCGCCGACGTGCTGGTCGCATTCGGCCGGTACCCCGCTTTCGAGGGACGGCTGCCGGAACTGGGCACCGACTTCGCGGGCGTGGTGACCGCGGTCGGGCCGGACGTGACCGACCACAAGGTGGGCGATCATGTCGGCGGCCTGAGCGCCAACGGGCGTTGGGGTACCTTCCTCATCTGCGACGCGCGCCTGGTCGTCGCCTTGCCGCCCGGACTGGCCGACGACCAGGCGGCGGCGGTGACGACCGCGCACGCCACCGCCTATTACGGCCTGCACGAGCTGGCCCGAATCGGGGCCGGTGACCGGGTGCTGATCCACTCCGCGACCGGCGGTGTCGGACAGGCGGCAATCACCATCGCCCGCGCCGCCGGAGCCGAGATCTTCGCCACCGCCGGCAGCGAGCAACGCCGACAATTACTGCGCGACATGGGTATCGAGCACGTCTACGACTCGCGAACCGTGGAGTTCGCGGACCTGATCCGCCATGACACCGACGTCTACGGCGTGGACATCGTGCTCAACTCGGTCACCGGCGCCGCCCAGCGCGCGGGCATCGAATTACTGGCTTTCGGTGGGCAATTCGTCGAGATCGGCAAACGCGACATCTACGGCGACACCCGATTGCGACTCTTGCCGTTCCGGCGCAACCTGACGTTCTACGCCCTCGACCTGGCGTTGATGTCGTTCAGCCACCCGGACAGACTGCGCGGCTTGCTCAGTACGGTGTACCGGCTCACCGCGGACGGAGCCTTGCCGATGCCGGAAAGCACGCATTATCCACTTGCCGACGCCGCCAGCGCGATTCGGGTGATGAGCGCCGCCCACCACACCGGCAAGCTCGTTTTCGACGTCCCGCACGCCGGCCGCAGCCGCGTGGTGGTGCCGCCGGCGCAGGTCCGCGCTTTCCGCAGCGACGGCGCCTACATCGTCACCGGCGGGCTGGGCGGCCTGGGGCTGTTTTTGGCCGAGAAGATGCCGTTCCCCCGGTTCTCGGGCCGGCTGCGGGCGCATCGTGCTGTGCTCGCGCGCGCTGCCCAATCCCAAGGCGCTGGCGACGCTCGAGCGGATCCGCCAGATGGGTGCCGACATCGTGGTTGAGCGCGGCGACATCGCCGAGGCCGGCACGGCGCAGCGGTTGCTCGCCGTAGCGACCGCCACCGGGCTTCCGGTGCGCGGCGTACTGCATCTGGCGGTGGTGATCGAGGACGCCACGCTGGCCAACATCACCGACGAGCTCATCGAGCGGGACTGGGCGGCAAAGGTTTACGGCGCATGGAATCTGCACTGCACGCTGCAAGAGTCCGGCGCCGAGCAGTCGCTGGACTGGTTCTGCTCGTTCTCCTCGGCGGCCGGGCTGGTCGGTTCGCCCGGCCAGGGCGCCTACGCCGCGGCCAACAGCTGGCTGGACGCCTTCACCCGCTGGCGCCGGGCCCGGGGCCTGAAGGCCACCGCCATCGCCTGGGGCGCCTGGGCGCAGATCGGGCGCGGTGCCACCCTGGCCGATAGTGCCGATGTTGCGATCACTCCCGACGAGGGCGCTTACGCGTTCGGAGCGTTGCTGCGCCACGACCGGGCCTGCACCGGCTACGCCCCGATAACGGGCACACCGTGGTTGACCGCATTCGCCCAACGCAGTCCCTTCGCCGAGGCGTTCCGCGCCAACGGGCAAAGCGCAACGGGCACAAGCAAGCTGCGTGCCGAGCTCGAGGAGCTGCCGCCGGAAGAGTGGTCCACCCGGCTGCGGCGGCTGATCTCGGATCAGGTCAGCCTGATCCTGTGCCGCAACGTCGACCCCGACCGCCCGCTGCCCGAGTACGGCCTGGACTCGTTGGGTGGCCTCGAACTGCTTACCCGCATCCAGACCGAAACGGGCATTCGGGTGTCGCCCGCCGACATCGCCGCCATCGGCACCATACGCGGTTTGGCGGACCTGCTGCGGGACAAGCTGACGCCCGCGGGCGTGGTCCAGGCGGAAAGGGTTTAGCTCATGAGGATCGACTTACGTTGCAGCACAAAGGAGGAGAAGTGAGCGCACCCGAGAACCTTGACTTCTTCACCGACAAGTCGGTTGTCGACGACCCCTACGACTACTACGACGCGATCCGTCGTTGCCCGGTGTGGCGTGAGCCGGCGCACGGCGTGGTGATGGTCTCGGGGTACGACGAGGCCCTCGCGGTGCAGCGCGACACCGACCACGCCCTGTCGGTATGCAACATTGTCAGCGGGCCTTGGTCGGGAATTCCGGTCAACACCGGCAGCGACGACATCTCGGAACTGATCGAGCGGTACCGCAAGAAGGTCACGTTCGGCGATTACTGCATCACGTTCGATCCGCCGATGCATACCGCGCACCGCTCGCCGTTGAGCAGATTGTTCACCCCGAAGCAGCTCAAGAACAACGAGGACTTCCTGTGGCGGCTTGCCGACGAACAACTCAACCGCTTCATCGCGAATGGCAAGTGCGAGATAGTCATCGACTACAACTTTCCGTCACGCTCGACGCGATCACGGACCTGTTGGACGTGCCGGAGGCCGACCGTGAGCGATTCCGCCGCGCCGCGATCGCCAGCAGGCTCGAGGGTGATCGCAGCGGCTTCGTCGGGGTGAAAGAGGAGTGGTTCGTCGAGTACGTCGAGGAATGGCGGCGCAATCCGCGCGACGACGTCCTCACCGAGTTGGCGCTGGCGAAGTTCCCCAACGGCACGACACCCGAACCGATCGATGTCGCCCGCGTTGCCACGTTCATGTTTGCCGCCGGCCACGGCACGACGATCGACCTGCTGAGTCTGTCGATGCTTACGCTCGCGGAGCGACCGGACTTGCAAGACCTGCTCCGCGCGGACAACTCAAAGATCCCCGCCTTCATCGAGGAGATGCTGTGCATCGAAAGCCCGATCAAATCGAATTTCCGTCTCGCGCGGCGCACCACCAGGATCGGCGACGTCGAGGTGCAGGCCGGCACCAGCATTCTGGTGATGAGCGGTACGGCTAACCGTGATCCGCGGCGGTTCGACGAACTCAACGAATTCCGCCTCGACCGCCCGAACATACTGCATCACATGGCATTCGGCCGCGGAATCCACACGTGCCCGGGCGCTCCGATTGCCCGCGCCGAGGTGCGGGTCAGCCTGGAGCGGATCCTCAGCCGGATGGCCGACATCCTCCTTTCCGAGGTTAAGCACGGTCCGGTAGGCGCTCGCCGGCTCAGATGGGATCCCACCCTGTTGTTCCGGCGCCTCAAGGAATTACACCTCGAGTTCACCCCGATTCGGTGAGCCGTTCGGATGCGAAGACCAGCTGGAGGTGCCCACCAAATGGCCACGCAAGCGGTGACCCGATCGGCCGTCGCGGTTTACGGCCTGGCACTAGCGTTGACCGCGGCCGGGCCGGCGTCCGCCGATCGGGATCTGAATCCGTTCGTCAACACAACTTGCGATTACGGGCAGGTGATGTCGGCGCTGCAGGCGGCAGATCCGCAGGCCGCTGCACAATTCAGCGCTTCGCCGGAGAGTGTCTCGTTTCTGCGTCAGTTCCTCGCGTCACCGCCGGGTCAACGCCAGCAGATGGCCCAGATGTTGGCGAGCCAGCCGGGGGCCGACCAACAGTTCGGGCTTGTCCAGCGGGTCTTCAGCACCTGCAACAACTACTGAGCAGGTTCTCCGTGGCCACCCTCATCGAAGGCTTCCCCCTCATCAGTACGTCGCGCGACGCGGTGTTCCTCACTGCAACCGTCAGCGAGATCGAAGCGTTGACACCGCGAATGCGCCGCATCCGGTTCAGCGGCCCGCGACTGCAAGGACTGGGCTGGACGCCGGGTCAGCACGTCCGGCTGCAGGTCGAAAGCCTGCGGGAGTTCGTGCTGCGGCTGCACCCATACCCCGCGCTGCGCACGTATTCCATCTACGCCACCGACCCCGACCGCGGCGCGCTGGACATCGTGATGGTCGACCACGACGGCGACCCGAAGGGCGCGACGCCCGCCAGACGTTGGGCGATGGCCGCCACCGTCGGAGATCACGTCCGTATGACCCGGCCCCAGGGCAAGTTCGTCATCCGGGACGACGCGCCCTATCACGTGTCGCCGGCGAGGAAACCGGGTCGGTCGCGTTCGCCGCGATGCTTCGATCTTTGCCCCCACCGCCGAGGTCTACGGAGTGGTCGAGGCCGCGACCGAAGCCGACCTCCTGCCCCTGGCCCGGCCCCTCGAACGGGTCGAGCGCTGCGGCGCACCGGCCGCAAACTCCGCCGTGCTCGCTGACGCGCTGCGCTGCCTTCCGCTGCCGGACCATCCGGGCGTCGCCTACCTCGCCGGCGAGGCCCGCACCGTGCAAGCCCTGCGCCAGATATTGATCACCGAACGTGGCTGGAAGCGAAACCAGGTACGCACCAAGCCTTTCTGGTCGCCGGGCCGCACCGGCATGGAGTAATCGTCTATTTCTGACCTTCTGTGTGAACGGGCCAGTCGGCAGCCCAACGACACGGCGTTCACGTTCATCGATTACGAGTGGGACTGGAACGGGGTCGCCGAGACCCTGACGTAGTCGCAGCTGTACCGGCGAACGGTGAATGCCGCACGAGCTCTTCAACATTGCGGGGCGACGGGCTACCGCGCCGTGATCATGGCCCCGCAGGGCCTCGACTACATCGTGGCGTTCCTTGGCGCGTTGCACGCGGGACAGGTCGCGGTTCCGCTGGCGCTGCCGCTTGGGGGCGCCAGCGACGAGCGCGTCGACTTGGTGCTGCGTGACGCGTCGCCGACCGTCATCCTCACCACGTCCTCCGCCGCGGAAACCGTTGCGGGGTATGTCAAGTCGCAATCCGGCCGACCGGTGCCATCCGTCGTCCAGGTCGACCTGCTGGATCTGGACACCCAAGCCGCCTCCGGCGCCGGGGGCCAGAATCGCCCGGAGTTGGCCTATTTGCAATACACGTCCGGGTCGACCCGTCAACCTGCCGGGGTCATGGTCTCGCAGCGGAACCTGCTGGCCAATTTCGGGCAGATCATGTCCGACTTCTGCGCGGAGTACGGGGGCGTCGCCCCGCCGGACACCACCATCGTGTCGTGGCTGCCGTTTTATCACGACATGGGTTTGATCCTGGGCGTGTGTGCACCGGTCCTGGGGGTATTCCCGCCGTGCTGACCAGCCCGGTGTCGTTCCTGCAGCGACCGGCCCGGTGGATGCAGTTGCTGGCCAAGGAAAGTCATACATTCTCGGCGGCACCGAACTTCGCTTTCGAGTTGGCGGCGCGTAAAACATCGGGCGAGGACATGGCCGGGCTGGACCTGGCCGACGTGCTGGTGATCCTCAGCGGGAGCGAGCGGGTGCATCCCGCGACGCTGCGGCGTTTCACCGAGAAGTTCGCGCGCTTCAACCTGCCCGGCAAGGCGGTACGTCCCGCCTATGGACTCGCGGAGGCGACGGTCTATGCGTTGAGCCGCACACCGGCGCAGCCGCCCGAGATCGCGCACTTCGATTCCGAGAAGCTGGTCACCTGCACCGCGGAGCGGTGCGAAAGCCCCACCGGCACACCACTGGTCAGCTACGGGGTACCGCGGTCACTGATGATCCGCATCGTCGATCCCGACACCGGGATCGAGTGTCAGGAGGGGGCCGTCGGCGAGATCTGGATCCACGGCGACAACGTCGCGATGGGCTACTGGAAGAAGCCGCAAGAGACCGAACGTACCTTCGGCGGTCGGTTGGCCGCCGCGTTGCCGGGCGCGCCCGACGCGTCGTGGCTGCGAACCGGCGACTCGGGGTTCTTGTCCGATCGCGAGCTGTTCATCATCGGCCGCATCAAGGACCTGTTGATCGTCTACGGGCGTAACCACTCACCCGACGACATCGAAGCAACGGTTCAGGAGATCACCCGGGGCCGGTGCTCGGCGATCGCGGTTCCGCAGGGGGCATAGAAAAGCTGGTCGTCATCATCAAAGTCAAGAATCAGGATCGGTCCCGCGAACCGGCGGACAAGCTTGCGCTCGTCGAGCGCGAAGTCACCTCGGCGATCTCGAACTCCCACGGCATCGGGGTGGCGGATCTGGTCCTGGTGGCCCCCGGCTCGATACCGATCACCACGAGCGGCAAGGTGCGGCGCGCGTCGTGCGTCGAGCAATACCGCCAGGGTCAGTTCCCCCGGCTGGGCCGTTAGCCCGGTGACGGCGGGGTTCGTCGCCGATACGGCGGGGGAGGGCGGCAATAGACTTGCGCGCCAACGCCAACCGGCCGCGGGCTGGTCTCTTATTCGGGTGACGGGTGATTTTGTCCGTCAGTCCGCGTCGTCGGCCTTTTTCCGTCCGCCCCAGGGCTTTCCTACCGGGCGCCAGCAAAACTAGTTGCTGCCCTGACGGTGCCAGAGATAGGTGTCGAGATCACCCAAGTCACTGCGCACCACAAACTTCCACATCGGAAAATCTGACGGAGTCGATTTTCGGTGCATCATTCCCCCCCTCAGAAAAAGCGTTGCAGCGCGTTGAGAAGCGCAATTGACCGGACCGGAGCGGATCTAATTCGACACGGTTCGATAACGACCGGCCTTGTGCGACAAGCGTCTACCAACGCCGCCGGGCGTGGCGGCACGCCGCCGGCCGTCGTCTCGCGTCGCCGCGTGGCATGCGCGATTCCGTGTCATGCTCGGAGCCTGTGGTCGCGGCAGCCGCTACCGGGGCGGCGCGAGCCAAATAGAGTAGTGCGAGAGGCGATTTAGGGTAGTGAGATCGAATTAACTTGGCACACGGCGAATAACGCCCCGCTAACCGCCGCCAAAGACGAAAAACCACAGGCATACTCGACATCCGCAAAATAAGCCGCAAATTCGTGCCAGCCCGCACCAGCCGGCCCGACCGCGATCCGTCCGACCGCACCGGTACGTTTGCGTCATGACATCGCTGCGGGACAAAGTCGTCTTCATCACCGGCGGCGCCCGGGGAATCGGCGCCGAGGTCGCTCGCCGGCTGAACGCGAAAGGCGCCCGGTTGGTGCTGACCGACCTCAACGACGCCGAACTGACCGCGCTTGCCGCGGAACTCGGCGAGAAGCGGGTGCTGACGGCCGTCGCGGACGTGCGCGATCTGTCGGCCATGCAGGCCGCCGCCGACCGCGCCGTCGAGCGATTCGGTGGCATCGACGTGGTGCTGGCCAACGCCGGCATCGCCAGCTACGGCTCGGTGGTCCAGGTCGACCCGGACGCGTTCAGGCGAGTGCTGGACATCAACGTGCTCGGCGTCTTTCACACCGTGCGAGCGACCTTGCCCGCGGTGATCGAGCGCCGCGGCTACGTGCTGATCGTCTCGTCGCTGGCCGCCTACGCGGCCTGCCCGGGGCTGGCGCCCTACAACGCGTCGAAGGCCGGCGTCGAGATGCTGGCCAACGCGCTGCGACTGGAAGTGGTCCGGCATGGCGTCAAGGTCGGCTCGGCGCACATGTCCTGGATCAACACCGCGTTGGTTCGCGACACCCAGAACGACCTGCCGGCCTTCGATCGACTGCTCGCCAGCCTGCCCTGGCCGCTGAACAAGATGACGACGGTCGACAAATGCGCGGCCGCGTTCGTCAAGGGCATCCAGCGCCGTCGCACCCGCATCTACTGCCCGCGCTGGGTGGCGCTGTTCCGCTGGGCCAAGCCGGTGCTGTCCAGTCGGCTCGGCGAAATGCCGCTGCGCTCACCGACCGCCGAGCTGTTGCCGGCACTGGACGCCCAAGTCGCCGCGCTGGGCCGTTCGATGTCGGCCGCCAACGTGGAGTTGTTGCGGCCGGATCGCGGGTCGGCGCACAACTAGTCGACGTTCGGCGAGCTAAAGGCTCAGCGCCCGAAGCCGGGCCGGCGGCGGCGCAGATACCGCTCGAACTCGGCGGCCAGCGCGTTGCCGTCGATCTTGCCCAGCGCGTCGTTCATGTCGACCTCGGCGTCGCCGCGCTGTTCCAGCGACTGCACGTATTCGGCGAGATCCTCGTCCTCGGCGGTCATCTCGGTGACCGCCTGCTCCCATTCCTCGGCGTCGGTCGGCAGATCGGCCAGCGGCACCTCGATGTCGAGCACGTCCTCGACGCGGCGCAGCAATGCCACCGTGGCCTTCGGGTTGGGCGGCTGCGACACGTAGTGCGGCACCGCCGCCCAGAACGTCACCGCCGGGATCCCGGCGGCCACGCACGCGTCCTGGAGCACTCCGGCGATGCCGGTGGGGCCCTCGTAGCGGCTCTCCTCGAGCCCGAAGCGTTTGGCCGACTCGGGCGAGTAGGCCGCGCCGGACACCGGCACCGGCCGGGTGTGCGGGGTGTCGGCCAGCAGGGCGCCCAGGATCACCACGGTGTCCACCTTGAGCTTGTCGGCGATGGCCACCAGTTCGGCGCAGAAGGTGCGCCAGCGCATGTTGGGTTCCACGCCGTGCATCAACACCACGTCGCGGTCGCTGCCCGGCGGCCGGCAGTGCGAGATCCGCATCGCCGGCCACACCAGCTCGCGGGTCACCCCGTCCACCTGCCGGATCCCCGGGCGGTTCACCTGGTAGTCGTAGTAGGCCTCGTCGTCGATCTCCAGGATCGGGTCGGCCTCCCAGATGGCCTCGAGGTGCTCGAGGGCGTCGCTGGCCGCATCGCCGGCGTCGTTCCAGCCCTCGAACGCAGCCACGACGACGGTGTGGTGCAGTTCGGGCAGAGCGGCCTGGCCATAGGGTGGGCCGTCGGGCGGGGTCACAGATTTAGCGTACGGCCTTCCCCGCGACAATGTCCGAGGTGGCGCGGCCTTGTATCGGCGGCCGATCGGCAGTTTATCCGTACTTTTGCATAGGCGGACTATCCTTATGGCGTGACTGCCGCCGACGAACACGCCGCGACGGGCACCACGTCAATGGCGGCCCCGAAGGCCTGGCCCTGGTCGCCGGTCGCCTTGCCGAAGCCGGTGATGATGTTGGTGAAATTGCGCACCGCGCCGCCGGTCACCAGTACCGCCGCCGAGCTGAGCACCGACTCGACCGTCGCGGCCGCCGCGGTGGACTCCAGGCCGATGGTGTCGCGGTTCTTCAGCAGGGGCGCGTCGTGATCGCCCGGCGGGGGTTTCAGCGCGACGAACACGTCGTCCAGCGGTGTGGCGGTGCGCAATTCGGCCGAGCTGCCTCGGGGCAGTTGCACTCCGTCGCGGATGCGCAGCCGGGTGAGCGCGGTGTAGTTGCGGGCCACCATCGATTCGGGCTGCCCGACGTCCGCGCCGGCGAGTTTGACCTTGGCGTTCATCGGCAGGTTGAGTGCGTTGGAGAACACCGCGTTCAGCGAATAACCCCCCGATCCCAGCCCCGGGGCCGGAAGTGGCAGCCTGGCAAGGCCATTCGTGGCGCAGCCCGCGGTGGCCCCGTCACAGCCATCGCCGCGGCCAGCGCCGTGAGCCTTCCCCGCGCGCCCGTCGCCGTCATTTCTGTCCCATGGCGGCCAGACCGTCGAGCACATAGGTCAGCCCGAAGTCCGGGCCGAAGTCCTGGATCGTGCCGGTGCTGCAGCCGAGTTGTCGCAGACTCATCAGGTTGCAGATCTCTTTGGTGTACTGGCTGTCGAACAGCAACCGGTCGGTGAGGAAGCGGGCGCGGACGCTGCCGTTCGCCCGGTCGATCATGTTGTAGGCGTTGTCGGCCACCAGTAGGGCCAGGTCCAGCAGCTCGGCCAGGTCGCGCCGCTGGTCGGTCACGGTCTTCAGCGTGTCGTTGCCGCTGAGCACGGCGTGCTTGATCTTGATGTTGTCGCGGTTGGCGTCGAGCAGGTCGCCGGCCCGCCGGATCAGCTGGCCGAGTTTGTGTCCGGTGTTGCCGCTGCCGAGGTCCTCGTCGGCCATGATCTGGCTGACTTGGTGGATGGTGGAGGCGAATTCGCGCAGTTTGGTGTCGCTGCTGGCCACGGCGTCGAACAGGGTGCTGAGGTTCTTGGCGATCGTGGTGATCTGTTCGCGGGTGGCCGCGCCGCCGTCACTGGACAGCCGCAACGCCTTGGACAGCTCACCGAGGGCCGCCTTGATCTTTTCGCCGTTGCCGTTGACCACCTCGGCACCGCCGCCCAGCACGTCGGCGATCGGGCCGCCGCCCTCCAGCGACTTGGTCACCTTGTCCAAAACATTGAGGACACTGCTGAATTCGACGGGCGTCTTGGTCCGCGGCAACCCGATGGTGTCGTGGCTACCCAGGACGGGGCCGCCACGGTAGGGCGGCGTGAGTTCGATCTGCCGGTCCGTGAGGATGGAGGTCGACACGGTGACGGCCTGCGCGTTGGCGGGAACCTTGACGCCGCGGTCGACGGTGAACTCGACCTCGACGTAGCCGCCCCTGGGGTTGATCTTGTTGATCTTGCCCACCGGCATGCCCAGCACCGCCACCACATTGCCCTCGTAAAGCCCTGAGGCGCTGTCGAATTGGGCGGTCACCCGTGATTGTGCCGTCGTCGGGGCGCAGCAGCCACCATCCGATGCCGACGGCGGCGGCGACCACAGCCACGCCGGCCACCACGGCCAGCGCCTTCGTGCCGAGCCGCGTCACTTGCAGTCCTTGAAGTACTGGATCATGCCGAACTGCTTGGCACGCCCGCTGATCGCGCACATCCACGAGTCGATCAGCGGGACGTTGGGCGCGTTGAAATTGATCGCGTTGCCGTTACCGGTGAGGTTGGCCGCCTCGCGGAAGAAGATCGGGCTGACCTGCAGCAGGCTGTGCAGCAGGTCGTCGTGCGCGGACACCAGGCCGGTGAAATCGCGGATGTCTTTGAGCAGCGCGTCCACCCCCGACCGGTCGTTGACCACCACCCGACTCAGGGTGTCGACCAGGCTGGACAGGGATCGCATCATGGCATGGAAGACGGCGTGCCGCGCCACGAATTGGCCCAGCAGGTCCTGGCCCTGGTCGACGAGCGCGCCGATGCCGGCCTGCTGGCGGCGCAGCGTGTTGGTCACCTGTTCGGTGCTGCGAAGCAGCTGCCCGAGTTGATCGCGCCGGGTCGCGATGATCGACGACAGCGTGTCGATGTTCGTGATCGCCTGCGGCACAACGGCCGGCAGGCCCTCGAGTTGCTTGCCCAGCACCGCCAGCAACTGGGCGAACCGGTCGGAGTCGACCTGCTCGAAGACGGTGGTGGCGTCCTGCAACGCGGCCTGCAGGTCGTAGGGGACCTCGGTGTGCGCCAGGCCGAAGGTGTTGCCGGGCAAGCGCGCCGGGCCGTTGGGTTCCAGCGCCAGGTAGCGCGAACCCAGGATGGTGGTGACCCGGATCTGGGCCCGGGAATCCTTGCCGAAGCTGATGTTGTCGCGCACGCACCTTCAGACCCGCCTCGACGTGGTCGCCGACGAGCTTCATGCTGGTGACCGTGCCCACCGAGATGCCCGCCACCACGATCGGGTTGCCGGCCCGCAGCGACGCCGCTTACGCAAACTCGGCCGTGTAGTGCCGGTATCCGGCGCCGAGCGCGTGCACCACCAGCATGACCGCGATCACCGCCGCGATCACCGCGACGGCGACGAACCCGAGCTAGGTCTTGTTGTAGCTCTCCAGCGGTCGCTTCGTCATTCTCGAAAGCCGTTGCCGCACAGACTTGTCGACCATCGATCTGCCGTGGTCCCGGCCATCAACTCAACCATCGACGGTGCTCCTGCATCTCGGGGTGTGCCAGGCCCGGTTGCCGGGTGTGGCGGCGTTGGTGATGATCGGCACGACGTCGTTGAGTCCCGGGAAAAATCCCATGAAGTTCACGTCGCACACGTAGGCGTTGCCGTAGGCGCCCTGGTTGCCCACCCGGATGAGCCCCTTCGACAGCAGCTGGATGTTGTCGCCGAAGAAGGCCACCTGCGGTTCGACGTCCATGATGTGTTTGGTGACGCCCGGTTGGCGGTCGATGAACTCACGCAGCGTCGGGTACACGTCGGCGGCCGAGGCCGACAGCCGATCGCTCAGCCGGGCCAGCGACCCCACCGAGGCCACCAGGCCGGGGCGTCGCCGGTCGAGTTCCCCGACGACGCTGCGGGTCTGGGTGATGACCCCGTCGGGGTTGTCGTTCTGGGCCGCCAGGTTGCCCACCACCTTGTTCAGGTTGGTGATCACGTTGCCGAGCGCCTGGTCGCGGCCCGCGAAAGTCTGTGTGAGCGTGGAAGTCTGGCCGACCAGGGTGGCCAGCGACGACGTGTCGCCCTGCAGCGAGGCGATGATGCCCTTGGGCAGGTTGTCGGCGTCGTGCGGGTTGAGCAGGCTGAACAACGGTTCGTAGCCGTTGTGCAGCGTGGTGACGTCGAACGAGGGTTCGGTGCGTTCCAGAGGGATGGTGCTGCCCGGCGGAAGCTGCGCTGGATTGCCCTCCTCGCCCAATGACAACCCGAGATAGCGCTGGCCGACGATGTTCTGGTAGGTGACCGACGCCAGGGTGCTCCCGTACAGCCTCTGTTCGGACTGCACCACGAAGGAGACCTTCGCCAATTTCCCGTCCAGTTCGATCTTTTCGACCCGGCCGACCCGCACCCCGGCCATCCGGACGTCGTCACTTTCGCGCAGCCCGTACACATCGCTGAACACCGCCGAATACCGGGCCGTGTCGCCGACCACGTCGCGGCGCAGGCTCACATACACCAGCCAGGTCAGCGTCAGCGAGATGATCATGAGCAGCGTCAGCGCGATGAGCGGGCCGCGAAACCTCATTTGCCCTCCCCGGGCGGATGCGCCAGCGACACCGCGTTCCGCGGGCCACGGGACCCAGCAGCAACTCGGTCGCCGCCGACGCGGGTCCACCGGTGATCGCACCCAGCATGGTTCGTTCGTATTGGCTCCTCACGGGACCCGCGTTGCCGCCGAACGACGGCCGGAACGAGGACTGGGGAATCCACGGGGCCTTGGGCGCCACCGGCGCGACCCACGGTTGCTGCGGTTGCGGTGTCGCTGGCGCCCCCGGTGACGGGTTGTCCGGATTGGCGCTCCCCGGCACCGGCGGCGACGAGGTGATCCCCGGGGCCAGTGGGGGGATTGGGGTCGGTCAAATTCGGGGTCGGGTTGATCAGCGGCGGGCACACCGCGACGTGGTTCCCGTCCGGGCCGATCACCGTGCCCGGTGGCGGCGCCAGATCCTTGGGCGGCTGATAGTTCTGTGGCAGCAGTACGTCGGGCAGGTCGGGCCGCACCGGAATCAGCGGGGCGGTGAAGCAGCTGGGCCTCTTCAGCTCTCCGTAATGCGGGCAGTCGGCGCGGGTGTAGGTGGAGCTGGGGGTGAAGGTCAGCATCGCGCGCATGTTGCCCAGGTTGGTCTGCGGGTTCCAGACCTGCTCCATGAACTGGTTGGCCAGATTGTCCAGTTTGGTGACCGCGGGCACGAAGTTGTTCGACTTCTGCGCCAACACACCGAGCACCGGCGTGAAATCGGCGGTGATCCTGACCAATTGGTCGATGTGGTTGTCGAAGGACTGACGCGTCGTCCCCACCGTGTAGTCGGCGCCCGACAGCAGTGACGCCAGCTGGCCGCGCGTCTCGGCGAAGGTCCGCATCGGCTCGACGGCCTGGTGTAACGCGTCCAACAGATCCGGCGCTGTCTGCGCCAGGCCCCGCGTCGCATCCAGCAGCACCGACACCGTGGACGGGCCGGTGTCGGTGCTGACTATCTAATTGAGTTGATCGAGAAGGCGATTCAGTTGCGCCTCGGCGTTGAGCAGGCTGACCCGCCGATGATCGGTGGCCGCCCCAGCGCTGCCAGAATTCCCACCGACCTGTCATCGCGGCTGCGCCCCGCGGCGGCGAGCAGATCGCGCAGCTTGCTGACCGTCGTCTGGAACAACACGGTGGGCAGCCGCTTGTCCTCCGGAATATGGGTGCCGTCCCGGATTTTCGTGCCGGGCCCGTTACCCACCAGTTGCACCGACGACACGGCGAACACGTTGCTGGGCACCATTCGTGCGGTCACACTGGCCGGAATCGACTTGGCGTAGTCCTCTTTCAGGTTGATGTGGACATAGTTGGGTTTGCTGTGGGCCGCGGGGACGACGTCGTCGACCATGTCGACCAGCACTTCGTGGTATTTGACGTCCGACTTCTGCGGCAGGCCGTCGCCCACGTTGACCAGGTCGGCCACCACCCGCACGTAATCATCCAGCCTGCCAGTCGATTTCACCAACATCACGGTGGTGGGCAGGGCGCTGACCACCAGCACCGCGATGCCGATGCCGAACAGCTGCCGGTCCGAGGGGCCGCGTCCGTCCAGCTCAAAGGAATTGGGCATCGTCCACCGACCTCGCCACCGGCCTACCCGCCGAACCTTGCGCCGGAATCGACGCCCCACAGCGCCATGGTGAGCAACATGTTCACGATGATCACCACCGTGATGCTGGCCCGCATGCCGTGCCCCGCGGCCACCCCGACGCCCTCGGGCCCGCCGCTTGCGTAATACCCGTAGTAGCACTGGATCGTGGAGGCGATCCACACGAAGACGACCGCCTTGAACAGCGAGTAGACGATGTCCTGGCCGGCCAGCATCAGGGTGAAGTAGTGCAGGTAGGACCCGGTCGAGCCGCCACTGCCGATACTCACCACGATTTGGGTGCCGGGTAACCGATCGCTAGGCATGCCGCGTACAGCGGGACGATCGCCACCACCGACGCGATCAGCCGGGTGGTCACCAAGTAGGGGATCGGGCGAATGGCAATCGATTCCATCGCGTCGATCTCCTCGGCGATGCGCATGGATCCCAGCTGGGCGGTGAAGCGGCAGCCGCCCTGCATGGCGAAGGCCAGCGACGCCATCAGCGGGGCCAACTCGCGGGTGTTGACCAACGAGGAGACGAATCCGGTGGCCGGTCCCAGGCCGAGCAGGTCCAGGAAGTTGTAACCCTAGATGCCGACCAGTGCGCCGACCGTCATCCCCAGCACCACGGCCACGCCCGCGGTGCCGCCGCCGACCACGATCGACCCGCTGCCCCAGGTGATGTTCGACAGCAGCCGCAGGAACTCGCCGCTGTACTGGCGCAGGGCCAGCGGGACGGCCACCAGCGCCCGGACGAAGAAGACCAGCAGATGGCCGAGCCGGATGACCGGGACCTTGCCCCTGCGGTAGAGCCGCGCCAGCGGCACCGAGATCGGCGCGAAGGGTTGGTATGCCGAGGCTGTCACGTCACAGCCCCGTCCTGGGCGACAACATGATGTAGAGCTGGCTGATCGCGACATTGACGATCATCAACAGCAGAATCGCCTCCACCACAGCGGCGTTCACCGAGTTGGCCACGCCGGTCGGTCCGCCCTTGGTGGACAAGCCTTTCTGGCTCGACACGATCGCCACGATGGCGCCGAACACGATCGCCTTGAGCAGCGCCAGGATCATGTCACCGGTCGTCGCGAACGACGCGAAGGTGGACACGAAACTGCC
Source organism: Mycobacterium lepraemurium (assembly GCA_002291465.1). Taxonomy (GTDB): domain Bacteria; phylum Actinomycetota; class Actinomycetes; order Mycobacteriales; family Mycobacteriaceae; genus Mycobacterium; species Mycobacterium avium. Next base: position 2,160,096 of record CP021238.1, on the reverse strand, counting down.
CGGCGCTCCGTTCTGGAAGTACACGTTGAACATGTAGCTGGCGAAGAATCCGGCGAAACACACGACGCCGGTGAGGGCCACGCCGATCATCACCGCCGCGGCGAAGCGGGGCACCACCAGCCGGCGGACCCCCGAGACGCCCATCACCTCCATCGCGTCGGTCTCTTGGCGCATGGTTCGCGAACCCAGGTCGGCGGTGATCGCCGACCCGACCGCCGACGCCATCAGCACCGCGGCGACCAGCGACGCGCCCTGCCGGATCACGGCGAGCCCGCTGGCCGCGCCGGCCAGCGAGGTGGCACCCACCTGCCCGGCCAGCAATGCGAACTGGATGGACAGGGTGACGCTGATCGGCAGCGAGACCAGGATGGTGGGCAACACGGCGGTGCCGGCCATGAACGCGCCTTGGCGGACGAATTCCTGCCATTGGAATCGCCCGGTGATCAGGTCTTAGAAGAAGTACTGGATGGTGCGCACCCCCAGCACGAACTGCTCGCCGACCGTCGTCAGTGACGCCACCGGGTGATGTTTGAGGTAGCCTACCGACCAGTTCCGGATGGCAGCAACGCCGTCGAGTGGCGTGGTCAAAGCCGCGGTCATCGCGGCGTGACCAGCGGTCCGTTCAGCAAACCCATGGCACAGGTCATTGCGTACCAGCTACCGCGTTCATCGGCCCTCTTCCCACCCCTGAATCCTGAGTGCCGCGCGAACGTCGTTGAGCGCCATTGGCTCTAACTTTATTAAAATAGTGCCAACGGGCCCCACAAGTGCGCAGCTCATTGGCATGTGCTGTATCACACTGGCCTACGTGAGAGGGATTTTCAATAGTGTAGAGTCACTCATCTCAGTTCGTCGCTGGACGGCGCCGTGGGGTTTGAATGTCGGATTGCCGAAGGCGATAGCACGCCCTCGGCAAATAGCAGCTCGTTGTGGAACCGGCGCCGGGCCGAGCTGCTCTCGCAGATCCAGCAGACAGCCCGCCAGCTTTTCGCCGAGCGCGGCTTCGAGGCGGTGACCACCGAGGACATTGCCGCGGCCGCCGGGATCTCGGTCAGCACCTATTTCCGGTACGCGCCCACCAAGGAGGGTCTGCTGGTCGATCCCGCCCGGGAGGTGGCGGCCACAATCGTGGGCACGTACCGCACCAGGCTGGCGCACGTGTCGGCGGTCGAAGCATTGATCCAACTGTTCGTCACGCACGCCAAGGAGGTCGGCGCGGCGGGCGACTTCGATACTTGGCGGCACGCCGTCGCGACCGCGCCTCACCTGCTGCGTAAGTCCGTGCTGATGAGCGAAACCGATCACAGCAACCTGATCCAACAGGTCGCGCAGCGGATGAATGTCACTGCGGAGCTTGACATTTGGCCCGCCCTGCTGGTGCACACCAGTTTGGCCACCGTCCAGTTCGTCCTCGACGGATGGTTGAGCTCGGACATCGACGAGAGCCGGCCCTTTCACGAGCAATTGGAAGAAGCGCTGCGTATTACGCTCGCCGGATTCGACCGGCCAAGCGACGCCACGCCCGGCCGGGGCTAAACCGCCGTGACTTTGCCGGCCGGCGCGTGAAACAATCGCTGGCCGTGAAGACCTTCGAGGATCTGTTCGCCGAGCTGGGTGAGCGTGCCCGTACCCGGCCGGCCGGCAGCGCGACGGTAGCCGCACTGGACGGCGGCGTGCACGGGCTGGGCAAAAAGATCCTGGAGGAGGCCGGTGAGGTGTGGCTGGCCGCCGAGCACGAATCCGACGACGCGCTGGCCGGGGAGATCAGCCAGTTGCTGTACTGGACGCAGGTCCTGATGATCGCGCGCGGGCTGTCCCTCGACGACGTGTACCGGAAGCTGTGACGATGCTGCGCGTCGCGGTTCCCAACAAGGGCACGCTGAGCGAGCCGGCCACCGAGATCCTCGCGGAGGCCGGCTATCGGCGCCGCACCGATTCCAAGGACCTGACCGTCATCGATCCGGTCAACCAGGTCGAGTTCTTCTTCCTGCGGCCCAAAGACATTGCCATCTACGTGGGTTCGGGCCAGTTGGACTTCGGCATCACCGGACGGGACCTGGTGGGTGATTCCGCCGCCCCGGTGCGGGAACGCCTGGCGCTGGGATTCGGGTCGTCGAGCTTTCGCTACGCCGGGCCGGCCGGGCGGGACTGGAAGATCGCCGATCTGGCCGGCAAGCGGATCGCCACCGCATATCCCAACCTGGTCCGAAAAGACTTGGCAAAGCGCGGTATTGAGGCCACCGTCATCAGACTCGATGGCGCGGTGGAGATTTCGGTGCAGCTCGGCGTGGCCGACGCCATCGCCGACGTGGTCGGGTCGGGGCGCACCCTGAGCTTGCACAACCTGGTGGCCTTCGGTGAGCCGCTGTGCGATTCCGAAGCGGTGCTCATCGAGAGCGACCAGGGTGGCCAGGACGACACACAGGCCGCACGCGATCAGTTGGTGGCGCGGATCCAGGGTGTGGTGTTCGGGCAGCAATACCTGATGCTCGATTACGACTGCCCCCGGGCGGTGCTGGACAAAGCCACGGCGATCACGCCGGGGCTGGAGTCGCCCACCATCGCGCCGCTGGCCGACGCGGACTGGGTCGCCATCCGGGCGCTGGTGCCGCGCCGCGGCGTCAACGAGATCATGGACGAGCTGGCCGCCATCGGCGCCAAGGCGATCCTGGCGTCCGACATCAGGTTTTGCCGGTTCTGATCGCACTCCGTACCGGTCGGGTGCCGGCCGCGTAGGCATCGTGCCGCCCGGGTCGCTGTGTTAGCGTCCCGCTCAGGGGATTGCCCGGGTTGGCTAATGGGCCGTCCCTGCACCGGACGCCGGTTGTTCGCCCGCGGAGGAGGATCCCCGTGACACACGCGCTTATCGTATTGCTGGCTTTGCTGATCGGTGTCGTCGCCGGATTGCGGTCGCTGACGGCGCCGGCAGTGGTGGCGTGGGCCGCCTTCATCGGTTGGGTCGATCTGCACGGCACCTGGGCGTCCTGGATGGCCAACATCATCACGGTGATCGTCTTCACCGTGCTTGCCGTCGGTGAACTGGTGAACGACAAGCTGCCCAAGACGCCGGCCCGCACGGCGGCGCCGATCTTCGCGGCCCGGATCGTGCTCGGCGGGCTGGCCGGGGCGGCGCTGGGCGCCTGGCCGTATTGGACCTTCACCGCGCTCGGGGCCGGTGTCATCGAAGGCGCGGTGCTCGGCACCCTGGGCGCCTACCACGCCCGTCGGCGGCTGGTCGCCGCGACCGGCGGCAAGGACCTGCCGATCGCGCTGCTCGAAGACGTGGTGGCGATCGCAGGCGGGTTCGCCATTCTCGCGGCGACCGGTCACGTGCTGACTGGTTATCTGCTGACGGCCGCTAAGTGACAGTCGTTAAGTGACAGTCGTTAAGTGACAGTCGTTAAGTGACAAAGCATTTCGACGCGATCATCGTCGGCGCCGGCCAGGCCGGCCCGCCGCTGGCCGGGCGGCTGACCGCGGCCGGGCAGCGCGTCGCCAGCATCGAACGCAAACTGATCGGCGGCACCTGCGTCAACACCGGGTGCATTCCCACCAAGACGCTGGTCGCCTCGGCGCATGCGGCCCACCTGGCCCGTCGCGGCGCGGACTACGGCGTTGGGACCGGGGCGATCAGCGTGGACATGGCGAAAGTCAAGGCACACAAAGACGAGATCATGCTGGGCGACCGCAAGGGCGTCGAAGACTGGTTGGCGGACATGGCAGGCTGCACCGTGGTCCGCGGCCACGCCCGCTTCCGGGATCCGCACACCCTGCAGATCGGCGAGGACCTGCTGCGGGCCGAACGCATCTTCCTCAACGTCGGCGGCCGCGCGGTGGTGCCCGACACCCCCGGCCTGGCCGAGGTCGACTTCCTCACCAACGTGTCGATCCTCGAACTCGACACGTTGCCAACACATCTCGTCATCGTCGGCGGAAGCTACATCGCGCTGGAGTTCGCCCAGATGTATCGGCGCTTCGGGGCCGCGGTGAGCGTGGTGGAGCGCGGCCCGCGGCTGGCCTCCCGCGAAGACGAGGACGTGTCGGCCGCGGTGCAGGAAATCCTGCGGGCCGAAGGTATCGACATCGTCGTCAACGCCTACGACGTGCGAATAGCCAAGACCGGCAACGGTTTAGAACCGACCCCGCGTGACGGCGCCCCGCCCATTCGAGGCAGCCACCTGCTGCTGGCGGTGGGACGGCGACCCAACACCGACGACCTCGACCTTGCGGTGGCCGGCGTGCGGACCGACGCCCGCGGCTACATCCTCGTCGACGACCAGCTGAAGACCAACGTCCACATCTGGGCGATGGGCGACTGCAACGGCAGGGGCGCGTTCACGCACACCTCCTACAACGACTTCGAGATCGTCGCCGCCATCTGCTCGACGACGATCCGCGCCGGGTGAGCGACCGGATCACCACCTACGCGCTCTACATCGACCCGCCGCTGGGGCGCGCCGGGATGACCGTCGAGCAGGTCCGTGCGTCCGGGCGCAGGGCCCTGGTCGGGAAGCGGCCGATGACCAGGGTGGGCCGGGCGGTGGAAAAGGGTGAGACACAAGGCTTCATGAAGGTGGTGGTGGACGCCGACACCCGGGAGATCCTGGGCGCCGCCATCCTGGACGTCATGTCCGCCAAGGCGCCCTACACCACGCTGTCGCGCACCATGCACATCCACCCCACCGTCAGCGAACTGATCCCGACGATGCTGCAGGAAATGTCGCCGCTGGCCTAGCCGGCCAGGTCGACGGGGTCGGTCAGAGGCTAATCTTCTTGCGCGCCAAGCGCATCCGGCCAACCGGGGTAGGGCAGCGGGGTCCCGCCTAACAGCGGGCAGAGCTGCTGATGCGGACACCAGTCGCACAACCGTGACTGGGTGGGACGGAAGTCGCCTGTCCGACCGGCGGATTGGATGGCTCGCCAGATCGCCATCAGGGTCTTCTCGAAGCGCAGCAGCTCGTCGTGCTCGGGTGAGTAGTCCAGCACCTGACCGTCGGCCAGATAGATGAGCCGCAGCCGGGTGGGCGGCACACCGCGCGAACGCAACAGGGCCACCGCGTAGAACTTCACCTGGAACATGGCCTTGAACTCAGCCAGGGCTCGTGCAGCCGGCGGCGCCTTGCCGGTCTTGTAGTCGACCACCCGCAGCTCGCCGGTGGCGGCGACATCGATGCGATCGATGAATCCGCGCAGCAGCGTTCCGTCGGCGAGTTCGACCTCCACCCGCTCCTCACAACACTGCGGGTCGAAACGGGTGGGATCTTCCAGCCGGTAATAACCGGCGAGCAGCGCCTGCGCCTCGGCCAGCAATTGGCCGTGCTGCGCGGGATCCAGGTCCGCCGTCAGCTCCGGGCTCGCGGCGAGCAGCTGTTCCCAGGCGGGGCCCACCAGCGCCAGGGCGGTCTCGGGGCCGCGCTGGGCGGCCGGCAGCTCGTACAGCTGCTGCAGTGCGGCATGCACGAGCGAGCCGCGCAGCTGGGCGGGCGACGGCGCCTCCGGCAGCCGGTCGATGGCCCGGAACCGGTACAACAGCGGGCACTGCTTGAAGTCCGCCGCCCGCGACGGCGACAGCGCCGGGCGCGACACCTGGCCCGCCGGCCGCGCCGCCGATTGCCGAGCCTCCGACTGGACGATCATGTTCGGCAGCCTAGGACCGGGCGCCGACAACCCCCAAGCACCGGTTGCGGCGAGTCGGCTGGCACGCTGGACCGCGTGTCCGTTACCGGCCCCTTCACCGTGGGCGAGCGTGTGCAGCTCACCGACGCCAAGGGTCGGCACTACACGATGGTGCTCGCTGCCGGCGCCGAGTTCCACACCCATCGCGGGTCCATCCCCCACGACGCGGTGATCGGGCTCGAGCAGGGCAGCGTGGTCAAGTCCAGCAACGGCGCCGTCTACCTGGTGATGCGGCCGCTGCTGATCGACTACGTGATGTCGATGCCGCGCGGGCCGCAGGTGATCTACCCCAAGGATGCCGCACAGATCGTGCACGAGGGCGACATCTTCCCGGGGGCGCGGGTGCTGGAGGCCGGCGCCGGCTCGGGCGCGCTGACCTGCTCGCTGCTGCGCGCGGTCGGACCCCACGGGCGGATGGTCTCCTACGAACAGCGCGCCGACCATGCAGAGCACGCCCAGCGCAACGTGTCGGTGTTCTTCGGGGGCGAGGCACCGGACAACTGGCAACTGATCGTCGACGACGTCGCCAATTCGGATCTGCCGGACCGGTCCGTCGACCGCGCCGTGTTGGACATGCTGGCGCCGTGGGAGGTGCTGGAGTCGGTCGCGCGGCTGCTGATCCCCGGCGGGGTGTTGATGATCTACGTGGCCACGGTCACCCAGCTGTCGCGGGCCGTCGAGGCGTTACGGTCCCAGCAGTGCTGGACCGAACCACGCTCCTGGGAAACCTTGCAACGGGGTTGGAACGTCGTCGGTCTCGCGGTGCGGCCGCAGCATTCGATGCGCGGGCACACCGCCTTTTTGATCTCCACCCGGCGGCTGGCGCCCGGCGTCATCGCGCCGGCGCCGTTGGGCCGCAAACGCGAAGGCCGCGACGGCTGATCCGACGGCCCGGCTAGCCCAAGTCGTCGCTGCGAACCAGCGGGCGCCGCACCGAGAGCAGCTCGAACTCCGGATGCGCGGCCACCAGCCGTTCGGCTGCGTCCAGGACGTCGGCGGCATGGCCGCGGTCGCCGGACACCGTGGCGACGCCGATGCCCGCCCGTCGATACAAGTCGTGCGAACCCGTCTCTGCGGCCGAGACGCTGAACTTGCGCTGCAACTCCGCGACGACGGGACGGATGACCGACCGCTTCTGTTTGAGCGAGCGGACGTCGCCCAGCAAGACGTCGAACTCGAGCCAGCCGACCCACATACCGCGGCTCACCCGGGCGGGGTTTGGGTGGGCGCGGGCTCCGGCGGCGGGGCGGGTTCGGCCGGCGGTGCCGGGACCCCCGGACCCTCGGGAGCCGCAGACGTCGGGGCCTGCGGTGACTTGCCAAGGGCCAACAGCGTTTCGGCGGTGTGCCGGGACAGCTGCCAGCCGCCCTGGAAGGGAGTGAACTCCATGGGGAAGGTGAAGTTGGCGTTGTTGGGCTGGTTGGTGTGGACGGCGATGCTGGCCTTCACGTTCGACGGGTTCTGGTCCGACCACGCGATGTCGTTCGCGGTGAAGGTCATGGGCAGGTAGCCGTTGTCGCGCAAGGCATTGGTGAACTTGTCCAGCGTGGCCGCGCTCTCCGGCGTCGCGCCCTCGACCAGACTCACCTTGTTGGCGCCCGGGACGTTCGGGTCGGCCAGCCGGCCGAGCACGTCGGTGAGGGCTTCGGGGGGCGGCAGGGGAGTCGTGGCCGGCAGCGCGATCGGAGTCGACGTGGCCGACGGCAGCGACGAGGCGGCCGACGTTTCGCTTCTCGGGTGCGACGTCGAACACGCCGCCAGTCCGACCGCCGCCAGCGCGGTGGCGGCGCTCAACGCTACGGACAGTGCTCGGTGCATCCAGTCGGTCGGCCGGCTAGGCGGCTCTGGCCGCTGCGCGGATCAGGGAACTCGCTAAGGTCGGGCCGATGGGTGCAACCGAAGCCACACCTGCGGCGCCGGCGCCGACGGCTGCGACCCGAGCCGAGCCCGTGGCGAGGCTTTTTGCGGTCACGGCGTTCCTCCCGGCCCTTTCGATCATCAGGATTAGTGGCCGAGATTACCAGCGTGACGAAAATCTTAACTTTTCGTGGGTATTTGACTACCCACATCAATCGGCAATCGCCGGTAGCTTTGAAGTATCCGCCGCGCCAATTCGGTGTGGGAAAGGAGCGCAAGATGGGTAGCTCAGAGCGTTCTGAAGCTTTCGGGATCCCCCGCGAATCAGACATGTCCGGCGGCGACGAGGCCGAGCTGGAGGAACTGCGTCGCGAGGCTGCGATGCTGCGCGAGCAACTCGAGCACGCCGTCGGCTCGCACGGCGGCGCCCGCTCCGCGCGTGACGTGCATCAGCTGGAGGCCCGCATCGATTCCCTTGCGGCCCGGAACTCGAAGCTGATGGAGACCCTCAAAGAGGCCCGTCAACAGCTGCTGGCCCTGCGCGAGGAAGTCGACCGGCTCGGGCAGCCGCCCAGCGGCTACGGCGTCCTGCTCGCCACGCACGAGGACGACACCGTCGACGTGTTCACCTCGGGCCGCAAGATGCGGCTGACCTGCTCGCCGGACATCGATGTTTCGTTGCTGCGCAAGGGCCAAACGGTTCGTCTCAACGAGGCGCTGACGGTGGTGGAAGCCGGCACCTTCGAATCGGTCGGCGAGATCTCCACCCTGCGCGAGCTGTTGGCCGACGGGCACCGGGCCCTGGTGGTCGGCCACGCCGACGAGGAGCGCATCGTGTGGCTGGCCGAGCCGCTGGTCGCCGACAACCTGCCCGACGGTCACCCGGACGCCCTCAACGACGACACCCGGCCGCGCAAGCTGCGGCCCGGCGACTCACTGCTGGTGGACACCAAGGCCGGCTACGCCTTCGAGCGCATCCCCAAGGCCGAGGTCGAGGACCTGGTGCTCGAGGAGGTCCCCGACGTCAGCTACGAGGACATCGGTGGCCTGACCCGCCAGATCGAGCAGATCCGTGACGCCGTCGAGCTGCCATTCCTGCACAAGGAGCTCTACCGCGAGTACGCGCTGCGCCCACCCAAAGGCGTGCTGCTCTACGGGCCGCCCGGTTGCGGTAAGACGTTGATCGCCAAGGCGGTGGCGAACTCGCTGGCCAAGAAGATGGCCGAGGTGCGCGGCGACGACGCCCGCGAAGCCAAGTCGTACTTCCTCAACATCAAGGGCCCCGAGCTGCTCAACAAGTTCGTCGGCGAGACCGAGCGGCACATCCGGCTGATCTTCCAGCGCGCCCGCGAGAAGGCCTCCGAGGGCACGCCGGTGATCGTGTTCTTCGACGAGATGGACTCCATCTTCCGCACCCGCGGCACCGGGGTCAGCTCGGACGTCGAGACGACGGTGGTCCCGCAGCTGCTGTCCGAGATCGACGGCGTGGAGGGGCTCGAGAACGTCATCGTGATCGGCGCCTCCAACCGCGAGGACATGATCGACCCGGCCATCCTGCGGCCCGGCCGCCTCGACGTGAAGATCAAGATCGAGCGCCCGGATGCCGAAGCGGCGCAAGACATCTTCTCGAAGTACCTGACCGAGGAGCTGCCGCTGCACGCCGACGACCTGGCCGAGTTCGGCGGCGACCGCACCGCCTGCATCAAGGCGATGATCGAGAAGGTCGTCGAGCGGATGTACACCGAGATCGACGACAACCGGTTCCTGGAAGTCACCTACGCCAACGGCGACAAGGAAGTCATGTACTTCAAGGACTTCAACTCCGGGGCGATGATCCAGAACGTCGTCGACCGCGCGAAGAAGAACGCGATCAAGTCGGTGCTGGAGACCGGCCAGCCGGGTCTGCGCATCCAGCACCTGCTCGACTCGATCGTCGACGAGTTCGCCGAGAACGAGGACCTGCCCAACACCACCAACCCCGATGACTGGGCGCGGATTTCGGGCAAGAAGGGCGAGCGGATCGTCTACATCCGCACCCTGGTCACCGGCAAGAGCTCGAGCGCGTCGCGGGCCATCGACACCGAGTCCAACCTGGGCCAGTACCTGTAGCGGTCGCGGGCTCCGGCCGCCGGCTCCGCTTCCGCGACACTGCAACTACGCACACGACACGCCGCGGCGGGTGTGCGTAGTTGCAGTCTCGTGCTCGTGGGCCCTGCCCGCCGTCAGGCCGTCACCAGCGAATAGCTGTTGGTCAGGTCGTCCTGCAGCACCCGCGCGGGCCGGCTGGTGGTGTCCACCCGCAGCTCGCTGGTGAGCACCCGAAGTCGATAACTCCACCCGGCGGGCAGGTCGAGGCGGCCGGCGAGGCCGGGTAGGTCCGCTCGCGACAACGTCGGGTCGGACACCTGGCTCCAGGTCTGCATCACCCAGTGCTGGTTCTCGGGGTCGATCAGCTCGTAAATCTCCTGGCCCGCGTCGAAGACGAAGACGGTGTGGCGATTGACCGTGTTGGGGATGTAGGGCGCGGGATTCATCGACGACAACAGCACGGTGGCCTGCTGGATCATCTCGATGCCGCCGAAGGTTTTGGTGATCCGGGGGCCTTGCGGCTGCTTCTCGATGCCGTTCATCAGCCAGTAGCGCGGGACCGTTGAGCAACGCCATGCCCGCCCCGTGCTCCTTGGCGATCGCGTGCGGGTCGAGCGCCGACCACAGCTCGGCCGGACAGGCGTTGAGCGGAAAGGTGTTGTAAACCGTTGCCTGCGCGCCCGCCTCACCCGGAGTGACGAGCGGGACTTCGCCGTAACGCTTCCCCGCAAGGTCCAGGGCATGTTTCCCGACGGCACCATCGGATCCTGGTGCGGACACAGGGTGAAATTAATCACTGGTGTCGGTGCCGTCAACAAGCAGCGTCCCGTCCCGCTGCGCGGGCCGCATCGTCGTCCGGCCTACGCTTAGGTCATGCAACGGATTATCGGGACGGAGGTCGAATACGGCATTTCATCGCCATCGGACCCGACTGCCAACCCGATCCTCACGTCGACGCAGGCGGTGTTGGCGTACGCGGCCGCAGCGGGCATCCAGCGCGCCAAGCGCACCCGCTGGGACTACGAGGTGGAGTCGCCGCTGCGCGACGCCCGCGGTTTCGACCTGAGCCGCTCGGCCGGCCCACCGCCGGTGGTGGACGCCGACGAGGTCGGCGCCGCCAACATGATCCTCACCAACGGGGCGCGGCTCTACGTCGACCACGCCCACCCAGAATACTCCGCGCCCGAATGCACCGACCCGCTCGATGCGGTGATCTGGGACAAGGCCGGCGAGCGGGTGATGGAGGCCGCCGCCCGGCACGTCGCCAGCGTGCCCGGCGCCGCGAAACTGCAGCTCTACAAGAACAACGTCGACGGCAAGGGCGCCTCCTACGGCGCGCACGAAAACTATCTGATGTCGCGGCAGACGCCGTTTTCGGCCATCATCGCCGGGCTCACCCCGTTTCTGGTGTCCCGTCAGGTGGTCACCGGCTCCGGGCGGGTCGGCATCGGCCCCTCCGGTGACGAGCCCGGCTTCCAGCTGTCTCAGCGCTCGGACTACATCGAGGTCGAGGTCGGCCTGGAGACCACGCTCAAACGCGGCATCATCAACACCCGCGACGAACCGCACGCCGACGCCGACCGGTACCGGCGGCTGCACGTCATCATCGGCGACGCCAACCTGGCCGAGACGTCGACCTATCTGAAGCTGGGCACCACGGCCCTGGTGCTCGACCTGATCGAGGAAGGCCCGGCGCACGGCATCGACCTCAGCGACCTGGCCCTGGCGCGGCCGGTGCACGCGGTCCACGCGATCAGCCGCGACCCGTCGCTGCGCACCGCCGTGGCGCTGGCCGACGGCCGCGAGATGACCGGGCTTGCGCTGCAACGGGTTTACCTCGACCGGGTGGCCAAGCTGGTCGACAGCCGCGACCCCGATCCGCGGGCGGCCGACATCGTTCAGACCTGGGCGCACGTGCTCGACCAGCTGGAGCGCGACCCGATGGAATGCGCCGAGCTGGTCGACTGGCCCGCCAAGCTGCGCCTGCTCGAAGGATTCCGCCAGCGGGAGAACCTGAGCTGGTCGGCGCCGCGGCTGCACCTGGTCGACCTGCAGTACTCCGACGTCCGGCTGGACAAGGGACTCTACAACCGGCTGGCGGCGCGCGGCTCGATGAAGCGGCTGGTGTCCGAACACCAGGTGCTCGAAGCGGTGGACAATCCGCCCACCGACACCCGCGCCTACTTCCGGGGCGAATGCCTGCGCCGGTTCGGCGCCGACATCGCCGCGGCCAGCTGGGATTCGGTGATTTTCGACCTGGGCGGCGATTCGCTGGTCCGCATTCCGACGCTGGAGCCGCTGCGCGGCAGCAAGGCACATGTCGGAGCGTTATTGGACTCGGTGGATAGCGCTGCCGAGCTGGTCGAACAACTCACCAGCTAGACGCCGGTTCAGGCGGGCAACGTCGGAGTTGACCGGTAGGGTAGAGAAGACCAACGGGCAGCGTGGCTTGGCAATCGAACTCGATAATTGAACAAGGATAATTGAACAAGCCACCCAACAGGCCCAGATGAAGTAGGAGGCGGCGATGGCTCAGGAGCAGACTAAGCGTGGCGGTGGCGGCGACGACGAGGATGACTTCGCCAGCAGCACGGCCGCGGGCCGAGAGCGCCGGGAGAAGCTGGCCGAGGACACCGACGATCTGCTGGACGAAATCGACGACGTTCTCGAGGAGAACGCCGAGGACTTCGTCCGGGCATACGTCCAAAAGGGCGGCCAGTGACCTGGCAGTTCCCTGATCGCCTGTCCACCAATTCCTCACTTCCGGGCCCCGCATTCTCCGGACAACCCGCCGTAGATCTGTCGTCGTTCGCCGACTTCCTGCGCCGCCAGGCGCCGGAGTTGCTGCCGGCGGCCTTCGGCGGCGCGCAGTCCGGCCCGGCGTCGTCGAGCGGCGGCACGGGTCAGCTGCCGCACGGGACTACCATCGTCGCGCTGAAATACCCCGGTGGCGTGGTGCTCGCGGGCGACCGGCGTTCGACGCAGGGCAACATGATCGCCGGGCGCGACGTCAAGAAGGTGTACATCACCGATGACTACACCGCCACCGGCATCGCCGGCACCGCCGCCATCGCCGTGGAGTTCGCCCGGCTGTATGCCGTGGAACTCGAGCACTACGAGAAGCTCGAAGGCGTGCCGCTCACGTTTGCCGGCAAGGTCAACCGGCTGGCCATCATGGTGCGCGGAAACCTCGCCGCCGCGATGCAGGGACTGGTGGCGTTGCCGCTACTGGCCGGCTACGACATCGACGCGCCCGACCCGGAAGGCGCCGGCCGCATCGTGTCGTTCGACGCCGCCGGCGGCTGGAACCTGGAAGCGGAGGGCTACCAGTCGGTGGGGTCGGGCTCGATCTTTGCCAAGTCGTCGATGAAGAAGTTGTACTCACAGGTCGTCGACGCCGACTCCGCGGTGCGCGTCGCGATCGAGGCGCTCTACGACGCCGCCGACGACGACTCCGCGACCGGCGGACCGGATCTTGTCCGCGGCATCTATCCCACCGCGGTCACCATCGGCGCGGAGGGTGCGCTCGAGGTGCCGGAGATCCGCATCGCCGAGCTTGCCCGCGAGGTGATCCAAAGCCGTTCGCGCGCAGACACTTTCGGTCCCGACGCCGCGGGCGGTGACAAGTGAGCTTCCCGTATTTCATCTCGCCCGAGCAGGCGATGCGCGAGCGCAGCGAGCTCGCGCGCAAGGGCATCGCTCGGGGTAAGAGCGTGGTCGCGCTGGTCTACGCCGGGGGTGTGCTCTTCGTCGCCGAGAACCCGTCGCGGTCGTTGCAGAAGATCAGCGAACTCTACGACCGGGTGGGCTTCGCCGCGGCGGGCAAGTTCAACGAATTCGACAATCTGCGCCGCGGCGGCATCCAATTCGCCGACACCCGCGGTTACGCCTACGACCGCCGCGACGTGACCGGGCGGCAACTGGCCAACGTGTACGCGCAGACGCTGGGCACCATCTTCACCGAGCAGGCCAAGCCCTACGAGGTGGAACTGTGCGTCGCCGAGGTCGCGCACTACGGCGAGACGAAACCGCCTGAGCTGTACCGGATCACCTATGACGGGTCGATCGCCGACGAGCCGCATTTCGTGGTCATGGGCGGCACCAACGAGCCGATCACCACCGCTCTCAAGGACTCCTACGCCGAGAACGCCAACCTGCGCGAGGCCACCCGCATCGCGGTGCGGGCGTTGCGGGCCGGCAGCGAATCCTCCAACGGCGACCAGTCCGCCCTGGACGTCGGCAGCCTGGAAGTCGCCATCCTGGATGTCAACCGGCCCCGCCGGGCGTTCCGCCGGATCAACCGGCCCACGCTGGAGAATTTGCTGCGCGAACTCGACTCGAACGGTTCGGACGGCAACGGCGACGCGCCGAAGCTCAACGGCGGCTCCTCCGACTAGCGCCCCTTCGCCCGCACCCGAAAACCGCCGCGGTCGGACAACCAGTACGCTCGATTACGTGCAGCGGCGAATCATGGGCATCGAGACCGAGTTCGGGGTCACGTGCACATTCCATGGGCATCGCCGGCTCAGCCCGGACGAGGTGGCCCGCTACCTGTTCCGCCGCGTCGTGTCCTGGGGCCGCAGCTCCAACGTCTTCCTGCGGAACGGCGCCCGGCTCTACCTCGACGTGGGCAGCCACCCCGAGTACGCCACCGCCGAATGCGACAACCTGGTGCAGCTGGTCACCCACGACCGCGCCGGGGAATGGGTGCTCGAGGACCTGCTCGTCGATGCCGAGCAGCGGCTGGCCGACGAGGGCATCGGCGGCGACATCTACCTGTTCAAGAACAACACCGACTCGGCGGGCAACTCCTACGGCTGCCACGAGAACTACCTGATCGTGCGGGCCGGCGAGTTCTCCCGGATCTCCGGCGTGCTGCTGCCGTTCCTGGTCACCCGCCAGCTGATCTGCGGGGCCGGCAAGGTGCTACAGACGCCGAAGGCCGCGACGTTCTGCCTTTCCCAACGCGCCGAGCACATTTGGGAGGGCGTCTCCAGCGCCACCACCCGCAGCCGCCCGATCATCAACACCCGCGACGAGCCGCACGCCGATGCCGAGAAGTACCGGCGGCTGCACGTCATCGTCGGCGACTCCAACATGTGCGAAACCACCACCATGCTCAAGGTGGGCACCGCGGCGCTGGTGCTGGAGATGATCGAGGCCGGCGTCCCGTTCCGGGACTTCTCGCTGGACAACCCGATCCGTGCGATCCGCGAGGTCAGCCACGACATCACCGGCCGGCGGCCGGTCCGGCTGGCCGGGGGGCGTCAGGCCAGCGCGTTGGACATCCAGCGCGAGTACTACAGCCGCGCCGTCGAACACCTGCAGACCCGGGAGCCCAACGCCCAGATCGAACAGATCGTTGACCTGTGGGGCCGCCAACTCGACGCGGTCGAAAGCCAGGACTTCGCCAAGGTTGACACCGAGATCGACTGGGTGATCAAGCGCAAGCTGTTCCAGCGCTACCAGGACCGCTACAACATGGAGCTGTCCGACCCGAAGATCGCCCAGCTGGACCTGGCCTACCACGACATCAAGCGCGGCCGCGGGGTCTTCGATCTGCTGCAGCGCAAGGGGCTCGCCGCCCGGGTCACCACCGACGAGGACATCGCCGAGGCGGTCGACACGCCGCCGCAGACCACCCGGGCGCGGCTGCGCGGCGAGTTCATCAGCACCGCCCAGGCCGCCGGCCGCGACTTCACGGTCGACTGGGTGCACCTCAAGCTCAACGACCAGGCGCAGCGGACCGTGCTGTGCAAGGACCCGTTCCGGGCCGTCGACGAGCGGGTCAAGCGGCTGATCGCGAGCATGTAGCGACGCGTGCGTCGGTGCAAGCGCCGGGTGCTGACCATCGAATAACCTGGTGCCGATGGCGACGTCAAAAGTCGAACGGCTGGTGAATCTGGTCATTGCCCTGCTGTCCACCCGCGGCTACATCACGGCAGAAAAGATCAGGTCGAGCGTGGCGGGTTACTCGGAGAGCGCCAGCGCCGAGGCGTTCTCCCGCATGTTCGAGCGGGACAAGAACGAGCTGCGCGACCTGGGCATCCCGCTGGAGGTGGGGCGGTTCTCGCCGATAGACCCCACCGAGGGCTACCGCATCAACCGCGACGCCTATGCGCTCGCGCCGGTCGACCTGACCCCGGACGAGGCGGCAGCGGTGGCGGTGGCCACCCAGCTGTGGGAGTCACCCGAACTGATCACCGCGACTCAAGGCGCGCTGCTCAAGCTGCGCGCGGCCGGCGTCGACGTCGACCCCCTGGATGACGGGGCGCCGGTCGCCATCGCTTCCCCGGCCGGAGTGCCCGGACTGCGCGGCTCGGAAGAAGTGCTCGGAATCCTGTTGTCCGCCATCGACTCCCGTCAGGCCGTGCAGTTTCCGCACCGGCCGTCGCGGGCCGAGCCGTACGCCACCCGCACAGTCGAGCCCTGGGGCGTGGTCACCCAGAAGGGCCGCTGGTATTTGGTGGGCCACGACCGCGACCGCGACGCCACCCGCACCTTCCGGCTGTCCCGGATCGGACCGGACGTCACCCCGATCGGCCTGCCCGGCGCGGTCACCGTGCCGGGCGGCGTCGACCTGCGCAGGATCGTCGCCCAGACCGTCACCGACGTGTCCGCGACGCCGGCCGGCGGGCAGGCCCGGGTGTGGGCGGCAGACGGGCGGGCGACCGCGCTGCGCCGGGCCGGGCGGCCCGTCGGCACCCGGCAACTGGGCGGCCGTGACGGCGAGGTGATCGAGCTGGACATCCGCGCCACCGACCAGCTCGCCCGCGACATCGCCGGGTACGGCGCCGACGCGGTGGTGCTCGAGCCGCAGTCGCTGCGCGACGACGTGCTGGCCCGGCTGCGCGCGCATGCCGGTGCCGATGCTGTCGCCGCCGGCCGGCCCGGCGGCCGCGGGGGAGTGTCGGCATGACGCCCATCTCCACCCGTCTGGTCCGGCTGCTCAACATGGTCCCCTACTTCCAGGCCAACCCGCGGGTCACCCGAGCCAAGGCCGCCGCCGACCTCGGGGTGTCGGCCAAGCAGCTCGAGGAGGACCTCAACCAGCTCTGGATGTGCGGTCTGCCCGGCTATTTCCCGGGCGACCTCATCGACTTCGAGTTCTCCGGCGACACCATCGAGGTGACCTTCTCCGCCGGCATCGACCGCCCGCTGCGGCTCACCTCGCCGGAGGCCACCGGCCTGCTGGTGGCGTTGCGGGCGCTGGCCGACATCCCCGGCGTCGTCGACCCCGAAGCGGCGCGCAGCGCGATCGCCAAGATCGAGGGCGCCGCCGGAGCCGTCGGGCACGACACCACCCAGGCGGCGACCGCCGCCGACGAACCCGCTCACGCGGAGAGCCGGGCCGCCGCCGCGGTGCGCGCGGCCGTGCAGTCCAGACACGCGCTGGCCATCGATTACTACTCCGCCTCGCGCGACACGCTGACCAGCCGGGTCGTCGACCCCATCCGGGTGCTGCTGATCGGCGGGCACAGCTATCTGGAGGCCTGGTCCCGGGAGGCCGAGGGAGTCCGGCTGTTCCGCTTCGACCGGATCGTGGAGGCCAGCGAGCTCGACGAGCCGGCCGCGCCACCGGAACCGGTGCTGTACGCACCGCCCGACACCTCGCTGTTCGACGGGGATCCGTCGCTGCCGTCGGCCACGCTGCGGGTCGCGCCGCACGCGTCCTGGATGTTCGAGTACTACCCGATGCGCGACGTGCGCGAGCTGCCCGACGGCTCCTGCGAGGCGGTGATGACCTACGCCTCTGAAGATTGGATGACGCGGTTGGTGCTGGACCTGGGATCCGGCGTGCAGGTGCTGGCGCCACACTCGCTGGCGCAGCGGGTGCGCGAGGCCGCGGCGGCCGCCCTCGCGGCGTATGAGGCCCTGAGCTGAGAAAATCCGGGCCGTCCCGCCCGGCGCCGGCGCGGCGCGGGCCCACCGCCAGTTCACGTCACTGCGGTAGCATCGGGTGAACGTCTGGAGGTAATCAAAGTGGGCAGTCTTAGTCCGTGGCACTGGGCGATCCTCGCGGTCGTGGTGATCTTGCTGTTCGGTGCCAAGAAGCTCCCCGACGCGGCGCGTTCGTTGGGCAAGTCGATGCGGATCTTCAAGTCCGAACTGCGCGAGATGCATAGCGAGAACAAGACGGAAACGTCGGCGCTGGGTGCGCAGAGCGAGTCCTCCGCGGCCAACCCCACGCCCGTGCAGGCGCAGCGCGTCGATCCTCCGGCGCCCAGCGAGCAGGGGCACAGTGAAGCACGCCCGGCGTCGTAGCCCGCCGTCCCGTCGCGGTGCCCGAGCGCCCCTGACCAGCTCCGACCGAGCATCGTGAAAGCATTCAAGGTTTCAGCGCGCACATCCGGCGTGCTGAAGCGTCTCAATCCGCGCAACAGACGCAGCCGCACCAATCCGGACGCGACCATGTCGCTGGTCAACCACCTGACCGAGCTGCGCACCCGGTTGCTGATCTCGCTGGCCGCAATCACGCTGACCACTATCTTCGGATTCTTCTGGTACTCGCATTCGATCTTCGGGCTGGAAAGCCTCGGTGAGTGGCTGCGCCATCCCTACTGCGCGCTGCCGCAGTCGGCGCGGGCGGAGATCAGCGCCAACGGGCAATGCCGGCTGCTGGCCACGGCGCCGTTCGACCAGTTCATGCTGCGGCTCAAGGTGGGGCTAACCGCCGGGGTGGTGCTGGCCTGTCCGGTGTGGTTCTACCAGTTGTGGGCGTTCATCACGCCCGGGCTGTACCAGAAGGAGCGCCGCTTCGCGATCGCGTTCGTGATCCCGGCCGTGGTGCTGTTCGTGGCCGGCGCGGTGCTGGCCTACTTCGTGCTGTCCAAGGCGCTGGGCTTTTTGCTGACGGTCGGCAGCGACGTGCAGGTGACCGCTCTGTCGGGGGACCGGTATTTCGGCTTCCTGATCAACCTGCTGATCGTTTTCGGGGTGAGTTTCGAATTCCCACTGCTGATCGTCATGCTCAACACTATCGGCGTGCTGACCTACCAGCGGCTCAAGGCGTGGCGGCGCGGGTTGATCTTCGCGATGTTCGTGTTCGCCGCCATCTTCACGCCCGGCTCCGATCCCTTTTCGATGACGGCGCTGGGGGTGGCGTTGTCGGTGCTGCTCGAGTTCGCCATCCAGATCGCCCGGCTGCACGACAAGCGCAAGGCCAAACGCGAAGCCCAGGCCGTGATTCCCGACGACCAAGCCTCGGTCATCGAACCGCCCACGGCCATGCCGGAGCCGTCGCTGTCGGCCGGCCAGCATGACGATGTCACCTGACCCGTCGGCACCCGACGCCGCGACCGAACTGGTCGAGCTCACCCGGTTCAGCTCCGAACTGCCCTTTGCGCTCGCCGGTTTTCAGCGGCGGGCCTGCGCGGCGCTGGAACGCGGACACGGCGTGCTGGTCTGCGCGCCGACCGGGGCCGGTAAGACCGTGGTCGGCGAATTCGCGGTGCACCTGGCGCTGGCGGCCGGCGGCAAATGCTTCTACACCACGCCGCTGAAGGCGCTGAGCAACCAGAAGCACACCGATCTGACCGCCCGCTACGGCCGCGACCGCATCGGCCTGCTCACCGGGGACATGTCGGTGAACGCGGACGCGCCTGTCGTGGTGATGACGACCGAGGTGCTGCGCAACATGCTGTACGCGGATTCACCGGCGCTGCAAGGGCTTTCGTATGTGGTGATGGACGAGGTGCATTTCCTGGCCGACCGGATGCGGGGCCCGGTGTGGGAGGAGGTCATCCTGCACCTGCCCGACGAGGTGCGGGTGATCAGCCTGTCGGCGACGGTCAGCAACGCCGAGGAGTTCGGCGGCTGGATCCAGACCGTGCGCGGTGACACCACGGTGGTGGTCGACGAGCACCGGCCGGTGCCGCTGTGGCAGCACGTGCTGGTGGGCAAGCGACTGTTCGACCTGTTCGACTACCGTAACTCCGAAGCACCCGGGCAGCCGGGCGCGGGCCGCGAGCCGCGGGTCAACCCGGATCTGTTGCGCCACATCGCGCATCGCCGCGACGCTGATCGGCTCTCGGATTGGCAACCGCGCCGCGGCGCCGGACGCGGCCGTCCACCCGCCCGGACCGGACGGCCGCGCTTCTACCGGACCCCGGGGCGCCCGGACGTGATCGCCACCCTGGACGCCGAGGGGCTGCTGCCGGCGATCACCTTCGTGTTCTCCCGGGCCGGTTGTGACGCCGCCGTCCAGCAATGCCTGCGTTCGCCGCTGCAGCTGACCACTCAGGAGGAGCGGGTCCAGATCGCGGAGGTGATCGAGCACCGGTGCGGCGATCTCGCCGACGCCGACCTGGCGGTGCTCGGCTACTACGAGTGGTGCGAGGGGCTGCTGCGGGGTTTGGCCGCCCACCACGCCGGCATGCTGCCCGCCTTCCGGCACACGGTCGAGGAGTTGTTCACCGCGGGCCTGGTCAAGGCGGTGTTCGCCACCGAGACGTTGGCGCTCGGCATCAACATGCCGGCCCGCACGGTGGTGCTCGAACGGCTGGTCAAGTTCAACGGCGAGCAGCACGTGGCGCTGACACCGGGGGAGTACACCCAGTTGACCGGTCGCGCCGGGCGGCGCAGCCTCGATGTCGAGGGCCACGCGGTGGTGCTGTGGAATCCCACCGAGGAAACAACCGAGCCGTCCGCGGTGGCGGGGCTGGCCTCCACCCGCACCTCCCCGCTGCGCAGCTCGTTCGCCCCGTCCTACAACATGACGATCAACCTGGTCCGGCAGATGGGCCCCGAGCAGGCGCATCGACTGCTGGAGCAGTCGTTCGCGCAGTACCAGGCCGACCGCTCGGTGGTCGGCCTGGTGCGGGGCATCGAGCGGGGTCAGGCGATGCTCGACGAGATCGCCGCCGAGCTGGGTGGGCCCAAGGCGCCGATTCTGGAGTACGCGCGGATGCGGGTCCGGATCTCGGAGATGGAACACGCGCAATCCCGTGCGTCGCGGCTGCACCGACGGCAGGCGGCCAGCGATGCGCTGGCCGCGCTGCGCCGCGGCGACATCATCAACATCGCCCACGGCCGCCGCGGCGGGCTGGCGGTGGTGCTGGAATCGGCCCGCGACAGCTCCGATCCGCGACCGTTGGTGCTGACCGAAAACCGTTGGGCGGGAAGGATTTCCTCGGCCGACTATTCGGGTAACTCGGCACCGGTCGG
This sequence comes from Mycobacterium lepraemurium, assembly GCA_002291465.1. Lineage (GTDB taxonomy): Bacteria > Actinomycetota > Actinomycetes > Mycobacteriales > Mycobacteriaceae > Mycobacterium > Mycobacterium avium. The sequence goes on along the minus strand of CP021238.1, from coordinate 2,139,309 downwards.
TTCGATGCCGTTGCCGAAGCGGGTCGAGCACCGCCAACCGCGGGTCCGGCGTGACCTGGCGTCGGTGCTGCGGTCGGCGGCCGCTGGGCTGAGCATTCCGGCCAAGCGCCGGCGCGGGGACTCCGACGAGGGGTTCCACGACCCGGGGCTGGCGTCGCTGCGCGAACAGCTGCGCCGGCATCCGTCGCACCACACGCCGGGCCTCGAGGCGCAGGTCCGGCAGGCCGAGCGTTACCTGCGGATCGAACGCGACAACGCGCAACTGGAGAAAAAGGTTGCCACGGCTACCAATTCGCTGGCGCGGACCTTCAACCGGATCGTCGGGCTGCTCGCCGAGCGTGGCTTCATCGAACGGCACGACGGCGATCCCCGGGTCACCGACGCCGGCCGGTTGCTGGCCCGCATCTACAGCGAGAGCGACCTGCTGGTCGCCGAATGCCTGGGCACCGGCGCCTGGTCGGGGCTGAAGCCGGCCGAGCTGGCGGCGGTGGTGTCGTCGGTGCTCTACGAGAGCCGGGGCGGCGAGGGCCCGGGTGCCGCGTTCGCGGCCGAGGCGCCGACGCAGCCGTTGCGGCAGGCGTTGCTGCAGACGTCGAGGCTGTCGTCGGCGCTGCGCGCCGACGAGCAGACGCACCGGATCGCCCCGAGCCGCGAGCCCGACGACGGCTTCGTCACCGTCATCTACCGCTGGGCGCGGACCGCGGACCTGGCCGCGGCGCTGGCCGCCACCGACCCCGGGGGTGCCGGTTCCCCGCTGCTGGCCGGGGACTTCGTGCGCTGGTGCCGCCAAGTGCTCGACCTGCTCGACCAGGTGCGCAACGCCGCCCCGGACACCGAGTTGCGGGCTACCGCCAAGCGGGCGATCAACGACATTCGGCGCGGCGTCGTCGCAGTTGACGCCGGGTAGGCTAGGCCGGAGCTACCGTTAAGCGCCGAGAGTTCATGCCGAGATACAAGGGGCTGAGGAGAAAGATGAGCGGACCGCAGGGATCGGACCAGCAGTGGCAACCGCCCGGTCAAGGTCAAGGTAGCGACCACTCGTCAGACCCGACTCAGGTGGCGCCGACCTGGCAGGACCACGCCACCCAGGAGGCGTCCTGGCAGGCCCAGGTCTACACGCCGCCGGCCGAGTACCCGCAGTATCCACAGCCGGGCGAGCAGGCCTATCCGCAGCCGTACCCGCAACAGCAGGGCTACGCCCAGCCCGGGCAGTACGGTCAATACGGTCAATACGGCCAGCCCGGGCAGTACGCCCAGCCGGGCCAGTATCCACAGCCGGGCCAGTATCCACAGCCGGGCCAGTATCCACAGCCGGGCCAGTACGGGCAATACGGCCAGCCTGGCCAGTACCCGCAGCAGTACCAGCCCTATGAGCAGCCCGGCAAGAAGCGCCCCGTCGGGCTGATCGCCGGGGTGGCCGGCGGGATCGGGTTGTTGCTCATCGCCGTCGTGCTGGTGCTGGGTTTCTGGCAGCCCGGGTTCTTCGTCACCACCAAGCTGGACGTCAATAAGGCGCAGGCCGGGGTTCAGCAGGTGCTGTCCGACGAGACCAACGGCTACGGCGCGAAGAACGTTAAGGATGTCAAGTGCAACCACGGCCAGAACCCGACGGTCAAGAAGGGCGCCACGTTCGACTGTGACGTCAGCATCGACGGCGCGCCCAAGCACGTGACGGTGACCTTCCAGGACAACAAGGGCACCTACGAGGTCGGCCGCCCCCAGTGACCGGCTAGCCGGGCAGCGCGTAGAGCGCTTTCTGCAGTCGGGCGATCGACGAGCCGACGCCGAGTTCGGTGGCCAGCTCGGCGGTGCGGTGCGGATCGGCGGCGACCAGCGGCACTGCGTCGCTGGGCGTCGACAGCTTGACGGGCGCATCGGTGGCCACCCGCACCACGGCGCCCGCAGCCTCGATGTAGTCCAGCGCCCCCAGTAGCTTGGCCCGCAGGCCCTTGGCCATCTTCGATTTCGGGTCGTGGGCGGCGGCCAGGACCCGGTGCAGTGAACCGTGCTGGGCAAGCAGGGTCGCGGCGGTCTTCTCGCCGACGCCCGGCACGCCCGGCAGGCTGTCGGAGGGGTCACCGCGCAGCAGCGCGAGTTCGGCGTAAGCCGGCCCGGCCCGGTCCACCGGCACGCCGTAGTGTTCGGCCACCTCGACGGGGCCGAACAGGGTGGCTTTGCTCAGGCCGCGGCCGAGGTAGAGCACCCGCACCGGCACGGGATCGTCGGACACCACTTGCAGCAGGGTGTGGCGCGACGTCACCGGCACCGGGTGGTCGCGCTCGCGGGCCGCCAAGGTGCCTAGCACGTCGTCGGCCTCGAATCCCCCGGTCCCGGTCGTCGGGATCCCGTACGCCTCAAGGAGTTCGGCGATCATGTCGATCTGGGGCGTCAGATCGTCCGGCACCTCCTCGACGTCCGGCTCGCCCGCCGGCTCCGCCTCGGCCACCCGGTGGGCCTTGTAGGACGGGACCAGGTTCACCCGGAATTGCGGGCGCCAGTCCAGGTCCAGGCAGACGACGAGACGGCTGGGCCGTTGCTGGGTGATCACCACAGCGAGCGAATCGAGGAATCCGCGCACGGCCGTTCACCGGCCGGCCGTCGGGGGCGGTGATCGAGGACGGCACCCCGAAATAGGAGCGGAACCACATGCTGGCGCCGTCGAGCAGCACCAGTGGCGATCGCATGCCGGTTATCTTGTCACGCCGCGTGTTGCTCGGCCGTCGAGCGTCGAGTTGTTGCGGCCCGTTCTCGCGAAACGGCGCAACAAGTCCACGGTCGGCGCGCAGGTTAGCCTGGCTGCCATGGAATCCCACCGTTTCGACGCGGACGTGTATGGGCGCCGGCTGGTCGGCCTGGTGATCACGCCGGGGTACGACCTGCGCTACCTGGTCGGGTCGCGGGCGCAGACCTTGGAGCGGTTCACTGCCCTGGTGTTGCCCGCCTCCGGTGAGGCGATCATGGTGGTGCCGCGGCTGGAGGTGGCCTCGCTGAAGGGGTCGGCGATCGCCGAACTCGGTCTGCCGGTGCGGGATTGGGTCGACGGTGAGAACCCCTACGAACTGGTGGCCGCGGCGTTGGACGCGGTGCCCGCCGCGACCGCCGTTACCAACTCCATGCCGGCGCTGCATCTGCTGCCGCTGGCCGGCGTGCTCGGCTTGCTGCCAGTGCTGGCCACCGACGTGTTGCGCGGCCTGCGGATGGTCAAGGAAGAGTGCGAGGTCGACGCGTTGCGGAAGGCCGGCGCGGCCATCGACCGGGTGCACGCCCGGGCGCCGTCGTTTCTGATACCGGGACGCAGCGAGGCTGACGTGGCCGCCGATATCGCCGAAGCCATTGTGGCCGAAGGACATTCGGAGGTGGCTTTCATCATCGTCGGCTCCGGCCCGCACGGCGCCGACCCGTACCACGGGTATTCGGATCGCGAGCTGCAGGTGGGCGACATCGTCGTCGTCGACATCGGGGGCTCCTACGAGCCGGGCTATCATTCGGATTCGACCCGAACTTACAGCATCGGGGAGCCGAGTCCCGAAGTGGCCCAACAGTGTTCGATTCTGCAGCGCGCTCAGCGGGCGGCCCGTGATGCGGTCCGGCCCGGTGTGACGGCCGAGCAGGTCGATGCTGCCGCCTGTGACGTGCTGGCCGCCGAGGGACTCGCGGAGTATTTCGTGCACCGCACGGGGCACGGCATCGGGCTGTCGGTGCACGAGGAGCCTTACATCGTTGCGGGAAACGACCTGCCGCTGACCGCGGGCATGGCCTTCTCCATCGAGCCGGGCATCTATTTCCCGGGACGGTAGGGCGCTCGCATCGAGGACATCGTGGTCGTGACGGACGACGGCGCCCTGGCCGTCAACAACCGGCCGCACGAACTGATCGTGGTGCCGGTGCCGTAGCGCTGTGCATGAACGAGTTGTGGTGTTGAGCGGCCGTGGTTAGCTTGGCGGAGCGATCATTGGGTGAGTAGCGGCGACGCGCGGACTTGAGCGAAAATTCCGCACGTGGCTCCCTTGGCGGTTGATCCGGAGGCGATGTATGCTGCCGGCAGCGCCGTGGCGGCCATCGGCGATTCGTTGGCGGCGAACCTGACGATCTTGACGGCCGGCTTTTCGGCCCACACGGGTGTTGACCGTGCCGGCGAGGTGTTCGGCCTGGGGTGTCAAGACTCGGCCGAGTCGATGCTGAAGGCGGCGGCCGGCGTCGTTAACGCGTGCCGGAAATGCGGGGCCCTGATCCAGCAAGGCGCGTCGAACTATTCGGCGGCCCAAGCGGCCTCGAGGCTCGGCGGCGGAAGCGGCGTTTTGCCGGCGCCGTCCGCACCCGCTGACCTTGCTGCACCCGGGCCCCGGGGACCTGGGGTAAGGGAGAGCCGCCGCCACTGCTGTGGGCGGTCGTACAGGCGCTCGTCTCCGAGGTGTGGCCCGACGGCGACGTGGCGGGCCTGCACCCGGCCGCATCCCGTTGGCACGGCTTCGCCGCGGCAATGAACGGGGTGCAGGGAACTCTCAACGCGTCCAAGGCGCTGTTCGACAGCCAACACATTCCCGAAGGCGAGAAGATCGATCACGCTCTGGCCGAAATAGGCGCTGCCGCAGCGGCTATCGGTCAGCAGTGTGACGCCCTGGCCCGCACCGTCGACGAATTCGCAGACCGAGTCGGCCACGCGCAACAGGCGATCCGGGATCTGCTGCATCGGATCGAAGCGCTCGGCGACCTCGGTCACGATATCATGCTCATCATCGACGGCGACGCGTGGGACGAGATCAAAAAGATCGCCAGGGACGTCAACGCCGTGCTGCAGCATCTCGGACAGGAAGCCCGGGCCTTCTAGCAGGAGATCAGGCTGCTCATGCAAGCGGCCGATCGCGAGATCGTCACCTGCCAGAAGTACGCGCGGCGCGGCCTCATCACATTTTTGGGAGAAGACGTCGGCAACCCGGTGGCGACCCGCACTCGACTTCGGGATCAACGTCCAGGAGGGCGTTGTCAAGGGTGCGGTCGGCATGGGGTTGGGCCTCGTCGATCTGAGCCCGCATTGGATCGCCCTCGATCCCGAGGGTGCGGGCGCCACCTGGGGTAGCTTGGTCAAGAACGCGTGGAAGGAAAGCTTTGTCAACGCCGCCGTCAATCCCCAGGAATTCGCGCAAGCACGGCTGCAGGAGCTGAAAGGCCTTGTGCACGCCGACGATTGGACCCGAGACCGGCCGGGGTTGGGAGCCGGTGAAGTCGGGTTCGATGCGGCCACGCTGATCGCGCCCGGTCTCGGTGAGGCGGGCGCGGCAGCGGACGGTGCCAGCGCGGCCGGGCGGGTCGGCGGGATCGCCGGCGCCCGGGGCGCGCTGGCGGACATCGCCAAGTCAACCGCCGATCTGCCCAAGAACCTCGAGGGTGTCACCAAGGACTTGCTCGAGATCAAGCCTCCGACGGGTGGCGCTCCGGTGGGTTTGGGGCCCGGCCGCAAGCCGATCGAGGCGCCGGTCGAATCGGCGCCGCGTCCGCCGGATGACACCCCGGGTGCGCAGCGGGGCTCGCCGCCCGTGGCAACGTCCCCGGCTTCTCCCGGCCCGGCAGGCGATTCGGGCGCTGGCCCGCACGGTCCGAGTTCGTCGCCCGCTCCAGCTGCGTCGCCGGGTGGCCCCGTCGGCCCTCACGATCCCGCGCCCGCGCCAGCCTCTGCGGCTTCGCCGGGCGGTCCTGGTGGCTCGGGCGGTGTCCATGATCCGGCGCCTGCGCCGGCCAGTCCTTTCGGTGGCTCTGGTGGTCCGCATGATCCGGTGGCCGAGCCCGAGCCTGCGCCTGCGCCCGCCGCTTCGGGCGGCGCGGGCGATCCGGTGTCGGTGCCGGTCCGGCGGTCCGCACGAGCCCACATCGGTTCCGGCGGGGGAGCCGCGTGAGCCGGCATCCGTGCCCGCCGGCGGCGTCCACGACCCGGTCGCGGAGCCGACGGGTGGTCCGCATGAGCCAGCATCGGTTCCGGTCGCCGGGTCACGTCTCGCGTCGGTGCAGGCTGCTGCCGGCGACGGCCTGCCGTCGGCTACTCCTCAGGTGTTCGACCACACGCCGTCACAGGTGCCCGTGTCGGCCGGTGGATCGTCCGGTGAGGCTGCGTCTGTCGGCGCGCATTCACCGTCGTCGGCTTCATCAGCGGCTCCGCACTTCGAGTCCCCGGGCGGGCGACCCGCAGAAGTGCCAGCGCCGAACGGCGGCGCGCACGGTCCTGGCGAGAGTGGCCCTCCGGGCGGGCCCCCGCCGGGCGAGCCACCGCGTGGGGGCCACCCAAGTGGTGATGGTGGTCCACCGGACGGCAAGGATCCTGATGGTCATCACGCGTCGGGACACGGCCATGATGGATCATCCGGCGGCGAGCCGCAGGATCCAGTGCATTCGAAGGATCCGTCTGGCGACGGGTGGCATCGGCTGCCAGATGAGCCACTTGACCCGCATTACGGCGAACCATTGGACGAACATTGGGATTTCGCCGACGACCCGGTCGATCTTGACAAGATTAATAGCGACGTCCGCAATCTAATTCGGGATCCGGAAGCGCTATACGGCCGAGATCCGGAGGGGCATCCGTATACCCAAGAGCAGTACGCGGAACGTTTCAACAAGGCGGGCCCGCAAGGACAGTCCTGGTTTAACTCTCCACTAAACGACGGAGCCACGCCCCACACCCGGGTCGTCTATACAGATGCGAACTCCTACTTACGGGACTACGGTGACTCCGTCGATCGGATCGGCAAAACGAACGGCCAGTACCTCGCCGTAATGGCAGATGGTGAACCTGCCTCCTGGGAGGAGCGGGCCCTGCACGTGGATTCCCTCCGCGATCCATACAACGCGTATAGCTTTGACGTGTTGCCAGAGGACTGGAGCATTGAAGTGTCGGAGGTGGCGCCAGGGGTGGGTCAGCCCGGTGGCTCAATTCAAGTTCGCATATTGGACGATACCGGCGTTGCCCGGCCCGTCGAAGAACTGACGCTGATTGGAGTATTACGAAAGTGACGAAGGGTGTGGATCTCACGTCCGACTTGCAAGCCTGGATTCGTCTGGCCGTCTTAGACACTGTTCAAGGCTCGGAGACGAACGACGGTCGTACCATTATCTGGAATCAGGGCGGCGAACGGCGATATTTTATCGACTTTGCAGATAATTGGTATACAGTAAATTCTTCTGATCGAATGGGTCCCGAAGGCTTTAACTTTGCGGGAAGGTCGATGGGCGTCACTGAGAGGTATCTGTATGGGCTGTTCGGCGGGTCAGTACGGCGTGATGATCTTCCGATGCTCAAAGCGCCGTTTGAACGCCATGAACTGCGTGGTGGCTACAGCATAGACAAGCAATCGTTTGCGGGTCGTGAACGTCATGTTCTAAGAGATCGATCGGGTGGCTCTGTTGCGGTTGCAGCGCTTGATCGGTTAGTCACACTGTCGCATTACTTAGGCGCAACGATTGAGGATATAAAGGCTTCATTCCTGGCACCGGATGGTAAGCCCCTGTTTTGCATCTGGGAGAACGCTCGGCCGTAACTTCGAGCGAGAAGACGCAGCTGGCACGTACATTGGGTGAATGTCCACAGAGGTATCAGATGCGACGGGGTGTATTGAGATGACAAGCGGCATACAACTTTCCCAGCGCCTTGAGCAATGGGCGAAGCTAGCTGATTACACTCTGACACCTGGTTCAAGTACTAGAGATGGGTGGCCCGTATTTTGGTCAGGGCTAGGTGAAAGTCGCCTCATTCATAGGAAAGCAGCCAGATGGCTGGTTCGCAATTACTGATTCGGACCGAATGGAATCCGAACGCTTCGTCTTAGCAGCTCCGTCGATCGAGACAATCGAGAAGTACTTGTTCGGAAAATTCGTGATGTACATCCACAGCGCGAGGAATCTGCCTCGGATCGGTATACCAGTCTCGGCGGACGACGAACACCCCGACGTCAACATCGAAACTCGCGAATAGGAAGGCGTCGAACGTTTCGCTCTAGTTGCGCCCGATGGCTCGGCGATAGCGGTCGGTAGCGCCTACAAAATAACTGCAACAGCCGATCTTAAGAAACTCGCACTCTATCTGAACGCAACAATAGACCAGATTGAAGCGTCCGTGCTCGATCCAGACGGAAAGCCGCTTTTCGAGCGGCGATGACCGAATTCTCCAGGTCCGGCGACAACTACGCGCCCCGGTCCGACAGATGGCAGAGCGCGCTAAACCGTCCGGATTTGCCACCCAATACCATGTATTCTAGGGAACCGGCCGCGAAATACCCGCGGGCAAGGATTGGGTCGTTCAGCATGGGCCGGCAAAAGAAGCATTCGGACAGCCTGGAGGCGGTGACCAATGGATAGTCCTCGACAGAGCAACAAACCGACCCGTTCCGGTCGATGAGTTGATTCGTAGGCGACTTCTCAGAGAGATAACGCCGCCGAAATGATAAACTGGCGATCGGATACTGAGGGAGTTAAACGGTGGCTTTAGAAAAAGATGACCCCGATGTTGCCGAGTTGGTCGCTCGGTATGACACTTGGCGACACATACATATTTGCGCAGGCCAGGCGCCTCCGGACGAAGCGGCATGGGACGACGGTCGCTTATTCTTTCGCGTCGGATTTCCTCACCCTGACTGGTGGGGATGTGTACTTGCAAGCGCCGGCGGCGATTACACAGTATCTAGGGTATCAACTGAATTTAGTGCGGTTCCTATCGAATCTCTTCAAGGAACTTTCTCGCGGATTCGGGGCGCGTGGGCAAATTCTTGATATATGAAGTGGCAGAGTCTCTGCGAATTAATTTCAGACTGGACCCTTTAAGCTGTAAATGGGATGATGAAGGCCTTGACCCGAAAGCCGATGCGCAAATTGAAAGTGATCGAATTGTCAAGTATGTGCTCCGGAGTGATCCGCAGTCGTACTTCATTATGACGCGGGGCGATACACCGTATAGTCACATCCTGCCACTTTCTTACGACGAGCTGAACGCATCACTTCTCGGAGGATTCCCGGACAACGTCGTCTCACGATTCAAGTCTGAAATGAATTGACGACGCTTACGCGCCCCGGTCCAACAGATCCGACGACCCGAGCACCCGCTCGATCTGGACTTCGATGACCACCCGTCGCGGGTTGGGCCGCGGCGTGCGGTAGCGCTGGGCGTAGCGCAGCTCGGCGTCGCGCACCGCGTCAACATCGCTGTTCACCTTGGACCGGCCCTCCAGCGACAACCAGCGCGCCCCGTCGACCTGGCTGAGCACGGCCAGCCCGCCGCGATCGGCGTTGATCGCCTTCTGCGACCCGCCGGTGGTGATCACCCGGGCGATGTGCATCTTGGGGTCGAAGGTGAAAGCCACCGCCACCACGTGCGGCGAATTGTCGGCTCGCAGTGTGGTGAGCATGGCCAGATGGCGCTCCGACAGAAACGCCAACGCGTCGTCGGTGAGCCGGGTAGTGGTATTCGCCATCACCGCCCACGCTAGCGCAGGTAATAATCGCAGCCGTGGATGACACGGACGCAGCTCCGGTACTAATCCTGGGCGGCCGCAGCGAAATCGGCGTCGAGCTGGCCCGACGGCTGGCACCGGGAACGACGGTCGTGCTGGCGGCGCGAAACGCCGACCGTCTCAACGACCAGGTCGACGCGCTCAAAGCCGCCGGCGCCGCGGCCGTGGGCACCCGGGAATTCGATGCCGACGACCTGGCCTCGCACGGCCCACTGGTCGCCTCGGTTGTCGCCGACCACGGGCCCATCGGCACCGCGGTGCTGGCCTACGGAATCCTGGGTGATCAGGCCCGCGCCGAAACCGACGCCGAGCACGCGGTCGCCATCGTGCACACCGACTACGTCGCCCAGGTCAGCATGCTCACGCACCTGGCTACCGCCATGCGCGCAGCCGGCCGGGGCCAACTGGTGGTGTTCTCCTCGATCGCGGGCGCGCGCGTGCGGCGCGCCAACTACGTCTACGGGTCGGCCAAGGCCGGCCTGGACGGCTTCGCCAGCGGCCTGGCCGACGCGCTGCACGGCACCGGCGTGCGGTTGCTGATTGTGCGCCCGGGCTTCGTGATCGGCCGCATGACCGAAGGCATGACGCCGGCGCCACCGTCGAGCACCCCCGCGCAGGTGGCCGCCGCGACCGCGCGTGCGCTGGCGAAAGGCCGCCGCACCGTGTGGATTCCGTGGGTGCTGGGGCCCGCGGCCGCCGTGCTGCGCATGCTGCCCCAGTCCATCTGGCGAAGGATGCCGCGATGATCCGCACCGGCGACCACGCGGCCCGATCCGATGCGGAGCCGCACCCATGATCGTCGTGGTCGGCATCGGCGCCGTCGGCATGGCGGGACTCGTCGAAGCATCACGCGCCGAACTACGAAGCGCTGCAGTAATTTACGGCTCCAAACGGAAACTGGATCTGCTCGACGACCCGGTACCCGCACCCCGGCGCCAATGGCCGTCACCGATGCATCCGGCGTTGCAGAGCCTGCTGGACGACCACCCCGGCGACGTCCACATCGTGGCCCGCTGCTGCACGGCATCGGCGGGACGCTGATCCGGCTGTACGGCGCCGACCGGGTGCGGGTGCTGCCGCACGTGTCCTCGGTGACGCTGGCCTGCGCGCGCATGGGCTGGAACGTGCACGACACCGAGGTGATCAGCCTGGTCACCGCGCCGCCGCACACCGCGGTGCGCCGCGGCGGCCAGGCGATCGTCCTGTCGCAGGGCGCAGCCACCCCCACCGAGCTGGCCGCGCTGCTGACCGCGCACGGTAGCGGCGATTCGCAGTTCACCGTTCTCGAAAGACTCGGCGCCCCAGACGAACACCGCCGCGACGGCACCACCCGCGACTGGGCCGAAGGTGCCGCAGACATCGACGCGATCAACGTGATCGCCGTACGCTACCTGCCCGACGTGCGCGGCGACGCCCCGGACGCTTTCGACGGCGCCGAGCCGCCGTCGGCCATCTTCGTCGGCGGCGGACTGACCCGGCCCGGCCTGCTCGACGCCTGCTTCGACCACCTGCCCAGCGGCGTACGGCTCGTCGCCAACGTGGTCACCACCGAGTCGGAAGCCGTTGTCATCCAAGCCTATACGCGGTTCGGTGGGCAGCTGCGACGCTTCCAGCACTATCACGGCAAGGCGTTGGGCGCCTTCACCGGCTGGCACCCGCAGTTCCCGGTCACCCAGTGTGCGGTGACCCGGTGACCGTCTACTTCATCGGCGCGGGCCCGGGCGCTGCGGACCTGATCACCGTCCGTGGCCAACGGCTGCTGCAAAGCTGCCCGGTGTGCCTGTACGCGGGTTCGATCATGTCCGACGACCTGCATGCACTGTGCCCACCGGACGCGAGAATCGTTGACACCGGCCCGCTGACGCTGGATCAGATCATCACCGAGCTCCGCCGGGCGCACACGGCCGGCCACGACGTGGCGCAGCTGCATTCCGGTGACCCCTCGCTGTACAGCACGCTGGCCGAGCAGTACCGCCGGCTCGACGCGCTGGGCATCGACTACGAAATCGTGCCGGGCGTACCGGCTTTCGCCGCGGCCGCGGCCGCGCTCAAGCGCGAGCTCACCTTCCCCGGTGTTGCGCAGACGGTGACGCTGAGCCGGGTGGCCACCCTGTCCACGGCGATGCCGCCCGGCGAAGACCTGGCCATCCTGGCCCGAACCGGCGGCACCCTGGTGCTCCATCTGGCCGCGGCCCAGATCGACAGCATCGTCGGGCAACTTCTCGACAACGGCCGTTAACCCCAGACACCCTGTGCGGTAGTCGCTTTCGCGAGCTGGCCGCAGGAAACGGTACTGCGCGGCACCCGCGACGACATCGCCGCGCAGATGCATGACGCCCGCATCACCAAGACCGCCGCCGTCATTGTCGGCGATGCGCTGAGCGCCGGCGGATTCACCGACAGCTACCTGTATTCGACCGGCCGCGCCCGCGGAAACAGGCACTGATGCGACTGCTGCTGCTCGGCGGCACCGGCGAGGCGCGCGCCCTGGCCAAGGTCCTGCATCCGCGGATCGACATCATCAGCTCGCTGGCCGGCCGGGTGCCGGATCCGGCGCTGCCGGTCGGGCCGGTGCGGATCGGCGGCTTCGGCGGCGTCGACGGGCTGCGGCGGTGGCTGCGCGACGAACACATCGACGCCGTGGTGGACGCCACCCACCCCTTGTCCTCCACCATGACGGCACACGCCGCCCAAGCCTGCGCCGACCTGGGGGTGCCACACCTGGTGCTGGCCCGCCCGGCCTGGGACCCGGGAGCAGCCACCGTCGTCGAATCGGATACCCGCACCGCGGAAGCCGTTGCCGAACAAGGCTATTCGCGAGTGTTTCTCACCACCGGCCGCTCGGGGGCGCGGGCGTTCAAGGACAGCGACGCGTGGTTTCTGATCCGGGCCGTCACCGAACCGGATGCGACCACACTGCCGCGTCATCACCGGGTGGTGCTCTCCCGCGGCCCCTATCGCTACGACGATGAGCTCGCGCTGCTGGGCGAGCACCGGATCGACGCCTTGGTCACCAAGAACAGCGGCGGTCAGATGACCCGCGCGAAGCTGGATGCCGCTGCAGCGCTGGACATTCCGGTCGTGATGGTGGCAAGGCCGCCGCTGCCGGACGGCGTGTCGGCGGTCGGTAGTGTGGCCGAGGCCGCCGAATGGGTTGCGGCGCTGGCGATCAAGGACTAGCCGGTCAGGTCGCTGCGCTCGCCGTCGGCCAGCAGCGCGTCGCGGGCCCGGGCCACCCGCGATCGGATGGTGCCTACCGGGCAGCCGCACACCGCGGCGGCGTCGGCGTAGTGCAGCCCGAGCAGCTGGGTGAGCAACAGCGCTTCGCGCTGTTCGGGATTGAGGCCGGCGATCATCGTCGTCACCTCGACCAGATCCTCGAATCCGCGGGCGTGGCGGTCGGTGCGCAGCACGTGTTCGGGATCGGCGCCCACCGCGGCGCGTGGCCGCGACTGTAGGTGACGGATGTGGTCGGCCACGACGCGGCGCGCGATGGACAGCAGCCACGTCCGGGCACTCGAGCGCCCGGAGAACCGCTCGATGGCGCCGATCGCGCGCAGGAACGTCTCCTGGGTGGGATCGTCGGCGCTGCCCGCATCGCACAGATACGCGACGAATCGCCACACGTCTTGCTGGGTGGCCTTGATGAACGCCTCGAGCGCCCGGGCGGTCCCGCGCGCGGCGGACAACGCGAGCTCGGTTACCGCCTCGCCGTCGCTCGGCGCGATCATGCCCAACCACCTTAATTGCGCGGGTTTCCGATCCTACGACGGGTCGTCGTAGACGATGCGGTGGGGTGGGGGCCGCGCGATTGATGGGCCGCAGGTGTCCGCGCCGCCGGCCCGTGGGAGCGTCAGCGGCCCAGGCCGCAAAGCCGGCGTCCGCCGTCGCGTCGGAGGAGCCGGGTCGGCGCGATCCGACCCGTTCCCGCGCCACCAGCAACGCGAACGCCAGGCCGAGCAGCAGCGGCATGTGGCTGGCGATGCGGGTCGCGGTCACCTCCCCGTCGAAGGCGTCGACGATGACATAACCCAGCAGCGCAACCGAATACACCCCGGTTATCGCCGCCACCCCCGACGCCGACGCGGGCCAGACACCGGCGGCGATCATCGCCAGCCCGAGCGCCAGCAACCACGTCGTGGACTCGTGCATCAGGTGCTCGCCGGACATCGCGCCGTGCATGTGGCCGGCGACCATGCCGAAATCGATCCCGCTGATCTGGGCGGCGGCGATCGCCACCTGGAACAGGCCGACACCGATGAGCCCCCAACGCCGGTAGTGCGACCGCAACCAGCGCATCCAAGCCGGGCGCCCGGCGGCCTGCTCGCCGATGCTGGCCATGATCTTGTCCACCAGGTCGGGTCCCTCGCCCGGCGTGACCGAGGCCAGCCGACGGGTCTGCACCGCCGCCCCGATCCGCTAGGAGCGGCAGCCCCGGCACGCCTCGAGGTGGGCATCGACCTGCTGCGCGAGCACCTGAGGACGCTCACCGTCCAGCCGAGCCGACAGCGCCTCCCGGGCCACGTCACACCGCATCCCTGCATCGTTGCGCATGGCGGGTCTGCGAGCAAAGACTCCCGCGGTTTGAGGCGCCGCGCGAATTCGCGTGGAACCAAACGGTCCCGGCGACCGACCTGTGGGGGAAAGCCCGCCAGCCCATCCACGAGATTCACCGAAGAGGTATTCGTGTTGTTGCCCGAAGGCCCCCGATGATGACCGCCCCGTCTGGATCGCGTTTCCCCCGAAGTGCACTCGACGCTGCTCAGCAGCGGTCCCGGACCGGCGTCGCTGCTGGCCGCCGCCACCGCCTGGTCGTCGATGAGCACCGAGTACGCCGCCTCGGCGGCAGAACTCGACGGGTTGCTGGCCGCCACGCACGCCGGTGCCTGGGAAGGCCCCAGCGCCGAGCAATACGTGGCCGCCCACGCCCCATACCAGGCCTGGTTGCTGGAGAGCGCGGCCAAGAGCTCGACCGCGGCGAGCCTGCACGAGACGGCGGCCGGCGCCTACACCGCCGCGCTGGCCGCCATGCCGACGCTGGGTGAGCTCGCGACCAATCACGCGGTGCACGGGGCGCTGGTCGCCACCAACTTCTTCGGCATCAACACCATCCCGATCGCGGTCAACGAGGCCGGCTACGCGCGGATGTGGGTGCAGGCCGCCACGACGATGTCGACCTACCAGGCCGTCAGTCAATCCGCGCTTGCCGCGGTTCCGCCGACCACGCCCGCGCCGCCGATCGTCGCCCCGGGCGCCGAGGCGGCCCCGGCCGCCGATTCCGGCTCCAGTCTCAACCACGCCGACACGTCGAGCACCCAGCAGCAGGCCAGCACGGCGGTGCAGTCCTATCCCTCCTGGCAGGATCAGCTGACCGCGTGGCTGAAGCAATACACGCAGAATTTCGCCTGGCCGATCCAAGGATCTCAATCCCGGCGGCTGGCCGTTCCCTCCGGTGCCGTTCGTCAACGGCCCGGCCTCGTTCTTCGGCCAGCTGGGGTTCTCGCCGGCCCTGTCGACCGCCTTGGGCTGGGCCATCTTTCACACGTTGATGATCTTCTGGCCGTTCATGCAGGCGGCGATCCAGATGGCGGTGGTGCTCGTGCCGGTGGTGGTGGCGGCGATCGGCGTGGCCGCTGCGGGTGGGGCGGCGGCCACGGTGACCGCGATCAGCGTCGCGGCCCCGCTGTCGATGGCCGCGCCGGTCCCGGTCGCTGCCGCGCCGGCGCCGGTCGCCACCGTTCCCGCACCCACCATCGTCAGCGCGCCGGCCGGCATGAGTCACGTGCCGACGACGGCGTCCGCCCCGGCCCCGACGATGGCCGGATCCGCCGGCGGCGGACCTGTCGGCGGGGGACCCGGTGTGGGCTTCGGCCCCACCGCCACCGACGGAATCGGCGCCGGCATTGTCCGACGCCCTGTGCGCGGTCGGACTGTCGGGTCTGTCGACGCGCGGCAGCGCGAGCAGCCGGGCACGCCGCAAGTCGGAGGAACCGGCGCCCGACGACCTCGACGCGCCCGCGGCGGCGGCCGCCGCCGCGGGCAGCAACGGGCAGTAAGAAGGCGCGGGCCCGTTGGCGCCGCCGCGGCACCGCCACCGACCGCGCCTACCGTTACGAATACATGGACCTCGACTCCGACAGTGGCCCCGAAGGCACCGGCCCCAAAGACGGCCCGGTGGCCTCCGGGGCGAGCGCCGGCCAACTCGGATTCGCCGGTGCCGCAACCAAATCCGACGCAGCGAGGCCTGCAGGATTGGCGACGCTGACCCGGGACGGATTGAGCGACGGCCCCGGCGTGCCGATGATGCCCAGAACCTGGGACCGCGACTGAGCGTTACATCTCGTAGCGCCGGGGCGTGAACACCCGGTCCTCGGAATCGTCTGAGTACCACTGGGTTTGCGAGGACCCGACGATCAACAGGCAACACCCCGCCGATCTTCGGCGCGGCCAGCAACGCCCGGATCAGGGAGGTCTCCGCCTACGGCGGCGGGGCGGGCAATAGCATTCTGGTGCACGCGGATTCGGCGATCACCTCGGTCTCCGACCTGCGTGGGAAGGCGATCGCCGTCGCCAAGGAGCTCGTCGCACGCCAACCTGCTGGCCCAATTGGACCGGGCGGCAATCAAACCCGCCGACGTCAAGTTCGTGTACCTGCAGACCGCCGACGCGCTGTCCGCGTTCAGCCAGCACCAGGCCGACGCCTGGCCATCTGGGATCCCTACACGGCCCAGGCCGAACAGCAGATCCCGGTGCGCAGCATCGCCGAGGCGCAGGGTGTCACCAACGGCGACTGGATCGGCGTCGCATCCGACCAGGCGCTGGCCGATCCGAAACGCAACACCGCCCTGGGTGACCTGCTGATACGGTTCGAAACGGCGGTGCGCTGAGCCCGGGCGTATCCCCAGCAGTGGGCCCAAAGCTACGCTGCCGCAGTCGGATTGGATCCCCAAGTGGCGGCGGTGTCGCAGGCTCGGAGCCTGCGGTTGCCCACCGAACTCGGCGATGACGTGGTGGCCTCGGAGCAGAAGCTGGCCGACCTGTTCGCCGCGGCGGGCCAACTGCAATCCGCGCCGGTTCGCCAACTGGGTGGACCGCCGATTCAACGCGGCATTGCGGCCGGGCCTGGTCAGCTGAACCGCCATGCTCGGCACGGATTGGGGGCAGCCCGGCACGGGCACCCTGCTGCGGTGAGGACGCTGCGCTACGCCCCGGGCCGTCGGGCCGACGTCTTCGGCGAACCGGCATCACCGACGGTCTTGCTGTGGCACGGCGCGCAAACCGACGCCCGCGCCGCCGTCGGCCCGCTGGCCGGCCTGCTCACCGCCCACGGTCTGATGGTGGTGGCGCCGGACTGGAACTCCCACGCCGCCGACGGCGGACGCGCCGAACTGTTGCGATCGCTGGACTTCACACGCGGGCTCGCCGGTGACTCCGGGGCGGTGGCGCTGGTTGGGTGGTCGCTGGGTGGGGCCGCCGCGGCGGGCATCACCCTGCAGGCGGATCGATTCGGCGTGGCGCCCCTGCACACGTTCTGCCTGGCCGGGGCGTTCATGGTTCCCGACTCGCTCACCGGCCGGGCGGCCACCGACACGGTGCCGCCCGAACGCGGCGGCACCGCGTTCACGCTGCTGCACGGCGTCGCCGACGATGTGGTGCCGGTGAGTGCCAGCCGGGACTTCGCCGCGCACCTGCAGCGGATCGGCTGGCCGGTGCAGGTTGTCGAGGTGGCCGCCGATCACGGGTCGATCGCCGGCGCCGACTACGACCCGGTCGCCGACCGCTACCACCCCGGCGCGCGGGAGGAGACGCTGCGGGTCGCCGGGGAGGTCGCCACCCGGATCGGGGCGACGCTACGGTACTTGGGTGGCTGAGCCGACCATCCTGCTGCTGTCGACATCCGACACGGACCTGATCAGCGCCCGTTCCAGCGGGAAAAACTATCGGTGGGCCAACCCCTCACGGCTGTCCGACGACGAACTGCCCGATCTCTTGGCCGATGCCGCCGTCGTGGTGGTGCGCATCCTCGGCGGTTACCGCGCCTGGCAACACGGCATCGACACGGTGCTCGCCAGCGGCGTGCCCACCGTGCTGGTCAGCGGTGAGCAGGTCGCCGACGCCGAGTTGACCGGCCTGTCCACGCCGGCCGCCGGCATCGCGGTGCAGGCGCACATCTATTTGGCCCACGGCGCCGTCGAGAATCTGCGCCAGCTGCACGCCTTTCAGTCCGACACCGTGCTGATGACCGGATTCGTTTTCGCCCCACCGATCATGACGCCGACCTGGGGAGAACCGGCGCGGCCCAACGCGATCGACACCGACGGCCCGACCATCGCCGTGCTGTACTATCGCGCCCAACACCTGGCCGGCAACACCGGCTACGTCGAGGCGCTGTGTGCGGCCATCGAGGACGCCGGCGCGCAGCCCATGCCGATCTACTGCGCGTCGCTGCGCACCGCCGAACCCGAACTGCTGCAACGGCTGCGCGAGGCCGACGCCATGGTGGCGACCGTGCTGGCCGCCGGGGGACTGAAACCGGCGGAGGCGGCGGCCGGTGGTTCCGACGACAGCTGGAACGTCGAACACCTTGCCGCCCTTGACATCCCGATTTTGCAAGGGTTGTGCCTGACCACCCCGCGGGCCCAGTGGTTGCAGAACGACGACGGCCTGATCTCCTACGTCGCCGACCCCGAGCGCTGCGCCCGGGTGGCGGGGCTGGCGGTGCGGCACGCCCGGCTGGGCCACGTCGGCCCGGCCGACAAACGGGTGGCCCTGGTGTTCTCGGCCTATCCCACCAAACACGCCCGCGTCGGCAACGCGGTGGGACTGGACACCCCGGCCAGCGCGGTCGCCCTGCTGCGGGCCATGCGCGCGCACGGCTACCGCATCGGCGACCTGCCCGGCGTCGAGGCGAACGACGGCGACGCCCTGATCGAGCGGGGCGGGCAAGACCCCGACTGGCTCACCGAGGGGCAACTGGCCGGCAACCCGATCCGGGTGTCCGCCACGGACTACCGCGCCTGGTTCGCGACCCTGCCCGCCGAGTTCACCGACGCCGTCGAGCAGTACTGGGGCCCGCCACCCGGGCAGCTTTTCGTGGATCGCAGCAACGATCTCGGCGGCGAAATCGTCATCGCCGCAATACAATCGGGCAACCTGGTGCTGATGGTGCAGCCGCCCCGCGGCTTCGGGGACAACCCGGTCGCGATCTACCACGACCCCGACCTGCCGCCCAGCCACCACTACCTGGCCGCCTACCACTGGCTGGACGCCGGATTCGGTGCGCACGCGGTGGTGCACCTGGGCAAGCACGGCAACCTGGAGTGGCTGCCCGGCAAGACGCTGGGCCTGTCGGCGGGTTGCGCGCCCGACGTCGCGCTGGGCGACCTGCCGCTGATCTACCCGTTCCTGGTCAACGACCCCGGCGAGGGCGCCGAGGCCAAACGGCGCGTGCACGCGGTTCTCGTCGACCACCTCATCCCGCCGATGGCGCGCGCCGAAACCTACGGCGACATCGCCCGTTTGGAACAGCTGCTCGACGAGCACGCCAACGTCGCCGCGCTGGACCCCGGCAAGCTGCCCGCCATCCGCCAGCAGATCTGGACGTTGATCCGGGCCGCCAAGATGGACCACGACCTCGGGCTCACCGAACGCCCCGAGGAGGACTCCTTCGACGACATGCGGCTGCACGTCGACGGCTGGCTGTGCGAGATCAAGGACGTCCAGATCCGCTACGGCCTGCACATCCTGGGCCAAAAGCCAACGGGGGAAGCCGAACTGGACCTGGTGCTGGCGATCCTGCGTGCCCGTCAACTGTTCGGCGGCGAGCAGGTCCTCCCCGGCCTGCGCCAGGCGCTGGGTCTGGCCGAGGAGGGCGCCGACGAACGCTCGGCGGTCGACGGGGCCGAGGCCGCGGCCCGGGAACTGGTGGTGGCGCTGCAGGCCACCGGCTGGGATCCCGACGCCGCCGGGCGGCTCACCGACAACGCCGACGCCGTGACTGTGCTGCGGTTCGCGGCCGCCGAAGTGGTGCCCCGGCTGGCCGGCAGCAGTGCCGAAATCGACCAGGTGCTGCGCGCCCTGGACGGCCGTTTCATCCCGGCTGGCCTGTCGGGCTCGCCGCTGCGCGGGCTGGTGAACGTCTTGCCCACTGGGCGCAACTTCTACTCCGTCGACCCCAAAGCGGTCCCGTCCCGGCTGGCCTGGGAAGCCGGTGTGGCGCTGGCGGATTCGCTGTTCACCCGCTACCGCGACGACCACGGCCTGTGGCCGCAATCGGTGGGCCTGTCGGTGTGGGGCACCTCCGCGATGCGCACCGCCGGCGACGACATCGCCGAAGTCCTTGCGCTGCTTGGTGTTCGGCCGGTGTGGGATGGCGCGTCACGCCGGGTCGTCGACCTCGCCCCGATCCCGCTGGCCGAGCTGGGCCGCCCACGCATCGATGTAACCGTGCGGATCTAGGGTTTCTTCCGGGACGCCTTCCCGCATGTGGTCACCATGCTCGATGACGCGGTGCGGCTGGTCGACGGCCTGGACGAGCCCGCCGCCGACAACTACGTCCGCGCCCACGCCCAAGCCGGCCTGGAGAAGCACGGCGACCAACGACGCGCCACCACAAGGATTTTCGGCTCCAAGCCGGGTACCTACGGTGCGGGGTTGCTGCAGCTGGTCGATAGCCGTAACTGGCGCGACGACGCCGACTTGGCCGCGGTGTACACCGCGTGGGGCGGCTTCGCTTACGGCCGCGACCTGGACGGCCGCGAGGCGGTCGACGACATGAATCGCCAGTACCGGCGCATCGCGGTCGCGGCCAAGAACACCGACACCCGCGAACACGACATCGCCGACTCCGATGACTACTTCCAGTACCCCGGCGGCATGGTCGCCACGGTGCGGGCGCTGACCGGCCAGGTGCCGGCCGCCTACATCGGCGACAACACCCGACCCGATGCGATCCGCACCCGCACCCTGTCGGAGGAGACCACGCGGGTGTTTCGGGCCCGGGTGGTCAACCCGCGCTGGATGGCGGCGATGCGCCGGCACGGCTACAAGGGCGTGTTCGAGATGGCGGCGACCGTCGACTACCTGTTCGGGTACGACGCCACCGCGGGAGTGATGGCCGACTGGATGTACGAGCAGCACACCGAGCGCTATGTGCTGGATCCGGAGAACCGGAAATTCATGGCCGAGTCGAATCCCTGGGCGCTGCACGGGATGGCCGAACGGCTGCTGGAGGCGGCCGGGCGGGGTATGTGGGCGCAGCCACAACCGGAAACCCTGGACGGCCTGCGCCAGGCGCTGCTGGAAACCGAGAGCGACCTGGAGGGCTGAGCGGCTGCTCGCCGAGCATGCGGCTGGTCCCACACTCGGGGCGCGCCGGTGATCAGCTCCAGCGGTACGTTGATCGAGTGACCCCCACCTTCGCCGACCTCGCTAAGGCGCAATACATCCTGTTGACCACGTTCACCAAGGACGGCAAGCCCAAGCCGACCCCGATCTGGGCGGCCGCGGACAAAGACCGACTGCTGGTCATCACCCAGGAAAAATCGTGGAAGGTCAAGCGGATTCGCCACACCCCGCGAGTCACGCTGGCCACCTGCACCATGAACGGCCGGCCCATCAGTGAGGCCGTCGAGGGCACCGCCGCCATCCTCGACAAGTCGCAGACCGCAGCGGTCTACGACGCGATCGGCAAGCGCTACGGCGTGATCGGCAAGGTGTTCAACTTCTTCAGCAAGCTGCGCGGCGGCATGGCCAACAACGTCGGGCTCGAATTGAAAGCGGCGTAGCGGCCGGCCGAACGGGGGCGAGACTACGGCGTGGCGGCCAGATGCTCACCGAAGAAGGAGGAAACGCGGCGCCAGGCGTCCTCGGTGGCTTTCGCGTTGGTGTCGACGATCGGCTGGGCTGGACCCTGCTGGCGCTGCTGGCGACCTTCCTGCTCGGCTGGGGCGTGGTGGCGCCGATGGCCGGATCGCAGCTGCTGCGCCGGATCGGGCAATTGCGCTCCGGGTTGACCGAGCCCCGCGCCGCGGCCGGAGACGGCGCGCTGCTCAGCTTGGCCGCGGCGTTGGTTCTCATCCCCGGACTGGTGAGCACCGCGCTGGGCCTGATGCTGTTCATCCCGCCGGTACGCGGCGCCGCCGCGCCGCGGTTGACGGCGCTGACGCTGCGCACCCTGCAGCGGCACGCCCCGCCGTACCCGACCGCATTCCGCGCCGGCACCGATCCGCACGGCCCCTACGAGCACCGCGACTACATCGACGGCGAGGTCATCGACGTCCACGACATGCCGGCGCCGGTGCGCAACCAACCGTTCGACGGCTGCCGAGCCATCGGATGAGCCGTTGTCGCGCCCGGCGCGGCGGCACGTAGTTTTGGTGTGTGGACGTGGCCAACCGCCCCATACCGGTGACCCTGCTGGTCAACGGCCGGGTGCACAGCCCGGCGGCGCCGGGCGCGACCGCGATGGCCGTCCGCGGCGGTGTCATCGCCTGGCTGGGCGGTGACGACGTCGGCCGCAGCCTGTTCCCCGATGCCGACGTCGAGGACCTCGACGGCGGTTTCGTGACGCCCGGGTTAGTGGACAGTCACATCCATCTGACCGCCACCGGCCTGACCCTGTGCGGGTTGGACCTGCGCCGGGCCCGATCCCGCGCCCACAGCCTGCAACTGATCGCCGACCACGCCGCCGTCCACCCGGGCCGGCCGGTCTGGGGGCACGGCTGGGACGAAACGTCGTGGCCGGAGCGCACCCCGCCCAGCACCGCCGACCTGGACGCCGTGCTCGGCGACCGGCCGGCCTACCTGACCCGGGTGGACGTGCACTCCGCGCTGGCCTCCACCGGGCTGCGGCGGCGGGTCGCCCAACTCCCGTCGGCCACCGGTTTCACCCCCGACCGGCCGCTGGTCGGCGACGCCCACCACGCGGTCCGGGCGGCCGCGCGGAATCTGCTGACCGCCGACCAACTCGCCGAAGCCCGTGCCGCGGCGCTGCATGCCGCCGCGGCGGCCGGCATCGTGGCGGTGCACGAATGCGCCGGACCCGAGATCGGCGGCATGGACGACTGGCTGCAATTGCGGGCCCTCGACCACGGTGTGGAGGTGATCGGCTACTGGGGTGAGCCGGTGAGCACCGCCGCCGACGCGCGGGCGTTGATCGAGGCCACCGGCGCCCGGGGGCTGGCCGGCGACCTGTTCATCGACGGGGCGCTCGGGTCACGCACCGCCTGGCTGCGCGAGCCGTACGACGATGCGCCAGAGCGCACCGGGACCTGCTACCTGGACCCCGACGCCGTCGAGGCGCATCTGCTTGCCTGCACCGAGGCGGAGATCACCGCCGGGTTCCACGTCATCGGCGACACGGCCGTCGCCGCGGCGGTGGACGCCTTCGAGAAGGTCGCCGCCCGGCTCGGCCCAGTCGCCGTCGCCCGCTGCGGGCATCGCCTCGAACACGTCGAGATGATCGACGCCGAGCAGGCCGCCAAGCTGGGCCGATGGGGCGTCATCGCCAGCGTGCAACCCAATTTCGACGCGCTCTGGGGCGGCGCCGACGGCATGTATGCACAGCGGCTCGGGGCCGAGCGAGGCAGTCAGCTCAATCCATTTGCGCTGTTAGCATCCCAAGGCGTGTCCCTCGCGCTAGGTTCCGACGCCTCGGTCACCGGGCTTGACCCCTGGACGAGCGTGCGCGCCGCAGCCCACCATCGCACCCCGGGCAGCGCGATCTCGGTGCGCGCCGCGTTTGCTGCGGCCACCCGCAGCGGCTGGCGGGCGGCCGGCGTCCGCGACGGCATGACCGGCACCCTGGTGCCCTGCGCGCCCGCCTACTACGCCGTCTGGGACGCCGGCGACCTGGAGGTGAGCGCCCCGCGCGATACGGTCGCGCGCTGGTCGACCGATCCGCGGTCCCGGGTGCCCGCGCTGCCGCGATTGGGCCCGACCGACGCCCTGCCGCGGTGCCGACGAATGGTGCATCGGGGCGCTGTCATCCATGGCTGACGAGAGGGTCGCAGCCCGGCTGGGCAGCGCCGGGCGCCGCGCGGCGACCGGGCTGGGCGCCGCGGTGATCGCCCGGCTGCCGGCCGCGCAGGCGGCGATGCGGCCCCGGCTGCTCCGGTTGATCTGCGCCGTGGTGGGCGGCGGGTTGCTGTGCGCCAGCTTCCCGGCGGTGAACTGGTGGTGGGCCGCCGTCCTCGCCGCCGCGCTGCTGGCGTGGGTGCTCACCCATCCGGCGACGACGCCGGCGGGCGGGCTGGGGTACGCCTTCGTTTTCGGCCTGGCCTTCTATCTGCCGCTGCTGCCGTGGGTCGGGCTGCTGGTCGGGGCCGTTCCGTGGCTGGTGCTGGCCGCGGTGTCGGCGCTGTTTCCCGCCGCCTTCGGGCTGTTCGCCGTGCTGGTGCGCCGGCTGCCCGGCTGGCCGGTCTGGTTCGCGTTGCTGTGGGCGGCCCAGGAGTGGCTGAAGTCGATCTTCCCGTTCGGAGGCTTCCCGTGGGGCTCGGTGGCATTCGGCCAGACGCACGGACCGTTCCTGCCGCTGGTCCAGCTGGGCGGCGTCGCGTTGCTCTCGTTCGCCATCATGCTGGTGGGCTTCAGCGCGACGGCCCTCGCGCTGGAGATCGTCAAGTGGTGGCGCTCCGGTTACCCCGCGGCCCAGTCGTCGGTCGGGCCGGCCGCGCCGCCGGCGGTGGTGCTGCCCGGAGTCTGCATCTGCCTGGTGCTGTTCGCGGCGGTCATCGTCTGGCCGCAGGTGCGGCACTCCGGTACCGGCTCGGGCGGCGAGCCCTCGGTGACCGTCGCGGCGGTCCAGGGCAACGTGCCGCGGCTGGGTTTCGGGTTCAACGAACAGCGCCGGGCGGTGCTGGACAACCACGTCCGGGAGACGCTGCGGCTGGCCGAGGACGTGCGGGCCGGCGCGGCCCCGCAACCCCAGTTCGTGATCTGGCCGGAAGACTCCTCGGACATCGACCCGCTCGTCAACGGCGACGCCGCCCTTGAGATCTCGCAGGCCGCGTCGGCCATCGGCGCGCCGATCCTGATCGGCAGCGTGCTCGAAGTCCCCGGACGCCCGGCGCAGGATCCCCGCTACACCAACACCATGATCGTGTGGAACCCGGCGACCGGCCCGGCCGACCGCCACGACAAGGAGATCGTGCAGCCGTTCGGCGAGTACTTGCCGATGCCGTGGCTGTTCAAACATCTGTCCGGGTACGCCGACCGCGCCGGCGCCATGGTTCCCCGCTCGGGCAGCGACGTGGTGCACATGGCCGGGGTGCCGGTCGGGGTCGCCACCTGCTGGGAAGTGATCTTCGATCGCGTCCCGCGGCGCGCCGACACCCACGGCGCCCAGCTGCTGGTCGTGCCGGCCAACAATGCCACCTTCAACCAGCGGATGAGCGAGCAGCAGCTGGCGTTCGCCAAGGTCAGGGCCGTCGAGCATGACCGCTACGTGGTGGTTGCCGGCACCACCGGCATCAGCGCGGTGATCGCCCCCGACAGTGCCGAACTGGCGCGCACCGACTTCTTCCAGCCCGCCTACCTGGACATGCAGGTGCGCCTCGAAACCCGATTGACGCCGGCCACCCGCTGGGCGCCGCTGCTGCAATGGGTGATGGTCGCGGTGGCCGGGGCGGTGATCCTGGTCGGGATACGGCAGAATGGATGGTTCCCGCGTTCGATCCGGCAGAGGCCGGGACGCTCGGGTGCGCCGAAGCATCCCGATGCCTCCCCGGCCGAAACCGAGGGCGACACACACCCGGCGCACGACGCCGCGCCCGACGAGGACGGCGACCACGCTCCGCCAGGGGACGGCGGCGACGACACTGGACCGCCCGAGGGCGGCCGACCCCATATCGGGCGACACAGAGGAGCTACATGACCACCGGCCAACCGGCGCCCCCGGACCCGGGCACCCGACCCAGCCAGCGCGTCCTGGTGGTCATCCCCACCTACAACGAGCTGGAGAACCTGCCGGTCATCCACCGGCGGCTCAAGGACGCCTGCCCGCACGTGCACCTGCTCTTCGTCGACGACAGCAGCCCCGACGGCACCGGCCGGCTGGCCGAGGAGCTGGGGGCGGCCGACGCCGGTCGCACCCACGTGATGCACCGCACCGCCAAGGACGGACTGGGCGCGGCGTACCTGGCCGGCTTCGCCTGGGGGTTGAGCCGTGACTACTCCGTGCTGGTCGAAATGGACGCCGACGGCAGCCACGCGCCCGAGCAGTTGCACCGCCTGCTGGACGCGGTCGACGGCGGCGCCGATCTGGCCATCGGTTCCCGCTACGTCGACGGCGGCACGGTGCGCAACTGGCCGTGGCGGCGCTGGGCGTTGTCCTGGACCGCCAACACCTACGCGCGGCTGGCGCTGGGCATCGGAGTGCACGACATCACCGCCGGCTACCGGGCCTACCGCCGCGAAGTGCTGGAGGCGATCGACCTCGACGGCGTGGACTCGAAAGGCTACTGCTTCCAGATCGACCTGACCTGGCGCACCATCTGCAACGGGTTCACCATCGCCGAGGTGCCCATCACGTTCACCGAGCGCGAGCTCGGCGTGTCCAAGATGAGCGGATCCAACATCCACGAGGCCCTGGTCAAGGTCACCCGCTGGGGCATTCAGGGCCGCCAGTCGGGTGCGCGACGGGCGCGCCCGACCCGGGCCGACAAGCGCAGCTGAGCGGGGGTCAGCCGCGGCGGCGGCTCTTGATGATCTCGAGGCGCTCCTCGAGCAGCTCTTCGAGCTCCTCGATCGAGCGGCGCTCCAGCAGCATGTCCCAGTGCGTCCGCGGCGGCTTTACCTTCTTCGGCTCGGGCAGGTCGCCCTCGATCAGGGTGCCTTCCATGCCGTTGCGGCACAGCCAGGTGCCGGGGATCTCGGCGTCGTCGGCGAACGGGACCTCGAACTCTTCGCCGTTCTCGGTGCGGTAGCGCGCGATCTGGCGCGGGGCCAGGTCGTGGTTGCGGTCGGTCTCGTAGCTCACGGCTCCGAGCCGGCTGCCCCTCAGGACGCGATCAGCCATGTGTGCTACCCCTTTAAATCTTCTGGAGCTCTGCGGCTTCCGTAGGGCGATTCTTCCTCGCTAAGCAACGCTGTGGCGATCTGCGCGGTTCCCGGCGGCAGACCGGGATACGCGACCCGACCATCCATGATACCGGGATCGCCGAGAATCCCCGACTAAAGTCGGTAGGCGTGAGCCGCCGTACCCATCCGCAGCCCTGCCGCTGGTGCGGTCGCGACGTCACGGACGCGGGCATGGGCCGTCGCCGCCAGTACTGCCGCCAGTCCTGCCGGCAGCGGGCCTACGAGCAGCGCAGTTCGCTGAACCGGCACGGCGCCGCGGCGGTGCCCGAGGATGCCGTGGTGCTGTCCGCCGACGACGCGGCCGACCTTTCCGATCGCGTCTACCAGGTGCGCTGCGCGGCCGAGGACGTCGCGACCGCGGTCGACGAGGGCGCCGGGCCCGCCGAGCTGCGCCAGTTGTGCGACGCGCTGATCCAGGCCGCCCGAGCCGCCGACGGCTGGCGCCGCGCCGGTGTGTGACGGCATCGTGCCTGCCGCGCCGGCTCGGCGGCCGAACCGGCCGCGACCCGCGCCTGACCATCCACGACGGGCGGCCGAGTACAGTCTCGCCATGGACCAGGGGTCACGTTCACGGCGGACCGCTGTCCAGCGAGCACACCGGGCGCCCGGCGTCGCATCCCGCCCGCGCGGGGCGCTTCGCCCGTCCCAGCCGGTCCTCCTGTAGCAGCCGGGAGCAGCGGACGTTTTGAAATCCAGTCGGAGTTGGCCATACTCACCAGCAACATTCTTGCGTTCCAGAGCGGCACGATGCTGGTCGAACGGCACACGGCGTCGCCCCGTGCAGCAAATTCCGTGACTCGGCGAGAACCGCATCCGGCGGCACCAGACGGCCAGACATTAGGTGAGGGTTAGGCGAGGTTTTGTGATGGTGGACCAACTCCAGCATGCGACCGAGGCGCTGCGCAAAGCGCTGGTCCAGGTCGAACGCCTGAAGCGCACCAACCGCGCGCTCCTGGAGCGGTCGAGCGAGCCGATCGCGATCGTCGGCATGTCGTGCCGCTTCCCGGGCGGCGTGGACAGCCCCGAGGCGCTGTGGCAGATGGTGGCCGAGGGCCGCGACGTGATCTCGGAATTCCCGACCGATCGCGGCTGGGACCTGGCCGGCGTGTACAACCCCGACCCGGACGTCCTCGGCACCTGCTACACCCGCACCGGCGGTTTCGTCGACAACGTCGCCGACTTCGACCCGGCGTTCTTCGGCATTGCCCCCAGCGAGGCGCTGGCGATGGATCCCCAGCACCGGATGTTGCTGGAGCTGTCCTGGGAAGCGTTGGAGCGGGCCGGGATTGACCCCAGCGGCTTGCGCGGCAGCGCCACCGGCGTGTTCGCCGGCTTGATCGTCCAGGGCTACGGCATGTTGGCCGAGGAGATCGAGGGCTTCCGGCTGACCGGCCAGTCGTCCAGCGTGGCGTCGGGGCGGGTGTCGTATGTGCTGGGGCTGGAGGGCCCGGCGGTGTCGGTGGACACCGCCTGCTCGTCGTCGTTGGTGGCTCTGCACGTGGCGGTGCAGTCGCTGCGATCCGGCGAGTGCGATCTGGCGCTGGCCGGCGGTGTCACGGTGAACGCCACCCCGACGGTCTTCGTGGAGTTCAGCCGGCACCGGGGCCTGGCGCCCGACGGCCGCTGTAAGGCGTACGCGGGCGCGGCCGACGGCGTGGGCTTCTCCGAGGGCGGGGCGATGCTGGTGGTCGAGCGGCTCTCGGATGCGCGGCGGTTGGGGCATCCGGTGCTGGCGGTGGTGCGCGGTTCCGCGGTGAACCAGGACGGTGCTTCCAATGGGCTGACGGCGCCGAATGGGCCGTCGCAGCAGCGGGTGGTGCGTGCGGCGTTGGCCAACGCGGGTCTGTCGGCGGCCGAGGTGGATGTGGTGGAGGGGCACGGCACCGGGACGACGTTGGGTGATCCGATCGAGGCGCAGGCGTTGTTGGCGACTTACGGTCAGGATCGCGGCCAGCCGTTGTGGTTGGGGTCGATCAAGTCAAACATGGGTCACACTCAGGCGGCTGCGGGGGTGGCCGGGGTGGTCAAGATAGTGCTGGCGATGCGCCACGAGTTGTTGCCGGCCACGCTGCATGTCGATGAGCCCAGCCCGCATGTGGATTGGTCGGCGGGGGCGGTGTCGTTGTTGACCGAGGCCCAACCGTGGCCGGGTGAGCGGCCGCGGC
Source organism: Mycobacterium lepraemurium (assembly GCA_002291465.1). GTDB lineage: Bacteria > Actinomycetota > Actinomycetes > Mycobacteriales > Mycobacteriaceae > Mycobacterium > Mycobacterium avium. The sequence continues at coordinate 2,110,574 of CP021238.1, read as the reverse complement.
GGGCGGGGGTGTCGTCGTTTGGCATCAGCGGCACCAATGCGCACGTCATCATCGAGGCGGTCCCGGCCGCCGAGCCGGCGCACGCCGACGCGCCCGCGCTGCCGGTGCTGCCCTGGGTGGTGTCGGCCAAGTCCGCGGCGGCGTTGCGGGCGCAGGCGGTGCGGCTGGCCGAATACGTGCGCGCGCACGGGGAATTGGGCATCGCCGACGTGGGCTGGACGCTGGCGGGGCGCGCGACGTTCGAGCACCGGGCCGTCGTGGTGGGCGGTGACCGCGACCACCTGCTGGCCGGATTGGACGAGCTGGCCGCCGACGACCCGGCCGGATCGATCATTCGGGGTGTCGCGACACCGCCGGGCAAGGCGGTGTTCGTCTTCCCCGGCCAGGGCCCGCAATGGCTGGGCATGGCAACCGAATTGCTGGACACCGCACCGGTTTTCGCGCAGCACATCCAGGCCTGTGAAGAGGCCTTCGCCGAATTCGTGGACTGGTCGCTGATCGATGCGCTGCGCGGCGCACCCGGCGCAGCGGGAATGGACCGCGTCGACGTCGTGCAGCCGGCGCTCTTCGCGGTGATGGTGTCGCTGGCCGAGCTGTGGAAGTCCGTCGGGGTGAGCCCCGACGCCGTGATCGGCCACTCGCAGGGCGAGATCGCCGCGGCCTATGTCGCCGGCGCGCTGTCGTTGCGTGACGCCGCACGGGTGGTCACCCTGCGCAGCAAGCTGCTGCGGTCACTGGCCGGTCCCGGCGGCATGCTGTCGATCGCCTGCAGCACCGAGCGGGCCCGGGAGTTGTTGGCGCCGTACGGCAACCGGGTCAGTATCGCCGCCGTCAACGGCCGCCCCGCGGTCGTGGTGTCGGGGGAGGGGGCCGCGCTCGACGAGCTCGCCGCGTTCTGCGCCGACCTTAAGCTGCGGACCCGCCGCATCGACGTGGACTATGCCTCACATTCGGTTGAGGTCGAGGCGATCCGCGAGGACCTCACGCAGGCGCTGACCGGTATCGAGCCGCGTTCCTCGCGCATCGCCTTCTTCTCCACGGTTACTGGAAACCGCTTGACCACAGCGGGATTGGACGCCGACTACTGGTACCGCAACATCCGGCAAACCGTGCAGTTCGACCAGGCGGTGCGCAGCGCGGCCGAGCACGGATACCGGACGTTCATCGAATCCAGTCCGCATCCGGCGTTGGTTGCGGGGATCGAGGACACCGTCAACGACAGCCTGCCGGGTGACACCGAGGCGATCGTCATTCCCACCCTGGGCCGCGACGACGGCGGGCTCGAGCGGTTCCTGACGTCGGCGGCCACCGCCTTCGTCGCGGGAGTGAACGTGGCGTGGCGCGGTGTGCTGGACGGAGCCGGCTTCGTGGAGCTGCCCACGTATGCTTTTGACCGCCGCCGGTTTTGGCTGTCCGGTGAGGGCGCCGCGGCCGACGCCAGCGGCCTGGGCCTGGGCACCAGCGAGCACCCGCTGCTCAGCGCGGTCGTCGAGTTGCCCGCCTCGGGCGGGGTGGTGCTGACCGGCCGGTTGTCCCCGAGCTTGCAGGGCTGGCTGACCGATCACGCCGTGTCCGGCACGGTCGTCTTCCCCGGAGCCGGTTTCGTGGAGTTGGCGATCCACGCCGGCGATGAAGTCGGTTGTGCGACGGTCGAGGTGCTGACGCTGCAGGCTCCGTTGATGTTGCCGGCCAAGGACTCCGGGATCGGATCGGTCGCCGTGCAGGTGATGGTCGGCGAAGCCGACGAATCGGGTCGGCGCGACGTGTCCATCTTCTCGCGGCCCGGCAGCGACTCGCCGTGGGTGTGCCACGCGCAGGGAACACTGAGCACCGGATCGATCGAGCCGGGCGCCGATCTGTCGGCGTGGCCGCCGGCCGGGGCCACCAAGGTCGACATTGCCGACGGCTACCAACGGCTGGCCGCGCGCGGTTACGGCTACGGCCCGGCCTTCCAGGGCCTCACTGCGGCGTGGGTGCGCGGTGACGAGGTGTTCGCCGAGGTGCGGCTGCCCGACGCCGCGGGCGGCGTCACCGGGTTCGGTGTGCACCCGGCGCTGCTCGACGCGGCCATGCACGCCTTGATCACAAGCCACCAAATCGCCGGTGAGACAGACGAAGTGGTGCTGCCTTTCGCGTGGCAGGGCGTGTCTTTGCACGCCGCCGGGGCGTCGGAGGTACGCGCCCGCCTGGCCCCCGCGCAGGCGCCGGCCACAGCGGACTCCCGGGTGGTTTCCCTCGAGCTGGCCGACGGGCTGGGATTGCCGGTGCTGTCGGTGCGCGCGATGGTGGCGCGTTCGGTGAGCGAGCGCCAGCTGCGCGCCGCGGTGTCGGCCGCGGGCCCCGACCGGCTGTTCGAGGTAGCCTGGGCACCGGTGACCGCGCCGGCGGCCCACGGCGAACCACCCGTCCTCCAGGTGTTCGAATCCGTTGCGGCCGAAGGTGATCCGGTCGCCGAATCGTATCGGCGCACCCACGAGGCGCTGGCCGCCGTGCAGTCGTGGCTCACCGAGCACGATTCCGGCGTGCTGGTCGTGGCGACCCGGGGGGCGATGGCGCTGGTCGGCGAGGACGTCACCGACCTTTCCGGCGCGGCGGTGTGGGGGCTGGTGCGCTCGGCGCAGACCGAGCACCCCGGCCGGATCGTGCTAATCGATTCCGATGCCGCACTTGACGATTCCGCGCTGACCGCGGCCCTGGCGACCGGCGAACCCCAGGTGTTGCTCCGCGACGGCACGGTCTACACGGCACGCGTACACGGCAGCCGCGCGGTCGACGGCATCATGACACCGCCGGAAGACCGGCCCTGGCGGCTCGGCATCAGCAGCGCGGGCACCTTCGAAAACCTGCAGCTCGAACCGGTTCCCAACCCGGATGCCGCGCTGCAGCCGGGCCAGGTTCGGGTGGCCCTGCGCGCCATCGCCACCAACTTCCGCGACGTGATGATCACGCTGGGCATGTTCACCCACGACGCCCTGCTCGGCGGCGAAGGCGCCGGCGTGGTCGTCGAGGTCGGGCCGGGCGTCACCGAATTCTCGGTCGGCGACTCGGTGTACGGCTTCTTCCCCGACGGCAGCGGCACGCTGGTGCCCGGCGACGTCCGCCTGCTGCAGCACAAGCCCGCCCACTGGTCCTACCCCGAAGCCGCCGGCATCTCGGCGGTTTTCACCACCGCCTACATGGCGTTCATTCACCTGGCCGACGTCAAACCGGGCCAGCGGGTGCTGGTGCATGCCGCCGCCGGCGGGGTGGGGATGGCCGCGGTGCAGCTGGCCCGGCATCTGGGCCTGGAAGTGTTCGCCACCGCCAGCCGCGGCAAGTGGGACACGTTGCGCGACATGGGCTTCGACGACGATCACATCGGCGACTCGCGCACGCTGGAATTCGAGGACAAGTTCCGCTCGGCCACCGGTGGGGCCGGGATGGACGTGGTGCTGGACTCGCTGGCCGGGGAGTTCGTCGACGCCTCACTACGGCTGGTCGCGCCCGGCGGCGTGTTCCTGGAGATGGGCAAGACCGACATCCGCGACCCGGGTGTGGTGGTCAGGGAATACCCCGGTGTGCGCTACCGCGCCTTCGACCTGTTCGAGCCGGGCCGTCCCCGGATGCACCAGTGGATGGTGGAACTCGCCGGGCTGTTCGACGCCGGCGTGCTGAACCCGTTGCCGGTCACCACATTTGACATCCGGCGTGGCCGCGCCGCGCTGCGCTACCTGAGCCAGTCCCGCCACATCGGCAAGGTTGTCATGACGGTACCCGGGGCGCTTTCCGCCGGCACGGTGCTGATCACCGGTGGCACCGGCATGGCGGGCTCGACGTTGGCGCGCCACCTGGTGACTGGCCACGGCGTTCGCGACCTGGCGCTGCTGAGCCGCACCGGCCCGGACGCGCCGGGCGCGGCCGAGCTCGTCGCCGAACTGGAAGTGGCCGGGGCCCGAGTACAGGTGATCGCCTGCGACGCGGCCGACCGGGCCGCGCTGGCCGGCGTCATCGCCGGGATTTCCGCGCAGCGGCCGCTTTACGGCGTGATGCACGCCGCCGGCGTGCTCGACGACGCGATGGTCACCTCGCTGACACCGGAGCGGATCGGCGCGGTGCTGCGGGCCAAGGTGGACGCGGCCTGGAACTTGCACGAGCTGACCCGCGACATGAATCTGTCGGCGTTCGTGATGTTTTCCTCGATGGCCGGGCTGGTCGGCTCGTCCGGCCAGGGCAACTACGCCGCGGCGAACTCCTTCCTGGATGCGTTGGCGGCGCATCGGCGGGCGCACGGGCTGCCGGCGATCTCGCTGGCGTGGGGCCTGTGGGACCAGGCCAGCGCCATGACCGGGGGCCTGGACGCCGCCGACCTGGCCCGGCTGGGCCGCGACGGGATCTTGGCGTTGTCCTCGGACGAGGCCATGGAACTGTTCGACACGGCGTTGATCGTCGACGAACCGTTCCTGGCGCCGGCCCGCATCGATCTGTGCGCGCTGCGCGCACACGCGGTCGCGGTGCCTCCGATGTTCGCCGATCTGGTCAACGCGCCGACCCGGCGGCAGGTCGACGACTCGCTGGCCGCCGCGAAATCGAAATCCGCGCTGGCGCATCGCCTCGACGGTCTGTCCGAGGCCGAGCAGCACGCCGTGCTGCGAGAGCTGGTGCGCTCCCACATCGCCACCGTGCTGGGCAGCCCGACCGCCGAGGCGATCGACCCTGACAAGGCGTTCCAGGAATTGGGCTTCGACTCGCTGACCGCGGTGGAAATGCGCAACCGGCTCAAAACCGTGACCGGACTGGCGCTTTCGCCGACCTTGATCTTCGACTACCCCACACCCAACGCCCTGGCCGGCTACATCCGTACCGAGCTTGCCGGCGCCCCGCAGGCGATCACGCACGCGCCCGTCGTCCGCGCCACCGACGACGAGCCGATCGCGATCGTCGGCATGTCGTGCCGCTTCCCGGGCGGCGTGGACAGCCCCGAGGCGCTGTGGCAGATGGTGGCCGAGGGCCGCGACGTGATCTCGGAATTCCCGACCGATCGCGGCTGGGACCTGGCCGGCGTGTACAACCCCGACCCGGACGTCCTCGGCACCTGCTACACCCGCACCGGCGGTTTCGTCGACAACGTCGCCGACTTCGACCCGGCGTTCTTCGGCATTGCCCCCAGCGAGGCGCTGGCGATGGATCCCCAGCACCGGATGTTGCTGGAGCTGTCCTGGGAAGCGTTGGAGCGGGCCGGGATTGACCCCAGCGGCTTGCGCGGCAGCGCCACCGGCGTGTTCGCCGGCTTGATCGTCCAGGGCTACGGCATGTTGGCCGAGGAGATCGAGGGCTTCCGGCTGACCGGCCAGTCGTCCAGCGTGGCGTCGGGGCGGGTGTCGTATGTGCTGGGGCTGGAGGGCCCGGCGGTGTCGGTGGACACCGCCTGCTCGTCGTCGTTGGTGGCTCTGCACGTGGCGGTGCAGTCGCTGCGATCCGGCGAGTGCGATCTGGCGCTGGCCGGCGGTGTCACGGTGAACGCCACCCCGACGGTCTTCGTGGAGTTCAGCCGGCACCGGGGCCTGGCGCCCGACGGCCGCTGTAAGGCGTACGCGGGCGCGGCCGACGGCGTGGGCTTCTCCGAGGGCGGGGCGATGCTGGTGGTCGAGCGGCTCTCGGATGCGCGGCGGTTGGGGCATCCGGTGCTGGCGGTGGTGCGCGGTTCCGCGGTGAACCAGGACGGTGCTTCCAATGGGCTGACGGCGCCGAATGGGCCGTCGCAGCAGCGGGTGGTGCGTGCGGCGTTGGCCAACGCGGGTCTGTCGGCGGCCGAGGTGGATGTGGTGGAGGGGCACGGCACCGGGACGACGTTGGGTGATCCGATCGAGGCGCAGGCGTTGTTGGCGACTTACGGTCAGGATCGCGGCCAGCCGTTGTGGTTGGGGTCGATCAAGTCAAACATGGGTCACACTCAGGCGGCTGCGGGGGTGGCCGGGGTGGTCAAGATAGTGCTGGCGATGCGCCACGAGTTGTTGCCGGCCACGCTGCATGTCGATGAGCCCAGCCCGCATGTGGATTGGTCGGCGGGGGCGGTGTCGTTGTTGACCGAGGCCCAACCGTGGCCGGGTGAGCGGCCGCGGCGGGCGGGGGTGTCGTCGTTTGGCATCAGCGGCACCAATGCGCACGTCATCATCGAGGCGGTCCCGGCCGCCGAGCCGGCGCACGCCGACGCGCCCGCGCTGCCGGTGCTGCCCTGGGTGGTGTCGGCCAAGTCCGCGGCGGCGTTGCGGGCGCAGGCGGTGCGGCTGGCCGAATACGTGCGCGCGCACGGGGAATTGGGCATCGCCGACGTGGGCTGGACGCTGGCGGGGCGCGCGACGTTCGAGCACCGGGCCGTCGTGGTGGGCGGTGACCGCGACCACCTGCTGGCCGGATTGGACGAGCTGGCCGCCGACGACCCGGCCGGATCGATCATTCGGGGTGTCGCGACACCGCCGGGCAAGGCGGTGTTCGTCTTCCCCGGCCAGGGCCCGCAATGGCTGGGCATGGGAAGGCAATTGCATGCCGGATATCCGGTTTTCGCCGAGGCGTTCGACGCGGTCGTCGCCGAACTCGACCGCCATCTGCTTCGCCCGCTGCGCGACGTCATCTGGGGTGACGACGAAAACGTCTTGAACAGCACCGAATTCGCGCAGCAGGCGCTGTTCGCGGTGGAAGTCGCCCTGTTCCGTCTGCTCGAATCGTGGGGAGTGCGACCCGATTTCGTGATGGGACACTCGATCGGGGAGCTGGCGGTCGCGCACGTCACCGGTGTGCTGTCGTTGCAGAACGCCGCGGTGTTGGTGGCGGCGAGGGGTCGGTTCATGCAGGCGCTGCCCGAGGGCGGGGCGATGATCGCCGTGCAGGCCACCGAGGCGCAGGTGCGCCCGCTGCTGGGCCCGGACGTCGGCATCGCCGCGGTCAACGGCCCGGCCGCGGTGGTGATTTCCGGTGACCACGATGCGACCGTCGCGATCGCCGAGCGGCTGCGCGCCGTGGGCCACCGCGTGCACCGGCTGTCGGTGTCGCACGCCTTCCACTCCCCGCTGATGGAACCGATGATCGACGAATTCGGAACTGTCGCAGCCGGTCTCGCCATCGACAAACCCGTCATTCCGATCATCTCCAATCTGACCGGGCAACCGGCGGCCGACGACTTCGGGTCGCCGGAGTACTGGAAGCGCCATGTCCGCGACGCGGTGCGCTTCGCCGACAGCGTGCGGTTCGCACAGTCGGCCGGTGCGACCCGTTTCCTGGAGGTCGGGCCGAGCAGTGGCCTGACCGCAGCGATCGAAGAGACGCTGGCCGACGCGCCCGTCGTCACCATGTCCGCCCTGCGCAAGGACCGCCCGGAGCCGGTCGCTCTGGTCAACGCCGTCGCCCAGGGCTGGGTCTGCGGCATGGACGTGGACTGGCGCGGCGCACTCGGTACGGGGCACCTGGTCGACTTGCCCACGTATGCCTTTGACCGGCGGCGCTTTTGGCTTTCCGGCGACGGCGCGGCCTCCGATGCGGCGGGGCTGGGCCTGGCCGCCGGCGACCACGCCCTGCTGGGCGCGGTGGTGGAACTGCCCGCCTCGGGTGGCGTGCTGCTCACCGGCCGGCTGTCATCGGCTAGCCAGGGTTGGCTGGCCGACCATGCCGTCGGTGGCGTTGTGCTGTTCCCCGGCGCGGGGTTCGTCGAACTGGCGATCCGCGCCGGCGACGAGGTGGGCTGCGGCATCATCGACGAGCTGAATCTGGCTGCGCCGCTGGTGTTGCCGGCCGGCGGCTCGGTCGCGATCCAGGTCGTGGTCGACGGCCCCGATGATTCGGGTGCGCGTGCGGTGTCGGTGTTCTCCCGCGCCGGCGCGGGCGCGGGCTGGTTGTTGCACGCCGAGGGTGTGCTGCGCGCCGGGTCGGCCCAGCCGGCCACGGACCTGTCCGCGTGGCCGCCGGTGGGCGCGGTGCCGGTCGATCTCGGCGACGGATATGAGCAACTCGCCGAGCGCGGCTACCGGTACGGGCCGGCGTTCCGCGGCCTGACGTCGATGTGGCGCCGCGGCGACGAGATCTTCGCTGAAGTGAACCTGCCCACCGATGCCGGCGTCAGCACAACCGGTTTCGGCGTGCACCCGGTGATGCTGGACGCGGCGTTGCACTCGGTGATGTTGGCGTCCGACGGCGACGAACTCCCGGTGGGCTCGATGTTGGTGCCGTTCTCCTGGCAGCGGGTGTCGTTGCATGCCGCGGGCGCGGCAGCGGTGCGGGCACGGATCGTGCCGGTCAGTCCGTCCGTGGTGTCGATCGAATTGGCCGACGGGTTGGGGCTGCCGGTGCTCTCGGTGGCGTCGATGGTGGCACGGCCGGTGACCGACCAGCAGCTGTTGGCCGCGGTGTCGAACTCGGGCCCGGACCGCCTCTTCGAACTGATCTGGTCGGCCCAGCCGTCGACGGCCGTGCAGCCGGTGTCGATTTTGAATTGGGGCGCAACGGAATTGGACGCCACCGACACCGACTCCGGCAGCGGGCGTTTCGCGGTGCTGTTCGAATTGGCGCCGGTGGCCGGGGACGTCGTGACCGAGGTGTACGCCGCGACCCGGGCGGTGCTGCTGGTGCTGCAAACGTGGCTCGCCCGCGACGGGGCCGGCATCTTGGTGGTGTCCACCCGCGGCGCGATGACGCTGCCGGGAGAAGACGTCACCGATCTGGCCGGCGCGGCGGTGTGGGGCCTGGTGCGCTCCGCGCAGACCGAGCACCCCGGACGGATCGTGCTGGTCGATACCGATGCGCCGCTGGACGCCGATGCGGTCGCGGCGGTGCTGGCGGTCGGCGAGCCGCAGGCGTTGCTGCGCAACGGAACCGTGTACACCGCGCGGGTGCTCGGCAGCCGGGCGGTGGGTGCCCTGCTGCTGCCGCCAGAGGATGGACCGTGGCGGCTGGGCATGAGCAGCTACGGCACCATCGAGAACCTGCGGTTGGAGCCGATCCCCGATGCCGACGCACTGTTGGGGCCCGGCCAGGTTCGGGTGGCGACCTCCGCCCTCGCCGCCAACTTCCGCGATGTGATGATCGCGTTGGGCCTGTATCCCGATCCGGACGCGGTGATGGGCATCGAAGCATCCGGCGTGGTCATCGAAACGGCCTCGCAGGACGGGTGTGTCGCGGTAGGCGACCGCGTGATGGGCCTTTTCCCGGACGGAACCGGGACCGTCGCCATCACCGATCAGCGGCTGCTGGTCAAGGTGCCGGCCGGATGGTCGCACACCGCGGCCGCGACGGCGTCGGTGGTGTTCGCCACGGCCTACTACGCGCTGGTGGACCTCGCCGACGCCAGGCCCGGCCAGCGGGTGCTGGTGCATGCCGCCGCCGGCGGGGTGGGGATGGCCGCGGTGCAGCTGGCCCGGCATCTGGGCCTGGAAGTGTTCGCCACCGCCAGCCGCGGCAAGTGGGACACGTTGCGCGACATGGGCTTCGACGACGATCACATCGGCGACTCACGCGGCCTGGACTTCGAAGACAAGTTCCGGGCGGTGACCGGCGGGGCCGGGATGGACATCGTGCTCGACTCGTTGTCCGGTGATTCCGTCGACGCGTCCCTGCGCCTGGTCGCCCCCGGCGGGATCTTCCTGGAGATGGGCAAGACCGACATCCGCGACCCCGAGGTCGTCGCCGCCGAGCACCCCGGTGTGCGCTACCGCGCCTTCGATCTCTTCGAGGCCGGGCCGGACCGCATTGCCCGGCTGCTCGACGAATTGGCCGCGATGTTCGGCGAGGACGTGCTGCGGCCGTTGCCGGTCACCAGGTTCGACGTGCGACGTGCGTCGGCCGCATTGCGCTACCTGAGTCAGGCCCGCCACGTCGGCAAGGTGGTGATGACCATGCCCGACGCGTGGACGGCGGGCACGGTGCTGATCACCGGTGCCACCGGGATGGCCGGTTCGGCGGTCGCGCGACATGTGGTGACCCGCCACGGCGCGCGGAACCTGGTGTTGGTCAGCCGGCGCGGACTGGACGCGCCGGGCGCCGCGGAGCTGGTGGCCGAGCTGACCGCGGCCGGCGCGCACGCTGAGGTGGTGGCCTGTGATGCCGCCGACCGGGAGGCGCTGGCCAAGGTGATCGCCGACATCCCGATGCAGCACCCGCTGACCGGGGTGATTCACGCCGCCGGGGTGCTCGACGACGCGGTGGTGACGTCGCTGACCCCGCAACGGATCGACACCGTGCTGCGGGCCAAGGTGGACGCGGCGTGGAACCTGCACGAGCTGACCCGCGACCTGGATGTCGGTGCGTTCGTGATGTTCTCGTCGATCGCCGGGCTGGCCGGCGCGTCGGGTCAGGGCAACTATGCGGCCGGCAATTCGTTCCTGGACGGCCTGGCCGCTCATCGGCGGGCCCACGGGTTGCCGGCCACCGCGCTGGGCTGGGGGCTGTGGGATCAGGCCAGCGCCATGACCGGCGGGCTAGGTGCGGCCGACCTGGCCCGGTTCGGCCGCGACGGTATCGTCGCGATGTCCTCGCAGGAGGCGCTGGAGTTGATGGACACCGCGCTCATCGTCGACGAGCCGTTCCTGCTGCCCGCCCACATCGACCTTGCGGCGCTGCGGGTCAAGTTCGACGGTGGCACGCTGCCACCGATGTTCGTCGACCTGATCAACGCGCCCACCCGCCGCCAGGTCGACGACTCGCTGGCCGCGGCCAAGTCGAAATCGGCTCTACTGCAACGCCTCGAGGGGCTGCCCGAGGATGAGCAACAAGCGGTCCTGCTGGACCTGGTCCGCTCCAATATCGCCACCGTGCTGGGCAGCTCCAGCCCGGAGGCGATCCACCCGGACCGGGCCTTCCAGGAACTCGGGTTCGACTCGCTGACCGCCGTGGAGATGCGCAACCGGCTCAAAGCCGCGACCGGACTTGCCCTTTCGCCGACGCTGATCTTCGACTACCCGAACTCGGCCGCGCTGGCCGGTTACATGTACCGGGAACTGGTCGGCACGTCCGAACAGCCGGCGGCGGCCGCGGCGTCGGGCGAAGCCGAGATCCAGCGCGTGGTGGGATCGATTCCGGTCAAGCGTCTTCGCCAGGCAGGGGTCCTGGAGCTGTTGCTGGCGTTGGCGAACGAGTCCACTGGAACCGCGCAATCCGCAACCCCGGCGGTAACCACCGAAAAGGACATCGCCGACATGGATCTCGACGACCTGGTCAACGCCGCGCTGCTGGATGACGACGACGAGTAGGCGGTCGATGAGAATCGCGGTTACCGGGGCCAGCTGCGTGCTCGGTCGCGGCCTCGCCGCCCGGCTGCTCAGCAAGGGCCACGACATCGTCGGCATCGCCCGGAATCGGCCCGACAGCTGGTCGAGCGCAGCGGATTTCATCGAGGCCGACATCCGGGATGCCGCCGCGGTCAACCGCGCGGTCACCGGTGCGGACGTCGTCGCGCATTTCGCGTGGACCCACGACCCTCGGGAGGGGACCGGCTCGCAGGTCAACATCGCCAGCACCGCCAACGTGCTGGCGGCGATGGCCGAAACCTCGGCGCGCCGCATTGTTTTCCCATCGTCGCCGCACGTCTACGGCGGCGGCGACACCCCGTGCAGCGAGGCCGACGCGCCGGCCCCGTCGGCCGGCGACACGGTGCAGCAAGCCCGCGTCGAGGAGATGCTCGTCGCCTCCGGACTCGAATTCGTCACCATCCGCTGCGCGCTCGTCGTCGGCCGCAACGTCGACAACTGGGTGCGCCGGGTTCTGGCGCTGCCCGCCTTCCCCGGCGGGACCATCGATCGCCCCATCCAGTTGGTGCACCTCGACGACGCGCTGCGACTACTGGAGTCAGCGGTGCTGACCCACGAAATACCCAGCGGCACAGTCAATCTCGCTGCCCAAGGGACGACGACGTTTCGCCGCATCGCGGCCACCCTGCGCCGCCCGGTGCTGCGGCAGGGCCGCCCGGCGCCGGCCGAGCTGGAGCCGGTGCTCAGCGCGCCGCTGATGGATACCGCGCTGCTGTACGAGCGGTGGGGCTTTCGGCCGGCATGGCAGTGCGGTGAATGTGTCGAGGACATGGCGCTGGCGGTGCGCGGGCGCGTCACGGTGGGGCGCCGCGTCGTGTCGCTGCCCTGGCGGCTGGCCAACGTCGCGGACCTGCCCGCCGTCGATGCCCCCGCACAGGACGGCGTGGTGCCCGTACCGGCCGGCCCCGAAGGGGTCAACGGCGAGTTCGACACGCCGATCGATCCGCGTTTCCCCACCTTCCTGGCCACCAACTTGTCCGAGGCGCTGCCCGGTCCGTTCTCGCCGTCCTCGGCGTCGGCGACGGTGCGCGGAGTACGCGCCGGCGGCGTCACCATCGCCACGCGACTGCGGCCGGGCGGTCTGGTGCAGCGCGAAATCGCGCTGCGCACCGTCGGAGTGTTCGCGCACCGCCTCTACGGTGCGATCACCTCGGCGCACTTCATGGCCGAAACCGTGCCGTTCGCCAAGCCGTCGATGATCGTCAGCAACAGCGGGTTCTTCGGCCCCAGCATGGCCTCGCTGCCCGTCTTCGGTGAGCAGCGACCGGCCGAAACCGGCTGGGCCCGAAGGCTGTTGCGCAATACCCGCAACATCGGGGTGTTCGGCGTCAATCTGGCGGGCCTGAGCTCCGGTGCGGCGCGCGACACCGACGACTTCATCGCCGACGTGGATCGGCTGGAGCGGCTGGCCGGCGACGCCGCCGAACTCGACGAGCGCCGGTTGCTGAGTCTGATCGCGTTGGCGCGCGACCAGGTCGTGCACGGCTGGGTGCTGGCCTCCGCGTCGTTCATGCTGTGTGCGGCGTTCAACGTGTTGCTGCGCGCGGTGTGCGGACGGGACACCTCGGCGCCGGCCGGCCCGGAACTGGTCAGTGCGCGATCGGTGGAGGCCATGCAGCGCCTAGTCGTTGCCGCACAGCGTGATCCGAACGTGGCCCGGGTGTTGACCGAACCCGGGGAGCGGTTGGACAAGCTGGCCGTCGACGCGCCGGAATTCCATGCCGCGGTGCTGACCGAGTTGGCGCTGATCGGGCACCGCGGTCCGGCGGAGTTGGAGATGCTCTCGACGAGCTACGCCGACGACCCCGAGCTGCTGGTCCGTATGGTGGCCAAGGCGATGGCCGCGACCGCGGCGCCGCCGCCTCAGCATCCCCGTATTCCGTTGCGGGCCAGGCCTATTGCGGCGCTGGCCGCGCGTCAACTCCGCGACCGCGAAGCACGCCGCGACAAGGTGGTGCGCGCCAACTGGGTGTTGCGCGCCCTGTTGCGGGAATACGGTCGCCGGTTGACCGACGCGGGCGTCTTCGGCAGCGCCGACGATGTGTTCTACCTGCTGGTCGACGAACTCGACGCGCTGCCGGCCGACGTCGCGGCGGTGGTGGCGCGGCGTCGGGCCGAGCACCGTCGGCTGGCGGGCATCGCACCGCCCACGGTGTTCAGCGGAAGCTGGCAGCCGGCCGCAACTTCCGTGCCGGCGCTGGCCGGTGGCGGAACCCTGCGCGGCGTCGGGGTGTGCAGCGGACGGGTCCGCGGTCGGGTGCGCATCGTGCGGCCCGAGACCATCGACGACCTACAACCCGGCGAGATCCTGGTGGCCGAGGCTACCGACGTCGGCTACACCACCGCGTTCTGTTATGCCGCGGCCATGGTGACCGAACTCGGCGGGCCGATGTCGCACGCCGCCGTGGTGGCCCGCGAGTTCGGCTTCCCCTGCGTGGTGGATGTGCAGGGAGCCACCAAGTCGTTGCCGCCGGGTGCGCTCGTCGAGGTCGACGGGGCGACCGGCGAGATCCGGGTGTTGGAACTGGCTTCGGAGCCGACCACCGGCGGCGCGTAGGCGTTTACGGAGTCCCCCGGTCATGGCACCGAATGTTGTTGCGCCGCTTGGTGGGCCAGCCTGTCGTTGTGGATCTTGACGAGTTCGCGGAAGCCCAGCCGGTGATACTTCGGTATCGGTTGGATACCCCAGACATCCTGCGCGGTGGCCTTGCCCTCGGCGCCCTCCGGCGGGCCGAACGGCGGGTAGGGGTACTTGCACTCGAGCGTGTCGTTGGAATACCGGATCTTGAGCAGCTCGCTGCAGATCTAGGTGAGGCTCAGCGTCGGGTAGCCGTAGTAGACCGCCATGAACGGCAGTGTGAAGGCACCCTCGATCACCAGGGCCACCAGGCACACGAGCACGGCCCGCTTGATCCATTTGTGCATTCGCGCGTAGTACGGCGTGGTGCCGGGTTCGAGACCGGCGGCCGAGTCCTTGTCGTCGGTGGTAGACGGTACGGAAGAACTAGTCATGGCACGGCTCCTTTAGTCGGAGAAGATTTCGCGGTTGACGGTGTGCAGGTAGGGGATTGCCAGGAACGGGGTGATGTAGAAGATGTTGTAGAGCCACCACCCGATGACCGGGAACACCACACCGGCGTAGCGCACGTCGGCGAACATGGTCATGTTGAGCACGTAGGCCGACCAGATCACCACGCCCATCCAGCAGGTGACGACCATCCACTGGTGGCCCCACCGCTTCATCTGCAGGAACCCGATCGCGGCGGCCATCCGCATGGAGAAGACCGTGAGAATTAGCCCTGCGACGTAAGCTTTTTCGTCCGGCCCGGCCGCGCCGCCGATCCACAGTTCGTTGTAGTGCCAGAAGTAGCCGGCGTCGAACATGTTGCCCCAGCCCACCATCAATACCCGGTTGATCAGGGTGTGGTTGGCGACCAGGTCGAGCGCCCAGTCCAGGGAGTTGAGCATTCCGTCGATCAGCACCAGGTAGCCGATCAGGGTCACGATCATCGGCCGTACCGACAATCCGGCGCGCAGCGCCCGGCGCTGCAGCCATACCCCGCGCATGAAGATCGGGAACCCGATCAGGCCTGGCGCCCACATGCCCATCAGGGCGGCGCCGACGATCATCCACTTGCCGGAGCCTGGCGCGATTCGTCGTGGTGGTCCTCGAGGGTGGTCGCGCTGTTTGCTTGCGCGGCAGCGAAATTCACAGATCCCACCACCCGCGGGCGAACGACATGTAGAGCTGGACGCCGAACATCGCCAGCAGATAGCCGTAGATGAAGATCTGGAAGACGATGAGCGCCCTCTTGCGCTTCTGTTCCTGTCGGTCCATGCCGGTTACTCCCTTCGCCTAGGGCGAACTGTTCGAGGTGGCCAGGCTGGCTGCCGCGGCTTCACGCAGTCCATCGGTGACCGCGCCGTCGGTGCTCAGCGGCGCGAGTATGCACGCGTCGGCGGCGTCCAATTCGGTTGCGCCGGCGGTGATGAGCTGGGCGGCGGTAACCAGCACCCTGGTCGACGGCGGTTCGAAGTGGAAGGCGTCGTCGGCGGTGCGGATCGCGACCGCGCACCTGACCAGCCGCTGGGCGGTGGCCAACGGGATTCCGGATTCGGCGACGACCACGTCGGCCTCGCGGTCGGGCGGCAGATAATGCATCGCCAGCGTGACGAACCGTTGGCGGAACGAGGGTTTGAGCTCCTTGAGTGAGCTGCGATAGGCGGGGTTGTACGAACACACCAGCATGAACTCCTCAGGTCCCTGCACCACCTCGCCGGCGCGGTCCAGGTACAACGACCGTCGGTGATCGGTGAGCGAATGCAGGATCGCCAAGGAGTCATGGCGGGCCTCGACGACCTCGTCGAGGTAGCAGATCGCCCCGGCTTTGACGGCCCGGGTCAGTGGGCCGTCGGTCCAGACCACGTCGCCGCCGGTCACCATGAAGCGCCCGACGAGGTCGGAGCTGGTGAGGTCGTCGTGGCAACTGATGGTGACCACGGGGCGCTGCAGCAGCGAGCCCATGTGTTCGACGAACCGGGTTTTGCCGCACCCGGTCGGGCCGGTCAGCATCACCGGCAGGCGCCGCGCAAAGGCCTGTTCGAACAGCTGAACTTCGTTGCCGTTGGCGAAATATGTGTCGGTGGTCATCTCTTCCTCAATCGGCCGGCATTCACGCTGCGACCAGTTCGCGATGGACGTGGGCCAATACGCGGGGTAATTCCTCGATACGCCGGATCCGTTGCGACCGGCGCGGCCCGAATACCTCCGGAAGGGGGTCCACCCGGGTCGGCCCGACGCCCACGTAATACATCGACACGCCGGCGTCGTTGGCCTCCTCGACAGCGTGCGCGGTATCGGCCCAGGCGTAACGGCCCTCGTAGCCTTCATCGGAGATCAGCCCGTCACCGATGACGATCAGCAGGCGCCGCTCGGCGGGTTGGGCGAGCAGCCGGCTGGTCAAATGGCTAAGTGGCGCACCGAGTCTGGTGTAGCCGCAGGTGGACAGGCCGAGTGTGCTCGGCGGCACGAACCAGCGGTTGGCGAAGTCCTTCAGGCACCGGACTTCGACCCGGTGCCGGGTGTTGCCAGTGAACACGAAAACGCCATGGCGTTCGCGCGCCAGCGTCATGGCACGCGAAAGCGCGTCGGCACAGGCCAATTCGAGCTGAAACACGCGTCCCCCGTGCACCCCCAGTGACGAGCTGCCGTCGAGCAGTAGTGCGGTGGTGACGTCGCGGCTGCTGGGCAACAGGTCGCGAAACACCCTCGGCTCCTTGGCCTCGCCCGTCGTCAGGTCGATGTAGTGGCTGACGTACTGGTCGACATCGAGGTCCGAGCCATCTTCGAGGCGGCTGGTCATTGCACGGTGGGTGTGTTCTTCGAACCACTTGCGGACATCGACGGCCACTGGCACCTGACGGCGGAGGCGCCGGCCGTCGGCGTGCTCGACGACAGCGACGTGGTCGTGCATGAATCGCTGTGTCCACATGTTCCACTCGGGATAGGGGATGCCCGGCCGGTGCTGGGGTGTGACGTCGAGATCGTTGTCCTGCGGCCGGCTCGGCGGCGGCAGATTCGGGTTGCGCACACCCCCGTCGCCGCCGACCGGAACCGAGTACGGCCGCGGACGACGCTTCTGTATGGTGGTCCACGGCATCCTCCCGAAGCTGCGTCGTAGTCTGTCGGTCAATCCCTGCGGCGTCGTGTAGGCCAGCGGCAAAGCGCCCAGCAGCGGAGGCACCGTTAATTCCCGGCCGGTCGCCGCAAATCCGATTGCCCTGTCGAGCATCTGGGCACCGTCCATGTCCGCGGCTTGGGGGTGGACGTTGGGGAGCAGCCGTTGGACCTCGGGAAGCAGGCCGGGCCACCGCGACGCGATCCAGCCGAGCGCGACGGCGCCTTCGACGAGCGTGAGCGCGCGCAGTTCCCGCGCGGACAGCTCGTTCAGCCGGAATTCGGTGACGCGTTCCCTGGATGGTGAGCATTGCAGGGCCACACCGCAGGTCAGGGTTCTGCGTGTCCAGTCGGAGGGTGCGGGGTAGGGGACGTGGACGAACGTGAGTGCCGCATTCAATCCGAAGCCCCGCCGCTCGCCGGTGACGAGCCGCACGCCTTCGCGGCGCTGCCCGCTCAGCGCGACCGACGTCACGGCGCAACTGCGTTCCAGCGCCATCGCGCGGCCGTCGGAGTAGTCGGAACGCTCGGTCATTCAGAACGTACCGATGTTGGAGAACAGCCAGTACCAGAACCAGATGATCAGCCCGGTGCCGCCCCACGCGGTGACGTAGCGGAGGATCTCCCATAGATAGCCCATGATGTGACTTCCTCGGTGGCGTAGTGGTTTTCAGCGTCCGCGTGGTTCAGTCGGAGAAGAGTTCGCGGTTGACGGTGTGCAGGTAGGGGATGGCCAAAAACGGGGTGATGTAGAAGATGTCGTAGAGCCACCAGCCGACGACCGGCAACACGACTCCGGCAAAACGCACGTCGGCGAACATGGTCATGTTGAGCACGTAGGCCGACCAGATCACCACGCCCATCCAGCAGGTGACGACCATCCACTGATGGGCCCCACCGCTTCATCTGCAGGAACCCGATGGCAGCGGCGATCCGCATGGTGAAGACGGTCAGGATGAGCTCGACCTCCAAGGCCTTCTCGCCGGGACCGGCCGCGCCGCCGACCCACAGCTCGTTGTAATGCCAGACGTAGCCGGTGTCGAACATGTTGCCCCACCCGTTGAGCAGCACCCGGGCCAGCAGGGTGTGGTTGGCCACCAGGTCGAGCGCCCACCCGACGGTGTTGATGGCGGCGTCGATGATCACGAAATAGCCCAGCAGGGTGACCAGCATCGGCCGGACGGACAGGCCTTCGCGTTGCGCCCGGCGCAGCAACCGGACTCCCCAGAGAAACAGCGGCAATCCGAAGACGCCCAGCGCCGCGGTGCCGATCAGCAGACTGCCGGAAATGAGCCACTTGTCCGCCCGCCGCTGCGTGAGTTGTGACCGGTGCAGGTGCTCGTCGATGCTCAGGCTGGCCTGCGCGGTGTCACTCGATTCGAGCCTGGGCAGCATCGCGAACCCTCCCCGCCATCGACACTGATTGGATCGGCGCCTGCACTATATCATGCTGACTGTAGTCAGTGAAAGACATCGCGTCCGAACACGTCGGTGCAGCACAATGCAAAGGATTACTGAATCGATGCTGTTCCGCGCAGCCGACGGCCAGCACCCGTAAGGCGTTGCGGCGTCAGGGTTTCAGACTGCGTAAAGTCCTTGCGACGTAGTCCTCCAGCAGGGCGTGTCCGGTGGGCCAGTGGTTGGTGGTGATCAACAAGGCGTACAGGCCCAGCAGGAAGAACACCGCGCTGTTCATGGGATTGACGTGCGGGTCCGTCTCGCCGCGTTGCTGGGCACCTTCGATCTCCTTGGCCACCAAGACGATCAACGGGTGGTCGCGGCCGTCCTCGGTCTGCGGGCGGGTCTGGGAGAAGTGCAGCGCGAGAAAGTCATTGAAGAGCATGTCGCCCAATCTGCGCTCCAGCCCGACCACCAAGCGGACCGCCTCGTTCAACGCCGACGCCAGATCGTGCTCGGACTTGAGGAATTGCGCGAACTGCTTGGCTGTCCGCTCCTCTTCCCGGCGCTCCAACTCCAGCAGTACATGCTCCTTGGTCGGGAAGTGAAAGAAGAAGGTGCCGTGGGCAACTCCCGCGGCGGCGGCGATCGCGCCCACGTCGGCCTCGGCCATTCCGGCGCGGGCGAACTCGGCGATCGCGGCGCCCATCAAACGCTCGCGCGTCTGCAGGCGCTTGACTTCACGCGCCGACAACCGGTCCGCCACAGCCATTGCTCTTCCTTACAGTTGACCCGACTCATGCCAAAGACGACATGCTCAACGACCCATTATGCCGCGTCATCACCAAAAGCGCTTGCATGCCTTGAGTATCCTTCTCAGCATCGATCGAACAAGGACATCGACTGAGCATAGTAATTGACTATCGTCAGCACGATACTTACATTGAACGGCGCAGACATCACCCGCGACCGGGGGAGTCCAGCATGGCGTTGGAGCAATTCCGGCTGGACGGACAAGTCGCGATAGTCACGGGCGCCGGGAAGGGAGTGGGGGCGGGCATCGCCCGGGTCTTGGCGGAGGCCGGCGCCACTGTCGTCGGGACCGCGCGCACCGAGGCCGATATCGTCGGCACGATCGAGGGCATCGAGGCGGCGGGCGGCAAGGGCCTGGCGCTGGTGGCCGATGCGATGAGCCGTCCGGACGGAGAGCGCGTGGTCAACACCGCCATGGAGCGTCTCGGCCGCATCGACATCCTGGTCAACAACGTCGGCGGCTCCAGCTATGCACGGTTTCTGGACATCACCGACGAAGACTTCCGGCACACCTTCGACTGGTGCTTGACCTCGGCGTTCATTATGAGCCAGCTCGTGGCCGCGCACATGCTCGCCGCCGGGCACGGCTCGATCGTCAACATCTCGTCGGGCTCGGCCCGGTTCGGGATCCGGGCATTGACCGCCTACTGCGTCGCGAAGGGCGGCCTCGAGGCGCTCACCCGCGCCATGGCGCAGGAACTCGCGCCCAAGATCCGGGTCAACGCCATTGCGCTGAGCTCTTTCGCCACCGACGGTCTGCGGGGCAGCCTGGACTTAATGCCCGGATCGCTGGAGAAGATGCTGGAGGCCACGCTCCTGCACCGGCTGGGCGACGTCGAGGACCTCGGCCGGCTCACGGTGTATCTGTGCACCCGGGACTGCTATGCCACCAATGCGATTTTTCACGTCGACGGTGGCCTCGACTCGAACAATTCGCCGCTGCCGAACTACGACGACGCCGAGTTCACTGGTGCCGCAATGGGTTTCGGGACCATCCCGGACGACGACTCGCCGATGATGTTTCTGCCCGGGGTGATCGTGGCGATGTGGGGCGGTCAGGTCCGCAGCCTCGCGGACCATCTGGGCGTCGAGCTCGGCGACGTGCGCCAGCGCATCGAGCGCTGGTTCACCCCGGAGCGCATCGACTGCACCATGATGACGGTGCAGCCCGGACGGATGGCCGCGGTCCGGTTCGCCGCCGAGGGCGTCCGCGACGGCGAGCCCGTCATCACCCTCGAGCACGTCACCCGGCTCACTCGGGCCGCGGCGCCCGACTGGGAATATCCGACCGACGGTCACACCGGGGTGCACCGCGTGGTCGTGACGGGCGAGCCGCGGGTCGAGATCAACACCCATGTCTCCCATCCGCTGTTCGATTCCACTGACGCCGGGTGCATTTCGACGGCCGCCCGGGTGGTCAACGCGATCGACTGGGTGTGCCAGGCGCCCCAGGGGCTCATCGGTGTCGAGGACATTCCGCTCGCGGTGACCATGCGCGGCGTGCTGTGGCAGGACCGCTAGCCCACCGTTGGGCGAGATCGCTTCACGAATCGCGTCGACCCCATAGGCTGTGTCCTCAGGTGAACGATTCGTTCGGCGGCCGGACAGCCGACTTCGTAAGGAGGGTTCATGACCAAGGTGCGGACATCCGCGCTCGGCCTGACGGCCACCGCGGTGCTGGTCGGCGCGACGGTGGTGGGCTGCGGCGGGGACAAGAACCCGGCGCCGTCATCGAGCCCGGCGGCCTCCACCCCCAGCGCCGCATCGCCCTCCGCGGGGGCGCCGGCGGACTACAGCAACCTGTTGATCGAGCCCGGCGACGTGGGCCCCAACGCCACCGCCGACGGCCCGCCCAGCCAGAATCCCAGCGGCATCACCGGCGTGGGACAGGTTTTCAAGAACCCCGACGGCAAGCGCACCATCATGGACACGATCGCGGTGTTCCCCGACCCGGCCACCGCCGCTCAGACGGCGGTGAACATGCGCGACGTCGTCGGCAAAAGGTCAACGGGCCACAGCAGCCCATCGGCATCGGCTCCAACGGGTTCATGGTGACCGGCCAGGGCAGTGATCCGGCCAACCCGATGGAGATCTCCGAGGCGGTCTTCGTCGAGGGCAGGGCGATGGTCGACCTCGAATCCGATTGTGTGATAGGCAATCCCTCGCCCGCTGACATCCTGCTCGACCTCGCCCGCAAACAAGACGCCGCGGTCAAAGCGGGCTTGCCGGCCGGCTGATCGGACCTCACAGGGGCCAGCTGTTCGGCTGGGACGCATAACGCAGGGCGGCGGGCGGCGGCAACGGTCGGCGCTCATCGACCGATATCGCGTCGACGACCAGTGCGACATAGCGTCGCCAACCCTCGCTGCCCGCATCCATGGTGGACAACACGCTGTAGAGCATCGCCACCAACCGGGGCAGATCGTCGGCGACCAGGTCGGCGCGGATCCTGCCGGCCCGCTGTCCCTCGCGGACGAGCTCACCGAGCGCCTCGTTGAGCGAAACCGAGATGTCGGAGGTGAGGGACCCGGCCCGATGCACGGTGGCTAGCAGGTTCTGCTCGCGGGCGCCCAGCGATATCGCGGCCTCCACCAGGCGGGTCAGCCCGCGCAGCGGATCCTTCGCGTGGCGGGCGCTGTCGATCACCGGCGTGAGATCCTCGGCGATGCTCTGGTCCAGGGCGGCCCGCACCAGGTCCGCCTTGGCCGGAAATCTGCGGTAAAGCGTTCGCTCGCCGACGCCGGCGCGGCGCGCGACCGCCTCCACCGGCGCGTCGGGGCCCAACTCCGCGTACACCTCGCGGGCCGCGCGCAGGATGCGCTCGACGTTGCGTGCCGCGTCCGAACGTAACGGCCGGTCCTCAACCGCGGTCATGAGACCCAGCGTAACCGACAGTTGACTGCCAACTGGCGGAACTTTACTCTCTTTAACTGGCAGACGTATGCCACATAACTGGAAACATGGGTCATGTCAATATCTTTCGAGACCTCCGAATCTCGTTCCGACGCGGAGCTGCCGGTGTTGCCGATGCCGCGGGCGGCGCACTGCCCGCTCGCCCCGCCACCCGAGTTCGTGGACTGGCGGCAATAACCCGGGCTGCGTCGTGCGCTGTTCCAAGGTAACCCGGTCTGGGTGGTGAGTCGCTACCATGACATTCGCGCCGCGCTGGTCGATCCGCGCTTGTCCGCCAAGACCATTCCGGATTCGATCATGCCCACCGATGCCGACAACAAGGTCCCGGTGATGTTCGCCCGGACCGACGATCCCGAGCATCATCGGTTGCGCCGCATGCTGACCGGCAACTTCACCTTCCGGCGGTGCGAATCGATGCGACCGCAAATCCAGGACACCGTCGACCACTACCTCGACAGGATGGTCGAGGGCGGTGCGCCGGCCGAACTGGTGCGGGAATTCGCCCTGCCGGTGCCGTCTTTGGTGATCGCGCTGCTGCTGGGCGTGCCGCCGGAAGACCTGGAACTCTTCCAGTTCAACACCACCAAGGGGCTCGACCGACGAGGAAAAGGGCAAGGCCTTCGGGGCCATGTACGCCTACATCGAGGAGTTGGTGCAGCGCAAGGCACGCGAACCCGGCGACGACTTGATCAGCCGGCTGATCACCGAATACGTGGCGACGGGCCAACTCGATCACGCCACCACCGCCATGAACAGCGTGATCATGATGCAGGCCGGCCACGAAACCACCGCCAACATGATCTCGTTGGGAACCGTTGCGCTGCTGGGGAATCCGGAGATCTACGCCAGGATCGGACAAACGGACGACGCCGCCGTCGTCGCCAACATCGTCGAAGAGCTGATGCGCTACCTGTCCATCGTGCACAGCCAGGTGGACCGGGTCGTGACCGAAGACCTGACGATCGCCGGTCAGCTGATCCGGGCGGGGGAGTTCGTGGTGATGAACCCGCCCGCCGGGAACTGGGACACCGAATTCGTGGACAATCCCGAATCCTTCGACGCCGACCGAAACCCCGCCGGCACTTGGGCTTCGGGTACGGCGTGCACCAATGCATCGGCGCGAACCTGGCCCGGGTCGAGATGCAGGTCGCGTTCGGCACGCTGGCGCGCCGCCTGCCCGGGCTCAGACTGGCGGTGCCCCCGGAGCAGCTGAAGTTCAAGGACGCCAACATCTATGGCATGAAAGAACTCCCGGTTACCTGGTGATCACCGCCGCGCCATACATCACCACCGCCGAGCCGCACAGCACCATCACCAAGCGCCGAGTTGTTGGCGCCGAAAGCCACGATTTCACACAACAAGTCGACGTTGGGCAGCGAAAGCCTCAGCAGCTGAACGCGGCGCCCACGCCGTCGGGCGGCGGCGTCGAGCGCAGGCAGCCGAACGGCTCGACCCCGGCCGGGCTGAGCTTGGCCGCCGACTGGTGCGCGTAGTTCACGCAATACAGGCCGGCCTGGTCGGCGCGGCACCGGTACTCCCCGAACGCCAGCGAGTCCCCGTTGGCCAGCTCCGTCCCGTTGCCGTTGACGAACGGACCCGGATCGGCCCGGGCGGACCCGACCTGCAGGCTCGTCCCGTCGAAATCGACCCAGCCGCCTTGCCATTGGCCGTAGGCCGTCGCGGGCGGCGGGGCGGGATGGGTAAGGCTCACCAGGCAGACCACCGCGCCGCCGGTGTGCTTGGCATCCGTCATGCACGAGACTTTGCCGGCCAGGGCCGATACCGCGATGTCGTCGCCCAGCGGCGTGGCCACGCCCTCGCGGGTCGCCGTGTGGTAGCGGCTCGGATCGGCCGGGTGGCCTGCCTCGATCCAGGCGATGACGTCCGACATCGCCGCACCGGCGGCCGGTGCGGCCGACGGCCCCGGCGGTTTGCTGCCCGACGGGCCGGCGGCGGACCCCGACGGCGTTGCCGAGCCGCTCGGGGTGGGCTCCGAACGGCCACCCGTCGTGTGTGCGCACCCGGCAACCAGTACTGACGTGGCGATCATCGCAGCTATCCGCATCCAGTCAGGCTAACCGGCGCGCCGGGCAAATAGGGCGCTGCGCGCGCGGCGGCGCCGTCACGTCGGTTACCGTCGATTCATGCATGACCGCACCGTCCGCGCCCGCACGGCCACCGGTATCGTCGAGGGCTTCACCCGCGACGGGGTCCACCGGTGGCGGTCCATCCCGTACGCGCGCCCGCCGGTGGGCGACCTGCGCTTCCGCGCGCCGCAGCCCGCGCAGCCGTGGTCGGGCGTCCGGCACTGCCACGGCTTCGCCAATTGCGCGCCGCAGCAGCGCCGTTACACCCCTGCTCGGCCTCTCCGGCCTCGGCGGCCGCTATCAGCCCATGAGCGAGGACTGCCTCACCCTCAACGTCGTCACGCCGGAGGCGCCGGCCGAGGGGCCGCTGCCGGTCATGGTGTTCATCCACGGCGGCGGCTACTTCCTGGGCAGCTCGGCGACACCGCTGTACGACGGGGCGGCGCTGGCCCGGCGCGGGTGCGTCTACGTGTCTGTGAACTATCGCCTGGGTGCGTTGGGCTGCGTGGACTTCTCGTCGCTGTCGACGCCGGCAATCCCCCTGGAAAGCAACCTGTACCTGCGCGACCTGGTGCTGGCGTTGCAGTGGGTGCGCGACAACATCGCCGAGTTCGGCGGCGACCTGGACAACGTCACGATTTTCGGGGAGAGCGCCGGAGCGTGCATCACCGCCACGCTGTTGGCCATCCCTGCCGCCAAAGGACTGTTCGCCCAAGCTATTTCGGAAATCCCAGCCTCGGGACTGGTGCGTTCCAAGGAGGTCGCCGCCGAATTCGCGAACCGCTTCGCCAACCTGCACGGTGTGCGCCGCCAGGACGCGGCCAACGCGCTGATGCAGGCGTCGGCGGCCCAACTGGTCAAGACCCAGCACCGGCTGATCGACGAGGGCATGCCGGACAGGTTGGGCGCCTTCCCGATCGGCCCCGTGGTCGGTGACGACATCCTGCCGACGGACCTGGTGGAGGCGATGCGGCGCGGCGAGGCGCACCGGGTGCCCCTTATCGTGGGCACCAACGCCGAAGAGGCCGGTTGTTCACCCGGTTCCTGGCCATGCTGCCGACCAACGAATCGATGGTCGAAGAGCTGCTGGCCGACGCGGAACCGGCTGTCCGCGAACGCATTACCGCCGCCTATCCGGACTATCCCGACCGGTCCGCGTGCATCCAGCTCGGCGGTGACTTCGCCTTCGGCTCGGCGGCCTGGCAGATCGCCGAGGCCCACTGCACGCACGCGCCCACCTACCTCTACCGGTACGACTACGCCCCGTGCACGCTGTGCTGGTCGGGTTTCGGCGCCACCCACGCCACCGAGCTGCTCGCCGTGTTCGACGTCTACCGCACCAGGTTCGGCGCGCTGTTGATCGCCGCGGCCGATCGGCAGGCCGCGCTGCGGGTGAGCAATCAGGTGCAGCGGCGCTGGCGGGCCTTCAACCGCACCGGTGCCGGGGGCGGACTGGCCGCGCTACACCCCCGCCGATCGCGCCATGCTGGTCTTCGACCGGAAATCGCGCGTGGAGTTCGATCCGCACCCGCACCGCCGGATGGCCTTGGACGGCTTCTCACTACCGCGTTGACCTGGCACGCTAACCCTCATGTATGCCGAGACCGAGCAAGTCATCGAACGACCCAGTGACCTGAGTTCCTCCTGGCTGGCCGCGGTGATCGGCACCGGCCCCATCGCGGACTTCTCGGTCGAGCGCATCGGCACCGGCCAGATGAGCGAGTGCTACCGGATCCGGCTGCGCTACGCGCAGGCCGATGCGCAGGGACCCGAGTCGGTGGTGCTCAAGGTCGCGGCCACCGCTCCGGTCAGCCGGCAGACCGGCCTGGCGCTGGGCCTCTACGAGCGGGAGGTCCGCTTCTACGGTGACGTCGCGCCGCGGCTGGGCGGGCCGATCGCGCCCTGCTACCACGCGGCCGTGGACACCTCGACCGGCGTGTTCGACCTGCTGCTGGGCGACGCCGGGCCGGGCCGTCGTCGGCGACGAAATCGCCGGTGCCACAATCGAACAGGCCCGGCTGGGGGTCGTCGAGCTGGGGCGGCTGCACGGCCCGCTGCTCGGCGACATCTCGCTGGCGCAGGCGCCGTGGCTCAACCGCGACGCGTCGCTGAACCAGGCCATGATCGCGCCGCTGTACGCGGGCTTCGTGGAGCGCTACGGCGACTAGATCGCGCCCGAGCACCGGGCCGGTGTGCGAACGCCTGGTGGCCGCGTTCGACGGCTATCTTGCTCAGGAGCCGGGCGTCCGGGGCCTGGTGCACGGCTACTACCGGCTGGACAACATGTTGTTCGGCACCGCCGGGGCCGCGCGCTGACGGTGGTCGACTGGCAGACCGTGTCCTGGGGCCCGGCGATGACCGATCTCGCCTACTTCCTGGGTTGCGCGCTGCCCACGAGGACCGCCGCGAACACTACGACGCGCTGCTGCGGGCCTACCACGAGGCGCTGGGCCCGCAGCTGCCCATCACCCTGGCCGACGTCGCCGACGGGGTCCGCCGGCAGAGCTTCTTCGGGGTGATGATGGCGATCGTCTCCTCGATGCTGGTGAAACGCACCGACCGCGGCGACCAGATGTTCATGATGATGCTGCGGCGGCACTGCGACCACGTGCTCGACACCGACGCGCTGGCGACGCTGCCGGCCGCGAGCGCGCCCGAGCCGTTGCGGCCCTTGCCCGAGGACGAACTCGCCCACGATCCCACCACCGAACCGCTGTGGAGCGAGAGCTGGTGCGCCGACTTCGCCGATCCCGCACAGGGATTGGGCTGCTGGTTTCGCCTCGGCCTGGTCGCCAACCAGCAGACCGCGTGGGTGCACGCGTTGGTGTGCGGCCCCGACATGCCGACCGTGGCCGTCGACGCGCAGGTGCCGCTGCCGCCGGATCCGTGGACGGTGCGCACCGACACCTTCGCGATCACGCATTCCGCCGGCGCGCCGCTGCGCAGTTACCGCGTCGACGTGCGGGCCCTGGCCCGGGCCTACGCCGACCCGGCGACGCTGCTGCGCGGGGAGCACGGCACCCCCGTCGAGATGACCATGAACCTGGATTGGCACACCGACGGCACGCCCTACCAAATACGCGATGACGACCCGCTACGAGATTCCGTGCACCGACACCGGCAGCTTCACCATCGGCGACACCGGCTACCGGGTCGAATCCGTTGCCGGACAACGCGATCACTCCTGGGGGTGTGCGACTGGTGGAGCATGGACTGGATCTGGAGCGCACTGCACCTCGACGACGGCACCCATCTGCACGGGGTGAACATCCGCATCCCCGGCTCAGCATCGGCTACACCCAGGGCGCCGACGGCGACGTCACCGAACTGCAGACCATCGACTCGCGAGAATCCTTCGTCGACAACGGATTACCACTGGACGCGACGCTGGAGCTCAACCCGGGCGACATCACCACGCAGGTGGACGTGCGCGGCCAGGCGCCGGTCCGGCTGGTCGCCTCCGACGGGCGGGTCAGCCAGTTCCCCCGCGTCTGGGCCGCCGTCAGCACCGGCGACGGCTGCCGCGGTGTCGGTTGGCTGGAATGGAACCGCAATCTCGGCGAACGGATCGGGTGAGCGGATCGGCACCGGTCGGGGTGATGGGCGTCTCCGGGTCGGGCAAGTCGACGGTCGGGGTGGCGCTCGCGCGGCGCTTGCGGGTCCCGTTCGTCGACGCTGACACCCTGCACCCGCCCGCCAACATCGCCAAGATGGCGGCCGGCACACCGCTCGGCGGCGACGACTGCCGCCCCTGGTTGGACGAGGTCGGCGAATGGCTGCCCGCCCACCGCGACGGCGGCGTGGCCGCTTGTTCGGCGTTGAAGCGGGCGTACCGAGACCGGCTGCGCGCGCTGCCGGAACGTCGCGTTCCTGCATCTGTCCGGTTCGGCGGCGCTCATCGGCTCCCGGCTGGCGGCCCGGTCGGGCCACTTCATGCCTGCCGCGCTGCTGCAGTCGCAGCTGGACGCCCTGGAGCCGCTGGGCCCCGACGAGGCGGGGTTGACCGTGGACGCCGGCCTCGAGGTGGATTCGATCGTCGACGCCGTCCTGCGGGCCCGCCGGTAGCCGACCCCCGGGCCGTTGTGTAGCATTCTGCTACGGACTGTAACAGGGTGTTGCGGTTGCGGGGCGTCGAGGAGGATGTGATGGCCGAGGCCGTCGATCGGGTCACCCGGGTCGCGTCCGACCTGATGGACAGCGCGGCGGCCGAGGGCGCCCGCCAGAGCCGCTCGGCCAAGCAGCAGCTCGACCACTGGGCGCGGGTCGGGCGTGCGGTGTCCAGCCAGCACACCGCGTCCCGGCGGCGGGTGGAAGCCGCGCTGGCCGGCCGGCTGTCCACCGCCGAACTCACCCTCGAGGAGGGCGTGGTGTTCAACGCCGAGATCTCGGCGGCCATCGACGAAAGCCTGGCGCGCACCAACTACGGGGCGACGCTGGCTGGGCAGGGTGTCAACACGGTGGCCCTCAACGACGACGGCGAGATCGTCGAGCACCGGCCCGACGGCACCGCGGTGGTGCTGGCAGGCCGGCGCTGACCCGGCACCCGCGGGCGGTCCGGCGGCCGGATGGAGCGACTCGACGTGGTGGTCGGGCCCAACGGCGCCGGCAAGTCGACGTTCATCGCGTTGACCCTGGCGCCGCTGCTGCCGGGCAGCGTGGTGGTCAACGCCGACGAGATCGCGCGGCAGCGCTGGTCGCAGGATCCGGCGTCGCACACCTACGACGCCGCGAAGGTCGCCGCCGACACCCGGGCGAAGCTGATCGACCTGGGCCGGTCGTTCATCGCCGAGACCGTGTTTTCCCATCCGTCCAAGCTGGACCTGCTGCACGCCGCCCGCCGCGCCGGCTTCACCGTCGTGCTGCACGTGCTGCTCACCCCGGAAGACCTTGCCGTCGAACGGGTCCGGCACCGGGTGCGGGCCGGCGGCCATGACGTGCCGGAGACCAAGATCCGCGAGCGGCATCGCCGGTTGTGGACTCCGGTCGCCGAGGCGATGACGCTGGCCGACCTGGCTACCGGCTACGACAACAGCCGGCTGCGCGGGCCGCGTGTGGTGGCCCGGCTCAGCGGCGGGCTGACGGTCGGTGCTGTCGACTGGCCGGCGTGGGCACCCGAGACCTTGCGGTCGCGTTGGCCGGTCTAATCGCTCACCAGGACAGCTTGCGGCGTCCGGTCCCGACCTGGCCGCCGACCCGCTCGCGGGCGGTGTCGGCCAGCTCCTCGCCGTGCACCCGCGCCGTGCCGGCGAGCTTCTCGCTGCGCTTGCGTGCCTTTTTGGCCAGCGGCTTGCGGCGCTCGGCGGCCGTGCTGGCCAATTCGCGACCCCGCTCGGCGCCGATCTGCAGGCCGTGCGCAATCCGCTCGCCCGGCTCCGACAGGTCGGCCTCGAACCCCGAGTCGTCGGAGCCGGGCCACGCCGACGACACCCGCTCCGAGAGCCGCTCGGCGGCCCGCCGTCCGCGCCAGCCCAGCGAGGGCTTGCCCGCGGTGTCCGCGGAGGCGATCAACAATCCGCCCAGCAGGCTCAGGTCGGTGAGAAACTGTCGGTGATTCTGGGCTTTGGCCACCGGGTCGCTTTCGTTCCAGAACGAGTGCGCCTCGAGGTTGGCCGCCAACACCGTCAGCGCGAGTGCGGCCGAGGCGACCCGGGGCAGCATGCCGGTGGCCAGCAGCAGACCGCCGCCGATCTGGACCGCCGCCGATCTGGACCGCCGCCGTGATCTGTGCGACCGTCTCGGGATCGCTGGGAATGTTGCCGCTCACCGGATCCGGTAACGCCTGCAGCCCGTCCACGGCGGGCGCCGGCGCCTCGGCCGCCGATTTCGGGTTGAGCAGTGAGCTGACTCCTTGCCCGATGAATGCCACTGGTAACAGGGGTCGCGCGATTCTCCTGATCACCATGGCCGGTGTATTACCCGGCTCGTTGTCGAGCAAACCGTGGCGCCGATATGCCCAGCTAGAGTCGCGCCGCGGCCGCTGCGGCGGCCCGGCGGGTGCGGCTAGGGTGAAGTGGTGCGAGCGTTGATCATCGTCGACGTGCAAAACGATTTCTGCGAGGGCGGCTCGGTGCCGGTGGCCGGTGGCGCGGCCGTGGCGCCCGCCATCAACGCCTACCTGGACGACGCTCCGGGCTACGACTACGTGGTGGCGACGCAGGATTCCCACATCGACCCGGGTGATCACTTCTCCGGCCGTCCCGACTATTCGTCGTCCTGGCCAGTGCACTGCCTCGCCGGCAGCGCCGGCGCCGATTTCCGGCCCGAGCTGGACACCACCCGCGTCGGCGCCGTCTTCCGCAAGGGCGCCTACGCCGCGGGGTACAGCGGCTTCGAGGGCGTCGACGACAACGGGACGCCGCTGCTGGAATGGTTGCGCCGGCGCGGGGTCGACGAGGTCGACGTGGTCGGCATCGCCACCGACCATTGCGTGCGGCGGACCGCCGAGGATGCGGCGCGCGCGGGCCTGACCACCCGGGTGCTGGTGCACCTGACCGCGGCCGCAGCGCAGGATTCGGCAGCCCGGGCACTGGACGAAATGCGAAGCGCCGGAATCGAATTGGTTGGAGAGCGGTGATGGTGGCGCCCCTGGATCGACAGCAGCTGCTGGCCGCGGTGGAGCGCTCGCCGCAGGCGGCCGCCGCGCACGACCGCACCGCGTGGGTGGCGTTGTTCACCCCCGACGGCCGGATCGAGGATCCGGTCGGCTCGCGACCGCACCTCGGGAGGACGCAGATCGGCCGCTTCTATGACACGTTCATCGGGTCTCGGGACATCAGGTTCCACCGCGACCTCGACATCGTTTTCGGCACGACGGTGCTGCGCGATCTGGAGCTCGAGGTGGCGATGGGCCCGGCGCTCATCATGTACATTCCCGCGTTCCTGCGCTACGACCTTCGAGAAACCAACGGCGAGTGGCTAATCGGCGCGCTGCGTGCTTATTGGGAGCTTCCGGCCATGATGGTCCAGTTCCTGCGCAGCGGCCCGGGCGCGGCGCGACCTGCCGTGGACCTGTGCCGCGGGCTGTTGCGCAATCAGGGATGGCGGGTCAGCGCGGGCTTCATGGCCGGATTCCACCGCGTGGGTGCGCCGCACCAGCGGCTGGTGCGGCGCTTCCTCGACGCCGTCGTAGGCGGCGACAAGTTCGCCGCTGCGCAGGCGTTGTCATCAACGGCGGCAATAACTTTGGGCGACCGCGACCCGATCGAACTGGCCGAATTGGCCGAACAGTTGGCGGGGGCGGGCCTCACCAAGATGAACAGTGCCGGCCCCCAGCGTGGCGGTCTCGCTACATTCGGGTCACGGCCGCGCCATCATGTTCGCCGATGTGGCCTGGCGGGCCAACGCGATCAACCGGATCCGCTACTTCCCGGCCTGACCTCGGCCCGCTTCAGCGCAGAGCCATCCAGGCCAGCGATGCCGCGGACAGACACAGGTAGGCCCCGGGAAACGCGATGTTGTACAGTACGCCGGCCCGCAGGTGCGTCAGCACCGCACCGACGAAGAACACCACCAGCCCGGCGGCCGCGGCGATTCCCAGCGCCGGCAACCCCAGCAGCCCGACGACGAGGCCGGCGGCCCGGCCAATTTCGCCGCACCCAGCGCGGGCAGCCAGGACCGCGGCACCCCGACCTCGGCCGAGTTGGCCAGCACGAATCGCGCCGGGACGAAGTCGGCCACCGCGATCGCGGCGGTGAACAGTATGATCCCGACGAATACGGTGTTCATGTGCATCAATCCCTTGCCGCGCAGCCGTTTCCGGAGTTCTCGTCGCGGCCGGCCGCGCGGGTGCACAGCGCCGCGCGACCCGCGATCGGTATGGTCATGGTGGTCTCCTTGGCATGTCGGAGGGATGCGGTCACTAACTTGACGACTGCTGTGCGGAAAATGTGACTCATGAACGCCCCACGAAATTTGGCGGAGCTGGCGCAGTGTTTCGACGACGACCGGCGCCACCTGAGGTCGATCGCGTTCCAGCTGCTGGGTTCGCTGGCCGACGCCGACGGTGCGGTGCAGTCGGCCTGGCTCAAGGCCAGTCGCGCGGACTTCGCGGCGGTCGACAACCTGTCCGGCTGTGGTTGACGACGATCACCGCGCGCGAGGCCCTCGATCAGCTGCGGGCGCGCAAACGGCGTGCCGTGCTACCGCTCGCCGCGCCCGAGGAACTGGACCGGCTGGCCGTGCCGGCGTCGTCGCCGGCCGACGAGGACACCCTGCTGGCCGATTCGGTGAGCACCGCGCTGCTGGTGGTGCTCGATCGGCTCTCGCCGGCGCAGCGCGTCGCCTTCGTCCTGCACGACGTGTTCGCCATGCCGTTCGAGACGATCGCCGAATTGTTAAACCGGTCGCCGGACGCCGCCAAGAAGCTGGTCAGCTGGGCCCACGCCCGGCTGCACGCCGCCCCGGCCGGCCCACCCCGCCGGGACGGGTACCGGATCGAGCGCTACGTCGAGGTGGTGCAGGCGTTCCTGGCGGCCTCGCGCGGCGGTGACATCGCCGCGCTGCTGCAGCTGCTGGCTCCCGACGTGCTGCGCACCGTCGATCCTGCCCTGGTGCCCGCGGACGTGCCGACCGCGCTGCGCGGCGCCACCCGGGTCGCGCAGGAGACCCGTCGATTCGCCGGGCGGGCCCGCGCCGGTGCTGTCATGCTCATCGACGGGACACCGGGCATCGTGATCGCTGCCCGCGGGCGCGCCCAGATCCTGTTGGTGATCGGCATCGGGGCCGATGATCGTATCCACACGATCGACATCACCGGCGACCCTGAGCGCATCCGCCGGGGGCAACGCTGGCGCTGCCACCGCCGCCCGGTTCAGGAACATCACAACCTGATCGGGTACCAAGGACGTCAGAGGAAGCCGGCCACCGGACCGGCACCGAGCCAGAACGGGAGGACCATGCTCGATAGGCCGTTCGGACGGCGCAGCCTGCTGCGCGGTGCGGGCGCGCTTTCCGCGGCGGCGCTCACCCCATGGCCGGCCGGCTGCGGCTCCGACGACGACGGCGCGCTGACCTTCTTCTTCGCGGCCAATCCGGAGGAGCGGGACGCGCGGATGCGCATCATCGACGAGTTCGCGCGCCGCCACCCCGACATCAAGGTGCGGGCGCTGCTGTCCGGGCCCGGCGTGATGCAACAACTTTCGACGTTTTGCGTCGGCGGCAGATGCCCCGACGTGCTGATGGCGTGGGAACTGTCCTACGCCGAACTCGCCGACCGCGGTGTGC
Source organism: Mycobacterium lepraemurium (assembly GCA_002291465.1). GTDB lineage: Bacteria > Actinomycetota > Actinomycetes > Mycobacteriales > Mycobacteriaceae > Mycobacterium > Mycobacterium avium. Next base: position 2,077,197 of record CP021238.1, on the reverse strand, counting down.
TGCTGGATCTGGGCCCGCTGCTGGCACGGGACAAGACGTTCGCCCAGCAGCTGCAGGCCGACAGCATCCCCGCGCTGTATGAGACCTTCACCTTCAACGGCAAGCAGTACGCCCTTCCCGAGCAATGGTCGGGCAACTACCTGTTCTACAACAAGCGGCTCTTCGACGAGGCCGGAGTGCCGTCACCGCCCACGGCGTGGGAACACCCTTGGGACTTCACCGAATTCCTGAACGCGGCGCGCGCGCTGACCAAGCGCGACGCCTCCGGCCGGGCCGCCCAGTACGGATTCGTCAACACCTGGGGCTCCTACTACTCGGCCGGCCTGTTCGCCATGAACAACGGCGTGCCCTGGTCGGATCCGCGGCTGAACCCGACCCACTTCAACTTCGACAACGCCGCCTTCCAGGAGGCGGTGCAGTTCTACGCCGACCTGGCCAACAAATACCGGGTCGCCCCCAATGCCTCGGAGACACAGTCGATGTCGACGCCCAACCTGTTCGCCGTGGGCAGGGCCGCCATGGCGCTCGGCGGGCACTGGCGCTACCAGACCTACATCCGCGCCGAGGGCCTTGATTTCGACGTCGCTCCGTTGCCGGTCGGCAAGGGGCGGGTCGCCTGTTCCGACATCGGCGCCACCGGGCTGGCTATCTCGTCGAGCAGCCCGCGCAAGGAGCAGGCCTGGGAGTTCGTCAAGTTCGCCACCGGGCCCGTCGGGCAGGCGCTGATCGGTGAATCCTGCCTGTTCGTTCCGGTGCTGCGCTCGGCGCTCAAATCGGACGGATTCGCCAGGGCGCACCGGCGGGTCGGCAACCTCGGCGTGCTCACCGACGGACCGGCTTTCTCCCAGGGCCTGCCGATCACCCCGGCGTGGGAGAAGGTCAATGCGTTGATGGACCGCAACTTTGGGCCCATCCTGCGGGGCAGCCGGCCCGCGGCGTCATTGGCCGGGCTGTCCCGCTCCGTGGACGAAGTGCTGCGCAGACCATGACCGCGCTGGACACCGGGGCGGGCCGGCGAACCCCGAAGAACCCGAGCCCGTGGCGCCGGCACGCATGGGCGGGCCGGTTGTTCGTCGCGCCCAACATGGTGGCGGTCGCTGTGTTCATGCTCTTTCCGCTGGGCTTCTCGCTGTACATGAGCTTTCAGCGGTGGGACGTGTTCACCCCGCCGAAGTTCGTGGGGCTGAAGAACTTCACGGATCTGTTCAGCTCCGATCCGCTGTTTCTGATCGCGATCCGCAACACGGTGATCTTCACGCTGGGATCGGTCGTCCCGACGGTGGCCATCAGCCTGGCCGTCGCCGGTGTGCTGAACCAAAAGGTCAGGGGCATCGGCATTTTCCGGACGATCGTCTTTCTGCCGCTGGCTATCTCCTCGGTGGTGATGGCGGTGGTGTGGCAATTCGTCTTCAACACCGACAACGGGCTGCTGAACATCATGCTCGGCTGGGTCGGGCTGGGCCCGGTGCCGTGGCTGGTGGAGCCCCGCTGGGCCATGGCGTCGCTGTGCATCGTCAGCGTGTGGCGCAGCGTCCCGTTCGCCACGGTGGTCCTGCTGGCGGCGATGCAGGGTGTTCCGGAAACGGTGTACGAGGCGGCGCGGATCGACGGCGCCGGCGAGATCCGGCAATTCTTCGCCATCACCGTGCCGCTGATCCGGGGGTCGATCTCGTTCGTGGTGATCATCTCGATCATCCACGCATTCCAGGCATTCGACATGGTCTACGTGCTCACCGGCCCCAGCGGCGGACCCGAGTCGGCGACCTACGTGCTGGGCATCAGGCTGTTCCAGCATGCGTTCTCGTTCCTGGAATTCGGATACGCCTCCGCACTGGCGTGGGTGATGTTCGCGGTCCTGCTGGTGCTGACCGTGGTGCAGTTGCGGGTCAGCCATCGACGTTCCTTGGAGACTTCCCGTGGGCTCAAGTAAGGCCGTCATCAAGCGCACCGTGCTCCGTGCCGCTACCGTCTACGCCGCGCTGCTGGGCATCGCCTGGTGTGCGCTGTTCCCGATCGCGTGGGCGGTGTCGGGATCGCTGAAAACCGAGGGCGAGGTCAGCGAGCCCACGCTGGTGCCGGTCCGCCCGCGCTGGTCGAACTACACCGAGGTGTTCGCGTTGATGCCGATCGGGCGGATGTTCGTCAACACCGTGCTGTACGCCGGCTGCGTCACCGCCGGGCACGTCTTCTTCTGCTCCCTGGCCGGATACGCCTTTGCCCGACTGGATTTCCGCGGCCGCGACACGCTGTTCGTGGTCTATCTGGGCACGCTGATGGTGCCGCTGACGGTGACGGTGATCCCGCAATTCCTGATCATGCGTACGCTGGGATGGGTGGACACCCCGTGGGCGATGATCGTGCCCGGGTTCTTCGGCAGCGCGTTCGGCACCTACCTGATGCGGCAATTCTTCCGCACCCTTCCCACCGATCTGGAGGAAGCGGCGATCCTGGACGGTTGCACGCCGTGGCAGGTCTATTGGCGGATCCTGCTGCCGCACGCCCGGCCGGCGGTGATGGTGCTCGCCGTGCTCACCTGGGTGAACGTCTGGAACGACTTCCTGTGGCCGCTGTTGATGATTCAGCGCAGCAGCCTGGCCACCCTGACCCTGGGCCTGGTCCGGATGAAGGGCGAATACGTTGCCCGCTGGCCGGTTCTGATGGCAGCCTCGATGCTGATCATGCTGCCCCTGGTCATCATCTACGCGATCGCGCAACGCTCGTTCGTTCGCGGCATCGCCGTCACCGGGATGGGCGGGTGAGCATGGCTTCGGTGACGTTCCAGCAAGCGACCCGGCGTTACCCGGGGGCGGACCGGCCCGCCCTGGACAACCTGAACCTCGCTGTTGGCGACGGTGAATTCGTGGTGCTGGTCGGGCCCTCCGGCTGCGGCAAGACCACCTCACTGCGGATGGTGGCCGGGCTGGAAACCGTGGACTCCGGACGCATCCTGATCGGTGACCGGGACGTCACCAACGTCGACCCCAAGCAACGAGACGTGGCGATGGTCTTCCAGAACTATGCGCTGTACCCGCACATGACGGTGGCCCAGAACATGGGGTTCGCCCTGAAGATCGCCAAGACACCCAAGGCGCAGATCCACGAGCGGGTGCTGGACGCCGCGAAACTGCTTGACCTGCAACCGTATCTGGATCGCAAACCCAAAGACCTGTCCGGCGGTCAGCGGCAGCGAGTGGCGATGGGCCGCGCGATCGTGCGCCGGCCGCAGGTCTTCCTGATGGATGAACCGCTGTCCAACCTCGACGCCAAGTTGCGGGTGCAGACCCGCAACCAGATCGCCGCGCTGCAGCGGCGGCTGGGCACCACCACCGTCTACGTCACCCACGATCAAGTGGAGGCGATGACGATGGGTGACCGCGTCGCCGTGCTGCGCGACGGTGTGCTGCAACAGTTCGCGCCGCCCCGGGAGCTCTACCGCAATCCGAGCAACGTCTTCGTGGCGGGGTTCATCGGATCGCCGGCGATGAACCTTTTCACCTTGCCGGTAGTGGATTCGGCTGTGTCACTTGGTGATTGGCCGACCGCACTGCCACGGCAGATCGCCGGCGTGGCAAGCGAAGTCGTCGTCGGGGTGCGTCCCGAGCATTTCGAGCTGGGCGGTCTCGGTGTCGAGATGGAGGTCGACGTGGTCGAGGAGTTGGGTGCCGACGCCTACCTGTACGGCCGGATCACCGGTTCGGGCAAGGTGATCGACGCGCCGATCGTCGCGCGTACCGACGGGCGCAACCCCCCGGAGAAGGGCAGCAGGGTGCGCCTGAATCCCGTGCCCGGGCACCTGCACTTCTTCGGGTGCGACGGCCAGCGAATCGGGTAAGGGGGTCATGGTGAACACAGTGCGTGCCGACCTGGTGTGCGAAGGCGGCGGCGTCCGCGGCATCGGGCTGGTCGGGGCGGTGGATGCGCTGGCCGCGGCCGGCTACCGGTTTCCCCGGGTGGCCGGCAGCAGCGCCGGTGCGGTGGTCGCCTCGCTGACGGCGGCCCTGCAGACCGCCGGCGAGCCGCTGAGCCGGCTGACCGACATCATGCGCACCATTGACTACCGGAAGTTCTTGGACCGCAACATGATCGGCCACGTGCCGCTGATCGGCCGGGGACTGTCGCTGTTGACGTCGGACGGCGTGTACCGCGGGGCTTCCCTGGAACAGTTGCTGGCCGGTCTGCTCGGCGATCTGGGCGTGCGGACGTTCGGCGATCTGCGCACCGGCGAGGCGCCCGAGCAGTTCGCCTGGTCGCTGGTGGTGACGGCCAGCGACCTGTCCCGGCGCCGGCTGGTGCGCATCCCCTGGGACCTCGGCTCGTACGGCATCGACCCCGACGACTTCCCGGTGGCCCGCGCGGTGCACGCCTCGTCTGCGATTCCGTATGTGTTCGAGCCGGTTCGGGTCGGTGGGGCGACCTGGGTGGACGGCGGCTTGCTGTCGGACTTTCCGGTCGAGTTGTTCGACCGGCCGGACGGGCAACCGCAATGGCCCACCATCGGGATCCGGTTGTCGGCCCGGCCGGGGATTCCGCCCACTCATCCCGTGCACGGCCCGGTGTCGTTGGGGATCGCGGCGATCGAGACGTTGGTCAGCAACCAGGACAACGCCTACATCGACGACCCGTGCACCGTGCGGCGCACCATCTTCGTGCCCACCGAGGATGTCAGCCCGATCTACTTCGACATCACCGCACAGCAACGCGAAGCTCTCTACGAACGGGGAAGGCAAGCGGGCGAACAGTTTCTGCAGACCTGGAACTACGCCGACTACTTGAAGGCCTGCGGCGGCCCGGTGCCCGAAACTCCGTGACGGCGGTGGGCCGCCGGGCAATTGGCTATCCGCGCGAGCAGCGGATCGCGCGAACGCGGCGCAACACCAGGTCGACGTCCTGCGGTGAGGGCAGCTGATTGGTGAACCGGGTGATCTCCACCCCGATGTCAACGGAGCTGATTGGCCACAGTCGGCGGGTGATGAGATCGGTTGCGATGGTGGTGATGTCGTCGTGGCACAGACGCCGGTGCGCCAACGCCACCAACGGCACGTGACCGGTGGCCGGCATGCCGGCGGGGTAGCCGGCCCGCACGAAAGCCACAATGCTGGTCACCCAGTGCGCCAGGTCCATACGTCCACCTCGCTAACCGCCACGGTTGCGCTTAAGCGGCAGTGCTTTACCTGGCTAGCAACGTACCATCGGCAACGTGATCAGCCAGGTAACGCCACACAGTTAAACGTGTTTTTCTCGCCGGCGGTGCTGGCAGCCCCGGCCCGGTTTCAGCGGCGCCGGTCTCGGTCACGATTCGCACACGGTGGCGTGCCGTAACGATGTTTGGCCGCAACGCTTTCTAGTATCGCCGCGTGATGGATCGCTATGGAACCGATGTCCTTGCGCCGGGTCGGCGCAAGCCCCGCTCGACCGAGCATCCCGCCGAGCCGGGGCTGGTGGTCGAGGACGTGGAAAACGGCTACGTCGACGCGGTGGTGCGGGTGGAATACGGTCGGGTGGATCTGGAAGACCGGTGCGGTCATGTGCGTGGGTTTCCTTTGGGCCCTGCGTTTTTGCTTGAAGGCCGCCCGGTCATCTTGACGGCGCCGCGGCGGCCGGCGCCGGCCGCCGCGGCCAGGACGGCGTCCGGATCGCTCGCCGTGCCGGGCGTGCGAGCGCGGGTTGCCCGCGCCAACCGCGCATCTACGTCGAGGGCCGCCACGACGCCGAACTGATCGCGCAGGTGTGGGGGGAGGACCTGCGGATCGAAGGCGTCGTCGTCGAGCAACTCGGCGGCGTCGACGATCCGGTGGACATCGTCGCCGAGTTCGCGCCCGGCCCGGGGCGGCGGCTCGGCGTGCTCGTCGACCACCTGGTGCCCGGTTCCAAGGAGGCGCGCATCGCCGACGCGGTGCGACGGGGGCCTGGTGGCATCGACACGCTGGTCGTCGGCCACCCCTACGTCGACATCTGGCAGGCGGTCAAACCGCAGCGGCTGGGCCTGGCGGCCTGGCCGGAGGTGCCCCGGCACGTGGAGTGGAAGCACGGTGTGTGCCGGGCGTTGCGTTTGCCGCACGCGATCAGGCCGACATCGCCCGGGCGTGGCGGCACATCCGTTCGCGGGTGCGCGACTGGAACGACCTCGAGCCGGCGCTGATCAGCCGGGTCGAAGAACTCATCGACTTCGTGACGCAGCCGGCCGCCTGATCCGGCGACCGCAGGACCTGGCCGCCGACCGGAGTTTAGCTAGGCTACGCTAAGCCGAAAGTCCCGATCGGCGGGACAGAAATCGGGCGTATGCAGGGTGTATTCGGTGTATTCATCGGCACGTTTCTCATCGGTCTGCGTGAAGGCCTCGAGGCGTCACTGGTCGTGGGCATCGTCGCCGCCTTCCTCAAGCGAACGGCCAGACCCTGCGCCCGATGTTCGCCGGCGTCGCGGTGGTGTTCGTGACCTCGATGATCATCTGGATGAACCGCAACGCCGCGCAGCTCAAGGGTGAACTCGAGCGCGAAGCCCGCCAGGCGGTCAACCGCGGCGGGGCCCTGGCGCTGGCCGCCATGGCCTTCCTCGCCGTCCTCAAGGGGGCTTCGAGACGTCGGTGTTCCTGCTGGCGGCGGCTGAAACCTCGCACGGCAGCCGGCGGTTCGCCGTGCTGGGCGGGGTGGTGGGCATCGCGACGTCGACCGGGCTCGGCGTGGGCCTGTACTTCGGCGGCCTGCGGCTGAACCTGGGCCGGTTCTTCCGGGTGACCGGGGTGTTCCTGGTGCTGATCGCCGCCGGCCTGTGCTGGGTGCGCTGCGCACCGCGCACGAGGCCGGCTGGCTGAACATCGGCCAGCGGCAGCTTTTCGACCTGTCCGGCTGGATCCCGAGCGATTCCGTGCTGGGCGCGGTCACCACCGGCGTGCTCGGTATCCCCGCCGACCCCCGTCTGGTCGAGGTGCTGGGCTGGCTGCTGTACGCCGTGCCGGTGCTCGTCGTGTTCCTGTGGCCGGCCCGGCTGGCGGCCACCCCGCGCGCCGAGGCCGGCTGCTGGCGACCGTCGCCACGCTGCTGCTGGCCGTCGCCGCCGTGGTCGCGGTCGCGGCGCCCGCCCGGGACACGGTCGACGCCGCGCGCACCCGCACCGTCACCGACCGCGCCGGCCACGCCGCCGCGGTGTCGATGGCGACTGGGCCGCACGGGCGCGAACTGACCGTCACCCCCGCGGGCACCTCGACCGTGCACCACATCCAGCTTGTCCTGGCCGACGACCAGAGCGTGGACGGGCTGTCGGTCCAGGCGTGGCAGGCCTCCGAAACCGCCGGGGTCGACGGCGCGCCCGAGATCACGCTGGACCAGCCGCGCTACATGACCGGTGGCCGGCTGCCGGTCGGTCTGGCGGCGGCACGCACCCCGGGGCCGTTTCAGGGCCAATGGTCGACGACCACCGTGTACACGGTGCTCACCCGGGGCGATGCGGTGATCAGTGCGAAAGCGGCGAGCAACCGCACGGCGATGTTGACGGGCGGCGGGTTGACCGGGGCCAAGACCGTCAGTCTCGGCGGGCTGGCGACCGACTGGTCTACGTCCGCCGCCGAAGACCACGCGACCGCCGCCGTGATCGCCGCCGGCGACCGCAACCGGGGGAGGGACAGCTGTGGAATGTCTGGCTTCCCTTGGTAATCGCCGGTTTCGCGGTGGCGGGCGCGCTGTCGGCGCTAGCCTCGGTGCGCGTGGACCGCAAGCGAGAAGATGAGAGGAAAGCAATCGATGGTGAGGCGCATCGCCGGGGCAACGTGCCGATCTCGTTAATCCGCTTGGCCCGCAGCGGTTCTCGTTGCGACGACGATGCTGTCGGTGACCGCATGCGGCCACTCGGGCGACAACGCGAACCATGCTGCGCAGTCCAGGCCCGACGGCGGCAATGCGGTCAAGATCACCCTGACCAACAGCGCCGGCAAGGACGGCTGCGCGCTGGACACCACCAACGTGCCCGCCGGGCCGGTCACCTTCACCGTGGCCAACACCAATGCCCCCCGGCATCAGCGAGGTCGAACTGCTCCGCGACCAGCGCATCGTCGGTGAAAAGGAGAATCTGGCACCGGGATTGGACCCGGTGCCGTTCACCCTCACCTTGGACGGCGGCTCCTACCAGCTGTACTGTCCCGGGGCCAGCACCGAGTACCAGACCCTGACGGTGACGGGCAAAGCGCCGGCGACGCCGACGGGCACCGTCGCGACCGTCCTCAGCCAGGGCACCAAGGACTATGCGGCCTACATCGTCAACCAGATCGGTCAGCTCAACGACGGCGTGAAGGCCCTCGACGCGGCCGTGCAGACGGGCGACCTCGACGCCGCGAAGGAGGCCTACGCCAAAGCCCGGTTGTATTAGGAGCGTTCGGAATCCACCGTGGAGGGATTCGTGCTGCCCGGCTTCGCGATCGAGCGCGACCTGTGGCAGGCCGGCGCGATCACCTCGGGCACCAAGGCGCTGAGCACCGAGCTGGTGGGCAACGTCGGCAAATTGCACGGCATCATCGCCACCCTGCAGTACAAGCCCGAGGACCTGGCCAACGGAGCCAGCGACCTGATCGAAGAAATCCAGAACACCAAGATCACCGGTGAGGAAGAGGCCTTCAGCCACATCGACCTGGTCGACTTTTCCGGCAACGTGGAGGGCGCCCAGCAGGCGTACGCGTCGCTGCGCCCCGGCCTGGAGAAGATCGACAACAACCTGGTACACCAGATCGACCAGCAGTTCCAGAACGTGCTCGCCACCCTGGACGGATATCGGGACCCCGGCGCGCTCGGCGGCTACCGCTCCTACACGCCGGCCCTGAAGGCCACCGTCGCGCCCAAGCTGACGGCGGTCATCCAGCCGCTGCATCAAAGCCTGTCTACCGTCGCGCAAAAAGTCGTCTCGGCCGGCTGACCATGACCGACGAAACCATCGAACCCGCCGACGGTGCGCCGAAAAGCGAAGGTGTGGAACCTGATTCGACGACGGCTTCGCGCCGGCGCGCGCTGGGCGGCGCGGTGCTGGCTGGCCGCCTACGGCGCCGCCATCGGCGCCGTAGGCGGCGGGTTCGCCGGGCACGCTGTGGCGGCGGGGCAGCGCGGCGACGACCACGACACCGTCGACCTGCGCCGCAGCTACCCCTTCTACGGCCAGCCGCACCAGGGCGGAATCGATACGCCGCCACAGCGTTACGCCATGTTCATGTCGTTCTCCCTGGCCTCCCTGGCGTCCGGCGCCGGCCGCACCGAGTTGCAGACCCTGCTGGCGCGCTGGTCGGCTGCGGCCGCGATCCTGCAGCAGGGAAAGCCTGTCGGCACTGTGCAGCCCCCGGCCGACACCGGGGAGGCCGACGGGTTGAGCCCGGCCAGCCTCACCGTCACGATCGGGCTGGGGCTGTCGCTGTTCGGCGATCGTTTCGGACTGGCCGCGCGCCGGCCCGCGGTGTTCACCGACCTGCCACCGCTCAACGGCGACAACCTGGATCCTCGCCTGCACGGCGGCGACCTGTCCGTGCAGGCGTGCGCGGACGACCCCAGGTCTGCTACCACGCCGTGCGCAACCTGGCCCGGTTGGGCCGCAAGATCGTCTCGCCGTTCTGGGAGGTGCTCGGCTTCGGCCGGGCCTCGGCCGGCCCCGGCCAGCACACGCCGCGAAACCTGTTGGGGTTCAAGGACGGCACTCGCAACATCGCCAGCCAGGCGGAATACGACCGGTTCGTGTGGGTCGACAACAGCGACCAGCCGTGGATGAACGGCGGAACCTACCAAGTGGTCCGCCGGATCCGGATACTGCTCGAGACATGGGACATCGACCGGATCGGCAATCAGCAGCGGATCTTCGGCCGCACCAAGGAAGAAGGCGCGCCGCTGTCCGGCAGGCACGAATTCGACACCCCCGATTTCACCGCCAAGGGCGCCGACGGCAATCCGCTCATTGATCCGATGTCGCACGTCGGCCTGGCCGCCCGGGAGAACAACGACGGCATCATGATCCGGCGGCGGTCCTACAACTACACCGACGGCCTGGACGCCAGCGGCCAACTCAATGCCGGCCTGCTGTTCATCTCGTATCAAAAAGATCCGCAAGATTTTATCCGGCTGCAGAACCGGTTGGGCGCCCACGACCTGCTTAACGAGTACATCCGCCACATCGGGTCAGCAATCTTCGCGGTCCCACCCGTGCCCGCTGAAGGCCACTACATCGCCCAAAGCCTGTTCCGCTGAGCAAATTCCGCCGCGCGGCGCGCGGCGGTAACAGCGCCGCCGGTGGCCGGCTCCGATGTGGGCCGGCTCACCGCCGCAGCAGGCCGGCCCGCCGTTACGCGTCGGCGCCCGCCGAGCACCAAACTCCGTGAAGCCGCACAATCAGCGAGAAATGGAGAAGTCACATGACCGACGCGCTCGTCATCGACGCCGAAGGCCTGGACCGGCTGTCCTGTAACGCCAAGGCCAACCCCGAGACCGGTAAGAAGACGCTGAAGGCCAAGACGGTGTGCGAGAAGGGATTCCGCAACATGACCTACGTCCGGGACCTGGCGCCCATGCTGGTGGGGGAGCCGCCCGCGCTGCTGGGCGACGACTCGGCGCCCAACCCCTCCGAGACCGCGCTGGCCGCGCTGGGCTCTTGCGTGTCTGTGGGGTTGCTGGCCAACGCCACGCATCGCGGTGTGACGCTGACCAAGATCGAGGTCGAGATGGAAGCCGACATCGACATCTCCGCGGTGTGGGGTGTCGGGGACACCCCGCCGGGTAAGCGACTCGGGTTCAGCGCGGTGCGCTGCACGGTGAGCTTGGCCGGGGACGCGGACGAGGCCACTCTGAAGGAGATCCACGACAACGCCATCGCCTGGTCGCCGGTGGTGAACACCTTCCGCAACCCGGTCAGCGTCGACTCCACCCTGGTCACCGTATGAGCACCGCGAACCGCGCCGGGCCCCAACGGCATTCGATGCCGGGACGGCGGAGGTGATGGCATGACGGCGACCGTGGATGCCGCAACCGGCCTGCTCGACGCCGCGCTGGTCGAGGATATCCGGGCTCATGCCGCGGTGCTGGACTGCGGCCAGGACAGCGCCCGGCGCAGCTTCACCGCGCTGGGGGAGGCCGGCATGCCCGGGATCGGCGCCCCGGGCAACCGCGACGGCCGGCTGCCGGTGATGGTCGAGGTGATCCGGTCCATCTCCGGGATCTGCATGAGCACCGGCTTCTCGCTGTGGGCGCACCGCATGACGGTCGAGTATTTACTCACGGCCGCAACCCCGTTCAGCGCCGTTGCGGTCCGCCCGCTGCTGCGCGGAAGCGTACTCGGGGTTACCGGCATGGCCGCCGCGTTCAAGGAGGCGGTAGGCTGCGGCAGCGTGGAGCTGACTGCCACGCCGGTGGCCGGGGGCTACCGGGTGTCCAGGCCGATCAGGTGGGCCAGCAACCTGTATCCCGATTCGACGATGGTGACCGTGGTGCGTACCGAGGCCGGCGAGTGGTTGATCGTTGCGGTGCCGCAGGACACGCCCCGGGGTGATCCTGGGCGAGCACTTCGATCTGCTGGCCCTGGACAGCACCGCCTCGCCGTGTCTGAACTTCGACGGCGCGCACGTCGCGGACGAGCAGGTGCTGTCTTGCGATTTCGACGGCTTCCTGCAGGCGGTCCGGCCGACTTTCCTTGTGCTGCAATCCGCGATGTGCCTGGGGCTGAGCCGGACCGCGGTGCGGCAGGCCGGCCTCGGGCTGGGCGGAGTCAACGCGGTGTTTCGCGCCGACGTCGAAGCCATCACCGAGAAGCTGGGCGCAGCCGAGGACACGCTGGCGAAACTGGCCGCGGCCGTGGGCGGGCCGGCGGCGCCGAGCAGGAAGGAGCTGTTGTCGCTTCGGCTGGTCGCGGCCGAATTGGCCGGTGCCAGCGCCGATGTGGAGATCCTCACCGCCGGCGGCAAGGGTTATGCGAGCAGAACATCGGCGAGCAGGCGCTACCAGGAGGCGGCGTTCATTCCGGTCCAGTCCCCGTCCGAGGCGCAGCTGCGCTGGGAACTGGCCGGATGCGGCTGAGCACGGGTCGATGGTAACTCCGGTGGCGGTGCCGCCGGAGGGCACCGACGCGGGGCGGTTGGTCGGCGGTGTGCCGCTGGCCCTCCTGGTGCGCGACTTTCACCGGCCGATGCTGAATTTCGCCCGCACCATGGTGGATTCGCCGGCGGTGGCCGAAGAGACCGTGCAGGAGGCGTGGCTGCAGGTGCTGCGATCGTCGGACTCGTTTCAGGGCCGGTCGTCGGTCGACAACTGGCTGTTCGGCATCGTCAAGCACACCGCCGCCGGGAGTCGCGGATCCGCCGTCACGAGGTGCTGGCCTACGGAGACATTGAGGCCGTCGACCCGCTCTCCGGCCGCATGCATCCCGCCGGGCATCCCAATGCCGGCCACTGGAGGGTGCCGCCGTCGCGCCGGTTCCTGCCCGAAGACCAGACCGTGCACCGTGAGCTGCTGGGCTACCTGCGCTAGGCGCTGGACGCGTTGCCCGCGCGCCAGCGCCAACTCGTGATCCTACGGGATCGCGTCGGCATCTCGGCCGAGGAGGCGGCGGAGCTGCTGGAACTGTCCACCGAGGCGCAGCGGGCGCTGCTCTACCGGGCCCGGGGAAATCTCCGAAACGAATTGGAAAAGCGGTACCAGCTATGACCGTTCCCGACAACACCGTCCCCGCCATCGACTGCGTCGACTTCGTTCGCCTGGTCGACGACCTCGTTGACGCCGACCCGCAGCAGTGGGGGCCGATCGTGGCCAAGCACCTCGAGGAGTGCCCGCCGTGCCTGATCTACCTGCAACAGATGCTCGACCTCAAGACCCTGCTTCGCCATGTCTTCGACGGCGAGCAGCTCGGCGAGCACGACGTGACCCGAATCCTCAACGCACTCAACACTTTGACGAAAGGCGAACACCGATGACGATCAACGCTCCAGCGCCGCAGCGCCAGGGTGCGGTGGCGGTGGTGGACACGGTCACCGCGTTTCCCGCCGCCGTCGCCGGCGACGGCGGCACCGCGGATCCCTTCGAGCCGCTGACGGTCGGCGCCATGGTGGACCGGGTTTCGGCCATGGCGGTGGAAAAGGCGACGCACCCGTGGGCGTTCCTGATGCGCTCGTTGGTCGGCGGCGCGATGGTGGCCTTCGGTGTGCTGCTGGCCCTGGTGGTCAGCACCGGCGTCAAGACACCGGGGGTGGCGAGCCTGTTGATGGGCCTGGCATTCGGCATGTCTTTCGTCCTCATCCTGGTGTCGGGCATGTCGCTGATCACCGCTGACATGGCCGCCGGCTTTCTCGCCGTGCTGCAACGGGCGCTGAGCATCCACAGCTACGTGGTGCTGGTCTCCGTCGGACTGGTCGGCAACATCGTCGGCGCGCTGGTGTTCGCCACCGTGTGCGCCGCCGCCGGCGGCCCCTATCTGGGCGCCTTCGCCGACCGCGCCGCGACCGTCGGAACCCAGAAGGCCGGCCAGCCGTTCTGGACGGCGCTGCTGCTGGCCGTGCTGTGCACGTGGTTCCTGCAGACCTCGATGTGCATGTTCTTCAAGGCCCGCAGCGACGTGGCCCGGATGGCGCTGGCGTTCTACGGTCCGTTCGCATTCGTGATCGGTAGCACCCAGCACGTGATCGCCAACGTCGGGTTTGTCGGACTTCCCTTGTTGCTCAACCTGTTTCATCCGATCGCCGCGCGCGGCGATATCGGCTGGGGATTCGGCGACCACGGCCTGCTGACCAACGTCGGCGTCACCACCGTGGGCAACCTGATCGGCGGCACCGTCTTTGTGGCGCTGCCGTTCTGGATCATCGCGCACTTGCAGCGGCGCCGCATCCGGTCGACGGGAGCCCTCCGGCCCGACGGCTGAGGACCAAAGCCTCACGACCGACACCCCCTCCGCGGAATAGCATCGTCACCGATGGAGGGAGAATGAAATGTCCGCACCCGTCCAGCAACTCGGCATCGCCGTCGCGGTCGACGGCTCGCCGGCCTCGAACGCGGCCGCCTACTGGGCGGCACGGGAAGCGGCGATGCGCCACTGCCCGCTGACCATCGTGCACGCAGTGTCGACCCCGACCACCATGTACCCGCCGGTCCCGTACCCCGAGGCGCTGGCCACCAACCTGGAAGACGAAGGCAAACAAGCGATCCTGCAGGCCACCAAGATCGCCGAGGAGGCGATGCTGGCCGATCGCCAGGTTCCGATCGGCCGAAAACTGCTCTACTCGGCCCCGGTGCCCGCCCTGCTCGAGCTGTCCGGTACCGCGCGAATGCTGGTGCTGGGCAGTGCCGGACATGGATTGCTGGCCCGCGGTCTGCTCGGCTCGGTCAGCTCGGCGGTGGTGCGTCACGCGAACTGCCCGGTCGCGGTCGTGCGGGACGAAGAGCTGCCGGATCCGCACAGCGCGCCGGTGCTGCTGGGCACCGACGGCTCACTGGCCTCCGAACTGGCCACCGAAATCGCGTTCGACGAAGCATCCCGGCGCGGCGTCGATCTGGTGGCCATCCACGCGTGGAGCGATACCGCGGTCACCGAGGTGTTCGAAATCGATTGGCCGATAGTCGAAGCCGAAGCGGAGCGCCACCTCGCCGAGAGCCTGGCGGGCTGGCAGGAACGCTATCCCGACGTGACCGTCCATCGCCTGGTCGCCCGCGACCGGGCGGCGCAACACATCATCAGCAGCTCGGAAACCGCGCAGCTGGTGGTGGTCGGCAGTCACGGTCGGGGCGGGCTGGCCCGGCTGCTGCTGGGTTCGGTGAGCAACGCCGTCCTGCACTCGGTGCGGGTACCGGTCATCGTCGCGCGACCGCCGGCCTGAGCGCGCCGCAGCGCCGACGGCCGAACAACCCGGCTCATGCTGGCCGCTCCACCGGGCGAGCGGTGGGACGTAACGCCGCGAGCGGCACACCGGCCGCGAAAGCCAGGGCGGTCGGCCACGGAAACCGCCCGTCGGGCGCAAAGCCCTCGGCGGCCACCACTGACAGGGCGTAGGCCGCCAGCGCCGCACCGGCCAGCAGCACGGGTTCGGCGGCACGCCAAGCAGCGGCAGCGGCGCGGCGAAAAGCCTTCGGGCCCACCACAACAGCACCATCTCGACCGCCGTCATCGCGCTCAGGACGACCAACCATTCCCGCCGGGCCAGCCCCTACCACTGCGCGCTGCCTTCGGGGGCTGCGGCAACAGCCCGGCCGGATATCTGACGATCGCCACGATCACGACGGGAATCATGTGCCACAGGTAGAGGGCCATGATGTTGTTGTTGGCGATCGCGAGCCCCCGCTCGGCCCGGATGGCGCACAGCGCGCGGGTGAGCGCGGGCGCGGCGGCCATCACGATTCCGGTTTGGGCGCCGCCGAAGGCCAGCAGCGCCACGGTGGGCGGCGTGGTGTTGTCGACGGTCTGGCCGGAAACCCCGATCATGCTGACCGGATACACGCGCAGCCAAATCAATGCCGCCAGCAGCACCGCCGAGACGCCGGCCAGCAGCCATGGCCGGCGGCCCGCCAATGACCCTTCGTGCCAAGCGATCCCGAGCTGATACAACGTTCCCCAGCCCAACACATAGTTCACCCAGCTGAGGTGGGGCAAGGTGGGCGCCGATCCGGGCCGCATCGACCACGGCCACCGTCACAGCGAGTGCCGCGGGCACCCACAGCCCGCAACGGCGTTGCGCGGCTATCGCAATCGGCGTCAACGACACCACCACCACCAGATACACCGCCAAAAACCACAGGTTCATGCCACCGCCCAACCGGCGTACTCGAGCACCGAACCCGCCACGCCGCAGGCGGCCAGCGCGACCACCACCGCCGACACCAGCACCGCATACACCGCGGTCGGCCCGAGGACCCGGGCCAGCCGGCGCTGCAGCCAGGACCGACGGGGCACTCCCTCTTCGTCGTGCTGGTGCGTCCAGGACACTGCGCCGGCGTACCCGGCCACCAGGAAGAAGGTTGGAACCGCCTGGAACGGCCAGGTCAGCCATTGCGTCTAGGGCAGTCCACCAACGGGTTCTGCCGGCCGAACTGCCCGCCATGATAGGTCACCGATCCGGCCAGCCAGTGCCCGAGCACGATCAGCACCACCCCGGACACGCGGTAATCGTCAACCGCCAGATTGCGCGCCGGCCGCGCGTTGTTTGCGTGCTGCATCAGATCGCGGGAAGCTCGACGCGGGACACAGTGCCACGCTACCGTCCGGCCCCGCGCGCAACCGCGTCAGGAACAGGAGACGGGCCATGAAGCAGGCTCAACTCGGCGGACTGCAGGTGGGCTGGCTGGGCCTGGGGGCGATAGGAATGTCGGTGGCCTACGCCGGCGCCGGCACCGACGACGCCGAATCGATCCGCACCGTGCACCGCGCCATCGAGCTGGGCGTGACGCTGATCGACACCGCCGAGGTGTACGGCCCCTACATCAACGAGGAACTGTTGGCGCGTGCGGCGCGATCGGGTGGTGCTGGCCACCAAGTTCGGTCTGATCTCGCACACCGGCCGCGACGGCCTGGACAGCAGCCCCGCCAATATCCGTGTCGCCGTGGACGGTTCGCTGCGCCGGCTGGCCACCGACCGCATCGACCTGTACTACCAGCACCGCCTCGACCGCCAAACCCCGATCGAAGACACCGTCGGAGCGCTAGCGGAACTGGTCGCCGCTGGCAAGATCCGGCACATCGGTCTCTCCGAGGTCGTGGTGAACACCATCCGCCGCGCGCACGCGGTGCACCCGATCACGGCCGTCCAATCGGAGTGCTCGCTGTGGACCCGCGACCAGGAAGACGAGATACTGCCGGTGCTGCGCGAACTGGGGATCGGGTTCGTCGCCTACTCACCGCTGGGCCGCGGCTTCCTCACCGGCGCTATCCGCTCCGCGCACGAGCTGCCCGACACCGACTACCGCAGGACCAACCCGCGGTTCGCGGAACAGAACTTCGCCCACAACCTGCGCTGCGCTGACGAATTGCGGGACATCGCCGCGGACGTCGGCGCCACGCCGGCCCAGGTCGCGTTGGCCTGGTTGCTGGCGAAAGGCCCCGACGTCGTGCCGATCCCGGGCACCAAACGCGTCGCCCGCCTGGAAGAAAACGTCGGGGCCGACGCGCTGGAGCTGACTACCGAGCAGCTGTCCCGGCTGGATCGACTCACGCCGCCGGTGGGCGGACACCACGCCGACGCACAGCTGGCGTGGATCGACCGCTGACCGAACCGGTTAGTCGGCGGTCGCCAATGCCGCTGTGCCGTACTTCTTTTCGATCAACGTCCACGGGTCGGCGTAGGGGCCACGTCCCTCCAGCCGGCGCTGCACGATCAAGATGGTGCGCAGGAGGGGCCCCGCAGCAGCGGCCCCAGCAGTCGCAGGGCGAGCCGGCTGCGGCCCTGCGATTCGGCCCCAGCCAGGCCACCGTCTGGCTCCAGTCGTGCTCCTGGAAGTCGAGCAGCTGCTGGGCTTCGGTGGTGTCGTACCAGCCGGTGAAGCTCCAGCCCCGGTCGTCGGCCGGGTTGCCGGGCAGACTGGCCGACGGGCCGAGCCGGCCCAGCCCGACGGCCTCCATCATGGCGTCCTCCAGCTCGCGCTGGGTGAGCACGTAGGACTCGTTGCCGCCGATGAGCAGCACCTTGCCGGAAATGGTGGCCGCACGATCGACGCCGTTGGCGAAGGCCAGCGCCACGTCCCGCGCATCCACCGCGGCATCCGGTTGTCGCTGGGCATCGATCGCATCAGCAGCAGGTAGTCGCCGTTGATGGAGGCGTGGGTGTCCGGCGAGATGATCCCGCCGAGCCGGAACAGCGCATACGGCAGCCCGCTGGCCCGGATTGCCGCTTCGGCCAGCACCTTGTCCTGGCCGTATTGGTCGATCGGGTTCACCGGGGTGTCCGGGGTGATCCTCTCCGGCTGGCGGTAGGGGTTTCGCGACCTGTAGACCGCGGCGCTGGAGGCCATCAGGAACAGCGGCGGGCGGGGCAGCGCCGTGCAGGCGGCCAACAGGTTCTCGGTGCCGCCGACGTTCACTCGCCGGGCTAGGTCGGGTTTGCGCTATGACAGCGGGGAGACCCCGGCGGCCAGGTGCATGACGGCGTCGGGCTGGTGGGCGGTGACCAGGTCCCGCACCGCCTCGGCGTCCAGCAGGTCGGTGTAGGCGGGAATCAGTGTGCCGGGATAGCCGCCGGCGGCGAGTTCGGTTGCGACGGTGGCGGTGTTGTCGTTGTGCAGGTCCATCGCGACGACAGTGCGTCCGCGCTGCAGCAGAAGCTGCGTGCAGCGCTTGCCGACCTGTCCGAACGCTCCGGTGACCAGAACAGTGTTGGCGGTCATGGCCGGGTCACCGATCCATCAGGCGGCCGGCGATGGTGCCGATCGCGGCGCGGATCCGGGGGGAGACGTAGCTCGAGAAGAGGGGAGTCACGATGTCCTCGCGCAGTCGAGTTAGCTTGGAGCTCTTGATGAACCAGTGGCCGTCGATGTTTTCGTAGGTTTCGTGGTAGTGGCCGTAGCCGACCAAGGTTATCCCGGGCCCGAAGCGGACGACGTCTTGCAGCGCCCACGTTCCGCGCGCGGTCGTCGCCGCGGTGAGCTCGATCTCGGGGTTGTGCACCTGATGCGCCGTGGGTTGGGTCGCGCGGCCCAGCGCCCGGCGGGTGAAGGCCACGAAGTCGTCGGCGCCGGCGATCACCGCGCCGCCGGCTTCGGAGGTGTCGCTGAGGAAGTCGTCGGTGAAGATCGTCCGCCAGGCCGCTTAGTCCTTGGTGTCCAGGTAGCGGCAGTAGCGCGCCTTGAGTTGCTTGATGGATTCGATCACCGGGAGGGTGTCGGCGACCGCGCTGTGTGCGCGCTCGGTCATTGCGGCTCGATTCTTCTCGCACGAGTCTGCACGTGACGTTTCCCTGGCGAAGTGTAAACCCGTCAGCCTTTGAAGTAGACGACCTGATGGCTGCTGGCCAGCAGCCCGCCTTGCCGGGTCCACACCCGGGCGCTCTGGTCGAATAGCCGCGTTCGAAGCGGTTGGCGTGGGCGCTGGCCAGGACGAAGTCGTCGCCCACGGCGTCGAGCTCGTGCTGATCGGCTTGGAACTCGTGTTGATCGGCTTGGAAGTAGTGTGGTCAGCGAGATGGTACCGGACGGCACGAAGCCGCCGCGGCGCAAGAACACCCGCGGGTAGAAGATGTCGCACAACGCGGCCAGTGCCGGATAGTCCACCGGGTGTCCCGCCTTGTTGCGGACCCACAGCGTGCTGGTCGACGACGGGCTGGGATCCTCGCCTCGCCCGGGCATCGCCCCTTCGACGTACCGCATGTTGTAGCGGCCGGTCCACCGAACCAGGCCCGGATCGACACTCGGCAGCCGCTCGGGCGGCGGGGTGCCGGGCGGCCGCGCTTCGGTGTCCGACCAGCTGTCGCGCCGCAGCGCGAAGATCGCGGTGGCGGTGGTCTTGACCACGTCGTCCTGGCTGAGCTCGACGATCCAGTGCTGGTTGGTGCGGTTGGTGCGGGCGGCCCGCAGCGTGACGTCGAAGTCGTCGTCGGTGATGGGCGCGGCGTAGTTGACGGTCAGGGCAAGCGGGTCGCCGATGCGGTCGGGGTGCGTGTGGACGGCGCTGAGCAGCGTGGTGGCCGTGATGCCGCCGAACGGTCCGACCATGTTGGCCCACTCCGTGGTGGGTGCGGCCACGCCGGGCATCGGTGCCCAGCGTGTCGAGGCGCAGCACTTCATCGAAAACATGTGTGTCGGTCATGGCGGTTCGACGCCGATTACTTGCGGGCGACGCAGCGACCGGACACCGGGTCTCGCCGGACCCGGCCGGTCCGTTCGTAAGGCGCCGCCTGTACACCCGCCGCGGCAGTGCTGTACAGTCGCCCAGCACAAGGTCGACGCTGCAACGAGAGGCCATCCGGTGATGTCGGAGTCGGTCGAGGAATTTCGGGGCCGGGCCAGGGCCTGGCTGGCCGCGAACATGCCGCGACTCGATCCCGCCCGGGCGGCGCTGCTGCAGCGCGACGAGCTCAGCTCCTGGCACCGGGCCCGGGAACTGCAAAAGCTGCTCTACGACGGCGGATTCGCCGGAACCTGTTTCCCGCGCGAATACGGCGGGCTCGGGCTGAGCTACGAATACAAGAAGGCGTTCGACGCCGAGTCGGTGGGTTACGAGACGCCGCTGCAGCTCAACGTCCCGTCCTTCGCCATCTGCTGCGCCACGATCCCGGACATGGGCAGCGAGCAGCAGAAGCGCACCCACATCGCGGCCGCGCTGCGCGGCGAGGAAGTGCTGGTGCAGTTGCTGTCCGAGCCCAGCGGGGGGATCGGACCTGGCCGGTGTGCTCACCCGGGCCGAGCGCCGCGGGGATCGCTGGATCATCAACGGCGCCAAGACCTGGAGCACGTGGGCGTTCGCGGCGGACTACGGCCTGTGCCTAGCCCGCACCGACTGGGAGGTGCCCAAACACGAAGGCCTGACCATGTTCCTGGTGCCGCTTGCCCATCCCGGCGTCACCATCAATCGTATCCGGCAGGTCAACGGCTCGGTCGAGTTCTGCGAAGAGTTCTTCGACGACGTCGACGTGGGCGACGACGCGGTGCTGGGTGAACCGGGGAAAGGATGGGACGTCGCGTCGCGGCAGCTCTATCACGAGCGCCGCACGATGGGAGACGGCTCGGAGTACACCAGCGGCCCGGGAATCGCTGAGGCCCAAGACGTTTCGGTCGATCTGCTGTCGTTTATCGA
This sequence comes from Mycobacterium lepraemurium, assembly GCA_002291465.1. Lineage (GTDB taxonomy): Bacteria > Actinomycetota > Actinomycetes > Mycobacteriales > Mycobacteriaceae > Mycobacterium > Mycobacterium avium. The sequence continues at coordinate 2,056,488 of CP021238.1, read as the reverse complement.
CGCCGCCGGCGGTCCCGGCGACCCGCGGCTGCAGGAAGCGGTGGGTCGGGCGCTGGTGCACCGGGCCGTGCCCGGACAGCTCAGCGAGCACGTCTTCCACGCCGTGGTCGACGTCAAACCGACACCGCGCTGGCGGTGGCCGGCCCGGCGGCCGTGGTCGACGGCGCACGTAGGTTGATCCGGACGCCCGGGCGTGGGCTTCCAACGTCTGTACCAGGTCCCGCCCCGAGTCTGGTCGGCCACGAACCTGACGTGCTAATTCAAAACTGCGCCACAGGATAATTCGTCACTGTGACGTATCGCTGGCGGTATAGATGGCAAGTGGGTGAACTCGCAGTAGGTGTTTACCGATAAGCTACATTATGTCAAGTCAGTGGTATTCATCAGATGAATCACCGACGTTCCAAGTGACCTCCAGCGCAAGCCGAAACAGGGTTGCCGTATCGAGACGGTGGACCGCGGGCCACCGGTTGGCCCCGTCCCCGATATACGCCGAGACACCCGTTTTGCGGGCGGTCGCCACCAACATCGTCACGAACCCGTAATCACCCGGGCCGTGCACAGTCGGGGCGAGCCGGATCACGCTCGAGCGCACTCCTCGCTCGACGTACCCCAGACAAGCCCGCTCGCCGGGGATCCGGTACGCGGCAAACGCGTCGGGGTCGGGCGCGTCCATCGCCTCGCTCACCCGTTTCGGAGCCATCACCATGGTTCCGGACGCTGACACGAACGGTTTGCCGGTCCCGGCCAACGCGGCCCCCACGGCCTTGATCGCATCGACGTCGCGTTTGGTGATGCCGGACAAATCGCCAGAGTCCCCACCGATAGCCATATGGATGACGCCCACCTGAGCAGCAAACAAATCGCAATCCTTCTGGTACTGCCGGTACCGCATCGAAGTCCAGCCGGATGAGAGCCCCCAACTGTCCAGGATCGGTCGCACACATCTGCAACTGTCGCCCACGTTCACGAGTGCAGCGAAATTGTTGCGGTGGGTTAACGCTAGGTTACCGGGGCGTGATGGCTGCGATCGACAAGGTTATGACGCGTCGTGAGCAAATTGTTCTCAGTGCGGTCCCAGCCGCGCGCTTCCAGCAAAAACCCTGGTCACATCGGCTCGCCGACCCGCCGGGACCTTCCGGCGGGTCGGCCCGGGGGTGTTCTGCTTGGATTCGTAGCAGCATCCGTGAGTGAGGTTGGTTGATGAAGATTGTGCTGGCCGCCTACGGCAGCCGGGGCGACGTCGAACCCTGCGCCGCCGTCGCCCGGGAGTTGCAGGGCCGCGGCCACGACGTCCGGATCGCGCTGTCACCCGACCAGCTCGGCCTGGCGGAGTCGGCCGGACTGCGCGCGGTGGCCTACGGGCCGGACAGCCGCGGGCAGATCAACACCGCCACCGATTTCGTCCGCACGGTGCAGAATCCGATCAGCGCGCTGCCGCAGCTGACCGAGCGGGTCACCGCGGTGTGGGCCGCCAAGAGCGAAACGCTCGCCGCGCTGGCGGCCGGCGCCGATCTGCTGGTGGCCGGGATGAACGAGCAGCGGCTGGTCGCCAACGTCGCCCAGCGCGTCGGCGCCCCGCTGGCGGCGCTGCACTTCTTCCCCGCCGACACGCTGGAGCTCGGCTGGATGCAGTCACACGTCACCGCCGCCGCCGAAGCCGCCCAGCGTCAGGCGCTCGGTTTGCCTGCCGACGCCGGGCGATCGGACCGGGCGGCGCTGGAGATCCAGGTCTACGACGAGCTGTGCGTGCCCGGGCTGGCAGAGCACTGGGCGACGGCGGGGCACCGGCGGCCGTTCGTGGGGTCGCTGACCCTGGGCCTGCCGACCGACGTCGACGACGAGGTACTGTCCTGGATCGCCGACGGGACCGCGCCCGTCTACTTCGGCTTCGGCAGCACCCCCGTCAGCTCCCCCGCCGAGACGGTCGCGGTGATCAGCGCTGCCTGCGCGCGGGTGGGTGAACGGGCGTTGATCTGCAGTGGCCCAAACGATTTCACCGGTATCCCGCCCGAGGACCACGTGAAAATCGTGCCGGCGGCCAACCACGCCGCGGTCTTTCCGGCCTGCCGCGCGGTGGTGCACCACGGCGGGTCCGGCACCACCGCCGCGGGTTTGCGGGCCGGCGTGCCGATGCTGATCCTGTGGTTGTGGCTCGATCAGCCGGTCTGGGCCGAGGCGGTCAGCGCGTTGGAAGCCGGCCTCGCGCGGGCGTTCTCGGCGTCCACCCTGGACTCATTGACCGCCGATCTTCGCTGTGTGCTGGACGGGCGCTACCACGACCGGGCCCGGGAGGTCGCCACACGGATGACCAAACCCGGCGAAAGCGTCGCGGCCGCGGCGGATCTGCTCGAGGAGGCCGCCCGCGGGGGCTGATCGGCGCCGGCGTGCCCGGGCGGTGGTGTAAAGCCGGCCCGTCGTGTAGAAGGTTCTGGTGCAGGATCCGCCGAATCGCTCGTTCGATCCGTCGCTGCTGCGCGAGGCGGTGATCCGGCGGATCTACCGCCGCACGTCGGCCGAGGGCACCATCAGGGTGCCGGCCGTCCCGGCCATGATCGACGAATACCTCCAGTTGTGTGGCAACGTCTGCGCCACCCTGGGCGTCTGGTATGCCCCCGAGCAGTTCGCGCAGCTGCGCTCGGCGCTGGAGGTCGAACTGGCCAAGGCCTTCAATGCCTCCCCCCGGTCGGACGTGCTCATCTCGTATCACGCCCCGTTCGGCACCGGCGTGAACTTCCACGTCCAGGCTGACTGGCGCACCATCGAGGCCGACTACGAACAGTGGGTCGCCGTGCGTCCGCCGCCGCTGTTCGGCACCGAGCCCGACGCGCGAGTGCTGACCCTGACCGCCGAGGCCGACGACCCCGCCACCTATCGGGTGCTCGATGTCGGCGCGGGGACCGGGCGTAACGCGCTGCCGCTGGCCCGGCGCGGTCACCCGGTGGACGCGGTGGAGATGACCGCGAAGTTCGCCGAGGCGATGTGCGCCGATGCCGAGCGGGAATCCTTGGGTGTCAACGTTATTCAAAGCAACGTGTTCACGGCGATGGAGAATACCCGCGACCGCTACCAGCTGATGGTGCTCTCGGAGGTGGTGCCCGACTTCCGCACCGCCCACGAGTTGCGCGGCATGTTCGAACTCGCCGCCGAATGCCTGGCGCCCGGCGGACGGCTGGTCTTCAACACCTTCCTGGCCCGCGACGGCTACGTTCCCGACGCCGCCGCGGTGCAATTCAGTCAGCAGTGCAACAGCATGGTCTTCACCCGCGACGATGTGATGGACGCGGCGGGCGGGCTGCCGCTCGCGCTCGTCGCCGACGACTCCGCCTACGAATACGAGAAGACCCATTCGCCCGCCGAATCCTGGCCGCCCACCGGGTGGTTCGAGGGTTGGGCCGGTGGCCTCGACGTGTTCGACGTCGAACGGGAAGACTCCCCGATCGAACTGCGCTGGATCGTCTTCGCCAAGACGCGCGCCGGGTGAGTCACTCAGCGCGACGCGGTCAGGTCCCGGGTCGCCGGTCCTTCCAGCAGGGTGCCGTCGGGTGCGAAGCGCGACCCGTTCAGCGTGCATTCCCACGCCTTGTCGGCGTCGTTCCAGTTCACGATGCCGCCCAGATGGGGACACACCGGTGACACGCGGTGCTCGGTGCCGTCGACGCGGCAGCGGGCCGGTAGGTGCCACGGCGGGCCGCTGACCACACCGCCGTCACCGTCGACCGGGCTGCGGTACCCGATCCGCACCGCCGGAGTGATCCAGCCCTTGGTCAGGTTGAAGCCGACCTCGAGGTTGGCTTGCGCGGCGGTGGCCAGACCCGACAGCTTGTGCGGGCTCCAGCTGGCGAACGCGCGCGCCCAGTCCATTCGCCCGCCCAGGATCCGGCTGGACAGCGCCAACGGCGCCACGGCCCCGTTGGTCATCCCCCACTTGTTGAAACCCGTTTCCACGAAAATCGTTTCGCTGTTGGGCAGGATGGGGCCCACGTAGGGCAGGTGGGCGATGGGCGTGTAGTCCTGGGCCGACCAGAAGTGAGTCTGCACCGCACCCGGAAAATGCTTGCGGCTCCACGCCGACAGTTCGTCCAGCGCATCGGACGGGCTCTTCTCGCGGCCCACGGTATGACCCGCGCCGCCCACGATCAGCCGCTCCCCGTCGGGCACCGGCGCGTACCGCACCGAACGGGTCGGCGAGTGGTGGAGATCATCATCGGCCGGGTGATGTTGCCGGGGACCTTGAAGGCCAGGCAGTAGGACCGGCTGGGCTTGACCCGGGCGAAATAGCCGCCGCGATCCAGGATCGGGATGCCGGTGGCGAGCGCCCGCTGGTCGGCGTGCAGTTCGACGTCGTGGCCGGCGGCATCGCTGTCCTGGTTGACGTGCACGCGCACCCCCTTGCCGCGCAAGGACACGCGCCGCACCCGGGTGTGCTCGACCAGCCGGCCGCCGCGGCCGAGCAGTTCGACGGCCAGCGAGTCGAGGAAGGGCATCGGGTCGAACTGCGCCTGGTCGGCCAGCCGCATCCCGCCGTGATAGGCGAACGGCACGTCGGCGTCGTCCTGCCACACCACCGGGAGCCCGACCGTTTGACAGGCCTCGAACTCGGCGCGCGCCGCCGGCACGCCCCGGACGAACTGGGCGTAGGTGTAGGCGTCTTCCCGTTGCACCGCCACGCCGCGCGCCTCGCAGTGGCCCAACAGCCATTCCTGGCCCTCGCGGTTGCCGTCCACGTACGCGCGCGTCACCTCCCGGCCGTGCCGCGGCAGCACCTTGGACAGCTGCTGCCTTGCAGCAGGCTGATTTTCGCGGTGGTGTTGCCGGTCGCGCAGGCACCTACCGTGCGCGCCTCCAGCACCAGCACGTCCTCGCCCGCGCGGGCCAGCAGCGCCGCCGTCATCAGGCCGGTGATGCCGGCGCCCACCACGATCACGTCGGCGGACACAGGCCCCTGGTCAAGCTGGCTTGCGGCTCAAGGACGTTCGGTTCGCTCGCTCATCCACAAAGAAGTCACGGCTGTGCTGATGCCCCGGCCCGGCCCGAAGAAACCGCGGGCTCAGCCCTGTCGTAGCCGGGCCCTGGCCTGCTGCAGCGTTTCCGCGGCGACGCGGCTGGCCTTTTCCGCCGTGTCGTAGTCGCCCTCGGCGCCGCGCAGTTCCCGTTCGGCGTCCCGCAGCTCCCGGGCCGCCGGGCCGCGCTGCTGCCGGTCCGCATCGCGTCGGGCCCTCCGCTCGGACAACTCCGCGTCGGCCCGGGCATTGGCGTCTTCGGCGGCGGTGACGGCGGCGCGCAGCCGCGGCGCGTGCCGGTTCTGCGCGGCGACGCGCGCCGGCTTTCGGTTCGCCGGCTCGGGCTCGGGGCGTCACCCACGTCAGCCAAGTCACCCAAGTCACCGAAGCCCGACCACCGCTCGGGCCGGGTGAGCCGGCCCAGGCGCGCCCGCACCTGCGGGTCGGCGACGGCGGCTTGCAGCGTCCCGGTCAGGTCTTCGCGCACGTCGGCCGCCCGCAGCGCGGTGTCGGTGAGTTCGTCGATGAGCCGGTGCTGCTCGGCGGACAATTCGCGAATGCGCGCCCCGTCCAAAGCGGCGTGCGCGGCCCGCAACCGCTCACCGAGGTAGGCCAGCCGCTGTTGGGCGTCCTTGTGCCGCAAGGCCAACCGGTTGACGATCCAGGCCGCCGCGGTCGGTTTGCGGGCCGCCGAAATCCGTTGGGCCGCGGCATCGTCGCCACGCGCCGAGGCCGCCGCGGCTAGCCGGGCGCGCTCGGCGGTGAACTGCTGCGGCGGCACCCAGTAGCGAGTGTCGAGGTCCTCGTCGGCCATGAAGCCATGCTCTCCCGCGGATGCCGGTCGGTTTAAAAACGGTACTTCCCGGGATACCTGACCTACAACATCGAGCACACCATCGTCGGCGGGTGATAAGGAAGCGGGATTCGAACAGCGTCATGGCGTCCAAGAGCAGCGATCGGCTCGTCGGCCGCATCCTCCGGCGTCTGCCGGCCGCGCCGATTCCTGGCCGCGGTGTTCGTCGTCGTCGCGGTGGCCGGCGCTATCCAACTGGCGGCGGCCGCACCGTGCCCGCACGGCGATTGCCCCGGCGCCGCCGCCACGAAAACCACTGGACCGGCGCGCGTGAGGATCACCCCGGGCCCCGGCGCGCGGAATGTCGACCCCGTCGCGCCGGTGCTGGTCAAGGCCGAGACGGGCACCCTGGCCGGCGTCGAAATGGTCAACGAGGGCGGCACGGCGGTGCAGGGCGTGATGACCCCTGACAACCTGGTGTGGAAACCCACCGTCGCGTTGGGCTACGGCCGCAACTACACGCTGACGATCACCAGCCGCGGCACCGATGGTGTTGAGAACAGACAGGTTTCGACGTTCTCCACGCTGCGGCTCTCGAACCAGACCAAGGTGTCGTTCACCACCACGTCGGAATCGCCGCTGCGCGACGGCGCGAGCTACGGCGTCGGGACGGTGATCGTCGCGCACTTCGACGAGCAGATCGCCGACCGGGCCGCCGCCGAGCGGCACCTGACCGTGACCACCAATCCGAAGGTCACGGGCTCGTGGTTCTGGTTGGACGGCCAAAACGCGCACTGGCGCCCCGTGCATTACTACGCGCCCGGCACTACCGTCACCGCCGAGGCGAAGATCTACGGAATTGCGTTGGGCGACGGCCTGTTCGGGCAGGACGACAGCCGGGTGTCATTCCGCATCGGCGACGCGCACGTCTCGATCGCCGACGACGCCACCCACCAGGTCAGCGTGTTCGACAACGGCGTCCTGGTGCGCACCATGCCCACGTCCATGGGGATGGGCGGAACCGAGAACATCGGCGGTCGGTCGATTTCGCTGTGGACCCCGCCGGGCGTCTACACCGTGCTCGACAAGGGCAACCCGGTCGTCATGGACTCCTCGACGTTCGGGTTGCCCAAGAACTCCCGGCTCGGGTATCGCGAAACCATCAACTACGCCACCAAGATCAGCTCGGACGGTATCTATCTGCACGAGCTCGACGCGACGGTGTGGGCGCAGGGCCACCAGGACACCTCGCACGGCTGTCTGAACCTCAACGCCGACAACGCGAAATGGTTCTACGACTTCTCGGTGCCCGGCGACGTGGTCGAGGTCCGCAACAGCGGCGGGCCGCCGCTGACGCTGGCGCAGAACGGCGATTGGACGCTGAGCTGGGATCAGTGGCGTCGGGGCTCCGCGCTCAAACCCACCTGAGGCGGGTGACGCAGCTCATTGGACGTCCGCTGTTGTGCTTCACTTCACAATAAACTCTTGACTCGTTCCAAATAAGTGAGTCATGCTGGTGCGGTGTCATCGACGGCCGATTACGCGGACAGGTTGCGGATGGCCGATCTGCGGGTGACCCGGCCCCGGGTTGCCGTGCTGGAAGTCGTGGACGCCAACCCGCACGCCGACACCGAGACGATCTTCTCGGCGGTGCGAATGGCCCTGCCCGACGTGTCCCGCCAAGCCGTGTACGATGTCCTCAACGTGCTGACCGCTGTGGGCCTGGTCCGGCGCATCCAACCGCTGGGCATGGTCGCCCGTTACGAGTCCCGGGTCGGCGATAACCACCACCACGTCGTCTGCCGGTCCTGCGGGACCATCGCCGACGTCGACTGCGCGGTCGGCGAGGCTCCCTGCCTGACGCCGTCGGACGACGACAACGTTCTCGACGGCTTCGTCCTCGACGAGGCCGAAGTCATCTACTGGGGCCTGTGCGCCGATTGCTCGACGGCAGGTTCTTGATCGCAGCCCGATTCACCCACCCTCGAAAGGAATGCTGTGTCATCTGATACATCCGCCAGCCGCCCACCCCAACCGGACACCGGGACGGCCAGCAAAAGCGAAAGCGAAAACCCAGCAATCCCTTCGCCGCACCCGAAGTCGAATGCCCCCCTGACCAACCGGGACTGGTGGCCCAACCAGATCGACGTGTCCAGGCTGCACCCTCATGTCGCCGAAGCCAATCCGCTGGGCGAAGACTTCGACTACGCCGAGGAATTCGCCAAGCTCGACGTCGAGGCGCTCAAGGCCGACGTGATCTCGGTGATGACCACCTCGCAGGACTGGTGGCCCGCCGACTACGGGCACTACGGTGGCCTGTTCATCCGGATGAGCTGGCATGCCGCGGGCACCTACCGCATCCACGACGGCCGCGGCGGCGGCGGGCAGGGCATGCAGCGGTTCGCCCCGCTCAACAGCTGGCCCGACAACGTGAGCCTGGACAAGGCCCGGCGGCTGCTGTGGCCGGTCAAGAAGAAGTACGGCAACAAGATCTCCTGGGCGGACCTGATCATCTTCGCCGGCAACTGCGCGCTGGAGTCGATGGGATTCAAGACCTTCGGCTTCGCGTTCGGCCGCGAGGACACCTGGGAGCCCGAGGAGATCCTCTGGGGTGAAGAGGACGAATGGTTGGGCACCGACAAGCGCTACCCGGGCACCGGCGAGCGCGAGCTGGCGCAGCCCTACGGGGCCACCACCATGGGTCTGATCTACGTGAATCCCGAAGGTCCCGAAGGCAAGCCGGATCCGATCGCCGCGGCCATCGACATCCGTGAGACCTTCGGCCGGATGGCGATGAACGACGAGGAGACCGCAGCCCTGATCGTCGGCGGCCACAGCTTCGGCAAGACCCACGGGGCCGGCGACACCGACCTGGTCGGCCCGGAGCCCGAGGCGGCCCCGATCGAACAGCAGGGTCTGGGCTGGAAGAGCTCGTACGGGACCGGCGTGGGCAAGGACGCCATCACCAGCGGCCTGGAGGTGGTCTGGACGCCCACCCCGACCAAGTGGGACAACACCTTCCTGGAGACCCTGTACGGCTACGAGTGGGAGCTGACCAAGAGCCCCGCCGGGGCCTGGCAGTTCACCGCCAAGGACGGCGCCGGCGCGGGCACCATTCCCGACCCGTTCGGCGGGCCGGGCCGCGCGCCCACGATGCTGGTCACCGACATCTCGCTGCGCGAGAGCCCGATCTACCGCGACATTACCCGGCGCTGGCTCGACCACCCCGAGGAGCTGGCCGACGCCTTCGCCAAGGCGTGGTACAAGCTGCTGCACCGCGACATGGGACCGGTCTCGCGGTTCCTGGGGCCGTGGGTCCCCGAACCGCAGCTGTGGCAGGACCCGGTTCCGTCCGTCGACCACCCGCTGGTCGACGACAACGACGTGGCCGCCCTGAAGGACAAAGTGCTCGCCTCCGGGCTGTTGGTCCCGCAGTTGGTCAAGACCGCGTGGTCGGCGGCCGGCAGCTACCGCAACACCGACAAGCGCGGTGGCGCGAACGGCGGACGGCTGCGCCTGCAGCCGCAGCGCAACTGGGAGGCCAACGAGCCCTCGGAGCTGGACAAGGTGCTGCCTGTGCTGGAAAGGATCCAGCAGGACTTCAACGCGTCGGCGTCCGGCGGTAAGAAGATCTCCCTGGCCGACCTGATCGTGCTGGCCGGCTCGGCCGCGGTCGAGAAGGCGGCCAAGGACGCCGGCTACCAGATCTCGGTGCACTTCGCGCCCGGGCGCACCGACGCCTCGCAGGAGAGCACCGACGTGGACTCGTTCGCGGTGCTCGAGCCGCGGGCCGACGGATTCCGCAACTTCGCGCGGCTGGGCGAGAAGGCCCCGCTCGAGCAGTTGCTGCTGGAGCGGGGCTACCTGCTCGGTGTGACGGGCCCCGAGATGACGGTGCTGGTCGGCGGGCTGCGCGCCCTCGGCGCCAACCACGGCGGCAGCAAGCACGGCGTGTTCACCGACCGGCCGGGCGCGTTGACTAACGACTTCTTCGTCAACCTGCTTGACATGGGCACAGAGTGGAAGGCGTCGGAGACCGTCGAGAACGTCTACGAGGGACACGACCGGGCCACCGGCGCGCTCAAGTGGACCGCCACCTCGAATGACCTTGTGTTCGGCTCGAACTCGGTGCTGCGGGCGCTGGCCGAGGTCTACGCCCAGGACGACAACCAGGGTAAGTTCGTCGAGGACTTCGTCGCGGCCTGGGTCAAAGTGATGAACAACGACCGCTTCGACCTGAAGTGACACCGGGCGACACCCCGCGAGTCACCGGCTCGCGGGGTGTCGTGCATTTAGGTCACCGCGCGAAATCCCACTGCCCGTAGTCGGCGGCGAGGACGTCGTCGACGTCCACGTTGATGCCGCCCAGCAGCGGGCCCGGGCTGCCCGGGCTGTTGACCACGGCCTGGTACAGCACCGCCGCGGGCTCCCGCTCGCCATGCGACCACGACCGGGTCTGCCACGCCCACCGGTGGCCGGGAGCGCTGGACGGCCCGACGACGCCGTCACGGATCGCCCACCCGCACGCCCGGGCATGCCCGTAGATGCCGGTGCGGCCGACGCCCAGCACCGAGTTTATCCCCCGAAACCATTGCACCGCAACGTTGTTCCACGTGTCAGCGTCGATGTCGTCGTCGACGCTGAAGAAGATGGGCGCCGAGTCCGGGCCGCCGGCCGCGGCGTGCAGCTGCGTGGCCGTGTGCGCATCGGCGACGCCGCCATCGTAGCCGCGGGTGAAATCCGACGGGTCAGGCCATCCGGGCTTGCCGTACTGGAAGTTGCTGACGATGTGCAGGCCCGCGGCGCGCAGCGCGTCGGCGTACTCCCGGGTCAGCGGTTTGGCCTCGAAGTCGGTGCCCGGCCGCGACAGCGATACGTAGTTCACCACTCCGTCGTAGCCGGCCGCCTTGATCTCCTCGGGCGCGATCCTGCGCTCGGCAAAGTCGATCAGCTTCAGCCCGGCGGCGCGGGCAGTCGGACCGCCCGCGCCGGCCACCGCGCCCAGGCTCACCAGCACGGGCGCCAGGGCACATCCGGCAGCGTAGCCGAGGACCTCGCGCCGTGACGGCGGTCGTCGATCGCCGCGTGCACCCGGTCCGGCTGAATCCCGCACCGCGCGATGGTAGCAAAACCCGCGGTCGCGGTCGTCGCCGCCGGTCAGCCGGCCGCGCCGCGCGCCGGCCACCGACCGGTCGGACGGAGGACGCCCAGGCGCCAGTGGCATGATCTTTGCGTGTCGGACATCCCGGGGGGTCGCCTACGCGCGGGACGGCGGATTCCGGACTCGTTGCGCTCGCTTAGGTGATCGAACTATAGTCTGGACACATGTCCAGTTTGCTGTCGCGGAGTTTGGGAGTCCGTTGACTGCGATGGATTCGGCGCCATTCCGCGGTCATTTTCCAGCAAAGAAGAGTTGAGTATGCGAATTGCCCTGCTGTCCTACCGTAGTAAGACCCATTGCGGCGGACAGGGCGTCTACGTGCGCCATCTCAGCCACGGCCTGGTGGAGCTCGGTCATGACGTCGAGGTGTTCTCCGGGCAGCCCTATCCCGACCTGCTTGATCCGCGGGTCCGGCTCACCGAGGTGCCCAGCCTCGACCTGTATCGCGAACCCGACCCGTTCCGGGTGCCGCGGCCGAGCGAAATCCGGGACTCCATCGACCTTTTGGAACTGCTGACCGCCTGGACGGCTTCCCCGAACCGGGGACGTTCACGCTGCGCGCCGCGCGGTTACTTGCCGGGCATACAGCCGATTTCGACGTCGTGCACGACAACCAGAGCCTGGGCACCGGCCTGCTCAGCATCGCCGCCGAGGGACTTCCCGTGGTGGCCACCGTGCACCATCCGATCACCCGGGATCGGGTGCTGGATCTGGCCGCCGCACGATGGTGCCGAAAACCGTTGGTGCGCCGCTGGTATGGGTTTTGGCCATGCAGCAGGAAGTCGCCCGCCACATCCCCGACCTGTTGACGGTCTCGTCGTCGGCCGACATCATCTCCGATTTCGGGGTCGCCCCTGAGCAACTGCACGTGGTGCCGCTCGGGGTGAATACCGAGCTGTTCAAGCCGGGTTCGGGCCCGCGCCAGCCCGGCCGGATCATCGCCATCGCCAGCGCCGACACGCCGCTCAAGGGCGTCCGCACCCTGCTGCACGCGGTCGCCCGGCTGCGCACCGTGCGGGACCTCGAGCTGCGGCTGGTGGCCAAGGTCGAACCCAACGGCCCCACTCACAAACTCATCGCCGAGCTCGGGATCTCCGACATCGTGCACATCACCAGCAGGCTGTCCGACGCCGCGCTGGCCGCCTTGTTCGCCTCCGCGGAGGTCGCCTGCATCCCCTCACTGTACGAAGGGTTTTCGCTGCCGGCCGTGGAAGCCATGGCCAGCGGCACCCCGATCGTCGCCAGCCGGGTCGACGCCCTCACCCGCGCCCTGGGTGAGCTGCTGGATTCGCCGGAAAAGCGCCGCAGCCTGGGCCGGGCGGGCCGCACCCGAGCGGTCGACGTGTTCAGCTGGGAAGCCGTGGCGGCGCAGACCGTTCGGGTCTACGAGCGGGCGATCGCGCGCAACGCAGCGGGCCGGGCGCCATGCTGACGGTCGATTTCGACCGGCTGGGCATCGGGCCGTCGAGCAAGGTCATCGACGTGGGCTGCGGCGCGGGCCGGCACGCGTTCGAGGCCTACCGGCGCGGCGCCGACATCGTCGCCTTCGACCAGAACGAGGCCGAATTGCGTTCGGTCGACACCGTCCTGCGCGCAATGGCCGACAGCGGCGAGGCGCCCGCCGGCGCGTCGGCCACGGTGGTCGTCGGTGACGCGCTCAAGCTGCCCTACGCCGACCAGACATTCGACTGCGTCATCGCGTCGGAGATCCTCGAGCACATCCCGCACGACGACGCCGCCATCGCCGAATCGATCAGGGTGTTCAAGGTCGGCGGCACGCTGGCGGTCAGTGTGCCGCCGGCTGCCGGAGCGGGTTTGCTGGCTGCTGCCCGACGAATACCACAGCAACGAAGGCGGCCACGTCCGCATCTACCGGGCCAGCGAACTGCGCGCCCCGATCCTCGGCGGGGAATGACATTGACCCACGCGCATCACGCCCACGCCCTGCACTCCCCATTCTGGTGGCTGAAATGCGCTGTGGGCGTACACAACACCGATCACCGCGCGGTGGCCGCCTACCACAAACTGTTGGTCTGGGACCTGATGCGGCGACCCAAGATCACCCAACTGGCGGAATCGCTGCTCAACCCGCTGGTGGGCAAGAGCGTGGCGATGTATTTCGTCAAACAGCAGGACGCGAAAAGCCAAGCGACCGCGGGATATTCCATTGCATCGGTCTAGCCTGCCCACGGTCCCCGGGGTGCTCACACCCGACCAATGCCGGCAGACCGCGCTGTCGATCGCGGCCGCGCAGGAGCCGTCGGGCGTCATCCCTTGGTTCGACGGCGGCCACACCGATCCGTGGGACCACGTGGAGTGCGCGATGGCGCTCACCACCGCCGGGCTGCTCGCGCCGGCCCGGGCGGCCTTCGACTGGAGCCGTCGCACCCAGCGGTCCGACGGCTCCTGGCTCATCCAATTCCGCGCGGGCGTCGTCGAAGACGCCAACAGCGACAGCAATTTCTGCGCCTATACCGCCGCCGGGGTGTGGCATCACGTGCTGGTCACCGGTGACGAGTCGTTCGCCGCCGAGATTTGGCCGATGGTGTGCAAGGCCATCGACTTCGTCATCGACATGCAAGTCGGCTACGGCGAGATCGCTTGGGCGCGAAGCGAAGCCGGCCTGTTGCCGGAGGCTCTGCTGACCGGGTGCTCCAGCGTGTTCCACAGCATCCGGTGTGCGCTGGCGCTGGCCGGCCTGGTCGACGACCCGCAGCCGGAGTGGGAGCTGGCGCTGGGCCGGCTGGGCTACGCGATCACCGCGCACCCGGAGGCGTTCACCGAGAAGGACCGCTACTCGATGGACTGGTACTACCCGATTCTCGGTAGCGCCGTGCGCGGGCCGGCGGCGGCCGCCCGGATCAAGCAGCGCTGGGACGACTTCGTGGTCGACGGCCTGGGCATCCTGTGCGTGGGCGATCGCCCATGGGTGACCGGCGCCGAAACCTGCGAGCTGGTGATGGCGCTGGAGGCACTGGGCCGGCGCTCCGAGGCTCATCGCCAGTTCGCCGCAGTGCAACACCTGCGCGAGGGCGACGGATCATATTGGACGGGACTGGTTTTCGCGGACGGAAAACGCTGGCCCGAGGAGCGCACCACGTGGACGGGCGCGGCGATGATCCTGGCGGCGGACGCCCTGTCGGATGCCACCGCCGGCGCCGGGATCTTCCGCGGTGATGCGCTGCCGGTGGGGCTGCAGACCGACTTCGATTGCGAATGCGTGGCTAGCGGCCGCTGACGCTTTAGTCCTGTTCGACCGGCTCACCCGCCCGGCCGCCGATCCGCTCCAGCACGCGCAGCGACCCGGTGGCCGACACCTCCCTGAACTGACCGGAATCGATTGCCCGGCAATAGATGTGATACGGCGGCCGGACGCCGTCCCTGGGGTCGGGGAAGACGTTGTGAATGGCCAGCGCACCGCCGGGCGTCACCCACTTGGCCCATCCGTCGAAGTCCTGGTTCGCGGCGGTCTCGCTGTGACCGCCGTCGATGAACAATAACTGCAGCGGTGATCGCCAGCCCCGGGCCACGATCGGTGACTTCCCCACGACCGCCACCACGTGGTCGTCCAGCCCGGCGGCGTCCAGGGTGCGACGAAACGTCGGCAGCGTGTCGAACAGGCCGGTGGCCTCGTCCACCAACGAGGCGTCGTGGTATTCCCAGCCGGCCTGGTGCTCCTCGGAGCCGTGATGGGGTCGACCGTGTACAGCACGCTGCCGGTCTGCTGGGCCGCGGCGCCGAGGAACAGGGTGGATTTGCCGCAGTACGTGCCGATTTCGACGCCGGTGCCGCCGTCGAGGTAGCGCAGCGCGGTGTCGTAGAGCGCGCGTCCCTCCTCGGCGGGCATGGAACCCTGGACCTGTTCGGCCAGGGCGAACAAACGCTCGTCGACGTGATTCATCAGCCGAACCTATCGCCTTGCGCGACACCGCCGTCACCGTGGTCGATGTTCGCGCTGAGTGATCACCGCGGGCCGGCGCACCGGCTGTCCGGCGGGCGAAGCGACCGCTCCTTAACATCATCGGTGTGCGCGCCTCGTTGACCCGTGATCCCGGTGCCGTCCGCCCGGCTGCCGTAACCGCCGCTGTTGCCATGACGGCCGTTGCCATGGCGGCCGCCCTGCTGCTCCCGCCCGGCACCCCTGGGGCGGCGGCGCCCGCGCCGCCGCGAACTGCACACCGGTGCCGGTCGTGTTTGCCCGCGGCCGCAACGAGTCCCCCGGACCGGGCGTGCTGGGCAATGCGTTCATCAGCGCATTGCGGTCCAGGGTGAACAGGACCGTCGGCGTCTACGCCGTGCAGTACCCGGCCGACACCGAGGTCGCCCAGGGCGTCAACGACATGAGCCGCCACATTCAGGACATGGTCAACAGCTGCCCGGACACCCGGCTGGTGCTGGGCGGCTACTCGCTCGGCGCGGCGGTCACCGACGTGGTGCTCGCGGCGCCCATCGGCGCGTTCGGATTCGACAGCCCGCTGCCGTCCGGCGCGGACCAGCACATCGCCGCCGTCGCGTTGTTCGGCAACGGAAGCCAGTGGGTGGGTCCGATCACCAACTTCAACCCGACCTACAACGACCGGACCATCGAGTTGTGCCACGGCGCCGACCCGATCTGCAACCCGGCCGACCCGAACACGTGGAAGCAGAACTGGCCGCAGCATCTCGCCGGCGCCTACATCGACGCGGGCATGGCCGGCCAGGCCGCCGACTTCGTGGCCGGCAAGCTCTGATTGACGGCACCGGCGTTGCCCAGCCGATCGCCGCGGCGCCCGCAGCCGAGGCGCGGTTATCCGGGCACATGCGGAAATTCCGCGTCGGGTCGCGCGCAAATCGCGGTGGCAAGTCTTAATTCCGGGGCGCGCGAGGCTTGGCAGATCGGCGAAGCCGAATTCCGGCCCCCAAAGTTCAGGGCTTCGAATTCACGCCGGAGTGTTACCGCTGGAATACAGCTTGAAGTTGCGGGTCATCGGAACGACGGGATTGCCAGTACCCGAGGCCGCGGCGCGCTGCCGGGCGCGATAGGACGGGTGGCGACGCATCGCTTCACTGCGTTCCCGCTCGCGCCGCTGAGCGGCGGCCCATAGCGGATGGGACTGAAGGAAAATAACCGTTCCTTCTGATGTATTCGCCACGATCGTCACTCCTCTCAGCACCACTCGCAAAAGCCGGGACAGTGGTTATCGGATCGTGATTCCAGAATGCCCGCCGAATCCTGAGACCAAACCATCCGCCAGGATGAGAATTGGCCGTGAATTCGCACAAGCGCAATCCGGTGCCACTGCCCGCCGCCGTCCATGCCGGCCGGGCCGAACGATAGCGACGACCACCGACACATTTGCCGTTTCGAATCCGCGCCGGCGGGCTGCTAGGGTCCCTTGCTTATGCCGGAGATCGATCGCCGCCGCATGATTGTGACCACCGGAATCGGCGTGCTGGCAGCCGCGCTGTCGAACCCGAGAGCCGGGGCCAGTCCGGCCCCGCGGCCCGCGGCGCCCAGCGGCCAATCCGGGACCTACCTCTTCCAGGATGAGTTCGACGGTCCGGCCGGCTCGGCGCCGGACGCGTCCAAATGGGCGGCGGCCAAAGCCCGCGAGACGATCAAGGATCCGACCTACTGGGAACGCCCGGAGAACATCGGGCAGTACCGCGACGACCGCCGCAACGTCTTCCTCGACGGCAAGTCCAACCTGGTGCTGCGCGCCGCCAAGGACGGCCCCACCTACTACAGCGGCAAGGTGCAGAGCCTGTGGCGCGGCGGCGTCGGCCACACCTGGGAGGCCCGGATCAAACAGGACTGCCTGACCGCCGGCGCCTGGCCGGCCTACTGGCTGGGCAATGACGACCAGGGCGAAATCGACGTCATAGAGTGGTATGGCAACGGCAACTGGCCCTCGGCCACCACCGTGCACGCCAAAGCCAACGGCGGCGAGTGGAAGACCCACAACATCGCGGTGGACAGCGCCTGGCACACCTGGCGATGCCAGTGGGACGAGGCCGGCATCCGGTTCTGGAAGGACTACGTCGACGACGCGCAACCGTACTTCGACGTGCCCGTCAGTTCGCTGCCGGATTGGCCGTTCAACGGCCCGGGCTACACGGTTTTTCCGGTGTTCAACCTGGCGGTGGCCGGCTCCGGCGGCGGCGACCCCGGCCCGGGCACCTATCCCGCGGACATGCTCATCGACTGGATCCGCGTCTGGTAGCAACGCCCGCCGGCGCCGTCAGTGCGTCAGCAGCGCAGCCGCGCTCCACGCCCGGCGACCCGGGCGGCGCGGATCCGGCTGCGGCAGCCAGCCGAGCGGGCGCATCACCAGAGGCAAGCGCCGCAGCCGGCGGGCCGCCGAATACAGCGCCTCCACCTGGACCGTTCGCCAACCCAGGTTTTCGAAATAGGCCAACCCGTTGTCCGGGGCGAACTTGAACGGCGTATTGGCCAGCATGCCCGCCATCTTCTTGTTCATCATCTTCTTCAGGCCGGGTCCGGCGAAGTCGAGCATCCACCAGCGGACCTCGGGCCGCTGCAGTGCCGCCGACAGCGCGAACACGTCGCTGTCGTCCAGATACATCAACAGGCCCTCGGTGAGCACCAGCGCCTTGGTCGCACCGTCCAGCGCCTCGTTCAAAAACGCGTCCCGGGCCGCCACGTCGGCCAGGTCAACGGCGGTTCGGGTCAACCGGCAGCGCGGCACCTCGTCGGCGAGGACCTGCGTCTTCTCGGCGAGCAACGCCGGCAGGTCCGCCTCCACCCAGGTGAAGTCGGGCGGCAGGTTCAACCGATACGGCCGGGTGTCCAGCCCGGCGGCCAGGTTCAGCACCCGGTCGCAGCCCTGGGCGATGGCCGCGGCGATGGCGTCGTCGATGATCTTGGTCCGCGCGACAAGCCACCACCCGTTGCGCGTCGTGCGCGGCACGTGGTCGACGATCGCGCGGCCGTGGTCACCGGCGAGATGTTCGGCCAGCGGGTCACGGAAAAGCGCGTCGGGCCGCGCCGATTCGGTGGCCCGGTGCAACGCTGTCCAGCGCGCCGTGTCGGAAACATGGGTGATGGTGTGCCCTGGGCCTGACATACGTGCGTTATAGCAGTAAGGCGGCGGCGCTACTGACCGGCCTGCCGCCGGCCAGCCAGGCGGCGGTCACCGTGCGGGTCGCCGGCGGCGGCAGCACGGCGTCCGGTGCCCCGAGCCGGCCGACCTTGACGGTCCACGCCGGTGCCGAGCGGTCGATGCAGGAGCCGCGGCCCTGGCTGGGCTGCCACAGCACGGCCAGATCCGAACCGGCGCCGCCGCACCCGTAGACGCCGACGTACCCGTCGGCCCGCCCGCCCCACGCGCCGCCGTTGCGCAGCAGGCAGCGGGTGCCGTCGTCGCGGGTCAGCGCGAACGGGTCCGGCTCGGCGGGCGCGCGCACGGGTGCCAGCTGCCCGTCGACCGTCGCCCGGTGCATCTGCCTGTCCCACGGATTATCCACGCACAGAAGGGATCCCGGCGTGGACGGCCAGCAGGTGCCGGCGCCGGCGGCGCTCGGCGAACAGTAGTAGACGTTGTCGTCGACCGCCGACGGTGACGGTTGCGAACACTCGGATGCGTGCCCGACGCTGTCGGGCCCGGACGCCACCCGGTAGCCGTTGATAGCTTGGCCGCCCGGCCCGACTGCCACGACGGTGATTACCTGGGTGGGTGGCGGATCGGCCGCCGCGGATCCCGCCGGCAGGAACAGCGCCCAGGCCAGGACGGCGATGGGCACCAGGGCAACTCGCGACACGTTCACCGGCGAACCCTTCCGACAGCCCCCTGCCGTGCAGGGTGGTGCGTGCCGGACGGGATTGGGATCGGTAGCCGCCGGCCGGGCTTGTACTGGGCGCAGCGACGGCGCCACTCCGGCGCTGCCCCACCGAAAGGAAGCCAGCAATGAAGATCGTGCCCGCCAGCATCGAAGAACAGATCAACCGCGTGGATCGGCAGCGCCGCCTCTACATCGGGCTCGGCGCCGGCGCCGTGGCGGTGTGGAGCGTCTTTCGGCTGTTCTGGCTTCTCTACCTCGGGATGACATTCGGCTGGCTGTTCGGCGCGATGGTCTTCCTGGTGGTGTTGTGGGGGGTGATCGGCGTGGTCGCCGGGATTGCGGCCATCGGGTTCCTGACCCGCTACACCAAGGGGTCATAACCGATCCAACCGGCGACGAGAGTTGGCGAATGTGCTTTCAGTTCACCAACTCTCGTCGCTGCGGCGACTGGTCTACAACTGCGCCCAGACCGATTTCGTCTTCAGGCAGATCTCCAGGCCCTCTTTGCCGAACTCGTGGCCCCAGCCGGACTGCTTGTATCCGCCGAACGGCACGTCGTGGTCGAACACCAACTGGCAGTTCACCTGAACGCTGCCCGCCTGCAGCTGCTTGACGATCCGGTGGGCGCGGCCCAGATTCTTCGTCCAGGCGGTGGCGGCCAGGCCGTAGGTGGTGTCGTTGGCCATCGCCACCGCCTCGTCCTCGTCGTCGAAGGGCAGGATGGCGACCACCGGACCGAAGATCTCCTGCTGGTAGAGCCGCATGCCGGGGTCGACGTTGGTGAACACCGTGGGATGCACGAAGTAACCCTTGCGGTCCAGCCGGTAGCCGCCGGTGACCACTTCGACGCCGTCGTTCTTACCTTCGTCGATGAAGCCCATCACGCGGTTCAGCTGCTTCTGGCTGATCAGCGGCCCGCTCACGCAGCCCTCCTCGCTGGGCGCGCCCAGCTTGAACGTGTTGGCCATTATCGCGATGCCCTCCACCACGCGGTCGTACACGCCGCGCTGCACGAAGATCCGCGACCCGCACACGCAGCCCTGGCCGGAGTGCACGAAGATGCCCAGCGATGCCATCAGGATGGCCTTGTCCAGGTCGGTGTCGTCGAAAATCAGCACCGGCGACTTGCCGCCGAGCTCGAGGGTCACCTTTTTCAGGTTGCCGGCCGACGCCCGCACGATCTCCTTGCCGACCTCGGTCGACCCGGTGAAGGTGACCTTTTCGACGCCGGGGTGTGCGGTGATCGCCGCGCCCGCGGTGTGGCCGTAGACGGTCAGCAGGTTGACCACACCCTCGGGAACCCCGGCCTCGTGCACCAGCCGGTCCAGCAGCAGCGCCGACAGCGGCGTCCCCTCGGCGGGCTTGACCAGCAGGCTGCACCCGGCGGCCAGCGCCGGCGCGAGTTTGGCGCTGGCGTTGAAGATCGGGCCGTTCCACGGGAAGATTAGCCCCACCACGCTGTAGGGCTCCTTGAGCGTGTAGGCGTACATGTTGACGAATGTGTCGGTCGCGATGCCGTCGGTCTTCACGTCGTAGACGGTGCCGTTGATCTTCGAACACCATCCGGCGTAGTAGCGGAAGAGCTCCGAACACGTCGACATCTGCAGTTGCGCCTGCAGCAACGGCATGCCGGTGTTCAGCCAATCCAGCTGGGCGAACTCCTCGGCGTGTTCGTCGATCAAATCCCCGATCCGCCACAGGATCTTGGCCCGCTCCCGGCCCGGCAGCTGCGACCAGACACCCGACTCGAACGACGCCTTCGCCCGCGCGGCGGCTTCGTCGACCGCTTCGGCGCCGCAGTCGGTGAATTCGGTGATCTTCTCCTCCGTCGCGGGATCGATGACCGCGATGACGTCACCCGTTCCGGGGCGCTTGCGAATGTCGTCCAATACCGCCTGCACCGTCATCTGATCCCTTTCCTCTGGCGAGTCCTATGGCGAGTCGTCGCGCCCAGCGCCCGCTGCGCTCGGTGCTGAGCACTTGCTTAGCATTGTGCGCGCTGCGTGGGCAAGCATCCGCCGGGGGGTGGCCGAGCTCAGACGCCGACGAGCTCCGGGTGGAACTTGGCCGCCATCCTGCGCATGCCGTCGCGCCAGTCGACCGTGGTGCCGCCGATGAGTTCGTGCATCCGGTCGACGGTGGTCGGGTTGCCGCGCAGCGCGCGCTCGCTCGGCTCGAAGACCGGTTCCTTGCCCACCAGCGAGCCGAGGTAGCCGCACCACTCCTGCAGGCTGACGGTCTGGTCACCGCACCAGTTGACGGTGGTCGCCGGGACCGACGCGACGTCGAGCAGCTTGGGGATGGTGGCGATGATGTCGTCCTCGTGAATGGGGTTGTAGCGGGCGGGTTTCCCGGGTGGCACCGGGATCGGGATGCCGCTCAGCATCATCTCCATGTGGTAGAACGGCCAGCCGCCGTTGTCGCCGTAGGGGACGTTGAGCCGGGCGATCGTGGTGGGCAGCCCGATGATGCGCGCCACCGACCGGGCGACCACCTCCCCGGCGATCTTGGAGATGGAATAGGTGGGAAACAGCGGCTTGTGGTTGTCACCCAGGGCGGAGCGCTCGCTGCGCGGCTCGTCGCCGGGCGGGTCGTAGACCGCGGCCGACGAGCAATGCAGGAAGGCTTTGGCGTTGCGGCAGTGGGCCATCAGCGCACCCACCGACTCGGCGTTGGCCGCCAGGTCCTTGTCCCAGCTTCCGCTCTTGGCCACCGCGAGGTTGAGGACAAAATCGAAATCGCTTGGCAGACCGGTGAAGTCGCCGGCGGACAGATTCACCGTCAGGCACCGGATCCCGGCCTGCTCGAGTCTTTCTCGGGCGGCGGCGCCGGTGAAGCGGGCGATGCCCCACACCTCGTTGTCGGCCGCCAGCGCCCGGGCGACGGGGGTGGCGATTTGACCGGTCGGGCCGGTGATCAGGATTTTCGAGCCACGCATCCGCTGATGATAGCGGGACACGACGTCACGGCAGTGGCGAAAGGCGGGGACTCACAAGCCGGGCTGGTCCTCGATGATGCCCAGCCAGATCTGCGCGAGGTCGATGGCCACCTTCTCGCTGATGAAGGCGTGCTGGGTTCCGGTGTAGATGTCGCGGAAGGGCCGCTCCAGCCGGCTGCCCTCGCGGATCGAACTGGTGCCGGCGACCAGGTGCGCCCACTCGGCACAGCCGCGGGCCGTGTCGGTGGCGTAGACGGCTGCCACCTCATCCGGAACTTGGTCGTCAGCTCTTGCACGTCGTCGAGCATGCTCTTGGCCACCCCCAGCGCCCACGACGCGTGCCCGGCGGCGGTGACGGGCATCAGCCCCATCCGGGTGGCCGGCGAGGCGCCGCGGAACGGCGCCCGGGTGAACAGCTCGAAGGTGCGGGCGGCGGGCACGAACACGTCCCGGGCGCTGTAGTCGTAGGAGCCGGTGCCCTTGAGGCCCTGCACGTACCAGCCGTCGTCGAAGCTGATCTGCTCGCGGGGAATGACGGCAACCCGCATCTCCGGGAAACCGTCACTGATCCAACGCATCTCGCCGCCGCCCATCGGCAGGAGCCCGGCGGCGACGTACTGGGAGTGCCCGATCCCCGAGCCGAAGTTCCACGCCCCGCTTACCAGGTAGCCGCCGTCGACGGCGGCGCCCTGCCCGTTGGGTAAGAATTGGCCGCCCATGGTGACGTGGTTGTCGTGCGCGGTGAACACCTCGGCGAAGCCGTCGTCGGGCAGATAGGCCGCCGCAGCGAACGACGACGGCAGGTTGGCGGTACCCACCCAGCCGAATGAGCCGTCCTTCCAAGCCATTTCGATACACGTCTCGATCATCTCGGTGAACGACGGTTCCACCTCGCCGGCCTCGATCGGGTTGAACGCCGACATCAGCCCGCTCGCCCACATCGCGTCGACGATCGCCGAGATCAGCGTGCGCATCTGCTCCGATTCGGCGGCTTGGTCTTGCACCAGGTCCCGCATGCCGCGGGCCAGGGCGACCACCCGGTCATCGGTGTCGGCGATCGATGTCATGTGGCCCTATCCCATCGTGGCCTCATCGCTGGGTGCGACGGCAGCAGCAGCCTTACGGTAAGCGTTGTGCGGTGGATAGTCGACGGAATGAATGTGATTGGCAGCCGCCGGGACGGTTGGTGGAAGGACCGCGACGGTGCCATGGTCGCATTGGTACAGCACCTGGACCGCTGGGCGTCGGGCCGCGACAACGACGTCACCGTGGTCTTCGAGCGGCCACCGGCAGCCGGCGTCACCTCGTCGGTAGTCGGCATCGCCCACGCACCCCGGGCGGCGGCGAATTCGGCCGACGACGAGATCGTCCGGCTGGTCACGGCCGACCCCGACCCGCCCGGCATCTGCGTGGTGACCTCCGACCGCACCCTGGCCGAACGGGTGCGGAATCTGGGCGCCCGCGTGCAGGGGTCGGACAGCTTCCGTGACCTGATCGAGCCGCGGCACCGATGAGCACCGACGCCCAGTCCCCGCTGCCAACCGGGTCTGCCGCCTGGCACACATCGACATCCCGATCCTCGGCGCCCCGATGACCTACATCGCCAGCGCCCAGCTGGCGGCCGCGGTCTCCAACGCCGGCGCGCTGGGCATCATCGAGACCACGTCCGATCAGGGCCGGGCCGACCTGCGACGGGTGCGCGAGCTGACTGCCGGCGCGGTGGGCGCCAACATCGCGCTGCTGTTCAACCGTGACCCGGCGATGCTGGATTTGCTTGTCGCCAACGACATTCGGTTCGTCACCACCTCGGCCGGGATCCGGCACTGTTCACCGATCGGCTGCACGACGCGGGCATCACCGTGTTCCACGTGGTGGGCACGCTGGCCGCGGCCAAGAAGGCCGTCGACGCCGGGTTGGACGGCCTGGTGGTCGAGGGCGGCGGATTCAAGAACCAGTTCGGCGCCTCCGCTATGGTGCTGCTGCCGTTGGTGGCCGCCCACGTTGACGTCCCCATCGTGGCCGCCGGCGGGATCTGCGACGCCCGATCGATGGCGGCCGCGTCGTGCTCGGCGCCGAAGCCGTGCAGATGGGCACCCGGCTGCTCGCCTCCGGGGACTCGCCGGTACACGTCAACCTCAAGAAGGCGGTCGTCGCGGCCGACGAGACGGCCACCGTCCTGCTCCCCCTCGACGGCAAACGCACAATGCGCGCCATTCGCACGCCCACCGCGGAGCGGCTGGAGGCCGCGGGCGCCGCGGCGCTGCAACGCGTGCAGCGGCTATAACTTCCAGGGTGACCTGGACGCCAGCGTGGCCAACACCGGCCAGGTGGCCGGGCGTATCCGGGACATCCCCCGGCCGCCGACATCATCAAGCAGATGTGGAAGGATGCCGCGAGGTGCTGGCCGCCACCTCGGCGCGACTGGACTGGGCCGACGACGCCTAGGTAGCCGTGCCGCTAGCCCGCCGCGGCCAGAGCCGCGTCGTAGTTGGGCTCCTGGGCGATCTCGGGCACCAGCTCGGTGTAGGCGACGTTGCCGTCGGCGCCGACTACCACGATGGCCCGGGCCAGCAGCCCGGCTATCGGCCCGTCGGCGATGGTGACCCCGTAGTCGTCGCCGAAGCTGTCCCGGAAGGCCGACGCGGTCTTGACGTTCTCGATGCCCTCGGCGCCACAGAATCGCGCCTGCGCGAACGGCAGGTCCTTGGACACGTTCAGCACGGTGGCGCCGGCGCCGGCCGCCCGCTCGTTGAAGGTTCGCACGCTGGTCGCGCACACCGGCGTGTCGATGGACGGAAAGATGTTGAGCACCAACGGCTTACCGCTGAATTGATCACTGCTGACCGGGCTCAGGTCACCGCCCGTCAGGCTGAAGGCCGGGGCCTTGGAGCCGACGGAGGGCAGCTCGCCGACAGTGTTGATCGGGTTTCCACGCAACGTTATCTGTGCCATGGGGCACAGTCTGCCAAGCCCGCCGCGGCCGCCGTGGGGCAGGTCCCGTGTCCTGATTCGTGGGGTGCATGGCGTAGACGACGCGGTCCGGGTGCCCAACACTGAGTTCATGCCGGAGTTGGTGCCGCGCCAGGTGGTGATCGTCGGATTTCCCGGCGTGCAGGCACTCGATGTGGTGGGACCGCACGACGTCTTCTCCGGCGCATCGTTGTTGACCGGCGGCGAGTATCAGGTAGTGCTGGCCTCGGTCGACGGGCCGCCGGTCACGACGCCTGCCGGGCTGGGGTTCGTCGCCACCGCGCTGCCGGACCCGGGCCGACCGATCGACACCGTTGTGCTGCCCGGTGGCGTCGGAGTCGACGCCGCACGCGGCGATACCGAGTTGATCGCCTGGATCAAGGTTTTCGCCGGGCGTGGCCGGCGGATGGTGACGGTGTGCACCGGCGCGTTCCTTGCGGCCGAGGCGGGACTGCTGGACGGGCACCGGGTAACCACCCACTGGGCCTTTGCCGATCGGTTGGCGAGCGAGTTCCCCGCCGTCGACGTCGACGCCGACCCGATCTTCGTCCGACTTCGTCCGAAGCTCGGACACCTTGTGGACCGTGGCCGGGGTCACCGCGGGCATCGACCTTGCGCTGGCGCTGGTCGAGGACGACTACGGCACCGAGGTCGCGCAGACGGTTGCTCGCTGGCTGGTGCTGTATCTGCGCCGGCCGGGCGGGCAGACGCAGTTCGCGGCGCCGGTGTGGATGCCGCGCGCCCGGTGGGACTCGATCCGCGAGGTGCAGGAGATCATCGAGGCCGAGCCCGGGCGCCCGCACACCGTCGGCGTGCTGGCCCGCCGGGCGGCGATGAGCCCGCGCCATTTCACCCGGGTGTTCACCGCCGAAATCGGTGAGGCACCCGGCCAGTACGTGGAACGCATTCGCACCAAGGCGGCGCGGCGTCAGTTGCAGGAGACCGACGACACCGTTGTCACCATCGCCGCCCGGTGCGGTTTCGGCACTGCGGAAACGATGCAGCGCAATTTCATTCGCCGCGTTGGTATTTCACCCGATCAATACCGCAAGGCATTCGGGTGACGCCCCGGGCTTGATGGAGAAAGGACCACCCCGATGACTCAGATCGCGTTCCTGGCCTATCCGGGATTCACCGCGCTGGACATGATCGGCCCGTACGAGGTGCTGCGCAAC
The DNA here is from genome assembly GCA_002291465.1 of Mycobacterium lepraemurium. GTDB lineage: Bacteria > Actinomycetota > Actinomycetes > Mycobacteriales > Mycobacteriaceae > Mycobacterium > Mycobacterium avium. The sequence continues at coordinate 2,030,666 of CP021238.1, read as the reverse complement.
CTGCCCGGCGCCGAGGTCCGGTTCGTCTGGCACGAAACCGGACCGATCACCGCCGATTCCGGTGTGCTGGTCATCGGTGCTACGCATTCGCTGGCCGAAACACCTTCTCCCGACGTGATTCTGGTGTCGGGCGGCCCGGGCACCGCGGTCCGTGCCCGTGACGACGCGCTGCTCGACTGGCTGCGCGCGGCGCACCGCACCGCCACCTGGACGACGTCGGTGTGTACCGGTTCGCTGATCCTGGCGGCCGCGGGCCTGCTGAACGGGCGGCGGGCGACGTCGCACTGGCTGACCATCCCCGCGCTCAAGGCGTTCGGCGTCACCGCGGTGCCCGACGAACGCATCGTCCGCAAGGACGGCATCGTCACCAGTGCCGGTGTGTCCGCCGGGCTTGACCTGGCGCTGTGGCTGGCCGCGCAGATCGGCGGCGACGGCCGCGCCAAGGCCATCCAGCTCGCCCTGGAGTACGACCCGCAGCCACCGTTCGACTCGGATCATTTATCCAAGGCATCGGCGAGCACGAAAGCCGTTGCGACGGCGCTGCTTTTGCGGGACAGCCTGTCCCCCACCTACCTGAAGGCCACCGCCCTGCTGGCCTGGGATCAGGCGCTGGACAGGGTCAAGTCCCGGCGGCGCAGGCGGCAACCGGATCTGTCGCCGGCCTGATCACGGGTTGGGCTGCAGGATCTCGCTGGAGGCGAGCCGGCCGCCGGCCTGCAACCAGGCCGCGATTACCCCGGGCGCATCACGGTTGGGGTTGTAGATGTCCTCCTCGCTGCTGAACAGCCCGTCGCCGGCGTAGATCAGCCGGGTGGTCCAGTTGGGGAACCAGAACGGCTCGCCCTGCGGGTCCGGGTGATCCAGCAGGTTCTTGATCATCACCACGACCGCGTCGTTGTCCTCGTCGTAGGCGGTTCAGCCGGACGGAAAACGCATGTGCGGAAACGGCGCCATCACCGCGACGGTCCAGTCCCGCACCGCCTCACGGCCGCGGAAGACCCCGTAGTGATGCTCGGTGTAGACGACGTCCCCGGTGAACAGGTCCGCGAAGGGGCGCCAGTCGCCGGACGCGCTGCATCCTTCGGCCACCCGCGTGTGATTGTCGACGGCGTTCTCGATTTCTGCTCTGGTGAATCGGCCCATAGCGGACACACTAGAACGTGTTCTCCCGTGTTTCGGGCCAGTTCATCGGGTCGGTCGTGGCGAATGGGGATGGCGAATGAGCGTGTTGGATCTGTTCGACCTGCGCGGCAGGCGGGCGCTGGTCACCGGGGCGTCCAGCGGGATCGGCAAGCAGGTGGCGCAGGCGTATCTGCAAGCCGGCGCTCGGGTGGCCATCGCGGCGCACGACTTCGAGGCGCTGCAACGCACCGCGGACGAGCTCACCGCCGGCGGTACCGGCGGTGAGCTCGCGATCCGCTGCGACGTGAACCAACCCGATGAGGTGAGCGGCATGGTGGACCGGATGATCGCCGAACTCGGCTGCATCGACATCGCGGTCTGCAATGCCGGCATCATCTCGGTCTCCCCGATGCTTGAGATGCCGGCCGCGGAATTCCATCGCATCCAGGACACCAACGTGACCGGGGTGTTTCTCACCGCCCAGGCGGCGGCTCGGGCGATGGTGCGGCAGGGCCGCGGCGGCGCCATCATCACCACCGCCTCGATGTCCGGCACATCATCAACGTCCCGCAGCAGGTCGGCCACTACTGCGCCAGCAAGGCGGCCGTGATCCAGCTGACCAAGGCCATGGCCGTCGAATTCGCGCCGCACGACATCCGGGTCAACAGCGTCAGCCCCGGCTACATCCGCACCGAGCTCGTGGAACCGCTGCACGAATACCATCGGCAGTGGGAGCCCAAGATCCCGCTCGGCCGGATGGGTCGGCCGGACGAACTCGCCGGGATCTACCTTTATCTGGCCAGCGCGGCGTCCAGCTACATGACCGGTTCGGACATCGTCATCGACGGCGGATATAGCTGCCCGTAGCACGGAACGAAAAGTGTTGGCGCACTCGCGTTTTCAACCCTCGATTTCCCCGGAGATCGCGCGCTCGATGTTCGCCCGGGTCGCCGGCGGCAAGACCAGCAGACCCTCGAGTTCGTGACGGGCCACATCGTAGGCGCGCTGGCGTTCGTGCGCCGCCGCTGCGGGGTCCGCCGCCACCCGGAACAGGCTCTGCGCCCGGGCAATTCGTTGCTGGTCGGTGCGGGAGAGGTCGGTGCGGCGCCGTCGGGTCGCCTCGGCCTCGGCGGCGTTGAACGCCGTCACGTAGTCCTCGACCGCGGCCAGGTAGTGCGCGGCCACGTCCGGATCGTCCAGGAGATCTTCGGCCTTGGCCGGTCGCAGGAAGTCGGCGCGCAGCTTGGCGACGTCGAGTTCGTAGTCCAGCCACCGCTCGTCGGTGCGGCTGTGCACGTCGAGGACCCGCCGGATCGAGCGCCACCGGGCCGCCTGATTGTCGGCGCCGGCGCGGGCCTCGGGTGGCCGGGCCCCGTCGACTTCCCGCGCCGGCTCGTCGGTGCGCCGCCGCTGGGCGCCGAACGCCCGCACCACGGCGACGGTCGCGCCGACCAGCGGCAGCACCAGGATCAACAGCTCGGCCACTCTGATCAGCAACCCCACCTGGCCAGGATGCCACCGGCGGGGCCGGGCCGGTGCGGTGCCGTCGACCCGCCCGATTAGCGGGCGCCTAGGCTGCCGTCGAGGTATTGGGCGCGGCAGGCCCGGCCGGGCCAGCTTGCCGCTAGTGGTCCGCGGGATGGCGCCGGCGGGCAGCAGCCGTACGTCGCCGACGGCCAGCACGTGTCGCTGCGCGACGGCGGCGCGGATGGCCTCGATCGCCGGCCACGGATCCTGACGGCTGGTGCCCTCGGCGCGCTCGGCGACCACGACCAGCCGGCCCGCGTCGGGGTCGACCGCGGCCGGCACCGAGAACGCCGTCACATAACCACGCCGAACCAATCGGCGACGCCTCGGCGACGATGGCCTCGATGTCCTGCGGATAGTGGTTGCGGCCATCGATGCGCACCAGGTCCGCGATCCGGCTCGTCACGTACAACTCGCCGTCGAGATACACACCCAGGTCGCCGGTGCGCAGCCAGCTGCCGTCGGGATCGGCCCCCGCGGCATGGCTACCGTCCGGCAGCCGCGACCGCAGCATGGCGCCGAACACCCGCCGGGTCTCCTCCTGCATACCCCAGTAGCCGCGGCTAATGTTGTTGCCCTGCAACTAGATTTCGCCCACCTGGCCGTCCGGCAACTCGGCCCCGTCGGCGACGATCACCGCCCATCCACTCCGCGCCACCTGGCCACAGGACACCGCGGCGACGGTATCGGGGGCGTTGGCCGGCACCCGCACCGCATGCCCGGCGCCCAACTGCCGGCGGTCGAAATACACCGCCGTCGCCTCGGCCCGCGGCGCGATGGTCGCAACGAACAGCGTTGTCCGCGATGCCGTAGGACGGCTTGAACGCCGTCCGTGGCAACCCGTACGGAGGAACGCCTTGTTGAACGTCCGGATCGCATCCATGCTGACCGGTTCGGAGCCGATGATCATCACCACGTTGCGTAGGTCGATGTCCTCGCCGCCGCCGGGCAGCCCGCGCTGCGCGGCCCACTCGTAGGCGAAGTTGGGCGCCGCGGTGACGACGTTGCCCTGCCGCGACCCGTCGGACAGGGCCTTGATCCAGCGCTGCTGCCGGCGGACGAACGCCGCGGGAGACATCAGCGTGGAGTGGCCGCCGTACACCGCGGGGAAGCCGATCATCGACAACCCCATGTCGTGGTAGAGCGGTAACCTGCTGACACCGTGGGTGTTTCGGTCCAGTAGGTCGAGGGACAGGATCATCTGTACCAGGTTGGTGCCGACCGCGCAGTGGGTGATCTCCACGCCGACCGGTGGCCGGGTAGAGCCTGACGTGTACTGCAGATGCGAGACGTCGTCCATGCCGAGTTCGGTCGGCGCGAACGACTCGGCGGCCGAGTCGGGTATCTCGTCGACGACGATCACCCGCGGCCGGTGCAGGTGCGGGTGGCCGGCCAGGAACTGCTCGACCGCATCCCGCGCGACGGTGGTGGTGAGCAGGACGCTGGGCTGCGAATCGCGCAGCGCAGTGTCCAGCCGCTCGGCATGCCCGGGCAGTTCCGGGGCGAACAACGGGACCGCGATGGTGCCCGCCTTGACCGCCGCGTAGAACCCGGCGACGTAGTCGATGCCCTGCGGCGCCAGCACCGCAACGCGCTCACCGCGACTGGCCACCTGCTGGATGCGCGCGCCGATGGCTTCCAGCCGGACACCGAACTGGCTCCAGTTCACCTCGTGCCCGGTGCCGCCGTCCGAACCACTGTAGTCGAGGTAGCGATACGCGACGGTGTCCTCCACGTTGGCGATGTTGCGGTCGATGAGCGAAATCAGGTTGACGCCGGGCGGCAGTGCGACCCCGCCGTCGGCGTCCAGGCAGTTCGCGATCCGCAGCAGGCCGGCTGGGGCCGTGACTTTCGGGGGTGCCGATCTTGGGATTGGGGCGCTGTCTTTCGAACCGCCATCCATAAGCGCAGTCTAGGTGGCCGGTGCGTCCGCGCCACCCGTCCAGCCGCTACGGGTCGGCGGCCGATGGCCCAATGATGCGCGTAGCCGGTCACTTGGCTGCGCTGAGCGTCTCCGGCAGCCCGAACGTCGCAACCAACACCGGATCGTTGAACGCGACGATGTGTGAAATGCGATCGCCGTGCAGCGACAGCACGTCCACTCCGCGGGCGTGCCACGAACCGTCCGGCGCCCGTTCATACGTCGCGAATGCCGGGGCGCCGTTGGCCCGGGTGGGTACCAGCCTCCACTGATCCCGGGTGTTGAGCAGCACCACCCGCGCCAGAAATTCACACACCGCCTCTCGCCCGGCGAACCACGTTGGGTGGAGCGGTATTTCGAGGTCGACATCGGCGCGCAGCAGCCACGCCAGTTCACCGACGTCAGCGTGCTCACAGGCCGACATGTAGCGGTCGAGCACCTCACGCGCCGCAGATTCGGTGGGTTCGCCCAGCTCGTCCAGCCGCGGGGCGGCCTCGGCCAACCGTACGCGGGCGCGCTGCAGGGCGCTGTTGACCGCCGCAGTGGATGTCTCCAGGATGTCGGCGACTTCGCCCGCCCGCCACCCAAGTACGTCGCGCAGGACCAGGACCGCGCGCTGCAGCGATGACAAATGCTGTAACGCGGCGACGAACGCCAGGCGGACGCTGGTGCGCACCGAGACGACCACGGCGGGGTCGTCGGTGGCGCCGTACAACAGGTTGTCCGGCACTGGCTGTAGCCATGGGATGTCCAATTGCGCTGGGGCGAGCACGGCGTCGGCGCTGCCGGCTGTGGCGCTCAGCCAGGAGGGCATGGGCCGTCGCCGGCGCGCCTGTACCGAGTTCAGGTAGGTGTTCGTCGCAATCTTGTAGAGCCACAACCGTATTGAAGACCGGCCCTCGAACCTTGGGTAGGCCTGCCAGGCCCGCAAATAGGTGTCCTGCACGAGGTCCTCGCACTCATCGACGGAACCCAGTATGCGATAGCAATACGCCCGCAGTTCTGGCCGATACCGCTCGGCGACGGCCGCGAAGTCGTCACTGCTGGCGCCGGGCATGGCGACAGCCTTTCACAAGTCGCGGCTCGGTGGCCGAGGATCGTTGGGGTTGCGCTCCCCCCCAGCTCGGGATCTTCCCGCCATTGCGACGGCACCACGTCGGGTTCAAAGCCGTAGGCATCGTGCCAGTTCCACCACGCGTACGCCGGTGTCTGCGGATAGCCGTCCGGGGAATCCTCCCAATCCTCTTGTCGGCCAAGGGCAGTAATGTCCAGGAAACTCCAGGCGGTGCCCAGCGCCTCATCGCCGCGGCTGTTGATGAAGTAGGTGCGAAACACCCGGTCGCCGTCGCGGATGAACGCGTTGGTGCCGTGCCACTCGTCAACGCCGAAGTCGCGGTCGAAGTCGTCGGTGAGGGTGTACCAAGAGCATCCGCCAGCCCATCCGGCCCTTGACGCGCGCGATGTCGGGTTGCTCGGCATGGGAGGCGAATACCAGGGTGGTGTCGCGTGCGTTCAGGTGAGCCAGGTTGCCGATGTGATCGGCGATCATCGAGCAGCCGCGGCAGGCGTGGTCGGGCCAGCCGTCGACCCCGGGTTCGAAGAATGCCCGGTAGACGATCAGCTGTCGGCGGCCGTGGAAGAGGTCGAGCAGGCCGACCTGGCCGTCGGGCCCGTTAAACCGGTACGGCTTCTCGACGGCCAGCCACGGCATGCGCCGACGCCGAGCGGCCGGCGCGTCGCGCGTTCGGACCAACTCCTTTTCCTCGATCGGCAGCCGTTGGCGCGCGGCCTCCCATTCCTGAGCGGAGACGACCGGGGGTGTTTGCATGCTCGTTCCTTCTAGAGTTGACAGCTATTGTGCTCCAAGGGTTTCGGCCAATCGATCTTCTGCAGGCCGGCGGCAGTCAGCAGGTAACACATAGTGAGGCCGTCCGGGTCGGCTTTGATCAGTTCGACGACTGCGGCTCCCGACGCCTCAGGAGTGAGCGGCTCCCTGAAGTTGCTTGACGTAATCCTGCTCGGACACGCCGGCGCGAGCGGCGTACGCGCGCACGGCGGGCCCGCCGAGGTCCGTCAGCGGGGTGAGCCGCGGCAGCAAGGCGGTGAACGTAATGCCCAGGCCGTCGCGGTCCGACTTCTCCTGGGCGTAGCCGGTGAGGAAGCGAGGGTGGCCTTAGCGCCCGCGTACCCGCCGCTGAGCGGCGATCCCGCGAGGGCGCGCCGCTGCTGACCACGACCACCCTGCTGCCGGGTCGTAGCGGCTTGAGCAGCGCCTCGCGCAGCCAGTGAAAGGCAATGCGAACGTCGGTATTCCAGTTGGCCGAGAACGATTCCCAGGTGTGGTGCTGCAGGGGGCGCATCAGCGGGCTCGCTCCGGCCACCAAGACCAGGACCTGCGGATCGTATTGATCCACCAGGCTGCCGGGCACCGGCGGGTCGGCAGCGTCTGCGACGACGACGCGAACGTCGGCATTGCGGTCCGTGCGGGGAAACGTGGTGGTACTGCGGGACACGGCGATCACCGAGGCACCGGCGTCGGCCACGGCGATGGCGACACCGCGTCCCAGGCCCCGGCTGGCGCCCACGACCAGTGCGGTCTGTCCGGAGAGGTTTGTTCATCTTGTCCTTCTGGCTTCTAGCTTCTGGCTTTTGGTGAGGGTGTTAGGCGTGCGTGGTCGCCGGGGGTGGTGCCGCGGCGAGCAGTTCGGCGTATTGGCGTTCCAGGTGCCTGGCCGGGCCGCCGGCCCAGCCGTCCGCGATGGTCTGGGACATCGGATCGGGGAAGATGTCCTGCTCGTTGCGTTGCGGGGCGTCGAAGACGGCCGCGGCTACGGACCGCGGAGTTGCTTTCGGTATGTCGACGCCCCGCGTCATGTCCGTGTCCACCGGGCCGGTGAAAACCGCGTGAACGCGTACCCCTTGCGGTGCCAGCAAGGCTCGAGCGATTGGGTGTGGTTGAGCGCGGCCGCTGTGGAGACCGAATACGCCGGAATCAGCGGCAGCGGCGCCAATGCGTTGACGGACAGGTTGTTGATCACCGCTCCGCGCGAGCGGATCAGCGTCGGCAGGAACGCCCGGGTAACCGTGTACGTGCCGAAAAGGTTGACGGCAAGGTGCTTTTCGAGGGAGGCGGGATCGCTCAGGTCATCGTAGAGCGCTATGCCCGCGTTGTTGATCAGCAGATCAAGCGACTGGACCTGCGCGACGGCATCGCGGATCTGTGCCGTGTTCGTCACGTCGAGCAGCAGTGGGACAATCCGCTCATCCGAAAATGGGGAGATCGTCCGGGTGCCGTCATACACCCGACGCGCCCCCTGCGCAGGGCCTCCTCCACGAAGGCCCGACCGATACCGCGGTTGGCGCCGGTCACCAAGAGCGTTGTATCGGCGACCGTCTGCTTTCCCAAGCCCATGACGAATCTTTCTCCTTCTGCGGATCTTTGAACGGGAAAAGCCCCCGCGGTGGAATGCGGGGGCTCGAGGTCTGTTGAACGACAGGTTTGAACTACAGATATTTGAACTACAGATATAGACAAGTTTCGTCGCCGAAACTCATCGCGGTAGGGTACCCGGCATGCCGGGCCGGAAGTTCTCCTTCGAAGTCACCCGCACCAGTAGCGCGCCCGCCGCGACCCTGTTCCGGCTCGTGGCGGACGGCGCCAACTGGTCACGGTGGGCAAAGCCGATCGTGCTGCACTCGAGCTGGGCCCGCCAGGGCGATCCCGCGCCGGGCGGGGTGGGAGCGATCCGCAAGGTCGGCCTGTGGCCGGTGTTGGTTCAGGAGGAGACCACCGCGTACGAGCCCGACCGCCGTCACGCCTACAAGCTGGTGGGGCCGTCCAGCCCGGCCAAGGACTACACCGGCGAGGTGGTCTTCACGCCGAATCCGGCCGGCGGCACCGACATCCGCTGGACCGGCTCGTTCACCGAGGGCGTGCGCGGGACGGGCCCGCTGATGCGGGCGGCCATGGGTGGCGCGGTGAAGTTTTTCGCGGGCCGGCTGGTGAAGGCCGCCGAGCGGGAAGCCGACCAGGCGCGCTGACCCGTCCTACGGGTTGTTGAACTGGTTTTCGTAGGTTTGTTGCTGCTGCATGTGCTGGTTGAACGACGAAACACATTCAGCCCGAATGTAATTCGTGTATCCGCGGCTACTTGGACTCGACCTCGTCCTGATACTTCTTCGTCACGTGCGCGACGGTGTCCAACTGCGACTGTGCGAGGCTGTCGCGAGCCTGGCCGGCGCGCGCGACCGCATCCAGCGTCGGCTGCGCCTGGCCCTGGAAATGCGGCATCACTTCGGCGGCGAACAGTTCAGCGGAGCGCTTGGTCGCGGCCGGGTTGGCCCACTCGTGACCCATCTGCAGCATGCAGCCGAACCCGCTGGATTGATCCCAGCACCGCTGCACCTGTTCGCGCGCCCGCTCGGGCGTGCCGATCACGCCCGCCCCGTTCTCGTTGATGACGTCGATCATCTCGTCGAGCTGATCGCCCGGCATCGTCATCTGCGGGAAGGCGGCCACATTCTGGAAGTACTGGAACCACGGCTCAATGCCGAACTTGACCTCTTCGCGGGCCTGCTTCTCGGTCTCGGCCAGATGGAACAAACCGACCAGACTCCAATTCGTGCGGTCGACCTGGGTGCCGAAGGCCGCCGCCCGCTCCTCGACAATGCCCCAGTGGTAGGACAGCGCATTGAAACCCTCGACGGTCAGCGTCGCCCCGATGGACAGCAGCCCGATGCCGTGTTTGCCGGCCAGCCGGGCGCCGGTCGGCGACGCGACGGCGGCCACCGCCAGCGGGATGCCGCCGTCGGAGTACGGGGCCAGCTGCAACTTGGCGTCGAACAATTGGTGGGTGGCCGTCTTTGCGCTGACCGTCTCCCCCGCCAACAGCCGGACCACGATGTCGAGATTGGTCTCCAGCAGCTCGCGGGTGTTGGTGGGAGTCAGCCCGATCATGGACGAGTCGCTGGGCAGCGAGCCCGGACCCACCCCGCCGATGATGCGGCCGTGCGTGAGGTGGTCCAGCAGCATCAGCCGGTCCGCCACCCACAGAGGGTTGTGATACGACAGCGAGATGACGCCGGTGCCGAACCGGATGCGCTTCGCGCGCTCGGCCGCGGCGGCGATGAAGATCTCCGGGGAGCTGATGATCTCGCTGCCCGCCGAGTGGTGTTCGCCCAACCAGACCTCGTCGAAACCGAGGGCATCGAGATGCTCGATGAATTCTAAGTCGCGTTGCAGGGCCAGCGTCGGATTGGTGCCCGCACGGTGGAACGAGGCGATGAAGTAACCAAACCTGAGCTTGCCCATGGGGATCCCCTTGCAGTCGAGTCCCCCGAACCATAGCCGTGCCCGACGCCGAGCCGGAAGCAAAAACGCGAAAAGGTATCAGCCGGTGGGGCCAGATGAACATGGCACCACCGGCTAGCGAAACAAGCGAGGGAGCTACAGAAAGCGCCGGTTCAGCAGCGCCGACTCAACGGCGGTGGGCGATCACGGGTAGCCGCCGCAGACGTTGCCCACGCAACCGCCCCCGCCGACACCGGGGATGCTGCCGCCACCGCCGTCGTGGCCGCCGCCTCCAGTCGGGCCGCCGGGGATGAGCCACCGCCGCCGACGGAGCCGCCGGGCACGGCGCCATCGCCGCCGGGTGTGGTGGACGGCACGACGCTCGTCGACGGCGTCGTTGTCGGGGTGGTGGTGCTGGTGGTGCACGGGCCGCCCTTATGGCCGCCGCCGCAGCCGACCGCCAGCACGAGCATCGCCGCGCCGCCGAACACGGCGATCGTCGTCTTCGGTCCAGATCTCATCGCAACCCCAATCTCGAAGGGGCACCGCGCCGCGACGCCCCCTGTTTCTTACCCGGGGGCGCGGGCGTGCAAACTTCGGTCGGGGCCGCCGGCTAACCCTCTTTTGTGATCAGCTTGCGCAGCGCCACCCGGTCGGGCTGCAGCAGTTCGGCGATGCGGGGCCGGTTCACCTCGGCGGCGATGATTTCGCCGACCTCCTGATTCACTTCGCTGAAGATGCCGTGCGACTTCATCTTCGAGGTCTGGTACAGGTTGTCCTCGGTCGGCGTCACGTAGATCACCGCGTCGGCCTTGAAGCGGTGCACCAGCCATAGGTGGATCAACGTCATCAGCCGCTTCTGCCGGAGCTTTTCGGCGAAGGTGTTCTGGTCGCGCACCTGAAGGATGCTGCGGCCGTGCCGGTCCTTGATCGGGTCGACGACGACATTGGCCAGCTGCTCGTCGCCGTTGCCGTAGATGCCGAGTTCCAGCACGTCCGAACCCGCCCGGCGGGGCCGCAACTGCACGCGGAGCTTCTCGCCGAGGTGGTAGTTCTCGCTCCACATTGCCAGCCACTCCTCGAGCAGCTTCTTAGGCACCTCGGTCTGCACCAGATGCTGATGCTGGGTCGAGCCCTCGCCCATCGCCTTGGTGGTCGCGGTGCGGCCCGGCAAGGCGGCCAGTGCGGCATCGCTGCGCGGCCCACCGACGAGCGTTTGCGGTGTGCGGTAAAGGGATTCGACCAGACGCATCTTGCGCTGCAAGCGGGCCAGCGCCAGCATGCCGTCCTGTTGCAGCGAGGTGGCGAACTCCTCGGCGGCCACGCCGTCGATCTGGTGTCCGCCGTAGGTGATGAAGTTGAAGACGAAGCCCATCTTGCCGAGTTCCTCGGGGAACTGCTTCATCTGCTCGTCGGTCATGCCGGTGGTGTCCCAGTTGAACGACGGCGACAGGTTGTAGGCCAGCATCTGGTCGGGGAACTCGGCGTGGATGGCGTCGGCGAACTGCTTGGTGTCGGCCAGGTCGGCGGTCTTGGTCTCCATCCACAGGATGTCGGCGAACGGCGCGGCGGCCAGCGACTTGGCGATGGCGTACGGGATGCCGCCGCGGATCTGGTAGTAACCCTCGGGGGTCATGGCCAGCTCGCAGTACCAGCCCGGGTCGAAGCCCAACTCCTTCGCCTTGGCCTTGGCCTTGGCGGAGTAGAGCGAGGCCCGCGCCGCGAAGGCCCGCCACTCGTCGGCACTCATGTCGGCCGGCTCGCCCTCGCTCGCGGCGAACTCCAGCACCTCGGCGACGGCCTCGCCGTAGGTCATCAGCCCGGCGTCGTCCTCCCAGGCCGCCACGAACCGCGACTCCACCTGGTCGAACAGGTCGTCGATGGACTGTTGCCCGTTCTCGCGCCAGGTGTTGACGGCGTCGGAGATCACGCCCTGGATGCCCTGACGTTCGAGCCAGGCGGTGGCCTCGGCGTACTCCGCCTCGGGCAGCGCGTAGAGCAGGTGGCCGTTGAGGTCCTTGACACCTAGCTCGTAGAAGCGGCGCACCATCGCCAGGAAGCACGCCTTGTACGACGGGATGTCGAGGTTGGTGGCGCCCAGCAGGAACGACTGGTCGCGCTCGTCGGCGCGGCTGTCCAGCAGGTGGCGGCCTCGGCGTCGCCCGCATGATGTCGAGCTGGAAGCGCGCGGCGTTGAGCCGCTTGATCTGCTCGTCGGACGGCACCAAGACCTTGCCGCCCTGGTGGCCACACTTCTTGGTGCCGGGCCGCTGGTCCTCGATTTGGTAGCCGGGCACCCCGACCTCGACGAAACGGCGGATCAGGTTCCGCACGTGCAGGTCTCCCCCGTGGCCGGTGTCCGCGTCGGCGACGATGAACGGCCGGTAGTCGTACTCCTTGGTGGCGGCGCGCTGCTGTTCGCTCATCTGGAGCCGCAGGTACTGCTGGTTGCGGTCGGCGGTGAGCAGCGCGCGACCAACACCGCGGCGTCGTCGGGCACCTGGCTCAGCGGGTAGCTGGCGAGGTCGGGCCCCGGGTCTTCGGTGGTGGAGCCCTTTGCCGAGGTGGCCCACCCGCCGAGGTAGATGCCCTCGATGCCCATCCGCTTCATGGTGACCGCCTGGCCGGGCGAGTACGGGCCGAAGGTGGTGATGCTCTTCTTCTGGGCGAACAGCTCGCGCAGCCGCTCGTAGAACGCCACCGCCGCGTCGCGTGCCACGGTGTAGTCGGTGCGGATGGTGCCGCGCTGCTCGGCCACCTGCCGAGCGGTGTAGAGGCGGGTGATGCGGGCGAAGCGGGGGTCGTCGAAGTAGCGCTGCGTGGCGGCTACCTTGTCGTCGAACGATGGCCGGACTTGCGTCTCTTTGTCGATGATCGCCATGGTCTTACGCTCCTCTCGGCAAGATTCCCCTGACCGCGAGTCAATCCCCGGAAAGGGCCGTTCAATCAGGAGTCGCAGGAGTTGAACCAAAACTGTTGCCGCATCCGGTACTTGCGGCCGTCGGTGCGGTCGGGTTCGACGGCGGGTCGGTCGTTGGCGTCAACCCTTGGGACACAACACTTTTCGCTACGCCTTTCGGCATTGAACGCGGGTGCCGTTCACCGGGTGGCCGCGCGGGCGCGCAACCAGTCGCGCTGACGGCGAACGAACGCGGCGTCGACGACCCTGCCGTGCCCGGGCACGTAACGGGCCTGCGGGCCCACCGAGCGCCAGCAGCCGGTCCAGGGTGGTCGGCCAGGCCGTCACATCGGAGTCGGCGTCGATCGCGGGGTCGCCGGACTCCTCGATCAGATCACCGGTGAACACCACCGTGGGTTCGCCGTCGCGCGCCGCTGGCGCGATCACCACCAGGTCCGACGCGGTATGGCCGGCACCCAGGTGGGTGATCGTCACCGTGCGGTCCCCCAGGTCGATCCGGGCGTCGTGGATCCCCTGTTGCCCCGGCCGCAGGGCCGCGATGGCAGCATCCACCTCGGCGGCGTCGGCGCCATGGCGCAGCGCGTCGTCGCGGATTTGATCCGTCGCCGCGCCGAGATACTCGACCACCTCCGGCGCGGAGTAAACCTCGGCGCCGGTGAACAACGACGAACCCAGTACGCGGTCGAAGTGCTTGTGCGTCAAGGCAATATGGCTCACCGGCCGTCGGGCGAGCCGGTGGACGTCGGCGTCGATCGCGGCCGCTTCGGTCAGCGTGGTTCCGGTGTCGACGAGGAGGATTCCGCTGCGGCCGCAGATCAGCCCGACGGTGACGTCGCAGAACGGCAGCCGGCAGCGATGCACACTGCCGGTCAGCCGCTCCCACGCGAAATGCACACCCAGCAACGTAGCCGCAGCCGGCCGATGTGTCGGAAAAGTTGACATGTCGGAAAAGTCCGACATATATTGGTGGTCGTGACCGGCGTCGATCGCGTCTTTCTCGCCCTGGCCAACCCGGTGCGCCGTGAACTGCTGCAGATCCTCGCCCGCCATCCGCTCTCGGCCGGGGAACTCAGCGAACGGTTCGAGCTCAGCCGATCCGCGGTCGCCGAGCACCTCAAGGTGTTGCGCGAGGCCGCCCTGGTGGCCGACGAGCGGCGCGGCCGCCAGCGCATCTACCACCTGACCGCGGAGCCGCTGGCCGAGCTCGGCGAATGGCTGTATCCATTCGAGAAGTTCTGGCGCACACGACTGCGCCGGCTCGCCGAGGTAGCAGAGGAGCTGGAATGACGGACACGTCCAGGTTCGCGACGATCCGAGTGGACCAATTCGTGGCGGCGCCACCGGCGAAGGTGTGGCGGATGCTGACCGAACCCGAGCTGATGAAACAGTGGTGGGCCGAGGGCCAGGTCGCCGCGGTGGTGGGACACCGATTCACGCTCGACATGCCGGGCTACGGCAAGCAGCCGTGCCAGGTGCTCGAGGTTGACCCGCCGCGCCGCTTCGTCTACACCTTCACCGCGGCGTGGACATTGACCTGGCGGCTGGAAGCCGAAGGCGAGGGAACCCGAGTCTTCTTGGAAAACAGCAGATTTGACCTTGAAGACGCCCGCATGGCCCGGGCCTTCGAACAGATGGGCCGGGCTGGCGTGACACCGTGCTCCCCCGTCTCGCCCGGGTCGCCGTCGACTAGCTGCCGATGCCACGGGTTTCGGGCGGCACCGCACCGGCTATCTCCCGGGCATGGCTATCACCTATTCCCGCGAAGTCGTCATCGAAGCGACACCGAAGGAGATCTTGGACGTGCTGTTCGACCTCGAGTCGCTGACCGAGTGGTCGCCGGCACACCAGAAGGTCGAGGTGCTCGAGCGCGACGAGGAGAACCACCCCATCAGGTCCAGGCAGGTGGTCAAGCTCGTCGGCATCAGCGACGAACAGGAACTCGCGTACACCATTTACGACGACGGTGTGGGCTGGACGCTGGTCAGCTCCAAACAGCAACGCGCTCAACAGGGTCGCTACACCCTGACGCCCGAAGGCGACGCCACTCGGGTGCACTTCGAGCTCACCATCGACCTGGTGATGCCGGTGCCGGGATTCCTCATCAAGAAGGGGTCCAAGAGCCTGATGGACACCGCCACCGAAGGCCTGCGCAAGCGGGTGGCGGAGGTCAAGAAGCGCGCGGCCTCATAACCGTTGCTCGTTGCTGTGGCCCGGTGCTATCGCCCGGCCGGGAACGGATGCTTCCGTGGCGCCCACCAGCGCGTCAGGCTGTGCGGTATGGAAGCGACGCTGGTGGACACCTCTCGCCGGATCGGCGCGATCATCTGCGCGCTGGCGCTGCCGGCGGGCGCAGTCGGTTGCGGCGGCCACGGTCATGGCCCGACGACGACTCCGTCGACACCCAGGGTGACCACCTTGGGCCGCACGGCGCCGAACGCCCCGGCCGGCGGGCCGTTGACGATCACCAGCCCGGCATTCACCGACGGCGCCCCGATCCCGGCGCGGTACACCTGCAAGGGCGAGGGCATCGCACCGCCACTGGCGTGGTCCGCACCGACGGGTGCGGCCCTGGTCGTCGACGACCCCGACGCCCTAGCGGGGCCGTACGTGCACTGGGTGGTGACCGGCATCGCCCCGGGCTCCGGCAGCACGTCCGCGGGCCAAACACCGCCCGGCACAACGACTTTGCAGAACACCGCCGGACAGGCCGGCTACCAGGGGCCGTGTCCGCCCGCCGGAACGGGCACCCACCACTACCGGTTCACGCTGTATCGGCTGCCCAACGACTACCAGCTGCCCGGTGGGCTGGCCGGTGCGCAGGCCGCGCAGACCATTGCCGGCGCCGCCACCGCGCAGGCGCAGCTCACCGGGACGTTCGGCGGCTGATCGGCTGGAGGTCGGTCCGTGCTGAGCGGCAATTCGCTCCCTAGTCCCACGGCCCGCCAGACGGGAGCCTGCCGTCCGAGCGTGGATGCGCGGGAAGGGAAACCATGTCACTGCACACCCGCATGACAACGTTCTTCGGGTATCGAGCATCCCATCGTGCTCGCGCCGATGGCGTTGGTCTCCGGGGGCCGCCTCGCGGCCGCGGTGACATCAGCCGGCGGTTTGGGCCTCATCGGCGGCTATGGCGATCCGCAATGGCTGCGCCGTGAATTCGAGCGCGCCGGTGACACGAGGGTCGGCTGCGGGTTCATCACCTGGAGCCTGGCCCGCAACCCGGGCGTGCTCTACATCGCGCTGGCGCGGCAGCAGGCCGCGGTCATGTTGTCGTTCGGGGACCTGCGGCCGTTCGCCGAGCGGATCCGCGACGCGGGCGTGCCGTTGACCGCGCAGGTGCAGAACCTCGACCAGGCGCGCCGGGCATTGGATGGCGGGGCGGACGTCATCGTGGCTCAAGGCGGCGAGGCGGGCGGACACGGAATGAGCGCGCGATCCACCTTCACCCTGGTGCCCGAGGTCGTCGACCTGGTGGCCGTGCGCGCACCAGAGACCATGGTGTTGGCGGCGGGCGGGGTCGCCGACGGGCGCGGGCTGGCGGCGGCGCCCTGGTGGGCACCAGGTTCTGGGCGGCCACCGAGTCGCTGGCTCCACCACGCGCGCAGCAGCAGGCAGTGCGCGCCGACGGCGACGACACCGTGCGGACCCGCATCTATGACGTTGTGCGCCAGCTTGATTGGCCCGCCGAGTACGACGCGCGGGCGTTGAGAAACGCCTTCCTGGATGCCTGGCACGGCCACAAGGACGAGCTGTCGGCGCGGCTGCTCGAATCGGTTACGGCCTACCAGAATGCGGTTGCCGCAGGGGATTTCGACACCGCAGCGATCCTCATCGGCGAAGCGGTCGGGGTCATCCGAGAGGTTCGTCCCGCCGCTGAGATCGTCGCCGAGATGTTCGGTGCAGCACAGCGGATCCTGCACCGCGACGGCGCGCCCTAGACAGCCGAGCGACCAGTCTGGTTTGCTCGGGTCAGTATCTTTTTTTCTGCGGGCAGGAGTCTGCGGGCAGGAGTTGGCTGATGGCCCGTCTCGATGTGCCGGATGGCCCGGGCGGCGAAGCCGCCATGATCTGGACGCTGCGGCCAGAGCTCGGCGACATGGTCGAGCGGATGATCCGCGGCGCCTACCAACAGAGCATCCTGCCGCCGCAGGAGCGTGAACTGGCCAGGATGTGCATCGCGGCGATCAACGACTGTGTCGCCTGCTCGGATTTTCGCGCCCGCTCCGTGCTGGATGCCGGCCTCGCGCCCGAGCTGTACGAGAACGTGGCCGACTACGCCGGCTATCCCGGATACACGCCGCGCCAGCGCCTTGCCATCGAGTACGCCGAACACTTCGCCATCGACCACGCGTCGATGGACGACGCCTTCTGCACCCGGCTGCGGCAGGTGTTCACCGACGCGGAGATCCTCGATTTGACGCTGTGCGTCGCGGTGTTCCTGGGCCTGGGCCGGTCGCTGACGGTGCTCGGCGTCGAGCAGTCCTGCGCGATCGACCTGTAAGGCTCGGGAATCCATGGACATCGCAACGGTTGACGAACTGCTGACCACGACGCGGTCGGTGCGCAAACGGCTCGATCTGAGCCGGTCCGTCGACCGCGAGGTGATCCTCGACTGCATCCGGCTGGCGATGCAGGCGCCCACCGCGAGCAATGCGCAGGACTGGCGCTGGCTGGTCGTCACCGACGCCGACAAACGCGCCGCCATCGCCGAAGTCTATCGCAGCATCGGCGCCGACTACCTGGCTCGGGCCGCCGATCAAACGCCCGACCCGCAAACCCGGCGCGTCTACGCCAGCGCTCACAGCCTCACCGACATCCTCGGCAAGGTTCCGGTGCACGTGATTCCGTGCCTGAACCAACGCATCGACAACGCCAACCTGTTGACGGCCGCGTCGGCCTGGGCGTCGATCATCCCGGCCGGCTGGAGTTTCCAGCTCGCCCTGCGCTCCCGTGGGCTCGGACCCGTATGGACCACAATGCATTTGGCCAAGGAGCAACAGGTGGCCGAGATCCTCGGCATCCCGGCCACGGTCACTCAGGCGGCACTGTTCCCGGTGGTATACACCATCGGCACCGACTTCCGGCCGGCCAAGCGGCCGCCCCCGGAGACCATCACCTTCTGGAATACCTGGGAGAACAGCCGGGGAGAACCGTGGTGCTGTCGTACACCGTGCGTTTCCACGTTGAGACGCCGCCGCAGCGGGTGCGGCGGGTGCTGCATCCGCCGGCACTGCCGAATGCGCCCCGCCCGAGGATCCTCACCTGGCCCACCGGCAGCATGGAAATTCTGAACGAGGGCAATGAGGCCGGCGAGGGGCTGGTCCGCACCTGCGTCTTCGCAGTCCCCAAGTATCTGCTGTCCGGTGGCATGGGCCGATCGTGGGAGACCGTCACCGAGGCCGAGATCAACAAGCTGTCGCGTTATGTGGCCGTCGGCAAGCCGCTGTGGTCGCGCGCCGAGGGCTATCACCGGCTCGACGAGTAACCCGACGGCACCACCGTGCTGACCTTCCACGAGACCTACCACGCCTACAACCCAGTGCTGCGGTTCCTGCTCGAGCACCCCGTGCACGCGAAGATCTCCCGCGACAACCTCGAGACCTATCAGCGTGCGCTCGGCCATGCGGGGCGCGTGCGGCGCCTCGATTAGGCGGCCCCATTACGTGCCTCGACTGGGCGCCCGCGGGCCGGCGGGCGATTTCACAGGGACATGAATTAGCTCGTCGGCCCCGGTATCCTCGACTTCTATGCGTGCAGTAGCTATCGCGGCGAGAACGGCCGCCGCCAGTCTCATGGCAGCCGGCTGGGCCGCGTCGACGGTCGTTGCCGGCGCCGACCCGGACGAGACGCACGGACCGGCACCCGGTCCCGCCGCGACACCGTCACCAGCGCCTTCGGCCTCCCCGTCCCCCGCCGCCTCCCCGTCACCGAGTGCCTCCCCCGCACCCGCGCCGGCGGCACCGAAGACGACCATCGACAAGGACGGCATCTACGCGGTGGGAACCGACATCGCGCCGGGCGTCTACAGTTCCGGCGGACCCGTCGGCAACGGCACCTGCTACTGGAAGCGGATGGGCAAACTGGACGGCGCCGTGATCGACAACGCGATGACCAAAAAGCCGCAGGTCGTCCAGATCGATCCGGGCGACAAATCGTTCAAGACGTCGGGTTGTCAGCCCTGGCAGCTGACCCCGGACGCGGTTCCGCCGCCTAGCGCCCCGCCCGCCGGGGTGCAGGGCACGCTCGGTATTCTCAACGGCCTGCTGGGGGGAGCCGGACAACAGGCCCCATCGGCGCCCGCCGCTCCGCCGTCCGGCGCGCAGCCGCCCGCGGCCGCACCGGCCCCGCAAGCCGCTCATCCCTGACCGGCCCGCCGCGACCCGGTGAGCCCGCAATGGCCCGTAACCAGCAGATCGTCGTGATCGGGGCCGGCGTGAGCGGACTGACGTCGGCCATCTGTCTGGCCGAGGCGGGATGGCCGGTCCGCGTGTGGGCGGACACGATGCCGGCGGACACGACCTCGGCGGTGGCCGGCGCCGTCTGGGCACCGCCGCGGCCCGCCGAACGCGCGGCCGAGACGCTGCGCTGGACCGAGCACTCGTTGCGGGTGTTCACCGAACTCGCCCGCGCCCCCGACTCGGGTGTGCAGCTGGCGCCGGCGCTGGCCGTCGGCGAGCTGACCGCCTCCGAGGCGATGTCGACGGCGTCCTCGCTGATCCCCGAGCTGCGCCCGGCCGACCCGGCCAACCTCCCGCCCGGCTATCGAACCGGATTTCACGCCACCGTGCCGATGATCGACATGCCGCACTATCTCGGCTATCTGACCCGACGGCTGACGGCGGCCGGATGCGAGATCGAGGAGCACCGGGTTGGCTCGCTGGACGAGGTCGCCGACCACGCCGACATCGTCGTCAACTGTGCGGGCCTGCGCGCGGGCGCGCTCATCGGAGACGACACCGTCCGGCCGCTGTTCGGTCAACACGTCGTGCTCACCAATCCCGGTGTGCGCCAACTGTTTATGGAACTCAACGACGGCCCCGAGTGGACCTGCTACTTTCCGCACCCGCAGCGGGTGGTGTGCGGCGGCATCAGCATTGCCGGCCGCTGGGGCACCACCGCAGACCCCGCCGTGACCGAACGGATTCTGCAGCGCTGCCGCCGAATCGAGCCACGACTGGGCGAAGCCGAGGTGATCGAGGTGATCACCGGGCTGCGGCCGGACCGTCCGTCGGTGCGCCTGCAGGACGAACCGCTCCGACGGGCACGCTGCATCCACAATTACGGGCACAGCAGCAACGGCGTCACCCTGTCCTGGGGTTGCGCGCGCGACGTGCTGGCCTTGGTGGACGACGCTCGCTGACCTCAGCCGGCGGTGCGTCGAATCACAAGGGACAGTAGCCGACTCACTATCGACAACACGATGGCGGCCCAGATCGCGGGCCACCAGAAGTGGCCGATCTGCAGGCCCCAGTGGGTGGTGTGCTCGGTGATCCACGCGGTGATCTAGAGCATCAGGGCGTTGATCACGATATGGATCAGACCCAGAGTCAGGATGTAGAGCGGGATGGACAGGATCTGGCCGATCGGCTTGATGAACGCGTTGACCAGACCGAAGATCACGGCGACGACGAAAATGATGCCGCCCCGCTGCAGCTTTGTGTCACCGCCGACGAACGTCAGGCCGTGCGCGAACAGGGTGGCGATCCACAGCGCGAATCCGGTCAATGCCGCGCGCAGCACAAAAGGGCCCATGCCGCCATCCTGTCACCCGTCGCCCCCGTGGGCACCCCGATCAGGTCAGTTCTAGGTTGTAGAAGCGTTGCGCGTTCAAGCCGCCGATCTTCTCCCGGGCTTCCTCGCTGATATCGGCGCGGGTGCGCAGATGCTTGGTGCTCTCCGGCCATTCGCCGTCCCGGGTAGTCGCTGGCGAACATGATGAAGTCGGCGCCGAGTACGTCGATCACGCCGGGCAGGATCGGTTCCTCCGGCTCGCACGTCACCCAGATGTTGCCCGCGGCCAGGTACTCGTGAGGATCGCGGCGCCAGCCGCGCTGCACCCAGTCGCCGCGCTTCTCGTAGTGATCGTGCAGGCGATCGATGAAGAACGGCACCCAGCCTGCGCCCGCCTCCAAGAAGGCGACCCGCAACTTCGGGTGCCGCTCGAAGACGCCGCCGGAGACCATGCGGTCATCGCCGTCATCTGGTTGAACGGGAAGCTGATGCAGTGCACCTGGATGTAATTGGTGAAGCGGTCCACGCCGATCTTCGGCAGGTGGATGCCGGGCGCGCCGTGAATGCCCAGCGGCATCTCGAGGTCGACGGCGGCGGCGTAGAACGGGTCGAGATCGGGGTGGTCGAGGTTGCGGCTCTGCAGCGCCGGCGGCACCAGCGTTGCCACCAGCCCAAGGTCTTTGGCTTACCGCATGACGTCGATCGCCAGTCGGCCGTGTTCGATCGGGGTGACCGCGATGCCGCGCAGCCGTCCGCCCGACTGGGCGCAGTAGTCGGCGATCCACCAGTTGTACAGCCGGGCGAACCCGGCGGCGAACTCGGGGTCGTACAGGCTCGGTGCGCACAAGCCCAGGCTGGGATAGAGCACCATGGTGTCGATGTGATCGCGGTCGGCATCGCCCAGCACGCCTTCGGCGGACTGGCAGTTGATGTCGGGGACGTCGCTGATGCCGTGCTCGGGCGGACACCCGGTGCCCGGGCCGCGGTCCTCGGGGTAGTTGCGGCCCTCGACCATCAGGCCGAGTCGCCCGTGCCGGCCGGGCTTGACGTGCTCCGGCCACCGCTGGATCGCTTCGATCGCCAGCGAGGAATTCTCGGCGACGTGACCGTCGGCGTCGATGATCCGCATGTCTGGCGAACTTACTCCCGCGCCGCGCCCGGCGGAACGGGTCGCGCCGACGGCCCGGGTAGGCCACGATGCTGACGTGACCCAACCAAGTCCCGGCCGGAAGTTGACCGCCGACCAGCGTAATTCCTTCATCGCCGCGTTGTTGGGCTGGACGATGGACGCCTTCGACTACTTCATCGTCGTGCTCGTCTACGCCGACGTCGCAAAGACGTTCCACCACAGCAAGGCCGAGGTCGCCTTCGTCACCACGGCCACGCTGATCATGCGGCCGGTCGGTACCCTGTTGTTCGGGCTGTGGGCGGACCGGGTCGGACGGCGGCTGCCGTTGATGGTCGACGTGATGTTCTACTCCGCCGTCGGGTTCCTGTGCGCGTTCGCGCCCAACTTCACCGTGCTGGTGATTCTGCGGCTGCTGTACGGCATCGGCATGGGCGGCGAGTGGGGGCTGGGCGCCGCGCTGGCCATGGAGAAAGTGCCGGTCGAGCGGCGCGGGTTCTTCTCCGGACTGCTGCAGGAGGGCTACGCGTTCGGTTACCTGTTGGCCAGCGTCGCCTCGCTGGTGGTGATGGACTGGCTGGAGTTGTCGTGGCGCTGGCTGTTCGGTCTGAGCATCGTGCCCGCGCTGATCAGCCTGATCATCCGCTACCGGGTGGAAGAGTCCGAGGTGTGGGAGGCCGCGCAGGATCAGCTGCGGCTCACCAGCACCCGGATCCGCGACGTGCTGCGCAACGGCGCGATCATCCGCCGATTCGTCTACCTGGTCCTGCTGATGACGGCCTTCAACTGGATGAGTCACGGGGCGCAGGACCTACCCGACGTTCCTAGAGGGCATGCCAATCACGGCGCCGGTCTGTCCAGCACGACGGTCAAGTGGATCGTGGTGGTGTACAACGTCGGCGCCATCATCGGCGGACTCGTCTTCGGCACGCTGTCCCAGCGCTTCAGCTGCCGCTACACCGTGGTGTTCTGCGCCATGTTGGCGCTGCCGATCGTGCCGCTGTTCGCCTACTCGCGCACCGCGGCGATGCTGTGTCTGGGATCGTTTTTGATGCAGTTGTTCGTGCAGGGCGCCTGGGGCGTGATTCCCGCCCACCTCGCCGAGATGTCGCCCGATGCGATCCGCGGCCTCTACCCCGGCGTGACCTATCAACTCGGAAACCTGTTGGCGGCGTTCAATTTACCGATTCAGGAGCGCCTCGCCGAGACCCATGGCTACCGGTTCGCGTTGGCGGCGACGATCGTGCCGGTGTTGCTCACCGTCGCGGTGCTGACGCTGATCGGCAAGGACGCCGCCGGCATACGCTTCGCGACCAGCGAAAGCGCTTTCCTGCCAACCGAAACGACGTGACGGCGTACCAACCGGCCCCGAGCGTCACACCAGCGTGACGCCGGGCCGCCGCGGCCACACTGGCGTGACGCTCGGCCTCAGGCGTTGGTCAGCAGGCGCCGCAGCAGGTGCATGGCCACCGTCGTCGAGCGTTCCCGGATGTCCGACCGGTTGCCCGGAAGCCGCAGGGTGCGGGTGTCCGAGCGGGTCGTGGCACCGGGTGGGCCGACCTGCACGCTGAAGCACACTGTTCCCACCGGCTTCTCCCTGGTACCCCCGCCGGGGCCGGCGATGCCGGTGATCGCCACGGCGGTGTCGGCGGCGAAGCGTTGCCGCGCGCCCGCGGCCATCGCCTCGGCGACCGGTTCGGACACGGCGCCGTGCACCTCGATCAACGCGGGGTCGACGCCGAGTAACTCGGCCTTCGCCTCGTTGGAGTAGACGACCACACCGCCGGCCACGTAGTCCGACGATCCGGGCCGGTCGGTCAGTCGCGCCGCCAGCAGTCCCGCGGTGCAGGACTCCGCCGTCGCGATCCGGCGGCCGGCCAGCAGCCGCGCCACCAGATCGTCGACCCGGGAACCGTCCTCGGAGTACAGCTGGTCACCGTGCTTGTCCCGCAGCAGCTTGGTCAGCTGCGCGTATGCCGTCGCGGCTGTCGGCTCGTAGCGGGTGACTAATTCGATCTCGCCACGCCGCAGGCAGGTGGTGATCTCGAGTTGCCCGAACCCCGGGACGGCCGCCTCGGCCTCGCGCAGCGTTTCCGCCAGCCCGGATTCCGGCAGCCCGAACATGCGCAGCATCTCCTGCCGATACACCGTCCGGTCGGCGATCGCCTGCTGCGCCGCCGGCGTCTGGATGGCCGTGTGCCACATCGGCTGCAGCTCCCGGGGCGGCCCCGGGAGCACGATCACCGCCGGCTTGCCGGGCACCACGACGCCGGGCGCGGTGCCGACCGGGTCGAGCACCTGCGCTCCGGCCGGCACCATCGCCTGCTTGCGGTTGGCGGCCCGCAGCGACTCGAAAGTGCCGGGATCCAAGGCGGATTGGAACGCGGGGTTGCGCGCCATGAGCTTCTTCAGGATGTTCGTGATCTTCTCTTCGACCTCGGCGTCCAGCACCAGCGCGCGGCCGCAGAAACGCGCCACCACCTCGACCGTCATATCGTCGGCCGTGGGCCCCAGTCCGCCGCTGGTGACGATCAGATCCACGCCTTGGTCGGCCAGGAAACGCAGCTGGGCTTCGATGTCGTGCGGGCGGTCGCCGCAGATGGTGATGTGCGCCAGCTCGACGCCGAGCTCCAAAAGCCTATCGGCGATCCAGGGGCCGTTGGCGTCCTGGACACGGCCGGTGAGGACCTCGGTTCCGGTGACAACGATGCCTGCGCGTGCGCTCACCGGCACGAGCCTACTGATGGGTCTGCCGACGGGGTGTGCGGGACAAGGAGCGCGGCGGTGTCAGGCTAGCCGTCGGACAGGTAGCGCTCGACCGAGGCGACCTTGTGCGTCATCGCGTCGCTGACCCCGGCGCGCCAGTCGGCCTTGATCACCGTGCTGACCCGCGGCGCCCGGGCGGCCACTGCCTCCACCGCGTGCTGCACGACCGCCATGACCTCTTCCCACGTCTCGCCTTCGATCACGGTGAACATGGAGTCGGTCTTGTTGGGCAGACCGGAATCGCGAACCACCCGAACCGCTTCGGCGACGATCTCGCCGACACCCTCACCCACGCCCAGCGGGGTGACGGAGAACGCGACGAGCACGGACACCCGACCGAGCGTACCCAACGACGGGAGGTCTGGGTCGCCAAAGGTCTGGGGGTCGTGGCCCGGTCTGGCACCATCGAAGCCCATGCGGGTGTTGGTGCAACGGGTCTCGTCGGCGGCGGTGACGGTCGAGGGCGCGGTGGTCGGCGCCATCCGGCCCGATGTCCAGGGTTTGTTGGCGTTCGTCGGCGTCACCCATTCCGACGACCGCGACAAGGCGCGAAGGCTCGCCGAAAAGCTCTGGAAGCTGCGGATTCTCGCCGATGAGCGATCCGCGTCCGACGTCGGTGCGCCGATTCTGGTGGTCAGTCAGTTCACCCTGTACGCCGACACCGCCAAGGGCCGCCGCCCGTCCTGGAATGCGGCCGCGCCCGCGGCGGTCGCCGAGCCGCTGGTGACCGAGTTCGCGGCGGCCCTACAGGGACTGGGCGCCGACGTGCAGACCGGGGGGTTCGGGGCGAACATGCAGGTCGAGCTGGTGAACGACGGTCCGGTCACCGTGCTTCTCGAGCTGTGAGCGCCCCGGCCGCGGGGTAGATTTGATTGCTATGACCACACCGCAGTTCGGTTCGCAACGTTCCGACGATGACAACTGGGACATCGTCAGCAGCGTCGGATACACCGCGCTGCTCGTGGCGGGATGGCGCGCCCTGCACGCGGTGAGCCCGCGGCCGTTGGTGCGCGACGACTACGCGAAGACCTTCATTGCCGCGTCAGGGGATCCGTATTTGACTGGGATGCTTGCCAATCCGGGGACGTCGGAGGACGAGCTGGCCTTCCCGCGCCTGTACGGCGTGCAGACCCGGTTCTTCGACGACTTCTTCGACGCCGCGGGTGCGGCGGGCATACGACAGGCGGTGATCATCGCCGCCGGACTGGATTCGCGGGCCTATCGTCTCGAATGGCCACTAGCGACAACGGTTTTCGAATTCGATTTACCCAAGGTCCTCGAGTTCAAGGCGCGGGTGCTCGGCGAGCAGGGCGCCGTGCCGAAGGCGCGCAGGGTCGAGGTCGCCGCCGACCTGCGCGCCGACTGGTCGCGGCCGCTGGAAGCGGCCGGGTTCGACGTGGAGAGCCCGAGCGCCTGGACGGTGGAGGGGCTGCTGCCCTACCTGACCGACGAAGCGCAACACGCGCTGTTCACCCGAATCAGCGGGCTCAGCGCGCCGGGCAGCCGAATCGCCATCGGCGCGCTGGGGTCGCGCCTGGACCACGACCAATTGCACGCGCTGGAGGAAAGTCACCCCGGGGTCGACGTGTCCGGGAATGTCGATTTCTCGGCATTGACGTACGAACCGCAGTCCGACCCCGCGGAATGGCTGGCCGCGCACGGCTGGGTGGTCGACCCCGTCCGCAACACGCTTGATCTGCAAGCCGGTTACGGCATGACGCCGCCGGAGGTGGACGTCAAGATCGACGGGTTCATGCGGTCGCAGTACATCACCGCGGCCCGGTGAGCACCGCTACGGTTTCAGCAGGATCTTGACGTCGTCGCCCGACCGCGACCCCGCGGTCGCATACCCGGTGGCCGCTTCGTCCAAAGGCATTGTCGTGGTGAAGATTCCGTCGACGTCCAGCCGGCCCGACTGCAACAGCGGAATCAATTCCGGCCAGGTGCGCTGCACCGGCGCCGTGGTCATCCGCAGGGTGATGCCGCGAATCAGGCAGCCCGGCGCGTTGAGCGGGAACGGGTTCATGTCGTGCACGCCGACCACCGAGACCGTGCCGCCCGGCCGCACCGCGTTGAGCGCCTCGGTCAGGGAGGCGTCCGTGGCGACGGAGTCGATCACCGCGTCGGCGCAGCGGCCGCCGGTG
The DNA here is from genome assembly GCA_002291465.1 of Mycobacterium lepraemurium. Classification (GTDB taxonomy): domain Bacteria; phylum Actinomycetota; class Actinomycetes; order Mycobacteriales; family Mycobacteriaceae; genus Mycobacterium; species Mycobacterium avium. Next base: position 2,004,119 of record CP021238.1, on the reverse strand, counting down.
GCCCCGAGGATCGCCTCGGGCGCCGGCGCCTTGAGGGGCGTCGCCCCCACCGGGCGGCACGCGCCAGCCGGCCGTCAACCTGATCGACCGCGAAAACCGTTGCCGCGCCCAGCCCGATGACCGCTACCGTGCCGCCGAAGGGAATGTCGGCCCGCTGCGCGGCGGCCCAGCCGGTGGCCAGATTGTCGGTGAGCAGCAGCGCCTGTTGGGTGCTGATGCCCTCGGGGATCTTCAGCAGCTGGAAGTCGGCCGCGGGCACCGCCAGCAGATCGGCCTGCGCGCCGCCCAGCACACCGCCCCCGAAGATCTGGAAACCGGAGTGGCACAGCACCGGATCCCGGGTGGCGCAGCCGGCGACCGAGGACACCATGACCTGATCGCCGACCTTGACATTGCGCACCTGCGGCCCGGCCTCCACCACGGTTCCGATTGCCTCGTGGCCCAACGCAATCGGGTCCGGCATCGGGAAGTCGGCCTCGTAGAAGTGCAGGTCGGATCCGCAGATCCCGGCCGCGCTCACCTCGACGATCGCCCCGTCGGGCCCGGGAAGCACGGGATCTGGGCGGGTGTCCACCCGGATGCTGCAGGGCCCGTCGACGACTACGGTGCGCATAGTGTCGTACTCACTTTCCTTATTGCTTTCCCTGTCGACTTCCGTGTGGCACAGCATCTTTCGGCCGCACCACGAACTGCGACCAATCGGGCTCGCGCACCGCGGACCAGTACTCGTTGAGACGCCATGGGCTCACCGTGTGAATCTCGCCGTCGGCGTTCTTGAAATAGGAGTGCGCTTGACCGCCGGGTGCGACCACACCATCTTCTTGATCTGGGCCTGGGTGCGCCGGTGCCAATCGATGGCGGCGTCGGGTTTCGGTTCGATGGAATGCACACCGGGCTCGCACAGCCGCGCCAGGCATTGGTCGATGTAGCGCATCTGCAGCTCGGACTGGAAGATCAGGCTGCCGCCGTGAGCGAGGTGAGTTCCCGGGCCGTAGATGATGAAGAAGTTCGGAAACTCCGGCACGGTGATGCCCAAGTAGGCATACGGCCGACTCCCCCACATTTGGTGCAGGTCGACCCCGTTGCGGCCGGTCACCTTCAGGGACCACAGCACATCGGTGTGCCGGAATCCAGTGGCGTACACGATGACATCGGCGTCGTACGCCGCCCCGTCTACGGTGACGATGCTGTGCGGCGTGATCTTGTCGATGGGCGTGCGCGCCAGTTCGACGTTGTCGCGCTGCAGGGTGCGCAGCCAGCTGCCGTTGTCCTGCAGGGTTCGTTTGCCGCAGGCGGGATAGTCGGGCATCACCTTGGCCTGCAACTCCGAATCCTCGCCGACCTGGCTGGTGATCCATTGCGGGAACATCATGTGGACGGCGGCGTTGACGTCGCTGACGGCGTGCTCGTGCTCCTGGTCAGCGTAGTTCGGGTCGGCCTCGGCCGCGTCACCACCGGCCGTAGAACGGCAGATGGCGCATCGCCCAGCGCACTCCGTCGCCGACTTCGTCGTGATACATCGGGTTGGGGAACATCCACTGCGCGGTGCGCTGGAACACGGTGAGCCGCTTGACGTCCGCGGCGATCGCCGGTGCGATCTGAAATACGCTGGCGCCGGCGCCGACGAGAGCAACCCGCTTGCCCTTCAGGTCCACCGAGTGATCCCAGGCCGCCGAATGAAACGACGGGTCCCGGAAGGTCTGCGCGCCGTCGAAGGCCGGGATGTTGAGCCGGTTCAGCTGTCCCACCGCGGTGATGAGCGCCCGCGCCCGCATTGTTTCGGTGTGGCCGTCGGCCGAGCGCAGCGACACCGTCCAGGTGCCGTCGCCGTCGTCCCATTCGGCCGCGAGCACCTCGGTCTGCCAGCGCACCTGGCCGGCCAGGTCTTGTTGGTCGATGACCTTGGTGAAATAGTCCTGCAGCTCGTATTGCTCGGCGAAGAAATGGGTCCAGTCGTTGTTGGGTTCGAAGCTGTAGCAATAGAAATGGTTGGCCACGTCCACCCGGGCGCCAGGATAGCTGTTCTCCCACCATGTTCTGCCCGGGCCCGCGTTCTTCTCGACGATGGTGAACGGAATGTTGGCCTGCTTGAGGCGGACGCCGGCCAGGATGCCGGACTCGCCGCAGCCGACGACGAGCACCAGGAGCCCGGCCGCGTGTTCGACCGGCAAGGCGGCGGGGCGGCGCGGGTCGACGCCGTCGAGGTCCAGCTCTTCTCAGATCAGCGGTAGGTAGTCGTCGGGTACGTGTTCGCAGGCGGCCGAGTCCATCATCTCCCGGATGAGCTCGGGGCTGAGTGGCTCGGGTTCGGGGCAGCCGCGGTCGCGGTAGTCGGTGATGACCGAGAGCGCCTCGGCGCGGGCCCGGGCCGTGTCCTCCTCGGACATGAACCCCTGGACCTCGTTGAGGAAGATGCCCATCTGCTTGAAGTCGCAGATGAAGCGTGGGTCGCCGGTGATGGGGATGAGCGAGAGCAACAGCGTCGGGATGCTGACATCCTCGAGGGCGGCGGCGATCTCGGCCGTGGAGGTGGTGAACGGTTCGCCGGCGTAGCGGCTGCGCATCAAGCCGATGTCCTCTCGATGGTCGGATACGTGATGGCCCCGTAGCCCAATTACGCTACGAATCGTTTCGCAATTGCAGCACTACGCTGCCCGGTCGCTCGGCGCCAGATCAAGGGATCGGCGGCTGCGGGTCGTCGGGGGCGCCGGACGTGTTGTCGCCGGTGTCGTTATCGCCGTCCGCGACCAGCTTCTCGGGGTGATGGAAGGCGTTGGTCCGCGGCTGGCCGTGGTCGAGATGCGGTGGTGGGATCCATTCGGTCTCGCCTCGGCTGTTCTTGCGGGTGATCCAGCCTTGCTCGGCAAGGCGGGTGATGGCCGCCGCAGGCGAAGGTCAGTTGGTCGATGTCGGTGCGGCCGCATTTGGCGTAACCGGTGACATGATGGACTTCGCAGTAATAGCCCGAAACGTCGCAGCCCGGGTGTGAACAGCCACGGTCCTTGGCGTACAAAACAATTCGCTGTCCCGGCGAGGCCAGGCATTTCGTGTGGTACAGCGCCAGCGGCTTGCCCTTGTCGAAGACGGCGAGGTAATGGTGGGCGTGGCGGGCCAGGCGGATCACATCGGACATCGGCAGCAGGGTGCCGCCGCCCGTCAGCCCCTTACCGGCCGTGGACTCGAGGTCCCGCAGCGTGGTGGTGACGACGATGCTGGCCGGTAACCCGTTGTGCTGCCCCGGTTTTCCGCTGGCGAGCACGCCCCGCAGCGCAGCGTTGAGGCCGTCGTGGTTGCGCTGGGCCGCGCTGCGGCTGTCGCGCTGGATCGCCTCCTGGCCGGGCTGCCCGTCGACGACGGGTGCTGGATCGTCGGGGTTGCACATCCCCGGAGCGGCCAGCTTGGCCAGCACGGCCTCGACGGCTGCCCGGGCCTCGGGCGTCAACCAGCCGCTCAGCCGGGACATGCCGTCGGCCTGCTGGTTGCCCAGGACCAGCCCGCGCGCCCGCGCCCGGTCTTCGTCGCTGTAGCGGCCGTCGGGGTTGAGGCAGCAGGCGATCCGGTCGGCCACCTTGCGCAGGCTTTCGGGGCGGTGCTAGCCGGCCCAGCGAGCCAGGTCGGCCTCGGCGGCGTCCCGGGTGGGAGCGTCCACCCAGCACGGCAACTGGTCGAAGAACTGCCGGATCACCGCCACATGGTCGGTGCCGATCGCCCCGTCGCGCTGGGCCGCCGCCGTGGCGGGCAGCAGCGGCGCCAACGGCTCGCCGGTCAGGGTGCGCCGGACGCCGAGATCTCGGGCGTCGTCGATGCGGCGGGCAGCCTTGGCACGGGTGATGAGCAGCCGCTCGGCCAACGCGACCGACAGCCTGCCGCCGAGTTCGGTGGGATCCGACTGCTCGGCAAGCTGGTTGATCAGCTGGTGCCCGGGAATTTGAAGTCGGCGCGTCTCACGTTCGAAGATCTCCAGCAACCGCAGCCGCTCCGGCGTGTTCAGCGCGTCATACGAGTGCCCGAGCACCCGGGAGACCGCGGCGTGCAGCGTGTCGACGTCTGCCCGGATCTCCTCCCGAGTTCTCGAATACATGTTCGAAACACTACGGTGGGCCTACGGCAAAACCTGTGATGTCTCGGGACATCGGTGACAGTTCTGCATCAGGACATTGGTGACACTTTCTGTGTCAGGACTTTGGTGGCGATCCTTCGGGTTTGGGGCGTGGGCCGCGGGGTCTACCGTTGCCGACGTATGTGATGCCGGGTGAGGGTCGGGTGTGCTCGGCGAGGACTTCGCCGTCGGTGTCGATCACGATGATCTTGTCGCCGTCGCTGACGACCAGGACGTGTTCGAAGGCGCGTTGCACGTCGACCATGTAGGTGACTGAGTCCAGCCCGATGGTGCCCGCAGTGGTTACCCATCTCATGACGGTGCCGACAGGCAGGTCCAACGGCACTCGTGGCGCGGGCCGGTCGAACAGTGGCCGAACGGGTTCGGGGCGTGGGGCCTCGGCCTTCGGTGCCGCGTCCCACGCGGTCAGCGGTGTGACGCGCCCGGGGAGCCCTTGGTGGGGTCTTTCGGTGTTGTAGATGTGGTCGAACGCGTCCACCTGGGCTTGCAACTGATCGAGCGTCTCAGCGAGTGACTGCTTGTCCAGATAGCGGAACAGCGTCTGGTGAAAGCGTTCGTTTTTTCCCTGAGTGGTCGGTTTGTAAGGCTTGCCGGTGATCGCTTCGACCCCGAGCGCACTTGCGTGTTCGACGAGTTGACCGATGTAGCCACGGCGGGGACGGGTTCAACGCAGCACCGTTGTCGCTCAGGAGCCGTTGGGGCACCCCGTGGGCGGCCACCGCCTTGTCAAAGACGGCGATCGCGGCCTCGACGGTCTCACCCCAGGCCACGTGCGAGGCCACGGCGTAGCGAGAGTGGTCGTCGATGAGCTGGAAGATCACGCAGGTGCGCCCACCGGTCAGCACGTACTCGGTGCCGTCCAGCTGCCAGCACGCGTTCGGTGCGGGATAGACGAACCGCCGCCATGCCGAACGAGGCTTCTTCCTGGGCTCCAGTCGAGCCACGCCGGCCTCACGGAAGATGCGTGCCAGCGACGCCGTGGAGGGGACCTGTTCTAGGCCCATCGCGCGCATCTTCTCGTGCACACTGATCGGCCCGTGGTCCAAACCGGAGGACTCTAGAGCGACACGCACTGCCACGGCCTGCGCTTTGACTTCATCGCTGAACTTCGACGGGCTCGATTTCGGTCGTCGGGCCCTGGGCTCGAAGACCGCGGCCGGCCCCTCGGTCTTGGCGCGTTTTCGCAACCCGTAGAACGATTTTCGGGAGACGCCATGCTCGGCGCAAAACGTCGAGACCACCCCACGGGGCGCATCATCAGGCCACTGCGAGATCGCCAGACGGACACGAGGATCGATAGGTTCATGAACAGCCACCGCCCGAGCATTGCGGCCAGAACTGTCACCACCAAGACCACCCGAACTGTCACCGATGTCCTGATGCAGAACTATCACCGATGTCCTGGGAGATGACAACCCTGATGTCTTAGCGGGGTGCTACACTCGAGCCCTTGCTCGAACGGCGGGATCCGGTTGCGTTGGTGGCGGTGATCGAGTCCACCCATCGCGAGGAGTCGATGCGGGTGGCGCGCCGGTTCGCGGCCGTGGCGGCTGGAGCGGCCGGGGCGCCCGGAACAGCGGCAGCGGCCGGTCCTGGCTGCTACTTCTGCTCGTAGGTGCCGTGAATGACGGCCCGCGCGATGGCGTGCTGGAACAGGTTGAACCCGAGGAAGGCCGGGCTGGCATCCTCGGGCAGGTCCAGCTTTTCGGTGTCCACCGCGTGCACCGCGATGTAGTAGCGGTGCGGGCCGTGTCCGGGCGGCGGCGCCGCCCCGATGTACCGGCGCTGCCCGGCGTCGTTGACCAGGGTGAGCGCGTCGCCGGGCAGATTGCTGCCGTCGCCGGCACCGGCGGGCAGCTCGGTAACGTCGGCCGGCAGGTTGGCCACCGCCCAGTGCCAGAACCCGGAGGCGGTCGGGGCGTCGGGGTCGTAGACGGTGACGGCAAAGCCGCGGGTCTCGGCCGGGAAACCCGACCAGCTCAGCTGCGGGCTGACGTCTTCCCCGCCGGCGCCCATGATCCCGCTGACCTGGGGCTTGGCCAGGGTTCCACCGTCGGTCAGCGATTGCGAGGTCAGCGTGAAGGTCGGCAGCTTGGGCAGCGATGCGTACGGGTCAGGAGCTGTGCTCATGGCGGTCCTCTCGTGTGATCGGCTTGCGTCGGTCAACTAGCAGTGGGTCAGGAAGTGGGTCAGCACGTCGGTGCCGAACCGCAGCGCATCGATGGGTACCCGCTCATCGACACCATGGAACAATGCGGTGAAATCCAGGTCGGGCGGCAACCGCAGTGGACTGAAACCGAAACAGCGAATACCCAAGCGCGCAAAGGATTTCGCGTCCGTACCGCCGGACAGCATATACGGCACGGTTCGGGCGTCCGGGTCCAGCGCCAGCACGGCGTCGTTCATGGCGTCGACCAGGTCGCCGTCGAAGCTGGTCTCATAGGACGAGAAGTCCTTGATCCATTCCCGCGTCACCTCCGGCCCGATCAGCTCGTCGATCTCGGCCTCGAACGCCGCCTTGCGGCCCGGCAGGATCCGGCAGTCCACCACCGCCTCGGCGATCGCCGGGACGGCGTTGGCCTTGTACCCGGCCTTGAGCATGGTGGGATTGGCGGTGTCGTGCAGCACGGCCTTGAGCATGCGCGCCATCGGGCCCAGCTTTTCGACCACGCCGCGCAGGTCGCCCGATTCGGTGTCGAAGGTCAGTCCGGTCTCCTCGCTGACCGCGGCCAGGAACTGGTTAACGGTGTCGGTCAGCACCAGCGGAAACTGATGGCGGCCCAGCCGGCCGACGGCCTCGGCGACGGCGGTAACGGCGTTTTGGTCGTGCACCATCGACCCATGCCCGGCCGGGCCGCGGACGGTGAGCTTCATCCACGACAGCCCCTTTTCAGCCGTCTCGATCAAATAGAGTCGACGCTCGCCGCCGTCGCGGCGCGGCACGGTCAGCGAGAAGCCACCCACCTCGCCGATCGCCTCGGTGACCCCGGCGAACAGCTCCGGCCGGTTGTCGACCAGCCACTGCGCGCCGAACGTCCCGCCGTGCTCCTCGTCGGCGATGAACGCGAACACCAGGTCCCGCGGCGGCACGATGCCGGCCCGCTTCAGATGCCGGGCCACCACGATCATCATGCCGACCATGTCCTTCATGTCGACCGCGCCGCGGCCCCAGACGAAACCGTCCTTGACCGCACCGGAGAACGGGTGCACGCTCCACTCGGGCGGCTCGGCCGGCACCACGTCGAGATGCCCGTGGATCAGCAGCGCGCCGCGCGAACTGTCGGTACCCGGCAGGCGGACGAACACATTGCCGCGGCCCGGCGCGCCGGACTCGACGTAATGCGGCGCATAGCCCACCGCGGCCAGCTGCTCGGCGACCCAGTGCGCGCACTCGGCCTCGCCCTTGGTGGTCTCCGGTTCGCCGGTGTTGGTGGTGTCGAACCGGATCAGGGTGCTGACCACCTCGACGACGTCATCGCTCGGGTTGGCCGGCACCTCGCTCGCCCCGCTCTGGATGGTCACAACCTCCTTTCCTACCATTGCCGGAGGGCTCCCGGGCCCAGGCCCGAGCAGCTGGATTGGGTTAGCGGCGGGCAATCCGATAGCCTTAGCTGCCAACCCATGCCGGTTGGTCTTGTCCGAGTGGCGGAATGGCAGACGCGCTAGCTTGAGGTGCTAGTGCCCTACTAATGGGCGTGGGGGTTCAAGTCCCCCCTCGGACACACGACTGAGGCGGGCGAGCCGATGGAGTGTGTTCAGCGGCGACGCCGCGATCACACATATTCTTCATCTTGTTTCAGAGCTTTCTCGCTGCTGGTGAAGCCTGCGCGTGTGAGGGCCGGCCAATCGGGCAACCGGCCAAGCAGGCGACATCCGAAAGCGTTATCCCCATGTCCGACAACCTCACTCCCAAGCTGATCGCCGACCACCTGTCGGGCAGCGCGGGCAGCTCGACAAGCTTCATCGGAGGGTGATGCTACAAATCACCAAGCTGCACAACACCCTTCGCGACGGCCCCGGCGCATGCGACATCCGACCCGACGACCGGACCGTGCGGGTGCGCCGCGACCTGTCCGGTCGCCGGGTCGACGTGCTGCCGGCCGGCGGCGCCATCCCCTGGAACGACGGCAGCGACGCCGGCTCGCCGATGCGCGGGCGTAGCTGCCAGTAGGCTGGAAGACACCTTTGGGACACCACCGATGAACCGACCGAACGGCTTTCTCCGGCGAACGGCGATGCGCAGTTTTCGCGACCGCCGTGAGGCCGGTCGCGCGCTGGCCGGGGAGCTGATGGCCTACCGCGACCGCGGCGACGTGCTGGTGTTCGGGCTGGCCCGCGGCGGCCTGCCGGTGGCCTGGGAGATCGCCGCGGCGCTGCACGCCCCGCTGGACGTGTTTTTGGTGCGCAAGCTCGGGGTGCCGAACTGGTCGGAGCTGGCGATGGGCGCCCTGGCCAGCGGCGGCGTGGTGATGAACGACGACGTGGTGAGCAGCCTGCGCATCACCGACGAGCAGGTGCGCGCGGTAATCGACAGCGAGACGGCCGAACTGGCGCGGCGCGAGCACGCCTACCGGGGCGACCGCCCGATGGCCGACCTGCGGGACAGGGTCGTGATCCTGGTCGACGACGGGATCGCCACCGGCGCCAGCATGCTGGCCGCGGTGCGGGCGTTGCGGTCCGGGCCGACCGGCGCGACGCCCAAATCGATAGTCGTGGCCGTGCCGGTGGGACCGGAGTCGGCGTGCCGCGAGCTGGGCCGTGAGGCCGACGAGGTGGTGTGCCTGAGCACGCCGCCGGGATTCGAGGCCGTCGGGCAGGTGTACGGCGACTTTCACCAGGTCAGCTATGACGAGGTGCGTGAGCTGCTGGCACACCGACCGGCTGAGCGCGCGGAACGTCAGTGCGTGGACTCGCCGCCGCGGCCGTCGGCCGGGACGGCGGATTCCTCGGACCACCCGGCCTGCCCGGGCTGACCCGTCTGATCCGACTGATCGGCCGGCTCGGTGGCTTCGGTGCTTTCGGTGGGCGCGTCCTCGGGATAGTCGACGAAGTCGTCCTCGTCAGCGCCCGCCTCGTCAGCGTCCTCGTGGGCCTCGTCACCACCCCGGTCCCGCTGCTGGCGCTCCCGCAGCGCGTCGAGGATCAACAGCACCACGCCCACCACGCTGGCGGCGATGCACACCCAGGCGACCAGCTCGTTGCTGGTGACGACCGCGAACACCAACGCGACGAGCCCGATCAGGGCCAATACCAGCGCAATGATGAGCATCAGTCATCCTCCAGGCGACGAGCGGGACCGCGGTCTTGCAGACCGTGTTTCAGACCTAGTGTGCCAACCCCGAAGCTCGGCGCGTGACCGGCACGACTCAGAGCCCAGTCAGCGGCTAGTTGTTCCCCCGGTTGAACTGGTCGAACCCGCCCGCATCGGCGCTGGAATCCACCGGCGCGGCCGAGCCGCGCTGGCCGAGCTCCTCCAGCTGGGATTCGAGGTAGGTCTTGAGCCGGGTGCGGTATTCGCGTTCGAAGGTGCGCAGCTGCTCGAGGCGGCCTTCCAGCACCGCGCGCTGCTGGTTGATGGTACCCATGATCTCGGAATGCTTGCGTTCGACGTCGGCCTGCAGGGCGTCGGCCTTCTCCTGGGCCTGACGCAACTGGGCCTCCGAGCGGGCCTGCGCGTCGGCCAGCATCGCGTCGGCGCGCTGCCGGGCCTCGGCGACCGTGGTCTCGGCGGTGCTGTGGGCCTCGCTGAGGATCTGGTCGGCGTTGGCCCGCGCGTCGGCCAGCATCTTCTCCGACTCGGCCTGCGCCGTGCTGGTCAGCCGGTCGGCGGTGTCCTGGGCCAGGCTCAGCACCCGCGCGGCCTTGATGGCCTGCTCCTTGTTGCTGACGGCGGCGGCCGGCGCAGCCTTGACCGGCTCCGGCTCGGCGACAGGAATGGCCTGGGTGGGCGCGGCGGCGGCCGGCGCGGCGGCGGCGCCACCGGCGGCGAGCTCCTGGTCCAGCTCTTCGATCCGTTGCCGCAGGTCGCTGTTCTCTTCGATGAGTCGCGTCAGCTCGGCTTCCACCAGATCGAGGAAGGCATCCACCTCATCTTCGTTGTAGCCCCGCTTGCCGATCGGTGGCTTACTGAACGCCACATTGTGGACGTCGGCTGGTGTAAGCGGCATTGTTTCGTCCCCTCAAGTTCCTGTCGAACGTTCTGGAAAGTGTAGAACGCAGTGGTAGCCGTCGTGCAACTGCCGTCCATCCTGTCACACCAGGCGCGACGGTCGCCGATTAGCCCAATAAATAAGAACCAATTTCAAACAGTGAGGCCAATAAAATCCGAAACCTTAGAATTTTTAAATCGGCGGAACCAAACCGACGCTAAAATGTGGCCGAACCGTCTCCGGACCGGAATCCGGCCCCCCGCCACCCCCGCTGAACGGCGCCGCGCGGGACAAGCCGGATCAGGATCGGATCAGGCTGCCGCGCCGAACGCCAACTGCATGCCGATGAACGCGACCAGCAGCAGCACCATGATCGACAGGTCGAAGCGAACCGCTCCGATGGTCAGTTGCGGGATCAGCCGGCGCAGCAGCTTCACCGGCGGATCGGTTATCGACATGATGATCTCCAGCACCACCACGGTGATCCCTGTGGGATGCCAGTCCCGGCTGAACGAGCGGATGAACTGGACGACGACCCGGGCGATGAGCAGCAGCCAGAAGATGAACAGCGCAAGCCCGTGGATCTGAAAGAACAACACCAACTGAAGTGCTCCGACCTTACCGATGACCTGGCGGATAAGAGCCAAGCGCCGCGGACCTGCGCGGCGCCTGCCAGCCTACCGACTCCGGGCGCGATGCCCCATCTCACCTGGTCCGACGAGGCATCGCGCCGGCCGCGGCGGCGCCTGGCGGTCGAGGTTATTGGTATACGTAGAAACCGGTTTCGGCGATCCGGCGGCGCTCCTCCGGCGACACGTCGACGTCGGCGGGTGAGAGCAGGAACACCTTGGTGGCGACCTTGTCGAAGGAGCCGCGCAGCGCGAACGCCAGCCCGGCCGCGAAGTCGACGAGCCGCTTGGCGTCGGCGTTGTCCATCGAGACCAGGTCCATGATGACCGGGGTGCCGTCGCGGAACCGCTCGCCGATAGTGCGGGCCTCGCTGTAGTCCTTGGGCCGCAGCGTGGTGATCTTCGACAGCGGGTGGCCCTCTTCGAACATCATCGCCATCCGGCGCGGGTCCATCGCCAGCGCGCCGCGGGTGGAGTTGCGCAGCCAGGAGCCGAACCGCGGCCGGCCCATCTCGGAGCGCTCGAACTCGCGCGGGTGACCGGCGCCGTAGCGCGACTCCTCGGCGTAGCCGCCGCGGTAGCCGGCGGGCGGCGGGTAGTCGGCCGGCGCGCGGCGCTGGTCGTCGTAGTCGTCACCGTCGTAGCGGCCGTACCCGTCGTCGAATCGCGGCCGCGGGAAACCGCGGGCCTGCGCGCGGTCGTCGTAGTACTCGTCTTCGTAGTCGTCCATTGGGGCCATCCCGAAATACGCCTTGACTTTGTGCAGTGTGCTCATTGCGTTGACCCTTCTAACCCCTGAGATTGCTGGTGTTAGTGATGAAGCTGTTACTGCAGTGACTACTTACGGTGACGGTAACGGGCGACGGCCCAATAGCCCGGTACCGACACGCACACATGTCGAACCGTGCTTGACGGCAATTTCGAAGTCGTCGGACATGCCGGCGGACAGCCCCACTGCATTGCGGTGCGTCTCGAGCACCCGCCGATGCTCGGATTGCAGCCGGTCAAACGCCTCGTCGGGATCGGAGTTCAGCGGCGGGATGGCCATCAACCCGACCAGGTCCAGGTTGTTCGCCGCCGCGACCTGCGCGCACACCTCGTCGACGGCCCCGGGCCGGGAGATGTCCACGCCGCCGCGCGACTCGTCGCCGTCGAGGCTGACCTGGACATACACCCGCATCGGGTCGGTGCGGCCGCCGTCGGCCAGGGCCGCCGCCACTCCCCGGTCGAGCGCGGACACCAGGTGGGTGCTGTCGACCGAGTGCGCGGTGTGCGCCCAGCGGGCCACCGACCGGGCCTTGTTCCGCTGGATGTGGCCCACCATGTGCCAGCGCGGAATCGCCACATTCGTCCGCGCGGACGTCGCCAACAGGCGCGTGACTTCGGCCACCTTCGCCGTCGCTTCCTGGTCGCGCGATTCGCCGACGGCGCGACAACCCAATCGGGACAACGTCACGACATCGTTTGCCGGGAAGAATTTGGTGACCGGCAGCACTTCGATTTCCGCGACGTTGCGGCCCGCCGCCTCGACGGCCGCCGCCAGCCGCGAGCGCACCGCCGCCAAGGCGTGCGTCAATTCCGTTTCGCGGTCGCCGGCGCTGTCCGGGGCCGGTGTCCCTGCCGGCATCGCCGTCACTCCATCCAGATCAGCGAGGCCAACCGTCCGGTCGGCGCGTCGCGGCGATGACTGAACAATGCCGGGTCGGCCACCGTGCACCGCAGATCGATATCGATTGCGGTGACACCCAATTCCCTTAGCTGGCAAGCAATTCCGGCCCGCAGATCCAGTCCGGACGTTCCGGCCGCGGTGGTGGTGCGGCTGCCCGGCAGCGCCGCCTCGACCTCGTCGGCCATTGCCGCCGGCACTTCGTAGTTGGCGCCGCTGACCGCCGGGCCGAGCAGGGCCGACATGTCGGCGGGTTGCGCGCCCAGCGCCCGCATCGCCTCCACCGTGCGCACCACCACGCCACGCTGGGCCCCGACCCGACCGGCGTGCACGGCCGCGGCCACCCCGGCGCGGGCGTCGGCCAGCAGCACCGGAACGCAGTCTGCGGTCACCGCGGCCAGCGCCAGCCGCGCGGTGCCGGTGACCAACGCGTCGGTCGCGTCCACCGCACCGTCGCGGGGCCCATGGACCACCTCGACCCGGTCGCCGTGCACCTGGTTCATCCACACCAGGCGTTCGGGCTTGAGCCCGAGGGCGGCCGCCAGGCGGGTCCGGTTGGCGGCCACCGCCGACGGGTCGTCGCCGACGTGGTCGCCCAGGTTGAAGCTGTCGAACGGGGGCTTGGAGACACCACCGGCGCGGGTGGTCGTCACCCGGCGGATGCGAACGCTCACGTGACCAGTATCCGCAAAGCGCTTGTCCGCCAGGCGGGTCGAGTCCATGGCCTCAGCGGCGCATAAAGGGCGGCACATCCACGTCGTCGTCCTCGCTGCCGATATTCAGCGTCGAGCCGTTGGTGTTGATCGGCACGCTGACCGCGTCGACCGGCTCGAACAACGTCGAGGTGAGTTTGCCCGCCTTGGCCGACTCGATCCGGTGCGCGCAGCCGGTCTTCTCCCCCTTGTCGGCGCTGCCGCCGATCACCGGCTTGCGCCCCGGCCCGGCGGCGTCGAAGCCAGCCGCGATGACGGTGACGCGCACCTCGTCGCCCAGCGAATCGTCGATCACGGTGCCGAAGATGATGTTGGCGTCCTGGTGGGCGGCGTCCTGCACCAGCGAGGCCGCCTCGTTGATCTCGAACAGTCCCAGGTCGCTGCCGCCGGCGATGGACATCAGCACGCCCTGCGCGCCCTCCATCGAGGCCTCCAGCAGCGGCGAGTTGATGGCGATCTCGGCGGCCTTGAGCGAGCGGCCCTCGCCGCGGGCCGAACCGATGCCCATCAGCGCGGTGCCCGCGCCGGACATGATGCCCTTCACGTCGGCGAAGTCGACGTTGATCAGCCCCGGCGTGGTGATCAGGTCGGTGATGCCCTGCACGCCGTTGAGCAGCACCTCGTCGGCGCTACGGAAGGCGTCCATCAGCGACACGGCCGCGTCGCCCATCTGCAGCAGCCGGTCGTTGGGGATGACGATCAGGGTGTCGCAGCTCTCCCGCAGCGCGTTGATGCCCGCCTCGGCCTGGTTACTGCGCCGCTTGCCCTCGAACGAGAACGGCCGGGTGACCACGCCCACGGTCAAAGTGCCGAGCTTGCGCGCGATGCTGGCGACGACGGGCGCCCCGCCGGTCCCGGTGCCGCCGCCCTCGCCGGCGGTGACGAACACCATGTCGGCGCCGCGCAGCAGCTCCTCGATCTCGTCCTTGGCGTCCTCGGCGGCCTTGCGGCCGACCTCGGGGTCCGCGCCGGCGCCCAGTCCACGGGTGGAGTCGCGCCCGACGTCGAGTTTGACGTCGGCATCGCTCATCAACAGCGCTTGCGCGTCGGTGTTGATCGCGATGAACTCCACGCCCTTGAGTCCCTGTTCGATCATCCGGTTGACGGCGTTGACGCCGCCGCCACCGATACCCACGACCTTGATGACGGCCAGGTAGTTGTGCGGGGGGGTCATCATTCGTCTTCCTCCCTGATGGGCTTGGCTGCTCTCCCGGCGGTGGGCTCCTCCGGACGTCGGCGGCCCTCCCGGCAAACCCTCAACCTCAACCATAGAGTTAGAGTTATGTCAAGTAGTCCCGCGCAACCAGAACGGTATGGGCACGGCGCGCGCTATCCCGGCAGGCGCGCCGATGCGCGTCCCGCAAATTTTGGGCATTGTCCCACCGCGGCGGCGGCGAGCGCTGGGTATGGCGGATCCCGGCGGCGCGGGCGTGACGAACATCGCTACTTGACCGTCGGCAGGTCGGGGCTGGACACGTCGTAGGTCTTGCCCGGCTGGGTCAGCAGCGCGGCCAGCTTCTCGGCCTTCTCATCGGTGCGGTCGGTGGTCCCCCAGATCACCACCCGGCCGTCGCCCAGGGTCAGGGTGATCGCCGCCACCGAGGGCGCCGCGATACGACCCACCTGACCCTCGACCTCGGGCCGCAGCGCGGTCAGCACCTGCAGGGCGGCCTTGGTCGCCGGGTCGTTGGGCCCCGGGTCGGCGACGTCGAGGTAGGGCAGCGCCGGCGGCGGCGGCCCGGTCGCGAAGTCCACGCCGTCACGGTCGAACAGGTGCGGCCCGTCGGGAAAGTCTTTGACCGCCACCGGGATTCGTTCGACGATGGTGATCCGCAGCGCGGACGGGTACCGGCGCTGCACGCGTGCGCTGGCCACCCGCCGGATCGCCGCCACCCGGTCGGCGACCTGGCCGGTGTTGATCTGCAGCAGCGGCGTGCCCAGCCGCACCCGCGCCGCGTCCAGCACTTCCTCCCGGGTCACCACGCCGGTGCCGACGACGACGATGTTGCGCGCCGACATCGCCGGCGTGAAGTAGAGGACCAGGGCCAGACCGATCCCGACGATCACCACCAGAATGGTCACCATCAACATTTTCAGGCCCCGAACCACGCCGCGCGCAACGGGTTTGGGCTGATTGACCGGCCGCCCGGCGGCCCTGCGCTTGGCCTCGCGGCGCGCCTCCTCGATGGCCATGGCCCGGGCCTGGGCGGCGCGGCGTTCGGCTCGTTCGCGGCGGGCCCGCCGGCGCGGCCCCTCCACCTCGGCCTGCTCCGCCCCACCATCAGCGCGCTGCTGCGGGCCGGTGCCGACGAACAGCGGTTCGGTGACGGCCTCGCCCACGACGTCGGCCGGGCCCGACCCGGTCGATTCGGAGTCCGGCTGCGTCATCGCAACGCCCCCGGCACGCCGCGGTTGGCCCGCACCCGCAGCGCGGTGACGATCTCGGGGCCCAGCAGCGTGACGTCGCCGGCCCCCATGGTGACGATGACATCGCCGGGCGCGGCCGCCGCGGCGACCTGCTCGGCGGCCGCGGAGAAGTCCGGCAGGTAGCGCACCGGCACGCTGACGTGCTCGGCGACGCTGGCTCCGCTGACACCGGCCAGCGGCTGCTCGCGCGCGCCGTAGACGTCCAGCACGAAAACCTCGTCCGCGGCGTCCAGGGCGTGACCGAACTCCTCAGCGAAAGCCTTTGTGCGCGAATATAAATGGGGCTGGAGCACCGCGATGCTGCGACCGCCGCCGCTCTGCTCGAGCAGGGTGCGCACCGCCGCCAGCGTGGCCGCGATCTCAGTGGGGTGATGGGCGTAGTCGTCGAACACCCGCACCATCGAGCTGGGGGCCGACCCACCGGCGGTGCCGACCAGTTCGAAGCGGCGGCGCACCCCCTCGAAGCCGGCCAGCCCGTCCAGCACCGCCTCGGTCGGCGCGCCGATCTCGATCGCCGCGAGCAGCGCGCCCAGCGCGTTGAGCGCCATGTGCCGCCCGGGCACCGAGAGCCGCATCACCAGCGGGTGTTGCTGCTCGCCGGGGTCGGCGGCCAGCTGGATCTGGGCGACCGCCTCGGTCCCCTGCTGCTGCCAGGACACCAGGGTGGCGTCCAACGGTTCGCCGGACGCGGCTTGGCCGTGCGACCCGGATCCGTAGCGCAGCACCCGAATTCCGAGTTCGGCGGTGCGCCGGGCCAGCGCGGCCGCGCCCGGGTCGTCGACGCACACCACCAGCGCGCCGCCGGGAGCCAGCCGCTCCACGAACGCGTCGAACACCGCGACGTAGGCGTCGGCGCTGCCGTAGAAGTCCAGGTGGTCGGTCTCGATGTTGGTGACCACCGCGACGTCGGGCGTGTACTCCAGCAGCGAGCCGTCGCTTTCGTCGGCCTCGGCGACGAAGCAGTCGCCGCTGCCGTGGTGGGCGTTGGTCCCGGCCTCCCCCATCTCGCCGCCGACCGCGAAGGACGGGTTGCGCCCGCAGTGCTGCAGCGCGACGATCAGCATCGACGTCGTCGTCGTCTTGCCGTGCGTGCCAGTGACCATCAGGGTGGTGCGGCCGTCCATCAGCTTGGCCAGCACGGCCGGACGCAGGATCACCGGAATGCCGCGCCGCCGCGCCTCGACGAGTTCGGGGTTGGTTTTCGGGATGGCGGCGTGGGTGGTGATCACCGCGGTGGGGCCGCCGGGCAACAGATCCAGCGACGACGCGCCGTGCCCGATGCGGATCTGGGCGCCGCGGGCGCGCAGCGCGTGGATGCCGCGCGACTCCTTGGCGTCCGAGCCGGACACCAGGCCGCCGCGATCGAGCAGGATGCGGGCAATGCCGGACATGCCGGCTCCCCCGATGCCGACCATGTGCACCCGTTCCAGCTCGGCGGGCAGCTGGTCGGTGGTCACGGCCCGACCCCGGTCGCCCCGCGGGCGAGCCGCGCCGTTCTGCCGATGTCCAGCGCCGCCTGAGCGACCCGGCGCGCGGCGTCGGGATGTCCGACCCGCGCGGCGGCCGTCGTCATCGCCACCAGCCGCGGCGGGTCGCCCACCAGGCCGGCCACCTCCCGGGCGACCAACTCCGGCGTCAGGTCGGCGTCGGCGACCACCATGCCGCCGCCGGCGTTGACCACCGGCAGCGCGTTGAGCCGCTGTTCGCCGTTGCCGATCGGCAACGGCACGTAGATGGCCGGCAACCCCACCACCGACACCTCGGCGACCGTCATCGCCCCGGACCGGCAGATCACCAGGTCGGCGGCCGCGTAGGCCAGGTCCATCCGGTCCAGGTAGGGCACCGCCACGTAAGGCGGGTCGCCGGGCTGCGGTTCGCGCAGTTCGAGCGTGTTTTTGGGGCCGTGCGCGTGCAGCACGGACACGCCGGCGGCGGCCAGCTGCGCGGCGGCGCCGGACACCGCCCGGTTCAGCGAGGCCGCGCCCTGCGAGCCGCCGAACACCAGCAATACCCGGGCGTCGTCGGCGAATCCGAAGTGCCGGCGCGCCTCGGCGCGCAGCGCCGCGCGGTCCAGCGAGGTGATGGCCTCGCGCACCGGGACGCCGACCACCTCGGCGCCGGGCAGGCCGCAATCGGGCACCGCGGACAGCACCCGCTGCGCGGTGCGGACGCCCACCCGGTTGGCCAGCCCGGCGCTGGCGTTGGCCTCGTGGATCACCACCGGCACCCGGGGCTTGCGCGGTGAGACGCCGCGGGCGGCCAGGTAGGCCGGCAGGGCCACGTAGCCGCCGAAGCCGATCACCACGTCGGCGTCCACGGCGTGGAGCACGGCCCGGGTTTCGCGCACCGCCCGCCACACCCGCGACGGCAGCCGGGCCAGGTCGCCGCTGGGCTTGCGCGGCAGCGGCACCGGCGTGATGAGCTCGAGGTCACAGCCGCGCTCGGGCACCAGCCGGGTCTCCAGCCCGCGCGCGGTGCCCAGCGCGGTGATCCGGACGTGGGGGTCGAGGGCCTTCAGCGCGTCGGCGACGGCCATCGCCGGCTCGACATGGCCGGCGGTGCCGCCGCCGGCCAGCACCACCGACACCGGCTCATGAGGTGCAACGGCCGACAACAACGCGGCACCGGCGGGCAGAGGAGCGTCCCCCCGCCCGCCGGTCGGCTTCTTGACCGTTTCGTTCACCCGTAACGCTGACCTTCCAATGCCCATGCGCGCCGTGGCTGACGCTGGCCGGCGCGCGAACTGGCTGCCGGGTTTGCTCCGGAGTTGGCTCCCAGACTGGCATAGCGCTGGCCAGATCCATGATGCCTTGCCCGGGCGCGCGTGCTACCCCCCGCTTGGCGGCCCGCCCGGCCGGCGGTGCGGGGCAGCGGGGGCGGCAGCGGCACGTCGGCATGGAGGCCGGCATTGCGGGTGGCATCGCGGCCGGCGTTGCGGGTGGGCTTGCGCCCGGGCGGCTTGGCGCCCTGGCGCGGCGCCGAGCGCGATTTCGGGGCCGATTTCGGGGCCTGCTGGGGGCCGGTCCGCTTGCGATCGCGGAACGCCTCCAGCCACGTCGGCGAATACGGCTCGGGCAGCGGCAGTCGCAGCAGCCGGTTCACCTTGTCGTCGCGGCCGGCACGCAGAGCGGCCACCGCCTCGGGCTCGTGACGGGCCGCGTTGGCCATGATCCCGATCATGAAAAGCGTTGCCGCCGTGGATGTTCCACCCGCGGAGATGAGTGGCAGCTGAATGCCGGTGACCGGCAGGATGCCGATCACGTAACCGATGTTGATGAACGCCTGGCCCAGCACCCACATCGTGGTAGTGGCCGTCAATAGGCGCAGGAACGGGTCGGCCGAGCGGCGGGCGATCCGCATCCCGGTGTAGGCGAACAGGCCGAACAGCACCAGCAGCCCGAAGGCGCCGATGAAGCCGAGCTCCTCGCCGATGATCGCGAAGATGAAGTCGTTGTGCGCATTGGGCAGGTAATTCCATTTCGCCACGCCCTGCCCGAGCCCGTCGCCGAAGATCCCACCGTGGGCCAGCGCGAATTTCGCCTGCCGGGCCTGATAGCCAGTGTCCTGCGGGTCGCTCTCCGGGTTCATCCAGGACCGCACCCGGTCGGAGCGGTATCCGGCCGACATCGCCAGCACCGCGCCGGCCATGAACACCGCCAGCAGCGAGGTGATGAACACCCGCAGCGGCAGGCCCGCGTACCACAGCAGGGCCAGCAGGATAATGCCCAGCGACACCGTCTGCCCGAGGTCGGGCTGCGCCACGATCAGCGCCAGCGCGATTACCGCCGCCGGCACCAGCGGGATCAACAGCTCACGCAGGCTGGCCCGGTCCAGGCGGCGGGCCGCGAGCATGTGCGCGCCCCAGATGGCGAAAGCGATCTTGGCCAGCTCGGAGGGCTGCATGGAAAACCCGGCGACGACGAACCACTTACGCGATCCGTTGGCCAGGTTGCCGATCCCGGGCACCAGCACCAGCACCAGCAGGATGACGGTGACGACGTAGCCGGTGAACGCGACGCGCCGGATGAACCGCACCGACATCCGCAGCGAGGCGTAGCAGGCGATCAACCCGATCACCGTCCACAGCACCTGCTTGCCGAAGATCACCCAGGCCGACCCGTCGGCGTCGTAGGAGCGCACCCCGGACGCCGAGAGCACCATGATCAGGCCCAGCGTGGTCAGCAGCCCCACGATGGCGATGATCAGGTGAAACGACGTCATCGGCCGGCTCAGCCAGGCCCCGAACCGGCTGTGCGAGCTCCCGTCCTTCGGCTTGTCCTTCGGCGCCTTCTTGGACTCCTTCGTGGACGCCTTCTGGGACGTCTTCGTGGGCTCGTCGGCGGCCTGCGGCGCGCCGTCCGGGACGGCGCCGGTGCCGGCCGCCGCGCCGTCGTTCTCGGCCGGCTCGGCGGTGTTCTTACCCCGGCCCAGCAGCCGGGTCAGTGCGTTACCCACGCCCCGCCCTACCGGATGGCCGCGCGCACGGCGGCCGCGAACGCGTCGCCCCGGCCGGCGTACCCGGCGAATTGGTCGAACGACGCGCCCGCCGGTGCCAGCAGGACGGTGTCACCGGGCTTGGCCAGGTCACGGGCGGCGGCCACCGCCGCGCTCATGACCGCAGCGCCGAGATCCCCGCCCAAATATTTCACTTTTGTCACATTGGCACCAAAAACCACAGGCGTCGCATCCATACCAGCATCCTCGCCTGTCACAACGTGGACGACGGGGACATCCGGCGCGTGTCGCGATAACGCGTCTGCAACCTCTCGCCGATCTCGGCCGATGAGCACCGCGCCGACCAGCCGGGACGCCATCCTGGCCACCTCGGCGTCGACCGACGCGCCCTTCAGCAGCCCGCCGGCGATCCACACCACCCGGGGATAGGCCAGCACGGAGGCCTCGGCGGCGTGCGGATTGGTGGCCTTGGAGTCGTCGACGTAGCTGATCCCGTCGGCGACGGCCACCACCTCGGCCCGGTGCCGACCCACACGGAAGGAGGCGATCGCGTCGGCGATGGGCGATGCAGGCACGTCCACGCAGCGCGCCAGCGCGGCGGCGGCCAGGGCGTCGAGCACTCCGATGGGTCCGGGCACCGGGATCGAGTCGACCGGCAGCAGGGTCAGGTCGCCGGCGAAGGCGCGGTCGACGAGCTGGCCGCCGCGCACACCGAGCTCCCCGGCGGCCGGCTCGCCCAGCCGGAAACCGACCCGCACCGGCGCCCGGGCGGTGCTCAGCAGCGCCGCGGCCCTGCTGTCGTCCAGCCCGACGACGGCCACCCGGCCGTCGATCACCCGGGCCTTGGCCGCGGCGTAGTCGGCCAGCGTGCCGTGCCAGTCGAGGTGGTCTTCGGCGATGTTGAGCACCGCCCCCCCCTCCGGCCGCAGCGAGGGCGCCCAATGCAGTTGGAAGCTGGACAGCTCGACGGCCAGCAGCTCGGCGGGTTGGTCGAGCACGTCGAGCACCGGGCTACCGATGTTGCCGCACAACAGACTTCGCCGGCCTGCCGCGGTCAGCATGGCGTGCAGCATCGACGTGGTGGTGGTCTTGCCGTTCGTCCCGGTGACCACCAGCCAGCGGCGCGGCGGCCCGTAGTGGCCGGCGGCGTCGAGGCGCCAGGCCAGCTCCACGTCCCCCCACACGGGCACCCCCGCCGCGGCGGCGGCCAGCGGTAGCGGTGCGGTCGGCGCGAACCAGGGGCTGGTGACCACCAGGGCATAGCGCGAAATCCGTTCGGCGGCCGCCGATGTGGCGACGGTGTCGGCTCCCGAATCGGCGTACCCGCGCAAGGTGGCGGGGTCGTCGTCGCACAGGGTCGGCGCCGCGCCGAATCTCCTCAGCGCCGCCAGCACCGCCCTGCCGGTGATCCCGCCGCCGGCCACCAACACCGGCACCCCCGGCGACAGCGGGGCCAGGGCCGGCTCAGCAGCACTCATCAGGCACCGATCGCGGCCAGCCACTCACCGTAGAACAGGGCCACGCCCAGGCCGCAGGCGATCGCGGTGAGCAACCAGAACCGGATGATGACGGTGGTCTCGGCCCAGCCCGCCAGCTCGAAATGGTGGTGAAACGGCGCCATCCGGAAGACCCGGCGCCCGGTGGTGCGAAAGGTCAAGATCTGCAACACAACCGAGCTCACCTCGGCGACGAACAGCGAGCCCAGCACGACGGCGAGGATCTCGGTGCGGCTGGTGACCGAGATGCCGGCGATGATGCCTCCCAGGGCCAGCGATCCGGTGTCTCCCATGAAGATCTTGGCGGGCGCGGCATTCCACCACAGAAAGCCGATGCAGGCGCCTGCGGTGGCGGCGGCGACGATCGCCAAATCCAGCGGGTCCCGCACATTGTAGCAGCCCAGCCCGGGCGCGGTGACGCACGCGTTGCGGTACTGCCAGAACGTGATCAGCACGTAGGCCGCGGTGACCATCGCCATGCTGCCGGCGGCCAGCCCGTCCAGGCCGTCGGTGAAGTTGACCGCGTTGGACCAGGCGCTGACGACGACCACGCAGAACAACACGAACAGCCCGGGCGCCAGCGTGACGGTGGCGATCTCGCGCACGTAGGACAGGTCGGCGCTGGCCGGCGTCAGGCCGTTGGCGTTGCGGAATCCCAACGCCAGCACACCGAACAGCACCGCGGCCGCGACCTGCCCGATGGTCTTGGCGGTCTTGTTCAGGCCCAGGTTGCGCGACCTGCGGATCTTGATCAGGTCGTCGAGGAATCCGACGATGCCGAGCACGGTGGCCAGGCTCAGCACCAGCAGCCCCGACGCGGAGACGCCCTCGCCCTCGAAGGCCAGCCCGGCCAGGTGCGTGCCCAGATAGCCGGCCCAGATGCCCGCGATGATCGCCACCCCGCCCATCGACGGCGTGCCCCGCTTGGCGTGGTGGGTGGGCGGGCCGTCCTCGCGGGTGTGGTGACCGAAACCTTGCCGGGTGAACAGCCGGATCAGCGCCGGGGTCAACAGGATCGACACGGTCAGCGCGATGGCGACGGCGATGAGGATCTGTCTCATCGGCGGGTCCCGCCGGCTGAGTCGTCACGGGCCAGCGCGTCGGCGAGTGCGCCCAGCCCGGCCGCGTTGGATGCCTTGACCAACACCACGTCACCGGGCTGCAGCTCGGCCCGCAAGAGCTCAAGCGCCACCTCGGCGTCGGGCACGTTGACGGCTCCCTTGTCGGCCGAACCCCAGGAACCCTCCATGACCGCACCGTGGTGCATGGCGCTCACCGACCTTCCAGTTCCCACGACAACGAGTCGAAACACATCTAAGCGCACCGCCAGCCGGCCGATGCGATCATGTTCGGCGATCGCGTCGTCGCCGAGTTCGGCCATCTCGCCCAGCACCGCCCAGCTGCGCCGGGCCGGGGCGCTCGGTTCCGCCCCGCCGCGGGCGATCCAGGCCAGGGCCTGCAGCCCGGCCCGCATCGAATCGGGATTGGCGTTGTAGGCGTCGTCGATCACCGTGACGCCATCGCCGCGGGTGCTGACCTGCATCCGGTGCCGCGACACCGGGCCCGCCCCGGCGAGCGCGGCCACCACCTGCTCGACCGTCGCGCCGCACTCCAGCGCAACCGCGGCCGCGCACAGCGCGTTGCCGGCCTGGTGGTCGCCGGAGACACCGAGTTGCACCCGCGCCTGTCGTGTCCCACCGGCGTGGCGGTGATACAGCGTGAACCCCGGCCGGGCCAACTCGTCCAGCGACACCGGCCCGGCCCACACGTCGCTGGGGCCGGCCTCGGTGTGCTCGGCGCGGCTGACCCTGACCACCCGGGCCGCAGTCACCTCGGCCATGGCCGCCACGGTGGGGTCGTCGACGTTGAGGACCACCACGCCGGACGCTGGAACCGCTTGCAGCAGTTCGGATTTGGTGCGTGCGATGGCTTCCCGCGAGCCGAACTCGCCCAGGTGTGCGGTGCCGACGTTGAGCACCACCCCCACGGCCGGCGGGGCGATTTCGGCGAGCGCGGCGATGTTGCCGGGGTGGCGCGCCGACATCTCGAGAACCAGGTAGTCGGTGTCGGCCGTGGCGCGCAGCACCGTCCAGGGATGCCCCAGCTCGTTGTTGAACGACCCGGGCGGGGCCACCACCTCACCCAGCGGCGCCAGCACCGCCGCGACCAGGTCCTTGGTCGACGTCTTGCCCGACGATCCGGTGATCCCGACGATGGTCAGCCCGCCGGCGACCAGCTCGGCGGCCACCGCCCGGGCCAGCTTGGCCAGCGCCGCCAGCACCGCGACACCGGACCCGTCGGCGTCGTGCTCGAACACCCCGGCCAGCGCGTCCGCGGCGTCCACCGGCGGCGCGACGATGGCGGGGACACCGACGGGCCGGGCGGCCAGCACGGCGACCGCACCGGCGGCCACCGCGGCCTCCGCGTGGTCATGCCCGTCGGTGCGCGCCCCGGGCAGCGCCAGGAACAACCCGCCGGGCCCGACGGCGCGCGAGTCGAATTCGACGGTGCCGGTGACGCGCCGGCGCGCGGCGTCCGGTGCGGTGATGTCGGCCAGGGTGCCGCCGAGGATATCGGCGATCTGGGCGACGGTCAGCTCGATCATCCCTGCGCCTTTCGAGGCTCGACGGCCTCGCGCAGTGCCTCGGCCAGCTCCACCCGGTCGTCGAACGGGCGGGTGCGCTCGCCGGTGCGCTGCCCGGTCTCATGACCCTTGCCCGCGACCAACACCACGTCGCCCGGTCCCGCCCAGGCCACGGCGTGGCGAATCGCCGCACGCCGGTCGCCGATCTCGACAACCTCCGCGGCGCAACCACTTTCGGTGGCACCGGCCAGGATTTCGCGGCGGATCGCGGCGGGGTCCTCACCGCGCGGATTGTCGTCGGTGACGACCACCAGATCGGCAAGCTCGGCAGCGGTCGCGCCCATCGGCGCCCGCTTGCCCGGGTCGCGCTCGCCCCCGGCGCCGAACACCACCGCCAGCCGGCGATCCGGGCGCTTGAGGCTGCTCAGCACCGCGCGCAGCGCGCCCGGCTTGTGGGCGTAGTCGACCAGCGCCAGAAAGTCCTGGCCGGCATCGATCTCCTCCATCCGGCCCGGCACCCTGGTCTGCAGCAGTCCCGGCGCCGCCTGCTCCGGGGACACTCCCACTGCATCCAGAAGTGCCAGCGCCACAAGGCAATTGGCGACGTTATAGTGGCCGGGAAGCCGAATACCCGCCCGGTGCTGGACGCCGGCGGGATCGATCACGGTGAACTGCTGTCCCCCGGTCCCCAGCGGCGCCACCTCGACAGCCCGCCAGTGCGCCGGTTGTCCCTCGGCGCTGACGGTGACCGCGTCGCCGGCGCGGGCAGCCATTTCGCGCCCGGCCTCGTCGTCGATGCACACCACGGCGCGGTGGGCCCGCAGCGGGGAGCTCGGGTCGAACAGCAAGGCCTTGGCCTCGAAGTAGTCGGCCATGGTGGGGTGAAAGTCGAGGTGATCACGCGACAGGTTGGTGAAACCGCCGACCGCGAAACGGGTTCCGTCCACCCGGCCCAACGCCAGCGCGTGGCTGGAGACCTCCATGACGACGGTGTCCACCCGCTGTTCGGCCATCGCGGCCAGCAGCGCCTGCAGGGCGGGGGCCTCCGGGGTGGTCAGCGCGCTGGGGATGTCGGCGCCGTCGATGCGGACGCCGACCGTGCCGATCAGCCCCGCCGTGCGGCCGGCGGCGCGCAGACCCGATTCGACCAGATCCGTCGTGGTCGTCTTGCCGGACGTGCCGGTGATGCCGATGACGGTCAGCCGCTCGGACGGGTGCGCGTACACGGCGGCGGCCAGCTCCCCGAGCACGCTGCGGGGCCTGGGGTGCAGCAGCGTCGGCGTGGTCCGGCCGCCGGTCAGCTGCGCGACACCCGCGGCATCGGTGAGCACCGCGACCGCGCCGCGTTCGATCGCCTCGGCGGCGTGCCGGGCGCCGTGCGTCGTCGCACCGGGCAGCGCGGCGAACAGGTCGCCGGGCAGCACGTCCTGGGCGCGCAGGGTCACGCCGGCGACGGTGACGTCGGGGACGGCGGCGCGCCGATCCGGGCCGGCCATCACCGCGCCGACCTGGTCGGCCAGCGCGGGCAGCCGCACGCCGGGGACGGCGCTGGGGCGCAACCCCGTGGGCACCGACACCACTTCTGCTCACACCTCCCTCCGGCGCTGCGTCATCCTCATGATCGGCCACGACACCCTACCTAGCCGGGGCGGGCCGGCAGGCGGTCCGCGGGCGGCGGTCGGTCAGGTGGCTTGCAGGGTCAGCGGCGGGCCGGGATCCGGCGACAGCGGCACATTCTCCCGCTGCATCAGCCAGCCGGCGATGTTGTGGAACAGCGGGGCCGCGGAGTGGCCCGGTGTCCCGTCGGCGTTGCGCTCCGGGTTGTCCATCATGATGCCGATGACATACCGGGGGTTGTCGGCGGTGGCCATCCCGGCGAAAGTGATCCAGTAGACGTTGTCGAAGTAGCAGCCGCAGGCGGGGTTGATCTGCTGCGCGGTGCCGGTCTTGCCGGCCATCTGGTAGCCGGTCACCGCGGCGGCCGGACCGGTGCCCTGCTGGTAACCCATTGGGTCGTGCTGCACGACGGCGCGCAGCATGTTGCGCACGGTCTGCGCGGTCTGCGGCGATACCACCCGCACGCCCTCCGGGCGCGGCTCCTCGGTGCGGGTGCCATCAGGCGCGATGGTGGCCTTGATGATCCGCGGCGGGATCCGCACCCCGTCGTTGGCGATCGTCTGGTACATGCCGGTCATCTGCAGCAGTGTCATCGAAAGACCTTGCCCGATAGGCAGGTTCGAGAAGGTGCTGCCCGACCACTGGTCGATCGGCGGCACCAGCCCCGCGCTCTCACCGGGCAGGCCCACGTTGGTGCGCCGGCCCAGCCCGAACTTGCGGACCATGTCGTAGAAGCGCTCCGGCCCGACCCGCTGCGCCAGCATCAAAGTGCCGACGTTGGAGGACTTTCCGAACACACCCGTGGTGGTGTAGGGCATCACGCCGTGGTCCCACGCGTCGTGGATGGACACCCCGCCCATCTGGATCGAGCCGGGCACCTGCAACACCTCGTCGGGATTCGACAGGCCGTACTCGATGACCGAGGACGCGGTGATCACCTTGTTTACCGAACCGGGCTCGAACGGCGAGGACACCGCCGGGTTGCCCAGCTGTTTGTCGCCCTGACGGCCGATGTCCTGGGACGGGTCGAAGGTGTTGTCGTTGGCCATGGCCAGCACTTCGCCGGTCTTGGCGTCCAGCACCACGGCCGAAACATTGTGCGCGCCAGACACATTCTTGGCCTGTTGCACCTGCTGCTGCACATAGAACTGGATGTCGTCGTCCAGGGTCAGCTGCACTATCGAGCCGTTGACCGCCCGATGCCGGTTGCGGTAACTGCCTGGGATCACCACGCCGTCGGAGCCGCGGTCATAGGTGACCGAGCCGTCGGTTCCGGACAGCACCGAGTCCATCGACTCTTCCAGACCCAGCAGCCCGTGGCCGTCCCAGTCGATGCCGCCGACGATGTTGGCCGCCAACGATCCGCCCGGGTATTGCCGCAGATCTTGACGCTCGGAGCCGACCTCCGGGAACTTGTCCGAGATCGCGCTGGCCACAGCGGGATCCACGGCGCGCGCCAGATACACGAAGTTCTCGTCGCTTTGCAGCTTCTTCAGCACGGTCGCGGAGTCGGGCTTATTGCCCAGCCGGCCGGACACCTCCTTGGCGATGTCGCGCAACCGCTGCTGGGGGTCGGGGGCCGAGGGGTTCTTGGACTTGGCCTCCACCAGTTGCTTGTGAATCCGCTTCGGCTGGAAGGTCAGCGCCCGCGACTCGATGGTGAAGGCGAGCTGATCCTTGTGCCGGTCGATGATGCTGCCGCGCACCGCCTTTTCCACATCGGTGACCTTGAGCTGTCCGGCCGCCCGGGCGCGCAGCGCCGACGCGTTGGTCACCTGCAGGACGAACAGCTGGGCGGCGGCCACCACCATCGCCACCAGCATCACCACGTTGCCGGCGCGGTGACGGAACACGAACGATCCGCCCCGAGAGGTCAATTGCGCGATCTGACGGGTGCGCCGCTGCCGCGCCGAGTGCCCGGGTGCGGCCTCGGCCTGGTTGGCCTTGCCGCGGCGTTTGGGCTGGCGAATCGCCTTGCCCTGCAAGTCCTTACGCGGCCCCCGCGTCGGCCGCACCGACTGGTACCGACGGGCCCGTGCCGAGTCGCTGCGGCTCACCTCGGGGCACCCGGCGTCGCGACGGGAGCGGGCCCGGGCTGGGCGCCGTTGACCGGTTGCGGCAGCGGGGCGGCCGGGACCACCGGCTGGAGGGCCGCGCCCGGGCGGCCCAATTGCACCGGCACCGGCACCTCCGGCGGCAGCGGGGCGGGCAGCTGGCCGGGAGCCGGAACGGGCAAGCCCCCCAACGGGATCGAGACCTCGGCGGGGGCCGGAGCCACCGCAGGCCCGGCCGGCATGGGCAACCCCGGCATCGGCAGCCCGGGCGTCAGACCGGGCGGGCGACCGGTGGCCGGGCCGGTGGGCACGGCGGGCAATGCGGGTGGCACAGCGGCGACCGGACCGCCGGGCAGAGCGGGCGGCGCGCCCGGGGCCGGGGGAACCACCGGCGCCAGGTGTTGACCACCCAGCGTGGAGGCGCCGTCCGGCGCGCGCAGCAGCGCCTCAGGCCCGGACCTGGCCGGGACGGGTCCGCCGGGGGCGGGCTCCACCCGGATCGGGACCTCGGCGACCGGCGGCGCCGGCTTCGGCGGCTGCGGCGCCTCGTCGGGCAGCTTGCTGTTCAGCGGCGGCGGCGGCACCCCGTCGGCCGGCTTGGGCGTGCCAACCACCACCCAGTTGCCGGACGGATCCTGGACCAGGTGCGCGGTGTCCCGGGTCGGGATCATGCCCTGCTTGCGGGCCGCCTCGGCCAGCGCGGGTGCGGCCTCCGCCTCGCGCACGTCGCGCTCCAGCGCCTCCTTCTGCTGCTGCAGCAACCGGGTCCGCTCCCGGGCGTGGCTGAGCTTGTAGGAGCGCTCGGCGGAGTCGGTGGACAGCCACAGGGTGAGCCCGAGCCCGACGCCCAGCGCACCGATGACCAGGACGACGAACGGGACCTTGCTGGCCAGGGTGCGCGGCCGCAGGTCGATCGCTGCCAGCCGGGCGGCCAGCCGCTCGGTCAGCCGGGGCCGAACGACCTTGGGCGCCTTGGCTTTACTAGCCTTGGCCCGCGCCTTGGCCTGACTGGTGTTCTTAGGCCGGGCCGATCGCTCGGCCGGCCGCGCGACGGGGCTGGTCTGCGGACCCGGCTTGGGCGCGCGGGATTCCCGGGCGGGCGCCGAGGCCGGGCCACCGCGGGCGCGCCGCGCCGCGCCGGCGTCGGCCGCCGGACGCCTGCCGCGGCGGGCGGCACCGTCGCGGGCGCCCCGACGATCGCTGCCGCCGCGCCGTTTCGCCGTCTCGCGCTCTGCTCTCATCAATCGCCTTTCCCGGTCGCCTGCGGTGCTTGCATTCGTTGCAGGGCCCGCAATCGCACTGCGGCACTGCGCGGGTTGAGTTCGACCTCGGCGGCGTCGGCGCGTCCGGCACCGTGGGTCAGGGCGCGGAACCGTGGCTCGTGGCCGGGAAGTTCGACCGGCAGGTCCACCGGGGTGCGGGATGCGACCGCCTGCGCGAACAACCGCTTGACGATCCGGTCCTCCAGGGACTGGTAGGCCAGAACCACGATCCGCCCGTCGACAGCGAGCGCGTCCAGCGCGGCCGGAAGCGCGCGGCGCAGCGTGTCCAGTTCGTCGTTGACGGCGATCCGCAGGGCCTGGAACGTGCGTTTGGCCGGGTGCCCGCCGGCGCGCCGGGCCGGCGCCGGAATGGCTTGGTAGAGAAGGGAAACCAGGTCCGCGGTGGAGGTGAACGGCTCTTTGGCGCGGCGGCGCACGATCTGCGCGGCGATCCGGCGCGCGAACCGCTCCTCGCCGTAGCGGTGCAGGATGTCCGCCAGCTCGGCCTCGTC
Organism: Mycobacterium lepraemurium; assembly: GCA_002291465.1. Taxonomy (GTDB): domain Bacteria; phylum Actinomycetota; class Actinomycetes; order Mycobacteriales; family Mycobacteriaceae; genus Mycobacterium; species Mycobacterium avium. Next base: position 1,974,435 of record CP021238.1, on the reverse strand, counting down.
GTAGGTGTTGAGGATGTCGGCCACGGTCAGCGGCGATCCCGGGTCCATCCGCATGTCCAGCGGGGCGTCCTGGGCGTAGGCGAAGCCCCGCTCGGGGCGGTCCAGCTGCATCGACGACACCCCGAGGTCGAACAGTGTCCCGTCAACCGATTCGGTTGCGGCGTAACCGGATTCGGTCAGCGCCGCGGCGATGCCGTCGTAGCGCGTGTGTACCAGGGTGATCCGGTCGGCGAACCGCACCAGGCGTTCCCGGGCGATTTCGAGCGCGCTGGGATCGCGGTCGAGTGCGATCAGCCGCAGCCCGGGCAGGTCGGTCAGGAACCGTTCGGCGTGCCCGCCCGCGCCCAGGGTGGCGTCCAGCAAGACCGCGCCCGAGCCGTCGGGGTGACGACGGGTCAGTGCGGGGGTGAGCAGCTCGACGCAGCGCTCGAGCAGGACGGGCACGTGCCCGAAGTCCGGTGAATCGTCAACCACCGCAACGCCTCCCCGGATCGGGCTAACTGCCCCTGCATCGAGGTCCCTGTCCGAAGGCACGAACCTGGCGTTGGGGAAGTACGCCAGGGTCGGTTCGGGCAGAGGCCACGTTGCACGGGCATGCGCCTCAGATGATGTCGCCGAGTGCTTCATCGCTTGCCGCGGAGAAGTTCTCTTCGTGGGTCTGCTGGTAGTCCTGCCAGGCCTGGGCATCCCAGATTTCCAGGTAGTCGACCGCCCCGATCACCACGCAGTCCTTGGACAGGCTCGCGTAACGACGGTGGTCGGCCGACAAGGTGATGCGGCCCTGGGCGTCGGGATGCTGCTCGTCGGTGCCGGCGGCGAGGTTGCGCAGGAACGCCCGGGCGTCCGGGTTGCTCTTGGAGGCCTTGCTCGCCCTGCGGGCCAGTTGCTCGAATTCCGCCCGCGGGTAGACGGCGAGGCTGTGGTCCTGGCTCTTGGTGACCATCAACCCCCCTGCCAGTGCGTCGCGGAACTTGGCGGGCAACGTCAGCCGCCCCTTGTCGTCGAGTTTGGGCGTGTAGGTGCCGAGAAACACCAGCTCACCCCCCGTTCGAGGTCACCCAAACACTGCAGCCACCATACCCCACAATCCCCCACTTTGCCCCATTCCGTGGGTGTCGGGGTGGCATTTTCGGGTTGCACGACGTCAAAAGGTGAACATTGTGGCCGCCGGGGTGTGTCGCCGCCCTGCTGCGGCGTCTTTCGGGACGCCGCCATCACCTGGTTGACCAGGCGGAATGCCGCGGGTGGGGAAACGTGGGGATTTCCGGTGGGGCGCAGTGGGGGCAATGGGCGGCGCGCGCCTCGGTTGAGGATCGATTGGGACGCAAAACGGCATCGACGGTTGCGCGCCGTCCAGCCCCGCCGTCAGCCCTCGGCGGCCACCGGGGCCGGAAAAACAACGCGGGGCAGCCGACTCGGCTACCCCGCGGGTGTGGGGGTGGACGTCAGTCGTCGAAGCGGCGGCGGAAGCGATCCTCCATCCGGCTGGTGAACGAGCCTCCGCTCTTGTTGCGGCGCTGCCGCAGCGAGGTGGGGGCCGAGCCGGAAAGGTCGGGCCGGCCGGGCAACCGTGGGCCGGTGATGGCGAAAACCACACCGCCGAACATCACGATGAACCCGAAGACACTGAGGATCGGGAAGTTTCCGATCATCGTGGCCTTGAAGGCCACCCCGGAAACCAGCATTGCCAGACCGATGACGAACAACGCCACGCCTTGCAGACGCCGACGCGCGGTGGGCGCGCGGAACCCTCCGCCCAGGACGCTCGACGCGAACTTGGGGTCTTCGGCGTAGAGAGCGCTCTCGATCTGATCGAGCATCCGCTGCTCATGATCGGAGAGTGGCATTCGTCCCTCCTTGCCGACAAGTTGACACGTGACTATCGGCAGCACGCGGATGCCCGTTGCGCGGACAACTAATTGAATGATACGAGGTCGATCTGCCCCATACCACTGGTTCCGCGCCGATTCTATCCCGCCCGCATCCGGGCATCCCGCCGGACCGCAACGCCCGTACGCTACAACCGGCTTCCCGAGCCGGCTACCGAACCAGCTTCCGAAACCGGGTGCGCCGACCGCTTACCGACCGCCGCGCCCGCGTCCGATAATGATCGCTAGCGGCCCGGTCCCACGGAGACCATTTCCGGGGAGACCCCGACACCGCGAAGCAACGGATCCCTGGACGAGATCGCTGGACGAGATCGCTGGACGAGATCGCTGGACGAGGAGGGCACCGCGGGTTGGCAATATTCCTCATCGATCTGCTCCCCCACGACATGGAGCGCCGACTCGGCGACGCCCTGGCGGTGTACGTCGACGCGATGCGATACCCGCGCGGAACCGAGAACCAGCGCGCCGCCATGTGGCTGGAACACATCCGGCGCCGCGGCTGGCAAGGGGCGGCCGTCGTCGAGGCCGAGGTGAACGACGACGATCAGATGCCGTCGGCCCAAGAGTTGGCCAGTGCCCCGCTGCTCGGCGTGGCCTACGGCTACCCCGGAGCGCCGGGGCAATGGTGGCAGCAGCAGGTGGTGCTGGGCCTGCAGCGCGGCGGCTCGCCGCCGCAGGAGATCGCCCGGCTGATGAACGATTATTTCGAGCTGACCGAGCTGCACATCCACCCTCGCGCCCAAGGCCGCGGGCTCGGCGAGGCACTGGCGCGACGGCTGCTCGCCGGTCGCGCCGAAAACAACGTGCTACTGTCCACACCGGAAACCAACGGCGAGCCCAACCGCGCCTGGCGGCTGTACCAGCGGCTGGGTTTCACCGAAATCATCCGCCGCTACCACTTCTCCGGCGACCCCAGGCCGTTCGCGATCCTGGGCCGCGAACTCCCGCTGTGACACCGCAACATTCGGCACGCGACGGAAGGCTGCACTGAGCGGCACGGCGGATCTGGCACGATGACCTGGTGCGCGCCCGCCCTGCCCCGCCCCGCCGCCGCGGATCCCAGGCCGCCCGGATGCGACGGCGGCGCCTGCTGGCCTTCGCGATGCTGCTGCTGGTGGTGCCGCTGGCCACCGGATGCCTGCGCGTGCGCGCCTCGCTCACCATCTCCCCCGACGACCTGGTGTCCGGTGAGATCGTCGCCGCCGCGAAACCCAAGACTCCCAAGGACACCGGCCCGCAGCTGGACAGCAACAACTTGCCGTTCAGCCAGAAGGTGGCGGTGTCGAACTACGACAGCGACGGCTACGTCGGCTCCCAGGCGGTGTTCTCCGACCTGACGTTCGCCGAGCTGCCGCAGCTGGCCAACATGAACTCCGACGCCGCCGGGGTCAACTTGTCGCTGCGCCGCAACGGCAACCTGGTGCTCCTGGAGGGCCGGGCGGACCTGACCTCGCTGACCGACCCGGAGGCCGACGTCGAGCTGACGGTGGCCTTTCCCGGCGTGGTGACCTCGACCAACGGCGACCGGGTGGAGCCCGACGTGGTGTCCTGGAAGCTCAAGCCGGGCGTGGTGAGCACCATGACCGCCCAGGCCCGCTACACCGACCCCAACACCCGGTCGTTTACCGGCGCGGTGGTGTGGCTGGGCATCGCGTCCTTCGCGGCGGCCGGGGTGGTGGGGCTGCTGGCCTGGGTCAGCCGAGACCGGTCACCGCGGTTGACCGCCCCGCGCGACTAACCCCCGCCTGAATAGCCCCTAGCTCGGCCGGGGCGACCAGTAGGCCAGCATCTCGGCGAAGGTCTGAAACGCCGGGCCGGAAATCCCGTAGGTCGCCTCCAGGTGGATGCTCAGAGGGAAGCCGAGGTCGCCGACGCCGTCGATGACGCGCTTGTACAGGTCGACCATCTGCCGGCGCTTCTGCGCCGGTTCGCTGGCGGCCAGCGTCTTGACGAACTCCTGTTCGCGGGCCACCGCGGCGTTGCCCGGGTCCTGGATCAACCAGTTGATCAACCCGACCCGGCTCTCCATCTTCGGCACGAAGCCGAACGACAGCAGGATCTCCGGGCAGTGGTCGGTCTGCCTGGCGAACTCGCGCAGAAAGCCCACGATCGCGTCGGAATACAGCAGCTGGGTCATGCCGTAGGTGGCGCCGCGGTCGCACTTGAAGCTGAAGCGGCCCTGTTCGCCGTCGCGGGTGGGGATCAGGATGACGCCGCGGTTGGTCACCAGGTCGCGGTAGATCGACAGGGCGTCGGTGGGGGCGACCCCGGAGCCCTCGCCGTCGTTCATGGTGCGCGGCACGCCGACGAACACCACGCCTTCCATGCCGGCCGAGCACAGCTCGGTCAGCCGCCCGTGCAGCGACTGCTCGTCCATGAACGCGGTGACCTGGGTGCACAAGCCCTTGATCCCCGGCAGTTCCGGTTTGACGACCGACCAGAAGTCCAGCACATCCAGCTTGGGCTTCATCGGAATCGGGCGATCGTCGTCCTCGGCGATGATGCCGGGAATCATCACGTGCCGGATCCGGCCGTCCAGACCCGACTCCGCGGAATGCCGCACCACTTTGTGCGCCTCTTCGAGTGCCCGCTCCCGACCTTCGTCGGCGTTGGGCGGCACCAGCTCGAGCGCAATGGTGTTGAGGGTCACGCGGCTTCTCTCCATCCGACGGGTGTTGGCCCGGGGCGTCTGCCGTGCGCGCACTGTCCGCGCCAGCCCCAGCGCACCCGCCAGCATAGGGGCGGGTTAGTGAGGCAGTCGAAGCAACTGGGCGCGGCGGGCACCCCGTCGGCCGCGGAGACCGGCCCGGGCGGGGCGGCGAATACACTGGCCGGGCCTGCAACACCCAGCCAGCCGAGCAGAAAGGGGCGCCGCGCTGAGCCTACGAGCTTCAGAAGCGGCGGCAACCGTCGAGTTGACCGGCGCCATCACCGAGCAATTGCGGCGGTATCTGCATGACCGGCGCGCCGAGACCGCCTACATCGGTGACGACTACAGCGGCCTGATCGCCGCGCTGGAAGAGTTCGTGCTGAACGGGGGCAAGCGGCTGCGGCCCGCCTTCGCCTACTGGGGCTGGCGCGCGGTGACCACCGAGGCGCCCGATGACCAAGCGCTGCTGCTATTTTCCGCACTCGAGCTGCTGCACGCGTGCGCCCTGGTGCACGACGACGTGATCGACGACTCGGCCACGCGCCGGGGCCGGCCCACCACGCACGTGCGGTTCGCGTCGCTGCACCGCGACCGGCAGTGGCAGGGCTCGCCGGAGCGGTTCGGGATGTCGGCTGCGATCCTGCTCGGCGATCTCGCCCTGGCCTGGGCCGACGACATCGTCCTCGGTGTCGACCTAACACCGCAGGCGGCGCGCCGGGTGCGGCGGGTGTGGGCCAACATCCGCACCGAGGTGCTCGGCGGGCAGTACCTCGACATCGTCGCCGAGGCCAGCGCCACCGCCTCGATCGCCTCAGCGATGAACGTCGACACCTTCAAGACCGCCTGCTACACCGTGTCGCGCCCGTTGCAGCTCGGCGCGGCCGCCGCCGACCGGCCGGACGTGCACGACCTGTTCAGCCAGTTCGGGACCGACCTCGGGGTGGCGTTTCAGCTGCGCGATGACGTGCTGGGCGTGTTCGGCGACCCCGCGGTGACCGGCAAACCGTCGGGCGACGACCTGCGATCAGGTAAGCGCACCGTGCTGCTGGCCGAGGCGGTGGAGTTGGCGGAGAAGTCGGATCCGTTGGCCGCCAAGCTGTTACGAGACTCCATCGGCGCACAGCTGAGCGACGCCGAAGTGGATCGGCTGCGCGACGTGATCGAGTCTGTGGGTGCTGTGGCCGCCGCCGAGCAGCGCATCGCCACGCTGACCCAGCGGGCCCTGGCCACCCTGGCGGCCGCACCCATCAACACCGCCGCCAAGGCGGGGTTGTCCGAATTGGCCAAGCTGGCCACCAACCGGCCGGCCTGAACCGATGGCCACCGGAACCGACACCCCGGCCGCCGACCCACCGGCGGCTAAACCCTCTCGCGGACAATGGTTCTCGCGGATGAAGGCGTTCGCCGGTAGCGCCGACTCCGGTCCCGCGAAGCTGGGGATGTTGGGATCGGTGCTGATCACCCTGGGCGGGCTGGGAGCGGGCAGCACCCGCCAGCACGACCCGCTGCTCGAGTCGATTCACATGTCCTGGCTGCGTTTCGGCCACGGCCTGGTGCTGTCGTCAGTCGTGCTGTGGACCGGCGTCGGCCTGATGCTGATCGCCTGGCTGAGCCTGGGCCGTCGCGTGTCGGCCGGCGAGGCAACCGAGTTCGTCATGAAGGCCACCACCGGCCTCTGGCTGGCGCCGCTGCTGGTGTCGGTGCCCGTGTTCAGCCGGGACACCTACTCGTATCTGGCGCAGGGCGCGCTGCTGCGCGACGGCCTGGATCCCTACGCGGTCGGTCCGGTGGCCAACCCGAACAGCTTGCTGGACAACGTCAGTCCGATCTGGTCGATCACTACCGCACCCTATGGTCCGGTGTTCATCCTGGTGGCCAAGATCATCACCATCCTGGTCGGCAACAACGTGGTGGCGGGCACCGCGCTGCTGCGGCTGTGCATGCTGCCCGGCCTGGTGCTGCTGATCTGGGCGACCCCCCGCCTGGCGCGCCACCTGGGCGCCGACGAGCCGACGGCGCTGTGGATTTGCGTGCTCAACCCGTTGGTGCTCATCCATCTGATGGGCGGGGTGCACAATGAGATGCTGATGGTGGGGTTGATGGCGGCCGGCATCGCGCTGACGTTCGGCGGCCGCCCCGTCGCCGGCGTCACGCTGATCACCGTCGCCATCGCGGTCAAGGCCACCGCCGGCATCGCGCAGCCCTTCCTGGTGTGGGTGTGGGTGCGCCAACTGCGCGATCGGCGCGGATATCGGACGGTGCCAGCATTTTTCGCGGCCACCACGGCCTCACTGCTGATCTTCGCGGTGGTGTTCGCCACCCTGTCCGCGGTGGCCGGGGTGGGGCTGGGCTGGCTGACCGCGCTGGCCGGATCGGTGAAGATCATCAACTGGCTGACCGCGCCGACCGCGGCCGCCAACCTGATCCACGCGATCGGCAGCGGGTTCTTTCCGGTGAGCTTCTACCCCATATTGCGGGTCACCCGGCTGGTCGGCATCGCGATCATCGCGATCTCGCTGCCGCTGCTGTGGTGGCGGTTCCGCCGCAACGACCGCGACGCGCTCACCGGCATCGCGATCTCGATGCTGATCGTGGTGCTCTTCGTGCCCGCCGCGTTGCCGTGGTACTACTCGTGGCCGCTGGCGGTGCTAGCCCCGCTGGCGCAGTCCCGCCGCGCGGTGGCGATCATCGGCGGCCTGTCGACCTGGATTATGGTGATCTTCAAACCCGATGGCTCCCACGGCATGTACTCGTGGCTGCACTTTTCGCTGGCCACCGCCGTCGCGCTGGTCGCCTGGTACAGCCTGTACCGGGTTCCGCAGCCAGCTCAGTAAGCCATCGCCTGGGCCCGGCGCACGACTTCGCGGGCCTGGTGGGCGTGCAGGGCATCGACGGGGCGGGCGTTGCTGATGACGTCGCGGCTACCGTCCCGCGTCACCGTCAGCGACGGGTCCCGGGTGAACAACCAGCGCACGATCTCGGTGTCGCGATAGCCGCCGTCGTGCAGGATCGTCAGCAGCCCGGGCAGGCTCTTGACCACCTCGCCGGACTTGGTGAAGAACACCTGCGGCACCACCAAGGCCTCGCCGCGTCGGACCGCGACCAAGTGTCCCTCCCGGAGTTGCTGGTGCACCTTGGTAACCGGGACTCCGAGCAATTCGGCGACCCGCGGCAAGTCGTAGATCGGCTCGTCGGGATCTAGCACATCGTCGCCGGCAGGAATACTGCTCACTCGCGCAAGTGTAGGCGCTGATGCGCGCGTTGAGCCCGTGTTCCGACGCCCAATCACCACCTCGCCCCTACGATGGCCCCGTGGCCCAAGCTGAACCGCCCGGCTCCTTTGCGGGCACGGTGCTCGACGGCCGCTATCTGGTCGAGTCCAAGATCGCCAGCGGCGGAACCTCGACCGTCTACCGCGGCGTGGACACCCGGCTCGACCGTCCCGTCGCGGTGAAGGTTATGGACCCGCGTTACGCCGGCGACGAGCAATTCCTGACCCGGTTCCAGCGCGAGGCCTGCGCCGTGGCCCGGCTGAAGGATCCCGGCCTGGTGGCCGTCTACGACCAGGGCCTGGACGCGCGGCACCCGTTTCTGGTGATGGAGCTCATCGAGGGCGGGACGCTGCGCGAGCTGCTGGGCGAACGCGGACCGATGCCGCCCTACGCGGTGGCGGCGGTGCTGCGTCCGGTGCTGGGCGGGCTGGGCGCCGCGCACCGGGCCGGCCTGGTCCATCGCGACGTCAAGCCGGAGAACGTGCTGATCTCCGACGACGGCGAGGTGAAGATCGCCGACTTCGGATTGGTCCGGGCCGTCGCGGCCGCCGGAATCACCTCTGCCAGCGTGATTTTGGGCACCGCGGCGTACCTGTCGCCCGAACAGGTGCGCGACGGCGCGGCCACTCCGCGCAGCGACGTGTACGCCGCCGGCATCCTCGCCTACGAGCTGCTGACCGGGCGCACCCCCTTCACGGGCGACTCGACGTTGGCGATCGCCTATCGGCGGCTGGACGCCGATGTCCCGCCGCCCAGCGCGGCCATCGACGGTGTGCCCGCGCAGTTCGACGACTTCGTGCAACACGCGACGGCCCGCGACCCGGCCGACCGGTACGCCGACGCGGTCGAGATGGGCGCCGATCTGGATGCGATCGCCGATGAGCTTGCGCTGCCCGGCTTTCGGGTGCCGGCCCCGCGCAACTCCGCGTTACACCGGTCCGCGGCGCTGCACCGCGAGGCCGGCCGGCGGGCGCCCGCCGCCGAGCCGCCGGCGCGGCATCCCACCCGTCACTCGACCCGCGGACCCGAGGAGTGGCCGCAGCCCGATCCCCCGGCACACGTCGGGGCCGAACCCGATGACGACGAGGACGACTACGAATACCAGCCTGTCACAGGTGAATTCGCCGGTATCCCGATCAGCGAGTTCGTCTGGGCCCGCCAGCACAACCGGCGCATGGTGTTGGTCTGGTTGGCGCTGGTGCTGGCGGTCACCGGGATGGTCGCCACCGCGGCCTGGACCATCGGGCGCAACCTGAACGGACTGTTCTAGCTTTCCAGCGCGGCGCGCGTCCATCGGAAGGCGCGGCGGCTCAGCCGGGTGGATCACGCCCCCGAGCGACACGATCTTAAAGCAATCACAAATTTCACTTATTTTTCTTAATTTTGGTGTACCGTGCTTCCGTATGGGTTCGACAACGCAGGGCGTCGACTCGCCGAACCGGCTCGGTGAGCACGCGGTGGTACTGGGTGCTGGGATCGCGGGTTTGCTTGCCGCGCGCGTACTTTCGGAGTTCTACGATTCGGTCAGCGTGGTCGAGCGGGACAAATTGCCCGACTATCCGTGCCACCGCAGGGGCATCCCCCAGGGCCGTCACGTGCACAACTTCTACAGCCGCGGCCTACAAGTCCTGGAGGAATTGTTTCCCGGTCTGCTCGATGACCTGGCCCGGGCGGGGGCGGTCGTCGTCGACGACGGTGACCTGTCGCGGTTCTACGTGCGCTTCGGGCGCTACGAAATGAAGAACTCGGGCGCGTTCGCCGATCCGGACGCATTGGCGCTGCACATGACGACTCGACCGTTCATGGAGTTTCACCTGCGCCGCCGCGTCAAGGCCCTGCCGAACGTGACGTTCCTCGACGGACACGACGTGTGCGACCTCCTCAACACCGCGGACATCGTCAACGGCGTGCGAACCACCCGGCTCTATAACGGATTTCTCATGGCGTTGGATGCCGATTTGGTCGTCGACGCCACGGGGCGCTCGGCCCGCACGCCGGCATTTCTGGAGAGCCCGGGCTACCAACAGCCGACCGAGGAGCGGGCGGTGGCCCGATACGGCTACGCGAGCCAACAGTTGAGCATGCCCGAGGGGTCGATCGCCCAGCGGCTAGTCATGTTCAACCCGGGGGGCGGCAGGCCGGGGAGCTTGCTGCTCGCCAACGAGCACGACACGTTCATCCTGGCGATCGGCGTGCCGGCCGACACCGGCCAGCCACCAACCGATTTCGCCGCGATGCTCGCGATGGCCGAGCCGTCGCTGCCCCCGGCCAGCGACGCGGGCCTGCGCCGCGCCTGCCCCATCGGGGAAGCCGTGACATACTACCACACCGCCGCGTTCTGGCGGCGCTACGACCAGCTGGCCGAATTCCCGTCGGGTCTGCTGGTGATGGGCGACGCACTGTACAGTCTCGACCCGACCTACGGCCAAGGCATGACGATCGCCGCGCTGGAAGCGCTGACCCTGCGCGAGTGCCTGCGCGCGGGAGATGCCCTGCTGGCGCAACGCTTTTTCCGGGCGACGGCCCAGTACATCGGCGCGACGTGGGCCGTCAATCAGGCCAGAGACCGGACCACGTCCGGCGTCTACCACGGGATGCGGCAGCGGCTGCAAGGCTGGTTATCCAGGGCGATGTTGAATGCGTCAACCCAGGATGTCGTGCTGACCGAACGCTGCTTTCGCGTCTTCAACTTCATCGACCCGCCGTCGCGGCTGCGAGATCCCGCTCTGTTACCGCGCATCGTGTGGGGCAACCTACGGGCCCGGTTCGCCGCAAAGCGACACCGCTCCGAGACGGCTCCGGTCGGGTCGGCGAACCCGCCGGGGAACATGATTGCGGTACGGTCCTAGTCGCGCAGCATCTCGGCGACCAGGAAGGCCAACTCCAGCGACTGTTGGGTGTTCAGCCTTGGGTCGCAGGCGGTTTCGTAGCGGCCGACCAGATCCATGTCCGAGATGTCCTGCGCCCCACCGAGACACTCGGTGACGTTGTCGCCGGTGATCTCCACGTGGATGCCGCCCGGATGGGTGCCCAGCGCGCGGTGCACCTCGAAGAAGCCCTGCACCTCGTCGACGATGCGGTCGAAGTGCCGGGTCTTGTAGCCGTTGGACGACTCGTGGGTGTTGCCGTGCATCGGGTCGCACTGCCAGATCACCTGGTGCCCGGTGGCCTGCACCTTTTCCACGATCGGCGGCAGCAGGTCGCGCACCTTGCTGTTGCCCATCCTGCTCACCAGGGTCAGCCGGCCGGGCTTGTTGTGCGGGTCGAGCCGCTCGACGTACTCGACGGCCAGCTCCGGGGTGATCGTCGGGCCGATCTTGACGCCGATCGGGTTAGCGATCACCTCGGCGAACGCGATGTGCGCGCCGTCGAGCTGCCGGGTGCGCTCGCCGATCCACACGGTGTGCGCCGACAGGTCGTAGAGCTGCGGCTCGCCGGCATCGCTGTCCGACAGCCGCAGCATGGCGCGCTCGTAGTCGAGCACCAGGGCCTCATGGCTGGCGTAGATCTCGGCGGTCTGCAGGTTGCGGTCGGCCACCCCACAGGCGCTCATGAAGCGCAGCCCGCGATCGATCTCGGTAGCCAGCGCCTCGTACCGGGCGCCGGCCGGCGAGGTCCGGACGAATTCGCGGTTCCAGTCGTGCACCAGGTGCAGCGAAGCCAATCCCGAGGACGTCAGCGCCCGAACCAGATTCATCGCCGCGCTGGCGTTGGCGTAGGTGCGCACCAGTCGCGACGGATCATGTTCGCGCACAGCGGCATTCGGCGCGAAGCCGTTGATCATGTCGCCGCGGTAGGACTTCAGCCCCAGCGCGTCGATGTCGGCCGACCGCGGCTTGGCGTACTGCCCCGCGATGCGGGCCACCTTGACCACCGGCATGCTGGCGCCGTAGGTGAGCACGACGGCCATCTGCAACAGGGTGCGGATGTTGCCGCGGATGTGCGGTTCGGTGTTCTCGGTGAACGTCTCCGCGCAGTCCCCACCCTGCAGCAGGAACGCCTCACCCCTGGCCACCTGGGCCAGCTGCTCCTGCAGCCGGACGATCTCCGAGGGTACCGTCACCGGCGGCACGCTCTCCAGCACCGTGCGCATCGCGGTGGCCTGGTCGGTGGGCCAGCTGGGCTGCTGGGCGGCCGGTTTGGCCAGCGCGGCGTCCAACCGCGCCCGCAGATCGCCTGGCAGCGGCGGCAGCGGCGGCAGCTGGTCGATCGGGATGTCGACGGTCCAGTTCATCGGTCCATGGTAACCGGGTCGCGAAGTCCCCTGGTCAGGGTTGAGCTGCGGGAACGCGCGGGCGCCTCAGCCGGGCGCCTCAGGTGACGTCTCAGCCGGGCGCCTCAGGTGACGTCTCAGCCGGCCCCGGTGATGATCCGGAACCGGCGCAGCTGATCGCGGGCGTCGATCAGCGCGTCGTGGGCATCCGGTGAGCGCGGCGGCATCCGCGGGCAGTCCCGGTCCTCCCACAGCTGGCACAGTTCCCGGGTGAACCGCGGGATGGCGCGCGGCAAATCCGGCATCGGGCCCCACAGCTGGCACAGGGCCACGTGGTCGTACGCCGCCACCCAAGCCCACAGTTCGATCGGCTCGCTCTGCGCGGCATGGACCCCGAAGAACTCTTCTAGGTCGTCGCGGATCTGCCTGCGGGAGCGCCACAGTTGCGACGCCGGGGGCGGCAGCTTGGGCAGCACGTTGGCGCGCACCCAGGGCCCGGCGCGCTCGGGATCGAATTCGGTGGACACTGCGTAGTACTCGCGGCCGTCCTCGGCGACCACCCCGATCGAGATCAGCTCGATGGTGCGGCCGTCCTCGATGAATTCGGTGTCGTAGAAATACCGCACCCGGGAAGCCTACGGCCGGCTTACCTGCCGATCCGGATGGGAGCCGGTGCCGGATGGACCTCGCGGTCGAGCGTGGCATCGACGGTGCGCTCGTCGGGAAATCGGGGCGTGCCGGCGATGGCGCACTGCAGATACAGCTTGGCCCGCACCACCGGGCGGCGCAGCGTCCCTTCCCGCTGCAGCGCGCGGCGCATCTTCTCCGGCTGGGTGGAATACCGCCAGCGGGCCCAGGGCGCGTGCGGGCGCGACAGCCGGACCGCGCCGATGACCAGCAGCACGGCGAGGAACATGCCGAGCAGGCCGGTCCACACCTTGCCCTTGAGCACCACCACCACGGCCAGCGGCAACGTCAACACCATGGCGCCGCCGACCAGCGCGCGCAGCATCATCGAATCGGCGCCGTGCCACATCGGCAGGAAGAGCATCAGCGGGTGCAGGCCCATGATCAACAGTCCGCCCACCGCCACCGCGGCGAACACCGCATCCACCGAGGTGCGGCCGTCCTCGGACCAGTAGACGTCGGACAGGTGCAGGATCAACGCGTACTCGTCGAGCACCAGGGCGGCGCCGATCCCGAAAAACGTTGCTGCGATGGTGAATTCGGGCTCATGGCCGTTGATGGACAGCGCCACCAGCGTCAGGCCGGACAGCAGCGTCAGGACCACCCCGACCGTCACGTGGTGGATGTGCACGCCCCCAACGTGGACGTTGCGCGGGTGCCACCACCGGGCCGGCCGGCCGGTTTCGGCGCGGTGCCGGATGAACCGCACGAACGAGCGGGTGACGAAGAACGTCAGGATGAAGGCGACCAGGCAGCACAGCAGAGGCAGGTGTCCCCGGTCGTAGACGTCATGTGTGAACCACCGGGTGACCTCGGACACGAACGAGTGGAGCACCCTTGAAACGTACGCCAGCGCGGGTCCGGGGCGTGGGAGCCGCGCTGCAGCAGGGGTGGCGGCCTGCGCACCCATTACGCTGTTGTGCGACATGAGTACGCGGCAAGCGCCCGGGGCCGGCTTCCCAGGCAAACGACCCGGGTGGGCGCTGTGGTGGGGGTTGGCGTGGCTGACGGGCGCCGCCGCCCTCGGGTACGCGGCGTGGCAGTTGTTCGAGCACATTCCCTATCGCATCGACATCGACGTGTATCAGATGGGCGCCCGGGCCTGGATGGACGGCCGCCCGCTGTACCGCGGAGACGTGCTGTTCCACACACCGATCGTGGATCTGCCGTTCACCTATCCGCCGCTGGCCGCCATCGTGTTCTGCCCGTTCGCCTGGATGCACATGCCCACGGCCAGCGTGGCGATCACCGCCCTGACGTTGGTGCTGCTGGTCGTCTCGACCGTGATCGTGCTGGCCCGTGTCGACGTGTGGAGCACCTCGGCGCTGCTGCCCGGCCCGGCCTGGCTGCGCCGGTGGTGGCTGGCCGTGGTGGTCGCGGCGGCCGCCACGATCTGGCTGGAGCCGATCAGTTCGAACTTCGCCTTCGGCCAGATCAACGTGGTGCTGATGACCCTGGTGATCGCCGACTGCCTGCCGCGGCGCACGCCGTGGCCGCGCGGCCTGCTGCTGGGGCTGGGCATGGCGCTGAAACTGACGCCCGCGGTGTTTCTGCTCTATTTCCTGCTGCGCCGCGACCACCGCGCGGTGCTCACCGCGCTGGCCTCGTTCGCGGGGGCGACGCTGCTCGGTTTCGTCCTGGCCTACAACGACTCGTGGGAGTACTGGACGCACACCGTGCACCACACCGACCGGATTGGTTCCGCGTCGCTGAACACCGACCAGAACATCGCCGGCGCGCTGGCCCGCCTGGGGCTGGCGCAGCAGCCACGGTCGCTGCTGTGGGTGGCGGCGTCGCTGCTGGTGCTGGCGGTGACCGTGTGGGCGATGCGACGGGTGCTGCGCGCCGACGAGCCGACGCTGGCGCTGGTGTGCGTCGCGCTGTTCGGGTTGGTGGTCTCGCCGGTGTCGTGGTCGCACCACTGGGTGTGGGTGTTGCCGACGGTGCTGGTCACCGGCGTCCTGGGCTGGCGGCGGCGCAACGCGGCGCTGCTGGTGCTGAGCGTCGTCGGGGTGGCCCTGATGAGGTGGACGCCCATCGACCTGCTGCCCAAGCATCACGAGGCCAGCGCGGCGTGGTGGCGCCAGCTCGCCGGGATGTCCTACGTGTGGTGGGCGCTGGCGGTCATCGTCGCGGCGGGCGTCACGGTCACCGCCCGCGCCGCCTCGCGGGACGCGGGGCCGCAGCAGCTGACGCCGGTCACCGCGGCCGGCTAACCCGCGGCCGTCTCGGGAATCCGCGCGGCCTCGCCGCCGGGCGCCTCGGTGCCGCCCTTTTTGAGGCTGGCCGCGTAGATGTCGACGTATTCCTGCCCCGAGAGCCCCATCAGCTCGTAGATCACCTCATCGGTGACGGCCCGCTCGATGAAGCGGTTGCCGGCCAGCCCCTCGAACCGGGAGAAGTCCATCGGCTTGCCGAACCGCGCGGTGACGCGGCCGAACCGCAACAGGTTGGAGCCGGGCGGGTTGACGACGTTGGTGCCGATCATCGCGACCGGGATCACCGGAACCCCGGTCTGCAGGGCCAGCCGGGCCAGCCCGGTCTTGCCCTTGTACAGCCGGCCGTCGGGTGACCGGGTGCCCTCGGGGTACATGCCCAGCAGCTTGCCCTGGGCCAGCACCTGCTTCGCGGTGATCAGCGCGGCCTGGGCGCTGTCGGCGTCGGTGCGGTCGATCGGCACCTGGCCGACGGCGGTGAAGAACCACCGCTGAAACCAGCCCTTGAGGCCGGTGCCGGTGAAATATTCCGACTTCGCCAGGAAGGTGATCCGCCGTCGCACCACCAGCGGAAGGTAGAAGCTGTCCATCACCGCCAGGTGATTACTGGCCAGTATCGCCGGCCCGGAGCTCGGAACATGTTCCAGGCCTTCGACTTTCGGCCGTCCCAGCAAAGACAGCAGGGGGCCGAGGAGCACGTACTTGAATAGCCAGTACCACATGGCCCCTCCCTCTCGGCTGCACCCGCTGATGTTCTGCGCCAACTGTACCCATCCGGATAAGAAGGGACCACCTGCGGCGCGGCCGGCTCACTCCTCGAAGGTCACCGGGATGGGCTGATACCGGGTCCGCGGAGCCTGCCCGGTGTCGGGGGTGTCGGAGGCGCCGCCGGGCGGGCCGTCGTGTGGGGGTTCGGGTGTCGGGCCAGACGCCCCGTCGATGTCGGCGACGATGTCGCGAATCACCTCCAGCAACGCGATGCTGTGATCGGCGATCGCGGTGAGCAACGGGTGCTGGTCGCCGGTCGCCAGCGCGGCCAGCGCACACACCGGGCACCAGACCTGCTGGCACTTACCGGTTCCCGGGCCGGCGCCGGCCGTCAGCGCCACCGCCGCCCGCACGGTGGGGTCGATGCCGTCCAGGATCGACTGGGCGAGCCTGCGCAGCTCCGGACCGATGTCGGGATGAGCCCCACTCACTTAGGCCACACCTCCGGATCTGGTCGAAAACGCACCGTCAGCTCGCTGCCCCGCAGATGCGCATCCAGCACCGTGCACCGACGCAGCACCGACGCCAACCTCACCCTGCACCGCAACCCGCCGGTGCTGATGATCAGGTCGTCGTCGACCCGGCCCAACGTCAGCGCCGACGGGTCGAGTTGCGGCAACGCTAGCCGCATCCGGTAGATCGACCCAAGTCCCGTCCCGGATTCCAGGTCCACGGTGGACCGCAGCGGGCCGGGCGGCGCGGCCCCGCCCCGGCGCCGGGCGGCGTCGAGCAGCGCCCCCAGCGCCTTGGGCCCGATCGGCTCGCCGGACAGGTGCGGGGTCAGCACCAGCGCCACCTCGCCGATGGCGGCGTCGAGCTCCTCGAGCACGCTTTGCTGCTCGGCGATGCGTTCGGTGTACCAGTAGAAGGCCGGGTGCTCGGGCAGGTTGCGGTACTCGTACGAGTCATCTTGCAGCAGAACCTGATTCACGATCAGCTCCTCGACCCGCACCCCCATCAGGGCCAGCGACCCCAGGGTGCGGGCCGCCTCGGCGGCCACCACCCGCTCCGGGGTCAGCACCAGGTGCGCACCGACCAGGTCGCCGTCGGTGAGCAACGCGCTGAGCGCCTCCACGCTGGCGCTGACGCGCTCGAGCAGCTCCACCACCGCGGCCGAGCGGGCGTCCTCGGCGGTCAGCGACAGCCGGCGGTGCCGCGGCCACGCCCGCTCCACGTAGAGGCCGAAGGTGGCGGGCAGCGTCAACATGCGCAGCGCGTCCGCGGTGGAGGCGCAATCGACCACCACCCGGTCCCATCGCCCGGAGCGGCCCAACTCGCCGACGGCGTGCAGACCGAGCACCTCCTGCACACCCGGCAGCGCCGAAAGCTCTTCGGGCGCAATGGTGCTCAGCTCGGAGTCGGGAAATCTCCGGTCCAGCGTGGCGACCACGTCACGCCATCGGGCCTCGAGCAGGGCCAGGGTGTCCAGCGCCAGCGCATCGAGGAACCCGCCGCCGGCCTCGGCTCGTCCGGTCTCCAGGTCGGCGAGCACCCGGACCAGTTCGGCCTGACTCGGCGGGACGGGGACGCCCAGCACATCGCCCAGCGAATGCGCCTGGTCGGTGGAGACCACCAGCACCCGCTGCCCCGCGCCGGCGGCGGCCACCGCGGTAGCGCAGGCCAGCGTCGACTTGCCTACCCCGCCTTTGCCAACGAAGAGACTGATCCGGGCCGGGGTGGGCGCCGACGATGCACCGGACTCACTCAGCCTCGACTCGTTTCTTGAGATCCTTCAACGCGGTGTCGGTCAGCCGCCGCTCGGCCTTGCGCTTGAGCAGGCCGATCATCGGCATGGCCAGGTCGACCGAGAGTTCGTAGGTGACTTTGGTCCCGGATCCCCTGGGCGCCAACCGGTATGAGCCCTCCAGTGCCCGCAGCAGCGAGCTCGACACCAGCGTCCAGCTGACCGACCGCCGATCCTTGGGCCACTGATAGGACATCACCATGGTGTCCTTGAGGACGGTGGCGTCCATGACGATGCGGGCGACCTTGGGGTAGCCGTCGGCGTCCTTTTCGACGACTTCGGCTTCCTTGTATCCCGAGATCCATTGCGGGTAGGAATCGATGTCGGCGATCACCTTCATCACGGTGTCCGGGTCGGCTTCGATGTAGATGGTTTGGGTCGTCTTCTCCGCCACCTGGTTGTTGCCCTCTCTCCCGCGCCCGGATCGCCCCCGGTCTCCTGGGAACTGCCGTGCGGGAACCCCGCGGGTCTCGGTCCGACACGGTACTCTCCGCGCGGACCTGACCCGGCTAAACTACCGGAGAAACTCCGACCGGTCGCGACCGTTCCAGTGTCGTCTTGACCGCGAAGGCCATTTTCTTGCCCGCCACCCGGCGTCGGTGCGTCATTTTCGCCAGGTTCAGTTTGGCCAGCTGCCAGGCGGCTACCCCGGTCGGTTCGGCGTGCAGGAAGTAGTGCAGCACGACGCCGTCCAGCCCTTCTTTCAGCGGCTCCAGCCAGACCTCCATGGTGCCGGTGAGCGCGCCGGTGACCGACCACCGGATGCCCTTGTCGCCGCGGTCCTCGACGACCTGCAGGCGCAGATCCGGCCACCAGTGCCGCCAGCTCGCCCGGTCGGCGACCGCGGCGCCCACCCGGGCGCCGTCGGTCGCGACGAACGTCTCGTCCGCGATCTGGATGCTGTGCATGACCACAGCTTCACACACCGCCCGGCGGCGCCTGACCCAGGGCAGGCAGGCGCAATCGGGTCCCGCGCTCACCCACCGTCGCCGTGCTGGGTGGATGCGCGGATTAAGCTGGTCGACAGCAACCCGGCTCCCGGAAAACGTCACGAGGTCGATTGAGGTCATCAGAGTGCGTGAGTACAGCGTCCCCGCCCGCTTCTCCGTCGGCGAAAACGAGAACATCGCGATGATGGCCTTCGAGCACGAGCGCGACGATCCGAACTTCGTCATCTACCAACGCCAAGTCGACGGGGAGTGGACCGACGTCACCTGCGCCGATGCGGCGGCTCAGATCCGTTCGGCCGCATTGGGTTTGATTTCACTGGGGGTACAGGCCGGCGACCGGGTGTCCATCTTCTCGGCCACCCGCTACGAATGGGCGATCCTCGACCTGGCGATCTTGGCGGTGGGCGCGGTCACCGTGCCGATCTACGAGACGTCCTCGGCCGAGCAGGTGCGCTGGGTGCTGCAGGACTCCGGAGCGGTGCTGGCGTTCGCCGAGACCGACGAGCACGCGGTGATGGTCACCGAGCTGACCGCCGAGCTGCCCGCCCTGCGCCGGGTGCTGCACATCGACGGCTCCGGCGCCAAGGCCCTCGACCAGCTGGCCGAGGCGGCCGCAGGGGTGGAACCGGCCGAGCTGACCGCGCGTCTGGACGGGCTGCGCGCCCAGGATCCGGCCACCCTGATCTACACCTCGGGCACCACCGGGCGGCCGAAGGGCTGCCAGCTGACGCATTCCAACCTGCTCTATGAGACCCGCGGCGCCAAGGAGAGCCTGCCGACGCTGCTGGACGAGGGGCAGCGGCTGCTGATCTTTCTGCCGCTGGCCCACGTGCTGGCCCGCTCGCTGACCCTGTCCGCGTTCGCCAACAAGGTGACCGTGGGATTCACCAGCGACATCAAGAACCTGCTGCCGATGTTCGCCGTGTTCAAGCCGACCGTGGTGGTGTCGGTGCCGCGGGTGCTCGAGAAAGTTTACAACACCGCCGAGCAAAACGCCGCCAACGACGGCAAGGGCCGCATCTTCGCGATGGCCGTGCAGACCGCCGTCGACTGGAGCGAGGCGGCCGACCGCGGCCGGCGGGGTCCGCTGCTGCGGGCCAAGCACGCGTTGTTCGACCGGCTGGTGTACCACAAGCTGCGGGCGGCGCTGGGCGGCGACTGCCACGCGTCGGTGTCGGGGGGCGCACCGCTGGGCTCGCGGCTCGGGCACTTCTTCCGGGCCGTGGGCCTGACCATCCACGAGGGCTACGGCCTGACCGAGACCAGCTCGGCGATCACCGTCAACCAGGTCGGCAACGTCAAGATCGGCACCGTGGGAACGCTGTTGCCGAGCAACAGCATGCGCATCGCCGAGGACGGCGAGCTGTTGGTGCGCGGCGGCGTGGTGTTCAGCGGTTACTGGCGCAACGAGCAGGCCACCGCCGACGCCTTCACCGACGGCTGGTTCAAGACCGGCGACCTGGGCGTGCTCGACGACGACGGGTTCTTGAAGATCGTCGGGCGCAAGAAGGAGCTCATCGTCACCGCGGGCGGCAAGAACGTCGCCCCCGCCGTGCTCGAGGACCGGCTGCGGGCGCACCCGCTGATCAGTCAGGCGATGGTGGTCGGCGACAACAAGCCGTTCATCGGCGCGTTGATCACCATCGACCCCGAGGCTTTCAGCGGCTGGAAGCAGCGCAACCACAAGGGCGCCGGGGCGTCGGTGGCCGATCTGACCACCGACCCCGATCTGGTCACCGAGGTGGACGCCGCCATCAAGGACGCCAATCAGGCTGTGTCGCATGTCGAATCGATCCGCAAGTTCCGCATCCTGCCGGTCGATTTCACCGAGGACACGGGCGAGCTGACCCCGACGATGAAGGTCAAGCGCAACGTGGTGGCCGAGAAGTTCGCCTCCGACATCGAGGCCATCTACGCCAAGGACTGACGGCTCTGACGGCTCTTCGGCGCCGAGCGTCTACGCTGGCGTGGCGCTCGCGGCCCCGCGTGACGCCCGCGGCGCCGGCCCGGGGCCCGGCCCGCTGGTCGCCGCTAGTCGCCCAGCAGCCCGGCCAGCCGAGCGGCCAGGGTGTCCCAGCGCCACTGGCTGGTCACCCACTGGCGGCCGGCCGCACCCATCGCGGCGGCCCGGTCCGGGTCGCTGAGCAATTCGGTGACGGCGTCGGCAATCTCGGTCACCGAGCGGCCGTCCACCACCACCCCGGTCTTGTTGTGCTGCACCGTTTCCGGTGCTCCCCCGGACCCGCCTGCGATCACCGGGACACCGCTGGCCGAGGCCTCCAGGTAGACGATGCCCAGCCCCTCGACGTCCAGGCCGGCGCCGCGGGTGCGGCACGGCATGGCGAACACGTCGGCCAGCGCGTGATGGGTGGGCAGCTCGGCGGCCGGTATCCCCCCGGTGAAGGTCACCTGCGCGGCCACCCCGCAGTCGCGGGCCAGGGCGCGCAGCGATTGCAGGTGGGGGCCGCCCCCGACGATGACCAGCGCGGCGCCGTCGACCCGTTGCACGATCGAGGGCATCGCCCGGATGAGCATGTCCTGGCCCTTGCGCGGCACCAGCCGGGACACGCACACCACGGTGGGCCGCTCGCCCAACCCGTAGCGCTCCCGCAGCCGCGCGCGGCCGGCCGGATCGGGCCGGAACCGGTCGGTGTCCACGCCGGACGGCAGGTATTCCAGCCGCGCCCTGGGCCCGAACGCCGGCGCGAACCGGGACCGGGTATAGCGGCTGACGAAGGTGACGACGTCGGTTTGTTCGCCGATGCGGCGCAGCACCGAGCGCGCCACCGGAAGCATCGACCACCCCACTTCGTGGCCGTGCGTGCTGGCCAGCACCCGGTGGGCCCCGGCGGCGCGGGCGCGTTGGGCCAGTAGCGCCAGCGGGGCAGCGGCGCCGAACCACACGGTGTCGATGCCGTGCTCGGCGATCAGCCGCCGTATCCGGGCGTCGACCGCGGGCCCGGGCAGCATCAGCGTGCCCGGGTGGCGCACCACCCGGTAGCCGACGGCCTCATCGTGAGCCTGCACGCCCTTCCAGTGCGGCGCATACACCGTCAGCTCATGCGAGCCGGCGGCGGCCAACCGCCCGACGAATTCGCCGAGGTAGGACTGGATGCCGCCCGGGCGGGGCGGAAAGTCGTTGGTTACCAGCAAGACCCGACTCACTGAGTCAGGCTAGCCTGGCGGCACCGCGGGCCGGCCCTAGTGGGTCAGCCACTGATGCCAGCGGGTGAGCAGGCCGACCGGGCTGGTCCCCAGCACCTCTTGGGCCGCGGTGGCCAGATCGGCGCGCCGCAGGCCGCAGGTGGCCAGGTACAGCTCGCGCAGTTTCGGCGGTCCGTAGCTGTCGGCCACGAACCGGGCGAACCACCAGGCGCGGTCGTAGGCCGACGAACGCTGCGGCCCCGGCACGTCCAGGTCGGTGTCCGACGGCAGCGTCAGCGGCAGCAACGCGTCGGCGGGCACCGACGCCGGCGGCCGACCGACGAAGTCGGCGACCCCTTCGGTGAGCCAGCGGGGCGCGTCGGCAACCGTGTCCGCGCGCGACGTGTAGTGAAATAGCTCGTGCACCAACACGATTCCAACGACGCCAAGCTCATGTTGGCGGCACCCGGCGCGAACACGATGCGCTGGCCGGACGCGATCCGGCGCGCCGGATCGACCCGGTCGGAGACGGTGACGGCCGCGATGTCGGCCCACTGCGTCGCCGGGCCTCCGCCCGCGGCGGCACGGAATTCCTCGTCGGTGCCGGCGGCCACCACCGAGATCTCCCGGCTCCAGTCGGCGCCCCAGAACGCCTCCATGGCCGTGATCGCCGCGCCCATGCCCGGGCGGCCACCCGGGCCAGCAACCGGTCACTGGCCGGGCCGCCCAGACCCAGCAGCAGGACAGTGCGATCGCCGACGACCAGCGACCTGCTCGACGCGCTGAATTGGCTGCGCACGGGGCTAACCAACTGGGCGGGACGGGTCCGGCCGTCACGTTCGGCGTCGAACGGCACCGCCGCCGCCACCACGAGTTCGACGACGAACACCCAGGCCAGCAGGACCGCGAGCCGCGGGCGTCTAGTAACGGCGGGCGTCGTAGATCGGGCCGGAGGAGTTCATCGGCACCACCCGCACCGGCACACCGTAGGTGGAGGAATGGATCATCATGCCGTCGCCGATGTAGATGCCGGCGTGCGAGGCGTCGGAGTAGAAGGTCAGCACGTCGCCGGGTTGCAGCTCCGACAGCGAAACCGGTTGTCCGCCATGGGCCAACGCCTGGCTGGAGTGTGGCAACGAGATGCCGGCTTGCTGGAACGCCCACATCACCAGGCCCGAGCAGTCGAACCCGCCGGGCGCGGCGCCACCCCAGACATAAGGTGAACCGACCTGGGTCAGCGCGGCCTGCACGACGGTGGCGCGGTCGCCGCCGCCGACTCCCCCGCCGCCGGGAGCCATACCCGGTGCGCCGCCGGGAGGCGAAGCCTCACCCGGCCCCGGCCCGCCCGGGGGCGTGCCGGGCGGCGCCGCTTCGGGCACCGGCGCACCGGGTGCCGTCGCGGCGGCCGGGACTGCCGGTCCGGGGTTGGCCAGCGCGGTGCGCTGGTCGGCCGTCAACAACATGTACTGCGACTTGACCACCGCGATCTGCACCTGCAGCTGACTTTGCTTGGACTGCAAGCTCGCTCGCACCGCGGCGGCCTGCTCGGCGGCGCTCTTGGCGTCGGCGGCCGACTTCGCGGACTCGCGCTCGGCCTTGGCGGCCTGCTCGCCAGCGATCCGGTAGCTCTTCATCTGGCTGGCCATCTGCGTGGCCATCAGCCGCTGCACGGCCAGCTGGTCGATCAGCCCCTGCGGCGACACGGCGGTCAGGATGGCTTCCATGCCGTCGACGCGACCGCCCATGTAGGTCGCGGCGGCCAGGTTGTTGACCGCGTTCTGGTAGGACGCCAGGTGCGCCTTCGCCGCGTCCACCGCGGCCTGGTCGTCGTCGTGCTTCTTCTCCGCCGCGCGCTGGGCGGCCAGCTTCTCGTTCAGGTCGAGCTGGGCACTGTGCATGGCCTCGGTGGTCTGCTCGGCCTGACGGGATAGCTCGTTGAGTTTCGCCCTAGCGTCTTCGGCCGGGTCGGCGCACGCGGGCGCGGTGACGATACCGAACAGGATCGCGAAGCCAGCTAGCATCCCCAGGGCCGAACGTGTCAGGGCACGCGCAACCGGGTACCTAGAGTCAAGCCTCAAGATTTGCTTCCTTAAACGGCCATCAACGAATCGCGGTCGAGCGGGTTTAGGTCTCAAACAGGTTACGAAACGATATCGGCGTTTGTCCAAAGCGGGCGGTTAAGAAATTAGAAAGGATTCTGTCATTTTGATGTGGGCCATTCCGCCTGAGCCGAGGGCCTTTGGAGGACAAGGCATTTAGGCTACACCAGTCCCGCGATCCCGACGAATCGGGACCAGCCGCAGCGGTGGTGCCAGGCCGGCATCGGCCAAAACCTCCAATGCCGCTCGCTCGTCCTGCAATAAAGTATCCGGGACCCCGAGTATCACGCTGACCACGCAGTCGCAGCATCCCGGTCCGCGCGCCGCGCAGTCGTCGCAGTCGATCACCACCGGCGCCTCCGGCTCCAGCGTCACAGCCGGCGCCGAACCCGCCGTCGCACCCCTGTCGGTGGGTCCGGTCCTCGATGCCATCGGTCCGTCCTCTCGGTCTGGCTTCGCGGAGCGGGCCGGCGCACATCGCGCCGGGCTGACCGAACGGTAACGGCGGCCACCGACATCGACCGCCGACCCCGACCGCCCGGACCGGCGTGGCAGCCGCCCGGGTGTCGGTCGTGCTGCCTACCGTCGCCACCGTGGCCTCCGACGGTGCGACTCAGCTGAGCTTCGCCGACGTGGGACCGGCGTTCGGCCCCGACGAGGTCCCGCTGCGCGACACCACCTTCGTGATGGTCGACCTGGAAACCACCGGCGAACGCAGCACCAGCACCGAGGGAACCGCGCCCGACGCCATCACCGAGATCGGGGCGGCCAAGGTGCGCGGCGGCGTGGTGCTCGGCGAGTTCGCCACCCTGCTCGACCCGCAGCGCAGCATCCCGCCCCAGATCATGCGACTGACCGGCATCACCACGGCGATGGTGTCGGACGCGCCGGCCATCGACGCGGTGCTGCCGATGTTCCTCGAGTTCGCCGGCTTGGACCGCGGGGCGGTGCTGGTCGCCCACAACGCCGGTTCCGACGTCGGGTTCCTGCGCGCCGCCGCGCAGCAGTGCGACATCGCCTGGCCGCGACCGCGGGTGCTGTGCACGGTCCGGCGGGCCCGCCGCGTGCTCAGCCGCGAGGAGGCCCCTAGCGTGCCGCTGGCCTCGCTGGCCCGGCTGTTCGCCGTGACCACCCAGCCCACCCACCGCGCCCTCGACGACGCGCGGGCCACCGTTCGACGCGCTGCACGCTCTCATCGAGCGGGTCAGCAACCAGGGTGTGCACACCTACGCCGACCTGCGCGGCTACCTGCCCGACGTGACGCCCACCCAGCGCCGCAAACGGGTGCTGGCCGAGGGGTTGCCGCGCCGGCCGGGGGCGTACCTGTTCCGCGGGCCGTTGGGCGAGGTGCTCTACATCGGCACCGCCGTCGACCTGCGGCGCCGGGCCGCCCAGGACGTGCGCACCGTGCTGCCGGATGAAGGAGATGGTCGCGCTGGCCAGCGCGGTCGACCACGTCGAGTGCGCGCACGCGCTCGAGGCCGGGGTGCGCGAGCTGCGGCTGCTGGCCGCGCACGCCCCGCCCTACAACCGGCGGTCGAAGTTCCCGCAGCGGTGGTGGTGGGTGGCGCTCACCGACGAGGCGTTCCCCCGGCTCGCGGTGGTCCGGGCGCCGCGGCACGACCAGGCCGTCGGGCCGTTCGGGGCCCGCGCCGACGCCGCCGACACCGCCGAGCTGCTGGCCCGGTTCGCCGGGCTGCGCGCCTGCACCAACCGGCTGGGCCGGGCGGCGTTGCACGGGCCGCTGTGCCCGGAGGCGAAGGTGGCGCCGTGCCCGGCCGCCCGCGGCGTCACGGCCACCCAATACGCGGCCGCGGTGGCGCGGGTCGCGGCGTTGATCGACGGCGCCGACAACAGCGCGCTGGCCGCCGCGGTGGACCAGGTCGCCACGCTGGCCGAGCGGCGTCACTTCGAAAGCGCCGCCCGGCTACGCGACCGCACCGCCACCGCAGTCGAGACGCTGTGGCGCGGCCAGCGGCTGCGGGCCCTGGCCTCGTTGCCGGAGCTGGTTGCCGCCGCGCCCGACGGGCAGGGCGGCTATCTGCTGGCCGTCGTCCGCTACAGCCGGCTCGCCGCGGGATGCCGCCGATGCCGATGGTTGACGCAATCACCGCTGCGGCGCAAGCGATTTGGCCCGAGCCGGGGGCCGCTGGGCGGCGCGCTGGTCGAGGAGACGGCGCTGATCGCGCGCTGGCTGGAGGCCCCGGGGGTGCGCATCGTCCGGGTAAAGGGCACCCCAGACGCGGCGGGCTGGGCCTCCCCGCTGCGCTCGGCCGGGGCCTGGCGGCGTGGGCGGCGGCGGCGCGCTCGGCCCGGCTGGCAAGCGAGCAGGCCCTGCGGGCGTCAGAGCTGCTGACCGAACCGCACCCAACGCGCGAGCAGCTGTTCGGCCGCGCCGGAGTCGATGGCGGCGCTGGCGCGGGCCAGCCCGTCTTCCCAGGCCGGCAACCATTCGGCGCGGCTGGATAACCCGGTGTGCGCCACGATCGCGGCGGCGGCGTTGAGGACGACGGCGTCGCGCACCGGGCCCTGGCCGCCGGCCAGCACCGCCCGCACCTCCGCGGCGTTGGTCTGCGCGTCACCGCCCAACAGATCGTCGAGCTCGGCCCGCGGGAAACCGAACCCGGCCGGATCGAACGTCAACCGGTCCACCGTGCCGGCCTGCACCCGCCAGATGGTGCTGGTCGTCGTGGTGGTCAACTCGTCGAACCCGTCGTCGCCGTGCACCACCAGCACACTGGAGCGCCGGGCGGCGAACACGCCGGCCATCACCTCGGCCAGCTCGGCGAACGCGCAACCGATCAATCCGGCCCGCGGTCGAGCCGGATTGGTAAGCGGCCCAAGCAGATTGAACACCGTCGGCACGCCGAGCTCGCGGCGCACCGCCGAGGTATGCCGGTAGGACGGGTGGAACAGCGGCGCGAAGCAGAAGCCGATGCCGACTTCGGCGACACTGCGCGCGACCTGCTCGGGTCCCAGGTCGATCCGCACCCCGAGCTCATCGAGCGTGTCCGCGCCGCCCGAGAGCGACGACGCCGCGCGGTTGCCGTGTTTGACCACCGGCACCCCCGCGGCCGCGGCCACGATTGCCGCCATCGTGGACAGGTTGACGGTGTTGACGCCGTCGCCGCCGGTGCCGACGATGTCGACGGTGTCGTCGCGGATCGCGCCGGCCGGGAACGGCAGGGCGTGGTTCAGCATCACCTCGGCCAGCTCGATGACCTCGGCCGAGGTGGGGATCTTCACCTGCATCGCCACCGCGAAGGCCGCGATCTGGGCCGGGCTCGCCTCGCCGGTCATGATCTGGTCCATGACCCAGGCCGCCTGCCCGCGGGCCAGGTCGTCACCGCCGGTCAGCCGGGCCAGCACCTGGCGCCACGACGTCGCCGGCGCACCGGGGGGCCGTCCCACCGCCGAAGCCGCAGACGACTCAGATGACAACGCCACGCGCCGATGGTCCCACGCCGGGCACACCGGCCCCAACCTCGCGGCGAACGGCCCGGTCGGCGCCCGGGCGCGACGCGCCCCGCCACAAATCGCGAAATTCCAAACCCGGGTGGAGTTCAACAACTACAAAGCGTCATACTTGCGGATGTGACCAGCGCTGTCGGGACCTCAGGTACTGCAATTACGTCGCGGGTTCATTCGCTGAATCGGCCCAACATGGTCAGTGTCGGCACGATCGTCTGGCTTTCCAGCGAGCTGATGTTCTTTGCTGGCCTGTTCGCGATGTACTTCACCGCCCGCGCCCAGTCGGGCGGCAAGTGGCCGCCGCCGCCGACCGCGCTCAACCTGTATCAGGCCGTGCTGGTGACCTTGGTGTTAATCGCGTCCTCGTTCACTGCCAGATGGGGGTGTTCGCGGCCGCGCGCGGCGACGTGTTCGGGCTGCGCCGCTGGTATGTGATCACCTTCTTGATGGGCCTGTTCTTCGTGCTCGGGCAGGGCTACGAGTACTACCACCTGATGGGCCACGGACCATCCCGGGCAGCGCCTACGGCAGCGTGTTCTATCTGGCCACCGGGTTCCACGGTCTGCACGTGACCGGCGGGCTGGTCGCCTTCATCTTCCTGCTGGCCCGCACAGCGATGAGCAAGTTCACCCCGGCGCAGGCGACGGCCAGCATCGTCGTCTCGTACTACTGGCATTTCGTCGACATCGTGTGGATCGCGCTGTTCACCGTGATCTATTTCATCCGATGAGCGGACGCTGGACGAACAGGAGTGCTCGGTTGAAGAAGCTGCGGTCCACCCGAACCGACCGTTCGCGACGGCGGCTGCGCCGCCGATTGTCCGGCGGCCTGCTGTTGCTGATCGCGCTGACCACCGCCGGCGGACTGGCCGCATCCTGACCCCGCGGCCGCAGGTCGCCGTCGCCGACGAGTCGAGCAGCAGATCCTGGCGGCGATGCGGACCGGTCCGCAGAACATGCCGAAGTTTCTCCGACCGCCAGCTGTCGTTCAAGGCCAAGGACATCATCGGCTACATCAAGGCGGTGACCGAGGAGCGCCAGCCGGGCGGCCACGGCCTGGGTGGGTTCGGCCCCGCCCCCGAGGGCATGGCGGCCTGGATCATCGGCATGGTGGCCGCCATCGAGCTGGCGCTGTGGATCGGGGCACGCGCATGAGCCGCACCCGGACGATGCAGTGGGGTCTCCCCCAGCCGCGCAACGGCGAAGGAGCCGAACCGAAGAGGAGGAGCGGCGCAAAATGAGCGACGGCGACGTTCGCGGCTCTGACACCGACAAGGGAGCCGGGACGCCCAACGAGCCCGACGAAGAGGCGCTGGCCGATCGGCGGGTGGTGGCGCTGGGCGGCAAGCTCGACGGCGTCGAAACGGTGTTCAAGGAACCCCGGTGGCCGGTCGAGGGCACCAAGGCCGAGAAGCGCGCCGAGCGCGGCGTCGCCCTGTGGCTTTTGCTGGGCGGCGGCTTCGGGCTGGCGCTGCTGCTGATATTCCTGTTCTGGCCGTGGGGGTACAAGCCCAAGGAGGCCGCCGGCAGCTTCCTGTACGACCTGGTCACCCCACTGTACGGCCTGACCTTCGGGATGTCCATCCTGTCGATCGGGATCGGCACCATCCTGTACCAGAAACGCTTTATCCCCGAAGATATTTCGATCCAGGAGCGGTGATGCTCACCAGGATTCGGACCACCGACATGCCCCGCGTGGTCGAGCGGCAGAGCCAGGAGAGCTTCAACTTCGGCGAGTTCTTCGCCTACACCAAGGTGTGCTCGCATCTGGGTTGCCCCGCGTCGCTGTACGAGGAGCAGTCCTACCGGATCCTGTGCCCCTGCCACCAGTCGCAGTTCGACGCGCTGCATTTCGCCAAGCCGATCTTCGGGCCGGCCGCGCGGGCGTTGGCGCAACTGCCGATCACCATCGACACCAACGGGTATCTGGTCGCCAACGGTGACTTCGTCGAACCCATCGGACCGGCATTCTGGGAGAGGACGACAACATGAGTACGAAATTGAGTCCCCCCGAAGATCGGCAACGTCCTGGCCCGTCAAGGCGAGGACATCGACACGCGCTACCACCCGTCGGCGGCCGTCCGCAGACAGCTCAACAAGGTCTTCCCCACCCACTGGTCATTCCTGCTGGGCGAGATCGCGATGTACAGCTTCGTCGTGCTGCTGCTCACCGGGGTGTACCTGACGCTGTTCTTCGACCCGTCCATGGCCGAGGTCACCTACAACGGCGTCTACCAACCGTTGCGCGGTGTGGAGATGTCGAAGGCCTTCGCGTCGGCCCTGGACATCTCCTTCGAGGTGCGCGGCGGGCTGTTCGTGCGTCAGGTCCACCACTGGGCCGCGCTGATCTTCTCCGCCGCGATCATGGTGCACCTGGCCCGCATCTTCTTCACCGGCGCCTTCCGGCGGCCGCGCGAGGCCAACTGGGTGATCGGCTCACTGTTGTTGATCCTGGCCATGTTCGAGGGCTACTTCGGCTACTCGCTGCCCGACGACCTGTTGTCGGGCATCGGGTTGCGCACCGCCCTGTCCTCGATCACGCTGGGCATGCCGGTGATCGGGACCTGGTTGCACTGGGCCCTGTTCGGTGGTGACTTCCCCTGCGGCGGTGTCGGAAGTGAGTGCGCTGCAGCGGGTTACATCATCCCGCGGATGTACGCCTTGCACATCCTGCTGCTGCCCGGCATCATCCTGGCGCTGATCGGGCTGCACCTGGCCATGGTGTGGTTCCAGAAGCACACCCAGTTCCCCGGCCCGGGTCGCACCGAGCACAACGTGGTCGGGGTGCGGGTAATGCCGGTGTTCGCGGTCAAGTCCGGCGCGTTCTTCGCCGCGATCGTCGGCGTGCTGGGCCTGATGGGTGGGCTGCTGCAGATCAACCCGATCTGGAACCTGGGCCCCTACAAGCCATCTCACGTCTCGGCCGGCTCGCAGCCGGACTTCTACATGATGTGGACCGAGGGCCTGGCGCGTATCTGGCCTCCGTGGGAGTTCTACTTGGCACCACACCATTCCGGCGGTGGTGTGGGTGGCGCTGATCATGGGCGCGGTGTTCGTGCTGCTGATCATCTACCCGTTCCTGGAGAAGCGGTTCAGCGGTGACTACGCGCACCACAACCTGCTGCAGCGGCCGCGCGACATGCCGGTGCGCACGTCGATCGGCGCCATGGCGATCGCCTTCTACATGGTGCTCACGCTGAGCGCGATGAACGACATCATCGCGCTGAAGTTCGACATCACGCTGAACGCGACGACGTGGATCGGCCGCATCGGCATGGTGATCGTTCCGCCGATCGTGTACTTCGTCACCTACCGGTGGTGCATCGGGCTGCAGCGCAGCGACCGCGCGGTGCTCGAGCACGGCATCGAGACCGGCATCATCAAGCGGTTGCCGCACGGCGCCTACATCGAGCTGCACCAGCCGCTGGGCCCGGTCGACGAGCACGGTCACCCGCTGCCGCTGGAGTACCAGGGCGCACCGCTGCCCAAGAAGATGAACAAGCTGGGCTCGGCCGGGTCGCCCGGCATCGGCAGCTTCCTGTACGCCGATCAGGACGCGGCCCTGCGGGAGGCCGCGCACGACTCCGAGCAGCGTGCCCTGACCGCCCTGCGCGAACATCAGGACAGCATCGTGGGCTCGACCAACGGCTCCACCAACGGCGAGGACGGCCAGCACTAGCGACGCGGCAGCGCGTTGTTGCTCGGCGGCTCGCAGGATCGAGCCGACCGTCAGGAACGCCGGCTTGCCCCGGTCCCGGGGCTCGACGGGCAGCCCGGCCGCGCAGCGCAGCACCATCCGCGCCAGCGCGCTGTAGGTCGCGTACGGGATGATCAGCAGGTTGATCCGCGCGTCTCCCCCGATCAGCGTCATCACGTGCTGGCGCTTGCGTTCCCAGCCCGGCCAGTTGAAGTCCGGCGGTCGCTGCAGCGGCGGCCAGTTGACGTTGATCGCGCCGATCTGACCGAGCAGCGGGGTGAGCACCGCGACCAGCTCGGGCAATTCGTTGGTGATGCGGTCGGCACGGGGCCACCAGGCGCCGTCGATGGCGCGGCCCAGTTCGCACCCCACCGACAGCCGGACGGGATCGGCGCGTCGGCGTCTTGCTGCGGAACCCACGTGCGGCGCCCTTCCCGGTCGGCGTCCTTCGCGGGCGGGCGAAGGGAGGAATCGCATTGCCGGTGCGTCTCACCCGCGAGCGCGGTAGACACCGCTGACAGCGAAACCGCTCGCGCTCGACACTACGCCACCCGCGGCCGACCGGATCGCCGAGGTGACCCGGGGCCCGGCCGCGACGGCGGTTACTGCTCGGCGACCGCCTCGCGCAGCTGGCGGATGTGCAGCCACTCGACCACCGGCATCACCGCGGTGATCACCCCGGCGAATCCGTAGCCCACCCAGGACGATCCGTCGTGACCGACGGCCATCAGATATGTCGCCGTCGCGACCGCGATCAGCGCCGCGCCCATGGTTCCGGTCAATATGACGGTACCGCGCAAACAGATTCGATCGACCGCCTCGCCCGACCACCCGACGTCCGGGGTCGTCGTCGGTGCGCGCGGCGCCCGCTCGGTCGCGGGGCGCGCGACGCCGGCGCCCAGCCGCACAGGGGGCCGTGCCGGCGCCGTCATCGCCCGGGCCGTCGGCTCGGCCTGCGACATCCGGCGGGCCCGCAACAGGATCGGGATGGCCCCCGCGATGATCAGCGCGGATACGATGATGACGGCGTACAGCACCCAGGTGGTGTGCGGGCTGTTGGCTGCCTTGTGAAATCCCCTGCCCAGGGCCGCCAGCGCGACGCAGGCCGCCACGCTGACGCCCAACAACGCCAGGTAGATCGCGGCGCAGGCGCCGATCAGGATGCGGTCGATGACCTCGGGCGAGACGGTGTCGTCGCCCAGCCCACGCCGATATGCCGAATATCTGCTGACCATCAGCAGCTCGTCTGCGGCGCGTCGTTGCTGTTCGACGAGAGCACCGTTCCGTCGCTGGTGGTGATCGAGCAGTTGAGCCTGCTGACCCGGAACAAGCTGGAAGCCTCGACCGAGCCCACATCCGATTGCGAGATCGGGGTGACCGTCATCGACCACGGGATGTACACGTTGTGCTGTGTGCGCCGCCGGCCCGAGGCGTCCACGTAGGTCACCGAGATGATGTCGCCCGGGGCCTTGGTGCCGGTCACCGAGTAGGTGACCTGGCGCGGACCCGTAGGGGTGGTGGGCGGCGGCGGGGCCGTGGCCGTCGAGGTGGCCGGCGGCGGGGCCGGGGCGGGTGCGGGCGGGGGCGGCGGTGCCGGAGAGGGCGTCACCGTCACAGTCTGGGTCTCCGTTGCTGTCGGGGGCGGCGGTTCGGGCGGGGGCGGCGGAGGCGGGGGCGGTGGGGGCGGCGGCGGTTTGGTGGTGGTGATCTCGTCCTGCAGCGGTGGCGTGGACGCGGTGGTGGTGTTCGGGTTGGCCAGCTTGGTGGTGTCGGTCCGGGCGAACAGCAGCGACACCGACACCACGAGCGCGATGGCGGCCACGATGGCCGCCACCCCGACCACCCACGGCCAGCGGGCGGTGCCGTGTTCCTCGTCCAGTTCGGCCGGCTCGTCGTAGTCGCACAGGCGCAGATCGGCCGGCACGTAGGGGCCGCTGGTGAAATGCTCGGACTCCGGGGCCGAATAGGCCCGCGAGTAGGCGTCGGTCTGACCCGTCTGGTCGGCCACGTCGAAGGGTTCGACCGCGTCCTCGTGTTCTCCCCGGGCCGGGAAGTCCTCACCCGGGAACTCGTCGGCGGGCGGGCCGCCGGAATCCGGCTGGTGGTCGATCGGGTCGGCAGCAGGATCGGGTTCCTCAGGTTCCCATCCCGGGGGTCTAGACCCGCTCATCTCTGCCTGTGCCTACCCTGTTCGAACTGCATCACCTGCGCGTAAAACTCCGCGGTCACTTCATTGCGGGCGCGCCGGGAAACTTCCCATTTGCCTGGGCAAAACACTACCCAACCGCAAAGGGGCAGAGACGCCGTGGCGAACTGCGCAGCCGATCACGTGATCGGATTGTGACCTTTATGCCGCGAATCAGTGCTTTTCAGGACCCAGGTAGTACTCGAAGACCAGCCCGGCGACCGACGACAGGATGAACATCACCCCGGCCACGATCAGCCAGGGCGACCACAGCGCGATGCCCACCGCGGCCACCGAACCCTACAGCGCGATCAGGATCGGCCACCAGCTGTGCGGGCTGAAGAAGCCCAATTCGCCTGCTCCGTCGCTGATCTCGGCGCCCTCGTAGTCCTCGGGCCGGGTGTCGATGCGGCGGGCCACGAAGCGGAAGAAGGTGGCCACGATGAGCGCCAGGCCGCCCGTCAACGCCAGGGCGGTGGTCCCCGCCCACTCCTCGCCGCCGGTGGCGAACAGCGCGGTCAGCACGCCGCCGTAGAGCAGTGCGGTCAGAAAGAAGAACCCGGCGATGAACTCGAACAGCCTGGCTTCGATATGCATGTGGTGTCCTAAACTACTGGCTTCCGGCCAACTGACCGCGCTTGGAGTCGAATGGGTGCGTGGTCACCACCACCGGGGACTGACCAATCGCCTGCAGCGCCTCGGCGTTGCTCTTGCCGTCCATCCGCTGCTGCAGGTAGGCCTTGAAGTCGTTGGGCGACACCACACGGACCTCGAAGTTCATCATCGAGTGATAGGTGCCGCAGAACTCGGAGCAGTGGCCCACGAACGCCCCAGGCGAGTTGATCTCCTCGACCTGGAACACGTGGATCGAGTTGTTCGCCTCGGCGTTGGGGATGACGTCGCGCTTGAACAGGAACTCTGGGCACCCAGAAGGTGTGCACTACGTCCGCGGACGCCAGGTCGAATTCGATGCGCTTGCCGGTGGGCAGCACCAGCACCGGGATTTCATCGCTGGAGCCCAGCGTCTCGACCTTGTCGGAGTTCAGATAGGTGCGGTCCGAGGTGTTCAGCCCGCGGACGGCCCCGACCCGCTCCTCGCCGTGCGCGTCCTTGCCTTCCGGCTTGGACACCATCGCCTTCTTGCGCTCCGGGTCGGCGCCGTCGTAGGTCAGCGTGCCGTCTTTGAAGTTGACCTTACTGATACCCGAACTTCCAGTTCCACTGGAAGGCCGTGACGTCGACCACCACCTCGGGGTCCTTGGCGATGTGTAGCATCTTCTACTGCACAACCACGGTGAAGTAGAACAGCACCGAGATGATGAGGAACGGCGTCACCGTCAGCACCAGCTCCAACGGCATGTTGTAGCCGAACTGGCGGGGCAGCTCGGTGTCGGTCGCCTTCTTGCGGTGGAACGCCGACGCCCAGAAGATCAGCCCGTACACGATGGCACCGACGACCAGCGAGGCGATCACGGCGCCGATCCACAGCTCCCGGTTGAGGTGGGCCTGCGGGGTGATGCCCTTCGGCCAGCCCAGCGCCAGCGCGTCGGCCCAGCTGCTGCATCCGCTCAGCACGATCGCCAGCACACCCAGCGTCACGGCCAGCGCCAACGGCCGCAGCGCCCTGCGTCCGACGCGGCCCGGAAACCTACCCTGCGACAAAGGTTGCGAACGGTCCTGCTCGCGAGGGGTCACGTCGGCGCCTCCTGCTCGGATATCGAATACTACGCAGCGTAGACCACGCGTCTGAACCGGGCGACGAAACCCCGGCCCGCCAGTCGGTCCCGGCGTTGGACGTGCGGCATACTGGGGCGCCGTGTGTGGTCTGCTGGCGTTCGTCGCCGCCCGAGCCGGTGCCGTCGGTGCCGACGACGCGATCGCGCGCGCCTCGCACCTGATGCGCCACCGCGGGCCCGACGAGCCGGGCACCTGGGCCGGCGCTGACGGCTCCGTCGTGTTCGGCTTCAACCGGCTGTCGATCATCGACATCGCCCATTCGCACCAGCCGCTGCGCTGGGGCCCGCCGGAGACGCCGGACCGCTACGAGCTGGTGTTCAACGGCGAGATCTACAACTACCTCGAGCTGCGCGACGAACTGACCGCCCGCCACGGCGCGGTGTTCGCCACCGACGGGGACGGCGAGGCCATCGTCGCCGGCTTCCACCACTGGGGCACCGACGTGCTGGCCCGGCTGCGGGGCATGTTCGCGTTTGCGTTGTGGGACACCGCCACCCGCGAATTGTTCTGTGCCCGTGACCCTTTCGGCATCAAACCGCTGTTCGTGGCGACCGGCACCGGCGGCACCGCGGTGGCCAGCGAGAAGAAGTGCCTGCTGGAGCTGGCCGAGTTGATCAGGTTCGACACCGCGATCGATGAGCGCGCGGTGCAGCACTACACCGTCCTGCAGTACGTGCCGGAGCCCGAGACGCTGCACCGCGGGGTGCGACGGCTGGAATCGGGCTGCTACGCCCGGATCCGGCCCGGTACCGCGCCCGACATCACCCGCTACTTCGTGCCCCGGTTCGCCGCCGTGCCCATCACCCGCGACACCGAACAGGCCCACTACGACGAGATCACCGCAGTGCTCGAAGATTCGGTGGCCAAACACATGCGCGCCGACGTCACCGTCGGGGCATTTCTGTCCGGCGGCATCGACTCGACCGCCATCGCGGCGCTGGCCATCCGGCACAACCCGCGGCTGACCACCTTCACCACCGGTTTCGAGCGCGAGGGATTCTCCGAGATCGACGTCGCGGTGGCCTCGGCGGAGGCGATCGGCGCCCGGCACATCGCCAAGGTGGTGCACCCCGGCGAGTTCGTCGCCGCCCTGCCCGAGATCGTCTGGTACCTCGACGAGCCGGTCGCCGACCCGGCGCTGGTGCCGTTGTTCTTCGTCGCCCGCGAGGCCCGCAAGCACGTCAAGGTGGTGCTCTCCGGCGAGGGCGCCGACGAGCTGTTCGGCGGCTACACGATCTACCGGGAACCGTTGTCGCTGCGGCCTTTCGACTACCTGCCGCGGCCGGTGCGGCGCTCGATGGGCAAGGTGTCCAAGCCGCTGCCAGACGGGATGCGCGGCAAGAGCCTGCTGCACCGCGGGTCGCTGACGCTCGAGGAGCGCTACTACGGCAACGCCCGCAGCTTCTCCGATGCGCAGCTGCGCGACGTGCTGCCCGGCTTCCGCGCGGAATGGACGCACACCGATGTCACCGCGACGCTGTACGCGCAGTCGATCAGCTGGGACCCGGTGGCGCGCATGCAGCACATCGACCTGTTCACCTGGCTGCGCGGGGACATCCTGGTCAAGGCCGACAAGATGACGATGGCCAACTCGCTGGAGCTGCGGGTGCCGTTCCTGGATCCCGAAGTGTTCGCCGTGGCGTCCCGGCTGCCGGTGGAGGCCAAGATCACCCGCACCACCACGAAGTACGCGTTGCGGCGGGCGCTGGAGCCGATCGTCCCCGCGCACGTGCTGCACCGGCCCAAGCTCGGCTTCCCGGTCCCGATCCGGCATTGGCTGCGCGACGGCGAGCTGCTGGAGTGGGCCTACTCGATGGTGGCGTCGTCTCAGGCCGGTCACCTGGTGGACCTGGGCGCCGTACGCCGGATGCTCGACGAGCACCGCAACGGCGTCAGCGATCACAGCCGCCGGCTGTGGACGGTGCTGATCTTCATGCTCTGGCACGCCATCTTCGTCGAGCACAGCGTGGTGCCGCAGATCGGCGAGCCGGTGTACCCGGTGCTGGCCTGACTTTGCCGAGCAGACGCAAAGTCAGGCCAGCACCGCGGCGATCTCGGCGGCCGCATCCTCGCCGTACACGCCGGCCAGCCGGCTCTTGGCGACCTCGTGGTCCCAGGACCACTCCTGGGTTCCGGTGGACTCCAGCACCAGCACGGCGACCAGCGAGCCCAGCTGCGCCGAGCGTTCCAGGTTCAGCCCGGCGCTGTGCCCGGTCAGGAAGCCGGCCCGGAACGCGTCGCCCACGCCGGTGGGGTCGGTTTGGCTGGTCTCGGGCACTACGCCGACGCGGGTGGTGGTGCCGTCGCGCTCAACGATGTCGACGCCCTTGGCACCCAGCGTCGTCACCCGCAGCCCGACCTTCTGCTTCACGTCCGCCTCCGACCAGCCGGTCTTGGACAGCAGCAGCTCCCACTCGTAGTCGTTGGTGAACAGGTAGGCGGCGCCGTCGACCAGCTTGTCGATCTCGGCGCCGGACAGCCGGGGCAGCTGCTGGGACGGGTCGGCGGCGAACGGCAGGCCCAGCTTGCGGCACTCCTCGGTGTGCACCACCATCGCCTCCGGGTCGTTGGCGCCGATGATCACCAGCTCCGGCTTGCCCAGCGACGACACCAGGTCGGCGAGCTTGATGTTGCGAGCCTCCGACATGGCGCCGGGATAGAAGGAGGCGATCTGGGCCATGTCCTGGTCGGTGGTGCACACGAACCGGGCGGTGTGCGCGGTCTGCGAGATCAGCACGTGGTCGCAGTTGACGCCGTGGCGCTGCAGCCAGTCGCGGTACTCACCGAAGTCGTCGCCGGCCGCGCCGACCAGCGCCACGTCACCGCCCAGCACCCCGATGGCGAAGGCGATGTTGCCGGCCACGCCGCCGCGGTGAATCACCAGATCGTCGACCAAGAAGCTGAGGGACACCTTCTGCAGGTGCTCGGCCAGCAGGTGTTCGGAAAACCGGCCGGGAAAGCGCATCAGATTGTCGGTTGCAATCGACCCTGTCACCGCGATCGTCACGAAATCTCCATCCTTCGTTAGTAAGGTTGTCTAGCTTACTCAGGTGTTTCGACCGTCGCTGCGTGCACGGTCGGTGCAGGGTCTGCGCTAGCCTCCCTTAGGAACGACCTTGGGAACGGCTCGGTAACTCGACGGGCCGAACCCGCTCGCAGTCCCGTCACCACCGTAGGAGAACCACGATGGCAGGTCCGCACTCGCCGAACCACACCGTCGGCGGCCAAGGACCAACTCCCCCAAGCGAATCCCAGCCACTCGAGCTCCCGGGCCACCCCAACGCCGGCGATACCGGCTACGCCGCGGCCCCGCAGGCGCCACCCGGTTCAGCCAATTATGCCGGCCCCCCACCCGCGCTCGCGCCGTACCCGCCGCGGCGATCCAAGCGGCGGCTGATCGTCGGCCTGGCGCTGGCCGTTGCGCTGATCGCGGTGATGACGGTGGCCATCGTGTACGGGGTGAGCACCAACGGGGCCAACACCGGCGCGACGTTCTCCGAGGGCGCGGCCAAGATGGCGATCCAGGGCTATCTGGACGCGCTCGAGCATCGCGACATCGACGAGATCGCCCGCAACGCCCTGTGCGGCCTCTACGACGGCGTCCAGGACAAGCGGTCCGACCAGGCGCTGGCCAAGCTTAGCAGCGACGCGTTCCGCAAACAGTTCTCCGAGGTGCAGGTGACCTCGATCGACAAGATCGTCTACCTGTCGCGGTACCAGGCGCAGGCGTTGTTCAGCATGCGAGTGTCCCCGGTGAGCAGCGGCCCGGCGCGCGGACAGGTGCAGGGCATCGCCCAGCTGCTGTTCCAGCGCGGGCAGATCATGGTGTGCTCGTACGTGCTGCGCACCGGCGGCTCGTACTGAGCTTCGTGATCAGCCGAAGGGTCTAGTTGAACGAGTCGCCGCAGGCGCAGGAGCCGGTGGCGTTGGGGTTGTCGATGGTGAACCCCTGCTTTTCGATGGTGTCCACGAAATCGATGGACGCACCCTCGACATAGGGCGCGCTCATCCGGTCCACCGTCAGCGTCACACCCCCGAACTCCGCGGTCAGGTCGCCGTCCAGCGACCGGTCGTCGAAGAAGAGGTTGTAGCGCAGCCCAGCGCACCCACCCGGCTGGACCGCGATGCGCAGCGCCAGGTCGTCCCGTCCCTCCTGGTCCAGCAGGGACTTTGCCTTGGTGGCGGCGGCCTCGGTCAGGATCACGCCGTGGGTCTTGGCGTTCGACTCGTTTTGCACCGTCATTGCTTCTCCTACATGCCTCATCGTTGGGTGGCTCCGATCCGGCCCGGTACCGCCGGCGTGCGCGCCGCGACCCGGACTTGGGCGAAAGTCCACTGCTTCAACGGTACCTTGACGGACCGCTATTCCCGAGTCGCGCCGCCGCAACCGAGGCCAGACCCATCAGCTGATTGGCGGCGTCGGCCTGGGCCAGCCGCGCCGATCCGGCGTGTTCGGCCATCGACAGCGCGGCCATGATGCCCGCCGAGCGCACGGTCGCGGTGTCCAGATCGACCTGGCCGGCCAGCACGATCACCGGAATCCCGCGCGGCCGGGCCGCGTCGGCGAGGAAACCCACCACCTTGCCGTGCAGCGACTGCTCGTCGAATCGGCCCTCGCCGGTGACGATCAACTCCGCCGTGTCCAGGTCGTCGGACAGCCGGGTATGTTCGGCGATGATGGCCGCTCCCGACTCGCACCGGCCGCCCAGCGCCAACAGCCCGGCCCCGATGCCGCCGGCGGCGCCCGCGCCCGGCTCGGCGCTGACGTCGCGCCTGGCGACCGCCTCCAGGATCAGCGCCCAGGCCTGCAGCCGGACTTCCAGCACCGCGACCGTGGCGGTGTCGGCGCCCTTCTGCGGCCCGAACACCCGGGCCGCCCCCCACGGGCCCAGCAGCGGGTATTCGGTGTCGGAGGCGGCGATCAGTTCGACGTTGCCCAGTTGCCGGCGGGCGGTGTCCAGGCCGCCGAGTTCGGCGATCATGCCCTGGCCGCCGTCGGTGCACGCGCTGCCGCCGAGTCCGACCACGATCCGGGTCGCCCCGACCCGCAGCGCCTCGGCGATCAGCTGGCCCACGCCTTTGCTGTGGGCCGCCATGGCGGTCTCCGGGGTGGGTGGACCGCCGAGCAGCGCCAACCCGCACGCCTGCGCGCACTCCAGGTAGGCGGTCGCCGACCCCCGATCGAAGACCCATTCGGCCTCCACCATGGCTTTCAGTGGCCCGGACACCCGCAGCCGGCGCGTCTCGCCCAGCCGGCTGGCCAGTACCTCGACGAAACCGGGACCGCCGTCAGACTGCGGGGCGACGATGAACCGGTCGCCGGGACGCGACCGGGTCCAGCCGGTCGCGATCGCGGCGGAAGCCTCCAGCGCCGACATGCTGTCGGCATAACAGTCGGGGGCCACCAGAACTTGCATCGAGGGTAATTGAAGGCGGCCGGGGGCCAGGATGGAGGCAGCCTCATCCGAGGCCATCGACCCTTCGTCCATCAAAGGCAGCCGTTCATCACGTGTAAGAGTAGGGCCAACTGACGCACTAACGCAGGTCTAATAGCAAGGCATTCCAGGCGAATTCCGGCGCGGCCCGGCCGCGAAGTAACCTGGCCCCTGTGAAGCTGTTGGGCCGAAAGAAGGACCAGGACGACGACCTCGACGAGCAGACCGCCGCGTCGGGCGGACCCGACGTTGCTGGCGCCGCGGACGCCGCGGTCCGCGAGCCGCGCCGGACCGGCCCGAAGGGTCGCCCCACCCCCAAGCGCAGCGAGGCCCGCCGCAACGCGCGCAAGGGGCCCGTCGCACCCGCACCGATGACCGCCTCCGAGGCGCGGGCCCGCCGCAAGACGTTGGCGGGCCCCAAGCTCAGCCGCGAGGAGCGCCGCGCCGACAAGGCCGCCAACCGCGCCCGCATGTCGGAGCGGCGGGAACGCATGATGGCCGGCGAGGAGGGCTACCTGCTGCCGCGCGACCAGGGCCCGGTCCGGCGCTACGTGCGCGACATCGTCGACTCCCGGCGCAACCTGCTCGGCCTGTTCATGCCGTCGACGCTGTTCTTGATGTTCATCATGTTCGGCGTCCCGCAACTGCAGCTCTACATCTCTCCCGCAATGCTGGTGCTGATGGCAGTGATGAGTATCGACGGCCTGATCCTGGGCCGCAAGGTCAGCAGGATGGTCGACGCCAAGTTCCCCAACAACACTGAAAGCCGTTGGAAGCTAGTCCTTTACGCGGCCAGCCGGGCCTCGCAGATGCGGCGGTTGCGGGCGCCGCGGCCCCAAGTCAAGCACGGCAGCAGTGTCGATTAGACCTCACCCGAAAG
Source organism: Mycobacterium lepraemurium (assembly GCA_002291465.1). GTDB lineage: Bacteria > Actinomycetota > Actinomycetes > Mycobacteriales > Mycobacteriaceae > Mycobacterium > Mycobacterium avium. Next base: position 1,933,399 of record CP021238.1, on the reverse strand, counting down.
CCGGCTGACATCGGTGCGCACTTTGGTGCTCGGCGGGACCAGGTCAGGCAAGTCGCAGTGGGCGGAGGAAGCCGTCACCGACGGGCTGCCGGCCGGCGGGTTCGTTACCTGGCGCCCGGGCCGCCCGGCGCGCACGATGCGGCCTGGGCGCACCGGGTCGCCGAGCATCGCGACCGGCGGCCCGCGCACTGGTCGACGATCGAAACCGACGACATCGCAACCGAATTGCGCAGCTGTCCGCAGGTCCCCACCCTGGTCGACGACCTGGGCGGCTGGCTGACCGGCATGCTGGACCGGCACGACGGATGGCAGGGCGGCTCGGTGACCGCCCCGGTCGACGACGTGCTGGCCGCGGTCGCCGAGTTCGCCGCCGCGCTGGTGCTGGTCAGCCCGGAGGTGGGGCTGACTGTGGTGCCGGCCACCGCGTCCGCGCGCCGGTTCGCCGACGAGCTGGGCAGCCTCAACCAGCGCCTCGCGCGGCTGTGCGACCGGGTGGTGCTGGTGGTGGCCGGCCAGCCGGTGCCGGTCAAAACGCCGGAGTTCTGATGGAATTCGCGACCGTCTCGCCGCCCGACCCGGGCGCGGCCGCCGCCACCCGGGCGCGGCAGGACACCCTGACCAAACCGCGCGGCGCGCTGGGCCGGCTGGAGGACCTGTCGGTGTGGATCGCGGCCTGCCAGGGGCAGTGCCCGCCGCGGCAGTTCGAGCGGGCCCGGGTGGTGGTGTTCGCCGGTGGCCACGGCGTCACCCGGTGCGGCGTCTCGGCCTACCCGCCGGAGGTGACGGCCCAGATGGTCGCCAACTTCGACGCGGGCGGCGCCGCGATCAACGCGCTGGCCGGCGTCGCCGGGGCGAGCGTGCGCGTGGCGGACCTGGCGGTGGACGCAGACCCGCCCGACGATCGGATCGGCGCGCACAAGGTCCGCCGCGGTAGCGGCGACATCACGGTGCAGGACGCGTTGACCGCTGAGGAGACCGAGCAGGCGCTGTCCGCGGGTGCGGCCATCGCCGACGAGGAGGTCGACGCCGGCGCGGACCTGCTGATCGCCGGCGACATGGGGATCGGAAACACCACGGCCGCAGCGGTATTGGTGGCGGCGCTGACCAACGCAGAGCCGGTCGTGGCGGTGGGGTTCGGCACCGGCATCGACGACGCCGGGTGGGCGCGGAAGACGGCCGCGGTGCGCGACGCGCTGTTTCGGGCGCGGCGGGTATTGCCCGACCCGGTCGCGCTGCTGCGCTGCGCCGGAGGCGCGGATCTGGCTGCGCTGGCGGGTTTTTGCGCGCAGGCCGCGGTGCGGCGCACGCCGCTGCTGCTCGACGGCATGGCGGTGACGGCGGCCGCGCTGGTCGCCGAGCACCTGGCGCCGGGCGCCCGGCTGTGGTGGCAGGCCGGGCACCGCTCCACCGAGCCGGGTCATGCGCTGGCGCTGACCTCGCTGGATCTGGAGCCGATTCTCGACCTGCGCATGCGGCTCGGTGAGGGCACCGGCGCCGTGCTGGCGCTGCCCATCGTGCGGGCCGCGGTGGCGGCCCTGTCGTCGATGGCGACCTTCACCCAGGCCGGTGTGTCCGACCCGTCTGCGCACCCGTGATGCGTTCACTGGCAACGGCTTTCGCGTTCGGCACGGTGCTGCCCGTGCCGGCCGGCGGCCGCGGGCCGATGGGCCGCGGCGCCATGACGGCGCTGCCGGTGGTGGGCCTCGCGCTGGGGGCGCGGGCCGCGGCCGTGGCGTGGGGCGGCGGGGTGGTGTTCGGCCGGTCCAGCCCGCTGGCCGGGCTGCTCGCGGTGGCCGCGCTGCTGTTGATCACCCGCGGCCTGCACATCCACGGCGTCGCCGACACGGCCGACGGCCTGGGCTGCTACGGCCCCGCCGAACGCGCCCGGGCGGTGATGCGGGACGGCTCGACCGGACCGTTCGGCGTGGCCGCCGTCGTCGTGGTGGTGATGGCGCAGGCGCTGGCGTTCTCTGCGCTCGCGGCGGGGCGGCCGGTTCCGGTCGGAGTGGCCGTGGCGGTGTTCGCCGGCCGGGTCGCCGCGGTGCTGGCCTGCCGCCGGACGGTGCCGGCGGCCGCCGGCAGCTCGCTGGGCGCCACCGTCGCCGGCAGTCAGCCGGCGGCGGTGGTAGCGGCCTGGGTCGCGGTGCTGCTCGGCATGTCGCTGGTGGCCGGGCCGCGGCCGTGGCACGGACCGGTCGCGGTGCTGCTGGGCCTGGGCTGCGGCGCCGTGCTGGTGCGGCACTGCGTGCGCCGCTTCGGCGGCATCAGCGGTAACGCGCTGGGCGCGGCGATCGAGCTGACCGCGCCGGTGAGCGCGATAGCGCTCGCGGCCTTGGTGCGCGTCTAGCCGACGTGCCGGCTCGGCCGGCCCCGGGTCGGCCGGCTCAGCAACCGGCCGAGCGTGAAACTAGCTTCACGGTCGGGGCCCAGCGTGAAACTAACTTCACGCTCGGCGAGCCGACAAGCGCGGGCGGGGCGCGGACAGTCGCGGGCAGCCGGCGCCCGCGGGGCGCGATCCCGCAAATCAGCCGAGCCGGGTCATCCAGCCGTGGGTGTCGGCGAAGGTGCCCCGCTGAATCCCGGTGAGCGTGTCGCGCAACGCCATCGTCACTTCGCCGGGCTGGCCGTCGGCGATGGTGAACTCCGTCTCGCCGTACTTGACGTGCGACACCGGCGTGATGACGGCCGCGGTGCCGCAGGCAAACACCTCGGTGATCGCACCGGCGGCGGCCTTCTTCTGCCACTCGTCGATATCGATCTTGCGTTCCTCGACGGGGAAACCGGCGTCAATTGCCAACTGCAGCAACGAATCTCGCGTGATACCGGGCAGCAGCGAGCCGGACAGCGCGGGGGTGACCAGCCGCGCCGAGCCGCCGCTGCCGAACACGAAGAAGATGTTCGTCCCGCCCATCTCCTCGACGAAGCGCCGCTCAACGGCGTCCAGCCACACCACCTGGTCGCAGCCGTTGGCCGCGGCCTCGGCCTGCGCTGACAGCGACGCCGCGTAGTTGCCGCCGAACTTGGCGGCCCCGGTGCCGCCCGGGCTGGCCCGCACGTACTCCGTCGACACCCAGACGGTGACCGGACTGATGCCCCCCTTGAAGTAGGCGCCGGCCGGGGAGGCGATCAGCAGGTAGCGGTATTGCTTAGAGGGCCGCACCCCGAGCCCGGGCTCGGTGGCGATGACGAACGGCCGCAGGTACAGCGCCTCTTCGCCGCCGGCGGCCGGCACCCAGGCGTTGTCGACGGCGATCAGCTGGCGCAGCGATTCCAGGAACAGCTCCTCGGGCAGCTCGGGAATCGCCAGCCGCCGCGCCGAGGACCGCAACCGGGCGGCGTTGGCCTGGGCGCGAAACGACACGATGGAGCCGTCCGCCCAGCGGTAGGCCTTGAGCCCTTCGAAGATCTCCTGCGCGTAATGCAACACGATCGCCGACGGGTCCAGCTCGATCGGGCCGTATGGGATGACGCGCACGTCATGCCAGCCCCGTCCGGCCTCGGTCTCGTCGTACTCGATCGACACCATGTGGTCGGTGAAGTATTTGCCGAAACCCGGCTCGGCCAGGATGGTTTCGCGTTCGGCGTCGGTCGCCGGACGTGTCGAGCGCGAAACCGTGAACTCGAGGGAGCCACTGGTCATCCGCTGATTGTATATCCGGGCGTCCGATCGGATTTTGCCCGCGCGACCGCGCCGCTACCGGGTTTTCACCGCGACGAACGGGGGCCGCACCACCTCGCACGTGGCGGCGCGGCCGCGGACGTCGACGGTGACTTCCTGACCGTCCCGCACGTCGGCGTCGGTGTCGATCAGCGCCAGCGCGATCCCGGCCTGCAGCGTCGGGGAGAACGTGCCCGAGGTGGTCACCCCGACCGGCCTGTCACCGACGAGCACCGTCAGCCCGGCCCGCAGCACGCCGCGGCCCACCATCCGCAGCCCGCGCAGCAGCCGTCGCGGCCCGGCCTCCTTCTCGGCCAGCAGCGCGTCGCGACCGAAGAACGCCTCCTTTTTCCAGCCGATCGCCCAGCCGCATCGGGCCTGCAGCGGCGAAATGTCCGGTGACAGTTCGTGGCCGTGCAGCGGGTAACCCATCTCGGTACGCAGCGTGTCGCGGGCGCCCAGGCCAGCCGGTTGGCCGCCGGCCTGCCACACCGCCGCAGCCAAGGCGTCGAACACCACGCCGGCGGACTCCCACGGCGGCAGCAGCTCGTAGCCGTGCTCGCCGGTGTAGCCGGTGCGGCAGACGCGCACCGGCACCTGCCGGAACGAGGTGTCGGCGTAGGCCATGTAATCCATGTCGGTCGACAGGCCCAGCTCTGCGAGCACGTCGGCCGAGCGCGGCCCCTGCACGGCCAGCACGGCATACGAGCGATGCAGGTTACTGACGGTCACCCCGGCCGGGGCGGCGCCCTGCAGCGCCTCGACCACGGCGGCGGTGTTGGCCGCGTTGGGCACCAAAAAGATCTCGTCGTCGTCGACGTAGTAGGCGATCAGGTCGTCGATGACTCCCCCGGATTCGTTGCAGCACAACGTGTATTGCGCCTTGCCCGGAGCGATCCGGTTCAGGTCGTTGGTGAGCGCGGAGTTGACGAACCGCGACGCGCCCGTCCCGCGGACCAGTGCCTTGCCCAGATGGCTGACGTCGAACAGGCCGACGGCGTTGCGCGTCGCGTTGTGCTCGCTTACGGTGCCCGCATACGACACCGGCATCAGCCAACCCCCGAACTCGGCGAAACTGGCGCCCAGGTCGCGGTGGCGGTCTTCCAGCGGTCCGTGCAGCAGGTCGGCTTCGTTGCTCACGACTTCTCACCCTAGCCAGCCGCGACCGGCGGACCGTTAGGGTTGGGTCAGTGTCAGGGTGAGGTTGCCGCGTGTTGCGGTGGTTGGATCCTGATCACCTGGTGTCTGGCTCATGGGGTGGTGCCGCCTTGGGGTTGGCGTTCATGCGTTTTGTCGACGCCAGGTGTGAAGGACCGGCCGGCGTGACTTGATAGGAGCGTGGCATCCGCCCCCACTGAGATGTGTCCGCCGACCGGCCCAACCGTCACCTCACAGTGAAGGAGGCAACCTCCATGGTTGTTGTTGGAGCCGATGTACACAAGCGCACGCATACGTTCGTTGCGGTCGACGATGTGGGGCGTAAGCTCGGTGAAAAGGTCGTCGCGGCGACCACCGCGGGTCATGCCGAGGCGGTGATGTGGGCCCGGGAACGTTTCGGTGCGCAGCTGGTGTGGGCGATCGAGGATTGTCGGCATCTGTCGGCGCGGTTGGAGCGTGACTTGATGGGCTTTGGCCAGGCGGTGGTGCGGGTGCCGCCGAAGTTGATGGCCCAAACCCGGGTGAGTGCACGCACGAGGGGTAAGTCCGATCCGATCGATGCGTTGGCAGTGGCGCGGGGGTTTCTGCGGGAGCCTGACCAAACGGATTGGCGAGCGTGTCCGTTGTGGCCCCGGTGCTGCTGTCTCTTCCTGGCTGCGCGGAGTTGACCGCGGCCAAACTCGGCGGTGAGGCCGCCGGAGTGACCCGTTTCAAAAGCGAGGCCGCTTTCGCCCGCCATGCCGGGGTGGCGCCGATCCCGGTGTGGTCGGGAAACACCGCTGGACGTGTCCGGAGGACGCGCGCGAGCAACCGCCAACTACAACGCCGCCCTGCACCGCATCGCTGTCACCCAGATCCGTCTCAACGGCCTCGGACAGGCCTCCTACCGCCACCGCATCGCTATCGACGACTCCAAAACCGAAGCCCTACGCTGCCTCAAACGCCGCCTATCCCGCATCGTCTTCCACCACCTACACACCGACCACCAAAACAGAACTCAGCCTTGCCAAATGGCAGCGGCTCGACATAAGAAGAGACGGATGAGCACAGAACCCGGTTACGCCTCCCCTGTCGTCAACGTCGCCTCCTCGCTGCCCCGCCGCACTGCCGCGTCCACCGTGCTGATCGTGCCCGTCGTCTCCACCGGCGACGACGACAAGCCGGGCGCCGTCGTCGCCTCGGCCGGGTCGTTCCTGTCCTCCGACGCGGTCGCCGAGATCGAATCCGGCCTGAGGGCGCTGGCGGCCACCGGCGGCGCCGAACAACTGCACCGGCTGGTGGTGGGATCGCTGCCGGTGTCCAGCGCGCTGACCGTCGGCCTGGGCAAGCCGCGATCCGAGTGGCCGGCCGACACCGTCCGCCGTGCCGCGGGGGTGGCCGCGCGGTCGCTGTCCAACAGCGAGACGGTGTTCACCACGATGGCGGCGCTGCCCGGCGAGGGCGTGGCCTCGGCCGCCGTCGAGGGCCTGATCCTGGGCAGCTACCGGTTCACCGAATTCCGCAGCGCCAAGACCTCCCCGAAAGACAAAGGGCTGCAAAAGATCACGGTGCTGGGCACCGCCAAGGACGCCAAGCAGGAGGCCGCGCACGGTGCGGCCGTCGCGACTGCGGTCGCCACCGTCCGCGATCTGGTCAACGCCCCGCCCAGTCACCTGTTCCCCGCCGAATTCGCCAAGCGGGCAAGGGCTTTGGGTGAGTCGGTGGGCCTCGAGGTGGAAGTGCTCGACGAGAAGGCGCTGCAAAAGGGCGGCTACGGCGGGATTCTGGGCGTCGGTCAGGGTTCGTCGCGCCCGCCGCGGCTGGTGCGGCTGATCCACCGTGGTTCGCGGCTGGCCAAGAAATCCAAGCAGGCGAAAAAGGTGGCGCTGGTCGGCAAGGGCGTCACCTTCGACACCGGCGGCATCTCGATCAAGCCGGCGGCCTCGATGCATCACATGACCTCGGACATGGGCGGGGCCGCCGCGGTCGTCGCCACCGTGGCGCTGGCCGCGCAGCTGCAGCTGCCGATCGATGTGATCGCCACCGTGCCGATGGCCGAGAACATGCCATCGGGCACCGCGCAGCGGCCCGGTGACGTGCTGACCCAGTACGGCGGCACCACCGTCGAGGTGCAGAACACCGACGCCGAGGGCCGGCTGATTCTGGCCGACGCCATCGTGCGGGCCTGCGAGGACAACCCGGACTACCTGATCGAGACCTCCACGCTGACCGGCGCGCAGACCGTCGCGCTGGGCGCCCGGATCCCCGGCGTGATGGGCAGCGACGAGTTCCGCGACCGGGTCGCGGCGATCTCGCAGCGGGTCGGTGAGAACGGCTGGCCGATGCCGCTGCCCGACGAGCTCAAGGAGGACCTGAAGTCGACGGTGGCCGACCTGTCGAACATCAGCGGGCAGCGCTTCGCCGGCATGCTGGTGGCCGGCGTGTTCCTGCGCGAGTTCGTCGCCGACGGCGTGGGCTGGGCACACATCGACGTGGCCGGCCCAGCCTACAACACCGGCAGCCCGTGGGGTTATTCGCCCAAGGGCGCCACCGGTGTGCCGACGCGCACCATGTTCGCGGTGCTCGAAGACATCGCCGCGAACGGCTAAGCGCCCCGGCGCGTTTCCGCCGCCCGCCCGAGCGTCATTCCGCCGAGCGTCACGCTGGCGTGGCTCGGCCCGCTGGGCGCCACGCTGGCGTGACGCTCGGCGGCCGAGGAAAGCTCGCGGACTATTTCGTCAGCAGCGACATGGCCACCGCGTCGGAGGCCATGAGCTAGGTCACCTGGTTCGGCTCCTGCCGTTCGGCCAGCACCGCCAGCCGCAGCAGGCACTCCTGGTTTCGGGGGTAAACCGCCAGCAGCGCAAGCTGATTCGGGACCAGCCGTACCGATCCGCGGACCGGCACTTCGATCATCTCCACCCGGCATCCCGCCCCGGTTGCGTGCAGCCGCAGGGTGATTCGCGCGGCGCCCAGGGGTCCCAGGTGGGCGCGCAGCACCAGCTCGTGTGGGGGTCGGAGCGCTCCACCACCGTCGCGTCGTTGATGACGAGCGGCCACACCCCGACGGAATGCCGGATCGAGGCGCCCGGATTCGGCCAGTCGGCATCCACCGCGCGGGTGCGGCTGTTGCCCACCACCCATTGCGTGTAGGTCCAGCCCTGGGCCATTACCTCCCAGACCCGCTCACACGGCGCGGCGACCTCGCGCGTGGCAGTAATCACCGGCCCACCCCTTCACGTCTTTGGCTTGGGGCGCGGATACCCGTGATTCGGTGGGTTACTCGCCGACCGGGTCGGGTTTACCGGGGGCACGCGGCGATTAATCTGCTATCGCTCGGCCCGGACAGGGCCCGACGAGAAAGGCGAAACCATGACGGTGCGACGGCTGATCATCGGTGTGGGCGCCGTGCTGTTGTTGGCCGGAGTCATCGGGCTGCTGGCGCCGGTGTCGGTTTCCGACGGCAACGGCCACTCCATCGGATGCGGGAACGCGGTGGTGACGGATCTTTCCGCGGCCCGCAACGCCAACGACAACAGCGTGGCCAAAGTTCCGATCCTCAACCAGATCGTCCCGCACACCAACTATGTGGCGCAGTGCCAGTCCTCGGTGGGCGGCCGGTGCGCGTGGACCATACCGCTAGCGGTGCTGGGCATCATCGCGATCGGCGCGACGCTGCTGACCGGGCGCCGCGGCACGGCCGCCGGCGCTTAGCCTCGGACGCTTCGCCTCAGACGTTAGCCTCGGACGTTTAGCCTCAGATCACCCGCAGTCGCGCGGCGTTGCGTAACCCCTGCGGCATCACCCGCGAAAGGCCGTACAGCGCATAGGCTTCCGGCGCCACCGGGCGGATCGGCTTCTTCTTCTGCACCGACGACAGGATGGCGTCGGCCACCCTGTCGGGCCCGTAGTGGCGCAGCGCGAACATCTTTCCCAGCTGCCCGCGCCGGTCGTCGACCCGTTCGGCCCGGGCGCCCACCGGCGCGTCGAATCTGGTGGTGTTGATGATGTTGGTGTCGATCAGGCCCGGGCAGATGGTGGTCAGTCCCACCCCGGCGGCGTCGAGTTCGGCGCGCAGGCAGTCGGAGAACATGAAGGTCGCCGCCTTGGACGTGCAGTAGGCGCTCAGCGACTGCAGCGGGGCGTAGGCGGCCATCGACGACACGTTGACGAGGTGACCGCCGGTGCCGCGCTGCACCATTCGCCGCGCGAACGACCGGCAGCCGTTGACCACCCCGCCCAGGTTGACGGCGAGCACCCGGTCGAACTCCTCGGAGGGGGTGTCCAGGAATCCGCCCGCCTGCCCGATGCCGGCGTTGTTGACGACGATGTCGGGCACGCCGTGCGCGGCGCTGACCCTCTCGGCGAACTCCTCCACCGCCTGCGCGTCGGACACGTCGAGCACGTAGGCGTGCGCGACGCCGCCGCGGCCGACGATCTCGGCGGCCGTGACCTTGACGGCTGCCTCGTCGATATCGCTGACGATCAGCTCGGCGCCTTCGCGGGCGAAGGCGATCGCGGTCGCCCGGCCTATGCCGCTGCCGGCGCCGGTGACCGACACCAGGGTGTCGCCGAACGCCTTGCGGGGACGCCTCACCTGCGCGCGCAGCAGCGCGCGGCTGGCCGGCTTGCCCTCGGCCATATCGGCGAAGTCGTGCACCGCCGCGGCCATCACCTGCGGATGCGACATCGGCGAGAAGTGTCCGGCCCGGATGTCGCGACGCCACAGCCGCGGCACGAACCGCGGCGTGTGGTCATAGCCGTACGACCGCACGTACCGGTCCTCGGTGTTGACGATCAGCTGCACCGGTACGTCGATGACGGCCACACCCTCTTTGCGGATGGCAAACGAGCGAAAGTAGTTGGCGGGATAGGTTTTCACCGAGCGTGCCGCGTCGGCGGCCAGGCTGTCGGAATGGTGGATCTGCTCGACGGGAATGTTGTCGACGGCGTTGCGCCGCAGCGCCGGGATCGACAGGGTGAGCCGCAGGACCAACGGCGCGAGCACCGGGATGGACAGCAGGATCATGTAGTTCAGCCGCAACGCCTGGCCGAGCGCGCGGGCGAAGGTGCGCGGCCGCCAGGGCGCCCGTAGCCCGCTGACGATGTAGTCGACCAGCTGGTCCTGGCTGGGCCCGGACACCGAGGTGAAGGTGACGACCCGGTCGTTGGCACCGGGGCGCTTGAGATAGTGCCACACCCCGACCGAGCCCCAGTCGTGGGCCAGCACGTGCACGGGCCCGCCCGGGCTGAGCTCGCCGATCACCGCGGCGAAGTCGTCGGCGAAGCGGTCCATGCGGTAGGCCGACACCGGCTTGGGCGCCGACGACGCACCGACACCGCGGTTGTCGTAGCGCAGGATCCGGAACCGCTCGGCCAGCAGCGGAACGACGCCGTCCCACAGCACGTGCGAGTCGGGAAAGCCGTGCACCAGCACGACGGTCGGGCCCTCGGGGTTGCCCTCGTCGTAGACCGTGATACGGGTGCCGTCGGCGCTGTGCACGACATGCTGGGGCGAGTGTTGTGGTGCCGGCATCGGACCTCCTCGGTCTGGCTCCCGCTGTGGGCTACGGCGCTGGGGCCGCGGTGGCCACACGGTAGCAAGCGTGACCGGGGTCACCCGAGCCACGAGCCGGATCTGCCCTGGATGTGTGCCGGCGCGGGCGCAGTGACAGGATAGTTTTGGATTGCGGCTTCGCCTTCCGCGAGCGAGCTGATCGACCCGCCCCGACCCACGAGCGATCGAGGAGTCAAAAGAGATGGCCTTCTCCGTCCAGATGCCGGCACTCGGTGAGAGCGTCACCGAGGGGACGGTCACCCGCTGGCTCAAGCAGGAAGGGGACACGGTCGAACTCGACGAGCCGCTGGTCGAGGTGTCCACCGACAAGGTCGACACCGAGATCCCGTCGCCTGCCACGGGTGTGCTGACCAAGATCATAGCCCAGGAAGACGACACCGTGGAGGTGGGCGGCAAACTGGCCGTGATCAGCGACGCGGCCGACGACGGCGCCGCCGGCGGCGGGGCGCAGGCCCCCAGCGAGCCGAGCCAGCCGCAAGCACCGGCCCAGCCCGAGCCCCAGGCCCAGCCCGAAGCCCCGGCCCAGCCGCAGCCACAAGCCCAGCCGGCGCCACAGGAGTCCGGTGGCGGCGCCGCCACCCCGGTGTTGATGCCCGAGCTGGGCGAGTCGGTGACCGAGGGCACCGTGACCCGCTGGCTCAAGAAGGTCGGGGATTCGGTCCAGGTCGACGACGCGCTGGTCGAGGTGTCCACCGACAAGGTCGACACCGAGATCCCGTCGCCGGTGGCCGGCGTGCTGATCAGCATCACCGCCGAGGAGGACAGCACCGTGCCGGTCGGCGGCGAGCTGGCCCGCATCGGCACCGGCGCCCAGGCGCCCGCCCCCGCTGCGCCCCAACCCCCGCCGGCCCCCAAGCCCGAACCGGCACCCCAACCCCAGGCGCAGCCCGCGCCACGGCCCCAGCCCCAGCCGCAAGCCCAGCCGGCGCCCGAGCCGAAAACGCAATCGGCGCAAGCCCAACCCGCCGCCGGCGGCGAGGGCACCCCCTACGTGACACCGCTGGTGCGAAAGCTGGCCGCCGAGAACAACATCGACCTGTCCTCGATCACCGGCACCGGGGTGGGCGGTCGCATCCGCAAGCAAGATGTCCTGGCCGCCGCCGAGCAGAAGCAGCGGCAACAACAGGCCGCTGCCCAGCCGTCGGCCGCACCGGCCCCCGCGGCTGCCGAGGCCCGCAAGCCCGCTGCGCCGACCCTGGCGCCGGCGCTGGCCCACCTGCGCGGCACCACCCAGAAGGCCAGCCGGATCCGTCAGATCACCGCGGCCAAGACGCGCGAATCCCTGCTTGCCACAGCCCAACTCACCCAGACCCACGAGGTCGACATGACCAGGCTGGTCGGATTGCGGGCCCGGGCCAAGGCGGCGTTCGCCGAGCGCGAGGGGGTGAACCTGACCTTCCTGCCGTTCATCGCCCGCGCGGTGATCGACGCGCTGAAGATCCACCCCAACATCAACGCCAGCTACAACGAGGAAACCAAGGAGATCACCTACAACGACGCCGAGCACCTCGGCTTCGCGGTCGACACCGAACAGGGGCTGCTGTCCCCCGTCGTGCACAACGCCGGCGACCTGTCGCTGGCCGGGCTGGCCCGGGCGATCGCCGACATCGCCGCGCGCGCCCGGTCGAGCAACCTCAAGCCCGACGAGCTGTCCGGCGGCACCTTCACGATCACCAACATCGGCAGCCAGGGGGCGCTGTTCGACACCCCGATCCTGGTCCCGCCGCAGGCCGCCATGCTGGGCACCGGGGCGATCGTCAAGCGGCCGCGGGTGATCGTCGACGAGTTCGGCAACGAGTCGATCGGCGTGCGCTCCATCTGCTACCTGCCGCTGACCTACGACCACCGGCTGATCGACGGCGCCGACGCCGGCCGCTTCCTGACCACCATCAAGCACCGGCTCGAAGAGGGGGCATTCGAGGCCGACCTCGGGCTGTAAGAAGGGCGGTCGAACGTTGGCTCGCGCTGGGCAAAAGGCCGTCATCACCATTGCGGGTTCGTCCGGCCTGATCGGCTCGGCGCTGGTGGCGGCCCTGCGCGCCGACGACCATCGGGTGCTGCGCATCGTGCGCCGGGCGCCGGCGAACGGCGACGAGCTGTCCTGGAATCCCGAGAGCGGCGATCTGGATCCCGACGCGCTGCGCGGCGTCGACGCCGTCGTCAACCTGTGCGGGGCGAACATCGGCAAGCGGCGATGGTCGGGGGCCTTCAAACAGAGCCTGCGCGACAGCCGCATCACCCCCACCGAGGTCCTCGCGCACGCCGTCGCCGACGCCGGGGTGGCGACCCTGGTCAACGCCAGCGCAGTGGGCTTCTACGGCAACACCAAGGACCGCGTGGTCGACGAAAACGACCGCGCCGGAACCGGTTTCCTGGCCCAGCTGTGCCAGGACTGGGAGGCGGCCACCCTGCCGGCGCAGTACGGCGGCGCCCGGGTGGTGCTGGCCCGCACCGGGCTGGTGTTCTCCCCCGCCGGTGGCGCGCTGGGCCGGTTGCGACCCCTGTTCCGCACCGGCCTGGGCGCACGGCTGGGCAGCGGGCGGCAGTACATGTCGTGGATCACGCTGGAAGACGAGGTGCGGACCCTGCTGTTCGCGATCTTCGAGCCCACGCTGTCCGGCCCGGTGAACATGACCGGGCCCGCCCCGGTCACCAACGCCGAATTCACCACTGCGTTCGGGCGGGCGGTCAACCGCCCGACCCCGTTGATGCTGCCCGGATTCGCCGTCCGCGCCGCGCTCGGAGAGTTCGCCGACGAGGGCCTGCTGACAGGGCAGCGCGCTATCCCCGCCGCGCTGGAGCGCGCCGGATTCGTGTTCCACCACAACACCATTGGCGAGGCGCTCGGCTACGCCACCGCCCGGCCCGCCCACGACTAACCCCGCCCGGATTGGGCCCGACCGGGCCGGGCCGAGTACCGTCGCGAACGTGATCGATTCCATCCGGTCCAGCCCCGCCCTGATCGATGTCCGCCGGCTCGGCACCGTCGACTACCGCGCGGCCTGGCAGCAGCAGCGCGACCTGGCCGACGCCCGAGTCGCCTGCGGCCCCGACACGTTGCTGTTGCTGCAACACCCGGCGGTGTACACCGCGGGCCGGCGCACCGAACCCCACGAGCGGCCGCTGGACGGCACGCCCGTGGTCGACACCGACCGGGGCGGCAAGATCACCTGGCACGGGCCCGGCCAGTTGGTCGGCTATCCGATCATCGGCCTGGCCGAACCGCTGGACGTGGTGGACTACGTGCGGCGGCTGGAGGAGGCGCTGATCAAGGTGTGCGCCGATCTGGGCCTGGACACGGTCCGCGTGCCGGGCCGGTCCGGGGTGTGGGTGCCGGGCGACGCCGGCCGGCCCGACCGCAAGGTGGCCGCCATCGGGGTGCGGGTGTCGCGCGCCGCCACCCTGCACGGCTTCGCGCTGAACTGCGACTGCGACCTGGGCGCCTTCAACGCGATCGTGCCGTGCGGCATCAGCGACTCCGGGGTGACGTCACTGACGGCCGAACTGCGCCGCCCGGTCGCGGTCGACGACGTCGTAACGTCGGTCGCCGACGCCGTCTGCGACGCCCTGGACGGGGTGCTGCCGGTGCGTGAGCACTCCCCCGGCGGTCGCGTAGCATCGACGATGTGACTGTCGCACCCGAGGGACGCAAACTGTTGCGCCTGGAAGTGCGCAACGCCGAAACCCCGATCGAGCGCAAACCGCCGTGGATCCGGGTGCGGGCCCGGATGGGGCCGGAATACACCGAGCTCAAAAGCCTGGTCCGGCGTGAGGGGCTGCACACCGTCTGCGAAGAGGCCGGCTGCCCCAACATCTTCGAATGCTGGGAGGACCGCGAGGCCACCTTCCTGATCGGCGGCGACCAGTGCACCCGTCGCTGCGACTTCTGCCAGATCGACACCGGCAAGCCGGCCGAGCTGGACCGCGACGAGCCCCGCCGGGTGGCCGACAGCGTGCGCAAGATGGGGCTGCGCTACGCCACGGTTACCGGGGTGGCTCGCGACGACCTGCCCGACGGCGGCGCCTGGCTGTACGCCGAGACGGTGCGCGCCATCAAGGAGCTCAACCCGTCGACCGGTGTCGAGCTGTTGATCCCCGACTTCAACAGCCGGCCCGACCGGCTCGCCGAGGTGTTCGGGTCGCGCCCGGAAGTGTTGGCGCACAACGTCGAAACGGTGCCGCGGATCTTCAAGCGGATCCGCCCGGCCTTCACCTACCGGCGCAGCCTGGACGTGCTGACCGCGGCCCGCGAGGCCGGGCTGGTCACCAAGAGCAACCTCATCCTCGGCCTGGGCGAAACTCCCGACGAGGTGCGCACCGCGCTGGCCGACCTGCGCGGCGCCGGCTGCGACATCATCACCATCACCCAGTACCTGCGCCCGTCGGCCCGCCACCACCCGGTCGAGCGCTGGGTGAAGCCGGAGGAATTCGTCGAGTTCACGCGGCACGCCGAGGAGCTGGGCTTCTCCGGGGTGCTGGCCGGGCCGCTGGTGCGCTCGTCGTACCGCGCCGGGCGGCTCTACCCGCAGGCCGCCCGCGCCCGCGCCTAGCCACCACGGCGCTACGTATTCTTTGACTATGGCTAAATCCCGCTCTGCCGCCGACAACAAGGCCACCGCGCGCGAGCGCCGCGCCCAGTTGTGGCAAGCGTTCAACATCCAGCGCCAGGAGGACAAGCGTCTGCTGCCCTACATGATCGGTGCCTTCCTGCTGGTCGTGGGCGTGTCGGTGGGTGTGGGCGTCTGGGCCGGCAGGCTGACCATGATCACCTTGATCCCGTTCGGCGTGATGCTGGGCGCGCTGGTCGCCTTCATCGTGTTCGGGCGCCGCGCGCAGAAATCGGTCTACCGCAAGGCCGAGGGCCAAATCGGCGCGGCGGCATGGGCTTTGGACAATCTGCGCGGCAAGTGGCGGGTGACCCCCGGGGTGGCGGCCACCGGCCACTTCGACGCCGTGCACCGCGTCATCGGCCGGCCGGGCGTCATCCTGGTCGGCGAGGGCTCGCCGACCCGGGTGCGGCCGCTGCTGGCGCAGGAGAAAAAGCGCACCGCCCGGCTGATCGGCGACGTGCCGATCTACGACATCATCGTCGGCAACGGCGAGGACGAGGTGCCGCTGGCCAAGCTGGAGCGCCACCTGACCCGGCTGCCGGCCAACATCGCCGTCAAGCAGATGGACACCCTGGAGTCGCGGCTGACCGCCCTGGGGTCGCGGGCCGGGGCCGCCGTCATGCCCAAGGGCCCGCTGCCCAACGCCGGCAAGATGCGCGGGGTGCAGCGCACCGTCCGCCGCAAGTAGCTCCCGCGCCGATCGCAACCGCGGCCGGGCGCAGAGGGTCGCCGCCATCGGCAGAGCTCAGCGCCGCACCACGGCCGTCGCGGTCAGCCGGTCCTGCAGGCCGCGGCCGTCCCAGTCGGTGAACAACGCCGGCACCACCGTCCCGACCAGCACACCGCGCACCACCGAACGGCCGGTGCCGACCAGCCCCCGCCCGTCCACCGTCACCACCTGCAGCCGCAGCACCAGCTGGCCGGGCGTGAAGCCGAACAGCCGCACCGAGACCACCCCCAGCACGAACCAGATCACCAGCACGCCGGTGGCCAGAGCCGATGCCGAGAACCAGCCCAACCGCATGGCCAGCGCCGCCAGCCCGTAGGAGACCAGCCAGTCGATCATCAACACACCCAGCCGGGGCCCCATCGGCGCCAACGACCCGGGCCCGCGCTGCGGCAGGCCGAGCTTTTCGCCCGGATATGCGGATCGCGATTCCGGCGTCATCGCCCCGGACCGGCGTCGCGGCGCCCGGCGATCCGGCACCGCCGGGGCGGGCAGACGGTGCGCCGCGCGAACAGAAAAGATACGATCTTGCGATCCATGGCCCCACAATAGAACCCGCCGCCGACGCGGCCACTTTTTGCGTGTGGCATGGTCACGTAACGTGCGCCCAACATCGGGTTGACTGACGGGCAACATCTGCTCCATAGCGTCAGGCCGCGGATCTCACCAAGTAAAGGAGCATTCTGTGACGGAAACGACGCCCGACGACGTCTTCAAACTCGCCAAGGACGAGAAAGTCGAATTTGTCGACGTCCGGTTCTGTGACCTGCCCGGCATCATGCAGCACTTCACAATCCCGGTTTCGTTTTTCGACGAGAGCGTCTTCGAGGACGGCCTGACCTTCGACGGCTCGTCCATTCGCGGATTCCAGTCCATTCACGAATCCGACATGTTGCTCCTGCCGGACCCGGCGACGGCCCAGATCGACCTGTTCCGCGAGGCCAAGACGCTGAACCTGAACTTCTTCGTGCACGACCCGTGCACCCTCGAGCCGTACTCGCGCGACCCGCGCAACATCGCCCGCAAGGCGGAGAACTACCTGATCTCCACCGGTGTGGCTGACACCGCGTACTTCGGCGCCGAGGCCGAGTTCTACATCTTCGACTCGGTGAGCTTCGACTCGCGCACCAACGGCTCGTTCTACGAGATCGACGCCATCTCGGGCTGGTGGAACACCGGCTCGCCCAACGAGCTCGACGGCAGCCCCAACCGCGGCTACAAGGTCCGCCCCAAGGGGGGCTACTTCCCCGTCGCCCCCGTCGACCACTACGTCGACCTGCGCGACCAGATGCTGTCCAACCTGATCAAGGCCAGCTTCAGCCTGGAGAAGGGCCACCACGAGGTGGGCACCGGCGGCCAGGCCGAGATCAACTACAAGTTCAACACGCTGTTGCACGCGGCCGACGACATGATGCTCTACAAGTACATCGTCAAGAACACCGCGTGGCAGAACAGCAAGACCGTCACGTTCATGCCCAAGCCGCTGTTCGGGGACAACGGCTCCGGCATGCACACCCATCAGTCGCTGTGGAAGGACGGCAGCCCGCTGATGTACGACGAGACGGGCTACGCCGGTCTGTCGGACACCGCGCGGCACTACATCGGCGGCCTGCTGCACCACGCGCCGTCGCTGCTAGCGTTCACCAACCCGACGACGAACTCCTACAAGCGCCTGGTGCCGGGCTTCGAGGCGCCGATCAACCTGGTCTACAGCCAGCGCAACCGCTCGGCGTGTGTGCGCATCCCGATCACCGGCACCAACCCGAAGGCCAAGCGGCTCGAATTCCGTTGCCCCGACTCCTCGGGCAACCCGTACCTGGCGTTCTCGGCCATGCTGATGGCCGGCCTGGACGGCATCAAGAACAAGATCGAGCCGCAGGCGCCGGTCGACAAGGACCTCTACGAGCTGCCGCCCGAGGAGGCCGCCAACATCCCGCAGGCGCCGACCCAGCTTTCCGCGGTCATCGACCGGCTGGAGGAGGACCACGAATACCTCACCGAGGGAGGCGTTTTCACGCCCGACCTGATCGAGACGTGGATCAGCTTCAAGCGCGAGACCGAGATCCTGCCGGTCCAGGTCCGGCCGCACCCCTACGAATTCGCGCTGTACTACGACGTTTAGAGACGTCTAAGTCGATGCCGCCCGATCCGATCGGGCGGGCGGTCTCGTCTCCCGCCGCGCCTGCTGGGTTCCGCGAGACTTAAGCGATGGCGGCCCGTGCCGGCGTGTCGTCGCCACCGGGTAAGTGTCGTAGGGCTCGGGGGAAGCCGCCCCGCCCCAGGCGTCCAGCCCCTACCCATCCAGCGCGAGGTCCTTGCGGAACCGCTGCATGCCGTCGATCTTGTCGTCCAGCGACGCCTGCGGCCCGGCGTAGAACATCCACGGCATGGTGATGATCCCGGTGATGCCGGCATCCTCGGCACGCCGGTAATCGGCGGTGGTGAACGCGTCGGTCAGCGGCGTCAGGATGGTGAAATCATCCATCGTCAAACCGTTTTCGGCGCGCAGCTCACGCAGCCGGCCGACGGCCTCGATGGCCCGCTCGGTCTTGATCAGGTCGCCGATCCAGCCGTCGTTGCGGGCGGCGCGGCGCAGCGCGATGTCCGACAGCCCGCCCACATACACCGGGATCGGCGGCGGGGTGGGCTGCATCTCCAGCCGCGGCGCGGAGTAGAACTCGCCGTCGAACTGCGTCCAGCCCGGCGCCCACAGCGTCCGCATCAGCTCGATGATCTCGTCGGTGCGTTTGCCGCGTGCCTCGAACCGCTCCCCCATCAACGCGAATTCCTCGCGGCACCAGCCGACGCCGATGCCCAGCTCCACCCGGCCCGACGCCAGAACCGCACCGGTGCCAATGGCTTTGGCCGCCGAGTACGGGTTGCGCATCGCCGGGATGTAGACGGTGTTGACGAACCGCAGCCGGGTGGTGACCTGGGCGAGCGCCCCGATGAGCACCCACTGGTCGGGCCAGTCGGTGAACGGCTGCCAGCGCCGCTGCCCGTCCCTGGTGTACGGGTAGGGGGTGTCCAGGGTCTCCTGGTTGACGACATGGTCGGGGATGCCGATCCCGTCGTAGTCGAGTTCGTCTGCGGCCCTGGCGATCTCGACGATCTCCCGGGTGTTCAAGAAGGCGCTGCTGACGTAGAACCTCACTGCGTCTCCCGCGCCCAGGCCGGCTCGATGAACACGCCGTCGGCCTCGACGGTGACGCCCGCAGCATCCGAAATGGTGCCTCGGGCAAAGACTTTGACGACCTCGCGGCGGTCGATCCAGGCGTCGCAGCGCAGTGGGCCCAGCGGTGTGCCGCGCAGGTATTTCACGGTGATGGTGCCGGTGAACCGCGCCTTGGACAGCCCTTCGCTGGCCGCCTCACCAAGCATGTGGTCGAGCACCAGGGCGCTGACGCCGCCGTGCACCAACCGCGGCGGCCCCTCGTAGGCCGAGCCGAGGACGAACTCGCTCCAGCAGCACCCGTCGCCCTGGTGGTGCACGACGATCGGCGGGGCGATCGGATTGCACACGCCGATCGCGGCGTTGCCCAACGGCAGCGGCCGGCCGTCGACCCGGTAGCTCACCCCCACCGGCCAGGTCCGTCACCGCAGCGACGCGGTGACCGCCTCGATCGCCGAGCGGGCTTCGGCGACGACGTCGTCGCCGAAGCCCGGTCCGGATGGTGGCGTCGACGAGCTCGCGGACCGCATCGGCCAACGGGGCATACAGTGCGGTCACCCGTTCGGCGTCCGCCGCGTCGAGCACCTCGAATATGGCGACCAACGCGCCGGTCTCCTGACTCAACTTCCGAACACCTTGCGCACGACCGCTTTTGCGCGTCGCGTCACCCGTAGATAGTTGTCCAAGAACTCCCCGCCCTCGTCGGTGGGCCAGCCCGCGGCGACGGCGACCGCGTTCAGCTGACGCCCGGGCCCCGGCAGCTGGTCGGTGGGCTTGCCGCGGACCAGCACCAGCGCGTTGCGGGCCCGGGTGGCCGTCAGCCAGGCCTGCCGCAGCAGGTCCACCTCGTCGGCGGGAACCAGGCCGGCCTCGGCGATCGCGTCCAGACACTCCAGCGTCGACGTGTTGTGCAGCGCCGGCACCTCCTGGGCGTGCAGCAGCTGCAGCAGCTGCACGGTCCATTCGATGTCGGCAAGCCCGCCACGGCCCAGCTTGGTGTGCGTGTTGGGGTCGGCGCCGCGCGGCAGCCGCTCGGCGTCCACCCGGGCCTTGATGCGCCGGATCTCGCGCACCGCCTCCGGCGACACCCCGTCGGCGGGATAGCGCGTCTTGTCGGCCATCAGCAGGAACCGCTGCCCCAGCTCCGCGTCACCGGCGACCGCGTGCGCGCGCAGCAACGCCTGGATCTCCCACGGCTGCGCCCACTGCTCGTAGTAGGCGGCATATGACGCCAGGGTCCGCACCAACGGGCCGTTGCGGCCCTCGGGCCGCAGGTTGGCGTCCACATCCAGCGGCGGATCCACGCTGGGAGTGCCCAGCAGGGTGCGAACCTGCTCGGCGACCGAGGCCGCCCAGCGCACCGCCGCCGAATCGTCGACGCCGGGCGCCGGCTCGCAGACGAACATCACGTCGGCGTCGGACCCGTAGCCCAGCTCCGCGCCACCCAGCCGGCCCATGCCGATCACCGCAATGGCGGCCGGCGCCTTGCCCCGCTGCGGGCCGTCGTCGGGCAGGTTGGCCCGGATCATCGCGTCCAGCGCGGCCTGCAGCACCGCCACCCACACCGAGGTCAGCGCCTTGCACACGTCGGTGACCTCGAGCATGCCGAGCAGGTCCGCCGACGCCGCCCGGGCCAGCTCGCGGCGGCGCAGGGTGCGCGCCCCGGCGATCGCCCGCACCGGGTCGGAATACCGGCTGGCCGAGGCGACCAGCGCGCGGGCCACCGCGGCCGAGTCGGTCTCGAGCAGCCGGGGCCCGGACGGCCCGTCGCCGTATTCCTGGATGACCCGCGGCGCGCGCATCAGCAGGTCGGGCACGTACGCCGAGGTCCCCAGCACATGCATGAGCCGCCGGGCCACCGCGGGCTTGTCCCGCAGCGTGGACAGATACCAGCTCTCCCCGGCCAGCGCCTCCGACAGCCGGCGGTAGGCCAGCAGCCCGCCGTCCGGGTCGGGCGCATACGACATCCAGTTCAGCAGCCGCGGCAGCAGCACCGACTGCACCCGGCCGCGCCGGCCGCTCTGGTTCACCAGCGCCGACATGTGCTTCAACGCGCTCTGCGGGCCCTCGTAGCCCAGGGCCGCCAGCTGCCGCTCGGCAGCCTCGGAGGTCATGCCGTGCCGGATCTCCAGCCCGGCCGGGCCGATCGATTCCAGCAGCGGTTGGTAGAAGAGCTTGGCGTGCAGTTGCGAGACACGCAGGTTCTGGTGCCGCAGCTCCTCGCGCAGCACCCCGGCCGCGTCGTGGCGGCCGTCCGGCCGGATGTGGGCGGCCCGGGCCAGCCAGCGCACCGCCTCCTCGTCGTCGGCCTCGGGCAGCAGGTGGGTGCGCTTGAGCCGCTGCAGCTGCAGCCGGTGCTCGAGCAGCCGCAGGAATTCGTAGGAGGCGGTGAGGTTGGCCGCGTCCTCGCGCCCGATGTAGCCGCCCTGCCCCAGCGCGGCCAGCGCGTCGACCGTCGAGGCCACGTGCAGCGACTCGTCGCTGCGGCCGTGCACCAACTGCAAGAGCTGCACGGCGAATTCGACGTCGCGCAACCCGCCGCTGCCCAGCTTGATCTCGCGGCCGCGGACGTCGGCGGGCACCAGCTGCTCGACGCGCCGGCGCATCGCCTGCACCTCGACCACGAAGTCCTCGCGTTCGCAGGCGACCCACACCATCGGCATCAGCGCGTCCAGGTAGCGCCAGCCGAGCTCCGCGTCGCCCACCGCCGCACGGGCTTTCAGCAGCGCCTGGAACTCCCACGTCTTGGCCCAGCGCTGGTAGTAGGCGATGTGCGACTCCACGGTGCGGACCAGCTCGCCGCTGCGGCCTTCCGGTCGCAGCCCGGCGTCGACCTGGAAGAACGCCTCGGACGCCAGCCGCATCATCTCGCTGGCCACCCGGGTGGTGACGGTGTCGGCGCGCTCGCCAACGAAGATGACGTCGACGTCGCTGACGTAGTTCAGTTCGCGGGCACCGCATTTGCCCATCGCGATGACCGCCAGCCGCGGCGGTGTCCGGTCGCCGCACACGTTGTGTTCGGCCACCCG
Source organism: Mycobacterium lepraemurium (assembly GCA_002291465.1). GTDB lineage: Bacteria > Actinomycetota > Actinomycetes > Mycobacteriales > Mycobacteriaceae > Mycobacterium > Mycobacterium avium. Next base: position 1,911,488 of record CP021238.1, on the reverse strand, counting down.
CAGCGCGGCGGCCAGCGCCGCGTCGGCCAAGTCCGACAGGTGGGCCGCCACCACGGTGAACGGCAGCACCAGTTCGTCCTCGACGGTGGCGGCCAGGTCGAGCGCGGCCAGCACCAGCAGCCGGTCCCGGTACAGGGTGCGCAGCCGCACCATCGCCGAGCCGGGGTCGGCCAGCGCCTCGTCGACGCAGCCGGTGAACATCGCGCACAGCTCGTCGTGGGTGGGCAGAGAGACGTTGCCGCGCAAAAGTTTCCAGGATCGCGGTTGGGTGACCAGGTGGTCACCCAGGGCCAGCGAGGAGCCGAGCACCGCGAACAGCCGTCCCCGCAACGGGCGTTCGGTGAGCAGGGCGGCGCCCAGTTCGTCCCACCCGGCGTCGGGGGTCTCGGCCAGCCGGACCAGGGCGAACAGCGCGGCGTCGGGGTCCGGCGCCCGGGACAGCGCCCACAGCAGATCGACGTGGGCCTGATCGTCATGGTCGTACCAACCCAGCTGCGCCATCCGTTCGGCCGCTTGGGGATCGACCAACCCGAGCCGGCCGACGCTGGGCAGCCGGGGGCGCTGCGTCGCGGGTTTGGTCACGACCACGACGGTAGCGCAACCCGACGCCGCGCCGGCGCACCCGGGACGGGAAATGCGCTACGGCGCCGGGGCTACAGCGACAGGTAGGTGCGCAGTTCGTACGGGGTGACGTGGCTGCGGTAGGTCGCCCACTCGGTGCGCTTGTTGCGCAGGAAGAAGTCAAAGACATGCTCCCCCAACGTCTCCGCGACCAGCTCCGAGGACTCCATGGCGCGCAGCGCGCTGTCGAGGCTGGTGGGCAGTTCGCGATAGCCCATCGCGATCCGCTCCTCGGAGGTCAGGTCCCACACGTTGTCCTCGGCCTGCGGCCCCAGCACGTAGCCCTTCTCCACCCCGCGCAGGCCGGCGGCCAGCAGCACGGCGAAGGTCAGGTAGGGGTTGCACGCCGAGTCGGGGCTGCGCACCTCGACGCGCCGCGACGACGTCTTGTGCGGCGTGTACATCGGCACCCGTACCAGCGCCGAGCGGTTGGCCGCCCCCCAGGACGCGGCGGTGGGGGCCTCGCCGCCGCCCACCAGCCGCTTGTAGGAGTTCACCCATTGGTTGGTAACGGCGCTGATCTCGGAGGCGTGCTCGAGGATGCCGGCGATGAACGACTTGCCCACGTCCGAGAGCTGCAGCGGGTCGTCGGGGCTGTGGAACGCGTTGACATCGCCCTCGAACAGGCTCATGTGGGTGTGCATCGCCGAGCCGGGATGCTGCCCGAACGGCTTGGGCATGAACGAGGCGCGGGCGCCGTTCTCGATCGCGACCTCCTTGATGACGTAGCGGAACGTCATCACGTTGTCGGCCATCGACAGGGCGTCGGCAAAGCGCAGGTCGATCTCCTGCTGGCCGGGCGCGCCCTCGTGGTGGCTGAACTCCACCGAGATGCCCATGAACTCCAGCGCCTCGATGGCGTGCCGGCGGAAGTTGGAGGCGGAGTCGTGGATGGCCTGGTCGAAGTAGCCGGCGGTGTCGACGGGGACGGGCGGCGTGCCGTCGTCGGGCCCGGGCTTGAGCAGGAAGAACTCGATCTCGGGGTGCACGTAGCAGGAGAAGCCCAGGTCGTTGGCCTTCTGCAGCTGGCGGCGCAGCACGTGCCGCGGGTCGGCCCAGGACGGCGACCCGTCCGGCATGGTGATGTCGCAGAACATTCGCGCCGAGTGGTGGTGGCCGTTGGACGAGGCCCATGGCAGCACCTGGAAGGTGGACGGGTCGGGGTTTGCGACGGTGTCGGATTCCGACACCCGGGAGAAGCCCTCGATCGAGGAGCCGTCGAAGCCGATGCCCTCCTCGAAGGCGCCTTCGAGTTCGGCCGGGGCGATGGCGACCGACTTGAGGAACCCGAGCACATCGGTGAACCACAACCGAACGAAGCGGATGTCCCGTTCCTCGAGGGTGCGCAGGACGAATTCCTTCTGTCGATCCATATCTCGAACAGTAGGCAACCGCTGTTAATTTTGTGTTACCGATGCCCGCTCAGAACCGTTGCGGTGGGACGTGCGGCGCTGGTCAGGACTGGCAGCGATAAGACGCCGGCGGCGGCGTGCCGGCGACGAAATAGCGCACCACGGCGTTGTCCACGCATTGGTCGCCGTTGAACACCGCCGTGTGCTGCGTCCCGTCGTAGGTGATCAGCGGGCCACCGAGCTGTCGGGCCAGATTCACCCCGGCCTGATACGGCGTGGCCGGGTCGTGCGTGGTGGAGACGACGACGACCTTGCCCGCGGGCATCGGCGGGGCGGGGTGCGGCGCCGACGTCGCCGGCACCGGCCACAGCGCGCACAGGTCGCGGGGCGCGTTGCCGGTGAACGGCCCATAGCTCAAAAACGGCGCGGCCTGGCGGATCCTCTGGTCGGCGCTGACCCAGCTGGCCTGGTCGGTCGGGTTCGGGGCGTCGACGCAGCGGACTGCGTTGAACGCGTCCTGGTCGTTGGAGTAGTGGCCGTTGCGGTCGCGGCCCTGATAGTCGTCGGCGAGCGCCAGCAGGTCGCCGGCGTCGGTGCCGCGCGCCAGCCCGAGCAGACCGCTGGTCAGGTATTTCCAGTGCGCCGGCGTGTAGAGGGCGTTAATGGTGCCAGTGGTGGCGTCGGCGTAGCTCAGCCCGCGCGGGTCGGCGGTGCGCCCCGGCCGGGTGACCAGCGGGTCGACCAGGGCGTGGTAGCGGTTGACGAATTGCGCCGGGTCGGTGCCCAGCGGGCAGCCCGGCGAGCGGGCGCAGTCGGTGGCATAGTCGTTGAAAGCCGTTTGGAATCCGGCCATTTGGTTGATGTTCTCGTCGACCGGCCCGACGGTCGGGTCGATGGCGCCGTCGAGCACCATCGCCCGCACGTGGTTGCTGAACTTCTCCAGATACGCGGTGCCCAGCACGGTGCCATAGCTGTAGCCCAGGTAGTTGATCGGCTCGTCGCCGAGCGCCTGGCGCACCGCGTCCATGTCGCGGGCGACCGAGGCGGTGCCGGCGTTGGCCAGGAATGCGGTGCCCATCCGGTTGACGCACTGCTGGGCCAGCTGTCGGTAGAGCTGCTCGATGTGGGCCACCCCGGCCGGGCTGTAGTCGACCATGGGTTCGCGCCGGTAGGCGTCGAACTCGGCGTCGGTGCGACACCGCAGCGGCGGTGTCGAGTGGCCCACCCCGCGCGGATCGAAGCCGACCAGGTCGAAGCTGCGCCGGATGGCCGAGTTGTCCATGTCGGAGGCCATCGCGGCCACCATGTCGACGGCCGAGCCGCCCGGGCCGCCGGGGTTGACCAGCAGCGAGCCTATCCGCTGACCGGTCGCCGGTACCCGGATCACGGCGAGCTTGGCCTGCCCGGCGCCGAGGTTGTTGTAGTCGATCGGGACCGACACCGTGGTGCACTGCGCGGTCGGGATACCTCTTGTGTCCGTGACGAATTGGCTGCAGCTCCCCCAGCCCTGCGGCGCCGCGGCCACCCCGGAGCCCGGCGCCGGGGTCTGCCCGGCGCCGGGCTCCGGGGTGGCGCCGGCCACCGGCAACCCGGCACCCGACGTTCCACCGAGAACGAGGCCGAATGAGAGCAGCGCCGAGCTCAACGATCTCAGGCGCGACATGGCTGTCATCGTTGCAGCCCCGGATACCCGTGGCAGCGCGAAACGGTTACGCCTTGGTCTCGGGCCGGACCGCCGAGCCGGCCGCCGCCGAGCGTGCACTCACGGCGAAAAATCCGCGAGAAGCTCGCCGCCAGTGCACGTTCGGCGAAAGCTCGGGCGTCAGCACTTGGCGCCGCTGGGCGGGATGGTGCCACCGACCAGATAGGCCGTCACGTAGTTGTCGATGCAGCCGTCACCCTGGAACACCACGGTATGCTGGGTTCCGTCGTAGGTCAGCAGCGAGCTGCGCAACTCGTTGGCCAGGTCAACCCCGGCCTTGTACGGCGTCGCCGGATCGTGCGTCGTCGACACCACCACGGTGGGCGCCAGCCCGGGCGCGGAGATGGTGTGCGGCTTGCTGGTCGGCGGCACCGGCCAGAACGCGCAGGTGCCCAGCGGCGCGTTGCCGGTGAACTGCCCGTAGCTCATGAACGGCGCGATCTCCCGCAAGCGGCGGTCTTCGTCGATCACCTTGGCGCGGTCGGTGATCGGCGGCTGGTCCACGCAGTTGATCGCCACCCGGGCGTCGGTGGCGTTGGTGTAGTGGCCGTGCGCGTCGCGGCGCATGTACATGTCGGCCAGGGCGAGCAGGGTGTCGCCGTGGTGGTCGACGAGTTCGGACAGCCCGTCGGTCAGGTGGTGCCACAGGTTTGGTGAGTACAACGCCATGATGGTGCCGACGATGGCGTCGCTATAGCTCAGTCCGCGTGGGTCATTTGTCGGGATGGGCCGGCCGACCATCGGGTTGTCGGGATCGACCATCGGGTCCACCAGGCTGTGGTAGACGTCGACGGCTTTGGCCGGGTCGGTGCCCAGCGGGCAGTTCGGTTGCTTGGCGCATTCGGCGGCGAAGTTGTTGAACGCGTCCTGGAATCCCTTGGCCTGCCGCAGATCGGCTTCGATCTGGTCGGCGTTGGGGTCGACCGCGCCGTCGAGGATCATCGCCCGCACGTTGTGCGGGTAGGCCTCGGCGTAGGCCGAGCCGATCCGGGTGCCGTAGGAGTAGCCGAGGTAGGTCAGCTTGTCGTCGCCCAGCGCCGCGCGGATCGCGTCGAGGTCGCGGGCGACGTTGACGGTCCCGACGTTGGCCAGAAACTTCTTGCCCATCTTGTCGACGCAGCGGCCGACGAACTGTTTGGTTTCGTCCTCGATGTGGGCCACCCCGGCCGGGCTGTAGTCGACGTTGGGCTCGGTGCGCAGCCGGTCGTTGTCGGCGTCGGAGTTACACCAGACCGCCGGGCGCGACGCGCCCACCCCGCGCGGGTCGAAACCGACCAGGTCGAAGCGTTCGCGGACCCGCTTGGGCAACGACTGCACGACGCCCAGCGCCGCCTCGATGCCCGACTCCCCCGGCCCACCGGGGTTGATCACCAGCGAACCGATCTTGTCCCCGGTGGCGGGGAAACGGATCATCGCCAGCGTCGCCACGTCGCCGTCGAGGTGGTCATAGTCGACCGGGACGGCCAGCTTGCCGCACAGCGCGCCGGCGGGCAGTTTGACCTTCGGGTTGGCGGCCCGGCACGGCGTCCACTCCACGGCCTGGCCCAGCTTGGGCCCGGACATGACGGCGCGTCCCACCACCACCCGGACGCAGCCCGCCAACAGCAACGCGACCGCTGCGATCGACATCCACATCAGCAGCGTGCGCGCGCTCTTACCGCGACGAGACAGGCCCATGCCCACATATGCTGCCAGAGGAAACTTGGGATCCTGATCAGCGGCACCGCGGCCCGGCTATCGCGCCGCCGCCCGCAGCTCCTCCATCGCCACCGCGAACTCGTCGGCCAGCTCCCACAGGTCGGGCACCCGGTCCGGGCAGCCGATCAGGCCGACGTCCAGCTTGCCCCGCAACGACATGGCGGTGATGTTGAGTCCCGAGCCGTGAAAGATCGGCCCCAGCGGATACATCGCCTTGACCTCGCAGCCCGACAGGTACAGCGGAACCTGCGGCCCCGGCACGTTGGAGACCACCAAGTTGTGCACCGGCATGCTGTCGGTGAACCGGGTCCGCGCGTAGAGCCGCATCGCGATGCCGAACACCGCCGGCGCCGCGAATTGCGTCCAATCCTGCAGCAATGACGCCCCGATGGCCGAACTGTGTTCTTTGGCAACCGAATTCGCGTGGGCGATCGCTTTCAGCCGCTGCACCGGGTCGGCGATTTCGGTATGCAGCGACGTGAACATGGCCGATACCTGATTTCGGCCGGGCCAGTCGGATTTGCCGTGCACGGAAATCGGGACCGACGCCACCAGCGACGAATCCGGCAATGCGTTTCGCTCCGCCAGATATTGGCGCAGCACGCCGGAAACCAAGGCTATCACCACGTCGTTGACTTTGACACCGAAATGGTTCTTCACCGCTTTGACCTCGTCGAGATTCAATTCGGCATACGCGATGCAGCGCCGGTTGCTGATCCGGGCGTTGAACACCGTCGCGGGCGCCGCGAACGGGCGGGCCATGGCCGCGCCGTCGAGCGCCCGTCGCACCGTGGCCAGCACCGACGACGCGGTGTCGGGCACCACGCTGACCAGCCGCAGCGGCCGGGCCGCGAACCTGACCAGGCCGCCGGCGGCGATCCGCCACCCGGCGCCGCCGCCGACGCCCGCGGCCGGTTCCGGCGCCGCGGCGTCGGGCTCGGTCGCGCACAGCTGCGACATCAGGTTGGCGCCGGTCACCCCATCGACGCCGGCGTGGTGCACCTTGGTCATCACCGCCAGCCGCCCGTCCCGGTGGCAGTCGGTGCCGGCCACGCCCTCGATCACCCACATCTCCCACAGCGGCCGGCGGCGGTCCAGCGGCGTCTGGGCGATGTGGCCGCAGATCTGCGACAGCTCGGCACGCCCGCCCGGCGCCGGCACGGCGATGCGGTGCAGGTGACGGCCGACGTCGAAGTCCTCGTCGTCCACCCAGACCGGATGGTCCAGCTTCAGCGGGCTGTCGGCGAGCTTTTCCCGGAAAGGCGGAATCGCCCGGATGCGCCGCACCAGGGCGTCACGCAGCCGCTCGAAGGTGTAGCCGCCCGGCACCGTCAAGGTGTCCAGCTCGATGATCGAACACACATGCATGGGCTGCGACGAGGTCTCCAGGTACAGGAAGCTGGCGTCGAGTCCACTCAGCCGCTGCATGCGCAGCATAGTATGTCTCACACCGCCGCGGCGGTGCGACTGCGCAAAAGAAATGGCAGAATGACACCGTCAGACGAACCCGGGGACCCGCTCAGGATTTTCCAAAACTGAGGGCCACGAGGATCGACCTGACCACCCACTAGGACAACGATGTCTGAGCACAATGTTTACGCCGCCCAGCCGGCCCAGCCCGCCCAGCCGCGCACCAGGATTCGCACCCACCATCTGCAGAAGATGAAGGCCGAGGGCCACAAGTGGGCCATGCTGACAGCGTACGACTATTCCACCGCCCGTATCTTCAACGAGGCCGGCATCCCGGTGCTGCTGGTGGGCGACTCGGCGGCCAACGTCGTCTACGGCTACGACACCACGATGCCGGTGTCGATCGACGAGCTGATCCCGCTGGTCCGCGGCGTGGTGCGGGGAGCCCCGCACGCCCTGGTGGTCGCCGATCTGCCTTTCGGGAGCTACGAGGCCGGGCCGGCCGCCGCGCTGGCCGCCGCCACCCGGTTCATGAAGGAGGGCGGCGCGCACGCGGTGAAGCTGGAGGGCGGCGAACGGGTGGCCGAGCAGATCGCTCACCTGACCGCGGCCGGCATCCCGGTGATGGCGCACATCGGCTTCACCCCGCAGAGCGTGAACAGCCTGGGCGGTTTCCGGGTGCAGGGCCGCGGCGACGCGGCCGAACAGACCATCGCCGACGCGATCGGCGTCGCCGAGGCCGGAGCGTTCTCGGTGGTGATGGAGATGGTGCCGGCCGAGCTGGCCACCCAGATCACCGGCAAGCTCACCATCCCGACCATCGGGATCGGCGCCGGCCCCAACTGCGACGGCCAGGTTCTGGTTTGGCAGGACATGGCCGGCATGAGCGGCAAGTCCGCCCGCTTCGTCAAGCGCTTCGCCGACATCGGCGGCGAATTGCGCCGCGCCGCAACGCAGTATGCGCGCGAGGTGGCCACCGGGGTCTTCCCGGCCGGCGAGCACTGCTTCTGACGCGGTCGTTGGGGCCCTCGCCCCGCTGCGCTACTGTGACGGCGTAGCAAGGGTTTTAGCGCGCACTGCAGCCGTCCCGGTCACGGCCTGGCGGCCGGTGTGGGCTGAAAACCTTTGTGTGGCAACGATGTACGATTGCCGAAGACGGATTGTCTAGCGCAAGGATGGGACCACATCGACCGGGGGAATCGTGGTGACTTAGTGCACCGTCGACTGGTGTTCAAGTTGCCGCTGCTATTGGCAGGAGGCATGGCTTTGGCCCGAGCACCGCACGCGTCCGCGCAGCCGCCCCGCACCTCGCCGCAGGCAAGCCGGTGGTCGCCCGAGCGGGCCAAACGCTGGTATCAGGCGCAGGATTGGCCGGTCGGCGCGAACTACATCACCTCCAACGCCATCAACCAGCTGGAGATGTTCCAGCCGGACACCTTCGACCCTCGGCGCATCGACACCGAGCTGGGCTGGGCCCGCCGCAACGGGTTCAACGCGGTGCGCGTCTTCCTGCACGACCTGCTGTGGGAACAGGACCACCGGGGATTTCAGGGCCGCCTGGCCCGGTTCGTCGACATCGCGGCCCGACACGGCATCAAGCCGCTGTTCGTGTTGTTCGATTCGTGCTGGGATCCCTATTCCCCAACCGGGTCCGCAGCGGGCGCCCCGGCCCGGCATCCACAATTCCGGCTGGGTGCAAAGCCCGGGCGCGGCGCGGCTGGACGACCACGGCTACCTGCACACCCTGCGCGGCTACGTCACCGGGGTGCTGTCGCAATTCCGCACCGACGACCGCATCCTGGGCTGGGACCTCTGGAACGAGCCGGACAATCCCGCCGACGCCTACGCCTCGGTCCAGCGCACGGGCAAGCTGGACCGGGTCGCCGAGCTGCTGCCGCAGGTGTTCGCGTGGGCCCGCTCGGTGGATCCCTGCCAGCCGCTGACCAGCGGCGTGTGGCAGGGCGAGTGGGCCGACCCGGCACGGCGCAGCGTCATCAGCGGCATCCAGCTCGACAACTCCGACGTCATCACCTTCCACTGCTACGGCGAACCGGCGGCGTTCGAGAAGCGCATCGCCGATCTGGTGCTGCTGGGGCGCCCGATCCTGTGCACCGAGTACATGGCCCGACCGCTGGGCAGCACAGTGCAAACCATCCTGCCGATCGCCAAGCGCGCCAACGTCGGCGCGTTCAACTGGGTCCTGGTCGCCGGGAAAACCCAGACGTATTTCCCGTGGGATTCCTGGGAGCATCCAGATCCGGCGATGCCCCGGGAATGGTTCCACGACCTGCTGGATCCCGACGGGCGGCCGTTCCGGGACAGCGAGATTCAGACCATCGCTCGAGCTGAGCGATCTGGCGATGCATCTGCAGCCACCGCCGACCGGCTGACCGACCTTGGCCGTCAGCGGCAGCGGTCCTGGAAATCGGTGAGCGGCTGGCGGATGCCCTCCAGGTCGGCGGGGGTCTGCGGGTTGGCGTCCATGTACTGCTTGAGCTGCGCGCGCATCTCGTCGCGGGGCTGGCCCTTCAAGCTGGTGAAGTAGGCGTTGACGTCCGGGTGACTGAACAGATACGCCGACGTGGCCGCGGCGACGCCCGCCGACACCTGGGCCAAGTCGGCCGCCGTGCAGTTCGGCAGCGACGCCGGCGCCGGTTCCGGATTGTCCATCGGCCAGTCCGCCGCCGCCGGTCCCGCCGTCAGCACAAGCGGCGGGAAAAGGCCGGCGACGGTCATTGCCACCCCGGCCGCGCCGGCCGCGATTCTTTCGCCGATGGCTCGGGGTGCCGAGCGAGCAAAAGGCGCCATCGAACGCTCCATTCGTCGGTTCTGCCGAAAGGCGGCGGTTGTGCGTATGGCAAATCATAAGGGTTTCCTCGCCACGCGGGCGCTGATTCGCGGCGAAGAATTGCGCGGCCGCCAGGCGATTATTTCCGATTCCCGCCCGCCACCGGGTCACGACGGCACAATGCAACAGGTGGCAATCAAAGCGTCGGAAGGAGAGCGCGGATGAATGCCCGCCGGTGCCGTGCGGCATTGCTGGTGCTCTGCGGTCTGGCCGCGGTACCCGCGATCTTGGTCGCCGTGCCCGGCGCCGATCGCGCGGACGCGACCGTGTGCGTGGGCGCCGGCCGGCGCGTCACGGTGAGCGGGTGCACCAACATCGGCGACAACATCGCCCTCTACGCCCCGCCGCCGGCCGTTTACGCGCCACTGCCCGAAAACGACACCTCGACTCCCCCGCCGTCTCCACCGCCGTAACGTCGTCACCGCGGTATGGCAGGCTATGGGTGCTCATCCGCCCCTGTCCGCCATGTTGACGGCCGCGCCCGGCGCCCCCAACGCGCCTCCGATGGAGCCCGAAGATGCCCGCACAAGCGCCGCAGACCTCGCGTCATCTCGAGGTGGAGCGCAAGTTCGACGTGGTCGAGTCCACCGTGTCGCCCTCGTTCGAAGGGATCGCCGCGGTCACCCGAGTCGAGCAGTCGCCGACCCAGATCCTGGACGCGACGTATTTCGACACGCCCGCACATGACTTGGCGCGCAACAAGATCACCCTGCGCCGCCGTACCGGCGGCTCGGACGCCGGATGGCACCTGAAGCTGCCCGCCGGCCCCGACGCGCGCACCGAAGTCCGGGCACCGCTGGACGCCTCCGACGCCGACACCGTGTCCACCGAGTTGCTCGATGTGGTGCTGGCCATCGTCCGCAACCGTCCGCTGCGGCCGATCGCGCGGATCACCACCGAGCGCGACACCCAGGTGCTCTACGACGCGGCGGACCACCCGCTGGCCGAGTTCAGCAACGACCACGTCACCGCGTGGGCGACGCCGAGCGCGCCTGAGGGCCCCGACGACGGTTCCGGCGGTTCGGACGACACTGCCGCATCGCCCACCGAACACGTGCCCACCCAACATCCGCCCACCCAACAGGAGTGGCGGGAATGGGAATTGGAGCTGCTCGGCGGTAACGGGCACGCCCAAGGCGCCGCCGGCGCCGAGCTGCTGAACCGGCTGAGTAACCGGCTGCTGGACGCCGGAGCGGTGCCGGCCGGCCACGGCTCCAAGCTGGCGCGGGTGCTGGGCAGGGCGCCGTCGCCCAACGGCGCGCGGCCGCCCGAGGATCCGCTGCAGCACGCGATCGCCGAGCAGGTTCGCGAGCTGCTGGTGTGGGATCGCGCCGTGCGCGCCGACGCCTTCGACTCCGTCCACCAGATGCGGGTCACCACCCGCAAGCTGCGCAGCCTGCTGCGCGACTACCAGGATTCGTTCGGGTTGGGCGACGACGGGTGGGTGCTCGACGAATTGCGGGAGCTGGCCGGCATTTTGGGGGTGGCCCGCGACGCCGAGGTGCTCGCCGAACGCTACGAGCACGACTTGGACGCGCTCCCACCGGAATTGGTGCGCGGGCCGGTGCGCGAACGTCTGGTCGGGGGTGCCCGGCGCCGCTACCAGGTCGGGCTGCGCCGCTCGTTGATCGCCATGCGGTCGCAGCGCTACTTCCGGCTGCTCGACTCCCTGGACGCGATCGCGGCCCGGCGCCCCGGCCTCCCCGGGGCCGAGGAGCAGCAGCCGGTGACCATCGATGCCGCCTACCGCAAGGTCCGCAAGGCCGCCAAGGGCGCCGCCCGGGTGGACCGCGCGCACCCCGGCGACCGACACCTACGCGACGAGGCGATACATCGAATCCGAAAGCGCGCCAAGCAACTTCGATACACCGCGACGACGACCGGAGCGGTGCGGGTGGCCGAGCGGGCCAAGGCCGTGCAGTCGCTGCTGGGCGATCACCAAGACAGCGTGGTCAGCCGCGAACACCTGAGCCAGGAGGCGCAAGCCGCGCACGCCGCCGGCGAGGACACCTTCACCTACGGGCTGCTGTATCAGCGCGAGGCCGATCTGGCGCAACGCTGCCGTGACGAACTCGACGACACGCTGCGCAAACTCGGCAAGGCGGTGCACAAGGCGGATTAGCCGGCAGCCGCCGGCAACGAAGCCGGGGCGGACGAGTTGGCCTGTAAGCCGGATTCTGTTCCGCGCCGCCGGAAAACCGGCGGCGCGGCGGCGACCATCCATCTGGACACACCGTCACCGGGTGCCTCGAGCGGCCTACCCGCAGGCTCGGGCGAGCAACCCTCGGACGCCTGCGCGGCCGTGCCGCCGGCACGGCCTTCTTGACCTTGCTTCGGGTGGGGTTTGCCGAGCCACCCCGGTCACCCGGGGTGCTGGTGCGCTCTTACCGCACCTTTTCACCCTTACCACCGCGAGGGTGGCAGTCTGTTTTCTGTGGCACTTTCCCGCGAGTCACCTCGGATTGCCGTTAGCAATCACCCTGCTCTGTGAAGTCCGGACTTTCCTCGACTCGGGATACGAGCCGCGGCCGCCCGGCCAACTCGTCCGCGACGATCCACGGTACCCGCTGCACCCGGCCGGTGCCAGCAACACCCTCGCCGCGGCCGGGCGGGCCCTATCGTGGACCTGATGGACCGATGGCACAGGCGCATCGACTCCGGCGATTGGGACGCCATCGCCGCCGCGGTCGGCGAATTCGGCGGGGCGCTGCTGCCGTGGCTGATCACGCCCCGGGAAGCCGCACGGCTGCGCGAACTCTACGCCGACGACGACCTGTTCCGGTCGACCATCGACATGGCCCCCAACCGCTACGGCGCCGGGCAGTACCGCTACTTCCGCGCGCCCTATCCCGAGCCGATCGAACAACTCAAACAGGCCCTCTATCCCCGGTTGCTGCAGATCGCCCGGGACTGGTGGGGCAAACTCGGCCGTGACCCCGTATGGCCGGACCGCCTCGACGACTGGCTGGCGGCCTGCCACGCCGCCGGGCAGCAACGGTCCACCGCCCTGATGCTCAAATACGGTGCCGGCGACTGGAATGCGCTGCATCAGGATCTCTACGGGGACTTGGTGTTTCCGCTTCAGGTGGTGATCAACCTGAGCGATCCGCAGACCGACTACACCGGCGGCGAATTCCTGCTTGTCGAGCAGCGGCCGCGTGCCCAATCCCGCGGCACCGCAACGCAATTACCGCAGGGCCATGGCTATGTCTTCACCACCCGGCAACGTCCGGTGCGCTCGGCCCGCGGCTGGTCCGCGGCGCCGGTACGCCACGGGGTCTCGGTGGCGCGTTCCGGCCAGCGCTACGCGATGGGCTTGATCTTTCACGACGCCGCGTAGGCCTGTTCGGTCCGCCGCAACATCATGATGTTGTCCACCAACGTCCCGACTTCTCCATTCGGACCGGTCATTTCGCGCCCCGCGGCCTCGGCCCGCCGCCGGGTCCACCCGTCCGGATCCAGCCGCAGCGACGCGAGCACCTCCTCGACACCGGGAAAGTGGTGACCGTCGTGCTGCGCCCACGGTGGCGCCGCGCCGTGGTCGACGATCAACAGCACACCCCCGGGCTTCACCCGGGTGGCCGCCCGGCGCAGCACGGCGTCCCGGTCGAGGTGGACCGGCGAGTGGAAATACTGGGCGGAGACCAAGTCGAACATCCCCTCCGGGGCGCGGTGGCCGAGATGTCGACGGCGACCACCGTCCAGCCTCGTTGCGCCAGCCACAGCGCGTCGGCGCCCTCCCCGCAGCCCAGATCCAGCGCCCGCCCCGCCGGTAAGTCGGCGGCCAGTTCGGCCAGCCGCGGATTGACCCGCCCGCTCCACACCCGCTCGGCGCCGCGATAGCGTTCTTCCCAAAACCGCCCGGCCTCAGCGGGTTCGCACGAAGTGTCCATACCGCGAGCTTGCCCACCCGCCCAAGTTTTGCCAAGCTTGTTTGCCATTCAGGCAAACACCGATATCAACGTCCAGGTGCGCCGGCGGCTGCGGGAGCTGCGCATGCAGCGCGGCCTGACGTTGCAGGAGGTGGGTGCGCGGGCGGGGATCGACGTGTCGACGCTGAGCCGCCTGGAGTCCGGGAAGCGCCGGCTGGCGCTGGATCACCTGCCGCGGGTGCGCGGGTCGGGCGCACACCCACCACGGCGTCACCTACTGGCCGCTGACCCCCAGGGCCCCGCCGGCGGCCTGCACGCCTTCAAGATCCGGGTCAGCGCCCGGCGGCACACCCCGTCCGCCGAGCTGCCCGTGCACGAGGTCCAGGACTGGATGTACGTGCTGGCCGGCCGGATGCGGCTGATCCTGGGCGACCGGGACTTCACCATCGATCCCGGCGAGGCGGTCGAGTTCTCGACGTGGACTCCGCACTGGTTCGGCGTGGTCGACGGGCCGATGGAGGCCATCGTCATCTTCGGACCGCCCGGCGAACGGCTGCACCTGCACAGTTAGCCGGCCACGCCATTGCCTGGCGCCAACGATGGTGCCAGGCTGACCCAATGACCGAAGCCGGAGGTTTCGTCGACCAGACCGTCACCGGAGTCGCGGAGCCGCAACCGATGTACAAGGCGCTGCGCGAGTCCAACCCGGTGTTCCGGTCCCCGCAGGCCGTGGTGCTCAGCCGCCTCGCCGACATCGAGATGGCGCCCAAGCACACCGAACTGTTTTCGTCGAACATGGACGCGGTCGACCTGGGCAACGTGCGGCCGCTGATCCCGCTGCAGATCGACCCGCCCGAGCATGCCAAGTACCGCCGCATCCTCGACCCGCTGCCCCCCCCCCCCGCGCGCGCGAGATGGCCCGCCGCGAACCGCTCGTCACCGAGCTGGTCAACGAGATGATCGACCGGTTCGCCGCGCGGGGCGAATGCGACTTCCACGCCGAGTTCGCGGTTCCCCTGCCGTGCACGGTATTCCTGCAGCTGCTGGGACTGCCGCTGGAGGACCTCGACCCGCTTTCTGCGGTGGAAGGACGGCGTGATCCGCCCTGCGGGCGACTCGGGGTTCGACCGACGCCACGAGAGCTCCGCCGGTGCGGCCCAACAGATCTACGAGTACTTCGACAAGGCCATCGACGAGCACATCGCGGTCCCGCGCGACAACGTGCTGTCCGCAATGATCGCCGCCGACGTGGGCGGGCAGCCGCTGTCCCGCGAGGAGCTGCTCGACATCTGCTTCCTGTTCCTGATCGCCGGCCTGGACACCGTCACCGACTCGTTGGACTGCTTTTTCGTCTACCTGGCGCGCCACCCCGAGCACCGTCGTCAGCTTGTCGAGCGACCCGACGTGCTGCCCGGCGCCGTCGAGGAGTTGTTGCGTTGGAAGACACCGGTTCCCGGTGTCGCCCGCGTCGCAACGCAAGACGTCGAGGTCGGCGGCTGCCCGATCAGCAAGGGCGAACGGGTCAGCCCGCTGCTTGGCGCGGCCAACACCGACCCGACCGAGTTCCCCGACCCCGAAGCCGTCGACTTCACCCGCAGCCCCAACCGGCACCGGGCCTTCGGCGGCGGCCCGCATCGCTGCCTCGGCCCTCATCTGGCCCGCATGGAGTTGCGCGTGGCGCTTCGCGAATTCCTTAGGCGCATACCTGATTACGAGATCAACCGGGCACGCAGCTGACCTACACCGCCGCGCTGAGGTCGGTGGAGTCGCTGCCGCTGGTCTTCCCAGTGCGATGAGGGCGCGATGAGGCGCGTTGTCGTCGACGCCGACGAGTTCGGCCACTGCGTGGTGCGGGCCGAGCGGGTCTCTGGTGAGCTCGAGGCGCAGGCCGGCGTCGGCGAGCAGAACTGCCCCGAGCACGCCATCACCGTGCACCTGCCCGCCGGCGACGGCTAACGCGGCCGCCTGGCTTTCCGGCGTTCTACAGGTATCCGGTCTGGTTGACCAGCCGCACCGAAGCGGCTCCGTCGGAATAGAACTCGGCGATGCTCAGCGAGGCGAGGTCGAGATGCAACCGGTACAGGATGCCCGGGCCGGCGTCCAGCGCCTCCCGCAGCAGCATCTTGATCGGCGTCACGTGCGACACCACCAGCACGGTGCTGCCCTGCTGTGCGGCGATGATCTTCTGACGAACCCGCGACACCCGCTTGGCCACCGAGTCGAAGCTCTCCCCGCCCGGCGGGGCAGTGCTGGTGTCGCGCAGCCAGCGCCGGTGCAGTCCGGGGTCGCGCTCGGCGGCCTCGCCGAACGTCAACCCCTCCCAGGCCCCGAAATCGGTTTCGATCAGGTCGTCGTCGACGGTCACGTCCAGGCCCAGCGCCTTGGCGGCGACCGCCGCGGTGTCGTAGGCCCGTTGCAGCGGGGAGGCGAACAGCGCCGAAATCCCGCCGCGCGCAGCCAGATAGCGTGCCGCCGCGTCGGCCTGCCGCCGTCCCGTCTCGGTGAGTGCGGGGTTGCCGCGCCCGGAATACCGGCGCTGCACCGACAATTCGGTCTGCCCGTGTCGCAGCAACAGCAGCCGGGTCGGGGTGCCGCGCGCGCCGGTCCAGCCGGGCGCCGCCGGTGACGGCGCCGCGGCGGTTTTCCCGGCGTCGACGGCGGTCGGATCGGATTGTTCGGCCCGCCCGGGCGTTTCCGCCGGCTCGGGCCTTTCCTCCGTACCGGTGGCCGCGGCAGACGCGTCCATCGCCTCGTTGGCCAGCCGGTCGGCATGCGAGTTGCGCTCGCGGGGAATCCACGAGTAGATGATCCTGTCGAACCGCGCGGCCAGGCCTCGGGCCTGGGCGTGCAGTTCGATCAGGTCGGGGTGTTTGACCTTCCACCGCCCCGACATCTGCTCCACCAACAGCTTGGAATCCAGGTAGACCTCGGCCTCGGTGGCGCCCAGCTTCAGCGCGTCGTCCAAACCGGCTATCAGGCCACGGTATTCGGCGACGTTGTTGGTGGCCCGGCCGATAGCCTGCTTGTTCTCGGCCAGCACGGTGCCGCGGTCCGGTGTCCACACCACGGCGCCGTACCCGGCGAGGCCGGGGTTGCCGCGCGATCCGCCGTCGGCTTCGATGACGACCTTCACCGACCGGACCCCTTGACCCGCAGCAGGATTGCCCCGCATTCCGGGCACCGCACCACGTCGTCCTCGGCGGCCGCCGAGATCCGGGACAGCTCCCCGCGGTCGATTTCCAGCCGGCAGGCGCCGCACCGCCGTCCCAGCAGCTGCCCGGCGCCCGGCCCGCCCCGGGCGCGTCGCCGTTCGTAGAGGGCGAACAGCTCGGGGTCCAGTTCGGCGCTCAGCGCGTCGCGCCGCGACGAATGCAGCGCACGGGACTCGCTGATCTCGGCGCGCGCGGCGTCCAGATCGCGCCGCGCGGTGGCTATCTCGGCCTCCAGCTCCTTGAGCGTCTGCTGCTCGCCGTCCAGCTGGGCCTGCAGCTCCTCGCGGCACTCCATCACCTCCAGCAGCGAATCCTCCAGGCTGGTCTGGCGACGCTGCAGGGTCTCCAGCTCGTGCTGAAGGTCGGCCAGCTGCTTGGCGTCGATCGCTCCGGACTGCAGCAGCGCGCGGTCGCGGTCTTTGCGCTGGCGCACCGCATCGACCTCGGCTTCCAGCAGCCGCACGTGAGCATCGATGTCTTCCAAGGCGATTCGCACCGCGCCCAGCCGGTCACCGGCGGCGTCGTATTCCTGCTGCATCCGCTCGCACGCCTGCTGCTCGGGCAGATGCTCGGCCCGGTGCGCGAGCCGGGACAGTTCGGCATCCACGTTCGCCAGCTCCAGTAGTGAACGCTGCTGTGCCACATCGGCTTTCATCATCCCTCACCCCCGTCGTGCTCGACATTCCACGGGTCGGTGCGAATCGAGCTCACCCGCACGTCGAGCCGTCCACCGAACCGGGACCGCAGCAGGTCGGCGGCTTGGGCGCACCAAGGGAATTCGCTGGCCCAATGCGCCACGTCGATCAGGGCCACCTCGGAGGCCCGACGATGCTCGTCGGCCGGGTGGTGGCGCAGGTCGGCGGTGAGGTAGGCCTGCACGCCGGCGCCGGCCGCGGCGGCCAGCAGCGAATCGCCGGCGCCGCCGCACACCGCGACCCGCGACACCGCCAGCTCCGGGTCGCCCGCCGACCGCACTCCCCAGGACGTCGCCGGCAGCGCCGCGTCGACCCGAGACACGAAGCGCCGCAACGGCTCCGGGTGCTCCAGCCGTGCGATGCGGCCCAGCCCGGCGTCGTCGGGCGGGGGCAGCAACGCGAAGATGTCGAACGCGGGCTCCTCGTAGGAATGGGCGGCGCGCATCGCCGCCAGCACCGCGGCCCGGGAGCGCGCGGGGGCCACCACCTCGACCCGTTCCTCGGCCACCCGTTCCACCCTGCCAACACTGCCCACCGCGGGCAAGGCGCCCTCGTGCGGCAGGAACTGCCCGATGCCGGTGACGCTCCAGCTGCAATGCGAATAGTCGCCGATATGGCCCGCGCCGGCGGCGAAGACGGCTTCCCGCACCGCGTCCGCGTTCTCGCCGGGCACGTAGATGACCCACTTGTCCAGATCGGAGGCGGGCCGGGCCGGCTCCAGCACGGCCTCCACGGTCAGGCCAAGCGCATCGGCCAACGCGTCGGAGACCCCGGGCAATGCCGAGTCGGCGTTGGTGTGCGCGGTGAACAGCGACCGCCCGGTGCGGATCAGCCGGTGCACCAGCGCACCCTTGGGTGTGCTGGCCGCGACGGTGTCCACCCCGCGCAGCAGCAGCGGGTGGTGGGCCAGAAGCAGCCCGCCGGCCGGGACCTCGTCGACCACCGCGGGTGTCGCGTCCACCGCCACGGTCACCGACTCCACCGGTTCGTCGGGGTCCCCGCAGACCAGCCCCACCGAATCCCAGGGTTCGGCCAGCCCCGGCGGGTAGGCCTCGTCGAGCACCGCGATGACGTCGGCGAGTTTCACGCTCACCGCTGCACCTCCGCGATCGCCTGCGCCAGCAGCGGCCACTCCGGGCGCACCGAGGCGCGCAGGTACCACTCGTCCAGACCGACGAACTTGTCACCGCGGCGGACGGATATCTCCTTGTCGTGCAACATCTTTCGGATCCGGACCGCATCCGGCATCCGGAACAACACAAACGGCGCCCGCCCGCCGAGCACGTCGGCGCCCACCGACGCCAGCCCGGCCACCATCTTCTCGCGCAGCAGGCTCAACCGCTCCGCTCCGGCCGCCGCGTCGGCGACGGCCCGCCGGCCACAGCAGGCCGCCAGCGCCGTCAGCTGCAGCGTGCCCACCGGCCAGTGCGCCCGCTGCGCGGTCAGCCGCGCCAGCACCTCCGACGCGCCCAGCGCGTAGCCCACCCGCAGCCCGGCCAGCGCCCACGTCTTGGTCAGGCTGCGCAGCACCAGCACGTCGGGCAGCGCGTCACCGGCCAGCGATTGCGGCTCGCCGGGAATCGCGTCGGCGAACGCCTCGTCGACCACCAGGATCCGTCCGGGCCGGCGCAGCGCCAGCAGCTGCTCACGGCCGTGCAGCACCGCAGTGGGATTGGTGGGATTTCCCACCACCACCAGGTCGGCCTCCTCGGGGACGGCCGCGCCGTGCAGACCGAACGGCGGCTCCAGCACGACGTGGTGCACCGGCACCCCGGCCGCGCTCAGCGCTGCGGCCGGTTCGGTGAACGACGGCGCGATGACCGCCGCCCGCGTCGGGTGCAGGTTGCTCAGCAGCGCGAACGCCTCGGCCGCCCCGGCCAGCGGCACCACCTCGTCGCGGCTGCGGCCGTGCCGTTCGGCGGCGGCGTCCTGCGCCCGGTGCACGTCGTCGTCGCCCGGGTAGCGGGCCAGGTCGCGCAGCCGCGACGCCAACCGATCCAGCAGCCACTGCGGCGGCCGGCCGTGCCGGACGTTGACGGCGAAATCCAACATCCCGGGTGCGACGGCCTGATCACCGTGATAGCGCGCCGCCGGCGGGCTCAGGTTCAGACTCGCCATCCGTGAAACATTAGTGGCCGGCCCGGCGGCCCGGAGCAGCACCGTCCAGGCCCGCCGCGGCCATCGAGGACAATGGTGAGGTGACAGGAACAACGTCAGCCGATCCCGCCGCCCCTGCGGCGCAGCTGGTGATCTTCGATCTGGACGGCACGCTGACCGACTCCGCGGAGGGCATCGTGGCCAGCTTCCTGCATGCGCTCGAGTCCATCGGCGCGCCGGTGCCCCCGGGCGACCTCGTCGCGCAGATCGTCGGCCCGCCGATGGGCGACACGTTCCGGTCCATGCAACTCGGCGAGGACGCCGAGGCGGCGATCGCGGCGTTCCGCGCCGAGTACGGCGCCCGCGGCTGGGCGATGAACACGCTGTTCGACGGGATCGAGGCGCTGCTGGCCGATCTGCGCACCGCCAGGGTGCGGCTGGCGGTGGCCACCTTCAAGCTGGAGCCGACGGCGCGGCGCATCCTCGCCCATTTCGGGCTCGACCATCACTTCGAGGTGATCGCCGGGGCCAGCCCGGACGGTTCCCGCAAGGCCAAGGTCGACGTGCTCGCGCACGCGCTGGCGCAGCTCGAACCGCTGCCCGAGCGGGTGCTGATGGTCGGTGACCGCAGCCACGACGTGCACGGCGCGGCCGCGCACGGCATCGACACCGTGGTGGTCGGCTGGGGCTACGGGCACGCCGACTCGCACCCCGACGGCGTCACCCGCACCGCCACCATCGACGAGCTGCGGAGGGCGCCGGGTGTCTGAACCGCTGCATGTCACGTTCGTGTGCACCGGCAACATCTGTCGGTCGGTGATGGCCGAGAAGATGTTCACCGACCAGCTGCGCCGCCGCGGCTTGGCCGATGCCGTGCGGGTGAGCAGCGCCGGCACCGGCAACTGGCATGTCGGCGAGTGCGCCGACGAGCGGGCCGCCGGCGTGCTGCGCGCCCACGGCTACCCGACCGAGCACCGCGCCGCGCAGGTGGGCGCCGAGCATCTGTCCGCCGATCTGGTGGTGGCCCTGGACCGCAACCACGCCCGGATGCTGCGTCACCTGGGCGTCGACGAGGACCGCATCCGGATGCTGCGGTCGTTCGACCCGCGCACCGGCGCGCACACCCCCGACGTCGACGACCCCTACTACGGCGTCAGCAAAGACTTCGAACGCGTCTACACCGTCATCGAGGCCGCGCTGCCCGGCCTGCACGACTGGGTCGACGAACGGCTGGCGCAGAACGGATCGTCGTGATGCCCCGGTGGCTGCGCGGCTTGTCTTTTCTGCTGCGACCGGGCTGGATCGTGCTGGCACTGGTGGTGGTCGCGTTCGCGTACCTGTGCTTCACCGTGCTCGCGCCCTGGCAGCTGGGCAAGCACAGCAGGACCTCACAGCAGAACCACCAGATCGAACACTCCCTGACCACCCCGCCCGTCCCGCTGAAAACCCTTCTGCCGCAAGAAAACTCGACCGCCCCTGCCGAGCAGTGGCGGCAGGTGAGCGCCACGGGCCACTATCTGGCCGACGTGCAGGTGCTGGCCCGGCTGCGGGTGATCGACTCCAAACCGGCGTTCGAGGTGCTGGCGCCCTTCGTGGTCGACGGCGGGCCCACCGTCTTGGTCGACCGCGGTTACGTGCGGCCGTTGGAGGGGTCGCGGGTCCCGCCGATCCCCCGCCCGCCGACACGGTGAGCATTACCGCCCGGCTGCGCAACTCCGAGCCCGCCGCCGGCAAGGACCCGTTCGTGGGAGACGGTGTGCGGCAGGTGTATTCGATCGACACCGAGCAGATCGCGGTGCTCACCAAGGTGCCGATCGCCGGGTCATATCTACAGTTGGTCGACGGTCAGCCCGGCGGGCTGGGGGTGGTCGGTGTGCCGCAACTGGACGCCGACCCGTTCCTGTCCTACGGCATCCAGTGGATCGCGTTCGGCATCCTGGCCCCGATCGGGGTGGGTTATTTCGCCTACTCCGAGCTGCGGGCCCGCCGCGCGGAAAAGCAACCGGCCGCGCCGGCAGCCGAAGCCCCGCGGTCGGTGCAGGACAAGCTCGCCGACCGTTACGGACGCCGCCGGTAGGCGGCCAGCAGCCCGGCCGCCAGGGCCACAGCGGCGGCCTGCACCGCCGCCGACAGCCGCACCGCCCGGCGCAGGTCGGTCACCGTGGGCTCGCGGCCGGCGCCGAGGGTCGGCCGGATCTGCAGCTGGTGCCGGTACTGGGTGGGCCCGCCCAGCCGCACGTCCAGCGCCCCGGCGAACGCCGCCTCCACCGCGCCGGCGTTGGGGCTGGGATGGCGGGCGGCGTCGCGGCGCCAGGCCCGCGCTGCGCCCGACGGGGAGCCGCCGACCACCGGCGCCAGCAGCACCGTCAGCGACGCGGTGACCCGCCCCGCCGGGTAGTTGGCGACGTCGTCCAATTTCGCTTCCGCCCAACCGAATCGGAGATAGCGCGGCGAGCGGTGACCGATCATCGCGTCCAGCGTGTTGATGCCGCGATACGCCAGCACCGCGGGCACCCCACCGGCCGC
This sequence comes from Mycobacterium lepraemurium, assembly GCA_002291465.1. Taxonomy (GTDB): domain Bacteria; phylum Actinomycetota; class Actinomycetes; order Mycobacteriales; family Mycobacteriaceae; genus Mycobacterium; species Mycobacterium avium. The sequence goes on along the minus strand of CP021238.1, from coordinate 1,889,455 downwards.
CGCCCACAGCAGCGGCGCCACCTGCGCGTCGGAGGTGTTCTCCGCGACCGATTCCAGCGCCGCCCGGGTCAGCCCGCACAGCGACGGCAGCAGCCAACGGGCGGCGTCGACGTCGCCGCGCTCCAGCAGCTCGGCCATGGCCAGCCCGGTGCAGGTCAGCGAGGTTCCACCCGAGCAGACCCATCCGGCCGCGGCGGTCGCCGCGATCGACCAGCGCGGGCAGGCGCGCGCGGCGGCCCGGTGCACGGCCAGCCCCAGCAGGCCCACCGCCCCGATCGACATCCCGACGTGCAGCGCGCCGGCGACCCGGCCGTCGCGGTAGGTGAGGTTCTCCAGCCCGGCGGCGGCGCGGCCGAACAGCGCCACCGGATGACCCCGGCGCGGGTCGCCCAGCACGCGGTCGGCCAGGTAACCGATCAGCACGCCGAGAGGTGCGTCGCCAACACCTGCGCAGCGTCTCATGCTGGGGTTCATGGAATCGACGAGGCGGGGCCCGGAATGAAGCGGCCCACGACGCGGGTCGCCGACCTGCTGAATCCGGCGGCGACGTTGCTGCCCGCCGCCAACGTCATCATGCAGCTGTCCCTGCCCGGCGTCGGCTACGGCGTGCTGGAAAGCCCGGTGGACAGCGGCAACGTCTACATGCATCCGTTCAAGCGGGCCCGCACCACGGGCACCTATCTGGCCGCCGCGACCATCAGCACCGACTACGACCGGGCGTTGATCTGCGCGGCGGTGGACGTCGCCCACCGGCAGGTGCGGTCCAGTCCGTCAATCCCAGTGTCCTACAACGCTTTTGACCCTAAGCTGCAGCTGTGGATGGCGGCGTGCCTGTACCGCTACTTCGTCGACCAACACGAGTTCCTGCACGGCCCGCTGGATGAGGCCTCGGCCGACGCGGTCTATCGCGACGCCGCGCGGCTGGGCACCACACTGCAGGTGCCCGAGCGGATGTGGCCGCCGGACCGGGCCTCCTTCGACGAGTACTGGAAACGCTCGCTCGACGAACTGCGCATCGACCCGCCGGTGCGCGAGCACCTGCACGGGGTGGCGTCGCTGGCCTTTCTGCCCTGGCCGCTGCGGGTGCTGGCCGGCCCGTTCAACCTGTTTGCGACGACGGGGTTCTTGGCCCCCGAGTTCCGCGAGATGATGCAGCTGGACTGGACGCCGGGCCAGTGCGCCGGTTCGGCTGGCTGCTGTTCTCGTTGCGGCTGGCCGACCGGTTGATCCCGCACGGGGTGTGGATCCTCGGCTATCGAATTTACTTGTGGGAAATGAGATCCCGGGCGCACCGGGGCCGCCGGGTGGTCTAGCCGTCCTCAGCACACCGTCGCGAAGAACACGCGCAGATCCTCGACGAACAGCTCAGGCTGCTCGAATGCGGCGAAATGCCCGCCGCGCGGCATGTCCGTCCAGTGCGTGATGTTGTAGGCCGGCTCGCACCAGGAGCGCGACGCCTTGAGCAGTTCGCCGGGGAAAGCCGCGACGCCGGTGGACAATTCGACCCGGTCCCCGCCGCCCCACGCCGAGAAGCTCTCCCAGTACAGCCGGGCCGAGGAGGCGGCGGTGTTGGTCACCCAGTAGACCATCACGTTGTCGAGCAGCTCGTCGCGGCTCAACGCGTTCTCCGGATGCCCGTCGCAATCGGCCCAGTCCCAGAACTTTTCGACGATCCAGGCCGGCTGACCCACCGGCGAATCGGCCAGGCCGTAGCCCAGCGTCTGCGGCTGGGTGGACTGCTGCTTGGAGTAGCCGGTGCCCCACTTGCGGTGATTCGCCAACGCGACCAACGCCGCTCGCTCCTGCTCGGTGGGGTTGGTCAGCGCCTCCTGGCTGGGCCTGCCGATCGGCATGTTGAGGTGGATGGCCACGCAGTGGCCGCGATTGCGGCCGATCTGGGTGGTCACCGCCGCGCCCCAGTCGCCGCCCTGCGCGCTGTAGCGCTGATAGCCCAGGCGCAGCATCAGCGTTTCCCAGGCCCGGGCGATCCGTTCCACGCCCCACCCCGCGCGGGTGGGTTTCTCGGAGAAGCCGTAGCCCGGCAGGAACGGGCACACGACGTGGAGCGTCCTCGGCGCGTCCCGGCGCCGGGTTGGTCAACGGCTCGATCACCTTGTGGAACTCCACGATCGTGCCCGGCCAGCCGTGGGTGATCAGCAGCGGGAACGCGTCGGCGTGCGGCGAGCGCTGATGGATGAAATGGATGTCCAGGCCATCGATCTCGGTGACGAACTGGTCGAACCGATTCAGCGCCGCTTCCCGCGCGCGCCAGTCGTAGTCGTCGGCCCAGTAGTCGGCCAGTTCGCGGGTGTAGGCCAGCGGCATGCCCTGGCTCCAGTCGTCCACGCATTCGGTCTCGGGTCACCGGGTGCGCGGGCCAGCCGCGCGCGCAGATCGTCGAGAACGTCGTCGGGGACATCGATGCGGAACGGTTTCACGCGTTCATAGTGCGCGAGCGTGAGCCCACCGCGACTGCCGGGGCCCGAAATAGCGGCCTGGTGATGCTCGCTGGCGCCCGCCCGCGAGGATGAGACCCGTGCATCCCCAGTTGACCGCGCGCGTCGAACACGGCCGGTCGCTGCCGGTGCTGGTCTGGCGGTTCACCGAGCCCCGCCTGTGCATCTCGTCGGGCCCGCTCGGCGGCGGCATCGGCGCGCGGGACTGGTTGGTCAACGCCACGGTCCCGCTCAATTACGACCGGACAGACCCCGACCACCAGCTGAGCGAGATCGGCGCCGCGCTCGGGCTCGCCGGCGCCGGCTGCGGGCTGCTCACCGCCGTCGACGTGACCCGCCACCACCTCGGCGCCGAGGGCAGCGCGCAGGTGACCGCGACGGTCGGACTCTCCAGCCCCGCCTGGGCGGCCGTGCCCGACCACCACTTCCGCCGCGAGGCGCCGCACCGGGTGGGGACGATCAACATCGTGGTGGCGGCGCCGGTGCGGCTGTCGGAGGCGGCGTTGGTCAACGCCGTGGCCACCGCCACCAAGGCCAAGGCGCAGGCCTTGCACGAGGCCGGGATTCGGGCCACCGGAACCGCCTCGGACGCGGTCGTCGTGCACTGCCCGACCGACGGGGCGGCGGAGGCGTTCGGCGGGCCGCGCTCGACGTTCGGTGCCCGCCGGCCGGCCGCGGGCGGTGCACGCCGCCGTGCTCGCCGGCGCCCGGTCCTGGATCTCGGGGCACGCCCACAGGCCACCGGTCGGGAGCCCTACGCCGCCAAGTCATTTCGAGCCGGCTTCGGCGGCCGGCTCGGCACCGCGCGCGGCCGGCCGGCGGGCCGGTCATCGGGTGGGCGCGGGCGGTATCGAACCGCCGACCGCTGGTGTGTAAAACCAGAGCTCTACCACTGAGCTACGCGCCCCTGTGCAGGCCGCAGGCTACACGCCCGCCGGCCGGGACCCCAAACTTTCAGGCCTTCAGCGCCGCCAGCGCGTCGGTCCACAGCCGCTGGTCGCGGGACTCGCCGGGCTGCTTCATCTCGGCGAAGCGAATGATCCCGGACCGGTCGACGACGAACGCCCCGCGGTTGGAGTAGCCGGCCTCGTCGTTGAACACGCCGTAGCTCTGGCTGACCGCGCCGTGCGGCCAGAAATCGGACAGCACCGGGAAGGTGAAACCGCTCTCCAGCGCCCAAATCCGGTGTGTGGGTGGTGGACCCACCGAGATGGCCAGCACCGCGCTGTCGTCGTTCTCGAACTCGGGCATATGGTCGCGCAACTAGTCCAGCTCGCCCTGGCAGATCCCGGTGAACGCCAGCCGGAAGAACACCAGCAGCACGTTCTTGGAGCCGCGGAAAGAGCTCAGCGTGACGCGCTGCTGGTTCTGGTCGCGCAGGGTGAAGTCCGGGGCGGGGATGCCGACCGACAGCATCAACGCTTCCCGGCGCGTGATTTGGGCTGCACCAGCCGGCTGGCGCTCCAGTCGCCCAGGTTGACCGAGGACGTGGGCATCAGCCCGGCGGCCGGAGCGGCCTCGGCGATCTCGGCCGGCATCACGTGTCCCGGCTTGCCGGTCTTGGGCGTCAAAACCCAGATCACCCCGTCCTCGGCCAGCGGGCTGATCGCGTCCATCAGCGTGTCCACCAGGTCGCCGTCCCCGTCCCGCCACCACAGCAGCACGACGTCGACCACCTCGTCGGTGTCCTCATCGAGCAGGTCGCTGCCGCAGGCTTCCTCCACCGCGGCGCGGATCTCGTCGTCGGTGTCTTCGTCCCAGCCCCACTCCTGGACAACTTGGTCCCGTTGGATGCCCAGTTTGCGAGCGTAGCTCGGGGCGTGATCCGCCGCGACCACCGTGGAGCCTCCTTCAACCATGTGCGCCAGCCGTGCACACCGTGTGATTGCCGACTATCGTCGCACAGCCACGATCCCGTTCACACTTCCGGCTCACTAGGTTGCCAGGCAGAGTTGGATCGCCTTCTTCTTCGTGTCGTTGAGCTGGTCGACGCACTTGTTGAATTCCGACGTCGACGCGTGCGTGCCGATGGCGTTGGCCACCGCGTGCGCGGCGTCGATGTAGGCGTTGAACGCGTCCTTGATCTGCTGCGACATCGCGTCGTTGAAGCTGTTGGCCACCATGTTGGCGCTGTCGTTGAGGGCATCGATCGCCGGACCTTCGGTGGGGACGGTGCCGCGGCCCGAATTGAACGCCTGGACGAATTCGTTGGTCTTGTCGATCGCGTTCTTGCTTGTGGTGACCAGCGCGGCGCAGGCGGTGCGCACCGCCTTGGTGGTCAGCGACTGCTGGCGCTGGGATTCGCGGACGCTCGAGGTCACCGACGAGGCGGACACCGACGCGGACACGGACTGCCGGTAGGCCGGGGCCACCCGGGTGTCGGGGGTCGCGGTTCCGTTGGTGACGGAGGTGCATCCCACGATGCCGATCAGCGCGGCGGCCACACAGCCCAGCGCCAACGCACCACGCCGGGGGAAAGCCCCCACCTGCATCTGCGGGACGCCACGCCACCGGATGAGCACGGTCCTGACGTTACCGGGTGGGGTGTGCGGCTGTCCCCGACCCGCCGGGGCGTTGCCTGCCGAGTCGGCTACCAGACGTCGGCTATCCGCGTCGAACACCGGTGCGGCACGATGGTGGTCGGGGTGCGAACCACCCCACGGCACACATCCGCCAATTACAGGAGTAGTGGGTTGACAACCGAATTCGTGCGCCACGATCTGGCCACAAACCCCACCGGCCCGGCCGAACCCGACCGCGTCCGGGTGATCCGCGAGGGGGTCGCGTCCTACCTCCCCGACATCGATCCGGAAGAGACGTCGGAGTGGCTGGAGTCCTTCGACGAACTGCTGGAGCGCTCCGGGCCGTCGCGGGCCCGCTATCTGATGCTGCGGCTGTTGGAACGGGCCGGCGAGCAGCGGGTCGCCATCCCGTCGCTGACCTCCACCGACTACGTCAATACCATTCCCACCGAACTGGAGCCGTGGTTCCCCGGCGACGAGGACGTCGAACGGCGCTACCGGGCATGGATCCGGTGGAACGCCGCCATCATGGTGCACCGCGCGCAGCGACCGGGAGTCGGTGTGGGCGGCCACATTTCGACCTACGCGTCGTCGGCGGCGCTGTACGAAGTCGGCTTCAACCACTTCTTCCGCGGCAAGTCGCATCCCGGCGGCGGCGACCAGATCTTCATCCAGGGCCACGCCTCCCCGGGGATCTACGCGCGCGCCTTCCTGGAGTGCCGGTTGACCGCCGACCAACTCGACGGCTTCCGCCAGGAGCACAGCCACGCCGGCGGCGGCCTGCCGTCCTACCCGCACCCGCGGCTGATGCCCGACTTCTGGGAATTCCCCACGGTGTCGATGGGCCTGGGCCCGCTGAACGCCATTTATCAGGCGCGGTTCAACCACTACCTGCATGACCGCGGCATCAAGGACACCTCCGATCAGCACGTGTGGTGCTTTTTGGGCGACGGCGAGATGGACGAGCCGGAAAGCCGCGGGCTGATCCAGGTGGCCACCAACGAGGCGCTGGACAACCTGGCGTTCGTGATCAACTGCAACCTGCAGCGCCTCGACGGCCCGGTGCGCGGCAACGGCAAGATCATTCAGGAACTGGAGTCGTTCTTCCGCGGCGCAGGCTGGAACGTCATCAAGGTGGTTTGGGGCCGCGAGTGGGACGCCCTGCTGCACGCCGACCGGGACGGCGCGCTGGTGAACCTGATGAACACCACGCCCGACGGGGATTACCAGACTTATAAGGCCAACGACGGCGCCTACGTGCGCGACCATTTCTTCGGCCGCGACCCGCGCACCAAGGCCCTGGTGGAGAACATGACCGACGCCGAGATCTGGAACCTCAAGCGCGGCGGCCACGACTACCGCAAGGTGTATGCCGCCTACCGGGCGGCCGTCGACCACAAGGGCCAGCCGACGGTGATCTTGGCCAAGACCATCAAGGGCTACTCGCTGGGCGCGCACTTCCAGGGCCGCAACGCCACGCATCAGATGAAAACGCTTACGCTGGAAGACCTCAAGCACTTCCGGGACGCGATGCGCATTCCGATCAGCGACGCCCAGCTGGACGAGAACCCCTACCTGCCGCCCTACTACCACCCCGGCTCCGACGCCCCGGAGATCCGCTACATGCTCGACCGGCGCCGCACCCTGGGCGGCTTTCTGCCCGAACGCCGCACCAAGACAAAGGCATTGCGGCTTCCTGGCCACGACATCTACGCAGCGCTGAAGAAGGGGTCGGGTACACAGGAGGTCGCCACCACCATGGCGACGGTGCGCGCCTTCAAAGAAGTGTTGCGGGACAAGGAGATTGGCTCGCGGATCGTGCCGATCATTCCCGACGAAGCGCGCACCTTCGGCATGGACTCCTGGTTCCCGTCGCTGAAGATCTACAACCGCAACGGCCAGCTGTACACCGCCGTGGACGCCGAATTGATGTTGGCGTACAAGGAAAGCGAAGTCGGGCAGATCCTGCACGAGGGCATCAACGAGGCCGGGTCAGTGGGATCGTTCATCGCGGCCGGGACGTCGTATGCGACGCACAACGAGCCGGTGATCCCGATCTACATCTTCTATTCGATGTTCGGCTTCCAGCGCACCGGTGACGGGCTGTGGGCCGCCGCCGACCAGATGACGCGCGGCTTCCTGCTCGGCGCCACTGCCGGGCGCACCACCCTGACCGGCGAGGGCCTGCAACACGCCGACGGCCACTCGCTGCTGCTGGCCGCCACCAACCCGGCCGTGGTCGCCTACGACCCGGCGTTCGCCTACGAGATCGCCTACATCGTGGAGAGCGGGCTGGCACGGATGTTCGGCGAGAACCCCGAGGACGTGTACTTCTACATCACGGTCTACAACGAGCCGTACGTGCAGCCGCCGGAGCCGGAGAACTTCGATCCCGAGGGCCTGTTGCGCGGCCTCTATCGCTACCACGTGGCCACCGAACAGCGCGCCAACAAGGCGCAGATCCTAGCCTCCGGGGTGGCCATGCCGTCGGCGCTGAACGCGGCGAAGATGCTGGCCGACGAGTGGGACGTGGCCGCCGACGTGTGGTCGGTGACCAGCTGGGGCGAGTTGAACCGCGACGGCGTGGCGATCGACCGGGCCAGGCTGCGGCACCCGGACCGGCCCGCCGGCGTCCCCTATGTCGCGCAGGCGCTGGCGGATGCCAGCGGGCCGGTGGTTGCCGTGTCGGACTGGATGCGCGCGGTTCCCGAGCAGATCCGGCCGTGGGTGCCGGGCACCTACGTGACGCTGGGCACCGACGGGTTCGGCTTCTCCGGCACCCGGCCCGCGGCGCGCCGGTACTTCAACACCGACGCCGAGTCGCAGGTGGTCGCGGTGCTCGAGGCGCTGGCGCGCGACGGCGAGATCGACCCGTCGTTACCGGTCGCCGCCGCCCGCCAGTATCGCATCGACGACGTGCTGGCCGCCCCCGAGCAGACGTCCGACCCCGGCGTGGCCTAACGGCGCCCGGGGCGGGCGCGCCCACGCCCACCACGCCTCCGCCGAGCGTGAAGTTAGCTTCACGGTCGAGGCCGCCGCGACCCCGCACCACGCGAGCGTCGGCCCCGCGCCGCCGCGAGCGCCCCAACAGCCCGACACCCCCGCCCCTTTGGGGGAAGTCTCCAAAAGATGGCGTAGGTTTTAGGGGTGAATGACAACCCGTTTGCCGGCCCGTTCGCTAAACATCCCCGGTCTCCGCTGGAGATGCTGGATACCGTCCCGGAATCGGTGTTGCGCCGGCTGAAGCAGTATTCCGGCCGGCTGGCCACCGAGGCGGTGTCGGTGATGCAGGACCGGTTGCCGTTCTTCGCCGACCTGGAAGCCTCCCAGCGGGCCAGCGTGTCGCTGGTGGTGCAGACGGCCGTGGTCAACTTCGCCGAATGGATGCAGGACCCCAAGAGCAACGTCCGGCACACCGCGCAGGCCTTCGAGCTGGTGCCCCAGGACCTGGCCCGCCGCATCGCGCTGCGGCACAGCGTGGAGATGGTCCGAGTCACCATGGAGTTCTTCGAGGAGGTGGTGCCGCTGCTGGCCCGCTCCGAAGAGCAGCTGACCGCCCTGACCGTCGGCGTCCTGAAATACAGCCGCGACCTGGCCTTCACCGCCGCCACCGCCTACGCCGACGCCGCCGAGGCGCGCGGCACCTGGGACAGCCGGATGGAAGCCAGCGTGGTCGACGCGGTGGTCCGCGGCGACACCGGCCCGGAGCTGCTGTCCCGCGCCGCGGCGCTGAACTGGGACACCACCGCCCCGGCGACGGTCGTGGTCGGGACGCCGGCGCCCGGCCGCGACGGCTCGACCGGCCCCGGCGACAGCGAACGCGCCAGCCAGCACGTCCGCGACATCGCCGCGCAGCACGGCCGGGCGGCGCTGACCGACGTGCACGGCACCTGGCTGGTCGCTATAGTTTCCGGCCAATTGTCATCGACCGACAAATTCCTGGGCGATCTGCTGGAGGCGTTCTCCGACGGCCCTGTCGTCGTCGGGCCCACCGCACCGATGCTGACGGCGGCCTACCACAGCGCCAGCGAGGCGATATCCGGGATGAACGCGGTCGGCGGCTGGCGCGGAGCGCCACGGCCGGTGCTGGCCCGCGAGCTCCTGCCGGAACGCGCCCTGATGGGCGATGCGTCGGCGATCGTGGCGCTGCACACCGACGTGATGGGCCCGTTGGCCGACGCCGGCCCCACCCTCATCGAAACCCTGGACGCTTTCTTAGATTCTGGTGGCGCGATTGAGGCTTGTGCCAGAAAGTTGTTCGTTCATCCAAACACCGTGCGCTACCGATTCAAGCGGATCACCGACTTCACCGGCCGCGATCCCATGCAGCCGCGGGACGCATATGTGCTACGAGTGGCCGCGACGGTCAGGCAGCTCAACTACCCGACGCATCCGCCCAGCACCGCCATGCCCGCCGTTCCGCTGCCGGTCAACGGTGCTGTGCGGGGGCAATCGGGCGAATAGTGACCCGGGCAACAGATCGCGGCACGATATCAAACCAGTAGCTTACCGAGCTATTTTGTAGGGTGTACACAAAAACCTAAGACGAGGTTCATAATCTGTTACACCCGCCAAAACCGTTTCCACAGTGTTCTCTTAAACACGTGATTGCATTGCTTGCGCCCGGACAGGGTTCGCAGACCGAGGGGATGCTCTCGCCATGGCTGGAGCTCGACGGCGCCGCCGACCAGTTGGCGCTGTGGTCCAAGGCCAGCGGCCTCGACCTGGTTCGCCTGGGCACCACCGCATCGACCGAAGAGATCACCGACACCGCGTTCACCCAGCCGCTCGTCGTCGCCGCCACGCTGCTCGCCCACCAGGAGCTGACCCGGCGCAGCCTGCTCGCCGACGCCGACCTGGTCGTAGCGGGCCACTCCGTCGGGGAGATCGCCGCTTACGCGATCGCCGGCATAATGGCCGCCGACGACGCCGTCGCGCTGGCCGCCACCCGCGGCGCCGAGATGGCCAAGGCGTGCGCGGTCGAGTCGACCGGCATGTCCGCGGTGCTCGGCGGCGACGAGGCCGAGGTCCTCGCCCGGCTCGAGCAGCTCGACCTGTTCCTCGCAAACCGCAACGCCGCCGGCCAGATCGTCGCCGCCGGGTCGCTGGCCGCGCTGGAGAAGCTGGCCGAGGATCCCCCGGCGAAGGCCCGGGTGCGCGCCCTCGGGGTGGCCGGAGCGTTCCACACCAAGTACATGGCCTCGGCGCTCGACGGCTACGCCGCCGCGGCGGCCGCCGTCCAGACGGCCGAGCCCACCGCCACGCTGCTGTCTAACCGCGACGGCAAGCCGGTCGCCTCGGCGGCCGCGGCGATGGAGGCGCTGGTCGCCCAGCTGACCCAGCCTGTCCGCTGGGACCTGTGCACCGCCACGCTGCGCGAGCTGGAAGTCGCAGCGGCCGTGGAGTTCCCGCCCGCGGGCACTCTCACCGACATCGCCAAGCGAGAACTTCGGGGGGTTTCGGCACGAGCCGTGAAGTCACCCGCAGACCTGGACGCTTTGGCTGAGCTTTAATAGCCAGCTCGACCAGTACAACCGCATAACACACGTCAGTTCGACTGATTCACAACACATTACGAAGGGAAATGCTGTGCCTGTCAGCCAGGAAGAAATCATCGCCGGTATCGCCGAGATCATCGAAGAGGTGACCGGTATCGAGCCCTCCGAGGTCACCCCGGAGAAGTCCTTCGTCGACGACCTGGACATCGACTCGCTGTCGATGGTCGAGATCGCCGTGCAGACCGAGGACAAGTACGGCGTCAAGATTCCCGACGAGGACCTCGCCGGTCTGCGCACCGTCGGTGACGTCGTCGCCTACATCCAGAAGCTCGAGGAAGAGAACCCCGAGGCTGCCGAGGCGTTGCGCGCCAAGCTGGAGACCGAGAACCCCGAGGCGGTCACCAACGTCAAGGCAAGGCTGGAAGCGGACAGCAAGTGAGTAAGCCTTCCACTGCTAACGGCGGTTACCCCAGCGTTGTGGTAACCGCCGTCACGGCGACGACGTCGATCGCGCCGGACGTCGAGAGCACGTGGAAGGGTCTACTCGCCGGCGAAAGCGGCATCCACGTCCTCGAAGACGACTACATCACCAAGTGGGACCTGCCGGTCCGGATCGGTGGACACCTCAAGGAGCCCATCGACGAGCGGATGAGCAGGCTCGACCTGCGCCGCATGTCCTACGTCCAGCGGCTGGCCAAGCTGCTCAGCACCCAGCTGTGGGAGACCGCCGGCAACCCGGAGCTCGACCCCGACCGGTTCTCGGTCGTGGTGGGCACCGGTCTCGGTGGCGCCGAGCGGATCGTGGAGAGCTACAACCTGATGAACGAGGGCGGCCCCCGCAAGGTGTCGCCGCTGGCCGTGCAGATGATCATGCCCAACGGCGCCGCCGCCGTGGTGGGTCTGCAGCTCGGCGCCCGCGCCGGGGTGATCACCCCGGTGTCGGCCTGTTCGTCGGGCTCGGAGGCGATCGCCCACGCGTGGCGCCAGATCGTCATGGGCGACGCCGATGTCGCTGTGTGCGGTGGTGTCGAGGGCCCCATCGAGGCGCTGCCGATCGCGGCCTTCTCGATGATGCGGGCCATGTCGACGCGCAACGACGAGCCCGAGCGGGCGTCGCGGCCGTTCGACAAGGACCGCGACGGGTTCGTGTTCGGCGAGGCCGGCGCGCTGATGCTGATCGAGACCGAGGAGCACGCCAAGGCCCGCTGCGCCAAGCCCCTGGCCCGGTTGATGGGTGCCGGCATCACGTCCGACGCGTTCCACATGGTGGCCCCGGCGGCCGACGGTGTGCGGGCGGGCCGGGCCATGACGCGGTCGCTGGAGTTGGCGGGCTTGTCCCCCAAGGACGTCGACCACGTCAACGCGCACGGCACCGCGACGCCGATCGGTGACACCGCCGAGGCCAACGCCATCCGGGTGGCCGGATGTCGGGAGGCGGCGGTGTATGCGCCGAAGTCCGCGCTGGGACACTCGATCGGCGCGGTCGGCGCGCTGGAATCGGTACTCACGGTGCTGACCCTGCGCGACGGCGTCATTCCGCCCACCTTGAACTACGAAACCCCGGACCCCGAAATCGATCTGGACATCGTGGCGGGCGAACCCCGCTACGGCGACTACCAATACGCGATCAACAACTCGTTCGGCTTCGGTGGCCACAACGTGGCACTGGCCTTCGGGCGCTACTGAGCACGACGTCCGGCAACTTTGAGGGCCGCAACGGCCCGCAAAGTTGCCGGACAAGTTAGGGAAGGAATCTTCGCAAGACCCATGACGGAGCTGGTTACCGGGGAAACGCTGCCGAACGTGGTCGTCACTGGCATCGCCATGACGACCGCGCTGGCAACCGACGCCGAGACCACCTGGAAGCTGTTGCTGGACAGTCAAAGTGGTATCCGCACACTCGACGATCCCTTCGTCGAGGAGTTCGATCTGCCGGTGCGCATCGGCGGACATCTGTTGGAGGAGTTCGACAGTCAGCTGACCCGCGTCGAGCTGCGCCGGACGGGCTACCTGCAACGGATGTCCACCATCTTGGGCCGGCGGGTCTGGGATAACGCCGGCTCGCCCGAAGTGGACAGTAACCGGCTGATGGTGTCCATCGGTACCGGCCTGGGGTCATCCGAGGAAATGGTCTTCAGCTACGACGACATGCGCGCGCGGGGCATGAAGGCGGTCTCCCCGCTCGGTGTGCAGAAGTACATGCCCAACGGCGCGGCTGCGGCGGTCGGGCTGGAACGGCACGCCAAGGCCGGCGTCATTACCCCGGTCTCGGCGTGCGCGTCGGGCTCCGAGGGCATCGCCCAGGCGTGGCGCAACATCGTCTTCGGCGAGGCCGACATCGCGATCTGCGGCGGCGTCGAGACGAAGATCGAGGCGGTGCCGATCGCGGCGTTCGCCCAGATGCGCATCGTGATGTCGACCAAGAACGACGACCCCGTCGGCGCCTGCCGCCCGTTCGACCGGGACCGCACCGGCTTCGTGTTCGGTGAGGCCGGCGCGCTGATGGTGATCGAAACCGAGGAACACGCCAAGGCCCGCGGGGCCAACATCCTGGCCCGCATCATGGGCGCCAGCATCACCTCCGACGGCTACCACATGGTCGCCCCGGACCCCAACGGCGAACGCGCCGGGCACGCCATGAGCCGCGCCATCCAGCTGGCCGGCCTGACGCCCGGCGACATCGATCACGTCAACGCGCACGCCACCGGCACCTCGGTGGGCGACGTGGCCGAGAGCAAGGCCATCAACAACGCGCTGGGCCCGTACGGCGGCAACGCCGCCGTCTACGCCCCCAAGGCCGCGCTCGGCCACTCGGTCGGCGCGGTCGGCGCGGTGGAATCCATCCTGACCGTGCTGGCGCTGCGCGACCAGGTCGTCCCGCCCACCCTGAGCCTGGAAAACCTCGACCCCGAAATCGATTTGGACGTGGTGGCCGGCAAACCGCGACCGGGCAACTACCAGTACGCGATCAACAACTCGTTCGGCTTCGGCGGCCACAACGTCGCCATCGCCTTCGGACGGTACTGAACCCACCGTCCCGAGCAGCACCGGAATACAGGAGACCTACGATGACTATCACGGCCCCCGAGACGGTTGGCGAGTCGCTCGACCCCCGCGACCCGCTGTTGCGCCTGAGCAATTTCTTCGACGACGGCAGTGTCGCGCTGCTGCACGAACGTGACCGCTCGGGTGTGCTTGCCGCCGCGGGAACCGTGAACGGTGTGCACACTATCGCGTTCTGCACCGACGGCACCGTGATGGGCGGCGCCATGGGCATCGAGGGCTGCTCGCACATCGTCGACGCCTACGACACCGCCATCGAGGAGCAGAGCCCGATCGTGGGCATCTGGCACTCCGGCGGTGCCCGGCTGGCCGAGGGCGTGAAGGCGTTGCACGCCGTGGGCCTGATGTTCGAGGCGATGATCCGCGCGTCCGGCTACATCCCGCAGATCTCGGTGGTGGTCGGCTTCGCGGCCGGCGGCGCCGCCTACGGGCCGGCGCTGACCGACGTCGTGGTGATGGCGCCGGAGAGCCGGGTGTTCGTCACCGGACCCGACGTGGTGCGCAGCGTCACCGGCGAGGACGTCGACATGGCCTCGCTCGGCGGCCCCGAGACCCACCACAAGAAGTCCGGGGTGTGCCACATCGTCGCCGACGACGAGCTCGACGCCTACGAGCGCGGTCGCCGGTTGGTCGGATTGTTCTGCCAGCAGGGCCATTTCGTGCGCACCAAGGCCGAGGCCGGGGACACCGACATCCACGCGCTGCTGCCCGAGTCGCCCCGCCGCGCCTACGACGTCCGCCCCATCGTGACCGCGATCCTCGACGACGAGACCCCGTTCGACGAGTTCCAGGCGAACTGGGCGCCGTCGATGGTGATCGGGTTGGGCCGGCTGTCCGGTCGCACGGTCGGCGTGCTGGCCAACAACCCGCTGCGACTGGGCGGTTGCCTGAACTCCGAAAGTGCCGAGAAGGCAGCGCGTTTCGTACGGCTGTGCGATGCCTTCGGCATCCCGCTGGTGGTGATCGTCGACGTGCCGGGCTATCTGCCCGGTGTCGACCAGGAGTGGGGCGGTGTGGTCCGCCGCGGCGCCAAGCTGCTGCACGCCTTCGGCGAGGCCACCGTTCCGCGGGTCACCCTGGTGACCCGAAAGACCTACGGCGGGGCCTACATTGCGATGAACTCCCGCTCGCTGAACGCGACCAAGGTGTTCGCCTGGCCGGACGCCGAGGTCGCGGTGATGGGCGCCGAGGCCGCCGTCGGCATCCTGCACAAGAAGAAGCTGGCCGCCGCCCCGGAGCACGAGCGCGAGGCGCTGCACGACCAGCTGGCCGCCGAGCACGAGAAGATCGCCGGCGGTGTGGACAGTGCGATCGAGATCGGCGTGGTCGACGAGAAGATCGACCCGGCGCACACCCGCAGCAAGCTCACCGAGGCGCTGGCCCAGGCGCCGGCACGCCGCGGCCGTCACAAGAACATCCCGCTGTAACCCCACTTTTCCCGCGCGAGCAGACGCAAAAGCCCCGCGACACGCCACGCATCAGGGGCTTTTGCGTCTGCTCGCGCCCTAACGTGCCCGGCCCAAGCACAGCGAAAGCGCTTGGCGGAGAGCGGTTTGCGGGTCGACGGGCAGCTCGACGGCGCGCCACCCGACGAAATCGTCGGGCCGGATCAGCAGTGCCCCGTCCGGCACCAGCCCGGTGATCGCCGCCCACTGGTCGTTGTAGACCCGGTGCTCCGGTAGCGACACGGAAGCCGCTGCGGCACACCAGCGTTCGTCGCCGGTGAGCACGGTGAACTCCGAGCCCAGCAGGTCGAGGGTCGAGACACCGTCGCGCACCCAGACGTGTGGCACCCGGGTGCCCGGCTGGGCGCGCAACTCGTCCACCAGCTCGATGCCGTTCGCGCCGTCGCGGTATCCGATCATCAGGGCGAAGATCGGGGCCACTTCGCCGGCCGGTAGTTGCGGCCGCTTCCCACCCGGTCTCAGCAGTCCATCGACGGCCCGGTGAGCGACTGGCGCGCGGCGAAGACGCCGACGGGGTGGCGCTCAGCGTGATAGGTGTCCAGCAACGCCGGTCCGCCGCGCCTCGCAGCACGGCGGCGAGTTTCCAGGCCAGGTTGTGCGCGCTCTGGATCGCGGTATTGGTTCCCCCGGCCTTGAACGGCGGCATGGTGTGCGCCGAATCGCCCACCAAAAACGCTCGCCCGCAATCGAATCGGTCGGCGACCTGCTCGTAGGGCTGCCATGCCGCGACCTCGATGAAGTCGATGTCGAGCGGCCCGCCGATCGCCTTGGTGAGCAGCTCCCGGCAGCGCGGCGGCGTGAACCGCTCGGCCGGCTCGCCCTCCTCAGGAAAGAAGGTGGTGATGAACATGCCGAGGTCACCCTCGGCGACCAGGAAGATGCCGTCCACGTCGGCGTTCTTGACCTGCACGCCGTCACCGTCGCGCAAGTGCGGGATAAACTTTCGCCAGGGCGCCCGGAAGTAGACGAAGACGACGTAGATGGGCAGCGCGCCGTATCCAGACGTGGTGATTCCCAATAGGTTACGGATCGGACTGTGTACCACGTCGGCGCCGATCAGATAGTCGGCGCGAATCGTCTCAGCGGTGCCCGAGTCGGCGTCGCGAACCACCGCGGTGACGCCGGCCCCGTCCATGTCGATCGAGGACAGCTCGGTCCCGTAGCGCACCTCGCTGCCGCCGCGCCAGGCCGCGGCGAGCAGGATCGGCTCGAGCCGGCTCTGCGGGCAGTACTGCGCCGCCGGTTCGGGGCTGAACCGCTTCAGACCGGCGAAGATCCCCTCGACTTCGAGCACCGGTCACTCCTCGGGGCTGTTGAGCGCCGGCTTGGCCACCACGGTCGAGACGTGCTCGGAGACCGCATGCACCTCGTCGCGCAGATCCATCCCACGCAGGATCTCCAAGCTGCGAAAGCTCAGGTTGCGGGCCTTCGGGTACAGGAAGACCTCGCGCCGCTTCTCCACCAGCAGCGACCGGACACCGTGTTGGGTCAGCAGCGCCGACATGGACAGGCCGCCGACGCCGGCCCCGACGATGAGCACAGGCACTCGCGTGGTCATCTCGTCCCCTTTCCACTCCGACCCAGAACTGACAGTGTCTATCATTCGATAGGAACTATCGATACCTGACGGGTCGAGCGCGACCCAGCCGCCCTACCTGAAGCGGGCGAGAAACTCCTCGGCCACGGCCACCACCCGCTCGCGGTCGCGCGGCACCAGCCCGATCCGGGTCCGCCGATCGACGATGTCGGAGACCTCAAGCGCGCCCTCGTGAGTGATCGCGTATTCGAACTCGGCTCGGGTGACGTCGATTCCGTCGACAACCGGCTCGGTCGGCCGCTCGCAACCGGCGGTCGCGACGACCTTGGCCGCCTCGGCGCCGTACCGCGACACCAGCGACTCCGGCAGTGCGACCTGCGGCGCTCCGGTGATCCCGGGGTTGGCCTGCGCTCCGATCAGCGGCAGGTTGCGGGTTCGGCATTTCGCGGCGCGCAGCCGCCGCACCCGCACGGCACGATCGAGCACATCCTGTGCCATGTAACGGTATTCGGTCAGTTTGCCGCCAATCACGCTGATCACCCCGGACGCGGATTCGACGACCGCGTGTTCGCGGGAGACGTCGGCGGTGCGGCCCTCACCCGTGTCGATCAGCGGCCGCAGCCCCGCGTAGGCGCCGATCACGTCGGTGGCGGCCAGCGCCGTGCCCAGCGCGGTGTTCACCGTGTCGAGCAAGAACGTGATCTCCTCGACGGACGGCTCCGGCACGTCCGGGATGGGACCGGGCGCGGCCTCGTCGGTCAGCCCGAGGTAGACCCGGCCCAGCTGTTCAGGCATCGCGAAGACGAACCTGTTGAGCTCGCCGGGAATCGGAATCGTCAGCGCCGCAGTCGGATTGCCGAAGGCGGCGGCGTCGAAGACCAGATGCGTGCCGCGGCTGGGCCGCAACCGCAACGAGCCGTCGATCTCGCCCGCCCACACCCCGGCCGCGTTGATCACCGCGCCGGCCGACACGTCGAACGAGCCGCCGCCACGCACGTCGGTCAACCGCACCGACGTGCCCGTGGCCCGCGACGCCGCGACGTAGGTGAGGATCCGCGCGCCGTGCTGAGCCGCGGTGCGCGCCACCGCGGTAACCAGCCGGGCGTCGTCGATCAGTTGACCGTCGTAGGCCAGCAATCCCCCGTCCAGGCCGTCGCGGCGCACGGTCGGCGCCAGCTGCACGACGCGCTGCGCCGAGACCCGTTGCGAGCGGGTCAGTGTCGAGGCCGGCGTGCCGGCGAGGAAGCGCAGCGCGTCGCCGGCCAGGAAGCCGCCGCGCACCAGCGCCCGCGTGGCCAGGCTCATCGACGGCAGCAACGGCACCAGTTGCGGCATCGCGTGCACCAGATGAGGGGCGTTGCGGGTCATCAGGATTCCGCGTTCGAGGGCGCTGCGCCGAGCGATGCCGACGTTGCCGCTGGCCAGATAGCGCAGCCCGCCGTGCACGAGTTTGGAGCTCCAGCGGCTGGTGCCGAACGCCAGATCGCGCTTTTCCACCAGCGCCACCCGCAGCCCGCGCGCGGCGGCGTCCAACGCGATCCCGGCCCCGGTGATGCCGCCGCCGATCACCAGCACGTCCAGCGGCTCACCCTCGGCGAGCGCGGCCAGGTCGGCGGTCCGGCGGGCGGCGTTGAGCGCGCTGGGGTCGGGGATCACGACAGGTATCCGTTCAGCGAGTAGGCGAGTTCGGTGGCCAGCGCCTCGGCGTCGAGCAGCTGTTCGACGATCTGCGCCGACTGGATGATCGACTGGGCGATCAGCAACACTATGGTGGCCATCGGCATCGGGTCGCCGGGCCGGACGCTGCCATTACGCTGGGCCACGCGCAGCCGGGCGGCGAGGGCGTCGATCAACATGTGCTGGCTGGTGCCGAGCCGCTCGGTGATGTAGATCGGCGCCAGCTCCGAGTGCAGCACGGACATCACCAGTCGGTCCTGGCGCAACAGGTCGGCCACCGTAACGATCTGTCGCACCAGCGATTCCCGGTCGTCGCCGAGCAACGGCGCGGCCCGCATCACGTCGGTGACATGCCGGGTCAACAGCGCCGCGACGATCGACCGGGTGTCCGGCCAGCGCCGGTACACCGTCGGCCGGCTGACGCCGGCCCGCCGGGCGATCTCGGCCAGGGTCACCCGGTCCACGCCGAAGTCGACCACACAGCTGGCCGCGGCCGCCAGGATGCGCTCGCCGGTGTCCGGCGCGGCGTCCGGCTTGTCGTTACGGATTGACAGCATCTGTAATACTGTAACGCATGACGCATCCGGAGCGGCTGCTGCCGCCGATGAAATGGAACGCCTGGGGGGATCCCGCCGCGGCCAAACCGCTCTCCGAGGGCATCCGGTCATTGCTGCAGAAGGCCGTGGGGATCGAGGGGTCCCGCGCGGCCGAGCCGCGACCCGAGCAGGTGCGGTTGCGTCCATCCACGCTATCGCCGGCGGACCGGGAGGCGCTGGCCGCCATCGTCGGCCCCGAGTACTGCCGCACCGCCGATTCCGATCGGTTGCTGCACGCGGGCGGCAAGTCCACCATCGACCTGCTCAGCCGCAACGGCCCGGGCCCGCAGGATGCGCCCGACGCCGTGTTGCTGCCCGGCGACGACGAGTCCGTCGCCGCGATTCTGCGCTACTGCTCCCAGTATCGGATCGCGGTCGTACCGTTCGGCGGAGGCACCAGCGTGGTCGGCGGGCTCGCCCCCGAGCGCGCCGGGTTCGGCGCCGTCATCGCGGTGGATCTGCGCCGTTTCGATCAGCTGATCTCGTTGGACCCGGTGTCCGGGCTGGCAGTTCTCGGGGCCGGGGTCACTGGCCCGGATGCAGAGAAACTGCTTGGCGCACATGGCTTTTCGCTTGGCCATTTTCCGCAGAGCTTCGAATACGCCACCATCGGTGGCTTCGCCGCAACCCGGTCCTCCGGGCAGGACTCGGCGGGCTACGGCCGGTTCAACGACATGGTACGCGGGCTGCGGGTGATCACCCCGGTGGGTACCATGGACCTGGGGCGCGGACCGGAGTCGGCCGCCGGCCCGGACCTGCGTCAGCTGCTGATCGGCTCGGAGGGCACCCTGGGCGTCATCACCCGGGTGCGGCTGCGGGTGCACCGCATTCCGCAGGCCGTTCGCTACGAGGCATGGTCGTTCCCCGACTTCGAAACCGGGGCGGCCGCCCTGCGCGCGGTCACCCAGAATGGCACCGGCCCCACCGTGATTCGCCTCTCCGACGAGGCCGAGACTGGGGTCAACCTGGCCACCACGGAGGTGATCGGCGAGTCCCGGATCACCGGCGGCTGCCTGTGCATCACCATGTTCGAGGACACCGAACAACACGTCGACAGCCGGCACGCCGAAACCAGCGCGCTGCTGGCGGCCCAGGGCGGAACGTCGCTGGGGGACGGTCCGGCCCGCGCCTGGGAGCGCGGCCGGTTCGGTGCGCCCTACCTGCGCGACTCACTGCTGGCGGCCGGGGCGCTGTGCGAAACACTGGAGACGGCCACCGATTGGTCCAACATCTTGGCGCTGAAAGCCGCTGTCACGCAAGCACTTACCACCGTTCTGGCGCAGACCGGCACACCGGCGCTGGTGATGTGTCACGTTTCGCACGTCTACCCCACGGGTGCGTCGTTGTACTTCACCGTGGTCGCCGGGCAACGCGGCGATCCGATCGAGCAGTGGAAAACCGCGAAGCAGGCCGCCTCGGATGCGATCATGGGCACCGGCGGGACCATCACCCACCACCACGCCGTCGGCACCGACCACCGGCCGTGGATGCGCGAGGAGATCGGCGAGTTGGGAGTGCAGGTGTTACGCGCGGTCAAGGCCACCCTGGACCCGGCCGGAATCCTCAACCCCGGCAAGCTGATTCCGTGACGTCTCCGGCTGGACGGCTGCGCCGGTACGAGATCGGCAAGGTGATCGCGCTGACCAACCCGGCCTCCGGGCACGGCACCGCGGTGGCCGCCGCGCAGCGGGCGATCGCCCGGCTGCACTGGCGCGGGGTGGAGGTCGTCGAAATCATCGGCGACGACGCGCAAGACGCCCAGCACCTGGTCGGCGCGGCACTGGGCAAGGGTGCCGACGCGGTCATGGTGACCGGGGGCGACGGGGTGTTCTCCAACGCGCTACAAGTGTTGGCGGGCACCGACATTCCCGCTGGCATCGTCCCGGCCGGCACCGGCAACGACCACGCCCGTGAATTCGGGATCCCCACCAAAGATCCCGAGGCCGCCGCCGACATCATCGTCGACGGCTGGGCCGAAACCGTTGACCTGGGCCGGATTCGGGCCGACAAGGGATTCGACAAGTGGTTCGGCACCGTGGCGGCCACCGGCTTCGACTCGCTGGTCACCGATCGCGCCAACCGGATGCGCTGGCCGCACGGCCGGCTGCGCTATTACGTGGCGATGCTCGCCGAGCTATCCCAGTTGCGGCTCTTACCTTTTCGCCTGGTGCTCAACGGCGCCCGCGAGATCGACGCCGACATCACGCTGGCCGCCTTCGGCAACGCCCGCAGCTACGGCGGCGGAATGCGGATCTGCCCGGCCGCCGACCACGCCGACGGCCTGCTCGACATCACCATGGTGCACGAGGCATCGCGCGCCAAGCTGGTCCGCCTGTTCCCGACCGTGATGAAGGGCACGCACGTCGAACTCGAGCAGGTGAGCACGGCGCGGGCCAAATCCATCCACGTCGAGTGTCCGGGGGTCAACGTCTACGCCGACGGCGACTTCGCCTGCCCGCTGCCGGCGGAGATCTCCGCCGTTCCGGGCGCGCTGCGGATCCTGCGGGCCGGTCCCTAACCCACGCCGCGGCTCAGCCAGGTCACCTCGCCGGCGTCGCCGCCGTCGCGGAATGCCTCGAGCGCATCGTCCCAGGCCGCCCCCAGCACGGAATCCAGCTCGGCGGCCAGCGTGTCGGCGCCCTGGGCCATCATCGCGCGCAGCCGCATCTCCCCGACCATAATGTCGCCGTTGGCGCTCATCGCCCCGCTCCACAGACCCAGTTGCGGGGTGTGGCTGAAGCGGTGGCCGTCGACGCCGGGGCTGGGGTCCTCGGTGACCTCGAACCGCAGCACGGACCAGGAGCACAACGCGTTGGCCAACTTGGCGCCGGTGCCCACCGGACCGACCCAGTTGGTGACCGCGCGCAGCTGTCCGGGCATCGCCGGCTGGGGCGTCCAGGTCAGGTTGGCCTTGGCCCCCAGGGTCGACGACAACGCCCACTCAACATGCGGACATACCGCCGCCGGCGAGGCGTGCACGTAGACCACGCCAGTCGTCACGTCGGCGAATTGGTTCGACGCTCGCATTTCCTGCTCCTTCGGTTCCACGAGGGACGTCTTCCCCAACGACCTGTGGGCCCGGCAAGCAGGACGGCTTGCGCAAATCTTCGATTTTTTCTGTGTCGCGCGTGTCTATTGTGCCTTGTGATACCCATGTTGCGCTAGTGTTCCGTTGGAATTAGCTGTATTCGGATATCATGGCGTCGGAAATCGCGGGCCACCGGTCCAGCGCCCACTCCCCGAAATCGCGGTCGGTGAGCACCACCAGCGCCCGCTCGAAGTCGGGATCCGCCCAGATGAAACCGCCCGCCTGGCCGAAATGACCGTACGTTCGCGCCGAGTTGGCCGCGCCGGTCCAGTGCGGCGCCTTGCCGTCGCGCAGCTCGAAGCCGAGCCCCCAGTCGTTGGGCCGCTGCACCCCGTAGCCGGGCAGCACGCCGTCCAGGCCGGGGAACTGCACCGTCGTCGCCTCGACATGCAGCCGCGCGGAGACCGTCATCGGCCGCAGCAGGTCGCCCGCGAACGCCGCCAGGTCCGCCACGGTCGACGTCGCCCCGAATCCGGCCGCCTCCGCGCCCCCGTCCAGCCGGGTGGCGGTCATTCCCAGGGGTTGGCACACCGCCTCGTGCAGGTAGCGGGCGAATTCGATGCCGGTCTCTTCTTCCAGGGTCCGGCCCAGCACGGCGAAGCCCTGGTTGGAGTAGATGCGACGGGTGCCGGGCGGGGCCAGCACCTGATCCGAGTGCATCGAGAGCCCCGAGGTGTGCGCCAGCAGGTGGCGGATGGTGGCGCCGGGCGGACCGGCGGCCGCGGCCAGCTCGACGGCGCCCTCTTCGACCGCGACGTGCACGGCGCGCGCCGCCAGCGGCTTGGTCACCGAGGCCAGCGCGAACACCCGCTCGGGGTCGCCGTGGCCGGCCAGCACTCCGGTGGGTCCGATCACCGCGGCGGCGACGGCGCCGACGGGCCATTCGTCCAGAGCGTCGAGCGCCGCCATCAGCTCTTGCGGGCGATGTAGTAGTTGTTGATCGGGTCGGACTCGATCTCGGCCACCCGCACGTCGGCGAAGCCGGCCTCGCCCAGCATCGCGACGGCCAGCTGTGTGCCCCACACGGTGCCCAGCCCGGCGCCGCCGGCGGCCAGCAACACCGTCATGCAGTGCATCAGCGAGGTGGTGTACAGGTAGGTACTCATCGGGACGCCGATGTTGTCCTCGAGCCGGCTCGACACCTTAATGTCTGCCATCAGCAGCACGCCGCCGGTCCGCAGCGCGCGGTGGATGTTAGCCAGTACCCGGGCGGGCTGCACCTGGTCGTGGATGGCGTCGAACACCGTGATGAGGTCGTAGGCGTCGGCCCTGTCGAGATCGGCGAGATTGTGACTTTCGAAGGACGCGTTCGCCAGGCCGCGTTCGGCGGCTTCTGCGATCCCGGCGGCGATGGCATGCTCGGAGAAGTCGATGCCGGTGAATCGGCTGGCCGGAAACGCCTGTGCCATCACGTTGATCGCGTGCCCGCTGCCGCAGCCGAAATCGGCGACGTCGGCTCCGCGCCGAAGCCGCGGCACCAGCCCGTCGACCAACGGCAGCACCACGTCGACCAGCGCGGTGTCGAACACCACGCCGCTCTGCTCGGCCATCAACGCGTGGAAGCGCGGGAACTCGGTGTAGGGCAGGCCGCCGCCGGAGCGGAAGCAGCCGATGATCTTCTGTTCGACCTCGGCCAGCAGCGGGAAGAACAGGGCGACCAGGGCCAGGTTGTCCGGCCCGGCCGCGCGGGTCAGCATCTTGGCGCGGTGCGCGGGCAGCGAGTACTCGGCGGTGGCGGGGTGGTAGTCGACGACGCGCCCGGTGGTCATGCCGGCCAGCCACTCGCGGACGTAGCGTTCGTTGAGCCCGGCGGCCTCGGCGATCCGATCGCTGGTGGCCGGCGGGAGTCCGGCCATCGTGTCCAGCAGACCGGTCTGATGCCCGATGCTCAGCAGCAGCGCCAGGCTGGCGCCGTCGATGGCCGCGGTGATCCGGTCGGTGAATTCGTCAGTCGTCTCCAAAGCCGTCACGCCCAGGGACGCTACACCGGCTCGATGGGTGGACGGCCCGCCGCGAGATGTATGGCGGACGACAGTAGGTTGGAGCCCATGAGTCAGACAGTGCGCGGCGTGATTTCACGCAAGAAGGGCGAACCCGTTGAGTTGGTCGACATCGTCGTTCCCGATCCCGGGCCCGGTGAGGCGCTGGTCGACGTCATCGCCTGCGGGGTCTGCCACACCGACCTGACCTACCGCGGGGGCGGCATCAACGACGAGTACCTGTTTCTGCTCGGCCACGGGACCGCCGGCCGGGTCGAGGCCGTCGGTCCCGACGTGACCGCGGTGCAGCCGGGCGACTTCGTGGTGCTGAACTGGCGCGCGGTGTGCGGGCAATGCCGGGCCTGCAAGCACGGCCGCCCGCACCTGTGCTTCGACACCTTCAACGCCACCCAGAAGATGCCGCTGACCGACGGCACCGAGCTGACACCTGCGCTGGGCATCGGGGCGTTCGCCGACAAGACGCTGGTGGCCGCCGGCCAGTGCACCAAGGTCGACCCCGCCGCCGATCCCGCCGTCGCCGGGCTGCTGGGTTGCGGGGTGATGGCCGGGCTGGGGGGCGGCGATCAACACCGGTGCGGTCACCCGCGATGACACCGTCGCGGTGCTCGGCTGCGGCGGGGTGGGCGATGCCGCGATCGCGGGCGCGGCGCTGGTGGGCGCTCGGCGCATCATCGCCGTCGACACCGACGACACCAAACTGGACTGGGCCCGCGGCTTCGGCGCCACCCACACCGTCAACGCCCGCCAGGCCGACGTGGTGGCCGCGATTCAGGACCTCACCGACGGGTTCGGCGCCAACGTAGTGATCGACGCGGTGGGCCGCCCGGAAACCTGGAAACAGGCCTTCTACGCCCGTGACCTGGCGGGAACCGTTGTGCTGGTGGGTGTTCCGACTCCCGACATGACGCTGGTGATGCCGCTGGTGGACTTCTTCAGCCACGGCGGGTCGTTGAAGTCGTCGCGGTACGGCGACTGCCTGCCCGAACGCGACTTCCCCACCCTGATCGAACTGTACCTGCAGGGCCGGCTTCCCCTCGAAAAGTTCGTCTCCGAGCGCATCGGGCTCGGCGACGTCGAGGCCGCCTTCCACAACATGCACGGTGGCAAGGTGCTGCGCTCGGTGGTGATGCTGTGATGGCCGGCATCGACAAGATCGTCACCCACGGCACCTTCGAACTCGACGGCGGCAGTTGGGAAGTCGACAACAACATCT
This sequence comes from Mycobacterium lepraemurium, assembly GCA_002291465.1. GTDB lineage: Bacteria > Actinomycetota > Actinomycetes > Mycobacteriales > Mycobacteriaceae > Mycobacterium > Mycobacterium avium. The sequence goes on along the minus strand of CP021238.1, from coordinate 1,864,339 downwards.
GGATCGTCGGCGACGACTCCGACGTGGTGGTGTTCGACGCCGCGCACACCGCCGAGCCGATCGTGGCGGCCGTCAGCAACCGCAACGTGGTGGCGGTGGTGTGCACGCACGGGCACAACGACCACGTCACGGTGGCCCCCGAGCTGGGCGCCGCGCTGGACGCCCCGGTGCTGCTGCACCCTGGCGACGACGTGACGTGGCGAATGACCCACCTGGACAAGGACTTTCGCACCATCGCCGACGGCGACACCATCGATGTGGCCGGCACCGAGCTGCTGGCGCTGCACACACCGGGCCATTCCCCCGGCTCGGTGTGCTGGTATGCGCCGGAACTCGGTGTGGTGTTCAGCGGCGACACGCTGTTCTCCGGCGGTCCCGGCGCGACGGGACGCTCCTATTCGGACTTCCCGACCATCCTGCAGTCGATCTCCGGCCGGCTCGGCACCCTGCCCGGCGAAACCATCGTGCACACCGGCCACGGCGACAGCACCACCATCGGCGACGGGATCGTGCACTACGAGGAGTGGGTGGCGCGCGGCCACTGATCCCGGCAAGCCGAACTGACCGGCAACTCAACCACTATCGTTGATCCACGCCTGAACCTGGGACGCCCGAATCGGGCCTCCAATCAAGCATCGTGGTCCGGCCGGAACCACCTACACCGAGGCCTCGCGGCTGCGCGCCGCCGGTTTGGCGAAGGCGATCGCGCAGTTCGAGCGGGACGCCGAGCAGGTGGCGCTGCCCAAGGCCCCGCAGCCGATCGTCGTCGCCGACTACGGCGCCGCCAACGGCCACAATTCGCTCAAGCCGTTGTCGGCGGCCGTTTCGGTGCTGCGCCGGCGCACCCGCCCCGATCACGCAATCCTGGTGGCGTACACCGTTTACCGGGCAATGACTTCTCGGCGCTGTTCGACACGGTCGCCGACGACCCGGAGAGCTACCTGCACGCGGATGCGGCGACGTTCACGTCGGCGATCGGACGGTCGTTCTACAACCAGATCGTGCCGGCGCGGACGGTCAACCTGGGCTAGACGTCGTGGGCCACGCAGTGGCTCAGCCGTACCCCGTGTGCCGTGCCCGATCATGTGCACGTGTCGTGCAGCAGGGACGATGCGGTGCTGGCGGCCTACGCCGACCAGGCCGCGCTGGACTGGCACAACTTCGTCGCATTCCGCGGCCGCGAGCTGGCCCCCGAGGGCCGGCTGGTGGCGTTGACCCTGGCCGCCGACGAGGAGGACGGGCGCTGCCCGGCGGGTTTCGCCGCGCTGCTCGACGCCATCGTCGAGGCGCTCCAGGATCAGCGGCGCGACGGCCTGCTGCGCCCGGATGAGTTGCAGCGCATGGCGATTCCCACCTCCGCCCGCAGCGAGAAGGATTTTCGCGCACCGTTCGCGTCGAAGGGACGGTTCGAGGGGTTGATGGTCGAGCAGCTGGAGATCTTCAACGCCGCGGACCGGTTCTGGGCTCGCTTCCAGGCCGATCACGACGCCGAGGCGTTCGGCGCGCAGTGGGCGGCCTTCGCGCGGTCCGCGCTGTTCCCCGCGCCGGTGGCCGCGCTGGACGACGGGATCCGCGACGCACGGGCCCCGCGGTTCGTCGAGCAGCTGCAGAGCGCGATCGCCCAGCGCCTGTCAAGCGCGCCCGAGCCGATGCGGATCCCGCAGGCACTGGTGGTGCTGGTCAAGCGCGAGGCGGCGCAGTGATGAGAGTTTCGGCACAACAGCGCAGCGGGTACCCCACGGAATCGTCGAACCTGCGACTGCGAGGGGGTAGATGCATGAGTGCGCGAGACGATCAAGCCTCTGGCCGAGACGATGATCAGCGGTTGACCGAGAAGCCGGAACCCGACGAGGACGACAAGAAGAAGGCCGCCGAGATGATGGAGGCCTACGAGGACAAGGCCACCATCGTGCTGCCCGGCACCGGCGGCAGCGTGTCCGGGACGGCGGTCAACGAGTGGCTGGACGAGGACGGCAATCCCAAGCACGAAGTCGCCGAGGGCACCGATCACGCCGACGAGGGCCGCGACGAGCAGGCCTTGCAGGATCAGATCGAAAAGGACAAGGCCCTCAACGAGGTGCTCCGGGAAGCCGCCGCCGCCCCGAACAAGGGCGAAAAGGGCTGAGCAGTAAGGGAATTACCCGACTCCCAGGTTGCCTTCGATTTCCTGAATGATCTGGTTGACCGGGTCCAGCCCGGGGATGGGTTCGTTGAGCCCGGGAATGGGCGGGATCGCCGGGGCCGCGACCCTGCGCGGGGGCAGCGGATGCGCGGGCGGGGCCGCCTGCGGGGTGGCCCGCGGCGTGGTCGTCATCGGCGTCTCGGTCTCGGCGGACGGGTTGGTGTCCGACGTCGACGGCACCGGGATGTCCGCGGGTGGCGGTGCGGGCTCGGCGGTGGCGCTGGGCGGGGGCGGCGCCGGGGTGGTGCTCAGAGTGGGCGCCGGGGTGGTCACCGATTTGTCCGATTTGTTCTGGGCGGTCAGTCCGATCATCAGCGCGGTGCCCACCAGCAGCAGCGCCGCGGCGGCGATGACGACCGCCGCCGCGGGGAACAGCCGCGACCGGGTGAACAGCCGCTTGCGCCGGGGCGGCGGGGCCGCGGCGTCGGTCCCGGAGTCCGACCAGGCCTGCACCGCCATCGGTGCGGGATTCGCCGGCGGCGCCCGGACGGTCGCGGTCGCGTCCGCGCGCGGCTCCGGCCGGGCCGCCGCGCGGGCCGTGGCGGTGGCGGGTGCGGCCGGTGCGGTGAACGTCGCGCCGGCGTCCGCGTGCGCCACCCGCAACGCGGCGCCCACCGCCACGGTGAGCTGCGGGTGCGGCGTGGTGGCGACTGGAACGCGGAAATGCCGCGCCAGCGTGGTGGTGACGGCGGGCAGATTCGCCCCGCCGCCCGTCGACACCACCGCGGCGAGATCACGGATCCCGTTGCGCGACAACGTTTCCCGAAGCACGCTGACGAAGCCGCCCAGCGCGGGGGCGATCACGTCGTCGAGTTCGGCTCGGGTGAGCCGGATTTCGCCGCGCACCCCGGTCAGCCCGTCGGTCAGGGTGGTCGTGGTGTTGGCGGACAGCTGCTCCTTGGCCACCCGGCACCCGCCGCGCAGCCGGCTCAGCGGGCCGATGGCCGCGGTGCCGGTGGGGAAGGCGCCGGTGGTCGGCATGTTGGCGACCACGACGCCCAGCAGCGCCTGGTCGATCACGTCGCCGGAGAAAGCGCGGTGCCGCACGGTCGGGGCCAGCGCCCGGTAGTCGCTGTCGGCGTCCATCAGCGTAATGCTGGTGCCGCTGCCGCCGAAATCGCAGACGGCCACGGTTCCGCTGCGGCGGCAGGCCCGGGCTGGTCCGCACCGCCAGCAGGGCGGCGGCGGCGTCGGGGATCGGCACGATGGGCCGGGCGGTCGCGACCATTCGGGGATCTGGCCGAGCGCGGCGCCCAGGGCCTCCACCGCCGCCGACTCCCAGTGCGCCGGGTAGGTCGCCGGCGATGTCGTCGGGCAGGGCGCGCCCGCCGGTGGCGGCGTAGGCCAGCGCCCGCAGCGCGTCGGCCAGCAGTATCTCGCTGCGGTACACCGAGCCGTCGAACGCGACGACGGGCCGCGGGTCGCCGACCCGGTTGACGAAGCCGGTGATCACCACGCCGGGCCCCTGCAGCCGGGGATTTTCGGCGGGCACGCCGACCTCGGTGAGCCGGTCCGGATACCGGGTCAGGACGGGCTTGCGGGTGACGGCGTGATCGGAGGTGACGGCCGCCAGGTTGGTGGCGCCGATCGACAAGCCCAGTGCGGTCCCAGCTCCATTGGCCATGTGTGATCCCCGTGTTCGCAGCGCACCGACTCGCATTCGGCTAGCCATCATTGTGCCGTCGAAACCTGTATCTCGAGTCAGCTTCGGCTATGCGCACGCTGTGTACGCCCCAGCGGATGGTGCCGGCGCCGGGGATCAGCGGCAGGTCGAGCGGGATGACCCAGCCGGGCCGCAGCTCGTTGACCGCCGGCACGGCGTTCAGCGCCCGCAACCCGGTAGCCAGGCATCCGGCCGCGGCCGCGTCCCGGCCGGAGCCGTCGGTGAACCGGAACGCGGTCTCCTGGAAGATGCTCAGGGTGCCTTCGATGTCCACCCGGTAGACGTCGTTGTCGCGGCCCGACAGCCAGTCCGGGGCGGCGTCCAGCCCAATCCGGTTGACGTGCTCGAGCTGGATGCGGGTCTCGCCGCGGTAGACGCCGTTGATGGTGAACCGGACGGCGGCGACGTGCCCGGGTTTGATGACGCCCTTGGCGGTGGTGCGTTCGGTGGGTGTCACCCACTTGTCCCAGGTGGTGGTGATCTCGTCGAGCATGATGCCGGCCGCGTGCGCGATCATCGGGACGGTGGCGCCCCAGGCGAAGATCAGCACGTCGCGGTTTCCAGCATCGGGCTGTATTCGGGCTCGCGGCCGATGCCCATCTCGACCTCGTAGTCGCCCTCGTAGTTGGCGTAGTCCAGCAGCTCGGAGGCCCGGACGCGGCGCACCTCGGAGCACAGGCCCATCAGCGTCATCGGGAACAGGTCGTTGGCGAAGCCGGGGTCGATGCCGGTGGTGAAGCAGGACGACTCCCCCAGCTCGCAGGCCTCGGTGATGGGCGCAATCCAGTTGGGCGGGTTGAGGTGCATGGTCGGCCACACCCACGGCGTCATCGCGGTCGAGCACACGTCGATGCCGGCCCGCAGGAACCGGGTGACCAGCGCGATGTTCTCCTTGGCGTGCATGGCCGTCGGGCCGTAGTGCACCAGCGCGTCGGGTTTCAGCGCGATCAGGGCGTCCACGTCGTCGGTGGCGATGACGCCCGTCGGCTCGGGCAGCCCGCAGATGTCGGCGACGTCGCGGCAGACCTTGGCGGGGTTGCTGACGCCCACCCCCACCAACTCGAACAGCGGATGCTTGACGATCTCGGCGATCACCATCTTGCCGACGAAACCTGTACCCCAAACGACCACACGCTTCGAGCCGTGCTCGGACATCCTCGCCGCCACCTTTCGATTCACCAATCCCCGCGTCGGGCTTCACCATAAGCTTCCCTACCGTCGCCCGTGGTGACACGATGCATTTATGAGCAAGCACCTCGCCGGGTCGTCGATGTTGTTGGCCGTCGGTTTCGGTTCGCGAACGCCTGCGGTGTGGCCCACGCGCTGCCCCAGATGCCGCAAGTTCGTTACGAGGTCAACGGGCCCGCGGTCGCCGAATTCACCTACTACCAAACCGACACCGGCCAGCTGCGCCAGGTGAACGCGCCACTGCCCTGGTCGACGCAGTTCACCGGGTTCGGCGGGGAGGTTTTCACCGTCAGCGCGCAGGGACCGGGCCCGATTTCCTGCAAGATCCTGGTCGACGGCAACGTGGTGAGCGCGGCGACGGCTTCGGTCGGCACGCCCGCCCGGACCGTGTGCACCCACTGACCGAGCAGTCCCGAGCACAGAGGAGGTCCCGGTGAGCCTCAAGACGCGACCGAAAAAGGGCTTGGCCACACGGGTCAACGGGGCGCCGCCGCCCCCTGTCCCGCTGGCCGACATTCACCTTGAGTCGCTTGACTTCTGGGGATACGACGACGACTTTCGTGACGGCGCCTTCGCCACCCTCGCCGCGAGGCGCCGATCTCGTTCTGGCCGGCGATCGAGATGGACGGGTTCGTGGCGGGCAACGGTTATTGGGCGCTGACCAAGCACGAGGACGTCCACTTCGCCAGCCGGCATCCGGAGATCTTCAGCTCCGTCCCCAACATCACCATCAACGACCAAACACCGGAGCTGGCAGAGTATTTCGGCTCGATAATCGTGCTCGACGATCCGCGCCACCAGCGGCTGCGCTCGATCGTCAGCCGCGCGTTCACCCCGAAGGTAGTGGCGCGCATCGAGGCGTCGGTGTGCGAGCGGGCCCGCCGGCTGGTGTCGTCGCTGGTCGCCAATCACCCCAACGGGGAGGCCGAGCTGGTCAGCGAGCAGGCCGGGCCGCTGCCGCTGCAGGTCATCTGCGACATGATGGGCATCCCCGAGGAGGACCATCAGCGGGTATTACATTGAACCAACGTGATTCTCGGGTTCGGCGACCCCGATCTGGCGACCGATTTCGAGGAGTTCCTTCAGGTGTCGATGGACATCGGCTCCTACGCCACCGCGCTGGCCGAGGATCGGCGAGTCAACCATCACGACAACCTGACCACCAGCCTTGTGGAGGCCGAGGTGGACGGGGGACGGTTCACGTCGTCGGAGATCGCGTCGTTCTTCATCCTGCTGGTGGTGGCCGGCAACGAGACGACGCGCAACGCGATCAGCCATGGGTTGCTGGCCCTGTCCCGCTACTTCGACGAGCGCGACAAGTGGTTCTCGGACTTCGACCGGTTGACGCCGACCGCGGTGGAGGAGGTCGTGCGGTGGACCTCGCCGGTGGTGTACATGCGGCGCACCCTGACCCGCGACGTCAAGCTGCGCGGCACCAAGATGAAGGCTGGCGACAAGGTCGCGCTCTGGTACAACTCGGCCAACCGGGACGAGTCGACGTTCGACAATCCCTGGCTGTTCGACGTGGCGCGCACCCCCAACCCGCACCTGGGTTTCGGCGGCGGGGGCGCGCACTTCTGCCTGGGCGCCAACCTGGCGCGCCGCGAGATCCGGGTGGTCTTCGACGAGCTGCGTCACGAGATCCCCGACATCGTCGCCACCGAGGAGCCCGCGCGGCTGCTGTCGCAATTCATCCACGGCATCAAGCGCCTGCCGGTGGCCTGGACTCCCCCGCGCTAGCCCCGAGTTCGCCTGAACTCCCCGGCGCTAGGCCCGGGTTCGCCTGTCTCCCAAGGCATGTGTGCGTGCCACATCCGCTAGCGCATCCGCTATTGGATTCGCGGCGCGAACACCGCCCCCCGGGCCGGGCCGCCGGATTACGCTGAGCCGGTGACCATCCCCGCGTTTCCCGCTCCCGAGGTGCTGGCCGCCCGCCAGAAGCTGGTGCTCGACCACTTCCACGACGAGGTCCGCCACGCCTGGGACGACGTGCTGTCGACCTTCCCGCATCCGCGTTACGAGCTGATCCCGCAAATGATCGTGCACGACGGCGAAGCGGCGGTGCGCGACTACTACGCCTACACGCGGACCGCGTTCCCCGACCAGGACCACGAGATCATCGCGCTGCGGCACAGCTCCTACGCGGTGATCGTCGAATTCTGGCTGATGGGCACGCATCACGGTTACCTGGGCAAGGTGCCGCCCACCGGCAGCCGGTTCCGCGTCCGCATGACCGCGTACTTCCTGTTCGACGACACCGAAACCCTCGTCTGCGAACGTATTTACTTCGACACACTGACCATGATCAAACAGCTGCTGGGTGGGCTGGACATGAAGAGGCCGTGTAACTGGCTGCTGGCCGCGCGCTGCGTACGGGGGTTCTTGGCGATGTCGTCGGAAAAACCGGACCCGGCGCTGACCGGCGCGCCGTAAACTCCACCCAGGCAAGGAATTCAGGGAGGCTTCCGATGCGGGTTCGGCGGCTGCGCACCCGGTGCGGCCTGGCCGCGGTCGCGGCGGTGGGCTGCTGGGCCAGCGTCCCCACCACCGTCACCGCCGCCCCGCTGCCCCCGGGCTCGCACACCGAGAAGTGGGTCGACCTGCAGCCCGGTCAGTGCGTGGTCGACCTGCCCCTGGCCGACGGCAGCCGGGTCGACGTCACCGTCGTCGACTGCGCCACAGCGCATTTGGCCGAGGTGTATCTGCGGGCACCGATGGCCGTGGACGCCGCCATCGCCAGCGTGGCGAATCGGGATTGCGCGGCCGGGCTGCCCGGTTACACCGGTGCAGACGGCAGCCGGTTTTCGATCACCTATCTGATCGATTCGAATCAGGATCGCACGGGCGCCAACCCCACCCCGAGCACGGTGATCTGCCTGCTGCAGTCGTCCGACGGGCAGCCGCTGACCGGGTCGGCGCACCGCCGGGCAAGCTAGGCGATGACGTAGTCGCTGAGCGGGAAGCTGCTGGCTTCCCGGATCGAGTTCAGCGTCGACGTGGGCCGCAGCAGCGAGGCCTCACCGCTGGGACTGAAGTAGTACGACCGCGACGTGGCGCAGTTGCCGGCATAGAACACCGAGTTGTCCAGCAGTTTGGTCATCCGCTCCATGAACCGGTCGTTGGCCTCCTCGGTGACCTCGAAGGTGGTCGCGCCGCGGCGCTTGACCTCGCCGAGCAGCCGGTCCATGTGCCGCATCTGGTATTCGATGGTGTGGAAGAAGGACAAGCCGGAGAAGGCGAACGGGCTGGCCAGGCTCAGGTAATTGGGGAAGTACGGCATGGACACGCCCTGGTAGGCCTGGAACCGGGTCGCGCGCCACCACTTGCCCAGGTTGCGGCCCTTGCGGCCGATCACCTCGATGGCCGGGAAGTTGGCCTTCCACAGGTCGAAACCCGTTGCCAGCACCAGGGTGTCGATGACGGTCTTGCGTCCGTCGGCGGTGACGATGCCGTCCGGCTCGATCCGTTCGATCGGGTTGGTCTCCAGGTGCACGTTCGGCTGGGTGAGGACGCGGTAGAAGCTGTTAGAGAAGGTGGGCCGCTTGCAGCCGCAGTCGTAGTCCGGCGTCAGCTTGACGCGCAGTTCCTTGTCCCGGATCCACCGAAATCGGTTGATCTTGGCCAGATCTGAGGCGGAGATGTTGCCCCGGCCGCGGGATTCCTTGAAGTGCAACGCGCCGACGATCATGATGATCTCGAGCAGCACGTCGGTCACCCAGCGCAGCGCGCGCTGCGCCGCCGGCACCCGCGCGAACAGGCGCCGCACCGCCGGGTCGAACTCGAAGTCCACCTTGGGCAGCACGTGGGTGGCGGTGCGCTGGTAGACGGTCAGCTCCCCGGCCTCCTTGGCCAGCTCCGGGACCACCTGCACGGCGGACGCCCCGGTGCCGATGACCGCGATGCGCCGGCCCTGGTAGCGGTAGTCGTGGTCCCATGCCGTGGTGTGCACGACCTTTCCCCCGAAGCTGCCGATGCCGGGGATGTCGGGGGTGTGCGGCTGCGACAGGAAGCCGGTCGCGGTGATCAGGAAGCGGGTGGTCAGGCTTTCGCCGCCGGCCAGCGCGACCCGCCACACCTCGGCGTCCTCGTCCCACTGTGCGCCCTCGACGGTGGTGTTGAACCGCATGTGCCGGTGCACGTCGTATTTGTCGGCGACGTCGGCGGCGTACTGCTTCACCTCGCCGCCCGGCGCGAACAGCCGTGACCAGCCGGGGTTCGGCTCGAACCAGTACGAGTAGGTGGTGGACGGGATATCGACGGCGATGCCCGGGTAGTGGTTGACGTACCAGGTTCCGCCCAGGTCATCCTCGCTGTCGAGGATGACGATGTTGTCAAAGCCCAGGCGCTTGAGCTGGATGGCGGCGCCGATGCCGCCGAAACCCGCACCCACGATGATCGCGTCGAAACGGTCTGTGACCACAGCCTTGCTCCGTAGCTACCTAACCCACACTTAACGAATACCTAAGCTTTCCCTAAGATACGCAACTCTAATAGACCGCGCCGACAGGCGCATCCGAGCTTTGCCAGTATGTGACCATGCTGACACCCGCGCGGTAATGCGGCGATGGGTCATTGCGCGCGATTACCCCGTCCTTGTCAGCGCAAGCGCCGGTCCGGGCCCCGCTCGGGCTGACCCGGTTCGGGTATTAGCTCGGCAGGCGGGCGCGGCGGCCCGCGGTGATTCTTATCTTGTGGCCGGGCCGGCGGCGGGCGTTCCCTGTAGTTGGCCGAGGAACTCGTGGCAGCGCCGTGCCCGATCGGAGTCCTGGGCCATCACCTCGCTGAAGAAGGAGGCGATCTCCTCCATGCCGGCGTTCTTCGCGTCGCGCACGTATTGGCCGTAGTCGTGGCCCGCCTTCAGCGAGTGGTACTGGACGGAGATCAGGTCGTAGGTCACGTCGTCGAAACCTGTTTCACCCGTTGCCATGTCGTCACCTCGTCAGACCGTGAGTAGTGGATTTTGTGCTCGCGGTCTCCGGCTACCCGCCCGTGGATACCCCAAACGACGCTTAGACTGTCTTGGTACACGACGCGACTGGGCAATTGCGGCGTCGGTCCGATGGAGGCGACGGCGCCCCTGTCCACCGTTCATCGCCGCGCCCGGGCATACAGGAAAATTTCATTAAACGGTCGGAAACTTGACAGGTTTGGGAGGGGCTTGCATGGGCATTTTCGACGGCATGTTCGCACGTCACATCGTTCGTTCTCTCGGTTCAGCACTGGTCATGGCGGCCTCGGGTGTGGCCGCCTCGGCGGTGTCCGGTTCGGTCATCCCCACCGCCGCGGCCCAATGTCCGGACATCCAGGTGGTGTTCGCGCGGGGCACTGGTGAAGCGCCCGGCGTCGGCACCACCGGGCAAGCGTTCGTCGACGCCCTGCACCAGCGGGTGGGCGGGCGGTCCTTCGACGTCTACCCGGTCAACTACCCCGCGAGTGACCAGTGGGACACCGGCATCGAGGGCATCAGAGATGCGGGCGCACATGTGAATTCGATGGCGCACGACTGCCCCAACACCAAGATGGTGCTCGGCGGCTATTCGCAGGGCGCGGCCGTGATGGGCTTCGTCACCTCGGCCTCGGTGCCCGACGGCGTCGACCCCAACACCGTGCCCAAGCCGCTGGATCCCGAGGTCGCCAACCACGTCTCCTCGGTGGTGCTGTTCGGCATGCCCAACGTGCGAGCGATGAATTTCCTGAACGAGCCGCCGGTGGTCATCGGCCCGGCTTACCAGGACAAGACGCTGAAGGTGTGCGCCACCGAGGATCCGGTGTGCTCGGACGGGATGAACTTCGCCGCGCACAACACCTACGCCAACGACAACGACATGATCGACAAGGGCGTCGCATTCGCCTCCAGCCACCTCGGCCTGGGCGGGCCGGCGACGGTGGCGGTGCCGAGCGGCGGCGGCTTCGGCAGCTGAGCAGCCGCTCGGCTAGCCTTACGCGGCTTTCGCGTTCAGGAAGGCGGCGATTCCCGCGGTGACCGCAGAGGCGTATGCCGCCCGGCCATCGGGGCTTTCCATTCGCGCGGCGTCACCGGCGTTCTTCATGTTGCCGAGTTCGACCAGCACCGCCGGATACTGAGCCAGGTTCAGCCCGGCCAGGTCGTCGCGGCCGTACAGGCCGTCCGAGCCGATGTAGGTGGCGGGCTGAAAAGCGGCCTGCACCAAGGCATCTCGCATCGCGTGAGCGAGCTGCACGGCGGGGCCCGCCTGGACGTCGTTCAGCGGCGGGCTGGAGTAGTTGACGTGAAATCCGCTGCCGGACGCGGGTCCGCCGTCGGCGTGGATGCTCACGATCGCGTCCGGCCGCATCGCGTTGGCCGCGTCGGCGCGTTGGTCGATGCACGGGCCCACACCGCTGTCGTCGGCGCGGGACAGCGCGGTGTGGACGCCCATCTGGTTCAGCGACGCGTCGATCAGGCCGACCACCGCCCAGGTGAACGCGTGCTCGGGGTAGCCGTCGTCGGCCGCCGCCCCGGAGGTTTGGCACGGCTTGCTGCCGCCGCGTCCGTTGGGCACCGGCCGGTTGATCGACGCGTCGTTGACGGCGTTGTGACCCGGGTCGAGGAAGACCGACATGCCGGCCACACCGGCCGCCGCGCGCGGGCCGGGCAGTAACGCGCCGGCAGCCAGGATCACCGGCATGGCGCCGGCGAGGCGCAGGACGTCGCGGCGGTCCACGGACCGCAGCCCTCGGCGATCACTCACCGCGCGATGGTAACAACCACGGACTTACATGCTAAAAAGCATGTTACGGTCGTGCGCATGTCCGTGGTCGAACATCACCCCCTGCATGGCATCACCGACGAGTTCGTGGCGCGGTTGGGCGAGCGCGCCGAGGAGGCCGAGCGGCTGCGCCGGCTGCCGGCGGCGACGGTCGACGAGTTCCGGCAGACCGAGCTGTTCCGCCTGCTGCTGCCGGCCCGGTTCGGTGGCCTGGAGGCTTCGCTTCCCGAACTGCTGCAACCGATTCGGCGGATGGCGCACGGCTGTACGTCCAGCGCTTGGACGCTGGGTTTCTATGCGCTGCACAACTGGATGCTGTCGTTGTTCGATCGGCGGGCGCAGCGGGAGGTCTTCGCATCCGGGCCGGCGCTGGCGCCGGCTCCCCCGTCGCCCAGGACCACCTGCCGGTCAGCCGCACACCGCCGTCGGCCGGTGTGCGGCTGACCGGCAGGTGGTCCTGGGCGACGGGGGCGATGGACGCCGATTGGCTGATCGTCGGCACGTTGATCGAGCGCACCGACCGCATCGATCCGGCGCTGGTCGTGGTGCCCGCCGGGCAGGTCGAGGTCGTCGATACCTGGCACACCGCCGGCATGCGCGGCACGGGTTCGCATGACGTGGTGATCGCCGACGCCTTCGTTCCCGAGCATCGGCTGGTGGCGGTAGCCGACATCTACGGCGGGACCGCGCCCGGCGCGCGCGAGCACGCCGCCGCCACCTACCGCTGGCCGACGGTGCCCGCGCTGGCGCTGACGGCGGCGATGCCCGTGCTGGGGGCGGCGGAGCGGGTGGTGCAGCTGTTCGCCGACCGGATCGAGGCGATCGTCGCCGGCGGCGACCGGGTGAGCCGATCGGTGCGGGCCGATGCCCGGCTGGCGGCCGCGCGCACGGTGCACGAAAGCCGGGCGATCATCGCCGATGTCATGGTGGCGTCCGGCGCGAGCGCTCATTTGCTGTCCAGCCCGATGCAGCGCGCCAAGCGCGACGTAGATATCGCCACGGGGCATGTGGTGTTCGACTACGACACGAGCCGAGAGTTGGCCGGGGCGTTGGCGATTGGGGCGAAGATCTCCCCGATCTCAATGATCTGAGGCCACGCCCGCCTCGGTCAGCATCAGGTCGAGGAATCGTTCGCGTTGGGCCAACGATTGGGCCTGCACGGCCGAGCCGGTGAGGTGCAGCAGTCCGATGCCCGCGGCGAAGGTCAGCTCCGCGCGCAGTTTGGCGTCCTCGGGGAAAAGCCGTAGTCGCGGTAGGCCTTGGTGACGGTGCGCAGCAGGTGCCGGTCGGCGGCCCGGATGTTCTCGGCGGCGACCGGGTCCAGGCACGCCCATTCGCGCATGGCCCGCTCCAGCATCCAGTATTGCGGGCTGACCAGGGTGCCCATCATGGCCGACAGGCGTTCCCGGGGTGGCAGCGAGTCGAGCTCGGAGAGCGCCTGGCGGTCGCGTTCGAGGAACTTGTTCCACGATTCGACCAGGGCGGCCCGGTAGTTGTCGATGTCCTCGAAGTGCCAGTAGAAGCTGCCGCGGGTGACACCGGCCTGCTGGCAGAGGCGTTCGACCTTCAGCGCCCGCACGCCCTCTTCGGCGAGCACGGTGTAGCCCACCTCGAGCCAGTCCTCGACTGACAGACAGGTTGACTTGGGCTTGGGTGCCACATCATGCAGATTACGGGAGGCGTCCTCTCCCCTGAGGGGATTGGCGATCTCGGTGCCGCCGTGTTGGGCTCAGCTCGTCGGCGGTATGGGCAGCCGGGCGGTCTCGTCGAGGTCCACCTCGAGCGCGTTGAGCATCAACGCCAGCCCCGCGTAGCGGTTGATCACCATCAGTGCCTCCACGGTGGCCTCGGTGCCGAGGGCGCGGTGGACTCGATCGAAGAGTGGTTGGGCGACCCGGCGGGTGGTGACCAGCTCAGTGGTCAGTTGCAGCACGGCCAGCCCGGTCGCGGTGAGATCGCCGGTCTGCCAGCCGGTTTCGGAGATGACGGCGTCGATGGTGTCGGGGTCGATGCCGGCGGTTCGTGCCACGTCCCGGTGTTGGCCGAGCTCGTAGGCGCAGTCCATCGCCGATGTGGTGCGCAGCACGATGAGTTCGCGGAGCCGGCGCGGCAGCACCGGGCTGCTCAGCGCGGCGTCGCCGCTGGAAACCAGCATCCATCTCGCCCCGCAACAGCTTGAGCGCAACCAATCGGTCCTTGACCGTGTCGTAGGCGCGGTAGACCTCGCCCAACGTCCCGGTGCCGATCAGCGATCGCAGCTCGTACGGCCCGAACCGGGTGCCGAGCCGCGACCCGCGGGACGAGGAGCTCACCAGAACATTCCTTTCTCACGACTCACACGACGGTTCAGCCCGCGTGTTCCCGAATCGGGCGCCGAGCTAACGGCGCCGAGCTAACGTGGTCAACCTCACGCGTGTCGCTACCGCGGCGCCCCCGCGCGAGCCACGCCATCCCACCCTAGCCGCAACGACATTCGACGTGGGCCGGGCCAAGGCCGCCCAGTCCGGTACAGTTGGGCCTGTTAGCGAGGTCCGACCACCATGGGCATCAAATAGTTGCGCACGTAGCGGCGGGTGTTGTCGAGGGTGGCGCGGTTGATGCTGGTGTGGGGTGACGATGAACGAGAGCGTCAGCCGGGTGTGCAGTTCCGCGACCGTGCGCAGGTGCCGCTCCTGGGCCGGGGTGGTCTCCGTGCCGTAGAGCTCCCTGCGCAGCAGCCCGACGGTGTACTCGGTGGCGTAGTCAAGGATGACGCCCGCGTCGACGGTTAGGCTAGGCAGGATCGCCTCGGGCTCTGTGCGCAGCAACTTCTTCAGCAGCGCGTGTTCGCGCATGAAGGTCACCGAGAACACCGTGCTGTTGACCATGCGGTCCTCGAACGTCGCGCCATGCGCCCAGGCCTGCGCGTCCCCCTCGAGGTAGCGGCGCGCCTCGGCCAGCACCACGGCGTCGACGAGCGCCGCCTTGGTCGGGAACCGCCGGTACAGGGTGGCGCGCCCGACGCCGCTGCGCCGGGCCACGTCCTCCATGGTGGTGCGGCGCATCCCGACGAGTTCGGCCTGTTCGAGGGTGGCGGCCAGAATTCGGGCGGTGATCTCGTCGGGGTTGTCGACCTGGGCGAGGACGACGGGGTCGGGTTCGGTGAGTCGTCGCACGAACTCCGCCGTTCGCGTCGAGGTCACGCATCCCTCCTTGCCCGCCGGCCGCGGCCGTCGCATCGTGACGGACGAGCCATCCGAGGCATTTAGAGCTTCACTGTATCGCACGTCTCGTGACCGGCTCACGGTTTCGGAGGGATCGCCCATGCGTGTCCGACTCGGCGCCCGGTGGGTGGCCATGCACGGCCTGCCGCGGGCCTACTTCACGGTCCAGGCCCGACGCGGCGACCCGCTGGCGCGGCTGCTGCGTAGCGGAACGACGGGCGAGGACCGCTACGCGTTGATGGAACAGATCCGCGCCCGCGGGCCGCTGATGCGTGCACCCTTCGTGTGGGCCAGCGTCGACCACGCAGTGTGCCGACAAGTGCTGCGCGACAAGCGCTTTGGCGTCACCTAACCCACCGAGATGTAGCTGCCGCGTCCGGTACGGGCGCTGATCGCCAAGACCGACCCGGGCGTCGCCAACCCGGTGGAGCCGCCCGCCATGGTGATCGTGGATCCGCCCGACCACACCCGCTATCGGCAACTGGTCGCGCAGAGCTTCACCCCGCGCGCCATCGAGGCACTGAACACCCGGGTCGCCGAGGTGACCATGGAGCTGATCGAGCGCATCGCGGCCACCCCGCAGCCCGATCTGATCGCGGACTTCGCGACCCGATTGCCGGTCGCCATCATCGCCGAAATCCTTGGCATGCCGCCCGATTCCTATCCGCGCATGTTGGCGTGGGGTCGCAGCGGCTCTCCGCTGCTGGACCTCGGCATCGACTGGAGGACCTACCGCGACGCCATCGACGGCCTGCGTGGCGTCGACGAGTACCTGCTCGCGCACTTCCACCAGCTGCGGGCCGAACCGCACAGCGACAATCCGTTCGGCCGGATGGCCGCCGACGGGTCGCTGACCGACCGCGAACTCACCGCCAGCGCCGCGCTCATCGTCGGCGCCGGTTTCGAGACCACGGTGAACCTGATCGGCAACGGGATCGTGCTGCTGCTGCGACACCCCGAGCAGCTGGCGCTGCTGCACGACAATCCCGACCTGTGGCCCTCGGCCGTCGAGGAGATCCTGCGCATCGCCAGCCCCGTCCAGATGACCGCGCGCACCCCGGCCTGCGACGTCGACATCGCCGGCGCCCACATCGGCGCCGGCGAGATGGTCGGGCTGTTCCTCGGCGGCGCCAATCGCGACCCCGAAGTGTTCAACGACCCAACCACTTTCGACGTCACCCGACCCAATGCACGCGAGCACATGGCGTTCGCCTCCGGCATCCACGCCTGCCTGGGCGTCGCCCTGGCCCGCATCGAGGGCGTCACCGCGCTGCGCGCGCTCTTCGAGAACTTCCCCGATCTGCGGCTCACCGCTGCCCCACAACGGCGGTCGCTGATCAACTTGCACGGATACACCCGGCTGCCGACCCAACTCGGCGGCCGCAGAACGACTTCCACCACGATTCCGGTCTGACCCCCGGCCTTACCAAGGTTGCCGATCAGGCCGGAATTGCCAACCTCACGGCAGCGACCGGCCCGGCAATTCGCCTGGCCCGCAAAGTGATCGCCGTCACCCAGCGTGAAGCGGTACACACAACGTCCGGTTGTGCCCTCACAACATGCGACCTCTACTGACGCCGCCGCAATTTAGTGCACTATGGGAGTCGCGACCCGTGGGTCCAACGACGAACTTGCGGGTGCTTAAAGCCCCAATATCATCGCGATGCCGCGGCCGACAGCCCATCCCGGCCCCGTAGCAGGCGGATCTGAGCCGCCGTCAGGAACGCCACCCCGGTGGGTCGCACACCGGGGAATGTTCGCGAAGGAGAACACCAGATGACCACCGCACGTCCCGTCAAGACCCGCAACGAGGGTCAGTGGGCGCTGGGAGATCGCGAACCGCTCAACGACACCGAGAAGATCAAGCTGGCCGACGGGCCGCTGAACGTGCGCGACCGCATCATCAACGTCTACGCCAAGCAGGGTTTCGACCGCATCGACAAGTCCGATCTGCGCGGCCGCTTCCGCTGGATGGGCCTGTACACCCAGCGCGAGCAGGGCTACGACGGCAGCTGGACCGGTGACGACAACACCGACAAGATCGAAGCCAAGTACTTCATGATGCGGGTCCGCTCCGACGGCAAGGCGATGTCGGCGCACACCATGCGCACGCTCGGCCAGATCTCCACCGAATTCGCCCGCGACACCGCCGATATCAGCGACCGGGAAAACCTGCAGCTGCACTGGATTCGCATCGAGGACGTGCCCGAGATCTGGCGGCGGCTCGAGTCCGTCGGGCTGCAGACCACCGAGGCATGCGGCGACTGCCCGCGCGGCATCCACGGCTCGCCGCTGGCCGGCGACTCGCTCGACGAGGTGCTCGATCCGTCGCCCGCGATCGAGGAGATCGTCCGTCGCTCCCTGAACAACCCCGAATACGCCAACCTGCCGCGCAAGTACAAGACCGCGGTCTCGGGCCTGCAGGACGTCTCGCACGAGACCCACGACTTCGCGTTCGTCGGCGTCGAGCACCCCGAGCACGGCCCCGGCCTGGACCTGTGGGTGGGCGGCGGCCTGTCCACCAACCCGATGCTGGCCCAGCGGCTCGGCGTGTGGGTTCCGCTGGACGAGGTGCCCGACGTGTGGGAAGCCGTCACCCAGCTGTTCCGCGACTACGGCTACCGGCGGCTGCGCGCCAAGACCCGGCTGAAGTTCCTGGTCAAGGACTGGGGCGTGCAAAAATTCCGCGAGGTCCTGGAAACCGAATACCTGAACCGGCGGCTGATCGATGGACCGGCGCCCGCGCCGGTCAAGCACACCATCGACCACGTCGGGGTGCAGAAGATCAAGAACGGGCTCAACGCGGTCGGCGTCGCGCCCATCGCCGGGCGTGTCTCGGGGACCACGCTGTCCGCGGTGGCCGA
This sequence comes from Mycobacterium lepraemurium, assembly GCA_002291465.1. Classification (GTDB taxonomy): domain Bacteria; phylum Actinomycetota; class Actinomycetes; order Mycobacteriales; family Mycobacteriaceae; genus Mycobacterium; species Mycobacterium avium. The sequence goes on along the minus strand of CP021238.1, from coordinate 1,846,511 downwards.
CCTGATGGAACAGGTCGGCTCCAATCGGGCGCGCTGGACGCCTTTTCAGAAGCTGGTCATCCTCGACGTGCCCGACGACAAGGTCGACGAACTCGTCGCCGGCCTGGACGCGCTGGGCCTGCCGTCGCGGCCGTCGTCGTGGCGCAAGAACACCATGGCCTGCACCGGGATCGAGTTCTGCAAGCTGTCGTTCGCCGAAACCCGAGTGCGCACCCAGACTTTGGTGCCCGAGCTGGAGCGGCGCCTGGCCGACGTCGACGCCCAGCTCGACGCGCCGATCAGCGTCCATCTCAACGGATGTCCGAACTCGTGCGCCCGAATCCAGGTGGCCGACATCGGATTCAAGGGCCAGCGGATCGACAACGGCGACGGCACGTCGGTCGAGGGCTTCCAGGTTCACCTGGGCGGCGGCCTCGGCGAGCAGAGCGGCTTCGGCCGAAAACTGCGGCAGCACAAGGTCACCAGCGAAGAACTGGGCGACTACATCGACCGGGTGACGCGCAAGTACCTCGAGGGCCGCAACGACGGTGAGCCGTTCGCGTCCTGGGCGCTGCGCGCCGACGAGGAAGAGCTGCGCTGAGGTCCGAGGTCGAAATGAGCTACGTGGCAACCGACTTCACCGAGGAACAGCTGCGCGAGCTGGCCGAGCGCGGCGCCTCGGAGATCGACATCCTGCGCTGGACCGACGAACACTTCGGGCCCGTCGACGGGTCGCCGCGGCTGGGCCACCTGCAAATACGTGGTGGCCTGCAACATGCAGGACGCGGTGACGGTGCCGCTGGCCTCCGACGTGCGCCCTGGTGTGCCGGTGTTGTTCCTGGACACCGGCTATCACTTCCCCGAGACCATCGGCACCCGCGACGCCGTCGAGGCGGTCTACGACATCCACCTGGTCAACGTCACCCCCGAGAACACCGTGGCCGAGCAGGACGAGCTGCTGGGCAAGGACCTGTTCGCCCGGGACCCCAACGAATGCTGCCGGCTGCGCAAGGTAGAGCCGCTGCGAAGGGCGCTGCGCGGCTACGCGGCGTGTGGGTGAGCGGGCTGCGCCGGGTGGAGGCGCCCACCCGCGCCGACGCCCCGCTGATCAGCTTCGACGAGTCGTTCAAGGTGGTGAAGGTCAACCCGATCGCCGCCTGGACCGACGAGCAGGTCGACGAATACGTCGAGCGCAACCGGGTTTTGGTCAACCCGCTGGTGCAGGAGAGCTACCCGTCGATCGGCTGCGCCCCGTGCACCGCCAAGCCGGCGCCGGGTGAGGATCCGCGCAGCGGGCGTTGGCGGGGACGAAACAAGGTCGAATGCGGGTTACACGCCTCATGAGCACGCTGGTTCTCACCGCGCACGGCAGCCGCGATCCGCGCTCCGGCGCCAATGCCGAGGCCGTCGCCGATCGGCTTCGGCGGATGCAGCCCGGCCTCGACGTGAGGCTGGCCTTCCTGGAGCTCAACGCCCCAAACTTCGTGGACGTGCTGGCCGGGTTGCCGGACAGTCGGCGCACCGTGGTCGCCCCGCTGCTGCTGGCCAGCGCCTACCACGCGCGGCTCGACATCCCCGAACAGATCGCCCGCGCCGATACGCGCGGCATCCGGCAGGCCGAGGTGCTGGGCGAGGACGACCGGTTGGTGGCGGTGCTGCGCGAGCGTCTCGCCGAGATCGGGGTGATGGTGGTGGCGATCGGTTCGTCGAACATCGCCGCCAACGCACGCACCACCAAGGTGGCGTCCCGGTTGGCCGCCGGAACCCGATGGGCTTGCGCCACAACGGCGTTCGCGACCAGGCCCGAGGCGTCGGTGGCCCGCGCCGCCGACCAGTTGCGCCGTCGCGGCGCGCGCCGGCTGGTGATCGCGCCGTGGTTTCTGGCGCCGGGATTCATCACCGACGGGGTGTCAACCTTCGCCCGGGACAACGGGATTCGCATGGCCGCCCCGTTGGGGGCGCACCGGTTGGTGGCCGAGACGGTGCTGGATCGTTACGACGAGGCGCTGTCGGCCGACGCCGCAGCCTGAGTCACTTCGATACCGCCGTGCGGGCGATGATGTGGCTGAGCAAGTCGCGGATCGCCCCGGCGGGCGGGGTGCGCCCGCCGATCCAGATGGCCCGAAATTTGCGTCGCAGGTCCAACTTCGGGATCTCGACGGCGTGCAGCCGGTCGACCGCCAGGTCGTCGGCCACCGCCAGCCGGCTCATGGCGGCGGGCCCCGCGCCGGCCAGCACGGCGGCGCGCATGGCCGCCGCGGACGTCAGTTCCAGCACCGGCGCGGCCTGCTGCATGTCCTCCCCGAGCACCTTGCGCAACGCCACCGTCAGCGAATCGCGGATTCCCGAATGGGGTTCGCGGGCGACCAGGGGGGTCTGGGCGAGTTCGCGTGCGGTCACCACGCGGGAGCAGCGCGCCCACCTGTGGGTGGGCGGCACCACGATCACCAGCTCGTCCTCCCCCACCACACAGCTGCCCAAACCCTTTGGTGTGCCGGGGTTTTCGACGAATCCAAGATCGGCGCTGCCTTCGCGGACCGAGGCGATGGCGTGTTCGCTGTTGGTCGCGGTCAGGATCACCTGCGGCGCGGCCTCGCCGCGCCGGGGCGCCTCGGCCTGCAGCGACAGCAGCCAATGCGGCATCAGCTGTTCGGAGATCGTCTGACTGGCCGCCACCCGGATCCGCTCCCGGCCCTCCTTGCGCAGCGAGCCCAGGCCGGCGTCGATCTCGTGGGCGACCTCGAGCAGCCGGGCCGCCCAGTCGGCGACAATGAGGCCGGCGGGCGTCAATTGTGAACCGCGCGTGGTGCGCACCGCCAAGGTGACACCGATCTGCGCCTCCATGGTGGCCAGCCGCCGGGAGATCGCCTGCTGGGTCAGCCCGAGTTCGCGGGCGGCTCGGCCGAGGCTGCCGGTCTCGGCGATCGCCAAAAACGCCTCGAACGAGGCGACTTCGGGCATCCTCGGGCTGAGCGACATGGTCGCGGGCTCACAATCAAATCGTGTGACACAACTATAGCTTGTGACACCACAACGCTGGCACCTCATACTGCCGCCCGGCGCGGGCAGCCAGCATGGAAGGCACGCGGCCGCCGCCGCGCTACATTAGCCAGCCTGAACCAAGTTGCTGCGGCCCCGCACCCGGCTGACCCCGCTCGCCAGAAGGAAGGACAACACTCGTAGCCTACGTGATCGCCGAGCCCTGCGTCGACATCTAAAGACAAGGCATGCATCGAGGAGTGCCCGGTCGACTGCATCTACGAGGGTGCCCGGATGCTCTACATCCATCCCGACGAGTGCGTCGACTGCGGTGCCTGCGAGCCGGTTGCCCGGTGGAGTCCATTTACTACGAGGACGACCTGCCGCCCGAGTACAGCCAATACCTGCAGATCAACGCCGATTTCTTCACCGAGCTCGGCTCGCCCGGCGGGGCCGCGAAAGTGGGGCTGACCGAAAACGACCCGGCCCCGCTGAAGAACCTGGAAAGCCGCGTCGACGCGTCGTAGCCTTTCGCTACGCGTCGTAGCCTTTCGCTAGTCAAATCCGGACAGCCCGAACGTCTCGCTCGGGCGCCGTCCAGACAGTTTCTGCACCACCCATTGGTTCATCGAGACCCTTTGTTCGGCGGCTTCCATGGCCAGCCGGCTGTGCAGTTCCGGGGACGTCCGGACGACGATGGTGCCGCTGTAGTACCGGTCGGCCATCGGCGTCGGCAGCGTTTCGCCGGAGGACTCAGCGCTGGCGATGTACCAGTCGACGGCCTCCTCGATCGCGCCCATCGCCTCCTGCGCCGTCGCACCCTGGCGGCGCGCGTAGGGCAATTCGAGGCAGGTGTCTACGTATTCGCCAAGGTATGGCGACCACGCGACTCGGTAGGTGTAGTGGTTCACGCCGGTTTGATAGCACGGGCGCTGGCGGATTCGCGAGTCACTCATCCCCACCCGGAGAGCCCCGGACTTAGGCGGCCGGGTGGTCCCCGACGTGGGCCGCCGGGTCCCGACCTCGGCGACCCGGCCGTCCCTCCCGACACCATGACGATTCGCCCGGACCCGCTAGCACCCGCGCTAGCGGATCCGGGCGTCACACCCCTACGTAAAGTGAGCCAATGCGGAAAGCTCGAATCGTCCACCTCATCCGGCAGATCGGGTCGCTGACGGCCAGCGCGGGACCGCGGCGTCCACCCTCAACGCCTACCGGCCGCTGGCGCGCAAGGGATACCCGTCGCTGTACCGCCTGGATGTTCGGGCTCGTCGTCACCGAATTGCCGCTGCAGACGATGCTCAGCCAGCTCGGCGGGCTGGCCCTGACGGCACGTCGCCTGACCCGGCCGGTCCGCATCATCGCGTGGCTGGTCGCGGGCCTGTCGGCGCTCGGCCTGCTCAACCTGAGCCGGGCGGGCCACCGGGCTAATGTGCCGCTGACCGATGCGCTGGACAGCGAACTGGGCGCCGACCGGCTCACCGAGTCGGTGGACTTGTGGCGCCGGTCGACCGGCGACGGCACCGCCAAAACACCGGGCCTGCTGCGGATGCTGCACATCTACCGCGACTACGCCCACGACTCCAACATCAGCTACGGCGAATTCGGCAGCGCCAACCACCTGGACATCTGGCGCCGCCCCGACCTCGACCTCACCGGCAGGGCGCCGGTGCTCTTCCAGATCCCCGGCGGCGCCTGGACGACGGGAAACAAACGCGGACGAGCACATCCGTTGATGAGCCATCTCGCGGAACTGGGCTGGATCTGCGTGGCCATCAACTACCGGCACAGCCCGCGCAACACCTGGCCCGACCACATCGTCGACGTCAAGCGCGCCTTGGCCTGGGTCAAGCAACACATCGCCGCCTACGGCGGCGATCCCGACTTCATCGCCATCACCGGCGGCTCGGCCGGCAGCCACCTCTCGTCGCTGGCCGCGCTCACCCCCAACGACCCGCGGTTCCAGCCCGGCTTCGAAGACGCCGACACCCGGGTGCAGGCGGCGGTGCTGTTCTACGGCATCTACGACTTCACCCGCTTCGACGACAGCCTGCATCCGATGATGCCCGGACTGCTGATCAAGTCGATCATCAAGCAACGGCCGTCGACACACCTGGAGACGTTCGCCGCCGCCTCACCGATCACCCACGTAAACCTGGACGCACCACCGTTTTTCGTGCTGCACGGCCGCAACGACTCGTTGCCCTACGTCGAGCAGGCCCGCGCGTTCGTCGAACGGCTGCGCCAAGTCAGCACCCAACCGGTGGTCTACGCCGAATTGCCGTTCACCCAACACGCTTTCGACATCTTCGGCTCGGCGCGCGCCGCGCACACCACGGTGGCCGTCGAGCAGTTCCTCACCGAGGTCTACTCGGCCCGCGATCGGCTGCCCGATCAGCTCATCGCACGGTCACGCTGAGGGTGTAGGTGCACGCCGGTTTGGCGTTCTTGTCCACGAAGCTGCTGTACGACGTGGTGATGGTGGTGCTCCCCGGTTTCAGCGCCGCAAACGTCCACACCTCGGTGCCCGGCGCCCCCAGCGCGTCCGAAGTCGGTGGGACGAACTCGTGACTGGTCTGCTTGACGATCGCCGAACCGCCGATCTTGGCGTCGGGCGTCCACCGGTAGGGGGTGGTGTAGTTCGAACCCAGCTGCACGATCAGGGTGTTGCCGACGGCCAGGGTGATGTTCTGGCTGATGTCACTCTGCGTCAGCACGTCGTTCATGGGGACCTGGAGGGTCTTGGTCGACGGCGGGTTGCGGGACTCGAAGTGACAGCCCAGCACCGTCGACAAGATGAGCGCGGCGACTGTTGCCAGCAGCCTGACCTTCACCAGATCCCCCTTCGATTCCGCTCCGCAGCCTAATCGGCCGTGACCCAGACCGAAGATAGGCGAAGAAGCGCCGGCGCATGACGTCGTGCGGCCCGCGCGGCCACCGTCCGTCGCGTCCGGCAGGATGGGCTGGTGTTCGGCCTCGTCCTGATCGTCACCCTGGTGTCCACCGTCATCGTGGCACGGTCATCGGCCGTCGCTACCGGGTGGGCCCGCCGGTGCTGCTCATCGTGCTCGGCGTGCTGCTGGGTCTGGTCCCGCAGTTCGGGCACGTGCGGATCGACGGCGAGATCGTGTTGCTGCTGTTCCTTCCCGCCATCCTACTGGGAAGGCCTGAACATCAGCTTCCGCGAGATCCGGGCCAACGCGCGCACCATCGTGTTCCTCAGCGTCGCGCTGGTCATCGCCACCGCGGTGGCGGTGTCGTGGACGGCGCGGGAGCTGGGCATGGATCCGCATGCGGCCGGAGTGCTGGGCGCGGTGCTCTCCCCCACCGACGCGGCCGCGGTGGCCGGGCCGGCCAAGAAGCTGCCCCGCCGCTCGCTGACGGTGTTGAAGGCCGAGAGTCTGATCAACGACGGCACCGCGCCGGTGTTGTTCGCTGTCAGCGTGCACGTCGCGATCGGCGCGCCGGCGATCAGCCCACCGGAGGTCACGCTCCGGTTCATCGGCTCGTACCTGGGTGGGATCGCCGCGGGCCTGCTGGTCGGCGGCGCAGTGACGCTGGTGCGCAAGCGAATTGACGCGCCCCAGGAGGAGGGAGCGCTGAGTTTGGTGACGCCCTTCGCGGCGTTCCTGCTGGCGCAATCGGTCAAGTGCAGCGGGGTGGTCGCGGTGGTGGTGTCGGCCCTGGTGCTGGCCTACTCCGGGCCGGTGGTGATCCGGGCCCGCTCCCGGCTGCAGTCCTACGCCTTCTGGGACATCGCGACGTTCCTGCTCAACGGCTCGTTGTGGGTGTTCGTCGGTGTCCAGATCCCCGGTGCGCTGCGCGGCATCGCGGGCATCGACGGCGGTGTGCGGCACGCCCTGTTCGTCGCGCTGGTGATCACCGGGGTGGTGATCGTGTCGCGCATCTTCTGGGGCGAATTCACCACGATGCTGATCCGGCTGATCGACCGCCGGGCGGTGCAACGCGAACGCCGGGTCGGCTGGCGGCAGCGCTTCGTCACCGCCTGGGCCGGATTCCGCGGGGCGGTGTCGCTGGCGGCGGCGGTGGCCGTGCCGATGACCACGCTGAGCGGCGCGCCGTTCCCGGACCGCAGCCTGCTGATCTTCAGCGTCACCGTCGTCATCCTGGTGACCGTGCTGGTGCAGGGCAGCACGCTGCCCGCCGTGGTGCGCTGGGCGCAGCTACCGGCGGACGTCGCGCACGCCGAGGAGCTGGAGCTGGCCCGCACCCGCGCCGCCCTGGCCGCCCTACCCGCGGTCGCCGACGAGGTCGGCGTCAGCGACGAGCTACGCCGGCGGCTGCACAAGGAATACGAAGAGAAGGCCGCGCTGGTGCTGGCCACCGAGAACGGTTCGCCGGACAACCGGATCCTCAAGACCCGGGAGAAGGTCCGGCAGGTGCGGCTGGGGGTGCTCGAGCACAAGGGCCGCGAGGCACCGCGCTGCGCAATCAGAACCGGATCGATGACACGGTGCTGCGGGAGCTACAGAACGAGATGGATCTCGAGGAGGTGCAGCTGCTGGCCGCCGCGGCCGACGAGGACGACGGCGACACGGAGTAGGACCCGTCGGTGGCCGACCGTACAGTCGGCCTCATGCTGCACACCGTCGCGGTCCGGTGCTACCGCTCGCTGCGCGAGGTGATCCTGCCGCTGGGCCGGCTGTCGGTGATCACCGGCGCCAACGGCACCGGCAAGTAGTCGCTGTACCGGGCGCTGCGGCTGCTGGCGGATTGCGGCCGCTGCGAGGTGATCGGGTCGCTGGCCCGCGAGGGCGGACTGCAATCGGTGCTGTGGGCCGGCCCCGAGCAGCCGGCCGGGCGCGACGCTCCGGGAAAACCGAGGACACCGTGCGCACCCGGCCTGTATCCCTCGAATTGGGCTTCGCTGCAGACGATTTCGGTTATCTGGTGGATTTGGGCCTGCCGCAGTCGGCCGGGAAGTCGGTGTTCGCCCGCGATCCGGAGATCAAACGCGAAGTGCTGTTCGCCGGCCCGGTGCTGCGGCCCAGCACGACCCTGGTGCGACGGTCCCGCGGTTTCGCCGAGGCCAGCGCCGACTCCGGCAGCGGCTTCGACGAGCTGTCCCGGTCGCTGCCGTCGTATCACAGCGTGCTCGCCGAATACGCCCACCCGCACACGCTGCCCGAACTGGCGGCGGTGCGAGAACGGCTGCGCGACTGGCGATTCTACGACGGATTCCGGGTCGACTCGGGGGCACCGGCGCGGCACCCACAGGTGGGCACCCGCACCCCGGTGCTCGCCGACGACGGCAGCGACCTCGCCGCCGCCATCCAGGCCATCCTCGAGTCGGGGTTCGACGACCTCGACCGGGCCGTCGCCGAGGCATTCGACGGCGCCACCGTCTCGGTAGCCATCCACGACGGGCTGTTCGACCCTCAGCTGCGCCAGCGCGGCATGCTGCGCGCCTTGCGGTCGGCCGAATTATCCGACGGCACACTGCGTTTCCTGCTGTGGGATGCCGCGCTGCTGAGCCCGCAACCGCCGTCGCTGATGGTGCTCAACGAGCCGGAAACCTCGCTGCACCCAGACCTGGTCGCCCCGCTGGCCTCGCTGATCCGCACCACCGCCGCGAGGACCCAGGTCGTGGTGGTCACCCACTCGCGCTCGCTGCTGGGATTCTTGGATACCGTCCCGCTGGGCGAAGGCGGCGCCGACGGCGAAGCCGTCGAGATCGAGCTGTACAAGGACTGGGGCGAAACACGCATCGGCGGGCAGACTTTGATGACGACGCCCCGCTGGGATTGGGGCACTCGGTAGTCGAGTGTGACGCCAGACCGCCGAGCAGCACCCCGCCAGGCGAAGTTCACCCAGTGTTCAGGCCCGCGTCGGTCCAGCATTGAGGAGTGCACACGCGCGCCGCGTGTCCTCACGGTATGCGTGTCGTACAGGTCGCCAATTTCTATGGCCCTCGCTCCGACGGCCTTCGCACCGCGGTCGACCGACTGGGCGCCGAATACTGCGCCCACGGCCACGAGGTCTTCCTGATCGTTCCGGGGCAGCGCACCGAGCGTGCCCGGCTGTACACCGGCGTGGTGCGAATCACCTTGCCCGCCCGACTGATTCCCTTCACCGGCGGCTACCGCGCGGTGCTGCCGGGCCCGGTCAAGGCGCTGCTGGAATCGTTGCGGCCCGACGCGCTGGAGGTATCCGACCGGCTCACCCTGCGATCGCTGGGCCGCTGGGGGCGCGACCACGGCGTCACGACGGTGATGATCTCTCACGAGCGGATGGATCGCCTTGTGGGGCAGGTACTTCCGCGTCGGGCAGCGCAGAAGTTCGCCGACTTGGCCAATGCCCGCACCGCCGCCGACTACGACACCGTGGTGTGCATCACGGGCTTTGCGCGTGAGGAATTCGACCGCATCGGCGCCGGCAACACCGTCACCGTCCCGCTGGGGGTGGACCTGCGGACGTTCCATCCGCGGCACCACTCACAGCTGGTGCGCCGCCGCTGGGCGGCGCCGACCCAGCTGTTGCTGGTCCATTGCGGCCGGCTGTCGGTGGAGAAGCGCGTCGACCGCAGCATCGACGCGCTCGGCGCGCTGTGCCACGCCGGTGTCGATGCGCGGCTGGTGGTGGTGGGCGAGGGTCCGCTGCGGGCCAGGCTGCAGCGGCAGGCCGCCCGGCTCCCGGTCGACTTCACCGGTTTCATCTCCGATCGCATCACCGTGGCCCAGCTGCTCGCCTCGGCCGATGTGACGCTGGCTCCGGGACCGCACGAGACGTTCGGGCTGGCCGCGCTGGAGTCGCTGGCGTACGGCACGCCGGCCGTGGTCTCGCGCACGTCGGCGCTGACCGAGATCGTCACACCGGACAGCGGCGCGTCGGCCGCCAACGACCCGGCCGCCATCGCGCGAGCGGTCAGCGCCATCGTCAGTCGGCCCGAGCGGCAGCGCCGCATTTCCGCGCGCCGCCGCGCCGAGGACTTCACCTGGCACCGGGCCGCCGCCGGCATGCTGGCGTCGTTGCGGGCACGGTTTTCGACGATCCGGGCGGGGACTCCGAACAAACCGCCTGATCTGGCGCGGCGCGTCCGCGTCGCTCGCCGTATGTGCGCCACCCGTTGCTCCTGTCGGCGGCCCCCGTCACCCGGGCCTTTTCGCCGCGCCGCTCGGGCGGGCGCTGGTTTGCCCGACCGCCCTGATTAGTCTCACTACAGACGACAAGGAGGATCCAGTGGAGGCACGCAATCAGGTATTGATCACCGCGACCGAGTTGGCCGACGTCATCGAGGCCGGAGACCCGGTGAGCATCCTGGACGTGCGGTGGAGGCTCGACGAGCCCGACGGCCGCGCGGCCTACCTGCAGGGCCACCTTCCCGGCGCGGTGTACGTCTCGCTCGAGGACGAGTTCAGCGACCACACGGTGTCCGGGCGGGGCCGTCACCCGCTGCCGTCGGGACCCAGCCTGCAGGCGGCCGCCCGCCGATGGGGCATCCGGCAGGACACACCGGTGGTGGTCTACGACGACTGGAACCGCGCCGGCTCCGCACGCGCATGGTGGCTGCTGCGCGCGGCCGGGCTGGACAACGTCCGCATTCTGGACGGCGGGCTGGCCGCCTGGCGGGCGGCCGGCGGCCGACTCGAGTCCGGGCCGTTCGAACCGGAGCCCGGGAATGTGACTGTGCCGCATGATGATTTGCATTCCGGCAACCGTCCGACCGTGACGACTGAGCAGGTGGCCGCGGGCACCGCCACACTCATCGACGCCCGGGCGTCGGAACGCTACCGCGGCGAGGTGGAACCGCTCGATCCCGTCGCCGGGCACATTCCCGGCGCCGAGAATCTGCCCAGCGGCGACGTTTTGGCGGCCGACGGCACCTTCCTCGGCGACGACGCGCTCGCCCGGGTGTTCGCCGAGCACCGAATCGAGCGGCACGGCGCGGTGGCCGCCTATTGCGGCTCGGGCATCACCGCCACGGTGACGATCGCCGCGCTCGCGGCGGTGGGCCGAACGGCGGCGCTGTACCCGGGATCGTGGTCGGAGTGGTGCGCGGACCCGGCCCGCCCGGTGGAACGCGGCGGCGCGTAGGCGGCTGCACCACCTGTTAGCCTGTTCCCGACAGCGCCTAGGGTTCCGGCACCACGCGGTGTGACTGGTCCGAGCGGCGCTACCGCCTTCCCCGACGGAAGGCGGTCACCTGAACGGACAAAACCCCCGCCGGTGCGCCGCGCGCCGGCGAGAAGGTCCTGCCATGGTGGCTCTCGCCGTCCTCATTTCTCATCGTGCTGGCCGCCGGAGCGCTCGGTGGGCTGGTGGGCACCGGCTCGTCCCTGGTGCTGCTGCCGGCGCTGGTCATGATGTACAGGCCGCGAATTGCGGTGCCCGTCATGGGGATTGCGGCGGTGATGGCGAACGTCGCGCGGGTTGCCGCGTGGTGGCGGCAGATTCGCTGGCGGCCGGTCCTTGCCTATGCGCTGCCCGGGACTCCCGCCGTCGTGCTCGGCGCGAACACCCTGCTGAGCATCCCGCAGGCGGTGGTCGACGGGCTGCTGGGGGTGTTTTTCCTCGCGATGGCCCCGGTGCGCAGGGTTGCTCTGGCCCGCCGGTGGCGGATTCGGCTGCGGCATTTGGCCGTCGCGGGCGTCGTCGTCGGCTTTCTCACCGGTCTGGTCCTGTCGACGGGCCCACTGAGCGTGCCCGTCTTCACCGGATACGGGCTGTCCGGCGGCGCGTTCCTCGGGTCGGAGGCCGTCAGCGCCTTGCTGCTCTACATCGGCAAAATCGGCACGTTCAGCCAGCTGGGTGCGCTCAGCTTCGCCGTGGTGACCCGCGGGCTGGTGATCGGCGCCGCCTTGATGATCGGGCCCTTCGTCGCGCGTCCGCTCGTGCGCCGAACCGATCAGCGGCATTATCCGCTCCTGATTGACAGCGTGCTCGTCGTCGCCACCGGCATGTTCATCGCGACCGCGACACACTGCGATAACGAAAAACCTTGTGCGGGAGAGTCTTTAGAGTATGAACACGGGTGCGTTCAACGCCCGTTCGCCCGACCGCCGCACGCCATGATCGGCTGGGCGTCCCGGCGGTAACGATCGGGCTTTATAGTCCTGATGACGTCTAGCGGAGGGCCGACAATGAGGAACCTCAACGATAGGCGCCGGGTCGTCGGCGCCGCGACCGCGCTCGGTGTGCTGGCGTTGGGGGCCGGGCTGCCCGGGTGTTCCGGCAAGGACGGCCACCGGCTGCCACCCCGAGTTCCACCGCCGCGTTGGCAAGCACGAGCGTGATGATCGACGGGAACAAGCACACCATGATCGCCGGCGTCGACTGCACCAGCGCAGCAGCACAACCGAATGCGTCGCCGCCGGAATCGGGAGACCTCACCACCCGCATCAGCGTGCACGACGATTCGGCGTCGGTCTCCCTCGCGGTCTCCGACGAACAACCGCCCACCGTCGATGGCTTCGCGATTTCGCTCAAGCTGGACAACGGCCAATATCAATTGCCGTACCAGGGAACCAAATCGCCGACTCAGGTGCAGGCAACCAAGGACGGCAAGAGCTACACGGTCACCGGCACCGGCCAGGCGACCACACCCGGCCAAAGCGGGACGCGCGACGTGACGTTCGGGATCCACGTCACCTGCCCGTGACGACGGTGGTTGTCCGCCGCGACGGCCTCTGAGATGCTGACTGCTTGAGCGCCCGCATTGGTGTTGGTACACGGCTTTCCGACGTCGAGCATCGACTACTTCGCCTTGGCCGACGAGCTGAGCCGTGACTTCGACATCCACCTGATCGACTTCCCCGGGTACGGACTGTCCGACAAACCGCCCGAGCCGTACGTGTATTCGCTGTACGACGACGCCCGTCTGCTCGTCCACGCCGTCACCGAGGTGTGGCGACTGTCCGACTACCGCATGCTGACCCACGATGATCGCGTCGGGCATGCTGGCCGCGCTCGACCCGCCGGCCGCACCCGTCGACCTGATCCTGACCAACGCCAACATCTACCTTCCGCTGGCCAACCCCACCGCGTTTCAGAGCGCGCTACTCGATCCCGCGACCGCGCGGGCCACCGCGGCCGCGACCACACCCGAGCTGCTGGCGGCCGGAATGGGCGCCCGCACGTTCATGCCGCGGCGGACGCTGGACGACCCGAAGATCGCCGCCCTGGCGAAGTGCTTCGCCCACAACGACGGAATCCGGGTGCCACCGGACACCATATCAATATCTCAACGAGCGGGCCGCTGACGAAAACCCGTTGGCTGGAAGCACGTTCTACCAGCGATGTCGACACCACCGTGGTGTGGGGGCTGCACGACAACGTCGCGCCGCTGCGCGTCCCCAACCACGTATGGCAGACGTATCTGAAGACGAAGCCGGGCCGCAACCGCTACTGGGTGATCCCCGGCCCCAACCACTACCTGCAGTGCGACGCCCCCGCGCAATTGGCCGAGATCGTGCGCCTAACCGCCCGCGGCAAGGACGTGCCACTGCAAACCCTGGGAAATCGGCCCGACGGCGCGGTGTTGGTGAACGCCAGCACGTCGTCGCGGGACGCTAGTGTTTTGAGTCATTAATTTGGGTGCAGTTGTTGGCGATGCTGGTCAGGATTTGGTCGGCGGTCTTGGTCCAGAGGTAGGGGCGGGGGTTGTCGTTTCAGGTGTCGATCCAGGCGCGGATGTCGGTGTTGAGTTGGCGGACTGAGGTGTGGGTGCCGCGGCGCAGTTTTTTGGTGGTCAGCTCGGCGAACCATCGTTCGACGAGGTTAAGCCATGAGGAACTGGTCGGGGTGAAGTGCAGAATGAATCTGGGATGGTGTGTTAGCCAACGCTTTACCGCTGGGGTCTTGTGCGTCGAGGCGTTGTCGAGTACCAGGTGCACGTCGAGGTCGTCGGGGACTTCGGCATCGATCTTTTTGAGAACGCCAGGAACTCTGTGGCCCGATGACGAGAGTGCAGGGCGCCGATGACCTTGCCGGTCGTGAGATCGAGGGCGGCGTACAGACTCGACGTGCCGTGGCGGACGTAGTCATGGCTAGCGCGCGCCGCGGGGTGACGTTTAACCCGCTCGAGGAACTCACGCTGGACCAACTGCGGCTTCGCACCAGCATGAAATGGCGCACCCATCCCACCGATGTGCTGCCGCTGTGGGTCGCCGAGATGGACGTCAGGCTGGCGCCGACGGTGGCGCATGCGCTGCGAACGGCGATCGACAACGGCGACACCGGCTACCCCTGCGGCACCGCGTTCGCCGAGGCGGTGAGTAATTTCGCGGCGCGGCGTTGGCAGTGGCACGACCTCGACGTGAGCCGCACCGCGCTGGTTCCCGACGTCATGCTCGGCGCCGTCGAGGTGCTGCGTCTGGTCACCGACCCGGGCGATTCCGTCGTCGTCAACCCGCCGGTGTACGCGCCGTTCTACGCATTCGTGTCGCACGACGGCCGACGGGTCGTCGAGGCACCACTGGACGACGGCGGCCGAATTGACTTGGGCGCGTTGGAAGAAGCGTTCGCACACGCCCGTGCCGGGAGCACGGCGAAGGTCGCCTACCTGCTGTGCAATCCGCACAACCCGACCGGGTCGGTGCACACCGCCGCGGAGCTGCGCGGGGTTGCCGAGCTCGCCCGCCGGTTCGGCGTGCGCGTGGTGTCGGACGAGATCCACGCGCCGGTGATCTTGCCGGGATCACGATTCACTCCCTTCCTGACCGTGGCCGAGGCGGAGAACGCCTTTGCGCTGACCTCGGCGTCCAAGGCCTGGAACCTGTCCGGCCTGAAGGCGGCCCTGGCCATCGCCGGACCGGAGGCGGCGGCCGACCTGAACCGGATGCCGGAGGAGGTCAGTCACGGGCCCAGCCATCTCGGCGTCATCGCCCACACCGAGGCATTCCGCAGCGGTGACGGATGGCTGGACGCCACGCTGCAGGGCCTGGACCAGAACCGCGCGTTGCTCGGCGAGTTGGTGGCCGAACATCTTCCGGGCGTGAAATATCAATGGCCGCAAGGCACTTACCTCGCGTGGCTGGACTGCCGAGAGCTGGGCTTCGCCGAGGACGCCGCACAGGGTCTGGCCGTGGTCGCCGACCTGTCCGGGCCTGCGCGCTGGTTCCTCGAGCACGCCCGGGTGGCGCTGAGCTCCGGCCACGTGTTCGGAACCGGCGGGGCGGGACACCTGCGACTGAACTTTGCCACCTCGCGCGCGATCCTCACCGAGGCGCTGTCACGCATGGGCCGCGCGCTGGCCGGCCGGTCCGGCTAGCTGTCCCGCCCGCGCTACGCGGGAATCTCCTCCCCGCCCCGGCCCAAGTTGCGGAACCCTTCCGCGGGCTCCTTCATGCCCAGGGTGAACGGCAGCGAGTTGAACTCGAACCTCATGGTCGCGCCAAACCGACGCAGGAAACTACGCTGCGGCTCGGTGACCGGAACCCGCACCTCCGCCAAGTCGATGTAGTACGTCGGCGTTTCGCCGATCCCTTTGAACACGTGCACCAGCGGCATGCACAGCGCGCGCATCGGCTCGTCGAGGCAGTCCACGACCGGATCGGTCATCAGCACGTATTCCGCAACCGGCACCAGGTTTTTCAGCATTCGATGCACCAGAATGACGTCGAATCCGGCCAGTTCGACGTGCCACTTCACCCGCGATCTGCCACCTCGCCGACGTGAACCACGAATTTGAGCGACAGCTGCTCCAGCTGGGCGCAGCTCGCGCACTGGCAGGCGATGTCGTTCTTCATCCGCTCGCGCCGCTGCAGGAACGACGTGCGCATCCGCGACAGCCGCTCGCAGACCACCACTTTGGCGCTGCTGTCCGGCGCCCAGAAGAACGCGGCATCGCCTTCGAGCTTGGCCAGCTTCAGGCCCTTGCCCGCGTCGATCACCGACTCCAGCAGTCCCGCGACGGTCAGCTGGGCACGCGCGAGATGCGTCCGGTTCAACTGCATGTAATGCGTGTAACCGCCAATGTCGGCGATGAGCAGCACCGCGCGCCGAATTGCCATGAAGAGGCCAGTTTCGTGGCCGCAACGGTGTAGCTCAACGAATCTGCTACTAGACGAATGCCCGTCGGCGAGAGAGGCTAGCAGAGGTGCCGGTTCACGCCGAGGAGCTGAATATGCATGTGCTGCGAACCCCGGACTCCCGATTCGAAAACCTGGAGGACTACCCGTTCGTGGCGCACTATCTGGACGTCACCGCGCGCGACACCCGGCCGCTTCGCATGCACTACCTGGACGAGGGGCCGATCGACGGGCCACCGATCGTGCTGCTGCACGGCGAGCCCACCTGGAGCTACCTGTACCGCACCATGATCACGCCGCTGACCGACGCCGGAAACCGGGTGCTGGCACCCGACTTGATCGGCTTCGGCCGGTCGGACAAGCCCAGCCGGATCGAGGACTATTCCTACCAGCGGCACGTGGACTGGGTGGTCTCCTGGTTCGAACACCTCAACCTCAGCGACGTCACGCTGTTCGTGCAGGACTGGGGATCGTTGATCGGGCTGCGCATCGCCGCCGAGCAGCCCGACCGGGTGGGACGGCTGGTGGTGGCCAACGGTTTCCTTCCCACCGCGCAGCGGCGTACCCCGCCCGCCTTCTACGCGTGGCTAGCCTTCGCGCGCTACTCCCCCGTGCTGCCCGCAGGCCGCATCGTCAGCATCGGGACCGTCCGCCGGGTGTCGCCCAAGGTGCGCGCCGGCTACGACGCGCCCTTCCCCGACAAGACGTATCAGGCCGGGGCGCGGGCCTTTCCGCAGCTGGTGCCCACCTCGCCGGCCGATCCCGCGATTCCGGCCAACCGCAAGGCGTGGGAAGCCCTCGGCCGCTGGGAAAAACCGTTCCTGGCCATCTTCGGCGCCCGCGACCCCATCCTCGGCCACGCCGACAGCCCGCTGATCAAGCACATTCCGGGCGCCGCGGGCCACCCGCACGCCCGCATCAACGCCAGTCACTTCATCCAGGAGGACCGCGGACCCGAACTGGCCGAACGCATCCTGTCCTGGCAGCAGGCGCTGCTCTGAGCGCCGAGTCGCGGCCATTGCTCAGGCCCGCGCCCTAGCGCGAAAGACCAAGCGCACCAGCGACTCTCGAGGACCGTCAGCGGGTGACCGCGAGGACGGCGTCGGCCAGCTCGGGACGGCAGACCACCAGATCGGGCAGCTTCGGGTCGGGTTGGTTGTAGGCCAGCGCCGACCTGTCGATGCGCGACGTGTGCAATCCGGCGGCCCGCGCCACCGCGACCGGCGCGGCCGAGTCCCATTCGAACTGGCCGCCGGCGCGCACGTACACGTCGGAGAGTCCCTGGACGACCGAGGCCGCCTTGGCGCCGACCGAACCCATTTCCACCAGAACACCGTCCAACGCGTCCCGCACGTTCAACGCGATGGCGGGCGGGCGGGTGCGCGGCACCACGATGCGCGGCTTGCCCGGCGCGACGGGGGGTGACGCGACCTCGGGGGTCGCGAACGTGACGCTCTGCCACCGCGCCGGCCACCAGCTCGCCGGCCTCCCAGAGCGCGACGTGCACCGCCCAGTCGCCGCGGCCGAGCTCGGAGAACTCCCGCGTGCCGTCCAGCGGGTCGACGATCCAGATCCGCTCGGAGCGCAACCGCACCGGGTCGTCGGCGCCCTCCTCGGACAGCACCGCATCGCCGGGCCGTTCGGCAGCCAGCGCCTCGATCAGAAAACCGTGGGATCGCTTGTCCCCCGCCGCTTTCCGCTCGCTTGCCGGAGCGTCGGCGAACTCGTCCCGAACCCCCAGCAGCAGCCGACCGGCCTCGGTGGCTAACCGCGCGGCCAACTCATGGTCATTCATGCGAAATCCTCAATATGTTGGTAGCGATGACCAACTTTACCCTTTGATTCCCGTCGGCGTGGACCACCCCAGACCCGATTTTCGCCCCGTAATCTGGTGACGTGAGCGGCAACGTTCCTTTGTCCAGGCGGTCGCGGCACATCTCGCGGGGGCGACTCATCGTGATCGGCATCGTGGCCGCGGTGCTGATCGGTGTGCTCACCGCCGTGGGGATGCAGCTGGATCGGGGCGATCACGGCGCAACGACGCCCGCCGCCGGACCGCCGCCGACGCCGGAGAGCTACGCGATCCCGGGCTGTTACAACCCGTCGGTCCTGCCGGTCGAGCGTCCCAAGAAACTCAACGTGTTGGGTTGCGCCAGTGTGGCCGTTGCGCTGCAGGGCATGTCGTGGAGTTCCTGGGGGCCGCAGGGCGCCGACGGCACCGGGACGGCGGTGTTCAAACTCTGCGATCCCAACTGCGCGACCGGATCTCAGCTGACCGAGCCGGTGGTGGTGCACGCGTGGAACCCGCAGCCGCCGCGACGGGAGGCCATCTGCCAGGACGGCCTGAAGATCTTCGCCGACATGATCCTGTCCTTCCCCAAGGACGTGCCGCCGACGGACGTGCAGAAGATGAACACCCAGTACCACGGGATGCCCGCGGTGCACTTCGCGAACTACTCGAGCGGCGATACCCGCGGCACCCAGTTCATCGGCTACACGTTCTGCAACTGAGGCCCGGCTAGACCTCGATGACGACCGCGCCGCCCTGGCCGCCACCGGCGCACATCGCCGCCACGCCGATACCGCCACCGCGGCGGGCCAATTCGTAGGTCAACGTGGTCACCATGCGGGCGCCAGAGGCCGCGATGGGGTGGCCGAGGCTGCAGCCGCTACCGGAGAAGTTCACCTTCTCCTCATCGAGACCGTATTCCCGGCACGCCGCGATGGGCACGGACGCGAACGCCTCGTTGATCTCCCACAGTGCCACGTCGCCGGGCGACAACCCGGCCCGCTGCAGGACCTTGCCGATCACCTTGACCGCGCCCAGGCCACAGTCGCGCGCCGGCACGCCCGCGGCGGCCCACGCCCGCACCGTGCCCATCACATTGAGCTTTTCGGCTTCGGCGTACTCGCGGTCGACCAGCGCGACCGCGGCGGCGGCGTCGTTGGTGCCGCTGCTGTTGCCCGCGGTGATCGAGAAGCCCTCGATCTCGGGGTGCAACACCTTCAGGCCGGCGAGCTTCTCGACCGTGGTGTCGCGGCGCGGATGCTCGTCGACGGCGAACTCGGTGACCGAACCGTCCACCTGGGTGATCTTGAGCGGCAGGATCTCGTCGACGAACTTGCCGGCGTCGATGGCCGTGATGGCGCGTTGGTGCGAGCGGGCCGCCCAGGCATCCATTTCCTCGCGGGTGATGCCGACCGTCTTGGCGGTGTTCCAGCCGACGGTGATGGACATGTCCCGGGTGGGCGCGTCCGGCGCCTCGACGTGGGTCGGCGGCATCCAGCGTTCCTCGAACTTGAGCTCGGGGCCAGGGATGCGCCAGTTGACCAGCGGCGTCATCGACAACGACTGCACGCCGCCGGCGATCAGCACCCGCTCCATGCCGGATCCGATCTGCGCCGCGGCGTTGCCGATCGCGGTGAGGCTGCCTGCGCAGTGCCGGTTCACCGACTGGCCGGGAATGTCCTCCAGGCCGGTGGCCGCCGCCACGTAACGCGCGAGATCTCGACCGCCGTAATGAGATTCGGCGAAGATGATGTCGTCGATGGCGGCCGGGTCGACACCGGAGCGACGTATCACCTCGGGAAGCACCGCGGTGATCAGCGTCTCGGGCGGGGTGTTGACGAGCGTCCCCTTGAAGGAACGGCCGATCGCCGTTCGAACGGCTCCGACGATTACGGGTGTACCCATGTTCTCAACCTCGAACGGTCTGGCAGCGGTCAGTCGCGGCGAATCGTATCAAATACTGTATATACAATAGTATTGGTCTAAGTTCGGTGCGCGGGCCGGTCGGTGACCGCGCTAACAATTAAGCGGTTTAGTACACGCGGTCGCGACACCCATGCCGATCGCGGCTTACCGGTGGCCGCACCGCCCGGGGCGCGGGACACAATGGGTCCATGACAACCAGATCAGCCGCTGCCCGTGACGCCACCGAGCTGGCGGCCTACCGCGTCGCGGCCATGCTGCTCGGCGTGGGCACCCTGCACTTCCTGGCGCCCAAACCGTTCGACTCGATCATTCCCGCCGAACTGCCCGGCAGCCCAAGGCTTTACACCTACGGCTCGGGAGTGGCCGAGCTGACGGTCGGGGCGCTGCTGGTGCCGCGGCGCACCCGGCGGGCCGCCGCGCTGGCCGCCGCGATCCTGTTCATCGGCGTTTTTCCGGGCAACCTGAACATGGTCCGGTTGTGGTGGGACAAGCTGTGGCCGATGCGGATCGCCGCGCTGGCCCGGCTGCCGCTGCAGATTCCGATGATCACCACGGCGCTCAGGATTCGGCGCAACAGCTGAGCCTCGGCGCGAAGACTCGGGTTGCGGGCGTCGATGCACACGGAAGAGAGCTAGTGGGCAGAACGGACATCGCGACGGTGCTCGCGGTCGCGGCCGCCCTCATGGTGGGTGCGGGCGACGTCGCCCAACAGCAATCGGCTCAGCAGGTCACGGATCAACCGATCGGCACTGTCGCGCTGTTTCGCCGGCTGCTGCGGGACCGGCGCTGGTGGACCGGAAGCCTGGTGGCCGCCGGCGGATTCGGCTTCCAGGCTGCCGCGCTGGGTTTCGGCTCGGTGGTATTGGTGCAGGCGCTGTTGGTGACGTCGTTGCTGTTCACCCTGCTCATCAGCGCGCGGGTGAACAACCGCAGAATCACTGGGCGGCAAGCGGTTTGGGCGCTACTGCTGGACGCCGCCGTCGCGGTGGTGGTCACGGTGGGCGATCCGCAGGAGGGAACCCCGCGGGGATCGCTGCAGACATGGACGATCGTGGCACTGGTCATGGGGCCGGCGCTGATTGGGTGCGTGCTCGGCGCGCGCCTGTATCCCGGCCCGGTCGCCGCGTCGTTGCTCGGCCTGATGTCCGGTTCGCTGTGGGGCCTGTTTGCGGTGCTGACCAAGGTCGTGGTCGACCAACTCGACCGCGGCATCCCGGCATTGCTGCGCACACCCGAGCTGTATGTGTGGGTGCTGCTGGCCATCGCGACCACCGCCTGGGAGCAGTCGGCGTTCCGGGCCGGCCCGCTGACGGCGTCGCTTCCGGCGGTGACCGTCGCCGAGCCGGTCATCGGGTCGGTGCTCGGCGTCACCGTACTCGGTGAAACGTTGCGGACCAACGGCATTGGCCTGGTGGCACTGGGCATCTCGGTGGCGGTGATGGCGGCCGCGACGGTGGCGCTGGCCCGCAGCCAGGCCGCGTCCGCCCCAACAGCTGACGAAACTCCGCCGTTCTCAACGGAAAAGACGTGACCAGGTGCGCGGCGAGCCGACCCGGTGCGCGGTGCCGTCGGGGTCTACGTAGGCGAGTTCTCGCAAACCGTACGGTGTGTCGTGCGGAGCCAACAGGCGCCCGCCGAGATTGTCCAACGCCGCCCACTCCGCATACAGGGCGTCGGCGTCACTGACGTAGAAGTAGACGCTGGCGGCCGTGCGCGACGGGTCGTGCTCGTCCCATTCGGTCAGGTGGATCGAGACCGAGCTGCGGTCGGCGAAACCGTACCGCTCGGGGCCCTGATATGCCCGCGCGTCGAATCCGAGCCGGCGATACCGGTCCAGGGCGACATCGAGGTCTCGGACCGGGACGATCGGCGACACCGAACTGAACTGCACAACAGACACCCGGCGAACATAGCCCCTAATTCAGCATCGTCCAACCGGGCGCAGCTGTCGCAAATTCGCGGTTGGCACCGTCCTGCTGTCGTAAGCTCCGAAAAATGGGCAGCCGACTCGCGCGGGAAAGGCGCTGAACTGTGCGCCGATTAGCCGCAACACTCGCCGCCACCGGAATGGTCGTCGCCGGCTGCGGCGCCGGCAATCACGGCGCCGCCCCCTCGTCGACGGCCACCAGCAGCACGACCTCACCCAAGACGCCGCTGGCTCGGGGCGCGCTGCCGACCTGATGCTAAGCCCCAACGACATCGACACCGCGCTGGGCGTGAACGGGACGACGAGCGATCCCCCGTTCACCACGCCCGGAGAAGACCCCGTCCGGCGCACCGATTACACATTCCCCGCCGAATGCAAATACACCACGCACGCCGGCCTGGCATCCGAATACGCCGGCAGCGGCAACACCGCGGTCTACGGCTACCACGACCTGGCGCCCACCCCCGCGAGCGCCAATCAACTGGAAAGCCCTGAGGTGTACCAGTTTGTCGTGTTGTTTGCCTCCCCCGAGCAGGCGAGCGCCTTCCTGTCCACCTCGTCTGCGCGTTGGCCCGCGTGCGCCAATCGCCAGGACACGGTTCCCGCCGACGGCACCAACCCGGAACTGCGTTGGAAGGTGGGGCCGGTAACCAACGCCAACGGGATGCTGAGCACCCAGGTGACCGTGACCGTCAACGGCAACGGCGTGAACGTGACGATGCCCTGTCAGCGTGCGCTGACCGCCCGCAACAACGTCGTCATCGACGTCGACGCGTGCCGCAAGGACGTCGGTGACCTCGGCATCGACATTGCCAAACAGATCGCCGGAAAGGTCGACAAACAGTAGCGGCGACCCCAATAGCCTTCTGCCGTCTACCTATTGGTGGTAGCCATCCACCGCGACCGCGGCGTACGCTCTGGCGGCCCGGCAACATTGACGCGGTAGCCGCCAGCACGGCCTGGATTCGGGGTAGGTTGTCGGCGGGTTCGGTCGTACCGCCTTGAGGAGGGATACGTGGGCACATCGGAGGACAAGGCCCCCGGGCAGCCGGTCATCCATCTCTCGCAACTGCTGCGGGCGCCGGTGCTGGCGCGCTCGGGCGAAACGGTGGGCCGGGTCGAGGACGTGATCGTGCGGCTGCGCGAAGCCGACGAGTACCCGCTGGTGACCGGGATCGTGGCCGGTGTCGGCGGGCGGCGGGTGTTCGTCGGCGACAAATCGATTCACGAATACTCCGCGGACCGAGTCCTGTTGACCAAGAACAAGATTGACCTTCGCGGCTTCGAACGCCGGGAAGGCGAGGTGTTGTTGCGCACGGATGTGTTGGGCCACCGGCTGATCGACGTGGCCACCGTCGAGCTGGTGCGCGCCTACGACATCGAACTCGAGCAGACCGCCGCCGGCTGGATGGTCGCCCGGCTGGACACCCGCCGTCCGCCCCGGTTGTTCGGGCTGATCAAGCATTCCGGGGGACACGCGTCGCGCGACTGGAAGGCGTTCGAGCCGCTGATCGGCCACGCCCGCTCCGATGCGGTGCGCCGGCTGTCGGACCGGTTCGGCGAGCTCAAGGCCGCCGAGATCGCCGACCTGCTGGAGGAAGCCGACAAGGCCGAGGGCGGCGAAATCCTGGGCCGGGTGCACAGCGACCCCGAACTGGAAGCCGACGTCTTCGAAGAGCTGGACCCGGAGAAGGCCAGCCGGCTGCTCGACGAGATGCCCGATGACGAGGTCGCCGCGCTGCTGGGGCGGATGCGCGCCGACGACGCCGCCGACGCGATCGTCGATCTGCGCCAGTCTCGGCGCCGGCGCGTGCTCGACCTGATGCCCGCCCCGCAACGCACCAAGGTCATCACGTTGATGGGCTTCAACCCCGAAAACGCCGGCGGGCTGATGAACGTCGACTCGGTCTCCTATGCGGCCAGCGCCACGGCGGCCGAGGCTCTGGCGTTGATCGCCTCCTCGCACAGCATTCAGCCCGAGGCGCTGATCAAGGTGCACGTGCTCGACCAGGACCGCCGGCTCGACGGTGCCGTTTCGGTGATCACCCTGCTACAGGTCGATCCCTCCGAAACCCTTGAGCGGCTGATGGATTCCGATCCGGTGCGGGTCAACGCAAACGCCGACCTGACCGACATCGCTTTGCTGATGGCCGATTTCAACCTCTACTCGATCCCCGTCGTCGACGAACAGGACCATTTGCTCGGCGTGGTGACCGTCGACGACGTGCTGGGGGCCACCATCCCCGAAAACTGGCGCCGCCGAGAGCCCGCGCCCCGCCCGATCCGCGAAATCACCACCGCTGAGGACCGCCCGCTGCCCGGAGGTAACGCACCGTGAGCTCAGCCGGCGAGAACACCCGCCGCGCCGAGCCGGTGGAACCCCGGGGTACGGCAGTGCTCGACAGCGCGCATTTGGGCGACATCGAGGGCGCGTTCGGCCGCATCCGGGTCGGCGAGACCGAACACGCCCGAACCTGGAAGACGCGGCTGCTGACCCTGCTCGCCATCGTCGGCCCGGGTATCATCGTGATGGTCGGCGACAACGACGCGGGCGCGGTGGCCACCTACGCCCAAGCCGGCCAGAATTACGGCTACTCACTGCTGTGGGTGTTGCTGCTGCTGGTGCCCGTGCTCATCGTCAACCAGGAAATGGTGGTGCGCCTCGGCGCGGTCACCGGGGTGGGGCACGCGCGGCTGATCAACGAGCGCTTCGGCCGGGGCTGGGGCTGGTTCTCGGTCGGCGACCTGTTCTTGCTCAATTTCTTGACTATCGTCACCGAGTTCATCGGCATCAGCCTGGCCGCCGAGTACATCGGCGTCTCGAAATACGTTGTGGTGCCGGTGTCGGCGGTGGCGCTGGTGGCGATCATGGCCAGCGGCAGCTTCCGCCGGTGGGAGCGGGCCATGTTCATTTTCATCGCGATCACCCTGCTGCAGATCTCGATGCTGCTGATGTCGCACCCGCAGTGGGAACGCGCCGCGAAGTCCTTTGTGGTGCCCAGCATTTCGGGTGGGGTCAGCTCGGACGCGGTGCTGCTGATCATCGCCATCGTGGGCACCACGGTGGCGCCGTGGCAGTTGTTCTTCCAGCAGTCCAATGTGGTCGACAAGCGCATCACGCCCCGGTTCATGGGTTACGAGCGCGCGGACACCGTGCTGGGCGCGTTCGTCGTGGTGATCGGCGCCGCGGCGCTGGTGATGACCGGTGACTGGGCGGCCCGCTCCACCGACACCGTGGGTGGCTTCACCGACACCGGCGCCACCGCGCACCTGCTGGGCCAACACCGTCAGGTGCTCGGCTCGATCTTCGCCATCGTGCTGATGGACGCCTCGATCATCGGCGCCGCCGCGGTCACCCTGGCCACCAGCTACGCCTTCGGTGACGTGTTCGGGCTGAAGCATTCGCTGCATCGCGGCTTCGCCGACGCCAAACAGTTCTATCTGTCCTACACCGCGATGGTGGTGCTGGCCGCGGCCATCGTGCTGATCCCGGGCGCCCCGCTGGGGTTGATCACCACCGCGGTGCAGGCCCTCGCCGGTCTCCTGCTGCCCAGCGCCAGCGTCTTTCTGCTGTTGCTGTGCAATGACCGAGAAGTGTTGGGGCCGTGGGTCAATCGCGCCTGGCTGAACTGGGTCGCCGGATTGATCGTCGGCACTTTGCTGCTGCTGTCCGGGATCTTGATGGCCACCACCTTGTTCCCCGACCTCAACGTCGTCGCCGGCGCCGGCTACCTGACGCTGGCGTTGATCATCCTGGCGGCCGGTGCGGCCCCGGTGCTGCGCTGGCTGGCCCGTCGTCAACCCGCGCGACCCGGCCCGCGGCTTCCGGCGCGCGGCGTCGACCGCAGCACCTGGCGGATGCCGCCGCTGGCCCTGCTCGAGCCGGTCACCTGGTCACCCGGAACCCGGCTGGCCATGATCGCCCTGCGCGGCTACCTGGTCGTCGGCGCGTTGCTGCTGGTGGTCAAGGCGATTCAGCTCAGCCGCTGACCGCGTGCTGTATCCGGCGGGCCACCTCGCCGTACTGCTCGAAGCGCTCCGGGCCCGCCGCCGAGTTGTACATGACCAGACGCGTTGCGGCGCCGGAGTATTTCTCGATCAGCGCATCGGCCAACCCGTCCCACGTCGACTCGGTGGCGAAGACGGCGATGTGGCCGTCGCTGACCTGGGCGGCCATCCCGGCGTAGTCGCCGGCCTTCTGCTTCTCGCGGATGCGGGCGGTGGTGCCCTCGAACCCGGCCTCGTCCCAGATGAACGCGTAGTTCGGCGTGCTTCCGTAGAAGGCCATGCTGGCGCGCACGGCTTCGCGCTGTTGGTCACGCTCCTCGTCGCTGTCCCCGACGATCGTCATCACCGGCACGATGATCGCAATGTCCGACGGTGAGCGTCCCGCCTTGGCCGCTCCCTCGGCGACCGTCGGCAGGACGTGACGGGCGAGGTAGCCCGGTTCGCCGAGCGGATGGACGTGCACGCCGTCGCCCACTTCGCCCGCCATCCGCAGCATCCACGGATTCACCGCCGCGATATCGACCTTGGGGTCGGGCGCGTCGATGGGTCCCGGGCTCCACGGCGGGGTGCTGAAGTCGAGGTCGTAGAAGTCGCCGTGGTGCTCGAGCGTGCCGGACCGAAACGCCGCGAAGCACACCTTGACGGCGAGCAGGTAGTCGCGCAGCCGGGGGCCGGGCCGCTCGAAGGCCGCGCTGTAGCGCCGGACCACGTGGGTGCGCACCTGGGTGCCAACCCCAGCCGGAAGCGGCCCATGGTGGCTTCCTGCAGTCCCCACGTCACCGCAGCGGTGACGAAGGGGCTGCGCGGGAATGCCACCGCGACGCCGGTGGACAGCTCGAGACCGGGCGCGGCCTGCGACGCCACGGCGGCGTTCAGTTAGGCGGTGCGGCCCGTCTCGGTGAACAACAGCCCGGAGAACCCGGAGGATTGGGTTCGCCGGGCCAGGTCGCCGATCTGGCCGAGCGGCTGCGGAACGGTCATCCCGTCGACGTGCATGGTGAGAGCGTACGCGGCGCGTCACGGCCAGCTCGCGACGGCGGCGGTGGGTCACCCAATCGGGTTGGCGCCCAGCATGTTCGGTTTTCCGGGAGCCGGATCCAGCGTCGTTCGGGCCGTCGGCTCACCGGGGCGGTGAAGCCCTCGGTGTCATCGAAGAACGCCCACTGCCCGTCGTCGTTGACCTCCATGCGCCAACCCAGCTCGGTGTTGCCGCCGACCGAGTGGACGAACCAGGCGTGTGCGGCCTCGGCGTTGGCGAAATTCTGCGTCGCGACCACCTGCCCGTGCGGGTCGATCACGCGGAACTCGGCCATGGGACTTAAGCATCCCTGCCCGGCCGCTTTTCAATCCCCGAATTCGCCGATTTGCCGCAGCGGCCCGGGGCTACAGGGTGCGGGCCAACCGGTCGGCCAGTATCTCGGCGAACCGGGCCGGGTCGTCGAGGGCGCCGCCCTCGGCCAGAAGCGCTGTGCCGTAAAGCAACTCCGCGGTCTCGCCGACGGACGGATCTTCGGCGCGGTCCTGGTGGGCTTGGCGCAGGCCGGTGACCAGGGGGTGCTTGGGATTGAGTTCCAGTATTCGCTTGCCCACCGGAATGTCCTGCCCGGAGGCGTGGTAGAGCCGGGCCAGCGCCGGTGTGATGCCGAAGGCGTCGGTGATCAGGCAGGCCGGCGAGTCGGTCAGCCGGTTGGACAGCCGGACCTCCTTGACGTGGTCGGACAGGGTGTCCTTCAGCCAGGCAAGCAGGTCGGCGAATTCCTTCTGCTGTTCTTCCCGCTCGGCCTGGCTCTCCTCGCCCTCGGCGCTCAGGTCCACCTCGCCCTTGGCGATTGACTGCAGCGGCTTGCCGTCGAATTCGGTGACGGTTCCCACCCAGACCTCGTCGACCGGGTCGGTGAGCAGCAGCACCTCGTAGCCCTTGGCCTTGAACGCCTCCAGATGCGGCGACTTGAGGATCTGCTGGCGCGTCTCGCCGGCGGCGTAGAAGATCTGCGTCTGCCCTTCCTTCATTCGCTCCACGTACTGGGCCAGCGTGGTGGCCTCCTCCTCGCTGTGCGTCGAGGCGAAGGAGCAGAGCTGCAGCAGCGTCTCCTGGTTGTCGAAGTCCGACAGCAGACCCTCCTTGACCACCCGGCCGAACTGGGTCCAGAAGGTCCGGTAGTCGTCGGGCCGCTCGGATTGCAACTCCTTGATGGTGGACAGGACCTTCTTGGTCAGCCGCCGCCGGATGGCCTTGATCTGCCGGTCCTGTTGCAGGATCTCGCGGGACACGTTGAGCGACATGTCCTGTGCGTCAACGACACCCTTGACGAAGCGCAGGTATTCGGGCATCAGCTGGTCGCAGTCGCCCATGATGAACACCCGCTTGACGTAGAGCTGGATGCCGGTGTGCGCGTCCCGGTTGAACAGGTCGAACGGGGCATGGGATGGGATGAACAGCAGCGCCTGGTACTCGAAGGTACCCTCGGCCTTCATCGCGATGACCTCGAGCGGGTCGTCCCAGGCGTGCGCGATGTGCTTGTAGAATTCCTTGTACTCCTCCTCGGGGACCTCGTCCTTGGGCCGGGCCCACAGGGCCTTCATCGAGTTGAGGGTCTCGACCTCCCGGGTGACGGTCTCCTCGCCGCCCTCTTCGGTGGCGGGCGTGCGCCGCTCCACCTCCATCTGGATGGGCCAGGCGATGAAGTCGGAGTACTTCTTGACCAGGCTCTTGATCTTGAACTCCGAGGTGTAGTCGTGCAGCTCGTCCTCGGCGTCCTCGGGCTTCAGCTGCAGGGTGACCGAGGTTCCCTGCGGGGCGTTCTCCACCGATTCGATGGTGTAGGTGCCCTCGCCGCTCGACTCCCATTTGGTGGCCTCGCTCTCGCCGGCCTTGCGGGTGAGCAGTTCGACCTTGTCGGCCACCATGAAGCTGGAGTAGAAGCCGATGCCGAACTGGCCGATGAGTTCCTCTGAGGCGGCTTCGTTCTGGGCTTTCTTGGCTTCGCGGAGTTGTTGGCGCAGTTCGGCGGTGCCCGACTTGGCCAGGGTGCCGATCAGGTCGACTACCTCGGCGCGGGTCATGCCGATGCCGTTGTCGCGGATGGTCAGGGTGCGCGCATCCTTGTCCACCTCGATCTGGATGTGCAGGTCGGAGGTGTCGACGTCGAGGTCCTTGTTGCGGAAGGCTTCCAGCCGCAGCTTGTCCAGTGCGTCGGAAGCGTTCGAGATCAACTCCCGCAGGAACGAGTCCTTGTTGGAGTACACGGAGTGGACCATCAGATCCAGCAGCTGCCGAGCCTCGGCTTGAAACTCCAACTGCTCGACGCGCGCGTTCATGGCATTCCCCCTCGAAAACTTGACGTTTCAAATTTACCGAGTAATCGATGGTCGCCGCCCGGGGGGGGGCAGGCCCTACGCTGAACCCATGTCTGTTGCTCGACGGGAACGCGCCGCCCTGGTGGAAACTCTGCGTGGCGTCGGCCCGGATGCGCCCACCCTGTGCGAGGGTTGGACGACGCGGGACCTGGCCGCGCACCTGGTGATCCGAGAGTATCGGCCCGACGCGACGCCGGGCATCATGATCCCGTTCTTGGCCTCGCACACCGCCAGGGTGCAGAGCCAGGTCACTGAGCAGAACGACTGGGACCAGTTGCTGGACAAGGTCGCCGCCGGCCCTCCGGCCTACTCCCCGTTCAAGTTGCTGGACCCGGTCGCCAATGTGGGCGAGATGTTCATCCACCACGAGGATGTGCGACGCGCCCAGCCGGATTGGACGCCGCGTGCGCTGGAACCGGCGCTGGCCCGCACGCTGCGGCGCACCCTGCCGCTGATGGCCCGGCTCACCCTGGCCAAGACCCCCGCCCGGGTGGCGTTGCGCACCCCGGAGGGCAAGACCGTGCTCACCGCCGCACGGGGCCCGGCGGTCACGGTGACCGGGGCGCCCGAGGAGCTGCTGCTGTTCGCCGTGGGGCGAGCGGCCCGGGTCGATTTCGAGGGTGACGCGGCCGCGGTGCAGGCGGTCCGCGACGCCCCCGAGGGCCTCTAGCCGTCCGCGCCCGTCCGCGCGGGTCGGCGCTCGTAACGCGCTCGTAACGCCACGGCGGAAATCCGGGCGAATTCTCGCCGTGGCGTTACATCCGCGCGAATACGCGTGCCCGGCCCAGGCTCACCCAGCATCACCCGAAGGCGTCGCGCAGGTCCTTCTTGATCACCTTGCCGAACTGGTTGCGCGGGAGGGTGTCGACGACGACCAGGTGCTCGGGGTGTTTGTAGCGGCTCAGCCCGCGTGATCGGCAGTGTTGCACAAGGGATTCCAGCGTAACGCCGTCGGCCGTCGCGGGTACCACGACGGCGCAGACCCGTTCGCCGGTGCGCGGGTCGGGGATCCCGATGACGGCGACGTCGGCGACGGCGGGATGCGCCGCTAGCACGTTCTCGATCTCGAGGGCCGAGATGTTCTCCGCATTGTGGATGATCGCGTCTTTCGTGCAGCCCGTGACGCGGACGTTGCCGTCGGCGTCGATCATTCCGAGATCGCCGGTGCGCAGCCAGCCCTGGTCGTCGAAGGCGTCGGCGTCCAGCGTCGGGTCGGCGTAGCCGAGGAAGCACTGGGGTCCCTTGAGCCGCAGCTCGCCTTCCTGCCCGGCAGCCAGTTCATTCTCTGCGCCGTCGACCACGCGGACTTCGACGCCGGGCACCGGCTGCCCCACGGTATGGTCGAGCACCTCGGGTGCCGCGGTCAGCGACGGGGATGTCGCGCAGGGGAACTCGGTCATTCCCCAGGCGTTGGCGATGCCGGCCACCCCGAAGGTGTCGCGGACCCGTCGACTCAACTCGGCGGTGATGGGTGCGCCTCCGGCCAGGCATCCCCGCAGCGACGGGAATAGTGGCCGATTCCCTTGGGCCCGTTGGGCTTCGAGGTAGGCGACGAAGAAGGGCGTCGTGGTGCCCAGGAAGGTCGGATTGTGCGCGGCGATGGCCAGCGAAGTGGCGGCCGGGTCGAACGCCTCGAACAGCACTAACCGCATGCCGGTCAGCAGTGCGGTGGCCAGCATGGCGGCCCCGCCGATGTGTGCGACCGGAAAGGCGATCGGATCGCCGTCGCTGCTGGTGGCCCCCACCATGCCGACCACTCCCGCCGAGCAGGCGATGACCGAGCTGTCGGTATGACGAATCCCCTTGGGAGCGGCGGTGGTCCCCGACGAGTAGTAGATCCAGCGCGCCTCGTCGGCGGATTGCGGCGGCGCCGGCAGGTAATCGGGATCGGCGCCGGGCAGGCGCAGCGCACCGGCGGCCGACGGTGCCGCCAGGTCGACGGTGATGACCTCAAAACCCTGTTCGGCCGACAGCGCCCGAGCCAGCCCGCCGTGATCGAAGCCGTGCCAAAGCCCAGGCGCCACAAAGTATTCGGTGTTCAGCTGGCCGGTGATGAAGCGGACTTCGCTTTCCCGCAGGACCGGGATGATCGGGTTCTGCACGGCACCGAGCCGGACCAGCGCGGCCATCAGCACCATGGTCTCCAGCGTGGTGGGCAACTGCCAGGACACGACTGCGCCCCGGCGGACTCCCCGCTCGGCCAGCGCGGCCGCGGCGACGCATGCGGCGTCGTGCAGCTGACGTGCGGTCATGCTGCGGCCGTGCTCGTCGGCGAGAAGTGGCCGGGGTGACCCACGTCGTGCAGCCTCGGCAATCAGCGACCAGAACGTCACCGGAACTCACCGCGCCGGCGGGTCGGCGGATGGCGGACGAAATCCCGAGTGCGCGATGGCAACCGACAGTCCGGTGCCGATCGGGCCCGCGGTGTCGACCAGGACGGCCGAGACGCTGGCAACGCCGTCGTGGCTGTGGTGGGTGAGCGAGGCGAGCCCGGATGTGGTCGCCCTCGGGCAACCGGCTCAGCGTGAGCGTGTAGTCGGCGTTGATGAACTGCAGTGCCTTGCTGCCTCAGTTGGCGATCGGCGCGGTGATGTCACCGGCCATCCCCGCGCGGGTGAATGCGCTGAGCGGCTCGTCGTCGATCAGTGGGCGCGTCTCGTGTATCCAGGTGTATTTCGGGCCGTCGGTCTGCGACCAGTGAGGGTCGGGGTTCTGCACCTTTGAGCCCCAGCCGTAGGTGCGCATGAAAAGCGTCGAGTAGGTCTGGTCCAGTGGGAGCGGCGGCATCTGCACCGGAGGTGACCAGACCCACCCGTCGGGCTGAGGGCCGCGGCGCAGAAACAGCGCGCTCGCCTGCGCCACGACGGCGTCGTTTTGGCTGATGACGGCCTCGACCAGCCGTAACCACCGCCGGTCGTGGCGCACCTGAGTGCGCACCCGGAGTGGTTCCAGCGCCGTCGACCGAGGCAAGTCGACGGTCAACCGGGCCGGTTGCAGGCCGGCGTCAGGGGCAGCTTGCTCGACGGCCCACGCCAAGAGTCCGCCGACGACATGGCCGCTGAGCGATGGCCCCCATCCGCCGCGCGCGATTTCGGTTGGTACCAAATCGTTTCCGGCGCGCACGAAATACGGCAGCCCGTCAGCCCAGCGAGGTTGATCGGGAATGACATTGGGTTCGGCCACTGCATAACCCTTCACGCGACGGGTTGTGCGGCCTCTGCTGAGGACCGCAACCGTGGATCTTACAGTTGCGCTTCCAGTCGGCGGATGCGCCGGCGTGGTCAGTCGATCGCGGCCCCGACCACGTGGCCGATCGTGTAGGTGACCGCCAGTGCGAGGCTGCCTCCGATGGCGTTACGCGCCACGGCGCGAAGCTGCGGCGCGCCACCGAGGCGGGCCGATACCGCGCCGGTGATCACCAGCGCGATGAGCACCGCCACGACGGTGATCGGAATCCGCCACGTCGGCGGCGGCAGCAGAATCGCCATCAACGGGAGCAACGCGCCGATGGCGAACGAGAGCGCCGAGGACGACGCGGCATGCCACGGATTCGTCAGCTCCTCGGGAGTGATGCCCAGCTCGACCTCGGCATGGGCCAGCAACGGATTCTGATCGGTGAGTTCCTCGGCCACGGTACGGGCCGTCGCCGCGGTCAGACCCTTGGCTTCGTAGAGTGCGGCGAGCTCGTCGAGTTCGGCGGCCGGATCGTCACGCAGTTCCTGATGCTCCTGGATCAGGAGCGCCTTCTCGGTATCGCGCTGGGTGCTGACCGAGACGTATTCGCCCAGCGCCATCGACACGGCCCCCGCCACCAGTCCGGCGCTGCCGGCGGTCAGGATGGGAGCGCGCAGCGCCGTGGCCGCCGCCACGCCCACGACAATGCCTGCGGTGGAGACGATTCCGTCGTTGGCGCCCAAAACGCCGGCGCGCAGCCAATTCAACTTCGAGGACACCGAACCGATGTGGGGTTCGGCCGGGTGTGGCGTACTCGACACGGCGGCAACGATATATGAGGAAAACCGTGCGCGGCTAGCCAACATAGCCTTGCCAAACCTGCGCTCGCGGGTGCCGGTTGACCGAGATCAATGCTTTGCACAGGCGGGACACAGCTGGTCCATAGGGAAGCTATCTAGTGTCGGGGTGGTGTCGGGGGTGTTCGAGGATTCCCCTTTTGCAGAGATCCCGAGTGGACCGAGTGGATAGGTGAAGCATCGTGAGGTTGAAGCAATTTGTCGGAGGGTGAGCATCGCCGGGGCACTCGGCGCCGCCGCGTTGGGAATGGGCGCCGGGTTCGCCGGCGCCCATTCCCGGGGCACCACCCCCTCCGGGCGGGCATGGCGCCCCTCCCGCCGGCGGCCCCGGCCATGGCGGGTCGCAGCCCGGAGATTTCCACCACCCGACCGGCCCCAATGATCCGGGCGGCCCGGGCGGGCCCGGCGGTCCCGATCACCCCGGCGGCCCCGGTGGTCCCTGGCATGGGAACCCCAACGTGGCTACTTCCACGGTGCCCCGTGGGGCGACGGACCCGCCCCCTGGGGACCGGGTGAACCACCGCGTCCGGCGTGGGATCGACCGCTCCCTCCGCCCGGCGGGCACTGGGATCACGGCCCGATCAACTACTGGGGCTCCGAGAGACTCCCGTCTGGGATCCCGGGTTCAACCAATGGGGCTTCTGGTTCTTCGGAGTGTGGATCCCGCTGTGAGCCATAGCTGAAACGACGCCCGCCTCGCCGATCAGGTGAGGCGGGCGTCGTCAGTTATGCCGTTGCCGGCGAAGGCATTTCGTCCCGGCTTCACTAGTCGCGTTTGGTGCCGACGGTCAGCAGGTCAGAAACCAGGCGCGTCCAGGCCGGTCGCGGGATCCGATACTGATCGCCGATCACGAACCCCGCGTCCTCGAACAGCTTGCGCATCTCGGGAGCCGACGCGTTGTGCTGCGGCTTCCACCTGCTGTCGGCGGATGCCTGCAGCAGCGGTCGCCGGGTACTGAGCGCCGAGACGGCCACCAACCCCCCGGGGGGCAGCACGCGATGGAATTCCCGCAACGCCGCCGGCTGGTCGAAGAAGTGAAACGCCGACGTCGTCACGACGGCGTCGAGCGCACCGTCGTCAAACGGGAGCTGTTCGGCCGGCGCCCGCAACCACTGCACCCGGTCCGATTTCGCCCGCGCCTGGTTGAGCATGCCGTCGGACATGTCCACGCCGTAGATCTCGTCGGGATTCAGTTCGCGCTGGATCCGCTCGCTGAGTATCCCTGTGCCGCAAGCGATGTCGGCGATTCTGCGCGAACCGTGGTTGCGCAGCTGGGCTATCACCTCGTTGTGCGGAGGCCGGTACACCCACTGCTGCAGGAAGGGCAGGTCATACGCCGGCGCCAGGAAGCTCCACATCCGCGTGACGACGTCGTTCAGCCCTCGCCGCTGCGGTGCGGTCATTTGGCCAGCACCGAGCTGTAGTAGATGGTGTCGGCCACCGACACGGAGTCGTTGGTCTGCGGAATCGCCTCGAGTCCGGCGTCGGCCAACAGCTGACTCATCGGAACGCCGACCAACCGCCAGCCTAGGCCGTCCAGGTACTCGGCGACATCGTTGCGTTCGCCCTGATACCCCAGATCGCCGAATTCCAGGTCGAAGCCGTGCTCCCGCCATTTCGCGGTGGCCCTGCGCATCATCTCTTGAGCCTTCTCGGTGTCTACCTCTGACATGTCCGGAATAGCTTCGCACGCCAGCCGGCTGCCGTCGGCGCTGAGTGCGGTGATGTTGTCCAGCAGGCGGTCCTGCGCCTCCGGCGGCAGATAGCCGAACAGCCCCTCGGCGATCCATGCGGTGGGTTGGCCCTTGTCAAAACCCGCTTCCACCAAGACTTTTGGCCAGTCATCGCACAGGTCGACGGCGACGGTGCGCAGCGTGGCCTGCGGGGTCGCGCCCAGCTTTGCCAGCGTGGCGGTCTTGAATTCGATCACCTGAGGCTGGTCGATCTCGAACACCGTCGTACCGGCCGGCCAGCCAGGCCAACCGGTAGGCGCGCGCGTCGAGGCCGGAGGCCAGAATCACCGCCTGCCGGATCCCGGCCTGCGTCGCGGCCTGGAAGAAGTCGAAGAAACGGGTACGGGCGGCCATCGCCACGGGCATGTGCTCGAGCCTCTAACCGGAGTCGTGGTCGTCGACGTCGGCGGCGACGAGGTCGGCCCGGGTGAAGAAATCCACCCCGACGGCACGAACCAGCGGTTCGGCGAATCGGTCCTCGATCAGCGGGTTGTCGGCGTTGGTCGCGATGGCGCGTGCGGCGGCCACCATCGTGGCGGGCGCCCACGCTGGTGGAAAGGTCCCATGTGTCGTTGCCTGTGCGTGGCATGCGGCTATTACCCCTCGAAATCACCGGTTACTTAGCTGATATAACGACCGGCCGGCGCGATGAGTTCCCACGCGCCGCCGACCAGCTATTTCGCCGACCCGGGGTGGCGTTGCCGCAGCTGGGTGACGGTATCAGTGCGGCCCGGGATGCCCCGGGGCGCCCGGTCCCCCAGGTGCGCCGGGTCCGCCCGGTCCCCCGGGCCCCTCCCGGTCCGCCGGGTCCGTTCGCGGCCGGTAGCAGGAACACGCATTGATTCAGTTCGGCGCTCCAGCCCCAGCCCCGGGCGCAGTCCCCGTCGGCGCGGCTGATCCCCGGCGTCGCGAGCGCCGTCGCCGGCGACCCGATCGATACGAGGGCGAACGCGCCGATCAGGCAGCGCCGCAGGTGATCTCTCATCACCGACCTCACTTCGTCGTCCAGGCGGGCGGTGATGACTCGTCGTAGGTCGGGCCCGCGTACCTCATTGTGCGGCAATCGACCTGTCGGCGGGCCGGATTGGCGGGCCGAACGAACGCCCGGGATCCGCCCGATGACGACCGAGTAGACCAAATCCCCCTCGCGCCACGGCAATTCACACGGCGGTCGCGGGCTTGGCGGATTAGCGTCCGCCTTGCGCTGCAACATGTTTCAACGAGGTGCTGGCGGCGGCGGTGCGGCTTCGACGGTGGTCAGCTCGGTCAAACCGCTGACCCTGAAGACGGGCATCAGGACCGGGTACGCGACGAGCGCGATGTGGTCGGCGTGCGCGGCAAACGCATTGATGGCGGCGCTGTCCACATACTCCACGGCGCTGAGGTCGACGAGCACCGCGCCGTCACTCCCGGTGACCTCCGCGGTAGCGGTGGCCAGCGCCCGGTGGAATGCGTCGATGTTGCTCAGGTCGATTTCGCCCACTGCCACCAGCACCGAGTTGCCGTCGCTACCACGCGTGGTGTCCAGCGTCAGCGGGGTGGCCATCAGGTGATCCTGGCGGAGAGGTGGACGGTGGTTCCGCCGGTGTCGGACCGAATGTCAACATCGTTCATCAGGCTTCGCATCAACGGGATGCCCCGCCCCCGATGCGGGTAGGACGTCGCTTGGGGAACCTTCCATGTGCCGGTGTCGGTGATCGTCAACCGGACCTGATCGCCTAATGCGGTGGCGCCCAGCCGAATTGTGCCCTGCGGGCTGTGGCGGTGTCCGTGTTCGATGGCGTTGGCGACCGCCTCCCCGGCGGCGACCAGTACGTTCAACGTCTGGTCGGGGTCCAGCCGGACACGGCTCAACCAGTTGCGCAACGCGGTGCGGGTGGGGGCCAGCTGGTTGACGTCGGCGGGGAAGTTCAGCTCCAGCGGCGCCGGGTGCCGGTACGGCAGCAACACCACGTCGTCCTGGTGTAGCCGCCGCTCGGCGCGACGGCGGACATGATCCGGCTCGCCAACTCGTCGAGGGACGAGCCGCGGGCATCCTGCGCGACGGTGGCGACGCGGTAGATACCCCGATCAAGCGGGCTGCGGCGACGTTCGACCAGACCGTCGGTGTACAACAGCAGGGTCGCGCGCGCCGGTATGGTCACCCGGGCCTCCGGGCGGGGCCAGTCCCGTCGGATGCCCAATGCGATGGTGTGGCCCTCGTCGAGTATATGGGTGCTGCCGTCGCCGTGCACCACGATGGGCGGCGGGTACCCGGCGCTGGGGTAGACCAGTTCACCGGTGTCCGGGGTGAGCACCGCGCACACGGCGGTGGTGCATTGCGCGCCGGGCAGCCGCGCCGCGAATCGGTCCAGACCGCGAGAGCCGCAGCGGTACTTGGGTTTTCGAGCAGCAGAGCGCGGCAGGCGCTGCGCACCTGACCCATCACCGTGGCGGACGCGAGCCCGTGGCCGACACAGTCGCCGACGACCAACGCGACCCGCCCGTCCTCGAGGTCGACGATGTCGAACCAGTCACCACCGACCTGCAACGGCCGGGTGGCGGCCTGATAGCGCACCGCGAATCCGTTGGGCAGATCGGCGGGACCGAGGATCACGTGCTACAGAGCCAGTGCGGTTTCGCGCTGCTGGTCGACCTGGTGCACCCGTTGCAGGCCCTGGCCGAGGCGGCCGGCCAGCACGGTGAGCAGGGTCTGGTCTTCCAAGGTGAACGAACGCTCATCGGTCAGATCGATCCAGACGACCAGCACGCCGTCGGGGTGCTGCAGGGCGATGCCGGCCGTCCCGGGCTGCGTGGTGTGTTCGGGGTGAGCAGGTCGCCGCCGCGCAACGCGCCGAGCGCCTGGTGCATGTACGACGGCAGATCGGCCCACTGCGTGGGCTCGCCGACCGAAACGACCTCGGGCGGACCGAACGCCGTTTCCGTAGCAGAGGTGTGGCTCGGGAAGGTGCCGGCCAGCACTCGGCGGGCGCGCCACAGCCGGCGCAGTTCTTCAGCCGCGGCGCGTACCGCCTCGTCGACCGTATCCGCTTGGGCCAGTTCCTGATTGAGCGCATGCTGGCGGCCCGCCGCTAGTGCCAAGGCGATGGCGGCGTGCCGGGCGAAGTCACTGACCAGGTCGAGGTAGTCGTTGCCGAACGGCGGCTGCTGCGGGTCGCGCGCGACGGCGATGACGCCGAGCACCGCGCCGTCGGCAATCAGCGGTATCACGATCGCCGAGCGTTCGCCGACGTCGGTGAATCCCTCGATCGGGTATTGGAAAGAGTCGGTAATCAACGGCAGGCCGCGCCGCGCGACACCGCCGGTGGTTGAGCCGTCCATCGGAACCTGCCGGCCGATCACCTGCGAGGCATAGCGGCCCGCGGTGGCGGACACTACCAGGGTGTCGGCCTCCCGGCTGGGCGACTCGGGCTCTCGCGGGACCAGCAAGATCGCCTGCTCGGCGCCGGCCAGCTCCAGCGCCCGGTTCACGGTGAGCTGCAACGGACCCGTCTGCGGATCACCGGACAGCAGCGCGGTGGTGATCTCGCGACTGGCCTTCGTCCATTTCGCCGATTCGCGCTCGCGCTCGAAGAGTCGCGCGTTGTCAATGGCGGCGGCCGCCGCCGTGGCCATGGCGCGCACCGCGCCTTCCTGCGAGTCGGTGAACACGCGCCCTTGCCGGTCGTTCGCCAGATAGAGGTTGCCAAAGTTGGCTGCCCGCACCGTGATCGGTATTCGCAGCAGCGCCCGCAGCGGTGGGTCGTGTGCCGACAGGTGGGCGCTGCGCGGATCAACGCTCACATCGTCGATGCGAAGACCGTCGCCCACCGCGAGCTCGCCGAACTGCCGGGCCGTGTCCGCGTCGAGGCCGGCATGCACGAACGAGAGGAGTCCGCCGTCGGAGGCCCGGAAAGCGAGCACGGCGTAGCGGGCGCCGGTCAGCTCCATCGCCGCTTTCAGGACGCGATGCAGCGTGACGTCCAAGTCGAGATCGGAGCCGATTTCGACGATGACCCGCACCAGTTGTTCCAGCTGGTCGCGCGCCACCATCAGCTCGTCGAGCTGGGTGTGCATGCAGTCCAGTTCGCGCCGGTCCCGCCGGTTGGCGGCGGAGTCACCCCGGTCGCTGTCCATGGATACCAAAGTAAACGGTCGGGTGCGTGGCCACGTCGGTACCGCAACTCCCGGCACCATGCGGCCAGCGCCGGTCACCGTTCGGCGCCTTAGTCGTTCGGGCGCCATCCGGGCAGGTCACCGGCGGCTTTACCGGATCTTGACCAGGTATTGAATTGCGCCGCCGACGATCATCGAGATGAGTAGCCTTTTACCGGTGGCGCTGGGGGTTTTGGGGCCTCTCCAGGTCCGGCGGCACGGCACGCCGGTCGCGATTCCCGGCGCCAAACCCCGCGCCGTCCTCACCACGCTCGGCCTGCACGGTGGCGCCCTGGTCTCGGCCGACGCCCTCATGGAGCTGCTGTGGGGCGAGGAACCGACGCGCACCGCGGCCAAGGCGCTGCAAACGCACATCTCCTCGCTCCGTCGCATCCTGGGCGACGGTGTCGTGCTGACGCAGGGTGTGGGTTGGATCCTGGCCGACGCCGACGTCGACGCCGCGCGATACAAGGTGGCCGCCCGCCGCGGACGCGACGCCGCCGCGGCCGGCGACAACAGCCGAGCGGTGGCCTGCTTCGACGAGGCGCTCGCCCTGTGGCCCAGAAGCCCCGAGTTGCCCGGCGGCCGGCGGGGAACCTCGGAGAAGACGCGGTGGATCGAGGGTCACGCCGCACTGGTGGAGGATCGGGCCGACACGCTGCTGGCCACCGGCCGCGC
Organism: Mycobacterium lepraemurium; assembly: GCA_002291465.1. Classification (GTDB taxonomy): domain Bacteria; phylum Actinomycetota; class Actinomycetes; order Mycobacteriales; family Mycobacteriaceae; genus Mycobacterium; species Mycobacterium avium. Next base: position 1,806,980 of record CP021238.1, on the reverse strand, counting down.
GGCCGAGATCACCGGTGAGCTGGAGGCCGCGGTGGCCGAGGCCCGCTGCGCGAAAGACGTTGGGGCCAACTGATGCTCGCGCTCTACCGGGCCGGCAGGCAGGGTGAGGACCTCGGCGCGTACCAGCGGGCGCGCGCAGCTAGCCGACGAGTTGGGCGTCGACCCGGGTCCGGAGCTTAGCCGGCTCGAGAGCGCGATCGTCGCGCAGGATGCCTCGCTGGATGTCCTTGTGGTGCAGAATCTTTCGTCGGTGACGCGCGCGGTGACGTTCCTACTCACCGACATCGAGGGCTCCACCGCGGCCTGGGAGGCAGACGCCGCCGCCATGGCGGTGGCGCTGGCGCAACACGACGAGCTCGTCGAACAGGTCGTCACGTCGCGCGGCGGACGGCTGATCAAGACGCGCGGCGAGGGTGATGCGACGTTTTCGGTCTTCGATCGGCCGTCGGCGGGCGCCGCGGCCGCCGTCGAATTGCAGAACGCGATCGGCCACGAGCCGTGGGCGTTACGGGAACCCATGCGCATCCGCGTGGCGCTGCACCCCGGCGAAGCCGAGCTGCGCGACGGCCACTACTTCGGCCGCGCGGTCAACCGCGCCGCGCGGTTGAGGGCACTGGCGGCGGGTGGCCAGATCCTGTGCTCTGGCGCCACCGCCGAACTCGTGATCGACACGCTGCCCGACGACGTCGTGCTCACCGATCTGGGAATGCGCCAGCTGCGCAACCTGCCCCGTCCGGAGCATGTTTTCGAGCTGCGCCTGGAAACCAGCGCCCAATCCGCTCCCCCCGGTGCAGCCGAGCCCCGCGCCGATGGAGCGACCCGGCTTGCCCGCGGTGCTTCTCGGGCCGGGGCCGTTCGTCGGTCGCGGCCGCGAGCTCGACGGGCTTCTCTCGGCGTGGCAGAGCACGCTCGCCGGTGACATGCAGGCCGTGCTGATCGCCGGCGAACCGGGTGTGGGCAAGACCCGGCTGGCGGGCGAATGGTCGCGGCGGGCCTATGAACAGGGGGCGGTCGTACTGTACGGGCGCTGCGACGGAGGATCTCGGTGCGCCGTATCAGCCGTTCGCCGAAGCGCTGCGGATGCTGGTGCCGGGCCTGGGCCCCGACCGACTGCGCGGGCTTCGGGGTGTGGAGGCGCTGCTTCCGCTGGTTCCCGGGCTCACCGACGTGCTGCCCGACCTGCCCACGCCGACGCGCGCGGATCCCGACACCGAGCGCTACGCGCTTTTCGACGCGGTCGTCGCGCTGTTGGCGGCCGTCTCGGCCGGTGCGCCGGTGGTGCTGGTGCTCGACGATCTGCACTGGGCGGCCAAGCCGACGCTGCTGCTGTTGCGGCATCTGCTGCGGTTCGGCGCAGCATGCCCGGGTGCAAGTCGTCGGCACCTACCGCAGCACCGACCTCGACCGCCCATCCGCTGGCGGCCATGCTCGCCGACCTGCACCGCAGCTCCGGTTTCGAGACTTCGAATCGCTTGCAGCTCAACGGACTTGATGAGCAGGACGTCACCGCGTACGTCGCCGAGGCCGGTTATGACGACGACGAGCTGGCCCGCGCGCTGGCGTCGGTCACGGGCGGCAATCCGTTCTTCCTCATCCAGGCTCTGCATCATGTGGACGAAAGCGGCGGCCGCTTGGATCAGAGCACCCTGCCGCAGGGGGTGCGCGAGGCCGTGAGCCGCCTGTCCCGGCTGTCGCCGGAGACGAACAAGGCCCTCGCCACGGCCGCGGTCATCGGCAGCCGGTTCGCTCTGGAGCTCGTCGAAAGTGTGGTCGGTGAGGATCAGGTCGACGCCTTCGACGAGGCATGCCAGGCGGGCATCGTCATCGAAGAGCCAGGCGGCCGTTATCGTTTCAACCACGCCATCGTCCGGCAGTCGCTGCTGGCCAAGCTGTCGTCGGTGCGGCGCATGCGGCTGCACCAGCGCATCGCCATGACCCTGGAGAATCAGCCCGGCGCCAAGGACGAGCTGCTGGGCGAACCGGCGCACCACTACTTCGAATGTGCCTGGGCCGGGATTGCGGCCACGGCCGTGCAGTATTGCCGGCGCGCGGCCGACCAGGCGATGACCCGGCTCGGCTACGAGGGGGCCGCCGACCTCTACGATCGGGCGCTGCACGCGCTCGAGGAGATCGACGACGAACTGCCCGACCGTGACGACCAGGTCACCGAGCTGTTGATCGAGCGCTGCGAGGCCTTGCTCACCGCCGGCGACGTCGCTTCGGCAGTGGGCGACGTTTCCCAATTGCAAAGCGCAACAGTCGACTCAGCTCTACTGAGCGCATGGGCTACGTGCTTTGACGGGCAGCTGTCGATATTGAGCCATCCCGAACGACTCGACGAGGTCGAGGCCGCGGTCGGTGCGGCCACCGCCAGGCTGGCCGAATTGGACGATGCGGCCGGAGAGGCCACGGCGCACACCGTCCGCGCCGGATGCCTGGCGCGTCTCGGGCGAATCGGTGACTGCGAGATCGCCCTGGACAATGCCCTCACCGCGGCGCGCCGTGCCCGCAAACATCGCCGGGTGAACGCGGTTTTGGCGAATGCGCCGCTCGCGGCGCTGTGGGGCCCGAATCCTGTCCCACGCGCGGGCGGCCGGTGCCTTGACGTGGTGCGACTACTCCGGATCACGACTGACTCGCCCGCGGTCGAAGCCACGTCGACGCGGTACCAGACCGTGTTGGAAGCCTTCCGCGGGCGGCCGCGGCGGCGCGTCGGATAATCGACTCGGCGCGGCGCACCGTCACCGAACTCGGCCTGCGCCACGCCCTCCTCGAGGTCGAGCAGTTCGCCGGCATTGTCGAGCTGGTTGCCGACGATGCCGCCGCGGCCGAGCCGCATCTGCGCCAGGCCTACAACGGTTTTCGTCGCATGGGTCTGGACGCCGATACCGCCGAAACGGCAACACCGCTGGGTCGGGCATGTCTGGTGCTCGACCAGGAAGCCGAGGCCGACGAATTGTGCACGGAGAACGAGCGGCTCGCCGGTCACGCGCTGAAGGCGTCGACCGCCTGGCGCACGCTTCAGGCGCTGTTGCTTTCGCGCCGAGGTGATTATGACGAGGCCCGGCGGATGGCCGGAGAGGCTGTAAGCGTGGCCGGGCACACCGACCTGTTGGTAGATCACGGCGACGCATGCCTCACTCTCGCAACGGTCTTGAACGCTGCGGGCGAGACCGCGGGAGCGCGCGCCGCCGCCGGCCGGGCGGTCGACCTGTACGAGCGGAAGGGCGCTGCGGCACTCGCCGAGAGGGCACGCCGTCTTCTCGGTGAGCACACCGTTCCGTCTGCACCTACCCGCCCCGAATTCCCAGCGTCGAACTTGACACCGCGGCCGCGCGAGTCGGTGAACGCGTGATGGCCGCTGTTCATCGCAAGGACTGGGATGAGTTCGACCAACTGTTCGCACCAAATGTCTCGATCGCGAATCGGCGAAAGATCGTCGGCGTTGGCTTCCCATCCGACGCGATGCGACGTGAGGTCAGGCGTGAGCTCGAAGCCGGCGTTACACGTATCGACCATGTCATGGTCGCCGCGCGAGGCGAGCGAGTGGCTCTGTCTCGGATGATCACGAGCGCTGTCGACGAGAGTCCCGGAGCGCCACACGACGAGCTTCTCCAGGTTTACGCCGTCGACGCGAATGGCCAAGTCGTGCGACAGGTGTGGTTCGACGTCGAAGACATGAACGCCGCGATGGCCGAACTCGACGCCACCTACGCTCGGTTCGAAAAACGGTGTCCGCGACCGCCGCTCGAGAATGGCGCGACGCGCATGCGAGCGCCTGCACGCCTATTTCAAAGCCCGCGACTGGAACGCGATCACCGCGCTGCTCACCAACGACTATTGCGGCGACGATCGTCGTTCGGTGGTGGGCGCCGGGATCCGGCGCAGCCCGGACGCCGCGATCGAAGATTACCGGTCGGCTTCCGACATCGACGTGACGGACGCGGGATCGGACACCGTTGCAACCCGTGGAGCGCGCCTGGCCCTCACTCGTGCCCACTACGCGCGAAGCGGCAACGAATCAGAAGCGTTCCGCGTCGATTTCCTGCAGCTGGTCGAAATCGACAGCGCCGGGCGAATCGCGCCGATGGCCGCGCTCGACACCCGCTACCTCGCCGGCGAAGCGTCCGCTCACGCGCGCGTGGTCTGTCATTGCGGAGGGCTACGCCGCTTTCAACCGGCACGAGCCGCCCGCGACCACGCCGGATTGTGTGAGCATCGACCACCGGCGCGGGACTGCGTTCGCACCGGGTGAGTTGTTCAGTTACATGCGGGCGGCATGGGACGACACCCCGGACCTCACCAGCTACATCGACGCGGTTCATCGGCTGAACGACATGGGAGCGCTCGTCACACACGTCGCGCGGGGGGACCTCTCCAGAAGCATCGACGCGGAGTGGCGCTACCACCACCTCCTGATGGTCGATGGCGAAAGCATCACCCGCTCCGAATTGTTCGACGAATCAGCCCTCGACGCTGCGCTTGCCAGGTTCGATGAGCTCACCCGGCCGGCACCCCGCCCGCAAAACGCGGCAAGTCAAGCCGATCAACGCTTTTGGAAGCACTTTCCGGTTCGTGACTGGGACGCCATGGCCGCGACGCTGACCGACGACTTCTTGCTCGACGATCGTGCGCTAGGCACTCAACGCCGGTAATCGGCAGGGCCGGGACACCGAAATCGCGAATTTGAAGGTCATGGCTGACGTCGTCGGGCAGGGGAACGTCACCTCGAATGTCATTGCCACCCGCAGTGAACGCCTCGCTCTGCGTCGTCTTCGCTTTTCGGAGCAGGACCACAACCCCGAGGCGTTCTACACCGAGATGATCGGCATCGTCGAAATCAACGCCGACAACCAACTCGCGGCCCACATCGCCTTCGACCCCGACGACATCAACGGTGTCATCGCCGAACTCAACGCCCGGTACCTCGCCGGCGAAGCGGCACCATACGTGCGCACCTGGTCGACGATCGCCGGCGCCCTGGTCGCGCACAATCGGCGCGAAGTGGCAGCGGCGACCCCGGACGCTATCACTATCGACCATCGCCGGGCCGTGGCATTCGGGCCCGGTGAGGGGAGCGATTTCCTCCGGGCAGGATGGGAGCTCGACCAACACCTCGACCTCTACGTCGAGACCGTCCATCGTTTGACCGACGTCGGGGCGGTTTTCACGTGGGCGAGATATGGAACCTCTCATGACGGCTTCGACGCCGAGTGGCGGGCCGTCGATCTGATGACGGTCGACGGCGAAATGATCAGTCGTGTAGAGTTATTCGACGAATCCGACCTCGACGAGGCGCTCGCGAGATTCGACGAAATGCGGCCCAGGCCGTTACCACGGCTGGAAAACGCGGCCAGCCGAATGGTTCAGCAATTCCTCGCGAAATTCGCAGCCCGCGACTGGGACGCCATAACGGAGATGCTGTCTCACGACATTTCAACCGTGGACCGTCGTCGGGTTGTGAATGCGGGCATCCGCCAGGACCGCGACGCTGAGATCAACGACTTCCGGTCGGCCGCCGATCTCGACGTCACGAATGCGACATCTGACGTCATCGCAATCCGTGGCGAGCGTCTCGCCCTCATCCGGTCACAGATGTCGCGCGGGGACGTGGACACCGAAGCATTCCACGTGGATCTGTTGTGGCTGCTTGAGATTGGTTCCAACCAGAAGATCGCGGGTTGGGCTACCTTCGACCCCGACGACATCGACGGCGCCATTGCCGAACTCGATCATCGATACCTCAACGACGAGGCCGCCGCCCATGCGCACACGTGGGGTTTGACGACGGCTGCTTTCGCCGCGATCAACCGACACGAACTACCCGGGCTGACGCCCGACTGGGTCAATATCGACCACCGCCGGGGAGCGACGTTCGCCGCGGGCGACATGACCTCCTACATCCACGACGTGTTCGACGACGCACCGGACTTTCATGTCCACGTCGCGGCCGTGCATCACTTGGTCGATTTCGGAGCCATCGTCACCATGGCGTCGCACGGCACCTCGACACGGGGCTATCAGGCCGAATGGCGGGAGATCGGGCTTCTGACGTTCGACGGCGAGCTGCTGAGCCGTTGCTAGCTTTTCGACGAAGCAGACCTACCCGACGCGCTGGCCCGCTTCGAGGAGCTGCATCGACCCGCACCCCGACCGGAAAACGTGACAAGCCGATTGATCGAGCGATTCCTGGCGCATTTCGCGATTCGCGACTGGGACGCCATGGCAAAACTACTCGCCGACGACTTCTACTCAGAGATCGCCGGCGAACCTTGAACGCCGGCATACGACGCGGCCGCGACGCCGAGATGGCAAATTGGCATACCACGGGCGATGTTTGGATGAGCGATGTCAGCTCGACCGTGATCGCGACCGCGGAACACACCTGGCACTGTTTCGTTTCGCCTTCGCGAGCCAGGAACACGAGCCCGAGGCATTCCAAGCCGTCACGCTCGGCGTCGTGCAGGCCAACGACGGCAACCAAGCCACGGCGTCCATTGTGTTCGACCCCGACGACTTCGACGCGGCATTCGAGGAACTCGACGCCCGCTACCTTGCCGGTGAAGCCGCCGCACATGCGCGCATTTGGTCGGTGATCACACGGGCCTATTCCAGAACCAACCGGTGCGAACTTCCTGACATGACAACGGATTCGGTTCTCATCGACCATCGGACGACCGTGACCACCGAGCGGGAGCCTCTGCCCGGATATCTCCCCAGCCTGTGGGAAATCATGCCGGACCTCAGCGTCTACATCGAGGCGGTGCACCGGCTGAGCGACCGGGGAGCGGTCATCACACAGGTTACGCGTGGAACCTCGCAGCAGGGGTTTGACGCCGAATGGCGGGCCATCGTCGTCGGCATACTCGACGGCGACGTCTACACCCGTGTCGAAGCCTTCGACGACAACGACCTCGATGCCGCGCTCACCCGCTTCGACGAACTCGCCGCCGAAGCCCAGCCGAAGTGACTGTGCCACACCGTCAACCGCTGTACCTGCTGGCCGACAGTCAGCTGCTGTTCTGTAAGCGTCACGACCGACCGCTCGTGCAGGCGGCTCTCGACGGGTTGGCAAGAGACAAGCCGCTGAGCGCGGCCTACATCGGCGCATCTAACGGTGACCGCCCCGAGTTCTACGACATCTTCGAGGCGGCGATGGAGGCGATCGGCGTCACCGAGCGCCGCATGATCGCGTCGTCGTTCGGCCCGGCCGACCGCGCCTTCCTCGACGGCGCCCACTTGATCGTCCTGGCCGGCGGCGATGTGCACCTGGGCTGGAACACCTTCGAGAAAACCGGCATGAAGGACGCGATTCTCGATAGGTATGCCAAAGGCGCGGTACTGGTGGGCATTTCGGCCGGCGCAGTCCAGCTGGGGCGCTACGGCATCATCGGGACACCCCCGGAGCACCAACTGCTCGACGTCTTCAACCTGGTGCCCGCGGTCATCGACACGCACGACGAGCGAACCGGGTGGGCGCGGCTGTCGCAGGCGATCCAATCGCTTGAGGGAGCGGCCGTAGGGGTCGGAATCCCCTCCGGCGGCGCCATCATGCACGCCGACGGCACCCTCGAGCCCCTACGCCGTCCCTCACACAAATTCCGCTCGTCAACGCTCACCTCACGCACTCGCTGTTGCCCGTCGAAACGGGCGACTGACGGTCTGGAGAGAGACGCCTGCAAACGCATTTGTTTGTATGGCTAACATAATGCCTTTGGACCGATGTAGGCGACGACTGATGATGACCGGGATGACGACTGATGATGACCGGGATATAGATGGCCGACAGCCCTGCCGCGACGAGCCCGACGCTGGCCGCCAAGCAAACCAATGTCCGCAGGCTCCGATGGGACCGCGACCACCCCGCTACAAGTGGGTTGCCCTCTCCAACACAACCCTGGGCATGCTGCTGGCGATGATCAACTCGTCGATCGTGTTGATTTCGCTGCCGGCCATCTTCCGCGGCATCGGATTGAACCCGCTGGCGCCGGCCGACATCGGCTATCTGCTGTGGATGCTGATGGGCTATCTGGTGGTCACCGCGGTCCTGGTGGTGTTCGTCGGGCGACTCGGCGACATGTTCGGCCGGGTGCGCATCTACAACGCCGGCTTCGCAGTGTTCACCGTCGCGGCGATCGCGCTGTCGTTCGACCCGTTCCCTCTCACCGGCGGCGCCGTGTGGCTGATCGGCTGGCGCGTGATCCAGGGCGTCGGCGGCGCCATCCTCACCGACGCGTTCCCGAGCAACCAGCGCGGCATGGCACTGGGCTTCAACATGGTCGCCGCGGTGGCCGGCTCGTTCCTCGGCCTGCTGTTCGGGGGGCTGCTGTCGGAATGGGACTGGCGGGCGATCTTCTGGGTCGGGGTGCCGGTCGGCGTCCTGGGCACGGTGTGGGGCATGCGCTCGCTGCATGAGCTGGGCGTGCGCACGCCGGGCCCGTTGGACTGGCCCGGCACCGTGACGTTCGGCGTGGGATTGACCGTCGTCCTGGTCGGCATCACCTACGGCATTCCGCCCTACGGTGGCCATCCGACGGGCTGGACGAACCCGTGGGTGCTGGGCTCGATCGCGTTCGGGCTGTTGCTGCTGGTCGTGTTCTGCCTCATCGAATTACGCGCACCGCAGCCGATGGTCAACGTCCGACTGTTCCGCTCTCCGGGGTTCTGGATGGGCAACCTGGCCAACCTCATGTCGTCGAGCGGCCGCGGCGGCCTGCAGTTCATGTTCATCATCTGGTTGCAGGGCATCTGGCTGCCGCTGCATGGCTACCGCTTCGAATCGACGCCGCTGTGGGCGGGCATCTACATGCTGCCGACGACGGTCGGGTTTCTGATCGCGGCGCCGGCCGCGTGGTGGTTGGCGGATCGGTTCGGTGCGAGGCCGTTCGCCGTCGCCGGGATGCTACTGATGGCCGTCACGTTCATCGGGTTGCTGATGATTCCGGTCAATTTCGACTACCGGGTGTTCGCGCTGCCGATTTTCCTCAACGCGCTGGGCGGCGGCCTGTTCGCGGCGCCTAACACCGCCGTGATCATGTCGAGCGTGCCGCCCCGGGACCGGGGAGCCGCCTCGGGCGTCCGGTCGACCTTCTTCAACGCCGGCTCGGCGCTATCGATCGGCGTGTTCTTCTCGCTGATGGTCGTCGGCCTGGCCGGCACGCTGCCGCACGCGCTGAGCAGCGGGCTGCAACAGCAAGGCGTGTCCGCGGCCGTGGCCCAGGACGCCGCCCTGCCCCCGGTGGGCAGCCTGTTCGCGGCGTTTCTGGGCTACCACCCGATCGCCGAATTGCTCGCACCGTCGCACGCACTGCAGCAACCCGGCGTCAATGCCGCGACGCTGACCGGCAAATCGTTTTCCCCGAGCTGATTTCGGGTCCGTTCCACGCCGGGCTGGTGGTGGTGTTCGTCGCGGCGGCGCTCATGATGGTCACCGGCGCGTTGGCATCGCTGGTCAACCCCGGCCGCTACGCCGACGACGTCGAGGAGGTCTGAGCGCCGGGTAGTGTTCGTGGGGCGAGACTATGGCGCACGCCTTCGACCCCACCGGACCCGACGGACAGCCGCGGATCTTCTGCAACCCGACGCATACGAGCCGCCGGCCGACGACCTGCGCCTGCACGAGACGCACAGCTCGTGGGTCGTGCTCGCCGGCCCCTACGCCTACAAGCTGGAGAAGCCGGTGAACCTGGGCTTCCTCGACTTCACCAGCATCGAGCAACGCCGCGCCGACTGTGACGAGGAACTGCGGGCTCAACCGGCGGTTCAGCCCGCAGGTGTACCTCGGCGTCGTCGAAATCACCGAGCAGGACGGCCACTACCGGGTAGGCGGCGAGGCCGGGTCGGGCGAGCCGGCCGTGTGGATGCGGCGGCTGCCCGAAGACGGCATGCTGCCGGCCAAGCTGGCCCGCGGCGATGTCGACACGCGGCTCACCCGACGGATCGGTCGCACCCTGACCAAGCTGCACGGCCGGGCCGAAACCGGTCCCGACATCGAGGCGTACGGCAGCCCTTCCAGCGTGATCGCGAACTGGCAGGAGAATTTCGACCAGATGGGCCCGTTCATCGGGCGCACCATCTCCCCCAAGATCAACGACGAAATCCGTTCCTATGTCCAGGAATTCGTCCGTCAGCAGGCCGGGCTGCTCGAGCGGCGGGTGACCGAGGGGCACGTGCGCGACGGTCACGGTGATCTGCACGCCGCCAGTGTCTGCATCGCCGACGGTCAGATCGTGCTGTTCGACAGTCTGCAGTTCGCGCCCCGCTATCGCTGCGCCAACCTGGCTTCGGAGGTGGCGTTTCTGGCCATGGATTTCGAGTACCACGGTCGCGGCGATTTGGCCTGGGCGTTCGTCGACTCCTACGTCCGCGCCAGCGGCGACGATGAGCTGCCCAGCCTGCTCGACTTCTACATGTGTTACCGAGCCTACGTGCGCGGCAAGGTCCGCAGCCTTCGCCTGACCCAGAGCGAAAAGGCGCCCGGCGGTGCACAGCAAGCGCTCATCGCCGAGTCGCGCGGGTATTTCGACCTGGCGTGGGCACACACGGGTGGTCTGCCCCGTCCGCTGATGGTGGTCACCATGGGGCTGCCGGCCAGCGGCAAGACGACGCTGGCGCGGGCGCTCGCCGGCCGGCTCGGGCTGGTGCATCTCTCGTCGGACGTGGCCCGCAAGAGGATGGCGGGCATTCCGCCCACCCGCCGCGGCAGCAACGAATTCGGTTCGGGGCTTTACGATCCCGCGATGACGCGCAACACCTATGCCGCATTACGCCGCGACACCGCCCGTTGGTTGCGCCGCGGCAGCGGCGTGGTCGTCGACGCGACGTTCGGCAATCCGGGCGAGCGCGCCCAGCTGCGGCAGCTGGCGCACCGGCTCAGGGTCGACCTGCACGTCGTGTTGTGCGACGCGGACGACGACACCCTGATCGCGCGGCTCAAGCAGCGCGCGACCGAGCAAGGCGTCGTCTCGGATGCGCGGATCGAGCTGTGGCCGCAGCTGCGCGCCGCGTTCACTCCCCCCGATGAGCAGGCGTCCGTGCTGCGGGTCGACGCGACCCGCGATACGGAGGAGACCGTCGAGGCGCTGGGCCTGCTGCGCGCCCGTTACCGTTCGTCGTGACGCCGAACGTGGCGTTGTTGCGCGGATCGGGGCCGATTTTCCGCAACAACTCCACGTTCGACGGGTTCAGGTCATCGCTTGGATGCGGCGCCCCGGCGTCGCGTCGTGCGGTGCGCGGCCAACACGTTGTCGTTTGCCAGGTGTTGTGCCTCCGCGGCCAACGTCGATGCCCGGTTGGCATGAGCGATCGCCTCGGTGTCGTTGCTTGCCTGCTTGGCGTGCGCGGCCGCCAGGTGGCGGGTGGCCTCGTCGAGGCGGCTGCGGGCGTCGGCGCCGACGCTGTCGTGATGTCGGGCGACGTAGTCGGTGATTTGGCGCAACCTGGCCTCGGCCGTCGACAACGCCTCCTCCAACGAACGATCCTGCGGGCCGCCGGGGCCGACTCCGCGAGCGGCGCGCCGGCGACGGCGCACCCGATAGAGCACCACCAGCAGCGCGACGACGACCACAACGGCGGCGACGGCGATCGCGATCGGCAGCCAGGCCCGTTTGGCCGGGCTCGCGGGGTGGGACACGCTGGGCGCTGTGTCCAGACCGTCGGCCGCGGCGATGGCGGCGATGGCCCAGCTCTTCGCACTGACTGCCGGCCCAATCTTGTTGGTGCGCAGGCTGTTCACCTCGTCGGCTGTCGGGCTCTGCAGCTGCGGCGGGGGGTTGAGCGTGAACGACTTGGTGTTGGTGGCCACGGCCAGCAGCACGTCGCGGTTGCCCATGCCGCTTTCACTGCGGGTGCGATCGGCCCAGTTGTCGGGTTTGAACTTGTTGAAGTTGTCGACGTAGACAACCCACAGTTGGATGTTTCGATCGCGGTACAGCCGGTCGATGGCCGAGCTGACCGCCGCCCGATCCGAATCCGTCAGCACCCGACTGCTGTCGGTGAGGTGATCGGTGAGCTTGGACGGCGGTTGCGCGCCGGCCGGGGTCGCCCACAGCAGCCCGGCTGTGAGGATGGTCAGGACCGCACCGAACAGGCGAACAACCCGCATAGGGGTAATCTAGCCGCCATTTTGCGGCGGGGCCCCACCTGCCGGGGCGCGGCTGTCGCATCCGTTTTCGGCACGCGGATGACCAGCAGGATCCGTCCGGATGCCACGCTCATGGCGCGCCCGCACGTGCTGGACACCCGATGGTTAAGCGCATAACCTCTGTCGCGCGACGACAGGATTTCCGCTGACGAAGGGCCCCGACGAACCGTGAGTACCACCATTCCCGTCTTCAACCCGTCCACCGAGGAGCAGATCGCCGAGGTCCCCGATTCCGACCAGGCCGCCGTCGACGCGACGGTGGCGCGGGCGCACGAGACCTTCGAGTCGGGCGCGTGGCGCAAGGCGCCCGCGTCGCACCGGGCCAACGTGCTCTTCCGCGCCGCCCGCATCCTCGAGGAACGCAAGGACGAGCTGGCCGCGCTCGAGTCCCAGGACAACGGGATGACCCTGACGGCCGCCGGCCACATCATCCCGGTCTCGGTCGACATGCTGAAGTACTACGCGGGCTGGGTCGGCAAGATCCACGGCGAGTCGGCCAACCTGGTCTCCGACGGTCTGCTCGGCACCTGGGAGACCTATCACACGTTCACCCAGCTCGAGCCGGTCGGCGTCGTCGGCCTCATAATCCCTTGGAACGGGCCGTTTTTCGTCGCGATGCTCAAGGTCGCACCGGCGCTCGCGGCGGGATGCAGCGCCGTGCTCAAGCCCGCGGAGGAGACGCCGCTGACCGCACTAAAGCTGGAAGAAATCTTCCGCGAGGCGGGTCTGCCCGGCGGAGTGCTGAACGTTATCACCGGCTACGGCGAGACCACCGGGGCGGCGCTGACCGCGCACCCCGACGTCGACAAGATCTGGTTCACCGGGTCGACGGAGGTGGGGCTGCTGATCGTCAAAGCGGCCGCCGGCAACCTCAAGCGGCTGACGCTCGAGCTCGGCGGCAAGTCGCCGCTGATCATGTGACGAGGCCTCTGATCGTGGGGACCGCTGATAGCGTCACGCCCGGTGGTGGTTCATGCTTGATTGGTGTCCTAGCCATTTGGTTGTCTCTCGCACGGCACGTATTCGTCCTTGCCGCACCGCGATTCGTCTTACCGACGAGTATATCCGCCGACCGCCCCCGGTCCGCCGAACTTATGTTACGCACCGACACGCACCGCCGCGTACTCGCCACCCGCTCTACTTTGGCTCAGCGCCGCAATGGTTTTCAGGCGTAGCTTCGGGCTCGATTACGACCACAGGAGGTAACGGTGGCCAAGGGGATTAGCGTCCACGGCGACATACTCGTTTCACAACTCGCAGAAAGCGTGGATCTCAACGCAATCTGGGACGAGATTCAGCAGGTACTCGAACTCTGGAACACCGAGCGCAAGAGCGTCACAGACATTCTGTCGTTCAAGACCGTCAACATCGCGGACGCCATTGCACAGAGCATTTCGTCGGATAGCTTCGAGGAAGCCACGGAGTTTGGTATCCCGCAGGCGGTTCGGCCACCGGCCGACGTGCTCAAGCTCGGCTACACGTTCCGCGACTACGACTTGCGGACCGCGTTCACGTAGAAGTTTCTGCGGGAAGCCACCTCCGAGCAAGTACGTGCCAGCATTACCCGCGTGTTTGAGGCTGACAACAAGCTCACGACCGGGACGGTACTGCGCCGACTGCTCGACCCCGCGACAGAACTCAACAAATGGGGACGGACGGCATATGGCCTGTGGAACGCAGATGGCATGGTTCCGCCGCCCTACTTGGGCCAGACGTTCGCCGGGGACCACGAGCACTACCTGACCACGTGCTCAACAGTCCTCGATGCGCTCGATGTCGAGAACATGATCCATCATGTGACCGAGCACGGGTACGGGTTGGCGAACGGATCGCAGCTCGTGCTCATCGTTAACCCGCTTGACTCCGACGCATCAGCCATCTCCGCGTGGAAGGCGGGGGTCGAATACCGCACCGGCGCGCCACTTCCCACGTACGACTTCATCCCCAGCGCCCTCATGCCGGCCTGGATCTCCAAGAGACCGTGCATGGTCCGATCCCCAACGCCGAGTACAACGGCTTGCAGGTGTGGGGCTCCTACAACAACACCCTCGTCATCAAGTCGAACTAAATCCCGAAGGGCTACGCGGTCGTGGTCGCGACCGGTGGCCCGAACGACACGGCCAACCCGGTCGGCTTCCGCGAGCACGTTGCACCTCAATATCGCGGGCTTAGGCATATCCCCGGCAACGGCCCGTACCCCATCCAGGACAGCTTCTAAGTTCGCGGGTTCGGCGTCGGCACCCGGCAACGGGGCGCAGCGGTCTTCGCCCAGATCACGACCAATCTCACCTACACCCCGCCGACGATTGCGACCTAGCCGATGGCCGAGTACACACGCGCGCCCGAGCCCTGGCGCGACCCGCCGCCACCTGCCCCACCCGAGCGGCGGGCCGCCGACCCGCACCTACTCGCCCGCGAACAGACCGACGACCAAAGCACAGAGCTTTCCTGGGGGCCGGGGCCGGTCGCCCCGCACCTCAACAGCCGGCCACCGTCCGAGGGCGGCGTGTACATGCCCCGGTCGCCACGCGTGGATCCACCGGCGAGCGGCATCGGTCGGCCCCGGCAGCACCGCCGACCGCGCGGCGAGGCACGCGGCTACCCCGGCGAGCAGGTCGCCCGGTAGGTCGGTCCAAGGATGGCCCCGCGCATGTCGCTACGTCCAAACGAGCGCCCACGAGCGGCGCACCCCGAGTCGGCCCGGGCGGGTCCGTGAGCCGTACTGCCATCCGGTGACCGCACGCGACCGGCTGCCCGCCCCCAAGTGAGAGGAACAACGATGGCGACCAAGAAGCAAGCCGCCGCCCGAGCGAAGTTCGCCCACCACGCGCGGACCAAGAACAAGAACACGAAAGTCGGTCGCGCCGCAGCGAAGCGCGGCAAGGCGACGCCAGGTAAGCGCGGACGCTAGGGCTGCACTTTATCCGTCTCGAACCACCCGACTAACGCAACGGCGAGGATCACCGCCGACTCGGCTTCATCGGGGGTGACAGCGGGTACGCCTACCGATGACGGTCCACCGTGACGGTCATGCTGACCCACCCAGAGCGTCTGCATCATCCCGACCAGGACGTCGTGCGTCGTCACGTTCGGGTCCTCGCGTAAATGCGGGAGCTTCCAAGTTCCGGCTCTCACTTGGCCGATGGCCCTGCACAAGGTGGCACTGCTGTCGTTCGGGCACACCACCGGAATCGCCGCGTCCTCAACAGCTTTGACCGCAAGCGAGTACCCCTTTGTGGGGTCTGGATTGATGCCGAACGCCGCTTCCCATGCCTTCGCCAAGCGCTTGCCCGCGTGTGGCTGTTTGAAGGCAGCGGTAGTAGCGTCCTGTACGCCTTCGGGTACCCGCTTGACGAGGTAACACCTGCCCTTGTCGACCGCTTCGACGGTGTAGGCGGAACCAGATTGGAGCAGATACGTTTTCAACGTCCCGCCGTGGGCGTGGCCATATCCCAGCAACCAGTTGACGAGCCGCCAGGTGTCACGGATCGGTCGGTCACGGTATGCCTGCTGGATAGCCCAGATAACATCGGTCCTGTTGTACAGCCACTGAACTGGAACCTGTAGGACGCGCTCAAATTGTCGTACCAGCTCCTGATCGAGCCCTGCTGACGTGTAACGGTCGCCGGGGATCGTAATCGCTTCCCGGACCCACAACCACAGCGACTTCGCCAGGTGCTGTGGTATGTCCTCCCGCAGCGCCGTGAAGGCGGCAACCTCGGCTTCGTCCAGCCTCCAGTGGGACCATATGATCTTCTGTCTCGATGATCTTCTGTCTCGTCGGTCATCGTCATGCTCGTCGTGCTTCCCCGGCGCGAGCAGAAGGCACACACCGTCCGTATGTTCGAATCGTCGCTGTCATGGTATGGCCGTACACCGACATAAGCGGGCCGCAACACACCGGGGCGCGTCCCAAGGTTCGGATCGCCGTCTGCTTGAATACTTCACCCGCTGTGACCAGAGTGACCCATGAGGCGGATGTGCCCGGCTGTCACACCTTGGGCTCTAGGGGCAGGAAGCAGTCCGCCTCCACCTTGACGTCCTCCACGATGCGCTCGGTGGTGGTGACACCGATGGCGTTGTCCTTCAACAAGTCGCACAAGCGGTCGCCATCGATGAGGTCGATGGGCGGGCGGCGCGCCATCGCGCTTGGCCTCCGCGCGAGCGTCGTTCGTGAACGTACCGGTCGTGATCAGTAGCCTCTTCTCACCGCGACCAGCCATCGCTCCACGGAAGTCCCGCACGGCCGAACTGCCCACGCTGCCCTTGTAGCGCTTGCACTGGGAGAACACCGGGAAGCTCAAGAGTGAAATCTGGTAAACGCCAAGGGCCATCGATGCCACCGTCATCCGTTCTACCGGTGACAACCGCACTGCTGAATCCGGATTCCCGCAACAGCCGCTGCGCTAGCCGCTCGAACGCGGTCGGTGACATCTTGAGCAGGGTCTCCAACAGGGCGTCCTTCCAGTCAGCTTCGGCTTCCGCCTCTACCTGGTCCAGCTCACTGGCCACGTCGGACTTCGCCGCGCGCTTCTCCTTGTTGTAGGAAGTGACGAACTGCTGGTGCAGTGGGTCGATCTGCTCTTGGGTCGCGGCCTGTCCGGCCTCCGTCACCGTCCACACTCCGCGCTTGCTGTTGGTGAGCAGGCCCATCCCTTTGAGGTAGGTCCGCGCCCAGGCGAGCCGGTATTGGATCTCGGTCTGCGGCCCGTCTCCGTGGAGGACGGCTTGTTGGTTCTCGGAGAACTGCTCGCGGTCGATCACCGCAGCGTCTAACTCGGCGATGGAGGCCGACCCGCCCAGGGCGATTGCAGCCTGGAGCGTCGGCCAGAGCATGTCGGTGTACGGAGGAACGGTCGCTGCCACGATCCGAGCATCTCAGAGCTTTGCAACATATCGCCACCGCCGCGCCAGTCGCCGGGGTGACACCGGGGCGAGGGCGGACACCGAGAGCGTCTTATGCGTCAGGAGACCTTCTAGCTGGGCAAATACGGTGGGGCGGGCGGGGCTCGAACCCGCGACCAACGGATTATGAGTCCGCGGCTCTAACCAACTGAGCTACCGCCCCGACGTGATTGCTCCGTAGGAAACGGTAGCCCAAGCCCGAACTCGGCGTCGCGTGGCCAGCCCAGCCGGGGCAGCGCCGGCGATTAGGCCGCCGGCGGCGCCTGCTGCCCGGCCTGAGCCTTGATCTTGGGGATCAGGTCGGGCGCGTAGACATAGATCGCCGACACGACCTCCCATTCGGCCTGGTCCGGGGACAACGGCGTCGTGTTGGTGACCATGTTCACTAACTCCTTCGCCTTTCCGTACGGATTGGGATTCGACCGGACCTGATCGGCGAACCACCGCCCCTCGGCGGCCTCGTGGCAGTCGCTGAAGTCAGCATTGTGAACCATTTTGTTCTGCGCCAACAGGTTGATGTACTGGTCGTCGGCGGGAGTCAGACTGCACGCCGCCGCTGCTGGTGGCGCCGACAGCACCGGCCCACCGAACACGGCCACCCCCAACATTATTCCGGCGGCTCCCATCGCCAGCCCGGCTCCCTGTGCTCGTGTTCTTGCCATTTCTCCAGATACCCCCTCTGGTGGAATGTCCCTTCTTCCCTTGCCGCACTGTGGATCGGATACCACCAACCGCAAGCGCGACAAACACCGGATCTTACAAACAATGGGTGAACAACGAATACCGAAAAGAGCTATGCGACAGGGTATTTGAACCAAACAAAAGCGACGACCCTCAGAGTGTCTTGCGAACGTCCGCGAAATCCAAGTCGCGCAAAGGCGTTGGCAGTCCGTGCGCCGCCACGGCGATCAGCCCTCGGTGGGCCAGTTTGCTTTCGAGGCCTGGTCTTTGATCTTCGGGATCAAGTCGGGCGCGTACACATAGATCGCCGACTCGACCTCCCACTCGGCCTGGGCCTGGCTCAGCGGCGTGGTGTTGGTGATCATGTTCACCAACTCCTGGGCCTCGCCGAACGAATTGGGATTCGACCGGACCTGATCGGCGAACCACCGCCCCTCGGCGGCCTCATGGCAATCGCTGTAGTCGGCGTTGTGAACCATCTCGTTCTGCGCCAGCAGGTTGATGTACTGATCGTCCTTGTCGCTCAGGTTGCAGGTCGCCGAAGCCTGCGGAGCAGACAACACCGCGGCACCGAGCATCGAGGCCCCCAGCGCAACGCCGGCAACCCACACCGCTGGCACTCGCAGCTGCGAGCGTGTCCCGGTGGTCATCTGCGAACCTCCCTCTGCGCACCAATGCGATTGGTTGCGACGCACGCTTGGCGTCAAATCGTCGACATATTTGTTCATATAACATATTTGTCCATATAAAAGTCGGCGACGGCGCTTAAGTTAGCCAATGAGCCCAGCACAAAGCGGTAACGGAAGCTTGCGAGGCGGTGTACGAATAGTTAACATTTCGTGCCTTCGGCGCGGGGCACAACGGCCGCCGAACTGTGGCGCAGCCGCGCCTCAACCGGCACACAGGACATCGCCCGCTCGGTCAGCTAAATACGGTCTGACCGTCGGCGTCGAGCAGGTACCGCTCGGTGCCACTCTCGACGCGTGGCGCGTCGGCGCCTAAAGACACGGCGACCTTAATTGCTGGCATTGCGCATGATGTCGAAGATGAGCTCGACGGCCTCGGTCTCGGAGAACCGGGAGCGCACCTCTGCGACATCGTCGGCGACGAAGTGCGCAGGGGTCCAAATTAACGCATCGGTGTAGCGCAGCGCTGCCTTTGCGCGCTCGTCCAGCAAACCCGACGATTCGAAGCGCTCGATCTCCTCGTACAGCGTTTCCGAACCACCGGCATCCAGCGCGCTGCCCTCGCGAAGCGAGTTGCACAGCCGGCAATGGTGTTGAGCCGCGCCCCGCAGCCGAACCAGCTCGGAGGTCACCGGTCCAGGGCACGCATTCGCGCCACCACGATTAAAAAGTCGTTGAACACCAGATCCGACGGGTCGCTGCCGTGGTCCCAGCTGATCGGGCCCGACAGCCAGCCCAGATACCGCGATCCGACCCCGAGCGATTCCAGCCCGGCGCGCACCCGGGGGATGAAGTCGGCGATGTACATCTGCATGCCGACCCCAAAGGTCCTGTCCCCCAGCTGCTTTGACAGCAGATACCGTTGCGCGGGATGATCGCCGAGACGTCAGCGCTAAATTGTTCGGCGAACTCGGCGACGGCGGCCTCGGTTTCTGATTCCGGCTCGCCCACCTCCACGGGCGCGAGCAACGGCGGCAGCGACGACGTCTGCGCGCACACCCGCCGGATCAACGCCGCGACGCGCGCCTCGGACGGCGACCCGGGAAACACCGCCACCAGCCAGGTGAGCTGGTCTTCTCGAAGCGAAACCGGAGCCGCCATCCGTCACACGCTAGAGCGCGCGGCCCGGCGGCAATCGACTACTGGGCCTGGCTCACCGAGGACATGTGGAAGTCGGGGATGCGCAGCGACGGCATCGCGGCGCGGGTGGCCCAATCCCCCAACTCGCGGGGCAGCGTCTTCTCACTGACGCCGGCCTCGGTGGCCCGTCGCAGCAGGTCCAACGGACTTTCGTTGAACCGGAAGTTGTTGACGGCCGCGGTGACCTGCCCGTCCTCGATCCGGTAGACGCCGTCACGGGTCAGGCCGGTGACCAGCAGCGTGGTGGGATCGACGACCCGGATGTACCACAGCGTGGTCAACAGCAGGCCGCGCTCGGTGGCCGCGATCATGTCAGCTTGGCTGGCCGTCCCCCCGGTCATCACCAGGTTGTCGGCGGCCACCGCGACGTCGGCGTCGTATTTGGCGGCGGCGGCCCGAGGATAGGCTAGCGCGGTGATCACCCCGTCGCGGATCCAGTCGACGTGGTCGATCGGCATGCCGTTGTCGAAAACCGACACCGTCTCCGAGGAGCTGCTCACCGCGACGAACGGCGTGCAGATCAGCCCGGGCGCCATCGGATCGGAGAACAGCGTCAGCGGCAGGTCGGTGAGCCGCTCACCCACCCGGGTCCCGCCGCCGGGCGCCGAGAACGCGGTCCGGCCCTCCTGCGCGCCGCGGCCGGCCATCGACCAGGCCATGTAGATCATCACGTCGGCCACCGTCGACGGCGGCATGATCGTCTCGTAACGCCCCGCCGGCAACTCCACGCTGCGCTGCGCCCAGCCCAGCCGCGTCGACAGTTGCTCAAGCAGCGAATCGGTTGGCACATCGACGAAGTCGGGTGTCCCCACACCCGCCCAGACGCTGGCGTCGCCGCGTTTGGCGTTGATCTCCACAGCCCCCGTGGGTTGGGTGAAGCGCCGCCGCAACCCGGTCGAGGTCGCCACGAACGTGGTCGAAACACTGTGGTGGGCAAAGCCGTAAAGCCGATCGGTGCCGCGGAACCCCCGGCCGAGCGAGTCGGCAAGGTCGGCGAAGATCAACGGCCCGGTGCCGGGCACCGGCGCGTCCCAGTCGGCGGGTTCCCCCGCACCGGCGAGCAGCGGTGCGGCGTCGCCGGCCTCCGGCGCCGACGCGGCGGCCTGCTGCGACGCCGCGACCAGCCCGGGCAGCACCCGCGGGTCCGCCTCGGCCGACACCACCGTTCCGATGCGCGCGCCGGACCCGCGACGCACCACCGAGATCACCGTCACGCTGCGGCTCACCGAAACCCCGTTGGTGGTCATCGAATTGCCCGCCCAGCGCAGCGTCGCCTCGCCCTTGTCGGTGACCAGCACCATGGTCTCATCGGCGCCGCCCAGCTTGGCCGCTTCGTCGAGCACGACGTTGACGACATGCTGCGGGGTGATCATCGGCCGCCCTCGGTCCGGGTGTTCAACACATTGACGCCGCGGAACAGCACGGACGGGCAGCCGTGGCTGACGGGCGCGATCTGGCCCGGCTGGGCCTTGCCGCAGTTGAACGCCCCGCCCAGCCGCCAGGTGGCCGGGCCGCCCACCGCCTCCATCGAATTCCAGAAATCGGTCGTGGTGGCCTGATAGGCGACGTCGCTCAGTTGGCCGTCCAGCCGCCCATTCCGAATCCGGTAGAACCGCTGGCCGGTGAACTGAAAGTTGTAGCGCTGCATGTCGATTGACCACGACTTGTCGCCGACGATGTAGATGCCGTCCTCGACCCGGGCGATCAAGTCGTCGGTGCTGACCTGTTCGGGGGCGGGCTCCAGCGAGACATTGGCCATGCGCTGGATTGGCACGTGATGCGGCGAATCCGCGTACGAGCAGCCGTTGGAGCGCGGGTGTCCGAGCCGCCGGGCGAACACCCGGTCCAGCTGATAACCGGTGAAAATCCCGTCGCGCACCAGATCCCAGCTTTGCGCGGCCACCCCTTCATCGTCGTAACCGATGGTGGCCAAACCGAATTCGACGATCCGGTCCGCGGTCACGTTCATCACCGGCGACCCGTACCGCATGGTGCCCAGCTTGTCCGGTGTGGCGAACGACGTGCCGGCGTAGGCGGCCTCGTAGCCGATGGCGCGGTCGTATTCGGTTGCGTGCCCGATCGATTCATGAATGGTCAGCCAGAGGTTGGTCGGGTCGATCACCAGGTCGGTGGGCCCGGGAACCACCGTGGGTGCCTTGACCTTCTCTGCCAGCAGGGACGGCAGCTGCGCCAGCTCGTCGGTCCAATTCCACACCTCGTCACCGGCCAGGGCCTCCCAGCCGCGACCCATCGGCGGCGCCAACGTCCGCATCGAGTCGAAGCTGCCCGCCTGGGCGTCCACCGTCACCGCTTCCAGCGAGGGCAGCACCCGCACCCGCTGCTGGGTGATCGACGAGCCGAACGTGTCGGCGTAGAACGTCTGCTCCTTGACTGCGGTCAGCAGCGCCGACACGTGATCGATGCCGCCGGCGGCGAGCAGCCGCCCCGAGTAGTCGCCCAGCACGCCGATCTTGTCGGTGGCCGAGACATCGAACGGGTCGATCCGGTAGCTCGACACCCACGTGGCGTCCCGGTAGACGGGTTCGGGCGCCAGCTCGACCCGCTCGCTGCTCAGCGTGGCCAGCGTGGTGGCGACGTGCACGGCGCAGCGGGCGGTCTCGGCGGCCACCGACGGCGCCAACTCCGCATGCGACACGAATCCCCAGGTGCCGTCGACAATCACCCGCACCGCCAACCCGGCCTCGCGATTGATCACCGCGGTTTCCAGCTCACCGTCGCGCAGCTGGATGATCTCCGTGATGAGCCGGTGAACCCGCAGGTCGGCATGGCTGGCCCCGGCCGCGGTGGCAGCGGACAGCGCTGCGTCGGCCAGTTCGTGGCGCGGCAGGTCCAGGAAGTCGGCATCGATCCCCCGGTTCGGTGTCACGGCTCCACCGTAACGGCCGGTCCCCACAAACCGTGGCAGCGCCCGCTTTAATTACCCCATGGCCAGCGCCGAACGCCGGATTGCACCGCGGTCCACCCCGTTGGGCTACGCGCTGCTGGCGCCGAGCTTGTTCGGTGTGCTCGCGTTCCTGCTGCTGCCCATCCTGGTGGTAATCTGGCTGAGCCTGTACCGTTGGGATCTGCTGGGCCCGCTGCGCTTTGTCGGCCTGTCCAATTGGCGGTCGGTGCTGACAGACGCCGGGTTCGGCAACTCGCTGATGGTCACCGCCGTCTTCGTGGCCATCGTGGTCCCGGCGCAGACGGCGCTGGGTCTGCTGGCCGCCACCATGCTGGCCCGCCGGCTGCCCGGCACCGGGCTGTTCCGCACCGTCTATGTGCTGCCGTGGATTTGCGCGCCGCTGGCCATCGCGGTGCTGTGGCGCTGGATCCTGGCGCCCACCGACGGCGCGGTGAGCGCGATACTGGGGCACAGCATCGAATGGCTGTCCGACCCGAGCTTTGCACTGCCACTGGTATCGGCCGTCGTGGTGTGGACCAACGTCGGGTATGTCTCGTTGTCGTTCCTGGCCGGCCTGCTCGCCATCCCCGAGGACATTCACGCGGCGGCACGCACTGACGGCGCCAACGCGTGGCAGCGGTTCTGGCGCATCACCATGCCCATGCTGCGACCGACGACGTTCTTCGTGCTGGTGACCGGGATCGTCGGCAGCGCACAGGTTTTCGACACGGTGTACGCGTTGACCGGCGGCGGTCCCGCCGGCCGCACCGACCTGGTGGCACACCGCATCTACGCCGAGGCGTTCGGCTCGGCGGCCATCGGCCGGGCGTCGGTGATGGCGGTGGTGCTGTTCGTGATCCTGATCGGCGTCACCCTGGTTCAACATCTGTATTTCCGGCGGCGGATCAGCTATGACCTCACCTAACCGCGCTCGCGCCAATATCGCGATCTACGCCGGCCTGCTGGTGGGCGCGTTGATCACGTTGGCGCCGTTCACACTTGGCTTGCTGACGGCGTTCACCTCGGCCCATCAATTCGTCACGGGCACCCCGTTGCAGCTGCCGCGACCGCCCACCCTGTCCAATTTCGCCGACCTGGCCGGGGCCGGGTTCGGCCGCGCGGCGGCGGTGACGGCGTTGATGACGGCAGTCATCCTGGTCGGCCAGCTGACGTTCTCGGTGCTGGCCGGATACGCGTTCGCGCGCTTGCGGTTTCCCGGCCGCGACGCGCTGTTCTGGGTCTACATCGCGACGCTGATGGTGCCGGGCACGGTCACCATCGTGCCAATGTATCTGATGATGGCCCAGCTGGGCCTGCGCAACACGTTCTGGGCGTTAGTGCTGCCATTCATGTTCGGCTCGCCGTACGCAATCTTCCTGCTACGCGAGCACTTTCGCATGATTCCGAACGACCTGGTCAATGCCGCCCGCCTGGACGGCGCCCACACCCTGGACGTGATCGTGCACGTGGTGATCCCGTCCAGCCGGCCGGTGCTGGCCGCGCTGGCGTTGATCACCGTGGTCTCGCAGTGGAACAACTTCATGTGGCCGTTGGTGATCACCAGCGGGCACAAGTGGCGGGTGCTCACGGTGGCGACCGCCGACCTGCAGACCCGGTTCAACGCGCAATGGACGCTGGTGGTGGCGGCGACCACCATCGCGATCGTCCCGCTGGTCACGCTGCTCGTCATCTTCCAGCGTCACATCGTCGCCTCGATCGTCGTCTCGGGACTCAAGTGACCCGGCCCCGCTTCTCCACGCTGGTCGCCAGGGCGGTGGCGCTGGTCGCTGCGTTGCTGGCCGCGGCGGCGGTGCTGCTGGATTATTCCGGGCAGCCGCACGGCGATAAAACGGTCGTGACGGTGCGAGTCTGGGGCGACGAGCTCGCCGAGGCCTACCGGCAATCGTTCGCGGCGTTCACCCGTGTCCATCCCGACATCGAAGTGCACGTCAACATGGTCGCCTACTCGACCTACTTCAACACCCTGCGCACCGACGTCGCCGGTGGCAGCGCCGACGACATCTTCTGGCTGTCCAACGCCTACCTCGCCGCCTACGCCGACAGCGGCCGGCTGCTGAATATCCTTGACACACTTAGCACTAACGCGGCTGCGGACTGGGAGCGACCCGTCGTCGAGCAATTCACCCGGCACGGACAGCTGTGGGGCGTGCCCCAGCTCACGGACGCCGGTATCGCCTTGTACTACAACGCGGACCTGCTCGGCGCGGCCGGCATCGACCCGGCCCAGCTGAACAGCCTGCGGTGGGACCCGTCCGGCGGCGACACGTTGCGTCCGCTGCTGGCCCGGCTCACCGTCGACGCCGACGGAAACCGTGGAGACACCCAGGGTTTCGACGCGGGACGGGTGCGGCAGTGGGGCTACAACGCGGCCAACGACCCCCAGGGCATCTACCTGAATTACATCGGTTCGGCCGGCGGTGTCTTCCAGCGCGGCGACGAGTTCGCCTTCGACAATCCCGCCGCGGTGTCGGCGTTTCGCTACCTGGTCGACCTGGTCAACCGCGACCACGTCGCGCCCCCGGCCGCCGACACCAACGACAACGGCGACTTCTCCCGCAACCAGTTTCTGGCCGGCCGGATGGCCCTCTTTCAATCCGGCACCTACAACCTGGCACCGGTGGCCCGCGATGCCCGCTTCCGGTGGGGTGCGGCGATGATGCCCGCCGGGCCGGTGGGCCGGGTGAGCGTCACCAACGGCATTGCCGCAGCGGGCAACGCCGCGACCAAGCATCCCGGGGCGGTGCGCCAGGTGCTGGCCTGGATGGGCAGCAGGCAGGGCAATGAATACCTGGGCCGCTACGGCGCGGCCATTCCCGCGGTGACCTCGGCGCAACCGGTGTACTTCCACTACTGGGCCGCCCGCGGCGTGGACGTCACACCGTTCTTCGCGGTGCTCAACGGCCCGCGCATCGCCGCCCCGGGCGGCGCCGGCTTCGCCGCCGGCAACGATGCGCTGCAGCCCTACTTCGACGAAATGTTCTCCGGCCGCGGCGATGTCGCCACGACACTGAGGCGGGCTCAGGCGGCGGCCAACGCCGCCGCCCGCCGGTAAGCCGGTCAGCGCTCCTGGCCGGACGGGTCGACCGCTGCATCGTTGAGTGCGCTGTGGTGACGGCCCCAGACGAAGTAGAAGATCAGCGCCAGCAACACCCAGCCGCTGAACGCGATCCAGGTGTACCAGTGCAAGCTCGCCAGGATGTACCCGCAGGCCATGATCGAAAGTATGGGCGTGACAGGGTAACCCGGGACCCGGAACCCGCGTGGCAGGTCGGGCTCGCGCACCCGTAACACGATCACCCCGACGGAGACGACGACGAACGCGGTGAGCGTGCCGATCGAGACCATGTCGGCCAGGTTTTGCAGCGGAATGAAGGAGGCCAGGGCGGAGGCGGCGACCGCGGCGATCACGGTGTTGTTCACCGGCGTCATGGTGCGCAGGTTCACCCTGGCGAACCGCGGCGGCAGCAGCCCGTCCCGGCCCATGGCGAACAGGATGCGGGTGATGCCATACATGGTGACCAGCGTGACGCTGAAGATCGAAATGACCGCGCCCGCGGCCAAAATGGTGCTGGCCCAGCTGCCGTGCGTGACATGGTCGAGGATGGTGGCGAGCCCGGCCTCCTGCTGACCGCCGAAGTCCTGCCACGGCTGCGTCCCCAGCGCAGCGAGCGCGACGAACACATAGACGCCGGTGACGGTCAACAGCGCGGCGATCAACGCGCGCGGCATGGTCTTCTGCGGGTTCGTCACCTCGTCGCCCGCGGTGAACACCGCATCGAGGCCGATGTAGGAGAAGAAGATGGTGCCGGCGGCCGTTCCCACACCGGCGACACCGAACGGCGCGAAGTCGTCGAGGTGGTGCACGTCGAACGCGGTGAAGTCAAGGATCCCGAAGACGACGAGCACGCCGAGCTTGATCATCACCATGATCGCGTTGACCTTGGCCGATTCGCTGGCCCCGCGGATCAGCAACAGGGCGCACATCCCGATCAGTATGACCGCCGGCAGATTGACGTAGCCGGGTTGCGCGTCCCACGGTGCGGCCGACAAGGCATGCGGCAGTTGGAATCCCACGACATTGCTCAGCAGCTTGTTCAAGTAGCCGCTCCAGTTCACCGAGACCGCGGCGGTGGCCACCCCGTATTCCAGCAGCAGGCAGGCCGCCACGCCCATCGCGACCACCTCGCCCAGCGTGGTGTAGGCGTAGGAATACGACGAGCCCGAAACCGGTACCGCCGAAGCCAATTCGGCGTAGCACACGGCCGCCAGCCCGGCGGCGACGCCGGCGAGCAGGAAGGAGACGATGACCGCGGGGCCGGCCTCGGGGACGGCCTGGGACATGACGAAGAAGATGCCGGTGCCGATCGTCGACCCGACCCCGAACATGGTCAGCTGGAAGGTCCCGATGCCGCGCCGGAGGTGATCGGCGGTGCCGGGAGCCACGTGTGCGCCCACTACCGGGCGCCGTCGCAGCAGCTGTGCTCTCAAGCCGATCGGCGTGGCTGGCAATTGCCCCTCCTGTTGCCGGACCAGCTGATTATGAAGCAGCCTCCCGCAACACCGCAGCAAGCTGGCCGACCGCCCAGTCGATCTCCTGCGCGGTGACCACCAGAGGCGGCGCGAAGCGCAAGGTCGCGCCGTGCGTGTCCTTCACCAGCACACCCCGCTCGGCCAGCCGCAGGCTCATCTCCCGGCCGCTGCCCAGCGACGGGTCGATGTCCACCCCTGCCCACAACCCGAGGCCGCGCACCTCGTCCACCCCGTGGCCGACCAGCGCCCACAGCCGCCGCTGCAGGTGCGCGCCCAGCGCGGTCGCGCGAGCCTGGTACTCGCCGCGGGCCAGCATGGACACCACGGTGGTGCCGATCGCGGCGGTCAGCGGGTTGCCGCCGAAGGTGGAGCCGTGTTCGCCGAGATGCAACACACCCAGGATCTCCCGGTCGGCCACCACCGCCGACAGCGGAACCACCCCGCCACCCAGGGCTTTGCCCAGCAGGTAGACGTCAGGCACCACCCACCACCAGTCGCAGGCGAACGTGTAACCGGTACGCGCCAGGCCGGATTGGATCTCGTCGGCGATCATCAGCACGTTGTGCTCGCTACACAGCGCGCGGACGGCCGGCAGGTAGTCGTCGGGCGGGACGACGATGCCGGCCTCACCCTGAATCGGCTCCAGCAGCACCGCGACGGTGTTGTCGTCGATCGCCTGGGCCAGCGCGCCGGCATCACCGAACGGCACCGAGCGGAATCCCGGCGTGAAGGGGCCGAACCCGTCCCGCGCCGCGGCGTCCGAGGAGAAGCTGACGATGCTGATGGTGCGGCCGTGGAAGTTGTTGTCCGCCAAGATGATATTGGCCTGGCCGGCGGGAACCCCCTTGACCTCGGCCCCCCACTTGCGGGCCACCTTGAGGCCGCTTTCCACGGCTTCGGTACCCGAATTCATCGGCAGCACCATGTCCTTGTCGCACAGGTAGGCGAGCGCCGCGCAGAACGGCCCGAGCTTGTCGGAATGGACCGCTCGGCTGACCAGCGTGACGGTGTCCAGCTGCGCATGGACGGTGGCGACGATCTCGGGGTGGCGGTGGCCGAAGTTCACCGCGGAATAGGCGGACAGGCAATCCAGGTAGCGGCGGCCGTCGACATCGGTGATCTACGCCCCCTGCGCGCTCGCGGCGACGATCGGTAACGGCGAATAGTTGTGCGCGGCACGCTTTTCCGCCAGCCTGATCGCAGAATCCACGCGGGTCGCGGTGAGCTGCCCGTTCAGAATCGTCATGGGAACACCTCCAATGTGCAGCACTTGACGGAGCCGCCGCCTTTGAGCAGCTCGGACAAATCGACGCCTATCGGATCGAATCCCGCCCGGCGCAATTGGGTTGCGAAACCCGTTGCGGCAGAAGGTAGTACCACATGTAACCCGTCGGAGACGACGTTGAGGCCCAGCACGTGCGCGTCGGCCGGGCCGACCACGATGGCATCCGGGAACAGCGCACCCAGTTGCCGCCGGGCCGTGTCGCTGAACGCGGGCGGGTAGAACGCGATCGTGCGGTCGTCGAGCACCGCCAACGCGGTGTCGAGATGGTAGAAGAGCGGGTCGACCAGTTCCAGCGACACGACCGGCGCGCGCAGCGCCGCCGAGATCTCCGGATGCGCCCGGCGGTCGGTGCGAAATCCCCAGCCGGCCAACACGATGTCGCCGATCTTCAACAGATCGCCCTGCCCCTCGTTGACGTGGCGGGTGAGCAGCGGCCGATAGCCCAGCGAGCGCATCCATTCGGCGTAGGCGCGGGACTCGCCGGCCCGCTGCGCGAACCGAAACCTGGCGACGATCGCGACGTCTCCCGCGATGAACCCGCCGTTGGCGGCATAGACCATGTCCGGCAGCCCGGCCACCGGCTCGATGACGTCCACCCGGTGGCCGAGCCGTAGATAGGTGCGGCGCAGTGCCTCCCACTGGGCGTGCGCGCGGCCGGCGTCGACGGGTGTGGTGACGTCCATCCAGGGGTTGATCGCGTAGTCGACCACGAAGAAGGACGGTCGCGTCATCGCATACCGGCGGACGCTAGACAGCCGGGACGACCGGCTGGTCCGGGCGACCGATCGGGGCACCGGGCGGGCTGCCCGCACGTATTGATCCGTCATCCATCAACGGTATTTGCGGACCACTAAACAATAAAACGACTATCATTGCGTGTCTTCCATCGATTTATTCTGCTATAGTCGGATATTCAATGATTTGTTGTCTCAGCATGGGGGAGGCGTCGTGGATCGCCTGGACGACACCGACGAGCGCATCCTCGCCGAGCTGACCGAGCACGCCCGCGCCACCTTCGCCGAAATCGGCGGCAAGGTGAACCTGTCGGCGCCGGCGGTGAAGCGCCGCGTCGACCGGATGCTGGACAGCGGGGTCATCAAGGGCTTCACCACTGTCGTCGACCGCAACGCACTGGGCTGGAACACCGAGGCCTACGTTCAGGTGTTCTGCCACGGCCGCATCGCGCCCGAAGAGCTGCGGACGGCCTGGGTGGACATCCCCGAGGTGTTCAGCGCCGCGACGGTGACCGGCACCCCGGACGCCATCCTGCACGTATTGGCCCGCGACATGCGGCATTTGGAGGTGGCGTTGGAACGGATCCGGTCCAGCGCGGACGTCGAACGCAGCGAAAGCATCGTCGTGTTGTCCAACCTCATCGCCCGGATGCGGCCCTAGCGGCGCGCAAGAACTGGCCGGCCTACTGGAAGGGGATCATCGAGTCCAGCGCCACCCCGATGGCACCGGCGGCGACGGTGATGGCCAGGGCCACCCAGTCCGCGAGTTTCGGTCGCGCCGGAGCTGCCGACAGCTGCCCGATACCGCCCCGGGCGGTAATCGCGTCGCCCATCTCGTCGGCGCGTCGCAACGTCACGACGATTGCCGCGGTGAGCAAGTCGATCATGTCCCGGGCCTGCTGACGGCGGCGGGCCCGGCGGCTGCGCGGTGTCTGGTTGGGGCGCAGTCGGCGGGCAGCGTAGAGCACCTGGAATTCTTCGATCAGCATCGGGAAGGCGCGCAGCGCCAGCGCCAGCGCGACGGCCCATTCGTCGCTCGGGATGCGCAGCCACCGCTGCCAGCGTCCCAAAGTGGCCAGGGCGGGCCCCATTTCGGCGACGTTGGTGGTCCACGACAGCATCGCGCCCAGCCCGATCAACACGATCGACAAGACGGTGACGCGCAGGAAGTGCAGCGTTCCGCCCAACCCGATGTGCAGCCCGGCGATCGAGACCACCGGACTCCCGGCACCCAGCGCGGCCGTGATGCCGCCCACCGCCAGCATGATCCAGATCCAGCGCCGCGGCGAGGGCAGCGCGCCGCGCGGAATGTGGGCCAGCCGGGCCGCGGCCACCAGCAAGGCCAGCATCAACCCCACGGTCACCCACCCCGGAAAGAACGTCAGCAGCACCGAAACACCCAGCACCACAAGTATTTTGGTGCCGGCCCACAATTCGTGGATTTTCGAGGTGCCGGGCACCGGGACCAGCAGCACCACCGGCCGCGGCGGCCGCCGAGTCCGGCCGGCCGGTGACTTGGTGTCCGACGGCGCGGTCACGGCATTCCCCCCGCCGCGGTGGACACCGTTTGCAGGGCTCCGTCGCTCAGGTACAGCGACCGCGGGCATAGTTCCTCGAGCCCGACGGTGTCGTGGGAGATCACCACCACCGTCAAACCCCGTTCCCTGCGCAGGTTTTCCAGCAGCCGCAGCAGGCCGCGCTGGCTGCCGATGTCCAACCCGGCCAGCGGCTCGTCGAGCACCAGCGCCCGCGGGGATCGGGCCAGCAGGCCGGCCAGCACCACCCGGCGCATCTGACCGCCGCTGAGTTGGTCGATGCGCCGTTTGCCCATCGCCGGATCCAGCCCCACCGAGATCAGCGCCTCGGCCACCCGGTCCTGGTCGGTGGGCGAAAAGCCGGCGGCCGACGCCACTTCGGTGTCCACGTGATCGCGCATCAACTGCAGCCGGGCCGACTGGAACGACAGCGCGACCTCGCCGACCCGCTCGTGGGTGGGCCGGCCGTCGATCAGGCAGCTGCCGCGGGTGGGAGTGGTCAACCCGGCCATGATCCAGGCCAGCGTCGACTTGCCCGAGCCGTTGCCGCCGTGGATCAACACCCCGTCGCCCTGTTCCACCATGAAGCTGACATCGCGCAGGGCGACCTTGGACCACGGTGTGCCGCTGGCGTATTCGTGGCTAACGTCGATGAGCTCCAGCACGGGAACCCCCGAACCACGCTGGACGGCGACGGCCGGCCCGGGCGCGGCGGCGGCTTCGGCGGCCACGGCGTTGTCCGGTGAGTCGCTGAGCTTGATGACCCGGTCGGCGGAGGCGGCCTCGTTGTCGTAGTGGGTGATGTGCACCAGGGCGGTCTGATGCCGCTTCGCGAGACCAGACAGGATGCCCAGCAACGCATCTCGGCCCCGCTGGTCGACCATGGTGGTGACCTCGTCGGCGATCAGCAGCTTCGGGTCCCGCGCCAGCGCCGCCGCCAACGCCAGCCGCTGCAACTCGCCGCCGGACAGGCTTCCGGTGTCGCGTTCGGCCAGCCCGTCCAGGCCGACTTCGCGCAGCAACCGGTGCACATCGATGTCGGTGCCCGGGGGCAGACCCCAGACCACGTCGTCGGCAACCCGGGTGCCCAGGACTTGACTTTTGGGGTGCTGCAACACAATTGCCGTGCCGCCGACCTCGCCCAGTCCCACCGCGCCGGGCCGGCGCACGGTGCCCGACGTCGGTTGCCGGCCGGCCAGGATCAGCATCAGCGTGGTCTTGCCCGAGCCGTTGGCGCCGGTGACCGCGACGTGTTCGCCGGCCTCGACGTCCAGGCTGACCTCGCGCAGTGCGTCCTGCTCGGCACCCGGATAACGGAACCGCACGTTCTCCAACCGCACCGGGACCGGCCCGACGGCGGCATGCCCGTCGTCGGGAGGGTCCAGCTTGTGCACGTCGGGGATCTTGCGCATCCGATCCAGCAGCCGAGACAGTGCCGACCAGCTGATGAACGAGACGACGACGACCAACAGGATCATGTAGGGGAAGATCAGCAGCGGCCAATGCTGCAGCCCGTCGGCGACGTACCGCTTCAGCCCGGCGCCCACGCCCTGCAGGTGCATCCAGTTCAGGAAGGCCGCAACGCCGTTGGCGTTGGCGGTGATGACGTCGAAGAACAGATGACGCAGCCGGGTCAGCACCGCCAACACCGCGACCCATCCTGCGCCCCACAGCACGCCGGCGATCAACGACAACAACGCGACCGTCGGTGTGCCGCGGCCCTTGCGTTTGACGATGCCGCACAATCCACCGACCCAGGTGCAGTCGACGAGCATGAAAAGGCTGCCCAGCCCGGCGATCAGGAAGGCGATCACCCCGCCGGCTACCGTCGCGGCCATCAGCGCGCGGGGGCGGTAGCGGTAGGCCAGCAATCCCATGGGCACGGTACCCAGCACGCCCAGTCCCTGAGCGAACGGGATTACCGCGGCGAGGATCTCGATCGCCGCACACAGGGCCCCCATGACCGCGGCCTGTGCCAACTCATTCGGCCGCAGCACCCCTTGTCCGGATAGCCGAAAACGCAGCAAGGTCACTTGGGTGATTCTGCCAGCCCGCCGCGGGAGTGTCCTCTGAAGAGGGCTTTTCGCACGGCGCGCGCCCGCGCTGACGCCACGCTTAGCAAAGCTATGCAACCATGGAGACATGGACAACGTCGTCGACACCGCAAAGCTCGAGGGAGGGCAGGGACTGGGGGCCGACCTGCTCGCCGTGGTCGCGCGGCTCAACCGGCTGGCCACCCAGCGCATCCAGATGCCGTTGCCGGCAGCGCAGGCCAGGCTGCTGGCAACCATCGAAGCTCACGGCGAGGCCCGGATCGGTGATCTGGCCGCCGTCGACCACTGCTCGCAGCCGACGATGACGACTTAGGTGCGCCGGCTCGAGGAAGCGGGCCTGGTCACCCGGACGGTCGATCCCGGCGATGTGCGCGCGGTGCGGATCCGCATCACCGCCGAGGGCAGGCGCACCCTGAACGCTGTCCGGGCCGACCGGGCCGCCGCGATCGAACCGCAGCTGGCGCTGCTCGACGCCGAAGACCGGCAGGTGCTGCGGCAGGCGGTCGACGTGTTGCGACGGCTGCTCGACAACGCCACCCCCGCGTCCTCGCTGGCGGGCCGGCGCCAAACGTCCTGAAGCTGGTGGCCGGACCTGGAGCAAGGGTAGACACGTAGTCGAACTGACCGGTGACGAAAGGGTGGGGCGATGCCGACCGAGGCTTCGGCGCTTCCGGCCTCGCTGACCGTATGGGCCGGACCGAGCAGGTACGTCTTCGCCCCCGGTCGCGACGTGGTGGTCGGCTACGGCCCCGGCTGTGACATCCCGCTGGAACGCTTCGCCCCGCAACCACCCCCGGCGCCGCGCGTGGACGTGGTGCTGCGCTTCACCGGCGCCCACTGGGTGGCTATCAACCTGAGCCACCGCGGCATCTTCCTGGACGGATCCCGGGTCCCGACGGTCGAGACCCGCGACGGCCTGGCCATCACCATCGAAGATGCCCGACACGGCCCGCGGCTGGTTTTCCAGGTCGCCGACCCGGGACACCCTGCTGCTCGGCCGCCGAATCCCCCGGCCGCGCCGCCTGTCCCGCCGGGCCGGCCGACCACCCCCGACCCGCGCATGCCCGCGGCCCCGCCACCAGCACCCGCCGCGGCTCCCCCTCCCGTTCCCTCCGCCGCCCCACCCACGCCGGCGGCCGAGCCGCCCAAGGGCCCGGGCCTGATCGAGCGGATGATCACCTCCAAGCCGCGCGCCCAGCGCCCGTCGTTCCGCACCGACGAAGCCAACTCCACCCCGCGGCTGCCGCTGCGCACCGCCGCGCGCACCACCGGAGTGGTAGTCTATCAGCTCGGGCTGTCCGTCGACGGCCACGAGACGCTGTCGGGCATCTCGTTCACGGCGAAGCCCGGCACCATGACCGCGGTCATCGGGCCCTCCGCGGCGCGCAACGCCGCGGTGCTGGCCCTGCTGGTGGGCACCCGGACGCCCAGCTCCGGGCGCGTCACCGTCGACAGACACGACGTGCACGCCGAGCCGGCGGCCATGCGCGCCCGCATCGGAGTCGTCTCGCGCGAGGAGCGCCTGCACCGGCGGCTCACCGTCGAACAAGCGCTGCGCTATGCCGCCGAATTGCGGCTACCGCCGGAGACCTCGGCCGAACAACGCGACCGGGTGGTCAGCCAGGTGCTCGACGAACTCGACCTGACGGCCCACCGCGACACCAGTATCCGCAAACTCACGCCCGATGTGCGGCGCTGCACCGCCCTGGCGATCGAGCTCGTCACGCGACCGAGCCTGCTGGTGGTCGACGAGCCGACCGCCGGGCTGAACGCGGCGCAGCAGCGCCGCGTGATGGCCGTGCTGCGCCGCCAGGCCAATCTCGGCTGCGTCGTGGTGGCGGCGATCTCGTCGCGCACGTCGCTCAACGACGTCAACATGTGCGATCAGGTGTTGGTGCTCACCGCCTCCGGCAAGGTCGCCTATCTCGGGACGCCGCTGCAGGCCGAGTCCGCGATGGGCAGCGCCGACTGGTCGGCGGTGCTGGCCCGGGTCGGCGCCGATCCGGACGGCGCCCATCGCGCGTTTCGGGCGCGGCCGCAGTCCGCGGCGCCGACCACCCCGCCGGAGGTCGCGGCGCCGTGGGCGCCGCCGGCCGGGCTGCCGTGGAACCGTCAGGTGCGGTTGGTGGCCCGCCGCGAGATCCGGCTGCTGCTCGCCAATCGCCTCTACTTCGCATTCCTGGCGCTGTTGCCGTTCGTGTTGGCCGCACTGACGCTACTGATCCCCGGCGATTCGGGCCTGGCGCGGCCCGCGCCCGGCAGCGCCAACGCGCACGAGGCCATCGAGATCCTAGCTCTGCTCAACGTTGCCGCCGTAATCATCGGGACGGCGCTGACGGTTCCGGCCATGGTCGGCGAGCATCGCGTCTACCGCCGCGAACAGCGGGCCGGCCGTTTCCGCACCGGCCTACCTGGCCGCCAAGATCACCGTGTACGCGCTGGCCGCGGCCCTCTGGGCGGCGGTGATGTTCGCCGTCGTCATCGCCGTCAAGGGCGCTCCGGTGTACGGCGCCGTCGTGCTGCACGACGCCACGTTCGAGCTCTACGTCGCCGTGGCGGTCACCGCGATGGTGTCCGCGGTGATCGGCCTGGCCCTGTCGGCGCTGAGCAAGTCGCTGGGCGAAGTCCTGCCGCTACTGGTACCGGTGATCCTGGCCGCGGCGCTGTTCAACGGAAGCCTGGTGCAGCTGGTCTCCATGTGGGGGCTGCAGCAGATCAGCTGGCTCGTCCCGGCCCGATGGGGTTTCGCCGCGTCGGCGTCCACGGTGAACCTGCGCCGGATCGACCCGCTGGCCGCCAACGCCGAGACCTGGACGCACTACAGCGGCTGGTGGGTCTTCGACATGGTGATGCTGGTGCTGTTCGGCGTCGCCGCCGCGGGCCTGACGCTCTACCGGTTGCGCCCACCCGGGAAGATCCGTTCGGCGACATGAATTGTCGTCGTTGTTCCGGCGACGCGACGCGCACGTTACGGTCGGCTTATGGCGCCAGAAACGACAAGCACAGCCGAACATCTGCGCAACGCACTGGACGGGCGTTGGCGTGACGTCAGAAACCGGATGCGGGAAACGCTGAGCGGGGACCTGTTCCGCCCGCACTACACCCCCAACACCGTGATCGCCCGCACCAAGGTGGCCGAGCAGATGCGGATCATGGCGGCGTTCGGCGCGGCCGCCGACGGCTTCCGCAAAGAACACGGCGGCACCGGCGATGTCGGCGCGGCGATCACCATGATCGAGATGCTGGCGATGTCGGACCTGTCGTTGATGGTGAAGGCCGGGGTGCAGTGGGGGCTGTTCGGCGGGGCCGTGGAGAACCTGGGCACCGAGCGCCATCACGAGACCTACGTGCCCAAGATCATCAGCCTGGAGTTGCGTGGTTGTTTCGCGATGACCGAGACCGGGCACGGCAGCGACGTTCAGTCGCTGGAGACCACCGCCACCTACGACCCGGCGACCGAGGAGTTCGTGATCGACTCCTCCACCCCGTCGGCCCGCAAGGACTACATCGGCGGGGACGCCGAAACCGCCACGGTGGCAGCGGTATTCGCGCAACTGATCACCACCGAAGACGGCCAGCCGGTCAATCACGGTGTGCACTGCCTCTTGGTGCCGATCCGTGACGCCGACGGCAACGACCTGCCCGGGGTGACCACCTCGGACTGCGAATACAAGGGCGGCCTGCCCGGCGTGGACAACGGGCGCATCGTGTTCGACCACGGGTCAACCTGCTGAACAAATACGGCGACGTGGCCCCAGACGGCACCTACAGCTCGCCGATCGAGAACCCCAACCGCCGGTTCTTCACCATGCTCGGCACGCTGGTTCGCGGCCGGATCACGGTCGGCGGCAGCGCCGGTGCGGCCGGCCGGATGGCACTGGACATCGCCACCCGATATGCCTTGCAGCGCAAGCAATTCACCACCCCGGACGGCGACTCCGAGGTGCTGATCATGGACTACCTGGTGCACCAGCGGCGGTTGTTCCCGTTAATCGCCAAGTCATACGCGCTGCAGTTCGCGCAGAACGAACTGGTCAGCAAGTGCCATGATATCCAGAGCGCCGACGATCCCGACACCGACGAGCAGCGCGAACTGGAAGCCCGCGCGGCCGGGCTGAAGGCCGCCAACACCTGGCATGCGACGCGGGCGATCCAGGAGTCCCGCAAGGCCTGCGGCGGCGCGGGCTATATGGCCGTGAACCGGCTGATCGCGCTGCGCGGCGACACCGACATGTTCACCGCCTTCGAGGGCGACAACCACGTGCTGACCCAGCTGGTGGCCAAGGAGCTGCTGACCGCCTACGCCGACGACATCAAGAGCATGAGTCCGGTCGAGTGGGTTCGCTTCGCCGCCAACGCCGTTGGCGATCGCGTCATCAAACGCACCGCGGCCGAGACGATCATCCAGACCATCGTCGACGCCCGGCAGGAGAGCGAGGAAGAGGGCAGCCTGTTCAACCGCGGCACCCAGATCAAGATGTTCGAAGACCGCGAGAAGTATCTGCTGGCCTCGGTGGCGCGCCGGCTGCAGGCGAAATCCAAGGAGATGTCAGAATTCGACGCGTTCAACTCGGTGCAGGACCACGTGCTGCACGCGGCCAGCGCGCACATCGACCGGGTGGTGCTGGAAGCGTTCGTGGCCGGCATCGACGGCTGCCCCGACGAGCAGGCCCGCGAGCTGTTGGGCATCCTGTGCGACCTGTACGCGCCGTCGGTGATAGAGGACGACAAGGCCTGGTACATCGAGCACCGCTACCTGTCCACCGAACGCGCCAAGGCGGTCACCCGGGGCATCAACTACCGCTGCCGGGCACTGCGGCCGTACGCCCAAACACTGGTCGACGGTTTCGGGATCCCCGAGCGGCTGCGCTACGCCGAGATGCTGCACCCGGAGAACCTGTCGGAGGCCCTCACGAGCTGACCGGCTGCTCGGCGATCGCCTCCATGTCCGGGGCGGTGCGCGGCTCGGGCGCCCGGCTGGGACGCACATATCTGGCCCAGGTCAGGGCCGCCGCCGCGACGTAACACAGCATGAAGGCCCCGAACGCCGGCATCGAGCTGCCGGTGCTGGCATAGGACTGGCGCAGCGCCAGGTTGATCACCACGCCGCCCAGCGCGCCGAACGAGCCGGCGAAGCCGATCAGCGCCGCCGACCGGGCCCGTTCCCAGTGACGTCGTTCGGTGTCGCCGAGCTCCAACGCCCGGCTGCGCTGCGCGAAGACCGACAGGATCAGCTTGAACACCGATCCCTTGCCGACGCCGCAGCAGATGAACAGCGCGATGAAGCCGGCGGTCGTGTACAACGACACCGGGGCGCCGGGCGGGCGGGTCAGGTCGTCGTGGGTGCTCACCGCGACCAGGAAGCCGCCGGCCACGATCATGGCGGCCAGCACGGTCAGGGTGACCCGGCCGCTGTCGAAGCGGTCCCCCAGCTTGCCGCCGACCACCCGCGCCATCGATCCGAGCAGCGGCCCAGCGAAGGCGATCTCGGCGGCGTACAGCGCGGCCTGCCCGTGCGTCTGCCCGCCGGCGATCAGGTTGTAGGCTATCACCTGGCCGAAGGCGAACGCGAACCCGATGAGCGAGCCCGAGGCGCACATGTACAGGAACGAAATCGTCCAGGTGTCGGGCACCGTCAGCACCGAGCGCACATGACCAACCTCGACGAAATGGTCCAGGTTGTCCATGAACAGCGCGGCGCCTACCCCGACGACCGCCAGCAGCAACAAATAGACGGCGCACACCCAGTACGGCGCCTGGTTGCCAGCGGTGGCCAGCACCACCAGCCCGACCGCCTGGATGCCGACCGCGCCGAGATTGCCGACGCCCCCGGTGAGACCCAGCGCGAACCCCTTGCGCCGCTGCGGGCAAAACGATTCGACGTTGGCCAGCGCCGCCGCGTAGTTCCCGCCGCCCAAGCCGGTCAGCGCCGCGCACACCAGATACGGCCACAACAGCAACCCGGGGTGAGCCAACAGCACGATGGCCGCCGCGGTGGGGATCAGCAGCACCAGCGACGACAGCACGGCCCAGTTACGACCGCCCAGCCGGGCGGTGCCCATGGCGTAAGGAATGCGCACCAGCGCCCCGACCAGTGCCGCAGTGGCGCCCACCAACAGCTTGTCGCCGGTCGTGAAACCGTAGCGGGCCTGCGGCATGAACAGCACCATCACCGACCACAGGTACCAGATCGAAAAGGCGACGTGCATGGTGGCGATCGACCAGATCAGGTTGCACCGGGCGATGAGTTTGTTGCCCGCTTCCCAGGCCACCAGATCCTCGGGATCCCAATGCGCGATGCATCGCGTCCGCCCCATCAAACCCGCCTTCTTCCGATCGGTGCCCACAACACGTCGCCCGACCACCGCGGCGGGCACCGGTTGTCAACCGGATGCCAGCGCTTTCCGAGTAAAGCGGCATTTCCCGGTAAGAACTCACTGAGGGGAAGCTGTGAGATCCCGCCACCCGGCGCCCCGCGACCGTCCGCTGCGCCCTGGCGATCGCCCTGTTGCCCAACGACATTGGGGCGATCGCGGGCCCGCAGAGGCTATTGATTCGGGATCTTGCCGATGGTTTGCAGTTTGCCGTCGGACCCGATCCGGAACTTCACCGTTCCGATGCCGGTGGGACAGCACAGCTGATCATTTCCCTTCTGCCACTGGTATTGAACGGTGACGGTGTCATCCGAGGGCGGTAGCACGGTTATATACGGCATTGCGTTCGGGGTGGCGGTGCCCAGCGGCGTGTTGTGATCGAAAAAGAGCAGTTGTTGGGGAGTCGACTCGCTGGCGATGGTGGGGATGATCTGCACCCAGTGCAACCGGCAATTGCGGGTGTGGCCGCGCCCGATCTCCATCCAGATGGTGCCGGGGATCGCGATGGGCACCGCGGTGATCGCCTGTCGCACAGTGTCGGCCGTCGGCCCGTCGGAGGCCTTGCAAGTGTCCGGCCGGCCCTGCGGCGGCGCCGGTGGCTTCCAGCCGCAGCCGGAGGCCAGCAAAACCAACACCATCACAATGAGCCGACGCACGCGGTGAGCTTAGCGAAGACTGTGAATGTCCCGTCGGTTTGGTCAAAAAGCCCGCTCGAAGAAGCGTCGCGCGGGCCGCAGTGAGTACCCTCAGCCGGGGCGGATGGTCAACGGTGAACTGCGGTAATGCGATCCCAAGCCCCGAATCCCCCGGCGATTTCACACCGGCGTGCCTGCCGTTGAGAGGAAGAAGTAAACGGGGGGAAATTTCGGGCGGCGGTGCCGAAACATGGCTGCCCCACAATGAACTCACTTGTAAACGAGCTAACCCGTGTACCCTCGACGGAGGGACGTAAGCGTGGCCAGCGAGTCCATGGAGCCGGAGAACGCCGTGAACACCATGTGCGCTTACTGTGGCGTCGGTTGCGGCATGGTGTTGCAGATCACAAGCGATCCGCAAACCGGGCGCCGTCACGTCGCCAAGTCGGTTGGCAACAAAGAACATCCGGCCAACTTCGGTCGGTTGTGCACCAAGGGGGCCCCCACCGCCGACCTGCTCGCCGCGCCGGGCCGGGTGGACTCGGCGCATGCACGGGCCGGCCGCGGCGAACCACTTGAACCGATCGGCACGGACCAGGCGATCACCCGGTGCGCGAAACAGTTACGGGCCATCATCGACGAGCACGGCCCGGACGCGTTCGCGATGTACGTATCCGGCCAGATGTCGCTGGAGGCGCAGTACCTGGCGAACAAGCTGACCAAGGGTTTCATCGGCAC
This sequence comes from Mycobacterium lepraemurium, assembly GCA_002291465.1. GTDB lineage: Bacteria > Actinomycetota > Actinomycetes > Mycobacteriales > Mycobacteriaceae > Mycobacterium > Mycobacterium avium. Next base: position 1,766,615 of record CP021238.1, on the reverse strand, counting down.
CAACCAGATCGAGTCGAACTCGCGACTGTGCATGGCCAGCGCGGGTTCCGGCTACAAGCTGTCGCTGGGCGCCGACGGACCACCGGGTTCCTACCAGGACTTCGAACACGCCGACGTGTTTTCGTCATCGGCGCCAACAAGGCCGACTGCCACCCGATCCTGTTCCTGCGCATGATGGACCGCGTCAAGGAGGGCGCGAAACTCATCGTCGTCGACCCGCGGCGCACCGCGACCGCCGAAAAGGCCGACCTGTTCCTGCAGATCGTCCCGAGGACGGATCTCGCATTGCTCAACGGCCTGTTGCACGTGATCGTCGAAAATGGCCACACGGACCGCGAATTCATCGCTGAGTTCACCGAGGGCTGGGAGGTGATGCCCAGCTTCCTGGAGCAGTACACCCCCGACCGGGTCAGCGAGATCACCGGCATCCCCGAACAAGACATCCGCGCGGCGGCTCAGCTGATCGGCGAGGCCGACAACTTCATGAGCTGCTGGACGATGGGTCTCAACCAGAGCACGCACGGGACGTAGAACACCAACGCCATCTGCAACCTGCACCTGGCCACCGGGGCGATCTGCAAGCCGGGCAGCGGCCCCTTCTCGCTCACCGGGCAGCCCAACACGATGGGCGGCCGCGAAATGGGTTGGTTACATGGGACCGGGTTTGCCGGGCCAGCGGTCGGTGGCATCGGCCACCGACCGCGAGTTCGTCGAGGACGTGTGGGGTATTCCCCGCGGAACGCTGCGCACCGAGGTCGGCACCGGAACCATCGACATATTCTCCCGGATGGCCGACGGGCAGATCAGGGCATGCTGGATCGTCTGCACCAATCCCGTTGCCTCCGTCGCTAATCGCAAGACGGTCTTGGCCAGGCTGGAGCGCGGCGAGTTGGTGATCGTCCAGGACGCGTACCTCGGCACGGAGACCAGCGAATACGCCGACGTGTTGTTGCCGGCGGCGCTGTGGGCGGAGGCCGAGGGGGTGATGGTCAATTCCGAGCGCAACATCACGCTGTCCCAGCCGGCGGTCGTGGCGCCGGGTAAGGCCATGCCCGACTGGCAGATCATCGCCTGGATCGCTTGCGAGATAGGGTTTTCCGAGGCGTTCAGCTACAGCTGCGCCGAGGAGGTGTTCGAGGAGATCAAGCGGTTCTGGAACCCGAAGACCGGCTACGACCTGCGCGGTGTGAGCTATGAGCGGCTGCGTCGGCAGCCACTGCAGTGGCCGTGCCCACCGCAGAGCTCGGCCGACCGCAACCCGATCCGCTATCTCAATGACGGCGTCAGCCAGACACAACTGGTCCGTGAGGACGGCACCGCGCCGCGGCTGGCCTTCCCGACGCCGAGCGGCCGTGCGGTGTTTTTCGCCCGTCCGCACCTTCCTCCCGAGGAAATGCCCGACGACGACTACCCGTTCCTGTTGAACACCGGGCGGCTGCCGCACCAGTGGCACACCATGACCAAGACCGGCAAGGTCGCCAAACTCAACAAGCTCAACCCCGGTCCGTTCGTCGAGATCCATCCCGACGACGCCGCCCGGCTGGGCATCGGTGAGGACGACCGCGTCGAAATCGCTTCCCGCCGCGGCCGGGCCGTGTTGGCCGCCGTCGTCAGCGACCGAGTGCGGCCCGGCAACTGCTTCGCCCCGTTCCACTGGAACGACGCCTTCGGCAAGTATCTGTCGATCAACGCGGTCACCAACGACGCAGTCGATCCGATCTCGAACCAGCCCGAATTCAAGGCGTGCGCCGTCACCCTGACGAAGGTCGCCGTCTCCCAACCCGATTCGGCCACCGGAACCGGCCCTTCGGCGGGCCACGACACACCGGAATCCGCACCCACGGGGGTACGAGAAATCAGCGTGTCACAAGTCGATGCCCTCGGCGAATTGCTGGGAGTGGCAACGTCATTCAAGCCGGAATTCAACGAGCTCGGCCGCTCGTACCTGGCCGGGATGCTGACCGGACTGCGCTCGGACGCCGGCCGCCGCGCCGGTGGCGCGCCCACGCTGCCGCTGAACGCGCCATTCGATGCCCGCACCCGGCTGTGGGTGGACGGCCTGCTGGCCGGGTTGTTCTCCCGCGCCCGAGCGGGCCCCGATCGTGGTGCTGTGGGCTTCGCAGACCGGCAACGCCGAGGAGCTCACCGCCGAGATCGCCGCGCAACTCGCGGCGGCCGAGCTGGCGGCGACGCGGGAACTGCTGCTGATCACCAGCACCACCGGTGACGGCGACGCACCCGACAACGGCTCCGGCCTGTGGCGCACGCTGACCGGCGACGCTGCACCGCGATTCGGCAACACCCGCTACGCGGTGCTCGCGCTGGGCGACTCCAACTACGACGACTTCTGCGGTTACGGACGCAAACTCGACGCGCGGCTGGCCGAGCTGGGCGCGACCCGCATCGCCGAACGGGTCGACTGCGAACCCGACTACGAACAGGCCGCGGCCAAGTGAGTCGCCGACGTCATCGAGGCCCTGACCCGCACCCCCACCGCGGTGGGCGGCGACGGCGGCGCGACGGTCTCGGCCCGCACCTCCCCGGTGGTGGCGCCGTCCCGACCGAATGCGCCCGCGCCGCACACCTACAGCAAGAAGCACCCGCTCATTACCGACATGGTGCGCAACACCACGTTGAACGGGCCGAAATCCACCAAGGACGTGCGGCATCTGGTGTTCAACCTGCCGCAAGACGCCGTCAGCTACCAGGCCGGTGACGCACTCGGGGTGTGGCCGCGCAACAGCGACGAGCTGGTCGACGAGTGGCTGGCAGGCACCGGCCTGGACGAGCAGACCCCCGTCGAGGTCGGCGAGCACGGCCTGATGTCACTGCGCTCGGCGCTCACCAAGCGCATCGAGATCGCCCACATCAGCCGGGATTTGGTGCGTTTCGTGCAGGAGCGAACCGGCGACGCCAAACTCACCGAGCTGTTGAAGCCGGAAAACAAACGCGCACTGGCGGATTGGTCGTGGGGGCGGCAGTCCATCGACCTGCTGGCGCAGCTACCGGTGTCCGCCTCGGCCCACGCATGGCTCAGGGTGCTCAAACGCCTTCAGCCGCCGCTGTATTCGATCTCGTCGAGCCCCAAATCCTGCCCGGGGGAAGTGCACCTGACCGTGTCGCCGGTGCGCTACAATTTCCAGGGCGTGCCGCGCCGCGGGGTGTGTTCGACCTACCTCGCCGCCCGCTCCCCCGGCGATCGGGTCGCCGTCTACCTGCAGCCGTCGAGCAACTTCCGCCCGCCCAGCGACCCGGACACCCCGATGATCATGATCGGGCCGGGCACCGGGATCGCACCGTTCCGCGGCTTCCTACAGGAGCGGCGCGCGCTCGGCCACCGCGGCCCAAACTGGCTGTTCTTCGGCGAGCAGCACGCCGCCACCGACTTCTACTACCGCGACGAGCTGGGGCAGATGCGCGAGGACGGCTTCCTCACCGAGCTGGATCTCGCGTTCTCCCGGGACCAGCAACACAAGGTCTACGTGCAGCACCTGATGCGCAACCGCGGCAAGCAGCTGTGGAGCTGGCTGCAGGACGGCGCCCAGCTGTACGTGTGCGGCACCGCCGACCCGATGGCTAAGGACGTCGACCGGGCGCTGTGCGACATCGCCGCCGAATTCGGCAACCTCGACCCGGACGCGGCCAAGGCCTACGTTCAGTCGCTCAGCGCGGACAAGCGCTACCACCGCGACGTCTACTAGCCCGCACTAGCCGCCCGACGTCGAACTCGTAATACTGCGGAAACATCGCACACCCACCGCTGAAACATCGGCGTCGCACCATGCACTCAAAAGGTCGCGCACTTGAAGGAGTGACGTAGTCGTGGCTCGGGAGTGTGATGGACCCGATCGGGTCATGAAGAAGAACTGTCCACTGCAGTGCCCCCGGCTGTACGGCGGGGTGGCCGAGCATGCGGCCGGTGACGAGGTGGATTGGGCCGGGTTGCCGGTGAACTTGGACTTCGCGTTCTCGCGGGATCAACGCGACAAGGTCTACGCCCAGCACCAGCACCTCAAGCGCAGGCACGGAACACAATTCGGCACCTGGCGGCGCGGCAGCCAGGTGTGCGTGTGCGAGCTGGCGAGCGAGTCCGTTTCCAGCGGGTAGTCACTGCCGATCGCGCCGCTACTGCCTGGCCGGATCGGGCTGGCCGTAGACGGCGACCACGACGGTGCGGTCCAGGCTGTTGTCCGACCACACCCCGATGGCGGTGTTCGCGCAGTCCCGGATGATCGCCATGTCGTCCGGGTTGCCGTACCACTGGTTGACCAACTCGAGGCTGCTGATCGCCATGGCCGGGTTGATGGCCACCGTCTCGGCGGCCCTGCCGCGAAAGCCGGCGGCATTGGCCGGTCCTGCGGCGTCGATCCGTCGGAACCGATGTCGTCGTTGATGTTTCGGTTGTTGATCATGTCTTCGGCGTGCCATTCGGCGGCCAGGGTGAGTGCGTCGTTCCTGACCACGTCGTTGGTGCAGCCCGCCTGGCGCTGCAGGGTGTAGGCTGCGGAGACGACGGCGCTGTTGAGCCGCTTGTTGTCGGCGTGCGCGGTGGGCGCCGGCAGCGCCGCCGTCACGACGACCGCGCCCGCCATCAGGCGGGCGGCGCGGCTCAGCGGTACCGACATGCCTCACACCGGTTCGAAGCGGGACACCAAACAGCGGCCGTTGACCTTGTCCAAGGTCATCCGGACAACGGGCTGGGTGTCGGTGGGGCACCGTCGCCCATGGTGACGGTCTGGTCGACGAAAACCAAAGCCACCGCGTGGTTTTCGGCGACGGAGACCGATGCCGCGGCGTTGACCTTGGCCGCGGACGAGATGTGTTTTTCCTTGGCGCCGGGGATGACAACCTGGCGGGTCAGCTCGGCGTAGGCGTCCTTGAACTCACCGGTCAGACGCTCACGCGCCGCGGCGAGGTCCTTGCCCACCGAATCCGCCCGGTAGGACAGCAGCGCCACCGCTTCCTCACGGGCGGCCTGCACCGACTGGGCGCGAGCCTGGGCGAGGTCGTCGGCGGATCCGGCCGACCACCTCAGGTAGCCGGCGCCCAACGCCAAGAGCAGCGCGAGCCCGGGCAGTACGCCGTAGCCGAATACCCGCGGCCAGGCGATCGAGCGTTTGCCCCGCGACGGCGTTGGTTGCGGATCGGTGTCGGACGCCCGGGTGTCGGCGGCGGTCCGGGCCGTCTCGCTCGGCGCGGTCACGGCACGAACACCATGTTGGAAACCTTGGCGTCATCGCCGACGGATCGGACCTCGATGCGAATCCGCCATTCCCGCGGCGGCTCGTCGCCGCCGGCGGTGTGCGACTTCACCGCGACCGCCACCAGCACCTGGGCGGAGTCGCCGCGCTGCGACTCCAGTCCCGTATCAGGCACGGTGCCTTCGGATTTCGATTGCGCCGCCTTGACCACCTCCGCGAACGGTTTGGACCACTGCTCGAACTCGTCGCGGAACACGCCGGTGGCCGAATCGAGGATCCGCTGCACGCCGCGGTCGACCTGGGTGTAGTTGATCGTGGTGAGGTTCACCGCGCCCTGACGGGCGGTCGCGACGAACAGGTTGCGCCGCGCCTGGGCGTCGTGCTGCTGGTAGGCGCGGTAACCCAGCCAGCCGCTCAACCCGGCCAACGCCGCCACCATGACCGCCGGGCCGCCGGTCGCGGTGAACCCGTAATAGGTGTGCACCACCATCACACCCGTGGCCATCGCCAGCGCCGAAAAGAACGACCACAACAGGTCGTTCGGGCGCAGGAAGGTGGAGAAGTAGTGTTCGTAGACGCCTTTAGATTGGCCGTAGACGTAGATGGTGAGCAGCTTCGCCGCGATGAACGACATCAGGACGGCGACGGCGTAGAGCGGGATGACCACCAGGATGCCGGCGATGATGCGGGTCGACGCCAGGTAGGTGACGGCGCGGATGCCCATGACTTCCAGCGCATAGATCTCCTCGTTGATGCGCATCGCCCAATTGCGCTGTCGCGCCGGCACCGATCGTGGACGCCAGCGCCAGGCCCGCCGTGCAGGGCGCGATCATCCGCACGTTCAAAAACGCCGAGAGGAATCCGGTCAACGCCTCCACGCCGATGTTGGACAGCGTGTCGTAGCCCTGGACCGCGACCAAGACTCCGGTGGTGAGGGTGAGGAAGCCGATGATGCCGACGGTGCCGCCGATCACCGCCAACGCGCCTGTGCCCATGCCCATCTCGGCGATCAGCCGCAACAGCTCTCGCCGGGATAGCGCCGTATCGCGTCGGCGATGGCGGCCAGGGATTGGCCGTAGAACACGGTCTGCTCCCCCAGCTTGCGGGTCGACTCGACACGCCTGGGCCCCAGCGCAGCGAACCGCGACGGATCGCGGGCGATCTCGGTCATTTGGCCGTCACCTTCACCCCGAGCGCGGTGGTCAAAATGTTGATGAAGAACAGCGCCATGAAGGAGAACGCCACCGTCTCGTTCACCGCGTTGCCGACGCCGGTGGGACCGCCGCCCACCGAGAGACCCTTGTAGCAGGCGATCAGTCCCGCGGACAGACCGAACAGGGTCGCCTTGATCAGCGAGATAACCACCTGCGGCAGCCCGGTGACCAACGTCATTCCCGCGACGAAGGCGCCCGGCGTGACGTGCTGGACGAAGACCACGAAGATGTAGCTGCCCGTCAATCCGGTGACAGCGACCACCGCGTAGAGCATGACCGCCACGAAGGTGGCCGCGATGATACGCGGAACCACAAGTTCCTGAACGGGATTGACACCGATCACCTTCATCGCGTCGATTTCCTCGCGGATGGTGCGCGCGCCCAGGTCGGCGCACATGGCGGTCGATCCGGCGCCCGAAACGACCATCGCCGTGACGACCGGCCCCACTTGGGTGACCGACGCCAGCCCGGCCCGGCGCCGGACAGGTCGCCGGTGCCGATCTCCACCAGCAGAATGTTGAGCACGAAAACAATCAGCACGGTGTGCGGAATCTACAGCATGATGGTCGGAAAAATGGAAACCCTTGCCACGAACCAGATCTGTTCGAGAATTTCCCGCCACGCCCACGGCCCGCGAACCGCGGCGGCCAGCGCCTCGGCGCTGAGCAAGAAGAATTGGCCGAGCACCGTCATGGGCTTGGCGATGGCAGTCGCGTTCACGGTGCTCGCCCGCTCATTCGCTGACCCAACCCGCCCCCCATATTTCGTAACACGGTTTATCCGTTCGTAATCACCTGGCTCCCAAGCAAACAGCGCTGTTTACATGCGGCACTCACGTGTGCTTCGCGCATAGTTCAGCGAATCTACGGCCACGACCTCGTCCGCCGTCAGGGTTGCAATCAACCAGAAGAAATGTGGACGGGGACCGGACGGATGGTTTCACCCCCCGTCCGGAATAGTGCTGCACGCAACGCTTCTACGACGAGCGTCGGGATTCGCCGGACCGCTGTCGTGGGCAAGGTTTTGCGTCGGCGTGACCATAACTTCGGCCGTCCAGGAACAGGTGGGCATCAAGTCGAGGAATAAGAGGAATAATGAAGTGCCGGTTGTGGATACACTCTGCCGGTGACAAACAGCCCGTCGTCATACCTGGTGTTGGCGTCGCAGCGCAGCGGCAGCACGCTGCTGGTCGAATCGCTGCGGGCCACCGGCGTGGCCGGCGAGCCTCAGGAGTTCTTCCAGTACCTGCCGTCCACCAGCCAGGCCCCGCAGCCGCGGGAATGGTTCGCCGGGGTCGACGACGAGTCGATCCTGAGCCTGCTCGATCCCCTGGACGCGGGCACGCCGGACCTGGCTCCGCCCGAGATCTGGCGCAGCTACATCCGCACGGTCGGCCGGACCCCGAACGGGGTGTGGGGCGGCAAGCTGATGTGGAACCAGACCCCGCTGCTGTTGGACCGTGCGAAGAACCTGCCGGATCGCAGCGGCGACGGGCTGCGGGTGGCCATCCGCGATGTGATCGGCGAGGAGCCGCTGCTGATTCACGTCTACCGGCCGGATGTGGTCTCGCAGGCGGTGTCGTTCCGGCGGGCGGTGCAGACGCGGGTCTAGCGGGGCCGGCCCGACCCGGCGCGCGACGCGCGCGCCACCTATCACGCCGGGGCGATCGCCAACGTCGTGACGATGCTGCGCGCCCAGGAAGAGAGCTGGCGCAATTGGTTCGCCGAAGAGGACCTCAAACCCATGGAGATCCCGTATCCGGTGTTGTGGCGCAACCTGACTCAGGTGGTCGCCGCCATCCTCGAGCAGTTGGGGCTCGACCCGCAACTGGCGCCCGAACCGGTGCTGGAGCGCCAGGCGGACCACCGCTCCGACGAGTGGGTGGACCGCTACCGCACCGCCGCGGTCTGCCGACCTGAAATACGGCGGAGCTAAATTCAGGCCGAGCCAATCGCTTGGATGCGGCGGGCGCGACCGCCACGATTCCGTCAGCAGGCGTCCCGCGTGGGCCGCCACCGGTTGCTCGAGGAGCGGACATGGTGAGTGACAGTCGCGGCGATCACGAGGCGCCCGATCGTGGGCAGGAATGGGCGGCGCGGCTGGCGTCGGTTTCGGTGGATTGGTGGGCCACCGCGGTGGCGGGCGTGATCGTCGCGCTGGCGGTGGCCGACGTGCTCCCTAAGATTCCGTGGTGACCGGCGTGAGCACCGTTCGCGTCGCACCCGACGAAACAGACGAAACAGCGGACGCCACCTTCACCAGCACCCGCCCGCTCGACTACCTGCCGGGTATCCTGCTGCTGATCGGCGTGGGGGTGTTGGGCAAGTACGCCCAGATCTGGTGGAACGCGCTGGCCAAACACCAGCACTGGACGGTGCCCGACATCGAATATGTGTTGTGGGCCATCGTGATCGGGCTGGTGATCACCAACACCGTCGGGCTGCACCCGATCTTTCGGCCCGGCGTGCTGACCTACGAATTCTGGCTGAAGGCCGGGATCGTGGCGCTCGGTTCGCGATTCGTGTTGGGCGACATCGCCAAGCTGGGCGGGATCAGCCTGGTGCAGATCCTGGTGGACATGACCATCGCCGGGACGATCATCATAGCCGTGGCGCGCTGGTTCGGGTTGTCGGGCAAGCTCGGTTCGCTGTTGGCGATCGGCACGTCCATCTGCGGGGTGTCGGCCATCGTGGCGGCCAAGGGCGCGATCCGCGCACGTAACTCCGACGTCAGCTACGCGATCGCCGCGATTCTGGCGTTGGGCGCGGTGTCGCTGTTCGTGTTGCCTCCGCTAGGGCGTGCGATCGGGCTGACCGATCACAAATTCGGTTTGTGGGCAGGGCTTTCGGTGGACAACACCGCCGAGACCACCGCCACCGGATACCTGTACTCCGAGCAGGCCGGCAAGATCGCGGTGCTGGTCAAGTCGACCCGCAACGCGCTGATCGGTTTCGTGGTGCTGGGTTTCGCGCTGTTCTGGGCGGGCCGCGGGCAGGCCGACGAGATCGCCCCGGGGGTTCGGGCCAAGGCCGCCTTTATCTGGGCCAAATTCCCGAAGTTCGTGCTGGGCTTCCTGGTGGTCTCGGCGATCACCACCGCGGGCTGGCTGACCAAGGGCCGGACCGCCAACCTCGCCAACGTGTCGAAATGGGCGTTCCTACTGACCTTTGCCGGGGTGGGGCTCAACACCGACATCCGCCAGATCGCCCGAACCGGGTGGCGCCCGCTGGTGGTCGCGGTCATCGGGTTGACCGTGGTCGCCACCGTCTCGCTGGGCATCGTGCTGCTGACCTCGCGCGTATTCAGTTGGGGCGTAACCACTTAGGGTTTAACCGCCCGGCCGGCGGTTCAGCCGACGTTGGCGCCGCCCTCGGCGATCCGGCGCACCGCGCGCAGGAACACGTCGATCTCCTCGAACGTGTTGTAGAAGGCGAACGACGGGCGCACGGTTGCCTCGAGTCCCAGTCGGCGCAGGGCCGGCTGGGCGCAGTGATGGCCCGCGCGCACCGCGATGCCCTCGGCGTTGAGCGCCTTGCCCACCTCGAGCGGTTCGTGGCCCGCCAGCACGAAGGACAACACGCTGGCCTTCTCCTGCGCGGTCCCGACCAGGCGGACCCCGGGGATGTCGGCCAACCGCGGTGTCGCGTACTCCAGCAGGGCGTGCTCGTAGGCGGCGATCCGCTCGACGCCCAACCGTTGCACGTAGCGCAGCGCCTCGGTCAGCCCGACGGCGTCGGCGATGTTGCCGGTGCCGGCCTCGAACTTCGTCGGCGGCCCCTGGTACAGCGAGCGTTCCAGGGTGACGTCGGCGATCATGTGGCCGCCGCCCTGCCACGGCGGGGTCTCGGTGAGCGCCTCCTCGGTGCCGTAGAGCACGCCAATCCCGGTGGGGCCGTAGATCTTATGGCCGGAGAAGACGAAGAAGTCGGCGCCGAGGTCGGCGACGTCGATCGGGATGTGCTGGATGGACTGGGCGCCGTCGATTAGCACCCGGGCGCCGTAGCGGTGACCCAACTCGACGATCTTGTCCACCGGCACCACGGTGCCCAGGGCGTTCGACACGTGGCTGGCCGCGACCAGCTTGGTCCGCGGGCCCAGCAGCTCCTCGAATTCGCTCAGCAGCAGGTTGCCCGCGTCGTCGATCGGCGCCACCTTCAGGATGGTACCGGTCTTTTGCGAAATCAGCTGCCAGGGAACGATATTCGCGTGGTGCTCCAGGTGGGTGATGACGATCTCGTCGCCGGGCTGCAGATGCTTGGCGCCCCACGCGTGCGCCACCAGGTTGATCGCCTCGGTGGTGCCCCGCACGAACACGATGTTGTCCGAGCTGGGCGCGCCGATGAACTCGGCGACGGTGTCGCGGGCCTCCTCGTAGGCGTCGGTGGCGCGAGCCGCCAATTCGTGTGCGGCGCGGTGAATGTTCGAGTTCTCGTGGGCGTAGAAGTGCGACAGCCGGTCGATGACCACCTGCGGCTTCTGCGTCGTCGCCGCATTGTCGAACCAGATCAACGGTTTTCCGTTGACCGTCTCCTTCAGGATCGGGAAGTCCGAGCGAATCGCGGCGACGTCGAAAACCTCGTGCTCGTCGCGAAACTGCGGCACCGGATCGGTTTTGGTCAGGAAGTGGTAGTCATGCTCGTCGCCGGCCGGCGCATCGGGTGCGGCCGCGTCGGACCAGCCCAGGTCGGCGACCGAGGGCGCCTTGGGCAGCCACGACGGCGCCGTTGCGGCCCGCGGCACGACGGGGAAGGGCGGCGCCGTCCCGGCCTGCACACCGGGCGCGGTGGACACGATGCCGGTGGGCACCGCGAACGCGCTCAGGTCGGCGCCGTAGGCGGTGGCCGCGGCGGTCGTGTCGGGCACCTGGCCGCGGGGGGCGGGCGGCGCGCTCTGCGGCGACGCCTCCGGCCCGGCGGGCGTCGGCGCCCCGAGATAGATGTCGGCGACCCCCAGCTGCGGCACCCATGACGAATACACGTCGGCCGATCCGGCGGCGGTCCGCCCGGCCGAGGTTGCCGCCGTAGCGTCCGGCACACTGCCGCGAGGTGCCACCGGCGCCTGCTGCGGCGGGCTGTCGGTGCCCGGGCGGATGCTGGCCGCATACAGCTGGCTGGCCAGCGCGGCGAGTTCCGCGGCGCTGATGGGCAGGTCGCTTTCGGCGTCTACCGCTCGGTACTCACTTGTACTCACGGAACTGATCCACCGCGACGTCGTCGAGCACGGCGAGCGCGTCATCGGTCAGGACGGCCAGGGAGGTGTACAGCGTGACCAGGTAGGTCGCGATCGCCGACTGGTTGATGCCGGTGAACCGCACCGACAGCCCCGGCGCCTGCTCCCCGACCAGGCCGGGCTGGAATAGCCCGACGACGCCCTGACGATCCTCGCCGGTGCGTACCAGGATGAACTTCGTCTTGCCGTCCTCCACCGGCACCTTGTCCGACGGGATGAGCGGAATACCGCGCCAGGTGATGAACTGGGCGCCGAACAGGCTCACCACCGGCGGCGGCACCCCCCGGTAGGTGGCCTCGCGCCCGAACGCCGCGATGCCCAGCGGGTGGGTGAGGAAGAAACTGGGCGTCTTCCACACCTTGGTGATCAGCGCGTCGAGGTCGTCGGGCGTGGGGGCCCCGGCCAGCGTCTGGATCGTCTGCTCCGGCGTCGCCTGGGCCAGCAGCCCATACTCGGGGCTGTTGATCAGCTCCAGCTCCTGACGCTCCTTGATGGTCTCGATGGTCAGCCGCAGCTGCTGGGCTATCTGATCGTGCGGGCTCGAGTACAGGTCGGAGACCCGGGTGTGGATGTCGACCAGCGTGGAAATACTGCGCAGCGTGTACTCGCGCGGGCTGGTCTCGTAGTCCACATAGGTCTGCGGTAGCGGCTCTTCACTGCCGGCGCCGGCCTCGGCCTTGATGGCGACCTGCTCGGGATTGACCACCCGGTTCACCCGGTAGATGCCCGCCTCCACCGGAACCCAGTTCAGCAGATGCAGCAGCCAGCGCGGCGTGATCGTCGAGAGCTGGGGGACCGTCTTGGTTGCGTTGGTGAGTTGCCTGGCAGCCAGATCACCAAGTGCTTGAGACTCATTTTGAGCCGACGTCATCGTGATCCTTTCGTGCGTGGTCGAAAAATGCGGCCCGGATCGGTGGATTCATCGTGCCCCATCGGGGCCGGGGCCGCGCGCCGAGCCGGTGTCGTGCGTCGTCGCTCGGCGTGCCGTGCATCCCTCCGCCGCGCCGAGTCCGCCGGCCCGCGGTGGCCGGTGACTCAACGAGTCCCGACATTAGGCCAGCCGGTCACCGCCGCCCAAGACTTACAGCCGGGCTGAGCCGAACAAACGGCCAAGTGTGATGACCTATAGTGGTGACATGCAACACCGCCTACAGCCGCGCTTTGCCCCGTCGCGCTGCCTCGTCGTGGCCTGTTGTTGCTGTTGTTGTCGTTGATTTCCGCAAGCCCTCTGACGCTGTAGAGATCCCCGCGCTCGCCCTTGCCCGGGCGGTGTCGCCGGCGCTGTCCGGCGCTGCGACGACACGGGCCGATGGAAAGCCTTTTTCAGGAAGATCAACGACTCATGACCATATTGTCCGAGCCCGACCGCGCCCTGGCGCCGGTGGCCACCCGCCGGCGCTGCGTGGTGCGACCGGCCACCGCGCTCAACCGGATGACCCGCTACCGCGGCGGCACGTATTCGCACACCGTCGACCGGGTGGTGTTCGCCGACGGCAGCTGGGCCCGCACCGATCTGATCCGGCTCAACCCGAACGTGCACGCCTATTCGCTGGATTTCGCCGGCATCGCCCCGGCGCATCCGTCCCGCTACCGGGTCGACACCTGGTCCGCGCTGCCGCATCTGAGCACGTCGGGACACGAGGCCAAGGTCGACTGGATCCTGCGCAACTCGTTTCCGCTGCGCTCCACCGCCGAGCTGAACCGGCAGGTGCGCGACGCCGGCTATCCGCTCGGGCCGGCCAACATAACCGAACACGAGGCGATCGCCGCGACGCAGGCGGCGATCTGGTTCTTCACCAACGGCCTGGTCCTGGACACCCGACCGCTCAACGTCCCCATCGCGGTGCATCGGGCGCCCGGACCGGTGCTCACCTTCGAATTCGACGGCCAACCTCAGCTCGGCGGCTACTCGGTGTGGAGCTCGTCGGCGGGCGACGCCACATTGAAACTACAGAAATCCACCAATGGTGTTGTGTGGCAGGATGTTTCGGGTTCGCACCTGAGGTTGGGGCCCGGACGGCGGCGCTACCAGCGCATGCTGGGCGAGGGCAGCACGCTGTCGTCGAGCAGTCACGGCCGCGGCGGGCGCGGCTACCGCTACTACCGGCTGGTGGCAACGTCGGAGACGGCCACGCCCACCATCGAGCACGTCAACTTCCGGCTCACCGGTGCCCGCCACTACCGCAACGCCGACAAGGTCGTGCATCTGTACAACTACCTGCTCGCGCAGGCGGGACGCGCCGTCCACCACGCCGACGACGCCCTGCTGCTCGACGACCGGCACGCCACCGCGGATGCCGGGCTGATCGGACCCTTCCGGGTGCGAATCCCGCTGCTGCTCAGCGCCGACGACGGCCACCAATTAGTGGATGCCGACGGTTTCGCCGTCGGGCAGGTCGTCGAACCGGGCACGGACTTCTACATACGTGAGGCGCCGGGCGGCTCGGGAATAACGCTGACCGCGAAAACCGTTGGCGATCTGCATGGACGCGTGCTCACCGGGGTGGCGCTGGACGAAGCGTCGCAACGGTTTACCCCCGTTGCGCTAGCCATCCCCACCGAAATGGCCATAGAGTTCGATATTAGCTGGCAGGCCGATGAGGCCTGGTCCTGCATCGTGGGAGACAAAAGGTAGATGAGCATCGCCGAGAACGCCACGCAGCTGATCGGAAACACCCCGTTGGTCCGGTTGAACCGGGTCACCGAAGGTGCGGTGGCCGACGTCGCCGCCAAGTTGGAATTCTTCAACCCGGGCAACAGCGCTCGCTGCGCAGTGGCACGTCGGCGAAGCTGCCGACAGCAGGTGCAGTGGTCGTCATGGTAGCTACGCCCCCAGCCTTGTGAGCAGATCCGACAGTGCTTCGACCGCATTGATTTTCGCGGTCAGGAATTGGTCCGGCCGGTGCTCGGCGTCCGCCACGGCTTTCTCCGTCCCGGCCAGATAGACGCGGGAGACGCCGACGCCGCGGGCTGCCTGCACGACGCCCGACGCCTCGTCCTGGTAGCGCTTGTCGGTGCCGCAGATGACCGCCACCGCCGGCGATCCCGCTTCTTTGACGGCCTTAGCGACGCCGGCGGCGTCGACGGTTCCTGGGTTGACCTCCTGGATGCCCGCAGAAGCCAGCAGGTTCGACGCGAACGTCGCGCGAATGTTGTTCTCGGCCAACGGCCCCAGCGGCAGCAACAACACCTGCGGGCGCGAGCCAGGGCGGGCCAGGTAGGCGTCGGAACGGTCGCGCAGGGCCTCGAAGTCGGTAGCGTACCGGATCAGCTTGCCCGCCGCGAGCGGCGAATACGCCGAATCGCTGTGCGGCAGCTGCGGTTCGGCGAGGTTGGGGAATTCGTTGACGCCGGTGATCGCGGTCCGCCGATGCGCGATGTCGTCGTGGCGGCGGGCGGCGATCTCTGCGATCTGGCCGGCGATGAAATCGCGGGCCTCGGTGAATCCGCCGCGCGCCTCGATGGCCTGGAAGTGCTGCCAGGCCTGCTCGGCCAGCCGCTGGGTGAGGTCCTCCACGAACCAGGATCCCGCGGCCGGGTCCAGCACCCGACCCACGTGCGACTCCTCGAGCAGCAGCTGGGTGTTGCGGGCAATGCGGCGGGCGAAACTGGTTGCAGTGCCCGGGAATCCGCCGTCGATGGCCACGTCGAACGGGAACACCAGCAGCGAGTCGGCACCGCCGACGCCGACCCCGAGCGCGGCCAGCGTGCAGCGCAGCATGTTCACCCAGGGATCCCGCTGGGTCATCATGGGCAGCGACGTCTCGGCGTGCACCACGGCCGCACCGGCGTCCGGCTCGCCGACCACCTCGGCCACCCGCGCCCACACCGTGCGCGCCGCGCGGAACTTGGCGATGGTCATGAACTGGTCGTCGTCGGCGGCGAACCGGAAGCTGATCTGGCGCAACGCCGCAGCGATCGTCAACCCCGATTCGGTGAGCACCCGCAGGTAATTGACCCCGCCCGCGATCGAGGCGCCCAGCTCCCACGACGCGTTGGCGCCCAGGTTGTGGAAGGCGGGCCCGTCGACGGTGATCGCGCGGACCCCGGTGTGACCGGCGGCCCGCTTGGCGACGGCGACCACGTCCTTGAGCTCCGGGACAGGGCGCCCGCGCAGCGCCGCGGTCAGCGGGTCGCCGGCCAGGTCGATCGACACCGCGGCGCGCTGGTCGGGTTCGATCTCGTCGGCCAGGCCCAGCACCGCGTCGCTGGCCCCCCCGGGTAGTCGGCGCCGGCCTCCAGGATCAGCGGCGCCATGCTCAGGTAACGCCCTGCAGGCTGTCGGCCACCTGGTCGGGCGCCACGCCCGACTCGCCGATCCGCAGCAGCACGGCGCCGGCGCCGTTGCCCAGCGCGTCGAGCACCGCGGAGTTGATGTCCTTGGCCGCGACGCCGGGCACCGGGGTGGCCGGGAACGCCTCGGCGACCTTCCAGCCGGACCTGACGTCGCGCCGCGCGTCGCCGCCACGCACGAACGGCCACTCGCCCGGCAGCGGCGGTTCGGGCAGCTCGTCGAGCGCGGTGTAGAGCGCGCGGATCGCGATCCCGTCGTAGGTCGGGGTTTCCAGCAGCCGCTCCGGCGAGTCCCCCAACTGCTCGGGGTCCTTCCGGGTGCTTTTGGCCAGCACTCCGGCAACCGCACTGCGCCAACGCCCGCGAACCTGTTCCAGGTCAGCGAGTTCAGGTACATCAATGGGCACCGATTGCTCCCTTTTCCCAGCATTTGGGCAACAGCTTTGGGGATACCACTTGACTACCGAGGCTAATTGATCGGGGCTCCGCGCTGAAAACCGCCGGCCGGCCCGCGCGGTCCGGATTCGCAAGGAAACGCCAGCAGCGGGAAACGCTGGATTCACCTGCGCCCCGTAATCTTGGAAGGCGTGACGGGTTCCGCCACCAGCAAAATCGCCGAAACACTGCGCGATCTCGGCTGCGCGATCGGCGCGGCCGCGCGCGGTGTGTCCCGGTCACGGATCGCCTGGACAGTGGCGGGCATCACAGCGCTGGTGGTGCTGGCGTCGCTGATCCCGCTGCCCTCGCCGGTGCAGATGCGCGACTGGACGCAGTCCGTCGGGCCGTGGTTCCCGCTGGCGTTTCTGCTCGCGCACATCGTGGTGACGGTGGTGCCCGTGCCGCGCACCGCGTTCACCCTGGCGGCCGGGCTGCTGTTCGGCCCGCTGCTGGGTGTGGCCATCGCGGTGGCCGCCAGTACCGCGAGCGCGATGATCGCGATGTTGTTGGTGCGCGCGGCCGGCTGGCGGTTGACCGGGCTGGTGCGGCACCGGTCGATGGACACTGTGGAAGAGCGGCTGCGGCAGCGGGGCTGGCTGGCCATCGTGTCGCTGCGGTTGATCCCGGCGGTCCCGTTCTCGGCGCTGAACTACGCCGCGGGTGCGTCGAGTGTGCGGGTGCTGCCCTATGGGCTGGCCACCCTGGCCGGGTTGCTGCCCGGTACCGCCGCGGTGGTGATCCTCGGCGACGCGCTGGCCGGCCACCCCTCCTCGCTGCTGTACCTGGTGTCGGCGCTCACCAACGCGCTGGGGCTAACCGGGCTGATCATCGAGATCCGCCACTTCCGCCGGCACCACCGCCGCACGCACCGGCACCGCGACGACGAGCCCTCCCCTGAGCCGGCCGCCATCGGCTGACACCGAATTTCGCTGAGCGACTTCCCTGAGAGCGCCGCGCGATGCGGCAAAGATCGATCTAATGGGGAGCGTGGACGCGCTGGAGCTCGCCAGCTGGGGGACGCCATACTCACCCGCCCGTACCGTTGCGCTGCCGCTCGGCGCGCTGGTGCTCGCGGTGCTGGCCGTGTTGGGTTTTCTGCCCGGCCGCGCCGAACGGCGGCGCAAGCCGGCGACGAGCGCTTTCCCCGCCACCGATGTGCTGCCGCCGCGTCCGCGCACCCACACAACCTTGCTCACCCTGGCGGCGGTGTGCAGCATCACCGCGCTGGTGGCCGCGGTGTGCCTGCTGCCGAGGGAGGCCACGCCGGCGCAGCAGCCCACCCCGCCGCCCGTGCTGGCGCCGATCGACCTGCCCGCGGCCAGCGCCATCGGCCCGGGCGCCGGGATCTACGTCGACTACACTGACGGCTCCGGTGGAATGGGTTGCACCGCAGGGTTTTTGGTGCACACCAGCAGCGGCCAGGCCGGCATTCTCACCGCCGGCCACTGCAACCGTCCCGGCGAGCCGAGCAAGGTGACGATGAACCTGGGCGGCGTGCTGCCCTACGCGATGCTGGGCACGTTCAGTCAGACGATCAGCGAGGGCGTGCACGACGAACAGCACGACATCGGTTTGATCATCCTGGACGGCGACAACGTGCCGCAGTCGCCGGCGATCGCGGCGTCGGTGCCGGTGTCCGGTGTCGCCGCCAATCTGCAAGTGGGACAACAGCTGTGCAAGTTCGGCACGGGCTCCGGCGCGGACGCCTGCGGGCAGATCGCCGAGATCACCGGCAGCAAGGTGAAATTCCTAGCCGGCGGCCAGTGCGGCGATTCGGGCGGGCCGGTGTACCGGTACGAGAACGACGGCACCGTCAGCGCCGTCGGCATCCTCATCCGCGGCGGTGACCCCTACACCCGCAAGGCCGGGTGCGCGGCCCGGGCCAAATTCTCGGTCGCCGAGCTGGTGCGGCCCTGGCTGGACACATGGCGGCTGACCGTGGTGACGGCACCGTCGGCGCCGCGCTGATTCGTTCGTCTTCAGCTTGGCTTCAGGATGACCTCCTACCGTCTGCTGGTGACTGGTAATGCGGTGCGGGACGGTCGATTTCACCTGCACCGATCGAGGATGGAGGGACATAGTGAGGCTGAGACAAGCGATCGCTGGTTCGTTGATCGCGGGAGCGCTCGGAGTGGCCGCGGCGGGCTTCGGCGCCGCGGTGGCGGCGTGGATCCCCCGCCGCCGGGCTGGTGATGCGTCGACGCGTGGCCGCCTCGAGTATTCGAGGCGGCCACCGTTCACTCTGTGGTCGCCCGCGGCAACGTGAGCCGGAACCGGGCTCCGCCCCGATGCGGCAGGCACACCAGGTCGCCGCCGTGGTCGCGGGCGCGGCCGGCATCCAGGCGCACCAGCCGGTCGAAAATGTGCTCCCGCTCGTCGTCCGGGATGCCCGGGCCGGTGTCGGTGACGGTGATCTCGGCGGCGCCACCGGCCGGGGTGTAGCGGCGGGCGTTGTCGAGCAAGTTGGACACGATCTGCGACAGCCGGGTGGCGTCGGCCCGGACGTTCAGCGCGGTGAGTCCGGTGCGGCGCACGCCGATTTGGGGTGCCAGCAGGGCGGCCCGGTCGGCTTCGTCGCGCAGCACGGCGGCGACGTCGACGTCGTGCAATTCCAGCGGGAGCCCGGCGTCGATGCGGCTCAGGTCCAGCATGTCGTTGACGAGTCGCGCGGCGCGGCGCGCACCGGAAAGCAGCAGGCCGGCCCGACGGTATTGCGCTTCGTCGGGGTGTTCGGAGGCGCCGTGCGCGAGTTGCTCGGCGGCGAACTGCATGCCGGCGATCGGGGTGCGCAGCTCGTGGGCGGCATCGACGAGGAAGCGCCGGGTCGCCGTCTCGGCGCGCCGGGCGGCCTGTTGGGCCCGGCGTTCCGACATCTCCAGGGCGTCCAGCATCGTGTCGAAAGCGCTTGCAGCGCGGCCTAATTCGGTGTCTGCGCGGTGCGGGCGCAACCGGCGGCCGCGGTCCCCGGTGGTGATGGCGTTGGCGAGCGCGGTGAGCCGGTCCAGCGGGCGCAGGGCCGCCCGGCTGACCGCGATCAACAGCAGCGCCGCGATCAGCAGGGTCACAATGCCGGCGGCGATCATCAGACCGCGCAGTTGCCGGGTGACCTGGGTGGTTTGCGTGGTGTCGGCGACCAGGATCAGCCGGGCGCCGTCGAGCAACGGGTGCACGACGACCGTCGCGGTCGTATCCGGCGGCGGGTAGGCCGGCGGCGGATAAGGCGGTGGGTACGGCGGGGGCGGTTCGACCGGCCCCTCGGCCAGGTCGGGGCTGATCGCGCGGTCCCCGTAGGCCTGGCCGTCCGCGGTGACGACGAGCGCACGGATCCCGCCGCCGTTGAGCTCGGCGGCGAGCAGGTCGGGGGCGGTGTGCGCGGCGCTCAGCGCGTCGGCCCGCGACGTCGCGGCGAGCAGCCGGTCGTGCAGGTTGCGACGGGCGAGCACGCCCATCGTGACGTCGATGGTGACGCCGAGCACCACCAGCAGCACGGTCAACAGGGGCCAGCACCACCAGCGTCACCCGGCGTTGCAGCTACGGCGTCGGCGTCATGACCGCTCGGGTTGCAGGCCGGTAGCCGATGCCGCGGACGGTGTGCAGGATCCGCGGGCCGTGCGCCTCAAGCTTGCGCCGCAGCCCGCTGACATGAACCTGCACCAGGTTGGCGTCGTAGGCGTCATAACCCCACACCCCGTTGAGGATCTGGCCGGCGCTGACGATCCGGCCGCGCTGCTCCACCAGAAATGTCAGCACGCGCAGCTCGGTGGCGGTCAGGTCCAGCCGGTGACCGCCGCGCGCGGCGACTCCGGCGCCCGGGTCCAGCGTAACGTCGCCGACCTGGATCACCTGCGGCAGCCGTCCCCGCAGGCGCAGCACCGCGCCGACCCGCGACACCAGCTCGGCCAGCTCGAAGGGCTTGATGACGTAGTCGTCGGCGGCGCCGTCCGGGCCGGGCCGGATGCCGTCGAGCAGCTCTTCGAGTCGCTCGCCGTCGCGGCGGGGGCCTCGGTGTGGTAACCGACCTCGGTGAGCGCCTCGCTGACCATCTCGCGGATGGTCTCGGAATCCTCGACGACCAGCACCCGCGGGGTGCCGACGGTGAATTGGCCGGCCGCCCCGCGGAGACAATCCGTCATGGCCGCCATTGTCGGCGCCGGTGCTGCAACCAACCTGAAGGCGTCGGTGCGCCGGCGTCGCATCCCGCCCCGTTGGCACCAACATCCGCCCCGTTGGCACCAAGAAGTCGGGGGTGTGTCAAGTGCCCGCCTCACAGCGACAACCTCGTTAGGAAGTCTGACCTGCGGAAACGCGTTGTCGCTGTGAGGCGGGCACAACACCGCTTCTCTCCTCGGCAAACGCAAGTGGTGCCTGGGGCTCAGCGGACAGCCGTTCCTTCAGATCCACTTCAGCTGCGGCTCCTACCGTCGCGACCATGACCACGAACGACGACATCAACACCACAACACCCGCGCCGCCGCCGGCCGCGCACCAACCGCCCGAGCGACGCCACTCCACCGGCGTGGCGGGCGCGCTGCTCGGCGCGGTCGGCACCGTGGCGGCCATCGCCTTCGCCTGGATCATCAGCATCGGACCGCCCGGCCCGCCGCCGCCCTCGCCGCGCCCCTGATGGCAAGATGGGAGGCGTGTCGGTCGTCCGAGCCTCGTCACTTTCCGCCAGCATCGCCGCGCGGCTGCTGCGGTCGCGCTGGCTGATGCGGGCACCGATCTGGATCTACCGCGCTCGCGGGGGCGCGGTGTTCGGATCACGCATCCTGCTGCTCGAACACATCGGCCGAAAGTCCGGGGCGCCGCGCTACGCGGCGCTGGAGGTCGTCGACCACCCGTCGCCCGACGTCTACGTCGTCGCCTCGGGCTTCGGCCGAAAAGCCCAGTGGTTCCGCAACATTCGGGCCAATCCACGGGTCCGGGTGTACGCAGGCAGCCATCCGTCCCGGGCCGCCACCGCGCGTGTCCTCGACCAAGCCGAGGCCGACCGCGCCCTGGCGGCCTACCGCACCCGTCACCCGCGGGCGTGGCAGCGGATGCGGCCGGTGCTGGAAGAGAGGCTCGGCGTGCCGATCACTGACACCGGCACCCCGCTGCCGAGCGCACGCGACGGCGCACTAACTCCGCTCGGGCCCGCGCACCGTCATCGCGGCGAACAACGCCACAAACAGCGCGGCCGGAAGACCGTTGACGACCTTGTCGCGCACCCGCACGTGCGCGCCGACCGCGAGCACGAAGTACAGCGTCAGCATCGCCGTCGTCAGCCGGGCCAGCCCGGGAAAGCGGGTGACCGACAGCAAACCGACCGCCGCGGCCGCCTTCACGACCGACAGCACCGGCCGGATGTTGTCCGGAACACCCAGGTTGTCAAGGGTTTTGCGGATCGGGGCGACCTGGACGCCGCACGCGACCGCGTCGACGGCGTGGAACACGCCCAGCGCCGCGTAGGTCTTCGGTGAAGTCAACGCACTCATGTGGTAATCCTAGGGAGGCTATTGGGTCAGCTCCCCCGTCGGGCCGTCCGCCGGCTGGCGGGCGATCGCCTCGGCCCTGGCCGCCGCCTGCGCGATCGCCGGATCGGTCTCGGTGGAGAACCAGTCCGCGACGTCGGCGTCGTCGTCGTCGCTGTGCTTGGGCACGTCCTCGACCGGCGACGGCTGGAACCGGAACACCCCGTCCTGGCCCGGCGTGCCCAGCAGTTTGGTGAATCCCTGCAGCGCCGCGCTGAAGTCGCTGGGCACCACCCACACCTTGTTGGCGTCGCCGCGCGCCATCTCCGGCAGCGTCTGCAGGTACTGGTAGGCCAGCATCTCCGGGGTGGGCCGGCCGGCCTTGATCGCGGCGAATGTCTTCTCGATGGCCTTGGCCTGGCCCTGCGCCTGCAGGTAGGCCGCGGCCCGCTCCCCCTGGGCGCGCAGCATCCGGGACTGCCGGGCGGCCTCGGCCGCCAGGATCGCGGCCTGCTTGGCGCCCTCGGCGGCCAGGATCTGCGCCTGCTTCTGGCCCTCGGCCTCCTTGATCGCCGACTCGCGCATGCCCTCGGCGGTCAGGATCATCGCCCGCTTCTCACGGTCGGCCTTCATCTGCTTTTCCATCGACGCCTGGATCGACGGCGGCGGGTCGATGCTGCGCAGCTCCACCCGTGCCACCCGCAGGCCCCACCGGCCGGTGGTCTCGTCCAACACGCCGCGCAGCTGCCCGTTGATCTGGTCGCGGGAGGTCAGCGTCTGCTCCAGCGTCATGCCGCCGACCACGTTGCGCAGCGTGGTGGTGGTGAGCTGCTCCACGCCGACGATGTAGTTGCTGATCTCGTAGACGGCCGCCTGGGGAACGGTGACCTGGAAGTAGACGACGGTGTCGATGTTCAGCGTCAGGTTGTCCTCGGTGATCACCGGCTGGGGCGGGAAC
This sequence comes from Mycobacterium lepraemurium, assembly GCA_002291465.1. Lineage (GTDB taxonomy): Bacteria > Actinomycetota > Actinomycetes > Mycobacteriales > Mycobacteriaceae > Mycobacterium > Mycobacterium avium. The sequence continues at coordinate 1,743,829 of CP021238.1, read as the reverse complement.
GACACCACCCGCTCCCGCAGATCCACCCGGGCCCGGATCCGGTCGATGAACGGCACCAGCAGCGTCAACTGCCCGCTGACCGTGCGGCTGTACCGACCCAGGCGCTCGATCACCGCGGCCTCCGCCTGGGGTATCAGCGCGACCGACTTGGCCACCACCACGATGGCGAAGATCACCAAAACGGCCAGCAGCACCAAACCAGCAACCGCACCTTGCATTGGAATTCCTTTCTCTTGCAGCACTTTTCGCTAAATACTGCTCTTGAAGACCACTGCGGTGGCGCCGTCGATCTGCATCACGGTGACCGGCTCACCGGGTTCGTAGACGTCGTTCTCGTCGAGCGGACGCGCCGTCCACACCTGGCCGTCCAGCTTCACCTGGCCACGGTCGCGGGCGACCCGCTCGAGCACCAGCGCGGTTTTGCCCTCCAGCGTCTCGATGCCCAGCTGCGGCACCGCGGCCGGGGTCAACCGGCGCCGCAGCGGCGGGCGCACCACCACCAGCAGCAGCACCGAGACGACCAGGAACACCGTCCCGTTCAGCCACACCGGGAAATCGGTCAGCCAACTGGTCAGCGCCGCGGCCAGCGCGCCCCCGCCGAGCATCACCAGGAACAGATGGCCGGTGAGGGCCTCCGCAACGGCCAGCACCAGCGCGAATATTAGCCAAAGCACCGCGGCGTGCATGCGGCAAGAATACGCGTGATCGGCCTTCCCGGGGCAAAACAACTACACTGCCTTCTCGTGTGGTGTCCCAGTGTTTCGCTGTCCCTGTGGGCCAATGCCTGGCTCGCCGGCAAGGCCGCGCCCGACGACGTCCTCGACGCGTTATCCGTTTGGGCGCCAAAGCAATCGGTGACCGCGTACGATGCCGTCGCCGCGGGCCACACCGGGCTGCCGTGGCCCGACGTGCACGACGCCGGGACGGTCACGCTGCTGCAGACGCTGCGCGCCGCGATCGGCGTGCCGGTGGGCTCCGGACTGATGCGCGGGACGATCAACGTGGTTTTGCCGGTACCGGGCGATGTGCGCGGGCTGGCCCCCGGCACCCAGTTCGAGCAGGACGCGCTGGCCGCCGGCGAGGCGGTGATCGTCAGCAATCCGCACCAGCCCGGCGCCGCCGTCGGGCTGGTCCCCGAATTCTGTTACGCCGACGACGACGATGGGTCCGAGGACTACGCGCTGACCGAATTGTGCGCGCTGAGCTGGACGGTGTATTCGCTGCCCGGGGCGCCGGTGCTGGACCATCACGAGCTCGGCGACGCCGAGTACACGTTGCGCTCCGCGGTGCGCTCGGCCGCCGAGACGCTGGGCGCCATCGGCCTCGGCTCGGCCGCGTCCGACGTCGACGACCCGCGGGGGCTGGTCGACCAGTTGCTGGAATCGGCACGGCAGCACCGTATTCCGGATCACGCGCCGACGCGCGCGTTGCGGGTGCTGGAGAACGCCGCGCACGTCGACGCCATCATCGCGGTGAGCACCGGGCTGAGCCGGTCGGATTCACCGGACCGATTCGCCGCGCCGATCGCCGTCGGTCTGGAACCGCTTGGCACACAATCGTCGTCGGAGGCGCGCATCGCCGGCGATGCGCTGCGGCCGCTGACCGCGGTGGTGCGTTCGGCGCGGATGGCGGCGGTCACCGCGATCCTGCATTCCGCCTGGGGCGATTAGGTTCTAGCCGGTAGCTTGGGCCGCGCAGTGCGGCGGCCGGCACGGTGCACCGTTGACGCTGGCCAGGCAACCGGGCACCGGGTCGGGGCCGGTCACCCGGGCGGGCGTTCGGCCGCAACGCAATTCGTCGATCAGGTCGGCCGCCAACCGCGCGAAACGCGGCTGGGCGTTGGGTGTCGACGCGCGCGCCATCAGCATCCCCGCCGACTCGGCCTGCGCGCGCAGCTCCTCGTCGAGGTCCCACACCACCTCGATGTGGTCGGCCACGAACCCGATCGGGCAGACGATGACGGCCCGGGTGCAGGATTCGGCCAGGGCGCGCAGATGGTCGGCGACGTCGGGTTCGAGCCAGCGGACCTGGAGTGGCCCGGAGCGCGACTGCCACACCAGGTCGTGCTCGGCGTACCCGGCGGCAGCCGCCACAAGCCTTGCGGCATAAGCGACTTGGCGGCTGTACAGTCGCGGCCCCAGACGCTCGTCCGCGGCCACCGGGACCGAATGCGCGGTGAACACCAGACGCGCCCCCGCGGGTACCGTCGCCGCCGCGTCGGCGATGGCCCCGGCGAACATCTCCACGAACAGCGGATGGTCGAAATACGGCCGCAGCTTGACCAGTTCGGGCGCACCCGGCCCGGCCGCGGTGCGCGCCCGGGCGATGTCCTCGACGTACTGCGTGCAGCTGGAGTAGCCGCTCCAGGCGGAGGTGGTGAACACCGCGGCGCGACGAATCCCGTTGTCGCGCATGGCCTTCACCGTGTCTTCGACGTAGGGCTCCCAGTTGCGGTTGCCGAAGTAGGCGGGCAGGTCCTGGGCGGCCCGCAGCTGCTCGATCAGCGCGCGGTTGATGCCGTTGATCGGCGATACCCCGCCGAAATGCAGGTAGTGTTCGGCGACGTGGTCGAGACGCTCCGGCGGCACGCCGCGGCCCCAGGTGACGTTCTCCAAGAACGGCCGAACCTGCTCGGGCCCTTCCGGACCGCCGAAGGACAGCAGCAGGACGGCGTCGAAATCCATTGGCCGTCTACAGCAATTGGGTGCTGGCGCCGCCGTCGGCGTAGATGATGGTGCCGGTGGTGGCCGGCAGCCAGTCGGACAGCAGCGCGCACACCGTCTTGGCCACCGGGGTGGGGTCCTTCATGTTCCAGCCGATCGGGGCCCGCTGATCCCAGCCCTCCTCCAGCAGCCGGATCTGCTCGGCCGCCTGGTAGCCGAGCACGCCGCCGACGATCCCGGCCATCGCCAGCGTGAGGATCGGGCCCGCCGCAACGAGATTCGAGCGCACGCCATGCGGCCCGGCCTCGCGCGCCACAAACCGGTTGACCGACTCCAGCGCGCTCTTCGCGACCGTCATCCAGTTGTAGGCCGGCATCGCCCGGCTGGGGTCGAAGTCCATGCCCACGATCGACCCGCCGGGGTTCATGATCGGCAGCAGCGCCTTGGCCAGCGAAGCGTACGAATAGGCCGAGATGTGAATGCCTTTGGAGACATCCTCGTACGGCGCGTCGAAGAACGGGTTGATGCCCATCCCGGTCTGCGGCATGAAGCCGATCGAGTGCACCACCCCGTCGAGCTTGTTGCCCTCGCCGATCTCGGCGGTCACTCGCTGGGCCAGGGTGTTCAGATGCTCCTCGTTCTGCACGTCGAGCCCGATCAGCGGGGCTTTCTCCGGCAGCCGGTCGACGATGCGCTGGATCAGCCGCAGCCGGTCGAACCCGGTCAGCACCAGCTGCGCCCCGGCCTCCTGGGCCACCTTGGCGATGTGAAACGCGATCGACGAGTCGGTGATGATCCCGGTGACCAGAATCCGTTTGCCGTCGAGCAGTCCTGCCATGTCCGTCCTTAATGTCCTTGTGTGCTGGTTGGAATCAGTGGCCCATGCCCATGCCGCCGTCGACGGGGATCACCGCGCCGGCGATGTAACTGGCGTCCTCGGAGGCCAGGAAGCTGACGGCCCCGGCGACCTCCGCGGCGGTGCCTACCCGCTTGGCCGGGATGAACTCCAGCGCGCCCACCTGGATCCGCTCGTCGAGGGCGCGGGTCATCTCGGTGTCGATGTAGCCGGGCGCGACGACGTTGGCGGTCACACCCGCCTTGGACAGTTCGCGGGAGATCGAGCGGGCCATCCCGATCAGGCCGGCCTTGGCGGCCGCGTAGTTGGACTGATTGCCGATGCCCCACATGCCGGACACCGAGCCGATGTAGATGATGCGGCCGAACCGCTTTTTCTGCATGGTGCGCGCCGCGCGCTGGGTCACCCGGAACGCGCCGGTCAGGTTGGCGTTGATGACCTCGGTGAACCGCTCCTCAGTCATCCGGATCAGGAACGCGTCCTTGGAGATACCGGCGTTGGACACCAGCACCTCGACCGGCCCCTGGTGCTCCTCCACCTCTGTGAAGGCGCGGTCGACGGCGTCGTTGTCGGTGACGTCGCACTCGACACCGAACAGCCCGTCGGGCGCCCCGGATCCGCGGTGCGTGACGGCCACCATGTGGCCATCGGCGGCAAGCCGCTGGGCAATCGCCAGACCGATGCCCCGGTTTCCTCCGGTCACCAGGACCGAGCGGGAGACGAATGCCGGTCTGCCGTAGTCGGCGGCACTTTCGGTGGTGTTCTCGGTGGCCGTGTCAGTCATCCCGTCAACCTATCGCCTCGACTGATGGGCCCGGAAACCGGCTGGCCCCGCTCGTAACGCCAGGGCGGAAATCCGGCCGAGATTCCGCCCTCGCGTTACGAGCGCGGACAAGGGGGCGCGCCCGGCGGACGTGCCCCACCTAGGTGGGCAGGCGGCGGTTGATGAGCAGCGCGGTCAGCGCGGCCAGCGCCAGCACCAGCGCACCCAGCCCACGCTCGCGTCGCCCTTGATGGTGTCTCGTAGCCGATCTGCTGCTGCAGCGTCGCGTACACCGACTTCAGCTCCTGCAATGACGCTGCGTTGTAAGCGTTTCCGCCGGAGAGCTGGGCCACCTTCTTCAACGTTTCGTCATCGACCGGCACCGGCTGGCACTGGTCGTTGATCCCCACGAACCCGTACGGGGTGCCGAACGAGATGGTCGAGATCGGTACGCCCTGATCCTTGGCGGTGCGCGCGGCGGTGAAGGCGCCCTTCAGGTTGTCCAGATTGGTCGGCATCGTCTCCTTGCCGTCGGAGAACAACACGATGCGCGCCGGCGGCGGCTTGTCGCCGCCGCCGATCACCGCGCCCACCGTCGCGATCGCCTGCAGGGTGGTGAAGATGCCCTCGCCGGTGGCGGTGCGGTCGGCGAACTAGCAGCTTGTCCAACGCGTTCTTGGTGGCCTCCCGGTTGGTCGTCGGCGACACCAGCACCGTCGCGGTCCCGGCATAGGCGATCAGCCCCAGGTTGATACCGGGGGTCAGCTCGTCGGCGAACTGCTTGGCCGCCTCCTGCGCGGCCGCCATCCGGTTGGGCGCGACGTCGGTGGCCCGCATCGACTGCGACACGTCGATGACCAGCATCACCACCGCGCGGTTGCGCGGAATCCGGACGTCGTTCGTCGGGCCCGCCATCGCGATGGTGAACAGCACCAGCGGGGCCACCAACAGGATCGCCGGCAGATGCCGCCACGTGGACAGCCGCTTGGGCGCGACGCTTTCCAGCAGCTCCATGTTGGCGAACCGCAGCATCCGCCGCTGCCGGGCCAACTGCATCAGGATGTACAGCGCGGCCAGCCCGGCGACCATCAGCAGGAACAGGAAGAACCACGAATGTTCGAAGCCCGACAACGACATTGGGCCGAGGAACGGCAGGCTCATATTCGAGTCACTGCCGCCCCGCCAATGCCCCGCGCCGGCGGGATTCCACGAACCGCACGATGTCGGCGATCCAGTCGCGGTCGGTGCGCAGCGTGAGGATCGGCTCCCCGCAGCTGCGGATGGTGCGCGCCACGTCGGCCCGGTGCGCCGCGGCGGCCTTGGCGAAGTCGTCACGCAGCTGGGCGTCGATGGTGAACTCGCGGGTCACGCCCGTCTCGGCGTCCTGCAGCACCACGTCGCCGATATCGGGCAGTTCGACGTCGCGGGGGTCGAGCACCTCGATGGCCAGCACCTCGTGCCGGGCCGCGATCGCCCGCAGCGGGCGCTGCCAATTGATCGGGCCGAGGAAGTCGCTGATGATCACCGCCATGCCGCGCCGGCGTTCCGGACGGCGCAGCGCGTCGATGGCCGTCGCCAGATCGCCGCGCACCCCGACCGGCGCCCGCGGTGTGGTCGCGATGGTGCGCAGCAGCGTCTGCTCGTGCTGGCGCCCGGACCGCGCCGGCACCCGAGTCATGGTGGCGCCGTTGGCAATCAGCGCGCCGAGCCGGTTGCCGCCGCCGCTGTTGAGGAAGGTGATCGCAGCCGCCGCGGCCACCGCCAGATCCCGCTTCTCGCAGACCGTGGTGCCGAAGTCTAGGCTGGCCGACATGTCGACCACCAGCCAGGTCTCCAGCTCGCGGTCGGCGATCATCTGCCGCACGTGCGGATGCGTGGTGCGCGCGGTGACGGCCCAGTCCATCCGCCGCACGTCATCGCCGGGCTGGTACTCGCGCGACTCCCCCGGCTCGGATCCCGGCCCCGGGATCAGGCCCAGGTGGTCGCCGTGCAGCACCCCGTCGAGCTTGCGTTTGACGGTGAGCTCGAGCGTGCGCAGCGCCGCCGACAGCTTCGGGTCATCGATCTGCCCGCGCTGCATCGAGGGCGGATGCAGCACCGGCCTCTTGGGGTCGGTCACCGACCGCTGGCCGCACCGGCATGCTGCATCACCGGGGGCACCGAATACCCTTGCTGCGGAACGGCATTCACTTGAGGCAGGGCGACCGTCTGCAGCACCCGGTTGATGACGATCTCCGGCGAGATCTCGTCGGCCAGCGCGTCGTAGGTGAGCACCAGCCGGTGCCGCAGCACGTCGGGAATGACGTCCACGACGTCCTGCGGAATCACGTAGTCGCGGCCGCGCACCAGCGCCAGCGACCGCGCCCCGGCGATGATGCCCAGCGAGGCGCGCGGCGAGGCGCCGAACGAGATCCATGTCTTGACGTCGTTCATGCCCAGCTGTTCGGGGTGCCGGGTGGCGGTGACCACCCGCACCACGTAGTCGACGAGCGCGTGGTGGACGAAAACGTTGGCCGCGATGTCCTGCAGCCGGATCAGGTCGCCGGTGTTGAGGATCTGCTTGGGCTCCGGCGGGCGCACGCCCATCCGGTAGATGATCTCGCGCTCCTCCTCCGGCGACGGGTAGCCGACATTGATCTTGAACAGGAAGCGGTCGCGCTGGGCCTCGGGCAGCGGGTAGACGCCCTCGTGCTCGATCGGGTTCTGCGTCGCCATCACCAGGAACGGGTTGGGCAGCGGGAACGTCTTACCGCCGATCGACACGTGGCGTTCCTGCATGACCTCCAGCAGCGCCGACTGCACCTTGGCGGGCGCGCGGTTGATCTCGTCGGCGAGCAGGAAGTTGACCACCACGGGGCCCAGCTCAGTGTCGAACTCCTCCTTGCCCTGCCGGTAGATGCGGGTACCGATGATGTCGGTGGGCACCAGGTCGGGGGTGAACTGGATGCGCGCGAACGTCCCGCCCACCACCTTCGCGAAGGTCTCGACGGCCAGCGTCTTGGCGACGCCGGGCACACCCTCGAGCAGCACGTGCCCCTTGGACAGCAGGCCGACCAGCATCCGCTCGACCAGCTGGTCCTGGCCCACGATGATGCGTTTGACCTCGAAGATGGCCCGTTCCAGGGTCTGTACCTCGGCGGCGAGGCCATTGCCGGCACCGGCTCCGCCGGTCGGCGCTTCGTGCGCGCCCGGGCCGGACTGCCCGCCCGGACCCGAGTAACCGCCGGCGCCTGGCGGCGGCCCACCTGCTGCTGTCATCGATAACCCTCCAGAGCTCAATCGGACACGACTGCCGGGCAGCGACGTGCCCTCGTCCAACTATTCCAGGCCCGCCGAATTCCGTCGACGCTCGCCCAGCCGATGGCCGGGCCACGCCCGCGATCAGTACTCGATGATCCTAGTCAGGAACGGCGTCATGCCGAGCTTGCGCACCGGGCTGACGGTGACCTTGCCGGCACTGCCGGACGCCTCGAGCATCTGCCCGTTGCCCAGGTACATGGTGACGTGCTGCGACCCGCCCGGGCCGTAGAAGATGAGGTCGCCGCGGCGGGCCTGGTCCTGCGGGATGTGACGCCCGGCGTTGTACTGGTCGCCGGAGAACCGCGGGATCAGCACGCCGACCCCGGCGAAGCCGTAGCGCATCAGCCCCGAGCAGTCGAAGCCGGTGATGTTGGCGCCGTCGCCGACACCCTTGCTGGGACCGTCCAGCGAGCCGCCGCCCCACGAGTACGGCACCCCCATCTGCGACCCCATCCGCTTGATCACGTACTCGATGGCCTGCCGGCCGTAAACCCGCGGGATCTTGCCGCCCGGGTTGGACGGCGTGGCCGCGGCCGCGGGCGCGTCGTTGCCGCCCAGGTTGATGCCGAGCCCGCCGAGGAATTGCTTGCCCAGGTTCAGCGTGGTCTGGGTGGCCTGCGCGGTGGCCTGCAGCGAGGCGTTGGCGACGGCGAGCGGATCGCCAGGGGCGCCGGCACTGATCTGGGCCGGCAGGGTGGGATCCCACTCGCCGGGGTCGGCCAGCGCGGCCGGCGTCGGTGCCGCAGAAAACATCAGCCCGGTCACCATCGCGGTGATCCAGGCGAAGACGATGAGACGAAACCGGTTGCGGTGCATGGCTCCTCGTTCACTGCTCACTTGCTCACCACTCGATGTAACGGACCACGTAGGGCGTCATGCCGCTGGTGCGGACGGGGGCGACGCGGACCTTCAACCCGATGTCGGGCGCCTCGAGCATCTGGCCGTCGCCGAGGTAGATGGTCACGTGCTGGGAGCCGCCCGGGCCGTAGAAGATGGCGTCGCCGCGGCGCATCTGCGAGGACGGGATCTTGCGGCCCAGGTTGTACTGCGAGCCCGAGTAGTGCGGCAGCTTGATGCCCACCCCGGCGAACGAATACAGCACCAGCCCCGAACAGTCGAAGCCGACGATGTTGGCGCCGGAGTCGATGCCCTTGCTGGGGCCGGCCGCGTTCCCGCCGCCCCAGGAGTAGGGCACCCCGACCTGCGACATGCCGCGACGGATCACGTACTCCGTCGCCTGCCGCCCGTACACCCGCGGGATGCGAGTCCCGACCCCGCCGGGCGCCGCGTTGGTGATGCCGGTGTCGTCGGGCTGGAGGATGCCGAGCTGCTGCAGGAAGTTACGGCCGAGACCGGCGGTGACCTGGGTCGACGTGGCCGAGATGCCCAGCACCTGGTTGATCACCGCGATCGGGTCGCCGGGAACGTTGGCGCTCGGGATCATCGGCAGCGTGGGGTCCCAGGCGCCGTCCCATTGCCGGCCCGCCGACGGCGCCGGCGCGCCCGCCGATCCCGTCTCCCAGCGGTCGCCCGAGCCCGCGATGGACAGCTGGCGTTTGGCCGCCTCCAGCTTGGCCTGGGCCTGGTCCCGCTCGGTGGCCAGCCGGATCATCTGTTCGCGCTGCTCGTCGAACTTCTGCCGGGAGTTGGTCAGCGCGGCCACCGCGGCGTCCTGGCTGGCCTTGGCGTCGGCGGCGGCCTTGTCGGCGTTCTGCTTGGCCAGCCGCGCCGCCGACTCCCTGTTGACCTGCTCGGTGCGGGCCTGCTGCAGCTTGGCCATCACCGTCTGCGAGCTGGCGGTCAGGCTCTTGGCGGCGGCCTCGGTGGCGATGATGTCGTCGGGGTTGCGTGCGGTCAGGTAGCTGTTCGACGGGCCGTTCATGTAGGCCGCCGCGGCAAACGTATCGAAGCGACGCTGCGCGCTGGCGATCGCGGCGTTGGCGTCCTTGACCGCTTGCTGGCTGGCCTCCAGGTCGTGCTGGGCGGCGGCCGCGTTGCCCCGGGCGGTCTCCACGTCGACCAGGGCCTTGTTGACGCTTTCCTGTTCGGTCTGGATTTCGGCGCTGAGGTTCTGCAGACGCTGGTTGGCCTTGGCCACGTTGGCGATCAGGGCGGCCAGGTTGTCGGCGGCGGGGTCAGCCTGCGCTAGGCCCGGGGTGCAGATCAGCAGGGCCACGCTCAACACCGACGGCACGACGGGCCGAACCAGCCGCGCGGCCGGCCGCGCGGAAGACCCCCAGCGTGTGCGTCTCATTCGACTCAGGTCTCCTACGGCTCAACGCAACGGGTGGCGCCCATTACGGAATAATCGTTAGGCACCAAAGACAACACCAGCATCATTTGCACCGTACGTCACACAAATGGGCGCGCAAACGCTCCACCGAAATCGCACTCTCTACGTGCGTTTAATGTGACCGAACGGTTATCTGCCGGGTTTGCCGCGGCGCGGCGGGCCAGTTGCGGCCCAAAACCGGACGGGCGTGCTACGCGGTGTTTGTCGGCATCACAGTGTCGGCGCCGGCCGCATCGGGCGGCGTTGCTGCGCGCCTGCTGCGGACCTGCAGCACGCGGGTGCCGACGGCCGCCGCGAAGACCGCGATCAACAGGAAGATGGTCAGCCCGGTCCAGGGGAACTCGGGCGTGTCGAGCTCGTGCAGAAAGTGCTGCGCGGAGACCACCGGGTTGCCGGTCTTGGCGATGTCCTCGCCCGCCTCGAGGGTGACGCGCGGGAACTGGGTGCTGTAGCTGCCGACGTAATTGGGGCTTAGGGTCAGCACCGTGGCGTCGTGGTAGTCCGCGCCGACCACCGTCGAGATGTCGCGCAGCGGGGTGTCGTTCGGCGGATTGTGGTCCAGCAGCACGATTTTGAGGTTGATGCCCTCGGCGCGCGCCTGGTTGACCACCTCGAGCAGGCCGGGCATGGCGGCCGGCGGCGCGCTGAGCCCGGTGGCCGCGACCTGAGCCTTGACCATCGTCATGTCGACGTCCACCGGAATGTAGAGCGGTGGCGCAGAATCGTGCCCGGTCATCGTCGTCCCTCCTGCTGCGGCGGTCACGCTGGCGTGACGCTCGGCCCCGGCGGTCACTCTAGTGTGACGCTCGGCGGGCATTCGGGGCCGAACGGGGGTTTAAACCGGCGGGAACGGCGATAAGACTGAGATCAGGACCGCCGACGTAATGCAGGACAAGCGTACTGTTAAAGTTGGCACCGTCGCCGACACGGCCCGTCGGCGGAAGAACTAAATCCTTGGGAGTTGAAGTGACTGATTCTGTGAACTCGTTCGGAGCCCGCAACACCCTCAAGGTCGGCGACAAGAGCTACCAGATCTATCGCCTCGACGCCGTCCCCAATACCGAGAAGCTTCCCTACAGCCTCAAGGTGCTGGCCGAGAACCTGCTGCGCAACGAGGACGGCAGCAACATCACCAAAGACCACATCGAGGCCATCACGAACTGGGATCCCAAGGCGGAGCCCAGCATTGAGATCCAGTACACGCCCGCCCGAGTGGTGATGCAGGACTTCACCGGGGTGCCGTGCATCGTCGACCTGGCCACCATGCGGGAGGCGATCGCCGACCTAGGCGGCAACCCGGAGAAGGTCAACCCGCTCGCGCTGGCCGACCTGGTTATCGACCACTCGGTGATCGCCGACCTGTTCGGCACGGCCGACGCGTTCGAGCGCAACGTCGAGATCGAATACCAGCGCAACGGCGAGCGCTACCAGTTCCTGCGCTGGGGGCAGGGCGCCTTCTCCGACTTCAAGGTAGTGCCGCCGGGCACCGGGATCGTGCACCAGGTGAACATCGAGTACCTGGCCCGGGTGGTGATGGAGCGCGACGGGGTGGCCTATCCGGACACCTGCGTGGGCACCGACTCGCACACCACGATGGTCAACGGCCTGGGCGTGCTGGGCTGGGGCGTCGGCGGCATCGAGGCCGAGGCCGCGATGCTCGGCCAGCCGGTGTCGATGCTGATCCCACGGGTGGTCGGCTTCAAGCTGACCGGTGAGATCCAGCCCGGCGTGACGGCCACCGACATGGTGCTGACCGTCACCGAGATGCTGCGCAAGCACGGCGTGGTCGGCAAGTTCGTCGAGTTCTACGGCGAGGGGGTGGCCGAGGTGCCGCTGGCCAACCGCGCCACCCTGGGCAACATGAGCCCCGAATTCGGTTCCACCGCAGCGATTTTCCCGATCGACCAGGAAACCATCGACTACCTGAAGTTCACCGGCCGCAACGCCGAGCAGGTGGCGCTGGTCGAGACCTGCGCCAAAGAGCAGGGCCTGTGGCACGACCCCTCCCACGAGCCGGCCTTTTCGGAGTACCTGGAGCTCGACCTGTCCCAGGTGGTGCCCTCGATCGCCGGGCCCAAGCGCCCCCAGGACCGAATTACGTTGTCGCAGGCCAAGTCCGTCTTCCGCGAGCAGATCCCCAGCTACGTCGGCGACGGCGACGGGCAGCAGGGCTACTCGAAGCTGGATGAGGTAGTCGACGAGACGTTCCCGGCCAGCGACCCGGGAGCGCCGTCCAACGGCCACGCCGACGACCTGCCCGCGGTGCAGTCGGCCGCCGCGCACGCCAACGGCCGCCCGAGCAACCCGGTGGCGGTCCGCTCCGACGAGCTGGGCGAGTTCGTGCTCGACCACGGCGCGGTGGTGATCGCCGCGGTCACGTCGTGCACCAACACCTCCAACCCCGAGGTGATGCTGGGCGCGGCGCTGTTGGCGCGCAACGCCGTTGAGAAGGGGCTGGCCTCCAAGCCGTGGGTGAAGACCACGATGGCGCCGGGCTCGCAGGTGGTCCACGACTACTACGACAAGGCCGGCCTGTGGCCGTATTTGGAGAAGCTCGGCTTCTACCTGGTCGGCTACGGCTGCACCACCTGCATCGGCAACTCCGGTCCGCTGCCCGAGGAGATTTCGAAGGCCATCAACGACAACGACCTGTCGGTGACCGCGGTGCTCTCGGGTAACCGCAACTTCGAGGGCCGCATCAACCCGGACGTGAAGATGAACTACCTGGCGTCGCCGCCCCTGGTGGTGGCCTACGCGCTGGCCGGCACCATGGACTTCGACTTCGAAAAGCAGCCGCTGGGCAAGGACAAGGACGGCAACGACGTCTACCTGAAGGACATCTGGCCATCGCAGAAGGACGTCTCGGACACCATCGCCTCGGCGATCAACTCCGAGATGTTCACCAAAAACTACGCCGACGTGTTCAAGGGTGACGAGCGCTGGCGCAACCTGCCCACCCCGAGCGGCAACACCTTTGAGTGGAGCCCGGATTCGACGTACGTGCGCAAGCCGCCGTACTTCGAGGGCATGCCGGCCGAGCCTGAGCCGGTCGCCGACATCTCCGGCGCGCGGGTGCTGGCGCTGCTGGGCGACTCGGTGACCACCGACCACATCTCCCCCGCCGGCAGCATCAAGCCGGGCACCCCGGCGGCGCAGTACCTCGACGAGCACGGCGTGGACCGCAAGGACTACAACTCCTTCGGCTCGCGGCGCGGCAACCACGAGGTGATGATCCGCGGCACGTTCGCCAACATCCGGCTGCGCAACCTGCTGCTCGACGATGTGGCCGGCGGCTACACCCGCGCCTTCACCCAGGACGGCGGTCCGCAGGCATTCATCTACGACGCGGCGCAAAACTATGCGGCACAGAACATTCCGCTGGTGGTGCTGGGCGGCAAGGAATACGGGTCCGGCTCGTCGCGGGACTGGGCGGCCAAGGGCACCCGGCTGCTGGGTGTGCGCGCGGTGATCGCCGAGTCGTTCGAACGGATCCACCGCTCCAACCTGATCGGGATGGGCGTGATCCCGCTGCAGTTCCCGGACGGCAAATCGGCCAAGGACCTGGGGCTGGACGGCACCGAGGTGTTCGACATCACCGGCATCGAAGAGCTCAACAAGGGCAAGACGCCGAAGACGGTGCACGTCAAGGCGAGCAAAAACGGTTCGGAAGCAGTCGAATTCGATGCGGTGGTGCGCATCGACACCCCGGGTGAGGCGGACTACTACCGCAACGGCGGCATCCTGCAGTACGTGCTGCGCAACATGCTCAAGTCCGGCTGACCCGGCCGACGACTCCCTGCCAGATACCCAGCTAGATGCCAAAAGTCAGCGAGGACCATCTGGCGGCCCGGCGCCGCCAGATCCTCGACGGCGCCCGCCGCTGCTTCGCCGAATTCGGCTACGACAAGGCCACGGTGCGCCGGCTGGAGCAGGCGATCGGGATGTCGCGCGGCGCGATCTTCCACCACTTCCAGGACAAGGACGCGCTGTTTTTCGCCCTCGCCCACGAGGACGCCGAGCGGATGGCCGAGGTGGCGTCGCGGGCCGGGCTGATCCAGGTGATGCGCGACATGCTGGCCGCGCCCGACCAGTTCGACTGGCTGGCCACCAGATTGGAGATCGCCCGCAAGCTGCGCAACGATCCGGCGTTCAGCCGCGGCTGGGCGGAACGCTCCGCCGAACTGGCGGCCGCGACCACCGACCGGCTGCGCCGGCAGACCGAGGCGCACCGGGTGCGCGACGACGTGCCCGGCGATGTGCTGCAGTGCTACCTGGAGTTGGTGCTCGACGGGCTGGTGGCCCGGTTGGCGTCCGACGAGGATCCGCAGCGGCTGTCCGCGGTGCTGGACATGGTGGAAAAATCGGTGCGGCGCAACGACTCCCGGCCGGGCTAGGCGCGCGCCGCCTTGGCCGTGCGGTTGGGCCCGCCGCGGCTGCGCATCGTGGTGCCCGACTCGCGCAGCATGCTGTGAATCGACCCGTAGGGCCGGCTGGTCCGCGCGACCAGACCGGATGCTGGCGCCGCTTTCGTAGGCGTGACGTAGCTCGTCCAACAACTGGTCGCGCGAGTTGGCCGACCGCTGCACTGTTCTTCTCACGGCTCCTCCGACGCCCGGACACATCGCAAGCCCCTAGAGTAGAAAGCCGTCGCCGGGTGCGGGCGGATTTCGCCGAATCGCCTGCGGCGGCGTGCTGCCAGATCAGGCGAGCTCGATAAGATCGCGATATTCGTCGGACCAGTAGTCCTCGGTGCCGTCGGGCAACAGCACCACCCGCTGCGGGTCGAGGGCCTCGGCGGCGCCCGGGTCGTGCGTCACCATCACCACCGCGCCGGTGTAGCTGCGCAGCGCGTCGAGCACCTGCTCGCGCGAGGCGGGATCGAGGTTGTTGGTCGGCTCGTCGAGCAGCAACACGTTGGCGGTCGACGCGACCAGGCCGGCCAGCGCCAGCCGGGTCTTCTCGCCGCCGGACAGCGTGCCGGCCGGTTGGTCGAGTTGGGGCCCGCTGAACATGAACGCCCCCAGCAGGCCGCGCAGGCCCTGCTCGCCGGAATCCGGTGCAGCGTGGCGGATGTTCTGCCAGACGATCGCATCGTTGTCCAGCGTGTCGTGTTCCTGCGCGAAATAGCCGATCCGCAAACCGTGTCCGGGCTCGATCCTTCCGGTGTCGGGCGTCTCGGCGCCGGCCAGCAGGCGCAACAGGGTGGTCTTGCCGGCGCCGTTGAGGCCCAGCACCACCACCCGGGAGCCGCGGTCGATGGCCAGGTTCACCCCGCTGAACACCTCCAGCGACCCGTAGGACTTGCTCAGCCCGGTGGCGGTCAGCGGGGTGCGCCCGCACGCGGCCGGCGTGGGGAACTTGATGCGGGCCACCTTGTCGGCGACGCGCTCCTCGTCGAGTGCGGCCATCATCCGGTCGGCACGACGCAACATGTTCTGTGCCGCAACGGCTTTGGTGGCCTTGGCGCCCAGCTTGGCGACCTGGGTGCGCAGCGCGGCGGCCTTGCGTTCGGCGTTGGCGCGTTCCCGGCGGCGGCGCTGTTCGTCGGTAGCCCGCGCGTCGAGGTACTTCTGCCAGCTCATGTTGTAGACGTCGACCTCGCCGCGCACCGCGTCCAAAACCCAGACCCGGTTGACGACGTCGGCGAGCAGCTCGACGTTGTGGCTGATGATCACCAGCCCGCCGGTGTGGGCCCGCAGGAAGTCGCGCAGCCAGCCGATCGAATCGGCGTCCAGGTGGTTGGTCGGCTCGTCGAGCAGCAGCGTGGTCGCCGAACCCGAACCGGTGCCCCCACCCTCAGCGGCGGCGAACAGGATGCGGGCCAGCTCCACCCGGCGGCGCTGCCCGCCGGACAGGGTGCGCAGCTGCTGCGTCAGCACCCCTTCCGGCAGGCCGAGGCTGGCGCAGATGCGGCTGGCCTCGCTCTCGGCGCCGTAGCCGCCCAAGGCCACGAAACGCTCCTCGAGCTGGCCGTACCGGCGGATCGCGCGGTCGCGGGCGTCGTCGTCGGCGACCTCGGCCATCAACGCCTGCTGCTTTTCCAGCTCGGTGAGCAACACGTCCAGCCCGCGCGCCGACAACACCCGGTCGCGGGCCAGCAAGTCCAGGTCGCCCTTTTTGGGATCCTGTGGCAGATAACCGATTTCGCCGCTGCGGGCGATCGTCCCGGCGTACGGCTCGGCCTCCCCCGCCAGGATGCGCAGGGTGGTGGTCTTGCCGGCGCCGTTGCGGCCGACCAACCCGATCCGGTCGCCGGGCTGCACGCGCAGGTCGGGCCCGTCGGGTGAGAGCAGGATGCGCGCGCCCGCGCGGACCTCAAGGTCCGTGGCCGTGATCACGGTCGCTCTCCTGAACTGAAAAACTATTTGTCGTCGGTGAACACCGGCGGCCATCGTTCTGCGCGCGGCAACCGCTTCCTCAAAGTTGGCGGTGAGCAGGCGGACGAAAAGCTGCCCCAAGCCCTCGGCTTGCATGTGCCCTCCCAGGCTACCGGCGTCCAGTCCACTCCAACAGTGTGCGCTTGGTCAACTCGATTCCCGGCCGGGAGAACGCCGCGATCCGCGCGGCGATGGCGTAGCAGGTGTCCAGCAGTTGCTCCTCGGGCACCTGGCAGGACACCAGGCCGATCCGCTCGGCCTCTTCGGCGGTGACGTCGCGGCCGGTCAGCATGATCTCGAAGGCCCACGACGACCCGATCGCCCGCGGCAGCAGGTAGGACAGGCCCAGCTCGCTGGCGGTGAGCCCGTTGTTGATGCCCGCGGCGCGGAAGTAGGCGCTGGTGGAGGCCACTCGGATGTCGGCTGCCAGCGCCAGGCACAGGCCGCCGCCGATGGCCGGGCCGTTGACCGCGGCGATCACCGGTTGATGCAGCCGGCGCAGCGCCAGGATGACCTCGTCGAGAATCTCCATGGACCGCAGCGCATAGCTGGACCGGGTCAGCCCCTCGACGTGGGGCACCGTGCCCGCGGACTTGTGGTCGGCGCCCGAGGAGAAGCCGCGACCGGCCCCGGTCAACACAACCACCCACACCGCGTTGTCGTAGGTGACCTTCTCCAGGGCCTCCTTGAGCGGGACCATGACGTCGAACGCCATGGAGTTCATCCGCTCGGGGCGATTGAGGGTGATCAGCGCGACGCCGGGCCGCGGGTGGTCTACCAGTACCAAACTCACCCATGCACGGTAGCGCGTCAGATTATTCGCCTTGCTCGGCGATGGCCGCGTCCACGTCGAACGCGCGGACCTGCTGCACCAGGTCTTCCAGAGCGGCGGGCGGCAGTGCGCCGGGCTGGTTGAACAGCAGTTTGCCCTTCTTGAAGGCCATCAGCGTGGGAATGGACCGGATCTGGGCGGCCGCGGCCAGCCGTTGTTCGGCTCGGTGTCGACCTTGGCGTGCACGATGTCGGGGTGTTTCTCCGACGACGCCTGGAAAGTGGGCCCGAACTGGCGGCGCGGGCCGCACCAGGACGCCCCGAAGTCGACGAGCACGATGTCGTTGCCCTCGATGGTTTCGTTGAATTTCTCGGCGGTGAGATCGAGTGTTGTCACATTTGCTCCCAACGCGCGGCGGCCACCCGATGTTCCCGGACCTGACCGGCGCCGGCCTGGTTACGGTTGCGTACGTTTTCTCGCGTCCGACAGCCTGAGCCTGACGCTCCGCCGCCCGCAACGAGGAGTGAGGGAATCACGTTGGGCCACTACATCGCTAACATTCGTGATCTCGAGTTCAACCTGTTCGAGGTCCTCGATGTCGGCGCCGTGCTGGGCAGCGGAGGCTACGGCGACCTCGACGAGGAGACGGCGCGCACCATCCTGGCCGAGGCCGCTCGCCTGGCCGAAGGCCCGGTGGCCGAGACCTTCGCCTTCGCCTTCGCCGACCACAACCCGCCGGTGTTCGACCCGGCCGAGCACGCCATCACCGTGCCCGAGGAGCTGGCCAAGACGGTGGCCGCGCTCAAGGAGGCCGGCTGGTGGCGGCTGGGCATGGCCGAGGAGATCGGCGGCATGCCCGCCCCGCCGCCGCTGGCGTGGGCGGTCAACGAGATGCTGATCTGCGCCAACCCGTCGGCGAACTTCTTCTGCCTGGGCCCGTTCATGTCCCAGGCGTTGTACCTGGAGGGCAACGAGCAGCAGCAGCGCTGGGCCGCCGGGGGTGTGGAGCGCGGCTGGGCGGCCACCATGGTGCTCACCGAACCCGACACCGGCTCCGACGTCGGCGCCGGCCGGGCCAAGGCCATCGAACAACCCGACGGCACCTGGCACGTCGAGGGCGTCAAGCGTTTCATCTCCGCCGGGGATGTCGGCGACACCGCCGAGAACATCTTCCACCTGGTGCTGGCCCGCCCCGAGGGCGCCGGCCCGGGCACCAAGGGGCTGAGCCTGTTCTACGTGCCCAAGTACCTGTTCGACCCGGAGACGTTCGAATTGGGCCCCGCAACGGGGTTTTCGTCACCGGCGTGGAACACAAGATGAGCATCAAGTCCTCGCCCACCTGCGAATTGGCTTTCGGCGCAACGGATGTGCCCGCCGTCGGTTACCTGGTCGGCGATGTGCACCGAGGTATCGCGCAGATGTTCACCGTGATCGAGCAGGCCAGGATGACGATCGGGGTCAAGGCCGCCGGCACGCTGTCCACCGGCTACCTCAACGCGCTGGCCTTCGCTAAGGAGCGGGTGCAGGGCGCGGATTTGACGCAGATGGTCGACAAGACCGCGCCGCGGGTCACCATCATCCACCACCCCGACGTGCATCGCAGCCTGATGACCCAGAAGGCGTATGCCGAGGGCCTGCGCGCGCTCTACATGTACGCCGCCGCGCATCAGGATGACCAAGTGGCGCAACGTGTTTCGGGTTACGATCACGACATGGCGCACCGGGTCGACGATCTGCTGCTGCCGATCGTGAAAGGGGTAAGCTCAGAGCGAGCCTACGAGGTGCTGAACGAGTCGCTGCAGACGCTGGGCGGTTCGGGCTTCTTGCAGGACTACCCGCTCGAGCAGTACATCCGCGACTCCAAGATCGACTCGCTGTACGAGGGCACCACCGCCATCCAGGCGCTCGACTTCTTCTTCCGCAAGATCGTGCGCGACCGCGGCCAGGCCCTGCAGTTCGTGACGGCTCAGATCACCGCGACCATCGACGACTGCGATGAGGCGCTGCGGCCGATCGCCGAGCTGCTGCAGACCGCCTTCGACGACGTCACCGCGATGACGGGTGCACTGACCGGCTACCTGATGTCGGCGGCCGAGCAGACGACCGACATCTACAAGGTGGGGCTGGCGTCGGTGCGCTATCTGCTCGCGGTCGGCGATCTGCTGATCGAGTGGCGGCTGCTGGTGCACGCCGACGTCGCACAGCGCGCTCTGGCAACCGGCGCCGGCGGCGACGACGAGGCGTTCTAACGGGGCAAGATCGCGACCGCGGCGTTCTTCGCCAAGAACATGCTGCCGCGGCTGAGCGGGCGGCGCGGCATCATCGAAGCCATCGACGACGAGATCATGAAGCTGCCCGAAGAGGCGTTCTGAGCAGCCCCGGCGGCGAAGCCACGGGTTAGGCACAGTTTCAGCGGGTAAACCATGACGTTGGCGTTAAACCGGCGATTGGAGAAACCTTGATGTCTGCCAGCTGTCACGGGCTCGCCCGTGTTCGCCGTGGCAGGAGGCCACCGCGGTGTCCCTGTCCGCCTGCGGCACGTCGAACAAGTCCAGCCCCACCTCGACGTCCACCTCGACCTCCACGGTCACCTCGACCAGCACCTCTGCCGCCCCGAACGCCGAAGCGAAGGTCAGCGGCCTGATCGCGTCGGTGGCGGGCAACTCCATCCAGGTCACCAAGGAAGACAACGGCACCGCCGCGGTGAACTTCACCTCCACCACCAAGATCACCGAGGCCGTCCCGGCCGGGCTGTCCGACGTCACCCCGGGCAGCTGCGTGAACGTGCGCGCCACCCCGCAGAGCGGGCCGCCGCCCGACGCGATCACCGCGCAGTCGGTGACGGTGACTCCGGCCGCGGACGGCAAATGCCCGCCGCCGGCCGGGTTCTTCGGCACGGTCGCCTCGGTGGACGGCAACACCATCGCCGTCACCGGCCTGGGCCCCGGCGGCCCCACCAACGTGACCGTCGCCGACTCGACGTCATACCAGAGGCAGACGCCGTCGGACGCCCAGGCGATCACGAACGGAAAGTGCTTGGGGCCAATGTAACTCGAGACGGCGTGGTGCTGCACGCGACGATGATCAGCCTCGAGACCTGCCCGCCGATGGGGCATCCGCACCACCACCGCCACCACCTGCACCTGCCACACCTGCCGCTGCACCTTTAGCGGCTGTTCAGGCGGGCTGCTTTAGACGGTTCTAGACGGTGAAGCCGAGCGCGCGCAGCTGCTCGCGGCCCTCGTCGGTGATCTTGTCCGGGCCCCACGGCGGGTTCCACACCCATTTGATCCGCAGTTCGTCGACCAGGCCGGAACCCACCAGCGCGCTGCGCGACTGGTCCTCGATGACGTCGGTCAGCGGGCAGGCCGCCGACGTCAGCGTCATGTCGATCAGCGCGACCGTTCCCTCGTCGCCCTCCTCGACATTGAGCCCGTAGACGAGCCCCAGGTCGACGACGTTGATGCCGAGTTCGGGGTCGACGACGTCGCGCATCGCCTCCTCGACGTCGGCGAGCAGTTCGTCATCCGGCGCGGTGGTTTCGCTCATCGGTCACCTCTCTCCTCGAATAGGCTTGGGCCAGCGCGTCTTTGCACGCCATCCAGCCCAGCAGCGCGCATTTCACCCGGGCCGGGTATTTGGCCACTCCGGCGAACGCGATCCCGTCGCCGAGCACGTCCTCGTCGCCCTCGACAGCGCCGCGCGAGGACACCATCTCGGCGAACGCACCGATGGTGTCGAGCGCCTCCTCGACGCTGCGTCCGATCACCTGCTCGGTGAGCACCGAGGTGGCCGCCTGGCTGATCGAGCAGCCCTGGCCGTCATAGGAGACGTCGGCGACGGCCTCGCCGTCGTCGGACAGCATCACCCGCAGGGTGACCTCGTCACCGCAGACCGGGTTGACGTGAAACACCTCGGCGCCGAACGGTTCCCGCAACCCGCGATGCTGCGGGTGCTTGTAGTGATCGAGGATCACGTCCTGATACATCTGTTCCAGACGCACGGCTCACGCTCCGCCGAAGAAGTCCAGGGCGCGGCGCACACCCGCCACCAGGCGGTCGACCTCGTCGGCGGTGTTGTACACCGCGAAGGACGCCCGGGCGGTGGCCGCCAATCCGAACCGGCGGTGCAGCGGCAGCGCGCAGTGGTGGCCCACCCGCACCGCCACGCCCTCGTCGTCGAGCACCTGCCCGACGTCGTGCGCGTGCACCCCGTCGACGACGAAAGACACCGGCGAGCCACGGTTTTCGGTCGACGTCGGCCCGACGATGCGGACCGCGCCGATACCGGACAGGCCCTCGATCGCCGCCGCGACCAGCCTCTCCTCGTGGGCCTGCACCGCGTCCATGCCGAGGGCGCCGAGATAGCGGGCGGCCGCGGCCAACCCGACCACCTGGGAGGTCATCGGGGTGCCGGCCTCGAACCGCTGCGGCACCGGCGCGTAGCTGGAGGATTCCATGGTCACGGTCTCGATCATCGAGCCACCGGTGAGGAACGGCGGCAGCTCCGACAACACCTCGCGGCGCCCGTAGAGCACGCCGATCCCGTTGGGGCCCAACATCTTGTGCCCGGAGAACGCGGCGAAGTCGACGTCGAGCGCGTGGAAGTCCACCGGCTGGTGCGGCACCGACTGACAGGCGTCCAGCACCGTCAGCGCGCCCACCGCGCGGGCCCGCCCCACCAGCTCGGCCACCGGCGCCACCGCCCCGGTCACATTCGAATGATGGCTGAAGGCAACCACTTTGACCCGCTCGTCGAGCTGCAACGAGTCCAAGTCGATCCGCCCGTCGTCGGTGACGCCGTACCAGCGCAGGCTGGCGCCGGTGCGCCGGGCCAGCTCCTGCCACGGCACCAGGTTGGCGTGATGCTCCAGCTCGGTGGTGACGATCACGTCACCGGGGCCGACGGACCGCTCGAAACGGTTGTCCCCCAACACGTACGACACCAGGTTGAGCGCCTCGGTGGCGTTCTTGGTGAACACCAGCTCGTCCGGGTCGGCGCCGACGAACGCCGCGATGTCGGCGCGGCCCTGCTCGTAGGCGTCAGTGGACTCCTCCATCAGCTGGTGCGCACCGCGGTGCACGGCGCCGTTGGAGGTCAGCAGGAATTCCTGCTCGGCGTCGAGCACCTGCAGTGGGCGTTGCGACGTCGCACCGGAATCCAGGTACGCCAACTGGTTTCCGCTGCGCATGATCCGTTTCAGAATGGGGAAATCAGCGCGGATCGCAGCCACATCCAGTTGTGTCGCCGTCATGCTTACGCCCCCGCTGCCGCCGCTTGGGTGAAGCGCACGTAGCCGTTCTGCTCGAGTTCGTCGGCAAGCTCCGAGCCACCGGATCCGGCGATCCGGCCGCCGACGAAGACGTGCACGTATTCGGGGTGGATGTAGCGCAGGATGCGAGTGTAGTGGGTGATCAGCAGGATGCCGCCGTGCTCGGCCTGCGCGTAGCGGTTGACGCCCTCGCTGACTACCCGCAGCGCGTCGACGTCGAGCCCCGAGTCGGTCTCGTCGAGGATGGCGATCTTGGGCTTGAGCAGCTCCAGCTGCAGGATCTCGTGGCGCTTCTTCTCCCCGCCCGAGAAGCCCTCGTTGACGTTGCGCTCGGCGAACGCGGGGTCGATCTCGAGGGCGCCCATGGCCGCCTTGACCTCTTTGACCCAGTGCCGCAGTTTGGGGGCCTCGCCGCGCACCGCGGTCGCCGCCGAGCGCAGGAAGTTCGACACCGAGACGCCGGGCACCTCGACGGGGTACTGCATGGCCAGAAAGATGCCGGCGCGGGCGCGCTCGTCGATGCTCATCGCCAGCACGTCCTGGCCGTCCAGGGTGATGGAGCCAGAGGCCACCGTGTACTTGGGGTGACCGGCGATGGCGTAGGACAGCGTCGACTTGCCCGAGCCGTTGGGACCCATCAAGGCATGCGTCTCACCGGATTTCACCGTCAGGTCGACCCCGTTGAGGATGGGGATCTCGCGCTCAGACTCGGCGGCGTTCGGGTTCACGACGCTGACGTGCAGGTCTTTGATTTCCAGAGTGGTCATGAAGCTGTTGCTCTCGATTCGGTGAAGGCTAGTTCGTGTTCGATGGCTGCGGTGAGGCGTTCCCGGATCTCGGGCACCGCGATCTTGGAGATGATTTCGGCGAAGAAGCCGCGGATCACCAGGCGCCGCGCCTGCTCTTCGGGGATGCCGCGGGAACGCAGGTAGAACAGCTGCTCGTCGTCGAAACGACCGGTGGCACTGGCGTGCCCGGCCCCGCCGATCTCGCCGGTCTCGATCTCCAGGTTGGGCACCGAGTCGGCACGGGCACCGTCGGCGAGCACCAGGTTGCGGTTCACCTCGAAGGTGTCGGTGCCAGTGGCTTCGGCGCGGATCAACACGTCACCCACCCACACCGTATGCGCGTCGGGCAGCGCGGAGGCCGGATCGCCTTGCAGCGCACCCTTGTACAGCACGTTGGATTTGCAGTCCGGCTGCGCGTGGTCGACCAGCAGCCGCGACTCCAGGTGCTGGCCGTCGTCGGCGAAGTACAGGCCCAACAGCTCGGCGTCGCCGCCGGTGCTCGTGTAGCGCACATTGGCGGTCAGCCGCACCACCTCACCGCCGAGGGTGACCGCGACGTGGTGCAGCACCGCGTCCTTGCCCAGCCGGGCGTGGTGCATGCTGACGTGCACGGCGTCGTCGGCCCAGTCGGCCAGCCACACCACGGTGAGCCGGGCGGCGTCGTCGACGACGAATTCGACGTTGTCGGCGAGGGTTCCGCTGCCGCGGTGGTCGATCACCACCACCGCCTCGGCGAGCTCTTCGACGCGGATCTGCAGGTGCCCGTAGGCCACCGCCCCCTCCCCGGGCCCGGTGACGGTGACGCCAATCGGCTCGGCGATCTGGGTGTCACGCGGCACGGTGATCAGGGTCGCGGAGTTGAACGACGAAAACGCCTGCGCGGCAACACGGTCCGTCGGGATACCGCCCTGGCCCAGCCGCTCGTCGCCGCGGCGCACGGTCTGTACCCGCAGGCCGGGTTGCTCGCCGACGCTGACCTCGGCCTTGCCGGTGGCGAGCGCCGAGCCATCGTGCAGGCCGCGCAGCCGGCGCAGCGGGGTGAACCGCCAGATCTCGTCGCGGCCGTGCGGCACCTCGAAGGCGTCCACGTCGAAGGAGGCGAACAGCTCCCCCTTGTTCGCGGCGGCCAGGGACGAACCCTCAACCGCTTCAGTCAGATTCGCCACTACCCGACCGCGCCTTCCATCTGCAGCTCGATCAGCCGGTTGAGCTCCAGCGCGTACTCCATGGGCAGCTCCTTGGCGATCGGCTCGACGAAGCCGCGCACCACCATGGCCATCGCCTCGTCCTCGGTCAGCCCGCGGCTCATCAGGTAGAACAGCTGGCTCTCGCTGACCTTGGACACGGTGGCCTCGTGCCCCATGGTGACGTCGTCCTCGCGGATGTCGACGTACGGGTAGGTGTCGCTGCGGCTGATCGTATCCACCAGCAGCGCATCGCATTTCACGCTGGAACGCGATCCGTGCGCCCCCTTGTTCACCTGGACCAGGCCGCGGTAGGAGGTGCGGCCGCCGCCGCGGGCCACCGACTTGGACACGATGTTGCTCGACGTGTTCGGGGCCAGGTGCAGCATTTTCGCGCCGGTGTCCTGGTGCTGGTCCTCGCCGGCGAAGGCCACCGAGAGCACCTCGCCCTTGGCGTGCTCGCCGGTCATCCACACCGCCGGGTACTTCATGGTGACCTTCGACCCGATGTTGCCGTCGATCCACTCCATGGTGGCGCCGGCCTCGGCCCGGGCCCGCTTGGTGACCAGGTTGTAGACGTTGCCCGACCAGTTCTGGATGGTCGTATACCGAACGCGCGCATTGGGTTTCACGATGATCTCGACGACCGCCGAGTGCAGCGAGTCGGACTTGTAGATCGGCGCCGTGCAGCCCTCCACGTAGTGCACGTAGGAGCCCTCGTCGGCGATGATCAGCGTCCGCTCGAACTGGCCCATGTTCTCGGTGTTGATCCGGAAGTAGGCCTGCAGCGGGATGTCTACGTGCACGCCCGGCGGCACGTAGATGAACGAACCGCCGCTCCACACCGCGGTGTTCAGCGCGGAGAACTTGTTGTCCCCGGCCGGGATCACGGTGCCGAAGTACTCCTGGAAGATCTCGGGGTGTTCGCGCAGACCGGTGTCGGTGTCCATGAAGATGACGCCCTGGGCTTCCAGGTCCTCGCGGATCTGGTGGTAGACCACCTCGGACTCGTACTGGGCCGCCACCCCGGCGACCAGCCGCTGCTTCTCGGCCTCCGGGATTCCCAGCCGGTCATAGGTGTTGCGGATGTCCTCGGGCAGGTCCTCCCAGCTGGCGGCCTGCTTCTCGGTGGAGCGCACGAAGTACTTGATGTTGTCGAAGTCGATGCCGTCCAGGTTCGAGCCCCAGGTCGGCATCGGCTTGCGCTCGAAGATGCGCAGCGCCTTCAGCCGGGTCTGCAGCATCCACTCGGGCTCGTTCTTCTTCGCCGAGATGTCGCGGACGACGGCCTCGGACAGGCCGCGCTGGGCGCTGGCGCCTGCGACGTCGGAGTCCGCCCAGCCGTAGCCGTACCGCCCCAGCGAAGCGATCGCCTCTTCCTGGGTCAGCGGCGCGACGGCCGTCTTGCTGGCCTCGGGCGTGAGGGTCATAGGGACGCTCCTTTGTTGCTCGTGGTGTGGCGGCGCGGGCTGGGCGCCTTGGCTGTCTGAGCCAGCGGCACGTGCGTGGTGCACGCGCAGTCGCCGTTGACGATGGTCGCCAACCGCTGGACATGGGTGCCCAGCACCTCGGCCATCGCCTGCTGTTCGGCGTCGCACAGCTCCGGGAACTCCTCGGCGACGTGCGACACCGGGCAGTGATGCTGGCAGATCTGCACGCCGTGGATCGGCCCCCCGACCTGCGTGGTGGTGGCGACATACCCCGCCTTGGTCAGCGCGGTGGCGATCCGCTGGGCGGCCGCCTCGATGTCGTCGTCGGCCGCGCTGGCGGCGCCGTGGACACCGGCCAGAATGGCGTCGATCCGCTGCCGGGCGAACGCCTGAACCGCCTCCTCACCGCCGATTTCACGCAGCTGGCGCACGGCCGCGGCGGCCAGATCGTCGTAGGCGTGGTCGAGCTTGGCCCGGCCGGCCGACGTCAACCGGTAGCGCTTGGCCGGACGGCCACGACCCGCGTGCTGCCACGCCGCGGGTGCGATGGACTCGGCGTCGCCCGCCTCGATCAGCGCGTCGAGGTGGCGCCGCACCCCGGCGGCCGCCAGACCCAGCCGGTCACCGATCTCGCCGGCGGTGATCGACCCCGATTCCAGCAGCAGGCGCACGATGGCGCGGCGGGTGTGACCATCCGGCACAGCCGCGCCCGCCGCGCCCACGGCAGCGTCATCGAGGCTGGTTCGGATTTTCACAACACTAGTGTGACGCAATTCCGGGGATCGGTCTAGCAAGGGTGCCCTGGGTAGACGGTTGCCCTGGTCACACCGGCTAGGCTGCACTGATGGCAGCCCGCCACCACACGCTGAGCTCGTCGATCGCGAGTCTGCACGGCGACGAGCAGGCAGTGGGCTCGCCGCTGAACGATACCGAGCTCACCGCGCTGCGCCGTACCCGGCTGTTCGGCGCCAGCGGCACCATGCTGATGGCGATCGGCGCGCTGGGCGCCGGGGCCCGGCCCGTGGTGCAGGACCCCACGTTCGGGGTGCGGCTGCTGAACCTGCCGTCGCGCATCCAGACCGTGTCGCTGACCATGACCACCACCGGCGCGGTGATGATGGCGCTGGCCTGGCTGATGCTCGGCCGGTTCGCGCTGGGCACCCGCCGGATGTCGCGCGGCGACCTCGACCGCACCCTGCTGCTGTGGGTGCTGCCCCTGCTGATCGCCCCGCCCATGTACAGCAAGGACGTCTACTCCTATCTGGCGCAGAGCCAGATCTCGCTGGAGGGGCTCGACCCGTACCGGGTCGGCCCGGCCTCCGGGCTGGGGCTGTCGCACATCTTCACGCTGTCGGTGCCCACGCTGTGGCGCGAGACGCCCGCCCCGTACGGCCCGCTGTTCCTGTGGATCGGGCGGGGCATCTCGGCGATCACCGGGGAGAACATCGTGGCCGCGGTGCTGTGTCACCGGCTGGTCGAGCTGATCGGGGCGGGGCTGATCGTGTGGGCGACGCCCCGGCTGGCCCGGCGCTGCGGCGTCGCCGAGGTGAGCGCGCTGTGGCTGGGCGCGGCCAACCCGCTGCTGATCATGCACCTGGTGGCCGGCGTGCACAACGAGGCGCTGATGCTCGGGCTGATGCTGGCCGGGGCCGAATTCGCGCTGCGCGGAATCGATTCCGCGCGGCTGCTGCCGCACTCGCTGCGGCCCGGCCCGGACTGGGAGCCGCTGGGCATGCTGCTGGCCGGCGCCGTGCTGATCACGCTGTCGTCGCAGGTGAAGCTGCCGTCGCTGCTGGCGCTGGGCTTCGTCACGATGGCGCTGGCCTACCGGTGCGGGGGCAACCTGCGCGCGCTGCTGCTGGCCGGCGGCGGCATGGCGGCGCTGTCGCTGGCGGTGATGGCGCTGGTCGGCTGGGCCAGCGGGCTCGGGTTCGGCTGGATCTACACGCTGGGCACAGCCAACGTGGTGCGCAGCTGGATGTCGCCGCCAACGCTGCTGGCGCTGGGCACCGGGCAGGTCGGCATCCTGCTGGGCCTGGGCGATCACACCACCGCGGTACTGGGGCTGACCCGCGCGATCGGTGTGCTGATCATCACGGTCATGGTGGGCTGGCTGCTGCTGGCCGTGTTCCGCGGCCGGCTGCACCCGATCGGTGGGCTGGGCGTCGCGCTGGGCGTCACCGTGCTGCTGTTTCCCGTCGTGCAGCCCTGGTATCTGCTGTGGGCGACCATCCCGCTGGCCGCCTGGGCGACCCGCACCGGTTTCCGGGTGGCCGCCATCGTGATCAGCCTGGTGGTCGGCATCTTCGGCCCCACCGCCAACGGCGACCGGTTCGCCCTGTTCCAGATCGTCGACGCCACCGTGGCCAGCACCGTCATCGTGGCGGTGCTGACCGCGCTGACCTACACCCGGCTGCCGTGGCGGCCGCTGCCGGCGCCGCAGCGGGCGCCCGACGGTCAACCGGTGATCGACCCGGTGGCCCCCGCGCGGTCCCCGTCGACCCTCCGGCCGGCGCCGGCGCATGACGCCTACGCTGATTCCACGTGAGCGCGGACGTTCCTGAAACGGTCGTGCGGCTGCGCGGGGTCAGCAAGCACTACGGATCCACCACGGCGGTCCGCGATCTCGACCTCGAGGTGCACGCCGCCGAGGTGCTAGCGCTGCTCGGCCCCAACGGGGCGGGCAAGACCACGACAGTCGAGATGTGCGAGGGCTTCGTGCGCCCGGACGCCGGCACCCTCGAGGTGCTCGGCCTGGACCCGATCACCGACAACGCCCGGCTGCGGCCGCGTATCGGGGTGATGCTGCAGGGCGGCGGCTATCCCGCGGCCCGCGCCGGCGAAATGCTCAACCTGGTGGCCGCCTACGCCGCCGACCCGCTGGACCCGGCCTGGCTGCTGGACACGCTGGGCCTGACCGACGCCGCCCGCACCACCTACCGGCGACTCTCCGGCGGCCAGCAGCAGCGGCTGGCGCTGGCCTGTGCGCTGGTCGGGCGGCCCGAGCTGGTGTTCCTCGACGAGCCCACCGCGGGCATGGACGCACACGCCCGGCTGCTGGTGTGGGAACTGATCGACGCGCTGCGCCGCGACGGGGTGACCGTGGTGCTGACCACGCATCAACTCAAGGAAGCCGAGGAGCTGGCCGACCAGCTGGTGATCATCGACCACGGGGCGACGGTAGCCGCGGGCACGCCCGCGGAGTTGATGCGCAGCGGAGCCAAGGACCAGTTGCGGTTCAGCGCACCGCCGCGGCTGGACCTGTCGCTGCTGAGCGCCGCCCTGCCCGAGGACTACAAGGCCACCGAGCTGACACCGGGCGAGTATCTGGTCGAGGGCCCGGTCGACCCCCAGGTTCTGGCCACGGTCACGGCGTGGTGCGCCCGGATCGACGTGCTGGCCACCGACATGCGCGTCGAACAACGCAGCCTCGAGGATGTGTTCCTCGACCTCACCGGCAGAAAGCTACGGCAGTGACTGATTCCGGCGTCTTCCCCGTGGGCACCTTCACCCCCAACCCGCGGCCCAGTGCGGTGCCGAAAATGCTTGCCGCACAATACGGTTTGGAGCTCAAGCTGTTGCTGCGCAACGGCGAGCAGCTGCTGCTGACCATGTTCATCCCGATCACACTGCTGGTAGGGCTCACCCTGTTACCGCTGGGCTCGTTCGGCCAGAACCGCGCCGCCACCTTCACCCCGGTCATCATGGCGCTGGCCGTGATCTCCACCGCGTTCACCGGGCAGGCCATCGCGGTGGCCTTCGACCGCCGCTACGGCGCGCTGAAACGTCTTGGGGAGACACCACTTCCGGTGTGGGGCATCATCGCGGGCAAGTCGCTGGCCGTGGTCACGGTGGTGTTCTTGCAGGCAATCCTGTTGGGGGCCATCGGTTTTGCGCTGGGATGGCGGCCGGCGTTGGCCGCGCTGGCGCTGGGTGCGGCGGTGATCGCGCTGGGCACCGCGGTGTTCGCGGCCCTGGGGCTGCTGCTCGGCGGGACGCTGCGGGCCGAGATCGTGCTCGCGCTGGCCAACCTGATGTGGTTCGTCTTCGCCGGCCTGGGCGCGTTGACCGTGGACAGCGGGGTGATCCCGGCCGGCATCAAATGGGCGGCCCGGTTGACGCCGTCGGGCGCGCTCACCGAGGCGCTCTCCCGGGCGATGACCCTGTCGGCGGACTGGTTCGGGATGGCCGTGCTGGTCGCGTGGGGAGCGCTCGGCGCGCTGGGGGCGCTGCGCTGGTTCCGCTTCACCTGACGGCCCGGGTTCCGCTCGCCCTGGGTGCCCGGGGCACGACACAATAAATGGTGGCGAAGACACGCCGACACCCGTGTGCGTGGTTTCAAACGCGTGGACACCCGCCAGGATTACTACGGACTGTAGTTTTTTCGGTCGCATACCATCGGGCAATGCTCGGACGAACGCTGCTGCGGTTGGTGGACCTGCTGCCCAATCCCAGCGTGGGCATCCAGCGCCTGATCGCCGTGGCCGTCATCCTCACCCAGGGCGGAATCGCCATCACCGGCGCGATCGTCCGCGTCACCGCCTCGGGCCTGGGCTGCCCCACCTGGCCGCAATGCTTCCCGGGCAGCTTCGTCCCGGTGCCGCACGCCGAGGTGCCACGCATCCACCAGGCCGTCGAATTCGGCAACCGGATGATCGCGTTCGCGGTCGTCGTCGCCGCGGCGCTGGCCGTGCTGGCGGTGACCCGGGCGCGGCGACGGCCCGAGGTGCTCGTCTACGCCTGGCTGATGCCGGTGTCCACCGTTGTGCAGGCGGTCATCGGCGGGATTACCGTGCGCACCGGCCTGCTCTGGTGGACGGTGGCCATCCACCTGCTGACCTCGATGACGATGGTGTGGCTGTCGGTGCTGCTGTACGTCAAGATCGGCGAGCCCGACGACGGGGTGGATCAGCCGCGGGTGCCCACCCCGCTGCGGGTGCTCACGGCGCTGTCCGGCGTCAATCTGGCCGCGGTGCTGGTCACCGACACGCTGGTGACGGCCGCCGGGCCGCACGCCGGTGACCGCAGCCCGACCCGGACGGTGCCGCGGCTCAAGGTGCAGGTCGACACCCTGGTGCACCTGCACTCCTCGCTGCTGGTCGCCTACCTGGCGCTGATCGTCGGGCTGGGTTTCGGGCTGCTGGCCGTGCGCGCCGCGCGGCCCATATCCTGCTGCGGCTCGGCGTGCTGCTGGTGCTGCTGTGCGCGCAGGCCGCCGTCGGCACCGCGCAGTACTACACCGGGGTGCCCGCCGCGCTGGTGGCCGTGCACGTGGCGGGGGTGGCCGCGTGCACCGCGGCCACCCCCGCGCTATGGGCGTCGATGCGACAGCGCGCCCAGGCCGAGCCGCTCACAGGCTGACTCGACCGCCAGCGCGAACCGGCGCTGCGCGGCCTCGCGGCCCGGGGTGTCGAGGTGTCGCCCGCCCAGTTCCGGCGCGACCAGGTCCAGCCGCACCAGCCGGTCCCCGGCCAGGTCGGCGCGCGCGAACAGCAACTCCGGCACGCCGATCCCGGTATGGTCGGCGGCCACGGCGAGCGCGGCGTGGCCGAGTTCCCAGGACTCGAATTCCGGCTCGGCCGGCGAGGCGTGCGACTGCGCGCCGCCCAGGAAGATCAACGATGTCTCGGGCTGAGCGCCCGGCCGCGTCGGCACACCGCCGTCGCGCAGGTCGCGCAGATAATGCGCGTCGAGGTTCCACGCCAGCGCCGCGGGCGGGTTGAACAGGTGGCGCGGGCGGCGGGTCCAGGCCAGGAACTCGTCGCGCCGCGCGGCATCCGGGCCGGCCCGCACGATCACCAGGTCGGCGTGCAGCGTCTCCGGGGCGTCCCAGGGCAGCCGGCGTGCGTGCAGGCCACGCCGGCGTAGCGCGGACACCACCCCGGGATCGTCGCGGAGACCCGCCAGCACGATGCGGGGATGGAAGACGTCCGGACGGGCGAGTTTCATGTCCGGGCATGATAAGCACATGCACGCAATCGAAGTCAGCGAAACCGGCGGCCCCGAGGTACTGCGCTACGTCGAAACCCCCACACCCACGGCCGGGCCGGGGCAGGTGCTGATCAAGGCCGAGGCCATCGGCGTCAACTACATCGACACCTATTTCCGCTCCGGGCAGTACCCGCGCGAGCTGCCGTTCATCATCGGCCAGGAACTGTGCGGCACCGTCGCCGCCGCCGGTGACGGCGTCGACGGCTTCAACGTCGGCGACCGGATGGTCAGTGCCGCGGCGACCGGCGGCTACGCCGAATATGCAACGGCCCCAGCATCTTTGACCGCACACGTGTCGGACGGGGTGGCCGCCGACGTGGCGGCCTCGGCGCTGCTGAAGGGGCTGACCGCGCACTACCTGCTGAAGTCGGTGTATCCGGTGCAGGCCGGCGACACGGTGCTGGTGCACGCCGGCGCCGGCGGTGTCGGGCTGATCCTGACGCAGTGGGCGCACCTGCTGGGCGCGCGGGTGATCACCACGGTGTCGACCCGGAGAAGGCGCGCCGGTCGGCGCAGGCGGGTGCCGACGAGGTGCTCTCCTACCCCGACGACGCCGACGAATTCGGCAGCCGGATCCGCGCGTTGACCGACGGCGCCGGGGTGGCCGCGGTGTACGACGGCGTGGGCGCGAGCACGTTCGACGCCAGCCTGGCGGTGCGGGGCACCCTGGCGCTGTTCGGGGCGGCCAGCGGCCCGGTTCCGCCGTTCGATCCTCAACGCCGCCGGCTCGGTGTTCCTGACCCGGCCGTCGCTGGCGCACTTCATCCGCACCAGCCGGGAATTCAGTTGGCGCGCAGAGGAATTGTTCGCGGCGATCGCCGCCGGCGACATCACCGTCGAAGTGGGCGGACGCTATCCGTTGGCCGACGCGGCCAGCGCCCACCGCGACCTGCAGGGCCGCAAGACCACCGGCTCGATCGTGCTGCTCCCCTAGGCATTTCACTCAGGCCACATGGGCCACGGCGCGAGGACGATGGACGAAGTGCCCGCCTCCGAGCGACAACCGTTGAGGCGAGCCGATTGTCGCTGCGAGGCGGGCAGACGCGGTCAACTTCCGCACAGGGACGGGCGTGACGGATGTGACGCGGGACCGGGCCCGGCGCCAGCAACTCACAGAAGCGTCGGCAACCCGATCGCCGAGTCGATCGCCAGCGCGCAGAACACCACCGCCAGGTAGTTGTTCGACTGCAGGAACAACCGCAGCGGCTTGACCGGCTCGCCAGCGCGCACCCCGGCATAGAGCTGGTGGGCCGTCGCCAGGAACCACACCCCGGCCACCACGGCGACCGCCGCGTACAGCCAGCCCGTCGCCAGCGCCAGCGTGGCCAGCACCGTCAGCCAGGTGTAGACCAGGATCTGCTTGGTCACCTGACGCTCGGTCGCCACGGCCGGCAGCATCGGGACGCCCGCCGCCTTGTAGTCGTCCTTGTACCGCATCGCCAGCGCCCAGGTGTGCGGCGGCGTCCAGAAGAAGATGATGGCGAACATCACCAGCGCCGGCCACTGAATCGTGCCGGTGACCGCCGACCAGCCGATCATCACCGGCATGCAGCCGGCCGCGCCGCCCCACACCACGTTCTGCGAGGTGCGCCGCTTGAGCAGCAGTGTGTAAATAAACACGTAAAACGCGGTCGTCGCCAGCGCCAGCAGCCCCGACAGCAGATTCGTCGTCCACCACAGCCACAAGAACGAGCCGGCCGTCAGCACCAGCCCGAACACCAGGGCATTGCGGATGGGCACCGCCGCCCGGGCCAGCGGCCGGCGTGCGGTGCGCTTCATCACCTTGTCGATATCCGCGTCGGCCACGCAGTTCAGCGCGTTGGCGCCGCCCGCGGCCAGCATCCCGCCGATCAGCGTGTTGACGATCAACAGCGGGTTCACGGTGCCGCGCTGGGCGAGCAGCATCGCCGGAATCGCGGTCACCAGCAGCAGTTCGATGACCCGCGGCTTGGTCAGCGCCAGATACGCCAGCACGGTGCCTGGTATCCGGCTTGGCGTTTGGCTCGGCGCGACGCGCCCGCGAACGCTCACGCAATAACTCCTTGGGGTCGCAGCGGCGCGCAGCATCTACTACACACGATGATAGACCGGGTGGGTGCGATGCCGGGCCCGTGGGTCCCTTCCCGGCCGACTTTTCCCGGATTCCCGAACTGACTGTTAAGGCCTGACGACGGGCGCGTAATTTTCACTCCTACCGGCCGCGGGTACCCGAAAACCTGCACTGCACCAGCCGGCCCTCCCGCACTAGGGTGGGATTGATCAGCTCGATGACCCAAGGACTGAGTCTGTGACGACACTTGAAGAGATCTCTGCGCTGACCCAACCGCACCTTCCCGACGACTGGTCCGAGCTGGACTCGGCCGCCGTCGACACCATTCGGGTGCTGGCCGCCGACGCGGTGCAAAAGGTGGGCAACGGACATCCCGGGACGGCGATGAGCCTGGCTCCCCTGGCCTACGCGCTGTTTCAGCGGGTGATGCGGCACGACCCCACCGACACCCACTGGCTGGGTCGGGACCGATTCGTGCTGTCGGCCGGGCACAGCAGCCTGACGCTGTACCTGCAGCTGTACCTGGGTGGCTTCGGTCTGGAGCTGTCCGACATCGAGTCGCTGCGCACCTGGGGCTCCAAGACGCCCGGGCACCCGGAGTTCCGGCACACCAAGGGTGTGGAGATCACCACCGGCCCGCTGGGCCAGGGCCTGGCCTCCGCGGTGGGCATGGCGATGGCCTCCCGCTACGAGCGCGGGCTGTTCGACCCGGACGCCGCCACCGGCACCAGCCCGTTCGACCACTTCATCTACGTGATCGCCTCCGACGGCGACATCGAGGAGGGCGTCATGTCGGAGGCCTCGTCGCTGGCGGCCGTGCAGCAACTGGGCAACCTGATCGTGTTCTACGACCACAACCAGATCTCCATCGAGGACGACACCAACATCGCCTTGTGCGAGGACACCGCCGCCCGCTACGAGGCCTACGGCTGGCACGTGCAGCGCGTCGAGGGCGGCGAGAACGTCGTCGCCATCGAGGAGGCCATCGCGGCCGCCAAGGCCGTCACCGACCGGCCGTCGTTCATCGAACTGCGCACCATCATCGGCTATCCGGCGCCCAACGCGATGAACACCGGCAAGGCGCACGGCGCGGCGCTGGGCGAGGAGGAGGTGGCCGCGGTCAAGAAGATCCTCGGCTTCGACCCGGACAAGACGTTCCAGGTGCGCGACGAGGTGATCGCCCACACCCGCAAGCTGGTCGACCGCGGCCGGGAAGCACACCAGAAGTGGCAGACCGATTTCGACGCCTGGGCGCAGCGCGAGCCCGAGCGCAAGGCGCTGCTGGAGCGGTTGACGGCCGAGAAGCTGCCCGACGGGTGGGACGCCGACCTGCCGCACTGGGAGCCGGGTTCCGACGCGATCGCCACCCGCAAGGCCTCCGGCGCGGTGCTCAATGCCGTGGCGCCGAAACTGCCCGAGCTGTGGGGCGGCTCGGCCGACCTGGCCGAGAGCAACCTCACCACCATCAACAACGCGGATTCCTTTGGGCCCCCGTCGATTTCCACCAAGGAGTTCACCGCCTCCTGGTATGGCCGGGTGCTGCATTTCGGTGTCCGCGAACATGCCATGGGGGCGATCCTGTCCGGCATCGTGCTGCACGGCCCGACCCGCGCCTACGGCGGCACCTTCCTGCAGTTCTCGGACTACATGCGTCCGGCGGTGCGGCTGGCCTCGCTGATGGACATCGACACCATCTACGTGTGGACGCACGATTCCATCGGGCTGGGTGAGGACGGGCCGACGCACCAGCCGATCGAGCACCTGGCGGCGTTGCGCGCCATTCCCAAGCTGTCGGTGGTGCGCCCGGCCGACGCCAACGAGACCGCCTACGCCTGGCGCACCATCCTGGCCCGCGGCAACGGCAGCGGCCCGGTCGGATTGGTCCTGACGCGCCAGGGCCTGCCGGTGCTCGAGGGCACCGACGCCGACGGTGTCGCCCAGGGCGGCTACATCCTGGGCTCGGACGGCGAGGAGACCGGCCAGGAGCCCGGCGTCATCCTGATCGCCACCGGCTCGGAGGTACAGCTGGCCGTCGAGGCGCAGAAGTTGTTGGCGGACAAGGACATTGTGGCGCGGGTGGTGTCCATGCCGTGCGTGGAATGGTTCGAGTCCCAGCCCGACGACTACCGCGACAGTGTGCTGCCGCCGTCGGTGTCGGCCCGGGTGGCCGTCGAGGCCGGGGTGGCGCAGAGCTGGCACAAGCTGGTCGGCGACACCGGGAAGATCATCTCGATCGAGCACTACGGCGAATCCGCCGACTACAAAACGTTGTTCCGTGAATTCGGCTTCACTACCGAAGCCGTCGCTGCCGCCGCGGAAGAAGTCGTGGACAACTGAGGAAAAGGTAATTCACATGACCGCTCAGAACCCTAACCTCGCGGCACTGAGCGCCGCGGGGGTTTCCGTGTGGCTGGACGACCTGTCCCAGGACCGGCTGCGGTCGGGCAACCTGCAAGAGCTGATCGACACCAAATGCGTTGTCGGCGTGACCACCAACCCGTCGATCTTCCAGAAGGCGTTCGCCGAGAGCCACGCCTACGACAGCCAGATCGCCGAATTGGCCGCGCGGGGCGCCGACGTCGACGCCACCATCCGCACCGTCACCACCGACGACGTGCGCAACGCCTGCGACGTGTTGACCCGCGAGTGGGAGAACTCCGACGGTGTCGACGGCCGGGTGTCCATCGAGGTGGACCCGCGGCTGGCCGGCGACACCGACAAGACCATCGCCCAGGCCGTCGAGTTGTGGAAGATCGTCGACCGGCCCAACTTGTTCATCAAGATCCCGGCGATCCAGGCCGGGCTGCCGGCCATCACCGCCGTTCTGGCCGAAGGGATTTCGGTCAACGTCACGCTGATCTTCTCCGTCGAGCGGTACCGCGCCGTGATGGACGCCTACCATGCCGGCATGGAGAAGGCGCGTGAAGCCGGCCACGACCTGTCCAAGATCCATTCGGTGGCTTCGTTTTTCGTGTCCCGAGTGGACACCGAGATCGACAAACGGCTGGAGAAGATCGGCGGCGATCGGGCGCTGGCGCTG
The DNA here is from genome assembly GCA_002291465.1 of Mycobacterium lepraemurium. GTDB lineage: Bacteria > Actinomycetota > Actinomycetes > Mycobacteriales > Mycobacteriaceae > Mycobacterium > Mycobacterium avium. The sequence continues at coordinate 1,707,050 of CP021238.1, read as the reverse complement.
CGCGGGCAGGCCGGCGTGGCCAACGCCCGGCTGGCCTACGCAGCCTACCAGGAGGTGTTCGAGGGCGGCCAGCGCTATCAGGCGCTCAAGGCCGACGGGGCCCGCGTGCAGCGCCCGCTGTGGGCGTCGACGGGGGTGAAGAACCCGGACTACTCCGACACCCTCTACGTCACCGAACTGGTCGCCCCCAACACGGTGAACACCATGCCGGAGAAGACGATTGACGCGGTCGCCGATCACGGCGTGATCCGCGGCGACACCATCACCGGCACCGGCCCGGACGCCCAGCGGGTGTTCGACGAACTGGCCGCGGTCGGCGTCGACCTGCCGGACGTCTTCGTGGTGCTGGAGAACGAGGGCGTGGAGAAGTTCGTGGATTCCTGGACCGAGCTGATGGAGGAAACGCAGAAGCAGCTGGGCTCCGCTTCCAAATGAGCCCGGCTCGCACCGCGCAGCAATGGCATAACCCGTTACGCGACAAGCGCGACAAGCGGCTCCCGCGCATCGCCGGGCCGTGCGGAATGGTGATCTTCGGCGTCACCGGCGATCTGGCCCGCAAGAAGGTCATGCCCGCCATCTACGACCTGGCCAACCGCGGGCTGCTGCCGCCCAGCTTCTCGCTGGTCGGCTTCGCCCGAAGGGATTGGAGCACCCAGGATTTCGGCAAGGTGGTGTACGAGGCCGTCAGGGAGCACTGCCGCACCCCGTTCCGGCAGGAGAACTGGGATCGGCTGGCGGAGGAATTCCGTTTCGTGCCAGGCGCTTTCGACGACGACGAGGCGTTCGGCCGGCTCGCCAAGACGCTGGACAAACTCGACGCCGAGCGGGGCACCGGCGGTAATCACGCCTTCTACCTGGCCATCACGCCCAAGTCCTTCCCCGTCGTGTGCGAACAACTGCACAAGTCCGGGCTGGCCCGCCCGCAGGGCGACCGCTGGAGCCGAGTTGCCATCGAGAAGCCGTTCGGCCACGACCTGGAGAGCGCGCAGAGCCTGAACAAGGCCGTCAACGCCGTCTTTCCCGAGGAGTCGGTCTTCCGCATCGACCACTACCTGGGCAAGGAGACGGTCCGCAATATCCTGGCGCTGCGGTTCGCCGACCAGTTGTTCGACCCGATCTGGAACTCGCACTACGTCGACCACGTGCAGATCACCATGGCCGAGGACATCGGCCTAGGCGGGCGGGCGGGCTACTACGACGGCATCGGCGCCGCGCGCGACGTCATCCAGAACCACCTGATGCAGCTGCTGGCGCTGACCGCGATGGAAGAGCCAGTCAGCTTCAGCCCGTTGGCGCTGCAGGCCGAGAAGATCAAGGTGCTCTCGGCCACCCACCTCGCCCACCCGCTCGACGAGACCACCAGCCGCGGCCAGTACACCGCGGGCTGGCAGGGCGGCGAGAAGGTGGTCGGGCTGCTCGACGAGGAGGGCTTCGCCAAGAACTCGATCACCGAGACGTTCGCCGCCATCACCCTCGAGGTGGACACCCGCCGCTGGGCCGGGGTGCCGTTCTACCTGCGGACTGGAAAACGGTTGGGCCGCAGGGTGACCGAGATCGCCTTGGTGTTCAAACGCGCGCCGCATCTGCCGTTCGACGCGACGATGACCGACGAGCTGGGCGCCAACGCCATGGTGATCCGGGTGCAGCCCGACGAGGGTGTCACGCTGCGGTTCAGTTCCGAGGTTCCGGGCACCGCGATGGAGGTCCGCGACGTCAACATGGACTTCTCCTACGGGTCGGCGTTCGCCGAGAAATCACCGGAGGCCTACGAGCAGTTGATCCTCGACGTGCTGCTGGGTGAGCCGTCCCTGTTCCCCGTCAACGCCGAAGTTGAATTGGCTTGGCACATCCTCGACCCGTGCTCGACAACTGGGCGAGCGGCGGCAGGACCGAGCCCTACGAGGCCGGCACCTGGGGCCCGGATTCGGCGTTCGAGATGCTGCACCGGACGGGCCGCGAATGGCGGCGGCATAGTACGCGCCACGACGATGCAGAGCGCAGCGATGAAAAGGAGTGGCGCCCATGATCATTGACATGCCGGACGCCACCACCACCGCGGTCAACAAGAAGCTGGACGAACTGCGGGAAAGGGTGGGCGCCGTCGCCACGGGCCGGGTGCTGACCCTGATCATCGCGCCCGACAGCGAGGAGATCCTCGAGGAGTCGCTGAAGACGGCCGACGACGCCAGGCATGAACACCCCAGCCGGATCATCGTCACGCTGCGGGGCAACCCGTACGCCGACAAACCCCGCCTGCACGCGCAGCTGCGCGCCGGCGGCGACACCGGGGCCAACGAGGTGGTGGTGCTGCGGCTGTCCGGGCACGCCGCCAGCGTGGTCACCCCGTTCCTGCTGCCCGACATTCCGGTGGTGGTCTGGTGGCCGGACGTGCCGCCCGCGGTTCCCGCGCAGGATCCGTTGGGCCGGTCGGCGATTCGTCGCATCACGGACGCGACCAACGGGGTCGACCCGCTGGCGGCGATCAAGAGCCGGCTGCCCGGCTACACCGCGGGCGACACCGATCTGGCCTGGGCGCGCATCACCTATTGGCGGGCGTTGCTGGCCGCGGCCGTCGACTTGGCGCCGCACGAGCCGATCGAATCGGCGCTGGTGTCGGGTTTGAAGACCGAACCGGCGCTCGACGTCCTGGCCGGCTGGCCGGCCAGCCGCATCAACGGCCCGGTGCGCCGGGCGGTCGGCGAGCTCAAGGTCGAACTGGCGCGCAGCAGCGAAACCATCGTGTTGAGCCGCCCGCAGGAGGGCCGCACCGCCACGCTGAGCCGCACGTCCCGCCCGGATGCCCTACTTCCGTTGGCGCGCAGGGAAACCGGCGAGTGCCTGGCCGAAGACCTGCGCCGGCTGAACGCCGACGAGATTTATCAATCAGCGCTGGAAGGCATCGAGAAAGTGCAATACGCGTGAGCACCCGCATCGAAATTTTCCCGGACAGCCAGGCCCTGGTCACCGCCGCCGCGGCGCGACTGGTCGACACCATCGCGGACGCCGTGGCGGCCCGGGGCCGGGCGCTGATCGTGCTGACCGGCGGCGGCAACGGCACCGGGCTGCTGAAGTCGCTGGCGGGGCGGCCGATCGACTGGTCGGCCGTGCACCTGTTCTGGGGCGACGAACGCTACGTCCCCGAGGACGACGACGAGCGCAACGAGAAGCAGGCGCGTGAGGCGCTGCTGTCCCATGTCGACATTCCGTCCAGCCAGGTGCACCCGATGCCGGCCAGCGACGGCGAATTCGGCAGCGACCTGGCCGCGGCGGCGCTGGCCTACGAGCAGCTGCTGGCCGCCAACGCCGCGCCCGGGCAGCCGGTCCCGAATTTCGATGTGCACCTGCTGGGCATGGGCCCGGAGGGCCACATCAACTCGCTCTTCCCGGACACCCCCGCGGTGCTGGAGACCACCCGCATGGTGGTGCCGGTCGAGGACTCCCCCAAGCCGCTCCCACAGCGAATCACGTTGACGCTGCCCGCGATTGCGCGCTCCCGCGAGGTGTGGCTGATGGTGTCGGGCGCCGGCAAGGCCGACGCGGTGGCCGCGGCCATCAACGGCGCCGCCCCGGTCTCGGTGCCCGCGGCCGGGGCGGTCGGGCTGGACACCACGCTGTGGCTGCTCGACCGGGAGGCCGCCGCCAAGCTGCCGCCGGGCACCGCCGTCCAGGGCTAGCCGCACCGTCGGGGCCTGCCGCGGCCCGGTGCGGGTGATAATGACGGGCATAGCAGACAGAACCGTACGCGGGGGCCAAGAGCGAAGCCGGATCAAGACGCTCACCCAGGCCGCGCTGAACGCCGACGAAACGGTCGAGCAGGTCGAAGACGTCCTCGACGGTTTGAGCAGCACGCTCAAGGAGCTCAGCAGTTCCCTCGCGGCGCTGAACGCCACGGTGGAGCGGATGGAGACCGGCCAGCAGCTCCACCCGCTCGTCCTCGGGCAGCGACCGGTAGCCCGGGTGCACGCCCGCCCAGGCCAGCAGCTCGGCCACCACTTCCTCGTGCACGTCGGAGTTCTGCCGCATGTCCAGGCCACACAGGTGAAACCCGAAGAACCGCACGCCTTCTCGCAGCAGGGCCAGGCGGTCGTCGGCCAGCAGTGCGCTGCCGTGCGCGCGCAGCGACGTGTCGACGGTGTCGAGGTCGGCCCGCAGTTCGGCCGGCGTGGCGTACGGCGGCAAACCCAGGTCCAGCTCGTGTTGCGGTCGGCGGTCCAGGATCTCGGCGGCGGTGGCGGTGAGCCGGCCGCGGATCACCCGCAGCGCCCGCCGGTATGGCTCGTCGGCGCGGGCCTTCTCGGCGCAGTCCTCGGCCAGCGCGGCCAGCTCGGGGGGACCGCGACCAGGCGCGCCGACATCGACAGCTCCTGCTCGCAGGCGGTCAGCTCGGCCAGGTAGTGCGCCAGCGCCGTGTAGGCGGCGTCGCCGGTGGCCCGGCGCACCACGTCGGCCGTCACGTTGGGGTTGCCGTCGCGGTCGCCGCCGATCCAGGAGCCGGGCGCCACGATCGGCTCGTCGAGCAGGTCGGCGCCGGGCCAGCGGGCCCGCAGCGCGTTGCGGACCTCGGCGTTGACCTGCGGGATGACCTTGAAGAAGGCGGCGGCGTAGTAGCGCAGCCCCACCTCGATCTCGTCGGTGATCTGCAGGCGGGACAGCCGGATCAGCGCGGTCTGCCACAGCGTGAGGACCTGGCGGCGCAGCTCCAGCTCGATGTTGCGGCCGTCGTCGTTTTCGGTGTGCCCCTCGGCGTGCAGCCGCATCAGCTCGGTGATCCGGTGCTGGGTGACGAAGACGGTGCGCCGCCGGGTCTCGGTGGGGTGGGCAGTGATCACCGGGGACACCACCGCGCCCCGCAGCGCCTCGGCCACCATGGGCGAATCCAGTTGCGCGGGATCGAGTTTAGCGTAGGTGGCGGCCAGGCTGCTGTCCTGCGGCGGTTCGCCGGCGGCGACGTGGGTCGCCCGGCGGCGCTCCCGGTGGATGTCCTCGGCGACGTTGGCCAGCAGCGCGAAGTGGCTGAAGGCGCAGATGACCGGGATGGCCTGGTGGATGTCGATGCCCGCGAACATCCGGGCCAGCTCAGCCCGGTCGATCTCGGAGCGCCGCACCCGGAACGATTCCACCCGGGCGCGTTCGACGAGCTCGAACACCTGCTGCCCGTTCTCCTCGCGCACCGTATCGCCCAGGATGGCGCCCAGCAGCCTGATGTCGGCACGCATCGGCTCGGTGGCCTCGCGCCCCACCAGGGTGCGCTGGACGGCGCCGATCGGTTCCAGCGTGCCTTCGGATGCCTCAACCATGGAACCCAGTATCGGTGCCGGCGCCGGCGGCCGCCCGTCGGCGCAATCGCGGCGCCCGGGGCCGCCCGGAATTGTCGCGCGGCCGCCCGCGTTGGTTGACGACATGTCCGCCGGAATCATTCTCATGACCCACCCCGACGCCGCCAATCTGGTCGACGACGTGATCGCGCAGGCCCGACGCTCCCACGAGCTCGGAGTCGGGCAGGTGTGGCTGGCCCAGCAGCAGAGCTATGACGCGATCGCGCTCGCCGCGCTGGTCGGGGCCGCGGTGCCCGGGCTCGGCGTCGGCACCTCGGTGGTGCCGATCAACCCGCGCCACCCGCTGATCGTGGCCTCGTTGGCGCAGGCGGCGCAGGCCGCCGCTCACGGTCGCTTCAGCCTCGGGCTGGGGCTGGGCGCGGCCGACCTGGAACGCCGGACCTTCGGCACCGAATGGCCCAACACGATCACGCGGCTGCGCGAGCACCTGACCATCCTGGGGTCGGTCTTTCACAGCGGCGCCGTCGACTTTCACGGCAGCGAACTGTCCGCCGCGCTGTGAGCCGCCGCGGGCAGCCGGTCAGCGGTACTTGATCAGCAGGGCCATGCCGATGATGCAGACCAGCCAGATGCCGGTGATGAACAGCGTCAGCCGGTCCAAGTTCTTCTCCACCACCGTGGACCCGGACAGGCTCGACTGCACGCCGCCACCGAACAGCGTGGACAGCCCGCCACCCCTGGCGCGGTGCAGCAGCACCAGCAGCACCACCAGGATGCTGGTGACGACCAGGGTGATCTGCAAAGCCAACTGCATGACGGCCAGTCTACCGGGGCGGGCTCGTTCTCACGGCAGCGGCCCGCCGGCGGCGATGGCGGCCAGCGTGGCGAACTGCCCGCCGTCCAGCGACGCGCCGCCCACCAGGCCGCCGTCGATGTCGTCCTGGGCGATCAGCTCCCCGACGTTCTTCGCGTTCACCGAGCCGCCGTAGAGCACCCGCACCGAGTCGGCGATCTGTGTCGAGGCGAGTGACGCCAACTCTTTCCGGATCGCCGCGCACACCTCTTGAGCATCGGACGCACTGGCCACCCGTCCGGTTCCAATCGCCCACACCGGCTCGTAGGCGATGACGACCTTGCCGATCTGCTCAGCGGACAGCCCGGCCAGCGAGCCGCGCAGCTGCTCCTCGCAGTGGATGACGTGGTTGCCCGCCTCGCGGACCTCGAGGTGCTCGCCGATGCAGATGATCGGGGTCAGCTCGTGCTTGAGCGCGGCCGCGGCCTTGGCGGCCACCAGCGCGTCGTCCTCGTTGTGGTAGGTGCGCCGCTCCGAGTGCCCGACGACGACGAACGTGCAGCCCAGCTTGGCCAGGAAGGCGCCGCTGATGTCGCCGGTGTAGGCGCCCGAGTCGTGCTGGGACAGGTCCTGGGCGCCGTAGCTGAGCCGCAGCTTGTCGCCGTCGACCAGGGTCTGCACGCTGCGCAGGTCGGTGAACGGCGGCAGCACCGTGACGTCCACCCTGTCGTAGTACTTGTCCGGCAGCGCGAACGCGATCTTTTGCACCAGCGCGATGGCCTCGAAGTGGTTGAGGTTCATCTTCCAGTTACCGGCGATCAGTGGCTTGCGGCTCACGCGGCGCCTCCCGTCGGTTGCGGACGTCCCAGCACCTCGATGCCCGGAAGTGCCTTGCCCTCAAGGTATTCCAGCGACGCCCCACCGCCGGTGGAAATGTGCGAGAAACCGCTCTCCGGGATGCCCAGCGCGCGCACCGCGGCCGCCGAGTCGCCGCCGCCGACCACGGAGAAGGCGCCCTTGCCGGTCGCCGCGGCGATCGCTTCGGCCAGGCCCTTGGTGCCCGCGGCGAACGCCGGGAACTCGAACACGCCCATCGGGCCGTTCCAGAAGATCGTCTCGGCGTTGGACAGCAGCGCGGTGAACCGCTTGACCGATCCCGGCCCGATGTCCAGGCCCATCAGGTCGTCGGGGATGGCGTCGGCCGGCACGGTCTGCGGCGCCGCGTCGGCGGCGAACCTGTCGGCCGCCACGATGTCCACCGGCAGCCGCAGCACGTCGACGTAGGTGTCCAGCAGCCGGCGGCAGGTGTCCACCATCTCGGTTTCCAGCAGCGACTTGCCGACCGAAAACCCTTGCGCAGCAAGGAAGGTAAAGAACATGCCGCCGCCGATGACGATGCTGTCGGCCTTGGTGGCCAGCGACTCGATCACGCCGAGCTTGTCGGACACCTTGGACCCCCCGAGCACCACCGCGTAGGGGCGTTTGGTGGAGCCGGTCAGCTGCTCCAGCACGGCGATCTCCTCGGCCACCAGCGTGCCGACATAGTGCGGCAGCAGCGTGGCGACGTCGTACACCGAGGCCTGCTTGCGGTGCACCACGCCGAAACCGTCGGAGACGAAAGCTCCTGTGGGACCGACCAATTCGGCCAGCTTCCGGGCCAGCGCGAGCCGCTCGGCGTCGTCCTTGGACGTTTCGCGGGCGTCGAACCGGATGTTTTCCAGCAGCAGGACGTCGCCGTCGGTCAACCCCTCGGCGCGGGCCAGGGCGTCGGTGCCCACCACGTCCGAGGCCAGCTGCACGTGCCGGCCCAGCTGCTCGCCGAGCGCCGCGGCCACCGGGAACAGCGACAACGCCGGGTCCGGCCCGTTCCTGGGACGCCCGAGGTGCGCGGCGACCACCACCTTGGCGCCCGCCTCGACCAGTGCGCTCAACGTCGGCACCGACGCGGTGATCCGGCCTTGCTCACCATCGGTGTCCAGCGGCACGTTCAGGTCCGAACGCACCAGCACACCCCGTCCGGAAACACCTTCAGCGAGAAGGTCTTTGAGATTGTGGACAGCCACGGCTTACAGCGACTTGCCGACCAGGGCGACCAGGTCGACGAGGCGGTTGGAGTAGCCCCACTCGTTGTCGTACCAGGACACCACCTTGGCTTGGTTATCGATCACCTTGGTCAGCCCGGAGTCGAAGATCGAGCTATGCGGGTCGGTGACGATGTCGCTGGAGACGATCGGCGCGTCGTAGTACTTCAGGATGCCCTTGAGCCGGCCCTCGGCGGCGGCCTTGAACGCCGCGTTGATGTCCTCGACGCTGGCCGGCTTCTTCAGCTCGGCGGTCAGGTCGGTGACCGAGCCGCTGGGGATCGGCACCCGCAGCGCGTAGCCGTCCAGCTTGCCCTTGAGGTTGGGCATGGCCAGCCCGATCGCCTTGGCCGCGCCGGTGGAGGTGGGCACGATGTTCAGCGCGGCGGCGCGCGACCGGCGCAGGTCCTTGTGCGGCCCGTCCTGCAGGTTCTGGTCCTGGGTGTAGGCGTGGATCGTGGTCATCAGGCCGCGGACGACGCCGAACTCGTCGTCGAGCACCTTGGTCAGCGGCGCCAGGCAGTTAGTGGTGCACGACGCGTTGGAGATGATGTTCTGGCTGCCGTCGTACTTGTCGTCGTTGACGCCCAGCACCACGGTGATGTCCTCGTCGGTGGCCGGCGCGGAGATGATCACCTTCTTGGCGCCGGCGTCCAGGTGGCCCTTGGCCTTGGCCGCGTTGGTGAACAGGCCGGTGGATTCGACGACGACGTCGACGCCCAGGTCGCCCCAGGGCAGCGCGGCCGGGCCCTCGCGGACCTCGAGCGCCTTGATCTTGGCCAGGCCCACCACGATGGTGTCCTCGCCCTCCAGGCTGACGTCGTAGGGCAGCCGGCCCAGGATGGAGTCGAATTTCAGCAGGTGAGCCAGGGTGCTGTTGTCGGTGATGTCGTTGACCGCGACCACCTCGATGTCGGCGGTGCCCTGCTCCTGTTGAGCCAGCAAGGCCCGGTAGAAGTTGCGCCCGATTCGACCGAAGCCGTTGATGCCTACCCGGACCGTCACTTGTCTCTCCTCCGTCTTCTTTCCTGTGTCGGCTGATTTGCGCTCGTCGCCAGCCTAGATCAGTGCCGCGGCCGGTTGCCGCTCCGGTATCGCCCCGGTGACCTCGGCCACAGCCTGCGCAAGCTAGCCGCCGCGGCGGCGCAGCCAGCCCAGCGCGGCCTCGGCGGCGTGATAGCCACACAGCCCGTGGATGCCGGGTCCCGGCGGCGTGGACTGTGAACACAGATAGACACCGGGCACGCCGGTGGCGTACGGGCTGACCGAGACGCGCGGCCGCAGGATGACCTGCAGCCCGTCGTTGGCGCCGCCCAGGATGTCGCCGCCGATGTAGTTGGCGTTGTAGGCGGCCAGATCGGCGGTGCCCCTGCTGACGGTGGCGACGACGCGGTCGCGGAATCCGGGCGCGAACCGCTCGATCTGGTCGACGACGAGGGCGGTGGCGTCGCCGGTGTAAACGAACGGCACGTGCGCGTAGGCCCAGATCGGGTTGATGCCGCCGGCCGAGCGGGACGAGTCGGCCAGGTATTGCTGTCCCACCAGGACGAACGGGCGCGGCGCCAGCTTGCCCTGCGCGCGTTGGTGGTTCGGTGTCGGCGATCTCGGCGAAGCTCCCGCCCAGGTGCACGCTGCCGGCCCGGGCGCAATCCGGGTTGGTCCACGGGATGTCGCCCTCGACGGCGAAGTCGACCTTGAACGCCGAGGAGCCCTGCCGGTAGCGGCGGTAGGACCGCGCGATGCGCCCCGGCATCAGCTCGCCGTAGAGCCGCAGCGCCGCGGCGGGGGTCAGGTCGAGCATGAGATGTCGGCGTCCGGGATGTCGCGCCGGTCGCTGACCGTGACGCCGGTGGCGACGTCGCCGCCGTGCGCGCGCAGGGCGGCGACCGGGGCCCGGATGATCGAGCCCGATCCCCCTTCGGCGACCGGCCAGCCGTACCGGTACCCGCTGGCCAAAAACAGCAACCCCAGCGAGGCGGTCAGCGGACGGTCCAGCCGGGTGTAGATGTGCGCGGCGGCGCCGCCGAACAGCGCCCGGGCCTGCTCGGTGCGAAACCAGCGGGCCAGCACGGTGGCCGGCAGCAGCGCGCGGGGCCCCAACCGGGCGAGGCGCACCGGATGGTGCGGGACGCGCAGCACCGGGCGCATCAAATCGCTTGCCAGCTGGTCGAATCCGGCCGCCAGGTCCCCGACGGCGCGCTGCCACCGGGTGGCGTCGGGCCCCATGCCGGCCGTCGTCTGCTCGGTCGACCGGTACAGCACACCGGCGCTGCCGTCGTCGAGCGGATGGGCGCAGTCGATCTGCGGCCACTTCCACACCAGCCCGTAGCTCGGCAGGTCGATCTCCTTCCAGAACAGCGAGCCGACCCCGAACGGGTGGGTGGCCGAGCACACGTCGTGGATGACCCCGGGCACCGTCAGCTCACCCGACCGCGCTCCCCCGCCGGGCGTATCGGCGGCCTCGAGCACCTGCACCTCGACGCCGCGGCGAGCCAGGTGGCTCGCCGCGGCCAGCCCGTTGGGCCCGGCCCCGACCACCACCGCCCTAGCCATGGACGTGGACGGGGTATTCGTCGCCGGGCTCGGGCCAGGGCTGCCGGCTCAGCATGCTCGCGACGTCGACGTGGTCCGCTTCGATCAGCCCGGTCTTGGCGTCGACGATGCGGTAGGCCTGCGTCTGGCGCTGGATGGGTTGGGCTTCCAGGATGATCACCCGCACCTCGCCTTCGTCGAAGTTGCAGCGGCGCTGCACGGCGGCCAGCAGCTGTTCGTTGTGCAGGTGGCCCTCGCCGAAGTTCCAGCCGATCAGCGGGCCGGCGACGATCTCGCCGTCGCGCAGCAGGTAGTCGGCCTCATCGGCACCGCCGGGCAGGGCGCGCGGCACCAGCCCGCCCAGCGCCCGCCCGTGCGTGTGCATCGACCGCCAGCCCATCAACTTGTCGATCATCAGTTCGGCGGATTGCGGATCATAAAGGCGGGCAAGCTGATTGGGCACCAGCACCGACGCCTTGGTGATGTTGGCCTCGATCTTGTCTTCGGCGACCGTGCGGAAGCACCAGGTGCTGGTGGCCCAGTTGCCCGCGTAGTAGCGCATCGCCGGCAGGAACGAGATCTGTTGCGGGAAAAGGTTTCCCAGGATCGGCACCACGGCCAGTGCGGCGATCAGGATGCCCAGCAGCGGCGGTGAGCTCAGCCCGGTGGCCGTGACGCCCGCGTAGTGCCCGAACAGGTAGAACAGCGAGAAGATGAAGAAGACGTTCCACTCTAGCGGGACTCCCATCGGAATGGTGGAGGCGATGTTGAGCTGGAACAGCACCATGAAGGCGATCAGGAACCAGGCCCAGCGGTGTCCGTCGGCGACGAACACCAGCACCAGCGGGACCAGGAATTCGGCGGTGGTGCCGCCGACGTGGGCCATCACCTTAGGGATCCAGGACGGCCGCAGGTCGTCGACGGGGTCGAGATAGAGCCGGCGTTTGAACCAGTTGAACGCCGGGCGCGCAGCAGCGGGCTGTTGCTCATCATGACCGCCACCACGTAAGGTGAAGTGGTGGTTGAGCTTGGAGGTCGCCGCGCCCCACCACAGCGCCAGCATGATGATCTTGAAGGCGGCGATCTGGTCGGTGAAGCCGAAAAAGAAGACCAGCAGCGTCAATCCGTAGTGTTCACCCCGCGCGGCGAGAAAGATCGTCTTGTCCCGCAACCCCAGCAGCGCCAGCGCGACGATGGCCGGCAACACCAGGACGGGATCGATCAGGCCGACGTCGCCGGCCGCGGTGACCGGCCCGCCCCGCCCCGGCGATAGCAGCGCCGCGACGCCCGAACCCAGCACCACCAGATACAGCGCGACGTCGACGACGGTGTGGCTGTCCCCGCCGGTGAACGGGACCTTGTCCGGCCACGGCGGCAACCGAATCGTGTTGGGCCGCAACCAGTAAAGGAAGCCGCCGAACGGCGGCCAGAACCGCGCGGTCAGCGGCCCCGATCCGCAGCCCAGGCCCAGGATCTCGAACAGCAGCGTGAAGACGACCAGCTTCTGCTACACGATGGGCTGCGTCCACCAGTCGGCGATGCGCCCGAGCCCGCCCAGGCCCAGCGTCAGCGAGATCACCGCGGCCGCGCCGGCGACGTAGCCGGCGATCTTGAACATGTCGAACAGGTACACCGCATACGGGGAGCCGAAGCCGTGCTCGACCCAGTGCCGGGTCATGATCTGCCGCCGGGTGGACCGCGGCAAGCCGGTCCAGGTTTGGGGATCGACGTGGGGAAACTCCGGGGTCATGAATCCCATGGGCGGCCTCGTTCCTCTGCACCGAACAGCTGGCCCATCGAATGTATCGGCACCGTCGGGCGGGTGCGTCGATTCGGTGGGTGCCGGTCGGGGGCCGCGCCCGCTATTGGTCGGCGACTGGTGGCCCGGCGGTGGCCAGGTGTTGGCGAAAAGCGCTGCGGGAGCGGTGGTTTCAGTCCCGCCGGGCAAATCGCCGGCGCAGCTTGTCGATCAGGCCATCCACCGCCTGCCGATCCTGCTCGGCGATGCGGGTCAGGCGCCGCAATCCGGCCACCGCGTCGACGTCGCCTTTTGCCTCGGCTTTCGCGATCTTCTGCCGATACCCGTCCAGGCGCTGGTCGATCAGGCCGCGCCGCCCGGTGAGCAGGCGCATGAAGTAGTCGGCCTGCTGCTGGTCCGCGGTGTCCGGCACGGTGTGCGGCTGGGTGACCGGCTTGGTGGCCGGCCGGCGCCCGCGCCGGTCGGGGGTGCCGGCCGTGCGGTGCGGAGCGCTCGAGCGCGCGCGGCGCTCGGGGGACAGACCGGCTACGTCCATCGCATTCCGTTTCTCCGGGGGTCACTCGGGGCGTCGTAACAGTAACCTCCCGGCCGGGGCCACGCCACGCGCCGGAACGAAAAAGGCGAAACGCCATGACAGCAGCCCGCCGCCGGTCGCTACCATCGAGGGACTCGACGCGGCCCCGGCGGCCTCGGGCGAGCGTCAAGGGAGGAACGTGACCGACAGCGGCGACAATGCCGACGGTGGGGACATCGGCAAATTCGACCCCGTCCTGACCCAGCGCCTGATGACGGTGATGCGCCCGGTCCTCAAGGCCTACTTCCGGTCGGAGGTGCACGGCCTCGAGTCGTTCCCGCCCGGCGGGGCGCTGGTGGTCGGCAATCACTCCGGCGGCATGTTCCCGATGGACGTGCCGATCTTTTCCGTGCACTTCTACGACAAATACGGCTACGACCGGCCGATCTACACGCTGAGCCACGACATCCTGATGACCGGGCCCACCGGGGACTTCTTCCGGCGCACCGGCTACATCCGGGCCAATCGGGAGAACGCGGCCGCGGCGTTGCGGTCCGGCGGCGTGGTGATCGTGTTCCCCGGCGGCGACTACGACGCCTACCGCACCACCCTGGCCGAGAACGTCATCGACTTCGACGGCCGGAAGGGGTACGTGCGCACCGCGATCGAGGCCGGCGTGCCGATCGTGCCGGCGGTGTCCATCGGCGGGCAGGAGACCCAGCTGTACCTGACCCGCGGCACCTGGCTGGCCGAGCGGCTGGGCATCAAACGCCTACTGCGTAGCGCGATCCTGCCGGTGTCGTTCGGCTTCCCGTTCGGGCTGAGCGCGGTCATCCCGCCCAACCTGCCGCTGCCGGCCAAGATCGTGACCCGGGTGCTCGACCCCATCGACATCGCCAAGCAGTTCGGCGAGGACCCGGACGTCGACGAGGTCGATGAGTATGTGCGCTCGGTGATGCAGCAGGCGCTGAACGAGCTCGCCGCCGAGCGCCGGTTCCCGATCCTGGGCTGAGCCATGCCGAATCCTGTGCGCGAGACCCTGGGCCTGATCACCACCATGCGCCGCGCCCGGCTGCTCGCACCCATGCGGCCGGACCGCTATCTGCGGATCGCCGCGGCCATGCGCCGCGAGGGCATGGACATGACGTCCGGATTCGCCGCCGCCGCGCAACGCTGCCCGGACCGGCCGGGGCTGGTCGACGAGCGGGGCAGCCTGACCTGGCGGGAGCTCGACGAGCGGTGCGACGCGCTGGCGGCCGCGCTGCAGGCGCTGCCGTCCGGTGCGCCGGCGGTGATCGGGATCATGTGCCGCAATCACCGCGGCTTCGTCGAGGCGCTGGTGGCCTCCGACCGGATCGGCGCGGACATCGTGTTGCTCAACACCTCGTTCGCCGGGCCGGCGCTGGCCGATGTGATCACCCACGAGGGTGTGGACGCCGTCATCTACGACGAGGAGTTCACCGCGACGGTGGACCGCGCGCTGGCCGGCAGGCCCGACGCGATCCGCATCGTGGCGTGGACCGACACCGAGCACGAGCACACCGTCGACCAGCTGATCGCTTCGAAGGCCGGGGCGCGGCCCATCCGCACCGGGCGCAAGGGCAAGATGATCCTGCTCACCTCCGGCACCACCGGAACTCCCAAGGGCACCAAGCAATCCGGCGGCAGCGCCGGCATCGGTACGCTCAAGGCGATCCTGGACCGCACGCCGTGGCGGGCCGAGGAGCCCGTCGTGATCGTGGCGCCGATGTTTCACGCCTGGGGCTTTTCCCAACTGCTGCTGGCCGCGTCGTTCGCCTGCCCGGTAATCACCCGGCGCAAATTCGACCCGGAGGCCACCCTGGACCTGATCGACCGGCACCGGGCCACCGGCCTGGTGGTGGTGCCGGCGATGTTCGACCGGATCATGGATCTGCCCGTCGAGGTGCGCCGCCGCTACGAGTGTCGGTCGCCGCGCTTCGCGGCGGCCTCGGGGTCGCGGATGCGTCCCGACGTCGTCGTCGCGTTCATGGACGAGTTCGGCGACGTGATCTACAACAACTACAACGCCACCGAGGCCGGCATGATCGCCACCGCCACCCCGGCCGACCTGCGGGCCGCCCCCGACACCGCCGGCCGGCCCGCCGGCGAGGTGGGCACCATCTACGTCCGCAACAACACGCAGTTCGACAGATACACCTCCGGCAGCAGCAAGGACTTCCAGGAAGGCTTCATGTCCTCGGGCGACCTCGGGTATCTGGACTCGACGGGCCGGTTGTTCGTGGTCGGCCGCGACGACGAGATGATCGTCTCCGGCGGGGAGGAAGTTTACCCGATCGAGGTGGAGAAGACGTTGGCGACACATCCCGACGTGGCCGAGGCGGCGGTGATCGGCGTGGACGACGAGCAGTACGGGCAGCGGCTGGCGGCGTTCGTGGTGCTGGCACCGGAGGCGCGGGCGACGCCCGAGGCCCTCAAGCAACACGTGCGCGACAACCTGGCCAACTACAAGGTGCCCCGCGAAATTTCAGTCCTCGACGAGCTGCCCCGCAGTAGCACGGGCAAGATCCTGCGCGCCAATTTGCGGGCACGGGTGGGCGGCTGATGGGGCTGATGCGAACGCTCCGCAAACCTCGGCCGCTGGCCCGCGCCGCGGTGGAATTGGCCAACGCGGCCAACGGATTACGCCCGCTGGCCCGCAAGGGCTACCCCACCGTGCTGGTCTTCTGGTTCGGCTGGCCGGCCTCCGAGGTGCCGGGCATCTACTTCTCCGCCTCGCTGCTCGATGCGCTGCGGCGCGGACGCCGGGGCGACTTCGCGGAACGGCGCGGTAAGGCGGCGCTGGCCCTGACCGCGGCGTCCTGGGCGATCCTGGGCGTGATCAAGTATCGGGGCATCACCACCCCGGGCCCGGTGCTGGAGGCGGGGTTGCGCGACCAACTCGGTGACGACTACACCGAGGCGCTGAACAAGCTCCCCCAGTCCCGCCCGACCCGCAGCGGGCGGCGCACCCTGCCGCTCGGCAACATCGTGGCCCGGCGGCGCTACGTCGGGAAGACGAACGTGGTGTCCTACGGCCCGCACGGCCGGGCCAACCTGGCCGACATCTGGCGGCGCCGTGATCTGCCGCGCGACGGCAAGGCCCCGGTGCTGCTGCAGGTGCCCGGCGGCGCCTGGGCGATCGGAATGCGCCGGCCACAGGCCTATCCGCTGATGAGCCATTTGGCCGCCCGCGGTTGGGTGTGCGTGTCGATCGGCTACCGTGTGTCACCCCGGCACACCTGGCCCGACCACATCGTCGACGTCAAGCGCGCACTGGCCTGGGTCAAGGAGAACATCGCCCGCTACGGTGGTGATCCGAACTTCGTGGCAATCACCGGCGGGTCGGCCGGCGGCCATCTGTGTTCGCTGGCGGCGCTGACTCCCAACGACCCGAAGTACCAGCCCGGCTTCGAGAATGCCGACACCTCGGTGGTGGCTGCGGTGCCGGTGTACGGGCGCTACGACTGGTTCACCGCCGAAGGCGAGGGGCGGCGCGAATTCGTCCAGCTGCTCGAAAAGTTCGTCGTCAAAAAGAAATTCGCCACCCACCGCGACATCTACGTCGACGCCTCGCCGATCCGGCGGCTGCGGGCCGACGCACCGCCGTTCTTTGTCCTGCACGGCCGCAACGATTCCCTGATCCCGGTCATCGAAGCGCAGGAGTTCGTCGAGGAGCTGCGCGCGGTGTCGAAGTCGCCGGTCGCCTACGCCGAATTGCCGCACGCCCAACACGCTTTCGACATCTTCAGCTCGCCGCGGGCGCATCGGTCCGCGGAGGCCGTGGCGCGGTTTTTGTCCTGGGTGTACGCGACAAATCCGCCCGAGCGCGACTGAGTCTCGTCCCCGGGGCATCGCACTCGTCGCCGGCCCGGCTTTCTCTGGGGCTCGAGCGTCACGCCAGAGTGGCTCCCGGGCTCGAGCGTCACGCTGGCGTGACGCCCGCGGGTGTGGATAGGCAGGTCGCACTGAACTGAGTACGACGGTGAGCAACATCGCCGGGACCGCTGGCAATACACGTGGGACCAGCTTGGCGCCGGCCATGTACAACGGGAACGGCGGGCCCGGCACGTTGGACACAACCAGGTTGATGGGAGCCAGGTTTCGCGACAGCCCGCTGGCGGTGTAGGCCCGCGCGGCCAGGTGCAACAGCCCCGGCGGGGTGGTCTCCGTCAGCCCCATGATCTGGTGCGCCGACAACGCCTTGGCCATCAGCTTGGCGCTCTGCGTGCTGTCGTGGATGGCCCGCAGCCGCTCGCCGGGATCCTCGATGTGGGTGGCCAACGACACCGTCATCGAGCTGGCCTTGTTGCCGATGTCGTCCTTGTTCTCGTCGGTGCGGGTGGAGACCGGGATCTGCGCGATGAGCGGCTTGGCCGGCAGCTCACCGCGCTTCTGCAGATAGTCGCGGACGGCGCCGGCCACCAGGGCCAGCACCACGTCGTTGAGCTTGACGTCGTAGGCGTCCTTGATCGCCTTGACGCGGGCCAGTTCCACCCGGCAGCCGGTGACCCGGCGGTGCGGCGAAACCGGCGCATTGAAGCGGGTTTTCGGCGCTTCGAAGTAGCGCGGCGGCCGGCTGCGCACCCCGAGCGTGGCAACCTGCTGGCGCACGGTCTGCTCCAGCAGTCGCGCGATGCGGAACGGCGTCTTGACGCCGACGTTGATCAGCGCCCCCACCGCGCACCGCTCCAGCCCGGGCAGCTGGAACCCAACCAGCGATCCCACCGTCTCCTGTTGCGGCGGCCGGGGTTCCGGCGTGGCGTCCAGCAGGATCTCGCCCAGCCCGGCGCCGGAGACACCATCGACGATGGCGTGATGCATCTTGGTCAGTGTCGCGAACCGGCCGCCCGCGTTGCCGTCCAGGCCCTCGATCACCCACATCTCCCACAGCGGCCGCGAGCGGTCCAGCTTGTAGGACATCAGCCGGGCCGCGCCGCGAGCGCTGGGAGTCGGCGCTTCGGCAAACAAGTCGCCGATATACCTGATTACCTCGGGCAAATCCGGCACGGCGAGGCAGTGAATGGGTGTCCGTAAAGCCGGGGCGGGCGTTCCCCGGGCGGCTATCGGTGGAACAAAAATCTCGATACCACAAATTATGTTGGCCACGTATTTACTTAGCCACGGCACCCGCACGGCGGCGCGCGGCCGGCCATCGGAACGAGCCCGCCAGCGCGGTGTCATCGGGAAATAGGTGGTGGAGCATGTAATCTGACGCGGTGCTGCCGATATGCCCGTGACTCATATCGATTTCAAAGAAATTATGTCATCGCTATTAAATTTGCCACCCAGGAAACGGTCCTTTAATATACACTTGACCCGACCGGAACACTAAGTTACGCGCGGAAATTTGCCTCCGTAAGCACACTATCGAATGTGCCGGACCATATTCAATTCATAGAATTCGGCACGGCAGGGGCGAAAGGGTGACTCGGGGCAGCGTGCCCGCGGCCACGCACGCCGACACTCTCGGCAAAGCGAGCACCGCGAACCAGGACGCCCCACGACTCCGCACCGCGCCCCGGACTTTGCCAGCGCGACGACGCGCCGTTGGCGTGCATCGCCACCGCGCTAGGCGTCCTCGAGCAGGTCCGGCGTCACCACCGACTCGGTGTCGGGAATGCCCTCGATCTTGGCCTTGCGGTCGGCCATCGACAGCAACCGCCGAATACGGCCCGCCACAGCGTCTTTCGTCATCGGCGGGTCGGCCAGGCGGCCCAGCTCCTCCAGCGAGGCCTGCCGGTGCTCGACGCGCAGCTTGCCGGCCGAGGCCAGATGGTCGGGCACGGTGTCGCCGAGGATCTCCAGCGCACGCTCCACCCGGGCCGCCGCCGCCACCGCCGCCCGCGCCGAGCGGCGCAGGTTGGCGTCGTCGAAGTTGGCCAACCGGCTGGCTGTCGCGCGCACCTCGCGCCGCATCCGGCGCTCCTCCCAGATGAGCCGGGTGTCCTGGGCGCCCATCCGCGTCAGCAGCGCGCCGATCGCCTCGCCGTCGCGCACCACCACCCGGTCGGCGCCGCGCACCTCGCGGGCCTTGGCGCTGACCCCCAGCCGGCGCGCCGCGCCCACCAACGCCAGCGCGGCCTCCGGCCCGGGGCAGCTGACCTCCAGCGCCGACGAGCGGCCCGGCTCGGTCAGCGACCCGTGCGCCAAGAACGCTCCCCGCCAGGCGGCTTCGGCGTCGGCGATGCTGCCGCCCACCACCTGGGCGGGCAGCCCGCGAACCGGGCGGCCCCGGTTGTCCAACAGGCCGGTCTGGCGGGCCAGCGCCTCACCATCGTTGGCCACCCGCAGCACGTACCGGGTGCTCTTGCGAATCCCACTGGCGGACAACACATGCACGACCGCGTTGTAGCCGTAGAGCTCGAAAATGTCCTTGCGCAGCCGCCGCGCCACGTTGCCCAGATCCACCTCGGCCTCGACCACGACGCGACCGCCGACGATGTGCAGGCCGCCGGCGAACCGCAGCAGAGACGTGACCTCCGCCCGCCGCGCACTGACCGATTTCACGACCAGGCGGCTCAGTTCGTCCTTGACTTCGGTCGTCATCGCCACGCGTCGTCACCCCTTGGTCCGCTGCCGGCCGGTCCGTTGCCACCTGCCGGTGGGCTTGCACCGTCAACCCGAATATCCGCGGTGGCCGTGACCGGGGATGCGCCCGGGGCCTTGCGGGCCGCCCGGACCCCGTCCAGGGCCGCCGCGAGCTTGCCTGGATCGTGTAAAGGTGTACCAGGTCTGGCCACGTCGGCGAAGTGGACCTCGGCCGAAAGCAGTGTGGCGGTGCGGCGCAATTGCTCGCGTTCCCGCTCGCTGGGCACCCGTTCGGCATCGATGATAATGTCGTGCACGGTGAATCCCGGTGCGTGCTGGGCGAGTACGTGCAGATGACGCTCGACGGAGAAGCCCGCCGTCTCCCCCGGCTCGGCCACCAGGTTGAGCACCAGCGCGCGGCGGGCGCTGGTCGCCCGTAGCGCCGCCGCCAGCCCGGGCACCATCACGTGCGGGATGACGCTGGTGAACCACGAGCCCGGGCCGAGCACCACCAGGTCGGCGGCCATGATGGCGTCGACGGCCTGCCGGGTCGCCGGCGGGTGGTCCGGCAACAGCCGCACCCGACGCACCTTGCCGGGCGTGGTCGCGATCGCCACCTGCCCGCGGATGACCCGGAACATCCGCGGATCGGCCTCCAGGCCCGACACGTCGGCCTCGATCTGCAGCGCGATCGGGCACATCGGCAGCACCCGGCCCTTGACGCCGAGGATGCGGCCCAGCTCGTCGAGGGCGGCCACCGGGTCGGCCAGCACCTCCGAGAGCCCGGCCAGCATCAGGTTGCCGATCGGGTGCCCGGCCAGCGCGCCGCTGCCGCCGAACCGGTGCTGCAGGATGGTCGCCCACAGTCGGCCGTGTGGGCTATCAGAAGCCAAGGCCGCCAACGCCATTCGCAGATCGCCCGGCGGCACCACGCCCAGCTCGCTGCGCAGCCGGCCCGAAGACCCGCCGTCGTCGGCGACGGTCACCACGGCGGCAACATAGGGGGTGAGCCGGCGGGCCGCCGAGAGCGTCGCGTACAGGCCGTGTCCGCCGCCCAGAGCGACGATGCCCCGGTTGATCGGCTCGCTCATTCGCGGCCCAGATCCCGGTGCAACACCCGCACCGACAGTTGGGCCTCACCGTGCTGGGCCTGCAGCCGTTGCATCAGCGCCTCGGCGATCGCGACGCTGCGATGCTTGCCGCCGGTGCAGCCGATGGCGACCGTCATGTAGCGCTTGCCCTCCCGGCGGTAGCCGTCGACGACCAGAGATAGCAACCGATGGTAAGCGTCGAGAAACTCGGTCGCGCCGGGCTGGCCCAACACGTAGTCGCGCACAGCGGGATCCTGCCCGGTGCGGGGCCGCAATTCGTCGACCCAGTGCGGGTTCGGCAGGAAGCGCACGTCCATCACCATGTCGGCGTCCATCGGCAGGCCGTACTTGAAGCCGAACGACTCGACGGTGACGCTGATGGTCGCGCTGGCGCCGCCGCCGAACGCCCGCTCGATGGCCTCGCGCAGGGCACGCACCGACAGCGTCGAGGTGTCGATGATCAGATCCGCGGTGGCCCGCACCGGCGCCAGCATCCGCCGCTCGGCGGCGATACCCTCGGCCAGCGTCTGATCGCCCTGCAGCGGATGGCTGCGGCGGTTCTGCTCGTAGCGGCGCACCAACATGTCGTCGGATGCTTCCATGAACACCACCCGCGGAGCGATGTTGCGGGTGGCCAGTTCGGTGCGCACCGAGTCCAGATCGCCGGTGAAACCGCGCGAGCGCACGTCCATCACCACCGCCAGCTGGGTGATCCGCGAGCCGGCGTCCATGCCCAGGTCGACCATCCGGGTGATCAGCTGCGGGGGCAGGTTGTCGGCCACATACCAGCCGAGGTCCTCGAGAACCTTGGCCGCGGTACCCCGTCCGGCGCCGGACAATCCGGTCACCAGCACGACGTCGATACCGGCCCCGTTTTCCAGGTGCGCGTCCACCGGCCGGCTCCCCGCGAGCTCACCCGGGCCCGTCACGGCGCGGCCTTGGACTCGTCGGGCCGCAATGCCTCCAGGACGGCAGTCGCGGTGGCCACCCCGATGCCGGGTACGGCGGTGATCTGGTCGACGGTGGCCTCCTTGAGGAGGGCTATCGATCCGAAATGGCTTACCAACGCCTTGCGGCGATGTTCTCCCAATCCTGGCACCGAATCCAACACCGATGCCGTCATTCGCTTGGATCGCTTGCTGCGATGGTAGGTGATGGCGAACCGGTGCGACTCGTCACGGACGCGTTGCAGCAGGTACAGCCCCTCGCTGTTGCGCGGCATGATGACCGGATCGGGCTCCGAGGGCACCCACACCTCTTCCAGCCGCTTCGCCAGGCCGATCACCGCGACGTCGGTGATGCCGAGTTCCTCCAGCACCGCGCTGGCCGCATTGACCTGCGGCGCGCCGCCGTCGACCACATACAGGTTGGGCGGGTAGGCGAACCGGCGCGATTTTCCTTCCGGCGAAAGCATATTCGGGTCGTTCTGCTCGCTCAGGTGTCGCGCGAACCGGCGCCGGGTCACCTCGGCGATGGAGGCGACGTCGTCGGAGCGCCCCTGCCCGGCGGCTTCCCGGATCGCGAAGTGGCGGTAGTCCGATTTGCGCGGCAGGCCGTCCTCGAACACCACCAACGACCCCACCACGTCGGTGCCCTGCACGTGGCTGATGTCCACGCATTCGATGCGCAGCGGCGCCTCGGATAGGCCGAGGGCCTCCTGAATGTTCTGCAACGCAGCCGATCTGGCGTTGAAGTCGCCAACCCGCTTCAGCTTGTGTTGCTGCAGAGCCTCTTTCGCGTTGCGCTGCACGGTTTCGGCCAGCGCCCGTTTGTCGCCGCGGCGCGGCACCCGCAACGCCACCCGCGACCCGCGCAGCCCGGACAGCCAGCTGGTCAGCTCGTCGGCGTTGGACGGCACGCAGGGCACCAGCACCTCGCGCGGCACCGGGTTCACCGATTCGTCTGCGGCACCACCCAATTCGGCCTGATCGCCGTAGAACTGGGTCAGGAACTGCTCCACCAGCTGTTCCTCGCCGGAATCGCCCGGGTCGGCGGACTTCTCCACGATCCAGCCGCGCTGACCGCGCACCCGGCCGCCCCGCACATGGAACACCTGCACCGCGGCCTCGAGTTCGTCGTCGGCGAAGGCCACCACGTCGGCGTCGGTGCCGTCGCCGAGCACCACGGCCTGTTTCTCCATCGCCCGCTTGAGTGCGCCCAGGTCGTCGCGCAGCCGGGCGGCCCGCTCGAAATCGAGTTCGGCGGCCGCGGCGTTCATCTGCTGTTCCAGCTCCCGGGCGAACCGGTCGGTCTTGCCGGACAGGAAGTCGCAGAAGTCGTCCACGATCTGGCGGTGCTGCTCGGCGCTGACCCGACCGATGCACGGCGCCGAGCACTTGTCGATGTAGCCGAGCAGGCAGGGTCGGTCAATCTGCTTGTGCCGCTTGAACACTCCTGCCGGGCAGGTGCGGGCCGGAAACACCCGGGTGAGCAGGTCCAGCACCTCGCGGATGGCCCAGGCGTGCGAGTACGGCCCGAAATAGCGCACGCCCT
This sequence comes from Mycobacterium lepraemurium, assembly GCA_002291465.1. Taxonomy (GTDB): domain Bacteria; phylum Actinomycetota; class Actinomycetes; order Mycobacteriales; family Mycobacteriaceae; genus Mycobacterium; species Mycobacterium avium. The sequence continues at coordinate 1,683,962 of CP021238.1, read as the reverse complement.
TGCGGCGCGGGCCGCGATAGACCATCAGCCGCGGAAACTCCTCGTTGAGGGTGACGGCCAGCACCGGGTAGGACTTGTCGTCGCGGTAGCGGACGTTGAAGCGCGGGTCGAACTCCTTGATCCAGTTGTATTCGAGCTGCAGCGCCTCGACCTCGGTGTTGACCACCGTCCACTCGACCTTGGCCGCGGTAGTCACCATCTGCCGGGTCCGCGGGTGCAGGTTGGCGACACCGGCGAAGTAGGACGTCACCCGGCTGCGCAGGCTCTTGGCCTTGCCGACGTAGATGACCCGCCCGTGCGGATCCCGGAATCGGTACACTCCGGGCTCGACCGGGATGGACCCGGGTGCGGGGCGATAGGTGGCAGGATCTGGCACAGATCCAGGCTAGTAGCCGGCGGCGACGCGGCCGGCACGGTGCGGCGGCCGGTCTACTGTGGGGCATACCGCTCGCCACGGGCGACCCGTTGCGACTGAGGGGTTGGGAAGGAATTGGCCGTCGAGTCCTCGCTTGCCTGGTTGCTGCGGCCCCTTGGGGTCGACGCCTTCCTGAACGAGATCTGGGCGACCCGGCACCATCACATCGACCGCTGTCGGCCCGGCTACTTCGACGGGCTGTTGCCCGGGCCCTCGGCCGTCGACGGGCTGCTGGAGCAGGTGCGGCCGGACCCGCCGCGGCGACGGCACGCTGAACGCCGGCGGCGCCCGCGACGGCCTGGCCGACGGTTACACCCTGGTGCGCAACGGGCTGGAGCGGTATCTGCGCACGGTCGCCTCGCTGTCGCACGCGATCGAGGTCGAGCTGAACTTCCCCACCCGGGTCAACGCCTACGTCACTCCCCCCGCACTCCACCGGGTTCGTCCCGCACTACGACCCGCACGACGTGTTGGTGCTGCAGATCGAAGGCTCCAAGACGTGGCGGGTGTCCGACGACCCCCCGTGCCACCGCAGCAGACCCAGAGCCGCAAGGGCGTCGGCACCGACGGCCCGGCGTCGTGGACCGACGTGTGCCTGCGACCCGTCGACGTGCTGTATCTGCCGTGCGGCCAAGTGCACTCGGCCCGAACACATTCCGAGCCGTCCGTGCACCTGACGGTCGGGCTGCACGCACCGACGGTGCTCACCCTCGTCACCAGCGCGCTGCACGCGCTGAGCCTGCGCGATCCCCGGGTGCACGACCGGCTGCCTCCGCGCCATCTGGACGACGCGCAGGTCCGCGCCAGATTGGGCGAGGCGGTGCGTGACGCGGTGCGGGCCCTGGACGACGATGCCGTCATCGCCGACGGTCTCGGCGCGATGGGGGAGGTGTTGGTGCGGCGCGGCCGGTGCCCACCGGTCGGGTCGGTGCGCGACACGGTCGGGGTGGACGGGTACACGCTGGTGCGCAAACACCAGCCGCTGCATGCCCGGGTGACGCGCGCCGGCGACGGCGTGGTGCTGCAGTTCGCTCAACTGTCGGTGAGCGCCGGATCCGACCACGAGGCCGCGATGCTGTTCCTGGCCGGCCGCGCCGAGCCGTTCCGGGTGGCCGAGCTGCCCGGGCTGAGCGCCGCGCAGCAGATCGGGCTGGCGCAGACGCTGATCCTGAACGGGTTTCTGGCCCGGCTGTCCGACAACTGACAGTCAGCTTCGCATTTCCGGTGAACCCGCCGGAATCTATCCGTATCTGCGGATCTACTCGGGTTACGCTCCATTACCTACGGGCCGCCTCGTTCGTCAGGGAGGAGAGCGTCATGACAGCAGGGTCCGCCGCGGGGAGACGGCGATGACCATGCCGATCTGGGCCGCCTTCCCGCCGGAGGTGCATTCGGCGGCGCTGTCCAGCGGACCCGGGCCCGGGTCGTTGCTGGCGGCCGAGCAGGCCTGGCAGGCGCTGAGCGTCGAATACGCCTCGGCCACGGCCGAACTCGGCGACCTGCTGGCGGCGGTGCAGGTCGGCACCTGGCAGGGCCCCAGCGCGGAGGCGTTCGTGGCCGCGCACGTGCCGTATCTGGCATGGCTGTTGCAGAACAGCACCAACAGCACGGCCGCGGCCCGGGAGGCCAAGACGGTGGCCGCGGCCTACACCGCCGCGCTGTCGGCGATGCCGACGCTGGAGCAGCTGGCCACCAACCACGCCGTCTTCGCGCAGCTGGTGGCGACGAATTTCTTTGGCGTCAATACGATTCCGATCGCACAGAACGAGATCGAGCATCTGCCGATGTGGCTGTAGGCGGCCACCACGATGGCGATCTACGAGGCGGTGTCGGAGACCGCGATGACGTGGAAACCGCCCACCGCGCCGCCGCCGCAGATCCAGAAAACCGGCGTCGCCAACCAGGACGCCGGCGGCGGCCCCACCCAGCTGAGCTGGTGGGTGACGCGGGTGCAGGAGGTGGCCAGGGCCATCAGCGGCGACCTGAGCCAGTCGCCGTCGACCCCGTCCGCGACGTTGTCGGACCTGATGAGCGATCCGCTGCTGGCCACCGAGGTGCCGCACTGGGCGGGCGAGTCGCTGCTGTACTTCACCCCGCAGGTGCCGCACTTGACCCAGCTCTCGTTCGGTCTGATCGCGCCCTTCATTCCCGCCGCGGGGGCGCCGGGCGTGGCCGGGCTGGCCGGGTCGACGCGGGTCACCGGGGCCCGCGCCGGACAGACGTCACCCGATTTCGCGACGGCGGCGGCGCCGGCCGCCGCAGACCGGCGCGAACAGGTCCGCCATAGGCGGAGGCCGCGGCCGGGTCAGATCGACCCCGGATACCGCCACGAATACCTCGACACCGACACCGGCGGGGCCCCGAATCCGTGACCGCCTCGGACCGGGGCGCCGGCCCTATCGGGTTCGCCGGCACCGGCGCGACCGGTTCGGCTCCCGTGGGGTTGACCACAGTCGCCGGTGATGCGCTGGACGACGACCCGCGAATGCCGCTGCTGCCCGGCAGCTGGAGCGCCGAAACCTAGGACCCGGAAAACGGGCAGGTCGGGGGCGGCTGAGCGGGCCGCGGGGCGGGGCCGCCGGTTTGGCCGGACTCAGTTCCGGCTACCAAGCTTCTAGCTCAACGTAGAGTGGGCGCGAAGCGATGGAGGGAGTCTGTAAATGATGAAGCGCTCGTTGGCCAAACTGGCCATCACCGTCGGCGGCCTGGCATTGGCGTCGACCGCTGGGGCCGGGGTCGCGTCGGCCGACCCCGATTACGGTCCGATGATCAACACCACCTGTAGCTACGACCAGGCGATGCGCGCGGTCCACGCGGAAAACCCGATGGCCGCGCAGTACCTCGACCAATCGCCGCCCAACCAGCAGTTCTTGCAGCAGTATCTGGCGTCGTCGCCCGATCAGCGGGTGAACCTGCTGCATGCGATCGAGCACAACCAGGGCGCCCAGCAGGCGCTGCCGATCTTCCAGCAGATGATGACGGACTGCACCCGGTACTGAGCGTCCGCTGACCCGGCCCCCTGCGCGGCCGGGTCAGCCCTGCAGGTCGGGGCGATAACGCGCCAGCGGTGACCGCACGGTGTCCATGGCGTCCACGGCACGGCCCTTGTCGACGGCCTGGATGGCCATCACCGGGATGTACTCGGCGTCGGGCAGGTCGATGCGCCCCCACCGGTGGCCCACCGGGAACGAGGCGACGACGACGTCGGTCCATTCTATCAGCTTGTCGCCCAACAGGCTTCGGACAGACACACCGGCTAGACCGATCCGCAGCCGGGGCCGCGCGAACAACAGCACCACGTCGGCGATCACCAGGCCCAGCACCGCGATGGCCACCCGGTCGGAGGTGCGGAACACCACGCCGGTGGATCCGACCTTGAGCAGCAGGCCCAGGGCGATGTGCGCGGCGGCGATGAGAACCGCTGCGCCGTAGGCTAATAACGGGATGCGGTGCGGGCGCACCACCACATCCCAGCGTTCGGGTTCCGGCGGGGTCACAACCGAGCGCGCAACTCACGCAGGGTGAGCGCGGCGGACAGCGCCGCCCCGGCCGCCTGCGCCCCCTTGTCCTCGGCCGAGTCCGGCAGCCCGGCCCGGTCCAGCGCCTGCTGCTCGTTGTCGGTGGTCAGCACGCCGTTGGCGACCGGCGTCGACGCGTCCAGCGAAACCCGGGTGATGCCCTGGGTGACGGCGTCGCAGACGTACTCGAAATGCGGTGTCTGCCCGCGAATCACGACGCCCAACGCAACGACGGCGTCGTGGTTGCGGGCGAGTTCCTGTGCAACCACCGCGATTTCGATGGCACCGAGCACACGGACCACCGTGGGGTTCTCGACTCCCGAGTCGGCGGCGACTTTGCGGGCACCGGCCAGCAGCGCGTCACAGATCCGGCTGTGCCAGGTGCTCGCCACGATACCCAGCCGCACGCCGGACGCGTCGAGCGCCGGCATCTCCGGCACGCCGGCGGCTGGACTCATCGGCGCCACTCCTCCTAGTCGCTTCGCTCTACACCATCGCTTCGCTCTGCATCGTCGCCGGCGCGACTCACAGAGCACCGCCGAATTCGCCCGGCAAGTGGACTGACTCGTGAAAATCGTCCAGGCCGGCCAGATCGTGGCCCATCTTATCGCGCTTTGTCATCAGGTAACGAATGTTCTCGGCGTTGGCGCGCACCGGCAGCGGCACTCGCTCGATGATGTGCAGGCCGTAGCCGTCCAGCCCCACCCGCTTGGCCGGGTTGTTGGTCAGCAGCCGCATCGAACGTACCCCCAGGTCGACCAGGATCTGCGCTCCGATTCCGTAATCCCTTGCGTCAGCAGGTAATCCGAGTTTGATGTTGGCGTCGACGGTGTCCTCGCCGGCGTCCTGCAGCTGGTATGCCTGCAGCTTGTGCATCAGCCCGATGCCGCGGCCCTCGTGCCCGCGCATGTACAGCACGATGCCGCGCCCCTCGCGGGCCACCATGGCCATGGCGGCGTCGAGCTGGTGTCCGCAATCGCAACGGCGCGAACCGAACACGTCACCGGTCAGGCACTCCGAGTGCACCCGCACCAGCACGTCGTCGCCGTCGGAGTTGGGGCCGGCGATCTCGCCGCGAACCAGCGCAACGTGTTCGACCTCCTCGTAGATGCTGGTGTAACCGATGGCGCGAAACTCGCCGTGCCGAGTCGGGATCCGGGCCTCCGCGATGCGCTCGATGTGCTTCTCGTGCTTGCGGCGCCACTCGATCAGGTCGGCGATGGTGATCATGGCGAGGTCGTGTTCGTCGGCGAACACCCGCAGCTCGTCGGTCTGCGCCATCGAGCCCTCGTCCTTCTGGCTGACGATCTCGCAGATGGCGCCGGCCGACTGCAGGCCGGCCATCCGGGCCAGGTCCACGGCGGCCTCGGTGTGACCGGGCCGGCGCAGCACGCCACCGTCCTTGGCGCGCAACGGAACCACGTGACCGGGCCGGGTGAAATCCTCGGCGATGCTGGTGGGATCGGCCAGCAGGCGCATGGTGGTGGCCCGGTCCGAGGCCGAAATCCCGGTGCCCACACCGTTTCTCGCGTCGACCGTGACCGTGTAAGCGGTCCCGTGCTTGTCCTGGTTGACCGCGTACATCGGCAGCAGGCCCAGGCGGTCGCAGATCGCACCGTCCAGCGGCACACACAGGTAGCCCGAGGTGTAGCGCACCATGAACGCCACCATCTCCGGCGTCGCCTTCTCGGCGGCGAAGATCAGATCGCCCTCGTTCTCCCGGTCTTCGTCGTCGATGACGATGACGGCCTTGCCGGCCGCAATGTCGGCAACCGCCCTTTCGACGGAGTCCAACCTCGTCATCTCTGCTACCTCGCCGTCCCCGCTTTGCCGCGGGACCACTGTAGAAACGGCTCACACGAGAAGCCCGCGTGTTGCATTCAGTATGAACCACGGCGGCGCCGCGGTTATTGCCATGGCTTGATCAGCGGGACATCAGCCGCTCGACGTACTTGGCGATCACGTCGACCTCGAGATTGACCTGCGTCCCCACCGGGGCACCGCCCAGCGTGGTCAGCTCCCGGGTGGTGGGAATCAGCGACACCTCGAACCAGTCGCGGGGCTCGCCGCCCAGCCCGGACACCGTCAGCGAGATGCCGTCGACCGTGATCGACCCCTTCTCCACCACGTAGCGGGCCACCTCCGGCGGCACCTCGATGCGCACCACCTCCCAGTGCTCGGACGGGGTGCGCGCCACGATCCGCCCGGTGCCGTCGACGTGGCCCTGCACGATGTGCCCGCCCAGCCGGCTGTTGACGGCGGCCGCGCGTTCCAGGTTCACCCGGCTGCCGACCCGCAGCGCGCCCAGGTTGGACCGGTTCAGCGTCTCGCCCATCACATCGGCGGTGAACCGGCCGTCGGGCAGCAGCTCGGCGACGGTCAGGCAGACACCGTTGACGGCGATCGAATCGCCGTGCCCGGCACCGGGGGTCACCACGGCCCCGCGGATGGTCAGCCGCGCCGCATCGGCGAGCACGTCGCGGGCCGTCACCTCGCCGAGCTCCTCGACAATTCCGGTAAACATCCCCCCAGGCTAATTCGCCCCCGCTCAGGCTGGTGAGCAGGGCAAACACCGCCGCCTGTAAGACACCGGCCCCCCCGCGTTCACCAGGGCAGTCACCGGCACCCTCTACGATGCTGGGTATGCAGACCCGCCGCCGCCTATCGGCCGTTTTCGCATCCCTGACCCTCGCCACCGCCTTGATCGCCGGCTGCTCGTCGGGCTCGAAGCAGAGCGGTGCGCCGCTGCCCGACCCCACCAGCCTGGTCAAGCAGTCGGCCGACGCGACCAAGAACGTCAAGCGCGTGCACCTGGTGCTCAGCATCCAGGGCAAGATCTCCGGGCTGCTCATCAAGACGCTGACCGGTGACCTCACCACCACGCCGGCCACCGCCGCGAAGGGCAACGCCACGATCACCCTGGGCGGCTCGGACATCGACGCCAACTTCGTCGTCGTCGACGGCACCCTGTACGCCACGCTCACCCCGAACAAGTGGAGCGACTTCGGCAAGGCGTCCGACATCTACGACGTGTCGGTGCTGCTCAACCCCGACAACGGGCTGGGCAACGCGCTGGCGAACTTCAGCAACGCCAAGGCCGAGGGCCGCGAAACCATCAACGGTCAGGGCACCATCCGGATCAGCGGGAACGTCTCGGCGGACGCGGTGAACAAGATCATGCCGCAGTTCAGCGCCACCCAGCCGGTACCGAGCACCGTGTGGGTCCAGGAGACCGGCGACCACCGGCTGGCCCAGGCCAACCTGCAGAAGAGCTCCGGGAATTCCGTGCAGGTGACGCTGTCGAATTGGGGCGAGCAGGTCCAGGTCACCAAGCCCGCGGTGAGCTCGTGACCGCTCAAACCGGGCGTCGCGTCGCGATCAGCGCGGGCAGTCTGGCGGTGCTGCTGGGCGCCCTGGACGCCTACGTGGTCGTGACGATCATGCGCGACATCATGACCGACGTCCACATCCCGATCAATCAGCTGCAGCGCATCACCTGGATCATCACGATGTACCTGCTGGGCTACATCGCCGCCATGCCGCTGCTGGGCCGCGCGTCCGACCGGTTCGGACGCAAGCTGGTGCTGCAGGTCAGCCTGGCGCTGTTCATGGTCGGCTCGGTGGTCACCGCGCTGACCGGGTACTGGGGCGACTTCCACCTGCTGATCGGCGGCCGCACCATCCAGGGTGTGGCCAGCGGCGCGCTGCTGCCGGTCACGCTCGCGCTGGGCGCCGACCTGTGGGCGCAGCGCAACCGGGCCGGCGTGCTCGGCGGCATCGGCGCCGCCCAGGAACTCGGCAGCGTGCTCGGCCCGCTGTACGGGATCTTCATCGTCTTCCTGTTCCATGACTGGCGCTACGTGTTCTGGATCAATGTACCGCTGACCCTGATCGCCATGGTGATGATCCAGTTCAGCCTGACCTCGCACGAAAAGGTGGAGCAGCCCGAGAAGGTCGACCTGGTCGGCGGCGTGCTGCTGGCCGTCGCGCTGGGCCTGGCGGTGATCGGCCTGTACAACCCGGAGCCCGACGGCAAGCAGATCCTGCCCAGCTACGGGTTGCCGCTGGTGCTCGGCGCGGTCGTGGTGGGGATCCTGTTTCTGCTCTGGGAGCGCTTCGCCCGCACCCGGCTGATCGAGCCGGCCGGGGTGCACTTCCGCCCGTTTTTGGCCGCGCTGGGCGCATCCCTGTTCGCCGGCGCGGCGCTAATGGTGACGCTGGTGGACGTGGAGCTGTTCGGCCAGGGCGTGCTGGGCCAGGACCAGACGCAGGCCGCCGGGCTGCTGCTGTGGTTCTTGATCGCGCTGCCGATCGGCGCGGTGCTGGGCGGGTGGATTGCCACCCGGGCCGGCGACCGGGCGATGACGTTCGTCGGGCTGCTCATCGCCGCCTACGGCTACTGGCTGATCCACTACTGGCGCCAGGACGTGTTGAGCCAGAAGCACAACGTGCTCGGGCTGTTCAGCGTCCCCGTACTGCACGCCGACCTGTTGGTGGCCGGCGTCGGCCTGGGCCTGGTGATCGGGCCGCTGACCTCCGCCGCGCTGCGGGTGGTTCCGTCCGCCCACCACGGCATCGCCTCGGCGGCCGTGGTGGTGGCCCGGATGACCGGCATGCTGATCGGTGTGGCCGCGCTGAGCACGTGGGGCCTGTACCGGTTCAACCAGATCGTGGCGAACCTGACCGCCGCGATCCCGCCCAACGCCAGCCTGCTGGAGCGCATCGCCGCGCAGGGAACGATGTACCTCAAGGCGTTCGCCATGATGTACGGCGACATCTTCGCGGCCACCGTGGTGATCTGCATCGCCGGGGCGCTGCTGGGACTGTTGATCGGCGGCCGCAAGGAACACGCCGAGGAACCGGAAATCGTTGAGCCGCAAGCGGTCTCGCTGGGCGAGCGTTAGCCGCTGCGCGGCACCAGGCTGAGCAGCAGGTCGGGGCCGACCCGGTCGACCCCGTCGAACTGCCAGCGTAGCGCCTTCGCGATCGTCGACACCCCGACGTCGTCGACCGCGGTGACCGGGCCACCCAGCAGGGTGGGCGCAACGTAGACCAGGATCCGGTTCACCAGCCTGGCCCGCACGAACGCGCCGGCCAGGGTGGGGCCGCCCTCCAGCAGCACGTCGGTGCGGTCCGACACCGCCTTGAGCACCTCGGCGGGATCATGCGTGCGGATCACCATGGTCCGCGAATCGTCGTTGAGAACCTTTTCCTCCGAAGGTATTTCGCGCATCCCAACGACCACCCGCAGCGGCTGCCGGTCGGCCGGCGTGCCGTCGGGCAGCCGAGCGGTCAACGCCGGGTCGTCGGCCAGCACGGTGCCGGTACCCACCACGATCGCGTCGGCGGCCGCGCGGCGGCGGTGCAGGTCCAGCCGCGAGGCTTCGCTGGAAATCCATCGGCTGGTCCCGTCGGCGGCGGCGCTGCGCCCGTCGACGCTGCTGGCGTATTTCCAGGTCAGATGCGGCAGCCCGGTGCGCTGCTTGTGCAGCCACTCCCGCAGCGGGCCGCCGGACACCTCGTCGGCCAGCAGCCCGGAGCTCACCGTCACGCCCGCCTCCTGGAGCCGACCGGCGCCGCCGGCGGCCTGCGGGTTCGGGTCGGCGACGGCGTAGACCACCGTGCTCACCCTGGCCTCCAGCAGCGCGTCCACGCACGGCGGCGTCTTGCCGTGGTGGTTGCACGGCTCGAGGGTGACGACGACGGTTCCGCCGGCGGCCAGCTCGCCGGCGCGGCGCAGCGCCAGGACCTCGGCGTGGTCGCCACCGGCCGGTTCGGTGCCGCCGACGCCGACCACCTCGCCGCGGGCGTCCAGGACGACGGCCCCCACCGGCGGGTTGGGATAGGTGTTGCCCTTGACCTGATTGGACTGTTCGATCGCCAGGCGCATCGCGGCGCCCAGGTGGTCGCCCAGCGACGCGGTCATCGACGCAGGTGCTGGGACGCGCCCAGGGCCTGCCGGCGCAGCGCCTCGACCGCGGCGGCCGGGTCGTCTGTGCCGTACACGGCCGACCCGGCGACGAAGCAGTCGACGCCGGCCTCGGCGGCCTGCTCGATGGTGTCGGCGTTGATACCGCCGTCGATTTCGACCAGGATGGTCAGCTCACCCGAGTCGATCAGCTTGCGGGCGGTGCGCACCTTGCCGAGGACTTCGGGGATGAAGCTCTGGCCGCCGAAGCCGGGCTCCACCGACATGATCAGCAGGGTGTCGAACTGCGGCAGGATCTCCAGGTACGGCTCCAGCGGGGTGCCCGGCTTCACGCTGATCCCCGCCTTGGCGCCGGCGGCGCGGATGTCGCGGGCGACGCCGATCGGGTTGTCGGTGGCCTCGGCGTGGAAGGTGACGTTGTGGGCGCCGGCCTCGGCATAGGGCGGCGCCCAGCGGTCCGGGTTCTCGATCATCAGATGGCAGTCCATCGGGATGGTGGTGGTGGTGGCCAGCAGGCTCTGGACCACCGGCAGCCCGATCGTGAGATTCGGCACGAAGTGGTTGTCCATCACGTCGACGTGCAACCAGTCGGCGCCGGTCACGGCGGCGGCTTCGTCGGCCAGCCGGGAGAAGTCGGCGGACAGGATCGACGGCGCGATCCGCGGTCCCCGCGGCTGTCCCGTGTTGCAAGGCATGAGCGCCAGACTACTGAAGCGGCGCCGCTCGGTTCACATCCGGCAGCCGCGCTACTCCGCTTCGCGGCGTAGCGCCGACGCGAACATGGCGTCGGTGCCGTGCCGGTGCGGCCAGAGCTGAACATGCGGCCCGTCGCCCAGGTCGACGACCGGCTCGAACAGCGGCCGGGTGTCCAGCGCGCTGACCGGGTGGCGGCGCAACGCGTCGGCGACCACGCCGACCGTCTCGGCCAGGTGCGGCGAGCAGGTCGCATAGAGCACCACCCCGCCAGGCCGGGTCAGCGCGATCGCGGCGCCCAGCAACTCGCGCTGCAGCTTGGTCAACGCCGGCACGTCGCCGGGCTGCCGCCGCCACCGAGCCTCCGGCCGGCGGCGCAGCGCCCCCAGCCCGGTGCACGGCGCGTCGACGAGCACCCGGTCGAACACCGGCTGCAGGCCGGTGCGCCGCCCGTCCACCCGCAGCACCTCGACCGGCAATCCGCGGGTGTTCTCGACCACCAGGTCCGCGCGACACGGCGCCGGCTCGACCGCGGTGACCCGGAACTGTGACTCCGAAAACATTTGGGCGCCAAGGGAAGACAACAGAGCCGTCTTGCCGCCCGGCCCGGCACACAGGTCCAGCCACCGTCCGCAGTCGCCGTCCACCGGGTCCAGCGTCAGCGCCCGGGCCACCAGTTGGCTGCCCTCGTCCTGGACCAGGGCCAGCCCGTCGCGCACCGGCGCCAGCCGGCCGGGGTCGCCGCCGGCCAGATACACCGCGAAGGGCGAGTAGCGGCCGACCGTGCCGCCCACCGCGTCGGCCAACTCGGCGGCGGTCAGCGCGCCCGGTCGCGCCGCCAGATGCACCTGCGGTCGGTCGTCGTCGCTGGCCAGCACCGCGTCGAGTTCGGCCGCGGCGGCGCCCAGCGCGTCGGCGAAGGCCTGGGCGATCCACCGGGGATGGGCGTGCACGAACGCGGCGTGTCCGATCGGATCGCGGGCCGGGCCCGGGGCCAGCTCCTGCACCCAGGACCGCTCGTCGCGGCCGGCGATCCTGCGCAGCACCCCGTTGATGAAACCCGCTCGCGCCGAGTCGAATTCGATGGCAGCCTGCTCGACGGTGGTGGACACCGCCGCGTGGGCGTCCACCCTGGTGCGCAGCAACTGGTAGGCGCCCAGGCGCAGCAGGTCGAGCAGCACCGGGTCGATGGCTTCCGGCGGGCGCCCGGCCGCCGCGCCGATGACCGCGTCCAGCAGGCCCCGGGTGCGGCAGGTGCCGTAGGTCAGCTCGGTGGCGAATGCGGCGTCACGGCCTGTGATTCCGCGCTCGCGCAGCAGTGCGGGCAGCGCCAGGTTCGCATACGCGTCGCGCTCGCTGACCGCCCTCAACACCTCGGAGGCCGAAGCCCGGGCCGGGTCCAGCGGCCGGCGCCTCTTGACGCGCCCCCGCTGCTGTGGTCGGCTCATGTGGCCCGCGCCGCGGGATCGAGCCGGGCGCCGCGCGCCCAGTCCACGGCGTTCATGAATTTCTTTCCGGGCGGCTGGATTTGACCCAACCGCACCGGATCGGATCCGGTGCCCACCCAGACGCTGTTGCGGTCGACGTGAATTGCGCCGAGCGGCAACGGTTCCGGCGGAGCGGCCAGGTCGGAGGCCGCGCCGAGCCGCACGGGTCCGAGTTTGATGCGCAGGTCGCCGATCACCGTCCAGGCGCCCGGGTTGGGCGTGACGGCGCGGATGCGGCGCTCCACCACCGGGGCCGGCAGGTCCCAGCTCACCCGGGCCTGCTCGACGGTGATCTTGGGCGCGATGCTGACGCCCTCGGCGGGTTGCGGTCGCGGCGTCAGCGTCGAGTCGGCGATGCCGTCCAGGGTGGCGGACAGCAGCTCCGCACCCGAAACGGCCAGTCGCGCAAGCAGTTCCCCGGCGGTGTCGGTGGGGCGGATCGACTCGGTCACGACCCCGTAGATCGGGCCCGAGTCCAGGGCCGGCTCGATCCGGAACGTCGACGCCCCGGTGATGGTGTCCCCCACCGCGATGGCCGCCTGCACCGGCGCCGCGCCGCGCCAGGCCGGCAGCAGCGAGAAGTGCAGATTGATCCACCCGTGCGGGGGAACCGCCAGCAGCTCGTCGCGCAGCAGCGCGCCGTAGGCCACCACCGCGCAGCAGTCCGGCGCCAACTGCGCCAGTTCGGCGACGAATTCGGGCGAGTTCGGCCGCGCCGGCCGCAGCACCGGGATCCCGCGGTCGAGCGCCTCGCGGGCCACCGGCGACGGCTCGGGCTTGCCGCGCCGGCCGGAAGCGGCGTCGGGCCGGGTCAGCACGACGATCACCTCGTGGCGCGGCGAGTCGATGAGGCGACGCAGCGCCGGCAGCGCGGGTTCGGGCGTACCGGCGAAGACGAGGCGCACCGGCACAGTCTAGGAGGCCCCGGCGAAGCGCGGCCGCAGCGTCGCCCGGAAATTGCGTGCGTACACTATTGCTTGTGGCTACTATTGCTCAGAGCAATTGTTTGTCCGGGGTGATCCCACCCCGCGACACCGCCTTTCCGTCCCACCAGGAGGCCAGATGACCCTCGACACCACCACCGCCGACGCTTCGGTGGCCGCCCGCCATCGCACGGTATGGGCGCTCGGCGACTACGCCCTGATGGCCGAGGAGGTAATGGCCCCGCTGGGTCCCACCCTGGTCGAGGCCACCGGGATCGGGCCGGGCGTGCGGGTCCTCGACGTCGCCGCCGGCTCGGGCAACATCACGTTGCCGGCCGCCGCCGCCGGCGCGTCCGTCGTCTCCACCGACCTCACCCCCGAGCTGCTGCAGCGGTCGCGGGACAGAGCCGCCGGTTTGGGGCTGACGATCGACTACCGGGAGGCCAATGCGCAGGCGCTGCCGTTCGGCGACGGCGAGTTCGACGCGGTCATCTCCGCGATCGGCGTGCAGTTCGCCCCCGACCACCAGCGCGCCGCCGACGAGCTGGTCCGGGTGTGCCGGCCGGGCGGACGGATCGGCCTGATCAGCTGGACCCCGGAAGGCTACTTCGGCCGGATGCTGGCCACCATTCGGCCCTACCGTCCCAGCCTGTCGCATCCGGTGCCGCCGGCGGCGCTGTGGGGCCGTCCGGGATATGTGCGCGCGCTGCTGGGCGAGCGGATCGGCGGGATCACCACCGCGCGGGGCATGTTGCCGGTGAACCGGTTCGGCAGCGCCGAGGACGTGCACGCCTACTTCAAGCAGCACTACGGCCCGACGATCGAGGCGTACGCGAACATCGGCCACAACCGGGTGCTGGCCGCCGAACTCGACGCCCAGCTCGTCGAACTCGCCGTGCAGCACCTCACCGACGGCACCATGAGCTGGGGGTACCTGCTCGTCACCGCCGAAAAGCGAAGCGGCTGAACGGTTTACAGGTCGATCTCGGCGTCCAGGTGGACGTCGGGCTCGCCCCCGGCAGCGGTGAAGGCGGTCAGCGCGCGCACCAGGCCGTGCCGCTCCTCGGACGGCATCTTCGCCACGATGGCCGCGATCTCGGCGCGCCGGTGCGCGGTGACCTGGTGCACGACGTCGCGGCCGCGGGTGGTCAGCGCGGCGAGCAGCTCGCGCCGCGAGGTCGGGTGCGGCAGGCGATCGATCAGCCCCGCGGCCACCAACCGGTCGACCATCCGCCCGGTGGCCGACGGTTGCACACCCAGCAGCCCGGCCAGGGTGGCCAGGTTGACCGGACCGCGGTTGAACAGGATGACCAGGGTCCGGAACTGCGGGATGGTGATGGTCTCGTCGACCTGCCCGACCGAGCGGGCCGAGACGGCCATCAGCAAACGGGAGGCCGTCAGCAAAGCGTCGGTGATCGCGTCCAGCGACTCGTCAACCGTGGTGTGGTCCGCGGCCATATCGCCCCTCTCGGGATGGTCTCCGGCCTGTCGGCGGCCAAGGAAAGAAAGTGTAGCAACCTTACTAATGTCGTAAACAGTGATTATTGCATGCGCATACTATCGCCTAGGTTAACGGTTTGCGGCGGTCAGCCGATGTGCAGCGGGTCGATCTGCACCCGGGCCGGTTCGTGGGTTTGCCGGGCGCTGAGCACGCCGACGCCGCGGAGCAGCGCCGCCGCCAGCGCCAGGCCGTCGCGGCGCGGCACCCGCACCAGCATCCGGGTCACCGGGGCGCCGAGCGAGGTTCCCGCCGGGCGGCGCGCCCCGGGCGGCAGGTCCACCGGCCCGAGCAGGTCGGCGTGCAGGGTTTGCCCGCCGGTCAGTCCGGCCTCATCCAGCAGCGCGTTCACCGCGGCCGGGGTTCCGTCGACGGCGGCCATGTGCACGCTGGGCGGCAGCCCGACCTCGGCCCGGGCGGTCAGCTCGGATTCCGCGTGGCCCACCGGATCCCAGCGGATCAGCGATTGCACGGTGGGAAGCGACGATTCGGCGACCGCCATCACCACCCCGCCGTCCCCGCGGGGCCGCACCAGCGCGGCGGCGGTCATCCACCGCCACAACGCGTCCTCCGCCGCGCGCAGGTCCTGCCGACCCAGCAGCGCCCAGGTGTCCAACAGCAACGCCGCCCCATAGTCGCCGCGCGCCCGCGGTTCGGCCCCCGGCGTGGCGACCACCAGCGCGGGCCCGTCGGCGACCTCGGGCACGACGGCGTCGCCCGACGAGGTGATCACCGTCGTGCCCGCAAACGCGCGGCCGAGCTCCTCGGCGGTGCGGCGGGCGCCGACGACGACGGCGCGCACCGCGTCGGAGCCGCACCGCGCGCACCGCCGCGTCGGGTCGACGCGCCCGCACCAGCGGCAGACCAGCCCCGCGTCGCCCTCCCCCGGCGACTCGGCCAGCGAGAGCGGCCCCGTGCAGTGCCGGCAGCGGGCGATGGTGCGGCAGCGCGCGCAGGCCAGCGACGGGACGTAGCCCCGGCGCGGCACCTGCACCAGCACCGGCGCCCCGTCCTGCAGCGCCGAGCGGGCCGCGCGCAGCGCGACGGACGGGATGCGCGCGATGCGCGCCGCCGGGTCGCGCTCGTCGGCGTAACCCGTGTCGTCGAGCGCGATCACCCGCGGGGTGCGGGCCCGCACCACGGGCCGGGCGGCGACGATGTCGTGCGCCCAGCCGCTGCGCACCAGCGCCTGGGCCTCCGCGGTCCGCGCGTAACCGCCGATCAGCGCAGCGCAGCGGGCCTGGTGCGCGCGCAGCATCGCCACCTCGCGGGCGTGCGGATAGGGCGCCCGCGGCTCGGCCAGGCTGTCGTCGGCGTCGGCCCACACCATCACCAGGCCCAGGTCGCTCAGCGGCGCGAACACCGCGCTGCGGGTGCCGATCACCACCCGCGCGCTGCCGCGCAGCGCCGCCAGCCAGCGCCGGTACCTGTCGGCCGGGCCCAGCCCGGCCGACAGGGCAACCACGCCGGTCGCGTCGATGCGGCTCGTCACGGCGTGGCTCAGCGCGTCCAGGTCGCGCTGGTCGGGGACGATCGCCAGCACCGACCGGCCGGCGCGCACGGTCTGGGCGGCGGCCTCGGCGAATCGGTCGGTCCACGGCTCGCCGGGCAGCGCCTGCCAGACCGCCCGGGCGGCCCACGACTCGGCCAGCGCGGCCAGGAACTGGGCGCCGCGGCCGTAGCCGCCCCAGCCGGACGGGTCGACCGGCGCCGGCATCGGTATGCCGGCCGCGTCCCGGGCCTCCCGCTCCACCCTGGCGTGCCGGGCCGGCACCGCCAGCCGCAACACGTCGGTGCGGGTCCCCGCGTAGCGGGCCGCCACCGCGTCGACCAGCCGGCGGATCTCCACCGTCAGCACCGGCTCAGGCGACACCACCCGATCCAGCCAACCCAGCTTGCCCTGGTGGTCGGTGTCGTGGCGGCGCTCCAGCAGGAACCCGTCGACCAGACGGCCGTGGAAGCGCACCCGCACCCGCACGCCAGGCTGGGCGTCGTCGGACTGCTCGGCCGACACCAGGTAGTCGAATTCGCGGTCCAGGTGCGGCACCGACAGCATCGGCAGCACCCGGGCGATGGGTTCCACCTCGACCGGCGTGCGCGGACCCGGGCTCACGGCCGCCCTGGGCCGCGAAACACGTTGCTAATCAACGGGTTCGGCAGCATCACCGGTTGCTTCACCGGCTGCATTGCCGGCCGCTTCGCGACCGAAGAAGAATCCCGCGGTGATCAGGATCTGGGCCGCCGCGTACGACCACCAGATCGGCACCGCCAGCGCCTCGTTGCCCAGGATGAACCGGCCGATGGCGATCATCGAGACCGACTCCGCGAAACACACCGCGACCACCGCCGTCCAGCTCGTCGGCAGTTTCGCCAGCAGCGCCGCGCACACCATGGCGGTCAGCACCACAATGTACAGCGTGACCGGCAGCGTCAGCTTGTCCGGGCCCAGACGCGGCCAGAACCAGACCAGCAACCCGATCGACGCCAGGCACATCAGGACCGCCGCGGCGATCCGCGGCGTCGACGACCGATCGGGCCCGGACGCGCGGGAGGGCAGCGGGACCAGCAGCAGGACGCCGATGAAACACATGTGCACGAACAGAAACGCCGCCAGGCCGACCAGGAAGGACAGCGTCCACCACGGCAGGGCGAGCGCCCAGTCGCCGACCGCCGACAGCAGCAGCGCCGGCATCAGCCAGCGCCGCTCCCGGACCTGTCCGTGCCTGGCGGCGGCCAGCGTCAGCAGCAACGCCATCGAGGCCTTGAACGCCGGCTGCAACACCCAGTACCCGGTCAGCTCCACCCCCGGCGGGGAACGCAACGCCAGCACGGTCAGATAGATGCCGTGAGCCAGGGCCACCCAGCCGGCCACCACCCAGGCGCCGGCGACCAGACGGGGTGCGTACGGTACCTCCATGCCCCGCTTGGACAACCCTGCCGACGAGAAACCCGGGATCAACCCCATCCTGCAGAAGGTACTGGATGCGGTTCCCTTCCGGCTATCCACCGAGGACGCAATCGACGCGGCCCGGCAGCGGTTCCGCGACCTGCCGCGCCGGCCGCTGCATCCCGAGCTGCGGGTCGAGGACCGCACCATCCCCGGCCCGCACAGTGCGATCGCGATCCGGATCTATTGGCTGCCAATCCATTCCGAGAGTCGCCCGGCGCCGGTGGTGCTGTACTTCCACGGCGGCGGTTTCGTCATCGGCGATCTCGACACCCACGACGGCACGGCCCGCCAGCACGCGGTCGGCGCCGGGGCGATCGTGGTGTCGGTGGACTACCGGCTGGCCCCCGAACACCCCTACACCGCCGCGGTCGAAGATGCTTGGGCCGCAACGCTTTGGGCGGCCCAGAACGCGGCCGGGCTGCACGGCGCCCCGGCCCGGATCGCCGTGGCCGGGGATTCGGCCGGCGGCACCCTCGCCGCAGTGACGGCGCAGCGGGCCCGCGACCGCGGCGGGCCGCCGGTGCGGTTCCAGCTGCTGTGGTACCCGTCGACCATGTGGGACGCCTCGCTGCCCTCCTTCGCCGAAAACGCCACCGCGCCGATCCTCGACGTCAAGGCCGTCGCCGAGTTCTCCCGGTGGTACGCGGGCGATGTCGACCTGTTCGACCCGCCGGCCGACATGGCGCCGGGACGGGCAACCGACCTTAGCAATCTGCCACCGGCCTACATCGGGGTGGCCGGGTATGACCCGCTGCGCGACGACGGCATCCGCTACGGCGAGCGGCTGGCGGCCGCCGGTGTCGCCGCGCAGGTGCACAACGCCGAGACGCTGGTGCACGGCTACCTGGGCTATGCCGGTGTGGTGCCGGCGGCCACCGCCGCGATGGAGCGCGGCCTGACGGCGCTGCGAACCGCCCTGCAGGGCTGAGGCCCGGGCGTACGGTGGATCCATGACACAGCCAGGCGGGCACCGATGAGCTCACCAGCAGTTCCCAACCACCACACGCTGATCATCGGCGCGGGATTCTCCGGCATCGGCGCGGCCATCAAGCTGGACAAGGCGGGCCTGCCCGACTACCGGGTGATCGAGGCCGGCGACGGGGTGGGCGGCACCTGGCACTGGAACACCTATCCCGGTATCGCCGTGGACATTCCATCGTTCTCCTGCCAGTTCTCCTTCGAACAGAGCCGGCACTGGTCGCGCACCTACGCGCCCGGCCGCGAGCTCAAGGCCTACGCCGAGCACTGCGCCGACAAGTACGGCATCCGATCGCGAATCCAGTTCAACACCAAGGTGTTAGCCGCCGAGTTCGACGACGAACAGCGGCTGTGGCGGGTGCACACCGATCCCGGCGGCACCGTCACCGCCCGGTTCCTGATCAGCGCCTGCGGCGTGCTGACCGCGCCGAATCTGCCCGACATCGACGGGGTGGATTCGTTCGGCGGCATCACGATGCACACCGCGCGGTGGGACCACGGCCAGGACCTGACCGGCAAGCGCGTCGCGGTGATCGGCACCGGGGCCTCGGCCGTGCAGGTGATCCCCGAGATCGCGCCAATCGTCAAGTCGCTCACCGTGTTTCAGCTAACCCCGATCTGGTGCTTCCCGAAACTCGATGTCCCGCTGCCGGCGCCGGCGCTCTGGGCGATGCGCATTCCCGGCGGCAAGTCCGTGCAGCGGCTGCTCAGCCAGGCCTACGTGGGGGTCACCTTCCCGATCTCGGCGCACTATTTCACGGTGCTTCCGCTGGCCAAGCGGATGGCCGCGCTGGGGAAGTCGTATCTGCTCCAACAGGTTCGCGACCCGGAGGTGCGCGAGAAGCTCACCCCGAAATACGCGGTCGGCTGCAAGCGCCCCGGCTTCCACAACGGCTATCTGGCCACGTTCAACCGGGACAACGTGCGGCTGGTCACCGAACCGATCGACAAGATCACGCCCGACGCGGTGGCCACCACCGACGGCGAACACCACCGGATCGACGTGCTGATCCTGGCCACCGGCTTCAAGGTGATGGACCCCGACAACGTGCCGACCTTCGCGGTGACCGGGCCCGGTGGGCGCTCGCTCAGCCGGTTCTGGGACAAGCACCGGCTGCAGGCCTACGAAGGGGTATCGGTTCCGGGTTTTCCCAACCTGTTCACGGTGTTCGGGCCGTACGGTTACGTCGGCTCGTCGTATTTCGCGCTGATCGAGGCGCAGACCCATCACATCGTGCGCTGCCTGAAGCGGGCCGAGCGCCTCGGCGCGGCCCGCGTCGAGGTCAGCGAGGAAGCCAACGCCCGCTACTTCGCCGAGATGATGCGCCGGCGGCACCGGCAGATCTTCTGGCAGGACAGCTGCAAGCTGGCCAACAGCTACTACTTCGACAAGAACGGCGACGTGCCGCTGCGACCCGGCACCACGCCCGAAGTGTATTGGCGCAGTAGGCGATTCAACCTCGACGACTACCGGTTCAGCGCTTAGCGTCCGGCGCTCGAACGGCGGGCTGGGTGTTCGCCGTGCTCGACGAGCGTGCCTTGCTCGCCGAGCGTGAAGCTAGCTTCACGCTCGGCAGGGTGCGGCGACGCGACGCGGCGCGGCGGATGCTCGAGACGGGTCAGACGGCGCGCTTGAGCTCGTCGACCTTGTTCAGCTGTTCCCAGGGCAGTTCGACGTCGGTGCGGCCGAAGTGCCCGTAGGCGGCGGTCTGCGCGTAGATCGGGCGCAGCAGGTCCAGGTCGCGGATGATCGCGCCGGGCCGCAGGTCGAACACCTCGGGCACGATCTTCTCGATCTTGACCGGGTCGACGGTCGCGGTGCCGAAGGTCTCCACGAACAGGCCCACCGGGGCGGCCTTGCCGATGGCGTAGGCGACCTGCACCTCCACCCGCTCCGCCAGCCCGGCGGCGACGATGTTCTTGGCTACCCAGCGCATCGCGTAGGCCGCGGACCGGTCTACCTTCGACGGGTCCTTACCGGAGAAGGCGCCGCCGCCGTGGCGGGCCCAGCCGCCGTAGGTGTCGACGATGATCTTGCGACCGGTCAGCCCCGCGTCGCCCATCGGGCCGCCGACGACGAACTTGCCGGTCGGGTTGACCAGCAACCGCGTCGAGGAGGTGTCCAGGGTGTCGTGCGCCAGGTCGTCGAGCACGGTGTTGAGCACCTTTTCCCGGATGTCGGGGGTCAGGGTGTTCTCCAGGTCGATGTCGGCCGCGTGCTGGGTGGACACCACCACGGTGTCCAGCCGGACGGGAACGTCGTCCTCGTATTCGATGGTGACCTGCGTCTTGCCGTCCGGGCGCAGGTAGGGCAGCACGCCGCTCTTGCGGACCTCGGTCAGCCGCCGCGACAGCCTGTGGGCCAGCGCGATCGGCAACGGCATCATCTCCGGGGTGTCCTTGATGGCGTAGCCAAACATCAGGCCCTGGTCGCCGGCGCCCTGGGCGTCCAGCGGGTCGGCCGCGCCCTCGACGCGGGTCTCGTGCGCGGTGTCGACGCCCTGGGCGATGTCGGGTGACTGCGCGCCGATGCCGATGTTCACCCCGCAGGAGGCGCCGTCGAAGCCCTTGTCCGAGGAGTCGTAGCCGATGTCGAGGATGCGCTCGCGCACCGTGTTGGTGATGTCGGCGAACGCCTCCTTGGCCGTCGTCGTCACCTCGCCGACAACATGCACCTGCCCGGTGGTGACCAGGGTCTCGACCGCGACACGTGAGCGGGGGTCCTGCGCCAGCAGCGCGTCGAGCACAGAGTCGCTGATCGCGTCACAGATCTTGTCGGGATGTCCCTCCGTCACCGACTCACTGGTAAACAGGCGACCCTTTTCGCTCACAATCCCAATCCTTCCAAATAGTTAGGTAGCCGAATTATATCGGCGGCTGGCGTCGGCCCGGCCCACAGCGGTCCCGGCGCCGAGAAGCACTCGACCGTCTTATCCGCCGTCCCCGCGCAGGAACGCGGCGATCGCATCCACGATACGACTGGCCATCAGCGTCTTGGAGCCGTGCTGCAGCGCCGACTCGGTCCCGTCGGAGGCCAGCAGCCAGCCGTCGTTGCTGTCCACCTCGAAGGCCCGGCCCTCGCCCACCGCGTTAACCACCAACAGGTCACAGCCCTTGTTGCGGAGCTTGGCGCGGGCGTGAAACAGCACGTCCCCGTTGGCGTCTCCGGTCTCGGCGGCGAATCCCACGATGGCCCGCAGGTTGGGCAGCTCGCCGTGGGCGCGCGCCCGCACCGCACCGGCCAGCACGTCGTCGTTGCGGACCAACTCGATCGTCGGTGCCTCGACACCTTTTTTGATCTTGGCGGCGGCAACCCGGGCGGGCTGGAAGTCGGCGACCGCGGCAGCCATCACCAGCACGTCGGCCTCGGCCGCGTGCTTGGACACCGCGTTGCCCAGCTGCTCGGCCGAGCTGACGTGCACCACCTCGACCCCGGCGGGGTCGATCAGTCCGGCGGTGTGCCCGGCGATCAGCGTGACCTCGGCGCCGCGCTGGGCGGCCACCCGGGCCACCGCGTAGCCCTGCTTGCCCGAGCTGCGGTTGCCGATGAAGCGCACCGGGTCGACGGGTTCGCGGGTGCCGCCGGCGGTGACCGCCATCTTGCAGCCGGCCAGGTCGTAGGGCAGCGCGTCGTGGCGTTCCAGCAGCAGCTGGGCCAGGGTGGTGATCTCCTCGGCCTCGGGCAGCCGGCCCGACCCGCTGTCGGTGCCGGTGAGCCGCCCGGCGGCGGGCTCGAGCACCACGGCCCCGCGGCGGCGCAGCGTGGCCACGTTGTCGACGGTGGCCGGGTGCAGCCACATCTCGGTGTGCATCGCCGGCGCGAACAGCACCGGACATCGGGCGGTGAGCAGGGTGGCGGTCAGCAGGTCGTCGGCCCGGCCATGCACCGCCCGGGCCAGCAGGTCGGCGGTGGCCGGTGCCACCACGACCAGGTCGGCCTGCTTGCCCAGCTGCACGTGCGGCACCTCGGGCACGTCGTCGAACACGCCGGTGTGCACCGGCTGGCCGGACAGCGCCTCGAAGGTGGCGGCGCCGACGAAGCGCAGCGCGGACTCGGTGGGGATGACCCGGACCGAATGACCGGCCTCAGACAGCTGGCGGACGACGGTGCACGACTTGTAGGCGGCGATGCCGCCGGAGACGCCGACGACGATCCTCGCGACCCGTGTGGAAGCCCGATTGCGGTCGTACACAGCGCGCCCGGCCCGACCCCGTTACTCGCCCTCAGTGTGCTCGAGCAGGTCACCGTGGATCTCGCGCAGCGCGATCGAAAGCGGTTTCTCCTGCAGCCCCGGCTCGACCAGCGGACCCACGTATTCGAGGATGCCCTCGCCGAGCTGGTTGTAGTAGTCGTTGATCTGGCGGGCCCGCTTGGCCGCGTAGATGACCAGCGCGTACTTGCTCGAGACGCGGTCCAGCAGCTCGTCGATGGGCGGGTTGGTGATGCCCAGCGGGGTGTCGTAGGCGCCCGGGCCCCCGGCGGACGGATCGAACCGGTCGGGGACGGCGGCCAACGCCGCGTCGGACTGCGAGTTAGTCACGTAAGTCAATCTCCTGGCGGATTGGAGCGGCTCGTCGCTACCGGAAAACCACTGAAAAATATTGAGGATTCGGTGCTCAATCGGGATGGGAGGTGGTCTGGCGCCCGGTCCGGCCAGACGTATCGTGCCGGTCCGGCGCAGTTCCCACCAGCAAGGATACCAATTCGGCGCAGGCAGACTCCAATCGACTGTTGACCACCACCCGGTCGAAGTCGTGTTGGGCCGCCATTTCGACGCGGGCGGTCTGCAGGCGCCGGGCGATGACCTCCGGGGTTTCGGTGCCCCGGCCGATCAGCCTGGCCTCCAGGTCCTCCCAGCTGGGCGGGGCCAGGAACACGGTGAGCGCCTCGGGCATCGCCTTCTTCACCGCCCGGGCGCCGGCCAGGTCGACCTCGATCAGCACCGGGCAGCCCCGCGCGACAGCGGCCCGCACCGGCGCGGCCAGGGTGCCCGACCGGTGCAGCCCGGAGTGGATTTCGGCCCACTCCAGCAGCGCGCCCTCGTCGATGAGCTGCTGGAATCGGGCGGGGCTGACGAAGTGGTAGTCGACGCCGTCGACCTCGCCCGGCCGCGGTGCCCGCGTCGTGGCCGAGACGGAGAAATGCAGGTTGGGAACCCGCTCACGCAGGCACCGAACCACTGTCGATTTGCCGACCGCGGAGGGACCGGACAGCACGACCACACATCCGTCACCTGATGGTTCGGGACGCGTCCCATGCCGGACGTCCGGTCCCCCGTCGGTAGTCACGGGCGCTCCCGGTCGGATGCGCCCACGGCTCGGGTCCGATGGCCCGCCTCCTCAGGCCGTGCGGCCTGCATCGTCGGCGGGCGGGTTAGGAGCCGAACTTTTCCAGCAGAGCCTTGCGCTGACGATCGCCAAGACCGCGCAGGCGGCGGGTGGGGGCGATCTCCAACTCAGTCATGATTTCCTGCGCCTTGACCTTGCCCACCTTGGGCAACGCCTCGAGAAGCGCCGAAACCTTCATCTTGCCCAGGACTTCGTCGGTCTCGGCGTCCTTGAGCACCTGACTGAGGTTGGTGCCGCCGCGCTTCAGCCGGTCTTTGAGCTCGGCTCGGGCTCGACGTGCGGCAGCCGCCTTCTCCAACGCGGCCGCGCGCTGCTCGTCGGTCAACTGGGGAAGGGCCACGATTCCTCCGTATCTGATCAATCAATCTCAACCGATCTCTTTGTGTCTCTGCCGGGTACTTCAGCCAGCGGAGACGACCGTACTCAGGCCTCCTGACGAAATCTAACCCGCCCCCCTGCTTAACGGGGCAAACTCCCAGCATGTACCGGCGTGTGGGAGCCGCGGCGACGTGGCGTGCGACGTCGATCGAGGTTGCGCGCGGCGCCGCCGGGGCGGCTCCCGCATGGTCGTTTCGGGCCGCCGCCGCGCCCGCGACCTGCGGCTTTGACGTTTCCCGGCGGCGTGGGCCCGCGGCGCCGGGGTAGTTGCGCGACGCGGCACGGGCTGCTGCGGGCGCCCGGTGCGACGGATCACGCATTCGTCACGGCGTGTCGCGCGTGTCGCGCTGCTGGTCGATAGCGGGTCGATCGCCGGTCACGGCGGGTCACGGCTTCGCTTGCGGCCGATCCGCGGGCCGCGATCGGATACCATCGGGGCGTGTCGAACCTGCGAATTCGCCAGGCGGCTGAGCTGCTCGGCGTCAGCGACGACACGGTGCGCCGCTGGATCAACCAGGGCGCATTGGAGGTCGGTCACGACGCCGCCGGCCGCAAGGTGATCGCCAGCGAGGACCTGGCCCATTTCTCCCGCACCAACGCCCCCGCCCCGCCGGCCGACCCGCTCAGCATCGGCAGTTCGGCCCGCAACCGGTTCGTGGGCCTGGTCACCTCGGTGGTCAGCGACAAGGTGATGACCCAGGTCGAGATGCAGTGCGGCCCGTTCACCGCGGCGTCGCTGATGAGCACCGAGGCCGCCGAGGAGCTGCAGCTGCGCCCCGGCAGCGTCGCGGTGGCCGTCGTCAAGGCCACCACCGTGATCGTGGAAACCGCCCGGCCCAGCACGACCGTCGCGTCGGACTGAGGCCGCTACACGTCCAGGTAGGCGACGACGTCCAGCATCCGGTCGGCCGCCCCGCGCAGTTCCGCCACGTCGGGGCCGGCCCGCAGCACCTCGCGGGCCACCGCGGGCAGCAGCTGCCCGGGTTCCGCCCCGCCCAGCCCGGCCAGCGCCTCGGGCCGCCCGCCCTGCACGCCGAGCCCGGGCACCAGCACCGGGCCACCCAGTGCGCTCAGATCGGGCGGCTGCAGCACCGTCGCCCCCACCACGACGCCGACGTAGCCGGGCCCGGCCGGGTTCGTCGACCGATTCACCACCGCCGCCTGGTCGACCACCAGCTGGGCCACCGTGCGGCCGTCGAAGGCGGCCCGCTGCACGGTAGCGCCCTCCGGGTTGGAGGTGACCGCCAGCACGAACACCCCGCGGTCGTGCGCGGCGGCGGCTTCCAGCAGCGGCCGCAGCGAGCCGAACCCCAGGTAGGGCGAGGCCGTCACCGCGTCGGCGGCCAGCGGCGAGTCACCGGCCCAGGCGGCGGCGTAGGCGGCCATGGTGGTGCCGATGTCGCCGCGCTTGGCGTCGGCCAGCACCAGCACCCCGGCCGACCGCAGCGCGGCGATGCTGCGTTCCAGCACCGCGAATCCGGCCGCGCCGTAGGCCTCGAAGAACGCCACCTGCGGCTTGACGACCGCGAATCCGGCGAACGCCTCGACGCAGATGTCGCAGAAGGCGGCCAGCCCGTCGGCGGTGGTCGGCAGGTCCCACGCCCGCAGCAGCTCGGGGTGCGGGTCGATACCCACGCACAGCGGCCCGCGTTGCGCTTTCGCGGCGGCCAGCCGGGTGCCGAACCCGGTCACCGCGGCCCCTTGTCCAAGGCGATCTGGCTGTGCAGTTCCTGCAGGCTGCGCACCCCGATGTCGCCGCGGATGCCGGCCTCGATGCCCTGCACGGCGGCCGAGGCGCCCTGCACGGTGGTCACGCAGGGGATGTTGACCGACACTGCGGCGGAACGGATTTCGTAACCGTCGATGCGCGGGCCGGAATTGCCGTAGGGCGTGTTGATCACCATGTCGACCTCGCCGGCCTTGATCGCGTCGACGGCCGACATCTCGGGGCGGCCGGGCTGCGGGTCCTCGAAGTGCTTGCGCACCTCGTCGCAGGGAATTCCGTTGCGGCGCAACATCTCCGCGGTGCCCTCGGTGGCCAACACCCGGAAACCCAGGTCGGCCAGGCGTTTGACCGGGAACACCAGTGAGCGCTTGTCCCGGTTGGCGACCGACACGAACACGGTGCCCTGGGCCGGCAGCGACCCGTAGGCGGCGGTCTGGCTCTTGGCGAAGGCGCTGCCGAAGTCGCGGTCGATCCCCATCACCTCGCCGGTGGACTTCATCTCCGGGCCGAGCAGCGAGTCGATGCCGGCGCCCTCCACGGTGCGGAACCGGTGGAAGGGCAGCACCGCCTCCTTGACCGCGATCGGGGCGTTCAGCGCGGCGTGCGCGCCGTCCCCGGACGCGGCCAGCATTCCCTCCGCGCGAAGCTGGGATATGGTGGCGCCCAACATGATCCGCGCGCAGGCCTTGGCGAGCGGGATGGCGGTGGCCTTCGACACGAACGGCACCGTGCGGCTGGCCCGCGGGTTGGCTTCCAGCACGTAGAGCACGTCGTCCTTGAGCGCGTACTGCACGTTGAGCAGCCCCACCACCCCGATGCCGTGCGCGATGACCTCGGTGGCGCGGCGCACCTTCTCGATGTCGCTGCGGCCCAACGTCACCGGCGGTAGGGCGCATGCCGAGTCGCCGGAGTGGATGCCGGCCTCCTCGATGTGCTCCATGATGCCGCCGATGTACACCTCGGTGCCGTCGCACAGCGCGTCCACGTCGATCTCGACCGCGTCCTCGAGGAAGCGGTCGACCAGCACCGGATGCTCGGGCGAGAGCTCGGTGGCGCGGGTGATGTAGTCCCGCAGCGTCTCTTCGTCGTAGACGATCTCCATGCCCCGGCCGCCCAGCACGTAGGACGGCCGCACCAGCACCGGGTAGCCGATGTCCTCGGCGATCCGGCGGGCCTGTGCAAAAGTCGTTGCGGTGCCGTACTTCGGCGCGGGCAGGCCGGCCGCGGTCAGCACGTCGCCGAAGGAGCCGCGGTCCTCGGCCAGGTCGATGGCCTCCGGCGGGGTGCCCACGATCGGCACGCCCGCATCGGCGAGGCGTTGCGCCAGCCCGAGCGGGGTCTGCCCGCCGAGCTGCACGATGACGCCCACCACGCCCGGGCCGCCGGCGCCGGACTGCTGCTCGGCCCGGAACACCTCGAGGACGTCCTCGAAGGTCAGCGGCTCGAAGTACAGCCGGTCGGCGGTGTCGTAGTCGGTAGACACCGTCTCGGGGTTGCAGTTGACCATCACGGTCTCGAAACCGGCCTGGCTCAACGTCGTCGCCGCATGCACACAGCTGTAGTCGAATTCGATGCCCTGGCCGATCCGGTTGGGGCCCGAGCCGAGGATGAGCACCTTGGGCCGCTGCGGCTGCGGGGCGACCTCGGTCTCGGCGGCCGGGTCGAGTTCGTAGCTGCTGTAGTGGTAGGGGGTCTTGGCCTCGAACTCGGCCGCGCAGGTGTCGACCGTCTTGTACACCGGGTGGACGCCGAGGCGTTCGCGCAGCGACCGCACCCCGTTCTCGCCGGCCAATTCCGGCCGCAGCGCGGCGATCTGGCGGTCCGACAGGCCGTGGTGCTTGGCCCGCCGCAGCAGGTCGGCGTCCAGCACCGGGGCGCCGATCAGCTCGCCGCGCAGCGCGACGAGTTCGCCGATCTGCGCGATGAACCACGGGTCCACGCCGCTGGCCTGCGCGACCCGCTCCACCGGTACGCCCAGCCGCAGCGCCAGCTCGAGGTCGTAGAGCCCACCCTCGGTAGGCGTCTGCAGCCGGGCCAGCACGTCGTCGAGGCCGCCGTCGGGGTCGGGCTTGGCCCAGAATCCGGCACGGCTGGTCTCCAGCGAGCGCATCACCTTGCCCAGCGCCTCGATGAAGTTGCGGCCCAACGACATTGCTTCGCCGACGGATTTCATGGTGGTGGTCAGCGTGGGGTCGGCGCCGGGGAACTTCTCGAACGCGAACCGCGGCGCCTTGACCACCACGTAGTCCAGGGTGGGCTCGAAGCAGGCCGGCGTCTCCTTGGTGATGTCGTTGACGATCTCGTCCAGGGTGTAACCGATGGCCAGCTTGGCGGCGATCTTGGCGATCGGGAACCCGGTGGCCTTGGAGGCCAGCGCGCTCGAGCGCGACACCCGGGGATTCATCTCGATGACGATCAGCCGGCCGTCTTTGGGGTTCACCGCGAACTGGATGTTGCAGCCGCCGGTGTCCACCCCGACCTCGCGCAGGATCGCGATGCCCAGGTCGCGCATCCGCTGGTATTCGCGGTCGGTGAGCGTCATCGCCGGGGCGACGGTGACCGAGTCGCCGGTGTGCACGCCCATCGGGTCGACGTTCTCGATCGAGCACACCACGACGACGTTGTCGTTGCCGTCGCGCATCAGCTCGAGCTCGAATTCCTTCCAGCCGTAGATGGATTCCTCGATCAGCACGTTGGCGCTGGGGCTTTCGGCCAACCCGGTGCCGGCCATCCGGTCGATCTCCTCGACGGAGCGTGCCATCCCCGAGCCCAGGCCGCCCATGGTGAAGCTGGGCCGCACCACCACCGGCAGGCCCAGCTCGGCGACGGTCTCGTGCACCTCGTCCATGGTGAAACACACTCGGCTGCGGGCGGATTCACCGCCGACCTTGGCGACGATGTCCTTGAACCGCTGCCGGTCCTCGCCGCGCTGGATGGCGTCGAAGTCGGCGCCGATCAGTTCCACCCCGTAGCGGTCCAGCGCCCCGTTCTCGTACAGCGCGACGGCGGTGTTCAGCGCGGTCTGCCCGCCCAGGGTGGCCAGTAGCACGTCGATCTTGTTGCCCCGCTCGGCCTGCTGCGCGATCACCCGTTCGACGAAGGCCGGCGTGATGGGCTCGACGTAGATGTGGTCGGCGTACTCCGGATCGGTCATGATGGTGGCCGGGTTGGAGTTGACCAGGCTGACCTGCAGGCCCTCGGCCTTGAGCACCCGGCAGGCCTGGGTGCCGGAATAGTCGAACTCGCAGGCCTGCCCGATCACGATCGGGCCCGAGCCAATCACCAGGACGTGGTTGAGGTCGGTGCGCCGGGGCACTAGCGGTCCCCTTCCATCAGCTCGATGAATTGGTCGAAGAGGTAGTTCGAGTCGTGCGGGCCGGCGGCCGCCTCCGGGTGGTACTGCACCGAAAAAGCCCGTCCGTCAGCGAGTTTCACGCCCTCCACCACCCCGTCGTTGTCGCAGGTGTGGCTGACCACCGCAGCGCCGAACGTCGTGTCGAAGGACTGGCCGGCCTCGCCCTGCAGCGCGAAGCCGTGGTTCTGCGCGGTCACCGCCACCCGCCCGGTGGCGTGGTCGATCACCGGAATGTTGATGCCGCGGTGACCGAACACCATCTTGTAGGTGGACAGGCCCAGCGCCCGGCCCAGGATCTGGTTGCCGAAACAGATGCCGAACAATGGGATTCCGGCGCCCAGCACCTCGCGGGTGACCTCCACGATGTGGTAGGCGGTGGCGGGGTCGCCGGGCCCGCTGGACAGGAACACGCCGTCCGGCCTGAGGTCGGCGATCTGCTCGAAGGTCGCCGACGAGGGCAGCACGTGGCTGCGGATGCCGCGACGGGCGAAGTTGCGCGGCGTGTTGGTTTTGATGCCCAGGTCCAGGGCGGCGACGGTAAACCGCGGCGGCCCTTCGGGTTCCACGATGTAGGCGTCCGGCGTGCTGACCTCGCCTGCCAGGTCGGCGCCCAACATGGACTGCTGGCCGCGCACCCGCTGCACCAGTTCGTCCGGATCGGCCAGGGCGTCACCGGAGAACACCCCCGCCTTCATCGAACCGCGGGTCCGCAGGTGGCGCACCACCGCGCGGGTGTCGATGCGAGCGATGCCCACGATGCGCTGGCGGATCAGCTCGTCCTCCAGGCTTCCGGTGGCGCGCCAGTTGGACACGCGCGGCGACGGGTCGCGCACCGCGTAGCCGGCCACCCAGATCTTGTCTCCACGGCTCTCGGCGTCCTCGCCGTTCCAGCCGGTATTGCCGATCTGCGGCGCGGTGGCCACCACGATCTGGCGGTGGTAGCTGGGGTCGGTCAGCGTCTCCTGGTAGCCGGACATGCCGGTGGAAAACACGGCCTCGCCCAGGGTTTGGCCGATCGCCCCGAACGCCGTGCCGGTGAAGACGCGGCCGTCCTCGAGCACCAGTTGCGCCTTGCCACTCACGAACGCCGCTCCTCCCGCCCCGGCTGCAGCCAGCCGTCGTATTCACCCCGGTTGTTGGCCCGGAAGCCGGTGTCGATCTCCACGCCCGACGGCAGCCGCCACCGGATCGCCAGAATCGAGTTGCGGGCCGCGACCTTTCCGGCCATGCCCCGCGCGGTGCGGACCGCACTGATAGACTGCTGGGGGATCCAAATGGGGGATCCAAATCGGGGTGGCGCGAATGCATTTCAGCAGGATCCCCTCCGGGTAGCGGGTCAGCGCCGCCTTGCTCCGGTAGCCCAGATCGCCGGCCGTCACCCGGTCGTTCCAGGCCGGCGACAGGGTGCACCCGACATAGACGCCCTGCAGGGTGGCCGTCGCGGTGCCGACCTTGTCGGGCACCCCGGGCAGCTCGCCGATCAGCTCGGCCTGCCGCCGGGCGCGGCGCACCCAGCCGCGCATCATCAGCTGGATCACAACCGCGATCACCACCACCAGCACGGCCGCGAAGATCAGCGAGCCCACCAGCGTGCCGGAATTCATTGGCGCCGCTCCTCCTCAGTGCCGCCACTCATGCGGCGCACTGCATCGTCGCCGGCGCGGTTCATGCCGGGCACTTCCCATCGCGGGCGGTGACCTTGCCGCGCAGCAGGGTCGCGGTCACGGTGGTGGGCAGCGTCATCGCCTCGTAGGGGGTATTGGCCGACCGGCTGGCCAGGTCCAACCCGGCCACCGTCCAGCTGGCGTCGGGGTCCACCACCGTCACGTTGGCCGGCTCCCCCAACTCCAGCGGGCGGCCGTGATCGGGCAGATTTGCGATGCGCGCGGGGTTCTCGCTCATCACCTTGGCGACGTCCCGCCAGGTCAGCAGCCCGGGGCGGACCATCGTGTGGACCACGATCGACAGCGCCGTCTGCAGCCCCAGCATGCCGGGGCGGGCCGCGGAGAACTCCACACACTTCTCGTGCTCGGCGTGCGGCGCGTGATCGGTGGCCACACAGTCGATCACGCCGTCGGCCAGCGCCCGGCGCAGCGCGGCCGCGTCGGCCGCCTCGCGCAGCGGCGGGTTGACCCGGTTGCGCCCGTCGTAACTGGCCAGCCGCGAGTCGTCCAGCATCAGGTGGTGCGGGGTGACCTCGGCGGTGATCGAGATGCCTTGCTGCTTAGCCCATTTCACGATCTCGACGGTGCCCGCGGTGGAGGCGTGGCAGATGTGCACCCGGGCGCCGGCGTCGCGGGCCAGCAGCGCGTCGCGGGCGACGATCGACTCCTCGGCCGCCCGCGGCCAGCCCGCGAGTCCCAGCCGGGCGGCGGTGGGCCCCTCGTGGGCGACCGCGCCGACGGTCAGCCGCGGCTCCTCGGCGTGCTGGGCGATGAGCACGCCCAGGCCGGTGGCGTATTCCAGGGCGCGGCGCATCACCAGCGGGTCGTGCACGCAGACGCCGTCGTCGGAGAACATCCGCACCTGCGCGGCGCCCGCCGCCATCATGCCCATCTCGGTGAGCTCCTTGCCGGCCAGACCCATGGTGACCGCTCCCACCGGGTGCACGTCGACCAGGCCGACCTGCTGGCCCCGGTACCACACGTGGTCGGTGACCACCGGGCTGTCGGCGACCGGGTTGGTGTTGGCCATCGCGAACACCGCGGTGTAGCCACCCAAAGCCGCAGCAGCCGAACCGGTTTCGATGTCCTCGGCGTATTCGCAGCCCGGCTCGCGCAGGTGGGTGTGCAGGTCGACGAACCCGGGCAGCAGCACCTGGCCGGTGGCGTCGATGGCATCGGCGGTGTCCGGGATGTCGAGCCCGGCGCCGATGTCGGCGATCTGTCCGTCGTCGACCAGGACATCGACCAGGTCGCCCTCTCCGTACAACCGAACCCCGCGCAGCAACACGCTCATGCGGCGATCTCCTCCGCGCCCACCAGCACGTGGAACAGCACCGCCATCCGCACGTGCACACCGTTGGAAACCTGTTGCAGCACAGCCGATTGCGGCGAGTCCGCCACCGAGGAGGCGATCTCCATGCCGCGCAGCATCGGGCCCGGGTGCAGCACCACGGCGTAGCCGGGCAGCATCGCCTGGCGGCGATCGGACAGCCCGTACATGGACGAGTACTCGCGCACCGACGGGAAGAAGCCACCGTTCATCCGCTCGGCCTGCACCCGCAACATGAGCACCGCATCGGCGGCGGGCAGCTCGGCGTCGAAGTCATTCGACACGGTCACCGGCCAGCCCTCAACGCCGACCGGCAACAGCGTCGGCGGGGCGACCAGCACCACCTCGGCGCCCAGGGTGGACAGCAGCATCACGTTGGAGCGGGCCACCCGGCTGTGCAGGACGTCGCCGACGATCACCACGCGACGGCCCTCGATGCCGCCGAGCCGTTGGCGGATGGTCAGCGCGTCCAGCAGCGCCTGCGTCGGGTGCTCGTGGGTGCCGTCGCCGGCGTTGATCACCGACGGCCCGGCATCGCTGGAATCGCCGTTGCCGCAAGTCCATTCGGCAAGCAGATGCGCGGCACCGGAAGCCGGGTGCCGGATGATCAGCGCGTCGGCGCCGGCCGCCCGCAGCGTCAGGGCGGTGTCGCGCAGCGACTCCCCCTTGCCCACCGAGGACCCGGCGGCGCTGACGTTGATCACGTCGGCGCTCATCCACTTGCCGGCCACCTCGAAGGACACCCGGGTGCGGGTGGAGTTCTCGTAGAACATGGTGACGACGGTGCGGCCGCGCAGCGTCGGCAGTTTCTTGATCTCGCGGCCCACCAGCGCCTGGGCGAACCGGTCGGCGTCGTCGAGGATGGCGGTGGCGTCGTCGCGGCTCAGGTCGCCGGCGGCGAGCAGGTGGCGGGTCATCGCGAGATCACCACCCCGTCGGCGCCGTCGTGCTCGGCCAGCAGCACGTGCACGCTCTCGCTGCGCGAGGTGGGCACGTTCTTGCCGACGTAGTCGGCGCGCAGCGGCAGCTCGCGGTGACCGCGGTCGACCAGCACCGCCAGTTGCACCACCCGGGGGCGGCCCACGTCGCGCAGCGCGTCCAGTGCCGAGCGCACCGAGCGGCCGGAGTAGAGCACGTCGTCGACCAGGATCACCAGCGCGTCGTCGATGCCGCCGGCCGGGATCGAAGTGGCCTCCAGCGGCCGCGGGGGTTTTTGCATCAGGTCGTCGCGGTACAGGGTGATGTCCAGGGCGCCGTGGCCGACCTCGGCCCCGCTGTATTCGCCGATGTTGCTGGCCAGCCTGTTGGCCAGGGTGACGCCGCGGGTCGGGATGCCCAGCAGCACCACCCGCGGCGCGTCCGGACCGTCCAGCGCGGTCTTTTCGATGATCTGATGCGCGATGCGGGAAATGGTGCGACCGACGTCGGCCGCCGACATCAACTCCCGGGAATCACCGGACGAGCCGGTGTTGCCCACAGCACCCATGCGAAACTTGACCTCCTTCTCCGCCTCACCGGACGGATCGTTAAAGGATGTCGACTGCACGGCAGCGTAGCACTATTTCGCGGGCGACCGCGCGCGGCGGCCGTGGCGGCCCGCCCGCTAACCTGACCAGGTGAATCGCGTGACCCTCGACGCCAACAGCGCCTCCATCCGCGAAGTGTGCGACGCCGGCCTGCTGGCCGGGGCGGTGACGATGGTCTGGCAGCGCGGAGAACTGCTGCAGGTCAACGAGATCGGCTACCGGGACGCGGAGGCGGGACTGCCGATGCGCCGCGACACCCTGTTTCGCATCGCGTCGATGACCAAACCAGTGACCGTCGCGGCGGTGATGAGCCTGGTCGACGCGGGCAAGCTGAGCCTGAAAGATCCGGTCACGCGCTGGGCGCCGGAGCTGGCCGGCGTGCGGGTCCTCGACGACCCGCACGGCCCGCTGGACCGCACCCACCCGCTCGACCGCGCCATCCTGATCGAGGACCTGCTCACCCACACCAGCGGGCTGGCCTACGGATTCTCGGTGTCCGGGCCGATCTCCAAGGCCTACATGCGGCTGCCCTTCCAGCACGGGCCGGACGCCTGGCTGGCCGAGCTGGCCAAGCTGCCGTTGGTGCACCAACCCGGCGAGAAGGTCACCTACAGCCACTCCATCGACCTGCTGGGCGTCATCGCCGCTCGCATCGAGGACAAGCCGTTCCACCAGGTTCTCGACGAACGGGTGCTGGGCCCGGCGGGCATGACCGACACCGGGTTCTTCGTCTCGCCGCAGGCGCGGCACCGGGCGGCGACCATGTACTCCCTCAACGAGCACAGCCAGCTGCCGCACGGCGTGATGGGCCCGCCGCACGTCACGCCGCCCGCATTCTGCAACGCCGGCGGCGGGTTGTGGTCAAGCGCCGACGACTACCTGCGCTTCGTGCGAATGTTGCTGGGCGACGGGACGATCGACGGGGTGCGGGTGCTCTCGGAAGAGTCGGTCCGGCAGATGCGGACCGACCGGCTCACCGAGGAGCAGAAGCGGCACAATTTCCTGGGCGCGCCGTACTGGGTGGGCCGCGGCTTCGGGCTGAACCTGTCGGTGGTCACCGACCCGGCAAGGAGTACACCGCTTTTCGGGCCGGGCGGGGTCGGCACGTTCAGCTGGCCCGGCGCCTACGGGACGTGGTGGCAGGCCGACCCGACGGCCGAGCTGATCCTGATCTATCTGATCCAGAACCTTCCCGACCTCACCGTCGACGCCGCCACCGCCGTCGCCGGCAACACGTCGCTGGCCAAACTGCGCACCGCCCAGCCCCGGTTCGTCCGCACCACCTATCGCGCCCTCGGCCTTTGAACCGCACCGCCATGCCCGAATACCCTCCCGACCGCATCACCGGGCCCCGGCTGTCGCTACGGCTGCCGGTGCTCGACGACGCCGGCCCGCTGTTCCAGCGGGTCGCCTGCGATCCGCAGGTCACCAAATACTTGCTGTGGGCGCCGCATCCGGACGTGGCGGCCACCCGGCGGGTGATCACCGAGAAGCTCAACGCCAGCGCGGACGAGAAGACCTGGGTGATCGAGCTGCGGCACCGCGGCGAGGTGGTCGGGCTGCTCAGCTGCCGGCGCACCGCGCCGCACTCGATGGAGATCGGCTACTGCCTGGGCCGGCGGTGGTGGGGCAAGGGCCTGATGTCGGAGGTGCTCGGCATGCTGCTCACCGCGCTGGACGCCGACCGTGACGTCTATCGCGTGTGGGCCACCTGCAGCGTCGACAACCAGCGCTCGGCGCGCCTGCTGGAGCACGCCGGGTTCTTCCTGGAAGGCCGGCTGGCCCGGCACGCCGTCTACCCCACCATGGGGCCCGAACCGCAGGACAGCCTGCTGTATGCAAAGATCCTGCGCTGACTAGCTTTTCACAGCCCGCTCGCGGTGTTCCAGCGCCCGCGCCGCGCCCTCGCGCACCTGCCACGCCGACGCGCGCAGTGCCTGCCTGATGGCACCGTAATCGTCTGGTCCGCAGCCCAATTCACCGGGAGCAGCCAGGCCGGCGGCACGCACCAGCGGGTCGGGGTCGGCGACCAGCGCGCGCACCGCCCCGCCGGCCGGGCCCGTCCCGTCGCGCAGCATCGCCAACCCGGCGGCGGCCGCGATGCGCACCTCCCGGTTCTCGTCGCCGGCGGCGTCGACCACCCCGTCCACGTCGTCGACGGACACCAGCGCCCACACCGCCTCGATGCGCACCCGGTGATCGGGATCGCCCAGGGCGCGCCGGTACCGGGCGGCGTCGCCGGCGCGGCGCGCGGCCAGCACGTACAGCGCGGCCGCCCGCACCACCCGGTCGGGGGAATCCAGGTAGGCGCGAACCGATTCCGGTTCGGGCAGCACCACGACCAGCTCCCGGACGCCCTCGGCGGCGGCGTGCACCACGGCGGCGTCGTCGCCCAGCGCGGCCAGCAGCGCGGGGGCGTATCCCTCGGGGGTGTTCTCGGTCAGCGTCGACACCGCGGTGCGGCGCACCCCTGGATCCGGGTCACCCAGGTAGGGCGCCAGGTCGGCCACACTCGGCTCGTCGAGTGCCAGCACCGCGGCGATGCGCGGAGAAGGCGGCTCGACACCCGTTGCGGGGGAAGCGATGCGGGAGACGGCGCTGGCCGGGTCCTGGCCACCGATCAGCGGCGGCTGCTGCACCGGGTGCACGGTCTGGTCGACCGGTGGCAGCCCGGCCAGCTCCAGAACCGGCACGAAATCCGGTACCACCGGCCGCTTGAGGAACACCATCCGACCGTCGTCGCCCTTGCGCAGGTTAAGGTGATAACCCCATTGGTTGTCGTCGCGGCCGGGCAGGTCGGCCCGGTTGTGGTAGAGGCCCCAGCGCGATTCGGTGCGGGTGTGCGAGGACCGGGCGGCCATCTCGGCGCAGTCCCGGATGAACGACACCTCCACCGCGCGCATCAGCTCGTGCTGGTTGCGGGCGCCCATCTCGGCGATCTCGGCGCTCATCCGCTCAAAGGTGCGGATCGCGATGAACAGCTTGGCCGCCGTCTTGGGCGGCGCGACGTAGTCGTTGACGAACCGGCGCAGCTTGTACTCCACCTGCGGCTGCGGCGGCCCGTCCGGGTGGCGCAGCGGCCGGTAGATCAGCTCATGCGCCTCGCGCAGCTGGTCGGCCGGAAGCTGTTGCGGCGCGGCCACATCGGCCAGGGTCGAGGCGGCATGGGTGCCGGCCAGGTCGCCGAACACGAACGCCCCGATCATGTAGTTGTGCGGGGCACAGGCTAGGTCGCCCGCGGCGTACAGGCCGGGCACCGTAGTGCGGGCATGCTCGTCGACCCACACACCCAACGCGGAATGCCCACTGCACAAACCGATTTCGGAGATGTGCATCTCGATGTCGTGGATGCGGTAGCCGTGGCCGCGGTTGGCGTGGAAGGTGCCCCGGGTGGGCCGTTCCGTGGTCCCGGCCGACTGGGGCAGGGATTCCAGCGAGCACCCGGTGCCCAGCGCGGCGACCACGATCAGCACCGACGCCAGCAGGGTGGCATGTATTCTCATGGAAGTTCCTGGGGGTGAACGCTTTTCAGCGAAGCAGGTAGGGCATGTTGACGGTGACCGCGCCAGTCGGGCAGCGGGCGGCGCACGGGCCGCAGTACCAGCATTCGTCGACGTGCATGTAGGCCTTGCCGGTGTCGGGGTCGATGGCCAGGGCGTCGAGCGGGCAGACCTCGACGCACAGCGTGCAGCCCTCGATGCACAGCGACTCGTCGATGGTCACCGGCACGTCGACGCGGGTATTGTGGATCAGCGTCATGAGTTGCTCCTCATCGGCTCGGCTCTGAACAGGTTGCCGCGCATGGTGATCCGATCGCCCCGCATCCGGATGTATTCGAGGTCGACGGGGGTGCCGTCGGCCAGGCTGGTGAGGCGCTCCAGCATCAGCAGCGCCGCGCCGTCGGGCACCTGCAGCGTGGCCGCCGAATGCGCGTCGGCGGGGATGGCCTCGAGCGCCAGCGCCGCCGAGCCCAGCCGCTGCCCGCTGACGTGTTCGATGAGGGCGAACACGTCGTTGGTCTCCAGCGAATGCTCCAACACTTGGCGGCCGATCTCGGGGGCGAGATAGGTGAGGTCCAGGCTGAACGGCAGCTCGCCGAGGTAGCGCAGCCGCTCGATGAACACCGCCTGCTCCCCCCGGTGCCAGCCGCAGCCGGCGGGCCACCGACGGCGGCGCCGTGACCGGCACCGCCGCGCGCACCTCGTTGCGCACCTCACCAAGGTCCTTGAACGTCTCCTTCAGCCCCAGCAGCGCGTCCAGGGCGTGGTCGTATTTGCGCTGCGCGACATGGGTGCCCACCCTGGGCCCACGGTCGATCAGGCCTTCGCGCTTGAGCACGGCAAGCGCCTCGCGAATCGTGTTGCGCGACACCGAGAATTCGGCGGCCAGCTCCGGTTCGGCGGGCAGGCCGTCCGGGTAGGCGTCGGCGTAGATCTGCTGGCGCAACACGTCGGCCACCCGACGGGCCCGGTCGGCCCGCGGTCCCCCGATCGGTACTGGATGCGCCACGACGGTCACGCTAACGCAGCTCAGGGGCGTTTTCCGGGCCGACGACAGGGGTCGCAGCCGGCCACCGACGGCATTGCGCCGGGTGGCGTTCGGGCCCGACCAGCCAAAACCGCGGCGCGCCGGGTCATTGCGCCACCCGCGGCCACCGGGCGGGTTTGTGATCCGGATGAGCAGAACTGCCGGCCCGGTCACGCTACGGTGGGCATGCTGAACATCCCGATGACGGAGGATGACCGCACATGACCGCAGCTGACGGGGTGTCGAGCCAGACCTGGACCAAGGTGCCCGCGATCACGCTGGGCTTCTGGGTGATCAAGGTGTTGGCGACGACGCTGGGCGAAACCGGCGGCGACATCGTCACGATGACGCTGGATTGGGGCTACGCGGCCGGGGTGGCGCTCTTCGGTATCACGCTGCTGCTGCTGGTGGCGGCGCAGATCCTCGCCGCGCGCTTTCATCCCGTCCTCTACTGGGCGACGATCGTGGCGTCGACCACGTTCGGCACCGTGCTGGCCGCCTTCGCCGACGGCTGGACGGTCGACGTCGATCTGACCCGGCCGACGACGTTCGTCAGCCACACCGATCCCGACGAGACGCTGCTCGGCCACCCGGTGCGCATCAGACTGGAGGATCCGGGCGTGCTGTGGGTGGCGACGAACCGGTTCGCCCGGATGGGCGGCCCGTTCGCCGAGGTGCTCATCGAGGCCCGCTGGCCCGGCTAGCGGGGGTCGACGTCGCGTGAACGCATGAGAGTCCTGCTCGTCGAGGACGAGCCCCGGCTGGCGGCGACGGTGGCGCGGGGACTCAAGGCGGAGGGATTCGTCGTGGTGACCGTCGCCAACGGCGTCGACGGCCTGGCCGAGGCCACCGAAAACCCTTTCGACGTTGTCATTCTCGACATCATGCTGCCCTGCCGCAGCGGGTACGAGGTGCTGCGGCGGATGCGGTCGAACAACGTGTGGACACCGGTGCTCATGCCGACCGCCAAGGACGGCGAGTACGACGAAACCGACGCCTTCGATCTGGGTGCGGATGACTATCTAACCAAACCGTTTTCGTTCCGGGTGCTGGTGGCGCGGCTGCGGGCGCTGGTGCGCCGCGGCGCGCCGGAGCGGCCGGTGGTCCTGACGGCCGAGTCACTGTCGCTGGATCCGGCCCGGCACACCGTCCAGCGCGGCTCCACGCCGATCGCGCTGACGCCGCGCGAGTACGGGGTGCTGAAGTTCCTGATGCGCAACAAGGACGTGGTGGTGACCAAGGCCGACATCCTGGCGAACGTGTGGGACGCGCATCACCACGGGCCGGACAACGTGGTCGAGGTGTACGTGGGCTACCTGCGCCGCAAGATCGATGTTCCGTTCGGCACCAACACCATTGAGACGATCCGGGGGGTCGGTTACCGGCTGCTGTGCTGAGCCGGGTGTTGCGGCAGGGCCACCGTCAGGGTGGTGCCCCCGCCCGGCCGGTCCCCGATGGTGACGGTGCCGCCGTGCGCGGCGACCACCTCGGCGACGATGGCCAGACCCAGCCCGGCCCCACCGCCGCTGCGCGCGATCGGTGTCCAGCCGCACGAAACGCTCGAACACCCTGCTCCGCTGCGCCGCCGGTATGCCCGGGCCGTCATCGCCGACGGTGAACACCGCCGTCCCGTCACGGCTGCCGACCTCGACGGCGACGCACGAAACCGCGTGGCGCACAGCGTTGTCCACCAGGCTGCGGATCATGCGCGTCATGGCCGGCCGGGTCGGCGAGCAGCCGCGTCGGGCGGATATCGGTGTGGACCGCGCAATCGGCGTCGCGGCACACCCGGGCGGCTGCCGCCTCGGCGAGCTCGTCGAGAGCCACCGCTCCTTGCGCCGCAACAGGTTTCGCTCGTCGGCGCGGGCCAGCAGCAGCAGGTCGTCGATCAGGGCGCGCATCCGGTGCGCCTCGGGCAGCAGGGTGTTGACCGCCAGCTCGGCGTCGAGCAGCTCGGGGTGCGCCTCGGCCACCTCCAGCCCGGAGATGATGGTGGTCAGCGGGCTGCGCAGCTCGTGCGATGCGTCGCCCACAAAGCGTTGCTGCGCACGGTGTCCCGCTTCCAACCGGGACAGCATCTCGTTCATGGTGACCGCCAGGGCCGCGATCTCGTCGCGGCCGTCGGGGACCGGCACCCGCTCGGCCAGGTCCGACGCCGAGATGTCGGCCACCCGGGCGCGGATCGCGTCCACCGACTTCAGCGACCGGCGCACCAGCAAGTACGTCGCGCCGGCCGCCACCGCGACGATGACCGGCGCGGTGGTGGCCAACAGGATCGCCAGGGTGCGTGCGGTCGCCTCGACCGCCTCGCTGCCCCCGCCGACCAGCACCGTGTACACCCCCGAGCGGGTGGCGACCTTCTGGCCGCTGACCCGCATGTCGTCGCCGGACACCGCGTCGTCGGGCAGGCCGCGACGCAGGGTGAAGTCGAAATCGGCGGTCGGCACCAACGGGGTGGCCGGCGCGGAGCCGGACCGCTTGACCACGCTGCCGTCGGGACCGATCAACTGGGTGGCCACCACCCGCTGGTCGGTGGTCAGCAGGGCGTTGTCGAGTTCCTCGCGCAAATCCGCATGCAGCGCCTTGGCGATGTCGCGAACCCGTTCGGCCGCAGCGTAATCCACGCCGGACAGCAACGACCAGTACAGGATGGCGTCCAATGCCGGCCACCGTCAGCGCGCAGAAGACGACGATCGCCGCGACCGCCGCCGAGCGGGCGGAGATACCCAGGTGCACGCCTTCGATTCTGCAGGCCCGCGGCCCGCCGGAGAACACCGAGAACGGTGCGCTTCTCAGCGGCCTCTCAGCGGCCCCGTCCTAGGCTGGCACCGACATGGTTGGTACTGCACGCCCGCCGCGCGGTGAGCATCGAGCGATGGCCCGGATGCTGGTCGCCGCCGTCGTCGCGGTGGGCTCCGGGGTGCTGGTGGCGGCGCCGGCCGGTACCGACCCGAGCCCGTTCGGCACGCTGAGTTCGAGTTGCCGGGACCAGGCCGCGGCCGGCCGGGACGCCCTCATCCGGGGAATCCACCGCGACGTGGACGACTGGCCGGTGAGCGCCCCGCACACCTCGGCCCGCACCACCTGCCCCGCCGGGCCGAGCCGGGCCAGCGGCTGAGAGCTCAGCCGCCGTCGGCGACCGACGGCACCGCGCCGGCGCCGTTGTGCGCGCCGTTGCCGTCGGAGGCGTCCGCGGGCAACTCGAAGGCCGCGGTCACCGAACCCACCGCGGCGGTCGCGGCGTTGCGCTGCGCCTCCATCCGCGCCAGCGCGGTGTCGGTGAACACCGACAGCCCCAAATCCGGGTTGTAGCCGTGGATTTCCTTCACGTCGAGCTGGGCCAGGAGGTAGACGATCTCCTTGGACACCACCTGGCCGGGCACCAGCACCGGGAAACCCGGCGGGTAGGGCACCACGAAGGTGGTCGACACCAGGTTCTTGCCCTCGGCCAGCCGCCGCCCGACCGTGCCGATCAGCACGTGCTCGCGGTCGGACTCCTCGTACCCGGCGTAGAACGCCGACCGCATGTCGCCGAAGTTGCATTCGTCGACCGGCCGGAAGGCAACGTCGAATTCGCTGAAATCGGGCAGGTGCGGCAGGTCCTCGGTGATCTCCTCGACGTGGCGTCGTTGCAGCGCCCGGTCGGCGGCACTGGCCTCCTTCTGGATGCGATCGAAATCCGTTGCCACCCTTCGTAACACGTCGAGAAGATAGTGGACGCTGGACCAGGTGACGCCGATGGTGAAGATCAGCAGCACGCTGTTGATCGAGGTCTTGTTGATCTGGATGCCGAAGCGTTCCATTAGGATCTTCTCCCGGAAGTCGTACCCGTTCATGCCGGTCGCGCCGACGAACAGGGTGACCCGGGTGGCGTCCAGCACGAACTGGTCGGAGCGCCACGCCTCGTTCCACTCGGCCAGCGCCCCCTGCCGGACCTCGCGGTAGGAACTCACCGACGACGCCCGGAACTCCTCGGGCACCAGGTCTGACTCGTCGAGGATGCGGAACCACTTGCTGATCAACCGGTCCTTGCGGACCCGGTGCCGGAACACCAGCGCCATGTCGTAGACCTGCCGGACCAGCTGGAAGCCCTCGATGTCGACCTGGCGGCGGGCCAGATCTAGCGACGCCAGCAGCTGCTGGTTGGGCGAGGTCGAGGTGTGAGTCAAAAACGCCTCACCGAACGCGTAGCGGGTGAGCGCGTTGAAATCCTGGTCCCGCACGTGGATCATCGACGCCTGGCGCAGCGCCGAGAGCGACTTGTGCGTGGAATGGGTAGCGTAAACCCGCACCCGGGCGGTGGCCGGGTCGGGCAGCAGCTCCCGCTCGGTCCACTCCGAGCGGTCCACGCCCTGCATCGACGCGGCCCATTTCCGGTACTGCTCAACGTAATCCGGCGAGGCCAGCATCTGCTCGAGCCGCTCGGCAGCCACCATCGCGGTGCGCTGCCGGGCCCACGGCACGGCGGTGGCGAACGCGTACCACGCCTCGTCCCACAAAAAGCAGATGTCCGGTTTGATCGCCAGCACCTCCTGCATGACCTGCAGCGGGTTGTAGACCACGCCGTCGAAGGTGCAGTTGGTCAGCAGCAGCATCCGCACCCGGTGCAACTGCCCGGCCGCCTCCAGGTCCAGCAGGGTCTGCTTGATGGTGCGCAGCGACACCGCCCCGTAGATCGCGAACTGCGGCAACGGATAGGCGTCCAGGTACAGCGGGTACGCCCCGGCCAGCACCAGCCCGTAGTGGTGCGACTTGTGGCAGTTGCGGTCGATCAGCACGATGTCGCCGGGCCGGGTCAGCGACTGCACGACGATCTTGTTGGCGGTCGACGTGCCGTTGGTGACGAAGTAGGTGTAGTCGGCGTTCCACGTCTTGGCCGCCTTGTCCATCGCCTTCTTGATGTTGCCGTGCGGGTCCAGCAGCGAGTCCAGTCCGCCGGAGGTGGTGGAAGTTTCGGCCATGAAGATGTTGCGGCCGTAGAACTCCCCCATGTCCTGCAGCGAGCGGGAATTGAAGACGCTGGCCCCGCGCGCCACCGGCAGCGCGTGGAACTGGCCGACCGGGGCCGCCGCGTACGCCCGCAGCGCGTCGAAAAACGGTGTGGCATAACGGTTCCACAGCCCGGCGAGCACCGTGCTGTGCAGGTCGGTAACGTCGTTGAGCCGGTAGAAGGTGCGGTCGTAGACGTCGGGTTCGGTGTCGTCGCCCGCCGCGATCGACTCGTCGGTGAGCAGATACAGGTCGATGTGCGGGCGCAGCTCGCGGATCCACTCGCCGCACTCCACCCAGTCGTTGGCGCGGTCGGGGATGACGCCGTCCGCGTCCTCGTTGGGCCCGAGCAGAGTGTTCATCAGCGGCAGCCGGTCGCGGGAGCGCAGCGGCAGGTCGTCGCGGATGATCGCGGCCTGGATCTCCCCGTTCAGCGCGACCGCGGTGATGGCGTCCTCGACGCTGGGCACCACCAGGATCTCGAACTGCACGTCGTCGGACGGGTTGCGCAGCGCCCGCAGGCATTCGGCCAGGCTGTCCGGTGCGGTGCTGGGGGCGTCGTCGGCCAGCAGCACGGTGTAGAAATGCTGTTGCTTGGCCTGGGCCACCAGCTCCTGGTCGTCCAGCGGCGCCGACGTGTCGAAAAGCCCTGCGCGATCGCCGTATTCGCTCAACAGCCGCACCACCAGGGAGACCTCCTCGGTGAGCCGCACCGTGGACAGGCTGTCCAGGTGGGCGCGGAAGATCGCCAGGTTCTCCGCGCCGGGGTACAGCCAGTAGCGCTCGTAGGCGGCGATGCGGTCCAGCAGGCGCTTCACCCGGGCCACGTCGTGGGTCTTGTCCAGCCCGGCCAGGTCCACCTCGGCGAGGTGCCGGCAGGCGTCGTCGAGCAGGTTCCAGGTGTCCACCCGGGCGTACGACGGGTTGGCCACGGCCGCCAGCGCGGACACCCGCAGTCGTCGCGGCTGGGTGCTGTATCGGATCATGACCTCACCTGCTCTTCTCGCATCGCCGCCGCTGCAGTCCAGCTCGTATTGTCATCCCGCCGCGCCCCGCCCGTGGTCGTTTCACCTCAGCTTGGTCAGCGATCCGGCTCGTCGTCACCGTCGATCACCCGCCGGTTACCCCGGCCGCCGTCCACCCAGCGCAGCACGGGCAGCTCCCAGCGGCGGGCCGGCAGCTCGGTGACGTCGGACAGTGAGCGCACCACGCCCTGGGTCAGGCCCATAATCGCGGCCATCACCGGCAGCAGCGGCCGCAGCGGCGTGGCCGCCGAGCGCACGGTGCTGATGCGGCGGGCCACCGCCACCCGTTCGGCGCAGTGATACAGCCAGGCGCCCACGCCCAGGGCGTAGATCGCCAGCACCGAGGCGACGATGCTCGGGTGGTAGGCGGCGCACACCACCACGCCCACCACCACCGTCGCCGCCAGCACGGCCGCGACGACCAGGCGCAGCTCCAACCGGGTCACGTGTCCCGGGGACCCCGCACCGCCCGGGCGGCCGCCCTGATCTGCGGCGTCACCAGCATAACCTGGCCCAGCACGCCGTTGACGAAGCCCGGCGAGTCGTCGGTGGACAGCTCCTTGGCCAGCTGGACGGCCTCGT
Source organism: Mycobacterium lepraemurium (assembly GCA_002291465.1). Lineage (GTDB taxonomy): Bacteria > Actinomycetota > Actinomycetes > Mycobacteriales > Mycobacteriaceae > Mycobacterium > Mycobacterium avium. The sequence continues at coordinate 1,639,120 of CP021238.1, read as the reverse complement.
CGACGGCGACCGGCTCGGGCACGTCGTCGGCGTACAGCAGCTCCCACACCGCCACCCGCAGGATGGCGCGGTCCACGGCGGGCAGCCGGTCCAGCGTCCAGCCCTGCAGGTGCGAGCTGATCAGGTCGTCGATGTGGGCGGCGTGGTCGCCCACCCCGCGAGCCACCGCGGCCGTGTACGGCTGCAGGGGCGCCACTTCGGGGTTGGTGTCGGCCAGACCGGTCCGGACGTCGACCACCTCGGCCGAGCTCAACCCCCGCGCCTCGGCCTCAAACAGCAGGTCGACCGCGCGCTTGCGGGCCTGATGGCGTCCCCTCAGGGGTTTGCTCACGCGTTGACGCGCCCCAGGTAGCTGCCGTCGCGGGTGTCCACCTTGAGCTTGTCGCCGGTGTTGATGAACAGCGGCACCTGGATCTCCGCGCCGGTTTCCACGGTGGCGGGTTTGGTGCCCGCGCTGGACCGGTCGCCCTGCAGGCCGGGCTCGGTGTGGGTGACCTCCATCTCGACCGACACCGGCAACTCAATGTACAGCGGCGACCCGTTGTGGAACGCCACCTGCACCGGCATGCCCTCCAGCAGGAACCGGGCCGCGTCACCCACCAGCGACTCGGGCAGCGGGTGCTGCTCGTAGTCCTGGCTGTCCATGAAGACGAAGTCGCTGCCGTCGCGGTACAGGTAGGTGGTGTCGCGGCGGTCGACGGTGGCGGTCTCCACCTTCACCCCCGCGTTGTAGGTCTTGTCGACGACCTTGCCGGACAACACGTTCTTCAGCTTGGTCCGCACGAACGCCGGGCCCTTGCCGGGTTTGACGTGCTGGAACTCGACGATCTGCCACAGCTGGCCGTCGATCACCAAGACCAGTCCATTCTTGAAATCGGCAGTGCTTGCCACCACGGTGCGCCTAATATCTCCTCGGGGATGGACGGCCGGCGGTGCGGCCGTCGTGGGACTTGTCGGCCAGTTTAGAGGGCGCCGGCGGGCGGGCGTCAGGCCAGGACGGCCAGCTCCTTGGGGAACCTGGTCAGCAGCTCCGGGGGCTTGCCGGCGGTCTCCGGCGGCACCAACAACATGTCCTCGATGCGCACGCCGCCGCGGCCGGGCAGATAGACGCCGGGCTCCACGGTCACCACCGATTCGGCGCGCAGCGTGCCGGTGGAGGTGGCGCCGATGCCCGGCGCCTCGTGGATCTCCAACCCGACGCCGTGGCCCAGGCTGTGGCTGAACTGCTCGCCGTAGCCGGCGTCGGCGATCACCCGGCGGGCCGCGGCGTCCACCTCGCGCAGGTCGGCGCCTGCCCGCAGCGCCTCCCGGCCGGCCCGCTGCGCGTCGGCGATCAGCCGGTAGATCTCCAGCTGCCAGTCGGCCGCCTTGGTCAGCACGAAGGTGCGGGTCATGTCGGAGTGGTAGCCGCCGACTAGCGCCCCGAAGTCGATCTTGACGAAGTCGCCGTCGGCCAGCACCGCGTCGGTGGGGCGGTGATGCGGGATCGCCGAGTTGGCGCCGGTCGCCACGATGGTCTCGAAGGAGATCCCGTCGGCGCCGTGGTCGAGCATCAGCGCCTCCAGCTCCCGGCTGACTTCGCGTTCGGTCCGGCCGGGCCGCAGCCCGCCGCCGTCCACCAGCGCGGTGAGCGCGGCGTCGGCCGCCTCGCAGGCCAGCCGCAGCAGCGCGACCTCGCCGGCGTCCTTGACCTCGCGCAACGCCTCGACGGTGCCGGCGGCCTTGACCAGCTCGGTGGCCGCCTTGCGGCCGTCCAGCTCACCCGTCAGGGCGTCGAATCCGTCGACGGTGACCACGTTGCTCTCGAAGCCCAGGGTGCGTGCGCCCGCCTCGGCGGCGCGGCCGGCCAGATAGCGGCCCAGCGCGCGTTCGATGGCGACGTCGAGGTCGGGGGCCTGCTCGGCGGCCTGGGTCCGGTACCGGCCGTCGGTCGCCAGCACCGGGGGCCGGTCGTCGGCGAACACCAGCAACGCGCCGTTGGAGCCGGTGAATCCGGAAAGGTAGCGGACGTTGATCAGGTCCGTGACCAACAGCACATCCAGTCCGTCGGCCTCGAGTCGTGCCCTGAGCCGGTCCCGGCGTTGAGAATGTGTCACGGGTCTTGACGGTACTCGTTACGCTTTTAGGCCATGAGTAACTGGATGCTGCGCGGATTGGTGTACGCCGCGGCGATGGTCGTCGCCCGATTGTTCCAGGGTGCGCTGATCAACGCGTGGCAGACGCAGGCCGGGCTGTTCAGCGTGGTGCTGCTGCTGTTGTTCGTCATCGCGGTGGCGGTCTGGGGCGTGTTCGACGGCCGCGCCGACACAATCGCCAACCCCGACCCGGACCGCCGCGGCGACCTGGCGATGACCTGGCTGCTGGCCGGCCTGGTCGCGGGCGTGCTCAGCGGCGCCGTCTCCTGGCTGATCGCCCTGGTGTACAAGGGCCTCTACACCGGCGGGCTGATCAGCGAGGTGACGACGTTCGCGGCGTTCACCGCGCTGTGCGTCTTTCTGCCCGGCATCATCGGCGTGACCATCGGCCGCTGGCGGGTAGACCGCAACCCACCGCCGCGCCGGCCCGGCCACGACGACGAGCGCGCCGACACCGACGTTTTCTCCGCGGTGCGCGGCGGCGACGCGCCCACCGGCGAGATTCCCGCGGCCGGCGTCCAGACCGAGGCGCCCACCGCGGCGGTCACCACCGCCGAGCGGGAGGCCGAATCGCCCACCGAGACGATCCCCAGCGCCGGGGACGACCCGAAGACCGAGGTGATCCGCACCGAGCCCGAACCGGGCGGCGAACCCGGCAAGGCCTAGGCGGTCTGGCCGGCCAGGTAGCGCAGGGCGAGCAGATAGCCCTGCACCCCCAGCCCGACGATCACCCCGGTGGCCACCGGGCTCAGGTAGGAATGCCGCCGAAACTCTTCACGCGCATGCACATTGGAGATGTGCACCTCGATCAGCGGGGCGCTCAGCTCCGCGCACGCATCGCGCAACGCCACCGAGGTGTGGGTCAGACCGCCGGCGTTGAGGATCACCGGCTGGTTCGCGTCGGCAGCCTCGTGGATCCAGTCCAGCAGTTCGGCTTCGCTGTCGCTTTGCCGCACAACGGCTTTCAGCACCAGCGCGGCGGCCTCGGCCTCGATCAGCGCAGCCAGCTGGTCGTGCGTGGTGTCGCCGTACACGTCGGGCTCGCGCCGGCCCAGCCGGCCCAGGTTCGGGCCGTTGATCACCTGCACGATCATGAGGCGTCCTCGTCGGCCAGGGCGGCATACGCCGCCGCCAGCAGCGACGGGTCCGGGCCGGCCAGCCGGCCCGGCTTGGCCAATCCATCCAGCACCACGAACCGCAGTACCCCGGCGCGGGACTTCTTGTCCCCGGCCATGTATTCCAGCAGCTGCGGCAGCGCGTCGACGTCGTAGCCGACCGGCAGGCCGAGCGCGGACAAGATGGTGCGGTGCCGCCGCGCGGTGGCGTCGTCGAGCCGCCCGGGCAACCGGGCCAGCTCGGCGGCGAAGACCAGGCCCACCGACACCGCCGCGCCGTGCCGCCACTGATAGCACTCGCGGCGCTCGATCGCATGCCCCAACGTGTGCCCGTAGTTGAGGATTTCGCGCAGCTCCGACTCCTTCTCGTCGGCGGCGACGACGTCGGCCTTGACCGCGATGGCGCGCTGGATCAGCTCGGCCAGCACCTCGCCGGACGGGTCCACCGCGGCCCGCGGATCGGCCTCGATGAGGTCGAGGATCGCCGGATCGGCGATGAAGCCGACCTTGACGACTTCGGCCATGCCGGCCACCAACTCGTTGGGCGGCAACGTTTGTAGCGTCGCGAGGTCGACCAGCACCGCGAGCGGCTGGTGGAAGGCGCCGACCAGGTTCTTGCCGGCGTCGGTGTTGATGCCGGTCTTGCCGCCGACGGCGGCGTCGACCATGCCGAGCAGGGTGGTGGGCACGTGCACGATGTCGACACCGCGCAGCCAGGTGGCCGCCGCGAAACCGGCGACGTCGGTGGCCGCACCACCGCCCAGGCTGACCAACGCGTCCTTGCGGCCGATTCCGATGCGGCCCAACACTTCCCACAGGAAGCCGACGACCGGGAGGTCCTTGCCGTCCTCGGCGTCCGGGATCTCGATGCGGTGCGCGTCAACACCCTTGTCCGCCAACCTCTTTCGGATCACCTCGGCGGTCTCGGCGAGTACGGGTTGGTGCACGACAGCGACCTTGTGCCGGGCGCCGAGCAGTTCGTCCAGCTCGCCCAGCAGCCCGGTGCCGATGATCACCGGGTACGGCGGGTCGACGGCCACCTGCACGGTCACCGGTTCGCGGGTGGTTCTCATGTGGCGGCCCGGCAGGCATCGGTGGCGGGCAGCCGCGACACGATGTAGCGCACCACCGCGCCGGGGTTGCGCCGGTTGGTGTCGACCCGGATGGTGGCGGCCCGCCGGTACAGCGGGCTGCGCTCGGCCAGCAGCGCGCGGTACTTCTCGGCGCGATCCGGCCCGGCCAGCAGCGGGCGCACCGTGTTGCCGCCGGTGCGCCGCACCCCCTCGGTGGCGCTGATCTCCAGGTAGACGACGGTGTGGCCGGCCAGCGCCTCGCGCACCCCGGGGCTGGTGACCGCGCCGCCGCCCAGCGACAGCACGCCGTCGTGCTCGGTCAGCGCCGCGCGCACCACCTCCTCCTCGATGCGGCGGAACTCCCGCTCACCGTCGGTGGCGAAGATCTCGGCGATGGGCCGGCCGGTCCGCTGCTCGATGGCCGCATCGGTGTCCAGGAACCCCACCCCGAGCGCCTTGGCCAGCCGCCGCCCGATGGTGGACTTGCCGGAGCCCGGCAGCCCGATCAGCACCGCTTTGGGCGCCATCACGCGGTTCCCCGGGCGGCCGGCGCCTCGCGCTCGGCGACCGCCCGCCGGTAGGCGTCGATGTTGCGGCGGGTCTCGGCCAGCGAGTCGCCGCCGAACTTCTGCAGCGCCGCGCGGGCCAGCACCAGCGCCACCATGGCCTCGACCACCACCCCGGCGGCCGGCACCGCGCACACGTCCGAGCGCTGGTGGATGGCGACGGCCTCGTCGCCGGTGGCCATGTCGACGGTGGCCAGCGCGCGCGGCACGGTGGAGATCGGCTTCATCGCGGCGCGCACCCGCAGCGGCTGGCCGTTGGTCATGCCGCCCTCCAGCCCACCGGCCCGGTTGGTCGAGCGGACCACGCCGTCGGGGCCGGGGTACATCTCGTCGTGGGCCTGGCTGCCGCGGCGGCGGGCGGTGGCGAAACCGTCGCCGATCTCCACCCCCTTGATCGCCTGGATGCCCATCACCGCGGCGGCCAGCTGACCGTCCAGCCGGTTGTCGCCGCTGGTGAACGAGCCCAGCCCGACGGGCAGTCCCAGCGCCACCACTTCGACCACGCCGCCCAGGGTGTCGCCGTCCTTCTTGGCGGCCTCGATCTCGGCGATCATCGCCTGCTCCGCCGCCTCGTCGTAGGCGCGCACCGGGCTGGCGTCGATCGCGGGCAGGTCGCCCGGGCCCGGGGGCGGCCCTTCGTACGGCGCCGACGGACCGATCGCGATCACGTGCGAGAGCACCTCGACGCCGAGCGCCTGGCGCAGGAACGACCGGGCGATGGTGCCCGCGGCCACCCGCGCCGCGGTCTCGCGGGCGCTGGCCCGCTCCAGTACCGGCCGGGCGTCGTCGAACCCGTACTTGAGCATGCCGGCGTAGTCGGCGTGGCCGGGCCGCGGCCGGGTGAGCGGGGCGTTGCGGGCGCTGTCGGCCAGCTGCGCCGGGTCGACCGGGTAGGTGGCCATCACGGTTTCCCACTTGGGCCATTCGGTGTTGCCGATCTCGACGGCGATCGGCCCACCCAGGGTGAGGCCGTGCCGCACCCCGGACAGCACGCTCACCGCGTCCCGCTCGAAGCTCATCCGGACGCCGCGGCCGTACCCGAGGCGGCGCCGGGCCAACTGTTCGGAAATGTCGGTGGAGGTGATCTCCACCCCGGCGACCATACCTTCGAGCACGGCCACCAGCGCGCGGCCATGCGACTCCCCGGCGGTGATCCAACGCAACACGGGTCCCATCTTCCCATGTCGAGTTCCGAAAGGCCGATTCGCGCAGGCCCCCCACGTTCAGGAGGTGGACAGCGCCGCATGCGCCAGCCGCCGGCCCGGTGCCGCGTCGAGCAGCGCGAGGCTGTAGTCCGCGGCAGGCGCGGCGAACACCGCCGCGGTGTCGCCGGTTTCCACGACGCGCCCGGCGCGCAGCACCACGACGCGGTGCGCCAGTCGCCGCACCACCGACAGGTCGTGCGAGACGAACAGATTAGGTCAGCCCCAGCTGCCGCTGCAGCCGCAGCAGCAGGCCGACGATCTGGTCCTGGGTGACGACGTCGAGCGCGGAAGCGGTTCGTCGAGCACCACGATTTGCGGGCGCAGCACCAGGGCGCGGGCGATCGCGACCCGCTGGCATTCACCGCCGGAGAGCTCGCCCGGCCGCCGGTCCAGCTTGTCGTCGCTCAAGCCGACACTGGCCAGGGCCTCGGCGATGCGCTGCGCACGGCGGACCCGGTCGTCTACCCGGTAGGACCGCAGCGGGCCGTCCAGGATCTGGCGCACCGTCCAGCGCGGGTCCAGCGCCGACCCCGGGTTCTGGTAGACGAGCTGGATGTCTTGCCAGTGCCGGTCCCGCGCCGGCAGTGCGGCGACATCGCGGCCCAGCACCCGCACCGTGCCCCGGGTGGGGGTGAGCAGGCCGACGATCATTTTCGCCGTCGTCGACTTGCCCGACCCGGACTCCCCCACCAGCGCCAGCGTCTCGCCCCGCCGGACGGTGAAGGCCACCTCCGCCACGGCGGTGTGCCGGGCCTGGGCACCGAGCAGGAACTCCTTGGCGACGCCGGCGACCTCGATGACGTCCTCGGAGCCGGTGGGCACGGCGGCCGGCTCCGGGTTGGTGAGCCGGCGGACGAGATGCGCGGCGTACTCGGTGCGCGGGGCCGTAACGATGGCCTCGGCCGACGCGTCCTCGACGACGGCGCCGCCATGCATCACCACGATGCGCGACGCGTGATCGGTGGCCACCCCGATGTCGTGGGTGATGAAGACGACGGTGGTGCGCTGCTCGACGACCAGCCGATCGAACACGGCCAGCACGTGCCGCTGGACGGTCACGTCGAGGGCCGACGTCAGCTCGTCGGCGACTAGCAGCCCGGGGTTGAGGGCGAACGCGATCGCGATGAGCACGCGCTGGCGCATGCCGCCGGAGAGCTCGGCCGGATACTGTTTCAGGCGCTGCGCGGGGCGGTCGATCTCCACCCGGTCCAGCAGCTCGATGCAGCGCCGCCGCGCCTCGCGCCGGGACAACCGCTCGCCCTTCAGGGGAAGATCTCGGCGATCTGAGATCCGATGCTGCGGACCGGGTTCAGCGACGTGGCGGGATCCTGCGGCACCAATCCCACGGTGCTGCCGCGCAGCCGGCACCACTGCCGTTCGCTCAGGCCCAGCACGTCGCGACCGGCGATGGTCAACGAACCCGCGGTGATCCTCGCGGCCGCCGGCAGCAGTCCGACCACCACGTTTACCAAAGTCGTTTTGCCCGAACCGGATTCACCGACCACGGCGACGAATTCGCCCGGCGACACCGCCAGGTCGAGGCGGTCCAGCGCCACCCTGGGCACCGCACCGGGATAGGTCACGGTCAGACCGGACGCGTCGAGCAGCGGTGGACCCATTGTGCGTTCTCTTCTCGTTCAGATGCGGTGCGGCGTCAGCGCCCGGCGGCTGAGCACGCCGAGCGCCAGGATCACCGACAGGACCACGGCGCCGGGCAGGGTGGCCAGCCACCACGCGGTGGCCAGATAGCGGCGGCCCTCGGCGACCAGCAGTCCCACTCCGGTGTCGGCGGCGGGGCGCTGTAGCCGAGGTAGCCCAACGCCGAGATCAGCAGGATCGCACCGCTGAGATCGATCACCGCCAGCGCGATCACGGCGCCGGCGGCGTTGGGAACGATGTGGCGGCGGATGACCGACCAGCGGGTCTCGCCGGACAGGAAGGCGGCCTCGACATAGTCCAGCGCCCGCACCCACAGCACTTCGGCGCGAAACACCCGCGCGAAGACGGCGATCGAACCGATGCCCACACCGACGCCGACCGACAGCGGTCCGGGGCCGTAGGCGGTGACGATCCACACCGACGTTAGGAACCCCGGCAGCGCCAGCAACACGTCGGACGCTCGCATGGCGGCGGCGGCGACCACGGGTCCGCTGACGCCGGCGGCGATGCCGATGGCACTGCCGAGCAGCAGCCCCACCGCCACCGCCAACCCCGCGGTGGCGACGGTATGCGAGATCCCGTAGATGACCCGGGTCAGCACGTCGCGGCCCAGGTGGTCGGTGCCGAACCAGTGCGCCGCGCTCGGCGGCTGAAACTTGTCAACCAGACTGCCCTTGAACGGGTTTCGATCGGTGAACAGCCCCGGATCCGCCGCCCAGGCGGCGATCAGGATCAGCACCGCCGCGGAGATCCGCACCGGCCAGGACGCCGTGCGCGCGCTCATCCGAACCCGCCCAGCCGGGTGGTGAACCCGCGGCGCTGCACCCGCGTGACGCGCGGGTCGAGCAGCGGATAGATCAGGTCCACCGCCAGGTTGGCCGTCACGATCGCCACCGCCGTCAGCAGCACCAGGCCCTGGATCAGCGAGATGTCCTGGCTGGACACCGCCTGCAGCAGCACCGCACCCACGCCGGAGCGGGAGAACACCGTTTCGGTGACCACCGAGCCGCCCAGCAGCGCACCGACCGTCGTCGCGGTCACCGTCAGCGCAGGCCTGGCGGCGTTCTTCACGACGTGCTTGCGGATCACCCAGCCCGGGTACCGCCCTTGGCCCGCGCGGTGTTGACGTGCGGCAGCGCCAGCGTGGCATCGATGTTCTTACCCAGCACCTGCGCGATCGGCGCCGAAACGGGAACCGCGAGCACCAGCACGGCGACCAGCAGCGACGTCACGGATCCGTCCGGAAACAACGAGATCAGGCCCAGCTGCACCGAAAACACTTGCAGAACAACCAATCCGAGCCAAAACGTGGGGACCGCGCCGAACAGCGGCGGGATCGCGCGCAGCACCGACCGCACCGGCGCGCAGGTGGTCGCCAGCGCGGTGACCGACACCGCGAACAGCACCGCGAACGCGGTGGCGGTGGCCGCCAATTTCAGGGTCTCGCCGATCACCCCGTCGATCCGGTCGGTGACGGCCTGACCGCTGGACAGTGAGAAGCCGAAATGCCCGTGCAGCACCTGGTTCAGCTGCGCGAAGTACTGCACCCACAGCGGCCGGTCGTAGCCGTAGAACGCCTTGACCTGCGCGACGATGTCGGGGTTGAAGTAGCCCTCCCCTTGGCCACGAAGGCCGGATCGGCCGGCAGGATGCTGACGCCCCAGAACACCAGGCTGAAGACCGCCAGCAGCACAATGGCCGACTGGCCGATCCGGGCGAGAACGTAGCCGAGCATCCCCCTCACGCCTTCCAGGCGCTCTGCAGCAGCGGCTCGGTGTAGCCGGTGAATTCCACGTGCACGTTCGGTGCGGCGGCGTGCACCTGCACCTCATCCCACAGCACCAACGCCAGCTGGTCATCGATGATCCTGCGCTGCTCGCGGGCGACGACGTCTTTGAGCCGCGCCGGGTCGGTCTGCCGCAGTTCCTCCTCGGACAGCCCGAGCAGCGCGTCGTCCTGCGCGAACGTCAGGTTGCTTTTCGGGCGGCCGAACAGCAGGCCCAGCCCGATGTTGTACTGAATCCTGGTGCCGAACAACGGGGTTGACGATTGACTGCTGGAGGCGTTGAAGAACGTCGTGTCCCCCGCCCGGTTCTGCAGCACCACACCCAGCTCCCGCCACTGCTCTTCGATGAACTCGAACGCCGGGCGGAACACCACGCTCTGGTTGGACGCCGCCAGCGTCAGCACGAGTTTCTTGCCGTCCTTTTCGCGCACCCCGTCGCCGTCCGGCTTCCACCCGGCCGCATCGAGCAGGCCGGTCGCCCTCTGCGGCTGATACCCGATGTCGGCGCTCACATCGGCGAACAACGGATCGTCGTGTCCCAGCACGGAATCGGCCGCCCGATAGCTGTCGGAGAGCACGGTGTCCACCACCGCCGGACGGTCGATGCCCAGTTGCAGCGCCCGGCGCACCCTTACGTCGTCGACGACCTGATTGTTGATCCGGAACCCGACCAGGTTCGCGGTCTCGGCGGGAGTCGCCACCGGGATCACCTGCAGGCCACCCTGTTTGAGCGCGGGCTCGTCGGTGGGCTGGATTCCGCGGGCCACGTCCACCTGATGGGACTGGACCGCGCCCGCGCGCAGGCCCGGCTCGCCGATCACCCGGAAGACGACCTTGTCGACGTAGGCCGGCCCCTGGTTGGGCCACGACGACGGCGGCCACGCGTAGTCCGGGTGCCTGGTGAACACCACCTGCTGGTCGGGGATCTGCGACTGGTACACGAAAGGACCTGAGCCGATGACGTTTTCGACCTTGGCCTGGTGCTGGTAGTCGAGCGCCAGGGTGGCCGGTGCGCAAATGCCCGCGCGGCTGTAGGACAGCACCTTGTAGATGTTGGTGTTAGGCCGGTCGAGGAACACGGTGACGACGTTGCCGCTGACCTCGCTGTGGTCATAGCCGACGAAATCGGCGAAGGCCGGCATCTTCTTAGCCGGGTCACCCTTGCCGAGCTGGTCGAAATTCGCCTTGACCACCTCGGCGGTCAGCGGTGTGTGGTCGCTGAAGCTCACCCCGTCGCGGATGGTGAAGGTGTACCGGGTGGCGTTCTGGCTGCGGGAGAATGTTTTTACCAGCCACCCGAGCACCGCGTCGGTTTTCGGGTCGACGTAGACCACCCGGTCGAGCAGCTGGAACATCAGGTTGTTGGCGCTGTAGTTGGCGGCCATGGTGTCGGTGACGAACTGCACGTCCGAGTATGTCAGGGTGCCGCCGCGCACCGGCGGACCCGTGGGTCCGGTGCTCGCGGTGTGCCGATGGCCGGAACACCCCGCCGCCAAGATGCACAGCACCGCGCCCAGCGCCGCGGTGCGCGTCGCTACCTTCACCATGCGCGCGGGTCAGAAGAAGCTGGTGTCGGGCAGGGCGGCGCCGTTGACGGCGACATCGCCGAGCACCCGCGCCTTGTAGACCGTCGGGTTGTGCGAGAACAGCGTCCGCAGATTACGCCAGTGCCGGTCCAGCAGCGCCGACGCCTGGACGGCGGACGCGCCGCCGGCATCGAACACGCGTGACGCCGCCCGCAGCGCGGGCTCCTGGATCGCCACCTTGACGCGGGCGGCCGCGATCGATGCCGCGGCTTCCAGTTCCGGATCGATCCCGGTGTCGCGGGCGGCCTGCAGCGCCGGTGCGAGCTCGGCCGCCGCGTTGCGCACCAGGGCGTGCGCGGTGTAGGCCACCGCGTCGATCTCGCCGACGATCTGCAGCAGTTGCGGGTCGGCGGTCGGGGTGTCGGCACTGGCGAACGTGTAGGTCCGGCGCCGCCCGCGCACCAGCGCCGCCGCGTCCTCGGTCAGGCTGCGCAGGATTCCGGCGGCCACCGCATGCAGGTACAGCTGGACCAGCGCGCCGCGGGCCCGGTTGACGCCGATGGTCGAACCAAGCGGGAACACTTCGTCGTCGGCGACCGCAACGTCGTTGAATACCGTTGTGCCACTTCCTGTTTGGCGATGACCGATGCCGTCCCAGTCGTCGAGGTGCTCGACCCCGGCCCGGTCGACCGGAATCACCACGGCGGTCGGCGCGCCGTCGTCGTCCTGCGCAGTGATCCCCAGGTAGTCGGAGAACTGCGCGCCGGTGCTGTAGAACTTCCTGCCGCGCAACCGCAACCCGTCGGGAGTGGTGACCAGCCGGGTGTCACGGTGGTTGCCGCCCACCGACTTCTGGCTCTGTTCGGCGTTGGCGCCGCCGATCAGCCCGCCCTCGGCGAACACCGCGATCCACCGGTCGCTGCCCGGGCGCCGCGGCGTGACTTGCAGCTCCTCGACCAGTGCGTAGTGGATCCGCAGGATGTGCGCCAGGCCGGGGTCGGCGGCGGCGAGCGCGACGAGGTAGTCGAAGAACTCCGGCGCCGTGTAGCCGGCGCCGGACAGCTCGCGGGCCAATCGCAGCGCGCCGAGCCGATGGTCGCAACGAGTTTGAGCCCACGCAGCGGCGGTTCGGTGCCCGCGTCGGCCAACCGCAGGCGGTAGTCCGCGGCGATCTCGGCGAGCACGGGCTGCACCGCCGCCGCGCCCGCGGGTGTGTCCTGCCGGTGAAATGCAACGGGCATACGTGTCAGAGCCTTCCGGATGCGTCCGCGCCGCGGCGGTCCGCGGCGACAGCGACCAAGCCTAGGCGCCGCCGCGCAATGCCGGCAACGGTTTACCGTGTCACAATTTTTAAGCGGAACACGCTGTGGTCAGCCATCTTTCGGCCCGCGACGATCGCGGGAGTTGCATCGCGCAGGCGGCCACGTAGCGTCCTGGTTCATGGCTGTTGCGCTGTCCGTCGGGATCGAGCTGGCCGGCGACGGAATCGGGGAACGCTCGCCCGCTTCGGGTATCGCCGGTCTGGCACACCGCCTGGAGTCCGCCGGTGTGCACTACTGGGTGATCGGCGCCGACCGGGCCGAACCGCCCGCCGCGCCGAGCCTCGACGCGTCGGTGATCGCCACCGTCGCGGCCCGGCACAGCAGCCACCTGGGCCTGGTCGTCGCGGCGGCACCGCACCGCGACCACCCCTACAACCTGGCCCGCCGGCTGGTCTCGGTCGACCACGCGGCGCGCGTGCGGGTCGGGTGGTTCGCCCTGGACGCCGACCGGCGCATCGCCCTGGGCGCCGGCGCCGACACCTGGACCGGCGCCGCCCTGGGTCCGGCGCACACCGCGGAGGCGATCGCGGCGGTGCGAACACTATGGCGCACTTGGCCTTTCGCGTCGGTTCTGGGCGACCGCTCGACCGGCGTCTTCACCGACACCACCCAGCTCCGCCGGGCCGCTGAACGTGCCCGGCTCGCGGCAGGGCGACCTGCCGGTGTGGCAGCACGCCGGTGCAGCCACACCGGATGAGGACGTGGTCGTCGTCGAGGACGGCGCCCCGGTGCCCTACGGCGCCGTCGTTCGGGTCCGCTCGGTCGATCACGCGGCGCTCGACCGGGTCGCGGGCACGCCGGGCGCCGCCGGCGTGCTGCTGCGGGTGCCGGCCGACGCGCTGACCGCGGTGCTGGACGAGGTCGTGGCGGCCGCGTACCGCCGCGGCGTGCTGGCCACGCCGGGCGCGGGCACACTGCGGCAACGACTTTCGCTACCCGTCCCGGCCGCCCCCGACCTATCGCGCCATCCCCGCGCCTTCGACGGTGCGCCGAACGCGGGGCCCGGCTGTGAGCCGCCGCGGGCGCGGCCTGACGCTCAACGTCAACGTGTTGAACCTGGGCATCCACACCGCGTCGTGGCTGCGATCGGCCGAGCCGCCGACCGCGTTCACCGATCCCGGCTACTACGTGCGGATGGCCCGGATCGCCGAACGCGGAACGCTGGATGCGCTGTTTTTGGCCGACGGGCCGGCGGTGCGCGATCATCCGGCGCTGCGCCCGTCGCAGGCCCTGGAGCCGAGCGTGATCCTGACGGCCGTCGCCGCCGAAACCGAGCATCTCGGACTGATCGGCACGTTCTCGTCGACGTTCAACGACCCGGTGGAGCTGGCGCACCGGCTGCTCAGCCTCGACCAGCTCTCCGGCGGTCGCCTGGCGTGGAACGTCGTCACCACGTATTCGGAGGCGGCGGGCGGCAACTTCGGCCTGGCCGATCTCCCGGACCGCTCGACGCGGTACTGGCGGGCCGCGGAGTTCGTCGACGTGGTGCTGGCACTGTGGCGTGCCGCCGCGGCCGGCGGCGGAATCGATCACCGCGGCGAATTCTTCACCGTCACCGGCTCGTTGCCGCAGGGCCCGTCCCCGCAAGGGCATCCCACTGCTGGTCCAGGCCGGCGGGTCGCCGCAGGGCAGGGAACTGGCCGGCCGCGTCGCCGACGCCGTATTCAGCGCCGAACTCGACCTGGACGCCGCGATCGAGCACTACCGCTACGTCAAGGACGCCGCCGCGGCGCACGGCCGCGGTCGCGACGCGGTGCGCATCCTGCCGGGACTGATCACCACCATAGGCAGCAGCCGCGCCGAGGCGCAGCGGCGCTACGAGGAGCAGAACGCGCTGCTGCCCGCCGGCCACGACGTCGAGCGGTTGTCACAGACCCTGGGGGCCGACCTGTCCGGGCTGCCGCTGAACGAACCCATCCCCGCCCGGCTGCTGGGCAGCGTACCGGACCCGTCGAAATTCGTCGGCTCCCTGGGTTTTCGGGAGTCGGTGGTGCGCCTGGTCGTCAGCGGCGGGCTCACGCTGCGGCAGACGCTGCGGGCGTTCAGCGGGTCGGGGCACCGGGTGATCGTGGGATCGCCGGTCGACGTGGCCGATACCATCGAGCAGTGGTTCCGCGCCGGCGCCGCGGACGGCTTCAACCTGATGCCCGAGGTCTTCCCCGACGGTCTGGAGGTGTTCGTCGACGAGGTGGTGCCGATTCTGCGGTCGCGCGGGCTGTTTCGCGCGTCGTACACCGAGGCGACGCTGCGCGAAAGGCTCACTGGCGACCGGCACGTCGTCGCGGCATGAACGCAAGAAGGAAGGAAGGTGGACGGTGCCTGCCGAGGCTAGCCGATTTCTCTGGTACATCCCGAACACCGTCGAGCCGGGCCATCGCGGTGACGACACCGTCGGCAGCTGGGGCAGCCTGGACTACTCGGTGGACCTGGCGTCGCGCGCCGAGCAACACGGCTGGGAGGGCGCGCTGATCGGCACCGGCTGGGGACGGCCGGACACCTTCACGGTCGCCACCGCGATCGCCGCGCGCACCACCGCCTTCGCGCCGCTGGTGGCGGTCCGGCCCGGCTACTGGCATCCGGCGCATTTCGCCAGCGCGGCCGCCACCCTGGACCGGCTCAACGGCGGCCGGCTGTTGGTCAACATCGTCAGCGGGGCCGACGACGTCGCCGCCTACGGCGACACCGAGGTCGACAAGTCCCGCCGGTACGACCGCACCCGCGAATTCATCCGGCTGCTCCGCCGGTTGTGGACGCAGGACGACGTCACCTCCCACGGCGAGTTCTTCCGCGTCGAGCACTCGACGCTGCGGCCACGCCCGCTCGGCGCCGAGCAGGGACGGCACCCGAAGCTGTATTTCGGTGGGCCTCGCTGGCCGCCGAGCAGGTCGCCGCGACCGACGCCGACGTCCAGCTGTTCTGGGGCGAGTCGCTGGACGGCATCGCCGAACGCATCGACCGGCTGAAGGCGTTGTCGGACAAGCTCGGTCGCGAGCATCCGCCGCTGGAGTTCGGCCTGCGGGTGACCACGCTGGTGCGCGACACCTCCGAGCAGGCTTGGCGCGACGCCGAGGCGAAGGTCGCCAAGCTGGCCGGCACCCCGACCATGATGCTGCTGCACGGCCCGGCGGGCTCCGAGGGGCAGCGGTGGCTCAACGGCCTGGCCGCGCGCGGCGAGTTGATCGATTCCTGCCTGTACACCACGCCGAGCAAGTACGGCGGCGAGGGCGCCGGGACGACCTGGCTGGTCGGCTCGGCCGCCGAGGTCGCCGCCGCGCTGCGCGCCTACGCCGACCTCGGGGTCAGCCATTTCGTGCTGTCGGACACCCCGTACCAGTCGGAGGTGGTCCGGCTCGGCGATCAGCTGTTGCCGCTGCTGCGCCACACCGCCCTGGCCAACTGAGGCCGATCAGAACAGGGCCAGCCCGGCGCCGGCCGCGGCGGCCAGGCACAGCGACGGCCCGTGCGGCACCGTCGGGGCGGCCCGGCGCACCCGGGCGAGCACCCCGACCAGCACGGTCAGCAGCGGCGCGGCCAGGGCCGCCAGAAACCACACGCCCACCCCGCCGCAGCCGGTCAGCGCGCCCACACCGAGCGCCAGCTTGACGTCCCCCGCACCCATCCCGCCCGGCGCCACCGCATGGACCAGCAGATAGATCGCGGCCAGCGCGGCGGCTCCGGCCAGCGCCGCCGGCCCCCACCCGGCCAGGCCGGCGGCCGCCAGGATCGCCGCGGCCCCGGTCAGGGTCAGCGCGTTGAGCAGCCGGCGCTGCCGGATGTCGTAGCAGCTCAACACCGCCAGCCAGGTCAGCACCGCGCACGCGGCCGCAATTCGCATGCGCGGCAGGCTAATCTGCTTCGGCTGCCGCGCAAGTCATCGCTTCGCACGGGGCGGGCAGCCCGGTGAACTGTTCCACCTGGGCGAAGGCCTGGTGCAGCAGCATCTGCATGCCGCTGATCACCCGGCCGCCGGCGTCGCTCACCGCGGCGGCCAGCGGGGTGGGCCAGGGGTCGTAGACGGCGTCGAGCAGCACACCGACGCGGGCCAGGGTGCCGGCATAGCGTTCGGCCACCTCCGCCGGCAGGGTGCTGACCAGCACCTCGGCCGCGGCCGCCTCGTCGGCCAGCCCCGCGCCGTCCAGGGCGCAGAACCGGGTCGGCACGCCCAGCTCGTCGCCGAGGCGCACCAGCCGGGCCGCCTTGTCGGGGTTGCGGGCCACCACGGTGATGCCGGCGACGCCCAGCTGGGCCAGGCCCGCGACGGCCGCCGGCGCGGTGCCGCCCGATCCACAGACCAGCGCCCATCCCGAAGCGGCGCCCAGTGCGCCGGCGACGCCGTCGATGTCGGTGTTGTCGGCCCGCCAGCCCGTCGCGGTGCGCACCAGGGTGTTGGCCGATCCCACCCGCCGCACCCGCTCGGTGCGCTCGTCGGCGAAGCGCAGCGCGGCGAACTTGCCCGGCATAGTCACCGACACCCCGACCCACTCGGGCCCGAACCCGCCGACCAAGCCGGGCAGCTGGTCGGCGTTGCATTCGATGCGCTCGTAGGTCCAGTCGTGCAGGCCCAGCGCGCGGTAGGCGGCCAGGTGCAGCTGCGGGGATTTCGAGTGGGCGATCGGCTTGCCCAGCACGGCCGCCCTCCGGGGCCCGACGGCTTGACCGGGCGGCGACCCGCTGCGCCCGGCTTCGCCGCGCTTGCGATCGCCGCTAGCGGGGGGTGCTGTCGAGGACACCGTTGTGCTTAGCCAGCTCGATGTTGGCCAGGTGCTGCTGATAATCCTTGGTGAACAGCGTCGTCCCGGCGGCGTCGATGGTGACGAAGTAGAGCCAGTCCCCCGGCGCGGGGTGCTCGGCAGCGTGCAGCGCGTCGATGCCGGGCGAACAGATCGCGGTGGCCGGCAGGCCCTGCGACACGTAGGTGTTCCACGGCGTCTTCTGGCCCCGGTCGGCGTCGCTGGTGGCCACCTCGCGGCGGTCCAGCGGGTAGTTGACCGTCGAGTCGAATTCCAGCGTGTGGTGGGCGTGCAGCCGGTTGTAGATCACCTGCGCGACCTTGGCGAAGTCCGGGGTGTTGGATTCCTGCTGCACCAGCGACGCCATCACCAGGATGTCGTAGGGCGACAGGCCCATCGCCTGGGCGGTGTCCACCAGCCCGGACTTCAGGTACTCCTCGACCCCGGCGCTGATCAGCCCGGCCAGGATGCTCTCCGGGGACGCCGACGGGTCGACGTTGACGGTGCCCGGCGCGATCAGCCCCTCGATCCGACGATGGTCCCTGCCCAGCTCGTTAACCGGTTCCAGCGCCCATGGCGGCACCGACAGCGCCGCGGTGGTGCTGTTGGTCGCGGCCGCGCGCAGCTGCTGCACCGGCACGCAGCGCCGGTCGCCGTCCAGGTCCACGCAGGTGGCCTGGGAGATCAGGGTGAAGATGCCGGGGTTGACCTTGTTGGTCTTCATGTCGGTGGTGTCGTCGAGCTGACGGCCCTCCGGGATGACCAGCCGGCCCACCCGGCTGTTGGGGTCGGCCAGCCGGGCGACGGCGTCGGAGGCCGGGATCTCGGTGCGCATCCGGTAGAAGCCGGGCTGGATGGAGTCGATCTTGCTGTTGCCGTGCGCGGCGTCGACGAACGCCCGCACCGTCTTGACCACGTGCTGGTTGTGCAGCGTCTCACCGACCATGGTGGTGGAGTCGCCCGCCTGGATCTGGATCACCAGGTCGCGCTTGCCGCTGCCGCTGTAGTCGTCGCCCGGTCCGAACACGGTGTGCCACAGCCTGCCGCCGGCGAACACCCCGGCCAGCACCACCACGACCAGCAGCGCCAGGGCGGCGCGCAGGGCGAAGCGCCGCCGGCGCCGGCCCCGCTCGTCCCTGTTCCGGGCCATCCGGCTGGACCTGCGCCGGGGCGGTCCCACCGCCTCGGGCTCGGCGCGCTCGCGGCGGGCGCTGTCAACCATCGCCGGCCACCCGGGCCGCCGCGCAGCGCTGGTCCAGCCAGCTCTGCAGGATGGCCACCGCCGCCGCCTGGTCGATCACCGCGCGCTGCGCCCTGGCCCGCACCCCGGCGGCGCGCAGCGAGCGCTGCGCGGCCACGGTGGTCAGCCGCTCGTCGGCCAGCCGCACCGGGGTGGGCGCGATCCGCCGGGCCAACTGGTCGGCCAGGTCGATGGCGTCCAGCGCCGACGCGCCGGTACGGTCGGCCAGGGTGCGCGGTAGCCCGACGACGACCTCGACGGCCCCGAGCTCGGTGACCAGCACCGCCAGCCGGCGCAGGTGTTTGCCGGAGCGGTCGCGGCGTACGGTCTCCACCGGGGTGGCCAGCACGGCGTCGGGGTCGCTGCAGGCCACCCCGATGCGCACGCTGCCCACGTCGATGCCGAGCCGCCGGCCCCGGCCGGGGTCCTGGTCAGGGTCGCCAGGCCGGTCGGGGACGCGGTGCTGTGTCAAGACCACTCAACCGACCCGCGCTATCGCGGCGATCTCGGAACGTACGGCGTCCAGCGCCGCGTCGATGCCGGCCGGATCCTTGCCCGATCCCTGCGCCAGGTCCGCCTTGCCGCCGCCGCGCCCGTCGACCGGCGCCGCCAGCTGCTTGACCAGGTCGTTGGCCCGGATGCCGAGATCCTGGGCGGCGGGGTTGGCGGCGACGGCGTACGGCACCGACCCGCCCTCACCCTCGGCGATCAGCGCGACCACGGCGGGATCGCTGCCCAGCTTGCCGCCGATGTCGCCGACCAGCGAGCGCAGGTCGGCCGCCGTCATCCCGCCGGACATCCGCTGCGCCACCACGCGGACATTACCGATCCGCTCCGCACCGGCGGCGGCGTTGCCGGCCGCGGCCCGCGCGGAGGCCAGCCGCAGCCGCTCGAGTTCCTTCTCCGCGGCCCGCAGCCGCTCCACGAGGTTGGCCACCCGGGCCGGCACCTCCTCCGACGGCACCTTCAGCGACGACGCCAGCCCCGCCATCAGCGCGCGTTCCTTGGCCAGGTGCCGGAACGAGTCCAGCCCGACGTAGGCCTCCACCCGGCGCACCCCGGAGCCGACCGAGGATTCGCCCAGGATGGTCACCGGCCCGATCTGCGCGGAGTTGTGCACGTGCGTACCGCCGCAGAGCTCCAGCGAGAACGGGCCGCCGATCTCCACCACCCGCACCTGCTCGGGGTAGCTCTCGCCGAACAGCGTGATGGCCCCCATCGCCTTGGCCTTCTCCAGCTGCTCGGTGAAGGTGTGCACCTCGAAGTCGGCCTGCACGGCCTGGTTGGTCACCTCTTCGATCTGGGTGCGCTGCTCCTCGGTCAGCGGGCCCTGCCAGTTGAAGTCGAAACGCAGGTAGCCCGGGCGGTTCAGGGAGCCCGCCTGAACGGCGTTGGGCCCCAGCACTTGTCGCAGCGCGGCGTGCACCATGTGGGTGCCCGAGTGGCCCTGGGTGGCGCCGCGGCGCCACTGCGGGTCGACCGCGGCGATCACGGTGTCGCCCTCGACGAATTCACCGGACTCGACGCTGACCCGGTGCACCCACAGGGTTTTGGCGATCTTCTGCACGTCGGTGACGTCGGCCCGGGCGCTCTCGCCGGCGCCGGTGCCGCTGATGGTGCCCTCGTCGGCGATCTGCCCGCCGGACTCGGCGTAGAGCGGGGTGCGGTCCAGCACCAGCTCGACCCGGTCCGCGCCGTCGCCGCCGTGGGTGACCACCGGAACCCGTTTGCCGTCCACGAATATCCCCAGAATCCTTGCCTCCGAGGATAATTCGTCGAAACCGGTGAACTCGGTGGGTCCGGCGTCGACCAGTTCGCGATACGCGGTCAGGTCGGCGTGCGCGTGCTTGCGGGCGGCGGCGTCGGCCTTGGCCCGGCGGCGCTGCTCGGCCATCAGCTCGCGGAAGCCCACCTCGTCCACCTGCAGCCCGGCCTCGGACGCCATCTCCAGCGTGAGTTCGATCGGGAACCCGTAGGTGTCGTGCAACGTGAACGCGTCGGAGCCCGAAATCGATTTCTTCCCCGTGGCTTTGGCGGTGCTGGCCACTTCGTCGAACAGTTTGGAGCCGGCCGCCAAGGTGCGGTTGAACACGGTCTCCTCGGCGACGGCGATGCGGGCGATCCGGTCGAAGTCGGTGACCAGTTCGGGATACGACGGGCCCATCGCGTCGCGCACGGTGGCCATCAGGTCACCGACGATGGGCCCCTCGATGTCGAGCAGCCTGGCCGAGCGGATGACCCGGCGCAGCAGCCGGCGCAGCACGTAGCCGCGGCCGTCGTTGTCCGGGGTGACGCCGTCGCCGATCAGGATGGCCGCGGTGCGGCTGTGGTCGGCAATGATCCGGTAGCGCACGTCGTCGTCGTGGTTGCCGGCATCGTAGGGTCGCGGGGCGCGGCCGGCGACCGCGTCGATGACGGGCCGCAGCAGGTCGGTCTCGTAGACGTTGTGCATGCCCTGCAGCACGAACGCGACCCGCTCCACACCCATGCCGGTGTCGATGTTCTTGCGCGGCAACGGCCCCAGGATCTCGAAGTCGGTCTTGGAGGTGCCCTCGCCGCGCTCGCTCTGCATGAAAACCAGGTTCCACAGCTCGACGTAGCGGTCCTCGTTGGCGATCGGCCCGCCGCCCACGCCGAACTCCTCGCCGCGGTCGTAGTAGATCTCCGAGGACGGGCCGCACGGGCCGGGGATGCCCATCGACCAGTAGTTGTCCTCCATGCCGCGGCGCTGGATGCGCTCCGCGGGCAGCCCGGCGATCTCCTGCCACAGCCGCACGGCCTCGTCGTCGTCGAAGTAGACCGTCGTCCAGATGCGTTCGGGGTCAAGGCCGTAGCCGCCCTGCTCGACGCTGCCCGTCAGCAAGGTCCACGCCAGTTCGATGGCCTCGCGCTTGAAGTAGTCGCCGAACGAGAAGTTGCCGGCCATCTGGAAGAAGGTGTTGTGCCGGGTGGTGATGCCGACCTCGTCGATGTCGGGGGTGCGGATGCACTTCTGGATGCTGGTGGCCGCCGGGTACGGCGGCGTGCGCGCGCCCAGGAAGTAGGGCACGAACTGGACCATGCCCGCGTTGACGAACAGCAGGTTGGGGTCGTCGAGGATCACCGACGCGCTCGGCACCTCGGTGTGGCCCGCCTTCACGAAGTGATCAAGAAATCGCTTCCTGATCTCGTGTGTCTGCACTTTCCAGCCCGCTTCTTCCCGCTACTTTTCTGCGTTGACGTGTAATCCCAGCCTATTCGCTGGAATATCGGACCACCGCGCCGCTAGCCCTCCAAAAAGCTCAGCCGCACGGAGCGTTGAGGGTTGTCGCGGTTGAGGTCGACCAGCACGATGCTCTGCCAGGTGCCCAGCATCGGCTCCCCCGCCGAAACCGGGACCGTCACGGACGGCGCGACCAGAGCCGGCAGCACGTGGTCGGCGCCGTGGCCCGGGGAGCCGTGCGCGTACCGGTACCGGTCGTCGCGGGGCAGCAGCCGCTCCAGCGTGTCGACCAGGTCGCCGTCGGAGCCAGCGCCCGTCTCGATGACGGCCACCCCGGCCGTCGCGTGCGGTACGAGCACGTTGCACAGGCCGTCACCGCGGGACCAGCAGAACCCGCGCACCGCCTCGGTGAGATCGACGATGCGGCGACGGGAGGTGTACACGTCCAACACATCGGTATGCATTCGAACCAGCCTACGGCGCGGTCGTCGCGACCAGCCAATCGTTTGTGAGCGCGACCACATTTGGGCATGGCGGGCCGCCACCGGTGAGAGGAAAGGTAACTGGTGGGACTGGTGGCGCCACCGGGGTGCCACCCCGACACGGAAGGGGTCGACCGTATACGCACGCTCTACCACCATCCAGGCGCAACCCCTGTCGATCGACATCGGAATTGCGCACGTTCGCGATGTCGTCATGCCCGCCCTGACCGAGATCGACGGGTGCGTGGGGCTGTCGCTGTTGGTGGACCGACAGTCCGGCACCTGCATCGCCACCAGCTCGTGGGAGTCGATCGACGCCATGCGGGGCAGCGCCGCGCGGGTGGCGCCCATCCGGGACAGGGCCGCGCTGATGTTCGACGGCAGCGCACGGGTCGAGGAGTGGGACATCGCGCGGCTGCACCGTGACCACCCGTCCCGGGACGGCGCCTGCGTGCGCGCCACCCGACTCAAGGTGGTGCCCGACCAGCTCAGCCGGTCGCTGGAGTTCTACCGGTCCTCGGTGCTGCCCGAGCTCGAGCAGCTCGACGGGTTCTGCAGCGCCAGCCTGATGGTCGACCACCCGGCCTGCCGCCGGGCCGTGGCCTGCTCGACGTTCGACTCGATGGACGCGATGGCCCGCAACCGCGACCGGGCCACCGAGCTGCACAGCAGGCGGGTGCGCGAGCTGGGCGCCGAGGTGATCGACGTCGCCGAGTTCGAGCTGGCGATCGCCCACCTGCGGGTGCCCGAGCTGGTCTAGGGCAAGGCACCTCCGGGGAACCCGCGGCAGGCGTGCACCTCGTAGGTGAAGACGCCCGCCGCGACCCCGGGGTCCTCGCCCATGATCCGGGTGGTCTCGTCGACCGTCGCCGCGAACACCCCGACGCCGCAGACGTCGGACCCGTCGCTGGCCGGCAGCACCACCGCGAGCACGCCGTCGTCGCGCAGCCCGAAATTGCGCCGGCCGTGCTCCCAGATCACGCCGGCCGCTGACTCGTCGCCGAACCCGGGGCCGCGCTTGAGGATGACGACGCTGTAGGGCTTGGCGGTGGTCAGCAGCCGGCCCGTCTCCTCGTCGGTGAAGACTTTCATGACCGTCCCCTCTTGTTGCGGATGATCGCGCGCAGCCGGTCCAGCCGCCCGGCTGTCTCCCGCTCGGCGCCGCGGCCGGTGGGCCGGTAGTAGTCGACGCCGACCAGCTCGTCCGGCGGATACTGTTGTGCCACAACACCATCCGGGTGGTCGTGGGAGTACTGGTAGCCCTGGGCGTGGCCCAGCGCCGCCGCACCCGAATAGTGTCCGTCGCGCAGGTGCGCGGGCACCAGGCCGGCCTTGCCGGCCTTGATGTCGCTCATCGCCGCGCCCAGCGCGGTGGTGACCGCGTTGGACTTCGGCACGGTTGCCAGATAGACGGTGCAGTGCGCCAGGGTGAGCTGCGCCTCGGGCATGCCGATCAGCGCCACCGTCTGCGCGGCCGCCACCGCCACCTGCAGCGCGGTCGGGTCGGCCATGCCGATGTCCTCGCTAGCCAGGATCATCAGCCGGCGCGCGATGAAGCGTGGGTCCTCCCCCGCCACCAGCATGCGGGCCAGATAGTGCAGCGCGGCGTCCACGTCCGAGCCGCGGACCGATTTGATGAAGGCGCTGATCACGTCGTAGTGCTGGTCGCCGTCGCGGTCGTAGCGCACCGCGGCCTCGTCCAGGGACTGCTCGACGGTCTGCACGGTGACCGATTCGCCGGCCTCGGCGGCCACCTCCAGCGCCGTCAGCGCCCGCCGGGCATCGCCGGCGGCCAGCCGCACCAGCAGGTCGACGGCCTCGGGCGCGACCGGGACCCGTCCGCCCAGGCCGCGCGGGTCGTCGATCGCGCGGCGCACCACGGTGCGGATGTCGTCGGCGCTCAGCGGCCGCAGCTGCAGGATCAGCGACCGGGACAGCAGCGGCGCCACCACCGAGAAGGACGGGTTCTCCGTGGTGGCCGCCACCAGCAGCACCACCCGGTTCTCCACCGCGGACAGCAGGGCGTCCTGCTGGGTCTTGGAGAACCGGTGCACCTCGTCGATGAACAGCACGGTCTGCTCGCCGCGCAGCAGCGCGGTACGCGCGCTCTCGATCACCGCGCGCACGTCCTTGACACCCGCCGACAGCGCCGAGAGCGCCTCGAACCGGCGGCCGGTCGCCTGGGGGATCAGCGCGGCCAGCGTGGTCTTGCCGCTGCCCGGCGGCCCGTACAGGATGGCCGACGCCACGCCCGACCCCTCCACCAGGCGGCGCAGCGGCGACCCGGGGGCCAGCAGGTGGTCCTGCCCTACCACCTCGTCCAGCGACGCCGGGCGCATCCGGACCGCCAGCGGCGCACCGGCCGGCACGCCCAGGCCGTGGTCGCCCGGCAGCGGCGCGCCGGGCAGGTCGAACAGACCGTCGGACACGGCTTCAGGCATACCACGAGGGGGCGACGCGTGAGCCGGCCCGCGGCCGTCAACCCGCGCGCCGGCATCATCTTTGCTAAGTTCCGGTTTGCCGAATCCAGTGCGCGTTCCCTCCCGGTAAGTCGAGCCGGCGGAGATCCAACAGCAAGGACGGACATGAGCCAGCCCCCCGAATATCGGGGCACCCCCGCCCGGCTACGGCCCGCCCCCGGGCTACGGCCCGCCCAAGCCCGCGTTCAGCGTGGGCGAGGCGTTCGGCTGGGCGTGGAACGCCTTCACCAAAAACCCTGTGGCGCTGATCGTTCCGACGCTGGTCTACCTGGTGGTGCTGGGCGGTGCCTCCACGCTGATCGGGCTGAGCCAGGACGTCGGCACCTCCGGCGGCAGCTCCGGCGACGACTACTTCACCTTCACCGCGAACCTCAACGGCGGCGGGATGGCGCTGCGGGTGATGGGCTACCTGGTCGCCTACCTGGTGGGCGCGTTCACCCAATCCGCCTACCTGTCCGGCTGCCTCGACCTGGCCGACGGCCGCCCGGTGACCATCGGGTCGTTCTTCAAGCCGCGCAACTTCGGCATGGTGTTCCTGGCCGCGCTGCTGGTCGGCATTCTCACCTCGATCGCCTCGGCGCTGTGCTTCCTGCCCGGCCTGATCCTGGGCCTCTTCGCCCAGTTCACCATCCCGTACGCCATCGACCGGTCGGAGTCGGCCGTCAAGGCACTCAGCTCCAGCTTCTCCACCGTCACCGCGAACTTCGCCAACGCCCTGCTGATGTGGCTGGCCGAGTTCGCGCTGGTGGTGGTCGGAGCCCTGGCGTGTGGAGTCGGGCTGCTGCTGGCTGCGCCGGTCGCCGCCCTGGTCGGGATCTACGCCTACCGCAAGCTGTCCGGCGGCCAGGTGGCGCCGCCGCCGGGCTCCCCCGACCGCGCCGCGTGCGTACCGTGCAGCTGTAATGGCGTTTGCGGACAAGACATTCGGCACCGGTGGACCCTCGGCGGCCGCCGGCGGCTCCTACGACGCCGACCGCCTGCTGGCCGGGTACCGGGCGGCGCGGGCCCAGCAGGCGCTGTTCGACCTGCGGCAGGGCCCGGCGAGCGGCTACGACGAATTCGTCGGCCCCGACGGCAAGGTGCGCCCGGCGTGGACCGAGCTGGCCGACGCCATCGGCGAACGCGGCCGCGCCGGGCTGGACCGGCTGCGCTCGGTGGTCCGCGGCCTGATCGACCACGACGGCATCGCCTACACCGACGTCGAGCCCGGCGGCCGCGGCCAGGAGCCGCGGCCCTGGCAGCTGGACACCCTGCCGATCGTGCTGTCGGCGGCCGACTGGGAGCCGCTGGAGGCCGGGCTGCTGCAGCGGTCGCGGGTGCTCGACGCGGTGCTGGCCGACCTGTACGGGCCGCGCAGCCTGCTCACCGAGGGCGTGCTGCCCCCCGGAGCTGCTGTTCGGCCATCCCAGCTACCTGCGCGCCGCCAACGGCATCGAAATCCCGGGCCGTCACCAGCTTTTCATGCACGCCTGCGATGTCAGCCGGCGCCCGGACGGCGGCTTCGCCGTCAACGCCGACCGCACCCAGGTTCCCTCGGGCATCGGCTCGCGCTGGCCGATCGGCGGGTGGTGGCGCACGCGATTCCCGACCTGTACGAGCGGATCGCGCCGCGGCCCACCACACCGTTCGCGCAAGCGCTGCGGCTGGCGCTGATCGACGCGGCGCCCGACGTCGCCCAGGACCCGGTGGTGGTGGTGCTGTCGCCGGGCATCTACTCCGAGACGGCGTTCGACCAGGCCTATCTGGCCACCCTGCTGGGTTTCCCGCTGGTGGAGAGCGCCGACCTGGTGGTGCGCGACGGCATGGTGTGGATGCGTTCGCTGGGCACCCCGAAACGCGTCGACATGGTGCTGCGCCGGGTCGACGCCGAGTATTGCGATCCGCTGGATTTGCGCGCCGACTCCCGGCTCGGGGTGGCCGGCCTGGTGGAGGCGCAGCATCGCGGGACGGTGACCGTCGTCAACACCCTGGGCAGCGGAATTCTGGAAACCCTGGGCTGCAACGTTTCCTGCCGGCGATGGCGCAGCACCTGCTGTCCGAAACGCTGCTGCTGCCCAGCGCGCCGGTCTACTGGGGCGGCATCGACACCGAACGTTCACACCTGCTGGCCAATCTGGCGTCGCTACTGGTGAAGTCCACGGTGGGCGGGAAAACTCTTGTCGGGACGGCGCTTTCGTCGCGGCAGCTGGCCCAGCTGGCGGCCCGGATCGAGACGGCGCCGTGGCAGTGGATCGGCCAGGAGCTGCCGCAGTTCTCCTCGGCGCCGACCGACCACGCCGGCGTGTTGTCGTCGGCCGGGGTCGGCATCCGGCTGTTCACCGCGGCCCAGCGCGGCGGCTACGCCCCGATGATCGGCGGCATCGGCTACCTGCTGGCCGCAGGCCGGGCCGCGTACACGTTGAAAAGCGTTGCAGCCAAGGATGTCTGGGTGCGTCCGACCGAGCAGGCCCGGGCCGAGGCGGTCGGCGTGCCCGCCGTGGAGCCGCCGGCGAAGACGGCCGCGGGCACCTGGGCCGTCAGCTCCCCGCGGGTGCTGTCCGACCTGTTCTGGATCGGGCGGTATGGCGAGCGCGCGGAAAGCATGGCCCGGCTGCTCATCGTCACCCGCGACCGCTTCCACGTCTACCGCCATCACCAGCACAGCGAGGAAAGCGAGTGCGTGCCGGTGCTGATGGCCGCGCTGGGCCGCATCACCGGCACCGACACCGGCACCGGCGCCGCGGCCGGTGGCGATGCGGCCGAGATGATCGCCGTCGCGCCCTCCACGTTGTGGTCGCTGACCGTCGACCCGCAGCGGCCCGGCTCGCTGGTGCAGTCGGTGGAGGGGCTGGCGCTGGCCGCGCGGGCAGTGCGCGACCAGATGTCCAACGACACCTGGATGGTGCTGGCCGGGGTGGAGGGCGCTGGCGCTGGACAGCGAGCCGCCGGACTCGCTGGCCGAGGCCGACGCGCTGCTCACCGCGGCGCAGACCCAGACGCTGGCCGGGATGCTGACCCTGTCCGGGGTGGCCGGCGAGTCGATGGTGCGCGATGTCGGCTGGACCATGATGGACATCGGCAAGCGGATCGAACACGGCCTGTGGCTGACGGCGCTGCTGCGGGCCACGCTCACCGTGGTGCGCGGCGCGGCCGCCGAACAGACCATCCTCGAGTCGACGCTGGTGGCCTGCGAGTCCTCGGTCAGCTACCGGCGCCGCACAGCGGGCAAGGTGAGCGTGGCCGCGATGGCCGAGCTGATGCTGTTCGACGCGCAGAACCCGCGGTCGCTGCTCTACCAGTTGGAGCGGCTGCGCGCCGACCTCAAGGACCTGCCCGGCGCGTCTGGGTCGTCGCGCCCGGAACGGCTGGTCGACGAGATCGGCACCCAGCTGCGCCGGTCGCATCCCGCGGAGCTGGAACGCATCAGCGACGACGGGCGGCTCGCCGAGCTCGCCGAGCTGCTCGATTCGGTGCACGCCGAGCTGCGCAGCCTGGCCCAGGTGCTCACCACCACCCAGCTGGCGCTGCCCGACGGCATGCAGCCGCTGTGGGGTCCCGACGTGCGCCGCGTGATGCCGGCCTAACCGGCCCCGTCGACCACGGCGTGGATGAACTGCATCTTCTCCAGCACCGCGGCCGGCAGCACGAATGGGTACAGGTCGTCGTGGCCCATGGACCGGTTCACCATGTTCAGTGACCACGACAACGGCAGCCACGTGTCGATGATCGTCTGAAAAGCGCTGGGCCCCAACGCCGGACGATCGATGGTGGCCTACGCCGGGGCCAGCCCGCACCACGCCGAGGTGTCGAGCGTGTCGCGGATGTGCAGGTAGTGGGCGAACGTCTCGGCCCAGTCCTCGCTGGCGTGCATGGTGGCATACGACGAGACGAAGTTCTCCTGCCAGCCCTCTGGCGCACCCTGGCTATAGTGCCGGTCCAGCGCCTACTGGTAGTCGGCGTCGGGATCGCCGAACATCTCGTTGAACCGGCGCAGGTGGCCGGGGTGCGGGGCGATCAGCCGGTAGAAGTAGTAGTGCCCGATCTCGTGCCGGAAGTGCCCGAGCAGCGTCCGGTACGGCTCGTCAATCTCGACCCGCAGCTGTTCGCGGTGCACGTCGTCGCCCTCGGCCAAATCCAGTGTGATGACCCCGTTCTGGTGGCCGATCAGCACGTTCTCGTGCGCGCTGGACAGCAGCCGGAAGGCCAGGCCGTAGTCGGGGTCCTGATCACGCCAGACGATCGGCAGCCGCAGCTCGTGCAGCTCGGCGATCAGCCGGCGTTTGGCCGCCTCGGCGCGGGCGAGCTCGGCCAGCCCCACGGTGTCGGCGTCGTTGGGCCGGTCGGTGGTCAGCACGCAGGACGCGCACAGCAACCGCGGCTCGTTCACCGGGACCAGCCAATTGCATTCGACGAGAAACAGATTTGGCGCACAACTGATATTCGCTGGCGGGCACGAAGCCGGCGTGCCCGCTCGTCTCGTCCTCCGAGATCACCAGCAGTGCCATCTGCTCGATCGAAAACCCCAGCGCGCTACCGCAATTCAGGCAGGTGGAGTTCTCGAAGGTCGGGCGCTGGCCGCACTTGGGGCAGGTGAAGTCACGCATAGGGCACCACGTCGACGGACACGTCGATCACGCTGTGCTGTGAGTTGGTGTAGATGATGCCCCGCAGCGGCGGGACGTCGGCGTAGTCGCGGCCGCGTCCCACCACGATGTAGCGCTCGTCGATCATCTGGTCGTTGGTGGGATCCACTCCCAGCCACTCGAATTGACCGTGCTCGTGCGGGGTCCACACGGCGGCCCAGGCGTGGGTGGCGTCGATGCCGATCATCCGGTCCTTTCCGGGAGGGGGTCGGTGGCCAGATACCCGGACACGTAGCTGGCCGCCAACCCGTGGGCGCGCAGGCAGGCGATCGCCAGCCGCGCAAAGTCCTGGCATACCCCTTCGCGGGCCGCCAGAACCTCGGCGACCCCGGTGGAGATCGTCGTCGACCCGGACCGGTAGGTGAAGTCGGTGAAGATCCGCGACGCGAGGTCCCGCAGCACCTCGATCAGCGGCCGCCCGGGCGCGAAACTGGGTGCGGCGTAGTCGCGCACCTCGTCGGTGATCTCCGGCGGGTCGAGGTCCAGGGTGAATTCGGTGGCCAGCGCCCCGCGGCGGCCGGCCGGGCGGGCCGCCTCCCAGGGCTGCACCGCCGGCCCGGTGGTGTAGAGGCCCGGCGCCGGCGGGTTGACGTCGACGATGGAATCGCTGGTCACCGTCAGGCTGTGGTGCGGTTCGGTGGCGTGGAAATAGGAGCTGATGTTGCCGTAGCAGTCGGTTCTGGTGGAGCTGTCGGCCGGGGCCGGGTCGATGGTCAGCCGATGGGCGACGCAGCGCTGCCGCAGCGAGTCCCGCGGCGTCAGGAAACCCCGGCCGTAGGAGCTGGTCACCACGTCGGAGTAGCGGTACTCGGTGCGGTGGGTGACGCGGTGGCGGCGGGCGGCCCCGCCGTCGGCCTGCTGATCGGCTTCGGGCACAAGGCTGATCACATCCACACCGGCGCCGCCGCCGCGGTCGCGATGCCGCCGCGTTTGCCGATCCGGCGGCGGCCGCGCCGAAACGGGAGCACAATCGAGAGCGTGGCCACGTGGTACGACGTCACCCGCATCGTGGGTGAGCTGGCCCTCACCTCCGAGCCGTCACCGCACGACTGGCGGGTCGGCAAGAAGTTGCTGGCCTGGGAGCGCCCGCTGCGGCCCTCCGAGCGGGAAGCGTTGGCCCGCACCGGCGCCGAGCCCGCCCCGGGCGACGTCCTCGGTGTCCGGGTGGCCGACGAGGGCGCCAAGTTCGCGCTGATCGACGACGCGCCGCAGACCTTCTTCACCACCCCGTATTTCGACGGCTATCCCGCGGTGCTGGTCAACCTGGCCGCCATCTCGGTGCGCGACCTCGAGGAGCTGATCACCGAGGCGTGGCTGACCCAGGCGCCGCGCAAACTGGTGCAGGAGTTCCTGGCCGACTCGCAGTGATCCCCTCACCCCGGCCGCAGGTCGATCACCCGTTGCAGGTCGTCGACGCAGGCGCCGACGGCGTCGGCCAGCACGACGTGCGGCTCCCGGTCGCCGCCGTCGCCGGAGCGCAGCCGCGCCTCGTGCCGGCGCGCCGAGCCGAGGTACACACACGCGCCGGCGGGATCGCGGTCGGCCAACGCGGTCGCCGCCGCCAGCACCAGCAGCACCGTCGACACCGGCTGCCCCTGCCGGTCGCCGAGGCCGGAGGCCACCGCGCGGGCCAGCTGCAGCACCGAGCCGGCCAACAGCGCGACGTGCACGGCCTGATGGTCGGCGGCGCGCACGGCGTCGCGCAGGCCCCAGCGTCGCGGCGCGATGGCGACGACGTGCCGGGCGGTGGTGCGCGCCTCCAGCAGGCCGCTGAGCTGTTCGTGCACCCGGTCGACGGCGCTCAGCGGCCAGTCGGGCGGGGCCGCCCGGCGGCCGGAGGAAACGTCGGCGGCCCGGGACAGCACGTCGTGCAGCACCGCCAGCACGCCGGCCCGGGCGGCGCCCAGCACGACGCACGGGTCGGCCGGGAACAGCAGCACGGCCACGACGATGGCCACCGCGCCGCCGATCAGCGCGTCGAAGATGCGTTCCGGCCCGGCGCCGCCGCGGTACAGGGCCAGCACCAACAGCGCCGAGACCACGGTCTGGTTGGCGAACATCATCCCGTGCCCGATGAAGCCGCCCCCGATGAACACCGCGGCGCCCAGCGCGACCAGCGCGGCGACCGCGATGGGCAGCGCGCCGGGACCGAGCATCCCCTGCACCACGGTGCCCAGCCCGATGCCCAACGTCACCCCGATCATCATCTGGACGGCCCGTTGGGCGCGCAGCACGTTGCTGGTCGACAACGACACCGCGGCGGCGATCGGCGCGAAGAACGGTTGCGGATGGTCCAGCACGTCGTGCGCCAGGTACCAGGACAGGCCGGCGGCCAGCGACGTCTGCAGCAGGTTGAACCACACCGCACCCAGCCGCTTGCCGCCCGCCCGCACGGCGGTGCGCACCAACGAGGGCACCGCCGAGGCACGCATCGGTCAGGTCCGGATCAGCTCGAACAGGGGGGTCACCCGGCTGGTCTTGGCCTGGTACTCGGCGAAGCCGGGGGCGGCCGCGGCGACCTTGGCGAACAACGCGTCGCGCTCCTCACGGGGCAGCTCGCGCGCGGTCACGTCAAAGCTGTCGGTGCCGATCTCCACCCGCGCGGCAGGGTTCGCCCGCAGGTTGTGCACCCAGGCCGGGCTGACCGGGGCGCCGGCGAACGAGCCGATCACCAGGAGCTTGCCGTCGATGCGGAAGTAGGCCAGCGGCGACACCCGGGGCTGACCCGACTTGGCGCCGGTGGTATGCAGCAGCAGGTCCGCGCCCTCGAACTGGCCGCCCACTTTGCCGTCGTTGGCCCGGAATTCGTCGATGATGCTCTGGTTGAACGCGTTGAGGGTGCCGGTGTCCGGAATATCGGTCATGCCTGCTCAACCCGGTCCTGCTTGACGTCTATTCCGGACTCCTTGCGCTGCTGTTCGGTGATCGGCGCCGGCGCGTCGGTGAGCGGGTCGACGCCGCCGCCGGTCTTGGGGAAGGCGATCACCTCGCGGATGGAGTCGACCCGGGACAGCAGCGCGTTGATCCGGTCCCCGCCGAACGCGATCCCGCCGTGCGGGGGCGCGCCAAAGGTGAACGCCTCCAACAGGAATCCGAACTTCTCCTGAGCCTCGGCGTGGTCCAGGCCCATCACCGCGAACACCCGCTCCTGGATGTCGCGGCGGTGGATACGGATCGAGCCGCCGCCGATCTCGTTTCCGTTGCAGACAATGTCGTACGCGTCGGCGAGCACGTTGCCGGTGTCGGTCTCGATCGCGTCCTCGTATCCCGGCTTGGGTGCGGTGAACGCGTGGTGCACCGCGGTCCACGCCCCGGTGCCGCCGGCGACGTCACCGGCGGCGGTGGCGTCGTCGGCGGGCTCGAACAGCGGCGGGTCCACCACCCAGACGAACGCCCACGCCTGCGGGTCGATCAGGCCCAGCCGGTGGGCGATCTCGCTGCGGGCCGCGCCCAGCAGCGCCCGCGACGGCTTGGCCGGCCCGGCCGCGAAGAAGATGCAGTCCCCCGGTGCGGCGCCGACGTGCCCGGCCAGCCCGGCGCGCTCGGCCTCGGAGAGGTTCTTGGCCACCGGCCCGCCCAGCTCGCCGTCCTCGCCGACCAGCACGTAGGCCAGGCCCTTGGCGCCGCGCTGCTTGGCCCACTCCTGCCAGCCGTCCAGGGTGCGGCGCGGCTGCGAGGCCCCGCCGGGCATCACCACCGCACCCACGTACGGCGCCTGGAAGACGCGAAATGTGGCGTCTTCAAAGAACTCCGAGCACTCGACGAGCTCGAGTCCGAACCGCAGGTCGGGCTTGTCGGAGCCGTAGCGGGCCATCGCGTCGGCGTAGCTGATCCGCGGGATCGGCCGGGGGATGTCATAGCCGATCAGCGCCCACAGCGCGGCCAGGATCTCCTCGGAGATCGCGATGACGTCCTCGGCGTCGACGAAGCTCATCTCCATGTCGAGCTGGGTGAACTCGGGCTGGCGGTCGGCGCGGAAATCCTCGTCGCGGTAGCAGCGGGCGATCTGGTAGTAGCGCTCCATCCCGGCCACCATCAGCAACTGCTTGAACAGCTGCGGGCTCTGCGGCAGCGCGTAGAACGAGCCGGGATGCAGCCGGGCCGGCACCAGGAAGTCGCGCGCCCCCTCCGGGGTGGAGCGGGTGATGGTCGGGGTTTCGATCTCGACGAAGTCGAGCCGGTCCAGCACTTCGCGCGCGGCGGCATTCACCTTGGAGCGCAACCGGATTGCCGCGGCCGGCGCGTCGCGGCGCAGGTCCAGGTAGCGGTACTTCAGCCGCAGCTCCTCGCCGGCGGGCTCGTCGAGCTGGAAGGGCAGCGGCGCGCTTTCGCCCAGCACGGTCAGCGACGACGCGTTGACCTCGATGTCGCCGGTGGCGATCTCGGGGTTGGCGTTGCCTTCCGGGCGGATCTCGACGACCCCGGTCACCGCGACGCAGAACTCGGCGCGCAGCCGGTGCGCCTGGTTGAGGACGTCCGGGTCGCGGAACACCACCTGGGTGATTCCGGAGGCGTCGCGCAGGTCGATGAAGATGACGCCGCCGTGGTCGCGGCGACGCGCCACCCAGCCCGCCAGCGTCACCTGCTGCCCGGCGTCGCTACTTCTCAGCGAACCGGCGGCGTGGCTGCGCAGCACAAAAACACTCCCCTTGGTCTGAAACGAAAGCCAAGTCTAGAGGAGGTAACTTTGGCCCTATTGCCACCACCATCGCACTCGTCGGTCCCGCCGCCGTCGGTACGACGGCGGCCGCGCTGCTGCACCGGGCCGGTCATTCGGTCGTGGTGTGCGGCCGCACCCCGCGCGAGCGCATCGAGCTGCGCCCCGACGGCGCCGACCCGATTGTCGTCCCCGGCACGGTGCACACCGATCCCGGTCGGGTGAGCGGCCCGGTGAACCTGGTGCTGCTGGCGGTCAAGGCCACCCAGAACGCCGGCGCCGCCGGCTGGCTGGCCCGGCTGTGCGGCGAACACACCGTCGTCGTGGTGCTGCAGAACGGCGTCGAGCAGGTCGAGCAGGTGCGGCCGCTCTGCCCGGTCTCGCCGGTGATCCCGGGCATCGTCTGGTATTCGGCGACGACCCAGCCGCAGGGCTGGGTGCGGCTGCGGACCGAGGCCGCCCTGGTGCTGCCCAGCGGGCCGTCGGCGCAAGCGGTGGCCGCCCTGCTGCGCGACGCCGGCTGCCGGGTGGACTGCGACCCCGACATCATCACCGCGACCTGGCGCAAGCTGCTCACCAACGCGCTGGCCGGGTTCGTGGCGCTGTTGCGGCGCCGGTCCGGGATGTTCCGCCGCGACGACGTCGCCGCCCTGTCCCGGCGCTACGTCGCCGAATGCCTGGCGGTCGCGCGGGCCGAGGGCGCCCGGCTGTCCGACGACGTCGTCGACAAGCTGGTCGAGCTGTTCCGCAAGGCTCCCGAGGACATGGGCACCTCGATCCTGTCCGACGCGGAGGCTCACCGGCCGATGGAGTGGGACGTCCGCAACGGGATGATCGCCCGCAAGGGACGCGCCCACGGGCTGCCCACCCCGATCAGCGACGTGCTGGTGCCGCTACTGGCCGCGGCCAGCGACGGCCCCGGCTAGATTGATCCCATGTTCGATTGCGAGCGCGTCGGCCTCGACTTCATCGACTCAGTGTTCCGCAACAGCGTCGATTTGGCCATCACCCCCGAGCAGCTGTTCGAGGTGCTGTCCGACGCCGCGGCCTGGCCGCGCTGGGCGACGGTGATCACCAAGGTCACCTGGACCAGCCCCGAGCCGCGGGGCGTGGGCACCACCCGGGTCGTCGAGATGCGCGGCAGTATCGTCGGCAACGAGGAGTTCCTGGCCTGGGAACCGTTCACACACATGGCATTTCGGTTCAACGAGTGCTCGACCCGGTCGGTGGCCGCGTTCGCCGAGGACTACCGGGTTCAGGTCATCCCCGGCGGTTGCCGGCTGACCTGGACCATGGCCCAGAAACCCGCCGGGCCGGCGAAACCGGCGATGGCGGTGGTCGGGCCGCTGCTGAACCTGGCCCTGCACCGCTTTCTGCGCAACCTGCGCAGCTACACCGACTCCCTAGCGACCCGGCAACCTTAGGAGCGTGTCATGACCTTTAACGAGGGCATGCAGATCGACACCAGCACCGCGTCCTCGTCCGGCGGCGGCGGGATGGGAATGGCCGTCGGGGGCGGCGCCCTCGGGCTGATCATCCTGCTCGGCGCGTTGTTCCTCGGCGTCGACCCGGGCCGCGTCATGCCCCAGCAGCAGACCAACACCGGCGGCTACTCGGCGCCCGGGTTCGACCTGAGCCAGTGCAAGACCGGCACCGACGCCAACAAGTACGTGCAGTGCCGCGTGGTCACCACCGGGAACTCGGTGGACGCGGTGTGGCATCAGCTGATGCCGCGCTACACCCGACCGCACATGCGGTTGTTCACCGGCCGGGTGAACACCGGCTGCGGCCCGGCCACCACCGCGGTCGGGCCGTTCTACTGCCCGGTGGACCAGACGGCGTACTTTGACACCGACTTCTTCCAGGAGCTGGTCGGCCGATTCGGTTCCAGCGGTGGGCCTTTCGCGCAGGAGTACGTGGTGGCCCATGAGTACGGCCACCACGTGCAGAACCTGCAGGGCGTGTTGGGCCGCTCCCAGCAGGGCGCGCAGGGCGCCGGCGGCAACGGGGTGCGCACCGAGCTGCAGGCCGACTGCTACGCCGGCATCTGGGCGCACTACGCCTCCACGGTCAAGCAGGAGAACACCGGTGTGCCCTACCTGGAGCCGTTGAGCGACAAGGACATCGCCGACGCGCTGTCGGCCGCCGCGTCGGTGGGCGACGACCGCATCCAGAAGCAGGCGACCGGCCGGGTCAACCCCGAGTCCTGGACGCACGGTTCCTCCGAGCAGCGCCAGAAGTGGTTCACCATCGGGTACCAGACCGGCGACCAGAAGCAGTGCAACACCTTCTCCGCGCCCGACTTAGGTTAGGCCGCAAGCAGTTTGCGCAACTCGGTGCGGCCCTGCTCGTCGAGCGGCAGCAACGGCGCGCGCGGGTCGCCGACTTTGAAATCGAGCAACTCCAGGCCGGCCTTGACGGTGGTAGCCAGCCCGCCGGCCACGATGAAGGTGAGCAGCGGCTTGAGGTCGTCGTAGAGTCGCTGCGCGGTGTCGAGGTCGTTCGCGCGCACCGCGTCGTACAGGTCGATGCATGGTTGTGGCCGCAAACACGGTGCGGCCGTGCACCATCCGGACGCCCCGGCCTTCAGCGCGTCAAGAACCAGCGGGTTGCTGCCGTTGTAGAAGGGCAGCCGGTTCCCGGACAGCTCGGCGATGCGCCGCATCCGGGTCAGGTCGCCGGTGGACTCCTTGACCATGGCCACGTTGTCGATGGATTCGAACATCCGCACCAGCAGCTCCGGCGGCATGCCCACGCCGCTGGTGGCCGGGTTGTTGTAGGCCATGATCGGAATCGAGATGGCGTCGCTGATGCTGCGGTAGTGATGGAAGATCTCCCGCTCAGTGAGCTTCCAGTAGGACACCGGCAGGATCATCACCGCGTCCGCCCCGGCCCGCTGCGCGTATTGGGCGCGCCGAATCGTCTTGGCGGTGGTCACATCCGACACCCCCACGATCACCGGCACCCGGCCGGTGACGGCGCTCAGGGTGGTGTCGATCACGGCGTCGACTTCGGGCTCCTCCAGGTAGGCCAGCTCGCCGGTGCTGCCCAACGGCGCGACCGCGTGCACGCCAGCAGACACCAGCCGCTCGACCAGCGCGGCCAGCCGCTCGGTGTCAATCCCGTTGTCGGCGAAGGGCGTAACCGGGTAGGCGATGGTGCCGTGGATCTTGCGTTCGGTCAAGGGTTGACTCCTCAGCTGGTCAGCGCGTCGGAGTGGCGGGCCAGGGCCCGGCGGGCGTAGTAGGCGAAGTTGGCCCGGCTGCGCTGCGGCGACAGCGTCCAGTCGTGGGCCTCGCGGGCCAGCTCCTCGGGCAGCTGCTTGACGGTGCCGGCGGCCATCGCGGCCAGCTGCAGCTTGGCGGCACGCTCGATGAGGATTCCCAACGAGCACGCCTCCTCGATGCTGGCGCCGGCGATGACGTGGCCGTGGTGGGCCAGCAGCACCGCCTTCTTGTCGCCCAGCGCGGCGGTGATGATCTCCCCCTCCTCGTTGCCGACGGGCACGCCTGGCCAGTCCGCCAGAAACGCGCAGTCGTCGTACAGCGGGGTGGTGTCCATGTGGGATACCACCAGCGGGACCTCCAGCATGGACAGGGCCGCCACGTGGAACGCGTGGGTGTGCACGATGCACTGCACGTCGGGGCGGGCACGGTAGATCCAGCTGTGAAAGCGGTTGGCGGAGTTGGCCATTCCGTCACCCTCGAGGACATTGAGGTCCTCGTCGACCAGCAGCAGATTGCCGTCGGTGATCTCGTCGAAGCCCAGGCCGAGCCGCTGGGTGTAGTAGGTGCCGTCGGCCTCGGCGCGGGCGGTGATCTGCCCGACCAGCCCGGAGTCGTGCCCGGCGTCGAACAGCGCCCGGCAGGTCAGGGCCAGCTTCTGGCGGGTGGTCAACGGCGATTCGGCGGCGTCCTGGCTCTGCAACGCCGTCAACTGCTCGGCAGCCCGGCGCATCAATTCCGATTTCGAATCGGTGAACGTGCTGGCCATGTGACACAATGTAGCAGGTTAGGAAACCTTGTGTCATAGGAGCCGCGTTACAGCACTGCTGCGTCCTGTCCGCAGGCAACGCGGCCTCACCCTGGAGGCGCTGGCGGCGCAGACCGGCCTAACCAAGAGCTACCTGTCCAAAATCGAACGCGGCCAGAGCACCCCGTCGATCGCGGTCGCCTTGAAGGTCGCGCGAGCCCTCGACGTCGACGTCGGGCGGCTGTTCTCCGACGAGGCGGCCCGGGAGAAGATCGCTGCCGAGCGCGCCGGTGGCCCCGGGGCCGGCGCTACCGGGTACTGGCCTCGTCGATGCTGGGAAAGACCGTGTCGCCGTTCGTGATTCGCCCCACCGAACAGCTGGCCGACGACCCGTACCCCGAGCACGCCGGCCAGGAGTCCCTGTTCGTGCACGCCGGCAGGGTCGAGCTCGACTACGGCGACCAGACGTTCACGCTCGGGCCCGGCTACAGCGCGTATTTCGACGACTCGGTCAGCCACAAGGTCCGCTCGGTCGGGCCGGAACCGGCCGAGGTCGTCGCGGGGGCGCACGCCGAACCGGGAAGCGCGGC
The DNA here is from genome assembly GCA_002291465.1 of Mycobacterium lepraemurium. Taxonomy (GTDB): domain Bacteria; phylum Actinomycetota; class Actinomycetes; order Mycobacteriales; family Mycobacteriaceae; genus Mycobacterium; species Mycobacterium avium. The sequence goes on along the minus strand of CP021238.1, from coordinate 1,600,758 downwards.
ATTCGCCGGCTGACTAGCTGGGCCGGCAGGTGACGGTGGTCGTTGCGTCCTGCTGCACGACCACCTGGCCGTCCACGGCGATCTCGCAGTGGAACTGGGCGGGGCCGTTGCTCGAGTCCGGCCAGTGCAGCATGCCGCTGGCCGTGATGCTGGCGAACTGGTTCGGGTTTGCCAGCGTGGCGGCGTAGGTGACCGGCGTTCCGCCGCTGAGCGGGGCCTGCACGCTGGTCGAGAACTTCGACGGGTCGGCGTTCACGTAGGAGACGTTGGCGGTCACATTGTTGGGGCTCGTCACGGTGTAGGTCACCTGGTGGCCGTCCGCATGCGCCGCCGCCGGCGTGAGCACCGCCGCCACGGCCATCGTCACCGCTGAGATCGCGCTCGCTGTCCTGTGCACGTTCGTCATATCGAAAACGCTACCGGATTCGTTAGCGACGGTTCGCTGTTTACCGGCGGCTGCGCCCGCGCTCACCCGGCTCGGGTATGAAGCAGACATGAGCGATGAGCCCACCCAGCCCCCGAACCCGGCCGGCGCCGACGCGCCCGGCGTCACCCGCCGCCGGTTGCTGACCACCGGCGCCGTGTCGGCGGCGTTGGGGGTAGGCGTCGGCGGCGGCGCCACGCTGCTGTGGTCGCAGTCCACGCGCTCGAGAGGGCCCTGGCCGTGGCTGCAGCCCGACCGCAACGGCGCACCGCCGGTGGCCGGGCTGCACCTGCAGTTCGGAAAGAACGCCGGCACCGAGGTGGTGGTGTCCTGGCACAGCACCGACGCCGTGCGCAATCCGCGCGTCGTGTTTGGAACCCCGGCGTCCGGGTTCGGCCGCACGGTGGCCGCCGACACCCGAACCTACCGGGATGCGAAGTCGGGCATCGAAGTTCGGGTCAACCATGCCCGGCTGACCGGCCTGACGCTGGACACCGACTATGTCTACGCCGCGCTGCACGACGGCGCGCAGCCCCAGCAGGGCACCGTGCGGACCGCGCCGATGGGCCGAAAACCCTTGCGATTAACCAGCTTCAGCGATCAGTCGACGCCCACGCTGGCCAAGATGCCCAACGGGCGGTACGCCACCGACAACATCGGCTCACCGGCCGCGGCGGACACCACCATGGCCATCGAGCGGATCGGCCCGCTGTTCAACCTGGTCAACGGCGACCTGTGTTACACCAACCTGGCTCAAAACCGGATCCGCACCTGGTCCGATTGGTTCGAGAACAACTCACGCTCGGCGCGGTTTCGGCCGTGGATGCCGGCGGCGGGCAATCACGAGAACGAATTGGGCAACGGCCCAATCGGTTACGGCGCCTACCAGACGTATTTCGCATTGCCCGACTCGGGGTCCAGCCCGCAAACCCGCGGCCTGTGGTATTCGTTCACCGCCGGGTCGGTGCGGGTGATCAGCCTCAACAACGACGACGTGGCCTTTCAGGACGGCGGCAACTCCTACGTGCACGGCTATTCGGGCGGGGAGCAAAAGCGTTGGATGGCAACCGAACTCGCCGCGGCGCGGCGCGACCCGGACGTCGACTGGCTGGTGGTGTGCATGCACCAGACGGCGATCTCCACCGCGGACCAGACCAACGGCGCCGATCTGGGCATCCGCCAGGAATGGCTGCCGCTGTTCGACCAGTATCAGGTCGATCTGGTGGTATGCGGCCACGGGCATCACTACGAGCGCTCGCACCCGTTGCGCGGCGCGCTGGGCACCGACACCCGTACCCCGATACCGGTGGACACCCGCAGCGACCTCATCGACGCCACGCGCGGCACGGTGCACCTGGTCATCGGCGGCGGCGGCACGTCGGCGCTGAGCAACGCGATGTTCTTCCCCGAGCCCCGCTGCCGGGTGCTGACCGGCGTGAGCGCGTTCGACCCCGGGCTGGGGCGCAAGGCGCCGATCTACGTCATCGAGGACGCGCCGTGGTCGGCGTTCCGTGACCGCGACAACCCTTACGTCTTCGTGACTTTCGACGTCGACCCGGGCCCGGCCGGCGGCAACACCTCGATCAGCGCGACGCATTACGCGCTGACCGGCCCGCTCGGCGAGATGTCGGTGATCGACCGATTCACGCTGACCAAGCCGCGCGGCGACGGGGCGCGCTGAGTTTTCGGAGTTGTCGGGTTTTCCGGCTTGTCAGAACAGCGTCGGCTGAGCGGGTTCGGGCGCCGGCGCGGCCGCAACCGCTCGGGAGAACGGGCGGTAATCGCCGCCCAGCCGGTACTTGGCGATCAGCGGGGCGGCGCGGCGCCGCAGCATGTCGCGATAGCTCGGGGGCAGGTAGGCGCCGCGGCGGTACAGCTCCCGTAGCAGCCGACCAGCTCGGGATGCGAGCGGGCCAGCCATTCCATGAACCAGCCCCGGGTCGAGCCGCGCAGGTGCAGGCCGAAGACCGTGACGCTGCCCGCGCCGGCGGCCGCGATCTGGCCAAGCAGGTCGTCGAGGTGCTCGACGGAATCGGTGAGGTACGGCAGCACCGGCGCCACCATCACGTGGCAGTCCAGTCCGGCGGCGCGGATCGCGCTGATTAGACCCAGGCGTGCCTGCGGCGTCGGGGTGCCCGGCTCGACGTCGCGGTGCAGCTCCGCGTCGCCTACGGCCAGCGACACCGCCACCGAAACCGGAACCCGCGCGGCGGCGTCCGCGATCAGCGGCAGGTCCCGGCGCAGCAGCGTGCCCTTGGTCAGGATCGACAGCGGGGTACCCGATTCGGCCAGTGCGCCGATGATGCCGGGCATCAGCGCGTACCGGCCCTCGGCCCGCTGGTAGGGATCGGTGTTGGTGCCCAGCGCGACGGTCTCGCGCCGCCACGACGGCCGCTGCAGTTCCCGGCGCAGCACCTGTGCGACGTTGGTCTTGACGACGACCTGGGTGTCAAAGTCGTTGCCGCAGTTCAACTCCAGGTATTCGTGGCTGGGCCGGGCGAAGCAGTACCGGCAGGCGTACGAGCAGCCTCGGTAGCCGTTGACGGTGTAGCGGAACGGCAGCGCCGAGGCGTTCGGCACCTTGTGCAGCGCGGATTTGCACAGCACCTCGTGGAAGGTGATGCCCTCGAACTGGGGCCGCGCACACGCTGCGCACCAGGCCGAGGCGTTGCAGCCCCGGCGGCGCCCCGTCCTCGACGGGTTTCCCGTTGACCGCGACGGCCTGATTCGCCCACAGCCTGATTCGCCCACTGTCATCTCCCAGGACATCGGTGATAGTTCTGCATCAGGACATCGGTGACAGTTCGGGTGGTCTTGGTGGTGACAGTTCTGGCCGCAATGCTCGGGCGGTGGCTGTTCATGAACCTATCGATCCTCGTGTCCGTCTGGCGATCTCGCAGTGGCCTGATGATGCGCCCCGTGGGGTGGTCTCGACGTTTTGCGCCGAGCATGGCGTCTCCCGAAAATCGTTCTACGGGTTGCGAAAACGCGCCAAGACCGAGGGGCCGGCCGCGGTCTTCGAGCCCAGGGCCCGACGACCGAAATCGAGCCCGTCGAAGTTCAGCGATGAAGTCAAAGCGCAGGCCGTGGCAGTGCGTGTCGCTCTAGAGTCCTCCGGTTTGGACCACGGGCCGATCAGTGTGCACGAGAAGATGCGCGCGATGGGCCTAGAACAGGTCCCCTCCACGGCGTCGCTGGCACGCATCTTCCGTGAGGCCGGCGTGGCTCGACTGGAGCCCAGGAAGAAGCCTCGTTCGGCATGGCGGCGGTTCGTCTATCCCGCACCGAACGCGTGCTGGCAGCTGGACGGCACCGAGTACGTGCTGACCGGTGGGCGCACCTGCGTGATCTTCCAGCTCATCGACGACCACTCTCGCTACGCCGTGGCCTCGCACGTGGCCTGGGGTGAGACCGCCGAGGCCGCGATCGCCGTCTTTGACAAGGCGGTGGCCGCCCACGGGGTGCCCCAACGGCTCCTGAGCGACAACGGTGCTGCGTTGAACCCGTCCCCGCCGTGGCTACATCGGTCAACTCGTCGAACACGCAAGTGCGCTCGGGGTCGAAGCGATCACCGGCAAGCCTTACAAACCGACCACTCAGGGAAAAAACGAACGCTTTCACCAGACGCTGTTCCGCTATCTGGACAAGCAGTCACTCGCTGAGACGCTCGATCAGTTGCAAGCCCAGGTGGACGCGTTCGACCACATCTACAACACCGAAAGACCCCACCAAGGGCTCCCCGGGCGCGTCACACCGCTGACCGCGTGGGACGCGGCACCGAAGGCCGAGGCCCCACGCCCCGAACCCGTTCGGCCACTGTTCGACCGGCCCGCGCCACGAGTGCCGTTGGACCTGCCTGTCGGCACCGTCATGAGATGGGTAACCACTGCGGGCACCATCGGGCTGGACTCAGTCACCTACATGGTCGACGTGCAACGCGCCTTCGAACACGTCCTGGTCGTCAGCGACGGCGACAAGATCATCGTGATCGACACCGACGGCGAAGTCCTCGCCGAGCACACCCGACCCTCACCCGGCATCACATACGTCGGCAACGGTAGACCCCGCGGCCCACGCCCCAAACCCGAAGGATCGCCACCAAAGTCCTGACACAGAAAGTGTCACCAATGTCCTGATGCAGAACTATCACCGATGTCCCGAGACATCACAGGTTTTGCCGTAGGCCCACCGTAGTGTTTCGAACATGTATTCGAGATCGAGTCAAGGGTCTCTGTGGTCAGCTGTCTCTGCGGTCAGCCTCTGCGGTCAGAAGGGTGGCGGCTCCTCGCCGTCGGGGTCAGCCGGTGGTGCAGGTCCGGGCGTCGCGGACTGAACGGTGAGTCGGGCGCGGCGGTTGTGGTTGCGTTCGGTGGCGATGCGGTGGGAGCGGTTGTGGGCGCGGGTGCGGCGGCGCAGCGGCATCATGGCGGTGCGCTCGCCGCAGCGTTGCTCGGTGTCGGGCTTGGCCGGCGACACGGCCCCGGTGGGTGTGCATAGGCTGGGGAACAGCAGCGCGCTGCCCGGGGTGGTGACGTAGGTGTCGCCGTCGGGCAGGGTCCAGATCACCGTGCCGTCGGGCACTTGCCGGTCGCGCCAGCCCCAGAACGTTTTCAGCAAATGTATGGCCACGGCACAGGCATTTGAGGTTCGACGGGTGGGTGGGCCCGCCCTGGGCTTACGGGATCGCATGGTCCACATCGCAGTCGACGGCGGGGCGGTCACACCCGGGCGCCGACAGGTCAGGTCCCGGCAGCGGATGAAGTCGGCCAGCCTGGCCGACGGGGTGTAGCCGGGTTCGGGCCCGCTGTCGGGCACCGCCACGGGCACCAGCCGCGCCGAGGCGGCCAGCTCGGCGATGACCTGCGCCGGGATCAGCCCGTCGAGCCCCGCCACCACAGCGGGCGTGGCCCCGCGGCCAGCGACGGTGGCGTGTGCGGCGACCACGTGGATCACCGGACTGCCCGAGCGCCGCCGGCGCGGCGGCGCTCGGGCAGTCCGGTGATCCACAGCCACACGCCAGCCGCCCGGCACCGGCGGCCAGTACCCCCAAGGCGTGTCGGCGCGCTGCTGGGCGCGGGTGCGCGGATCCCCCGCACACACTCCACTGGCCAGCTCGTCGAGCCGGCGATCCAGGGCATGCCCGTCGGGCCCGAGGATGTTGCCTTCCACCCAGGCCATCTCCGACTCGTTGGCCCGCACATCCAGATACCGCCCGATCACCGCCTCCCGGGCCCGGCGCACCGCATCGGCATCCACGGCGGCCACCACCCGATCCACCGCGGCGGCCAACCCACCGCGGGTCAGCGACCGCTGCCGCGACACCAACACGGCCAGCGCGGCGTCCACCCGCGCCAACACCTGCGCATCGGTGATCAAATCGGTGCGAAACACCAGGGTCTGAAACGCCCGGTAATCGATGTCCCCGGCAGCGAACACCGCCCCGACCTGCGGCAACCGTTCCCGCATCGCCATCGCATAACGCAGATAGCTGTGTCCCATCGCCACGCTGCAGCCCAGCACCGCCCCCACCTGCGCGGCCACCGCCTCCCAGGCATCGGCGGCCCAATCCGCCCGCTCCCCCGTCTCCCGGCAACGCAACACCAACAACTCGGCAATCGCCACCAGCCTGGCCGCGGCCGCCTGCGCCTCGGCGCACCCGGCCTCCCGCGCCCGATCCAGCAGCGCCACCGCCTCCAGCGGGGACCGCGACGCCACCACATATTAGAACATGTGTTCGACACATAGCACGGTCCACTGACTCATGCTTTTTGGCAGTTCGCAACGTGTGGATAACTGCGGCAGCTGAATGGGTGAGGAGATGCGTCGGTCGCGACGGAAACAGATTCCGGCCGAGGAGAAGCCCCACCGTGGTCACCTCGTTTTACGACTGGTCGGGGATTCTCGACCGGACCGTTCGTCGCGGTTACCCGCACGGGTAACACCTGAGAACTCCGCAGCGAAAGAAAACGAAAGATGTTGCACTCGGTGATCCTGGCGAGTTCGGACCCCGTCGCGGCCGGGTTCATCCTGCGCGGCATCAAGTTGATTTTCGTCGCCACCGGCAGCATCATCGCCGCGATAATCTGCGGGGTCATCGCGATGATGAAGGGACGCAATCCGCTGGGCTGGGGAATCCTGGGGTTATTCTTCTCGATCCTGACCCTGATCGTCGTCATCGTCATCCCCAGCAAGAAATGACGCGGCGGCCGCAGCTAAGGCTAGCGGCCCAGTTGTGAAAGAACTTCGGCGACAACGGAATCCAGTTCCACCGACACCTGCGAGCCGGTCTGCAAATCCTTCACGCCCACCGTGCCGGCGTCGATGTCGCGATCGCCGAGAACCAGGGCGATGCGGGCACCGGAGCGGTCGGCCGCGCGCATCGCGCCCTTGAGCCCCCGCGCGCCGTAGGCCATGTCGACGCGCACGCCGGCGGCGCGCAGCCCGGCGGCCAGCACGGCCAGCCGCAGCTTGGCCTGATCGCTCAGCGGAACGCCGAAGACGTCGCAGCGCGCCGCCGAGCCCACGCTCTTGCCCTCGGCGCGCAGCGCCAGCAGGGTACGGTCCACGCCGAGCCCAAATCCGATGCCGGACAAGTCTTGTCCGCCGAGCTGACGCATCAGCCCGTCGTAGCGGCCACCGCCGCCGATGCCGGACTGCGCGCCGAGACCATCGTGCACGAACTCGAACGTGGTCTTGGTGTAGTAGTCGAGCCCGCGCACCATGCGCGGGTTGATCACGTAGGGCACCCCGAGCGCGTCCAGGTGCGCCAGCACGGTGTCGAAGTGCTGCTTGGCCGCATCGGAGAGGTGATCGAGCAGCACCGGCGCGTCGGCCGTCATCGCCCGCACCTCGGGCCGTTTGTCGTCGAGGACACGTAATGGATTCAGCCGCGCCCGCCGCCGGGTTTCCTCGTCGAGGTCGAGACCGAACAGGAAGTCCTGCAACAGTTCCCGGTATTGCGGACGGCAGCGGTCGTCGCCCAGCGAGGTGATCTCCAAGCGGAATCCGTCCAGCCCCAGCGAGCGGAACCCGGCGTCGGCGACGGCGATCACCTCGGCGTCCAGCGCGGGGTCGTCCACCCCGATCGCCTCCACACCGACCTGCTGCAGCTGGCGGTAGCGACCCGCCTGAGGACGCTCGTAGCGGAAAAACGGTCCCGAATAACACAATTTGACCGGCAGCGCTCCCCGGTCCAGGCCGTGCTCGATCACCGCTCGCACCACGCCGGCCGTACCCTCGGGCCGCAGCGTCACCGAGCGGTCGCCGCGGTCGGCGAAGGTGTACATCTCCTTGGACACCACGTCGGTGGATTCGCCGACGCCGCGGGCAAACAGCGCGGTGTCCTCTAAGACGGACAACTCGATGTCGCCGTACCCGGCGCGGCGGGCGGCGTCCAGCAGGCCGGAGCGGACCGCGACGAACTGCGCCGAGTCCGGCGGCACGTAGTCGGGGACACCCTTGGGAGCGCTGAATTCCGGCACGGGCTACAGGCCTTCGAGGAACGGGTTGAGGCGCCGTTCGGCGCCGATGGTGGTGGCGTTGCCGTGCCCGGGCAGCACCACGGTGTCGTCGTCGAGCACCAGGAGTTTGTCGACGATCGACGTCAGCAGGTCGCGTCCGCTGCCGCCGAACAGGTCGGTGCGTCCCACCGAACGTTCGAACAGGGTGTCGCCGGTGAACACGACCTGCCTGTCCGACGACACCCGGAAGCACATCGATCCGCGGGTGTGCCCCGGCGTGTGATCGACGTTGACGGTGACGCTGCCCAGGTCGAGCTTGTCGCCGTCCCGGTCCAGCTCGACCACCTGCCTGGGCTCTCGGAAGAAAGCGCCCGCCGCCAGCTGCGCCAGCCGCGGACCCAGGCCGTAGATCGGGTCGTTCAGCATGAACCTGTCCTCGGGATGGATGTAGGTCGGGCAGCCATAGGTGTCGGACACCTTCTGCGCCGACCACATGTGGTCGATGTGCCCGTGGGTCAGCAACACCGCCGCCGGGGTCAGCCGGTGCCGGTCCAGGATGCGCCGCAACGGGCCCATCGCCCGCTGCCCCGGGTCCACGATCACGGCGTCCGTCCCCGGCCGCTGCGCCAGCACATAGCAGTTGCACGCCAACATGCCGGCGGGAAATCCGGTGATCAACACGGTTCCCAGTTTCCCACGGGGCCCACTTGACACGGCTCGCGGCGCCCACATTAGCCTGAGCTGGCCAGCTGGCGCAGCAAGATCCACCGACCATGGAGGCATAGCGGCCGTGCCGACCAACGAACAACGACGCGCCAACGCCAAACGCAAGCTGGAACGGCAGCTGGAGCGCCGCGCCAAGCAGGCCAGGACGCGGCGGATCCTGCTCATCGCGGCCGGCTCGATCGTGGCAGTGGCGGTGATCGCGGCGGTGGTCGTCACGGTCCTCAACAATAGGCACGAACACAAGGCCAGCACCGCGGCACCGTCTACCAGCACCGCCGCGCCGGAGACCACAACGCCCGGGCAGCCGAGCCAGCTTCCGCCGCTGCCGCCGTTCAAGCCGTCGGCCGACGTGGGCGCCAACTGTCAGTACCCGCCGTCGCCAGAGCCGGTGGCCAAGCAGGTCAAGCCGCCCCACACCGGCAAGGTGCCCACCGATCCCGCACAGGTGAGCGCCAGCATGGTGACCAGCCAGGGCCACATCGGCCTGATGCTGGCCAACAACGAATCCCCTTGCACCGTGAACAGTTTCGCGAGCCTGATCGGCCAGAAGTACTTCGACAACACCAAATGCCACCGGCTCACCACCTCGCCGTCCCTGGGCGTCCTGCAGTGCGGCGATCCCAAGGGCGAGGGCACGGGCGGACCGGGCTACCAGTTCGCCAACGAATACCCGACCGACCAGTACCCGCCCAACGACCCCAAGGCGCAGCAGCCCGTCCTCTACCCGCGCGGCACCCTGGCCATGGCCAACGCCGGGCCCGGCACCAACGGCAGCCAATTCTTCATGGTGTACAAGGACTCCCAACTGCCGCCGCAGTACACCGTTTTCGGCAAGATCCAGGACGACGGGCTGGCCACGCTGGACAAGATCGCCAAAGCCGGTGTCGCCGGGGGCGGCGAGGACGGGGCCCCCGCCACCGAGGTCACCATCACCTCGGTGCTGCTCGACTGATTCGCGCCGTCGACGGCTTATGGTCATGGGGTGACGCTGGATCCGGACTCGTTCGGTCACTACCGAATCCTGGAGTTGCTGGGTCGCGGCAGGATGGGGCGGGTGTACCGCGCCTACGACGCGACGACGGACCGGGTGGCCGCGCTGAAGGTGCTGCCGCCGCATCTGGCCGAAGACCAGGACTTCCAGCAACGTTTCCGCCGGGAGACACGCATCGCCGCCGGTCTCAACGACCCGCACGTGGTGCCGATCCACGGCTACGTCGAGATCGACGGCCGGTTCTATGTCGACATGCGGCTGATCGAGGGCCGGGACCTGTCGCACTACATCAGCGAAAACGGCGGCCGCCTCAGTCCGCAGCGGGCCATCGCGGTGATCGAACAGGTTGCGGCGGCGCTGGATAGCGCGCACCGGGCGGGGTTGGTCCACCGCGATGTCAAGCCGATGAACGTCTTGGTCACCACCGCACGCGATTTCGTCTATCTGATCAACTTCGGCCTGGCCCGCGCGCAGGCCGACACGGCGCTCACCCAGACCGGCGCCACCATGGGCACCGTCGCCTACATGGCCCCCGAGCGCTTCACCGGCATCACCGATCACCGCGCCGACGTCTACTCGCTGACCTGCGTCTTGCACGAATGCCTGACCGGGAAGCGCCTGTTCGCCGGCGACAGCCTCGAAGAACAGCTCAACGCACATCTGAACACGGCGCCGCCGAGGCCGTCGGCAACCGCGCCGAAGGTGCCTGCGGCCTTCGACGCGGTGATCGCCCGCGGCATGGCCAAGGACCCCGAGCAGCGGTACCAATCGGTGACCGAGCTGGCCGAGGCCGCCGGGGCCGCCCTGGCGCCGGGGGCGGTCGAAAATCCTTCCGCGCCAACGCCGCAACCCCGGGCTGCGCGGCGGGTGCGGGCAGCCGTCGTCGGTGCGTCGGCCCTGCCGCTGGCCGTGGTGGCGGCGGTGGTCGTCGCGATGGTGACGCACGGCCACGGCTCGCGCGGCGCGACGCCGAAGACGCCCGGCTCCCCGGCGCCCGGCCGGACCGCGCCGCCGCTGCCGGCCTTCGTGGCGCCGCCGGACCTGGGCGCCAACTGCCAATACCGGGCGGTGCCGGATCCGTCCTCGCGGCCGGTCAACCCGCCCCCGTCCGGCCGGGTTCCCACCACGCCCGGACAGATCGGCGACGACATCGCCACCAATCTCGGCGACATCGGCATCAACCTGGCCAACTCCGAATCACCTTGCGCGGTCAACAGTTTCATCAGCCTGGCCCGGCAGTGGTTCTTCGACAACACCCAGTGAGCCCGGCTGGTCGACTCCCCCGACGGCGGGTCGCTGTTGTGCGGCGGCCCCGACGTGGACGGCTCCGTCGGCCCCGGCTACGAATTCGCCGACGAGTATCCCGCCGACCAGTACCGGCCCGACGACCCCGCGCTGCGAGCGACGCTGCTGTACCCGCGCGGCACCGTCGTGATGGCCACCGAGGGCCCCAACACCAACGGCAGCCAATTCGCGTTGATCTTCCACGATTCCGAGATAGACCCGCAGAGCACGGTTTTGGGCAGCATCGACCCGGCCGGGCTGGCGACGCTGGACAAGATCGCCCGGGCCGGCATCGCCGGTAACCGGCCGAGCGGCCCGCCGGCCAACCCGGTGGCCATCACCTCGGTGCGAATCGGCTAGGGCTCAGGCCGCGGAAGTCACCCGGTAGACGTCGTAGACACCTTCGACGTTGCGCACCACGTTGAGCAGGTGGCCGAGGTGCTTGGGGTCACCCATCTCAAAGGTGAAGCGGCTGATGGCAACCCGGTCACCGGAGGTGGTGACCGACGCGGACAGGATGTTGACCTTCTCGTCGGCCAGCACCCGGGTGACGTCGGACAACAGCCGGTGCCGGTCGAGCGCCTCGACCTGAATGGCCACCAGGAACACCGACGACGGCGACGGCGCCCAGTGCACCTCGATGATGCGCTCGGACTGCTGCTGCAGCGAGGCGACGTTGGTGCAGTCGGTGCGGTGCACGCTCACCCCGCCGCCGCGGGTGACGAACCCCATGATTTGGTCCCCAGGCACCGGCGTGCAGCATTTGGCCAGCTTGGTCAGCACGCCCGGGGCGCCGGGCACCGACACGCCGACGTCGTCGCCGCTGCGCGGGCGGCGCAGCATGGTGGTTGGGGTGGACCGCTCGGCGAGATCCTCCTCGGCCTGGTCGATGCCGCCGAGCTCGGCCAGCAGCCGCTGCACCACGTGCCGGGCCGACACATGCCCCTCACCGATCGCGGTGTAGAGGGCCGACACGTCGGCGTAGTGCAGTTCGCGGGCCACCGCGCTCATGGATTCGGCATTGACCAAGCGCTGCAACGGAAGTCCGCCGCGGCGTACCTCGCGGGCCATCGCGTCCTTGCCGGCCTCCAGGGCCTCCTCGCGCCGCTCCTTGGCGAACCACTGCCGGATCTTGGCCTTGGCCCGCGGCGACACCACGAACTGCTGCCAGTCCCGCGACGGGCCGGCGTTGGCCGCCTTGGAGGTGAAAACCTCGACGACTTCCCCGTTTTCCAGCTTGCGTTCCAGCGCCACCAGCCGGCCGTTGACCCGGGCGCCGATGCAGCGGTGCCCGACTTCGGTGTGCACGGCGTAGGCGAAGTCGATCGGCGTCGACCCGGTGGGCAGGGTGATCACGTCACCCTTGGGGGTGAACACGAAGATCTCTTGTACCGCAAGGTCATACCGCAGCGACTCGAGGAATTCGCCCGGGTCGGCGGCTTCCCGCTGCCAGTCGAGCAGCTGGCGCATCCAGGCCATGTCGTCGATCTCGGCGGCGGCGTGCGGATGCGGAACGCCGTTGCGGCCCTTGGCTTCCTTGTAGCGCCAGTGCGCGGCGATGCCGTACTCGGCGGTGCGGTGCATGTCGCGGGTGCGGATCTGCACCTCCAGCGGCTTGCCCTCCGGCCCGACGACGGTGGTGTGCAGCGACTGGTAGACGCCGTAGCGCGGCTGGGCGATGTAGTCCTTGAACCGCCCGGCCATCGGCTGCCACAGCGAATGCACCACGCCCACAGCGGCGTAGCAGTCCCGGATCTCGTCGCATAGGATGCGGATGCCGACCAGGTCGTGGATGTCGTCGAAGTCGCGGCCCTTGACGATCATCTTCTGGTAGATCGACCAGTAGTGCTTGGGCCGGCCCTCCACCGTCGCCTTGATCTTCGACGCGTTCAGCGTGTTGATGATCTCGGCCCGCACCTTGGCCAGGTAGGTGTCCCGCGACGGGGCCCGGCCGGCGACCAGCCGGACGATCTCGTCGTACTTCTTGGGATGCAGGATGGCGAACGACAGGTCCTCCAACTCCCACTTGACGCTGGCCATGCCCAGCCGATGGGCAAGGGGCGCAATGACTTCCAGCGTCTCGCGGGCCTTGCGGGCCTGCTTCTCCGGCGGCAGGAACCGCATGGTGCGCATGTTGTGCAGCCGGTCGGCGACCTTGATCACCAGCACCCGCGGGTCGCGGGCCATCGCGGTGATCATCTTGCGGATGGTCTCGCCCTCGGCGGCGCTGCCCAGCACCACCCGGTCCAGCTTGGTCACCCCGTCGACCAGATGTCCGACCTCTTCGCCGAATTCCTCGGACAGCTGGGCCAGGGTGTAGCCGGTGTCCTCGACGGTGTCGTGCAACAGCGCAGCCACCAAAGTGGTGGTGTCCATGCCCAATTCGGCCAGGATGGTGGCGACGGCCAGCGGATGGGTGATGTAGGGGTCGCCGGAGTGGCGCAACTGGCTGGCGTGCCGCTGGTCGGCGACCTCGAAGGCGCGCTGCAGCAGCTGCACGTTGGCCTTCGGGTAGATCTCGCGGTGCATCGCCACCAGCGGCTCCAGCACCGGGTTGAGCGTGCTGCGCTGGGCGGTCATCCGCCGGGCCAGCCGGGCCCGGACCCGGCGTGACGCGCTGCTGGACGTCTTGAGCGATTCGGTCGGCGGCTCGGGAGTCTCGATCACCGGGTTGGGCGGTGACTCCGCCGGCGCGTCAAGCGCTTGCGCCGCGCTGTTTTCCTCCGCCACGATGCTCACCTCCGAATTCGAGGATATCTCCGATGTCGCGGGGCTACTGGCAAGTCAGGCTGTGCACCGGCAACGGCGCCAGCGCCGCCCGCCCGCCCAGCGCACCGAGTTCGAACACCACCGCCGCAGCGGTCACGGTCGCGCCGGTGCGCCGCAGCAGCCGGGCCGCCGCGACCAGGAACCCGCGCGAGTCAATACCGGCCACCAGGTCAGCGCCGGACGCGTGCCGGGCCAGCGCGCCGGTGACGGCCGTCATCGCCGTCGCGTCGGCGAACAGCGGGGTGAGGTCCTTGAAATGGATGCCGGGCTTGGGGAAATCGGGCACCCGCCGGGTCAGCGACGCGATGAGCTCCGCGACCGGCGTCGCTCCGCCGGCGTCCGTCATGCCGACCTCACTGCACCAGGGCCCATCGGTCCATGTTCCACCCCGCGCCCCACCGGGTGGGGTTCTTGTTCACCGCGTACATCTTCTTGGAGATCAGCAGGGTGCGCTGCTGCCGGTACAGCGGCAGCGTGGGCAGGTCGCCCCACAGCATCGGGGCGGTCTCGGCCAGCAGCCGGACCCGCTCGGCGGGGTCGGCCGACACCGCCAGCGCCCCGATCGCGTTGTCCACCTGCGGATTGGAGTAGCCGGACAGGTTGTTGCCGTTGCCGGTGTGCAGGGCGTAGGCGTCCATGGCCGACGACCCGCTCGATCCGCTGCCGGTCGCGCCGCCGGTGCTGGCCAGCAGCGCGTCGATCTTGCCGTCCCGCAGCGCCTGCGGGCCCGCGCTGTCCAGGGTGACCCCGGAGACCGTGATGCCGGCCGGGGCGCACGCCTTGGTGATGACGCCGACGTTGACCGCGAGCCGGGCGTTGGGCCCCTGGTAGCCGATGCGCACCGACAGCGGGGCGCCGCCCAGCGCCTCGCGGGCGGCGACCGGATCGGCCTTGCCGAACGGGGCGGTCTCGGCGGCGCCGTCGCCCGCGGAGACGGCGTCGTCGACGACCGGGTCCAGGCGGGAGTTGGCGATCGGCGTCCCGGCGTCCTTGGCCAGCACGTCGCGAGGGGTGCACAGCGCGAACGCGCGGCGGGCCTTGGGCGCCGACAGCGGCCCCTGCGGGGCGAAGATCAGCTGCTCGATGCCGTCGGACGGGGCGTCGGAGCGGTCGTAGTCGTCGGGCGTGGCCAGCGTACCCGAGGAGCCGGCGGCCACGTCGACCACGTCGACGCTGCGGTTGTTGACCCGGTCCTGGATGTCGGGGCCCTGCGGCCACACGGTGATCCGCTTGGTGATGGCCTTGGGCCCCCACCACCGGTCGTTGGCGACCAGCACCACCGCGCCGTCCAGGACGGCCTGCAGCTTGTAGGGCCCCGACGACGGGAAGCGCTTGGGGATCTCCTCACCCTTCAGCCCGGGTTTGAGGTCCCAGATGGTGTTCCACAGCCTGGCGATCTGCGCCACCAGCGGCGCGTTGTGGCTGAGCAGGGCCGCGGTGACGTCGACGTTGAGCTGGTCGGCGATGACGTGCGATGGCATCAGCGTGGTCGCGGTGAACAGCTGGTTGTATTCGACGATGCCGCGGTCGGGGACGAAGGACACCCGGGCCTTCTTCTGCCCGGGCATGCATTCGACGTTGGCGATGTCGAGGTAGCCGGCCTGGGTGGCGGCGTTGAACTCCGGGTACCGGCCGGACTGGGCGGCCCAGGCCAGCACGATGTCGTCACAGGTCACCGGCTTGCCGTCGGAGTAGACGGCGTTGTCGGCGATCTGGTAGTCCAGCACCAGCGGGGTGCCGCCGACCACCGAGACGGTGCCGAAGTCGCGGTCGGGGACGGTTTGCCCGTCGGGGCCGTGATAGCTGAACCCGACGAGCGTGCGGGCGAACGCCTGCGCTCCGGCCGAGGCGGCGCCGACGACGGTGTTGGGGTTGTAGCTGCTCAGCGGCCCGTCGACCACGTAGTCGATCTCGGCCGCGGCGCTGCCCGCGCAGCCGGCCAGGGCGACGCCCGCGACGACCAGTACGGCCATACCGATGCCCACCCACCCCGTCAGGCCGCGACGGCCGATGCGGATGGCCACGTGTCTACCGCCGGCCGACGTTTCGCTTGCCGGTCGGACGCCGGGCCCCGGTGGGCCGCACCGGCCGGGCACCCGGCGCCGGCTTGCTCGGCGCGGGCCGGGACGACGGCGACTCCCGCTCGGCCTCGGTGGCCTCGTCCCCGGACCCGGCGGGAGTCTCGGCGGCGTCGTCGGTGGTGCCCTCGGCACTCGCCCGCGCGCCACCGGCGCGCCGCTTGAGCACCCGGCGGGTGTGGGTGCGCACCAGCTCGGTGCGCTCGCGCAGCGTGATCAGCAGCGGGGTGGCGACGAAGATCGACGAATAGGTGCCCACCAGGATGCCGACCAGCTGCACCAGCGCCAGGTCCTTCAGCGTGCCGACGCCCAGCAGCCAGACCGCCACCACCATCAGCGCCAGCACCGGCAGCACGCCGATCAGGCTGGTGTTGATGGAGCGCATGAACGTCTGGTTGATCGCCAGGTTGGCCTGCTCGGCGAAGGTGCGCCGGTTGGTGTGCTGGAAGTCGCGGGTGTTCTCCTCGACCTTGTCGAACACGATGACGGTGTCGTAGAGCGAGAAGCCCAGGATCGTCAGCAGGCCGATGACGGTGGCCGGGGTGACCTCGAAGCCCACCAGCGAGTACACGCCGGCCGTCACGGTCAGGTCGAAGAACATCGCCGCGATCGCGGCCAGCGTCATGTACCGCTCGTAGCGGACCGTGATGTACAACCCGACCAGCGCCAGGAACACCACCAGCGCGATCAGCGCCTTGTCGGTGATCTGGTCGCCCCAGGTCTCCGAGACCGCCGAGTCGCTGATGGCCTGCTTGCTGGGCTTACCGTCGGCGCCCTTGGGTCCGAACGCGTCGAACAGCGCGTTGCGCAGCTTGGTCGTCTGGTCGTTGGTCAGCGTCTCGGAGCGGATCTGCACGGTGGCCGCGGCGCCGTTGCCGACCACGACCACCGACTCCGGGTCGGTGCCGAGGGTCTTGCGGAACACCTCCTGCACCTGCGCGGTGTGCACCGTGCCGTGCGTCCCGGCGGCGGGCATCGACACCGTGGTGCCGCCGTTGAAGTCGATGCCGAAGGTGAAGCCGCGCAGCGCGATGGACAGGATCGCGACCGCGACGATCGCGCCGCTGATGCCGAACCACAGCCGGCGCCGCCCGACCACCTCGAACGCGCCGGTGCCGGTGTAGAGGCGGGACAGGAAGCTGTGCCGCGGAAACCCGGCCGCGGCGGCGTCGCTGTCGGTAAATTCCGAAGCGCCCGAAGAGGTTTCGGTGATCTCGGTCGCGCCCTTGGCGGCTTTGGAGGCCTTGGAAGAAGTCATCGCTATCCCTGTCCCGTGCTCACGTGCGCCGCCGCCCGGCGTTCGCGGGCGACCTGCTGAACAGCGCCCAGGCCGTTGTAGGCAGGCTTGGCCAGCGTCGGCGACTTGGACGCCAGGTATACCAGCGGCCAGGTCACCAGGAACACCACCACCAGGTCCAGGATCGTGGTGAGGCCCAGCGTGAACGCGAAGCCCTTCACCTGGCCGATGGCCAGGAAGTACAGCACCGCCGCGGCCAGGAAGGTGACCGCGTTGCCCGAGACGATCGTCTTACGCGCCCGCGTCCAACCGCGGGGCACCGCCGAGCGGAAGGTGCGGCCTTCGCGGATCTCGTCCTTGATGCGCTCGAAGAAGACCACGAAGGAGTCGGCGGTGGTGCCGATGCCGATGATCAGACCCGCGATGCCGGCCAGGTCCAGGGTGTAGTTGATGTACCTGCCCAGCAGGATCAGGATCGCGAAAACCATTGCGCCCGAAGCGGCCAACGACAGCGCGGTGAGCAGGCCCAGCACCCGGTAGTACAGCAGCGAATACAGCAACACCAGCAGCAGGCCGATGGCACCGGCGATCAGCCCGGCGCGCAGCGAGGTCAATCCCAGTGTGGCCGAGACGGTTTGGGCCTCCGACGACTGGAAGGACAGCGGCAACGACCCGTACTTGAGGACGTTGGCCAGCTGCTTGGCGGTGGCCGCGGTGAAGGGCGGGTCGCCGCCGCTGATCTGGGTGCGCCCGCCCGGGATCGCTTCCTGGATCATCGGGGCGCTGACGACCTGGGAGTCCAGGGTAAACGCGGTCTGGGTGCCGATGTGGGCGGCGGTGAAGTCCGCCCAGGTGTTGGCGGCGGCGGGTTTGAACTGCAGGTCGACGACGAAGCCGATGCCGCGCTGGTTCTGGCTCGCGCTGGCGTCCTTGATCTGGTCGCCGCTGATGATCGACGGGCCGAGCAGGTAGGCCACCTTGTGGTCGGTCGAGCAGGTGATCAACGGCTGGGCGGGGTCGTCGTTGCCGGCCAGGATGTCGTCCTTGTCGCAGCGGGTGGCCTGGAATTGCAGGGCCAGGAACTGGATGCCCTGACGGGTGCTCTGCCGCCACTTCTTCTCCTCGGCGATGCGCTCGGCGAGGTCCTTGCGCGGATCCGGCGGGGCGGGTTGCTCGCCGGGCGGCGCCTCCCCGGGAGCGGGGGCCGGAGCCGTGGCCGGGGCCGGAGCGGGCGCCGGGCTGGGCGACGGCGGCGGGTCCTGCGGGTAGGGCCGCGGCTGAGCGGGTGCGGCACCTGGCTGGGCGGGCGCGAGTGCGGGCTGGCCGGGCGCGGGCTGGCGCAGCGCGGGCTTGGGCTCGCCGCTTTGCGCCGGCATCGAGTTGAGCACCGGGCGGATGTAGAGGCGGGCGGTCTGGCCCAGGTTGCGGGCCTCGTTGCCGTCCTTGCCGGGGACCGTGATGATCAGGTTGTCGCCGTCGACCACGACCTCCGAACCCGACACGCCCAGCCCGTTGACCCGGGCGCTGATGATCTGCTGCGCCTGAGCCAGCGCCTCACGGCTGGGCGCCGAACCGTCGGGCGTGCGCGCGGTCAGCGTGACGCGGGTGCCGCCCTGCAGATCGATGCCGAGCTTGGGCGCGGCCCGCTTGTCCCCGGTGAGGAACACCAGCAGGTAGACGCCCACGAGCAGCAGCAAGAAGACCGAGAGGTAGCGGGCGGGGTGCACCGGCACGGACGACGATGCCACGTTCCTTCAATCTCCTCGAGAATCGGTTCCTTGCCCCGGACAGAGCCTAGAAAAGACTACGTGGCCGCGGCCCGACGGTTGCGCGAGCGGTCCGCCGGCGCGGCATTTGGCGCGGGATGCCCGTCAGGAATCCTTGCTGACCGAGCCCTCGCCGGCGGAATCGTCGCCGTCTACCAGGTCGTCCTCGTCGTCGGGCACGATCCGGTCGCGGATCGCCAGCTTCATCCAGGTGGTCACCACACCCGGCGCAATCTCCAGGTCGACGGTGTCGTCGGTGAGCCCGACGACGGTGGCCTGCAGCCCGGACGTGGTGTGCACCCGATCCCCCGGCCGCAACGACTCGTGCAGCTCGATGGTGGCCTGCATGGCGCGCCGCTGCCGGCGCGACGCGAAGTACATGAACCCGCCCATGATGAGCAGGAACGGCAGGAACAGAATCAGACTCTCCATGGACACGCCTGTCTTTCGTCGGGATTCTCGGGGCAATCGGGGGTCCAGTGTGCCCGTTCAGTCTGGCAAGCCGCGGGTCGCCGGCGGCCGCAGTGCCCGCCGGCGCCAAGCTCGATAGGCTTTGGACGCGACGTGACACGCGCGCCGCGGGGAGGAGCAACTGGTGGCCAGGCTCAAGCAGACTCGCCGGCTGGTCACCGAGATCCCCGGCCCGGCGTCGCTGGAACTAAGCAAACGCCGCGCGGCCGCGGTGTCGCACGCGGTCAACGTGTCGGTGCCGGTGTTCGTCGCCCGCGCCGGCGGCGGCATCGTCGAAGACGTCGACGGCAACCGGCTCATCGACCTCGGCTCCGGCATCGCCGTGACCACCATCGGCAACTCGGCGCCCCGGGTGGTCGACGCGGTGCGCGCCCAGGTGGCCGAGTTCACCCACACCTGCTTCATGGTGACGCCGTACGAGTCCTACGTCGCCGTCGCCGAAACGCTGAACCGGATCACCCCCGGGGCCGGTGAAAAGCGCTCGGTGCTGTTCAACTCCGGCGCCGAGGCCGTCGAGAACGCCGTCAAGGTCGCCCGCGCCTACACCCGTAAGCCGGCCGTGATGGCCTTCGACCACGCCTACCACGGCCGCACCAACCTGGCGATGGCGCTGACCGCGAAGTCGATGCCCTACAAGGGCGGCTTCGGCCCGTTCGCGCCGGAGATCTACCGGGCGCCGCTGTCCTACCCCTACCGGGACGGGCTGCTCGACAAGGAACTGACCACCGACGGGGAGAAGGCCGCCGCGCGGGCCATCGACATCATCGACGGCCAGATCGGCGCCGACAGCCTGGCCGCGGTGATCATCGAACCGATCCAGGGCGAGGGCGGGTTCATCGTTCCCGCCGAGGGATTCCTGCCCACCCTGCTGGACTGGTGCCACCGCAACGACGTGCTGTTCATCGCCGACGAGGTGCAGGCCGGGTTCGCGCGGTCCGGCGCCATGTTCGCCTGCGAGCACGAGGGCATCGAGCCGGACCTGATCTGCACCGCCAAGGCCATCGCCGACGGGCTGCCGCTGTCGGCGGTCACCGGCCGCGCCCAGATCATGGACGCCCCGCACGTCGGAGGCCTGGGCGGCACCTTCGGCGGCAACCCGCTGGCGTGCGCGGCGGCGCTGGCCACCATCGAGACCATCGAGAGCGACGGCCTGGTCGAGCGGGCCCGGCAGCTGGAACGCCTGATCACCGAACCGCTGCTGCGCCTGCAGGCCCGCGACGACCGGATCGGCGACGTCCGCGGCCGGGGCGCCATGATCGCCATCGAACTGGTGAAGTCCGGCACCGCCGAGCCGGACAAGGACCTGACCCAGCGGCTGTCCGTCGCCGCGCATGCGGCTGGCGTCATCGTGCTCACCTGCGGCATGTTCGGCAACATCATCCGGCTGCTGCCGCCGCTGACCATCAGCGACGAGCTGCTCGCCGAGGGCATCGACATTCTCGGCGGGTTGTTGGCCGACCTGTAAAACCCCGCCGGGTCTCCGGCTCGGGTGCGCAATCTCACAAACACCACGGCGGCCGGGTCATGGTGGAATATCGTTACGTTAGCTAACGTTCTATACATCAGCGCCATGTCAATGCCGATAGCACTTATTTGACTCGTTATTTTTCATTCGCAAGGGATCTGTTATGTCGACTGCCACCCATGACGAATGACTCGACCGTCTCGTCCACGAACTCATCGCCACCAACCCGCAATTCGCCGCCGCCCAACCCGACCCGGCGATCACCGCCGCCCTCGAACAGCCCGGTCTGCGGCTGCCGCAGATCATCTGGACCGTGCTCGACGGCTACGTCGACCGGCCGGCGCTGGGACAGCGCGTGGTGGAGTTCGTCACGGACGCCAAGACCGGGCCACGTTGGCGCAGCTGCTCCCCCGCTTCGAGACCATCACGTACGGCGAAGTGGCGCAGCGTGTTTCGGCGCTGGGCCGCGCCCTGTCCGACGACGTGGTGCACCCCGGCGACCGGGTGTGCGTGCTGGGCTTCAACAGCGTCGACTACGCCACCATCGACATGGCGCTGGGCGCCATCGGCGCCGTCTCGGTGCCGCTGCAGACCAGCGCGGCAATCAGCTCTCTGCAGCCGATCGTGGCCGAACCGAGCCCACCCTGATCGCGTCCAGCGTGAACCAGCTGTCCGACGCGATGCAGCTGATCACCGGCGCCGTGCAGGCGCCCACCCGGCTGGTGGTGTTCGACTACCACCCGCAGATCGACGACCAGCGCGAGGCCGTGCAGGACGCCGCGGCGCGGCTGTCCGGCACCGGCGTGGCCGTCCAGACGCTGGCCGAGCTGCTGGAGCGCGGCAAGGACCTGCCCGCCGTCGCGGAGCCGCCCGCCGACGAGGACTCGCTGGCCCTGCTAATCTACACCTCCGGGTCCACCGGCGCCCCCAAGGGCGCGATGTACCCGCAGAGCAACGTCGGCAAGATGTGGCGCCGCGGCAGTAAGAACTGGTTCGGCGCGAGCGCCGCGTCGATCACCCTAGAACTTCATGCCGATGAGCCACGTGATGGGCCGAAGCATCCTCTACGGCACGCTGGGCAACGGCGGCACCGCCTACTTCGCCGCCCGCAGCGACCTGTCCACCCTGCTCGAGGACCTCGAGCTGGTGCGGCCCACCTAGCTCAACTTCGTCCCGCGGATCTGGGAGACGCTGTACGGCGAATTCCAGCGTCAGGTCGAGCGGCGGCTCTCCGAGGCCGGGGACGCCGGCGAACGTCGCGCCGTCGAGGCCGAGGTGCTGGCCGAGCAGCGCCAGTACCTGCTGGGCGGGCGGTTCACCTTCGCGATGACGGGCTTGGCGCCCATCTCGCCGGAGCTGCGCAACTGGCGCAACTGGGTGGAGTCGCTGCTCGAAATGCACCTGATGGACGGCTACGGCTCCACCGAGGCCGGAATGGTGTTGTTCGACGGGGAGATTCAGCGCCCGCCGGTGATCGACTACAAGCTGGTCGACGTGCCGGACCTGGGCTACTTCAGCACCGACCGACCGCATCCGCGCGGCGAGCTGCTGCTGCTGCTGCGCACCGAGACCATGTTCCCGGGCTACTACAAGCGGGCCGAAACCACCGCGGGCGTCTTCGACGACGACGGCTACTACCGCACCGGCGACGTGTTCGCCGAGATCGCCCCGGACCGGCTGGTCTACGTCGACCGCCGCAACAACGTACTCAAGCTGACGCAGGGTGAATTCGTCACGCTGGCTAAGCTGGAGGCGGTGTTCGGCAACAGCCCGCTGATCCGCCAGATCTACGTCTACGGGTCTACGGCAACAGCGCCCAGCCCTACCTGCTGGCGGTCGTGGTGCCCACCGAGGAGGCGCTGGCCGCGGGTGACCCCGAGACGCTCAAGCCCAAGATCGCCGACTCGTTGCAGCAGGTCGCCAAGGAGGCCGGCCTGCAGTCCTACGAGGTGCCGCGAGACTTCATCATCGAGACCACACCTGTTCAGCCCGGAAAACGGTCTGCTGACCGGGATCCGGAAGCTGGCGTGGCCGAAACTGAAGCAGCACTACGGGGAACGGCTGGAACAGATGTACGCCGACCTGGCCGCCGGGCAGACCAACGAGCTGGCCGAGCTGCGCCGCAACGGTGCCCAGGCGCCGGTGCTGCAGACCGTGAGCCGCGCCGCGGGCGCCATGCTGGGTTCGGCCGCCTCCGACCTGTCCCCCGACGCCCACTTCACCGATCTGGGCGGAGACTCGTTGTCGGCGTTGACATTCGGCAACCTGCTGCGCGAGATCTTCGACGTCGACGTGCCGGTGGGCGTGATCGTCAGCCCGGCCAACGACCTGACGGCCATCGCGAGCTACATCGAGGCCGAGCGGCAGGGCAGCAAGCGCCCGACGTTCGCCTCGGTGCACGGCCGGGACGCGACCGTGGTGCGCGCCGCCGACCTGACGCTGGGCAAGTTCCTCGACGCCGACACCCTGGCCGCCGCGCCGAACCTGCCCAAGCCGGCCACCGAGGTGCGCACCGTGCTGCTGACCGGCGCCACCGGCTTCCTGGGCCGCTACCTGGCCCTGGAATGGCTGGAGCGAATGGACATGGTGGACGGCAAGGTCATCGCCCTGGTCCGGGCCGCTCCGACAAGGAGGCACGCGCCCGGCTGGACAAGACCTTCGACAGCGGCGACCCGAAGCTGCTCGCGCACTACCAGCAGCTGGCCACCGGTCACCTGGAGGTCATCGCCGGCGACAAGGGCGAGGCCAATCTGGGCCTGGGCCAAGACGTTTGGCAACGACTGGACGACACGGTCGACGTGATCGTCGACCGTGTCGCGCTGATCAACCACGTGTTGCCGTACAGCGAGCTGTTCGGGCCCAACGCCCTGGGCACCGCGGAGCTGATCCGGCTGGCGCTGACGTCCAAGCAGAAGCCGTACACCTGCGTGTCCACCATCGGCGTGGGCGACCAGATCGAGCCGGGCAAGTTCGTCGAGAACGCCGACATCCGGCAGATGAGCGCCACCCGGGTGATCAACGACAGCTACGCCAACGGCTACGGCAACAGCAAGTGGGCCGGCGAGGTGCTGCTGCGCGAGGCGCACGACCTGTGCAGGCTGCCCGTCGCGGTGTTCCGCTGCGACATGATCCTGGCCGACACCACGTATGCCGGGCAGCCCAACCTGCCGGACATGTTCACCCGGCTGATGCTGAGCCTGGTGGCCACCGGGATCGCGCCCGGCTCGTTCTACTAGCTCGACGCCGACGGCCACCGGCAGCGGGCGCACTACGACGGCCTGCCGGTCGAGTTCATCGCCGCGGCGATCTCGACGCTGGGTTCGCAGATCACCGACAACCGGCTTCCAGACCTACCACGTGATGAACCCCTACGACGACGGCATCGGTCTGGACGAATACGTCGATTGGCTGGTGGACGCCGGCTATTCGATCGAGCGGATCGCCGACTACTCCGAATGGCTACGGCGGTTCGAGACCTCGCTGCGGGCCCTGCCGGACCGGCAGCGCCAGTACTCGCTGCTGCACAACTACCGCACGCCGGAGAAGCCGATCAACGGGTCGATAGCTCCCACCGACGTGTTCCGCGCAGCGGTGCAGGAGGCGAAAATCGGCTCCGACAAAGACATTCCGAACGTGTCGCCGCCGGTCATCGTCAAGTACATCACCGACCTGCAGCTGTTCGGGCTGCTCTGACGGTCAAGAACGCAATCGCCCAGTCCCGTTGCGGGACTGGGCGATTGCCGTTGATCGACGGATAACTACTGCTGCGGGTGCGGCCAGCGCAGGTACGCGGCGTTGCCGTCGGCGCCGGCGCGGTTCTTGCGCCATCCCCGCTTCGGCTCGGGGTCGGCCGAGGTCCGCGGTTTGGTCAGCGCCCCCGAGGAGACGTCGGCCGGGTCGTAGGCCGGATCCCGGTACGGCTCAACGGCCGACGCCGCCGGGGCGTCGGACGCCAGTGGCTGGCCGTCACGGGCCAGGCGCGCGCTGGTTCGGGCCAGCACGACCCCGCCCACGAAGATGATCAGCGCGCCCAGGCCCGAGAAATGGGTGACCTCGAGCAGCGCGCGCTTGCGCTCGGTCGCGGCGATCGGGTCACCGGCCGAGCCGATGCCCAGCAGCGGGGCAAGCTGACCGCCCACCACGAACCAGGCGCCGGCCAGCACGGCCAGCCAGCCGCCCAGCATCGCCGCGACCCGGTTGCCGGCGACGATCAGCAACAGCCCACCCGGCGCGGTGGCCGCGCCCGGCGCCACCTCCAGCCAGCCGCGGGCCGAGCTCCAGGCCCAGTCTCTGTCCGGCGTGTAGGCGAAATTGAAGTGTGGACCCACAAACGGTATTAACGCCCCCCAAGCTCCCAGGATCACCAGGAGCAGTCCGCTGACCGCGCCGCGCGAGCGCGGCATGCTCAGCCCGCGGGTGTGGCCGTCCTCTGCGTATTTCATGACATCCCCTCGTTGAATACCGGCGTATTTTCGGCTGGACATGGGTGCCCGGCGGTTTCCACTAGTAACCCACGCCGCGGGGTCAAAGCCACCGTCCCCGGTGGCCATTGAGGCTGGTGAGGCTGCTGTTACTGGTGAAGTCCGGCGACCCGCGGCCCTCGTCGGGGCCGCCGCGCAGCGGCCGGGGGACGGTACGGCCCGCGCCCCGCTCCGCGCAGACCCACCGGCGGCACCGCCGCCGCGGCCCTCGACCCGACACCGGCGCACACACCAATGACCTTGTTCCCCAAGAGGATTGCGGCGGGTCCTGAGGCGCCGACGGCGTCCGGAACGGGGTTGGTGGAAGCCGGGCGCCTCGGTGGTCTCGGCCCCCGCCGGGGGGTAGCGCCGACGGCGGCCCGGGCGCGGGGCGAGGGCCAGGCCAACGATTCCATCACAAAGATGTGGAGGGGCAGTAACGCCGCCGGGTGGTCGAGCCGGTCAGTCGAACAGACCGGGTTGACCCAGCCCGGCGGCCCCGGCCGGGGGGACCATGCCCAAGTGTGTCCAGGCCTGGGCGGTGGCCACCCGGCCGCGCGGCGTGCGGGCCACCATGCCGGCGCGGACCAGGAACGGTTCGCACACCTCCTCGACCGTGGCGGCCTCCTCGCCCACCGCCACCGCCAGCGTCGACACTCCAACCGGGCCGCCGCCGAAGCTGCGGATCAGCGCGGTGAGCACGGCGCGGTCCAGCCGGTCCAGGCCGAGTTCGTCGACGTCGTAGACGGCCAGCGCGGCCTTGGCGACGTCACGGGTGATCACCCCGTCGGCGCGCACCTCGGCGAAGTCGCGCACCCGGCGCAGCAGCCGGTTGGCGATCCGCGGCGTGCCGCGCGAGCGCCGGGCGATCTCCTCGGCCGCCTCACCGCCCAGCTCGATGCCCAGGATGCCGGCCGAGCGGCCCAGCACCTGCTGCAGCTCGGCCGGCTCGTAGAAGTCCATGTGCGCGGTTAAGCCGAACCGGTCCCGCAGCGGGCCTGTCAGCGCGCCGGACCGGGTGGTGGCGCCGACCAGGGTGAACGGCGCCACCTCTAGCGGGATCGACGTTGCTCCCGGGCCCTTGCCGACCACCACGTCGACCCGGAAGTCCTCCATCGCCAGGTAGAGCATCTCCTCGGCCGGCCGGGCGATGCGGTGAATCTCGTCGATGAACAGCACATCGTGCTCGACCAGGTTGGACAGCATGGCCGCCAGGTCGCCCGCGCGCTCCAGCGCCGGGCCGGACGTCACCCGCAGCGACGAGCCCAGCTCGGCGGCGATGATCATGGCCAGCGACGTCTTGCCCAGCCCCGGCGGGCCGGACAGAAGGATGTGATCGGGGGTGCGGCCGCGGTTCTTGGCACCCTCGATGACCAGCTGCAGCTGTTCGCGCACCCGCGGCTGGCCGATGAATTCCCGCAGCGAGCGGGGCCGCAGGCTGACGTCGATGTCGCCTTCACCGGGTACCAGGGCGCCCGAGACGTCGCGGTCCGACCAGTCGGCGTCGTCAGCGGTCATCTGCGCCGCTCCTCCTCATCGCTTCGCTCTGCATCGTCGGCGGCGGCGGTCATCGGGACTTCCCCAGCAGCGACAGGGCGGCGCGCAGCGCGCCGGAGGTGCCGGCTTCGGGCTCGGTGGCCAGCACCTTGTCGGTGGCCTCCTCGGCCTGCTTGGCGGCGAAGCCGAGGCCGACCAGCGCCTCGACCACCGGGGCGCGCACCGCGTGGCCGTTGCGGACCGCGCCCGCCGGCGCGCCCGCGGCCCCGGCCGCGCCGATCTTGTCGCGCAGCTCCAGCACCATCCGCTCGGCGCCGCGCTTGCCGATCCCGGGCACCCGGGTCAGCGCGGCGACGTCGCCGTCGTGCAGGGCCTGGCGCAGCGCGCCGGCGTCATGCACGGCCAGCGTCGCCATCGCCAGCCGCGGGCCGACGCCCGACACCGACAGCAGGGTCAGGAACAAATCGCGGGTCTCGGTGTCGGTGAAGCCGTACAACGTCATCGAATCCTCGCGGACGATCATCGCGGTGATCAGCCGGGCCTGCGTCCCGGTGCGCAGCGTGGACAGCGTCGAGGGCGTCGCGTTGACCCGGTAGCCGACCCCGGCGGCCTCGAGCACCGCATGGTCAAGCGCCACCTCGAGCACCTCCCCGCGCACCGAGGCGATCATCGCGCGGTCCTCAGCGTCGCGTCCACCTTGCCCTTGTATTCCTGCCGCTGCTGGGTCGCCAGCGCCTCGGCCCGCGCCATCCGGGCGATCATCGGCGCCCGCCAGCAGTGGCAGATGGCCAGCGCCAGCGCGTCGGCGGCGTCGGCGGGTGTCGGTTTGGCTTGCAGCGCAAGGATTCTGGTGACCATCGCGGTGACTTGGGCCTTGTTGGCGACGCCGTTGCCGGTCACCGCGGCCTTGACCTCGCTGGGGGTGTGGAAGTGCACGCCGATGCCGCGTTTGGCCGCCGCCAGCGCCACCACGCCGCCGGCCTGGGCGGTGCCCATCACGGTCGTCACATTCAGCTGGGAGAACACCCGCTCGATGGCCACCACGTCCGGCTGATGGGTGGCTAGCCAATGCTCGACTGCGTCGCTGATGCTCAGCAGCCGCTCGGCCAGCGGCGCGTCCGACGGGGTGCGCACCACGTCGACGTCCAGCGCGACGACGGTGCGACCGCGCCCGCTTTCCACCACCGACAGCCCGCACCGGGTCAGGCCGGGGTCGACGCCCATCACCCGCATTACCCGCTCCCACCTAGTAGAACAGCTGTTCGATAGCCTAGCGGCCGGCGCCGACCAGCCCGGGTAGGACACGCGGCGCGGGCGCCGATTCCCGGTCGAGACGTTACGGCGCCGCGGCCACCGAAAAGCTGTTAGCTTTAGCCCACGCTCGCTCGAGCAAGGTGGCAACGGAGGGGTTGGCGTGGGATCTCTGCTGGTCATGCTCGCCATCGTGCTGTTCATCGCGTCCATCGTGGTGCTCGTGGTGGCTTTGCGACGGCCCAAGCAACCCGCGCGCCCGGCTGGGCGGCCCGATCCGCTCGCCGCGGACGCGATGCCGCAGTTCGGTCCGCGCCAACTCGGGCCGGGCGCCGTCGTCAGCTACGGCGGCACCGACTACATCGTACGCGGCTCGGTCACCTACCGCGGGGGCCCGTTCGTGTGGTGGGGGCACCTGCTGGAAGGCGGCGACCAGCCGCTGTGGTTCAGCGTCGAAAAAGACGACGGGCGGCTGGAACTGGCCCTGTGGGTGACCCGCAAGGACCTGTCGCTGCGCCCCGGCGACAACTACGTGGTCGACGGCGTGACGTTCCACGAGTCCGAGCGCGGCCGCGCCCCCTACACCACCGAGGGAACCACCGGGCTGCCGGCCGGCGGCGAGATGGAATTCGTCGACTGCACCAACGCCGACGAGACGGCGCTGCTGTCGTTCGAGCGCTGGGCCCCGAACATGCCCTGGGAGGTGTCGACGGGCAAGCCGGTGTCGCCCGGCGAGATCACCATGTATGCCGCGCCCCCACCGAGTTCGGCCTGACGCGCAGAAGGTCAACACGGTGCCCCTTCATCAGCTAACCGTGATCCCCGCGGACGTGTCCGGGGAGAAGCTGGGCCTGGCGCTCAACGCGCCGGTACCGGCGCCGCTGGTCAGCCACCGGCTGGACCATCCCGACGGCGGCGCGCTGTTGCTCGGGGTGCTGGGCGCGTCGCACGTCGTCGCGGTCGAGCATGCGTTCTCCGAGGAAATCTCTTGCACCGCACGCAGTTTCGGCGTCGACCTACCCGAGCGCGCCGAAGCGCCCGGCTACCGCCTGCGCTCCCGCACCGACGCCCGTGACGAGGCGAGCTTTCGCCGGCTCGCCGACGACCTTCGCGACCGGTGCGCGTGCCTGCCGGGCTGGCTGGGCGGCAGCTTCCCCGGCGACGGCGCCGCGCTGACCGTGCTGGCCGCCCGGCCCGACGGCGCCGGCTAGCGCTGGCGGACCTGGCACCTGTATCCCGACCACCCCGCCGGCCGCGGCGGAACGGTCGTTGGCACCGCCAGCCGGTGGCATCCGTGAGCCGCTACCGCCTGTTCGTCATCGCCGGCGCCCTGGCCGTCGCCGCGGTGGTGTACCTGTTGACCGGAATCATCTTGCTGCAGAAGAACATTGCGTCCTATGTGGCCGGCCACTACCACGAGTACGCCCGCGACGTGAACGGCACCCGCTACCAGTGCACCGGCTCGCCCGAGCAGGTGGCCGACACGCTGTCCGAGTACACCGAGCCCGCGGCGCGGGCCGACGACAACAAGACCGAATACCTGCGCTACAGCAACGACATCGTGATCGTCGGCCCGGACGGCAACTACCCGTGCAGCATTCGCGTCGAGCCGCTGAGCGCCGAATACAGCCACGGCGCCTTCGTCTTCCTCGGCCCGGGCTTCTTCCCCGGGTCGCCGCCCGGCCCGCCGGAGGCACCTCCGGCGGGCCGGGCGGCACCAAGTGACGGCCCGGCCGTAGCAGCGGATCCACAACGCAAAGGAGACAACCATGTACCTCGCCGTCGAGATCGGCACCGTCGACCTCAATAACGTCCTCAAGGGCGCGGTCGCGACCATCCTGTACTTCGCGGTCGGCATGGCCGTGCTGCTGGTCGGGTTCTGCGCGGTCGACCTGCTGAACCCGGGCAAGCTGCGCCAACTGGTGTTCATCGACCGCCGGCCCAACGCCGTCGTCATCGCGGGCGCGATGTACATCGCGCTGACCATGGTGATCATCACCACCATCGCCAACAGCTACAGCCAGCTGGGCCAGGGCCTGGTCGGAGTGGCGGTGTACGGGCTAATGGGCGTCATCCTGCTCGGGGTGGCGCTGCTGGCGATGCGCCTGCTGATCCCAGCTTCCACGAGCACGTCGAGGAGCCGCAGCTGCACCCGGGATCGTTCGCGGTGGCGCTGATCCTGCTCGCGGTGGGAGGAGTGACCGCCGCGGCGGTGTCATGAGCACCGTCGAGGTCACGGCACCCGAGGCGGCGCCGCCGTCGCCGGGGCGGTGGCGGGCGCTGCTGCTGGCCGCCGTCGCGGCATGCGCGGCCTGCGGCATCATCTACGAACTCGCGCTGCTGACGCTGTCGGCCAGCCTGGACGGCGGCGGCATCGTCGCTACCTCGCTGATCGTGGCCAGCTACATCGCCGCGCTTGGGGTGGGTGCGCTGCTGGCCAAGCCGCTGCTGGCGCACGCCGCGCTCGGCTTCATCGCGGTCGAGGCGCTGCTGGGCGTGGTGGGCGGGCTGTCGGCGGCGGCGCTGTACGTGGTGTTCGCGTTCCTGGACGGCTCGGTCGGGTCGACCTGGGTGCTGGCGGTGAGTACGGCGCTGATCGGTGGCCTGGTCGGCGCCGTGGTGCCACTGCTGATGACGCTGCTGCAGCGCGGACGGCCGGCCGGGCCTGCCGACGCCGGCTGCACGCTGGCCAACCTCAACGCCGCCGATTACCTGGGTGCGTTGCTCGGCGGGCTGGTGTGGCCGTTCCTGCTGCTGCCGCAGCTGGGCATGATCCGGGGCGTGGCCGCCACCGGCATGATCAACCTGGCGGCAACGGCCGTGGTGGCGGTTTTCCTGCTGCGGCAAGTGGTTTCGGCGCGGCAACTGGCACTGGCGCTGTGCGCGCTGGCCGCCGTGCTGGCGCTGCTGGCCAGCCTGCTGCTGCGCTCGGCGGACGTCGAAACCACCAGCAGGCAAAGGCTTTACGCCGACCCGATCATCTCCTACCGGCACACGCCCTACCAGGAGATCGTGGTGACCCGCCGCGGCGACAACACCCGGCTGTACCTGGACGGCGGGCTGCAGTTCTCCACCCGCGACGAGCACCGCTACACCGAGAGCCTGGTCTACCCCGCACTCGGCAACGGCGCCCGGTCGGTGCTGGTGCTCGGCGGCGACGGCCTGGCCGCGCGCGAATTACTGCGCCAGCCCGGCATTTCCAGGATCTTGCAGGTCGAACTCGACCCCGCCGTCATCGAGATCGCCCGCACCACGCTGCGCGCCGCCAACGGCGGTTCGCTGGACAACCCGCGGGTGCGGGTGCTGACCGCGGACGCGATGGCCTGGCTGCGCGGGCCGAACCCGGACCGGTTCGACGCGGTCATCGTCGACCTGCCCGACCCCGACACCCCGGTGCTGGGGCGGCTGTACTCCACCGAGTTATACGCGCTGGCCGCCCGCGCGCTGGCGCCCGGCGGGCTGCTGGTGGTGCAGGCGGGCAGCCCGTTCTCCACCCCGACGGCGTACTGGCGCACGGTGTCGACCATCCGGGCGGCCGGCTACGCCGTCATGCCCTATCACGTGCACGTGCCCACGTTCGGCGACTGGGGCTTCGTGCAGGCCCAGCGCGGCGACACCCCGCCCGCGCCCAAGGTGCCGCCCGACACCCCGCCGCTGCGCTTCCTCGATCAGCGGGTGCTGCAGGCCGCGGTGGTGTTCTCCGGCGACGTCGGGCCGCGACCGCTGGAGCCCTCGACGCTGGACAATCCGCGCATCGTCGGCGACATGCGGCACGGCTACGACTGATCGGCCGGTGCCGTCACTCCTCGATCTGGGCCAGGATTTCGTCGGGAATGTCGGCGTTGGTCCACACGTCCTGGACGTCGTCGCTGTCCTCGAGCGCGTCGACCAGCCGCATCACCTTCTGCGCCCCGGCGGCGTCCAGCGGCACCGTCACCGACGGCTGGAATCCCGCCTCGGCGGAGTCGTAGTCGATGCCCGCGTCCTGCAGCGCCGTCCGCACTGCGACGAGATCGGTTGGCTCGCAGATGATTTCGAAGCCGTCGCCGAGGTCCTCGACCTCTTCGGCGCCGGCGTCCAGCACGGCCGCCAGGATGTCGTCCTCGGTCAGGCCGTTCTTCTCGCAGGTGACGACGCCCTTGCGGGAGAACAGGTAGGACACCGAACCCGGGTCGGCCATGGTGCCGCCGTTGCGGGTCATCGCCACCCGCACCTCACTGGCGGCGCGGTTGCGGTTGTCGGTCAGGCACTCGATCAGCACCGCCACGCCGTTGGGCGCATACCCCTCGTAGGTGATGGTCTGCCAGTCGGCGCCGCCGACCTCCTCGCCGGCGCCGCGCTTGCGGGCCCGCTCGATGTTCTCGTTGGGTACCGAGCTCTTTTTCGCCTTCTGGATCGCGTCGTAGAGCGTCGGGTTGCCCGCCGGATCACCACCACCGACGCGGGCCGCGACCTCGATGTTCTTGATCAGCCGGGCGAACATCTTGCCGCGGCGGGCGTCGATGACGGCTTTCTTGTGCTTGGTAGTGGCCCACTTGGAATGGCCGCTCATCGGTGTGCCGTACCTCTTCTATCTCGTCGAAAGTCGCCAGACGAGTCTACGTGGGCGCCGAAAGCGCCGAGCGTCACGCCAGCGTGACCGTCGTCGCCGAGCGTCACGCAAGCGTGACGGCCGGCGCTCAGACCACCCCGGTGACCAGGTCGACGAACAGCCGGTGGATGCGCCGGTCGCCGGTCATCTCGGGGTGAAACGCCGTGGCCAGCCTGGCGCCCTGGCGCACCGCGACGACGTGACCGGCGGCGCGGGCCAGCACCTCGACGCCGTCGCCGGCGCGCTCCACCCAGGGCGCGCGGATGAACACCGCCCGCACCGGCCCGTCCAGTCCCGCGAAGGCGATGTCACCCTCGAACGAGTCGACCTGGCGTCCAAAAGCATTGCGGCGCACCGTCATATCGATCGCCCGCAGCGGCAGTGCCTCCCGCCCGCCGGCGCCGGCGTCCAGGATCTCGCTGGCCAGCAGGATCATCCCGGCGCAGGCGCCGTAGGCGGGCAGGCCGTCGGCCAGCAGCCCCTGCAGCGGCTCCAGCAGGTCGAGATCTTTGAGCAGGTGGCTCATGGTGGTCGATTCCCCGCCGGGAATGACCAGCCCGTCGACCGCCTCGAGCTCGCCGCGCCGGCGCACCGGCATCGACTCGGCCCCGGCCTCGCGCAGCGCGGCCAGATGCTCGCGGGTGTCGCCCTGCAGCGCCAGCACCCCGATCCGCGGGGCGCTCACTGCCGATATCCCCGCTGGAAGCGGGTCAGCCCCTCCTGCATGACCGCGGCCACCATCTCGCCGGACTGGGTGAAGATCTTGCCCTGGCACAGCGAGCGGCCGCCGTTGGCCGACGGCGAGGACTGGTCGTAGAGCAGCCACTCGTCGGCGCGGAACGCCCGCATGAACCACATGGCGTGGTCCAGCGACGCCACCTGCAGGTGCTCGCGCACGTCGAGATGGGTGACCTGCGCCGAGCCCAGCAGCGTCAGGTCGCTCATGTAGGCCAGCGCGCAGATGTGCAGCACCGGGTCGTCCGGCAGCGGGTCTCGGTGGCGGAACCACACCTGCTGCTGGGACGCCTTGCCCGGGGTCAGCTGCAGCTCCTCCCGCGGCACGATGCAGACGTCCCACTCCTCGAACTGCTTGAACCCGGCGTCGTCGAACACCTTGATCGAGTCCAGCCCGGGCAGGCCGTCCGGGGGTGGCGCGGCCGACATGGCGTCCTGGTGGTGGATGCCCTCCTGGTCGGTCTGGAACGACGCGCCCATGGAGAAGATGATCTCGCCGTGCTGAATCGCGTTGACCCGCCGGGTGGCAAACGAGCCGCCGTCGCGGGTGTGCTCCACGATGAACACCGTGCGCTCCTTGGCGTCGCCGGGCCGCAGGAAGTACCCGTGCAGCGAGTGCACCTGGTAGCGCGGGTCGACCGTGCGCACCGCCGATACCAGCGACTGGCCGGCCACATGGCCGCCGAAGGTGCGCTGGAAATATCCGGAATCCGGGCTGAAGACGCCCCCGCGGTAGATGTTGACCTCGAGTTGCTCGAGATCAAGGATCTGCTCGATCGACACGGATTGTTCTTACCAGTTGTTCTTACCAGCCGCGTTCCGCCAGCCGTTCGGGCTGCGCGATCTGCTCGACGTTGATGCCGACCATCGCCTCGCCCAGCCCGCGCGACACCTTGGCCAGCACGTCGGGGTCGTCGTAGAAGGTGGTGGCCTTGACGATCGCGGCGGCGCGCTGGGCGGGGTCGCCGGACTTGAAGATGCCGGAGCCGACGAACACGCCCTCGGCGCCGAGCTGCATCATCATCGCCGCGTCGGCCGGGGTGGCGATGCCGCCGGCGGTGAACAAGGTGACCGGCAGCTTGCCGGCCCGGGCCACCTCCACGACCAGTTCGTAGGGGGCCTGCAATCCCTTTGTGGCGACGTACAACTCGTCTTCCGACAGCGACATCAGGCGACGGATCTCGCCGCCGATGACCCGCATGTGGGTGGTGGCGTTGGAGACGTCGCCGGTGCCGGCCTCACCCTTGGAGCGGATCATCGCCGCGCCCTCGTTGATGCGTCTTAACGCCTCGCCCAGGTTGGTCGCCCCGCACACGAACGGCACGGTGAACTTCCACTTGTCGATGTGGTAGGTGTAGTCGGCGGGGGTAAGCACCTCGGACTCGTCGATGTAGTCCACGCCCAGGCTCTGCAGGATCTGCGCCTCGACGAAATGCCCGATGCGGGCCTTGGCCATCACCGGGATGGTGACCGCGGAGATGATGCCCTCGATCATGTCCGGGTCGCTCATCCGCGACACCCCGCCCTGGGCGCGGATGTCGGCGGGCACCCGCTCGAGGGCCATCACGGCGACGGCGCCGGCGCCCTCGGCGATCTTGGCCTGCTCGGGGGTGACGACGTCCATGATGACGCCGCCCTTGAGCATTTCGGCCATGCCGCGCTTGACCCGCGCGGTCCCGGTTCGCCCGCTGCCGTCCGGTGAATGGGCGGTGTTCACTGCTCGATCTCCTTCAACATTGTCGACCCAGTCTAGTGAGGCGACCCGGCCCCACGTTGACCGGCGGAGTCAGCGGATCGACAGCAGCGAGCCGGGGTGCGGACGCTGGCCAGCGCGGCCGCGTCGGTGAGCAGCCCAGACAGCTGCAGCGGGTACACTGTTTCCCCCGCAGCGACGAGCTGGGCGATGTCGGCAGCGTCACACCAGCGGTGGCCGTGGATGTAGCTGTGTTCCAGTTCGGTTCGGCCCGTCCGGGACGGCTCGAAGCGCTGCGTGCGGTAGATGAAGTAAAACTCCTCGCTGTCGATCAGCGAGGAGTTGAACTCGAAGACCTCGTCGCGCCGCCAGACCGGTCCGACCATCTCGGACGGCGCGACCCGCAGGCCTGTCTCCTCGGCCAGCTCCCGCGCGGCGGCCTCGGCCAGCCGTTCGCCCGGCTGCACCTTGCCGCCCACGGTGAACCACCACTTGGGTGCCGGCTGGCCGGCCAGCGCCGGGTCCGACCCGCGCAGCAGCAACACCGCGCCGCGGTCGTCGAGCAGCACCACCCGGGCCGAGGTGCGGTGGTTGAGCGCGTCGTGATCGCCGTGCGCCAGCGCGTGCGGCCGCTCCACGATCTCGAAATAGCTGGGCAGCGCGGCGGTTCCACCGAGATGCAGCAGCCGCACCAGGCGCCGCTCGGCCAGGGCCAGGGTGTCGCGGACCGCGTCGTTGTGGAAGCGGCGGGCCAGCAGCACCCGGGCCTCGGCGTCGGCCAGCTCGGCGATCAGCCTGGCCGGCAGCGACGCCGGGTCGACGGCGGCCAGCGCGGCCGACAGCTCGTTCTCGCGCGCCTCGCGGGCGGCCCGGGGCGCGGCCTCGGCGGCGTCGGCCAGCGCCGCCAGCCGACGCCCCTCGGAGGCACCGCCGTAGGCGTCGATCGCCACGGCGCGCGCCACCACCGCGCGCCGGGCCAGTGCGCCATCGAGCGCCTGCCAGGACAGGTCGTAGCGGACGTGCAGCCGGTCCAGTCGGTTGGCGGTCCGGTACGCCCAGACGCCGACCACCGCCAGCACCGCGACCAGGATCGCGATGCCGACCATCAGCCATGTCATCAACTGGCCACCTCAACCTTGGCGCCCGTCGCGGCGACCGTCTCGTACACCCGCATGATCTGGCTGGCCACCACCGACCAGTTGTAGCGCTGGACGGCCGCCTGCCCGGCGGCCACGTAGCCGTCCCGGAGCACATCATCCTCCAGCACCGCGATCAGCACATCGGCGAGCGCGTCGCCGACGCCGACGGGCACCAGAGCGCCCACCTCGCCGTCGCGCAGCACCCGCCGGAAGGCGTCCAGGTCGCTGGCCACCACCGGGGTTCCGGCGGCCATCGCCTCGACCAGCACGATGCCGAAACTCTCCCCGCCCAGGTTGGGTGCGCAGTACACGTCGGCGCTGCGCATGGCCGACGCCTTGCCGGCGTCGTCGACCTGGCCGAGGAAGCGGATGTGCTTCACCAATTCGCCTGCCTGCGTGCGCAGTTGGTCCTCATCGCCGCGACCGACCACCAGCAGCTGCACGTCGGCGAACCGCTCGACCAGCCGCGGCAGCGCGTCGAGCAGCACCGCCATGCCCTTGCGTGGCTCGTCGTAACGCCCCAAAAACAGCACCGTCTTGCCGGCCCGCGGGTAACCGTCCAGCCGCGGCGCCGAGGCGAACGAGGCGACGTCGACGCCGTTGGGGATCTCCACCGCGTCGGTGCCCAGCGCCTCCATCTGCCAGCGCCGAGCCAGGTCGGAGACCGCAATCCGGCCGACGATCTTCTCGTGCATCGGGCGCAGGATGCCCTGGAACACGGTCAGTGTCAGCGATTTGGTGGTCGAGGTGTGAAACGTCGCCACGATCGGCCCCTCGGCGATGTTCAGCGCCAGCATCGACAGGCTCGGCGCATTGGGCTCGTGCAGGTGCAGGACGTCGAAATCGCCGTCCACGAGCCACTTTTTCACCTTGCGGTGGGTGGCCGGGCCGAACCGCAGCCGGGCCACCGAGCCGTTGTAGGGAATCGGGACGGCCTTGCCCGCCGAGACGACGTAGCCGGGCAGCACGGCGTGCGGCGAGGCCGGCGCCAGCACGCTGACGTCGTGCCCGCGGCACCACATCACCTCGGCCAGCTGCAGGACGTGCGACTGCACCCCGCCCGGAACGTCGAACGAGTAGGGGCAGACCATCCCGATCCGCATCAGGTGTCCCTCAACCGGGCCTGCGTGGAGTCGGGGAGGTCGGCCAACCACTGCGGCTGCATCATGTGCCAGTCCTCGGGATGGGCGGCGATGTTCTTCTCGAAGTGATCGGCCAGCACCTGGGTGATGGCGCCGACGTCGCCGCTGCTGCAGTCCAGCGCCGGGTAGATCAAAAACCGCCAGCCCTCGCCCTCGAAATGCACGTGCACCGGCAGCAGCGCCGCGCCGGTCGCGATGGCCAGCTTCGCGGGCCCGGCCGGCATCCGGGTGGCCTCGCCGAAGAAGTCGACCTGCACACCGGTGCGGGTCAGGTCGCGGTCGGCCAGCAGGCACACCACCCGGTTGTCCCGCAGCCGGTCGCACAGCACCTCGAAGGGCGGCCGCTCGCCCCCGGACAGCGGCAGCACCTCGAACCCGAGCCGTTCGCGGTAGGCGATGAACCGCCGGTACAGCGACTCAGGTTTGAGACGTTCGGCGACGGTGGTGAAGGTGCCGTGCGATTGGGCCAGCCAGACGCCGGCCATGTCCCAGTTGCCGCCGTGCGGCAACGCGATCACCGCGCCGCGTCCCGCGCGCAACGCGGCGTCCAGGTTGTCCTCGCCGCGCACCGAGTCCTGTAGCCGGCGGCCCAGCTCGGTCAGGTCCATGCTGGGCAGCCGGAAGGCCTCACGCCAGTACCGGGCGTAGGAGGCCAGCGAGGCCCGCATCAGCGCGTCGGGGACGTCGGCGGGCGGCACCCGCAGCACCCGGGCCAGGTTCTTGCGCAGCTGGTCGGGGCCGCCGCCGCGGGCCGCGTAGCGCGCGGCGGCGTCAAAGGCGTTGCGGGCGGCGAACTCCGGCATCGCCCGCAACGCCATCCAGCCCGTCGCGTACGCCCAGTCGGCGCCGACGCCGCCCACCAGCCGGCCCGGCGCGGTGATCGCCCTCATCCCCGGCGGGGTGGGCATCACGGCGCGTCCGATCCTCGGTCGGTGGCGCCCGGCGAGGTCCGCACGGTGTGCAGCCGCTGCGCGCAGGTGACCAGGCTGGCCGCCGCCAGCGCCCACATCGCCACCGGCAGCGCCCACGGCAGCGGGTAGCCGGGAAGGTCGGACAGCCCGGCGCCGACCAGCACGATGATCAGCCGCTCGGGGCGCTCGATGATGCCGCCGTCGCCGCGCAGCCCGCTGGCCTCGGCCCGGGCCTTGATGTAGGAGATCACCTGGGAGGTGACCAGGCAGATCAGCGTGGCCGCCTCCAACGGTTCGTCGCGCAGGCCGAAGGCCACCCACCACAGCAGCCCGCCGAACACCGCGCCGTCGCTGAGCCGGTCACAGGTGGCGTCCAGCACCGCGCCGAACCGGGTGCCCCCGCCGCGTTCCCGCGCCATCGCCCCGTCGAGCATGTCGAACAGCACGAAGAACCAGACCACCAGCGTGCCGACGAACAGCTCGCCGATCGGGAACAGGATCAGCGCCCCGGCCACCGCCACGGTGGTGCCCGCGACGGTGACGACGTCGGGGGTCAGGCCCAACCGCAGGCAGGCCCGGGCGGTGGGAGTCGTCAGCCGCGCGAACGCCGCGCGGGATAGAAACGGCACCTTACTCATGGCGGTGTGGGCTCACGACTGCTTGGCCCACTCGGTGGCCAGCAGCTGGCGGGTTTCGCGCAGCAGCTGCGGGATCACCTTCGACCCGCCGATGATGGTGATGAAGTTCGCGTCCCCACCCCAGCGCGGCACGACGTGCACGTGCAGATGCTCGGCCAGCGACCCGCCGGCCGAGGTGCCCAGGTTCAGGCCGACGTTGAACCCGTGCGGGCATGACACGTTCTTGATGACGCGAATCGCCTTCTGTATGAACGACATCAGCTCCGCGCTCTCCGCGTCGGTCAGGTCCTCGAGCTCGGAGACCCGCCGGTACGGCACCACCATCAGATGCCCCGGGTTGTAGGGGTAGAGGTTGAGCACCGCGTAGACCAGTTCGCCGCGCGCGACCACCAGGCCGTCCTCGTCGTTCAGCTGCGGAATGTTGGTGAACGGCTGCTCGCTCTTGCCCGACGAGTTGGGGCCGCGCTTCATCGGCGCCTCGGCCAGATAGGTCATCCGGTACGGCGTCCACAACCGCTGCAGGTGGTCTTGCTCGCCGACACCGCGGTCCAGGATGGTGCGCTCGGCGTCCTGCTCGGCCTGTTCGGGATCACTCACCACTGGACACTTTCACGAGTTCGGCGCTGGGGACGGAGTTCTCGCGGTCGGCGATCCACTTGACGATCACGTCGACCGCGCTGTCGCGGGGCACGCCGTTGATCTGGGTGCGGTCGCCGAACCGGAAGCTGACCGCCCCCGCGGCCACGTCGCGGTCGCCGGCCAGCAGCATGAACGGCACCTTCTGCGCGGTGTGGTGCACGATCTTCTTGGCCATCCGGTCGTCGCTGGCGTCCACCTCCACCCGCACCCCATGCGACTTCAGCTGTGCGGCAACGCTTTCCAGGTAGGGCACGTGCTCGTCGGTGACCGGGATGCCCACCGCCTGCACCGGCGCCAGCCAGGCCGGGAACGCCCCCGCGTAGTGCTCGGTCAGGATGCCGAAGAACCGCTCGATCGATCCGAACAGCGCGCGGTGGATCATCACCGGCCGCTGCCGGGTGCCGTCGGACGCGGTGTATTCCAGCTCGAAACGCTCCGGGAAGTTGAAGTCCACCTGGATCGTCGACATCTGCCAGCTGCGGCCCAGCGCGTCGCGGGCCTGCACCGAGATCTTCGGGCCGTAGAACGCCGCCCCGCCCGGATCGGGCACCAGCTCCAGGCAGGACTCGGCGGCCACGTCGGCCAGCGAAGTGGTGGCCTGCTCCCACATTTCGTCGGAGCCGACGAACTTGTCCGGGTCCTTGGTGGACAGCTCCAGGTAGAAGTCGGTCAACCCGTAGTCGCCCAG
This sequence comes from Mycobacterium lepraemurium, assembly GCA_002291465.1. Lineage (GTDB taxonomy): Bacteria > Actinomycetota > Actinomycetes > Mycobacteriales > Mycobacteriaceae > Mycobacterium > Mycobacterium avium. Next base: position 1,560,703 of record CP021238.1, on the reverse strand, counting down.
CAGCTCGAGCACGAACCGCAGCAGCGACGCCAGCTCGCCGTGCAGCTGCTCGCGGGTGCAGAAGATGTGCGAGTCGTCCATGGTGAACCCGCGCGCCCGGGTCAGCCCGTGCACCACGCCGGACTTCTCGTAGCGGTACACGGTGCCGAATTCGAAGAGCCGCAACGGCAATTCGCGGTACGAGCGCCCGCGGGACCGGTAGATCAGCGTGTGCATCGGGCAGTTCATCGGCTTGAGGTAGTAGTCCTGCCCGGGCTTGCGCACCGTCCCGTCGTCGTCGTACTCGGCGTCGAGGCGCATCGGCGGGAACATCCCGTCGGCGTACCAGCCCAGATGCCCGGAGGTGTGGAACAGCTGCGCCTTGGTGATGTGCGGGGTGTTGACGAACTCGTAGCCGGCCTCGATGTGCTTGCGCCGCGAATACTCCTCCAGCTCCCGGCGCACCACCCCGCCCTTCGGGTGGAAAACCGCCAAGCCCGAACCGATTTCGTCGGGGACGCTGAACAGGTCCAGCTCGCTGCCCAGCTTGCGGTGGTCGCGCCGCTGGGCTTCCTCGATCAGCCGCAGATGATCGTCCAGCGCCTCCTGCGACTCCCACGCGGTACCGTAGATGCGTTGCAGGCTGGCGTTGTTCTGATCGCCGCGCCAGTAGGCCGCCGAGCTGCGGGTCAGCTTGAAGGCCGGGATGTGGCGGGTGGTCGGGATGTGCGGCCCGCGGCACAAATCACCCCAAACCCGTTCCCAGGTACGGGGATTGAGGTTGTCGTAGGCGGTGAGCTCGTCGCCGCCGACCTCCATGATGTCGGGGTCACCGGACTTGTCGTCGACCAGCTCCAGCTTGTAGGGCTCGCCGGCCAGCTCGGCGCGCGCCTGCTCCTTGGACTCGTACACCCGCCGGGAGAACAGCTGGCCCTCCTTGACGATCTGGCGCATCCGCTTTTCCAGCTTGTCCAGGTCCTCCGGCGTGAACGGCTCGGGCACGTCGAAGTCGTAGTAGAAGCCGTCGGTGATGGGCGGGCCGATGCCCAACTTGGCCTGCGGGAACAACTCCTGCACGGCCTGGGCCAGCACGTGTGCCGCCGAGTGCCGGATGACGCTGCGGCCCTCGTCGGTGTTGGCGGCGACGGGGACAACCTCGGCGTCGGTGTCGGGCACCCAGCTCAGGTCGCGTAGCGTGCCCGAGGCGTCGCGCACCACCACGACGGCGTCGGGCGCTCCCCGGCCCGGCAGCCCCGCGTCGCGCACCGCGGCGGCGGCGGTGGTCCCGGCCGGCACCCGGATCGGGGCTGGCCAGGAATCGGTTGCGGGGACGGTCATTGTGGCGGTCTCCAAGGCTCGCAGGGTCGACGACCATGCTATCGGGGCGGCCGAACGGCGAGCAGAGCCGTCGAGTAGCCACCGTCCGGTCCGGCACAATGAGGTCGATGGGCGCGCAGACGGCTTTGACCTTGTTGCTCGCCGCCATCGCGGTCATCGTGCTGGTCGACTGGATCAGCGAGCGCACCCGCCTGCCCAGCGCGACGCTGCTGGTCCTGGTCGGCATCGGGCAGGCGCTGCTGCCGGGGCCGACCATCGGCCTCGAGCCCGACGTGGTGATGACGGCATCCTGCCGCCCCTGCTCTATCACGCGGCGCTGGAATCGTCGCTGGTCGGCATCCGCCGCAATCTGCGCACGGTGGTCAGACTGTCGGTCGTCCTCGTGCTGCTGACCGCGGCGCCGGTCAGTGTCGCGTTCAGCCTGCTCGTGGGCGGCGCGACGCTCGCGGTGGGCATGGTGCTGGGCGCGGCGGTGGCGCCGACCGATCCGGTGGCCGCGCTCGCCGTCGCCCGCAAGGAGGGCCTGCCGCTCAACATCGTCACGCTGATCGAGGGCGAGGGACTGCTCAACGACGCGACCGCGCTGACCACGCTCGCGGTCGCCGTCACCGTGGCGCGCGGGGCCTCGTTCTCGGCGCCGTCGGCGATCCGGGAGTTCGTGCTGGCGGCCGTCGGCGGCCTGGTGGTGGGCCAGGTGTTCGCCTACGCCCGGCGTTTGCTGCGCCGGTGGCGGCACGACGTGCTGACCGCCAACGCCATCTCGCTGGCCACGCCGTTTCTCACCTATCTGGTCGCTGAGAAGCTGTCCGCCTCCGGCGTGCTGGCCGTCGTGGTGTGCGGCTACGCGTTGTCGACGATCCTGGTGGCGGTCGGGGTGACCGTCGCGGTGGTTCTGCTGGCCCGGCCGCTGTGGCTGCTGCTCACCCAGTCGCTGCACACCCGGCTGGGCAACGTCGACGATTCGGCGGCCGACGACGCCGAGCCGCGGCCCGAGCGTACCCGCGAGCGGCTCAGCGGCCGCGAGATCGTCGTGCTGAGCTGGGCCGGCACCCACGGCGTGGTCAGCCTCACCGCGATCTTCGCGGTGCCGGTGCTGACCGAGGGCAACGCGCCGTTTCTCCCGACCGCGACCTGCTGCTGTTCTGCACCCTGGTGGTGCTGGTGACGCTGATCGGGACAGGGTGTCACCTTCGGCCCGCTGGTGCGCGCGCTGGGCCTGCGCGCCAAGACCACCGACGAGCTGCGGCTGCGCAACCGGGCCCGGGCGGCCGCGCTGCGGGCCGCCCTGGACTGGCTCGACTCGCTGGACCCCGAGGACGGCGCCGACGTCGATCCCCGGGTGATCGACGGTGTGCGCCAACAGTTGTCGGCGCAGCTGGAGCGCTACGAGCACCGGCTCACCCTGTTGTCGGAGGTCGACGAGTTGCCCGCCGCCCCCGCCTACGAGGCCGCCGTGGGGCTGCGCCGGGTGGCCATCGACGCCCAGCGCGACGAACTCGTACGCTGGCGCGACGCGGGCATGCTGCCCGACCAGAGCCTGCGCGCGATCGAACGCGAACTCGACCACGAGGAGAGCATGCTGCCGATGGGGTTGCCGCGCTCCCCCCGGCGCAGTCAAAAGCGTTTATACCCAGTTGATTTCAGAACACGCTAGGGGCTAGCCAGGCCAGCGCGGCGACGGTCAGCGCCTCGGTGCCGGTGTCGAGGGTGGGCTGGATGACGGGGCGAACCTCCCGGAGTGGTTGACGGGGATGTCCTCGGCCAGCCGGCCCGCCGCCTCGGCGCGCCGATACGCGCCGGGGTCGGCTCCCCCCGAAACCCCAATAGCTGTAGGGCGCGTCGAGCCCGTTGGCGATGTCGCTGAAGTCTTCGCTTCCGGTCTGCGCGGGGATCTCCGTCGCCCGGTCGCCGAAATACTCGGCGAACACCGCCCGCACCCGCGCGGTGACCGCGGGGTCGTTGTCGGTGGCCGGAAAGTGGTTCATCAGCTCGAACTCGGGGTCCCGCGGCGACCCGGACGCCTGGCATTCGGCGGTGACGATGCGCCGAACCGCGTCGAGCATCCGGTCGCGGGTCTGGTCGCTGAAAGTGCGCAGGTTCAGCTCCAGCACCGCGTGGTCGCCGATCACCTTGCTCTTGGCGCCCGACTCGATCCTGCCGATCGTCCGCACCGCGGTCTCGGTGGGCGCCACCCCGCGCGAGACGACGGTCTGCAACCGGATCACGATCATGGCGGCCAGCACGACGGGATCGACGGTCGTCTGCGGCATCGACCCGTGGCCGCCCCGGCAGTACACGGTGACCCGCATGCTGTCGGCGGTGGCCATGAAGGGCCCCGATCGGGTGGCGATCTGGCCGGCCGGAAACGGCAGCACGTGCTGGGCCAGGGCGACGTCGACGTGACCGACCAGCCTCACCAGCCCGTCGTCGACCATGCGGCGCGCGCCGTCGCCGAGCTCCTCGGCCGGCTGGAAGACCGCGACCAGGCTGCCGCGCCAGTGTTCGCGCGCCCCGGCGAGCAGCGACGCGGCGCCCAGCAGGCAGGTGACGTGGACGTCGTGCCCGCAGGCGTGCATGACGGGTCGTTCGTCGCCGTGCGGGTCGGTGGCGTTGACGGCGCTGGCGTACGGTAGGCCGGTATCTTCGCGCACCGGCAGCGCGTCCATGTCGGCGCGCAGCACCCCGACCACGCCGGTGCCTCCGACGCCCTCATGCACGTCGTAACCGAAGCCACGCAGCCGCTCGGCCACCGGCCGCCGCGGTGCGGTGTTCCTGGTGTGACAGTTCCGGATGCCGGTGCAGGTCGCGGTACAGGTCCTCCTGCCAGCCACGGATCCCGGGCAAACCCGCAAGCACCGGGCCGCGGGGCGATGCGGATCCAGTCATGCGGGGTGGGTACCCACTCCCATCACGGCTGGCCGGGTTTGAGCCGCACGAACAGCGCGTCGGCCTCGGTCAGCAACCGCTCGCCGTGGGTCAGCCGACCGGACACGAAGATCTTGCGCCCGTCCACCCGGTCGACGCCGGCGTCGAACTGCAGCTCGGTCTCGATCGGGACGATGCTGCGGTAGTCGATCTTGAGGCAGGCCGTACGCTGGCGCCGGCTGCCGGTGAGCACCGAGGCGGTCAGGCCCAGAACGGTGTCGAACAGCATCACCAGCGACCCGCCGTGCACGGCCCCGTTGCGGCCCAAGTGAAAGCGGGCGAAGCGGGCCCGGCCGTGCATGCGGCCGTCCGCACCCTTCTGGGCCGACATCGGGATGGTCAGGATGTTGCCGCGCATCGGCAGATCCATCCGCCGGCCCGACGGCGACGCCCACTCGTCGGCGTCGAACGGCGCCAGCAACGCCGACACCTTCTCCAGCTGGTCGGCGGCCTGGGTGATCACCTCGTCGGGGGCGTCGACGGCGCGGGCTTGATCCTGCAGCGCGCGCACGGCGTCGATGAACCAGCCGTAGTCGGGCCCGCCCTTGGTGGTCGGTTCGGGCGGATTGAACCCACCGCCGGGGTGTCGTTGATGTTCGGCCACCACCACACCGTATTGCCCGGCGGGCGCGGTTTCGCGCGCCGGCTACACCGTCTGCTGAGTCCCGGCCGTCGACAGCGCCTCGAATTCCTCGTCGGACAGCGTGATCCGGGCGGCGGCCACGTTCTCCTCCAGGTGCGCCACCTTCGACGTCCCCGGAATGGGCAGCATCACCGGCGAGCGTTTCAGCAACCAGGCCAACGCCAGCTGCGACGGCATCGCGTCGTGCTCGGCGGCGATGCGCTGCAGCGGGCCGTCGGGCGCGGCCAGCGGCCCGGCCGCCAACGGGAACCACGGGATGAAGGCGATGCCCTGCCGGGTCGCGGCGTCCAGCAGCGGCTCGGCGCGCCGGGCCGTCACGTTGTACATGTTCTGCACAGACACGATCTCGGTGCTCTGCTGGGTCGCGGCGAGCTGATCGGGCGTGATCTCCGACAGCCCGATGTGGCGGATCTTGCCCTCGTTCTTCAGGGTGAGCAGCTCGCCCACCTGATCCTGCAGCGGGAAGTTGGGGTCGATGCGGTGCAGCTGGAACAGTTCGATGGTGTCGGTGCCCAGCCGGCGCAGGCTCATCTCGCATTCCTGGCGCAGATAACTGGGGTTGCCCAACGGGATCCAGACGTCGGGGCCGGTGCGCAGCAGCCCCGCCTTGGTCGCGATCACCAGGCCGTCGTACGGGTGCAGCGCCTCGCGGATGATCTCCTCGGACACGTACGGGCCGTAGGAGTCGGCGGTGTCGATGAAGTTCACCCCGAGTTCGACGGCCCGCCGCAACACCCGGACGCACTCGTCGCGGTCCGCGGGCGGGCCCCACACCCCCGTGCCGGTCAGCCGCATCGCGCCGAAGCCGAGGCGGTTGACGGTCAGGTCGCCGCCGAGGGTCAACGTTCCGGATGCCTGGGCAAGGGTCTGTGGCGCGCTCACCCCTCCGACCGTACCCGCCGAACCTCGCCGCGCGCCCGGGCGTGGCAAGCTGGCCGGGTGGACCTACGAGCGCTCGAGGAACTTCCGCTGACCTACTCCGAGGTGGGGGCGACGGCCTCCGGAGACCTGCCCACCGGATATCACCATCAACACGTCGAGCGCCAAATCGGTACGGGCGCAGAGCGTTTCGAGCAAACCGCCGGGGCGGTGGTGCGCTGGGGCATGCAGCGGCGGCTCGGGGCTGCGGGTGCAGGCCAGCTCCGAGGTGGCCGTCGTCGACGCCGTGGTGGTGGTGCGGCTGGGGTTTGTGCCCGCCCCCTGCCGCGTCGTCTACGTCGTCGACGAACCGGGGGCATGCCACGGCTTCGGTTACGGCACGCTGCCGAGCCATCCGGAGTCCGGCGAGGAACGCTTCGTGGTCCGCCACGACCCGGTCACCTCCGCGGTGTACGCGGAGGTGACCGGGTTCTCCCGACCCGCGACCTGGTGGGCCAGGGCCGGCGGGCCGGTGCTGCGGGTCGGTCAGCATGTCATCGCCCGGCGCTACCTGCGCGCGGTGTAGCCACCGCGGTTTCGTCGCCGAGCATCACGCCAGCGTGACAACGGAGGGCTACAACGGGGCTGCGAGAGGCTACGAGAGGCTACGAGCCCCAGTGGGACAGCAATTGCTCTGCGCCGCTGCATATTTCGTCGATGACCTCGGCGACCGTCGCGTCGTTGCGGATCATCCCCACCCCCTGGCCGGCATCCACCGGCGCGACCCGGCAGTCCCCGGCGGCGATCGCGGCGGCCAACTCCTTGCAGGCCCCGGCGTCGAGCGTTTCCTCCCGGCCGGTCCACCGCTCGACGAAGTCGTTGGCCAGCACCCGGGACGGGAACCGGGCCGGCCAGGGCAGCCCCTTGGCGACGTCGAAGGCCCGGGTGATGGCGGTGTCGGTCTCGGCGGCCTCGACCAGGGCCCGCCGGTTGCCGTCGGCGGTCAGCGCCTCCGGGCAGGCCGACAGCCGGGTGCCCACCCACGCCCCGCTGGCGCCGGCGGCCAGCACCGCGGCCAGGCTGCGCGCCGAGGTGACGCCGCCGCCGGCCAGCACCGGCACCGAGACGGCGTCCAGCACGGCGTCGAGCAGCGGCAGCAGCCCCAGCTTGACCTCGCCGTGCCCGCCGCCCCAGCTTGACCTCGCCGTGCCCGCCGCCCCAGCTTGACCTCGCCGTGCCCGCCGCCCCAGCTTGACCTCGCCGTGCCCGCCGCCCTCCGAGCCGCGCGCCACCAGGATGTCGACGCCGGCGTCGACCGCCTGCCGCGCGCCGAGGCTGTCGTAAACCTGTGTGACGGTGGGGATTCCGGCGTCGTGCGCCTTGGGGCCCCAGGACCAGTCTGTGCCGAAACTGACCGACAGTAGGGCGGGCCGGGCGGCCAGCGCGTCCTCGAGCAGTCCCGCCTCGTTGCGCATCACCCAGTCGACCAGCCCGATCCCGAACCGGCGGTCGACGTATTGCAACTGCTCGGCCAGCAGCTGCCGGGTGGCCACGCTGCCCATCCCGACCATGCCCAGGCCACCGGCGGCGGTGACCGCCGCGGCCAGCCGGCCGCCGGCGACCCCGCCCATCGGGGCGTTGACGATGGGTACCCGCAGGCCGAAACCCGCGGACCAGGGTGTGGACAACATGGCAGGCTAGTGCACCGGCGGGATGGTTTTCAGCACGGTCAGCAGGACCACCGAGTCCTCCACCGCGTGCAGGGCGTGCCGTTCGGCCGGGATGGCGACGTACTCGCCGGCCCTGCCCTCCCAGGCGTCGCCGCCGGTGGTCAGCCGCACGTGACCCTGCAGCACCTGCAGGGTGGCCTCGCCGGGGCTGTCGTGTTCGGACAGGTCGTGGTCGGCCAGCAGCGCGAGCACGGTTTGCCGCAGCTCGTGGGTGTGCCCGCCGTGGATGGTGTGCGCGGCACGCCCGCTGTGCGATTGTTTTGCCTCGGCGAGCTTTTCGGCCGCGAGGTCGGTCAACGAGACGGAATCCATGATCGGGTCCTTCGAAGTCGCAAGGCCTTCGCCTTGAGGGTTGGCCGTCAACCGCTCAGTAGCAGTATCCCCGCCGCGATCAGCACGACCACCTTGACCGCCTCCAGCGCGACGTAGCCGTAGTGGGCCCGGGAGCGGGGTCCGTCCGCCCCGGCCAGCACCCGGTCGGACCGGCGGGTCAGGGCGGGCCGGACCGCGACGAGCTGGACGGCCAGGGCGGCGACGGCCACGCCGATGGCCACCGCGACGCCCGCCCGGGTGGGGCCGGCCACCACGATGGCGCCGATGACGAGGCCGAAGACCACCTCGACGGTGTTGAGCGCGCGAAACACCAAGCGCCCGATGCCCAGCCCGATCTGCAGGGTCACGTTGGGCGCCCGGAACTTTAGCGGCGCCTCGAGGAACGAGATGGCCAGCACCATGCCGAGCCAGACGAAGCTGAGCGCGACGGCGATCGCGGTTCCGGTGCTCATCTGCCCGCCCCTTGCAGCGTCAGGTGGGCCAGACACAGGTCCGGCTCGACGAACGGGTCGAGCCGGTCCACCGAGACCGGCGCTCCCCAGGTTTCCATGGCCCCCTGCATCAGGCCCAGATGCACCGGGCACACCACATTCGAGGAGTTCTCGGCCAATTCCAGGAACGGGCAGTGCCGCAGGCCGACCTGCTGCTCTCCGTCGATCACCCGACGCTCGGGTGCGAAGCCGAGCTCGTCGAGCACGTCGACCAGCTGGGCGATGGCCTGCTCGGCGCCGGCCGCGTCCCGCGGCAGCCGACGCCGTTCGGCGTCCAGCTGCTGCCCCCAGGCCCGGCCGGCGGCCAGCGCCTTGGGCGCGGGATCGGTTTCGGCCGCGAAGGCCTTCGCCAGGATCTCGGCCAGCAGCCGGTAGTGCCGCGTCCCGCCGCGGTCCATCTGCCGCACCGCCCGGAACATCAGCGGTGGGCGGCCCGGCCCCTTGCGGTCCAGCTCGACGTGCTCGACCTGGCCGTCGGCGACGAGGCTGTCCAGATGGAAGCGCACCGTGTTGGGGTGCACGCCCAGCACGTCGGCGATCCCGGCGATGCTCATCGGCTCGGGCGAGGCGCGCAGCAACCGCAGCACCGCGCGGCGGCGGCCGGCCGATTCCCCGGCCGCGGGGGCCAGCAACTTCCGTGACTTGGTCAACGGGTCCCCCACGCTCCTCGTCGGTCAGGAGCCGTCCGAATGGGCAGCACTGGGCTGGCTTGCCACCAGCGGGGTGTCGACGCCGAGCGGGCCCAGCTTGGCCGCCCCGCCCGGGGATCCCAGGGGCGCGTCGCGGCCCGGCAACGTTTCGGCGAAGAACGCTTCATTGTCGGCCAGGTACGGCTTGAGGTCCTCGGGCAGGTCATCTTCGTAGTAAATCGCCTCCACCGGACACACCGGCTCGCACGCGCCGCAGTCGACGCACTCGTCGGGATGAATGTAGAGCGCCCGGCCGCCCTCGTAAATGCAATCCACCGGACACTCGTCGACGCAAGCGCGGTCCATCACATCGATGCATGGCTTCCCGATCACGTAGGTCATGTGCTAAAGTTTACACAAACAATCTTGTAAAAACTAGGCTCAGCGTCGGAGAATCCATGGCCGCCAACGAACTTCGCACAGGTTCCGAACCTCCGCTCCCCGGGTCGCGGCGCGCCGACGAGGCTGTGGCCGGGCATTGGCTGCTGGCGCGGCTCGGCAAACGGGTGCTGCGGCCCGGCGGTGTCGAGCTGACCCGCACCCTGCTGTCCCACGCGCAACTGGCCGGCACCGACGTCGTCGAGCTGGCGCCGGGCCTGGGCCGCACCGCCACCGAGATCGTGGCCCGGGCGCCGCGCTCCTACGTGGGCGCCGAGGCCGACCCCGATGCGGCCAACGTGGTGCGCGGCGTGCTCTGCGATCTCGGTGCGAAAAACGCCGCCGTGCGGGTCGCCGGCGCGGCCGACACCGGATTGCCCGACGCCAGCAGCGATGTCGTCATCGGCGAGGCGATGCTGACCATGCAGGGCGATGCCGCCAAGCGGGCGATCGTCGCCGAGGCGGCGCGCGTGCTGCGCCCGGGCGGCCGCTACGCCATCCACGAACTCGCGCTGACGCCAGACACCGTCTCCGAGGAGATCAGCACCGACATCCGCCGGGCGCTGGCCCGGGCCATCAAGGTGAACGCGCGCCCGTTGACCGTCGCGGAGTGGTCGGCGCTGCTCGCCGAGCACGGATTGGTGGTCGATCACGTCGCGACCGCGCCGATGGCGCTGCTGCAGCCGCGCCGGCTGGTCTCCGACGAGGGGTTGTTCGGGGCGCTGCGGTTCGCCCGCAACGTGCTGGTGCACCGCGACGCCCGCAAGCGGGTGCTGACCATGCGCCGCACGTTCCGCAAACATCGCAGGCAACTGGCCGCCGTCGCAATCGTCGCCCACAAGCCGACGGCGTCGCAGACCGGCTGACTGCGGCCGACTTTGGGCTCTTTCCGCAATCGCGGCGTGACGGATTAGTGACGCCCCCTGACGTAACTTGGCTGCGGCGGTCGCGGGAGAACAAAGGAGCATGCCGGTTATGGGGGCCAGTCCAATGACGGAGTCCGACCTCGACGCGTAGGCGTCGGATTTCCTGCAGTCGCATTACCTCGGCTCGACGTACGCGGATTGGTCGCCCGATCGCCGGCTCGACATGTTCTTGCGGCGGCGGGGCCTGGCGCGGGTGGCCAACGACGGCGACCTGTCGCACAACGTGTTGCAACGCATCATGGCCCGGGCGGGCCGTGCCTCGTTGGCGCGGCACTGATCGGCCCGCTCGTCGCGACGGGAGAACCAGGTGGGCGATCACGATGACCGAAGAGCGGAAAAAATCGGGATATTTCACGACCAAAACAACGACCGGCGCAATGGTACACACGTACTATTGTGCTCGAGAGCTGGACGTGCCGCCGGAGTCGAATGAGTCGTTGAGGCTAGCGGGGAGGGGACGATGAATTCACCGAAATTGATGGTTCATTGGCCGCAGCGCAGGCCGACGGCCACCATCTACCAGCTGACCGACCGACTGCACCACGGGCATGTCGCCCGGGTGCCCGCCCACCAGATCACGGCGACGGTGTCGGCGTGGCTGGCCGATCTGGGCGCCGACAGCCCGCTGGTCGACGAACTCGAACACGCGGTGCGCGGCGGCAACTGGGCGGCCGCGCACGCCCTGGGCGAGTGCCTGTCCATCGAGATCGCGGTGGCCGACTGAAACGCCGGATCGCTCACCGCTCGGGACGCACCCACTCGGCGCGGCGCAGCGTCTCGTCGATCACCCGGGTCGACGGCGCCGAAGTAGGTCGGTGACGGTGCGCCGCCGGCCAAGCTCGGCGAGCGCGCGCACGCCCAGCATCAGGGCGGTGTCCAGCACGTCTGGCTGGTGAGTCCGCGGTGAATCCACAGCGCGACAGCAGGGTCGGCGCGCTCCCGCAGCAGGCGCACCAGCCCGATGACGGGGTTGCCGCCGTCCTCGGCGCCGACTGCTAGCGTCTCGGAGTCATTGTCCGCCAACAGGTTCCGCAGGTCGGCCGCCGCGCAGTCGGCCGGTGCCAGTCCGGTGCCCGCCAGCGCGGCCAGCCACGCCGATTCCACCGCCACCATCGCATCCAGCAGCGCGGCGTCGGTCATGTGCTCACCGGCGCGGTGGGCCCCCGGCCACAACAGGTTGGTCATCGCTCGTCCGTCCGGTAGGCCAGGAACACTGTCTCGCCCGGTCCTTGCAGGCGGATATCGAATCGGTAAGCGCGGCCGTCGTTTTCGGCGATGCACAGCAGCGTGGTGCGGCGCTCGGGGGCGACACGGGCCAGCAGCGGGTCGGTGTCCGGTCCGGCGCCGAGCAGGTAGGCGCGGGTGAACAGCCGGTTCAGCAGTCCGCGGGCGAACACGGTGAGCGCGAAGAACGGCGTGCGGCCGTCGATCACCGATCCCGGCGCGAGCGTGGTGAACCCGTATCCCCCGTCCTCGCCGGTCGCGCGCCGGCCCCATCCGGTGAACACCGCGGGATCGCGACGCAGCGAACCGGATTGGCGCACAATGCGTCCCGCGCCGTCGGGCTGCCACAGCTCCACCAGCACGTCAGGAACTGCCGCGCCGACGCCGTCGTACACCGTGCCGTGCAGCCGGACGGCCCGCGGATCGCCGTCGTCGACCAGCCGGGCGTCGCCGGGATACGGCAATCCCAGGTCCAGGAAGGGGCCGACGGTTTGCCCTGGAGTGCAGGATGTTTCAGTCATTCCCGGCCCCGGTCGGGGTTCGCCCGCCGCCGGCCAGCACGATGTCCCACCGGTATCCGGTGGCGTATTCCGGCTGGGTGAAGTCGTGGTCGTAGTGGGCGATCAGCCGCCAGCGCGCCGCGGGGTCGAGGATGGACTGAAAGATCGGATCCAGCTCGAACATCGGGTCGCCGGGAAAATACATCTGGGTGATCAGCCGCTGGGTGAAGGCGGTTCCGAAGACCGAGAAATGGATGTGGGCGGGCCGCCAGGCGTTGTGGTGGTTGCGCCACGGGTAGGGGCCGGGCTTGATGGTCAGGAAGCGATACCAGCCGTCCGGCCCGGTCAAACAGCGCCCGGCGCCGGTGAAGTTGGGGTCCAGCGGGGCGGGGTGGCGGTCGCGCTGGTGGCGGTAGCGGCCGCCGGCGTTGGCCTGCCAGATCTCGACCAGCTGACCGGCCACCGGCCGGCCGGCCTCGTCGACGACCCGCCCGGCGACGACCGACCCGCTCCCCGATCGGCACGCCGCGATGGCCGGCGGTCAGGTCGGCGTCCAGCGGGTCGACGTCGTCGCGGCCGAAGCACGGCGCCCACAGCTCGGCCGCCGGGATCGACCGCGACGAGCGGTTGCTTGGGGTGGCGCAGGATGGTGGCCCGGTACGGCGGATAGTCCAGCAACGGCTGGCCGGTACCCCCGTCGTCGGCGCGGTATTGCGCTGCGATGCGGGCGATCTCCGCGGTGATGTCGCCCTGAGAAGCGACACACTCGGGGTCCATGAGCCGTGAGGCTACTCCCGACCGGTCGCCGAACCCGGCAGGCGGGCGGTGTGGTCGACCGTCGGCCTCAGAGCGAACGCACCAACGCCGCGCGTCCCTTGGTGCGCATCTTGTACAGCGCCGAGCCGCGGTACTGCTCCATCTTGGCGGCCATCTTGTTGCCCAGCTCCTCGAGCTCCGCGTCGGTGATGTGCACCTGCGGCGGGGCCGGGATCATGTCGCGTTCCTCCTCGTCGGCGTGCGCCTCGAGCACCGTCTTGAAGGAGTTCCATTCGTCCTCGCAGTTCGGCGCGCTCTGCGGGGTGCGCAGCAGCACCGAAAGCTGGTCGACGACCTGGCGATGCTCGGCATGCGCGACGGCGATCAGCTTGCTGGCCTCCTTGAGGGCCGGGTAGTACAAGTCGTCCTCGATGCGGAAGTGGGTGTCGAGCTCGATCAGCAGGTCGTCGAAAGGGCATGGCGCTCTTCGGAATTCACCGCGCCTCGCTGATCTTACGGCCGAGGCCCTTGATCACGACGTGGTGTTCCTTCAAGACGTCGTAGGCGTTCAATTGGCTCCTCCTTTTGCGATTCCGACCGCGCCGCCGGGAGCGGGCTGCTGCTCGCCGCGGACCTCGACCACTCCGTCGACCACTCGGGCCTCGTAGCACGGCAGCGGCGCCGCCGCCGGTCCGCGCACCACCTCGCCGGACTCGGCCGCGAACCACGAGCCGTGCCACGGGCAGACCAACCGACCCCGGTCCAGCCAGCCGTCGGCCATCGGGGCGGCCAGGTGCGGACAGAACTCCCCGTACGCGGCGACCTCGCCCGGCTTGGTCTGGCACACCACCAGGCCGACGCCGTCCACCTCGACGCGCACCGGTTTGCCGTTGAGCGAACTGGCCGGCAGCACCGGCGTCCAGGCCGAGGTGCGCAGCCGCGGGCCGGACTGGTCGATGCCGATGCCGGACTCGAAGACCAGCGCCCCGCCCAGGCAGCTGCCGGTCACCGTGATGCCGTAGCCCAGCGCGGTGAGCAGGATGCCGCGTCCGTGCCGGCCCCGGCGCCGGTCGAACCACGACTGCACGTATAGCGCGGTGGCGGCCACGTTGAGCAGGCCGTGCACGGCGCCGACCCGGCGGTCCTCCTCGTGGGTGTGCTGCCAGTCGGTGACGCCGGTAACGGCCGAACCCAGGCTGGCCTGGATGCCCACCCCGAGCGCGCGGGTGGCGAACCGGGAGGCGTCGACGACCTCGGAGGTGGGTTGCCCGGGCAGCACGCTCAGCGCGTCCAGCGCCACCGTGGTGCCGAGCGCGCCGCTGGTCAGCGACGCCAGCGGCGGGTGCACCGGGTGACCGAGCCAGACCCCGTTGAGCGCGTTGGTGACGGTGTTGCGGGCGCTGCCCAGCCCGTTGTAGGCGAAGCTGAGCAGGTGTTCGAAGGTAGCTCGGCCGGTCCATCCACTCCTGGCGGCCGATCGCCGCCACCACCTTCGATCCGACCTTCTGCAATCGACCCGCTCGTGGTCGACCCACCATGACACCAGTCCTTTCACACGCCGGCAGGCAGACGGCGATCATCGCGCCGAACAGAACGGATACCCCTTAACGCGCCGCGCTCACATGCGCGGGATGGCTGACGTGAACAACCGTAACTGCGGCGTTGCGGCTTTCGATTGCGTGCAACCTGTGAATTAGCACCAAGCATTCTGGCGGAAACCTGGTGACGCGCGGGCCCGGAGATTGACCAGCGCTACCGACTGCGAGATTCTACTGATCGGAAAGTATTTCTGTAGAACAGAGGCAGCGATGGCGGGGCCGGACGGCGGATTGCTCGGGGTGCTCGAGAACGTGCGCCGCGGGATGCAGGTGTGCCGCGCGGAGCTGAGCAACGCCTCCAATTTCCGCTGCCCGTATCACGGCTGGACCTACCGCAACGACGGCCGGCTCACCGGATTGCCGTTCCACCGCGAGGCCTACGGCGGCGACGACGGGTTCGTCAAGGATCAAACCCTTTTGCCCGCACCGAATTTCGCCGGCTACAACGGGCTGCTGTTCATCAGCCTGGATCCGGCCGCACCACTGCTGCAGGATTTTCTCGGCGACTTCCGGTTCTACCTGGACTACTACACCCGCCAAAGCGCGGGCGGCGTGGAGCTGCGCGGGCCGCGGCGCTGGCGGATCCGGGCGAACTGGAAGATCGGGGCGGAGAATTTCGCCGGCGACATGTACCACACCCCGCACACCCACGCCTCGATCGTCGACATCGGGTTGTTCCGCGAGCCGAAGGCCCAAAAGCGCAAGGACGGCACCACCTACTGGGCGCACCGCGGCGGCACCACCTACAAGCTTCCGCCGGGCGGCTTCGAGGAGCGGATGCGCTACGTCGGCTACCCCGACGAGATGATCGGGCGGATCAAACAGGTGTGGACGCCACGGCAGCAGCGGGTGGTCGGCGAGGACGGGTTCATGGTCTCGGCGGCGACCTGCTTTCCCAACCTAATGTTTCGTGCACAACTGGCCCAAGGTGCGCGACGGGCGCGACGACGAGACGCTGCCGTTCATCTCGATCCGGTTGTGGCAGCCGATCAGCGAGAACGAGACCGAGGTGTGTTCGTGGTTCGCGGTGGACTCCGCGGCTCCCGCGCAGTACAAACAGGATTCGTACAAGGCGTATCTGATGTGCTTCGGGTCCACCGGCATGTTCGAGCAGGACGATGTGGAGAACTGGGTGTCGCTGACCACCACCGCGGGCGGGTCGATGGCGCGGCGGCTGCTGCTGAACAGCCGGATGGGCCTGTACGACGACGGCCGCCCGGTCGTCGAGGCGCTGGCGCCCAGCGCTTTCCACGGCCCCGGACGTGCGCAGGTCGGCTACAACGAGCACAACCAGCGGGCGCTGCTGGCCATGTGGGCCGACTATCTGCAGGAAGGCGACGCATGCGAAACCCGTTTACCTGCCTGCCCTTTGACGATACCCGGCACCTGCAGGCGCACCAGTTCCTGGTGGACGAGGCCTACCTGCTCGGCGCCCAGCACTACCAGGCGTGGCTGGACACGCTGACCGACGACGTCCGCTACGTCATGCCGGTGCGGGTGACCACCGCGCGCGGCGCGGGGTTCGACACCAGCCCGGGGATGGCGCATTTCGACGAGGACAAGTACTCGCTGAGCCAGCGGGTCGCGCGGTTCGCCACCGAGCACGCCTGGGCCGAGGATCCGCCGTCGCGGCTGCGGCATTTCGTCACCAATGTGCGCACCTTCGTCGAGGACGACCGGCACCTGCTCGTCGAGTCCGGCCGAGCTGCTGTTCCGCAGCCGCGGCGACGTCAACGAGAGCGCCCTGGTGTCCTGCGGCCGCGAGAACGTGCTGCGCTGGTGTGAGGATCGCTGGAAGTTGGCCCGCCGCAGCATCTTCGTCGACGAGTCGGTGCTGCGGATGCAGAACCTGGCGGTGTTTTGTGAATCCCGTCGGCGAACCCATCACGGTCGGCAACGAATTCACCGAGGTGCGGGTGCAGCGGGTCGAGACCCGCAACGGGTCGCGGCTGCTGATCAGCGCCCCCAAGACCGGACGCTCGATCACCCTGGACCCGCTGGAGGTCGAGGCGCTGACCTGGCAGAACCCCCGCACGCTGGCCGCCATGGTGGGCAACGGCCAGGCGCCACTGCTGCCCGACGAACCGGAGGACGGCGATGACCGGCTGGCTTGACGGCAAGCGCGCCCTCGTCGTCGGCGCGGGGTCGGGAATCGGGCGCGCCGTCGTCGACGCCTTCGCTGCCGAGGGTGCGAAAGTCGCTGCGCTGGAACGCGATAGCGACAAGTGCGACCGGCTGCGCCGGCAGCTGCCCGAGGTGGCCGTCGCCGAGGGCGACGCCACCACCCGCGAGGCCAACGAGCGGGCCATGGCGCTCGCGGTGGACACCTTCGGCGGGCTGGACACCTTGGTCAACTGCGTCGGGGTGTTCGACTTCTACCGCGGGGTGGCCGACATCGACGTGGGCGCGCTCGCCGACGCGTTCGACGAGATGTTTCGCACCAACGTGCTGAGCCCCCTGCAGTCGGTCAAGGCGGCGCTGCCCGCGCTGCGGGCCGCCGGTGCCTCCTCGATCGTGCTGACCGAGTCCGCGTCGTCGTTCTATCCGGGCCGCGGCGGGGTGCTCTACGTGTCGTCGAAATTCGCGGTGCGCGGGCTGGTTTCGGCGTTGGCGCACGAGCTGGCGCCGGGGATCCGGGTCAACGGCGTGGCCCCGGGCGGCACGCTGGGCACCGACCTGCGCGGCCTGGCCAGTTTGGGGCTGCAGGGCAACTGCCTGGACGACGCCCCGGAGCGGGCGGCCGAGGTGGCCGCCCGCACTCCCCTGCGGGTCGCGCTGTCCGGCGCCGACCATGCCTGGAGTTTCGTGTTCCTGGCCTCCGACCGGTCCCGCGGCATCACCGGCGAAACCGTAAGGCCCGACGGCGGATTCGGGCTGGGGACACCGCGGTGAGCGGCCGGCTGGACGAGCAGCGCGCCCTGGTGGCGCAGGGCTGCCTGGTGGCGGCGGCCCGCGGCCTGGTCGACGGCATCCTCGGGCATGTGAGCCTGCGGATCGACGAGGAGCGCCTGCTGGTGCGCTGCCGCAGCGACACCGACGACGGGGTGGCGTTCACCCTGCCCGGCGACATCCGGCTGGTCCGGTTCGACGGAACCGCCGGCGCCCCAGGCGAACTCGACGGCTACCGGGTGTCCAACGAACTGCCGATCCACGTCGAGACCATGCTGGCCGACCTGCGGCACACCGCCGTCGCGCACCTGCACCCACCGGCCGTGGTCGCCGCCGACCTGGCCGGTATCACCCTACGGCCGATCTACGGCGCCCACGACATTCCCGGCGCCCGGCTGGCCCGCGGCGGCGTGCCGGTGTACGAACGCGCCGTGCTGATCCGCAACTCGCGGCTGGCCCGGGACATGGTGGCGGCGATGCGCGGCCGGCCGGTGGTGATCTGCCGCGGGCACGGCATCACCAGCGCCGCCGCCAGCGTGCCCCACGCGGTGCTGCAGGCGATCAGCGTCGACGCGCTGGCCCGGATGTCGTTGCGGATGCGCGCGGCCGGCGGCACGCTGCGCGACATCGCCGACGCCGACTGGGACAACCTGCCGGACCTGGGGCCGGCGTTCACCGCCGAGGCGGCCTGGCGGCACGAGGTGGCGCATATCGGAGGCTAGCCGAGCTGATCGCCGATCTCCTTGGCGGCGGCCACAAGTGCGGCGGCCACCGCGGGATAGCGGGCGGCGTCCAGCCGGTTCTGCGGGGCGGCGGCGTTCAGGGCCAGCCGCAGCCCGGGGGCGCGGGTCGGGATCGGCACGGCGACCGACGCGACACCCTCCTCGCTCTCCTCCCGATTGGTGGCGTAGCCACGCTCGCGGATCGCGGCCAGCTCGGTTTCCAGCGCGGCGCGGCTGCCGATGGAATGCGCGGTGATGCGCTTGAGCCGCTCGCGCGGCAGCAGCGCCCGCAATTCGGCCGCGGACAACTGTGCCAGCATCACCTTGCCCGTCGAGGTGCAATGCGCCGGCAAGGCGCGGCCCAGCTGGGAGGCCACCCGCACCGCGGCCGGGCCCTCGACGGCGGCGACGAACCGCACGCTGGCCCCGTCGAGCATGCCGACGTGCACCGTCTCGCGCAGCTGCTCGCTGAGCGCGTGCATGATGGGCGCGGCCGATCGCGCGATGTCGAGGCGGCCGAAGATGGCGAACGCCACCCCGGTCAGCGACGGGCCGGGCAGATACGCCTTGGACACCGGGTCCTGCCGGACGAATCCGCGGTAAGCCAGCATCGCCAGCAGCCGGTGCGCCGTCGAGGACGCCACACCCAGATAGCGGGTCGCCTCGCTCAACCGGATCTCGGGTTGCTCGCCCAGCAGCAGCAACAGCTTGAGCGCGTTGTCGACCGATCCGATCGGATACTGCGGCGCAAGCGCATCGGCGGCCGGCGCGGCCGCGGCTGGCCCGGTGACTCGCGCACGCTTGGCTGGCATGGCTCCACGGTAACTAGTCGGCGGCCCGGCTTCGCGTTATTCTCGACTTCGTGAGCGGGGCCATTCACCCTGGATACCGCCGTTACGTCGCCATCGGCGACAGCCAGACCGAAGGCCTGTGGGACGGCGACGACAGCACCGGCCTGCTCGGATTCGCCGACCGCCTCGCCGCCATGCTCGATTCGGCGTATCCCGGGCTGCAATACGCCAACCTCGCGATCCGCGGCAAACGGATCGGCCACGTGCTGGCCGAGCAGGTCCCGGCGGCCCTGGCGATGCGGCCGGACCTGATCACGGTGTGCGCCGGCATGAACGACGTCATCCAGCCCGGCCGCTCGTTCGGCCCGGCCCTGACCGACCTGGACCACATCTACGCCGCGCTGGCCGGATCGGGCGCGACGGTGGTGACGACGACCTTTCCGAACGTCGCGCAGTTCCTGCCGCTGGGCCGGCTGGTGGCCGGGCGGCTGACCCGGATCAATGCGGTCATCCGGGCGGCCGCGAACCGGCACGGGTTCCGGCTGGTCGACCTGTACAGCGCACCGTCGATGCGGGAGTTGGACACCTGGGCCGTCGACCGGGTGCACGCCTCGACCAAGGGGCACATCTTGTTCGCGGCCGCGGCCGCCGAGGCGCTGAATCTGCCTGACAGCAGCCATGATTGGGCCCTAAGCGGGCAGCAGCGGGCCCGGCGTTCGGTCGCGGCCGGCGCCTACGAGCAGTGGCGCTGGACGCAGGACAGCTTCGTCCCGTGGGTCTGGCGGCGGCTGCGCGGCCTCCCGTCGTACGAAGGGCGCGAACCCAAACGTCCGCGACTGCAGGGCGTGGGCAGCGCATCAGGCATCCTTGACGCATGAACGTGGAGCCCTTGCTGCACTCGAGCCCGCCGCTCGCGGTTTATCTGGTGGTCGGCGGGGTGGTCGGGATCGAGAGCCTGGGCATTCCGCTGCCCGGCGAGATCGTGCTGGTCACCGCGGCGCTGATGTCGTCGCATCACGACCTGGCCGTCAATCCGCTCGGTGTCGGCGTCGCCGCGGTGATCGGGGCGGTGATCGGCGATTCGATCGGCTACGCGGTGGGGCGGCGGTTCGGCATGCCGCTGTTCGAGCGGCTCGGCCGGCGGTTTCCCAAACACTTCGGTCCCGGACACGTCGCGCTCGCCGAGAAGTTGTTCAACCGGTGGGGCGCGCGGGCCGTCTTCCTGGGCCGCTTCATCGCGCTGCTGCGGATCCTGACCGGGCTGCTGGCCGGCGCGTTGAAGATGCACTACCCGCGGTTCCTGACGGCCAACGTCTCCGGCGCCATCTGCTGGGCGGGCGGCACCACCGCGCTGGTCTATTTCGCCGGGGTGGCCGCCGAGCGCTGGCTGGAGCGGTTCTCCTGGATCGGGCTGGTGGTCGCCGTGGTGGCCGGGCTGACGGCGGCAATCCTGTTGCGGGAGCGCACCTCCCGGGCGATCGCCGAGCTGGAGGCCGAGCATTACCGCAAGACCGGCAACACCGCGACCGACCCGGTCTGACTACACCGCCTCGCCGGTGTCGGACACCAGCGGTTGCCGGTGTTCCTCGATCAGGGTGCGGGCCGTCCGGCGGGCGCGCCGCGCGGCGTCGAGGTCGCCGACGGCGGCCAGCACGATGGCGCTCTTCATCAGAATGTGCCAGGACGACGCGAAGTCCTCGACGTCGGTCAAACCTGCCGCCACCGCGCGGCGGCGCACGATGTCGCGGACGCGGTCGATGTGGGCGATGCAGGCCTTCCCGGCCGGATGCTCCGGGCCCAGCTCGAGCAGCACGTTGATGAACGAGCAGCCCTCGTACCGGTCGCCCTGCCGGAACCACTCGTCCATCACGTCGAAGATAGCCAGCAGCTGCTCCTCGGGCGTGGCGCCGCGCAGCCGGGACTGCTCCTCGATCAGCCCGTACGCCCACAGCTCCTCGCGACGCTGCAGCACGGCCAGCACCAGGTCGTTCTTCGTCGCGAAATGGCGGTACAGCGTCGCCCGGGCGACACCAGCCCGGGCGATCACTTCGTCGGTGCCCACCGCGCGGATCCCACGCCGGCTGAACAGCTCATATGCCGCGGTCAGGACGCGTTCACGTGCCGAGGCGCCGGACGATCCGGCATCCGGAGTTGTCATACGAACCTTACCGTACTCTTAGGTCAGGACCCGTAGACAGACCGCCCTGTCTCGTTATACAAAAGAAATTCGCCTAGGCGAACAGTCTGTCTTTAGACAGAAGGACGGGCATCCATTCGAAGCGCTCCCGCGCCTGTCGATTAGGGGGTCCATCATGAATTCAGTGATTGTGGAACCGATGTCCGCCACGCACCTGACGCTGAGCACCAAACTCGTCTACGAACTGGGCGACCCCAACAGCACACTGCGGGCGACGACCGCGCGCAGCGGCTCCGCGGTGCTGATCTATGCGGGCGGCGAGATCGACGCGTGCAACGAGGACACCTGGCGCCACCTGGTCAGCGAGGCCGCCGGCGGCGTCACCACCCCTGGGCCGTTCGTGGTCGACGTCACCGGCCTGGAGTTCATGGGGTGCTGCGCGTTCGCCGTGCTCACCGACGAGGCGAAACGCTGCCGACAGCGCGGCATCGACCTGCTGCTGGTGAGCTGCGAGCCGATCGTCGGCCGCATCATCGACGCGTGCGGGCTGTCGGACATCCTGCCGATCTACCCCACGGTCGACTCCGCGCTGTCCGGCGCCGACCGCTGGTGAGCAGCGGATAACACCAAAACCGTTGTCGCAGCGGCTGTTTCGTCATGCCACCGCGAGCAGGCGGTAGAGCCCGATCAGCCCCACCACCACGATGATGGCCCGCAGCGCGCCGCCGGACAGCCGGCGCCCGTACCGGGCGCCGAGCAGCCCGCCGACCAGCGAGCCCGCCGCGATCAGCCCGGCCGCCGCCCAGCTGATCCGGCCGAACGCCACCGACGTATAGGCAACCACCGCAACCACATTCACCACCAGGGCCAGCAGATTCTTGGCGGCGTTCATCCGCTGCACCGATT
Organism: Mycobacterium lepraemurium; assembly: GCA_002291465.1. Classification (GTDB taxonomy): domain Bacteria; phylum Actinomycetota; class Actinomycetes; order Mycobacteriales; family Mycobacteriaceae; genus Mycobacterium; species Mycobacterium avium. Next base: position 1,538,890 of record CP021238.1, on the reverse strand, counting down.
CAGGCAGCAGTGCCCCCATCAGGCTGACCAGCAAAATGCCCTGGGCGGCAGTGAAATAGCCGCCGTAGACGCCGACGGCGAAGGTGCCGAACACCAGCGTCGCCATCCGCCCGGGTGGCACGTGCTCGGGTGAGCGGCCCGCCAGCTCGGCGCGCCGGGCCGTCCACGCCTGGATCCGCGGCCCGGTCACCACCAGGACCAGCGCCGCCACCAGCAGCACCGGCACGATCTGGGCGAACACCTTCTCCGGCAGATGCAGCAGCAGATAGGCGCCCAGCCCGGCTCCGGCCAGCGAGGCCGGCAGCTGCCAGCGCAGCCGGTCCCACTGACCGCGCAGCTCGGCGCGATAGCCCCAGGTGCCCGAGACGCTGCCGGCGACCAGGCCGGTGGCGTTGGACATGGTGGCCGTCACCGGCGGATAGCCGAGCGCCACCAGCGTCGGGAAGGTGATCAGGGTGCCGGACCCAACCAGCGCGTTGATCGCACCGGCGGCCAGCCCAGCCAGGCATATGACGAACATCTGAAATGGCGACACCGGAGAAAAACCTTAGCCTGCCGCCGATTTCGGCGCAGACCAAGGGGCCGGGGTCACACTGGAGGGGCTTGCGCGCCGCGGTCCACCCCGGTCCGCAACTTGACCGACGCCGAGTACACCAGGGTCCGGAACCGCAGCACCGGATCGTCGGAGGGCTCGATGCCGTCGGTGACGCACATCGGGTCGAAGACGACGATGTCGACGCCGTGCTCGCGCTCGGTGTCGGGGCCGGTGATCGGCACGGTGCCGACGGTGACGATCTGCGTGCTCTGCCAGGCCGACGAGGGGTCCACCGTCGAGTCCGTGGGCCGGCGATCTGCACCCGGAAGTCGAACCGCACCGACCCGCCTTGCAGTCGCGCCGCCAGCTCGTCGGTGAGAAAGTCCGGGTCCTTCCCGCGGGCGTCGGAGGCCGGCAGGTATTCCTCGGCCGCGGTCGGAACCAGGTGGTAGCGAACGAATCTCGCGCTGCCGTCGGCGGCGATCCAGCGGAAGGCGTGCAGGCCGTGGTATTCGGTGGTGGCGTAGCCGGCCGGGATCCGGTTGGCCTCCCGCAGCAAGGGCAGCGCCCCGAGCAGCCGCGGATGGGTGAGCAGGTGGGTGGCCATCCGCAGCGGCGTGGTCAGGCCGAGCCGCATCGCCTTGAGCAGATCGATGAACCCCTCCGGGGTGCTGGAGACGCACAGCCGCGCGGTCTGCGCCGAGACGTCGGTGGTGGAGCCGTCCGGCAGGGTGAACTTGACCGCCATCCCGCGCACCCCGGGCGCGCCGGAGCGTTGCTTCGGGTTGCCCGATCCGTTGGAGAAGCGGATCAGCGCCGGGACCGTCGAGCCGTCGAGATACGGTGCGGCCGAAAGCATCACCACGTCCCGTGTGGCGGTGAACGTGCCGCGGTACAGCGTGCCCTTGGCGTGCAGTGCGCAGCAGCCGGGCTGAGCTCCCCCGGTCCCCCGGATCGCCTCGATCGCCTGGTCGGGAGTTAATCCACCGCTCATGGACGGATCTTAGTGGTAATTGAATCCAATTGGTATCAGCTGGGAAAGCCGAGCAGTTCCACCACGCCGTGATCGCAGCCGGCGGTGTAGCTGCCGTCGACGGCGATGGCCTGGCCGCTGACGAACGAGGCGTCGGTGGACAGCAGGAAGGCGGCCATGGCGGCGATCTCTTCGGGCCGCCCCAGCCGCTGCAGGGCGTGCTCCCTGGTGATCGAGGCCAGCGGCGCCTCTATGCCGGGAATGCTGAACACGTTGTGCGCCATGGGCGTTTCGATGAAGCCGGGGCGGATGACGTTGGCGCGGATGCCGCTGGGCCCGTAGTCGAGCGCGATGTTCTTGGTCAGCAGCACGACACCGCCCTTGGCCGCGTTGTAGGAACTGCCGCCGGCGGTGCCCTCCAGGCCCTCGACGCTGACGACCGTGACGAGCGAGCCGCGCTCGCCGTCGACGCGGGGTTGGTCGATCCCCGGGCCAGGGCCGCCTTGGCCACCAGGAAGGTGCCGGTGAGGTTGACCCCGATCACCCGGTCCCATTCAGCGCGGTCCAGCAGGTACACCGGGCCTCCCCGGCGACACCGGCGGCGTGGAAGACGCCGTCGAGGCGGCCCGGCACGGCGGCCAGCACCGCGGCGACGGCGGATTCGTCGGTCACGTCGGCGGGTACGAAGGTTAACCGCGGGCCCAGGTCGCCGGGCGGGTCGGCCAGGTCGGTACCGATCACGGTGCCGCCCTCGACCAGCAGCCGCCGCACGGTGGCCAGGCCGATGCCGGAGGCGGCGCCGGTCACGACGAAGGCGCGGGAGCGGGCGCGGTCGGGGTTGACCATGCCCGTCATGGTGGCACACCGCGCCAGTCCCGGGGTCGCGGAGCCGAAGGTTATCCAGTTGTCCTCACCGCCCCCGCCGCCCATGTCGCCACCCGGGGCGAAGACGTCGCCGGTTCCGGTGAGCACCAGCCCGGCCAGGTCCGGGTCCTCGTTGAGACGTCCGACGGCGTAACGGATTCCGAAGTACATCGCCGGGCTCAGCGCATTGCGCGCCTGGGGCCGGTCGATGGTGCACAGCGCGATGGGTCCGTAGCGCTCGAAGCGCAGGTACGGCGTGCCCAGCCAATCGCCTTCGGGCGGACGGGGGTGTCGGTCGGTGTGGGGTTCTGCGCCGCGGGGCTCCTTTCGGGTCGGCGCCGCCGCGGATGCGTCGCGCCGCAACGCCGCTACGGTAGCTCTTACAGTATCTGCGGGGCCGGGCGGCTACACATACGGCAGGGCGGCCGTCGCGGCGGTGGCGGCGACCACCTCGGCGAGTTTGGCCTGCAGGGGGGCGGTGGCCTCACCCACCGGCTGGTCGCAGAACCGGCAGCGGGTGGTGAAGTTCGGCTGCCCGTCTTCGTCGGGCCAGAACCGGCGCGGCCCCACCTGGGCGCCGGGGTCGAACTGGACGGCCTGATGCGGGGCGTCCTTGAGGATCCTGCCGACGGGATGGTGTTGCGGACATTCGAGTTTCAGCATGCCGATGCCTTCTTGGTTGCCGGCCATGGTTCACCGTCCTCTCGCTGTCAGTGCAGGATCCGCGCGAGCTTGCGCCACCGCCGGTGCCGGTGGCGGAACATGACCCGGGCGAAGGCGCGGGTCGGCAGGCCGCGCAGACCGTCGTCGGTTTCGACCTCGTCGGTGTAGCGGCAGCTGCCCTCGTCGATGGGCTCGAAGGTCAGGCGGTGGTTCCAGGTGCGCACGGGTCCGCCGTGCTCGTTGGTGTAGATCTCAGTGGGGTCGAGCCGCTTCATGGTGAGTGATGCGTCCAGGCGGGGATCACTCCGAACAACCAGAATCGCGCTGACCCCTGGGTGCCGACCTCGATGCGCTCGGGGACGTCGAGGCGGTAGATCCGCAGCACCGGGCTGAGCACGTGGCGCATCATCTCGGGTTTGCGGGCCAGCGCCGACGCGGTTTCCACCGGGATCGGCAGCTCGGTAGTTAGGGTGACCTTACTCACGCGGTTCATGGTGGCCTAGCGGGCGCGATCAGGCAATACCCGGCCGCGCCGGCGGCCAAACGGCCTTGATGATGGTGGTCCCGGCTGGGATCGAACCAGCGACCTTCCGCGTGTGAAGCGGACGCTCTCCCACTGAGCCACAGGACCGGCGAACGACGTGAAGACTAGCACGAGCCAGACCCGACGATACCGGCCGCATCGGCTTCGCCGGGACGACGCGATAGCCTAGACACGGCTCGTACCAAGAAATTTGTATGTGCCCGCTCACGTCGACTATCGTCGTGCTTCGCACCGGGCGACGATCTTGTCCGTGGCGCGCGGATGTAGCGCAGTTGGTAGCGCATCACCTTGCCAAGGTGAGGGTCGCGGGTTCGAATCCCGTCATCCGCTCGAAGGTGCAAGTGGCGTGGACCCCAACGGTGGAGTGGCCGAGTGGTGAGGCAACGGCCTGCAAAGCCGTGCACACGGGTTCGATTCCCGTCTCCACCTCCAGCTTTTGGTTTCCCCGGCGCGATTAGCTCAGCGGGAGAGCGCTTCCTTGACACGGAAGAGGCCACTGGTTCAATCCCAGTATCGCGCACCAGTGTTTTTGCAGGTTGAGGGGCTGCCGCCCGGCTCAACGCCAAGTGACACCTGGGCAAATGTATTCCTCTGCGGCGTCCATCACCTGACCGGCGTTGGCTGTGTCAGTTCCCAAACGCTGGGCAACCTGCTGCCGAACGTAGCGGCCGCTGTCGCTGCCCATCTTGCAGACCGTTCTACCGACGACCAGCAAATCCGTATCCCTGCCGGGTACGTGCCCGCGTACAGACTGGATAAACGCCGACTCGGCCGATGTGGGGGGACCCGCGTCTAAGCGGGCCGTACACGAGAACGAGTCCTCTTTCGCCCCGCAGAAGTCAGCCTGGGCAACGCTTGCCGCACAGACTCCAGTGGTGAGAAGTCCAGCAGCAAGTAAAGCTGAACAGACCACGGCACAACCAAGTTTCATTGCTCCCATGACGTGCCTGCTCCCTGCCTACTTCGACCGACCGGTGCCGCCGTGCCAGGAGCCTGACCCTTGCTTGTGTTGGGAGTGGCTGTACGTCCCGTCGTTGTCGGGGAGGCTGCTCCGTGGGTGATCCGGCGATGGCACGCAGTTACCATCAACGTTTATGTAGCCACCGCACGTTGGCAGTGGGCCCACCGGTAAGAGTGGAGCCACGAATAAGACAGCCGCGATCATCCCAGCCGGCGCAATGCTGATCTTCGTGATACGAGACATGACTCCACTCCGGGGTTTCGTACGGAAATGTTCACCCGACGCCCGAGGACATCAATTTAGCTGCGCCGGTCGTCCGTGTTTGCGATTTCACGATTTCCGATGTGGCTTCTCGTGGAACCGTTTAGGCTCCCATCGGCGCACCGGGCAACCGCCACCCTGCAGGCATCACCAAAACAGGTGTTGACTGACGAGCTCATCCACCAGGAGGAGTGGTTCCCGATCAGCCTGGCCCCCGACCGCAGCTACGAGGTGAGCCACATCGACTCCCCGATCCTGGGGCCGGGCCCGAGCATCGCGTTGATGCTCAGCCTGGTGCCCAGCGCCGAGCCGATGAGCGGCGCGGCGGTCACCCGGCTGGGCACCCAGCTGGCCGCCGCGACCCGCCGGCTGAGCGAAGCCCTGACCGAGTCCGGTTAACCGCGTTGCGGCGCCAGCCGCTTGAGCGCCAGCCCGCCTTCGAAGGGCCGGTAGCCGAATGCGGCCGGGGCGCGATAGCCGGTGTCCGGGGTGCGCACCTCCTCGACCGTGGGCCCGATCTTGGCGGCCACCGGAATCAGCTTGTCGAGGTCGAAACGGTAGAGCCGAGCGGCGTTGCCGCCCAAGATCTTTCGGCAGGCGTCCTCGGGCCGGTCGTGCAGCGCCCAGCGGATGGCCAACTTCGAGTGCGGCGCAAAGCCTTCCTCGTGCGGATAGTCACTGCCCCACATGATGTGATCGGGCCCCATGAAGTCGACCATCGCGGCGTCGTAGGGCATCAGCTCGCTGGCCAGATAGCAGTTGCGCTGGACGTATTCGCTGGGCGTCAGGGTCAGCGCGTCGACCGACGAGCCGCCGAACATCCCGTAGGTGCGGTTGTGCGCATCGGATTTCATGGTGGGCACCATGGCGTCGAGGATGCCGAGTTGTGCCGGTACCCACAGGGTTCCCTGCTCGGTCGGCACGAACCGGAGCGTCGGATACCGTTCGAACACACCGGCCAGGATCAGGTGGCCGAGGGTCCGCTGGGCCCACAGGGCCATCTCAGTGATCAACACGGCATTGGACGCCGGCTGGTCCATCGGCATCTCCGGGCTGCCGGCCCCCGCGTGCTGCACCACGGTGAGGTCCAGTTCGGCACACAGGGCCCACAGCGGTTCGTAGCGGGTGTGGAAAAGCGGGGCCACTTGCGAATCGCCGGGCGAGACCGGCGGAATCAGCACACCGCCGAAGCAGTCCTGCCGCGCGCCCCAACGGATTTCCTCCATCGTCAACTCGACGTCGTTGGGGAAGATCTGGATCAGCCCGCGGCGCCGGTCGGGAGCCAGCGAACAGAAATCGACCTGCCACCGGTTGTGCGCCTGCACGCCGGCCCAACGCTTTTCGAACTCCGCGTGGGTGCGGGGCAGGCTGATGGTGATGTTCGGCGTGGTCGGGAAGAACGGCGGAACGGTGTTGGGCAGCAACACCTCTGCGGCCACCCCGTCGGCGTCCATCTCGCCGATCCGCAGCTCGTGGTCCCAGTTCCGGTTGGCGGTGGCGACGATCAGGTCGTCGAACGGGCTGGCGTACGCCTTGGCCCAGGCGTCGAACTCGTCGTGCAGCCGCGCCGGCAGATACGGTTTGTAGCCGTAGAGATCCGCCCCGGCGTGAGTGTCCGTCGAGATGACGATGTAACGGTCCAGCGTGTCCCAGGTTGTGGCCATCGCGCCCTCCATGAATCGGGTCGAGTATAGGGAGAAGCCCCGGTGATACCAGCGTGTTCCGTTCCGCTGGGTGGGAGCAAGATGTTCGCGTAAGTTGGACGCGATACGAGACCCGGGCCCTGGCGGACACCAGCCTTCGCGGTGACGCGCTGCACGCCGCCCTCGAGGACTACGTCCGCGTGCAGAATCCGCAGCTGACCGACGTCCGGCTGGAGCGGGCAACCGCGGCCGGGGCCTCCGATGGCCCGCCGGGCAGCCGCTGGTATCAGGTCACCTACCTGGCCGAAGACCCCGAACGCAGCGCGTAGCCGCCGGCCGATTCCGCCGCGTGCGCCCCGGCGTCGGCGCTACATTGCTGTCCTGGACACAAATGGAGCCCAGCGTGCGGTCACTCATCGTCGTCGTCGCGGTCGGATGCCCGGCCGCCGCGCTGTGGGCGCCCCAACCCGCCTGGGCCGACGACGACTTCGTCGCCCTGGCGGTGTCGGTGGGCAGCGGACGCGCCGCCGGCTGGGCCACCGCGAACAGTCAGGACCAGGCGAACCAACTCGCACTTGCGCACTGCACCGCCGAAGCCGGCGACACCTGCGAAGTGGTCGCGGGCGCCGCAACAGCTGCGCGTCGGTGGCCTTCGACCGCGGCTCCGGGCGGTTCCGGGGCGGCTCGGGCCCGGATGCGGCCAGCGCCGACTCCGACGCCCTGGCCAAGCTGGGTGACCGAACGGCCGGATCAAAGCCACGCATCGCTCGTCGTGACCGCGAGCCGGCGTGCGCCGCGGCGACGGCACCCAGAATTCGTCTATCGTTTCAATAAGTCGTCTTGATTCGGCCCACCGCACCCAGGGGAGGCCATGACTCACACCAAGCCGGTCGTGCCGCGTGGCCGGCCGCCGCGGACGAAGCCGATGACCCGTTCCTCGCCGGCCTGGCCAGGGGCGGGATCACCATGTTCGACGACGACGCGATCGCCATGGGTCACAGCGTGTGCTCGAGCATCGACGCCAACCCCAACGTGTCGATGCTGGCGCTGCGGCTGACCAAGCAAACCCCGTTGACGCCGAAGCAATCCGGCTACTTCATCGGTCTTTCGGTCGCCAGCTACTGCCCGCAGTACAAGGACGACGTCGACCCCTCGCTGAGCTGGCTGATACCGCCGCCGCTGATGTGAGGTTGCCGGCCCGCATCCGCGTTCTGGTAGGCCTGGGTGAGCCAGTACACCGTGCGCTCGATGCCGGGCACGATCGCGGTGACCTCGATCTCGCCCTGGGCGAACCGGGTCAGAAACCCGAACACCACACCGGTGAGGATGAGCTCCAGATCGTTGACAAATCCTGGATCAGCCTGGGCCAGAACGCTTTTCGCGACAGGGGCGACGGCCTCGACACCGCGCTGGATCAGCCGTTTACCACCGGGCCCCGAGCGCGCCTGAAAGTAGGAGCGCAGCATCAGCGGATGCCGCTCCCACGGCTCGAAGATGGTCCGCATCACGTGCATGAGGTCGGAATACATCGATTCACCGGGCAGCTCGTCGATCAGCGACGGCAACCGCGCATACCGGTTGGCGTCCATCCACCTCTCCAAGGCCGCCACGATGAGCTCGTCGCGGGTGCGATAGCGCTTGTAGATGGTGGCCATCGAGACGCGGGCCCGCCGGGCCACCTCGCGCAGCTGCACGGCCTCGTAGCCCCCGGTGTCGAGCACCTCGACCACAATGCCCAGGATCGGATCCCCGGAAACGCTCGGGGCGTCGGGCCCTTTTGCCGTCACGGTAGCCATGTTACTGTGCGCGAGTGAGTAACCACGTTACTCTCCCTTTAACTGGGCCGCCGGACAAGAAACGAGGACGCCCGCCGTGGGTTCACTAGATGGCAAAGTCGCCTTCATCACCGGGGTGGCGCGCGGCCAGGGCCGCAGCCACGCGGTACGGCTCGCGCGTGAGGGCGCCAACATCATCGGTATCGACATCTGCGCGGACATCGCCGCCAACGGTTATCCGATGGCCTCCCGCGCGGAGCTCGACCAGACCGTCGCGCTGGTCGAGGAGGCCGGCGGCAAGATGCTCGGCACGGTGGCCGACGTGCGCGACTTCGGCCAGGTCAAGGCCGCGCTGGACGCCGGTGTGGAGCAGTTCGGGCGGCTGGACATCGTGCTGGCCAACGCCGGCATCGCGCCGTTGGCCTTCCGGCAGTTGAGCATCGAGGAGGAACTGGCCCAGTGGCGGGCGGTCACCGGCGTCAACCTGGACGGCGCCTATCACACGGCGTGGGCGGCCCTTCCGCATCTGCCGGCCCGTAACCGCGGCGGGGTGATCATCTTCACCAGTTCGACCGCCGGCATCAAGTGCTTCGGCGGCCTGCAGGGCGGCGGCCTGGGCTATACGGCCTCCAAGCACGGCATCGTGGGGCTGATGCGCACCCTGGCCAATGCGCTTGCGCCACTGAACATTCGGGTGAACACGGTGCACCCGACCGCGGTCAACACGATGATGGCCACCAACGACGACATGACCGAATTCCTTCAGAAGAATCCCGGCGCCGGCCCGCACCTGCAGAACCCGATGCCGGTGGGCATGCTCGAGCCCGAAGACGTCAGCGCCGCCATCGCCTACCTGGTCTCCGACGAAGCCCGCTACGTCACCGGGGTGACGTTCCCGGTCGATGCCGGCTTCTGCAACAAGGTCTGACATGGCAACCGACGACTCGACGGGCCGGGTCGCCGGCAAACGGGTCCTCATCACCGGGGCCGCGCGGGGCATGGGACGCTCGCACGCGGTGCGGCTGGCCGAACAAGGCGCCGACTGCATCATGGTCGACATCTGCTGCACCCCAACGGGTTTAGACTACCCTCTGGCCACCAAAGAGGACCTGAACGAGACGGTGCGACTGGTGGAGAAGCACGGCCGCCGGGCCGTGCCCAAGATCGTCGATGTGCGCGACGAGGCCGCCATGAAGGCGGCGGTCGACGCGGCCGTCGACGAGCTCGGCGGGCTCGACGGCGCGGTCGCCAACGCGGGTGTGCTCACCGTGGGCACCTGGGACACCACCACCGCCGAGCAGTGGCGGCTGGTCCTCGACGTCAACCTGATCGGGGCCTGGAACACCTGCGCGGCCGCGCTCCCGCACCTGATCGCCGGGGGCGGCGGCAGCCTGGTCAACATCAGCGCGTCGGCCGGCATCAAGGGAACCCCGCTGCATCTGCCCTACACGGCGTCCAAGCACGGCATCGTGGGGATGACACTGGCGTTGGCCAATGAGCTTGCCGCACAGAACATTCGCGTCAACACCGTGCATCCCACCGGGGTGGCCACCGGGATGGCGCCGCCGGGCATGCACGCGTTGATCGCCGAAGGGCGGCCCGATCTGGTGCCCATCTTCCTCAACGCGCTGCCCGCGCCGCTGATCGAGGCGTCCGACGTGAGCAACGCGGTGCTCTACCTGATCTCCGACGAATCCCGTTACGTCACAGGACTCGAGCTGAAGGTCGACGCCGGTGTCACGATCAGATAGCGCGGCGCGGCATCAGCGCGGGGTGCGCACCTTCGCCGAGGTGATGACCTTCGACCCGCCGGACGACGCCAGCCCCTGCGCCTCGGGGCTGATCGACTTCGTCTTCGGCGAGGTGTGGTCGTGGCCGGGGCTGAGCCGGCGCGACCGGCGGTTCGTGATGCTGGCCTGCGTGGCGACCGCCGACGCGCAGGCCCCGCTCGAGCAGCACGTCTACGCCGCGCTGAACAGCGGCGACCTCAGCATCACCGAAATGCGGGAAGCGGTGCTGCATTTCGCCGTCTACGCGGGCTGGCCGAAGGCGTCACGCTTCAACATCGTGGTGGACCAGCAGCGGGCCAGGATCGCCGCGGAACGCGGTGAGCCGGCGCCCGACCCGGAGCCGCTGCTGCCGCTGGCCACCGCCGCCGATCCCGAGCAGCGGCTGCGGGGCGGCGAACGATCGTTCATGGACATCAACTGCCTGCCGTTCGCGCCGCCGCGGGACAACCCCTATTCGGACGCGGGCATTCTCAACTTCGTCTTCGGCGAGATGTGGCTGCGGCCCGGGCTGGGCATGAAGGAACGCCGCCTCATCACGGTCGCCTGCGTGGCCTTCCAGGACGCCGAAATCCCGATCATGTCGCATGTTTACGCGGCGCTCAAAAGCGGTGACGTGTCGTTTCGGGAGATGGACGAGGTGGCGTTGCAGTTCGCCGCGTACTACGGCTGCGCCAAGGCCGACCACCTCAACCAGGCGATCGCGGAGCAGAAGCAGCGGGTGATCGCCGAAAACCACTCCGACGCCACACCGGTCGGCTGACCCATGACGGCTACTGCGTCGTCACCGCCGCGCGCGGGTGCGTTACTCATTGGCACAGAACGGATCACCGCGGCGTCGGGCGGAAGCCACCAGCACCGCTATCCCGGCACCGGTGTACCCAACGCGACCATTTCGCTGGCCGGCCACAGCGAGGTCGACCGCGCCGTGGACAGTGCCCGGGAGGCGCAGCGGGAATGGTATCTCCTACCCCGTCGATCGCCGCCGCGACCTGCTGTCCGGGCTGGCCGACCTGCTGCGCGACCACTTCGCCGAGCTGACCGAGCTCAACGTGCACGACTACGAGGTGCCGATCTCGGTCGCCGGAAACTCGGTGCTGACCGAACGGTTCGTGCGCTACTACGCCGGGTACCCGGACAAGTTGACCGGGGCGAGCACACCGGTCAGCGGCGCGTTCGACGTCAACATCGTCGAACGCGAACCCTACGGCGTGGTCAGCGTCATCGCCCCGTGGAACGGGCCGTTGGTGGTCGCGGGCGCCGCCGTCGCACCCGCACTGGCGGCGGGAAACGCCGTCATCTTCAAGCCCTCCGAGCTTGCGTCGTTGGCGCCCTTGCGCTTTGGCGAACTCTGCCTGAAGGCGGGGTTGCCGCCGGGACTGGTCAACGTGCTGCCGGCCGGCCCGGAAGGTGGCGAGGCGCTGGTTCGTCACCCCGGGGTCGGCAAGGTCCACTTCACCGGCGGCCACGCAACCGCCCAGCAGGTGCTGCGGGCCGCGTCGAACAACGTCACGCCCGTGACGGCCGAATTGGGCGGCAAATCCGCCTATCTCGTGTTCGCCGACGCCGACCTGGACACGGCGGCCGTCATCGCAGCCCACCAGGGCCCGCCCACCCAGGCGGGCCAGAGCTGCGCCTGCGCCTCGCGGATCCTGGTCGAGGCGTCGGTGTACGTGAGCTTCGTGGAAAAGCTCGTGGCCCAGGTGCAGGCCGCCACGATCGGCGACCCGCTGCGGCCCGACGTCATGCTGGGGCCGGTCATCACCGAGGCCGCCGCCGACCGCATCCTCGGCGACATCGACCGGGCGATCGCCGAGAAGGCCAGCGACCTGGTCACCGGTGGGCGGAGGCTCGGGGGTGAGCTCGCGTCCGGCTACTTCATCGAGCCGACGATCTTCAGCAACGTGGACAACCGCTCGTCGCTGGCGCAGACCGAAACCTTCGGGCCGGTGGCCTCGGTCATGCCGTTCGCCGACGAGGAGCAGGCGGTCAGCCTCGCCAACGATTCCCGCTACGGCCTGAACACGTTCGTCGCGACCGCCAACCTGGAACGCGCACACCGGGTTGCGCGCCGCTTGCAGGCCGGTTCGGTGTGGGTGAACAGGCACAGCGATATCGAACCGCAGGGCCCCTACGGAGGATACAAGCAGATCGGCTTCGGCCGCACCGGCGGCGTCGAGAGCCTGCACGAGTTTCTGCAAGTCAAGAACATCCGCATCGGCATGAGCTGGCGGCGCGCCGGGGCGGATCCGGCCGGGAAATTCACGTCGGGTCGGCGAAATGCCGTGCAGATCAGATAGTTCCGCCGGAAGGGTACAGTCGCGATCATGAACTTGGTCGAGTGGCTGCGGACCCCCCGCTACCTGCGGACGCGCTTCATGATGGAAACGCGCCCGCTGAGCCGCATGGAGATGGAGATCGTTTTCCTCGAGGTCTCCGCCCGCGACGCGTTGCTGCGGCTGCCGGTGGCGTTCATGGTGGTGCCGAAGACCTCCCGCCCCTGGCGCGACGGGCCGTCCGACTCCGAGCGGGACAAGTAGGGGCGCCGGGCTGCGGTGGCGGTCCGGCGCCAGGACCGAAATGCGTTGGCGCGCTAGCGCTTCTGCGTGGCGCCTCCGGTGGCCGCGGCCGTGCCCGCCGATCGCGTTCATGTGCGCGGGACCGCGGCACTTGGGCGGCACCGCCGAGTCGGGCATGCTGGCCGTATGCATGTGATCAACGGGGTCCGCGACCCGGCGGCCAGCTTTCTCCTCGACACCGCGACCGACGACGCCGGTGGGCGGCGGCAGGCCAACCGGGCCGTCGCCGTCAGCGCCGCCGGCCTGGCGCTGACCGGGCTGGTCGAACTGGTCATCGCGGTGGTGTCGGGTTCGGTGGCGCTGCTCGGCGATGCGCTGCACAACCTGTCCGACGTGTCGACCAGCGCCCTGGTGTTCGTCGGCTTCCGCGCGTCGCGCAAGCTTCCGACCGAGCGCTATCCCTATGGCTACGAACGCGCCGAGGACCTGGCCAGCATCGGGGTGGCCCTGGTGATCTGGGGCAGCGCCGTGGTCGCCGGCTTCGAAAGCGTCACCAAACTGCTGCGGCACGGCGGCACCGGACACGTCGGCTGGGGCATCGCCGCCGCGGTCGTCGAGGTCGTCGGCAACCAGCTGGTGGCCCGCTACAAACTGGTGGTAGGCAGGCGAATTCGGTCGGCGACCATGGTGGCCGACGCCAAGCATTCGTGGCTGGACGCGCTCTCGTCGGCCGGGGCGGTGCTCGGGCTGATCGGCGTGGCGCTCGGCTGGGGCTGGGCCGACGCGGTCGCCGGGATCGTCGTCACCGGGTTCATCTGCCACGTCGGCTGGGAGGTGACCGCCGACATCGCGCATCGCCTGCTCGACGGCGTCGACCCCGACATCGTCACCACCGCCGAGGCCGTCGCCGTCTCGGTGCCCGGTGTGACGCACGCGCACGCCCGGGCCCGGTGGACCGGGCGGACCCTGCGGGTCGAGGTGGAGGGGTTCCTGGATGCCGCCACGTCCCTGTCGGACTCCGATCGCATCGGCCGTAGCGTCGCCGCGGCCCTGGCCCCGCGGCTGCCGCAGATGCAGAGCTTCACCTGGACGGCACGCGCGGCCTGAAAAACCGGGCACGCCAGGTAGTTTCGACGTCAGCCGCGGCCGAAGCGCTCGCGCAGCTGCGGGTCGTTCTCCCACCACAGGCCCGACGCGGCGGCGCCGCCGGCGTCGTGCGACTCGGCCTCGTCCAGTTCGGCGTCGACCGCGACGGCGTGCGCCCGCTCGTCGCGGGACATGGCCCGCATCAGCAGCAGCACAAACGGCCATCCGACCAGATCCCCGAGGATCCACAGTACACCGGCGCCGATGGTTTGGTCCAGCCGCGGGTCGGGGCCCCAGGCCCGGTGCAGCCCAGCGTAATACGACGCACCGATCAGCGATCCCTGCCAGATGACCAGCCCCAGCAGCCCGTCGCCGAGCGCCTCCACCACGGTGATCAGCAGCGAGATCGACTGCGGGTAGCGGCGCGGCACCGGGTCCTCCTGCAGGCGGGCGTAGAAGTAGCCGAAACCCAGCGCCACCAACAGGATTCGGGTGGGCGCGCCCCCCATTCGTTGTGCAGGGCGGAGGTGTGCCAGGGCGTCAGATACAGCAGCCAGGGGGCGGCCAGCATTCCCAGCGAGGTGGTCGCCGGGTGGGCGAGCACCCGGGCGATCGGGCTGGCCAACAGGCGATCGAGGCGGTCGCGGCCGGACGGCCCCAGCGCGTCGCGCAGCATCGTGACCGGCGTGGCCTGCGCGAGGAAGAACGGCACGACGTAGAGCAGCAGCAACACCTGCAGCGCGCGCACCCAGAACAGCAGGTAGGCATACGCGCCGACGGCGCTGCGGGTGGCCGCCACCCACGCCAGCAGCCCGGCCGCAAAGCAGGCGGCGGGTGCGACGCGGGCCGACGCCCCGGCCCGCCGGTAGCAACAGACGTATCCGGCGGCGAGCGCCACGACGAGGACCGCGGAGACCGGGTCGAGATGCCAGGTCGGCACCGCGGTGTCCCAGGTCAGCGGTCCGGGATCGACGCGCACGGCACCAGCCTATTGCGGGCCGGCCGGCTCAGTTGCCGACGGCACCCTCGGGCTTGGGACCGCGGTCCTCCCCGGTGATGTACTTCGGGCAGTAGTGCGCGGCCGAGAGGTAGGTGAACTTGGCTGCGCTGGCGCCCTGGAACGCCGGGTTCTGGTTGCGCAGATCGGTCACGATCTTGGCGTCGGATTGGCCGTCGTCGAGCAGCTCGCACACCGACTTGCCGATGGTGATGGCGTTGCCGGCGTCCTGGTAGGTGATGCCGGCGTCGCGCAGGTCCTTGAGGAAGTCCTGATCGTTGTCGATGTCCGCGTGCGCCGGCGCGGCCAGCCCGATGGTGGCGGCGAGGGCGCACAGCCCCAGGAAGAATCGCATAGCGCAACGATTGTCCCAAACCCGGCGGCGATCGGCATCTCGGCGGACACCCGCCCGCGGAAGGGCCCGCCTCGGAAATTGACGCCGGCGACGCGGAGCAAACAGCTCACATCGTTTTCGGCAATTCCCATATTAGGGCCGCGATGTTAAGCGCAGGTTTCGGCCGCGCTACATCGCAAACGCGCGCCGTCAGGAAGTGCTGGGAAGGATGTCGGTCGGGGTGGCCGGCGTGATGCTGGAGGCCTGATCCGGGCAGTAGGCGTTGACGGCGATGGCCGCGACCGTGTTGGCTTGGTCGTCACTGAGGTTGGAGTTCTTGGACTGCAGGATGCTGACCACGTCCGACATCTGCTTGCCGCCCTGCAGCGTGGTACACACCCATTTGCCCGCGCCGGCGGCCTTGTCGGCGTCGCCGTACTTGATGCCGGCTTTATCCAGTGAGGCCACGAATGCGTCGTCGGTGCTGTCGGCGCGCGCGGGTACGGCCAACCCAATTACCGCGGTAATTCCCCGCCATAATCAAAAACAGCTTCATGAATCGGTGATTCTTGCAGAGCACGGAGCAAACCACATCCTTTCCCCGGACGGCCCCGAAACTCCGCCGCGTCAACCGCAGGTTGGCATCACTGCCAGCGTCAACCTAGCGTTGACGGCATGTCCGAGCCCATCCGCATCGCCCACCCGGTCCGCCTCGACGAGCTGATCGACGCCATCAAAACCACCCACCCCGACGTGCTGGACCAGCTGGCCGACGCCGTGCTGGGGCCGAGCACCTGGGCGAGGTGGCCGACCACCTGATCGGCCACTTCGTGGACCAGGCCCGCCGCTCCGGGGCGTCGTGGACCGACATCGGCAAGAGCATGGGCGTCAGCAAACAGGCCGTGCAGAAGCGCTTCGTCCCGCGCGAGGCCACCATCCTGGATCCCGGGCAGGGCTTCCAGCGGTTCACCCCGCGGGCGCGCGGCACGGTGGTGGCCACCCAGAACGCCGCCCACGAGGCCGGCAACCGCGAGATCACCCCGGACCACCTGCTGATTGGTGTGCTCAGCGACCCGACCGTGCTGGCGACGGTGCTGCTGCGCCTGCAGCACGTCGACACCGACGCCCTGCGCGATGCCGCGACCGCCGCGATCGCCGCGCTGCGCGCCGGCGGGTCACCGTCGGCGCTGATCCCCTTCAGCGGGCCGGCCCGCAAGGTGCTCGAACTGACCGTGCGGGAGGCGCTGCGGCTCGGCCACAACTACGTCAGCACCGAGCACCAGTTGCTGGCACTGCTGGAGCTCGAGGACGGCGACGGGCCGCTGCACCGCGGCGGCGTCGACAAGGAGCGGGTCGAGGTCGATCTGATCCGGGCGCTGGAATCACTGGGCAGCGGCAAGAACGTCGGCGCCGGCGAAGACGGTTGACCCTCCCTTCGGCGCGACGGTGTGTGCGATCATGCGAGGATGCGTCGTTGGCTGATGGTCGTGTCCGCCTTTCTCATCGCCTTCCCGGTTGCGGCGGCCGGCGTCGGGGCGGTCCCGCTCCCCCGCGCCTGGGCCGGGGACGCGCCGATCGGGCACATCGGTGACACGCTGAGGGTGGACAACGGCACCTTCATCGCCGACGTCGCGGTGAGCAGCGTGGCGCCCTGCGACCCGCCCCCGGGATTCGGCTACACCCGCGAGGGCACCTACAAGGGCTTCCCCGGCAGCACCGTCGACCGCGCCGACGTGACCATTCGGGCCATCCGGGTGCCCAACCCCTACATCCTGGCGACCGTGTTCAGTTTCAACGGCGTGACCCCCAACGCCGACGCCTACAAGCCGCGCGCCTCCGATGCGCCCGACGCGCTGGACAACGTGCTCGTCAACGCGCCGAACGGCGCGATCGTGCGCGGCGGGGTGTACTGGGACGCCTACCGCGACCCCGTCTCCAACGTGGTGCTGCTGGACAGGAAGACGGGCTATCACCTGGCGCAGTGGAATCTTTGACGCCCGCGCCGGCCTCCCGCGCCGTCCGCGTCGTCACGACGGAATCCGTTGAAGTTCAACAGCTTGCGGACCTGGCCGCGCGCACGTTCCCGTTGGCGTGCCCGCCGTCGACGGCGCGGGAGGACATCGCGGCGTTCATCGACGCCAACCTGTCGGCCGAGTGTTTCGCCCGGTATCTGGCCGACCCGCACCGCGCGATCCTGGCCGCCGAGCTCGACGGCCGAATCGTCGGCTACGCCATGCTCATTCACGACCTCGCCGGCGACGCGGCCGAGCTGTCGAAGATCTACGTCGCACCCGAGCAGCACGGCGCCGGGACCGCGGCCGCACTGATGCGCCTGGCGCTGGACACCGTCGGCCGCTGGGGCGTCACCCGTGTATGGCTGGGCTTCAACCAGAAAAACCAACGCGCACAACGCTTTTACGCCAAGTACGGCTTCACGGTCAGCGGCACCAGAACCTTTCAGCTGGGCGCGGGCCGGGAGGACGACTACCTCATGAGCCGTACGCTTCGTTAGCGCCGGCGGTCAGCGCCAACAGCCGGGACATGGCCCGCAGGTACTTCTTGCGGTATCCACCGGAGAGCATCTCCGGGCTGAAGATGGTGTCCAGCTTCTCCCCCGAGGCCAGCACGGGCACCCCGGCGTCGTAAAGCCGGTCGGTCAGCGACACTAGCCGCAGCGCGACGTTCTGGTCGTTGATGCGGTGCACGCCGGTCAAAAACACCGCGGTGACACCCTCGATCAGGGTCAGATAGCGAGGCGGGTGCATGGTGGCCAGATGCGCGCACAGCGCGTCGAAATCGTCCAGCGTCGCGCCCGGCACGACGGCGGCCCGCGCGGCCACTTGTGTGTCGGACAGCGGCGGCGGGCCGGCGGCAGATCGCGGTGCCGGTAGTCCGTCCCCTCGATCCGCGCGGTGGTGAAAATGCTTGCCAGCGTGTTGATCTCGCGCAGGAAATCCTGTGCGGCGAAGCGGCCCGCGCCGAGCTGCTCGGGCAGCGTGTTGGAGGTGGCGGCCACCGACACGCCGCGCTCGACCAGCGACGAGAGCAGCCGCGCGACCAGCGTGGTGTTGCCCGGGTCGTCGAGCTCGAACTCGTCGATGCACACCGCGGTGTAATCGGCCAGCAGGTCCACGCATTCGGCGAAGCCGAACACCCCGGCCAGCTGGGTCAGCTCGCCGAACGTCGCAAACGCCTTGGGCGCCGGGCCATCCGGTGAGCGCACCGGGCCGTCACCGGTCAGCTCGTAGTAGGCCGACGCCAGCAGGTGCGTCTTGCCCACCCCGAACCCGCCGTCCAGGTAGAGGCCCACGCCGGGCAGAATCTCGCGCCGTCCCAACAGTTTTCGCCGGCCCGCACGGCGCTGCACGGCTTGGCGGCAGAATTCCCGGCAGGCCGCGACCGCGGCGCCCTGCGTCGGCTCGGCCGGATCGGGCTGATACGTCGCAAAGCTCACGTCGGCGAAGGTGGGGGCGGTCGCAGCTGAGCGATAAGCAGCTGCGGCGACACCGTCGGATGCCGGCTACCTGTACACCCGCTACGTCAGGTGCTAGCTACTGTGGTCGGCATGAGTCGGCCCCGCCCGTGCGCCACGATCCTGGTGACGGTGACCGCGTTGCTCGCCGGCTGCGTCCCGGGCCTGGCCGCCGACCCGCGCTTCGCCACCAATTCCGGCGCGCGGCCCCAGGGCGCGGCCACCTCCAAGCCGGCGCCGGGCGGCCCGCCGCCGCTCGCCGCCCCGAAAAACGACCTGGCGTGGCACGACTGCACGTCCCGGGTGTTCGCCGACGCGGCCGTCCCGCCCGCCCCCGGCATCCAGCTGGATTGCGCGAACTACGACGCCGACCTGGACCCGGTCAACGGCGGGGGCGGTGCCCTGAGCATCGGCGTGGTGCGCGCCCGGTCGAATCAGACACCCCGCGAAGCGGGCCCGCTGGTGTTCACCACCGGCTCGGACCTGCCGTCGTCGGCGCAGCTGCCGGTGTGGTTGTCGCGGGCCGGCGCCGACGTGCTGGCTACACACCCGATCGTCGCCGTCGACCGCCGCGGCATAGGCATGTCCAGCCCCATCGACTGCCGGGACAAGTTCGACCGTCAGCAGATGCGTGATCAGTCGCAATTCCAGGCCGGTGACGACCCGGTGGCCAACCTGTCCGAGGTCGCCAACACCGCCACCACCAATTGCACCGACGCGATCGCGCCGGGGGCGTCGGCCTATGACGACGCGCACGCCGCCTCCGACATCGAGCGGTTGCGCAGCACCTGGGACGTGCCCGCGCTGGCGCTGATCGGGATCGGCAACGGCGCCCAGGTGGCGCTGGCCTACACCGGGTCGCGGCCGGACAAGGTGGCCCGGCTGATCCTCGACTCCCCGATCGCGTTGGGCGTCAACGCCGAAGCCGCCGCCGAGCAGCAGGTCAAGGGGCAGCAGGCCGCGCTGGACGCCTTCGCCGCCCAGTGCATCGCGGTGAACTGCGCGCTGGGTCCCGACCCCAAGGGCGCGGTCAGCGCGCTGCTCGCCGACGCCCGCGCCGGCAAGGGACCCGGCGGCGTGTCGGTGGCGCAGGTGGCCAACGCAATCACCGTCGCGCTGGGCTTCCCGTCCGGCGGGCGCGTCAACGCCACCACCGACCTGGCCAACACGCTGGCCAGCGCCCGCTCCGGCGACACCAACGCGCTGAACAACCTGATCAACCACGCCAACGCGATGCAGGACTCGGACGGCCAGTTCGTCAACGTGTGCAGCGACGCGGTCAACCGCCCGACGCCGGACCGGGTGCGCGAGCTGGTGGTGGCCTGGGGCAAGCTCTATCCGCAGTTCGGGACCGTCGCCGCGCTCAACATGGTCAAGTGCGTGCACTGGCCCACCGGCTCGCCGCCGCCGTCGCCGAAGAGCCTCAAGGTCGACGTTCTGCTGCTCGGCGTGCAGAACGACCCGATCGTGGGCACCGACGGGGTGGCGGCGACCGCGGCGGGGATCATCAACGCCAACGCGGCCAGCAAGCGGGTGATGTGGCAGGGTATCGGGCACGGCGCCAGCATCTATTCGGGCTGCGCGGTTTCGCCGCTGATCGGCTACCTGGGCAGCGGCAAATTGCCCAACACCGACACCTACTGCCCGGCCTGACGCTGCTTTCGGATCGCCCGGCGCACCGGTGTACGGTGCGCTGGTGACGGCAGCTGAATCGACCGGCTTGCGTAATTGGATCCAGGCCGCCTTTCGTCCCCGCACCAGCGCACCCAGCGTCGCGACCGTGCTGCGGTCCGCGTTGTGGCCGATCGCCATCTTCTCGGTGCTGCACCGCAGCATCGTGGTCACCACCAACGGGAACATCACCGACGACTTCAAACCCGTCTACCGGGCTGTGCTGAACTTCCGGCGCGGCTGGGACATCTACAACGAGCACTTCGACTACGTCGACCCGCACTACCTGTATCCGCCCGGCGGCACGCTGCTGATGGCCCCGTTCGGTTATCTGCCCGAGTATCCGTCGCGGTACCTGTTTATCCTGATCAACACCGTGGCGATCCTGATCGCCTGTTACCTGCTGCTGCGGCTGTTCGGTTACGCGCTGTCCTCGGTCGCCGCGCCGGCGCTGCTGCTGGCCATGTTCTGCACCGAGACCGTGACCAACACGCTGGTGTTCACCAACATCAACGGCTGCGTGCTGCTCGCCGAGATGCTGTTTTTGCGTTGGCTGCTGGACGGCCGGGTCGGCCGCCAGTGGTGGGCCGGGGTGGCCATCGGGTTGACGCTCACCCTCAAGCCGGTGCTGGGGCCGCTGCTGCTGCCGCCGCTGCTGAACCGGCAGTGGCGGGCGCTGGTGCCCGCGTTCGCGATCCCGATCCTCATCAACGCGGCGGCGTGGACGTTGGTCAGCGACCCGATGGACTTCGTCACCCGCACCCTGCCCTACATCGGGGGCGTGCGGGACTACTTCAACAGCTCGATCGAGGGCAACGGCGTGTACTTCGGCCTGCCCACCTGGCTGATCGTGTTCATGCGAATCCTGTTCACGCTGATCGCGATCGGCGCGCTGTGGCTGCTGTACCGCTACTACCGCACACGCGATCCGCGTTTCTGGTTCACCAATTCCGCCGGCGTGCTGCTGCTGTGGTCGTGGCTGGTGCTGCCGCTGGCCCAGGGCTACTACTCGATGATGCTGTTCCCGTTTTTGATGACGGTGGTGCTGCCCAACTCGCTGATCCGCAACTGGCCGGCGTGGCTGGGGATCTACGGCTTCATGACGCTGGACCGCTGGCTGCTGTTCAATTGGATGCGCTACGGCCGCGCGCTGGAATACCTCAAGATCACCTACGGGTGGTCGCTGCTGCTGATCGTGGTGTTCACCGTGCTGTGCTACCGGTATCTGGACGCCAAGGCCGAGGACCGGCTGGATCGCGGCATCGATCCGGCATGGCTGACGGCCGGGCGCGGGTAGCGCTAGCGTGGTGATCGCAAGCGCGTCGCAGCCGGGCGCAGCGGGTCACCGCCATTAGCGCTAGCGTGGAGGCATGACGCGCCGGCGACGATGCAGAGCGCAGCGATGAGGAGGAGCGGCGCAATATGACCAGTCCGAAGGTGCAATTGACCGACGACGAGTGGCGCCAGCGGCTCACCCCGGAGGAGTTCCACGTGCTGCGCCAGGCCGGCACCGAGCGACCCTTCACCGGTGAATACACCGACACCAAGACCGAGGGCGTCCACCAGTGCCGGGCCTGCGGGGCCGAATTGTTCCGCAGCACAGAGAAATTCGAGTCGCACTGCGGCTGGCCGTCGTTCTACGACCCGGCGAACTCCGATGCGGTGATCCTGCGGCCGGACCACTCTTTGGGCACGACGCGCACCGAGGTGCTGTGCGCGAACTGCCACAGCCACCTGGGCCACGTGTTCACCGGCGAGGGCTACCCGACGCCGACCGATCAGCGCTACTGCATCAACTCGATCTGTCTGCGGCTGGTGCCGTCCTGATTTGCGCTGCGCGCCTGCTGCCCTTGCCCTCGCGCGCTGCGACGACACTTAAACCACGCACGCGACACGCCGGAAACCGGCGCCATGGTTTAAGTCTCGCGGCCGAAAAAAGGAGCATTCAGTCCACCCGGGTCGCGTGCACTTCCCAGAACGGGGCGTGCACCCGGCCGCCCTGCAGCCACGGCTCCATCGCGCGGAAGCGCTCCAGCAACTTCGCCGCCTCGTCGGCCATGTCGGGATTGCGCGCGGCCATCATCTGAATCGTCTCGGCGCTGAGGTTGACCTGGTAGGTGGTCGGCCCCAGGTAGCTGATCTCCCAGCCGGCGGCGGGGAGCACGTCGCGAAAGTCGTTCTCAGACAACGACAGCATCATCTTGAAGCCGTTGACGTCATGTTCGCCGAACTCGAACATGTACAGCCGGGCGCCCGGTTTGGTGGCCCGATGCAGCGCCCGCGCATACGAGCTGCGCAGCTCGGGCTCGGTGGCGAAGACGTGGTAGAACGCGCAGTCGACCACCGTGTAGAACCGGCCGTCGAAGCCGTCCAGCTTCGTCGCGTCGGCCAACTCGAAATTCACCGACACCCCGGCCTTGTGGGCGTTGGCCCGGGCCCGCTCGATGGCGGCCGCCGAGCCGTCGATGCCGGTCGCCGAAAATCCTTGGGAAGCATAGTAAATCGCGTGATGACCCGGGCCGGTGCCGGGGTCGAGCACCTCACCCTTGATCGCGCCGAGCGCGACGAGCTGGCGGACCACCGGCTGCGGGCCGCCGATGTCCCACGGCGTGGCGGCGGGTAATCCGTGCGACGTCCGCTGGTCGCGGTACATCTCCTCGAAGCGGGCGGGGTCGGCGGGATCGAACGATGCGGTCACGGCAGCGAATTCACCAGCTGCTCGACGGGCACCCGGGGACCGGTGAAGAACGGGGTCTCCGCGCGGGTGTGCCGGCGGGCGTCGGTGGCGCGCAGCTCGCGCATCAGGTCGACGATGCGGTGCAGTTCGGGCGCCTCGAAGGCCAGGATCCACTCGTAGTCGCCGAGCGCGAACGCCGGCACCGTGTTGGCGCGGACGTCCTTGTACTCGCGGGCGGCCATGCCGTGCTCGGCGAGCATGCGGCGGCGTTCCTCGTCGGGCAGCAGATACCACTCGTAGGACCGCACAAAGGGATACACGCAGATGTAGGCGCCGGGCTCCTCGCCGGCCAAAAACGCCGGGATGTGGCTCTTGTTGAACTCGGCCGGCCGGTGCAGCGCCACGCTGCTCCACACCGGCGAGCACACCCGCCCCAGCGCGGTGGTGCGCCGGAAATCGGCGTAGGTCGCCTGCAGCGCCTCGACGGTTTCGGCGTGCGTCCAGATCATAAAGTCGGTGTCGGCGCGCATGCCCGCCACGTCGTAGAGCCCGCGCACCACGACGCCGCGCTCCTCCTGCTGTTTGAAGAACCGCGACGCGTCGTCGACGACCTCGTCCCGCTGGTCCCCCAACGCGCCCGGGCGCACGGCGAACACCGAGAACATCAGGTAGCGGATCGCCGAGTTCAGCGCGTCATAGTCAAGCTTGGCCATGCGACCTATCGTGCCACTTCCGCCTGAAGGGCCTCGACCGCGCGCCCGGCCGCGCCCACGCAGGCGGGCACCCCGATGCCGTCCAGGTAGCCGCCGGCCACCGCGAGCGTCGGCGGCAGGCCTGCGCGCAGCTCGCCGACCAGCTCGGCATGGCCGGGCCCGTACTGCGGCATGGCGTCGAGCCAGCGCTGCACCCGCACGTCCACCGGGTGGACATCCAGCCCGAACACGGCGGCCAGGTCGGCCAGCGCCCAGCCGCGCAGCTCCTCGTCGGGGGTGCGGGCGGCTACCTGGTCGCCGAACCGGCCGAACGACAACCGCAGCAGCTGCACGTCCGCGCGCGTCCCCCATTTCTTGGACGACAGCGTGATGGCCTTGGCCCGCAACCGCTCGCCGGTGGCCACCAGCACGCCGGAACAGTCGGGAAACACGGTGTCGCCCGGCACCGCGAGCGCCAACACCACCGACGACGGGGCGACGACGCGGCCGGCGGCGGCGGCGCTGCGCGGGGCGATCCCGGCCAGCAGCCGCGCGACCTCCCGCGCCGGGACGGCCAGGATCACCGCGTCGGCGTGCCGGCGGGCACCGGCGTCGTCGACCACGGCCCATCCCGGCCCGGCGGGTTCCAGCCGGGCCGCCGCGGCCCGGACCCGCTGCGGGTGGGCGCGCGCGACCAGCTCGTCGACCAGCACCCGGTAGCCGCCGTCCAGCGCCCCGAACACCGGCACCCCGGTGGCCGGCGGCAGGGACCGCCGGACCGCGTCGGTCAGGCTGGCAGCGCCGCGGTCCAGGGCCGCCGCCACGGTGGGGGCGGCCGCGCGCAGTCCGATGGTGGCCGCCGAGCCAGCGTACACCCCGCTCAGCAGCGGATCCACCGACCGCGACACCACCTGCTCGCCGAACCGATCGCCCACCAGGTCGGCCACCGCGGGATCGCTGCCGGCCCGCCAGTGCAGCGGCCGCCGCGGTTCGGCCTCGATGCGGGCCAGCGTCGCCTCGTCGACCAGTCCGGCCATCGACGCCGCCGACGACGGGATGCCCACCACCGTGCCGGTGGGCAGCGGGTGCAGCCGTCCCCGGCTGTAGATCAGCGGGCGTGCTCCGGTCGAAACGCGTTGGAGGCCAGTCAGATTCAGTTCACTCAGCAGTGCTGGCAGCTCGGGGCGGCGCAGCACGAACGCCTCGGCACCCAGGTCCATCGGCACGCCGCCGACCGGCTCGGTGCGCAGGATGCCGCCGAGCCGCGGCGCCGGGTCGAGCAGCGTGATCACCGCGTCGTCGCCGGTCGCCACCCGCAGCCGGTAGGCCGCCGTCAGCCCTGAAATACCGCCGCCCACAACACAATACGAGCGGGCCGTCATAGCGAGTGGACCAGTGACACCAGCTCGGTCAGCACACCGGGGTCGGTTTCGGGCAGCACCCCGTGGCCGAGGTTGAACACGTGCCCGGCCGCGCCGGCGTCGACGGCGCGCCGCCCGTCGTCCACCACCGCGCGTGCCGCCGTCTCCACCACCGGCCACCCGGCCAGCAGCACCACTGGATCGAGGTTGCCCTGCAGCGCGGTGCCGGGCATCACCCGGGTCGCCGCGTCGGCGAGCGCGGTGCGCCAGTCCACGCCCACCACCGTGGCGGGCGCCGGTTTGAGGGCGGCCGACATCGCGCACAACAGTTCGGCGGTGCCCACCCCGAAGTGCGTCATCGGCACGCCGTAGTCGGCCAGCGCCGCGAACACCCGGGCGCTGTGCGGCTGCACGTAGCTGCGGTAGTTGGCCAGCGACAGCGCCCCGGCCCACGAGTCGAACACCTGGACGGCGTCCACCCCGACGTCCAGTTGCACCCGCAGGAAGCCCACGGTGATGTCGGTCAGCTTCTCCATCAGGGCGTGCCAGCTGTCCGGGTCGGCCAGCATCATCGCCTTGGTGCGGGCGTGGTGGCGGTTGGGCCCGCCCTCGATCAAATAGGACGCCAGCGTGAACGGCGCACCCGCGAGGCCGATCAGCGGAACCTCACCGAGCGCGGACACCAGCAGCCTCACCGCATCGGCGATCGGCTGAACCCGTTGCCGCTCAATCGGTTTCATCGCGGCCACGTCCGCGGCGGTGCGCACCGGCGACGCGATCACCGGCCCGACGCCCGCCACGATGTCCAGGTCGATGCCGGCGCCCAGCAGCGGCACCACGATGTCGGAGAACAGGATCGCCGCGTCGACGTCGTGCCGGCGCACCGGCTGCAGCGTGATCTCGCAGACCAGCTCGGCGTCGAAACAGGCCGACAGCATGTCGTGCTGGGTCCGCAGCGCCCGGTATTCGGGCAGCGACCGGCCGGCCTGCCGCATGAACCACACCGGAACCCGGTGGGGTTTGCGGCCGTTCACCGCGGCCAGATACGGCGACTCGGGAAGGTCGCGGCGGGTACGCGCGCTGCTGTTCATCGGGCTCAATGCTGCCATGACGGTGTCGCTGCGTAGTATCGACGACCGTGCCAGTCAGCCACCCGCCGGTCGATTACCACGACTTCCCCAGCCTGCGCTGCGAACTCGGCGACGACGGGGTGCTGACGGTGGTGCTCGATTCGCCGGGTCTGAATTCGGTGGGGCCGCAGATGCACCGCAACCTGGCCGACATCTGGCCGGTGATCGACCGCGACCCGGCGGTGCGCGCGGTGCTGGTCCGCGGTGAGGGCAAGGCCTTCTCCTCCGGCGGCAGCTTCGACCTGATCGACGAGACCATCGGCGACTACCAGGGCCGGGTCCGTATCATGCGGGAGGCCCGCGACCTGGTGCACAACATGATCAACTGCGACACCCCGGTCGTGTCGGCCATCCGCGGGCCGGCCGTGGGCGCGGGCCTGGTGGTGGCCCTGCTCGCCGACATCTCGGTGGCCGGCCGCACCGCCAAGCTGATCGACGGGCACACCAAGCTGGGCGTGGCCGCCGGCGACCACGCCGCCATCTGCTGGCCGCCGCTGGTCGGCATGGCCAAGGCTAAGTACTACCTGCTGACCTGCGAGACGCTGCTCGGCGAGGAGGCCGAGCGGATCGGCCTGGTGTGCTGTGCGTCGACGACGACGTGCTGTCCACCGCCGCCGGGATCGCCGGGAAACTGGCGCAGGGCGCCCAGCACGCCATCCAGTGGACCAAGCGCAGTCTCAACCACTGGTACCGCATGATGGGCCCCACCTTCGAGACCTCGGTGGGGCTGGAATTCCTCAGTTTCAGCGGGCCCGGCGTGCAGGAAGGCCTGGCCGCGCACCGGGAGAAACGGGCCGCCCGCTTCACCCGCGGATCTGCCACCTGAGCTGGACATATAGCTTTGGTAGAGGCCCGGTAACGGCTTGGTCGCGGCGGGTGTATAACCCGGCGCGCCTGTCGCGGCGCGTCGGCCGATGGGTCTACCGTCGATCCCTGTGACCCGCGCTGTGACGATGCAGTGCAGAACGGCCGGGATGAACAGGAGCGGCGTCAAGTGACCTCATCCGAGCCGGCCCCATTCCGCGAAGCGGTAGCGGCGATGCACGCCGTCGTCATGCGGCCGGAGATCGAGCTGGGGCCGATCCGGCCGCCGCAACGCCTGGCGCCCCACAGCTACGCCCTGGGCGCGGAGGTCAAACATCCCGACCGCGAAATCATTCCGGAACGGTCCGATGGTGACGCCTTCGGCCGGTTGATCCTGCTGTACGACCCCGAAGGGGCCGACGCCTGGGACGGCACGATCCGCATGGTGGCCTACATCCAGGCCGACCTCGACCCGAGCGAGGCGGTGGATCCGCTGCTTCCTGAAGTAGCGTGGAGCTGGCTGGTCGAGGCACTGGAGTCACGCATGGAACACGTCGTCGCGCTGGGCGGCACCGTCACCGCCACCACGTCGGTGCGCTACGGCGACATCTCCGGACCGCCGCGTGCCCACCAGCTCGAGCTGCGGGCGTCCTGGACTGCGACGTCGCCCGCGGTGGGCGCGCACGTGCAGGCGTTCTGCGAGGTGCTCGAGCACGCCGCGGGGCTGCCGCCCGCCGGAGTCACCGACCTGAGCTCGCGGTCACGCGCCTAGCATGGGCGAACCGTCGGCCGAGGGGCCGGGTAGCGGCGTGCCCGCTCCCATCCCGCTGCCGCACCCGTCCGAAGGCGTTCCGCCGATCTCGGCCAGCGTGCCCGACATCGAGGACGCGGCGCGGCGGCTGGACCGCGGCCGCGGGCCGTTCGCGGTGGACGCCGAGCGGGCGTCGGGATTCCGCTATTCCAACCGGGCCTACCTCATCCAGATCCGCCGGGCTGGCGCCGGCACCGTGCTGATCGACCCGGTGAGCCACGCCGCCGAGCCGGTGCGGGCGCTGCGGCCGGTGGCCGAGGTGCTCGGCAGCGACGAGTGGATCCTGCACTCCGCGAATCAGGACCTGCCCTGTCTGGCCGAGGTGGGTATGCGACCCCCGGCGCTGTATGACACCGAGCTGGCCGGGCGGCT
The DNA here is from genome assembly GCA_002291465.1 of Mycobacterium lepraemurium. GTDB lineage: Bacteria > Actinomycetota > Actinomycetes > Mycobacteriales > Mycobacteriaceae > Mycobacterium > Mycobacterium avium. The sequence continues at coordinate 1,510,958 of CP021238.1, read as the reverse complement.
GGCCGGGTTCGAGCGGGTGAACCTGGCGACCATGGTCGAGCGGCTGCTGGGCTTCGGGCTGGCCAAAGGCCACGGCGCGGCCGACTGGTCCAAGCGCCCGCTGCCCGCCGAATGGCTCAACTACGCCGCCCTGGATGCGGAGCTGCTCATCGAGCTGCGCGGCGCGATCGCCGACGTGCTGGCGGAGCAGGGCAAAACCGATTGGGCCGCACAGGAATTCGACTATCTGCGGGAGGCGGGTTCCAAGGAGCCGGGCCCCGCCGCGCGGCGCGACCGGTGGCGGCGGACGTCGGGAATCCATCGGGTGCGCGATCAGCGCGGCCTGGCCGCGGTGCGCGAACTGTGGTTGACGCGCGACCGCATCGCGCAGCGCCGCGACATCGCCCCGCGGCGCATCCTGCCCGACTCGGCGATCATCGAGGCGGCGCTGGCCAACCCGACGACCATCGAGGAGTTGGTGGCGCTGCCGGTGTTCGGCGGGCGCAATCAACGACGCAGCGCCGCGACCTGGTTGGCGGCGCTGGATGCGGCCCGGCACAGCGAGAATCCGCCGGTGGACTCCGAACCGCCAAACGGACCGCCGCCGCCGGCGCGGTGGAGCCGGCGCAAACCGGAGGCGGCCGCGCGGCTGAAGGCCGCGCGCGCGGCGCTGGCCGAGGTGTCCGAACGCGTGCACGTCCCCACCGAGAACCTGGTCGCGCCGGACCTGGTGCGACGGCTGTGCTGGGACTGGGAGCCCACCCCCGACCCGTTCGCGGCGGTCGAGGCGTTTCTGTGCGCCGGGCACGCCCGGCCCTGGCAGCGCGAGTTGGTGGATCCGGTTCTGGCCCGGGTGCTGCAGCAGCCACCGCCGGCGGTTGCGGACGACGACGGCTGACGGGCACCTGCCGCGCCGGGCCGGGCGGGCACCCAGACCCGTGACTAGTCGAGGTGCTCGCGGATCTCCGCCTCGGCCACGCCGCTGCCCAGCGCGGCGACCCAGCCGGTGATGCGGCGGGCGATGTCCTGATCGGTCAGCGCCAGATCCGCCAGCAGCTCCCCGCGGGAGGCGTGCTCGTAGAACCGCTGCGGCAATCCGACGTCGCGGCACGGGACGTCGAGCTCGGCGCGGCGCAGCGCGGCCGAGGCCGCCGACCCCACCCCGCCGTTGACGCCGTTGTCCTCGCAGGTGACCACCAGCTTGTGCCGGGCCGCCAGCTCCAGGATGGAATCCGAGACGGGCAGCACCCAGCGCGGATCGACGACCGTGACGCCGATGCCCTGATCCGCCAGCCGCCTGGCCACCGCCAGGGCCATCGGCGCGAACGCGCCGATGGCGATCAGCAGCACGTCGTGGTTGCAGCCACTGGCCGGCAGGGCCAGCACGTCGACGCCCGACAGGCCGGAGCCGCGCCGCTCGATCGCCGGAATGTCCTCGCCCACATCACCTTTGGGGAAGCGCAGCGCCGTGGGCCCGTCGTCGACGTCGAGCGCCTCGCTGAGCTCCTCGCGCAACCGGGCGGCGTCGCGGGGTGCGGCCACCCGCATGCCGGGCACGACGCCGAGGATGGACAGGTCCCACATGCCGTTGTGGCTGGCGCCGTCGGAACCGGTGATGCCGGCCCGGTCCAGCACCATGGTGACCGGCAGCCGGTGCAGCGCGACGTCCATCATGATCTGGTCGAAGGCGCGGTTGAGGAACGTCGAGTAGATGGCCACCACCGGGTGCATGCCGCCCATGGCCAGGCCGGCCGCCGAGGTCATCGCGTGCTGCTCGGCGATGCCGACGTCGAACAGGCGGTCGGGAAACTGCCGGCCGAACGGCGTCAGCCCGGTGGGCCCGGGCATGGCCGCGGTGATGGCCACGATGTCGCGACGCTTGCGGGCGTAGCCGATCAGCGCGTCGGAGAAGGTCGCCGTCCAGCCGGGCCCGGCGACCTTGGTGGCCTGCCCGGTGATCGGGTCGATCACGCCGCAGGAATGCATCTGTTCGGCCTCGTCGTCCTCGGCGGGCGCGTAGCCCATCCCCTTGCGGGTCACCACATGCACGATCACCGGGCGCCCGAAGCCGCGCGCATGGCGCAGCGCAGCCTCCACCGCGCGTTCGTCGTGGCCGTCGACGGGGCCGACGTACTTCAGCCCGAGGTCGGTGAACAGCAGCTGCGGCGACAGCGAGTCCTTGATGCCGGCCTTGACGCTGTGCATCACCCGGTAGGCGAGCTTGCCCACCAGCGGCAGCGCCCGCAGCGCGTCGCGGCCCCGCTCCAGCGCCTGCTCGTAGGCGGGTTGCAGGCGCAGGGTGGCCAGGTGGTCGGCCACCCCGCCGATCGTCGGCGCGTAGCTGCGGCCGTTGTCGTTGACCACGATGATCACCGGGCGGCCGGAGGCGGCGATGTTGTTCAGCGCCTCCCAGCACATGCCGCCGGTGAGCGCGCCGTCACCGACCACCGCGACCATGTGCCGGTTGCGATGCCCACCCAGCTCGAAGGCCTTGGCCAGGCCGTCGGCGTAGGACAGGGCGGCGCTGGCGTGGCTGGACTCCACCCAGTCGTGTTCGCTTTCGCTGCGCGACGGATACCCGGACAGGCCACCCTTTTTGCGCAGGCTTTCGAACTCGTGCACCCGCCCCGTCAGCATCTTGTGCACGTAGGCCTGATGGCCGGTGTCGAAGATGATCGCGTCGCGCGGCGAGTCGAACACCCGGTGCAGCGCGAGCGTCAGCTCGACCACGCCGAGGTTGGGCCCCAGATGCCCCCCGGTGGCAGCGACCTTGTGGATCAGGAACTCTCGAATCTCGGCGGCCAGTTCGCGGAGCTGATGCGTCGAAAGGTGCTGCAGATCAGCGGGCCCGCGGATCTGTTCCAGCATCCCGTCAGTCTACGCAGCGCCCGGCGGAACACTACTGATCAATGTAGCCGGCGCTCGTCGTATTGTCCTGGGTATGCGCGCGGCGGAACTAGCCGAGGACTTCCCGGTCGTCTCGGTCGACTCCGACGCCCTGGACGCCACCCGGCTGCTGGCCGAGCACCGGCTGCCCGGGATCGTCGTCACCGACGCGTCCGGTAAACCGTTCGCGGTGCTGCCCGCCTCACAGGTCGTGCGCTTCATCGTGCCCCGCTACGTGCAGGACGATCCGTCGCTGGCCGGTGTGCTCAACGAGTCGGTGGCCGACCGCTGCGCGGAGAAGCTGCGCGGCAAGACGGTGCGCGACGTGTTGCCGGACCACCTGGTCGACGTGCCCCCGGCCGACGCGGACGACACCATCATCGAGGTGGCCGCGCTGATGGCGCGGCTGCGCAGCCCGCTCGTCGCGGTGGTCAAGGGGGGCCGGCTGATCGGGGTAATCACCGCATCGCGGGTGCTCGGGGCAGTGCTGCAGCCTTGAATCGGGTGGGACATAGATGAGCGTCATCGCGATTGCGGTGTTCGTGGTGGCCTACGCCCTGATCGCCAGCGACCGCGTCAACAAGACGTTCGTCGCGCTGGCCGGCGCCGCGGTAGTCATCACGTTGCCGATGATCCGTTCGGACGACGTCTTCTACTCGCGCAAGACCGGAATCGATTGGGACGTAATATTTTTGCTGCTCGGCATGATGATCATCGTCAGCGTGCTGCGCCAAACCGGTGTCTTCGAGTACGTCGCGATCTGGTCGGCCAAGCGGGCCCGGGGCTCCCCACTGCGCGTCATGATCCTGCTGGTGCTGGTGACCGCGCTCGCGTCGGCCCTGCTGGACAACGTGACCACGGTGCTGCTGATCGCCCCGGTGACCCTCCTGGTGTGCGATCGCCTGGCGATCACCGCGGCCCCGTTCCTGATGGCCGAGGTGTTCGCGTCGAACGTCGGCGGCGCGGCGACGTTGGTCGGCGACCCGCCAAACATCATCATCGCCAGCAGGGGCGGGCTGAGTTTCAACGACTTCCTGGTTCATCTGGCGCCCATCGTGGTCATCGTCGTCGGCGTGCTGATTGCGTTGCTGCCCAGGATTTTTCCCGAAGCCTTCACCGTCGATCCCGAGCGGGTGGCCGACGTGATGTCGCTGGAGGAAAAGGAGGCCATCCGCGATCCCCGGTTGCTCGTCACGTGCGGGGTGGTCTTGCTGGCGGTGTTCGCGGCGTTCATCGCCCACGGGCCGCTGCACCTGGAACCGTCGCTGGTGGCACTCTTGGGCGCCGGCATCCTGGTGGTGGCGTCGCGGTTGCAGCCCGCCGACTACCTGTCCGGCGTGGAGTGGGACACGCTGCTGTTTTTCGCCGGCCTGTTCGTCATGGCCGGCGCCCTGGTGAAGACGGGCGTCGTCAAACACCTTGCCCGCCTGGCGATCACCGCCACCGGCGGGAACACCCTGACCGCGACGATGGTCATCCTCGTCGCGTCGGTCGTCATCAGCGGGATCGTCGACAATGTCCCGTACACCGCGACGATGGCGCCGGTGGTCGCCGACCTGGTGCCGGCCCTGGGCGATCACGCCGACCCCGCGGTGTTGTGGTGGTCGCTGGCGCTGGGCACGGACTTCGGCGGCAACCTCACCGCGATCGGCGCCAGCGCCAACATCGCGCTGCTCGGTATCGCCCGCCGGGCCGACAATCCCATCTCCTTCTGGGAGTTCACCCGTAAGGGCGTGGTGGTCACCGCGGTCTCGGTCGCGCTGTCCGCACTGTATCTGTGGCTGCGCTATTTCGTGTGGGGCTGATTCGGCGCGTCGAGCGTGGGGCCTGGGTACGAGCCTCGTTCGTTTTTCGCCCATATCCCTCACGCTCGGCGAGTGCGAAACTCACCGCGTCAGCAGCGCGACGCATTCGCTGTGATGGGTGAGCGGGAACGCGTCGAACACCCTGATCTTCTCGATGGTGTAACCGTGCCCCAGGTAGGTTCCCATATCGCGGGCGAAAGAGGCTGCCTCACAACCGATGTGGACGATGCGGGGCACGCCGGCGGCGGCCAGCGAGTCGATCACCTCGCGCCCGGCGCCGGCCCGCGGCGGATCCAGCACCGCCACGTCTGCTTTCAAGGCGGGGGTTCGTTGCGCCGCCAGGGCGCGGCGCACCGAGTCGGTGGCCACCTGCACCTGCGGCAGGTCGGCCAGCGCCGCCCGGGCGGCCCGGGTGGACGCCCGCGAGGTGTCGACGCTGAGCACCCGCCCGGACGCGCCCACGGCCTCGCCCAGCGCCGCGGCGAAAACGCCTGCGCCGCCGTAGAGATCCCACGCGGTCATGCCGGCGCCGGGCTGCGCCCAGTCGAGCACCAGGGCGCGGTAGGTCGCCGCCGCGTCGCGGTGCGCCTGCCAGAACGCGGTCACCGGCACCCGCCAGCTGCGCCCGCCCACCCGCTGCACCGCCTCGTACCGTCCCTCGATCACCTTGGTCGCGGTGCGCCGGCCCTGCCGCAGGGTGCGCACCGCGTGGCGGGCACCGTCATCGTCGACGGCCACATGCAGCTGGGCGGCCGACGGCCACTGCGTCTCGGCGATGCCGTCCAGCATGCCGGGCGGCAGCTGCGCGCAGCGCAGGTCGGTCACCAATTCCTCGCTGTGGTACCGGTGAAAGCCCGGGCGGCGGTCGGCGCCCACGTCCAGCCGGACCCGGGTGCGCCACCCCGTCGGCCCGGTATCCCCCAGCGGTTCGGCCTCGCCGCCCCAGCGATGCCCGCCGAGGCGCTCCAGCTGATTGGCCACCACCGCGGCCTTGAGCGCCCGGGCCGCCTCGGGCCGCACGAAAGCCAGGTCGCAGCACCCGGCGCCGTCCACCCCGGCGATCGGGCACAGCGACTCGATGCGGCCGTCCGCCGCCTCGATGACGTCGAGAACCTCTGCGTGCCAATAGGATCCGCGGTCGGCGGTGACCCGAACCCGGACCCGCTCACCGGGCAGCGCGTACCGGACGAACACCACCCGGCCCTCGTGATGCGCCACACAGCTGCCGCCGTTGGCCGGGCTGCCGGTGGTCAGCGTCAGCTCGCCCACCGGGGGCGGCCCCGGGCGGGTCAATCGAAGATTCCCCACCGGGCGTCGCCCGGGGCCATGTGCGGCTCCAGGGTCTTGCGCCGCTCCGACGAACTCAGTTTCCAGGGAACCGAAGTCACCATCACCCCCGGCATGAACAGCAGCCGCCCCTTGAGCCGCAGCGCGCTCTGGTTGTGTAGCACCTGCTCCCACCAGTGGCCGACCACGTACTCCGGAATGAACACCGTGACCACGGTGCGCGGCGACTCTTCCCTGGCCCGCTTGACGTATTCCAGTACAGGGCGGGTGATTTCGCGGTAGGGCGAGGCGATGACCTTGAGCGGGACGCTGATGTCGGCTTCCTCCCACTTGTGCACCAGATCGCGGGTTTCGGCGTCGTCGACACTGACCGTCACCGCCTCGAGCACGTCGGGTCGGGTGGCCCGGGCGTAGGCCAGTGCGCGCAGCGTCGGCAGGTGCAGCTTCGACACCAGCACCACGGCGTGGTTGCGGCTGGGCAACACCACGTCGTCCTGGTCGGCGGCCTGCTCGGCCAATTCGCGGTTCACCGTGTTGTAGTGCCGGTTGATCATCTTCATGATCCCGAACAGCAAGCTCATCGCGAACAGGGCGATCCACGCCCCGGCAGCGAACTTGGTGATCAAGACCACCAGCAAAACCGCGCCGGTGGAAAGCAATCCGACGGTGTTGACCGCCCGGGCGCGCATCATCTTGCGCCGCGCGGCCGCGTCGGTCTCGGTGCGCAGCAACCTGGTCCAGTGCCGCACCATGCCGATCTGGCTCAGCGTGAACGAAATGAACACGCCGACGATGTAGAGCTGGATCAGCGCGGTGACCTCGCCGCGGAAGACGATGATCGCCAGCAGCGCCGCCCCGGACAAAAATAGGATGCCGTTGGAGAACGCCAACCGGTCGCCGCGGGTGTGCAGTTGCCGCGGCAGGTAGCTGTGCTGCGCCAGGATCGAGCCGAGCACCGGGAACCCGTTGAACGCGGTATTGGCGGCCAGCACCAGGATGAGCGCGGCCACGGTGGCGATCAGCAGGAACCCGATGTGGAAGCCGCCGAACACCGCCTGCGCCAGCTGGGTGACCAGGGTCTTCTGGTAGTAGCCCGGCGGCGTCCCGCTCAGCTGCGTCGCCGGGTCCTCGACGAGTTTCACCCCGATCTTCTCGGCCAGCACGATGATGCCCATCAGCAGCGTGACGGCGATGCCGCCCAGCATCAGCAGGGTCGTGGCGGCGTTGCGCGACTTGGGTTTCTGGAATGCCGGCACCCCGTTGCTGATCGCCTCGACACCGGTCAGCGCCGCGCACCCGGAGGAGAACGACCGCGCCACCATGAACGCCAGCGCGAAACCGACGATCTGGCCGTGCTGCGCATGCATTTCGAATCCGGCGGATTCCGCCCGCAGCGGGTTGCCCAGCACGAAGATCCGGAACAGCCCCCAGCCGATCATCGTGAGCACCCCGATGATGAACGCATACGTCGGGATCGCGAAGGCCACCCCGGACTCGCGCACCCCGCGCAGGTTCAACGCCATCACCAACAGGATGGCGGCCACACAGAAGAACACCTTGTGTTCGGCCACGATCGGGACCGCCGAGCCGATGTTGGCCATCGCCGAGGCCGTCGAAACCGCAACGGTCAGAACGTAATCCACCATCAGCGCGCTGGCCACCACCAGGCCGGCGGTCTCGCCGAGATTGGTGGTGACCACCTCGTAGTCGCCGCCGCCGGACGGGTAGGCGTGCACGTTCTGCCGGTAGCTGGCCACCACCACCAGCATCACCGCGGCCACCGCCAGGCCGATCCAGGGCGTCAGCGCGTACGCGCTCACCCCGGCCACCGACAGCATCAAAAACACCTCTTCGGGCGCATACGCCACCGACGACAACGCGTCGGAGGCGAACACCGGCAAGGCGATCCGCTTGGGCAGCAGGGTGTGACTCAGCCGGTCGCTGCGAAACGGCCGCCCGATAAGCAACCGGCGAGTGGCGGTTGAAAGTTTGGACACGAGAGCCAAGAGTAAGCCCCGGCGAGTATGCCGGTAGCGTTCGTAGGCGAGAATGTTCGCCGGCCGAAACGGCTTGCCGACGTGCGTTGCCGGTGACGACGCCAGACGCGGCCGAGAGGATCTGAATGTGCGTGTAGTGGTGATGGGCTGCGGCCGGGTCGGATCCTCGGTCGCCGAAGGGCTGTCGCGCATCGGTCACGACGTCGCGGTCATCGACCGCGACAGCACCGCCTTCAACCGGCTCAGCCCCGAATACGCCGGCAAGCGGGTGCTGGGCCAGGGATTCGACCGGGATGTGCTGCTGAGGGCCGGCATCGAGGAGGCCGACGCGTTCGCCGCGGTGTCCTCGGGCGACAACTCCAACATCATCTCGGCGCGGCTGGCCCGCGAGACGTTCGGCGTCAAGCGGGTGGTGGCCCGCATCTACGATGCCAAGCGCGCCGAGGTCTACGAGCGCCTCGGCATTCCCACCATCGCGACTGTGCCCTGGACCACCGACCGTCTGCTCAACGCGCTGCTGCGGGAGACCCAGACGGCCAAGTGGCGCGACCCGACCGGCACCGTCGCCGTGTCCGAGGTCGTGTTGCACGAGGACTGGATCGGGCACCGGGTCACCGATCTCGAGCAGGCCACCGGCGCCCGGGTCGCGTTCCTGATCCGGTTCGGGGCGGGCGTGCTGCCCGAGCCCAAGTCGGTGATCCAGGCCGGCGACCAGGTGTACGTGGCGGCGATATCGGGCCGCGCGGCCGAGGCGGCGGCTATCGCCGCGCTACCGCCGAGCGAAGACCTGTGAACCACGAGGAGCGGCGCACATGAAGACCGCCGACGACGAAGGAGCCGGCTCGCCGGAGGGGCAAGCCGGGTACGAGGAGCGGCGCAACTGAAGGTAGCTGTCGCCGGCGCCGGCGCGGTCGGCCGCTCGGTCACCCGGGAACTTCTGGCCAATGGGCACGACGTGACCCTGATCGAACGCAACCCCGATCACGTCGACGTCGACGCCATCCCGGCCGCGCACTGGCGGCTGGGCGACGCCTGCGAGCTAAGCCTGCTGGAGTCGGTGCAGCTGCAGGAGTTCGACGTGGTGGTGGCCGCCACCGGCGACGACAAGGCCAACGTGGTTCTGAGCCTGCTGGCCAAAACCGAGTTCGCGGTGCCGCGGGTGGTGGCCCGGGTCAACGATCCCCGCAACGAATGGCTGTTCACCGACGCCTGGGGGGTGGACGTGGCGGTGTCGACGCCGCGCATGCTGGCCTCGCTCATCGAGGAGGCCGTCGCCGTCGGTGATCTGGTGCGGCTGATGGAATTCCGCAAGGGGCAGGCGAACCTGGTCGAGATCACGCTGCCCAACGACACCCCGTGGGGCGGCAAGCCGGTGCGCCGGCTGCAGCTGCCCCGCGACGCCGCGCTGGTGACCATACTGCGCGGGCCGCGCGTGATCGTGCCCGAGGAGGACGAGCCGCTGGAAGGCGGCGACGAGCTGCTGTTCGTCGCCGTGGCCGAGGCCGAAGAGGAACTGCAGAAACTGCTGCTCGGCTAGCTGGCCGCCGGATTACTCGCCGGCGGTTCCGGAGGCCAGCTCGACCGCGGCGATGGCCCGCTGCGCCGACTTGATCGCGGCGTAGGTGGCCAGCACGGTCAGCGGCCAGCCCATCCCGATCCGCGCCGCCGCCAGCCAGCCGGTGCGGTCGGCGTCGTACAGCAGCCCCTGCACCACGAAGCGGGCGGCGAACACCAGCACCCAGCACAGCGCGGCGACGTCGAACGCGTACACCGCCCGCGGCACGCTGCGCCAGCCTTCGCCGCGCCCGCCGGCCCAGCTCCACGCGTAGCCGACCAACGGGCGGCGGATCAGCACCGACGCGGCGACCACCACCGCCCACAACAACGACATCCAGATGCCCAGCAGGAAGTAGCCCTTGGACTCCCCCACCACGTAGGCGATCAGCGCGCACAGCGCCACACCGAAGAACCCCGAGATCGCGGGCTGCGGCGAGTCCCGGCGCACCAGGCGCCACAGCAGGACCAGCGCGGCCACCCCCAGCGCGGCCGCGATCGCCGCGACCAGGCCGGACACACTCGACGCGATGACGAACACGACCACCGGCAGCGACGAGTAGATGACACCACTGACTCCGCCTGCCTGTGCCAGCAGACGTTCGGGATTGATGCGGTTAGCGGTCATTTGTTCCGACAAGCCCGGCTCCCCGGGGACGGGATTGCCCCCATGTCGTCGGGGACGGTCACCGTTGAATTTCGTAGTGCGGGTTGTAGATCGCCTTGGTTCCGTTCTCCAGCTTGCCCAGCCGGCCGCGCACCCGCAAGGTGCGGCCCGAGTCGATGCCCGGGATGCGGCGCTGGCCCAGCCATACCAGGGTGACGGTGTCGCTGCCGTCGAACAGCTCGGCGCGCACGCCGCCGGCGCAGGCCCGGCCGTTACATTCCACGCTGCGCAGCGTGCCGACCATGGTGACCTCCTGGCCACGCTCGCAGTCGATCGCACGTTGCGCGCCGGTGCTGGCGACCTCGTCGGACAGTTCCTCGGAGTCGCGTTGCTCCGGATCCTCCGTCAACCGTCGGGTGAGCCGGCGCAGATACCCTTGGGCCCCCATGGCCACTCCTGACAATGCTGATAAGCCTCGACGCTTCCATTTATGCCAACAGACACCGTAGACCTCTTGGTTCCCCCGCGCCAACCGACTCAAACACCCCGGTTGGAGCCCCGGTGAACGCCAGGGCACTATCAAGGGGTGGTGGTCGATCTGCGCGGTGTCAGGGCCGTGTTGTTGCCCGGCACCGGCTCCGACGACGACTACATTCACCGGGCATTCTCGGGTCCGCTTGCCGGGGTGGGCGCGGTGCTGGTGGCCCCGCCGCCGCGTCCCGACCGGTTGGTGGCGGGCTATCTGGAGGCGCTGGACGACGCGGCGCGCCGGGGGCCGATCGACACGCCGCCGACCGCGATCGGCCCCCGGCGCGCCGCGTCGTCCCGATCGGGCGGTCGCGGTGCTGGCCGCGCTGGCGGCACGCTATTTCGGCCGCCCGGTTACGCGCCGACGGGCTGGCGGCGACGACGATCCAGATGCGCGCGTCCAGCCCGGCGTGGCTGGCCGACGAGCTGACCCGCTCGTGGGGCGCGCAGTGGCCGCACCTGCCCGACGCCATGGAAGAGGCGGCCGGCTACGTGGCGCCGAGCCGCGACGAGCTGGCCGGGTTGACCGCGCCGCTGGCGGTGGCGGCCGCGCTCGACGACCCGATTCACCCGCTGCAGGCGGGCCGAGACTGGGTGGCCACCGCGCCGCGGGCGGCGCTGCGCACGGTGACGCTGGACCAGATCGACGCCGACCCCGCCACCCTGGGCGCGGCATGCCTGGCCGCGCTGGCCGAGCTGTAGTCCCGAGCGGCCGGGTCAGCCGCCGGTGGTGGTGCGCAGCTGTTGCATGGCCGACCCGTCGGCGCTGCGCCGCGCGGCCGGCTCGTTGCCCGGCGACTGCTGGGACTGGGCTTGCTGCGCGGCGGCCTGTTGCGCGGCCGCGGTCTCCCGCAGCTGCTGGGCCATCGGCTCGGGCAGCTGCACCGGCAGCGGCGTGCGCACCGGAAGGGGTGTGTCGCCGCGGCGAACGACGGTGTCCGCCAACGCCTCTCGCACTTCCTGCTCGAGCGCCTCCATCGTCTCGTAGGTGCCGTTGACGACGCAGCGGATCATCCACCGGTAGCCGTCGACGCCGATGAAGCGCACCACGCCGGCGGCGGTGCCGACCACCTCCCGCCCCCAGGGCCCGTCCTGGATGCTGACCTTGGCCGAGCCGTTGCGCAGCGACTCGGCCAGCTCGGCGGCCACCTCGCGCCACAGGCCGCCGGTCTTGGGCGCCGCGTAGGCCGCGATGGTGAAACGGCCGTTGGCCGTGACGACCCAAACCGCGCTTGGCACACCGGTTTCGGTCAGCTCCACCTGCAGTTGGCCGGCCTCCGGCATCGGGATCAGCACCGAGCCCAGGTCCAGCCGAGCCAGCTCCGCCACGGCGGGGTCGTCGAAATCGTCGATGTCGAACGGACCCTCGAGCTCATCGGCGGCCTGCTCGTCCGCGTCGTCGTGCGCCACCACCGGGTCGGGTTCGGGGATCTCCGCGCCGACCGGGGTGTCCTCGTCGTCGCCCCTGCGGGCGCGCCTACCGAATACAGCCATCAGCGCCGCTCTTCCCCGGGTGGGGTGCCCACCTCATCGCGCCTCCTCGTGAAATCCTCGCCGGCGCGCATCACAGACTCGCGTGTCCGCCGGAAGAACCGTGGCTGCCGTCGCCCCGGGACGTGCCGGCCAGCCCGGCCTCGTCGAACGACGACACCTCGACCAGCTCCACCAACTCGACGCGCTGCACCAGCAGCTGGGCGATGCGGTCGCCGCGGTGCACCACGATCGGCTCGGCCAGGTCCAGGTTGATCAGCGCCACCTTGATCTCGCCGCGGTAGCCCGCGTCGATCGTACCCGGGCTGTTGACGATCGAAAGTCCAACGCGCGCAGCAAGTCCCGACCGCGGATGCACCAGGCCCACCATGCCGAACGGGATGGCGACCGCCACCCCGGTGCGCACCAGGGCGCGCCGGCCGGGTTCCAGCCGGATGTCTTCGGCGCTGTAGAGGTCGACGCCCGCGTCGCCTTCGTGAGCGCGGCTGGGCAGCGGAAGCCCGGGGTCGAGACGGACGATGGCCAGACTGGTCGACACGGGGCCACAGACTACCCTTGACCGCGTGTCCGATACCCGCGTCGCGCCGCACAACGTGCGATATCGCGAACGATTGTGGGTGCCCTGGTGGTGGTGGCCGCCGGCGTTCGCGCTGGCCGGCATCATCGCGTTCGAGTTCAACATGGGCGTCACCCGCCAGTCCTCGTGATGGCCGTACGCGGCGCTGTTCGCGGTGGCCGCCGCGGCGCTGCTGTGGCTGGGCCGCATCGAGGTCCGGGTCACCGCCAACCCCGCCGCGCCCGGCGACGTGGAACTGTGGGCCGGCCCGGCGCACCTGCCGGTCACCGCGATCGCCCGCTCCGCGCCGGTGGCGCCGTCGGCGAAATCCGCCGCCCTGGGCCGTCAGCTCGACCCGGCCGCCTACGTGCTGCACCGGGCGTGGGTGGGACCGATGATCCTGGTGGTACTCGACGACCCGGACGATCCGACGCCGTACTGGTTAGCTGGTTAGTGAGCTGCCGTCACCCGGAGCGGGTGCTGTCGGCATTACGCGGCTGACCGATCAGGCCGCGCAGTCGGTACAGATCATCACGCCGTTCTTCTCGCTGGCCAGCCGACTGCGGTGTTGCACCAAAAAGCAGCTCGAGCAGGTGAATTCGTCAGCCTGCTTCGGGATGACGCGCACCGAGAGCTCTTCCCCCGAGAGGTCGGCGCCGGGCAGTTCGAAAGATTCAGCGGATTCAGATTCGTCGACGTCGACGACGGACGAAGCCGCCTCGTTCCGTCGCGCTTTGAGCTCCTCCAGCGAGTCCTCCGAGACGTCATCGGTCTCGGTACGCCGTGGAGCGTCATAGTCGGTAGGCATTCTTTCCCCTCACACGCCCTCGTTATCCAAGCATCGCTTTGTACCAGCGTCGAACGCATCCACCAAACGATTCGCGCCCGGATCGCGGCCCCTTAAGGTGTGATTTACCTCACACCTTTATTTTTACCCTTGGCTCGCTTCTGAACAGGGGTTTGGCGTGCGACTAGAGTGCAGCTGTGGTCACACAAATCACCGAGGGTACCGCTTTTGACAAGCACGGCCGGCCATTCCGCCGGCGCAACCCCCGGCCGGCGATCGTGGTGGTGAGCCTGCTCGCGGTGGCCACCGCCGTCATCTGGACGGTGGCGCTGACGCGGCCCGCCAAGGTGCACGAGGCCGCGGTGTGCAATCCCCCGCCCAAGTCGACCGGGCCGGCGGGGTCGACGGGTTCGGCGCCGGCCCAGCTCGGTGAGCAGGTGTCGCGCAGCGCCATGATAGACGTGACGCCCGCCAAGCTCGCCGACACCAAGGTCCGCGTGCTCAACGCCAGCGGCCGCGGCGGGCAGGCCGGCGACGTCGCCGGGGCGATGAAAGACCTCAGCTTCGCCCAGCCCACCGCCGCCAACGACCCGCTGTACACGGGCACCCGGCTCACCTGCCAGGGCCAGATCCGGTTCGGCACCGCCGGGCAGGCCACCGCCGCGGCGGTGTGGCTGGTGGCGCCGTGCACCGAACTGTTCAATGACAACCGCGCCGACGACTCCGTCGACCTCGCGCTAGGCACCGACTTCACCGCGCTGGCCCACAACGACGACATCGACGCGGTGCTGGCCACCCTGCGGCCCGGGGCTACCGAACCCTCGGATCCCACGCTGCTGGCCAAGATTCACGCCAGCAGCTGCTGAGCCGGTCAGTCCAGGATCGGGTCCAGGCCGTCGAAGCGTTCCAGGGCGGCCAGCAACTCGTCGGCGATCCCGGGCGCGGCGACCAGCACCAACCCGGCCCCGTCGCCGTCGGGCGCCGGCAGCACCACCCGGGCGCCGGCCTCCGCGGCAATCAGCGCGCCTGCGGCGCGGTCCCACACCTTCAAACCGTGCTCGTAATAGGCGTCCAGCCGGCCCGTGGCGACCATGCACAGATCCAGCGCCGCCGAGCCGATCCGCCGCACGTCGCGGACCACCGGCAGCATCCGCGCCAACAGCGCCGCCTGCGCCGCGCGCCGCTGCCGCGCATAGCCAAAACCGGTGCCCAGCAACGCCATCGACACATCGTCGACCGCCGCGCACTGCAGCGGTTGCCTACCTGCGCCGTCGCTGACATGGGCACCGAGACCGGCGGCCGCCGAGTACACCCGGTCGCCGACCACGTCGGCGACCGCCCCGGCCACCGAGTCGCCGTCGACCTGAGCGCCGACCGAGACCGCATAGGCGGGGATGCCGTACACGAAATTCACCGTGCCGTCGATGGGGTCGAGCACCCAGGTGACGGTCCCGTCCCCAGGGGCCGACGGCTCGGCGGGCCCGCCGCCCTCCTCGCCGAGAATCGGTTCGCCGGGCCGTAATTGGGCCAAGCGCTCCCGCAGCAACCGTTCCGTCTCGGTGTCCACCACGGTCACCGGGTCGGTCGGCGTGCTCTTGGATCGCACCGCGCCGCCGTCGGGGGCGGACGCCCCGCCGGGCTCGGTGCCGAACACCTCGGCGCGCCGGCGCCGGACAAACGCGGCCGCCTCGGCGGCCAGGGTCTCGGCCACCGAACGCAGCCGCACGAGCTCGTCATCGGAGGGCATCACCGGTCCATCGCATCACAGTCGCCGCCGCCGCGCAGACGCCCGCGGCCCGCGCGGTCGCGGCGTTAAGGTGGGCGGACAGCCCAGTGACGCCGAGGAGATTCGATGACCAGCCTCGACTCGACCGCGCACACCCCCGCCGCCCCGCCGCCGCGGCGCGGCTTCGGCGTCGACGTCGGCGGCAGCGGCATCAAGGGCGGTATCGTCGACATGGACACCGGGTTGCTGATCGGCGAGCGGGTCAAGCTGCTGACCCCGCAGCCGGCGACACCGGCGGCCGTCGCCAAGACCATCGCGGCGGTGGTCGACGCCTTCGAATGGACCGGGCCGCTGGGCGTCACCTACCCCGGGGTGGTCACCCACGGCGTCGTGCAGACCGCGGCCAACGTGGACAAGGCGTGGATCGGCACCAACGCGCGCGACATCATCAGCGCCGAACTGAACGGCCAGGAGGTCACCGTCCTCAACGACGCCGACGCCGCCGGGCTGGCCGAGGAGCACTACGGGGCGGGCCGGAGCCAGTCGGGGTTGGTGGTGTTGCTGACGTTCGGCACCGGGATCGGCTCGGCGGTCATTCACAACGGCACCCTGATACCCAACACCGAGCTCGGGCACCTGGAGGTGGGCGGCAAGGAGGCCGAGCAGCGCGCGGCGTCCTCGGTGAAGGAACGCCACGGCTGGTCCTACGAAAAGTGGGCCAAACAGGTGACCCGGGTGCTGGTGAGTATCGAGAACACGCTGTGGCCGGACCTGTTCATCGCCGGCGGCGGGATCAGTCGCAAGGCCGACAAATGGCTGCCGCTGCTAGAAAACCGCACCCCGGTGGTGGCCGCGGCCCTGCTCAACACTGCCGGGATCGTCGGCGCGGCCATGGCCGCGACCTCGGACGTCACCCACTGATTTTTGGCCGGCACAGCCGTGGTACCGCGCACTGTCGTTACAATGGTGCTCGGCGAACGCCCAACCGCCAGCGTGCGACTGGTCACGCTGATACCAACGCCGACATCGACATAGCAGACACTTTCGGTTAACCATGCCCACTACCCACCGAAAGTGAGCCCAAACGAAGGGGTGTAAGTGGCAGCGACCAAAGCAAGCCCGGCGACGGATGGGCCGGTGAAACGCACCGCCACGAAGTCTCCGTCGTCTCCCGCCAAGCGGCCGGCGGCCAAGGCCACCAATGGCTCCGCGCCCGCCAAGCGGGCCACCAAGACCGCATCGCGGTCCGCCAAGTCCGAGGCCGCCGCGGCGGCCGAACCCGCCAAGAAGACTCGGTCGTCGGCCAAGGGTGCCGACGCCAAGACGCCGTCGGCGCGCGGGACGAAGGTGGCCAAGGGCGGCCCGGCCGATCCCGACGCCCTCGACACCGACGGCGCCGTCGAGGATCTCGACACCGACACCGACCTGAACCTCGACGACCTCGAGGAGGACGCGGCGGCGGACGACGCCGACATCGAGCCCGGTGACGCCGAGGAAGGCGAGGACGAGGAAGCCGCCGCCCCCAAGGCGGCCGGCGCCACCGTCGCCGACGAGGACGACGAGATCGCCGAGCCGTCCGAAAAGGACAAGGCCTCCGGCGATTTCGTCTGGGACGAGGATGAATCCGAGGCGTTGCGGCAGGCCCGCAAGGACGCCGAGCTGACCGCGTCGGCCGACTCGGTGCGCGCCTACCTCAAGCAGATCGGTAAGGTCGCGCTGCTCAACGCCGAGGAAGAGGTTGAGCTGGCCAAGCGGATCGAGGCCGGCCTGTACGCCACCCAGCTGATGTCGGAGATGGCCGAGCGCGGCGAGAAGCTGCCCGCTGCCCAGCGCCGCGACATGATGTGGATCTGCCGCGACGGCGACCGCGCGAAAAACCATCTGCTGGAAGCGAATCTGCGGTTGGTGGTGTCACTGGCCAAGCGCTACACAGGCCGCGGGATGGCGTTCCTCGATTTGATCCAGGAGGGCAACCTGGGCCTGATCCGTGCGGTCGAGAAGTTCGACTACACCAAGGGCTACAAGTTCTCCACCTACGCGACGTGGTGGATCCGTCAGGCCATCACCCGGGCCATGGCCGACCAGGCCCGGACCATCCGCATCCCGGTGCACATGGTCGAGGTGATCAACAAGCTGGGCCGCATTCAGCGCGAGCTGCTGCAGGACCTGGGCCGCGAGCCCACGCCCGAGGAGCTGGCCAAGGAAATGGACATCACGCCCGAAAAGGTGCTCGAGATCCAACAATACGCGCGCGAGCCGATCTCGCTGGACCAGACGATCGGCGACGAGGGCGATTCCCAGCTGGGCGATTTCATCGAGGACAGCGAGGCCGTGGTGGCCGTCGACGCGGTGTCGTTCACGCTGCTGCAGGACCAGCTGCAGTCGGTGCTGGAGACGCTGTCGGAGCGCGAGGCCGGCGTGGTGCGGCTGCGGTTCGGCCTGACCGACGGCCAGCCCCGCACCCTGGACGAGATCGGCCAGGTCTACGGGGTGACCCGCGAGCGCATCCGCCAGATTGAGTCCAAGACGATGTCAAAGTTGCGCCACCCCAGCCGTTCCCAGGTGCTGCGCGACTACCTGGACTGAGCGGTCCGGGCGGAACGCACCGGAAGCGTTGCTGCCCAAGGCAATTCAGCCAGGTGTGAAAAAAGCGTGGCCTGGGCGGCGTCGCCGTCGTACCGTGAGGCGCATGTCAACCAGCCGCACTGTGGTCCAATCCGACTCGGCCTTCGAATCCGACGTCGGCTACGCGCGGGCGGTGCGCGCGTCGGCCCGCACGTCTGGGTCGCCGGGACAACCGGCGCCGGGCCCGCCGGCCGACATCGCCGCCCAGGCCCGAGATGCCTTGCGCCGCATCGAGATTGCCCTGAGACAGGCCGGCGCCGAACTCGCCGATGTGGTACGCACCCGGATCTACGTCACCGACATCGCGCGCTGGCGCGAGGTGGGGGCGGTGCACGCGGAGGTGTTCGGCGCGATACGGCCGGCGGCCACCATGGTCGAGGTCGCGGCGCTGATCGCACCCGAGTTGCTGGTGGAGATCGAAGCCGACGCCTACGTGGCGACGGGTGGGAAGCCGCCGTCGGGTCCCGGCCAGTAGTCGGTGACCGCGATCATAGCGCTCACCGGCAGCGGCCCGTACAGATGCGGGGACAACATCGATGCGGGATCGGTTGGCACTCCCGGCTCCCAAAGCAGCGGCGCCGCAAGCCGGTCGGGGTCGACGTGCAGGAGCACCAGGTCGTCGCGGCCGCGGTAGAGCCGGTTGGCGGGCAGGTGCACCTACTGCGGCGTGGACAGGTGGATGAAGTCGGCGTCCTGCGGATCGATGCGGCCCCGGCGCCGGGCGCGGGCTCACTGTTTCGCCCCGCACAGGTGCACCAGCACGCCGGGAGTGACGGTCACGACCGCCACCCTAGAGAACCCGCCAAACCAAACCTGACCAGGTCGTGAGAAACGACACACCCGATAACGATCGGGGAACAAGGCGAAAACGCCATACGTCTGAGAAAGTGAATGTACGAGAACGGAGAAGCCATGAATGCAACTCTGACGAGTCCAGAACTGACCAGAGCCGACCGCTGCGATCGCTGCGGTGCCGCGGCTCGGGTGCGCGCCAAGCTGCCTTCCGGACTGGAGCTTCTCTTCTGCCAGCACCACGCCAACGAGCACGAGGCCAAGCTGACCGAGCTGGACGCGGTGCTGGAGGTCAGCGAAAGCTAGCCCTACCGAACTCGCCCGCCGCCAACGTGGGAAGTAGGCGCGATTTCCGGTAATGCTGGACTGGTATGAGCAATCAGGTCGCAAAACCGTCGCGCCACCACATCTGGCGAATCACCCTGAGGACTCTTTCCAAGAGTTGGGACGACTCCATTTTCTCGGAGTCGGCTCAGGCGGGTTTTTGGTCGGCGTTGTCCCTGCCGCCGCTGCTGCTCGGGCTGCTGGGGACGCTCGCCTACGTGGCGCCGCTGTTCGGTCCGGACATGCTGCCCAGCATCCTGCGGCAGTTGATTTCGACGGCGCACAGCGTGTTCTCCCCCAGCGTCGTCAACGAGATCATCGAGCCGACCGTCCGTGACATCGCCAACAACGCCCGCGGCGAAGTGGTGTCGTTGGGATTCCTGATCTCGCTGTGGGCGGGGTCGTCGGCCATCTCGGCGTTCGTCGACTCGGTGGTCGAGGCGCACGACCAGACGCCGCTGCGCCACCCGGTGCATCAGCGGTTCTTTGCGCTGTTCCTCTACGTGGTGATGCTGGTGGGCGTGGTGGCGACCGCGCCGCTGGTGGTGGTGGGCCCGCGCAAGGTGGGCGAACACATCCCGCTCGGCCTGTCCAACGTGCTGCGCTACGGCTATTACCCCGCCCTGATCGTCGGCCTGACGATCGCGGTGATGATCCTGTACCGGGTCGCCCTGCCCGAGCCGCTGCCGTCGCACCGGCTGATCCTGGGCGCGATGCTGGCCACGACGGTGTTCGTCACCGCCACCCTGGGCCTGCGGTTCTACCTGCGCTGGATCACCAGCACCGGCTACACCTACGGCGCACTGTCCACCCCGATCGCGTTCTTGCTGTTCGCGTTCTTCGGCGGCTTCGCGATCATGCTGGGCGCCGAGCTCAACGCCGCCGTCCAGGAGGAGTTCCCGGCGCCGAAGACCCATGCGCACCGGCTGCGCACCTGGTTGTTCTCCCGGTCGCCCGCCCTGGAGCGGACGGTGCAGACGCTGGCCAGCCCCATCGCGAACCCGGCGACCCAGCGGCGCGAGGTGGCGCCTGCCGAACCGCGGGGCTGATCAGCCCTTCTTGAGCCGGTCGTAGATCTGCTTGCACTCCGGGCAGACGGGTGAGCCCGGCTTGGCCGCCCGGGTAACCGGAAAGACCTCGCCGCACAGCGCCACGACGTGGTTGCCCAGCACCGCGCTCTCGGCGATCTTGTCCTTCTTGACGTAGTGGAAGTACTTGGGCGTATCGCTGCCGGTCCCGTCGTCGACGCGTTCGTCGGTCTCGGTGCGTTCGATCGTCTGAGTCTGCATACCCATAATATTGTGCACCACCGGCGGCACCAGCGGACGTGCCGCCGGACGGGCGGAAACCGGCCGAGCCGGAACCGCCCGGGTGTGGGACAGTGGAGGAATGAAGCACGGCTCCGATTCGGGGTTCGATAGCGGGTTCGACGACTTTGACCGCAACAAGAGCTGGCCAGTGCTCCATCACCGCCGCCGCGCCCTCCTAAGAGGAGCAGCACCGCGCGCGGGTGCGTAAATACCAGACCCTGATGGCTTTCCGGATTCCGGCGCTGATCCTGGCGGCGGTCGCCCACGGCGCCTCGCACAACGGGCTGATCTCGCTGGCGATCGTGGCGGCGTCGATCCCGCTGCCGTGGATGGCCGTGCTGATCGCCAACGACCGGCCGCCGCGCAGTCCCGACGAGCCCCGCCGGTTCGACAACGCCTGCCGCCGCACCCCGCTATTTCCCCGCGCCGAGCAGGCGGCGCTGGAGCCGCCGCCAGCTGCGCAGCCGGGGTGGCAACCGGGCGGGTGGGACGGAATCGATCGGGACCGCCCGCCGTTTCACTGAGCGTGCCGCCGGGGCGCACTTCTCAGGACATTCTCAGGTCGGCGACACATTTCTGCCCGTCAACACGTGTGAGATGGGGAACCGCCGGGAACTCAGAAGGCTGGTCTGTCGTTGAACCCGATGACAGTACAAGCCGAACGGGAGGTCGCTATGGCGAACGCCAGCACGAGCAGATTTGACGGCGATCTGGATGCTCAAAGCCCCGCAGCGGACCTGGTGCGCGTGTATCTGAACGGGATCGGTAAGACGGCGTTGCTGAATGCGGCTGGCGAAGTGGAACTCGCGAAGCGCATCGAAGCGGGGATCTACGCCGAGCACCTGCTCGAAACGCGTAAGCGCCTCGGGGAGAACCGCAAACGCGATCTGGAGGCCGTGGTGCGCGACGGCCAGGCCGCGCGCCGTCATCTGCTGGAAGCGAACCTGCGCCTGGTGGTGTCGCTGGCCAAGCGGTACACGGGTCGCGGCATGCCGTTGCTGGACCTGATCCAGGAGGGCAACCTCGGGCTGATCCGGGCGATGGAAAAGTTCGACTACACAAAGGGATTCAAGTTCTCGACGTACGCGACGTGGTGGATCCGTCAGGCCATCACCCGCGGCATGGCCGACCAGAGCCGCACCATCCGGCTGCCGGTGCACCTGGTCGAGCAGGTCAACAAGCTGGCGCGGATCAAGCGGGAGATGCACCAGAACCTGGGCCGCGAGGCCACCGACGAGGAGCTGGCCGCCGAGTCGGGCATCCCGATCGACAAGATCAACGACCTGCTCGAACACAGCCGCGACCCTGTGAGCCTGGACATGCCGGTGGGCTCGGAGGAGGAAGCCCCGCTGGGTGACTTCATCGAGGACGCCGAGGCGATGTCGGCCGAGAACGCGGTGATCGCCGAGCTGCTGCACACCGACATCCGCAGCGTGCTGGCCACCCTGGACGAGCGTGAGCACCAGGTGATCCGGCTGCGGTTCGGCCTCGACGACGGCCAGCCGCGCACGCTGGACCAGATCGGCAAGCTGTTCGGGCTGTCCCGGGAGCGGGTCCGCCAGATCGAGCGGGACGTGATGTCCAAACTCCGCAACGGGGAGCGCGCCGACCGGCTACGGTCGTACGCGAGCTGATAGCTCACCCAAGCTAGGTAGCAGCCGGTATGCCCGCCGCGTCAGCGGCGGGCATACTGCTTGCCGTCGACGCGTTACACCCATTCACGCAGCTGGCCAAGTAGACTCAGCGTCGATGGAAGGTGCTGAATGAACGACCTGGTTGACACCACCGAGATGTATCTGCGGACCATCTACGACCTCGAAGAAGAGGGCGTGGCGCCGCTGCGTGCCCGGATCGCCGAACGCCTCGATCAGAGCGGGCCGACCGTCAGCCAAACCGTGTCCCGGATGGAGCGCGACGGGCTGCTGCACGTCGCCGGCGACCGCCACCTCGAGCTCACCGACATGGGCCGGGCGCTGGCCGTGGCCGTGATGCGTAAGCACCGGCTGGCCGAGCGGCTGCTGGTCGACGTCATCGGGCTGCCCTGGGAGGAAGTGCACGCCGAGGCGTGCCGCTGGGAGCACGTGATGAGCGAGGACGTCGAGCGGCACCTGGTGAAGGTGCTGAACAACCCCACCACCTCGCCGTTCGGCAACCCGATTCCCGGGCTGCTGGACCTGGGCGTGGGGCCCGACTCCGGCGCCGAGGAGGCCAACCTGGTCCGGCTCACCGAGTTGCCGTCCGGCGCCCCGGTGGCCGTGGTGGTGCGCCAGCTCACCGAGCGCGTCCAGGGTGACATCGACCTGATCTCGCGGCTCAAGGACGCCGGTGTGGTGCCCAACGCCCGGGTCACCGTGGAGACCGGCCCCGCGGGGGTGACGATCGTCATCCCCGGCCACGAGAACGTCACCCTGCCGCACGAGATGGCCCACGCGGTCAAGGTCGAAAAGGTCTGAGCCACGCCGCTTCTCCCCCTTTCAAGCGTCCTTGCGGCCGAACGTTTCACCCGGCCCTGCGGCCGAACGGCCGTCGCGGCGGCAGCCGTACGCCGGACTGTTTGGCTAGCCGGTAGCCGGTGCGCGCCAGGTCCCGGATGTCCCCGGGCCGCAGACCCGACTGCAATGCGGTGTCCAGCATGCCGGCCATCCGATGCCCGGTCTCGCAGCGCAGCGCCTCGGCCAGCGACACCCCGGCCAGCGGACCGTCGCCGCGGGCGTAGGCGCTGAACGCGACCAGCACCAGCGCCTCGACCCGCCACGGCTCGGGCAGCGTGCGCGCCAGCACTGCCCACAGCGATTCGACCTCGTCGGCGCCCTCGCCGACGGCCAGCGCGTAGAGCATGTCGCGCACCTGAGGGTCGCTCAGCGCACAGCCCAGCCTCGCCAGGTCGGTGTCGGACAGCGCCTCACCGGATGACACCCGGGCGGCGGCGGCCATGGCCTTCTCGACGTCGCCGCGGGTGCGGCGCACCGGATCCGCCCGGAGCGCCGCGGTCCGCCGGCCGGCCTGGCGCCGGACCGCGGCGGCCACCTCGGCCAGGTGGTCGACCCGGTGCGCTAACTCGTCGGACAGGTCGACGCCCAGCACCGACCCGAGCCGCCCGTCCTCCAAAGACACCAGTACCAATGAATTTTCGGGGGACGAAGCCGAGAACGGCGGGCAGCGCGGCGATGAGCGCACCCGGGCGGGAAAGCGTGAAGTCGGGTTGTCGATGCGTGGTCATGAGCACCCACGCTGACGGCCGCCACCGTCACCGGGCGGCGCGGCCGAGCGGGCGCGGCAGCACAGCTGTGGACGAACCCAGCACTGTGAGTTGAGCTGCTCTACTGTTTAGCCCATGAGCTCGCCGCAAGAGTACAACATGGTGGTCATCGGGTCGGGGCCCGGCGGGCAGAAGGCCGCGATCGCATCGGCCAAGCTGGGCAAGTCCGTCGCGGTCGTCGAACGCGGACAGATGCTCGGCGGCGTGTGCGTCAACACCGGCACCATCCCGTCGAAAACGTTGCGCGAGGCGGTCCTCTACCTCACCGGCATGAGCCAGCGCGAACTCTACGGCGCCAGCTACCGGGTGAAGGAGAAGCTCACCCCCGCCGACCTGCTGTCCCCGCACCCAGCACGTGATCGGCAAGGAGATCGAGGTGGTGCGCAACCAGTTGATGCGCAACCGCATCGACCTGCTGATCGGGCACGGCCGCTTCGTCGACCCGCACACCATCGAGGTCGAGGACCCGTCGCGGCGCGAAAAGATCACCATCAGCGGCAAATACGTCGTCATCGCCACCGGCACCCGGCCGACGCGGCCATCGGGCGTCGAGTTCGACGAGGACCGGGTGCTCGACCCCGACGGGATCCCGGACCTCAAATCGCTGCCCACCTCGATGGTGGTGGTCGGCGCCGGCGTGATCGGCATCGAGTACGCCTCGATGTTCGCCGCCCTGGGCACCAAGGTGACCGTGGTGGAGAAGCGGGACGACATGCTCGACTTCTGCGACCCCGAGGTGGTCGAGGCGCTCAAGTTCCACCTGCGCGACCTGGCGGTGACGTTTCGGTTCGGCGAGGAGGTGACCGCGGTCGACGTCGGGTCGGCGGGCACCGTCACCACCCTGGCCAGCGGCAAGCAGATTCCCGCCGAGACGGTGATGTACTCGGCGAGCAGGCGGGGCCAGACCGACCATCTGGACCTGCACAACGCCGAGCTGGAGGCCGACAACCGGGGCCGCATCTTCGTCGACGACCACTTCCAGACCAAGGTGCCGCACATCTACGCCGTCAGGGACGTGATCGGCTTCCCGGCGCTGGCCGCCACGTCGATGGAGCAGGGCCGGCTGGCCGCCTATCACGCGTCCGGGGAGGCGTCCGACGGCATCACCGAGCTGCAGCCGATCGGCATCTACTCCATCCCCGAGGTCTTCTACGTCGGGGCCACCGAGGTGGAGCTCACCAAGGACGCGATCCCCTACGAGGTGGGGGTGGCACGGTACCGGGAGCTGGCCCGCGGCCAGATCGCCGGCGACTCCTACGGCATGCTCAAGCTGCTGGTATCCACCGAGGACCTCAAGGTGCTCGGCGTGCACATCTTCGGCACCAGCGCCACCGAGATGGTGCACATCGGGCAGGCCGTGATGGGCTGCGGCGGCACGGTGGAATACCTGGTCGACGCGGTGTTCAACTACCCTTCTCCGAGGCATACAAGGTGGCGGCGCTGGAAGTGATGAACAAGGTGCGCGCGCTCAACCAGTTCCGCCGCTGACCCGCTAGCAGGCGTCCTGCAGGTCGTTGGGGATCGGGTCGCCCGGACCGCCGGCCTCGGCGCGGGCCAGCAACTCCGCGGTCTGCGCGTCGAACGGCGCCGAGTACGACATGTTGGCCGCGCAGCCGCCCCGCTCCAGGCCGCCGATCAACCCGACCACCGTGGTGCCGCTGACCCAGGGCGCCCCGCTGGTGCCGTCCGCCAGCCCCTCGCAGGCCAGCACCGGGAATCCGGTGTCGGTGACCGACGTGGCGGCCTGGCACCCGATCGGCGAGCCGCCCACCCCAGCCGGATAGCCCAGCACGCTGACCCGGCTGCCCGACGGGGGTGTGACGCCCAGCGTCAGCGCCAACCCGGCCCGGGACTCGACGGCGCCGCCGCTGTCGTTGCTGACCCGCGCCACCGCGTAATCGGCGTGCGGATCCTTGCCGTTGGTCCAGCGCGGATCGAGGTACACCGCGTCGGCTTTCCACACGTCGGCGGGCCCGGGCGCGGCATCGCCGGCGAAGCCGGGAACAAACGTGATCAGCGACGCCCCGGCCAGGCAGTGCGCGGCGGTGATGATCAGGTTGCCGGCCGTCGAATGCAGCACCGAACCGGTGCAAACATGAAGCGGCCCACCGTCGATGAAGATCGCCCCGATGCGCCGGTCCGGCTCCACCGGGCCCGCGACGGCCTTCTGCTCGGGCTGGCTGAGCCGCTGCACCGGGCCGCCGACCCGCGGCGCGGACACCGGGGCACCCGACACGTGCTCGACGGACCGGTGGCACGACGTCAGCGACGCCGCCACCCCCACCACCGAGCAGAGCATCAGGATCGGTACGCGCATCGCCTTCATCATGCCTGACCCTGCCCCGCCGGGCCGACTTCCGCGCGTCGCGGTGTGGCCACGGGTTTGCTGGCGCGCCGCGGCGCGGACCCCGGATCGGGGCGCCGCGGATTACGCCGGACAATGGTGGCGTTTCAGCTGACAGCGTGACTTCGCGTTCGCTGTTCGATGTCGGTGCCCCGCGATTCGGGGGACACTTGGTAGGGCACCCTGGAGAGACCCCGAAAGGAGGCGATCCCCATGACTCACCGTCAAGACGCAGGTGATCAATACCAGCCGGGGCAGGCCGGCGTGTACGAGCTGGAGCTGCCCGCCCCGCAGTTGTCGACGTCCGACGGACGCGGCCCGGTCTTGGTGCACGCCCTGGAGGGCTTTTCCGACGCCGGGCACGCCATCCGGCGGCGGCCAAGCATCTGAAGGCGGCGCTCGATTCCGAGCTGGTCGCGTCGTTCGCGATCGACGAATTGCTGGACTACCGCTCGCGGCGCCCGCTGATGACCTTCAAGACTGACCACTTCACCCATTACGACGATCCCGAGCTGAGCCTGTACGCGCTGCGCGACAGTGTCGGCACCCCATTTTTGCTGCTGGCCGGGCTGGAGCCGGACCTGAAGTGGGAGCGCTTCATCACCGCGGTGCGGCTGCTGGCCGAGCGGCTGAGCGTGCGCCAGACCATTGGCCTGGGCACCGTGCCGATAGCGGTCCAACCCGGCCGATCACCATGACGGCGCACTCCAACAACCCGGAGCTGATCAAGAACTTCCAGCCCTGGATTGCCGAGATCCAGGTCCCCGACAGCGCGTCCAACCTGCTGGAGTACCGGATGGCCCAGCACGGGCACGAGGTGGTCGGCTACACCGTGCATGTTCCGCACCACCTCACCCAGACCGACTATCCCGCCGCCCAGGCGCTGCTCGAGCAGGTCGCCAAGACAGCGTCGCTGGAGCTGCCGCTGACCGCGTTGAGCGAAGCCGCCGAGGTGATCCGGGCCAAGATCGACGAGCAGGTCGAGGCGAGCGCGGAGGTGGCTCAAGTGGTGGCCGCGCTCGAGCGCCAGTACGATGCCTTCATCGACGCCCAGGAGAACAGGTCGTTACTGACTCGCGACGGGGACCTGCCCAGCGGCGACGAGCTGGGCGCCGAGTTCGAGCGATTCCTGGCCCAGCAGGCGGAGAAAAAGTTCGACGACGACGACCAGGCCTGACCCGACCACCCAGCCACCACCGCCGCCACCCCGGCCCGACAACAAGGTTGGCGATATGATCGAGCGGAAGCGCAAGAACACGCTCCGCCCGGTGCGGGAAGTGACCGCACCCCGCCTCGAGTTCCGCACCATTCACGGTTACCGCCGCGCCTACCGCATCGCCGGGTCGGTGCCGGCGATCCTGTTGATCCACGGCATCGGCGACAACTTCACCACGTGGAACACCATGCAGGCCAAGCTCGCCCAGCGGTTCACCGTCATCTCCCCGGACCTGTTGGGGCACGGCCAGTCCGACAAGCCGCGCGCCGACTACTCGGTGGCAGCCTACGCCAATGGGATGCGCGACCTGCTGGCGGTGCTCAACATCGAGCGGGTGACCATCGTCGGCCATTCCCTGGGCGGCGGGGTGGCCATGCAGTTCGCCTACCAGTTCCCGCACTTGGTGGAGCGGCTGATCCTGGTCGGCGCCGGCGGGGTGACCAAGGACGTGAACTTCGTGCTGCGTTGGGCAGCACCGGCCTGGGCCGCGACCTGCCCAACGTGCTGCGGATCCTCGACGACCTGCCCGAGCCGACGGCGTCGGCGGCGTTCAGCCGGACGCTGCGGGCGGTGGTGGACTGGCGCGGGCAGATCGTCACCATGCTCGACCGCTGCTACCTGACCGAGGCCATCCCGGTGCAGATCGTTTGGGGCACCAAGGATGTGGTGGTGCCGGTCCGGCACGCCTGGATGGCGCACGCCGCCATGCCCGGCTCGCAGCTGGAGATCTTCGAGGGCTCCGGCCACTTCCCCTTCCACGACGACCCGGCCCGGTTCATCGACGTCGTCGAGCGCTTCATCGACTCCACCGAGCCCGCCGTATACGATCAGGAGGCGCTGCGCCGGTTGCTGCGCAGCGGTGGCGGCGCGCAGGCCGTCACCGGCCCAGCCCCCACCCGCGTCGCGGTGCTCAGCGCCATGGGATCCGACGAACGCAGCGCCACCTGAGTCCGGGCCGGCCGCGGCCGGGGTCGTACAGTCGGGCCATGGGTATCGACGTGACGGTGCTGCGGGTGTTCACCGACTCGGACGGCAACTTCGGCAATCCGCTCAGCGTGGTGGACGCCGGCCGGGTCGAGGTCGCCGACCGGCAGCGGCTGGCCACCCAATTGGGTTACAGCGAAATGGTTTTCGTTGGCCTTCCGGCACCCGGTTGGTCCACCGCGCACGCCACCATCTACACGCCGCGCACCGAGCTGCCGTTCGCCGGTCATCCCACCGTCGGCGCCGCGTGGTGGCTGCGCGAGCAGGGCTCGCCGATCAACACGCTGGCGGTTCCGGCCGGGATCGTGCAGGTCGGCTACGACGGGCCGCGCGCCCACATCAGCGCCCGCTCGGAATGGGCGCCCGAACTGGCGCTGCACGAATTCGGTTCGGCCGAGGAGGTTCTCGCCGCCGACCCGACGGAGTTCTCCGACGACACCGCGCACTACCTGTGGGCCTGGACCGACCGGGCCGCCGGGGCGCTGCGGTCCCGGATGTTCGCCGCCAACCTGGGCGTGCCCGAAGACGAGGCGACCGGTTCGGCGGCGATGCGGATCACCGATTACCTGAGCCGGGACCTGCGGATCACCCAGGGCAAGGGTTCGGTGATCGAAACCAGCTGGAGCGCCGAAGGCTGGGTGGGGGTGGCCGGGCGGGTGGTCAATGACGGTGTGCGGCACCTGGATTGACGATCCGGCGGCGATGACTCCTCAGCGCTGCCGGTGCAGCACCGCGGCGAGATGGTCCTGCAGCGGCTGCCCGACCGCGCCCATCTGCACCGAGTAGGAAAGCTCGTCGCCGTCGATGCGGAACCAACGCCCGAGCGCCGTCACCTCTTTGGCGCTGGGGGTCAGCCCGATCGACGTGGTGGACATCCGCATCTCGATGAGGCCGCCGGTGACCGCGTAGGTGCCGACCTTCGATCTCGGTGATGCCGCTGGGGGGGGCAGCACCAATTCGAGCCGACCCGGTTGCGGCACCCGCAGATATCCGGTCTCGGCGTGCAACGGCTTGCCGTCGGCCGCCGCCCGGGTCTTCTGGGCGTAGGCCAGAAACGGCTTGCCGACGTGGGAGAAGGTGACCTCTTCGAGGTAGTCGAACGGCTGGATGGTGGGGTACTTGCCGGAGCCCCGGCCGGTCCAGGTGCTCAGCAGCGGGGCCAGCGCGGCGAGGTCGGGATGCAAGTCGGGTGGGCATGAACGCGGGCCTAGGCCGACGCGGTGTGCGCGGCGTCGTCAGCCCGGGGTCGCCACCCCGCGGTGCTCGCGCAGCGCCTGGATCTCGCGCTCGAAATCGTCGGCGGACTCGAACGACCGGTAAACCGAGGCAAAGCGCAGGTAGGCCACCTCGTCGAGGTCGCGCAACGGCCCCAGGATGGCCAGGCCGACCTCGTGGCTGGGCACCTCGGGCGAGCCGGCGGCGCGCACGGTGTCCTCCACCTGCTGGGCCAGCAGGTTGAGCGCATCGTCGTCCACCTGGCGCCCCTGGCAGGCCCGGCGGACGCCGCTGATCACCTTTTCCCGGCTGAACGGCTCGGTGACGCCGCTGCGCTTGACCACCGCCAGCACCGCGGTTTCCACGGTGGTGAAACGCCGTCCGCACTCGGGGCAGGAGCGGCGCCGCCGGATGGCCTGGCCTTCGTCGGTTTCCCGCGAGTCGATCACCCGCGAGTCCGGATGACGGCAGAACGGACAGTGCATGACTGCTCCTTCACCGTGCCGACGACCGGGTACCGCAGGACTTCGAGCGTACCTGCGCCGACGGCGGGACGGCTAACGGAGCCACCGGGCCTCCAGGCCTGCCACCGGCAACAGTGGAATCGGGTCCCGGAAGCGTTGTGGCACAAGGAGTTCAGCCGACGGGAGCGATCAACGTCTGGCCGGCCACCAATGTGGGCGAGTGCAGGTCGTTGAGCTCGCGGATGCGGTCGGCGACCTGGGCGGCCGGCGCGTCGGGTGCCACCCGGTGGGCGACGTCGGACAGCGACTCCCCCGGGTCGACCCGCACGACGGCGAGCCGGTCCGGGACGTGGGCGGCCGAGCTCGGCGCGTCGCCGTTGAGCACCTGACCGACGTTGGCGACCAGACCCAGCCACAGCGTGATCGCCCCCGCGGCCAACGCCAGCCCGACCGTCGTCACCCAGGTGACCGAGCGCCGCCGGTGCGGAGCAACCGACATGGCCACCCCGGTGCCGTGGTAGCGGGTCGCCGCCCCGGCGGGCCGGACCGGCCCCGGCCGGCGTGGACGGGTCAGCCCGTCGCGGCCGTACCGAACGCCCTGAACCGGTCCGTTGACCGGGCACCGAAGACTGCTCGGACGCGGCGCAAGCGTATGGATGACTGTCATCTGCGTTCCTCCGGTCAACTAGCTCTCGCTCGTGTGTTCAACTCTAATCGCTTGTGTGTTCGAAACCCGAACATTTGAGCGAAGCGTGTCGCACGAGCCAAACGCTAGATCACGCCACCGACAACTTCGTCGGCCTTACCACTGTCATGCAGATCAGGTACCCGGTCTACGCAAAAGTTACACATGTGTGATTCCGCAGTTGTAGGGTCTTTAGGCCCCAGGCGGGCTCCGCGGCCGGCACCGGGGTAGAGCACGACACGCCAGTCGAACACATGTTTGATTCTTGTCGGCGATGGGGTTACATTCGGTGCCATGGACGACAGCAACGACAGTTCATCAGCCGGACCGGACGGCCGGCTGCACGCCGTGGATCCCTCGCTGACCGATCGGCAGCGCACCATCCTGAACGTCATCCGCGCCTCGGTGACCAGCCGCGGCTACCCGCCGAGCATCCGGGAGATCGGCGACGCCGTCGGCCTGACGTCGACCTCCTCGGTGGCCCACCAGCTGCGCACCCTGGAACGCAAGGGGTATTTGCGCCGCGACCCCAACCGGCCGCGCGCGGTCGATGTCCGCGGCGTGGACGACGACGTGGCCGTGCCCGCCACCGAAGTGGCCGGCTCCGACGCGCTGCCCGAACCCACCTTCGTCCCAGTGCTCGGGCGGATCGCGGCCGGCGGGCCCATCCTCGCCGAGGAGGCCGTTGAGGATGTCTTTCCGCTGCCGCGCGAGTTGGTCGGCGGCGGAACGCTTTTCCTGCTCAAGGTGGTCGGTGACTCGATGGTCGAGGCGGCGATCTGCGACGGCGACTGGGTGGTGGTGCGCCAGCAGCACGTCGCCGACAACGGCGACATCGTCGCGGCCATGATCGACGGCGAGGCCACCGTCAAGACGTTCAAACGGGCCGGCGGTCAGGTCTGGCTGATGCCGCACAACCCGGCGTTCGACCCCATTCCCGGTAACGACGCGACCGTGCTGGGCAAGGTGGTCACGGTGATCCGCAAGGTGTGACGCCGGTCAGTCGGCCTTGGTGAAACCGTTGGCCTGCGCGACCTCTTCGCTGGACAGCCACAGCTCAGGCAGCGTGTCCCGGTACAGGTTGCTGCCCGGCGTGTAGTACAGGCCGTAGCGCGCGCTGGCCTTGATCGGGTAACCCTCCGGCGCCTGGTAGGGGTCGTCCAGCGGCAGGTGGATCGTCGGTCGCCCGTCCGGGCCGGCCAGACCGTTCTCCGAGGCGTCCTCCTCATCCGCGGCGGCGTGCCGTCCGGACCGCGGTCGGGTCCCGGCGACACCGGCGGCGACGGCACCGGCGGCCTCCGCCACCTCATCCGGTTCCGGGCGCTCTTCGGGCTGCGCTTGCGGCGCGGCCAGCTCGGCGTATTCGTCGTCGGCCTCGGCGGCAGGGATGCCGCCGGTCACGGCGTCGGCGTCGGGCGGGGTGTGCGGCACGGCGAGGTCGGGATACTCGTCCTCCCGGTAGCCGACGTCCGTGTAGTCGACATCGGCGTAGTCGGCGTCGACGTAGGCGGCGTCGGCGGCGGTCTCGGGCTCGGCGACCTCCGGGACGGCGTCGGTGTAGCCAGTGTAGTCGGTGTAGTCGGCCTCGGCGGCGGGATAGTCCGCCTCGGCGAGCATCTCGTCGGAGACCACCGGGATCGAATCGGTGTCGACCGCGTCGGGGCCCTCCTCCTCCTCCTCCTCGAACCCGTATCCGCCGTCGGCGGGCGCCTGGCGCTGCCAGCTGACCCGGGCGGCGGCCCCGGACTCGGCCGGCGGCTCACCGGACGGCGGCGCGCCGAAGTGCTCGGTGGCCAGGTCGGCGTCGTCGTGTCCCCGCTGCCCCTCGGCCGCGTCGTAGCCGTGGTCGACGTCGTAGCCGGTGGCCTCGGGCCCGAGCCGGCGGCGGCGCCAGACGAACAGCACCCAGATCAGCAGCACCAGCAGGACCGCGACCGGGATCGCGGCCATCAGCCACCACCAATGCCAGCTGAACTTCTTGGGGTGGGCCGGCATGGCCGAACTGCTCGGCTGGTTCTGGCCCGAGATCTGCAGACCGGACAGCAGCGGCGCCAGGTTCGACGGGGCGGTGCTGAACGTGTTCTTGGCCCGGTTCCAGGAGATCTTGCCGCCGGTGAACTGCTGGGAGATCACGTCGCCGTCCACGGCTTGGTCGCCGACCGGCGCGCCCAGTTTGCCGGCCGGAGCGCGGAGCTTGTCCCAGGCGGCCCGCATCGCACCGCGCACCACGAAGGCGCCGTGGTCGGCCGTCCAGAAAATCACCGGCTTGTCGGGGGCCGAGAAGGTGGCGATCCGGCTGGACGGCCCGATGCCGCCGTCGGTCTCGTTGGTGGTGGGGAATCCGAGGTCGCTGCCGGCCGGCCCGCCCAGCGACTCGTACTTGTCCAGGATCGGCCCGTAGGCGAATTTCGCGCCGGTGGCCAGGGTGAAGAACATCTTGCCGCCGTCGAAGTCCAGCGCGAACCCGTCCCCGACCGGGTACACGTCGCCCTTGCGGGCGCCCAGCGGGGAGGTGTCGCCGCCGGCCTTCTCCCAGGCCGCCATGATCGCCGCTTCGGCGTCGCCGATCGGGCTCGCCGCCGCGGCGGGCGCCAGGAGTACCGCGGCCAGTGCTGCGGTCGTCAAGCTGACCAACGCGCTTCCGACCAGCTTGCGCATCCGACCTCTGTGCACCTTCACCAAGCCTTCCAGCCGACGGGCATGGCTCTCTTTGCGGCGACGCCCGTACTGCGTCTCCGGCGCGCGGGCCGCGATGGCGCGGGGAAAGGACCCCCTCACGATCCGCCTTGTCGCCGGGCTCGCATTACATTGCTCCAGCCAACAAGAAATGCGAAGTCAAATTACGAATTTTACAAAACGGATACCGCATCGATGTCGAACCGATGCGGGGCCATGTCCGAATCGCGACCCGGCGTGCCCCCGGCCGCGCGAAAAGCTAGACGCCGAGGCTGCGGCCGATGATTTCCTTCATGATCTCGGTGGTGCCGCCGTAAATGGTCTGCACCCGGGCATCCAGATAGGCACGGGCGACCTGGTATTCGCGCATGTAGCCGTAGCCGC
The DNA here is from genome assembly GCA_002291465.1 of Mycobacterium lepraemurium. Taxonomy (GTDB): domain Bacteria; phylum Actinomycetota; class Actinomycetes; order Mycobacteriales; family Mycobacteriaceae; genus Mycobacterium; species Mycobacterium avium. The sequence goes on along the minus strand of CP021238.1, from coordinate 1,477,477 downwards.
CGTGCAATTGCAGGCAGCGGTCGATCAGGTGCACCTGCTTTTCGGTGGAGTACCACTTGGCCATGGCGGCCTGTTCTGCGGTCAGCTTGTGGTCCAGGTGCAGGCGGACGAACTCGTCGACCATCATGCGCACCACGGTGGCCTCCGTCGCCAGCTCGGCCAGCACGAACCGGCTGTTCTGGAAGCTGCCGATGGGCTTGCCGAATGCCTTGCGCTCCTTGGTGTATTCCAGCGTCTGCTCCAGCACCTGCTCCATCGCCACGGCCGCCATGACGGCGATCGAGATCCGTTCCTGCGGCAGGTTCTGCATCAGGTAGATGAATCCCATGCCCTCCTGGCCCAGCAGGTTCTCGGCGGGCACCTTGACGTCGGTGAGCGACAGCTCGGCGGTGTCCTGGGCGTCCAGGCCGATCTTGTCCAGGTGCCGTCCCCGGTCGAAGCCCTCCATGCCGCGCTCCACCACGAGCAGCGAAAAGCCCTGCGCCCCCTTGTCCGGATCGGTCTGGGCCACCACGATCACCAGATCGGAGTTGATTCCGTTGGTGATGAACGTCTTTGACCCGTTGAGCACGTAGTGGTCGCCCTGCTTGACCGCACGGGTCTTGATGCCCTGCAGGTCGCTGCCAGTACCCGGCTCGGTCATCGCGATCGCCGTAATCAGTTCTCCGGTGCAGAATTTCGGCAGCCAGCGCTGCTTTTGCTCCTCGGTGGCCAGGGCCAGCAGGTAGGGTGCGACGATGTCGTTGTGCAGGCCGAAGCCGATCCCGCTGTAGCGGCCGCGGGTGGTCTCCTCGGTGATGATGGTGTTGTAGCGGAAATCGGGGTTGCCCCCGCCGCCGTACTCCTCGGTCACCGCCATGCCCAGGAAGCCCTGCTTGCCGGCCTCGAGCCACACCCCGCGGTCGACGATCTTCGCCTTCTCCCATTCGTCGTGATACGGCGCGACGTGACGATCGAGGAAGGCCCGGTAGGACTCGCGGAACAGTTCGTGTTCTGACTCGAAAAGCGTGCGCTGGTATTTGATGGCGCTGCTCATGGACGACCTCCGGGCGACTGGGATTGCTGCCGCCCAACATATAACAACCAGACGGTTGGTCATATAACAACCAGACGGTTGGTCGGCAGCCGCCGGGGTCAGGGGGCGGCGAACTCGCGCAGCCGCCCGGCCAGGGCCAGCGGAACGCGCGCCTTGATCCGGGTGCCCTCGGCGTTGTGCTCCTCCTGCTGCACCCGCCCGTCGGCGTGCAGCCGGGCCACCAGGTCGCCGCGGTGATACGGGATCACCACGTCCACGGCGGCCTCGGCCGGAACCGCCAGCTCGGCGATCCGGCGGCGCAGGCCGTCGATGCCGTCCCCGGTGGCCGCGGACACGAACACCGCGCCGGGCAGGGCGTGCCGCAGCTTGGCCAGCGCCACGTCGCCGGCGGCGTCGGTCTTGTTCACCACCAGCAGCTCGGGCGGTGGATCGCCGTGATGGTCGGCGATGACCTCGGAGGTCACCTGGTGCACGGCGTCGATCTGTGCCAGCGGGTTGACGCCGGAGCCGTCAACGACGTACACCAGCAGGTCGGCGTCGACGACCTCTTCCAGGGTGGAGCGGAAGGCCTCGACCAGCTGGGTGGGCAGGTGCCGGACGAACCCGACGGTGTCGGTGAGCACGAACGCCCGGCCGTCGTCCCATTCGGCGCGCCGGGTGGTGGGCTCCAGGGTGGCGAACAGGGCGTCCTGCACCAGCACGCCCGCCCCGGTCAGCGCGTTGAGCAGGCTGGACTTGCCGGCGTTGGTGTAGCCGACGATGGCGATCGAGGGCACGTCGCTGTGCAGCCGGCGGCTGCGCTGGGTGTCGCGGACCTGCTTCATGTCCTTGATCTCGCGGCGCAGCTTGGCCATCCGCTCGCGGATGCGGCGCCGATCGGTTTCGATCTTGGTCTCACCGGGACCGCGCAGCCCCACGCCTCCCCCGCTGCCGCCGGCGCGGCCACCGGCCTGCCGGGACATCGACTCGCCCCAGCCGCGCAGCCGCGGCAGCATGTACTCCATCTGGGCCAGCGACACCTGCGCCTTGCCCTCCCGGCTGGTGGCGTGCTGGGCGAAGATATCGAGGATCAGCGCGGTGCGGTCGATCACCTTGACCTTCACCGCCTTTTCCAGCGCGGTCAGCTGCGCCGGGGACAGTTCGCCGTCGCAGATCACGGTGTCGGCGCCGGTGGCCAGCACCACGTCGCGCAGCTCGGCCGCCTTGCCGGAGCCGATGTAGGTCGACGGGTCGGGCTTGTCGCGGCGCTGGATCAGGCCCTCGAGCACCTGGGAGCCGGCCGTCTCGGCCAGGGCGGCCAGCTCGGCCATGCTGGCCCGGCTGTGGGCGGCGGTGCCGTCGGTCCACACACCGACCAGCACCACCCGTTCCAGCCGCAGCTGGCGGTATTCGACCTCGGAGATGTCGGTGAGCTCGGTGGACAGGCCGGCGACGCGGCGCAGCGCCGACCGGTCTTCCAGGGCGAGTTCGCCGGTGCTCGGCTCCGTGATGGCCGGAGCGTCGTCGCGGAATTCGGGATGTGTCATAGGCAATAGGAGATGATGCACGCAAACTCGGTGGCGTGCACCTGAATTAACGCTGCGCTTGCTGCCACCATTCCTCGCTGATTTCGCCGTGAGCCACCAGCACCGAAGGCCCGCGCAGGTAGCTGGTGGCGTCGGTGACGGTGACGACGACGTCGCCGCCCGGTACCCGCACGGCCAGGGTGCCGGTGTCGGCGCCGCCGGCGGTCAGCGCGGCGATGGCGGCGGCGACGGTTCCGGTGCCGCAGGAGCGCGTCTCGCCCACGCCGCGTTCGTGCACCCGCATGTGCACCACCCCGGCCGTCGGTGCGGTGAGGACCTCGACGTTGACCCCGTCCGGGAACTGGGCGGCATCGAAGCTCACCGGCGCGGCGACGTCCAGCGCGGTCAGCTCGTCAACGCTCAGCTCGGGGTCCAGGCAGGCCAGGTGGGGGTTGCCCACGTCGACCGCCAGGCCGACGAACCGCCGGCCCCCCACGGTCGCCTCGAAGGCCTTGCCCCCGCTGCCCAGCGTGCTGGCCTTGCCCATGTCGACGCTGACGTCGGCGCCGGTCGCGTCGGCGGCGTGCACGGTGACCGGCCGGGGGCCGGCCAGCGACCCGACCACGAATTCGGCGCGGGTCTCCAGCCCGCTGGCGCGCAGATAGTGCGCGAAGACCCGCACGCCGTTGCCGCACATCTGGGCCACCGAGCCGTCCGCGTTGCGGTAGTCCATGTACCAGTCGTCGCCGGCCACACCGTCGGGCAGCCGGTCCAGCACGCCGGCCGCGGCGGCTGCGCCGGCGGTGGTGACCCGCAACACCCCGTCGGCGCCCAGCCCGCGCCGCCGGTCGCACAGCGCGGCCACGCCCGCCGCGGTCAGGCGCAGCTCGGCCGGCGGGTCGCACAGCAGCACGAAGTCGTTCTCGGTGCCGTGACCCTTCGCGAATTTCACCTGCTCAAGATACATGGCGCCAGGCGTCCAGGGCAGCGTCGACGAGGCGGGGCGGGCTGCAGGCGCCGGCGTCGAGCCAGCGCACCCGGTGGTCGCGGCGAAACCAGGACCGCTGCCGGCGCACGTAGCGCCGGGTGCCCGCGTAGGTCTGCTCGCGGGCCTGCCGCAGCTGCTCGTCGCCGCCGCCGGCGTCGAGCGCGTCGATCACCTGTGCGTAGCCCAGGGCGCGCGCGGCGGTGACCCCGTCGCGCAGCCCCCGCCCGAGCAGCGCGGTCACCTCCGCCACCAGGCCCTGCTCGAACATCGCGTCGGTGCGCCGGGCCAGCCTCTCGTCGAGAAGCGTTGTGTCGCAATCCAATCCGATGATGACGGTATCCCACCGCGGCGCGCCGATCCGCGGCGCGGAGGCGGCGAACGGCCAGCCGGTCAGTTCGATGACCTCCAGCGCCCGCACCGTGCGCCGGGCGTCGGTGGGCAGGATGGCCGCGGCGGCCGCGGGATCGCGGCGGGCCAGCTCGGCGTGCAGCTCGCCCACCCCGACCTCGGCCAGCCGCCGCTCCCAGCGCGCCCGCACCCGCGGATCGGTGGCCGGGAACGACCAGTCGTCGAGCAGCGACTGGATGTAGAGCATGGAGCCGCCCACGATGATCGGCACCGCGCCGGCGGCCAGGATGGCCTCGACGTCGGCCGCGGCGGCACGCTGATAGCGGGCGACAGTCGCGGTCTGGGTGACGTCGAGGACGTCGAGCTGGTGATGCGGGATGCCGCGGCGGGCGTCGACGGGCGGCTTGGCGGTGCCGATGTCCAGGCCGCAGTAGAGCTGCATCGCGTCGGCGTTGACGATCTCGGCGCCGAGTGGGCCCAGCCGTTCGGCGACGTCCAGCGCCAGCTGGGACTTGCCGGTGCCGGTGGGGCCGATGATCGCCAGTGGCCGCACGGCCGCCGTCACAGCTGCCAGGCGCCGGCGAAGTAGCCCACCCCGTAGGGCGCCCCCCGGTAAAGCTCCTTGGCCGAGCGCGGCCCCGACTCGGCCAGCCCGGCCAGCACGCCGAAGGCGACCCGGCCCAGGATCTGGCCCGGCAGCGGGCGCAGCGCGGCGATATCACCGCCGGCCAGTGCATCGTCCAGGGCCTGCTGCGCGGCGGCGTCGCCGGGGTGGTGACCGCCGGGGGCGGCCGGGGTCAGGGTGTTCGCGCCGTCGGCCACCACCAGCACCCCGACCGGTTCGGGCAGCGCGTCCAGCTCGGCGCGCAACTGCCGGCCGCGGCGCACGGCGGTGTCGGCGGCGTGGTCGGCGCGATAGATGCGGGCCCGCGCGGCGGCCCGCGGCTGGACCTGGCCGCGGATCCAGCCGCCCACCAGCGCGCACAGCGGGAGTTCGGCCGGGCCCGTCTCGGCCCGGCCGTCGGCCGGCGGGGACAGCCGGACCCGCACGTCCACCCCGTATCCGGCGAAGGTGCCCACCGCGTCGTCGCCCAGCTCCTGGTCGGCGGCGCCGGTCCCGATGATCAGCCAGCGGTCGGGCAGCAGCACGGCCGCCGCGAGCGTCGCGGCGCTCAGCTCGGCCAGCTCGTCGGCGGCGGTTCCGGCGAGCTCGGGGACGAGCACCGGCGCCGACGGGACGATGGCGATGACGCTCAGCACGCCACCAAACTAACGTGGCCCGGCGCGCCCGGGCTCACCACCGGGAGCTGTCGGCCACCAGCAGCCGGCCGCTGAACGGACCGGTGTCGTCGTCGTCAGCGGCGACGTCGGCGACGGCGTCACGGGCTTTTCGCGGGGCGCTGCCCGGGCCGGGCCCGAGCCGGTTGATGCTGGCGGCCTCGCCGCGGGCCAGCGCGATGGTCGCGACGATCACCACCGCGACGGCGCCGATCAGCACGAACGCCTTGGGGCCGTGCGCGTTGAGCGTCTCGTCGAGCACCAGCACGCCGAGCAGCCCGGCCACCACCGGCTTGGCCACCGTCATCGTCGGCAACGAGGCGGTCAGCGCGCCGGCGCGAAACGCCGATTGCTGGAAGATCATCCCGGTCAGCGCCACCAGCAGCCAGGGCACGAACTCCGGCGAGGTCAGCACGCCGACCAGGCTGTGCTCGGACATCTCGACCACACCCTTGGTCAGCACCGCGAACAGCGCCAGCGACAAACCCGCGACCACCGCCAGCAGCACCGCCGCGAACGGGCTGCCGGCCCACCTGCGCGCCGCCACCACGCAGGCCACCAGCACCGGCACCATGACCAGGGCCACGATCACCCAAATGTGCAGCAGGGCGCGCTGCTTGCCGGACGCCGGGTCGCCGACGATGATCACCACGGCCAGGGTGGCGGCCAGAATCAGCGCCCACGCCCACTCCCGCGGTTTGATTCGCTGGTGGGCCAGCCGCGTGTAGAGGGGCAGGGCGAATAGCAGCGCCGTTACCTGGAGGGCGGTCACCAGCACCACCGACCCCCAGGCGAGCGCGGCGGCCTGCAGGCTGTAGTTGGTGATCGCGGCCAGGCCGCCCAGCCACCAGCGCGTGTCGCGCAGCGACATGCGTAACAGTTCGAGGTGGCCCACCGGTTTGTCGGTGATCTCGTGCGCGGGGCGCTGGCGGATCACGTCGCCGACCGCGGAGGCCAGCGCCGCGCACAGGGCGATCAACGCAGCGACATCAACCTTCGACATGTTCCGACCCCTCCGCCTCGCGACCCGTCCGGACTAGCTTTCCCCGAGGCGCAAGCAAATGCACGCACAATTCGCGTTCAGTTCAACTACACATTCATGACGTCCCACACGTTGGCGGACCGTGTCCCAAGGTGATCACTCGATTGTTACCTCGGCAATATATGTAGCCGCTTGGATAACTCTAAGAGAACGTCGCAGGGAGCCGGCGGGCGTTCTTCGGTGGAATGCCAAGGTGGCGGCGAGCGGCGGGGCAAGCTGCTTGAATACTGTTAAGCAGCTGCTGGGAAAACCTGGATCGGTCATCCGCGGCTGCAGGAGACGGTGCCGCTACGCGCGGCAGGCGCGCGGGACGTGGACCGCGCGGACGGTGCGGAAGGTGTAGTGACGAGCGCATGACGGGTGACCAGCCTCGCGACGATTCGGCTCGGCCTGCGCCGCGCCCGGGTCCGCGACCCGGTCCCCGGCCCGCGAGCCCGGGGCGCCCGGCCACCCACCCGGTGGTGGTGCCGCCGCCCAGCGACCCGCACCGGTTCGGGCGGGTGGACGACGACGGCACGGTGTGGCTGATCAGCGCGGCCGGCGAGCGCGTCGTCGGCTCCTGGCAGGCCGGCGACCGGGAGGCCGCGTTCGCCCACTTCGGCCGGCGGTTCGACGACCTGGCCACCGAGGTCACCCTGATGGAGGAGCGGCTGGCGTCCGGGACCGGTGATGCGCGCAAGATCAAGGCGCACGCCTCCGAGCTGGCCGAGGCGCTGCCGATGGCGACGGTGCTGGGCGACATCGATGCGCTCGCGGCCCGGCTGGCCAGCCTCGCCGAACAGGCCGAGGCGGCCGTCGCCGCCGAGCGCTCGCGGCGCGAGGAGCATCGGGCCGCCCAGACCGCCCGCAAGGAGGCGCTGGCCGCCGAGGCCGAGGAGCTGGCCGCCAACTCGACGCAATGGAAGGCCGCCGGCGACCGGCTGCGCGCGATCCTCGACGAGTGGAAGACCATCACCGGCCTGGACCGCCGGGTGGACGACGCGCTGTGGAAGCGCTACAGCGCGGCCCGGGAGGCCTTCAACCGGCGGCGGAGCGCCCATTTCGCCGAGTTGGACCGGGAACGCTCGAGCATCCGCCAGGCCAAGGAGCGGCTGTGCGAGCGGGCCGAGGAGCTGTCCGGATCGACGGACTGGACGGCCACCAGCGCGGAATTCCGCAAGCTGCTGGCCGAATGGAAGGCGGCCGGCCGCGCGGCCCGGGAGGTCGACGACGCGCTGTGGCGGCGGTTCAAGCAGGCCCAGGACGTGTTCTTCACCGCGCGCAACGCCGCGACGGCGGAGAAGGACGCGGAGTTGCGCGCCAACGCCGCCGCCAAGGAGGCGTTGCTGGCCGAGGCGGAGAAACTGGACACCGGCAACCACGGCGCCGCCCGGGCGGCGCTGCGCGCGATCGCCGAGAAGTGGGATGCGATCGGCAAGGTGCCGCGGGAGCGCTCCGCCGAGCTGGAGCGCCGGCTGCGCGCGGTGGAGAACAAGGTGCGCGAGGCCGGCGACGCGGGCTGGTCCGACCCGCAGGCGCAGGCCCGGGCCGAGCAGTTCCAGGCCCGCGCCGAGCAGTACGAACAGCAGGCCCGCAAGGCCGCCGCGGCGGGCCGCACCAAGGAGGCCGAGGAGGCCCGGGCCAACGCCGAGCAGTGGCGGCAGTGGGCGCGGGCGGCGGTCGAGGCGCTGTCCCGTAAGCCCTGACCGCCGGCGTCAGGTCCCGGCGGCGGGATCCTCGGGCTTGGGCAGATCGTCGAGCAGGGTGGTCGACTGCTGTTGCGCGGCGACCCGGCGGCGCTGCTCCTCCGCGGCGAGCTGCACGATGGTGCGCGACCACACCACCCGGGCCCACTGGTAGATGAGCACCAGCACGGTGATCCAGGCGACGATCAGGCCCCCGGCCCGGGATGCCCGGCGGGCACGGTCTGCCGCGACCAGATCGCCAGCATCCCCGCGGCGCCGGCAATCACGTTGCCCGCCAACGCGATCCAGGCCAGCGCCCAGCGCCGGGTCACCAGCGCCAGCGTCGAGAAGCCCACACCGAACACCAGTGCCAGCCAGCCGAACACCCGCGACAGCAGGGCCACCACGGCCGCGCCCGCGTCGTGGGTGCCGAACAACACGTCCCAGTCGCGCACGTCGCCGGTGTGCGGCAGGATGAACGACCCCAGCAGCACAAACACCAGGATCGACACCACGAAGCCGCGGGCGCCGGGATCGATGCCGCCGGCCACCCGCCGTTCGGCGGCTTCGATCTGGGTGCGCAGCGCGCCCAGCTGGAGGTCGTCGTGGTTGCGGTCGTCGTTCATGAGGCACATCCAACGGGTTGGGCCGGGCCGGCCGGCGGCCCGACGCCGGGCATGCCGAGACCGACGCCGCGCGGGCGCCGGCCGGCGGCGTGCGCGTCACCGGCCCGGGTGCGGCGATGGCTGAGGATGCCGGCGTCGGCGATCAGGTGGTGCGGTGCGGCCCCGGTGATGGCCGTGGTGACCAGGTCGCCGGGGCGCACCCGGTCGTCGGCGGCGAAGTGCACCAGCCGGCCGTCGCGGGCGCGTCCGCTCATCCGGGCGGTGGCGCTGTCCTTGCGTCCCTCCCCCGTGGCGACCAGCAGCTCGACGGTCTCGCCGACCAGGACCTGGTTGCCCTGCAGCGAGATCGACTCCTGCAGCTCGACGAGGCGCTCATAGCGTTCCTGCACAACGGCTTTCGGGATCTGCCTGTCGAGCTCGGCGGCCGGGGTGCCGGGCCGCTTGGAGTACTGGAAGGTGAAGGCGGCCGCGAACCGGGCCCGGCGCACCACGTCCAGGGTGGCCGCGAAGTCCTCTTCGGTCTCGCCGGGGAACCCGACGATCAGGTCGGTGGTGATGGCGGCGTGCGGCATGGCGGCCCGGACCCGGTCGATGATGCCGAGGTAACGCTCGGCGCGATACGAGCGCCGCATCGCGCGCAGCACCCGGTCGGAGCCGGACTGCAGCGGCATGTGCAGGGCGGGGCACACGTTCGGGGTCTGCGCCATGGCCTCGATGACGTCGTCGGTGAACTCGGCCGGATGCGGCGAGGTGAAGCGCACCCGCTCCAGCCCGTCGATGTCGCCGCAGGCCCACAACAGCCGGGCGAACGCGCCGCGGTCGCGGGGCAGCGCCGGGTCGGCGAAGGACACCCCGTAGGCGTTGACGTTCTGACCCAGCAGCGTGACCTCGAGGACGCCGTCGGCCACCAAGGACCTGACCTCGGCCAGGATGTCGTCGGGACTGCGGTCGACCTCCTTGCCGCGCAACGACGGGACGATGCAGAACGTGCAGCTGTTGTTGCAGCCGACCGAGATGGAAACCCAAGCAGCATAAGCGGATTCGCGTGCACTGGGCAGCGACGAGGGGAACTGCTGCAGCGCCTCGGCGATCTCCACCGGGGCGGCCTTGTTGTGCCGGGCCCGCTCCAGCAGGGTGGGCAACGACCCGATGTTGTGGGTGCCGAACACGACGTCGACCCAGGGCGCCCGGCGCAGCACGGCCTCGCGGTCCTTCTGCGCCAGGCAGCCACCGACCGCGATCTGCATCTCCGGGTTGCCCCGCTTGCGCGGCGCCAGGTGGCTGAGGTTGCCGTACAGCTTGTTGTCAGCGTTCTCCCGGACCGCGCAGGTGTTGAACACCACCACGTCGGCGACGTCGGCGCCCTCGGCGGCCCGCCGGTAGCCGGCCGCCTCCAGCAGACCCGCCAGCCGCTCGGAGTCGTGCACGTTCATCTGGCAACCGAAGGTGCGCACCTGATAGGTGCGCACCTTCGAAACATCCCGGGCCACCGTCGAAGTCACGGGGCCATGGTACGGCGAGCGGTCCGCACGGGAGAAACCGCACGTCATCGGCTAGACGCGGCGGCGCTCCCGCTCGGCGGCCAGCTCGGCCAGCACCACCTCGCACGCCAGGTTCTGGCTGTAGCCGCGCCGGGCCAGCATCCCCACCAGCCGGCGGGTCACCCGCGCGTCGTCCTCCGCCAGCGTCTCGCGGCGCAGCTTGGACCGGACCAGTTGCTCGGCCCGGTCCCGCTCGGCGCCGGCGTCGATCCCGGCCAGCACGCTGGTGATCACGTTGTTGTCCACCCCCTTGGTGTGCAACTCGGCGGCCAGGGCGCGCTTGCTCTTGCCGGCATGCGCCCGCCGGGACTGCACCCACTGCTGGGCGAAGTCGGCGTCGTCGATCAGGCCGACGGCGGCCAGCCAGTCGAGCACCGCGGTGCTGACGTCGTCGGGATAGCCCCGTTTGGCCAGCCGGCCGTGCAGCTCGGCGCGTGTGCGCGCTCGCGCGGTGAGCAGGCGCAGGCACAGGGCCCGCACCTGCTCCTCGCGGGAGGGCTCAGAAGTCGACGGAGGCGGGCAGGACGCCGTCATCGGACAAGTCATCGGTCACGACCGCGCCAATGCCGAGCTTTTCCTTGATCTTCTTCTCGATCTCGTTGGCGACCTCGTCGTTCTCCATCAAGAAGGTGCGGGCGTTCTCCTTGCCTTGGCCGAGCTGCTCGCCCTCATAGGTGAACCAGGAACCGGACTTGCGGATGAAGCCCTGATCCACACCCATGTCGATCAGCGAACCCTCCCGGCTGATTCCCCGGCCGTAGAGGATGTCGAACTCGGCCTGCTTGAACGGCGGCGACACCTTGTTCTTGACGATCTTGACCCGGGTGCGGTTGCCGACCGCGTTGGTGCCGTCCTTGAGCGTCTCGATACGGCGCACGTCCATGCGCACCGAGGCGTAGAACTTCAACGCCTTGCCACCCGTCGTGGTCTCCGGGCTGCCGAACATCACCCCGATCTTCTCCCGCAGCTGGTTGATGAAGATCGCGGTGGTGCCCGAATTGTTCAGCGCGCCGGTCATTTTCCGCAGCGCCTGGCTCATCAGCCGGGCCTGCAGCCCGACGTGGCTGTCCCCCATCTCGCCCTCCAGCTCGGCGCGCGGCACCAGCGCGGCCACCGAGTCGATGACCAGGATGTCCAGCGCGCCGGAGCGGATCAGCATGTCGGCGATCTCGAGCGCCTGCTCCCCCGTGTCCGGCTGGCTGACCAGCAACGAATCGGTGTCCACGCCGAGCTTCTTGGCGTACTCGGGGTCCAGCGCGTGCTCGGCGTCGATGAACGCCGCGACACCGCCGGCGGCCTGGGCGTTGGCCACCGCGTGCAGGGCGACGGTGGTCTTACCCGAGGATTCCGGGCCGTAGATCTCCACGACCCGGCCGCGGGGCAAGCCACCGATGCCCAGGGCGACGTCCAGAGCGATGGATCCGGTCGGGATGACCGAGATCGGCTGACGCATCTCGTCGCCGAGACGCATCACCGAGCCTTTCCCGTAGCTCTTTTCGATCTGGGCCATCGCCAGTTCGAGAGCCTTCTCGCGGTCGGGGGCTTGCGTCATGGTGCCTCTCTCCTATAGTCGGTGTGTCTTCTGACCGGTATCGGTCGGTTGGCGGTGACACTAGAGAAGGCCACCGACAAGTTGACGCTGCGAACGCCCCTCACAGTAGGCGAACAGGTGTTCGATTCAAGTTCGACACGCCGCGGCGCCGCGGCAGCCGCGAAAGGCCGGCCGACATCCTGGATATCTCCCCGCAACTGTCGGAAGTGTCGTCCTACGGCGGCTTCTTCGCCCTGACCGTGGGCGGCGACCCGGCCGGCTGGCGCCCGGTCACCGAGTGCTACGCCGACGGCAGCGCCGACCTGATCGCGGCCACCGCCCGCCGCTACCGCACCCGTGACCTGCGGATCGGCGCCTCGCTGGTGCACCTGGCCCACGCCAGCCGGCTGTGGTCGCCGGTGCTGGGCTGCGCGATCGGCCACGGCGTCGTCCCCGACCTCGGCGACCTGCACCGCGCCGCGACCGGCGCGTAGCTGCGGCTGCCCGAGCCCGTCGGGCTGCGCGTCACCGCGCCGCACCCCGAGTTGCTGTATCGCCTCGTGGTGGACAAGCACCTGGGTCCGCTGGCCGCCGGGCCTGCGCGTCGGGCTGGCGCCCGCCCTGCTCGCCGGCAACGTGGCCTCGGCGCTGGTCGGGGCGGCGCGGGCGCTGTTGTCGGCGCGGCCCGACCTGCGCTCCGCGATCGTCGAGACCACCCTGGCGCTGCTGGACACCGGCATCATGGCCGGCGCCGGCACCGTCACCGGCCCGCCGCTGGACTTCCGGCGGGCCAGCCGCTGCCTGTTCTACCGGCTGCCCGGGGGCTCGGTGTGCGGCGACTGCGTGCTGGATCGATAGCACCGTTTTGCGGGCTCACCACTGCTCCCGCGGCACGTCGAAGTCGACGCACAACGCCCGCCAGACGTCGCGCGGGTCGACACCGTCCTCGATGGCCTGCGCCGCCGTCCGCCCGCCCAAACCGGTCAGTACGTGATCCACCAACACCGATGAGCCGTAGGTGGTGCCGAAGCGCAACACCACCCGCTCGTGGAACTCCGTGAGCCGCATCCCAGCCAACATACCCAGACGCGTCCTCAGCGCCAGCTGGCCGGCAGGTCGATCAGGTGGTTGGGGCAATACGTCTGCACCGCCAGGGACATGGTGTCGCGGGCGCGTTGCGCGGACATGGTGGCGCGCAACTGCATGAAGGCGTACTCGGCCGGCGCCATTCCCTGCTCGGCGGCGGCCGGGTCGTCCATCGACTAGCAGGCCTGCTGCTGATCGGCGCTGTCGGCGTGAGCCGGGCCGGCCCACAACGGCGAGCCGAACAGCGCCCCGGCCAGCACGGCGCCCGCACCGAACGTGGTGATGATCCTCATGGGTGCCTCCCGCCGAGGTGGGTGCCTCCCGCCGAAGCATAAGGTCATCCGGCCAGCGCCTCGCGGCACACCCGGACCGGATCGGCGACGTCGGCGATGCCGGCGGCCGCGCGTTGGGCGGCCGCCCGGCAGCCCGGTGACGACAGCACCTCGTTCACCGCGGCCACCAGCGCGTCGGCGCTCAGCAGCCGGATCAGCCGGGCGCTGCCCTGGCGGACCACCCGGTTAGCGATCTCCCACTGGTCGCCGCCGCCGGGCACCGCCACCAGCGGCACCCCGGCCAGCAGCGTCTTGGCCACCATCCCGTGCCCGCCGCCGCAGACCACCACGTCGGCGTGCCGCAGCAACTCGGCCTGACTGCCCAGCCCGACCACCGCCCACGGCGGCGCCGCCAGCTCCGGCCCGGCCAGCCGGGACACCACCAGCCGCGCCCCGGCCGGCAGCGTCTCCCCCGGCGTCAGGCAGGACAGCGCAACCTCGGCCAGACCCCGGGCGCCGGTCAGCGCGGTCGACGGCGCGACCACCACCACCGGCCCGGAACCGGCCGGGATGTCCAGCACCCGGTCGGTCGGCTCGAAATGCAGCGGCCCCACCAGCACGCCCTCGTCCGGCCAGTCGGGCCGGGGCACCTCGAGGGCGGGCAGGGTGGCGATCAGCCGGCGCAGCGGCCCCGGATCGCGGGCCGGCAAGCCGATCTCGGCCCGCGCCGCGGCGCGCTGCCGCAGCCCCGCCCGCCAGGAGCGCGCGGTCAGCGCGCGCATGGTGGCGTCGCGCAGCCGTCCGCGCAGGCCGGTGCCCGGGGCCAGCCCGCTGCCGATCGGCGGCAACCCCTTGGACGGCAGGTAGAGCGGATGCGGGCTGAGCTCGATCCACGGGATGCCGAGCAGCTCGGCGGCCATCCCGCCGCCGGCGGTGATGACGTCGGACACCACCAGGTCGGGCGCCAGGTCGCGCAGGGCGGGCGCGTTGAGCACCGCCATCCGGGCAGCGCGGCGGTGGATGCGGGCCCCGGCGTCGACGTCCTCGTCGGTGGCCGCCAGTCCGTCCAGTTCGACGGCGTCGACGCCGGCGCCGCGGGCGGTGTCCAGCCACTCGTCGCCGGTGAACAGCGTGGGGGCATCGCCGGCGTCGGCGAAGCGGCGGCACAGCGCGGTCGCCGGGAACGAATGCCCGGGATCCGGCCCGGCGACCACGGCGACGCGCATCGGATTCACCCTGCCACAGCGTTCGGCCGCCACGCTCGCCTACGCTTGCGATATGACCGAGCTGACTGGGACCACCGTTGCGAACACCCGTACGGTCGAAGGATTCCTCAACGCGCTGCAGGACGCGGATTACGACGCCGCCGAGGCCGCACTGGCCGACGACCTCGTCTACGAGAACGTCGGGCTGCCCACCATCCACGGTCGGGCCCGGGCCATGAAGCTGTTTCGCCGGATGGAGGGCCGCGCCGCCTTCGAGGTGAAGATCCACCGCATCGCGGCCGACCGCGGCGCGGTGCTCACCGAACGCACCGATGCGCTGATCTTCGGCCCGCTGCGGCTGCAGTTCTGGGTGTGCGGCGTGTTCGAGGTGCAGAACGGGCAAATCACGTTGTGGCGGGACTACTTCGACTTCTTCGACATGCTCAAGGCCACGGCGCGCGGGGTGGCCGCGCTGCTGCTGCCGTCGCTGAAAGCCACGTTCTGAGCACGCCATGAGCCAGGACAGGGGCCGCACCCGTCCGAATTTCGTTCAGTTCGTCCGCTATTGCTGCGGCGGGCGGCTGCCGGACTCGATGCGCGACTGGGTGCGCAACGACCTGGCCGGCAAGGGCGCGACGGCCCGGATGATGCGGCGGGTGGCGGTGCCGGCGGTGCTGGTGCTGGCCCTGTTCTGGTTGATCCCGACGACGCTCGACGTGCACCTGAGCATGACGCTGCCGATTCTCATTCCGTTCGTGTACTTTTCGCACGCGCTCAACAAGGTGTGGCTCCGGCACATGCTGGCCGTGCATGATCTGGACCCCGAGCTGGTCGACGAGGTCTCCCGGCAGCGCGACGCCCACATGCACCGGCCCTACATCGAGCGCTACGGCCCGCGCCCGGAAGACTAACCGGCGCCGCGTAACCCGCCGAGTTCGTCGAAGGCCTGCGCCCACCCGTTCAGCCGGTCGGTGGCCCCGACCAGCTCCGCCCGGTAGTGCTGCGACGCGGTTGACCCGTCACCGTTGGCCGCAGACACCAATCTCGCTGCGGCGGTGACCATTTCGTTGTACTGGCGCACCCCGGCGCTCAGCTGCGCGGTGAACGCGTTGATGGTGGGCGCGAGATACGACCGGGATTCCTCGCCGGCCTGCGCCGCCCGTTCCATCGACACCACCTGCGCGGCGGTGGACGCCATGGCCGCCGAGGTGCGGCCGGCGGCCGCGGTCAGGTCGCGGATCTCGGCGGCCGGCAACATCACGCCCCACTCCAGCACGGCCAGCAACGAGGCGAAGCCGCGTTCGGAGGCGCCCAGCGCGTACATCGCCGAGCGGGCCGCCGAACCCGGCGGCGGCAGCCGGCGCACGTTCGTCGTCCGGGGCGCCGGCAGCGGCTCGGCGCGCAGCCAGCGGTAGCGCAGCAGCAGCAACGTCGCCGGAATGGCCATCACGACCGCGACGGCGCCGGCGATCTCCAGCAGCAGGGCGAACCATCCCCAGGCGGCCAGCACGATCGTCAGCACCGCCCAGAACGCGCACCCGGCGGTGAAGATCAGGCCCCAGCGCAGCGCGCGCCCGCGGGTCCGTGGCCGCGCTGATCTTGCGGGTCACCAGATCGGAAAGGTCGGCGGCGGCCACTCCGCGCTGCAGCAACGCCCGCCACGGCCCGGGCTGCGTTGCGTTCACGGCCATGAGCTACTGACCAAGTGGTTTCTCGCTGACCGCGCCGCCGGCGCCCTGGCCGGGCGCGGGGGTGGCCTGGGTGCCGCCGGCGGCCGGTGTGCCTCCGGTCGGCAACGCCTCGCCCCGCATCGAGGCGCGGATCTGCTCGAGTCGGGAATGCCCGGCCATCTGCACGCCGGCCTGCTCGACCTCGAGAATCCTGCCCTGCACGGAGCCCTGCGCCAGTTCGGCGGCCCCGATCGCGTTGGTGTAGCGCCGCTCGATCTTGTCGCGCACCTCGTCCAGGCTGGGCACGTTGCCGGGGGCGGCCAGCTCGCTCATCGACTGCAGCGAGGCGCTGACCTGTTCCTGCATCTTGGCCTGTTCGAGCTGGCTGAGCAGCTTGGTGCGCTCGGCGATCTTCTGCTGCAGCACCATCGCGTTCTGCTCGACCGCCTTCTTGGCCTGGGCGGCGGCGTTGAGCGCCTGGTCGTGCAGCGTCTTGAGGTCTTCGACGCTTTGCTCAGCGGTGACCAGCTGGGCGGCGAACGCCTCGGCGGCGTTGTTGTACTCGGTGACCTTGGCGGCGTCGCCGGCGGCGGTGGCCTGGTCGGCCAGCGTCAGCGCCTGACGCACGTTGACCTGCAGCTTCTCCACGTCGGCGAGCTGGCGGTTGAGCCGCATCTCGAGTTGGCGCTGGTTGCCGATGACCTGCGCGGCCTGCTGGGTCAGCGCCTGGTGGGTGCGCTGGGCTTCCTCGATGGCCTGCTGGATCTGCACCTTGGGGTCGGCGCGCTCGTCGATCGTGGCGTTGAACTTCGCCATCAGGTACTTCCACGCCTTGACGAACGGATTGGCCATCAGTCAGCTCCACCTTCGCTTCTCGAGGGGCCGCGGCGGCCCTGAAAAGGCTCCACGCCTGTCGCTCAATTTAGTGGGCTGGCGCCGATCGCCGTACCCCTTGCGGGGATCCCGCCGCTCAGGCCAGCGCCAGGCTGGCCACCGGCGGGATGACGACCTTGGTGCTGTCGTCGATGCTGAGGCCGGCCGGCGCGGCGACGGCCGCGCGTTCCTCGCTGGCCATCCGCTCGCCGGCGTCGGTGAGCACCGACCGACAACGGGACGTCCAGCGCGTCGCAGATCGCGTTGAGCAGCTCGCTGGACGGCTCCTTGCGGCAGCGTTCCACCTCGGACAGGTAGCCCAGGCTCACCCGAGCCGAATCGGACACCTCGCGCAGGGTCCGGCCTTGCGTCGTGCGGGCCTCGCGCAGTACGTCGCCGATGACCTCGCGCACCAATGGCGGCATCCCGCCCTCCTTCGTCCAGTCGGCCCTGCGCGGCACGCCTCTTCACTCGCCTCCGGCAGGTGCTCAATTAGGTGAGCGCCGGCGGGGCCGCGGTGGTTCCCGTTCGGGGATGCCGAATCAGCCCGAATCAGGCAGCGGTCCGGCGCACTTCGCGCACCGTCGAGACCACGTAGTCGATCCCGGTGATCACGGTGAGCACGATGGCCGCGCCCATCACCACGGCCGCGCCCACCCGGAACGGCCCGGGCGTGCCCGCCCACGGCAGCACGAACAAACCGATGGCGAACACCTGCACCACCGTCTTGAGCTTGCCGCCCCAGCTGGCCGGGATCACGCCCCGGCGGATGACCGCCAACCGCAGCACGGTGACCCCGAATTCGCGGGCCAGGATCAGCACGGTGATCCACCACGGCAGCTCGCCGAGCATGGACAGCCCGATCAGCGCCGACCCGACCAGCGCCTTGTCCGCGATCGGGTCGACGAACGCGCCGAGTTCGGTGGCCATCCCGTAGTTGCGGGCCAGCAGCCCGTCCAGCCGATCGGTGATGCAGGCGAACGCGAAGATCAGGAAAGCCTGGATGCGAAAGCCGGTCTCGTGGCCGTCGCCGGCGAACAGGGCGAGCAGAAAGACCGGCACCAGCACCAGCCGCAGCAGGGTCAACGTGTTGGCTAGGTTGGCGATGTTTGCCCGCCCTACCATCGGACCCGTCTGCGGCTGCCCCGGCACCGCAACAGAATAACGGTTGACCAGCGCAGCCGTCCGTGATGCCGATACTGTTAGCCGTGACCGAAAGTCCGCAGCGCTACCGACCGCTGATTCGACGCGCGCGAACGTCCGATGTTCCCGCCATCAAAGAACTCGTCGACACCTACGCGGGAAAGATCCTGCTGGAAAAGAACCTCGTGACGCTGTATGAGGCGGTCCAGGAATTCTGGGTGGCCGAGCTCCCCGATTCCCCAGGCCGGGTGGTCGGGTGCGGGCGCTGCACGTGCTGTGGTCGGATCTCGGCGAAATCCGCACCGTCGCGGTCAACCCGGCGATGACCGGTCACGGCATCGGCCACGCGATCGTGGACCGGCTGCTGCAGGTCGCCCGCGAGCTCGAGCTCAAGCGGCTGTTCGTGTTGACGTTCGAGACCGAGTTCTTCGGAAAGCACGGCTTCACCGAGATCGAGAGCACGCCGGTGACCGCCGAGGTGTTCGAGGAGATGTGCCGCTCCTACGACATCGGGGTGGCCGAGTTTTTGGACCTGAGCTACGTCAAGCCGAACATCCTCGACAACTCGCGGATGCTGGTGCTCTAGCCCTCGCGCTCGCGCCGCGCGGGAGTCACGCTGGCGTGACGTTCGGCGCTAAACGGCGCTAGTCGGGATCGTCGCCGTCGGCGTCGGCCGATCCGGCCCCGGAGCCGCGGATCAGCGCCAGCGTTCCGGCCAGCTCGTCGGGCTTGACCAGCACCTCGCGCGCCTTGGACCCCTCGGAGGGCCCGACGATGCCGCGGGTCTCCATCAGGTCCATCAGCCGGCCGGCCTTGGCGAAGCCGACCCGCAGTTTGCGCTGCAGCATCGAGGTGGAGCCGAACTGGCTGGACACAACCAGCTCGACGGCCTGCAGGAGCACGTCCATGTCGTCGCCGATGTCGGGGTCGACGTCGGCGCGTTCGCTGCTGGTTTTGACGGCGGTGACGCCCTCGGTGTACTCGGGTTCGGCCTGGTCCTTGCAGGCGGCGACGACGGCCTGGATCTCCTCGTCGGTGATGAAGGCGCCCTGCAACCGGATCGGCTTGGACGCGCCCATCGGCAGGAACAGGCCGTCGCCCATGCCGATCAGCTTCTCCGCGCCGGCCTGGTCCAGGATCACCCGGGAGTCGGTGAGCGACGACGTCGCGAACGCCAGCCGGGACGGCACGTTGGTCTTGATCAGGCCGGTGACGACGTCGACGGACGGGCGCTGGGTGGCCAGCACCAGGTGGATGCCCGCGGCGCGGGCCTTCTGGGTGATCCGCACGATGGCGTCCTCGACGTCGCGCGGCGCGGTCATCATCAAGTCGGCCAGCTCGTCAACGATCGCCACCACGTACGGATAGGGCCGGTATTCGCGCTGGCTGCCCAGCGGCGCGGTGATCTCACCGGAGCGCACCTTGGCGTTGAAGTCGTCGATGTGGCGCACCCGGGAGGCCTGCATGTCCTGGTAGCGCTGCTCCATCTCCTCGACCAGCCAGGCCAGCGCCGCGGCGGCCTTCTTGGGCTGGGTGATGATCGGGGTGATCAGATGCGGAATGCCTTCGTAGGGCGTCAGTTCCACCATCTTCGGGTCGATCAGGATCATCCTGACTTCTTCCGGGGTGGCCCGGGCCAGCAGCGAGATCAGCATCGAGTTGACGAAGCTGGACTTGCCGGAGCCGGTGGAGCCGGCCACCAGCAGGTGCGGCATCTTGGCCAGGTTCGCCGAAATGAAGTCGCCCTCGATGTCCTTGCCCAGGCCGATCACCAGCGGGTGGTGGTCGCGACGGGTGGACGGGGCGGTCAGCACGTCGGCCAGCCGCACCATCTCGCGGTCGGTGTTGGGCACCT
Organism: Mycobacterium lepraemurium; assembly: GCA_002291465.1. Taxonomy (GTDB): domain Bacteria; phylum Actinomycetota; class Actinomycetes; order Mycobacteriales; family Mycobacteriaceae; genus Mycobacterium; species Mycobacterium avium. Next base: position 1,457,814 of record CP021238.1, on the reverse strand, counting down.
CGATGCCGACGGCCGACTTGCCGGGGATGGGCGCCAGCATCCGCACGCTCTCGGTGGCCACCGCGTACGCGATGTTCTTCTGCAGGGCGGTGATCTTCTCCACCTTCACCCCGGGCCCCAGCTCAACCTCGTAGCGGGTCACGGTCGGCCCGCGGGTGCAGCCGGTGACGGCGGCGTCCACCTTAAACTGGTTGAGCACCTCGGTGATGGCGTCGGCCATCACGTTGTTCGCGGCGCTGCGCTTCTTCGGCGGGTCCCCGGCCACCAGCCGGCTCAGCGACGGCAGCACGTAGGGTCCCTCGACCACCCGGTCCAGCTCGATGGCGTCGGAGTTGTCGGCCGCGCGTCCCCGCTTGCGGCCGCGCCCGGTTTTAACGGCGGGCTCGGGCACGGTGGGGATGTCGTCCTGCAGCGCGGCCTGAGCGTCGTCGTCGGGCGCCCACGCCGCCGGTTCCTGCTCCGGTTGCTCGGCCGCGTCGTCGAATTCGCCGGCGTAGTCGTAGGGCTCGTCGCCGTAGTCCTCGTCGGTGTAGTCCTCAACGAACCGGGTGTGGAACAGGTTGCGCATCACCACGGGCAGCTCGCGGATGGTGGTGCCGGTCAACAGCAGCAGCCCGAACATGAAGCCGATGAACAGCAGCGGCGCAGTGATCCAGGGCGTCAGCCCGTCGGAGAGCGGGCCGCCGATGGCGAAGCCGATGAATCCGGCCGCGTGGCGGCGTGCGTCGGGGTCGCCCGGCGATCCCGACCACAGGTGGCGCAGGCCCAGCACCGACAGCGCGACCAGCCCGGCGCCCAGGATCAGCCTGGGCCGCACGTCGGGATCGGGCTTGGTGCGCATCAGCGTCACCGCCACCGCGGCCGTGACGACCGGCAGCGCCAGCACGCCCGCACCGATGAACGTCCGCAGCGCGGTGTCCACCCAGGCCCCGACCGGCCTGGCGGCGTGGAACCACGAGCTGGCGGCGACCACCACCGAGAAGCCCAGCAGCAGCAGCGCGATGCCGTCGCGGCGGTGCCCGGGGTCGATGTCGCGGGCCCGGCCGATCGACCGGGCCGCGCCGCCAGTGCCCCGGGCGGCCAGCATCCAGCCGGCGCGCAGAGCGCGGCCGCAGGTCAGACCCGCGGCGACCAGCAGGGGGTGCTGCCGCCGCCGGGTGTGCCTGCCGGGCTTGCGGCGGGGCGCCGCCGGTCGCGCGCCGCGCGACCCGCTGGACCGCGAAGTGGCCTTTGACCTGCTCGTTCGGCTTCCGGAGCGGGTGGCGGTCTTACTGGGCATAACGGCAAGGGTAGTCGCAACGGCATCATCTACACCACCCGCCACACTGGTAACGACCAGGCTTGTGCGGCAGCTGCGGGACGGGCCCTGAATTCGCGTGAGTAGGGTGACATCCGGTGCGAGAAGTCGTGCTCGCCACCCACCCCGGAGCGCCCAGGAGGCCTGGGCATGCCCGTCGTCGTCGCCACCATGACCGTCAAACCGGAATCGGTCGACGCCGTCCGCGACATCCTGACTCGTGCGGTCGAAGAGGTGCACGACGAACCCGGTTGTCAGCTGTATTCGCTGCACCAGTCGGGCGAGACGTTCGTGTTCGTCGAGCAGTGGGCCGACGAGGAGGCGCTCAAGGCGCACAGCACCGCGCCGGCGATCGGCAAGATGTTCAGCGCGGCCGGCGAGCACCTCGACGGGGCCCCGGACATCAAGATGTTGCAGCCGGTTCCGGCCGGCGACCCGGGCAAGGGACAGTTGCGTCCCTGATGCCCCGCTCCTCGGAAGGGCCCCTGACGGGAAAGGTCGCCTTCATCACCGGCGCGGCGCGCGGTCAGGGGCGCGCGCACGCGGTGCGGCTGGCCGCCGACGGCGCCGACATCATTGCCGTCGACCTGTGTGACCAGATCGCCAGCGTGCCTACCCGCTGGCCACCCCCGAGAAGCTGGCGGCCACGGTGAAGCTGGTGGAGGACGTCGGCTCGCGCATCGTGGCCAGGCAGGCCGACGTGCGTGACCGGGAATCCCTGTCGGCTGCGCTGCAGGCAGGTCTCGACGAGTTCGGCCGCCTGGACATCGTGGTGGCCAACGCCGGCATCGCACCCATGTCCGCCGGTGACGACGGCTGGCACGACGTCATCGACGTCAACCTCACCGGCGTCTACCACACCATCAAGGTCGCGATCCCGACCCTGGTCAAACAGGGCACCGGCGGGTCGATCGTGCTGATCAGTTCGAGCGCCGGACTGGGCGGTGTCGGCAGCGCGGACCCGGGTTCGGTCGGCTACGTCGCCGCCAAGCACGGGGTGGTGGGGTTGATGCGGGTATACGCGAATCTGCTTGCCGGGCAGATGATCCGGGTGAACTCGATCCATCCCTCCGGGGTGGAGACGCCGATGATCAACAACGAGTTCACCCGGCAGTGGCTGGCCAAGATGGCCGCCGCGACCGACACGCCGGGGGCGATGGGCAATGCCATGCCGGTGGAGGTGCTCGCCCCCGAAGACGTCGCCAACGCGGTGGCGTGGTTGGTGTCCGACCAGGCCCGCTACATCACCGGCGTCACCCTGCCGGTAGACGCGGGCTTTTTGAACAAGTAGCGGCCATGGCACGAAATCCGGTAGCGCAGACGGCATTTGGGCCGATGGTGTTGGCGGCGGTGGAGCAGAACGAGCCGCCCGACCGCCGTTTGGTGGACGACGACTTCGCCGAGCTGTTCCTGCCCGCTCCGCTGCGCTGGCTGGTCGGCGCCACCCGGTTCGCCCCGGTTCGTCACCTGATGATCCGCGGCTCGGAATTCACCGGTCCCGGGCTGTGGGCGAATCTGGCCTGCCGCAAGCGTTTCATCGCCGACAAGCTCAAGGAGTCGCTCGACGACATCAACGCGGTCGTCATCCTGGGGGCGGGGCTCGACACCCGGGCCTACCTGCTGACCCGGCGGGTGCGCATCCCGGTGTTCGAGGTCGACCTGCCGGTCAACGTCGCCCGCAAATTCAAGACGGTCCGCCGGGTGCTCGGCGAGCTGCCACTGCCGGTTCGGTTGGTCGCGTTGGACCTCGAGCACGACGACCTGCTCACTGCGCTCGCCGAGCACGGCTACCGCACCGACTACCGGGTGTTCTTCATCTGCGAAGGCGTCACCCAGTACCTCAGCGAGGCCACCATGCGCCGGACGCTGGACGGGCTGCGCGCGGCCGCCCCGGGCAGCCGGCTGGTGTTCACTTATGTGCGAAGCGATTTCATCGACGGCACCAACCGGTACGGCACCCGCACGCTGTACCGCAACATGCGCCAGCGGCGCCAGCTATGGCATTTCGGTTTGCAGCCCGGCGAGGTCGCCGAGTTCCTCGCCGAGTACGGCTGGCGGCTGGTGGAGCAGGCCGGACCCGACGAACTCATGCAGCGGTATGTCGCGCCCACCGGCCGCAAACTCAAAGCCTCCCAGCTGGAATGGTCGGCCTACGCGGATAAGACCTAGCCACCGCGAGTATTCGCGACACTTAAACCTTAGCGGCGACACACCGAAAAGCGCGTTCCTGCTTTAAGTTTCGCGGAGCAAGGGAACCGGGTGCGGAGCGAGCCGGGCTAGACCTTAATGACGGTGGGGACGATCATCGGCTGTCGGCGGTAGGTTTCGCCCACCCATTTGCCGACGGTGCGCCGCACCCCCTGGGCGATGCGGCTGGGGTCGGTTATGTTCTCGGCCACTAGCGCCTCGAGCTCCTCCTCGACCCGGCGCACCGCGGGCTCGAGCGCCTTGGGGTCCTCGGAGAAGCCGCGCGAATGCAGATGCGGTGGCGCCACCGGACGCCCGGTGCCGCGCTGCACCACCACCGTCACCGCCACGAAACCCGACGACAGGATCAGCCGCTCCCCCAACGTGATGTCGCCGACGTCGCCGTCGACCAGGCCGTCGACGAACATCTTGCCGACCGGCACCGCCCCGGAGATCGAGGCCCTGCCCGCGACCAGGTCGACGCTCACCCCGTTCTCGGCCAGCAGGATCGACTCCCCCGGCACGCCGGTGCGGGCCGCCAGCTTGGAGTTGGCCCGCAGCATCCGCCACGTCCCGTGCACCGGCATTACGTGGCGCGGCCGGACGCCGTTGTAGAGGAACAACAGCTCACCGGCGTAGGCGTGGCCCGAAACATGAACGCGCGCTTGGGCGTTAGTGACCACCCGGGCGCCGATCTTGGCGAGCTCGTCGATCACGCCGTAGACCGCCTCCTCGTTGCCCGGGATCAGCGACGAGGCCAGCACCACAAGGTCGCCCGCGGTCAGCGTGATGCTGCGGTGCTCGCCGCGCGACATCCGCGACAGCGCCGACATCGGCTCGCCCTGGGTGCCGGTGGTGATCAGCACCACCCGCTCCGGCGGCATCAGCTCGGCGGCGCCGATGTCGATCACGTCGGCGTCGGCTACCCGCAGGAATCCGAGTTCGCGGGCGATGCCCATGTTGCGCACCATCGACCGGCCGACGAACGACACCCGCCGACCCAATGCCACTGCGGCATCGATGATCTGCTGAACCCGGTCCACGTTGGAGGCGAAGCAGGCCACGATGACGCGGCCCTCGGCGCCGCGGATCAGCCGGTGCAGGGTCGGGCCGACTTCGCTTTCCGAGGGGCCGACGCCGGGCAGCTCGGCGTTGGTCGAATCGCACAGGAACAGATCGACCCCGGCGTCACCGAGCCGCGACATGCCGGGCAGATCGGTGGGCCGGCCGTCCAGGGGAAGCTGGTCCAGCTTGATGTCGCCGGTGTGCAAAACCGTTCCGGCGCCGGTGTGTACGGCGATCGCCAGCGCGTCGGGGATGGAGTGGTTGACGGCGAAGTATTCGCATTCGAACACGCCGTGGGTGCTCTTGCGCCCCTCGGACACCTCGACGAACACCGGCTTGAGCCGGTGCTCGCGGCACTTGGCGGCGACCAGGGCCAGCGTGAATTTCGAACCGACGACCGGGATGTCGGGCCGCAGCTTGAGCAGGTAGGGGATGCCGCCGATGTGGTCCTCGTGCGCGTGGGTGAGCACCAGCGCCTCGATGTCGTCGAGCCGGTCTTCGATGTGCCGCAGGTCCGGCAGGATCAGATCGACGCCGGGCTCGTCGCGGGTGGGAAACATCACCCCGCAGTCGATGATCAACAGCCGGCCCAGGTGCTCGAAAACCGTCATGTTGCGGCCGATTTCGCTGATGCCGCCCAGCGCGGTGACCCGCAACCCCCCGGCGGCCAGCGGGCCAGGCGGGGCGAGGTCTACATCCACTGCTCGGACGCTCCCCGGGTCACCTGAGCACCGAGGCCGCACGCATGTCGGCGGTCAACGCCTCGATCTGCTCGGGCGTCGCCGGCACCTGCGGCAGTCGCGGGTCGCCGACGTCGATGCCCTGCAGCCGCAGCCCCGCTTTCGACATCGTCACCCCGCCCAGGCGGGCCATCGCGTCGCACAGCGGCGCGACGGTCGCGTTGATCTTGCGGGCGGTGGCGATGTCCCCGGAAGTGAAGGCGGACAACAACTCCCGTAGCTGATTGGCGGCGACGTGCGATATCACGCTGATGAAACCGGTGGCCCCCATGGCCAGCCACGGCAGGTTCAGCGCGTCGTCTCCGGAGTAGTAGGCCAGTCCGGTCTCGGCGATGATCTGGCCGCCGGCGTGCAGGTCGGCCTTGGCGTCCTTGACGCCGACGATGTTGGGGTGCGACGCCAGCGCGCGGATGGTGCTCGACTCGGTGGGCACCACCGAGCGTCCGGGAATGTCGTAGAGCAGCACCGGCAGTTCGGTCGCGTCGGCCACGGCGGTGAAATGCGCGATCAGCCCACGCTGGGGGGGCTTCGAGTAGTAGGGCGTGACCACCAGCAGCCCGTGCGCGCCCTCGGCCGCGCAGGCCTTGGCCAGCCGGACGCTGTGCGCGGTGTCGTAGGTGCCGGCGCCGGCGATGACGCGGGCCCGGTCGCCGACCGCTTCCAGCACCACCCGCAGCAGCTCGCGCTTCTCGTCGTCGGTGGTGGTCGGGGATTCGCCGGTGGTTCCGGACACCACCAGCCCGTCACAGCCGGAGTCGACGAGATGATTGGCCAGCCGCGCGGCGGCGGCGGTGTCCAGCGAGCCGTCGGCCGCGAACGGCGTGACCATCGCGGTCAGCACGGTCCCCAACCGCGCTGGGGCGTCGAATCCGACCGTGCTCACGCTGTTCAGGTTACCTGGCGGGGGCAAGGGGTTTCGTGACCGCTCAGGCCTCGGTGGCCAGCGGGCTGGTGGCGACCTCGGTGCCGTCGGCCAGCGTGGCGATCTCGAAGTCGGCGAACACCGCGGGCGCGACGTCCGCCAGCCGGCGCAGGCACTCGATGGCCAGCCGCCGGATCTCCACGTCGGCGTGCTCGCTGGCCCGCATGGCGATGAAGTGGCGCCAGGCGCGGTAGTTGCCGGTGACGACGATGCGGGTTTCGGTCGCGTTGGGCAGCACCGCGCGGGCGGCCTGGCGCGCCTGTTTGCGCCGCAGTATGGCGCTGGGTTGGTCGGCGAACTTGGCCTCCAGCCTGGCCAGCAGCTCGGTGTAAGTGGCCCGGCTGGCGTCGGCGGCCGCGGCCAGGATCTGCTGCAGCTCAGGATCGTCGTCCAGGCCCGGCGGCACGACGACGCGGGAGTCGTTTTCGGGCACGTAGCGCTGGGAGAGCTGGGAATAGGAGAAGTGCCGGTGCCGGATCAGCTCGTGGGTGCAGGACCGGGAGATGCCGGTGATGTAGAACGACACGCTCGCGTGTTCGAGCACCGAGAAGTGGCCGACGTCGATGATGTGCTTGATGTAGCCGGCGTTGGTCGCGGTTTTGGGGTTGGGTTTCGACCAGCTCTGGTAGCAGGCCCGCCCGGCGAACTCGACCAGCGCGGGGCCGCCGTCGGCGTCGGTGCTCCACGGCACGTCCGGGGGCACCAGGAAGTCGGTCTTGGCGATCAGTTGCACGCGCAGCGACGCGATCTCGGCCACGGGCAATCACCTTAGCCCGGCGAGTCCGCCCTGATGGCGCCGAGTCTGCGCCCGGCGCGTGGATCGGGCCCGAAGGGGCGCGCTGAGCGCAGTTTTGGCGCTAACGGGCCACCACACGGCCACCTAGGCTTGACAAACGTGCCGAGCAAGCTCGGGACAGCGAATAGCGTCCATGCAGACTCGCGGCATAAACTCGTGCAGGTGAGATCGGACGAACTGCAGGTCGTACTTGATCAGCTAAGAGCTGCGGCCGGTCAATGGCAGGGCTTGAGCGCCCAATTTGCGGAGGTAGCGCCGGCCATCGCCGGGGCAGCCGTTCCAAGCCACCACGGCGGCGGTGAGTGGCGTCAATGCAGCAATCGGCGTCGCTAGGGCGGCATTTGCCAGCCGAATTCAGGCTGGGGCCGCCAGGATTTCTTCGGCGGCTGCAGATTACGCGAATCAAGAGGCGACTGGGGCGGGTGAGATGGCTGCTATGACGCGGGTGGCCGTGGTGTAGATGCCGGTCACATTGCCGCAGGTTCGAGCATGGACCACCGAGCACTTGGTCAATGCGGCCAGCTACTGGAGTAAGACCGCCGATCAGTGGGGGGGACGTTTTTCTTCAGATGCGGAACCAGTCCTATTCCATCACGTGGAAAGGCGCTGGGGGTGACGGGCTTCGGCAACGAACCGGCGCGGGCCTGTCCGTCGTCAGCGGCAAAGCCGACCAGTTGCGTAAGGCAGCCGGGATTGCGCGTGCTGGTGCCAGCAACATCGGCGCGGCCCAACGAAGAGTCCTGTATGCCGGCGAAGACGCCCAGAACGCGGGGTTCACTGTCGGGGAAGACCTTTCGGTCACTGATACGCGCAGTAGCACCACACCCGCAGACCACGCGGCTCGCTAAGCACGAGCAGAAGCATTCGCTGGTGACATCCGCGCTCGTGCCGAACAACTAGAGGGCGTAGACCGTAAGGTTGCGCGTGAGTTGACCACCACCACGGCTGATCTGGGAACAGTGGGCACTGTTGCGAGCAGCGGGCGAGATGACGTGCAGCCAGTGGACGCAGTCGCGGGCTTGCCACCCCATATCCCAGACCGCATTCATGTTGTGTGTATCGAGCACGCCAGGGGGATGCCGTGGGAATTCGAGTGTCTGGGTGGCATACCCGGATGGGACGACGGACATCTACCACACCGATGAGGACGAGTCGGGGATATTTCCCTGATGGACAGCGGGAGTAATCGATGACCACAACCGGCGAGGACGACGTCAAGCGGTGGGCATTCCGTGTCCAGCCGCAAACTGAACAACGCAACGCAGCCTGGCAGGCGTCGTATCCGGGTACTGATTGGTCGGTGTCGGCGCCCACCGAGGACGAAGCGCGGCAGCGGCTACAAGAAGAGGTTGAGCGCCGGCGTGCGGCCGGCAAGGACCCGTTTGCGGCTATTTACCGCAGACATTTGCGCGAGACCATCCCTGATGTTTACGCCATGGACAACGCGCTGTACCACGAGGTTGCACGCAAATCCGGGTATGACCAGAACGCGCTTCAGCAGGCGTTCGAGGAAGCCGAGCGTCGCCGTGCTCTCGGTAAGCCGTATACCAAGGTCGAGTACCAGGCGGAGCACCCCGACGGTTAATTGACGTCGCAGCACCGCTTTTGCGCAGACGAACGGAGCATTTCTGTGTTCTTCGATCTCGCATCCACGAAGTAGCCGATCACTCCCAGGCCTCCCCCTTTGCCATGCGACCCGCCCGCTCGGCGTATTCCGGCGCCAGCGCCTCCATCTGCTCGATGACCAACTTGATCGCTTCCGGCTGCTTGTCTGGCGGGTACCGATACTTCACCAGCAACCGCTTGATCGACGACCGTAACTTTGCGCGCACGTCGTCACGTACTGTCCAATCGGTCTTTGTGTCGCGCTGCATCACGCCAACTAGCTCGCGCGCGATCTGGGCAAGCACGTCCTCTCCCTGCAGCTCGACCGCCGATTCGTTCTGCGCCACGGCGTCGTAGAAGGCCAGCTCGTCATTCGAGAGTGGCGGAGTGAAGTGCTTGCCCCGATCACCCTCAGCAGCAATGTCTTTCGCCATCACAATCAATTCCGCGATCACCTCGGCGGAGGTGAGCTGCTGGTTGGTGTAGCGACGCATCAGATCGGAAATCCGATCTGAGAACGCGCGTTGCCGCACCACATTGTTCTTCGTAGCCGCCGCAAGCTCCTTGGTCAGCACCGCGCGCATTGCCTCGATCGCCAGGTGCGGGTGTGCCGCGGCCGCAGCCTTAGCCTCATAGTCCTGCCCGAGCTCGGACAGAGACGGTTTGGGCAGGCCGGCCGCATCGTAGATGTCAACGATCTCACCCGACGCAGTCGATTCCGCGACGAGACTTGACGATAACCGTTTGATGTCGTCGGGAATGGGCTTGCCCTCCGCCTGGCGTTGCTGGGCATCGAACTTGCCCATCCAGACCCGGACCTGTTCGTAGAACTTGACGTCGGCCGTAACGTGTCCAGGGTTTCGTTCCCCACGCAAAGCGACCACGCCCGCGCAAGGTGGTTGGCCTGATTTCGGAATCGGTCTCCGAGGGTCGGCTCGCCCTCCGGTACCTGGTTACCCGGGGTGGATGGCGAGCGCAGGCACGCGGTGAGGCCGATCGCGGCCGTCATCCATCCGTGCTTCGATGCATCGACTTTCGAGCGCCAGCCGTAGCCTACGCACAGCTCATCGAGCTGGGCAACAAGTTTCCGAGTGACCTCGACCGCCGCGTCGATGTCCCTGCCGACGGGCTTGGTGTGCGGTCGGTCTCGGTGTATTCGGCTAGGGCCGCGGCGAGGTTCTCGGCCAACGGCGCATAGGCCACCAGCAGCCCAGAAGGCTTGCCCCGGAACGTCCGGTTGACCCGAGCCAGCGTCTGCATCAGCAACGCACCCTTGAGCGGTCGGTCGAGGTAGAGCGTGTGCAGCGGCGGAGCGTCGAAGCCGGTGAGCATCATGTCCTTGACGATCACGATCTGCAGCTCCTCCTCGGCGTCCCGCAGCCGCTTCTGAACCGTCTTGTTCTGGCTTTCCCGGCGCACATGTTTGGCGATGATACCCTGGTCCTGCGGAGTACCGGAATAGACGACCTTGATCACGCCCTTGTCGATGGACTTGTCGTGCCAGTTCGGTCGCAGTTTAATGATCTCCTCATACAGTTGCGCGCAGATCTCGCGAGTGGCGCCGACGATGAACGCCTTGCCCGGCGAGGAGATGAGCTTGCGCATTTCCTCAGATCGTGCTTCCCAGTGGTTGACGATGTCCTCAGCCAGCGCCGCCAGGCGCTCGGGCACACCATAGATCGCGTTGATGACCGCCACCGACTTTTCGATCTGAGCGCGCTCGACATCGTCGAGCCCCAATGTCGCCTCGTCGACTGCACGGTCGAGGTCGTCTTCTCTGAACTGCTCGGACCAGCCAACTTTGGCCAGTCGAGGTTCGAAATACACCGGAACGGTGGCGTTGTCAACGACGGCACGAGTGAGGTCGTAGACATCGATGTCGGGCCCGAAGACTTCCCGAGTATTGCGGTCGGCGAAGGAAATCGGTGTGCCGGTAAAGGCGATGAAGGTGGCATTCGGCAACGCGTCACGGATGTGGCGGGCATAGCCGTCTAGGTCGTCGTAACGGCTCCGGTGGGCCTCATCGACGATGACGATGATGTTGCGACGGTCGGTCAGAAGCGCCAGACTTGCGCTCGTCTTCAGTTAGACCAAGCTTTTGCAGCGTGGTGAAGTAGATGCCACCGGTTGTTCGGTTGGACAGTTCGTCGCGCAGCTCCGCCCGCTTGACCGCCTTCTGCGGTGATTCGTCGATCAGCCGCGAGCGGTTGAAGGTTTCGAATAGCGGTCGGTGACGATAACGATGGTCGGGTTCTTGAGCTTGGGCTGTTGGGCGACCAGGTAGGCGTAGAGCTCCATCTCCATCGACTTGCCGGAGCCTTGCGTGTGCCAAACGACACCGGCCTTGCCGTTGCTTTCTGCGGCCACCACCGTCTTCCACACGGCTTTGGTGACCGCAAAGTACTGGTGCGGCTTGGCGATTCGCTTGACCAACCCGTCGCCGTCCTCGCCGAAGGCGGTGAAGTTGCGCAGTAGTTGCAGGAATCGCTCGGTGTTGAACAGCCCGTCGATGAGGGTTTCGATCTCGATCGAGACGTCCTCGTCATCGGCCGGCTCGCCAAACCGCACCACGCAGCCGTCGTCGTCGACGTTCCACGGCGCGAAGCGCTCCAGGAGAGTAAACGGTGTTCCGTACCGGGCGCTGATGCCGTCGCTGACAACGGTCAGCACCGTGAACCGGAATCCCATCGGAAATTCGCGCAGGTATGTCTGTAACTGGGCATGCGCGGCGGCGATGTCAGCGTGAACCGAGCCAGCCTGCTTCAGCTCGAAGATCGCAACCGGCATGCCGTTGAGGTACAGCACGACATCGAAATGCCGCTGATGCTCAGTGGTGCGAACCGTAACCTGTTGTACAGCAAGGAATTCATTGTCCTCGGGCCGATGGCTGACCAGCCGGATGGTCGGGTTCTGCTCGATGCCATCGGCGTCGATGTAGCTGATGCCGCGGTAGCCCTCGACGAGGATCTTGTGTATCCGGTAGTTCTCGGCGATCGCGTCCTGGGACTGTGGCTGGATAATCGCCGCGCGGGCCTGGTCGAGGTATTCGCCCGGGACGTGGGGATTCAGGTCGCGCATTTTGGCGAGCATGCGGTCGGGCAGGACGATGTCATCCCACGACTGCCGCCCACCGTCGGCTCCGGGCGTGATCTGGGTCCCGGTGAGCTTCTGCCACTCGTGCTCGCCGAGCGTGTCCAGTACGAGCTGTTCCCAGTTGGCTTCCCTGAATCCAGTCATTGGTTTTCCCCTTGGCGCGTAGGGCGTTCGAGCTCGTCGGCCAGCTCGGCTTCGAGTTCTTCGACCGTCGGCAGGCTGGATTCGAGTTCGGCGGGCAGGCTCTCGGTGATCGCGGTCTTCCACTCCGCCACACCGATCGGCGCGGTGTAACCGCGAAGGGCGTACTTGGCGACGACGTTGTTCTTCGTTCTGCACAACAGCAGCCCGATCGTGGGCTTGTCGTCGGGATGACGCAGCAGGTCATCGACCGCGGCCATGTACGTGCCCAGTTGGCCGAGGTAGCTGGGATCGAAGTCGCCGACCTTCAGTTCGATCACCACAAAGCAGCGCAACTTCAGGTGATAGAAGAGCAGATCCTTGTAGAAGTCGGCATCTCCGATTTCGAGCTGAACCTGCTTTCCCACGAATGCGAACCCTTGCCCCAGTTCAAGCAAGAAGTGTTCGACGTGGTCAATCAGCGCGCGTTCGAGGTCACGCTCACGGCGGATGTCGGCGGTGCCGACAAAGTCGAACAGGTAGGGATCACGCGTCGACTGCTGCACCAGATCGGAGTCGGGCGGCGGCATCGTGCGAGTGAAGTTGGTGATGGCGCGGCCGGCACGCTCGTGGAACTGTCCCTCGATGTGGTGGACCAAGACGTCGCGGCTCCATCCCCGCTCAACGGCGGCCTGCGCGTACCAAAGTCGCAGTTCAGCACTGTTGAGCTTCTCCAGCAGCGCGATGTGGTGACGCCACGGCAATTGCGCAATGGACCGTTGCACAATTTCCTTCTCCGGCCAGGCTGCGGCGAATGCGCGCATGTACTTTAGGTTGCGCAGCGAGAACCCGGAGGAGCCCGGGAAGCGCTCACGCAGGTCGGCAGCCAGGCGATCGATGACACGGGCGCCCAAGCCTTCGGCGTGCTGGCGGGCCAGGATCGCCGTGCCCACCGCCCAGTAGGTGCTGATGAGCTCCTGGTTGGCCGACGATACGGCGCGTTGGCGCCCGGTTCGTACGCACTCGACAACTGCGTCCAGCAGCTGGCGATACCAGTCGGGTACGGCGGACAGCGCCGGTGGCACCGGGAACCGGAGGTCCGCGCTCGCGCGCGTTGGCCGCTCGTCATGCTCAGTCATGAGTCGTTCTCCGCGGCGCTCACAGCACCTCGCTTACAGCTGACTCGGCATCCTTACACCCGGATCTTGCCGGACATCAGGAGCGGAAGGAATTCGTCGCGAACAGTTGCGAACCGCTGAGATTCACGATCGCTGTTGATGATCTTTTCGTGCAGCGCGTCGAGTACGCCGGCAATCGTCTTCTGCTCTGCTAACACCGGGATCTCAACGTCCCAATCCGGCATAGTCGCGAGTCCTATGCGAGGGACCGTAGCGCCGTGAATTGTATGCTTTGCGATCTTCCGCTGGAAGCCCGGACTCAAATAAAAATGGATGAGGAACGCCGGGTCGACGCGCGTTCGGTCAGGGCGTAGTAGTGCCATGCGTCGACCGAGGCACGCGCGTATACCACCGGGCATGAGGGCTGCGTGACCGATTCTGGTCTCATACGAAAACAGCAAGTCGCCCGCTTGTGGCATCACACGACGCGTCCATTTTGAGAAGTCCGACTCTGACACATGATCCGACTCTGCAAGGTCAAGCCGACCAGATTTCAAGCTCGAAATGTTTAGGAAGTAAGGCACTTCGGAGCGGCGAGTCGGTGTTGCGTGCGGTCCATCGAATAGTTCGCCCAACGCACCGAACTTTGTGTGAATCAGCTTGGGCATCCCGCCACAAGCTGTGCGCATGACACGTAGAGCGAGTGAGTGGGCTAGCTCGAAGGCGCTGCGAGCGATTTGGTCATTGACGGCGATCTTGTCATCAAGTGCGCTCAGCACGTCTGCGATTCCGCGCTGTTCGCTAGCTGAGAAGCGCGGAATAGTCAACCGTGCAAGATTCCTAGATTGATATGTGGCACACCTGTGGCGATAGCATTGTCGCTAACCTGCCTTAAGAATCGGATATCATTACATGCATAATAAACAAATTGTGGATCGGCGACTTCCTTGTTTACACGAAGCCCCATCTGACTCTGAGAAACGACATATTTCGCATAAGGCTCCGAAGGGACAACCGCAACCTGACCAAGAGTGCCCCGCTGCGTGAAGACAAGATCACCCAGTTCAACCGTAGACCTCGAAAGGTCAAGAGAATATTTTTCTGTAGTTACAACGCGAAATCGCCACTAATATACGGGCCCGTCATATTGACTCCGCGGATAACTGGAATGCCGGAATCAGCGTAGTCAGAGGCGACAAGATTAGATCCGGACGAACCGCTTATCAATCCACCTGGTACTGCGATCTCCGCCAAAGCGATCTCAGCCGTGGATCCGCCCCAATTGCTCGCGCACGACCTTCTCTAACCGCGCCGACTCGTCGAATGCCTCCAACAGCTCCTTCGTCAGCCGGACAATCTTCTCGTCAATAGGCTCACCGTCGCCCTCCACTGCACGTGATCCGACGTACCGCCCAGGTGTCAGCGCGTACCCGGCGACCTTGATCTCTGCCAATGTCGCTGACTTGCAGAAGCCCGGAATATCCTCGTAGGTAAGACCTTTCGCAGCAGCTGACGCCGATCCCCGCCAGGCGTGATAGGTGTCACCGATCCGGACGATTTCCTCATTGGTCAGTGCACGCTCAGCGCGGTCCACCATGTAGCCCATCTCGCGGGCATCGATGAACAGCACCTGGCCGGTGCGGTCGATCGAACCCTGCTTACCCGCCGTCTTGTCTTTGGCGAAGAACCACAGGCACACAGGGATTCCCGTGCTGCGGAACAACTGCGTCGGCAGTGCGACCATGCAGGACACCAGGTCAGCCTCAACGATCTGTGCGCGAATCTCGCCTTCCCCGTTGGAGTTAGATGACATCGATCCGTTGGCCATCACCACGCCGGCCTTGCCGCCTGGCGCCAACTTCGACAGGATGTGTTGAATCCAGGCATAGTTGGCATTGTTGGCGGGCGGAACGCCGAACCGCCAGCGCGGATCTTCCTCATTGCGGGACCAGTGCTTGATATTGAAGGGCGGATTGGCCGTCACATAGTCCATCTGCAGGTCCGCATGCTGGTCGCGGGCGAAGGTGTCACCCCACCGCGCACCAAGACCTTTGTTGTCGATGCCGTGTATGGCGAGATTCATTTTCGCCATCCGCCAGGTCTCCTCGATAACTTCCTGGCCAAGGATGGCCACGTCCTTCGGGTCGCCATCGTGCTCGTAGATGAAACTCTCCGTCTGCACGAACATGCCGCCGGAGCCGCAGCACGGGTCATACACCCGCCCGCGCGATGGCTCCAGCACCTCCACAATCACCTTGACCACACTCCGCGGCGTGAAGAAACTCGCCACCCCGCCGACCTTCTGCGCGGGCGAAATTCCCGAGGAAGTACTCGTAAACCTCGCCCATCAGGTCGCGGGCGCGGTGCTCAACCTTGGCGGCTGAACCGCGCACTGTTGAACAAGTCGATCAGCTCCCCCAACCGGCGCTGGTCGATGTTGTCCTTGTTGTACAAGCGGGGCAGCGTTCCGGCCAGTGTCGGGTTAGCCTTCATCACCGCGTCCATCGCCTCGTCGATGAGCTGACCGACGTTCTTGGCAGAGCTGCCACCAACCGCTGGCTTGCCTTTCGCGTTCTCCGCCAGGAACTTCCAGCGGGCATTCGCGGGCACCACGAAGACGCCGTAACCGTGGTACTCCTCCGGATCGTCGATCAGGTCTTCGATCTACGACTCATCCATCCCGTCGGCTGCGAGTTCCGCCCGAATCGCTTCTCGCCGTCCGTCGTACGCGTCCGACACATACTTCAAGAACACCAATCCGAGGATCACATCCTTGTACTGGCTGGCCGACAGCGACCCGCGCAGCTTGTCGGCGGCTTTCCAGAGCGTGTCCTTGAGTTCCTTCATGGTCGACGGCACTTGCGATTGCACTGGCTTCTTCCTCGGAGGCATCGGAGAATTCCTTCCTATCTCGCAGCCACGGCAATGCCTGGCGTGGTTGGTTGGGCATCGAGCGTGAGAGCACCGGCAGCGACCCCATTAATCAGCGCTGTCTTCAGGTCCCTTGCCGCATCGGCTCGTTTATGCGCTTCGCGTTCGAAGTCATCAGCGCGCATCAGCGCCTCTTCCAGTCGCACAGCCTCGTCCCGGCGCATCGCAGGAACCGCCCAAGTCTTCCATTCGGTTCCGACAGCAGCCATTTCGTTGATCACGGTTGCCAACACCATCGGGCCGATTTCCGCCGATTCCTGCAGCTGGATAATCCGCGCCGGCGACGCCACCATCGCCCCGCCAACCGGGTCAACCCACGCCCGTGGGCGCGGCTTCTCGACGAAGATTACGTCGCCCAGGTCGGCGCGGGCCGCGCGGGGATACTTGCGCGTCGCGTCGATCGGATCGAGCGCAATCCGCCCTACTATTTCGGCCGGCAATACTTGGACCGTCCCGTCGGGCGAAGCATCACCAACGTCGATTCGACTGCCGCGCTTGACAATCAAATGCTTACGCTCCTGAAGCCCATCAAGCGAGCGGTACAGCAATCGGAAGCGCCCAGGCGATGGCTCCACCAGGACATCCAACGGCTCCAACGGCGACGTCGTCGTCAGCGTTGCGGCATGCACGCGGTCGAGGTGTTCCGTCGGATCTGCTTCACGCAACGTCGGTGCGCGCACGCCACGCGCTACTACGGAGCCCGCGGCGAACACGCGCGCCAACTCGATACGGCGCGCATACCGGAACGCACGATCCTCGGTCTGAGCTAACGCCCCGGCGACGTCAGCAGCAATATCGCTGCGTTCGAGATGGTCAATGGCGCCAAGATCGGCAATCCAGGGGGCGCTGTGCGTTCGCGCCTCCGAGGCATATCCACATTGCGAGGCTCTGGCGGTGCACCTCGCGCCATAGTCCGCGGGAGTCGGATTGCCGCAACTAGATTGCCAACCCGCAAGGTCCTTGCCCGACGTTGCTGCAGGGTTCCCGCCAGCTCGTCGGGCAATGCCGCGGCAGGACCAAGCAGCACCGCTACGTCACCTTCGTCCAACGCGACAACAACTTCATCAGCGCGGTCAAGCGCATCGCCAATGTCCAGGCCAACAAGTGATGACACTGAAATGCGTGTTCGCACGGTCGATTCATTGACGGTGATGCCGCGGATCACCGCTCTGCGACGAAGTGCGCGGTCGTTGGACACAATCCCGAGTTCACATGCCGCCGCGATGTCAAGCGCCACCGCGTCGTCGGCGCGCATAACAACAGGCTCTTGCTCAAGGCGCGTGGCCGCCGCCTCGACAATCCAGCCTAGCGACTGGACCGCCTCATCGGTGAGCTCACGCGCACCCAGCGCACGCTTCAGGCGTCCTTGCTCAAAGCGCGCCAGTGCATCGGGTGAACCGAACGACGCCTCCACCAGATCGTCAACGTAGTTGAGCGTGGACTCTGGAGCTTGCAAGCCGCGGATCTCATGTAACAGCGACAGGTCATCCGGATCGAACTCCTCAGCCCGCCGAACGCGGTGCGGCAGCGATGTGCCGGCGAGTTCTTCTCCCGTGAGTACATGCCAACACAGCAGCGTGCAGCGTGACGACATCCTCGAGGGCCACGCCGTCGGGTACCGCGACCGCGGGTGCATCGTCGCTGTGCTCGCGGTTGTTGCCCCGGCCTGTGCGTGTCAGCCAGTCGACCACCTCATCGCGAGCGAACCGCGCGACACCATCGACGGTCTCCACCGGCTCCGGAAACGGAATCGACACACCGCGCACAATTGGGCGCTTTCGCCACATGCTGACGACAGGCCGGCGGACCTTTGCAAGGTCCGCCACGTCCTGCAGCGTCAGCGTGCTCACGGGACTCCTTCCGGGTCACCCCAGAACGTAAACCCCGCGACCTAATAATGGCAATGAATATACTGATAAGCGAACTTATCAGTATATTCAGTTGACCTTACATCCCACTCGCCGTCATCCTCTCGTTCATCGCGCTTCCGCATTCGCGAGGGCCCTGAACCGAGGAGGCAGACATGCCACAGGAACACCGACACGCTCATCTCAACGGCAGCTTGACCGCTGTCGAGATCGAACAACTCACAGTGCGCGATAAGGACGTTGTGCGCGAAGCTCAACGCTGGACAGACGGTGAAAGGGGCGAAATCGTCGACGACCCCGACGTCCTCGCCGATGCTGATCTGACCGCTTTTGTCACCGAAGCCATCAAGATCGGCGCGCACGCGCTGTCAGCAACCGGCCAGGCCCAAGACGCTCGAGTGCTGGAACGAATGATGAAGGAAGTCGGCGAGAAGGCCGCCGACACCAGTGCGAAGGCAGCCGAGGTCGCCGAACGCGCGGTGAAGTCCGCGTCGGACGCGGTCGGCAAGGCCGCGGAGAACGCCAAGAAGGCGATCACCGATGCCGACAAGGCCACCCGAAGGGAGCTCCAGGAGTCGACCAAGGCCGCGGTGGCCGAAGTCCGCCGCCTCTTCGGGGGTCAGAATCCCGAGGTGGTGGAGCGACTGATGCCGGTGCTGGAGAAGTTCGGCGCCGATTTGGACGCCAAAGCGAAGTCGACGTTCCCACTGCCGCACAGAACGGTGAACAGTCCATCCGTGTTCTGGGTGCCCGCCGTATCGTGCTCGCCTTCGACCCCGCTGTCGACGACCCGGCGCTGCTGCGCACCGTCGTCATGCTTGTGCGCGCCGCTGCCCTGGCGGCGTCTAGCCGCCGAGGGGCTGAGCAGCTCGCCACCGCCGAGGAGAAAATCACCGAGGCGATCGGGCAGCTCGAGAAACTCGACGATGTGAAGAAGAACGCCAGCGCGATCCAGAAGAACGCGTCGAAGATCGAGAGCGTCTGCACCACAATCAATGCCGGTATCCATCGCTTGCTCACCGATGCACTTGCCGCACTTGCCGAGGCCTCGCCGGAAGAATCCCAAGCGCCGGGCGCGGTGGCGTAGGTCGGCTTCGTTGCTTTGCCGCTGCCAGAGCGACAAGCCGCAGGCAGGCTCACCTTCGCCCGGCGACAATGCGCGCCGTGCGGCCGCGTCAGGCGACCGCACGCAGCGCCGGGGCCAGATCCCCGCGGTCGGCAACGCTGAGCCCGCCCAGGCCCAGCCAGGACGCCATGGACCACAGTTCACCGGCCAGCGCGGCGGCGACCCGGGGCCGCGGCACCTGCGGCTCGGCGAAGGCGCCGAGGGCGCGTAGCGTGCCGGCGGCCCGGTCGGCCTTCAGGTCGACGCGGGCCACCAGCTGCCCGTCCATCAGCAGCGGCCACACGTAGTAGCCGTACCGGCGCTTGGAGACCGGCGTGTAAATCTGGATGCGGTAATGGAATTCGAAGAGCCGCTCGACGCGGGGCCGGAAGAAGATCAACGGGTCGAACGGACACAACAGCGCGGTGCCGCGGTCCGCGCGCGGCACGGCGCGGCCGGCCCGCAGGTAGGCCAGCGCCGGCCAGCCGGCCACCTCGACCCGGTCCAGGTCGCCGACAGCCACCAGCTCGACGATCGCCGGCTTGGCCTGCGCGGCGGACAGCCGGAAATAGTCGCGAATGTCGGCCTCGGTGCCCACTCCCAGCGCGCCGGCGGCCCGCAGCGTCAGCTCCCGGATCGCCTCGTCGTCGACCCGGCGGGCCAGGACGTCGGCCGGCAGCACCCGTTCCACCAGGTCGTAGTGGCGGTCGAAGCCAACCCGGGTGGCGGTGGTGAGCGCCCCGGCGGCGAACAGTGCCTCGGCGACCCACTTGGTGTCGCTGCGGTTCCACCAGGCGCCCTTCCTGCGGCGCGGCTCGGCCGCCAGATGCGCCTCGATCTGCCCGGCCGTGCTGGGCCCGAGCTCGGCCACGGCGGCCACGACCGCGTCGGCGAGCCGCGGATTGGCCTGCACGATGTGGGTTCCCCACCGGCCGTGCCGGTACTGACGCATCCGCCAGCGCAGCAACGGCCAATCCTCGACAGCCATCAGCGCGGCCTCGTGCGCCCAGTACTCGACCAGCAGCCGCGACGAGCGCGGGCCCCACGCGGCGTGGTCGAGCACCTCGCGGTCGTACGGGCCGAGCCGGTTGAACACTGGAGCGTAGTGGGCGCGCACCGCGACCGACACCGAATCCAATTGCAGCACTTGGATTTTGGATATTAGCCGGTTCAGGTGCGCGCGGGTGACGGCACCCGCGGACCGGGGCTCGGTAAAGCCTTGGGCCGCAACGGCAATCCGGCGGGCCTGGGCGACGGACAGCCTGCGGGTCGACACGGCGCCGACGATACCGCCGCCCGGCGACACTCAGCCCGCGCGGACCTTGCCGTCCACCGCCGCCAGCACACCGTCGTCGGCCGAGCCCTGCTGCTCGTCGTAGGCGGCCTGCAGCGCGGCCGGGACGTCCTCGAGCTCGCGGTACACGCTCATCAGCTGCTCGAGGATCTTGATCCGCTGCGCGCTGGCCTCCTCCACCGCCCGCCGGGCCGTGTCGCGGTGGTGGTCGGCGCCCTGCTTGGTGTCGCCGAGCAGCTGCTCGCACTCCCGTTCGGCGGTGCGGCGCGCCTCGTCGATGGCCGCCTGCGCCTCGGCGCGCATGTCGGCCAGCTCGGCGTCCAGCTTCTCCTTGGTCTCCCGGTATTCGGCCTCCAGCGCCTCCTGCTGCGCAGCCATGTCGGCGAGCACCTCGTCGCGCTTGCGCTCGGCGGCCTGCGCCTCGGCTTCCGCCGCGGCGATCTGCGCGTCGGCCTCGGCCCGCGCCTCGGCCTGCATCTCGGCCACCTCGTCGACCGCGCGGGCCAGCATCTTGGCCATCCGTTGCTGCACCGCGTGCGGCGCCGGCGAGGTGTCGGTGAGCGCGGTGACCTCCTTGCGCAGCGCGGCCGTTTGCTTGTTGGACTCCTGCAGCCTTGCGCGCAGGCTCTCCACGTCGTCGATCAACAGCTGCTGCTTGGCGGTCAGCATCTCGATGTGCGCATAGACCGCGGTGGTGTCGTAGCCCATGAACTTGCGCGAAAACGTCTTGACGGGTTCGGTGATCACTGTCAATTCCCCCTTTTCCCGAACAGCGGCTGGTAGACGGTGTGTGACCGACCCCCGCGTCCGAGTATGTCAGCTCGGGTGTGAGGGCGAACAGCCGCGAACGGAAGCGCGCGGGTCCCGACGGTAGCTGTGGAACCGGTACCGCAGCCCGGAGCGGCTGGCCAGCCACTCGCCCGTCTCGCCCACCCAGCTGTCGTCCAGCGCGGGCGCCAGCGCGTCGTCGCGGCGTAGGTCGATCTCGATCTCGGTGACCTCGCAGCGGGTGGCATGGGGCAGCGCCAGCAGATAGATCTGCGCACCGCCGATCACCCACGGCGCGGGGTCGCTTCCGGCGTGCGCGAGGGCCTCCTCCAGCGACCCGGCCACCCGCGCCGCGTCGGCGACGAAGTCGAGCCGGCGGGACACCACCACGTTGCGCCGGCCGGGCAGCGGCCGCACCTTGGCCGGCAACGACTCCCAGGTCCGCCGGCCCATGATCACGGTGTGCCCCATGGTCACCTCATTGAACCGGGTGAGATCTTCGGGTACGTTCCACGGGATGTCACCGCCGCGGCCGATGACGCCAGACGTCGACTGGGCCCACACCAGGCCCACCTCGGCACGGGTCATACCGCGACGGGGGCCTTGATGGCCGGGTGCGGATCGTAGTTGTGCACCACGACGTCGTCGTAGGTGTAGTCGAATATCGAACCCCTATGCGCCAGAACAAGTTCCGGGTAGGGCCGGGGCTCGCGGCTCAGCTGCAGCCGGACCTGCTCGACGTGGTTGTCGTAGATGTGGCAGTCGCCGCCGGTCCACACGAATTCGCCGACCGACAGCCCGGCCTGGGCGGCCATCATGTGGGTGAGCAGCGCGTAGCTGGCGATGTTGAACGGCACGCCCAGAAACAGGTCGGCGCTGCGCTGGTAGAGCTGGCAGCTCAGCCGCCCGTCGGCCACGTAGAACTGGAAGAACGCGTGACACGGCGGCAGCGCCATCCGCGGGATCTCGCCGACGTTCCACGCCGAGACGATGATGCGCCGCGAGTCGGGGTCGGTGCGCAACAACTCCAACGCGGCGCTGATCTGGTCGACGTGTTCGCCCGACGGCGTCGGCCAGGACCGCCACTGCACACCGTAGATCGGCCCGAGATCACCTGTGTCGCTTGCCCATTCGCCCCAAATGGTGACGCCGTGCCGGTGCAGCCAGTCGACGTTGGAGTCGCCGCGCAAGAACCACAGCAACTCATAGACCACCGATTTCAGGTGCACCTTCTTGGTGGTGATCAGCGGGAAGCCGACCGACAGGTCATAGCGCAGCTGCTGGCCGAACAGGCTGCGCGTCCCGGTGCCGGTGCGGTCGGATTTGGCCGTTCCCCGATCGAGCACCAGCCGCAGGAGGTCCTCGTAGGGCGTCGGGATGGGCACGCGGCGATCTTACGTCGGACGGCCAGGAGTAGAACGGGTGCCATGCCGAAGATCACCGACAGCATCAGCACCGCCGACGGCACCTGCCCGGTGCGCCTGTTTTTCCCCGACGGGTCCGGGCCCTGGCCCGGCGTGGTCATGTATCCCGACGCCGGCGGGGTGCGCGACACGTTCGACCAGATGGCCGCCAAGCTGGCCGGATTCGGCTACGCAGTGCTGCTGCCCGACGTCTACTACCGCAGCGACGAATGGGCCCCGTTCGACATGGCGACCGTCTTCGCCGACCAGCAGGAGCGCAACCGCCTGTTCGCCATGATCGGCAGCGTCACCCCGGACCGGATGGCCACCGACGCCGCGGCGTTCTTCGACTACCTGTCCGCCCGCCCGGAGGTGTCCGGCGACCGGTTCGGGGTGTGCGGCTACTGCATGGGCGGGCGGACATCGCTCATCATGGCCGGCCGGCTGCCCGACCGGGTGGCCGCGGCGGCGTCGTTCCACGGGGGCGGCCTGGTGACTGGCAGCGACGACAGCCCGCACCTGCTGGCCGACCGGATGAGCGCCACGGTGTATGTCGGCGGCGCCCAGGACGACGCGTCGTTCACGACCGATCACGCCGAGCAGCTGGACAAGGCGCTGACCGCGGCCGGTGTCCGGCACACCATCGAATGGTATTCGGCCACACA
Source organism: Mycobacterium lepraemurium (assembly GCA_002291465.1). GTDB lineage: Bacteria > Actinomycetota > Actinomycetes > Mycobacteriales > Mycobacteriaceae > Mycobacterium > Mycobacterium avium. The sequence continues at coordinate 1,434,837 of CP021238.1, read as the reverse complement.
CGGTTTCGCGGTCCCCGACAACGCGCCCTATGACCCGGCCGCGGCCGAACGGCACTGGGACGCGATGCGCGACGTGTTCGCCGCGGCGTTACCCCGCTAGCCGCGCCACCAGCAGCCGCGCGGGCCGCGCCGCGCCGTCGGTGCGGATCGTCGCGGCCACCACCCCGGCGCGGGCGCGGGTCCGCTCCGTCAGGGCGGTCCCGAGCGCGGCGGACAGCGATTCGACGGTGGGGCCCGGACCGTCGTGGGCGGGCGCCGATGCCCAGCTCTGCCACCCGGGCCGCCCAGTACGGCTGATCGGCGCCCTGGGGTACCACCACCTAGGGCGCGCCGGCCAGCGCGACCGCCGTCATGGTGCCCACCCCGCCGTGGTGCACGATGGCCGCGACCCGCCCGAACAGCGCCTGGTGGTTGACCTCGCCCACGACCAGGCAGTCCTCGCCGTCGTCGATCGGCCCCAGCCCGGCCCAGCCGCGGGAGATTACGGCGCGGCGCCGCTGCTCACGCACCGCCTGGATGGCCACCTTGGCGACGTCCCGACAGGCCCGCATCGGCATGCTGCCGAAGCCCACGTACACCGACGGGGCGCCGGCATCCATGAAGGCCTCCAGCTCCGCGGGCAACCGGCGATCGTCGGCCAGCAGCCAGGCGCCGGTCTGCACCACGTCAAGGTCGCCCGGCGGCCGCCACAGATCCAAGGTCGGGTCGGTGGCCAGCCACGGGCGCTCGGTGAGCGCGTAGCCGCGGAGGTCGTCCAGCGGCGGCAGGCCGATCGCCGCCGGCGCACGTTAAGCGTCTCGCCGAACAGCGCCTGCATGTACCGGCCGTCGAGCTGCCACAGCAGCCGGTTGTCGATCAGGCCCGCCGCGGACGGCGCGTCGGCGTACCCGGGCGGCGGGTAGTGCGGCGACGGCAAGATGGTGGGCTGATAGCTGACGTAAACGTAGTGGGCGACCTACTTTTCGGCGGCCGAGCGGGCGGCGGCCGCGGCCGGCGGGAAGCCGGCCACCACCAGGGCATCGCATCCCACGGCGGCCGCCGCGTCGAACTGAGCGGCGATCAACCGGTCCAGCTGGCGGCGCAGCTGCTCCTCCGACGGCGTCGTCGCCGCGGTTTTCATCGCCCGCAGCGAGTCGCCGAACGCCACCAGCGGCACCCCGGCGCGGGCCAGCAACTCAGCGAATTCCGCGTCCGGCGGGGCGCCCACCCGCGCGTCGACGCCGAGCGCCCGCAGCTGCACCGCGAACGCGGCCAGCGGCTGCACCCCGCCGCGCGAGTCGTACGCCGACAGCAGCACACGCATCCGCTGGTTCCCGCTTTCAAGGTGTGGTCGGGAAACTCTAGCGTCGCCGCGGCCCTGTCAGGACGGCGTCGGCGCCGACCGGAATCCCTGCGCGGCGCCGAGCACGGTGCCGCCGTCGATGACCAGCGTCTCGCCGGTGATCCAGCTGGCGGCGTCGGACACCAGGAAGGCGACCGCGACAGCCACGTCGATCGGCTCGCCGATGCGGCCCAGCGCGATCGAGGACGACAGCGGGTCCTCGTGGTCCTTCCACAGCGCCTCGGCGAGCCGGGTGCGCACCACCCCGGGGGCGATCGCGTTGACCCGGATGCGCGGCGAAAGTTCCAGCGCCAGTTGCTTGGTGACGTGGATCAGCGCCGCCTTGGTGGCGTTGTACATGCCCATTGCCGGCGACTGGTGCAGGCCGCCGATGGAGGCCGTGTTGACGATCGAGCCGCCGTGTTCGCCCATCCACGACTTTACCACCAGCGAGGTCCACAGCAGCGGCGCCCACAGGTTGACGTCGAAGATCTTGGCAAACCGGGCGTGGTCCTGCTCGGTCAGCGGCCCGTACGCCGGATTCGTCCCGGCGTTGTTGACCAGGATGTCGACGCTGCCGAAGCGCTCCAGCGTGAGCTGCACGCACTGGCGGGCCGCGTCCTCGTCGACCGCGTGGGCACCGACCCCGAGGGCCTGCGGCCCCACCTGGGCGGCGGCCTCGTCGGCGGCCTCCTGCTTGCGGGCGATGAGCACCACGTTGGCGCCCGCCGCGGCCAGCTGCTGGGCGGTGGCCAGCCCGATACCGCGCGACGCGCCGGTGATGATGGCGGTGCGTCCGGTCAGATCCTGTGAGGTCATGGTGTGCCTTCTGTCGCGGTGGTGGGCCGGTCGTTCGTTTGCTGCCGAAATTTTATTCGCGATGTTTTGGACAGGTGTTGAGGTGGTATGCCAGCCGCATGCGATCGAAATTGACACTCATGAAACCGCTGGTCGTTGCCACAGGGGCCGCCGCGGCCATCGCCGCCGCGCCCGCGGCCGCCGCTGACGTCATCGTCGCAGGACCAGCCGGACCGGCCGCCACGCACGTCACCTTCAAGGACGACCCGGGTGGTGGCGGCTGCGACGCCAACGGCAACTGCGGCTCCGGTGGCCAGTTCGCCGGCCCCGGCGGCGTGCCCGGCGGCCAGGGCTGCCTGCCCGGCGTCGGTTGCGGCTCCGGCCACGCGTAACCGCTCAACCCGTCAGCCTCCCGAGAGCCTGGTGATCCAGGCCCGGGAGACTGCTGGGTCTATGACGTCGTCCAGCTCGAAGGTGGTCGCCGCGCGCAGCGCCTTGCCGTGCTGGTAGGCGCCGCCACCAGGCGGTCGAAGAGGTTTTGCCGTTCGGCCGGATCGGTGACGGCGGCCAGCTCCTTGCGGTAGCCGAGCCGCACCGCGCTCTCCAGGCCCATGCCGCCGATCTCACCGGTCGGCCAGGCAACGGTGAATTGCGGTGCACGGAACGAACCGCCGGCCATGGCCATCGCGCCGAGTCCGTATCCCTTACGCAGGATGGTCATTCCCAGCGGCACCGTCAGCCGCGCGCCCAGCACGAACATCCGGCCGAACCGGCGCACCGCGGCCTGGGTCTCGGCGTCGGGCCCCACCATGAAGCCGGGGGTATCGCACAGCGAGATCACCGGCAGCCCAAAGGATTCGCATAACGCCAGGAAGTCGCCGGCCTTGTCGGCAGCCTCGGCGTCGATGGCGCCGCCGAGGTGATGGGTGCTGTTGGCGATCAGCCCGTAGGGCACGCCCTCGACCCGCACCAGCGCGGTGACGATGCCCACCCCGTAGTCGGGGCGCAGCTCCAGCACCGACCCGACATCGACGATCGCCTCGATGGCCCGGTACACATCATAGGCGCGTAATCGGTTCTGCGGAACCACATGTCGGGCCACCCGCGGGTCGGGCGCCTGCCACCGGTCCAGGCGGCCCTGAAAGTAGGAGAGGTATTGCTTAGCCAGCGACACCGCGTGCGCCTCGTCGCGGGCGACCAGGCCGACCACCCCGTTGCGGCGCTGCACGGCGATCGGCCCGATCGCCTCGAGCGGGTAGACGCCCAGCCCGCTACCTTCGATCATCGCCGGCCCGCCCATCCCGATGTTGGCGTCCGGGGTCGCGATGATGACGTCGCACACCCCGGCCAGCGCGGCGTTGCCGGCGAAGCACCGGCCCGAGACGACCGACACCAGCGGCACCCGCCCGCGCAGCCCCGCCAGCATCCGGAAGGTCGGCACGTCCAGCCCCGCGGCGCCGCCGACGTCGGTGTCGCCGGGCCGGACGCTGCCGCCCTCGGCGAAAAGCACCACGGCAGCCGTTTCCGGGCGGCCAGGTCGAAGACGCGGTCGGTCTTGGCGTGGTTGCGCATGCCCTGGGTGCCGGCCAGCACGGTGTAGTCGTAGGAGGCCACGACGGCCTGCGCTGCGGCCCGCCCGAACCGGTCGGCGCCGACGGTGGCCAGGCCGTCGGCCGGGGTGTTGGCGATCAGGTCCTCCTCGGAGCGCCGGCTGCGCTGCGCGGCGATGGTCAGGGCGCCGTATTCGATGAAGCTGCCGGGGTCGACGAGGTCGTCGATGTTCTCCCGGGCAGTGCGCCGGTCCTGCCGGTGGCGTTTGGCGACGGCGTCCGGGCGCCCCTCGTCCAGGGTCCGGGCGTGCCGCTCAATCACCTCGTCCAGGTCAGCGCGGGATAGGTCGAGATCGTTTGCCGCCGTTGTGGATTCACCGTCGTCACCGCCCGTGGTGCGGGTGAAGACCAGCAGCGGATCGCCGGTCCCGACGACCTGGCCGGGGCTCACCAGCACCCGGACGGTGCGCAGCGCGTCCGGCGCGGCGAGGACGTGCTGCATCTTCATCGCTTCCAGGACGACCAAGCTGGGCGCCCGCGGGGTAATCCGCGCCCTCGGGCGCCACCTCGATCACGGTGCCGGCCAGCTGCGCGCGCAGCGCGTCCTCGCCGGGATACAGCTCGACGGCGTCCGGCTGCGGGCCAGGCTGATGGGTCAGCGCGGCGGTGGCCAACTCAGGAAGCTTCTCATCCACTAAATCGGTTTTAACCCAACCGGTTTCGAGTCGCTGTTCGGCCAGCAGCCGCGCAAGAACCCGATGTTGGTGGCCACGCCCTCGACGCCGAATTCGGACAGGGCGGTGTCGGCCTTGCGCATCGCCGCCCGCCACGAGGATCCATGCACCGCCACGGTCACCTTGGCCAGCAGCGAGCCGTACTGCGGGCTCACCGCCAGTCCGGGCCGGCCGTAGGTGTCGACCCGCACTCCCGGTCCGCTGGGCGGGCAGAACGCGATGAGCGTGCCGGCGGACGGCAGCACGGAGAAGTCGAGGCCGAACGTCTCCGCGTTGACCCGCAGCTGGATCGAGATGCCCCGCTGGGCGGCCGGCTCGCCGATGACTTCGGTGCCGTCGGAGGCGATTCCGGCCGTCAGGCCCAGCCGGTAGTAGGACTCGCCGCCGGCGATCGCCAGCTGCACGGCGACCAGGTCGAGCCCGGTGGTCTGCTCGGTGACGGTGTGCTCCACCTGGATTCGCGGGTTGACCTCCAGGAAGACGAACCGCTCGCCGCTGACCAGGAACTCCACGGTGGCCATCCCGCGCAGCCCGACGCGGGCGCACAACCGCACCGCCGCCTGGTGCAGCGCACGGCGCAGATTCTCCGAAAGCCCTTGGGCGGGCGCAATTTCGACCAGATTCTGGTAGCGCCGCTGGATGCTGCAGTCGCGGTCGCCCACCGCCAGGGCGTGCGTTTGGTGCCCGGCCGGCGCGGCGACCACCTGCACCTCGATGTGGCGGGCATCGCCGAGCAGCGCCTCGGCGAACAGCGCCGGATCGCCGAACCCCGGCCGCGCCTCCGCGGCGCAGCGTTGGTAGGCGCCGGCGATCTGATCGGCATTGTGCACCTTGCGCATTCCCCGCCCGCCGCCGCCGGCCAGCGCCTTGATCATGATGCCGCCGGGGTGGCGGCGAAGAACGCCTCGATGTCCTCGACGCCGCTCGGGCCGTTGGTGGCGGCGAGCGTCGGCACCCCGGCGGCGATCGCGGCGCGGCGGGCCGCCGTCTTGTTGCCCAGCAGCTCGAGCACGCGCGCGTCGGGGCCCACGAAGGTTGGCCGGCAGCGACGCAGGCCTCGGCGAATTCGGCGTTCTCGGACAGGAATCCGTAGCCCGGATGAATCAGCGTTGCGCCGGTGCTCTCGGCAACGGCCAGCAGGGCAGCCTGGTTTAGGTAGGCGGGCGGGCCGCTGCCGGGCAGCGGCATCGCCTCGTTGGCGGCGTGCACGTGCGGGCTGTGCGCGTCATCCGCGGCGTACACGGCGACGGTTCGCATGCCCAGTTCTATTGCGGTGCGGATGATTCGAAGTGCGATCTCGCCGCGGTTGGCGACCAGCAGGCTCGCGGTCATCGCAGCGAGTCACCCCAGCGCACCTGGTCGCGCAGTCTGGCCTTGAGCAGTTTGCCGCCGGCATTGCGCGGCAGCAGGCCGTCGACGACCGTAACGTACTGCGGCACCTTGAAGTCGGCCAGCCGGCCGCGGCAGTGCTCGAACACCGCCGGCACGTCGATGTCGTCGTCGCCGAACAGCACCGCCCCCACTTTCTCGCCCATCACGTCGTCGGGCGCCCCCAGCACGCACGCATCCGCGACGCCGGGCGCACCCAGCAGCACCGCCTCGACCTCGACGCTGGAGACGTTCTCGCCGCCGCGGTTGATGATGTCCTTGAGCCGGTCGATGATGTGCACCCGGCCGGCGGCGTCGACGCGCACCACGTCGCCGGTGTGCAGCCAGCCCCCGGCGAAGGTGCTCGCGGTGGCCTGCGGCCGATTCCAGTAGCCGGCAGTCACGTTGGCGCCGCGGGTGACCAACTCCCCGACGCCGGGTTCGTTGTCGCCGAACGGGATCAGCCCCAGGTCCACCGACGGGACCGCATACCCGACCGAATCGACATGCTCGACGGCTTCGGGGTCGAGCAGCACCGTCATCAGCGACGCCGTCTCGGTCACGCCGTAGCCGTTGAACACCGTGGCGTGCGGGAAGGCGTCTTTCACCGCGTGCACCAGCGACGGCGCGATGGGCGCCCCGCCGTAACCGAACCAGCGCACGCGGGATACGTCGGTTCCGGCAAAATCCTTGTGGCGAAACAATAATGCATAGATCGCGGGGACGGTGACCATCACCGACACACGTTCGGCGACCACCGCGTTGAGCAGCGTCTCCAGGTCGAGCGCGGGCAGGATCACCAACGCTCCCCCGAGCCGGGCCGTGGCCAAAAGCTGTGAGTTGCAACCGGCCACATGGAACAGCGGTACCGAGATCAGCGTGCGCATGTCCTCGCCCAGATCCCGCGGCTGCTGCAGGCAGCGGATCGCGTTCTCGGTGTTGGTCAGGAAAGCCTCGTGTGTGGTCGGCACGCCCTTGGGGTGGCCGGTGGTGCCCGACGTGTAGAACAGGCCGGCGGTGTCGGCCGCGCCGAGTTGCTCGGTGACGTAGGGTTTTCCGTCCGGCAGCGGGTCACCCGGCGCCAGCTGTAGCCGTGCACCGGAGTCGGACAGCACGAAATCGACCTCCGGTTGCGCGGAGCGCGTATTGACCGCCACCGCAACGCCGCCGGCCAGCACCGTGCCCCAGAAGGCCAGCACCCAGTCGATCCCGGCGGGATAGCGCACCGCGACGCGATCCCCCCGCCGCAGACCGTCGGCGCGCAGCCCGCCGGCCACCCGCGCCGCCCGGTCCCACAGCTGCCGGTACGTCAGCCGGCCACCGCCGAGCTCGACCAGGGCCTCGCTGTCCGGGCGGGCGTCGACCTGGTCGGCAAGCATGTCCACCAGCGTGGCGGGCAGCTCGTCGTAGCGCGGAATGCCGTCGCGGCCGCGGGACACGCCAGTGGTCGGGAACGGGTTGTGCTCCCGCGCGATTCCGATCACTGGCGGCATGCCGGTCCTACCTATCCTGCCTGCTGCCCTATCGTGATAGCGGTGACGATCGAGGATCCCGCCATCATGCCCGAGGCGTTTTTCACTGTAGACGGCGACTCCTATGTTCCGGGCACGATGACCCGGGGCCGTGGGGCGCGGCCATGGGCGGGCAGATCGTCGGCGGCCTGTTGGGTTGGGGCATAGAGCAATCCGGCATCGACCCCGACCTGCAGCCGGCCCGGTTCACCGTCGACCTGTTGCGCCCGGCCCTGCCGGCGCCGGTGCAGATCCGCACCTCGGTGCAGCGGGAGGGCCGGCGGATCAAACTGGTCGACGCGGGCCTGGTGCAGAACGGCGTCGTCGTCACGCGGGCCAGCGCGCTGTTCCTGCGTCGCGGCGATCATCCCGACGGTCAGGTGTGGCCGCCTCCGGTGCAGATGCCGCCGTTGCCGACGTCGCCCGAGGGCTTCCCGGCGGACATGCTCTTTCTCATCTGGGGGTCCGGGGCCACCCGGGCAGGCAGCCCCGGCATCGCCGCCGGCGAGTGGGAGCAGGCGCATTCGCAGAAGTTCGCCTGGGCCGGCTGTTTCGCCCAATGGTGCACGGCCATCCGCTCACACCGTTCACACAGCTGGCGTTCGTCGGCAACATCACCAGTTCGCTGACCCATTGGGGCACCGGCAGATTGCGTTACATCAACGCCGACTACACCGTCACCACGAGCCGGTTGCCCGACGGCGAGTTCCTCGGGCTGGCCGCCCAAAGCCATTACGGCACGGCCGGGGTCGCCACCGGCGCCGCGACGCTGTTCGACCGACACGGCCCGCTCGGCACCAGCTCGGCGCTGGCGTTGGCGCAGCCGGCCGACGCATTCCAGCCGACGTACACCTAGTCCAACAATTGGGCTAGTCCATCAATTGGGCGGCGACCGTCGCCCCCAGCTCCCAGCACGCCTGCAGGTCGTCCTTGCTGGGCTTGCCCGAAACCACCACCGTCTCAGCGGCTTTGGACCAACCCAGGCCGGTCGTGATGGTGTCGACGGCACGCTGGGCGCCCTCGGTGCCCTCGTTGCCGTGCAGGTAGAGGCCGAAGGGCCGCCCGCGGGTGGAGTCGAGCAGCTGGTAATAGCTGCAGTCGAAGGCATGCTTGAGCGCACCCGAGATGTAACCCAGGTTGGCCGGGGTGCCCAGCAGATATCCGTCGGCGGCCAGCATCTCGGCCGGCGAGACCGTCAGCGCCGCCCGGCGGACAACCTCGACGCCTTCGATCTCGGGGTCGGTGGCGCCGGAGACCACCGCCTCGAACATCTCGTGCGTGTGCGGCGCCGGCGTGTGGTGCACGATCAGCAGCGTCTTGCTCGGTGTGTCGGTCACTGGTGGCCCTGCAGGTCGACGGCGGTCTTCATGGCTTCCCGGGCGCGGCGGCGGTCCCCGGCGTAGTCGTAGGCGCGGGCCAGCCGATACCAGCGCCGCCAGTCGTCGGGGTGGTTTTCCACTTCGGTGCGCACGGTGGCGAACAGCGCGTCGGCCGCGTCGCGCCGGATGCGGCCCGACGGCCGGCGCGGCAGCGCGCTGGTGTCCAGTTCCATCCCGTCGGCGGCGATCAGCCGGGCCAGCCTCTGGTGGGCGAATCCGGCGCGCAGGGTGGCGATCATGGCCCACAGCCCCAGGGCGGGCATGATCAGCACCGCCACGCCCAGGCCGACGGCGGCGGCCCGGCCTGAGGCGATCATCGCGATGGCCACCCGCCCGAGCAGCGCGAAATACACCAACAGCGCCACACACAGGAAGGCGACGAGCAGTTGGATGCGCAACAATTTGTTCATTGCAGGTCGAGCAGCGGTTCGAGGCCCACGGTCAGGCCCGGGTGTTCCCTGATGCGCCGCACCGCCAGCAGCACACCGGGCACGAACGAGGTCCGGTCCAGGCTGTCGTGGCGGATGCTCAGCGTCTCGCCCTCGGTGCCGAACAGGATCTCCTGATGGGCCACCAGCCCGGCCAACCGCACCGCGTGCACGGGGATGCCGTCCACGTCGGCGCCGCGTGCTCCCGGCAGGCTGGTGCTGGTGGCATCGGGGTTGGAGGGCAAGCCTTTTCGCGCTTCGGCGATCAGTTTGGCGGTACGGGTCGCGGTGCCCGACGGGGCGTCGGCCTTGTGCGGATGATGCAGTTCGATCACCTCCGCCGAGTCGAAGAAGCGCGCCGCCTGCTTGGCGAAGTGCATCGACAGCACGGCCCCGATGGCGAAGTTCGGCGCGATGAGCATCGACGTGCCGGGGCTGTCGACCAGCCACTCCCGGACCTGCGCCAGCCGCTCGGCGGTGAAGCCGGTGGTGCCGACGACGGCGTGAATTCCGTTGCGCACCAAGAACTCCAGGTTGCCCATCACGACGTCGGGATGGGTGAAGTCGATGACCGCCTCGGTGTCGCCGTCGGTCAGCAGACTCAGCGGATCGCCGGCGTCCACCTCGGCGGACAGCGTCAGGTCCTCGGCGGCCTGCACCGCCGCCACCATCGTCGACCCGACTTTTCCCTTGGCTCCCAGCACTCCTACCCGCATGGCTGAAGCCTAGACCGGGTCACATTCCGCGCCGCGCCGTGCCGCGGGTTCAGGTGTGCACGATCCAGCCCGCTTCGGTGTACGGAGCGGGTTGCTCGGGATCGTTGATTGTGAGGTACAGGTCGCCTCCCGCCGGCATCGCGAAGCCGACGAATCCATGTGCGGTCTGCCCGTCGTGAAGGCCGCCCGTCTGCAGCGGGGGCATCTTGCCGAGCCTCTGGTAGTCGACGGCCATCGTGGCCGGCTGGGGCGCATCGTCGGGATGGGTCCAGGCTGACTGCCGCCGCCGTATCCCGCGAACATAACATATTAGCGCTGGTTCACCTGGAAGAACCTGCGACGTCGCGGTGATCGTCAGTTCCACCACGTTGCACGCGGAGCCATCCGTTGGAGTCGCGAAATGCGAGGTGCAGCCCGGCGGTAGCCACGTAGCGCTGTTGACGGTGATGTCGGCAGTCGCCCCGCTGGCCGGCTCGTGCATGCACGGGCACGCCCAGCTGGCCGATCGGGAACGGCGAAATGTCCGGCGTCGAGTCGGCCGAACCGGTGGGGCACGGGCATGCGGCGATGACCACGGTGATCGCGGCTGCCGCATTCGCCCATCCGGCGCGCACGACGCGTGGTTACCCGCCGCGCCACCACGACAAACGCGAGCGCATCCCGCCCTCACAGCTGGACCGCCGCGCGCGGGCTTCGAGCCGGGGTTGTCCACAGTTCGCGGTTCATCCACAGCTGCGGCATTGTCCATTTCCCCGCGCGCCGATCCACCATAAGATTCAAACATGCATTCGATCGAAGTTCCGGCCGAGGTGCGAGCAGCCCTGGACGCGTTGGACGCCGCCGACGCGGCGATCCGCGCGCTGGACTTCGACGCCCTGCATCCGGTCGTCCGGCTTCGCGCGCTCGAACGGATGGAGGCCTCGCGGCGGCGGCAGATCGCGGTCAGTCACGGTGTGGTCGCCGGTTTGGCCGGCGAGGGGCCTGCCGCCGTGGGCGGCCTGGTGCATAAGGTCATCGCCGACCGCCTGCGGATCAGTTACGCCGAGGCGTGCCGGCGGCTTCGGGAAGCCAAGCAGCTGTCGCCGCGCCTGACGCTGACCGGCCAGGAATTACCACCCGAATTGCCGGCCACCGCCGGGGTGTGGCGCGAGGGCATGCTGCGACGGGCAGCACCTGCGGGTGATCGAGAAGTTCGTTCGCGACCTTCCGGAGACGACGCCGGTCCGCGCGCTGGAAGAAGCGGAGCGGTTTCTCGCCCGCCAGGCCACACTGTTGCGGCCCGACCGGCTGGAAAAGGCCGCGCACCAGTGCGCGTTGCGCATCAACCCCGACGGGAAGTTCTCCGCCGCCGACCGTGCCCGCCAGCGCGGCTTCACCTGGTGCGGCCAGCGGGCCGACGGGATGAGCCTCGGAAAGCTTTGGGCCTCACCCGAATTGCGCGCCAATCTGGACGCGTGGCTGGCCCGGTTCGCGGCCCCCGGCATGTGCAACCCGGACGACGAAGCCCCCTGCGTCGACGGCGAACCCGACGAGGAGTCCACCACCAAGGACTCGCGCACTCCCGCCCAGCGCCAGCACGACGCACTCAACGCCCTGGTGCGCGGCCGGTTGGGTGATCCGAAGCTCGGTCTGCACAACGGCTTACCGGTCACGGTCATCGTGTCGACCACGCTGCAGCAGCTGACGACGGGCACCGGCCGGGCGGTGACGGGCGGCGGGACGCTGCTGCCGATGCGCGACGTGATCCGCATGGCGCGCCACGCGTATCACTACCTGGCGGTGTTCGACGAGCACTCGAGCCGGCCGCTGTATCTCGGCCGGAGCCGCCGCGTCGCCTCGCCGGACCAGCGTGTGGTGCTCTACGCGAAAGACCGCGGCTGCACCCACCCCGGCTGCGACGCACCCAGCTATTGGTGCGAGGTGCATCATCACAACGAGTGGGCCACGAGCGGCTTGACCGATGTCGACGACCTCACCTTCGCCTGCGGGCCGCATCACAAACTGATCGAAAATAGTTGGTGGACAAGGAAACTCGCAGACAGGCGCACGACGTGGATCCCGCCACCGCAGTGGGACCGCGGTGCGCGCACCAACGAATTTCACCATCCGGAGCACGCTTTCGATGGCGAGGACCCGTGAGGTCCCTACTTCTTGAACCGCCCGACGAAGCCGCGCAGCGGCAGATCGGCGCTGGTGAGCAGCCCGGGCGGCGCGGCCACCACCGACCTGATCGCGGCGAGCGCGGGCATGCCGGTCACGGTCATGCCGATGGACGCGAAGTTGTCCGGGCTGGACAGGTCCACGCCGGGCTTGGGGAAGATCATGTGCTTGTTGTAGACGCACGGGTCACCCTTGATCTGGGTGATGTAGCAGCCCTTGACATTCCAGCTTGGGTCGGTGTGCGGGGTCATCTGCCATTCCAGGTGCATCTCCACCCGCGGCACGCCGTCGACCATGCCCTGGTACTTGATGTAGTTGCCGCCCAGCGACCCCTTGGGCAGCGTGTACCAGCCCAGGTCGACGTCCTTGGTGCACGCGCCCAACTCGTAGCTGAACGTGACCTCGTCGAGGGTCAGGTCGAAGCAGTCGGCCATCATGTACACGCTGTCCGCGAAGACGCGGGTGTACTTCTCCAGCTTGGCCGGGATCTCCGGATCGTCCACCGGTTGGCCGTATCCCACCTCGATCCAGGTGTCCTTGGAGTGGTGGCAGGACACGTCGACCGATTCGATGGTGGTGACGTTCTCGATCTCGGCGACGTCGACCGAGCACACCACGCCCAGGATCTGGTTCAGCCCCGGGTTCATGCCGGTGCCGTAGAACGTCGCGCCGCCCTTCGCGGCGGCCTCGGCCAACAGCTGGGTCACCGGCTTGCCCGACGGGTGCGGGTGGTTTTTGTCGCGGTGCCAGCCGGTGATCCAGTCCGCGGTGGTGACGATGTCGATGCCCGCCTCGAGGATTTTGACGTAGAGGTCCTCGTCGGGAAACACGCCGTGGAAGGTCAGCACGTCCGGCTTGGCGGCGATGATCTCCTCGACGGTCCCGGTGAACTTCACCCCGTTGGGCGCCAGGCCGGCGAACTGTCCGGTGTCCTTGCCGATCTTCTCGGGCGAATAACAGTGCACGCCAATCAGTTCCAGATCGGGCTAGGTCGCGATCCGCCTGATAATCTCGGAGCCGACGTTGCCGCTTCCGACCTGGAAGACGCGAATCGGTGCTGTACCCATTGCCTAAGCCTCCTGCGCTGCGAACTCGGGATAGAACTGCTTGGCCCACTGGCGAATTGCCATGAAACCCTGATACTCGTCGGCGGCCAGCGCCGGCGGATCCGAATACCGCTGGTGCTGCCAGATTTCGATGTCCTGGGTGAACTGCCGGATCACCTCGTCCCCGAATTCGGCCACCTTGCGCTGTGCGCGGGCCGCATCCTTGGCCGGCGTCCGCCCGATGTAGACCATGAACCGGACGTCGGAGGTGCGCTCGTCGACCGGGGTGATCGCCGAGATGGTGCGGTTGTCGATCATGCCCCAGCTCTTGGTCACCGCGATCCCGAGCCCGCCGTGATGGCCTGCACGCCGCTGTTGACGTCCTCGATCTTTTGGCCGTCGTCGCCCTCGAACGTGATGGTGAAGTCGACGTAGGACACCGGCTCAGCTAAGTCGTGCCGGGTGAACACCGGCACGATCGGGGTGTTGTGCACGAATTTGAAGTGCGCGAAGTCCACCCCGTTCTCCGGTACGTACTGCGGATGCATCTCCAGCGCCTGCCGGTACAGCCGCTGCTGCGGGTAGTAGTCGTCGGCGCTGCTGCCGTCGCCGAAGGCGGCGAACACGTCGGGCGGGTCAAAGTAGGGCTCGCGACGCTGCAGGTCATGCCAGATGTACACGGAGGCGTTGCGTTCCACCACCGGGTAGGTGCGCATCCCGCGGCCGCGATTGGGCCGTTCCTGGTACGGGATGCAGACGTTGCGGCCCTCGGCGCTCCACTGCCACCCGTGGAACGGGCACTGCAGCACCTCGCCGACGACCTTGCCGCCGTAGCCCAGGTGCGCGCCCAGGTGTTCGCAGTAGGCGTTCATCACCGTGAGCTGACCGGATTCGGCGCGCCAGACGACCATCTCCTGGTCGAAATACTTCATCTTGTGCACGTCGCCGACGCCGATCTCGTCGGACCAGGCGACCTGGAACCAGCCGGTCGGCTTCATCGACAACGGCGGCTTAGCCATCGTGCCCTCCCATCTGAGCTGCCCTCCCTCCGGTACGAATATTAGGCCGCCCCGCCACCAAATCAAAGTACCTTCTATGAAACTCTGCGGGCGGATAAGTGCCAGCGGATAAGATCGACGAATGACTCGGCAGACCAGCGGGGCCGGGGTCGCCGGCCGGCGCCCCAACCGGCGGGGCCACGCGACTCGCGAAAGCATGCTGGAGGCCGCGCTGCGCTCGCTGGCCTCCGGCGAGCCGGGTTCGGTGTCGGCCAATCGCATCGCCAAGGACATCGGCGCGACGTGGGGCGCGGTGCAGTACCAGTTCGGCGACACCGACGGCTTCTGGGTGGCCGTGCTGCACCGCACCGCCGAGCGGCGCGCCGCGACGTTCTCGTCGCTGTCCTCGCCGGTCTCGCCGGAAGCGCCGCTGCGCGAGCGGGTCGGCGCCATCATCGAGACGCTCTACCGCGGCCTGGCGGCACCGGATTCCCGCGCGATCGAAAACCTGCGGGCGGCGCTGCCGCGCGACCCCGACGAGCTGGAGCGGCTGTACCCGCGCACAGCCGCCGAGCTCTTCTCCTGGGGCAAGAGCTGGCTCGAAACCTGCCAGCAGGCCTTCGCCGGGCTGGCCGTCGACCCCGACCGCGTCCGTGAGGTGGCCGCCCTGATCCCCGGCGCAATGCGCGGCCTGGTGTCGGAACGTCAGCTGGGCTCCTACGCCGACCTGGAGATGGCGCGCCGGGGCCTGACCAACGCCCTGGCCGCCTACCTGGAGAAGTCCCGACCGTGACGACGCGCTCAGGCGTCGATGACCAGCCGCCCGCCGTCGGCCCGCGAGACGCAGACCAGCATGCCGTCCTGGCCCGGATCGGTGCGGCCACGGTGATCCACCTGTCCGGCAAGCACTTTCGCCCGGCAGGTGCCGCAGAATCCTTGCCGGCACGAATACGGTGTCATCGGGTCGCGGTCGAGCATGACGTCGAGCGCTGTCCGGTTCGCCGGCACGGCGAGCCCTTGCCGTGATCGCGCCAGCTCCAGCTCGAACGGGACACCGTCGACGACCGGCGCCGGGCTGAACCGCTCGTAATGCAGTGGCGCGCCGGCATGTTCGTTGCGGGCGATCCGGACGGCCTCGAGCATGGCACTCGGGCCGCACACGTAGACGGCCGTCGCCGGCCCGGCCGCCGCCAGCAGCTCCGCCGCGGTGGGAAACCGGCCGTGCTCGTCGTCGGCCCACACCGTCACCCGCTGCGGGTCCACCGAAACCACCTCGTCAAGTAGCGGCATGTACTCGCGGCTGCGGCCGGTATAGATTGCGCACCAATCGATTCCGCGCTGCGCGGCCACCCGGATCATCGGCAGGATGGGCGTCACCCCCGATGCCGCCGATGACGAACAACACGTCGTGTTCGGCGGTGCCCAGGTAGAACGCGTTGCGTGGGCCCTCGAACTCCACGGTGTCGCCCACGCCGAACGCCTCGTGCATCTCGATCGATCCGCCGCCGCCGTCGGCGATGAGGCGCACCGCGATGCGGTACTCGCCGCGGTGCCCGGGCGGGCCGCACAGCGAGTACTGCCGGCGCCGGCCCGAGGGCAACAGCACGTCGATGTGCGCGCCCGGTGTCCAGGACGGCAGCAACCCGCTGTCGGCGTCGGCCAGGGTCAACGCGACGACGTCGGGGGCGGCGAACTCGCGTTTGGTCACCACCGCGGTCAGCTTGCACTGTACGGGTTTCACCCGCGCCGGGTGCCACCGCGACACCGAGGCGAAGCCCTCGAACACCGCCCGCACGCCCCACAGCACCGCGGTGAAGCGATCGTGGTCGCGCCGGCCGTACAAGGTCGGCGGGTCTGCTGGCCCAGATGCTCGGCGGGTGCGACGCGGCCCGGCGGATGCTCATGTCTGCCGAATGTCCCAGCGCGCCAACAGCCGGATCGCGCCGGGGCTGATCCGGCGCATCGCGTAGCCGATCCGCGACTCGGCGGCGATCGGCACCACCGCCGGGCCGGTCTTGATCGCCTTGACGATCGCCTTGGCGGTGGCCTCGGGCGTGAAATTGCGGCGCCGGTAGGCGGCGTCGGCCCTGTCCCGCGCCCGCTCCTGTGCTGGGCGCTCATGCCGGCGTAGATGGTGCTCTTGACGATGTTGGTGTTGACGAATCCGGGGCACACCGCGGTGACGGTGATGCCCTCGTCGGCGAAGTCGGCCCGCAGTGATTCGCTGAGCGCCAGCACCGCCGCCTTGGTGGTGCGTAGGCCACCATGGACTTCGACGGCAGGTAGGCCGCCGCCGAGGCCACGCTGATGATCGTTCCGCCCTGGCCGCGCTCGACCATCTGCGCCCCGAACGCCCTGCTGCCCCAGATGACGCCGCGGACGTTGACGCCCATGATGGCGTCCCAATTCGCCGGGTTGGTCTCCAGGAAACGCCCCGCCATGCCGATGCCGGCATTGTTCACCAGGATGTCGACCACCCCGTGCTCGTTACACACTTGGGCCGCAAGGTCGTTCATCGCGGCCTCGTCGCTGACGTCGACCTGGTAGACCGCGGCCCCGGCGCCCGCCGGCGCGCACCGCGTCGGCGGTCTGGTCGGCGGCGGCCCGATCGCGGTCGACGATCACGACCTTGCGGGCGCCCTGACGGGCCCGTTTCACCGCCGTAGCCCTGCCGATCCCGGCGGCGGCCCCGGTGACCAGCGCGAGCCGACCGCGGACCTCGCGGCGCTCGCCGGGCAACTCACGGCGCTCGCCGGTCAGCTGGGGTGCGACCGCGCCGGCGGACTGCAAATCGACCCATTCGGTGGTGAGCCGGGCGATGACGTCCGGGCGCGAGGTCACCACCCAGTGGCCGCCCTCGATCTCGATTACCCTGGAGCGCTGGGGAATCGCGCCGGTGAACCGTTGCAGCGCGGGCGTGACGAAGAGGTCCCGGCGCGGAACCAGGGTCTGCACCGGGACCGTCGTCTCGGGCAGCCGCGGTCCGGGCGCCAGCATCGGCGCGGGCATGTTCTGCCGGTACAGCTGCAGCCCGTTGAGGTAGTCCCGCAAGCGACCACCGCGCGTCCCGGCGTTGGCTCCGGGTGCTGGTGTGCCCGATACGCTCAAGGTCCGCAATGACTTTCACGCCGATCCCGGCGCGAAACGACAGTTCTGCCGCACCCGGGCACAGGAAGAACCCGATGTAGCCCGAGGCGATCAGCTGCCGGACCACCCGGGCCGCCGCCCGCGGGGTGTGCGCCGAGCGCAGGAACGCCCCCGCGTAGTTCAGGTGCGGACCCGAAATCGAGGTGAACGACGCCACCTTGTCCGTCACTGACTTGTCCATGACCGCTTTGTCGGTGACGGCGGCCCAGGCCTGGATCGAACCCCAGTCGTGGGCCAGCAGGTGCGCCCGCCCGACGCCCAGGCTGTCGGTCACCGCACCGATGTCGCGGACCAGCTGGGCGAACCCGTACCCGGAACGTGTTGCCGGACATGATGATTCACCGGCGCCGCGCACGTCGTAGGCCACGAAGTTGTACGGCGCGCCGGACAGCTCGTCTGCCACCCCGTCCCAGACGTGATGGTTGTCGGGAAATCCGTGGATTGCCAGGATGGTTGGGCGCGCCGGGTCGATGTCGGTGTAGCGGTGCACCGCCGGGGTGACACCGTCGTCGGCGGTGATAATCGACGTGACGGTCATCGGTCAGTGCGAGGCCCGGGCGGCGGGCGAGACGGCCAGGTAGTCGACGGCCCGCTCCAGCCCGCCGAGCTGCGAGGGGTGAAAGCCCGGCCGGTAGTAGTTGGCGACCGCCCGCACGAACCGCAGCGGCCCGGGCACCAGTCCGCGCCGCGCGGCCCGGAAGTAGTCCCGCCAGCGCGGTTTGGCGTGCGGCGGCAGATAGGGATCCCGCGAATACATGAACCGCACGCCGCGGATCCACAACAGCAGCATGGCGGGCGTCACCACCAGCTGGGTGCGCACCTGCCGCCAGTACCCGGCCCGCAGGTGCTTCATGGTGTCGAAGGCCACCGCTTTGTGTTCGACCTCTTCGGCGCCGTGCCAGCGCAGCATGTCCAGCATCACCGGATCGGTGCCGATCCGGTCGTGCGCCGGTGAGTCGAGAATCCACTCGCCGAGGATGGCGGTGTAGTGCTCGATGGCCGACACCAGGGACACCTGCTCGAGCAGCCAGCTCTGCCGGCGGCGCGGGCTCCAGTTGGGGCGAGGCCCCAGCAGCGTGCCGAACAGCCACTCGATCTGACCGGTGTAGGGGCTCAGCTCGATGCCCCGGGCGGCGAAGTGGGCCAGCACATTGGCGTGCGCCCGAGAGTGCACGGCCTCCTGCCCGATGAATCCCTGGACGTCCAGCCGCAGCTGATCGTCCCGGATCAGCGGCAACGCCTGCTTAAACACCTCGACGAAGAACTGCTCGCCGGCGGGCAGCAGCAGGTGCAGCACGTTGAGCACATGGGTGGCGAACGGCTCGGCGGGCACGTAGTGGAACGGCAGCTGCGCCCAGTCGAAGTCCACGTCGCGGGCCTCGAGAACCAGCCGCTCGTGGTCCACCGACGCGTCGTGCGGACCCGCCGCCTGGTTGTCGATAGTCACCATGATGGCCCCCTGCCTCGGCATTACCTCAGCGTTGCGCCGTCGTCGGCGGCCGGCGACCCCGTCGCGCCGCGGGCATCGCCCGGCACAAGCAGCGTCGCAAGTATAGGTCCGCGAACCCGGTATGCGAAACCGCCGGCACAGGGTTCTTTGGTGTCGATGAGGGCGCCGGCGACTACTCGGCCTCGGCGCGCTGCTTGAGCCGCCGCAGGGTGAGCCGGATGTGCTCGGCGTTGGCGCCCGCCCGATCGGTGACTCCGGTGGCCCTGCCGGCGACCTTGGCAAACCAGCCAGGCCTGCGGTCCCAGGTGCTTTCGGTGACGTCGCAGCCGCCGTCGGTGCCGACGATGTCGTACTGCCAGCGCGCCACCGGAAAGACGGTGTGGCGCACGTCGAATGCGAAGCGCCGACCGGGTTCGGAGTCGGTGACGGTGCACTTGGTGCTCCAGCGCCGGCCGCCGTTTCGGTTGTGTCCGGTGAACACCGCACCCGGGCGTGCCGCGTCGCCTCTTCGCCACTGCATCGCCACCGCCTCCTCAGCCAGCGACGCCAGGGTGGGCAGGTCGGTGATGAGCCGATACACCACCTCGGGCCGAGCGTCGATGTGCACGGAAGCAGAAACGCCGGGGGCCGAAACGCTGGGGTCACTCATCGTCGGATCATATCCACCCGCTGTGTCCAGCGGGTATCCGTTTTCGGTCCGATTGCGGGCCCTCCGAAGTTTCTCCCCACTTGAAAGGGAATCCGCGGACAAGGGGCGATCATGCGAGTCGGCGTACCGACCGAGACCAAGACCAACGAATTTCGCGTGGCCCTCACCCCCGCCGGCGTCGCCGAGTTGACCCGCCGCGGCCACGAGATGCTGGTGCAAAGCGGCGCCGGCGAGGGGTCGTCGATCCCCGACTCCGAGTTCAAGGCGGCCGGCGCCCAACTGGCCGACACCGCCGAACAGGTCTGGGCCGACGCGGAGCTGCTGCTCAAGGTGAAGGAACCGGTGCCGGCCGAGTATGACCTGTTGCGGCGCAACCAGATTCTGTTCACCTTTCTGCATCTGGCCGCCTCGCGTGTCCGCACCGCGGCGCTGTTGAGCTCGGACACGACGTCGATCGCCTACGAGACGGTGCAAACCGCGGACGGCACCCTGCCGTTGCTGGGCCCCGATGAGCGAGGTGGCCGGCCGGCTGTCCGCTCAGGTGGGCACCTACCACCTGATGCGCACCCACGGCGGGCGCGGCGTGCTGATGGGCGGGGTGCCGGGGGTCAAGCCCGCCGACGTCGTAGTGGTCGGGGCGGGCACGGCCGGCTACAACGCGGCCCGGGTCGCCGGCGGGATGGGAGCCACGGTCACGGTTCTCGACGTCAACATCAACAAGCTTCGGCTGCTCGACGCCGAGTTCGGCGGTCAGGTCCGCACCCGGTATTCGTCGGCCTACGACCTGGAAGGCACCGTCAAGCGCGCCGACCTGGTCATCGGCGCGGTGCTGCTGCCCAGCGCCAAAGGCCCCCAACTTGATCTCGAATTCGCTTGTCGCGCAGATGAAGTCGGATGCGGTGCTGGTGGACATCTCCATCGACCAGGGCGGCTGCTTCGAGGACTCCCGGCCGACCACGCACGACGACCCGACCTTCGCCGTGCACGACACGGTGTTCTACTGCGTGGCGAGCATGCCCAGCGCGGTGCCCAAGACGTCGACGGTGGCGCTGACCAACGCCACCATGCCCTACGTGCTGGCCCTGGCCGACCGCGGCTGGCGTGCGGCGTGCCGCTCGGATCACGCTCTGGCCAAAGGGCTTTCGACACATGACGGTGCGCTGCTGTCGCAGCAGGTGGCCGCCGACCTCGGTCTGCCGTGCACCGACCCGGCCCGCGTGCTGCAGCAGGACTAACCGGTGGCGGCCAGGCCGGCGATGATATCGGCCGCGGGGCCGGCGCTGGCGTGCTTGAACGCCGCCCCCGCCCACAGCGGTATCCCGTTGGGGTCCTCGATGGCGGCGGCCGCCTCGACGATGGGTGAGGTCATCTGGTTCACCTCGGGATAGCCGAGCGGCGCCACGTGGTCGAGCATGCGGGTGAAGTCGTTCTCCAGCCCTCGTGCGTAGCGGCCCGAAAACGCCCGGGTGACAACGGTGGTGGCGAACAGCGGGTTCTTCAGGGCGGTGCGGTGCGCCGCATTGGTGCCGGCCTCGTCGGCGAGCAGCAGCGCGGTGCCGACCTGGGCGGCCACCGCGCCCCGGCGCAGCGCCGCGCCGACCTCGTCGGCGGTGCCGAGCCCGCCGGCGGCGATGATCGGGATGTCGTGGGCGTGCCGGATGCGGTCGATGAGCTGGTGCAGCGACCCGTTGGCCGGCTCCAAGTCCGGAGCGAAGGTGCCGCGATGCCCGCCGGCCGCGGGACCCTGGACCACCAGGCTGTCCGCGCCGGCGGCGACGGCCACGCCCGCCTCGTAGGCCGACGTCACCGTGACCATCACCATCAGACCCAGCGCGCCCAGCCGCCGGATCACGTCGGGCGGCGGGACGCCGAAGGTGAACGACACCAGCTCGGGCCGGACGTCGGCGACCACCTCGAGCTTCTGCTCCCACCCGTCGTCGTCGCCGTAGCGCGGGTGGCCGACCTCCACCTGGTAGTGCTCGGCGATCTCCTCCAGCTCCGCCGCGTAGTAGTCCAGGGCCACCCAGTCGGCGACGCTGGGCTGGGGCACGAACAGGTTCACCCCCAGCGGGCCGGTGGTGGCCTTGCGCGCCGCGGCGATGTCGTCGGCGAACTGCTTCGGCCTGACGTAGCCGCCGGGGACGAAGCCGAGCCCGCCGGCGTTGGACACCGCCGCGGCCAACGCGGGGGTGCCGGGCCCGCCCGCCATCGGCGCCCCGACGATGGGCACCGTGATGTCCCAGAAGCCCAGCACTATTAGGCTACTCCGGCGACGGCGAGCGCCGGCACAGCGCGAGCGAGGAGGCGGACATTGGCTTACCGTACCATCGCCCGAAGTTGTTGGGGCAGCGACCGTTTGGTGCCATACGGGCCCAGGACCGCGGCGCCGTAGCGCTGGGTGAGCAGCCGGCGGGCGATCGCGTTGACCTCGTCGACGCTCACCCGGTCGATTTGCGCCAGGGTGTGCTCGATGCTGCGGTGCCGGCCGTAGTTGAGTTCGTTGCGGCCCAGCCGGCTCATCCGCGAGCCGGAGTCCTCCAGACCCAGCACCAGGCCGCCGCGCAAGGAGCCCTTGGCGATCCGGCATTCCGACTCGGTGATGCCGTCGCGGGCCACCGACTCGAGCACGCCGCTGGTCACCGCCATCACCTCGGCGAAGCGTTCCGGTTGGCAGGCGGCGTACACCGACAGCGCGCCGCTGTCGGCGAAGATGTCCACCGTCGAGTAGACCGAGTAGGCCAACCCGCGCAGCTCCCGGACCTCTTGGAACAGCCGCGAACTCAGGCCCCCGCCCAGCGCGGTGTGCAGTACCGACAGCGCCCAGCGATGCTGCCAGCCGCGCCCGGGCGTGCGCACCCCCAGCGACACATGCATCTGCTCGGCGTGCCGGGTGCCCAGCAGCAGCCTGGGCCGGCCGTTCACCCGTCCGGCGCCCTTGCGCGGCGCGATCGGTTGCCGCCCGCGGACCAGGTGCGGCCCGAAGTGCTCGCGCACCATCGCCACCACCTCGTCGTGGTCAACGTTGCCGGCCACGGCCACCACCATCCGTTCCGGTGTGTAGCGGCGGACGTGAAACGAGTGCAGCTGGGTCCGCGTCATCGACGCCACCGACCGCGCGGTGCCGATGACCGGCCGGCCCACCGGGTGGTCGCCGAACAGCGCGCCCAGGAACATGTCCCCCAGCGCGTCCTCGGGGTCGTCGTCGCGCATCGCGATCTCTTCCAGCACCACGTCGCGCTCGAGTTCGACGTCCTCGGCGGCGCAGCGGCCATTGAGCACCACGTCAGCGACCAGGTCGACGGCCAGTTCCAGGTCGGCGTCCAGCACGTGCGCGTAGTAGCAGGTGTGTTCCTTGGCGGTGAACGCGTTCAGTTCCCCCCCGACGGCGTCCATCGCCTGCGCGATGTCCACCGCGGTGCGGGTGGGCGTGGACTTGAACAGCAGGTGCTCGAGGAAGTGCGCGGCCCCGGCCACGGTGGCACCCTCGTCGCGGGAGCCCACCCCGACCCACACCCCGACCGAGGCGGACCGCACCGCGGGCAGGTACTCGGTGACCACCCGCAGGCCGCCGGGCAGCGTGCTGCGCCGCAGGGCGGCGTACGGGTGCGGTTGCGCCTCGACGACCTTGCCGGCGCGCAGGGCGCCGGTCGATGAGTCAGCTGCTCGCCTTCTGCTGTCAGCTGGTGGCATCGGCAGGGGCAGCCGCCGGGGCGTCGGCGGGTGCCGAGTTGTCTTCCTCCACCAGGACCAGCGAGATCTTGCCGCGCTTGTCGATGTCGGCGATCTCCACGCGCAGCTTGTCGCCGACGTTCACCACGTCCTCGACCTTGGCGATGCGCTTGCCCTTGCCGAGTTTGGAGATGTGTACCAGGCCGTCACGCCCGGGCAGCAGCGACACGAACGCGCCGAAATCCGTGGTCTTGACCACGGTTCCGAGGAACCGCTCGCCGACGGTGGGCAGCTGCGGGTTGGCGATGGCGTTGATCCGGTCGATCGCGGCCTGCGCCGACGGGCCGTCGGTGGCCCCGACGAACACGGTGCCGTCGTCCTCGATGGAGATCTGGGCGCCGGTCTCCTCGGTGATGGCGTTGATGATCTTGCCCTTGGGGCCGATCACCTCGCCGATCTTGTCCACCGGGACCCGGATGGTGGTCACCCGCGGCGCGTACGGGCTCATCTCGTCGGGCTCGTCGATGGCCTCGGCCATCACCTCGAGGATGGTCAGGCGGGCATCCTTGGCCTGGCTCAACACCCCGGCCAGCACCTGCGACGGGATGCCGTCGAGCTTGGTGTCCAGCTGCAGCGCGGTGACGAAGTCCTTGGTGCCGGCCACCTTGAAGTCCATGTCGCCGAACGCGTCCTCGGCGCCCAGGATGTCGGTCAGGGTGACGAAGCGGCGCTCGGTCCTGCCGTCGACCTCGACGTCGTCGGACACCAGGCCCATCGCGATGCCGGCCACCGGCGCCTTGAGCGGCACCCCGGCGTTGAGCAGCGCCAGCGTGGACGCGCAGACCGAGCCCATCGACGTCGAGCCGTTGGAGCCCAGCGCCTCGGACACCTGCCG
Organism: Mycobacterium lepraemurium; assembly: GCA_002291465.1. Classification (GTDB taxonomy): domain Bacteria; phylum Actinomycetota; class Actinomycetes; order Mycobacteriales; family Mycobacteriaceae; genus Mycobacterium; species Mycobacterium avium. The sequence continues at coordinate 1,411,018 of CP021238.1, read as the reverse complement.
GATGGCGTACGGGAAATCCTCGAGGCTCGGCAGCACCGGCACCAGGGCACGCTCGGCCAGCGCGCCGTGGCCGATCTCACGGCGCTTGGGTGAGCCCACCCGGCCGGTCTCGCCGGTGGAGAACGGCGGGAAGTTGTAGTGGTGCATATAGCGTTTCGTGGTCTCGGGCCCCAGCGAGTCGATCTGCTGGGCCATCTTGACCATGTCCAGCGTGGTCACCCCCAAGATCTGGGTTTCACCGCGCTGGAACAGCGCGCTGCCGTGTGCCCGCGGAACGACGGCGACCTCGGCGGACAGCGCGCGGATGTCGGTGATGCCGCGGCCGTCGATGCGGAAGTGGTCGGTCAGGATGCGCTGGCGCACCAGCTTTTTGGTCAGCGAGCGGAACGCGGCGCTGACCTCTTTCTCGCGGCCCTCATAGATTTCGGCCAGTCGTGCCAGCACCCCGGCCTTGAGCTCGTCGGTGCGCGCGTCGCGTTCGGCCTTGCCGCCGATGGTCAACGCCTTGGACAGCTCGTCGGTGGCCACCGACGCCACCGAGTAGTAGACGTCATCGCCGTAGTCGGGGAAGGTCGGGTAGTCGCTGGTGAGCCTGGCGGCCTTGTCGGCGAGCTCCTGCTGCGCGGTGCACAGCACCTCGATGAACGGTTTGGCGGCCTCAAGGCCTTGGGCCACAACGGTTTCCGTGGGCGCCTCGGCGACGCCGTCGATGAGTTCGATGACGTTGGAGGTGGCCTCGGCCTCGACCATCATGATGGCGACGTCGGGCCCGTCGGCGCCGTCGACCTTGCGGCCGGCCACCACCATGTCGAACACCGCGCGTTCGAGCTGCTCGACCGTCGGGAACGCCACCCAGGTGCCGTCGATCAGCGCCACCCGCACCCCGCCGATGGGGCCGGAGAACGGCAGACCGCCCAGCTGGGTGGACGCCGACGCGGCGTTGATCGCCAGCACGTCGTACAGGTCGTTGGGGTCCAGGCTCAAAATCGTGACCACGACCTGGATTTCGTTGCGCAGGCCGTCAACGAACGACGGCCGCAGCGGGCGGTCGATGAGCCGGCAGGTCAGGATGGCGTCGGTGGAGGGGCGACCCTCGCGGCGGAAGAACGAGCCGGGGATGCGGCCCGCGGCGTACATCCGCTCCTCGACGTCGACGGTGAGCGGGAAGAAGTCGAAGTGCTCCTTGGGGCTCTTGCTGGCGGTGGTCGCCGACAACAGCATGTTCTCGTCGTCGAGGTAGGCGACGACGGCGCCGGCGGCCTGCTGGGCCAACCGGCCGGTCTCGAAACGGACGGTGCGGGTGCCGAAGCTCCCGTTGTCGATGGTGGCGGTCGCCTCGAACACGCCTTCTTCAATTTCAGCGACAGACATAGACGTCCGTACGGCCTCTCTTATTCGGCTGTTTCGCGTCATCACGCGCAACCTGGAGAGGGTTTGCAGGATCACTCACCGACCCGATTGGGCCTGCGAGCCACCCGTAGAGCTTTTCGAGGAGCCAGTCTGTATGCGGCTACGGCCATCGATCGAAGCGGCCGACCTGCTCCAGATCCGGAGAGCCCGGCAGCCACTACCGAAGACCGCCCGATGCAGACCGGGCTGCTCCCTCGAAGGTGCCCCCTCGTAAGGTGCGTAGTGACACGCTGGAACGGCACACGCGGATCTGCGTGACCGCACCGGTTGCTCGGGCCGAATCGGCCCAGAACGTCCTCACTCTACACGGGCGGGGCGTACCCGCCAGCATCGCCGGCGGAATCGGTTGTTCGTGCGCGGCCGCTACCGGGTCAGCGGCGCAGGCCCAGCCGCTCGACCAGCGAGCGGTACCGCTCGACGTCGATCTGGGCAACGTACTTGAGCAGCCGCCGGCGCCGCCCGACCAGCAGCAGCAGCCCCCGCCGCGAGTGGTGGTCGTGCTTGTGCACCTTCAGGTGCTCGGTGAGGTCGGCGATCCGCTTGGTCAGCAGCGCGACCTGCGCCTCCGGCGACCCGGTGTCGGTCTCATGCAGGCCGTAGGTGCCCAGGATTTCTTTCTTCTGCTCGGCTGTCAGCGCCACGAAATTGTCTCCATCGATCGGTCCGCGATAATCACGAATTCGGGCGCGGCCACCGCGAACCGCAGCACGCGCCGATGTCGTCGGGCAGTCTAGCAGCGCGGGGACCGGCGGGCATAAACGCTGGTCTGTTAGCCCGCGGACAGCAGCTGGCGCGCCCGCTCGGTGTCCTGGCCCATCGCGACGACGAGGTCGTCGACCGAGTCGAACTTGTGCTGGCCCCGGATGCGGGCGACGAAATCCAGCGCGACGTGCTGCCCGTACAGGTCGGCCTGGGTGTCCAAGACGAACGCCTCGACGGTGCGGGTGCGCCCGGAGAAGGTCGGGTTGGTGCCCACCGATACCGCCGCCTGGTAGCGCTCACCCGGGATGACGGTGCCGGTCACCAGCCCGTGGCCCAGCACGGTGAACCAGGCGGCGTAGACCCCGTCGGCGGGGATCGCCGAATACATCGGCGGGGCCACGTTGGCGGTCGGGAAGCCCAGTTGGATCCCCCGCCCCTCGCCGCGGACGACGACGCCCTCCACCCGGTGCGGACGGCCCAGCGCCTCCATGGCCGCCACCACGTCGCCGGCGTCCACGCAGGACCGGATGTAGGTCGAGGAGAACGTCACGGTCTGGTTTCTGTTGTGCTCGGAGAGCAGCGACATCGCCTCCACGGCGAACCCGAACCGCTCGCCGACCCGCCGCAGCGTCTCCACATTGCCGGTCGCCTTCTTGCCGAAGGTGAAGTTCTCCCCCACCACCACCTCGACCACGTGCAGGTTCTCCAGCAGCAGCTCGTGCACGTAGCGGTTCGGGGTGAGTTTCATGAAGTCGGTGGTGAACGGCATCACCAGGAAAACGTCGATGCCCAGCTCCTGGACCAGCTCGGCGCGCCGGGTCAGCGTCGTCAACTGGGCGGGATGGCTGCCCGGGTAGACCACTTCCATCGGGTGCGGGTCGAACGTCATCAACACCGTCGGCACGTTGCGGGCCCGCCCCGCCTTGACCGCGTGCGCGATCAGCTCGGCGTGGCCGCGATGCACACCGTCGAACACGCCGATGGTCAGCACACACCTGCCCCAGTCCGTGGGTATCTCGTCTTGGCCGCGCCACCGCTGCACGCCCGCAAGCCTACGGCGCGCGGCCGCCCGCCGGGAGGTCCACGGCGCGCAACGCCGGGCGAGGTGGCGGGGAACACGCCGGATCGAGGTCGGGTTGCCTAAACTTTCTCCTTGTGAGGGCTAACGAAGAGCGTGGCGGTCTCACCGCGGTCGGCCAGGACTACCTCAAGGCCATCTGGAATGCCCAGGAGTGGTCGCCCGAGGGTGCGCCGCAGAAGGTCAGCACCAAGATGCTGGCCGAGAAGATCGGGGTGTCGGCCAGCACCGTCTCCGAGTCGATCCGCAAACTCGCCGAACAGGGGCTGGTCGACCACGAGAAGTACGGCGCGGTGACGCTGACCAAGGCGGGCCGGCGCGCGGCCCTCGAGATGGTGCGCCGGCATCGGCTGCTGGAGACCTTCCTGGTCAACGAGCTGGGCTACGCCTGGCACGAGGTGCACGACGAGGCGGAGGTGCCCGAGCACACGGTGTCGGACCGCCTGGTGGCGCGCATCGACGCCAAGCTCGGCTTTCCGCAGCGCGACCCGCACGGTGACCCGATACCGGCCACCGACGGCCAGGTGCCCACCCCGCCGACCCGTCAGCTGTGGGCGTGCGGCGACGGCGACACCGGGACGGTGGCCCGCATCTCCGACGCCGACTCGGAGATGCTGCGCTATTTCACCGACGTCGGCATCAACCGCGACTCGCGGCTGCGGGTGCTGACCCGCCGCGAGTTCGCCGGCATGATCTCGGTGGCGATCGAGTCCGGCAACGGCGCCGAGACGACGGTGGGCCTGGGCAGCCCCGCCGCCCGGGCGATCTGGGTGACGGCATAACTTTCGCGCCTTTGAGCCCTCGCGCTTTCGCGCCTCGCACGTCGCGCCGCGCGCCTCTCCCCCGCCGAGCGTGCACTGGTTGCGATCCCGCCGCCGTTCTTTCGCACTCAGTGCACGTTCGGCGACCAGGTCGGCGCGACGGACTCAGCTCGACAGCAGACCTTTTGCGACGTGGGTGACCTGGACCTCTCGGCTGCCGGCGTAGATCATCAGCGATTTGGCGTCGCGGGCCAGCTGCTCCACCCGGTACTCGGCCATGTAGCCGTTGCCGCCGAACAGCTGCACGGCCTCCATCGCCACCTCGGTGGCCGCCTCCGACGAGTACAGCTTGATTGCCGAGGCCTCGGCCAGCGTCAGCGGTTTACCCGCCTGCTGGCGTTCGATGGTGTGAAAGACCATGTTCTGCACGTTCATTCGGGCGATCTCCATCTTGGCCAGCTTGAGCTGGATCAGCTGGAACTGCCCAATGTTCTTGCCCCACAATGTCCTGCTCTTGGCGTAATCGACGCACAGTCGGTGGCATTCGTCGATGATGCCCAGCGCCGTCATCGCGATCCCGATCCGCTCGGCGGCGAAATTGGCCCGGGCGCTGTCGCGGCCGTCGCCTTCGGTGGGCTGTTCGCTCTCGCCGAGCAGACGATCCCGGGTCAGCCGCACGTTGTCGAAGAACAGCTCGCCCGTCGGCGAGGACATCATGCCCATCTTCTTGAACGGCTTGCCCTGGGTCAGGCCCGGCATGCCCGCATCGAGCACAAAGACCAGCACCGGGCGGTTGCGCTTGTCCACCGACGGGTCGCCCTCGTCGAGTTTGGCGTAAACCACCAGCACGTCGGCGTAGGGCCCGTTGGTGATGAAGGTCTTCTGCCCGTTGAGGATGTAGTCCCCATCTCCGTCGCCGGAGCGCCGGACTGAGGTCTTCATGCCGCCGAACGCATCCGAGCCGGAGTGCGGCTCCGTGATTGCCCATGCCGCAATCTTTTCCAGCGTCATCAGCTCGGGCAGCCAGCGCTCTTTTTGGGCGAGCGTCCCGCGGCTGGCGATGGTGGCCGCGCCCAGGCCCAGGCTGACCGACGCGGTGGACAGCAATTCCGATGCTGACCCGAGCGATCTCGGAGACCAGCACCGCGATCATCGAGCCTTGCGCGCTTCCGCCGAAACCTCCTGGGCTGTCGCCGTTTGCGTCGACACCGCTACGCTCGCGATCCAGCATCTTCTTGACCACCTCGGCAGCCGTGGTGTCGAGGCCGAACTGGCTGAACAGCTTGCGCGCGATCGGATAGGGCGACATCGCGTCGCTTTCCAATTCGTCCAGGTGCGGCCGGATCTCCTTGTCCACGAATTGCCGGACGGCGTCGCGGACCATCAGGTCGGTGTCGGACCATTCGATCATGACGCGCTTAGCGTTCGGCGCGCTGGTAGGCGGTGACGACGGCCGCGCCGCCCAGCCCGATGTTGTGTTGCAGTGCGGCGCTGACGTTTTCGACCTGACGTTTGTCCGCGGTGCCGCGCAGCCGCCAGGTCAGCTCGGCGCATTGCGCCAGCCCGGTGGCGCCCAGCGGATGACCCTTGGAGATCAGGCCGCCGGACGGGTTGACCACCCAGCGCCCGCCGTAGGTGGTGTCGCCGTTGTCGATCAGCTTGGGCGCCTCGCCCGGGCCGCACAGGCCTAGGGCTTCATAGAGCAGAAGTTCGTTGGCGCTGAAGCAGTCGTGCAGCTCGATCACCTGGAAATCCTGCGTCCCCAACCCGCATTGGTCGTAACCTGTTGCGCGGCTTGGACGTTCATCTTGGACGTTCATGTCGTAGCCGATGAGGTTCTTCGCGCTGCCGTCGAAGGTCGAGGCGAAGTCGGTGGTCATGGCCTGGCCGACGATCTCCACCGCCTGGCCGGCCAGCCCGTACTTGTCGACGAACGCCTCGCTGGCCAGGATCGCCGCGCCCGAGCCGTCCGAGGTGGGCGAGCACTGCAGTTTGGTCAGCGGGTCGGAGATCATCCGCGCGGCCAGGATGTCCTCGAGGGTGTAGGACTCCTGGAATTGTGCGAACGGGTTGTTGACCGAGTGCTTGTGATTCTTGTAGCCGATCTTGGCGAAATGCTCTGCGGTGCTGCCGTATTGGCGCATGTGCTCGCGGCCGGCGGCGCCGAACATCCACGGCGCGACGGGCATGGCGAACTCGTCGATGTCGGCCATCGCCTTGACGTGGCGGACCATCGGCGATTCGCGGTCCTGGGCGCCGCCGCCCAGCGAGCCCGGTTGCATCTTCTCAAAACCCAGCGCGATCGCGCAGTCGACGAGCCCGCCGCGGATGGCCTGGGCGGCCAGGAAGAGCGCGGTCGAACCGGTGGAGCAGTTGTCGTTGACGTTGACGATCGGGATGCCGGTCATGCCCAGCTCGTAGAGCGCGCGCTGGCCGGACGTCGAGTCGCCGGCGACGTAGCCCTGCTGCACCTCGCGGTAGTCGATGCCGGCGTCGGCCAGCGCGTTGGTCCCCAACTCGCGCGCCATGTCCGGATAGTCCCAGCCCTCGCGGCGGCCGGGCTTCTCGAATTTCGTCATGCCGACGCCGACGACGTAAACCTTGTTGGACATCTTTGTCCCCTTCCCAACAGCTCAGGCTCTCAGTGTGCAACGTGGCCCGACCAACCGTTGGGCCGGGGCGGCTAAAGCGTCGCGGGGCTGGACCCGATGGCCCGACTCCTCCTCAGGACGTACCGTCCTGCATCGTCGCCGGGCGCAAAACCACCACGGACTTGGTCCGCGCGCCCTCGTCGCGCAGCAGCGCGATCACCCGGCCGTCGGGGGCGCAGGCGGCATACACTCCGTCGATCCCGGCCGCCGCCAGGGCCCGGCCGTTGCCGGCGGCCTCGACCTCGTCGGCGGACAAATCGCGGCGCCCGAAGATCAGCAGGCAGACCTCGTCCAGGCTGTAGCTCAGCCGCGGGCACTCGGCCAGCTCGTCGAGCCCATACGCCTGCTCGAGCCCGAAGCGACCGACCCGGGTGCGCCGCAGCGCCGTCAGATGCCCGCCCACCCCCAGTGCCGCGCCCAGGTCGCGGGCCAGCGCCCGAACGTAGGTTCCCGACGAGCAGTCCACCTCGACGTCGACGTCCACGCACTCACCGGCGTCGCGCACGTCGCGCACCTCGAACCGGTCGATGCGCACCGGGCGGGCCGGCAGCTCGACGGACTGGCCTTCGCGGACCAGCTTGTAGGCCCGCTTGCCGGCCACCTTGATCGCGCTGACGGTCGAGGGCACCTGGTGGATGTCGCCGCGCAGCCCGCCCACCGCCGCCTCGATCGCCTGGTTCGTCAGGTGCCGCGCGTCGACGCTGCGCACCACGTCGCCCTCGGCGTCGTCGGTCGACGTGGCCTGGCCCAGCCGGATGGTGGCCGAGTACGACTTGGCGGCCGCGGTCAGCAGGCCCAGGATCTTGGTGGCGCGCTCGACGCCGAGCACCAGCACACCGGTGGCCATCGGGTCCAGCGTCCCGGCGTGCCCCACCCGTCGGGTCGCGAAGATCCAGCGACACCGGCCCACCACGTCGTGACTGGTCATTCCCGCCGGCTTGTCGACGACGACCAGCCCCGGAGCGCTCACAGCACGATGGCGGTCAGCACCAGCCCGCGCGCCACCGACCACCGGCCGGACAGCGCGGTCAGCGGCGGACCGCACAGCGCCGCCGGATCGATCAGGATCCGCGAAGCGAAACCGCCCGTCGTCGCGCCCGGGTGGTCGGCCTCGAAGGTGATGTAGGCGTCCTCGAAGCCCAGCCAGCGCCGCGTCAGCGGGAACCAGGCCTTGTACGTTGCCTCCTTGGCGCAGAACAGGATTCGATCCCAATGCAGATCCCCGGGCAGGGCAGACGGGATCTCGGAACGTTCGGCGGGCAGGCTGATCGCGTTCAGCACCCCGTCGGGCAGCACGTCGTGCGGTTCGGCGTCGACGCCCACCGAGCGCACTGCGCCGGTGCGGCCCACCACCGCCCCGCGATAGCCCGTGCAATGGGTGAGACTACCCACCACGCCGTCGGGCCAGCGGGGTTCTCCCTTCTTGCCCTTGAGGATCGGCGCCGGGGGCAGGCCGAGCTCGCCCAGCGCGATGCGCGCGCAGTGCCGCACGGTGATGAACTCGTTGCGCCGCTTGGCCACCGACCGGGCGATCAACGGCTCCTCCCCGGGCAGCGGGGCCAGCCCGGGCGGGTCGGAGTACACCTCCGAGTAGGCCAGGCCGTCCGATGCGGGCAGCACCGAGGAGACCAGCGTGCCCGTCATCGTGACTGCCGCTGCCGCAACCGTTCCCGGAACTGCGTGGCCTGCCGGCGCATCTCGGGAGTGATCTCGAAGTGACCGCCGAAGTCGTTGAGGTAGCCCGGCGCGTACTGGGGATCCGGCAGCACCTGGCGCAGCCAGCCGTAGGGCTTGCGGCGCCGCCACTCCCGCGGATAGCCCACCGACACCTCCTCGAACCGCACGTCGTCATACCAGGTGGTGCGCGGGATGTGCAGGTGGCCGTAGACCGAGCACACCGCGTTGTAGCGGGTGTGCCAGTCGGCGGTCTTGGTGGTGCCGCACCACAGCGAGAACTCCGGGTAGAACAACGCGTCGCACGGCTCGCGTACCAGCGGGAAGTGGTTGACCAGCACGGTCGGCGTCATCCAATCCAGCGCCTCCAGCCGGGCGCGGGTGATCTCCAGCCGTTCCCGGCACCACGCCTCCCGGGTCGGATAGGGCTCCGGGGATAGCAGGAACTCGTCGGTGGCCACCACGTTGCGGTCCCGCGCGATCATCAGGCCCTCGGCCTTACTCGCGGCCCCGTCCGGTAAGAAGCTGTAGTCGTAGAGCAGGAACATCGGCACGATGGTGGCCGGGCCGCCGCGCTCGGTCCACACCGGGAACGGATGCTCGGGCGTGATGACGCCCATCTCGTCGCACATGTTGACCAGATAGTCGTAGCGGGCCTTGCCGAAGATCTGCACCGGGTCGCGGGTCGTGGTCCACAGCTCGTGGTTGCCCGGCACCCAGATCACCTGGGCGAACCGCCGTCGCAGCAGGTCAAGGGCCCAGCGGATGTCGTCGGTGCGTTCGACGACATCGCCGGCGACGATCAGCCAGTCCTCCGGCGACGACGGGTGCAGCGACTCCGTGACCGGCTTGTTGCCCAGATGCCCGGTGTGCAGGTCGGACACCGCCCACAGCGTCGGTTGTCCCGCGTTGCTCGATTCCTGGCCTGCCACGACTCCCCACCCTAACGACTCCACCACGGCCACCCCCGCTCCGATTGGAACAAGTTCTTGTCGGGCTGTGACGCCGCGCACCCGACTTGTACACTCCCGGCAAGGAACCGCTGAGGCGTCAGGGGGGTGTCGTGTTCGCCAATGTTCGGCTGTTGGGGGCGCTGGGTGCGCTGCTCACAGCGGCCATCGCGGGCACCGCGGGGGTGCTGAGCGCCCCACCCGCGCCGGACGGCAGCGCCGCCGGGCCCGTCGAGCTGCGATCGACCGCCCAGCCGCTGGAGACCACCATGAAGAGCCCCATCGTGGCGACCACCGACCCGCGCCCGTTCGACCCGTGCGAGGACATCCCGTTCGACGCCGTCCAGGGGCTGGGGCTGGCCTTCACGCCACCCGAACACGAGGACGGGCTGCGCTGCCACTTCGACGCCGGGAACTACCAGGTGGCCGTCGAGCCGATCATCTGGCGCACCTACGAGCAGTCGTTGCCCGCCGACGCGGTCGAAACGACGATCGCCGGCCACCGCGCCACGCAGTACTGGGTGCTCAAGCCCACCTACCACAACAGCTACTGGTTCTACTCCTGCATGGTGGCGTTCAAGACCAGCTACGGCGTGCTGCAGCAGGCGCTGTACTACTCGACCGTTTACTCCAATCCCGAGGTCGACTGCATGCAGACCAATCTGCAGCGCGCCAACGACCTGGCCCCCTACTACAAGTTCTAGGCCTGAGTCTGACTTCACTTCGCCCGGCGCAGCCGGCGCTGCAAACGCTGCGACACCTCGGCGGCAAGGCTGCCGGCCGGCTGCTGGGCCTGCCTCCGGCCACCACCGACTACACCGTGCGGCGGGTCGCGGTGCCGATGCGCGACGGCATCGAGCTGGTGGCCGACCACTACGCGCCCGCTACCCCTCCGCGCCGACCGGCACCCTGCTGGTACGCGCCCCCTACGGACGCGGGTTTCCGTTCGCGCTGGTGTTCGGCGGGTTGTACGCGGCGCGCGGCTATCACGTTGTGCTGCAAAGCGTGCGCGGAACGTTCAGCTCGGGCGGGGTGTTCGAGCCGATGGCCCACGAGGTCGCCGACGGCGCCGACACCGTGGCATGGCTGCGCGAACAGCCCTGGTTCACCGGCCGCTTCGCCACCATCGGAATGTCCTATCTGGGGTTCACGCAGTGGGCGCTGCTGCAGGACCCGCCGCCGGGCATGGCCACCGCCGTCATCATGGTCGGTCCGCACGACTTCAACGAATCAACTTGGGGCACCGGGTCGTTCGCCGTGAACGACTTCCTCGGCTGGAGCGACATGGTGTCGCACCAGGAGGACCCGGTGCGCGCCCGGGCGCTGCTGGGCACCGGCGCGCCCTGGTTCGAATCCTGGATCGAACACGCCGACCCATCCGATCCGTTCTGGAACTCGTTGCGGTGCAACGAAGCCCTGGACCGGGTGGGGGTGCCGGTGCTGTTGGTGGGCGGCTGGCAGGACCTCTTCATCCGCCAAACCCTGCAGCAGTACGCGCACTTGCGCACCCGCGGCGTCGACGTCGCGCTCACCGTCGGCCCGTGGACCCACACCCAGCTGCTCACCAGAGGGCTGGGCGTCTGCACCCGGGAGTCGCTGCAGTGGCTGGACACCCACCTGGGTGACGCGTCCGGCCGGCGGGCGGGCCGGGTGCACGCCTACGTCACCGGCGTGGACCGGGCCCGGGCCTGGCGCCGCCTACCCGACTGGCCCCCGGCCACCACCGAGCGCGCGCTGTACCTGCGCCCCGGCGGCTACCTGGGCGAGACTGCGCCGAGCCTGAAAGGGTTGGCGCCGGCCAGCTTTCGTTACGACCCGGCTCACCCGACGCCGACCACCGGCGGCCCGTTGCTGTCTCCCAACGGCGGTTACCGCGACGACACCCAGCTAGTGTCCTGAGTTATTAATTGCAGTCTAGTTGTTAAACTGGGTTGTGCCGACGTCTCACGCCGCCGAGATTGTGTTGACCGCTGACGAGCTGGCCGAGTTGGAGGGGTGGGAGCGGTACTGCACGAGTGCAGCTGGATTGGCGATGCGGGCGCGAATTGTGTTGGCAGCCGCCGATGGTGGCTCGAACACCGAGCTTGCCGACCGGTTGGAAATGTCGATCACCACGGTGCGACGTTGGCGTAATCGGTTCGCTGAGCGACGCCTGGACGGGTTGGTCGATGAACCCCGTCCGGGTCGACCACGAGTCGTCGGCGATGACCGGATCGAGGCGTTAATCGCCGCAACTTTGGAGACCACCCCGCCGGATGCCACGCACTAGTCGACGCGCTCGATGGCGTCTCATTTGGGGTTGAGCCAGTCCATGGTGTCGCGGGTGTGGCGTGTGTTCGGACCGGCTTCGCATAAACAGGATTCCTGGAAGCTGTCCAAAGATCCGTTGTTCGTGGCCAAGGTTCATGACGTCGTGGGCCTCTATCTCAATCCACCCGAACGGGCCTTGGTGCTGTGCGTAGACGAGAAAACCCAGATCCAAGCGCTCAACCGCACCCAGCCGGTCTTTCCGATGCTGCCCGGCACCCCGCAGCGCGCGCTAGCCATGACTACGTCCGCCACGGCACGTCGAGTCTGTACGCCGCCCTCGATCTCACGACCGGCAAGGTCATCGGCGCCCTGCACTCTCGTCATCGGGCCACAGAGTTCCTGGCGTTCTCAAAAAGATCGATGCCGAAGTCCCCGACGACCTCGACGTGCACCTGGTACTCGACAACGCCTCGACGCACAAGACCCCAGCGGTAAAGCGTTGGCTAACACACCATCCCAGATTCATTCTGCACTTCACCCCGACCAGTTCCTCATGGCTTAACCTCGTCGAACGATGGTTCGCCGAGCTGACCACCAAAAAACTGCGCCGCGGCACCCACACCTCAGTCCGCCAACTCAACACCGACATCCGCGCCTGGATCGACACCTGAAACGACAACCCCCGCCCCTACCTCTGGACCAAGACCGCCGACCAAATCCTGACCAGCATCGCCAACAACTGCACCCAAATTAATGACTCAAAACACTAGAACAGCCGGTATTCGTCGCTGTCTATCCCGCGCATCTTGTCGTAATCCAATGTCACACAACGGATACCGCGATCGGTGGCCAGCGTGCGGGCTTGCGGTTTGATCTGCTGAGCGGCGAACACGCCGCGTACCGGCGCCAGCACGCTGTCGCGGTTGAGCAGCTCGAGGTAGCGGATGAGCTGTTCCACGCCGTCGATCTCGCCGCGGCGTTTGATCTCCACCGCCACCGACCCGCCACGCTCGTCGCGGCAGAGCAGATCGACCGGCCCGATGGCGGTCATGTACTCGCGGCGGACCAGCCTGTACCCCTCGCCCAGCAGTTGCACGTGCTCGGCGAGCAGGGCCTGCAGGTGCGCCTCGACGCCATCCTTGACCAGGCCGGGATCGACGCCCAGGTCGTGGCTGGAGTCGTGCTCGATCTCCTCGACGGTGATGCGGAGCTGCTCGCCGGCCTTGTTCTCCACCACCCACACCGGCGCCGCATCGCCGGCCTCCTCGCGCAGCCAGCACGGCGGGCTCATCCAGTTCAACGGCTTGTAGGCACGGTCGTCGGCGTGCACGCTGACCGATCCGTCGGCCTTGAACAGCAGCAGCCTGCGCGCCGACGGCAGATGCGCGGTGAGCCGGCCGACGTAATCCACGGTGCACTGGGCGATCACTAGACGCACCCGACTCACCTTAAGAGCCTGGCCGACAAATTAGGCTGACGCCACCATGTCGGCCACGCAGAGCACGGCACAACGCATCGGCCGGGTGCTCGAAAAGATCACCCGGCAAAGCGGCCGTCTGCCGGAGACCCCCGCCTACGGCTCCCTGCTGCTGGGGCGGGTCACCGAGAGCCAGCACCGGCGGCGGATCCGCATCCAAATCATCATGACCGTGATGGTGCTGGGCGCCAACCTGATCGGCATCGGGGCCGCGCTGATCCTGGTGATCGTCGCCATTCCGGCGCCAAGCGTGTTCAACGACGCGCCGGCATGGATCACCTTCGGGGTCGGGCCGGCCTATGTGGCGTCGGCGTTGGCGGTGGGCACCTACTGAATCACCCGGCGGACCGTGCTGGCGCTGCGCTGGGCCATCGAGGAGCGCAAGCCCACCCCCACCGACGAACGCAACACCTTCCTGGCCCCGTGGCGAATCGCGCTGGTGGATCTGGTGTTGTGGGGCGCCGGGACGCTGTTGCTGACCGTCCTCTACGGCCTGGTCGACACCATGTTCATCCCGCGGTTCCTGTTCGGGGTGAGCTTCTGTGGCGTCCTGGTGGCCACCGCGTGCTACCTGCTCGCCGAGTTCGCGCTGCGTCCGGTGGCTGCTCAGGCCCTCGAGGCGTGACCGCCGCCCCGGCGACTGACCGCGGGCATCATGGGCCGGACCATGACGGTGTGGTTCCTCGGCTCCGGCGTGCCCGTCATCGGCATCGCCCTGTTGGCGCTGTTCGAGATATGGCTGCGGAACCTGACCGAGACCGAGTTCGCCGTCGGCGTGCTGATCGTGTCGACGGCGGCGCTGATCTTCGGCTGCCTGTTGATGTGGATCCTGGCCTGGCTCACCGCGACCCCCATGCGCGTGGTGCGTGCCGCCCTGAAACGCGTGGAGCGCGGCGACCTGCGTGGCGACCTGGTGGTGTTCGACGGCACCGAACTCGGTGAGCTGCAAAGGGGATTCAACGCGATGGTGGACGGCCTGCGGGAGCGCGAGCGGGTGCGCGACCTGTTCGGCCGGCACGTCGGTCGCGAGGTGGCGCCGGCCGCCGAGCGGGAACGGCCGAAGCTGGGCGGCGAAGAACGCCACGTCGCCGTCGTGTTCATCGACATCGTCGGCTCCACCCAGCTGGTCACCCGCCGGCCACCGTCCGAGGTGGTATCGGTGCTCAACCAGTTCTTCGGCATCGTCGTCGAGGAGGTGGACCGGCACTGCGGCTTGGTCAACAAGTTCGAGGGTGACGCGACGCTGGCCATCTTCGGGGCGCCGAATCATCTTGACTGCCCGGAGGATGCGGCGCTGACCGCCGCGCGCGCCATCGCCGACCGGCTGGCCAACGTGATGCCGCAGTGTCAGGCCGACATCGGCGTGGCGGCCGGGCAGGTCGTCGCCGGCAACGTCGGCGCCCGGGAACGCTTCGAGTACACCGTCATCGGTGAACCGGTCAACGAGGCGGCCCGGCTGTGCGAGCTCGCCAAGTCGCACTCCAGCCGCCTGCTCGCGACGGGCGACGCCATCGAAGGCGCGAGCGAAAAAGAGCGGTCCCGTTGGTCTTTGGGCGACACCGTGACCCTGCGCGGCCACGAGCGTCCCACCCGCCTGGCCTCGCCCGCCGGCGTCGCCGACCGGCCGGCCGAAACGGATTGATTTTCGGAAGAAATGGGTAAAGCAACAACGACTCCAACCCCTCACGAGATTGGTTTCGACGTGACCGGTAGCCGAAGTGCCCGCCGTATTTCCGTCGCCGCGGGGATGGCCCCGGCGATAGCATTGAGCCCGCTGGCCGCGGGGTGCCACTCGGGCAACAACAAGAGCCCGACGACCTCGACCGTCACCACCACCGTCACGACACCGGTCACCGTCACGACACCGGTCACCGTCACGACCACCGCACCGGCGGCGACGACCACCGCCGGGCCGGGCGGTGGCGGTGGCCCGATCGTCGGACCGGGCGGTGCGACCACCGCCGGTCCCGGTGGATCCGGGGCGGGGACCGGGCCCGGCAGCGCGAGCGCGAGTGTGCCGGACGCCGGAGCATCCGCGGGGCCCGGCGGCGCGGGTGCCTGCGCCGGCGGTGTCTGCGTGGGGACCCCGCCCGGGCCGTAGCCGCGGACCCGCGGCCGAGGGCCTCACTTCACGCTGGCCACACCGGAGACCACGCGCCGACCGATGCAGAATCCATTGTCCCGCACCAACAATGCGACCAGTGCGGCGCCGGTCATCAGCAACACGACGACGAAACAGACGGTCGCCGACCAGCCGCCCACGCCGTACAGGACGCCACCGAACACACCGGCCACCGAACCACCCAGGTAGTAGCTGAACAGATACAGCGCCGACGCCTCGGCGCGGTCGCGCTGAGCGACGGCGCCCACCCAACCGCTGGCCACGGTGTGCGCGGCGAAGAAGCCTCCGGCGAAGACGCCGACGCCGGCGACGATGGCGGCCAGGGTGGCCGGCGCGGTCAGCAGCAGTCCGGCCACCGCGATGGGTAACGCGGCGCCCAGCACCAGGGGCGTCCCCGGCGATCGGCGAGCCGTCCGGCCAAGACCGACGTCCCCGTCCCGACGAGATAGAGCAGGAAGAGCAGGCCCACCACCGACGGCGCCAGCCCGAAAGGCCGGGCGGCCAGCCGGTAACCGAGGTAGTTGTACACCGTCACGAATCCACCCATCAGCACAAAGCCCACCGCAAAAAGCTTGGCCAACACCGGGTTTCGCAGATGCCCGGCGAGGTTGCGCAGGGCGGCGCGCACGCTGGCCGGCTTCGGGGTGAAGAACCGGGACCGCGGCACCAGCACCGCGAACACCACCGTGCCGGCGAGCGTGATGAGGGTGCACGCCAGCAGGGCCACCCGCCAGGTGCCGACCTGGACGACCACCGACGGAACGATCCGCCCGGCCAGCCCGCCTATCGTGGTTCCGGCGATGTAGCGCCCCATCGCGGACCCGAGGGACGAAGCGTCGACCTCCTCGGCCAGCAGCGCCATCGCGACCGCGGGTATCCCGACGAGCGCGACGCCCTGCGCCGCACGTCCGAAGACCAGCACGCCGAGCGAGGGGCTGAACGGCAACAACAGCCCGATGACACTGGAGGCCACCCCCGAGATCAGCATCACCCTGGTCCGGCCGCAGCGCTCGGAGAGCACACTCGCGGGAATGATCGACAGCGCCAACGCGCCGGTCGTCAGCGACACGGTCAGAGCCGCGGTGGCCGGGCCGATCCGGTAGTGCGCCGACAGCGCGGGAAGCAGCGCCTGAGTGCGATACATCGCGGCGAAGCTGGCCAGGCCGGCGCCGCAGAGCGCCGCGGTCATCCGCCGGTATCCGCGGGTTCCTGCTTGATGCGCGACCGGACTGTGGGGCATGACCACCATGCTTCGGGCCGGCACCGCCCGACAGAAATGAATTCTCGCCCGCCCTATGATGCGTTCAGCGCATAAGTAGGGGTGGACGGGATGACAGTGGGCGACTACGAGTGGTTCATCACACTCGCCGAGCTGCAGCACGTCACTGCGGCGGCCGAGCTGCAGCACGTCACTGCGGCGGCCGAGCAGCTGCACGTCGCATAACCGACGCTGACCTGGATGCTGGCGCGCCTGGAACAGCGACTCAGGGTGGCGCTGTTCGATCGTCACGGCCGGCGCCTGTCCCTCAACACCTACGGCCGCATCTTCTACGAACACGCGCGCCGGGCGCAGTTGGAGCTGGATTCGGCACGGCGCGCGATAGCGGATCTGGCGGATCCCGCCGTCGGCGAGATCCGGTTGGCCTACCTGAGTTCATTCGGATCAACGGTGGTGCCGCGGTTGATCGCCCGGTTCAAGGGGTCGTCTCCGCGGGTGACCTTCACGCTGGAGGAAGGCGCCGCCGAATCGATCGCCGATCGCGTGCGGTCCGGCAGCGTCGACATCGGGGTGGTATCCCCGCGACCGGTCGAGCGAACCCTGGCCTGGCGCAGCCTGTTTCGCCAGCGCCTCGGTATCGTGGTGCCGGATGGTCACCGACTCGCCCGCGGTGCCACGGTGTCCATGGTGGACCTGGCCGACGAGCCCTTCGTGACGATGCACCCCGGGTTCGGGATGCGACGGCTCCTCGACGAGCTTTGTGCCGCAGCCCAATTCCGGCCTCGGATTGCACTGCAAGCGCCGAATCTCACGACCGCGGCCAGCCTGGTCGCCGTGGGGCTGGGCATCAGCCTGGTCCCGATCGACGGCAGCAGCTATCCGTCGGGAGTATCCGTCAAGCCGCTGGCCGACGCGGATGCCTACCGCGATGTCGGCATGATCTGGGATTCCGGCCGGCCGTTGCCGCGCTCGGCGCGCGACTTCATCGCGGCCGCCGCGGCCGTCGGGCGCGGCGGCTGGTAGCCGGCCGCCGATCCCGCTCCACGCCCGGCGACGACGCTATCGCTTTTCCGCTAGTTTTGTCGGCGGGCGGGTGTAAGTCTTGAGGCGTGCACGACGATTTTGAATGCTGCTACCGCGCCGTCCAGTCCAAGGATGCGCGGTTCGACGGCTGGTTCGTCACCGCCGTGCTGACCACCGGGATCTACTGCCGGCCCAGTTGCCCGGTGCGCCCGCCGTTCGCCCGTAATGTGCGGTTTTATCCGACCGCGGCGGCCGCTCAGCGCGCCGGCTTCCGGGCCTGCAAGCGGTACCGTCCCGACGCCTCGCCGGGATCGCCGGAATGGAACGTGCGCGGCGACGTGGTGGCGCGCACGATGCGGCTGATCGCCGACGGCACGGTGGACCGCGACGGTGTCGGCGGCCTGGCCGCCCGGCTGGGCTACACCACCCGGCAGCTGGAGCGGTTGCTGCAGGCGGAGGTCGGCGCCGGTCCGCTCGCGCTGGCCCGGGCGCAACGCGCCCAGACGGCGCGGGTGCTGATCGAGACCACGGAGCTGCCCTTCGGCGACGTGGCATTCGCCGCCGGCTTCTCCAGCATTCGTCGGTTCAACGACACCGTGCGCGCGGTGTTCGAAAGCCCGCCGAGCTTGCTGCGCTGGCGCGCCGCGATGCGCCGCGCATCCACGGCCAATTCGCCTGGCGCCGTGTGCCTTCGGCTGCCGGTCCGCACACCCTTCGGCTTCCAGGGCGTCTTCGGTCACCTCGCCGCGAGCGTCGTTCCCGGGTGCGAGGAGGTCCGCGACGGCGCCTACCGGCGCACGCTGTGGCTGGGGTTCGGCGCCGGCATCGTCACGTTGACCCCCGCCGCCGACCACGTCCGTTGCGAGCTGGTGCTCGACGACTTCCGGGACCTGACGGCGGCGATCGCCCGTTGCCGGAGGCTGCTGGATCTCGACGCGGATCCCGAAGCGGTGGACGAGGCGCTGGCCGCCGACCCGCAGCTCGCCCCGGCGGTGAGAAAGGCGCCCGGCCAACGTATTCCGCGCACCGTCGACGAGGCCGAGCTCGCGGTGCGCGCCGGCTGGGCCAACAGGTGTCCATCCGGGCGGCGCGCGCCCATGCGGGGCGCTTGGTCGCCGCCTACGGCCGGCCGATCCACGACCCCGAGGGAAACTTGACCCACACCTTCCCGTCGGTGCAGCAGCTGGCCGACGTCGACCCCATCCATCTGGCGGCGCCCAAGGCCCGTCAGCGCACGCTGGCCGCGCTGGTCGCCGGCCTCGCCGACCGCAGCATCGTCCTGGACACCGGGTGCGACTGGCAGAGCGCCCGAACGCAATTGCTGGCATTACCGGGAGTCGGCCCGTGGATCGCGGAAGTCATTGCGATGCGCGGCCTGGGCGATCCCGACACCTTCCCGGCTGCCGACCTGGGTCTGCGCGTCGCGGCCAAACGGCTCGGATTGCCGTCGAGCCAGCGGTCGCTGACCGCTGCCAGCGCACGCTGGCGGCCCTGGCGTTCCTATGCCACGCAATACCTTTGGACCACTCTCGAGCATCTGGTGAACCATTGGCCACCGCAGCAGCCATCGAAGGAGACAGCATGATCGAGTACCGCACCGTCGACAGCCCGATCGGACTGCTGACCCTGGCCGGGCGCGATCCGGTTCTGACGAACTTACGGA
Organism: Mycobacterium lepraemurium; assembly: GCA_002291465.1. Lineage (GTDB taxonomy): Bacteria > Actinomycetota > Actinomycetes > Mycobacteriales > Mycobacteriaceae > Mycobacterium > Mycobacterium avium. The sequence continues at coordinate 1,392,038 of CP021238.1, read as the reverse complement.
TGGTCGACCAGACCTACGAACCGAGCCGCACCGGGTGGACGGAGAATCCGCGGGCGTTCGCCGGGGCCGTCGAGCAACTCGGTGCCTATTTCGCCGGCGAGTTCACCGAGTTCGACATCGAGCTGGATCTGCGCGGCTCGGAATTCCAGCGCCGGGTGTGGCGGGCGCTGCAGACCATCCCCTACGGGGAAACCAGGTCGTACGGCGAAATCGCCGAGCAGATCGGCGCGCCCGGCGCCGCGCGCGCCGTCGGATTGGCCAACGGGCACAACCCGATCGCGATCGTGGTGCCCTGCCATCGCGTCATCGGCGCCAGCGGGAAGCTCACCGGATACGGCGGCGGACTGGACCGCAAACAAACGCTGCTGGCACTGGAGGGTCGCCACTCGCCGGCGAGCCTGACGCTATTCGACTGAGCGGGTGCCGGGCCGGTAAAACCAGCCATCGTAAGGACTTTGGGTTTCATTCACCGCGGTTGCCCTCGGTCAAGTCCGCGAGGAATCGCGGCAGGCGACCCGCACCGAAATCGTAGAAGCGTACCCAGGTCGGCGTGATCCCGATCCTCGCCTGGCGGTCGTACGTCTTGCGAACCTGCTCCCCGAACCTCGCGGCGGCGTCGGCGTCCATGCCCTTGCGGGCGGCAGCCAGGTACATCCGGCACCACACCGTCGACGATCTGCACACGGCCCCGTCCGCGAATCGACAACGCGCGCGCCGTCTCCGGCGTGTCTCCACCGTCGATGGACAGGGCGACATCGGCACACGCGGACAGGGCGGCGACCTTCGGAGACGTGGCGGCGGTGGCGATGACGAATTCCGCACCGGTCCAAAAGTAACCCGCCGGGATCACCCTCGGCGTCCCGTCCTTGGCCGTATAGGCCAGATACGCCGCCGACGTGGAGGCGAGCAACTCTTGCGCCCCGGTCGCGCCCAATTCGGCCGCGATCTCGGATCTATCCATGATGAACCCGCCTCGATCGTGTCCGCGACATGAAGGCCCTCCCCTTTTTTCGTCTCGACGCAAGGGTAGACCCGGCGGAGGCGTGAAAGTCATCGCCTAGCGGAAGCCCCCGCACGCACGGTTATCCGCCCGTCGATCTACCAGCCTCGACGACAGCGAATGTAAAAACGCCCCCGGTTTCCCGGGGGCGTTTTTACATGTTCGGCGGTGTCCTACTTTTCCACCCGTATGGGCAGTATCATCGGCGCTGGCAGGCTTAGCTTCCGGGTTCGGAATGGGACCGGGCGTTTCCCTGTCGCTGTGGCCGCCGTAACTCTATTTAAATTTGTTTCGGTGGGGGATGTGGTGCCCGAGTTTCCACGGCGAATTTCCGCGAAAATGGATCGTGGTTGCGATTTGTGTGTTGGTAAGTTTTCGGCCGGTTAGTGCCAGTTCCCTGCACTCATTACTGAGCTTCCAGGTCTGGCCTATCAATCCCGTGGTCTGCGGGGGGCCTTATCCCTCTAAAAGGGTGAGAAACCTGATCTTGGAGAAGGTTTCCCGCTTAGATGCTTTCAGCGGTTATCCTGTCCGAACGTGGCTATCCAGCCGTGCCCCTGGTGGAACAACTGGTATACCAGAGGTTCGTCCGTCCCGGTCCTCTCGTACTAGGGACAGGTTTCCTCAAGTTTCTGACGCGCGCGGCGGATAGAGACCGAACTGTCTCACGACGTTCTAAACCCAGCTCGCGTGCCGCTTTAATGGGCGAACAGCCCAACCCTTGGGACCTGCTCCAGCCCCAGGATGCGACGAGCCGACATCGAGGTGCCAAACCATCCCGTCGATATGGACTCTTGGGGAAGATCAGCCTGTTATCCCCGGGGTACCTTTTATCCGTTGAGCGACACCCCTTCCACTCGGGGGTGCCGGATCACTAGTCCCGACTTTCGTCCCTGCTTGACTTGTAAGTCTCGCAGTCAAGCTCCCTTGTGCACTTACACTCGCCACCTGATTGCCGTCCAGGTTGAGGGAACCTTTGGGCGCCTCCGTTACATTTTAGGAGGCAACCGCCCCAGTTAAACTACCCGCCAGGCAATGTCCGTGAACCCGATAAGGGTTCGACGTTAGGTGTCCAATACGATCAGAGTGGTATTTCAACAACGACTCCACACAAACTGGCGTCTGTGCTTCACAGTCTCCCACCTATCCTACACAAACCGTACCGAACACCAATACCAAGTTGTAGTGAAGGTCCCGGGGTCTTTTCGTCCTGCCGCGCGTAACGAGCATCTTTACTCGTAGTGCAATTTCGCCGAGTCTATGGTTGAGACAGTTGGGCAGTCGTTACGCCATTCGTGCAGGTCGGAACTTACCCGACAAGGAATTTCGCTACCTTAGGATGGTTATAGTTACCACCGCCGTTTACTGGGGCTTAAATTCTCCGCTTCACCCTCACGGGTTAACGGGTCCTCTTAACCTTCCAGCACCGGGCAGGCGTCAGTCCGTATACATCGTCTTGCGACTTCGCACGGACCTGTGTTTTTAGTAAACAGTCGCTACCCACTGGCTTCTGCGGCCGAATCCCGCTCCCACCGCAAGGGTGTTCACGGTATTCCGGCCCCCCTTCTCCCGAAGTTACGGGGGCATTTTGCCGAGTTCCTTAACCATAGTTATCTCGTACGCCTTGGTATTCTCTACCTGACCACCTGTGTTGGTTTGGGGTACGGGCCGTGTATGTGCTCGCTAGAGGCTTTTCTTGGCAGCAGAGGATCACCGAATTCGCCTCAACCGGCTATGCATCACCTCTCAGGATTAGTGAGCGACGGATTTGCCTATCGCTCTCCCTACGGGCTTGCCCCAGTATTACCACTGACTGGTACGGCTGCCTTCCTGCGTCACCCCATTGCTTGACTACTACCAGCGAAGGTCCCACGCAGCCCCGAATCGCCACGCCCCGAAGGGGGATAGTCGATCCGGTTTTGGGTGGTTAGTACAGCTGATTCATCAGGGACGCCCATACACGGGTACGGGAATATCAACCCGTTGTCCATCGACTACGCCTGTCGGCCTCGCCTTAGGTCCCGACTCACCCTGGGCGGACTGGCCTGGCCCAGGAACCCTTGGTCTTACGGCGGGCAAGGTTCTCACTTGCCTTATCGCTACTCATGCCTGCATTCTCACTCCCCCACCCTCCACCACCGGTCACCCGGAGGCTTCGCTGAATGGGGGACGCTCCCCTACCCACATCCGCCGTAAAGGTGAATGTGCCGCGGCTTCGGCGGTGTGCTTGAGCCCCGCTACATTATCGGCGCATAATCACTTGACCAGTGAGCTATTACGCACTCTTTCAAGGGTGGCTGCTTCTAAGCCAACCTCCTGGTTGTCTCTGCGACTACACATCCTTTTCCACTTAGCACACGCTTAGGGGCCTTAGCCAGCGATCTGGGCTGTTTCCCTTTCGACGTACGGAGCTTATCCCCCGCCGTCTCACTGCCACGCTTTACACCACGGCATTCGGAGTTTGGCTGACGTCAGTAACCTAGTAGGGCCCATCGGCCATCCAGTAGCTCTACCTCCGTGGTGAACCACGCAACGCTGCACCTAAATGCATTTCGGGGAGAACCAGCTATCACGGAGTTTGATTGGCCTTTCACCCCTACCCACAGCTCATCCCCTCAGTCTTCAACCTAAGTGGGTTCGGGCCTCCACGCGGTCTTACCCGCGCTTCACCCTGGCCATGGGTAGATCACTCCGCTTCGGGTCCAGAACACGCCACTACACCCCAAAGGGGATGCGCCCTATTCAGACTCGCTTTCGCTGCGGCTACCCCGCACGGGTTAACCTCGCGACGTGTCCCTGACTCGCAGGCTCATTCTTCAAAAGGCACGCCATCACCCCACGAAGAGGCTCTGACGGATTGTAGGCACACGGTTTCAGGTACTATTTCACTCCCCTCCCGGGGTACTTTTCACCATTCCCTCACGGTACTAATCCGCTATCGGTCATCGAGAAGTATTTAGGCTTACCGGGTGGTCCCGGCAGATTCACAGCAGATTCCACGGGCCCGCTGCTACTCGGGTAGTTGATATAAGGCAGGTGCCGGGTTTTCGCGTACCGGGCTCTCACCGTCTACGGCGGACCGTCCCAGGCCACTTCCGCTAACCACGACACTTTCTGACTACCCCTCAGCCAGGTAGAGCTGAGACATATCAATCCCACAACCCCGCACACACAACCCCTACCCGGTTGTCCATGCATGCGGTTTAGCCTGTTCCGCGTTCGCTCGCCACTACTGACGGAATCACAATTGTTTTCTTCTCCTACGGGTACTGAGATGTTTCACTTCCCCGCGTTACCTCCCGCACCCTATATATTCAGATACGGGTAACACGACATCACTCGTGCTGGGTTTCCCCACTCGGAAATCCTCGGATCAATGCTCGGTTGACAGCTCCCCGAGGCATATCGCAGCCTCCCACGTCCTTCATCGGCTCTCGATGCCAAGGCATCCACCATGCGCCCTTAAACACTTACTTACACACAAGAGTTAAAAAAGAAATTACACATTTCGATGAACGCCGGCCACGAAGACCATGCGCCCATCTAGATGCTCGCAACCACTATCCAATACTCAAACACCACACCCCACCACCAAGATGGAGGAACTCCACACGGACGGACCGAGTGTTGTCTCAGGGCCCAATAGTGTGTCTGGCAATCATTTGCTGTTGCGCACCCGACCCCCGTCCACTACAGACGGGAACCCCTCACGGCTCGCACCCCACCAGTTGGGGTACTTTTCGTGGTGCTCCTTAGAAAGGAGGTGATCCAGCCGCACCTTCCGGTACGGCTACCTTGTTACGACTTCGTCCCAATCGCCGATCCCACCTTCGACAGCTCCCTCCCAAAAGGGTTAGGCGACTGGCTTCGGGTGTTACCGACTTTCATGACGTGACGGGCGGTGTGTACAAGGCCCGGGAACGTATTCACCGCAGCGTTGCTGATCTGCGATTACTAGCGACTCCGACTTCATGGGGTCGAGTTGCAGACCCCAATCCGAACTGAGACCGGCTTTAAAAGGATTCGCTTAACCTTACGGCATCGCAGCCCTTTGTACCGGCCATTGTAGCATGTGTGAAGCCCTGGACATAAGGGGCATGATGACTTGACGTCATCCCCACCTTCCTCCGAGTTGACCCCGGCAGTCTCTCACGAGTCCCCGGCATTACCCGCTGGCAACATGAGACAAGGGTTGCGCTCGTTGCGGGACTTAACCCAACATCTCACGACACGAGCTGACGACAGCCATGCACCACCTGCACACAGGCCACAAGGGAACGCCTATCTCTAGACGCGTCCTGTGCATGTCAAACCCAGGTAAGGTTCTTCGCGTTGCATCGAATTAATCCACATGCTCCGCCGCTTGTGCGGGCCCCCGTCAATTCCTTTGAGTTTTAGCCTTGCGGCCGTACTCCCCAGGCGGGGTACTTAATGCGTTAGCTACGGCACGGATCCCAAGGAAGGAAACCCACACCTAGTACCCACCGTTTACGGCGTGGACTACCAGGGTATCTAATCCTGTTCGCTCCCCACGCTTTCGCTCCTCAGCGTCAGTTACTGCCCAGAGACCCGCCTTCGCCACCGGTGTTCCTCCTGATATCTGCGCATTCCACCGCTACACCAGGAATTCCAGTCCCCCCTGCAGTACTCTAGTCTGCCCGTATCGCCCGCACGCTCACAGTTAAGCCGTGAGATTTCACGAACAACGCGACAAACCACCTACGAGCTCTTTACGCCCAGTAATTCCGGACAACGCTCGCACCCTACGTATTACCGCGGCTGCTGGCACGTAGTTGGCCGGTGCTTCTTCTCCACCTACCGTCAATCCGAGAAAACCCGGACCTTCGTCGATAGTGAAAGAGGTTTACAACCCGAAGGCCGTCATCCCCCACGCGGCGTCGCTGCATCAGGCCTGCGCCCATTGTGCAATATTCCCCACTGCTGCCTCCCGTAGGAGTCTGGGCCGTATCTCAGTCCCAGTGTGGCCGGACACCCTCTCAGGCCGGCTACCCGTCGTCGCCTTGGTAGGCCGTCACCCCACCAACAAGCTGATAGGCCGCGGGCCCATCCCACACCGCAAAAGCTTTCCACCAGAAGACATGCGTCTTGAGGTCCTATCCGGTATTAGACCCAGTTTCCCAGGCTTATCCCGAAGTGCAGGGCAGATTGCCCACGTGTTACTCACCCGTTCGCCACTCGAGTACCTCCGAAGAGGCCTTTCCGTTCGACTTGCATGTGTTAAGCACGCCGCCAGCGTTCGTCCTGAGCCAGGATCAAACTCTCCAAGCAAAATCTCCTCGCGCAGCGAGGTGAATTTCAAATCAGAGATACCTGACAAGACGCCAAAAACTGGCATCATAAATTGCCATACCCACACACGGGGAGTGCTAGGTATGGCCAAAAACAACAACAAATAAAAAGACCAAACACACTATTGAGTTCTCAAACGACACTTGTTGCTTCGCCCGTTTTGGGGCAACCTTGCCAGGCTATACAGATCTGGCAGAGGAGTCAACTCCCAGTTTCGGGTCTTCGCAGACCCGCTCGGGAGCAGCCGTGCCAGGTTAGTACCAATCCGGCGAGGGAGTCAAGGCCCCGATCTCGTTCACCTTCGCGTTGGTGACCTCGCTTGTGGGGCACTGACTTTGGCTACTCTACCCGCTCGATCTCCGCTCCCAAAATCGCCAGGTTTTCCACAAACAACGGGTAGCCGCGGTCGATGTGGAAGATGTCGTGCACCTCGGTGTCCCCGTCGGCCACCAGCCCCGCCAACACCAGGCCGGCACCAGCCCGAATATCCGAACACCACACCGGCGCGCTGGACAATTGCGGCAGCCCGCGCACCACCGCGTGGTGCCCGTCGGTGCGGGCGTCAGCGCCCAGCCGGATCATTTCCTCGACGAACCGGAAGCGCGCCTCGAACACGTTCTCGGTGATCATCGAGGTGCCGTCGGCGATCGACGCCAGGGCAATCGCCATCGGCTGCAGGTCGGTGGGAAATCCGGGAAACGGCAGGGTGGCCACGTTGACCGCCTTGGGCCGCTCGTACTGGGTCACCCGGAAGCTGTCGTCGGTCTGGGTCACGGTGGCCCCGGCATCGTGCAACTTGTGCAGCACCACCTGCAGGTGGGCGGGGTCGACGCCGGTCACCGAGATGTCCCCGCGGGTCATCGCCGCGGCGATGCCCCAGGTCGCGGCCACGATGCGGTCGCCGATCACCCGATGTTCGGTCGGGTACAGCCGCGGCACGCCGGTGATGGTCATGGTCGGCGAACCCGCGCCCTCGACCTGTGCGCCCATTTGGTTGAGCATCGTGCACAGATCCACCACGTCGGGTTCACGCGCGGCGTTGTGAATGGTAGTGACGCCCTCGGCCACCACCGCCGCCATCAGGATGTTCTCGGTCGCCCCCACCGACGGGAACTCCAGCTGAATCTCCGCGCCGCGCAACGTATCCGCCTGCGCCACCACGCATCCGTGCTCGATGTTGCAGGTGGCGCCCAGCTGGCGCAGGCCGGCCTGATGCATGTCCAGCGGGCGCGACCCGATGGCATCGCCACCGGGCAGCGCGACCCAGGCGCGCTTGCACCGGCCGACCAGCGGCCCCAGCACGCACACCGAGGCCCGGAACTGTCGCACCGCGGCGAAGTCGGCGTCGTATTTCGGCTCGTCGGGAGAGGTGATGCGGGCGACGTCGCCGTCGAGTTCGACGGTGGCGCCCAGGCCGCGCAGCACCTCGGCCATCAGCGGCACGTCCAGGATGTCGGGGCAGTTGATGATGGTGCTGGTGCCCTCGGCCAGCAGGGTCGCGGCCATCAGCTTGAGCACGCTGTTCTTGGCGCCCCCCACTGCGACTTTGCCGGACAACCGGTTGCCGCCGGTCACCACGAATCGCTCGGCCACCCGGGTCAGTCTAGTGAAGCGGTGTCGGCTTTGTCAGTCAGCCAAGGCTCGGTCCCGCCCGGGCGCCGCAGTACCGTTTTTTGGTCATGGCAGTACATCTGACGCGCATCTACACGCGGACCGGCGACGACGGCACCACCGGATTGAGCGACTTCTCCCGGGTCTCGAAGAACGATCCGCGCCTAGTGGCCTACGCCGACTGTGACGAGGCGAACGCGACGATCGGCGTGGCGGTGGCGGTCGGCGTGTTGCGGCAGATCCAGAACGACCTGTTCGACGCGGGCGCGGACCTGTCGACACCGGTGGTGGAGGACCCCGAGTACCCCCGCTGCGGGTCACCCAGCCCTACATCGATCGGCTCGAAAAATGGTGTGACACACACAACGAGTCGCTGCCGAAGTTGAATTCCTTTGTGCTGCCGGGTGGTTCGCCGCTCTCGGCGCTGTTGCACGTCGCCCGCACGGTGGTGCACCGCGCCGAACGCTCGTCGTGGGCCGCGGTGGACGCCGCTCCCGAGGGGGTCAGCGCACTGCCCGCGAAATACCTCAACCGGCTCTCGGACCTGTTGTTCATCCTGTCCAGGGTGGCCAACCCGGACGGTGACGTGCTGTGGAAACCGGGCGGTCAACAAGGCGGCGAGCCAGCTCCCGGCTAGAGGCTGCGGCGACGTGACCGAGGCGACGGACGCGACTCCAGCCAGGACAAAAACGCCGTCAACGCGCCCTTGTCGAACGCGATCTCGTAGCCGGACCTGCGGTCCTGGGTGGTGTCGCGCAGCTCGATGACGACGATCTCGTCGGTCATGATGTCGAACTCCTCGCCGCGCGGCGCGCGGCGGGACACGATCTCCACACCGCGCCGGCTCAGCCGACGGTCCGGCCACAACCGCAGGCTGGACAGCCGATAGAACGCGGCCTCGCCGCCGCGGTAACGGATCACCCCGTGCCGCCAGCCGTGACCGCCGACCGCGGGAATGTCTCGCATGATCCCCGCCGTACCGCCCTGACGCAGCTTCCACAGCCGATAACTCAGCGCGATGACGGCGGCCGCCAGCACGACGACGAGCACGACCATGCCGGCCATGGGCGCGCTCATCGTTCCATCCGAGGCGGCTAGTCGATCGTGCCGACGGCGCGCAATCTCGCGCGCCCCTGGGCGGCGACACGAGGATCGTCCGACTCAGCGGCCTCTCTGGCGGCGCTCTCGTCAATCTCCGAGGAGAACTCGGCGGATTCGGCGAGGATCGTCACCGTCTCCTCGGTGGCCGACAAGAAGCCACCGTCCACCGCGATCCTCAGATCGTCTTCGCCTTCCCTTTCGACGCGCACCATTGCGTCGTCGACCAATTGCGCCACCAGCGGGATGTGCCGGGGCAGGATGCCGATCTCGCCGACTGTGGTGCGGGTGAACAGAAACGTTGCCTCACCCGACCAGATCTTGCGGTCGACAGCGACGATCTCAACGTTCAATTCAGCCATGCCACAGTACCTTTCGATACCTTTCGGTCCAGCCGCGGGTTACAGCTTGGCGCCAAGGCTCTCTGCCTTCTTGGCCAGGTTGTCCAGGCCACCGATCAGGAAGAAGGCCTGCTCGGGCACGTGGTCGAACTCACCCTTGGTGAGCCGGTCGAATGCCTCGATGGTCTCCTTCAGCGGGACCGTCGAACCCGGCTGGCCGGTGAACTGCTCGGCCGCCATCATGTTCTGCGACAGGAATCGCTCGATCCGCCGCGCCCGGTTGACCAACTGCTTGTCCTCCTCGGACAGTTCGTCGATACCGAGGATGGCGATGATGTCCTGAAGGTCCTTGTAGCGCTGCAGGATTCGGATGACTTCCTGCGCCACCCGGTAGTGCTCTTCGCCGACCACGACCGGGTCGAGAATGGTCGAGCTGGACGCCAGCGGGTCCACCGCGGGGAAGATGCCCTTGGAGAACACCGAACGCGACAGCTCGGTGGTGGCGTCCAGGTGCGCGAACGTCGTCGCCGGCGCCGGGTCGGTGTAGTCGTCGGCGGGCACGTACACCGCCTGCATCGACGTGATGGACCGGCCGCGGGTCGAGGTGATGCGCTCCTGCAGCTCGCCCATCTCGTCGGCCAGCGTGGGCTGATACCCCACCGCAGAGGGCATCCGGCCGAGCAGCGTCGAGACCTCGGAGCCGGCCTGGGTGAACCGGAAGATGTTGTCGATGAACAACAGCACGTCCTGGCCCGCCTCGTCGCGGAACCACTCCGCCATGGTCAACGCGGACAGCGCCACCCGCATACGGGTGCCGGGCGGCTCGTCCATCTGACCGAACACCAGCGCGGTGTCCTTGAGCACGTTGGCTTCCTGCAACTCGACCCACAGGTCGTTGCCCTCACGGGTGCGCTCCCCCACCCCGGCGAACACCGAGGTACCACCGAAGTTGCGGGCGATGCGGTTGATCATCTCCTGGATGAGCACCGTCTTGCCCACGCCGGCGCCGCCGAACAGGGCGATCTTGCCGCCACGGACGTACGGGGTGAGCAGGTCGACGACCTTCAGACCCGTCTCGAGCATCTCCGTGCGAGGCTCCAGCTCCTCGAACGGCGGCGGCTTGCGGTGAATCGACCAGTGCTCGAAGTCTTCTCCGTAACCCGGCTTGTCCAGGCAGTGCCCCAGGGCGTTGAACACGTGGCCCTTGACCTCCTGGCCGACCGGCACCGAGATGGAACGACCGGTGTCGATCACCTCGACGCCGCGCACCAGGCCGTCGGTGGGCTGCAGCGAGATGGTGCGCACCAGGTTGTACCCGAGGTGCTGGGCGACCTCGAGCGTCAGCGTCTTGGCCAGCTCCTCGAACGTGATCTCCGCGTGCAGCGCGTTGAACAGGTCCGGCACCGAACCCCGCGGGAACTCGACGTCGACGACCGGTCCGGTGACCCGCACCACCCGGCCGCTGGTGTCGCTGTTGGCCGACTTCGTGTTCTTGTCGGCGGTTTCAGTAGCAGGCATATCTTCTTTCGCTTCCTAGTGGTGCTGCCTAGCGGGCGTCGGCAAGCGCGTTTGCGCCACCGACGATTTCGCTGATCTCCTGGGTGATCTGGGCCTGCCGCTCGCGGTTCGCCATCAGCGTCAGGGCCTTGATGAGGTCATCGGCGTTGTCGGTCGCGGACTTCATCGCACGCTGGCGCGACGCCAGCTCCGAGGCCGCGGATTCGAGCAGCGCCGCGTAAACGCGGGTGGTCAGGTAGCGCGGTAGCAGCGACTCGAAAAGCGTTGTCGCGTCCGGCTCGAACGAGTACAGGGTCCGCACTTCGGGTGGTTCCTCCACGTACTCCACCACCATCGGGGCGATCCGGTGGACCACCGCCGACTGCGACAGCATCGACTTGAACTCGGTGTAGACGATGTGCAGCTCGTCGACGCTCTCGGCGTCGGACTCACCCTCGTCCTCGCCGCCGGTGCCGCGCATGAACGACTCGACCAGCGTCTCGGCGATCTCGGCGGCGTTCTCGTACTGCGGCTGCTCGGAGAATCCGGTCCACGATCCGCTGATGTACCAGTTGCGGAATGTGTAGTAGTTCAACGCTTTACGGCCCACCGAGTACAGCACCGGCGTCTTGCCCTGCTCACGCAGCAGCGAGAACAGCTCCTCGGCGCGGCGGAAGATGCTCGCGTTGTATGCGCCACACAGACCGCGGTCCGCGGACAACACCAGCACACCCGCGCGCTTGGGTTCCGGCCGCTCGACGAGCAGCGGATGATCCAACGCGGCCTCGGCGGCCAGGGTGGCCAGCATCGCGGTGATCTGGAAGGCGTACGGCCGGGCCGAATCGAGCCGGGCCTGCGCCCGACCGATACGCGACGTCGCGATCAGCTCCTGGGCCTTGGTGATCTTCTTGATCGACCCGGCCGAGCGGATCCGTCCGCGTAGTTCACGAAGTGTGGCAGCCATCGGTTGCTACTTCTTCTCTTTCTTTGCCTTCTTTTCCGGCGCCGGCTTCTTCACCTTCACCGATTCCTTTTCCAGCTCCTCCTCGTCGAGCGCCTCGACGTGCTTGTCGGGCATCACCGAGGCGCCGCCGGTGGCGGCGAAGCCCTTCTTGAAGTTGTGGATCACCTTCTCCAGCTCCTCGGCGGCCTCGTCGGAGAGCTTCTGGGTGTCGCGGATCCCGGCGAGGATCTTGTCCTCGGAGGCCCGCATGTGGTCCAGCAGTTCGGTTTCGAACCGCCGGACGTCCTCCACCGGCACCGAGTCGAGGTGACCGCCGGTGCCGAGGAAGATCGAAACCACTTGCTCCTCAACGGGCATCGGCTGGTACTGCGGTTGCTTGAGCAGCTCCACCAGCCGCGCGCCGCGGTCCAGCTGGTCCTTCGACGTCGCGTCCAGGTCGGAGGCGAAGGCGGCGAAGGCTTCCAGCTCACGGAATTGCGACAGGTCCAGCCGCAGGCTGCCCGCCACCTTCTTCATCGCCTTGATCTGCGCGGCGCCACCGACCCGGGACACTGAGACGCCGACGTTGATGGCCGGCCGCACGCCCTGGTTGAACAGGTCGGACTCCAGGAAGCACTGCCCATCGGTGATCGAGATGACGTTGGTGGGGATGTAGGCCGAGATGTCGTTGGCCTTGGTCTCGATGATCGGCAGACCGGTCATCGAGCCGCCACCGAGCTCGTCGGAAAGCTTGGCGCAGCGCTCCAAAAGCCGAGAGTGCAAATAGAACACGTCACCCGGGTAGGCTTCGCGGCCGGGCGGGCGGCGCAGCAGCAGCGAGATCGCGCGGTAAGCCTCGGCCTGCTTGCTCAGGTCGTCGAAGACGATCAGCACGTGCTTGCCGTCGTACATCCAGTGCTGGGCGATCGCCGAACCGGTATAGGGCGCAAGCCATTTGAACCCGGCGGAGTCGGAGGCCGGCGCCGCAACGATGGTGGTGTAGTCCATCGCCCCGCCCTCTTCCAGGGCGCGCCGGACCGACGCGATCGTGGTGCCCTTCTGGCCGATGGCTACGTAGACGCAGCGCACCTGCTTCTTCTCGTCACCGCTCTCCCAGTTCTGCCGCTGGTTGACGATGGTGTCCACGCAGACGGCGGTCTTGCCCGTCTTGCGGTCGCCGATGATCAGCTGGCGCTGGCCACGGCCGATCGGGGTCATCGCGTCGATGGCCTTGATGCCGGTCTGCAGCGGCTCTTTCACGCTCTGCCGCTGCACCACCGAAGGCGCCGGGACCTCCAGTGCCCGCCGAATGTCGGTCTCGATGTCGCCCTGGCCGTCGATTGGCTGGCCCAGCGGATTGACCACACGGCCCAGGAAGGCGTCGCCCACCGGAACCGAGAGCACCTCGCCGGTGCGCTTGACCTGCTGGCCTTCCTCGATCTTCTCGAAGTCACCCAGGATCACCGCGCCGACGCTGTGCTCGTCGAGGTTGAGCGCGACACCGAGCACGCCGCCGGGGAACTCAAGCAGCTCCTGGGTCATCACGGACGGCAGGCCTTCGACGTGGGCGATGCCGTCACCGGCGTCGACGACGGTACCGACCTCTTCGCGGGAGGTGTCGGAGGTGAAAGAGCCTACGTACTCCTCGATGGCGCTCTGAATATCATCAGCGGAGATTGTCAACTCGGCCATGGCTTTTCGTCTTCCTACTTGATCTTGGTATCGCGCGTGTCGGGATGGTCGGTGGTTGGTGCTGCGGTCAGTCGGGCCACTGGGCCTCTGCGGCGGCCAGACGGGACGCGAGCGTCCCGTCGATCACTTCGTCAGCCACGGCGATCAGCAGACCACCCAGCAGTTCGGTGTCGATCTGCAGCTGCACCGAGACCGGGTGGCCGTAGATGCGGCTGAGCACTTCGGTGAGGCGGGTGCGCTGCGCGTCGCTCAGGTCGGCTGCCGCGCTGACCTGGGCGACGACCTCGCCGCGGCGCGCCACCGCCACCTCCGCGAGGAACTGCACGGCCTCTTCGGCCGGCCGGCCGCGCAGCAGCTCGACCGTCTGGGTCAGCAGCGCGGCCACGATCGGGTTGACCGTGGTACTGGCGCTGTCGAGCACCTTGCGCAGCAATCCCACTCGGCCTTCGACCGGAACGGCGTAGTCGCCCAACAGGATTGCCAACCGCGGTTGCACGTCCAGGATGCGGGAGAGCCGGAACAGCTGTTCTTCGACCTCGTCGACCTTGTTCTCGCGCTCGGCGACTTCGAGCAGCGCCTGCCGCGACAGGTGCTTGAGGGCGTCGATCAGGTCGGAGTTGGCCGACCAGCGCTCCGACACGGCCGCCCGCAGCACCTCGAGGGTGACGTCGCCGACCTTGCCGGACAGCAACCGCTCGATCAACCGGACCCGGGGGCCCGCATCCTCGGCGGGAACGGTGAGATACCGCGTCACCACGATCTCGCGGTCCAGCATCTGGGCCACCGACACCAGTTCGCTGGACAGGGCGGAAAGTGCTTTGTTATCAAGGTCTTTGGCGACGGTGGTGAATCGCTCCGTCAGGTTGACCAGCGTGACGCGGCTCGATGAGCGCATCTTGGTCATCAGCGGGTACTGGACGTCGGCCGCCGCGGGCGCCATCGCGTCGAGGTCGTCCAGGAATCGGTCCACGGTCGCCGATTGCTGGGCCGCGTCGGCGACATAGTTGCGCACCAACTCGCCGGCCTGCCGCACCGCTTCGTGCCTAAGTTCCAGCCGCAGCTGACGGGTCAGCTGGGTGCGCAGCAGGTCGACCTGCCGGCTGCCCTGCGATTTGATGCGTTCGGCCTCGAGGCCGGCCTGCGCCGCTAACTGCTCGGTGATGCGTTTGGCGTCCGCCTGCGCCTCGTCGACAACCCGCTTTGACTCCGCCTTGGCCGCTTCCACGGCCTTGCTGTGCGCGGTGGTCGACTCGGTCAACCGGTCGGCCGCAGCGGCCGCGTCCTGCAGCTGCTGGCGCACCGCCTCCTGGCGCGCGGCCATCAACCGTCGCACCGGCGGCACCACATAGCGGACCACCAGGAACACGATGGCCGCAAAGCCCACCAACTGGCCGATGAAAGTCGACATACTTCGATTACCGTCCGGATGTCTTGGTTGCGGATGTGGTCGCGGCGGCGGGGGCGACGTCGACACCGAGGATTCGGCTGGCCAGGGTCGCCGACATGGACGCCACGTTGGCACGCAGATCCAGTTCCACGGCGTCTCTTTCCCGCTTCAGCTGCCGGGCGGCCAGCTGCAGCGTCGACAGCACCTCTTGCCCGGCCTTGGCCCGCGCGTCCTCCACGACCTTACGGCCCTCGGCGCGGGCGTTGTCGCGTAACGACGACGCCTGCACCCGGGCTTCGGTCATGGCTTCTTCGTAATCGGCCTGGGCGGCCTCGAACTGCTCGGCCGCCTTCCGGTTGTCAGCGGCCGTCTTGGCGACCATGGCGTCGCGCTCGCGCAACACCTTCATCACCGGCGGCACCACGAAGGTGCCGATGACAGCCAGCACGATCAGGAAGATAGCCAGCACGAAGAATAAGGTGCCGTTGGGTATGAGGAAGTTGTTGCCTCCCTCGGCCACCACCTGGCTGGATGCCAGCACGCTCAGGCTCGCATCACCCATCACAGCGAACTAGGTGCCGACGGGTGTGGCGAAGACGAACAGCGCCATGAACGCCAGGTTGATGAAGTACGCCGCCTCGACCAGACCGACGGTGATGAAGAACGGCGTAAACAACCGGCCTTGCGCCTCGGGTTGCCGGGCGATACCGGAAACCAGCGCGTTACCGGCGATACCGTCACCGATACCGGCACCGATCGCGCCACCGCCCATGATGAGTCCACCGCCGATGAGCGCAGCGGCAGCGACTTGGGGGTCCAGAGCCATTCTTATCCTCCCTGTAACTGGTAGGGGTCTACCAGGCTTGTCGAAATCGTGCGTGGGTCAAGGTAATTCATGATGGTCTCAGTCATGGTGTTCCTCGATCTCCATGGCCTGGCTGAAGTACAGGATGGTCAGGATCGAGAAGATGAAGGCCTGGATCGCGCCGACGAACAGGTCGAAGGCTTTCCAGATCGCGTTGGGCGCCCACATGATGTAGGGCGGGAACAGCGCGATCAGCGCGACCAGGATGCCGCCGGCGAAGATGTTGCCGAAAAGTCGCAGCGACAACGAGATTGGCTTGGCCAACTCCTCGACGAGGTTGATCGGCGCCAGGAACGCCACGTGACCCTTGAGCACGGCCAGCGGGTACCCGACGACGCCGCGACGCCAGATGCCGGCCACGTGGTAGCAGACGAAGACGAAAAGAGCCAGCGCCAGAACGTAATTGATGTCCGCGGCCGCCGACTTCAGCAGCTCGGTGGTGTACCCGGACTTGTCCGTGTACTGCAGCGGAAGCACCGACAGCCAGTTGGAGATCAGGATGAACACGAAGATGGTGACGGCCAGCGGCAACACGAACGGCGCGATCCGCATGCCGACCGCGCTCTCGATCTGATCGCGCATCTGGACCGTGATGGCCTCCCAGAACAACTGCACGCCGCTGGGCACACCGGTGGAGGTGATCTTCGCGCGCAGGAAGAAGGCCAGCGCGAGGACGATCAGCGCGGCGATCCCGGTCGACAGAATCGTGTCGGTGTTGACGGTCATGCCCAACCAGGTGGCGTGGTTGTGTTCGCCGACCTCGATGGCGGATTCGGCCAAGAACGTCGTCTCAGGCATGGGTGCTGTTACTCCCTTCCGTTCCGTCCGATCCCGCGGCGGCCCCGTCGGCGGACGGCGCCCAGTCACCGGCACGCAGTTTCTTCCACACCGGCAGCGCAGTCGATGCCACCAAGAGGACCTGGAACAGCGCCAGCCCGAACAGCACGCCCAGGCCGGCGGGCCGGAACAGGTAGACGATGATCAGCCCGACGACGGTGATGATGGCCAGCCGGGACGCCGAGTTGACCGCCACCGACCTCTTCAGCGGGTGCTCCATGGCGGTGATCGAGTCAACCGAGCGGTGCACCAGGACGGCGTTGAGCAAACCCAGCAGCAACCCGATGCCGAAGAAGACCCCGACCATCAGGTGACCGGACAGTCCGGCGGCGAGCACCGTCACCGCGGTGATGGCAACGCTGATCGCGAACAGCCGAACCGGACGGAAAGCAACAGAGGGAAACACCAACGGCGCGTCCTGCGCTGGTGTCGTCACTGCAGCACCTCAATCCCAGGTTGGTGGAACGGGAACCCCCCGACCGACTGATCGGTGGCCCGCCGAGCGTATCGCACGTCACAGTTGAATCACCCAAGGGGTATCTCCCGGGGCCGGTCTTGAACCGGCCCGATCGGATCAGCCTCCGACGGACGGTCGCCTGCGCGGCTTTTTGGGGCTCTACCTGCACCGTACCACAGGCCGAAGCCCACTACTACTGCCTGTCGTAATCTTCGTCTTCGTAGTCGTCGCCGCGGCGTAACAGCGGGATGGCCGTCGCGATCCCGGCGACCACGATGGCGCCCAGCATCACCGCCGCGGTGTCGCGGGGGCGAAAGAAGATGGTGCTCGCCGCGCCGAACGCCACGATGCCGACCCACAGGTAGATCAGCAACACCACCCGGCGGTGCGAATGGCCGATCTGCAGCAACCGGTGATGCAGGTGCATCTTGTCGGGGCTGAACGCGCTGCGGCCCGCCCGGGTGCGCCGCACGATGGCCAGCAGCAAATCCAGCATCGGCACGAAGATGACCGCCGCGACCAGCAGGAACGGCGACAGCAGCGCAAAGACGTCGCGCGCGCCGTAGGCGTTCTGCGAGACCGGGCCGGCCGCCGTCGTCGACGCCGCGGCCAGCATCAACCCGATCAGCATGGAGCCGGAGTCGCCCATGAAGATCTTGGCGCGATGGAAGTTGTACGGCAGGAAGCCCAGGCACGCGCCGGCCAGCACCACCGAGATCACGGCGGGCGGATAGAACAGCACGTCGCCGCCGTGGTCGCGCAGCAGCCCGGCGGAGAAAATGCAGATCGCCAGGGCGGTGATGAGACCCAGCCCGGCGGCCAGACCGTCGAGCCCGTCGACGAAGTTCATCGCGTTGACCACCGACACCGTCAGCGCCAGGGTCAGCAGGATCGACGAGGCCTGGTCCAGCACGATGGTGCCGACGCCGCCGATCGGGATGTACAGCACGCTCCACGCCACGCCCATGGTGACCAGCACGCTGGCCGCGGTGATCTGACCCGCGAACTTGGTCAGCGCGTCCAGTCCCCAGCGATCGTCGATCAGGCCGATGCCCATGATGACCGCGCCGGCCACCAGGACGGCGGGCATGCCGCTGGAGTAGACGAACCCGCGGGTGAGCGCCGGCAGCTGCGAGGCCAGGAAGACGGCGCAGACGACGCCGAGAAACATGGCCAGCCCGCCCATCCGCGGGGTGGGCGTCACGTGCACGTCGCGCTCCCGCGGATAGGCGACCGCGCCCAGCCGGGTGGCCAGCACCCGCACCGGCCCGGTCGCGAAGTAGGTGATGATGGCCGCGGTCAGCCCCACCAGTGCCAGCTCGCGCAGCGGAACACCGGCGCCGCGGTCGGAAAGGGCGAGCAAACCACCGGCAAGGTCGGTTACGTCGCTGGACACCAACGAGACCGTACTGGACAAAGCTGGGACCTCGACAACCGCTTCGGTCAGCCCGGGACGGCCAGGCTTTCCGGATCGACGCCGAGCACTTCCGCGATCCGCTCGGCGCTCACCGGGCCCGGGCGCAGGATCCGCGGCGTGGCGCCGGTCAGGTCCACGATGGTCGAGGCGGCGCCCCGCTCGGCCCGACCGGCCGCCAGGTAGACGTCGACCAAATCACCCAGCTGGCCGCGGACCTCGTCGGCGTCGACGGCCGCCGGATGACCGGAGATGTTGGCGCTGGACACCGCCATCGGCCCGACCTCGCGCAGCAGCTCGATGGCGACCGGGTGCAGCGGCATGCGCAGCATCACCGTGCCGCGGGCGTCGCCGAGATCCCACTGCAGCGACGGGGCCTGGGTAACCACCAGGCTCAGCGCGCCCGGCCAGAAGGCGCGGATCAGGTCGCGGGCGCCGTCCGGCATGGTGTAAACGAGTCCCTCGATGGTGTGCCAGGAGCCGACCAGCACACCCACCGGCATGTCGCGGCCCCTCCCCTTCGCCGACAGCAGCGCCGAGACCGCGGCGCTGTTGAACGCGTCGGCGCCGATGCCGTACACGGTGTCGGTCGGCATGACGACCAGCCGGCCGCCCTTGACGGCCGCGGCCGCCGCCGCGATGCCGCGGGAACGCTGATCGGGGTCGGCGCAGTCGAAGAAGTCAGACATCAGCGCCGCTCCTCCTGCGGGCGGTCACGAACCGTGGCCGGCCGGTCAGATCCCGGTGCGCCCGCACGTCGTCGAACAGCCCGGTGCGGTCGAACAATTCTACGGTCTGACGCGAGATGGTGTCGTCGTGCTCCACGCCGATCAGTCCGCCCGGCCGCAGCCACCGGCCGGCCAGTTCGACGATGGGAGCGATCACTGCCAGGCTGTCCGGCCCGCCGAACACCGCGTGGTGCGGATCGTGCTGGGCGACTTCGGGTTCCAGCACGGTCCCGTCGGGAACATAGGGCGGGTTGGCCACGACCAGATCCACCCGCCCGTCCAGGTCGGGCGGCGAGCCGGGCACACGGGCCAGCTCGATGACGTCGGCGCCCACCAGCTCGACCGTCGTGCCTGCGGCATTGCGGCGCGCATAATCCAGGGCCGCATCGGAATTGTCAACGCCGACGATGCGCGCCGGCAGGCCCCGGGCGGCGCGATGGTGAGCCAACGCTACCGCCAGGGCGCCCGACCCGGTGCACAAGTCGACGATGACGGGCCGCGGTGGAAGTTGTTGCGCGGTGGCCCATTCCAGCAGCGCCTCGGTTTCGGGACGCGGGACGAAGACCCCGGGTCCGACGTGCAAAAGGACCGGACCGAAGGCCGCCGTCCCCAACAAATGCTGCAACGGCACCCGCCGGGCGCGGGCCGACACCGCGTCGCGGTACCGCTGGAAGAACTCTTGACCCGGCGATTCGAGCAAGCCCAGCCGGCCGCGGTCGACACCCGCCAGGTGCGCGGCCAGCTGCTCGGCATCCCAACGCGCGGAAGCGATTCCGGCTTCGGCGAGGGTGGCCGTCGCGTCGTCGATCGCGCGCCGCAGGCTGAGCCGGATCGTCCCGCTGCTCATCGTGTGCATCGTCGCCGGGAGGTCATGCCTGCTGCAACCGCGACCGCTTGTCGGCGGCTGCCAGCGCGTCGAACAACGCGTCCAGGTCGCCGTCGAGCACCTGGTCGAGGTTGTGCGCCTTGAAGCCGATGCGGTGGTCGGTGATCCGGTTCTCGGGAAAGTTGTAGGTGCGAATGCGTTCGCTGCGGTCCACGGTGCGAATCTGGCTGGCCCGATCGGCCGACGCCTCGGCCGAGGCCTGCTCCTCGGCCATGGCCTGCAGCCGGGCCGCCAGCACCTGCAGCGCGCGGGCCTTGTTCTGCAGCTGGGAGCGCTCGTTCTGGCAGGTGACCACGACGCCGGTGGGCAGGTGGGTGATCCGCACCGCGGAGTCCGTGGTGTTGACGCCCTGCCCGCCCTTGCCCGACGAGCGGAACACGTCGATGCGCAGATCGGACTCGTCGATCTGCGCCTCGGCGACCTCTTCGGGTTCGGGATAGACAAGCACACCCGCCGCCGAAGTGTGCACGCGGCCTTGGGATTCCGTGACCGGGACGCGCTGCACCCGGTGCACCCCGCCCTCGAACTTCATCCGCGACCACACCCCGTCGGCGGTGTCGCCCTTGCTGCGGATGGACAACGTCGCGTCCTTGTAACCGCCCAAGTCCGAGGTGATCTCGTCCAGCACCGTGACCGTCCAGCCGTGCCGCTCGGCGTAGCGGATGTACATCCGGGCCAGATCGGCGGCGAACAACGCCGACTCTTCGCCGCCTTCACCGGATTTGACCTCGAGCACGATGTTGTCGGCGTCGTGCGGGTCGCGCGGGGCCAGCATGTCGGTCAGTTGGGTGTCCAACTGGGCCACCCGGGATTCCAGGTCGGCGACCTCGGCGGTGAACGAATCGTCGTCGGCGGCCAGTTCGCGCGCGGTCTCGAGGTCGTTGCGGGCGGCCATCAGCTTGCGGTAAGTGCCGACGATTGGGGCGAGCCGGGCGAACCGTCGCCCGGCCTTGCGGGCCTCGTCGGGATTGCTGTGCAGGTCGGGGTCGGACAGCCGGCGTTCCAGGTCGGCGTGTTCGGCCAGCAGCACGTCGATGGTCTGAACCGGCTGCGTCATCTCACACCTCCTGCCCTGCCCCGCGCCACGGCCGCAAACGTGAACCGACGCCCGGCCTGTGCGACTGCACGCACAGTTCGGGCGTCGGGAACCGAGCTATTTGTCGGCGCTTTCGGCTTTCTCGGCGCCGGCCTTGCGCTTGCCGTAGCGCTTCTCGAAACGGGCCACCCGGCCGCCGCTGTCCAGAATCTTCTGCTTGCCGGTGTAGAACGGATGGCACTGCGAGCAGACCTCGACGACGATGCGGCCACCGTCCTTGGTGCTGCGGGTTTGGAACGTGTTGCCGCACCCGCAGAGCACGGTGGTCTCCGCGTAGGTGGGGTGAATGTCAGCTTTCATGATTCCTCTTCGATCTCGTCGCGCGTCGATTATGCCAGGTCAACCGCTACCTGCCCAAAACAGTGGGATGCGTCGGGGCATTCCCGCCGGGCGTCGCGCGGCTAGTCGTTGTCCATCGCCCCGGGCGTGGTCTTGGACACCTGGACCAGGAACTCGTAGTTGTTCTTGGTCTTGCGCAGCTGGCTCATCAGCAGGTCGATGGCCTGGTGCGAATCCAGGCCGGACAGCACCCGGCGCAACTTGTGCACGATGCCGAACTCGTCCGACGACAGCAGCAGCTCGTCCTTGCGGGTGCCCGAGGGGTTCACGTCGACCGCCGGGAAGACCCGCCGCTCGGCGATCTTGCGATCCAGCTTGAGCTCGGCGTTACCGGTGCCCTTGAACTCCTCGAAGATGACGGTGTCACCGGTGGATCCGGTCTCGACCATGGCGGTGGCGATGATGGTCAGCGAGCCGCCCTCCTCGATGTTGCGGGCGGCGCCCAGGAACCGCTTGGGCGGGTAGAGCGCGGTGGAGTCCACACCACCGGACAGGATGCGGCCCGAGGCGGGCGACGCGTTGTTGTAGGCGCGGCCCAGCCGGGTGATCGAGTCCAGCAGCACGACGACGTCCTTGCCCTGCTCGACGAGGCGCTTGGCGCGCTCGATGGCCAGCTCGGCGACCGAGGTGTGGTCGGACGGCGGCCGGTCGAACGTGGAGGCGATGACCTCGCCCTTGACCGAGCGCTGCATGTCGGTGACCTCCTCGGGCCGCTCGTCGACGAGCACGACCATGAGGTGGCATTCGGGATTGTTCTTGGTGATCGCGTTGGCGATGTCCTGCAGGATGGTCGTCTTACCCGCCTTGGGCGGCGACACGATCAGCGCGCGCTGGCCCTTGCCGATCGGCATGATCAGGTCGATGACCCGGGTGGTCAGCCGGTCCGGCGTGGTCTCCAGGCGCAGCCGCTGGTTGGGGTACAGCGGCGTCAGCTTGCCGAATTCGGGACGCTTCTTGGCGTCCTCGACGGAGCCGCCGTTGACACTGTCCAGGCGCACCAACGGGTTGAACTTCTGCCGTTGGTTGGGTTGTTCGCCGTCCTTGGGCACCCGGACCGCACCGGTCACCGCGTCACCGCGGCGAAGGCCGTTCTTGCGCACCATGTTCATCGACACGTAGACGTCGTGCGGGCCGGCCAGGTAGCCGGAGGTGCGCACGAAGGCGTAGTTGTCGAGCACGTCGAGAATGCCGGCTACCGGCTGGACGACGTCGTCCTCGCGCAGTTCGGCGTCGCCGCCCTCACCGGACCGTTCGCCGCGGCGCCGGCGGTCACGGAAGCGGCGTCCCCGCCGGCCCTGACGTCCCTCGCCGTCGTCGTCCTGCTGGTTGGAGCCGCGCCCCTGCTGGCCACCGGAGCTCTGCTGGTCCTGGTCGCCGCCGTCCTGCTTGCTTTGCTCGCGGCTGTCCTGCTTGCTTTGCTCGCGGCCGTCGGTCTCGCGGTCGGCGTCGTCGTTGCCGCGGCCGGCCGCTCCCGCGTCGCGGGACGCGCTGCGTCGTTCGCGGCGCGGCGCCTCGGTGGTGGCGCCGTTCTGCTCGCTCGGGGCCGGCGCCCCGGCGGCGCTTTGAGCGCCGGTGTGGTCGTTGGCGTCCTTGGTGTCGGGCGTGGTGTCGTCCTTGGCGTCGGGCTTGCCGCTGTCCTCAGCGGACGCGGCGCCGTTGGCCTGCCCCCGGACTTCCTTGATCGCGGCGATCAGTTCGTTCTTACGCATGCCCGACGTCCCCTTGACGCCGACCTGGTTAGCCAGCGCGCGCAGCTCGGGCAGCACCATGGTGGTCAAGGCACCGACCGGCGCATGCGTCTTCGCGTCTGGGGTGTCTGTGGTCACGGCAGTAGAGAGTTGATTGGCGTCAGTGTTTTCGCCAGCCGTGAACAGGTCCGTATCAGTCACGGATTTCCTTTCTTCCCCCGCTGATCAGCTCATACAGGGGGTTCGTTGCATTCAGCCAAATTGCCGAGTGCACCCAATCATCGACTTTGCAACGGTGATCGCCTGGATCGGCGGAGTAAACGGCGAACCTCGTCCACAAGAAGAATTGGTGTTGTCCTAGCGGCAAGGCAGTATGTATGCAGATGCAGATGCTGCGATTGCTGGACGGCTCCGAGGATAGCCCCCATCCCTGCCGGAAGCAAGCAAACCCTCCGGCCACGCTGTGGATCAACCGACGACGGTGACTCCCGGGCTCCAGCGAACTCCTTCGCCGGCGGTCATTTCGGCGAGGGTGAATCCGTTCGCCGCCCCGTACTCCATCACTTCCGGGGGCAACACCGACGCTGTGGTCAGTGCGATCAACGAAGGACCGGCCCCGGAAAGCGTCGCTGCCACGCTATGACGCCGCAGCAGCCGCAAATATTCCGCCGAGGCGGGCATGGCCGGCGCCCGCTGCGGCTGATGCAGCACGTCCTCGGTGGCCGCCATCAGCAGATCCGGGCGTTCGGTGAGCGCGACCACCAGCAACGCGGCCCGGCTCACGTTGAAGCGTGCGTCCTCGTGGCTGACCTGCGCGGGCAGCAGCACCCGGGTCTCCGCGGTCAGCGAGCGTTCCTGGGGAATCGCGCAGTACAGGTGGATATCGGGGTGCAGCCGCAGCGGCGCCGCCGCGTACCGGGGGTGCTGTCCGCCGCGGTCGATCCAGGAAACGATCGCGCCACCAAACACGGCGGCCGCGGCGTTGTCCGGATGCCCCTCAAACTCCGAGGACAGCTGGATCAGCTCAGCATCACTCAGAGGTTGGAAATTCGCTTGTGCGACAAGGCCGTTCGCCGCAGCTAGGCCGCCGACTACCGCCGCGGCGGACGAGCCCAGGCCGCGGGAGTGCGGGATGGCGTTGCGGCAGCGCACCACCAGGCCCGCCGCGCGGACGCCGACGGCGCGCAGGCCGCACTCCACGGCGCGCACCACCAGGTGTTCCGGGCCAAGCGGCACCTGGTCGGCGCCCTCGCCCTCGACCTGCACTATCAGGTCGGAATCGGTTGTCTCGACGGTGATCTCGTCGATGAGGCTCAGTGCCAGGCCGATGCTGTCGAAGCCGGGACCGAGATTGGCACCGGACGCCGACACGACGGCGGAGGCCACCAGCCCGGCGGGCAGCATCGAGGTCACCAACAGCCTTTCGTTGCGAGCGCGCCCATTCGTCAGGCCAGCCCGAGCTTCTCGACCACCAGGACCGGGTCGACCGGCAGCGAGGTCACGGTCGGCATGTCCCGCAGCGCGGTGTCCGGATCCTTGAGGCCGTTGCCGGTCACCGTGCACACCACCGTCGACCCGCGGGCCACCCAGCCGTCCTCGACCGCCTTCAACAGTCCCGCGATGCTGGCGGCCGAGGCGAGTTCGACGAACACGCCCTCGGACTCGGCGACCAGATGATAGGCGGCCAGGATCTCGTCGTCGGTGGCCGCCAGGAAGCGGCCGTGGGATTGCTGCTGCGCGTCGACGGCCGCGGTCCACGACGCCGGCGCGCCGATGCGGATCGCGGTCGCGATGGTCTCGGGGTTTTTGACCGGCTCGCCGTGCACGAGCGGGGCCGCCCCGGCGGCCTGGGTGCCGAGCATGCGGGGCAGCTTCTCGATCAGGCCCTCGTGGTGATATTCGGTGTATCCCTTCCAGTACGCGGTGATGTTGCCGGCGTTGCCGACCGGAAGGGCGTGCACGTCCGGCGCGGCGCCCAGGACGTCGACGATCTCGAACGCCGCGGTCTTCTGACCCTCGATGCGCACCGGGTTGACCGAGTTGACCAACGAGATCGTCGGGAAGTCGGCGGCCATCTTGCGGGCCAGCTCCAGGCAGTCGTCGAAGTTGCCGTCGATCTGAATGATCTTGGCGCCGTGCATGACCGCCTGCGCGAGCTTGCCCATCGCGATCTTGCCCTGCGGGATCAGCACCGCGCAGGTGATGCCGGCACGGGCCGCATAGGCCGCCGCCGACGCCGAGGTGTTGCCGGTGGAGGCGCACAGCACCGCCTGCTGGCCGCGCGCCAGCGCGTCGGTGACCGCCATCGTCATGCCGCGGTCCTTGAAGGAGCCGGTGGGGTTGAGGCCCTCGACCTTGAGATGGACTGTGCAGCCGGTCTTTTCCGAGAGCCGGCGCGCCGGGATCAGCGGGGTGCCGCCCTCGAGCAGGGTCACCGGGGTCCAGTCGTCGCCCACCGGCAGCCGGTCCCGGTAGGCCTCGATGAGGCCGGGCCAGGGCTGATGGACGGCGGTGCGCTGGGCGCTCATAGGCTGGTCCCTTCCAGTCGCAGCACGCTCGTCACGCTCTGCACGACGTCCAAATCGGCGAGCGCATGCACGGTTTCGGAAAGCGCGGCATCGGTGGCGGTGTGGGTGACCACGACGATGCGGGCGCACACTCGGCGTCCGCCCTCGTCGGCGACACCCTCCTGACGGACCTCGGCGATGCTCACCTCGCGCTTGGCGAATTCGGCCGCCACCGACGACAACACACCCGGCTTGTCGGCCACGTTCATGCTGACGTAGTAGCGGGTGGAGATGAAACCCATTGGCGCGATGGGGAGTTGGGCATACTTGGACTCCCGCGGCCCGCGGCTGCCCAGCACCCGGTTTCGCGCGGCCATCACCAGGTCACCGGCCACCGCGGACGCGGTCGGCGCCCCGCCGGCACCCTGGCCGTAGAACATCAGCCGGCCGGAGGCCTTGGCCTCGACCACCACCGCGTTGAAGGCGCCGTTGACCGTGGCCAGCGGATGGGACAGCGGCACCAGTGCCGGGTAGACGCGCGCTGAAACCCGTTCCTGGCCATCGTCGCCGGTGATGCGTTCGCAGATGGACAGCAGTTTGATGGTGCAGCCCAGGGCACGGGCGGAGGCGAAGTCGGCCAGGGTGATCTTGGTGATGCCCTCCCGGTAGACGTCGTCGGCGGTCACCCGGGTGTGGAACGCGATCGACGCCAGGATCGCGGCCTTGGCCGCGGCGTCGTACCCCTCGACGTCGGCGGTGGGGTCGGCCTCGGCGTAGCCCAGATCGCTGGCCTCGGCCAGCGCGGTGTCGTAGTCGGCGCCGGTGCTGTCCATCGCGGACAAGATGTAGTTGGTGGTGCCGTTGACGATGCCGGCGACCCGCAGCACCGTGTCACCCGCCAACGACTGGGTCAGCGGCCGGATCACCGGGATGGCGCCGGCCACCGCGGCCTCGAAATACAGGTCCACGTGCGCGCTTTCGGCGGCCTGCGCCAACTCGCCGGTGGAGGTGGACAACAGCGCCTTGTTGGCCGTGACGACCGACTTGCCGTGCTCGAGCGCGCACAGGATGGCTTTGCGGGACGGCTCCACCGGACCCATCAACTCCACGACGATGTCGACGTCGTCGCGCGCGGCGAGTCCTTCGATGTCGTCGGTGAGCAACTCGACCGGAACACCGCGGTCGTCGGCGACGCGGCGCACCCCGACGCCCCGCAGTACCAGGGGCGCACCGATGCGGGCCGCCAAGTCACCGGCGCTGTCCTCGATGATGCGGACGACTTCGCTGCCGACGTTGCCCAACCCGAGTACCGCTACACCGACCGGCTTTTCGTCACGGGGCACAGCTCACCTCACTTCCAGACTCAGTAGATCGTCGACCGTCTCGCGGCGCAGCACCAGACGCGCGCGGCCGTCGCGCACCGCGACGACGGCCGGGCGGCAGACCATGTTGTACCGACTCGACAGCGAATAACAGTAGGCGCCGGTGGCGGCCACCCCGATCAGGTCGCCCGGCCTCAGGTCGCCGGGAACCCAGGTGTCGCTAACGACGATATCGCCGCTCTCGCAATGCTTTCCGACGATCCGGGCCAGCTCGGCGGGTGCATCGCTGACCCGGGAGACCAGCCGGGCGTCGTACTGGGCGTCATACAGCGCGGTACGGATGTTGTCGCTCATGCCGCCGTCCACGCTGACGTAGCGCCGGTGCGCCGTGGCGCTCACGCCGACGTCCTTGACGGTGCCCACCTCATAGAGGGTGATCGTGCCGGGGCCGGCGATGGCGCGTCCCGGCTCGACCACCAGCCGCGGTGTCGGCAGCCCCACGGCCGCGGACTCGTGCTGCACGATCGCGCTCAGCTTGGCCGCCAGCTCACCCATCGGCGGCGGATCGTCCGCGGCCAGGTACGAAATACCGAGTCCCCCACCGAGATCCACGGTGGCTATCTGCGCTGTTTTCTCGACGCCGAACTGCTCGACCGCCTCGTGCAGCAAGCGGATGACGCGGCGGGCGGCGAGTTCGAAGCCGGCGACATCGAAGATCTGCGAACCGATGTGGCTGTGCAGGCCGACCAGCCGCAGGTGTTCGGTGTCGAAAACCCGGACGACGGCGGCCAGCGCCGCACCGCTGGCCACGGACAGCCCGAACTTCTGGTCCTCGTGCGCGGTGGAGATGAACTCGTGGGTGTGGGCCTCCACACCGACGGTGAGACGCACGAAGACGTCCTGGACGATGCCCGCGTCGGCCGCGATGGCGCCCAGCCGCTCGATCTCGGTCATCGAGTCCAAAACGACATGCCCCACACCGGCTTTGACCGCGGCCGTCAGCTCCGCGACGGATTTATTGTTGCCGTGGAAGGTGATTCGCTTGGGGGGGAAGGCGGCGTGCAGGGCGACGGCCAGTTCGCCGCCGGTGCACACGTCGAGTGACAGGCCTTCCTCGTCGATCCAGCGGGCCACCTCGCTGGACAGGAAGGCCTTGGCGGCATAGTGCACGTTGTTGCCGCCGCCGAAGGCCGACGCGATCTCGCGGCAGCGGGACCGAAAGTCGTCCTCGTCGACGACGAACAGCGGGGTGCCGTACTCGCGGGCCAGCTCGGTCACCGCGACCCCGGCGATGGTCGCGACACCGTCCTCGTTGCGAGTTGAGTTGCGGGGCCACACATTCGGCGCGAGCAGCAACAGCTCCTCGGGAGACTGCGGGCGCGGCGGTCTTTCGGGGTGGCGGGTCTCTTCGGCATGCCGAGGACCGGCGGGGTGGACGTTCACATTCGCTCCGGAGCGGTCACGCCCAGTATCGCCAGCCCGTTGGCGATCACCTGCCGGGTCGCCTGGCACAGCGCCAGCCGAGCGGTGTGCAGATCGGTGGGCTGCTCGTCGCCCTGCGGCAGTACCCGGCAGGAGTCGTAGAACCGGTGGTAGTCACCGGCCAGGTCTTCCAGATACCGGCACACCCGGTGCGGCTCGCGCAGCGACGCCGCGGTTTTGAGCACCCACGGGAATTCGCCGAGGGTGCGCAGCAGCGTCCCCTCCTTGTCGTGGCTGAGCAGTTCCAGGTGCGCGGTGTCGGGGATCAGCCCGAGTTCGGCGGCGTTACGGGCCAGCGCGGACAGCCGGGCGTGCGCGTATTGCACGTAGTAGACCGGGTTTTCGTTCGACGTCGAGGACCACAGCGCCAGGTCAATGTCGATCGGGGTGTCCACCGAGGAGCGGATCAGGCTGTAGCGCGCCGCGTCGACGCCGATCGCCTCGACCAGGTCGTCGAGCGTGATCACGGTTCCCGCCCGCTTGCTCATCCGGACCGGCTGGCCGTCGCGGACCAGGTTGACCATCTGCCCGATGAGCACCTCGACGGTGGCCGGGTCGTCGCCGAACGCGGCGGCGACCGCCTTGAGCCGGGCGATGTAGCCGTGGTGGTCGGCGCCCAGCATGTAGATGCACAGGTCGAAGCCGCGCTGCCGCTTGTCCAAGTAGTAGGCGATGTCGCCGGCGATGTAGGCGGGCTTGCCGTCGCTCTTGATCACCACGCGGTCTTTGTCGTCACCAAATGCACTGGTGCGCAACCACGTTGCGCCATCCTTCTCGTAGATGTTGCCGGTTTCGCGCAGCCGGGCGATGGCCTGGTCGACCCGGCCGCTGGTGTGCATCGAGTCTTCGTGGGTGTACACGTCGAAGTCGGTGCCGAACTCGCGCAGCGACTCTTTGATGTGGGTGAACATCAGGTCGACGCCGATGGCGCGGAAGGTCTCGCGCAATTGAGGCTCGGGCAGGCTCAGCGCGTCGGGCGCCTGCTGCAGCACCTGGGCCGCGATGTCGTTGATGTAGCTGCCGGCGTAGCCGTCTTCGGGCGTCGGCTCGCCCTGGGCGGCGGCGATCAGCGAGCTGGCAAACCGGTCGATCTGGGCGCCGTGGTCGTTGAAATAGTATTCGCGCACCACGCCGGCGCCCTGGGTGGGCAGCAGCCGGCCCAGCGCGTCGCCGACGGCAGCCCAGCGGGTGCCGCCGATGTGGATCGGCCCGGTGGGGTTGGCCGAGACGAATTCCAGGTTGATGTTGTGGGTGGACTGCGCGTCGGAGTGGCCGTAGCGGTCGCCGGCGTCGAGCACGTTGGTGACGACGACGGCCTGCGCCGAGGCCTCGAGGCGCATATTGATGAAGCCCGGGCCGGCCACCTCCGCCGAGGCGATGCCGTCGGTTTCGGCCAGCGCGGCGGCCAACCATCCGGCCAGATCGCGGGGATTGGCGCCGGCCTTTTTGCCCAGCTGCAGCGCGAGGTTGCTGGCATAGTCTCCGTGCTCGGGGTTGCGGGGGCGCTCGACGACGACCGTCGCCGGCAACGCAGCCGCGTCCAGCCCACGCTCCGCCAGCACCGCGGCGGCGGTGTTTCTGAGCAGCTCGGCGAGGTTAGCGGGGGTCACGAGCGTCCATCCTATTGGCTGAGGTGCCCACGCCCCGAATCCATTGCGGTGACGAAGCGGTCATCCGGATGCGTTAGGCTATCGGGGCCCATTGGTGCAACAACAACGTTGTCGCGCCCCCGTAGCTCAGGGGATAGAGCGTCTGCCTCCGGAGCAGAAGGCCGCAGGTTCGAATCCTGCCGGGGGCACCAAGCGTTTAAGCAGGTAGCAGTCGGTTTTTGGCCACCTGACTAAACGTCGAATGCCCCCGGCGTGCACTTCGGAATCCAACCCGTCTGGTGTCAGCAAACACACCACTGACGGGAGGCTCCGATGAAACCTCAACATCGACCGCCCAACCGTTCCCCCGCTGCGCGCGCTGCGCCTCCGCGAGGACGGGTTCGTCGTGCCCATGACGTCGCGGCGCTTCGCTTGCCGCACGCGACGGGCACCGTCCGCCGGCATGTCGGACCGGACTGCGACGTCACCTTCACCGGGAATATCGACGCCGTATCGTGCCCCGATTGGGTCGACGACACCACGCAGGCGGGCGATGCCGCCGAGGCGTGGGCGTTCGTCGTCGGGAACTGGACGCGGCGCGCGCTGAACACCCGCGCCGGGTTTTCGCGGCGATCCAACGCCACCCGGCCGGGAGCGCGTTTGGCGGTGCCCGATGAGCAACCGTAGCTCGCTGGAACGCATCGCCGCGGCGACCGCGGTGACCGCCGCCGTAACCTACTGCGGCGCAGTCTATATCAGCGCCGCGGTCGGCCTCGCCGCCGGCGCTATAACCGCTGTCGTATTCGGCGGTGTCCTGCTCGGCCAGTACCTTGGGGAGCGGAACCGATGAGCCGCTGGTGCCTGGCCGCCGCCGCGATGGCCGCCGTTTGCGGGGTGGCGCCGGCCGCTGCCGCCGACCCCGGCCCGGCTCCGATGCCGCCCGGATACGTGTAATGCAATGGGAAGCTCATCCCGGCCGACCCACGCCTCGACGTCCAGGATCCCTTGGGCGCGCTCATGTACCGCTGGTTCCTTCAGCAGATGTGCACAACCGGGACGCCGCCGGCGGCAACGCCCGCCGCGTAGCCACGCCCAGAAGTAGCGCCCCTCCGAACCGGGCCTCGGCGGGGCGCTACCACTCCGTCGGCGGCCGTGCATATCGTCACGTGTATGCATTGGCTGTCCGCGACCGTTCAGCTGGTCGGCACGATGATCCGGCATCGGGCTTCTCTACGCCTACGGGCGCGCGGCCGGGGTGGCGGTACGGTTGCGGGGGTGGTGGCGGCTTCTGAAAGAACCGATCAACGCGACGATCGACGCGCCCCTAATGGGCGGCGGGGTGAGCATGGCGGGCGACGTGCATATCGCATTCACGCTCGACGAGAACGCCACTACAGACGAGAAATTCGCTCAGATACAGGGCTACGTTCGAGAGCCGCGGGCTATGTTCGGACCGATTAACGCTGCTATCAAAAGAATTGACGATGCGATCGAGCAAGCCAAGCAGCACGCCGACGCGGTGGCTGCACAGGCGCTTACTGACGCCAAAGCCGAGGTAAAGCGTTTAGCCGCCCAACTCAACGAGGTGCAAGCCGTCGATTTACGTATCGCGGCACTCGGTGCCTTCATCATGGCGGATGGGTATGTGCTCGGCTATTTTAGCTGCTTCAGATAATGACACCCTGCTCGCCAGCCGCCTTGTGAATAGCAATCCACGTGTGCCCCGCATAAACTCAGGCGGTTATGGGGCAAGATTCAATGCAGGTTCTCCCGCCCGAGCTGGTAGCTACAGCCGGCCAGTGGGAAGCGCTGACCTCCCAGCTCGTGGGGGGCGCCGCCGGCGCCGGGGCAATCGACTGCGCGTCGGCGATGACGCCCGTCCAGGCGCTGCGCATGTCCTGCTCCTCGTGCTCGCGGTGGGCTTCACCCTCGACGATCCCGGTGGCCAGGAACACCCAGCCGCGCTGACTGCTCATTCCCGGGGCCACGTCGAGCCGGCCCAGCGGCTCGAACGTCGTTGCGCGCCATCCGGTTTCCTCGCGCAGCTCACGCCGGGCCAGCTCAACGGGATCGGCGTCGGCCAACTCCGGAGCGGTGCCCTGGGGAAACTCCCAGCGCCGCTCCCCGATCGGGTAGCGAAACTGCTCCACCAACCCGAAACGGCGCCCGTCGTAGGGCATCACTAGCGCGTACGAAGGCTTGTCGACCACGCTGTAGATGCCCGCGCTGCCGTCCGGGCGGCGGATGTCGTCCTCGCGCAACACCATCCACGGGTTGCTGTAGCTCTCCCGGCTGGCGAGGCGTTCGATGAAAGTCACGCCGCCCAGTATCGCGACGAACACCACACCCGACACGGCCAGGAGTAGCGTCCCGATTCATGCCGTCCGCAGAAGCCATCACCGACACCGCGAATCGCTACCTGGCGCTCGTCGCCACCGGTACCGCCGACGACATCGTGACCCTGTACGCGGCCGACGCCACCATCGAGGATCCGATCGGCGCCGACATTCGCCGCGGGCATGACGCGATCCGGGCCTTCTATGCAGGATTCCAGGACGCCAAGAAGGACACCGAACTCGCCGAATTGCGGGTCTCCGGCAACGAAGCCGCCTTCCTGTGGCACCTCACGCTCGACGCCGGCGACACCCGCACCCGCATCTCGCCCATCTCGACGATGTCGTTCGACGAGGACGCCAAGATCACGGCGATGCGCGCGTTCTGGTCCCCGACCGACGTCCAGGTCCTCTAGCGCCGCCTTACCGCGTCGCACTGGCGTCAATCGGCATGGTGCCCGATAGTCGTAGCAACACAGTGAGCGCCAATGTCATCAAGAGGTGAGGTTATGCGTGACGACTCACCCCGGATGAGTCCGCGCCGCCACATCATCGTCAGCGGTGACGACGTGCTGGCGACCACCATCGCCGAGGAACTGAACCGCACGGGCGCCACCATCGTCAAGCTGCCCAGCGAGGAACTCGCCGGCGCCGACCTCGCCCGCGCCATCGTGTGCGCCGGGCGCGACAACGCCAAGAATCTCGAAATCGCCTTGCTGGCAACCAACCCGCACGTGCGGGTGGTCGCCCGGTTGGGCAACGACGTGCTGCGCGGGGCGGTGGCCGCCGACAACGGCCCCGGCGCCATCCTCGACGTCGCCGACCTCGCCGCCCCCTCGGTCGTCGAGGCCTGCTTGTCGAGCAGCACCCACCCGGTCCGGGCGGCCGGCATCGACTTTTTGGTGTCGGGGGCCAAGGCACCCCGCGACGCGACGCTTCGGGAGATCTACGGCGACCTGGCGCCGGTGGCGGTGATCCACGGCAACGACGGCGCCACCCCCGGCGAGGTAGTGCCCTGTCCCGGCCGGGACCACCGGGTGCGCGCCGGCGACTGGACCGCCATGATCGGCAGCGCCTACGAACTGGCCGCACGCGGCATCAGAACACCGCGCCCCCCCCCCCCGCGACCCGTTCTCGCCAGACGTGGCTGCGGCGGGTGTTGGAAGCCGCCCGCGCCATGCGCGACGACGTCAACCCGATGCTGTTCCCCGCGATCCTGCTCGCACTCACCCTGCTGCTGGTGTCCACGGTCATCGTGCACTTCTCCTACAACAAGCCGCGGCTGTCCTGGCTGGACGCCCTGTACTTCACCGTCGAGACCATCACCACGGTGGGCTACGGCGAGTTCACCTTCGCCCACCAGTCCGCCCGGCTGCGAATCTTCGCGGTGGGCCTGATGCTCGCGGGCGTGACGACCACCGCGCTGCTCGTCGCGTTCCTGGCGGATCTGCTGCTGTCGCGGCGCTTTCTGCAGTGGGCCGGGCTGCGGCGGGCACGCCACCTGCGCAACCACATCATCGTGGTCGGGCTGGGATCGTTCGGCAGCCGCGTCGTCGCCGACCTGACCGCCGCCGGTTACAACGTCGCGGTGATCGAGCGCGACGAGAACAACCGGTTCCTGTCCACCGCGGCCGAACTCGACGTGCCGGTGATCTTCGGGGATGCGACGCTGCGCCAGACGCTGGAGTCGGCCCGGGTCGACCGGGCCCGGGCCGTCGCGGTGCTGACCCAGGACGACATGGTCAACATCGAGATCGGGATCGTGCTGCGCGAGATGCTGGGGCCACGGGTGATGCCCGAGGTGAACCGGCCCGACGTGCCGATCGTGCTGCGCATCTATGACCGCACCCTGGGCGATGCGGTGGCCAAGCGGCTCGGGTTCGAAAACGTCCGATCCACCGTCGACCTGGCGGCGCCCTGGTTCATCGGCGCCGCGATGGCCTGCAGGTGCTGGGCACGTTCTCGGTCGGGCAGCGGTCCTTCATGGTCGGCGCCATGCACGTGGCGGCCGGCAGCGAGCTCGACGGGCTGCGGATGTTCGAAATGTCCACCCAGACCCGGGTCATCGCGATCACTCGTCGGGACATGCCCGTCGAGCTGCATCCCCGCCGCGACGCCTGGCTCCGGGCCGGCGACACCGTCTACCTGGTGGGTCCGTATCGCGAGCTGCTGGAAACCCTGCGCAAGGGGCAGCCGCCCCAGCAGCCCGCCAACGAGGAGCGGCCCACGGACAAGGCGACGACCTGAGGGCCGCGGCACGGCAGACCCGGGTCATGACGCCGACCAGTCCAGCGACCCCTGGGCGCCGGCGCCGCCCGCCTGGCCGTCGCGCCGGGCGCACCATCCGGCCAGCTCCTGGCGGGCCGCCAGGGTCACCGGGTGCTCGTCACCGAGCACCCGGCTCTCCTCCTCGACCAGGGCCTCCCATGCCGCGACCGCGGCGGTGACACCGGCCCGCTCCGGCGCCCACAGCGTGAACATGTGCCGCGCCATCAGCACGTGCGCGTGGTCGTCTCCCAGCTTCTCGCGCAGCTGACCGATCAGCGGCTCCAGCTCGGCGACGGCCGCGGGGACGTCGCCGGCGCGGCCCCGCCAGATCGACAACATCAGTTGCGTGCCCAGGGTATCGGTGTGATCGGCACCGAGCACCCGGCGCCGCGCGGCCAGCACCTGCTCGCCCTCGGCCATCGCGACAACGAAATCGCCTATCGCCCAACTCTTCTCGGCGACCTTCTCGCGGTACACCAGGGTGTTATCGTGGTCGGCGGCCCCAGACCCGCTGTTCGTCGGCGAACAGCTGCGACCATTCGGCCAGCGACGACAACGCGGCCTGCTGCCGACTGGCCAACAGGTGCCGCGCGGTCAGAGTGCTCAGATGATCGGGGCCGAGCACCTCGACGAGGTCGGGTATCAACCGCTCGAACTCCTCGTAGGCCACCGCGCACTCGCCCGCCCGCAGCTGCAGGGTGGCCAGCGACACCTTGAGTTCCAGGGCGGTGGGATGGCGTTCGCCCAGCGTTGCCCGGCACAGCGTGACCAGCTCACCGACTTGGCGCGCGGCCCCGACGAAATCGCCCTTGTTCGTGCACTCGGTCAACAGCCTGGTCAGTTCGGCCAGCGGGGCGGGCGATTCCTGCTGCGTCATGCCACCAATCAAATCGCCGCCGCGCCGGCCCGGCAATTCACCCCGACGCGCCCGGACCCGGCTACAGCCGGGCGGCGACGTCGGCCGCACGGCGCAGCTGGCCGACGTCCGAGCTGGTCGGGATCAGCTGCACCTCGTCGACCCCGATCTCGGCGAATTTGCGCAGCACCTCTTCTAGCTCGTCCTCGTCACCGGCCCAGCCCGTCATCGGCGCCATGGCGTCGACATAGTCGGCCGGTATCCAGTTCATGTAGCGCCGCAGGTGGCGGTGGATCTGCTCGCGGGCGCGCTGGGGCGAGCCGAACGCGAACCAGAACGAGGTGATCAGGTGAGGCGCGGGCTTGCCGGCCCGCGCCCAGGCGTCGCGGGTCACGTCGAACAGCTCGCGCTGCTTGGCGACGTCGAGGTCCAGCGTGGTGCCGGCCAGCCCGTCGGCCCAGGTGGCCGCGCTGCGAATGGTCTTGGGTCCGATGCTGCCGACGAACAGCGGCGGTCCGCCGGGCTGCACCGGCGCCGGCCCGACCGGCAACACGGATTCGGTGAACTTCTCGCCCGCCCACACCCGCTTCATCACCGCCACCCGCTCGGCCATGCCGCGCATCGTCTGGGTCGCCGGGTCGGCGCCGACGGCGTGGTAGTCCTCCTGCCGACCGCCCACGCCGATACCCACGCTCAGCCGCCCGCCGCTGACCAGGTCGCCGGTCGCCAGTCCCTTGGCGAGCAGCACCGGGTCGTGCAGTTGCGGCACGATCACCGTGGTCAGCAGCCGGACCCGCTCGGTCCAGGCGGCCAACGCGCCCAGCAGTGTCAGGCTGTCCGGGTTGTCGAAGGCGATGCACTCGCCCCAGCACAGCGACGAGAACGGGCCCTCGTCGATGGTGCGCACCCAGGTCTCGAGCACCGTCGCGTCCAGATCCGGCTCCATCACCGGCATGGTCATCGCTACCCGCACGATGGGGATTCTGGCATGTTTAACATTCGGCCCTTCAGTGGAACCATGGGGCGAATGGGTCTGACCAACACCTCCATCGCGCATGTGCGCCTGACCGTGACCGACATCGAGCGGTCACGGCGGTTCTACGAGAGCGTGTTCGGTTGGCCGGTGCTGCTGGAGGTGCCCGACAACGCCGACGCGTCCACTCGTGAGCAGTTGAGCTTTTTGTTCGGCGGTGTCATCACACGACCTCGGCGGCACGCTGCTGGGGCTGCGGCCGGTGGCCACCGACCGCTTCGACGAGGACCGCACCGGCCTGGACCACATCGCGTTCCGGCTCGACAGCAGGGACGAATTGGATGCGGCCGCAGCGCATTTGGATGAGCTTGGCGTCGCTCACGAGCCGGTCAAGGACGTCGGCCCGGCCTACATCCTGCAGTTCCGCGATCCCGACAACATCGCCCTGGAGCTGACCTCCCCGAAGTAGCAGCCTGACGCGTTGTCGCCGCGGCCGCGCGGTGGTTGACTGGACAGAACCATGACCATCAGTTTCAACCACACCATCGTCGCCTCACGCGACAAACGGGAATCCGCGGAGTTTCTCGCCGAGTTGTTCGACCTGCCCGGCCCAAAACCGTTCGGCCACTTCAATGGTCGTCGAACTCGACCACGGCGCCAGCCTGGACTACGCGAACGCCCCCCGACGGCGCGGACAT
This sequence comes from Mycobacterium lepraemurium, assembly GCA_002291465.1. Taxonomy (GTDB): domain Bacteria; phylum Actinomycetota; class Actinomycetes; order Mycobacteriales; family Mycobacteriaceae; genus Mycobacterium; species Mycobacterium avium. Next base: position 1,354,821 of record CP021238.1, on the reverse strand, counting down.
CCCGCACCAACACTACGCGTTCTTGGTCTCCGAGCAAGAGTTCGACACCATCTACGGCAAGATCCGCGGCCGCGGCCTGGAACACTGGGCCGACCCCGGCGCCCGGCGTCCCGGCGAGATCAACCACAACGACGGCGGACGCGGAGTGTACTTCCTGGATCCCTCCGGCCACGCCGTGGAGATCCTCACCCGCCCGTACGGGTCGGGCGCTGCGAACTAGTCGCCGGTGCGCGCGGTGCCGTGCCGCTCGCTTTCCTGCTTGCGGTAGTCGTCGGCCAGCTGCGCGACATGCTTGGGCAGGCTTCCGGTGGCGACGTCGGCCAGGGTGGTTTCCTCCAGCACCGATCGCATGCTGGCCCGCAACGCCCGCCAGACGTCGGTGAGCGCGGCGGTTGGCCCCGAGTAGGGCAGGTCGCCCAGCCCGATGTCGCGGACGCTGGCCAGCGGCCCATCGATGCAGCGCAGCACGTCGGCGATGCTGATGTCCTTGCCGGGGCGGGCCAATTCGTACCCCCCCTCGCGACCGCGATGGCTGCGCACCAGCCGATCGGTGCGCAGATTGGTCAGGATGTCGACGAGGAATTGCGGCGGAATGCCCTGCGCCTGGGCCAGATCGTCGGTCTTGACCAGCGTCCCGTCGGGCACCGTGGCGAGCTGGATCATCGCCCGCACGGCGTACTCCGCCTTCGCTGACATCCGCACCCTCAGGATTGTGCCACCCGGAGCGGCCAATTCGATGCAGCCTGGCTGGCCTCTCGGGCTACCGGCGTGATTCGAGCAGGTCGATCACCCGCTGCGCCTGCTCCTCGACGGTGCCGTCCGGGGTGAGCCGCAGGTCGGGGTTCGCCGGCGGCTGATACGGGCTGTCGATGCCGGTGAACTGGGTGATCTCGCCGGCCCGCGCCTTGGCGTACAGACCCTTGGGGTCACGCTTTCCGCATTCCTCGATCGGGGTGTCGCAGAACACCTCGATGAAGTCGAAGCCGGCGTCGGCGTGCACTTTGCGCGCCAATTCGCGTTGCTCGGCCAGTGGGCTGATCGCCGGAACCAGCACGACGTTGCCGCAATCGGCCAGCAGCGCCGCCACGTGCGCGAGCCGGCGCAGGTTCTCCGCCCGGTCGGCCAGGGAGAAACCAAGGTCCGCGTTGAGCCCGTGCCGAAGGTTGTCGCCGTCGAGAACATAAGCCTGCGCACCCTTTTCGAGCAGCTTCTGCTCGACCAGCATGGCCACCGACGACTTGCCGGAACCGGACAGACCGGTGAACCACACCGTCTTGCCGCGGGGCCTCGTCGCGGCGATCGCTGATGACTTGTGCCGCACCGTGTTCGGGCTCGACGCCTGGGCCGAGGCGTCGCGCAGCACCATGCCCGCGGCCACCGTGCCGTTGGTGTGCGGGTCGATCAGGATGAACGAGCCGGTGCTGGGGTTGCGGGTGTACGCGTCGAACAGCAGGGGCACCTGGGTGCGCAGCGAAATACGGCCCAGCTCATTGAGTTTCAGCGCCGTCGCGGTCTTGTCCCGATGCAGCGTGTTGACGTCGAGCCGGTAGTCGAGCCCGGTCACCCTCGCATGCGTGGTGCGGGTGGTGTGCTTGATGACGTAGTCGCGGCCCGGTTCCAGCGTCGTGTTGTCGGCCATCCAGCACACCGTCGCGTCGAAATCCTGGGCGATCCTGGGCTGGTTGTGGGTGAACGCGATCAGATCCCCGCGCGAGATGTCGATCTCGTCGGCCAGGGTCAGCGACACCGCCATCGGTGGGAACGCTTCTTGCACCGGGCCGTTCGATCCCTCGATCGCGGTGATCCGGGTGCGCTTGCCGACCGGCAGCACCACGACCTCGTCGCCGGGACGCATCACGCCGCTGGCGACCGTACCGGCGTAGCTGCGGTGGTCCTGATGCTCGTGGGTGTGCGGACGGATCACGTACTGCACCGGGAACCGCACGTCGACCAGGTTGCGGTAACCGGCGATGTACACCTCTTCGAGGTGCGACAGCAGCGCCAGCCCCTCGTACCAGGGTGCCTGATCCGACTTGGTCACCACGTTGTCGCCGCGCAGGGCAGAAATCGGGATGGTGGCCACGTCGTGCACGTCCAGGCGCGCGGCGAAGGCGTGGAATTCGTCTCGGATGGACTCGAATTTCTCTCTGTCCCAACCGATCAGGTCCATCTTGTTGACCGCGAGCACGATGTGATGTATGCCCAGCAGCGAGGCCAGGAAGGCGTGCCGGCGGGACTGCTCCAGCAGGCCGTGCCGCGCGTCGACCAGCACGATCACCAGCTGCGCGGTCGACGCGCCGGTCACCATGTTGCGGGTGTACTGGATGTGGCCGGGCGTGTCGGCGATGATGAATTTCCGCTTGGGCGTGGCGAAGTAGCGGTAGGCGACGTCGATGGTGATGCCCTGCTCGCGTTCGGCCCGCAGGCCGTCGGTGACCAGCGCCAGGTCGGTGTAGCCGTGGCCGCGGTCCTTCGAGGTCTGCTTCACCGCCGCCCACTGGTCTTCCATCACGGCCTTGGAGTCGTAGAGCAGCCGGCCGATCAGCGTGGACTTACCGTCGTCGACGGATCCCGCAGTGGCCAAACGCAATAGCGTGGTTGGGGCGGCCATCAGAAGTACCCCTGCCGCTTGCGGTCTTCCATGCCGGCCTCCGAGATCCGGTCGTCCGCCCGGGTCGCCCCGCGCTCGGTGAGTCGGGATACCCCGGTCTCGGCAATGACCTCGTCCACCGTGGCCGCCTGCGATTCCACACAGCCGGTGCAGGTGACGTCCCCGACGGTGCGGAACCGCACCGTCGCCTCGAACACCGGCTCGTCGGGATTGGGTTGCATGTTCCGGTCGACTGCGAGCAGCATGCCGTCGCGGCGAAACACCTTGCGCCGGTGGGCGTAATAGATGGACGGCAGCGCGATGTTCTCGGCGCCGATGTAGGACCAGATGTCGAATTCGGTCCAGTTGGACAGCGGGAACACCCGAATGTGCTCGCCCTTGTGGTGCCGGCCGTTGTAGAGGTTCCACAGCTCGGGCCGCTGCGCCTTCGGATCCCACTGCCCGAACTCGTCGCGGAAGCTGAACACCCGCTCCTTGGCGCGGGCCTTCTCCTCGTCGCGGCGCGCCCCGCCGAACGCGGCGTCGAATTTGTTCTCGCGGATGGCGCGCAGCAGGGTCACGGTCTGGATCGGGTTGCGTCCCTGCTTCGGCTCGACCACCCGTCCGGCGTCGATGTCGTCCTGCATCGACGCGACCACCAAGCGCAGCCCGTGCTGCTTGACCAACTCGTCGCGGGTGGCGATCACCTCGTCGAAGTTGTGCCCGGTGTCGACGTGCATCACCGGGAACGGCAGCCGTCCGGGCCGGAAGGCCCGCAACGCCAGGTGCAGCATGACGATCGAGTCCTTGCCGCCGGAGAACAGCAGCACCGGGCGCTCGAACTCGGCGGCGACCTCACGGATGATGTGGATCGCCTCCGCCTCCAGCGAGCACAGATGGCTCAATTCGTACTGTCCGGCGGCGGGCGCCTTCTGCAGATCAGCGGTCATGGCTTCCTTCGGCAACCTCGGAGATAAAACCTGGCAGAAATGACCATATTTGGCATCTTGACGATCTATAAGACCAGCCGGTGCCGGCGCTGTCAACCCGCGGACACGCGGCGTCACCGTCATATTGGAGCGGGCGCGGTGCTTTGACGGCGGGGCGCGGTGCGAAAACATGGGCGGATGACTTCTTCCACTTCTTCCACTTCTTCCACTTCCGAATCGGCCGCCGCCCCGAGCGGTCGCGACGTGATCGCCCAGTTCCTGCCCCAGTCGCCGTTCGTCGTCAAGCTCGGCATCGTCGCCGAGCGGCTGGACGAGGACGAGGTCCGGCTGCGGCTGCCCTGGGATCCCTCCAACGTGACGATCGGCGACATGGTGCACGGCGGCGCCATCGCCACGCTGGCCGATCTCACCGTGATGGCGGCGGCGTGGTGCGGCGCCCAGGCGCCGCCGCAGCTGCGCGGGGTGACGGTGTCGATGGCCCTGGACTTCATGGCCCCGGCCCGGGCCATCGACGTGATCGGGGTCGGCCGGGTGCTGCGGCGGGGCCGGTCGCTGGTCAACTGCGAGGCCGAGATCGTCGACCCGCAGGGCACGCTGGTCGCCAAGGCGCTGACCACCTACAAGGTGGGGTGAGCCGGCCGGCGCCCGAGTTGTGTCGGCCGGCGCTCGAGTTGTCGGCCGAGCGTGCACCCACGGTGACGTTCGGGCCGTTTTTTCGCGCTGACTACACGCTCGCCGAACGGGTCTAGGGCTTGACCTCGTCGAGCTTGCCCGTGGCGACGTCGAACACGAATCCGCGGGCCGAGACGTGCTTGGTAACGAACGGGTTGGCCTCGATGCGGCGCAGCGACTGCCGGACACCCTCGGCCAGATCCGCAAAGGCCTCCGCCGCCCAGGGCGGTTTGATCCCGGTCTCCTCCTGGATGCCGCGCTTGAAGTCGTCGTCGGTGATGACGCCGCCGGCGTTGCGGATGACGTGGTCCTCCCCCTCGCGCAGGCCCAGGATGCGATACACGTCCAGCCGCGCGTCCATGCACGCGACGACCGCGACGTGTTTGCTGGGTGGCATCGGCAGTGGTCCCTCGAAGCTGCTCGCGTACTCGGCATTGTGGGCCAGGTAGTCATCGGTAACCGCCATGCCAGTCTCCTCGAAAATTTGCTACGCGAACTGCCGCCGCGACGGATCTTAACAATCGGGTACCTGATTTTCACCGTTGGCAATCAGCACGATCGGAAGGTTCGCGCTCGTCTGGCTAACCTGTCCCAATGCGGCACTGTGGTGGGGCATGACTCGCTTTCTGGCGCGCCGGTTGCTCAACTACCTCGTCCTGCTGGCGCTGGCATCGTTCCTGACGTACTGCCTGACGTCGGTGGCGTTCAAGCCGCTGGACAGCCTGTTGCAGCGCAGCCCGCGGCCCCCGCAGGCCGTCATCGACGCGAAGGCCCACAGCCTGGGTCTGGACGAGCCGATCCCAATCCGCTACGCGCACTGGGCTTCACACGCGGTCCGCGGCGACTTCGGCAAGACCGTCACCGGGCAGCCGGTCGGCGCCTCGCTGGGGCGCCGCGTCGGAGTGACGCTGCGGCTGCTGGTGATTGGTTCGCTGATCGGCACCGTCGCGGGGATCGCGGCCGGCGCGTGGGGCGCCATTCGGCAGTACCGCCTCAGCGACTGCGTGGTCACCATGCTGGCCCTGCTGGTGCTGAGCACCCCGACCTTCGTCATCGCCAGCCTGTTGATCCTCGCCGCGCTGCGGATCAACTGGGCCCTGGGCGTACAGGTTTTCGACTACACCGGCGAGACGTCGCCGGGCGTGACCGGTGGGGCCGCCGCGCTGCTCGACCGGCTGCGGCATCTGGTGCTGCCGTCGCTGACCCTGGCGCTGGCCGCCGCCGCGGGATACAGTCGCTATCAGCGCAACGCGATGCTCGACGTCCTCGGCCAGGATTTCATTCGCACCGCCCGCGCCAAGGGGCTCACCCGCCGGCGTGCGCTCGTCAAGCACGGCCTGCGCACCGCGCTGATCCCGCTGGCCACCCTGTTCGCCTACGGGGTGGCCGGTCTGGTCACCGGGGCGGTGTTCGTGGAGAAGATCTTCGGCTGGCACGGCATGGGCGAATGGCTGGTGCAGGGCGTCGCGACGCAGGACACCAACATCGTCGCGGCGATTACGCTGTTCTCCGGCGCGGTGGTGCTGCTGGCCGGTCTGCTCTCGGACGTGTTCTACGCCGCTCTTGATCCGCGGGTCCGGGTGTCATGACCGCCCAGCCGAACGTCGATGGTGCTCATGGCTTTTCGGGGCACGAAGTGGCGGGCTTCGCCTCGCGGCGCGCGCTGGTGCTGCGCAGGTTCGGCCGCAACCGGTTCGCGGTGGCCTCGCTGACACTGTTGGTGCTGTTGTTCGCCGGCTGCTACACGCTGCCCGCGGTGCTCCCGTATTCCTATCAGGACCTCGATTTCGACGCGCTGCTGCAGCCGCCGAACGCACGCCACTGGCTGGGCACCAACGCGTTGGGTCAGGACCTGCTGGCGCAGATCCTGCGCGGGATGCAGAAGTCGATGCTGATCGGCGTCTGCGTCGCGGTCATCTCCACCGGCATCGCCGCCACCGTCGGCTCGATCGCCGGCTATTTCGGTGGCTGGCGCGACCGGGTGCTGATGTGGCTGGTGGACCTGCTGTTGGTGGTGCCCAGCTTCATCCTCATCGCCATCGTGACGCCGCGCATCAAGAACTCCGCCAATATCCTGATGCTCGTCCTGCTGCTGGCCGGGTTCGGCTGGATGGTCAGCTCACGCATGGTGCGGAGCATGACGATGAGCCTGCGCGAGCGCGGATTCATCCGGGCGGCAAGGTATATGGGTGTGCCCAGCCGTCGTATCATCGTCGGGCACGTGGTGCCGAATGTGGCGTCCATCCTGATCATCGACGCCGCGCTCAACGTCGCCTCGGCCATCCTGGCCGAAACAGGTTTGAGTTTCCTGGGTTTCGGTGTGCAGCCGCCGGACGTGTCGCTGGGGACGTTGATCGTCAACGGCACCCAGTCGGCGACCACCTTTCCGTGGGTGTTCCTGTTTCCCGCCGGGGTTCTGGTGCTGATCCTGGTGTGCGCCAACCTGACCGGCGACGGCCTGCGCGACGCGCTGGACCCCGGCAGCGGGCCGGCCCGCGGTGGTGGCCGGTGAGCCCGCTGCTGCAGGTGACCGACCTGGCCGTCACCTTCCCCACCGGCGATGCGCCGGTGACCGCGGTGCGCGGCATCAGCTATCGGGTCGAACCGGGCGAAGTCGTCGCCATGGTCGGCGAATCGGGTTCGGGGAAGTCGGTTTCGGCGATGGCCGTGATGGGGCTGTTGCCCGAGCACGCCAGGGTGCGCGGCTCGGTCCGGTTGCACGACACCGAGTTGCTGGGCCTGGGCGACGACGCGATGTCGCGGTTGCGTGGCAGGGCGGTCGGCATGGTGTTCCAGGATCCGATGTCGGCGCTGACGCCCGTGTACACCGTCGGCGATCAGATCGCCGAGGCGATCACGATCCACCAGCCGCGGGTGGGCAGGAAGGCCGCCCGCCGCAGCGCGGTGGAACTGCTTGAGCTGGTGGGCATTGCGCAGCCGCAGCGACGCGCCCGGGCGTTTCCGCACGAGCTGTCCGGCGGGGAGCGACAGCGCGTGGTCATCGCGACCGCGATCGCCAACGACCCCGACCTGCTGATCTGCGACGAGCCCACCACCGCGTTGGACGTCACCGTGCAGGCGCAGATCCTCGAGGTACTAAAGACGGCCCGCGACATCACCGGCGCCGGGGTGCTGATCATCACGCACGACCTCGGGGTGGTCGCCGAGTTCGCCGACCGGGCGCTGGTGATGTACGCCGGGCGGGTCGTCGAATCGGCTGCGGTGGCGAGCCTGTACCGGGACCGCCGAATGCCCTACACCGTGGGCCTGTTGGGCTCGGTGCCGCGAGTGGACGCCGCCCAGGGCACCCGGTTGGTGCCGATCCCGGGCGCGCCGCCGTCGCTGGCCGGCCTGGATCCGGGGTGCCCGTTCGCCCCGCGCTGCCCGCTGGTGGTCGACGAATGCCGTTCACAGGAGCCGGAATTGCTGCCCGTCGGCCCCGATCACCGGGCGGCGTGCATCCGCACCGACCAGGTCGACGGGCGCAGCGCGGCCGACATCTACGGGGTGCGCACCCAGCCCCACCCAGGCGAGCCGGCCGACTCGCCCGTCGTCGTTCGGGTGCGCGAGCTGTCCAAGACCTATCGGCTGACCAAGGGCGTGTTACGCCGCAGTGCCGGCGAAGTGCGGGCCGTGGACCGGATCAGTTTCCAGCTGCGACAGGGCCGCACCCTGGGCATCGTCGGCGAGTCCGGGTCGGGGAAATCGACCACCCTGCACGAGATCCTGGAACTCGTTGCGCCGCAATCGGGATCCATCGAGGTGCTGGGCAACGACGTCGCCGCGTTGAGCCCGGCGAGCCGGCGCTCGCTGCGCCGCGACATCCAGGTGGTCCTCCAGGACCCGGTCGCGTCACTGGATCCGCGGCTGCTGGTCTTCGAGCTGCTCGCCGAACCGTTGCGGTCCAACGGCTTCGACAAGGACCGCACCAACGCGCGCGTCGCCGAGCTGCTCGAGGTGGTGGGCCTGCGGCGGGCCGACGCGGCCCGCTACCCCGCGGAGTTCTCCGGCGGGCAGAAACAGCGCATCGGTATCGCGCGAGCGCTGGCGCTGCAACCGAAGATCCTCGCGCTCGACGAACCCGTCTCCGCACTCGACGTATCCATCCAGGCCGGGATCATCAACCTGCTGCTGGACCTGCAAACGCAATTTCAACTGTCCTATCTGTTTGTCTCCCATGATCTTTCGGTGGTCAAGCATCTCGCCCACGACGTGGCCGTGATGTACGCCGGATCCATCGTGGAGCAGGGCGACAGCAGTCAGGTCTTCGGCAACCCGCAACACGAATACACGCGGCGGCTGCTGGACGCGGTGCCACAACCGAATCCGGGCAGCCGTGGCTAGCGGGCTTGGCTTGGGGCGCTGCGGATTTCGGCCGGCCGCGCTGGCCGCCGCGGTCGTGCTGGCGGTGGCGGGCTGCTCACCGGCCATCAACCTGGTTCCCGAAACCGGGCAGAACGCGCGGATCGGCACCACCCGCGACATCAACCCGCGCGATCCGGCCACCCTGCAGGACGGCGGCAACCTGCGCCTCGCGCTGACCGACTTCCCGACCAACTTCAACATCTTGCACATCGACGGAAACTCCGCCGACGTTTCGGCGATGATGAAGGCCACCTTGCCGCGGGCCTTCGTCATCGGCCCGGACGGCTCGACCACGGTGGACACCGACTACTTCACCAGCGTCGAACTCACTGGCACCGCACCGCAAGTGGTGACCTACACGATCAATCCCGAAGCGGTGTGGTCGGACGGCACCCCAATCACCTGGGAGGACATCGCCAGCCAGATCCACGCGCTGAGCGGCGCCGACAAGACATTCGAGATCGCCGGGTCCAGCGGGGCCGAACGCGTCGCCTCGGTGACCCGCGGCGTCGACGACCGGCAGGCCGTCGTCACCTTCGCCAAGCCGTACGCCGAGTGGCGCGGCATGTTCGCCGGCAACGGCATGCTGCTGCCCAAGAGCATGACCGCCACGCCGGAGGCGTTCAACAAGGGTCAGCTCGAGGGGCCCGGCCCGTCGGCCGGCCCGTTCATCGTGTCGTCGCTGGATCGCACAACGCAGCGGATCGTGTTGAGCCGCAACCCGAAATGGTGGGGGACGCGGCCGCGCCTGGACAGCATCACCTACCTGGTCCTCGACGACGCCGCACGGCTGCCGGCGCTGCAGAACAACACGATCGACGCCACCGGGGTCGGCACCCTCGATCAGCTGACCATCGCCGAGCACACCGCGGACATCTCGATCCGGCGCGCCCCCGCCCCGGCCTGGTCCCACTTCACCTTCAACGGCGCCCCCGGCTCGATCCTGGCCGACCGGGCGCTGCGCGTCGCGGTGTCCAAGGGCATCGATCGGCAGACCATCGCCAAGGTGCTGCAGTACGGCCTCACCAGCAACCCGGTGGCGCTGGGCAATCACATCTACGTCGCCGGACAACAGGGCTATCAGGACAACAGCACGACGGTTCCCTACGACCCGGCCGCGGCTGGCCGCGAGCTCGACGCGTTGGGCTGGAAGCTGCACGGCCGGTTCCGCGAGAAGGACGGACGGCAGCTGGTCATCCGCGATCTCTTCTACGACGCCCAGGGCAGCCGGCAGTTCGCCCAGATCGCGCAGCACAGCCTGGCCCAAATCGGCGTCAAGCTCGAACTCGTCGCCCGCGCGGGCAGCGGATTCTTCACCAACTACATCAACGTCGGCGCCTTCGACATGGCCCAATTCGGTTGGCTCGGTGACGCATTCCCGCTCTCGGCGCTGACCCAGATCTACAAGTCCGACGGGGAGAGCAACTTCGGCAAGATCGGCAGCCCGCAGATCGACGCCGCCATCGAACGCACCCTACAAGAGCTCGATCCGGACAAGGCGCGGGCCCTGGCCAACGACCTGGACAAGCTGATCTGGGCGGAAGGGTTCAGCCTGCCGCTGACGCAGTCGCCCGGTGACGTCGCGGTCCGCAGCACGCTGGCGAACTTCAGCGCCGCGGGTCTGGGCGATCTGAACTACACCGCGATCGGGTTCACCCGCAGCTGAGCCGGCGCCGCAGCGGTGCCGGGATCGGCAGCGCGCCCTCGATAATGGCGGCCGCCGCGATCAGGGCCCACAGCAGCCGCACCTCGGGGCGTGGCGGAAGCGCGTTCAGGGTGCAGGCCCGGGCGGCGAGTCCGGCCAGGTCGCCGCGCAGCACCGCGTCGGCGCTGGCCAGCGCGACGGCCTCGTAGAAATCGAGCGCGCTGTACGCCATGTCCGGCAGGATCAGCAGCACCGCATGGGGCAGTAGCGACGCGACGCGCTCGGCGACCGCCGGTGGGGTGATGGGGTCGCGACCGCCGGACACCACCGCGGTGGGCCAGTTGAAGTTCGGCATCTCGGCCGGCAGGCCGTAGGGCTCGTCCTCGAAAGTCGCTGTCTGCGTGCGTACTTCGCGTTCCGCCACGGCGGGGTCAAGCGGCAAACCGTCCGGTTCGGCGGCGTAGTCCAGCTCGCGAAGCGCGATGCGGCTCACCAGGTCCTCTTCATACCGAAACGGCAGGTTGCGCAGGGTGGTTAAGCGGGAAAGAGTACACCACAACAGTTTTCGGCCATCCAGCAGCAGGGCGAGTTGCCGCTCGAGCAGCCGCGCCCCGCCGTAGACGTAGATCGTCGCCACCACCTGTGTCGCCGTCGCGGTCATCACCCCGGTGTCGACGAGTTTGCGCATTTTCGGTGCCAGCGAAGCGGTTTCGGGGCTGTCGCCGCGCAGCAGCAGCCGGCGAATCGCCCTGCGCACGATCACGATGTCGTGCCGGGACAGCAGCGGCGAATCGAGCACCATCCCGTGCACCCGGGCGGGATGACGCACGCCCACGCCGGACGCGATGTAGGTGCAGTACGACGCGCCGTAGACGACCGCCGAATCCACGCGGGCGTCGTCGAGCACCGCCGCCACGTCGTCGACCACCTGATTGACCGTCATCGCCTCCGGCGGCAGGTCGGCGCCGGCGTCGTCGTGACGCGACATCCCCACCCCGCGGTGTTCGATCATGATGACGTCGAGACCGGCCGCGGCGGCGCGCCGGCGCAGTCCTTGTACATCTGCACCGACGCCACGCCCGGCCCGCCGGGGATGATGACCACCGGGTGGCGGGACTTGCGGCCGGCCCGCACGTAGTACAGGTCGAACTCTTCGGCGGTGTCCGGCGAGATCGGCCGGCGCACGGCGCGCACACCGGGCAATTTCGCCAGCCGCTCCATTCGGGTCGGACCGCCATGGTCCCATTCTGCAGGCGGGGCCGGCCGGCGGCTCGGCCGCGCGGGCTTAAGCGCTGAGGTCGATGCGGTGCGCGCCCTTGACGCCGTCGTACCGGTCCGGGCTGCAGGTGAGCACGATCACCTGCCCGTGGCTTCCCACGCTGTCGAACAGCTGCCCCATCTTGGCCAGCCGGTCCGGGTCGGTGAAACCGAGCGCGTCGTCGACCACCACCGGGACGGCGTCCTCCTTGGCGACCAGCGCGGCACCGGCCAGCCGTGCCAGGATGCCCAGCTGCTCCTTGGCGCCGCCGGACAGGGACGCGTAGGGCACGGTGATGCCGTTGAGGGTGCGACTGCGGATGCACAGGTCGCTGTCGATGTCGACTTCGAAGGTGGGGCCGAACACCGGACGGCCGAGCCGCTGCAGTTCCACGCGATAGGGCTCGACGTAGCGCTGCCGGGTGGTGTCGCGGTGCCGCGTCATGACCGAGCGCAGCAGCTGGGCGGCGCGGGCCCGGCGGCCGACTTGGCTGTGCTCGCTGGCGGCATGCTCGCGCTCCGTTTCCGCGGCGTCGAGCTTGCCCTGGCGCCCCTCGCTGCCGAAGACGGACAGCTCGATCGTGACCTCGCGCAGCGCGCCGGCCGCTTCTTCGTAGCGCTCCCGCAGCGACTCGGATTCCTGTGTGGCATCAGCTAATTCGGCGGCGACGCCGTCCGGAGATGCCGCGGCCAGGGCGTCGGCGAGTTCGGCGACCCGACGTTCGGCGGCCTGCTCGGCGCGCAGCGCCGCATCGGCTGACGCCGCCAGCTCCTCGTCGCCGACCGACGCGCGCTCGGCGGCCAGCCGACCGGTGGCCGCGTCCAGCTCGGCCCGCAGGGTGTCCAGCCTGTTCTGCAGAACCGTTGCCGCCGTCGCGGTTTCGGCAAGCCTGGCGGCCGCGGCGGTGACGGCCTGACGGCGCGTGTCGCATTCGGTCGACGCGCAGGCGCGGGCCTGCGCGAGCGCTTCTAGTTCGGTGCGGGCGGCGGTGAGGTCGGCGGCCCCACCCGTCGGCTCGGCCGGCAGCTCCGGACGCTTGGCGCGCAGCCAGGCCAGCCGCGACCGCAGGTCGTCGAGCGGCTCGTCGCCGCACAATCCCGCCAGGGTGGCGCCGACCTGGTCGCGAGTGCCCTGCAGCTCGCGGCGCCGCTGGTCGGCGAATCGGGCGGCGGCAAGGTCGGCAACGGCACCCGCCGTCAGCGCTGCGGCCAGTTCTTGTTGCGCCGCAGCGTGTTTCGCTTGCACATCCAGGGTGGTCGCGCCTGGGGTGACGCGGGCGGTCAGCACACCGGGAACCTCGACCGCGGTGGGCCCGACGGCGGTGATCGACCAGCTCTGCCCCGCCGGCAGGGACACCTGCTGGTCACCGATCACCAGGCGAATATCGGCGACCGCGGTGAATTCGACGGCCGCCGACGTCGACGCCAACTGGTCGCCAATGCGGTCGACCGCGGCGGCGGCGTCCTCGATGCGGCGCAGCAACTCCCCGGTGACCGCGATGGTGCTCAGTTCGGCGCTGATGCGCTCGTGATCGCGCTGGATGGCATCAATTTTGTCCAGCCGGGCGGCCAACCGGTCGGCCTCCGCGAGGCCGACCAACCGCTCGACGGTGCGCTGCGCCTCCTGCACCCGGCGCTCCAGCTCGGCCAGGGCCTCGGTGGCGTGCTGCAGCGCGGTGTCGCAGGCCTGCGCGTCGGACTGGGCCGCCGCGTGGTCGGCCGCGGCCTGCTGGACCTGAGCCTGTGTCTGCGTGACGGCGGCGGCCCGGGTGTCGATGTCGGCGAGCAGTTGTAGCCGGCCGGAGTGGGCCTGGGCCGCCGCGGCTTTGGTGGCCGCCGCGGCCTCGGCGACCAGTTGGGCTTCGCGGCGCTGGGCGGTGAGCTCGGCGATCCGGTCGGCGGCCTGCCGCGCGGCCGTCACTCGCGGGCCGGCGGCGATGCGGCGCTGGGACAGATCGGCCACCTGTTCGGTCAGCGCGGCGTGGCGGGACACCCGCTCGTCGACCTCGGCGACGGCGGCCGCGCACTCGGCGACGGCGGCCTCGGCGTCGGCCAGCCGGGCGATCGCGGCGGCCCACTCCCCCGTCGGGCGTCCGGTCGAGGTGAAATAGCGCCCGTATTCGGCGTCGATGCGTTCGATGAGTAACGGCTCGGTGCCGCACAGCCCGCCGCTGTCGCCGGCGGCGACGTCGAGGGCGCGAGACAGCGCGTCGCACCCCGACAGATCCACCGCGGCGGTCGACGCCGCCTGCAGCACGCGCTGGGCATGCCACAGGTCGCTGTCCACCGTCTCGGCCAGCATCGCCCGGACCCGTTCGTGGGCTTCGTCGCCGGTCAGCTGTTCGCGGTACGGCGTGATCACCGTCAGCTCCGTCTCACACTTTTTGTGGAACCGTTTGCGGTAGACTAATCGGTATGGGCCGCAACTGATTTCGGCCGAAACCTCGGTACCCACGTCGCTGTGGGTGGGCTTGACCTGTTTGACTTCCTTCTTGGTGGAGCGGTCCTTGGCCTCCAGCAGCAGATCCAGGGCCTCGATCATCGACGACTTGCCGATCTCGTTAGCGCCGCACACCACCACCACACCGTGGTCGGGGAACTCGATTTCCCGGTGCGCGATGCCGCGGTAGTTCGTCAGGGTCAGCCGGTGCAGCTTCACGCCGCGCCCCGATCGGCGAGACGTAACAGCAGCGCCAGCGCCCCCTGCGCGTCGGCGGCGGTGTCGGAATCCTGTTGGCGCGCGGTCGCCACCAGCTCCTCGACCGCGGCGGCGGCGAAGCCTCCGATGCCCAGGTCGCTGAATTCGCCGTCGGCCGGGATCACGGCCAGCTCGGTGTGGCTGTCCCACGTGCGCAGGTGGGCGAATAACCGCGCATACTTGTCCAGGCAGGCGTCCAGTGCGGCGCGGTCGGTGACGGTCAGCGAACCGGTCAGCGCCAGGCGCACCACGGTTCGGTCCTTGTTGGTCATCAGGTCCAAATTCATGTCCAGGTCGGCGATGTCGCGGCTGCTGTCGACCTGCCGGTGCAGGGTGACGAATCGCCAGCATCCGACGCGCCGGGCGATCACAGAGACGGGGCGGCACGGATCGGTCTCGTCGATGTCGACGATCAGCACGTGGCCCGGGTCCGCTTCCACGTCGTCGAAGTTGGTGACTTCCGGCGAGCCCGAGTACCACACCCGGCCGCTGCGGCCGACCTGGGTCAGCGAGTGCTTGTCGCCCAGCGCCACGTAGTGCACGGTGCCGCGGGCCAGCGCGTCCTCGAGCTTGGCGAGCCGGATCAGCGAGGGTTTGTCCCGATCGGGGTCCAGGACGTCAACCCCGCCGTGCCCGATGAGGATTCGGGTGTCGTCGGTCTCGGGCAGGCTGTCGAGAACCTCGCCGACCAGGTCGGTGGTGGGCACCTTGGATCGCCACGGCGCCGCAACGAGCCGCAGCCCGGGGCGGACCTGATGAACGCCGGGCCGATCGAGCACCGTCACGTTGTGGGGACGTTCGGCGGTGAACAGCGCGCTGGTGTACACCGACGAGGCGTCCAGCGGGTCGTGGTTGCCCGGGAGCAAATACACCGGAATTCCGATGGCGCGCATGGCTTCCAGTGACTGCCCGACCACCTTGGGCGGAAGCTGGTTGTGCTCGAACACGTCGCCCGACACGACGACGAACTCGGCGCCGACCTCCGCCGCGAGCACGCCCAGCCCGGCGACCGCGTCGCGGCGGGCGGCCGAATAGCGGGGCTGGGCATCACCGGCGAGGAAGTGCCGCGTCATGCCCAGTTGCCAGTCGGCGGTGTGCAGGAATCGCATGCCGGCGACCCCCTTTCGAAGTGCGTGTTTATCAAGGCATCGCGAGTTTAGGTCTGCGCACCGACAAGACGCGGGACGTCGATCGGCAGGTCTCAAAGGGAGAATCCGCCGGGTCTCGATGGGCGGGCTTGATCGCCGGTTGGGGTCGTGGGCCACCGGCACGCTCAGAGGCGCCCGCCTAAATCTCTTGTGTAACTTTGGTTTCTGTGGTCACATTGCGGGGTTTTCTGTCGGTGGGCTGCCCTAGTTTCGGGGGCATGAGTTCGGGCAGCATCATCGATCGGGACGCGATCAGCGCGGCCTTCGATGCGCTCGATGCCGCGCTCGACGGCGTGGCGGCGCTCGGTTTCGACGGCTTGACCCCGCGGGAATGCCTGGCGCTGCTCACCCACTGCGAAAGACTGCGCCGGCGGCTGCCCGCGATCGAGCATCCACTGATCAATCACGTTGCCCGACAAGCTAGCCCGGCCGAGTTGGGGGGCCGGCTTTCGCACGCGGTCGCCGAGGCCACGCTGATCAGCCGCGCCGAGGCTGCCCGGCGGGTACACACCGCCGCCGACCTCGGCCCCCGGGTGGGGTTGACCGGGGAACCGATCGCCCCGGCACCGGCGGCCACTGCCGCCGCGCAGCGGGAGGGGTTGTTGAGTCCCGAGCAGGTGGCGGTGATCCGTAAGTTCTGCCACCAGTTGCCCGGCTGGATCGACCAGGCGACCCGCGAACGCGCCGAAACCGACCTGGCCAGGGAAGGCACCCGGTATCGGCCCGAACAACTCGCCGCGTTGGCCGGCACGCTGGACGATTGCCTCAACCTCGACGGCCTCTACCGCGACGAGGACCAGCCCGCCGCCGCGGGCTGACCCTAGGGAATCAACACGCCGACGGCATGTCCGAACTCCGCGGACTACTGACCCCCGAACTGCGCGCCACCTTCGAGGCCGTGCTGGCCAAACTCGCCGCCCCCGGCATGTGCAACCCACTCGATGAGAGTCCGTGCGTGGACGGCACTCCGAGTCAAGACGCCATCGACGGTGATGCGCGCTCGGCGGCCCAGCGCAACCACGATGGGCTGCTGGCCGGACTGCGCGCCCTGCTGGCCTCAGGAAACCTCGGCCAGCACAACGGCCTACCGACCTCCATCATCGTCACCACCACCCTAGCCGACCTCGAAGCCGCCGCCAGACGAGGCCTCACCGACGGCGGCACCCTGCTGCCCATGAGCGATGTAATCCGGCTATCGCGGCACGCCCGCCACTACCTCGCCATCTTCGACAAAGGCAAAGCCCTGGCCCTGTATCACACCAAACACCTGGCCTCACCCGGACAGCGCATCATGTTGTACGCCAAAGACCGCGGCTGCACCGCACCCGGCTGCACCGTCCCCGGCTACTACGCCGAAGTGCACCACTGCACCGACTACGCCACCTGCCACACCACCGACATCAACGATCTGACCTTCGCCTGCGGACCCCACCACCGCCTGCTACAACCCGGCGCCTGGACCACCCACAAAAACGCACGCGGCGAGACCGAATGGATCCCACCACCCCACCTGGACCGAAACCAACCCCGCACCAACACCTTCCACCACCCCGAAAAACTCCTACAGGGTGAGGACGACGACGGCGAAGACGACGAGGACAGCGACGACGCCAGTTAGTCGGGCTGCGAGGCACTCGGCCGCGGTCTAATCTGATTGGCCGTGACCGGCCGACGCACCCTGCTGTTGATGCGGCACGCGAAGTCGGACTACCCCGACGGCGTCGCCGACCATAATCGGCCGCTGGCGCCGCGCGGCATCCGGCAGGCCGGCCTGGCCGGCGACTGGTTGCGCGCCGGCGCGCCCGCCATCGATGCCGTGCTGTGCTCCACCGCGACGCGCACCCGGGAGACGCTGCGCAACACCCGCATCGAGGCGCCGGTGCGATATAGCGAGCGGCTCTACGCCAGCACCCCGGGCATCGTCATCGACGAGATCAACACGGTGGGCGACGACGTCAGCACGCTGCTCGTCATCGGACACGAGCCGACGATATCGGCCCTTGCGCTCGGCCTGGGCGGCGGCAGTGGCGCCAATCCAGCTGCGGCCGAACGCATCTCGAACAAGTTTCCGACGTCGGCGATCGCGGTGCTCGCGGTGCCGTGCCGGTGGACGGAGCTGGAACTCGGGGCGGCGACGCTGACCGACTTCGTCGTTGCGCGCTGAGGCTCATCGGCCGAGCAGACGCAAAAGCCCCCGACACGCCGCGCGTGCGGGGGCTTTTGCGTCTGCTCGCCAAGGTGAAGCTAGGAATTGGTTGCCAGCGTCAGCTCCATCAGCTTGATGGCCTGGCCGCAGGCGTCGATGCCGGGCGCCTGCGGGTTGACCCACCACCCGACCACCCCGGCGGCGTCGCTCGCCACCCCGCAGGCGCCGTTGGGGTCGTCGGGACGCATCACGATCGAATCGATCCCGGCGATGTTGCGGGTCTCGATCTTGTACTTCAAGAACTCGGCGGCCTTGCGCTCGTTGGACAGGCTGCCCTGCTCGAACCAGAACCGCGTGATGTCGATCAGTCCCGCCGGGTTGGCGGCCTGCCACCGGCAGATCGCGCCCACGAAGGTGCTCTGGATGTCGAGCGGGTCCGCACCCACCGTCTTGGCCAGGATGTCGCTGGTCAACACCTCACATTCCTTGAGCAGGTTGGGGTACTGCTGCTGGGAATTGTTGTTGCGGGGAACGTCGCCGCCCGCCTTGACCGCATTGCCCGCGATCGAGCGGGAACAGCCCGTCAGCACCAGCAGCGCGAGGATCAACACGGTCGCCGCGGCGCGAGCGGTGCTGCGGCGCGGTCCGGGACGCATCATGGCCATCATTTCGAGTTCGCAATCGATTGCCGGGCCAGTCCCTTGGCGATGTCGCAGGGCGGCGGGAACGGCTTCTGACTGAAGCTGATCGACCATTCGATGAAGTCATCGGAGAACTGGATGCCCACCTCGCACAGCGAATCACCCAGGTTGGGCTCGTTGCCGACGGCGATGAAGCCGCTGTGGCCGTTGATGTTGATGTCGTCGACGCTGGCGCGGGAGAGTTCCTCGGTCTTGCGCTCGCGCCCGATCGGGCTGCCGCGGTACCAGGAGAAGGAGAAGTGCGGCCCGAGGATTCCGCCGCCCGCGAGCCACTGGCATCCGACGGAGTTGCGCGCGGTGTTGATCAGGCCGCTCACCTTGGTCAGTTCCGCGACCGTCTGGTCGCTTATGCCGCCGCACTGCGGGAACATCGGCCCGTGGTTGCCCTGGCCATTCTGCGGCGCCGACGACGTCGTCGCCCTCGGTTTGGAGCCGCCGGAGTCGGAGCAGGCCGCGGTCACGGGGATCAGGATCGTCAAGGCTGACGCGACGAGAGCCAGCGCCCTCATGCTACGCCGCACCGCCACCCTGCTTCCGTTCTGCCCGCTGCTGGTCCACACGATGCACTGTAGCGGCCGCCCAGCGGGTCAACCACCGACGCGCCTGAGCAGGTATTTCGGCGCCGCCGGCGACGAGCGTTGACGCGGTGACGATCCGGCGGCGACGCGCCGGCCGCGGGGTGTGCGACAGTTACCCCATGCTCCTGGCACTGCTGCGCCAGTACATCCAGCCGTACCGGCGTCGGGTGGCGGTGCTGATGGCGCTGCAGGTCATCAGCAATCTGGCGTCGCTGTATCTGCCGACGGTCAACGCCGCCATCATCGACGAGGGCGTCGCCAAGGGCGACACCTCCACCATCGTGCGGCTCGGCGTGGTGATGCTCGAGGTCACCGCAGTGCAGGCGTTGTGTGCGGTGGGCGCGGTCTATTTCGGCTCGCGCACCGGGATGGGCTTCGGCCGCGACCTGCGCGCGGCGATGTTCGAGCACGTCATCACCTTCTCCGAGCGGGAGACCGCCCGCTCCGGGGCGCCCACCCTGCTGACGCGCAGCACCAACGACGTGCGCCAGATTCAGTATCTGGTGCAGATAACGGCCACCGTGCTGGTGACCGCGCCGATCATGTGCCTCGGCGGAATCGTGATGGCCATCCACCAAGAGGCCGCCCTGACCTGGCTGCTGCTGGTCAGCGTCCCGGTGATGGCGGTGACCAACTACTGGGTGATGTCGCAGATGCTTCCCCTCTTCCGCCGCATGCAGGCTCTGATCGACGCCATCAACCGGGTGATGCGCGACCAGCTGTCCGGTGTGCGGGTGGTGCGGGCGTTCACCCGGGAGGATTTCGAGCGGGACCGCTTCGGCCGGGCCAACGCCGCGCTGTCGAATACCGCGCTGGCGGCGGGCAATTGGCAGGCGTTGATGCTGCCGGTGACCACCCTGACCATCAACGTGTCCAGCGTCGCGCTGATCTGGTTCAGCGGGCTGCGCATCGACCACGGCCAGATGCAGGTCGGCTCGCTGACCGCCTTCCTGGCCTACTTCACCCAGATCCTGATGGCGGTGTTGATGGCGACGATGACGCTGGTGGTGTTGCCGCGCGCGTCGGTGTGCGCCGAACGGATCACCGAGGTGCTGTCCACCGGTGCCGCCGTCGCCGACCCCGCCAGCCCGAAGTCCCCGCCGGGGGCGATCACCGGGATCGTGCGACTGGACCGTGCGACGTTCACCTACCCCGGCGCCGACCGTCCGGTGCTGCAAGACATTTCGCTGACGGCGCGACCCGGAACCACTACCGCGATCGTCGGCAGCACCGGTTCGGGGAAGTCGACGCTGATCTCGTTGATCTGCCGGCTCTACGACGTGACCGGCGGAGTTGTCCTGGTCGACGGCATCGACGTGCGTGACTACCGCACCGAGCGGCTGTGGTCGGCGATCGGTCTGGTCCCCCAACGCGGCTATCTGTTCTCCGGAACGGTCGCGGACAACCTGCGCTACGGCAGGGCCGATGCGACCGAGCAGCAGATGTGGGAGGCGTTGCGGGTGGCCGCCGCCGACGATTTCGTGGGTGCGCACCCCGACGGCCTGCACATGCGGGTCGCCCAGGGCGGCATCAACTTCTCGGGCGGGCAGCGGCAACGACTCGCCATCGCCCGGGCGGTCATCCGCCGCCCGGCCATCTACCTGTTCGACGATTCGTTCGCCGCGCTCGACGCCCGCACCGACTCTCGGGTTCGTGCCGCACTGCGCGAGATAACCGGTGACGCCACCGTTATCGTTGTCACGCAACGTGTTTCGATCGCCGCGACCGCGGATCAGGTGGTGGTGATCGACGACGGAAAAGTGGCGGGTGCCGGCACGCACGACGCGCTGCTCACCGATTGCGCCGTCTACGCCGAGTTCGCCGACTCGCAGTCGGTCGGGGCGATACCGTCGGGTCACACCGGGGGCACCCCATGACGACGACCACCCGCCCGGCGCCCCCGGCTCCCGCCGGGCGGTCCCGCGATTTCTGGGGTTCGGCCGCCCGGCTGGTCAAACAGCTTGCGCCGCAACGCCGGACGGCCATCGAGGTGATCACGCTGGGCATCGCGGGCACGGTGATCGGGGTGATCGTTCCGCGGATTCTCGGGCACGCCACCGATCTGCTGTTCAACGGCGGCGTCGGCCGGCAACTGCCCGCCGGGATCAGCAAGGCGCAGGCCGCCGCCGAGGCGCGCAGCCGCGGGCAGAACACCTTCGCCGACTTGCTGTCCGGGGTGAACGTGGTGCCGGGCCGCGGGGTGGACTTCGGCGCGGTCGCACGCACGCTGGCGCTGGTGCTGGTCCTCTATCTCGTTTCGGCAATGTTGATTTGGGTGCAGGCCCGGCTGCTCAACCGCACGGTGCAACGCACCATGGTGGCGCTGCGTTCCGCCGTCGAGGACAAGGTGCACCGGCTGCCGCTGGCGTACTTCGACGGGCGTCAGCGCGGTGAGCTACTCAGCCGGGTCACCAACGACATCGGCAACATCCAGTCGTCGCTGTCGATGACGATCAGCCAGCTGCTGACGTCGGTGCTCACCGTGCTGACGGTGCTGGCGATGATGCTGTCCATCTCACCACTGCTCGCCGGCATCACCCTGCTGACGGTGCCGCTGTCGCTGCTGGCGACGCGGGTGATCGTGCGGCGTTCGCAGCGTCTGTTCGTCGCCCAGTGGACGAGCGTCGGGCGGCTCAACGCGCACATCGAAGAGACCTACAGCGGCTTCACGGTGGTCCAGACGTTCGGCCACCGGGCCGCCGCCCGGGACCGCTTCCACGCCCTCAACGACGAGGTCTATCGGGCCAGTTTCGGGGCCCAGTTCTTTTCCGGCCTGGTGGCGCCCGCGACGGCGGTGATCGGCAACCTCGGCTACGTCGCGGTCGCCGTGCTGGGCGGCCTGCAGGTGGCCACCGGACAGATCACCCTGGGCAACATCCAGGCCTTCATTCAATATGTGCGGCAATTCAATTCACCGCTGAGCCAACTGGCCGGAACGTACAACACGCTGCAGTCGGGGGTGGCCAGCGCCGAACGCATCTTCGCCCTGCTCGACGAGCCCGAGGAACCGCCGGACGCACCGCCGGAGGAGAAGCCGGCCGTGCCCGGGCCCGCCGGCCGCGACGCACGAGGAGGCGGACGCGTGGAGTTCGCGCACGTGAGCTTCGCCTACCGCCCGGGCATCCCGGTGATCGACGACCTGTCACTGGTGGCCGAACCGGGCAGCACGGTGGCCATCGTCGGCCCGACCGGCGCCGGCAAGACCACGCTTGTGAATCTGCTGATGCGCTTCTATGACGTTGACGCCGGCCGGATTTTGATCGACGGCGTGGACATCGCCACGATGGACCGGCGGGCGCTGCGGTCGCGAATCGGCATGGTGCTGCAGGACACCTGGCTCTTCGACGGGACGATCGCGGCGAACATCGGCTACGGGCGCCCCGGCGCCGGCGACGACGAGATCGTGGCGGCCGCCAGGGCCGCCTACGTCGACCGGTTCGTCCAGACCCTGCCAGACGGCTACCACACCCGGGTAAGCGGCAACGGCGGCAACCTCAGCGCCGGTGAACGGCAACTCATCACCATCGCGCGCGCGTTTTTGGCCCGTCCGCAGCTGTTGATCCTGGACGAGGCGACCAGCTCGGTCGATACCCGCACCGAGGCCCTGATCGCGCACGCGACCCGCAAACTGCGCCGCGACCGCACGAGTTTCATTATCGCGCACCGTCTTTCGACCATCCGCGACGCCGATCGCATCGCGGTGATCGAGGCGGGCAGGATCGTCGAACAGGGCAATCACGCCGAACTGCTGGCCCGGCGCGGTGTGTACTACGCGATGCCCCAGGCATAGCGGTGGGCGGACACAGCGACGACGGGCACAGCGATCTGCGCATCGATAAGCAATCGCGTTCGGTACCAAGAAGTTATTGAGAAGTTTCCAAGGAACAAACGCGACGCTGGGATCGTCCTACTCGATAACTGAAAGGGGTGGCAACAATGTTCTCGCGCCGCATCATCACCGTGCTCACCACCGCCGCCGCCATCGGGCTCGCCGCCGTCCGACTGGCCGGACCCGCCGCCGCCCGCACTGTGCAGACCGGCGATGAGATGTTCCTCGCCCAGATGCGAAGCCTCGGCGTCTCTTTCCCGTCGCCCCAGGAGGCCGTGCGGGAGGGCCACCAAGCATGCGCTGAACTGTCCGCCGGCAAGACCCCGCCCGCCGTCACCGTCGCCGTCATCCGGCAGACCAACCTGACTCCCCCGCAGGCGGCCGGCCTGGTCGCCGCCGCGACACAGGCCTACTGCCCGCAATTCTCCGGCCAGCCCGCGTAGCCAGTCGCGCGCGGGCCCTTCGGATTCGCAACGAATCCGGCCGCCGGGCGTCACAATCTCCCCTGTGACCTCCCTGCCACCCGACCCCCGCACGGCAGGTCGACCCCGATGATGGACAAGCGTCTCGAGTTCGGCTTGCTCGGACCGCTGGAGATGACCGTCGACGGCGACCTGGTGCCCCTGGGCACGCCCAAGCAGCGCGCGGTGCTGGCCATGCTGCTGATGAACCGCAACAACCCCGTCGGCATCGATCGGCTGATCACCGGACTGTGGGACGAGTCGCCGCCGTCGGGGGCGCGGGCCAGCCTCCACTCCTACGTATCCAACCTGCGCAAGCTGCTCAGCAACGCCGGGGTCGACCCTCGCACGGTGCTGGTCGCGGCGCCGCCGGGCTACCGACTCAACATCCCCGACGACCGCTGCGATCTCGGTCGGTTCATCACCGAGAAGACCGCCGGCGTGCAGGCGGCGGCCTCCGGCCGCTTTGAACAGGCCGGCGAGCACCTGGCGGCCGCGTTGGCGTAGTGGCGCGGCCCGGTGCTCGAAGACCTAGCGGAGTTCCGGTTCGTCGGCACCTTCGCCACCTCGCTGGTGGAGGAGAAGATCCTGACCCACATCGCGCAGGCAGAATCCGAAATAGCTTGTGGCCATGCGTTTTCCGTAATCACGGAACTGGAATCGCTGACCCGCGAACATCCCTACCGCGAACAGCTGTGGGCGCAGTTGATGACGGCGTACTACCTCACCGACCGTCAGTCCGACGCGTTGGCCGCGTATCGGCGCGTGCAGAAGTCACTCGCCGACGACCTGGGGATCGACCCGGGCCAGAACCTGCGCATGCTCAACGACCGGATCCTGCGCCAGGAACCGCTGGACGCCAAGAAGAATGCCATGACGACCGCCGCGGTCACCGTCACCGTGCTCGATCACTACACCCTGGCGTCCGGCAGGAACGCCGGAGCCCTGCTGCACGACGCGGCCGGGCGGGCGTTTCCGCTGCGCGGCTCGACGACGATCGGGCGCCTGGACGACAACGACATCGTCTTCGCCTCTCCCAAGGTCAGCCGGCACCATGCCGTCATCGTCGACACCGGAACCAGCTACATCATCAACAACCTGCGATCCTCCAACGGCGTGCGCGTGCAAGACCAACGAATCCACTCGGTCGCCGTCCTGGAGGACGGCGACCGCATCCGGATCTGCGAGCACGAATTCACTTTCCGGCTGGCCGAAGAGAATCAGCACGCCGGTTAGCTCGGCACCGGGCGGCGGCAATTGTTGCCGTTATCGTGCGGCGCGACGGGCGGGCGCCTACCGTCACGTTGTCGGTCTCGGGTCGAAAGGATGCGCGATGAGCGACGAGCGGTCCTCGAAGGTGGGCTCGATGTTCGGCCCCTACCACCTGAAACGGCTGCTCGGGCGCAGCGGGATGGGTGAGGTTTACGAAGCCGAGCACACCGTCAAGGAGTGGACGGTGGCGGTCAAACTCCTAAACGAAAGCTTCAGCAGCGACCCGGTGTTTCGCGAGCGGATGAAGCGGGAGGCGCGCACCGCCGGTCGTTTGCAGGAACCGCACGTGGTGCCCGTGCACGACTACGGCGAAATCGACGGCCAGATGTTTCTGGAGATGCGCCTGGTCGAGGGCACCGACCTGGACAGCGTGCTCAAACGCTTCGGCCCACTGCCCCCGCCGCGCGCCGTCGCCATCATCACCCAGATCGCCTCCGCGCTGGATGCCGCCCACGCCGCCGGGGTGATGCACCGCGACGTCAAACCGCAAAACATCCTGGTCACCCGCGACGACTTCGCCTACCTGGTCGACTTCGGCATCGCCAGCGCCACCACCGATGAAAAGCTCACCCAGCTCGGCACGGCGGTCGGGACGTGGAAATACATGGCTCCCGAACGGTTTTCGGACACCGAGGTCGCCTATCGGGCCGACATCTACACGCTGGCATGCGTGCTGTTCGAGTGCCTGACCGGGTCTCCGCCGTATCGGGCCGACAGCGCCGGGATGCTGGTCTCGGCGCACGTGATGGACCCCATTCCCGCGCCGAGTGCGCGACGGCCCGGGGTGCCCAAGGCCTTCGACGCGGTGATCGCCCGTGGCATGGCCAAAAGCCCGAGGATCGCTACGCCAGCGCGGGCGATCTGGCGCTGGCCGCCAAGGAAGCGCTGTCCACCCCCGACCAGGACCGCGCCGCCACCATCCTGCGGCGCAGTCAAGAGGCCGCCCTGCCGGCCGCGGGGCAGCGCGACGCCGGAGCCAGCACGGTGCTGGCGCCACCGCCTGCCGTCAACACCCGGCAGCCCGGTTCCGCTGCGTCACAAGCTGGCCGGGGCTGGACGCCGGAGAGCGGCCCGATCCCAGCCGCGGGCAGCCCGGGCCGCCGCCGTGGGGCCGGCCGCCGCCCAAACGGCGGGTGTGGCCAATCGTCGCCGCGGTCGTCGCCGTGCTCGTCGTCATCGCGGGCGGGGTGGACGTCTGGCTGGTGATCCGGCCCAAACCGGAGCCCCCGCAGGCCGCACCGCTGACCTCCGACCGACTCGGCGCCCTGCTGCTCAGCGCGTCCGAGGTCAACGCGGTGATGGGCTCCTCGACGATGGAGCCGGGCAAACCGATCACCGCCACCGACAGCTCGTCGGTGACGGTGTCCGTGCCGGACTGCCAGGGCGCGCTGTACACCACCCAGGATCCGGTGTATGCGGGCAGCGGTCACTCGGCTGTGAACGGACTGGTGTCGTCGGAGCCCGGCGACAACTACGACCACTGGGTCAACCAGGCCGTGGTGCTGTTTCCGTCCGCCGACAAGGCCAAGAGCTTCCTGCAGACCTCGCTGCAGAAGTGGAAAGGATGCGCGGGCCAGACGGTGACCGTGACCAACAAGAGCAAGACCTACCGGTGGACGTTCGCGCAGGTTCAGGGCGCCCCGCCGAAGATCACCCTGATGGACACCCAGGTGGGCGCCGACGGCTGGGAGTGCCAGCGCGCGCTCAGCGTTGCCAACAACGTGATCGTCGACATCAACGCCTGCGGATACCGCATCACCGATCAGGGCGATCAGATCGCCGACAAGATCGACAACGAGTAAGCGGTCGCCTGCACGCGAATACCCTTGGAGTGCAGCGCTTTTAGCGCTACAGGTCGGGGCCCTGCGCGCACAGGTCGTCGACCGCGGACATGGCATCGCGCAGTTGAGCCAGCCACGCCTCGGCGTGTTCACCGACCAGCTTCACCGACCACGCCAGCGCGTCGGCGCGGGACCGGGCGACACCGGCGTCGACCATCGTGTCGAGCACCTGGCGTTCCGGTTGCTTGAGCCGGGTCATCACGGGTACGGCGATGTGGGTGAACAGGATTCGCTCGGTGCCCGTTTTGGGGCCGACCTCGACTCCCCAGGAAACCTTGCGCCCGTAGCGATCCTGGGCTTCGTCGGCGATGCGCATTCGCTCGGAGCGGGTCTCTTCGCGGAATCGCGATGCCCGGCCGGCCACGCGGGCCTCGCTCGCCTCCTTCTCGGCGTCGGCCGGCTCGGGGAGCTTTCCGATGACGGTGATCTCCTCGCGGTCGACGATCACCGTCGGGTCGCCGTCGAACCACTGTTCCGGGAGACGCCCGGCGAACCATTCCGCGGCGTCGCTGGCATCGGGCTGCTGGGCCTGCTGCCAGCCGCCGGGGCGGCCGTACCGCCGGCGTGCGTGATGTGCTTCATGATTACGTGATTACACCGTTACAGGGGCAAAGGGAACGGCCGTTCACCGGCAGCGAAAGACGGCCGGTCACGGCCCGGTCACCGCTGCATACCGGGGCCGGTGAACCCGTTGATCTGGGCTGTTCGACGGCGTATTTTGAGTAGCGAAGCAGGCCCGGAAAGCGACCGACTCGAAGCGCCGGAACACGGGGTAGGAATCCGGCCGCGTAGGACACGCGTAAGACGGAGTCAGACGCCCCCTAGAGTCGCGCCGGGCCTGCCCATGTGCGTAGGTTGCCGCGCCGGGCGCTCAGCCGCCGCGGCGGACGCGAAACAGTTTGACCTCGTTCTTGATTCCCTTGAGCCGGCGGGCCCCGGCGAACGAGCCGGAGAACTCGCCGTTGTCGCCGATGACGTCCCAGACCGAATCGGCGACCAGCACCGTGCCCGGCCGGGCCACGGCGGTGCCCCGGCTGGCCACGTTGACCGGGCTGCCGAACCAGTCGCCGGCCCGTCTGACCGCGGTCCCGGAGGCCACTCCCGCGCGCAACCGGGGGAACTCGTTGTCGGTGTCGACGGCCTCCACCAGCTTCAACACCACATCGAGCAACGGCCGCGGCTCGGGGCAGACGAACATCACCGCGTCGCCGATGGTCTTGACGAAGCGGACCGGGGGAACCGTGACGTCCCGGGCGAGGATGGCCAGCCGGTTGGCCAGCTGCCCCAACTCTTCGGGTGAGACCGCCTCACCGATGCGGGTGAAGCCGACCAGGTCGACGAACGCGACGGTGATCTGGCGTGCCCCCCGGCAGCGGTTTGCCCGCCGCCCGTTCCGCGGCGTTGACCGCCTCGGTCTCCATCATGTGGCGCAGTTGCATGAACAGCATCTGCCGGATCATCGGGCCGAGCAGGGGCGCGATCTGGGTGACCAAAGCCTTTGAAGCCTTGGCGATTTCGAGCTCGGTGGCGCCGGGGCGCATGATCGCCGACAGCGCCGAGTACCGCATCACCTCCGCCGCGCGGGACAAACCCTGGGCGAGCACCTGCGCGACCAGCACCACCTGGTCGGGGTCCAGGCCCACGTCGACGAACCGCTGGGTGAAGGCGGCGGCCTCGCCGTCGGCGCGCATGTGCACGGCGGCGTCGGGATCGTCCACCCGGACCAGGCCGATGGCGCGCTGCACCCGTTGCAGCAATGCCATATCGATGCCGTAGGTCTCGCTGATCTCCCGGGTCGAGACGTAGGTGCCGTCGTCGCCGATCAGGTGCCGGGTGGCCAGCAGCAGCGGCGGGTTGGTGGTTCGGATCTCCTCGGCGGTGATGCCCTGTGCGAGCAGCCGCCGCACCAGTTCGGCGCGTTCGGTGCGCGCGGTTCCCTGCAGACCGTCGAACAGATCCTCGATGTCCCGGTCGTCCCCGTCGTGCACGTCGTCAACGTACAACGCGGGCAGGCCATCATGTGAGGTCATGAGCACACCGCTGTTGCGGGGCTTCCCGCCGGTCGTCGACGAGCGGGCCAGGACGCTGATCCTGGGCTCGTCCCCCAGCGCGCAATCGCTGCTGACGGGCCAGTATTACGCCAACCCGCGCAACGCGTTCTGGTCGATCACCGGGGAGCTGTTCGGCTTCGACGCCGCCGCGCCCTACCCGCGGCGGCTGGCGCAGCTGCGCCAGCCGCCGGGTCGCGCTCTGGGATGTACTGCACGCGTGCCGCAGGGTCGGCAGCGCCGACTCCGCGATCGAGCCAAACAGCCTGGTGGTCAACGATTTCGGCGAGTTCTTCGCCGAACACCCCGGGATCACACGGGTGTACTTCAACGGGGCCAAGGCCGCCGAGCTGTACCGTCGGCTGGCCACGGCACCCGATCACGTTTGCTTTCAGCGGCTGCCGTCGACCAGTCCGGCGCACGTGATGGCGCTGGGCGCCAAACTAGCGGCCTGGGCGGTGCTGCGGAATTCCGCTTAGCAGACCGGTGGGCGGCGCAGGGCCCACGGCACCACCGCGGCCGTTGGCCGGTCAGATTCCAGACCTGTTGGTAAGGAACGCACGACCCGCAGCAGTGTGGACACCGCGCCGCGCCGTTGATGGGCGCCCACCCGGGACGGGCCGGCCGCGGTGCCGGGGGTGACCACGACGTCGACGTCGTCGAAGATCGCCTGAATCCGCGCGATCAGCGGCCCTCGCCGGCCCGGATGGCCGCCATCCGGCGGTCCGAGAAGAACGAGCCCATCCGGGCCATGTTGCGGGTGCGTGCCTCCAGCCGCTCCGGATGGGCCAGCGAGTCGGCGTCGTCGCAGATCCCGCGCAGATAGCGGGGCAGATAGTTGTCCAGGATCGCCGCGGCCGGGTACTCGGGGTCGGCCGTGACGACGTCGTGGCCGAGATCGCGCAGCAACGCACCCGCCTGCTGCACCGCCGCCAGCTCCGGCTTGCCGACCCGCACCGGCAGCGGAGTGGGAACCTTGGTGCTCAACGCGATTCGCAGCCGGCCGGGCTCGCGGGTCGCCGCCGCGACGAACTCCCCCTCCGGACCGGGCACCGTGGAGGTCGCGTCGAGGACACGGCCACGTCGATCACCGTCCGCGCGATCGGGCCGTTGACGCTCAGGCCGTACCAGGCATCGTCGTGGGGTTCCAGCGACACCCGATCCCGTTGCGGTTTCAGCCCGAACAGGCCGCACCAGGTCGACGGGATACGGATCGAGCCGCTGCCGTCGGATCCCAACGCCAGCGGCGCCAGCCCGGCCGCCACCGCCGCGGCGCTGCCGCCGCTGCTGCCACCCGGTGTGCGTCGCGGATCCCACAGGTTACGCGTCGCGCCGAACGTCAGCGACTCGGTGTAGGGCATCATCATCAGCTCGGGCACATTGGTTTTGCCGATGATCCACCTGCACGTCCTGCCGCGCCGCAACGGCGACAAGCTGTCGGTGGCCAAGGGAATGCTGCTGCGCCGCGATCCCGACCGCGATGACACGGGTCAGATCCTGCGCCTGGCGCTGGCCCGCATCGACGCCAATCAGCCGGACTGAGCCCGCCTCGGCCCCCCGCACGCAGCGCCCAACCCTGTCAAAGCCGCACTCCGCGCACGTCGGCAGCGGTTTAATCCCCTGTAACTCGTGGTGAGGTCGATTACCACAGCTAGGGGATGGCTGAAGCGGCGATGAAGCGCTGGGCGGTGAATCCGTGGCGGCGGTCGGGGTGCCCGCGCGCGTGGGCTGGCTGCTGGCCGGCGGGTACGGCACAGCCGCGCTGCTGGTGCTGCTCTCGTCGGTCCGCGGGTGGCGCGGCCCGTACGGCACCCGGCCGGTCGACAACCTGGTCATGTTCGTGTGCCTGGCCGTCGCGGCGATCTGCGCCGCGCGGGCGGCCCGGGCCGCGTCCGGACGGCGCCGGTACGGCTGGTTGGCGCTGACGACCGCGCTGCTCGGCTGGGCGGTGGGCGAGGTCATCTGGGCGGTCTATGACGTCCGCCCCGAATTCGAACACGCCGCCCACCCGGCGGCGGCCGAGATGGTGTTGCTGCTGTTCCCGGTCGGCGCCATGACGTCGTTAGTGCTGCTGTCCCAGCTGTCCCGGCACAGCCCCCGCCGGCTGCTGCTCGACGGCCTCATCGTGACGACGTCGCTGTTCGTCATCGCCTGGGTGTTCGTCGTCGAGGCGCAGCTGCGCGAACACACCGGCACCCAGGTGGCGACGCTGGCCGAGGTCTTCAACGACATCGTGCTGATGACCACGGCCATCCTGATGCTGTCCCGGGCGCGACCCGGCGACCGGCCCAGCCGCAGCCTGCTGGCCTGTGGCATCGCCACGATCAGCGTCACCGACATCGTGATGGTCTTCTACACGGGCATCGGCAGCTACCACACCGACGACATCGGCGACCTGGCCCGGGTGGCCGGCGTGGGCACCTTGGCGCTGGCCGCGCTGGCCAGCGCGTACGAGCAGCCGGCGGCGGGGTCGCCGGACGAGATCGAGTTCCGGACCCGGTTGTGGCTGCCCTACCTGCCGCTGATCCTGGCCGCCGCGGTGGGGTGGGGGCACACGGCAGGCAAAGCCATCCACGAACCCATGCTGGCCGCGTTGGGAATCCTGGTGGCCACCGTGCTGGCGTGGCAGTTCGTGGTCCTGGTCGACAACCAGAATCTGCTGTCGGAGGTCGCGCGGGAGGCCTTCCGCGACAACCTGACCGGCCTGGCCAACCGGGCGCTGTTCGTGCATCGGCTGGAGCAGGCCGTCGCGCGCCGGCATCCCGACGGCACGCCCATCGCCGTGCTATGCCTGGACCTCGACAACTTCAGGGCGGTCAACGACGCCCTGGGCCATCCCGCCGGCGACGAGCTGCTGGTCCGGGTGGCCGAGCGGCTCACTGCGGCGCTGGGCTACAGCGGCACCATCGCCCGGCTCGGCGGCGACGAGTTCGCGGCCGTCATCGAGGCCTCCGTCGACGAATCACAAGCGGCCGCGCACCGCATCCTCGAGGCGTTCACCGGGGCCATCCTGATCGACGGCATTCCGATCACCGTACGGCCCAGCATCGGATTCACGGTGTGCACCGGCGCGTCCACCTGCACCGTCGACCAGCTGTTGCGGCACGCCGACCTAGCCATGTATGCGGCCAAACGCGAAGGGGGCCAATGCATTCGTAGCTTCATGCCGGACCTGCCGCTGCCGTACGCGTTCCCGCCGCCGTCCGGCTCGGCCGCATCGACCGCCGTTGCCGCCGTCGGCCCCCCGGGGTATTCGGGCCCCCCTCGGGATGCTGGCTATCGGGATGGTCGCCTTCAGCGTGTCCAGCGTCGCGCACCCGGACGCCGAGCACGGAATCTTCTCGGCAACGGCGCTGTATTCGGCGTTGAACGCCGTCGCCGCCGGGCTGATCGCGCTGCGCGCCTGCCGGATTCCGGCCGACCGATGAGCGTGGGCGCTGATCGCCGCCGGCATGGCGTGCTCGGCGGTGGGCGACGTCGTGTACGCGTTGTGGGTGCCCGACGGGCGCTCACCGTCGGTGGCCGACCCGGAATATCTGGCCTACTACCCGTTCATCTACGCCGGATTGCTGCTGCTGATGCGGACCCGGCTCAAGCGGCTGCCGATCGCGGTCCAGCTCGACTCGGTGGTGTGCGCGTTGACGTTGGCCGCGGTGGCCGCGGCGCTGACCGCGGGCCCGCTGCACCAGGCGGCGGTGCACGCACCGAAGACGGTGTGGGTGGGGCTGGCCTACCCGTGGTGCGATCTGATGCTGCTGGTCCTGGCCGCCGGCATGCTGCCGATCTTGGGGTGGCGCAACGAGATTCGCTGGGCGCTGCTGGTGGCGGGGCTGGTTTTGTTCGCGGTCGCCGACGGGGCCTACCTGTTCCAGACGGCGGCCGGATCGTATCGGGTCGGTTCCCTGCTGGACGTGTGCTGGCCCGCGTCGTCGGTGCTCATCGCGATGGCGAGCTGGGCCCGGCCGCCGGCCACGGCGACGCCGGCCCGACGCCGCTTCAGCCCCTATGCCACCCCGGTGGAGTCCACCATTGTGGCGCTGGGAGTGATTGTGCTGGACCATCATTCGCGTTCGTCCGCCACCCTGGCGGCGTTGAGCCTGGTGGTCGGAGCCGGGCGGTTTTCGCTGACCTTCCGCGACGTGAGCCTGCTGCACAGCCACGACCGGCACGCCATGACCGACGAGCTGACCGCGCTGCCCAACCGGCGCCAGCTGGTGACGGCCCTGCAGGGTTTGCCCGCCTCGGCATCACCCGGCGCCGGTTCGATGCCGAGCCGGGCAAACCCCCGTCGCACGCTGTTGTTGTTGAGCCTGAGCGACTTTCGCGAGATCACCGATTCGATCGGCCGGCAATTCGGCGATGAGCTGCTGTGCCACATCGCGAATCGGTTGGCCGGCAGCGTCCGTCGCGACGACCTGCTCGCGCGGGTGAGCGACGACCAGTTCGCCGTGCTGCTGGCCGACGGGGCCAACCTCACCGCCGCGAGCGCTCAGGCGGGCCGGCTGCTCGAGGCGTTGAGCGAACCGATCGCCCTGGATCCGATCACCGTCCAGGTGGACGGCCGCATCGCCATCGCGCTGTGTCCGGATCACTGCGACCACCCCCGGGAGCTGTTGAGCCGCGCCGAAACCGCGCTGGCGCACGCCAAATCGGCGCGAAGCAAGATCGCGGTCTACGACTCCGCGTTCGAGGCCCACCGCGACAACGACACCAACCTCATCGAGGAACTGCGCACCGCGTTGTTCGACACCGACGAGCTGAAACTGCACTACCAGCCCAAGATCGACGGGCGGGACGGCAGCATCCACAGCGTCGAGGCCGTGCTGCGCTGGCAGCATCCCACCCGCGGGACGTTGCTGCCGGAGGAGTTCCTGCCCGTCGCCGAACGCGCCGGGTTGATGCGCAAGATCTCCAACCGCACGCTGAGCATGGCGTTGCAACAGGTCCGGTCCTGGCGCGAAGAGGGTCTGCGCCTCACCGTCGCGGTCAACCTGTCGACCACCAACCTGCTCGACATCGAGCTCGTCGGCACCGTGGAAAGGCTGCTCGCCAACTACGACCTGCCCGCGGACGCGCTCATCCTCGAGATCACCGAAAGCGCGCTAGTGGATTCGGTGCGATCCCGCAACACCGTGACCACGTTGCAGCGCTTGGGAATTCGCATCTCGATCGACGACTACGGCACCGGCTGGTCGTCACTGGCCCGTCTGCAAGAGGTTTCGGTCGACGAGTTGAAGCTGGACCGCATTTTCGTGGCACGCCTGGCTCACGACGCGCGCTCGGTCGCCATCGTGCGGTCCACGGTGGCGCTGGCGGACAGCCTGGGCGCCGACCTGGTCGCCGAGGGCGTCGAAAACGAGGACACCCTGAATGCGCTGCGACGCTACGGCTGCAACATCACCCAGGGCTTCGTGCACACCCCGCCGCTACCGCCCGACGAGCTGCGGGCCTGGATCGCCAGCCACGCGCCGGATCCCAGCCAGTCCCGGGGGTGAGTTCGCCCGGGAGTCAGAACAGCTCCTTGGCCAGCAGCTCCAGCGTCGCGACCCGGGCCGGCGCGGTGGCGGGTTCGGTCCCGCGGCGGGCCGCCGCCACCGGATTCACCATCACCTCGTCGACACCGAACCGCTCGGCGAGCGCCCGAACCTGCTCGGCGGCCTCGGCCGGGCCGCCCAACACCGCGCGCCGCAGCCCGCTGTCCACGATGCGCCGCTGCTCGGCGGTGAGCTCGGCGTGCTCGGCCCCCTCGACCAGCGGCACCGGCCCGAGTGGCTGGCCGGTGCGAAGCTTCGCCATCATCTGCAGGTTGGGCAGTATCAAAGCCGTTGCCTCGTCCCGAGGTTTCGGCCACTACGGCGTTGACCGTCAAAAAGGTGAGCGGCTCGGGCGTCAGCGCGCTGGGCCGGAACCGCGACCGGTAGACCTCGAGCGCCTCCTCGGTTCCCTTGCCGGAGAAGTGATGGGCGAACACGTAGGGCAACCCCTTGACGGCGGCCAGGCGCGCGGAGTACATCGACGAGCCCAGCAGCCACAGCCGCCGGCTCGCCGGCGGCCGCAGGGGTGGCCCTGAGCCGGTAGTCCCCCGAGCGCAGCGGCACCACCACGCCGCGCGCGCTCATCAACGCCGCCACGTCGTCGAGGTAGTCGGGAAAGCGCTGGATGTCCTCGTCGCCGCGGCCGCCGCGCAGCGCGTAGGAGGTGACCGGATCGTAGCCGGGCGCCCGGCCGATGCCGATGTCGATCCGGCCCGGCGCGGCGGCCTCCAGCAGCGCGAACTTCTCGGCCACCGCCAGCGGCGCATGGTTGGGCAGCATCACCCCGCCCGAGCCGAGCCGCAGCCGGGTGGTCTGCGGAGCCAGGTACGCGAGCAGCACCGGCGGGCTGGTGGCGCCCACCGACGGCATGTTGTGGTACTCGGCCACCCAGTAGCGGGTGAAACCGAGCCGATCGGCGGCCTGCGCCAGCGCCACGGTGGCGGCCAGCGCGTCGCCGGTGGTCTGGTTTGGTGCGCACCGGGACGAGATCGAGGACGGAAAGACGCACGCTGGCATCAACGCGCCGGCGCCGGCAAACCTTCCCGGCGCGCGGGCACCCGAGGATCAGTAGTCCTTGAGCGTGATCGAGGCGACGATGCGCTCGAACACCTCCTGCGGTATCGGCGCGCCACCCGGGATGTTGTCCACCACCAGCCATTGGTTGCGCTGGACGTAGTCGGCGAACTCGCGGTGATAGTTGGCGAAACCGGCTTCATGGTTCTCACCGGCCGTCTTCAGCTCACCGGCCAGGATGTAGGCGCCCAGCAGCGCGACGCTGGTGCCCTGCCCGGACAGCGGCGAGCAGCAGTACCCGGCGTCGCCGACCAGCGCCACCCGGCCGCGCGACCAGCGGTCCATCTTGACCTGCGACATTTCGTCGAAGTAGAAGTCCGGCGCGGTCCGCATGTACTCCAGCAGCTGCGGGCGCACCCACCCCTCGCCGGCCATCCGCCGCTCCAGCTCGGCGAATTGCGCCTCGGTGTCGCGGTAGTCGAGGCGCAGCTCGGCGTCCATGAAGCCCAGCATGGCCCGGGCCTCGGCGTTGTCGCGGGCGCTGTACACCCCGGCCATGGTGGAGTCCCCGTAGTGCCACATCTGCCAGTAGTCCAGGCCCAGGAAATTGGGCGCGGTGAAGATCGCCGCGTGCGTGCCCAACCGCTCGATGAACTCGTCTTCCGGCCCGAACACCAGTCGCCGCACGTTGGAGTGCAGGCCGTCGGCGCCGATCACCAGGTCGAAATCGCGCGGGGCGGCGCGCTCGAAGCTTACGCGGACCGCCGCGGCCCGGTCGTCGAGCGCGGTGATGGTGTCGTCGAACAGGTACTCGGCGGTCCATTGGCTTGCGCCTTAAAGCAATTCGACCAAGTCGTCGCGCAACAACTCGATGTCGGGGCCCTCGATCGGCCCGCTGGTGGGGCCAGAAATCGCGGCTTCGGTGTCCCGGGACAGCTCGTTGCCGTCCCGGTCGACGACCGAGGAGCCCCGGATCTGCGTCTTGCGCTTCGCCGCGGCGGCCAGCAGCCCCATGCGCTCCAGCACGCCCAGCGCCGGCCCGCGCACGTCGATGACCTGACCACCCGGTCGCGGCCCGCGATGGCGCTCCACCACGGTCACCGAATGGCCATGGCGCCCAAGCCAAAAGGCCGCCGCCGTACCGGCCACGCTGGCACCGGACACCAGCACGTCAGACATGACAACTCACTTGATCCCCGCCAGTCCTTTTGCGTCGCGGAAGACGTCGTCGAGCATTGCTGGTGTCAACCTACCGGTGAACATGTTCTGCTGGCTGGGGTGGTAGCAGCCGAGCAGCCGCACACCGGGCGCCAGCTCGGCGACGACGCCGTGCCCGAACCGGGGCTTGCGCGCGGCCGGCACGCCCGGCAGCCGCAGCGCGATCTGCCAGCCGAAGCCGCCCAGGGCCACCACCACCCGGACATGCTCGGAGATCAGCCGCCATTCGGCCTGCAGCCAGGGCCAGCAGGTGTCCCGCTCGACGGGCGTCGGGGCATTGGCCGGCGGGGCACAGTGCACCGGTGCGACGATGCGAATGTGCTTGGTGCGCAACCCATCCGCCGCGTCGACACTGGTCGGCTGGTTCACCAGACCGGCCCGGTACAGCGCCGCGTACAACTGGTCGCCCGAGCGGTCGCCGGTGAACATCCGGCCGGTCCGGTTGGCGCCGTGCGCGGCGGGCGCCAACCCGACGATCAGCAGCCGGGGCCGCACCGATCCCCAGCTGGGCACCGGCCGGCCCCAATACGGTTGGTCGGCGAAGGCGCGGCGTTTGACCACCGCGACCTCCTCGCGCCACCCGACCAGCCGCGGGCAGGCCCGGCACACGCTGACCAGCGCGTCGAGTTCGGGAATCGCGCCGGCGTGGCGGGCCAGCGCGATCACCTGATCGGCATCGGCGGCCACCGGGGTCTGCGGGATGGCCGGATCCCCCGGCCATCCGCTACCGGCCGGCACCGGCGAGTCGAACGCCTGGCCGGTACGCGGATGCTCGAGCACACCAGCATCCTGCATTCGCGGCCGGCCACCACGAAATTCAGTGGCCGCCGCCCAGGGTATGCGTTTACATTCTCCCCGCGATCCCCATGCCTGACACGAGCCGCGGCCCGGCCCTTTTGATCTTGATTCGCAACGCTGCTTGCGACGGCGGGCACCGGCGTATCGATCGTCGCCTTCCCGTGGCTCGCGTTGCAGCACCGGCACAGCGCCACCGAGCGTCGATCGTGGCCGCGGCTATGACCCTGCCGTTGGTGCTCGCCACATTGATCGCGGGCACCGCGGTCGACTTCTTCGGGTGCCGGCGGTTGTCGCTGGTCTGCGATTGGCTGTCCGGTGCGGCGATGACGGCGGTGCCGCTGACCGCCTGGATCTTCGGCGCCGCAGCCATCGACGTCGCCGAGCTGGCCGTATTGGCCTTCTGCGCGGCCGCTTTCGACCCGGCCGGGATGACGGCGCGCCAGTCCATGCTGCCCGAGGCCGCCGCGCGGGCCGGCTGGTCGCTGGACCGCACCAACAGCAGCTAGGAGGCGATGCTGAACCTGGCTTTCATCGTGGGCCCGGGGCTGGGCGGCTTGCTGATCGCCACACTGGGCGGCATAAACACGATGTGGGTGACAGCGGGTTGTTTCGCCTTGTCCTTCTTGGCA
The DNA here is from genome assembly GCA_002291465.1 of Mycobacterium lepraemurium. GTDB lineage: Bacteria > Actinomycetota > Actinomycetes > Mycobacteriales > Mycobacteriaceae > Mycobacterium > Mycobacterium avium. The sequence continues at coordinate 1,317,427 of CP021238.1, read as the reverse complement.
ATTGGGGCGCTACGGCTCGAAGGTGCCGGCAAACCGCCGCGGGCGACCCGCCCGGTCGGGCTGGTGACCGGCATCGCCGAGGGCGTACGGTTCGTCTGGAACCTGCGGGTGCTGCGCACGCTGGGGCTGATCGACCTGGCCGTGACCGCGCTGTACCTGCCGATGGAAAGCGTGTTGTTCCCAAAGTATTTCGCCGATCAGCACCAGCTGGCCCAGTTGGGTTGGCGCTGATGGCGCTGGCGCTGGCGCTGGGCAGGGTGGCGGGCGCGCTGGGCTATGCCGTGCTGTCAGCACGGCTGCGGCGGCGGACGGCGGTGCTGACGGCGACGCTCACCTTGGGGCGACGACGGCCGGTATCGCGGTGCTGCCGCCGTTGCCCGTGATCCTGGGGCTGTGCGCGGTCACCGGCGTGGTGTACGGCCCGATCCAGCCGATCTACAACTTCGTCATGCAGACCCGGGCGCCGCATCACCTGCGGGGCCGGGTGGTCAGGGTGATGGCCGGACTGACCTACGCGGCGGGGCTGCTGGGCCTGCTGGTCGCCGGCCCGCTGGCCGACGCCGCCGGCCTGAAGGCCACCTTTTTGACCTTGGCGGTGCCGATCCTGACGATCGGTGTCGTGGCCTGCGGCCTGCCGTCGCTGCGCGAACTGGACCGGGCACCGCAGTTCGCCGACGACCCGGGTCCGTGAGGCGGGCTTAGGATCAGGCGGTGAGCTCCGAAGCCTTGGCCAGCCTGATCGCCGACCTGCCCGACGGGACTGTGGTCACCGACCCGACGGTGATCGAGGGCTACCGCCAGGACCGCGCGTTCGACCCGTCGGCCGGAAAACCGCTGGCCGTGGTGCGGCCCTGGCGCACCGAGGAGGTGCAGACCGTGCTGCGCTGGGCGAGCGCGCACGGCGTCCCGGTGGTCACCCGCGGGGCCGGCAGCGGCCTGTCCGGCGGGGCGACTGCCCTGGACAACGGCATCGTGCTCTCGACGGAGAAGATGCGCGACATCACCGTCGACCCGGTGACCCGCACGGCGGTCTGCCAGCCGGGGCTGTTCAACGCCGAGGTGAAGAAGGCGGCCGCCGAGCACGGCCTGTGGTATCCGCCGGACCCGTCGTCGTTCGAGATCTGCAGCATCGGCGGCAACATCGCCACCAACGCCGGGGGCCTGTGCTGCGTGAAGTACGGCGTGACCACCGACTACGTGCTGGGCATGCAGGTGGTGCTGGCCGACGGCACCGTCGTTCGGCTCGGCGGCCCGCGGCTCAAGGACGTCGCGGGGCTGTCGTTGACAAAGCTGTTCGTCGGCAGCGAGGGCACCCTGGGCGTCATCACCGAGGTGACGCTGCGGCTGGTGCCCAAGCAGAACACCTCCAGCGTCGTGGTGGCCAGCTTCGCCACGGTCGAGGATGCGGTCGGCGCGGTGCTCGGCGTCACCGGGCAGCTGCGCCCGTCGACGCTGGAGTTCATGGACTCCGTCGCGATCAACGCCATCGAGGACACCCTGCGGATGGACCTGGACCGCGGCGCGGCCGCGATGCTGGTGGCCGGGTCCGACGAGCGTGGCCGCGCCTGCAGCGAGGACGCCGAGATCATGGCCAAGGTGTTCGCGGAAAACGCTGCGACGGAAGTGTTTTCGACCGACGACCCGGACGAGGGCGAGGCGTTCGTCGTCGCCCGCCGGTTCTGCATTCCGGCCGTGGAGGCCAAGGGGTCGTTGCTGCTCGAAGACGTCGGGGTGCCGCTTCCGGCGCTGGGCCGGCTGGTCACCGGGATCGCGGCCATCGCCGCCGAACGTGACCTGATGATCTCGGTGATCGCCCACGCCGGCGACGGCAACACCCACCCATTGATCGTCTACGACCCCGCCGATGCCGACATAACCGAGCGCGCACACCTGGCGTTCGGCGAGATCATGGACCTGGCCGTCGGCCTCGGCGGCACCATCACCGGCGAGCACGGCGTCGGCCGGCTGAAGCGGCCCTGGCTGGCCGGCTACCTGGGGCCCGAGGTGATGGACCTCAACCGGCGGATCAAGCAGGCGCTGGACCCGCAGGGCATCTTGAACCCCGGCTCGGGGATCTGAGCTGTTGTTGCCAAGTTGGCGCCGAGCGTCACGCCAGCGTGACTTCGCCCGCCGAGCGTCACGCCAGCGTGACGGGACGCCACGGCGGGGTTGACACAGCCCCCCCCGACTGTCGTACGAATGAGACATGATATCGACTGTGTCTCACAACGTGCCGGTGGCGTTCGAGTTTCCCAACGCCGACACCTGGGCCGACCCGTGGCCGATGTACCGCGCGCTGCGTGACCACGACCCGGTGCACCACGTCGTCCCACCGAAACGCCCGGAGCACGACTACTACGTGCTGTCCCGGCACGCCGACGTGTGGGCCGCGGCCCGCCGACCACGAAACCTTCTCCTCGGCGAAGGGTTTGGCGGTCAACTATGACGACCTGGAACTCATTGGGCGCAAGACAATCCGCCGTTCTTGATGCAGGACCCGCCGGTGCATACCGAGTTTCGCAAGCTGGTGTCGCGCGGCTTCACGCCGCGGCAGGTCGAGGCGGTGGAGCCCAAGGTGCGCGACTTCGTGGTCGAGCGCATCGAACGACTGCGCGCGGCCGGCGGCGGGGACATCGTCGCCGAGCTGTTCAAACCGCTGCCGTCGATGGTCGTCGTCCACTATCTCGGTGTGCCCGAGGAAGATCGGGCACAATTCGACGGCTGGACCGAGGCCATCGTGGCGGCCAACACGGCCGACGGCGGTGTCGCCGGCGCGCTGGGCAGTGCGGGCGATGCGGTCACGTCGATGATGGCCTACTTCACCGGGCTGATCGAGCGGCGCCGGACCGACCCCGAGGACGACACCATCTCGCATCTGGTGTCCGCCGGGGTGGGCGCCGACAGCGACATCGCCGGCACCCTGTCGGTGCTGGCCTTCACGTTCACCATGGTCACCGGCGGCAACGACACCACCACCGGAATGCTGGGCGGGTCAATGCCGTTGCTGCACCAGCGGCCCGACCAGCGGCAGCGGCTAGTCGACGAGCCGGAGCTGATCCCCGACGCTGTCGAGGAGCTGCTGCGGCTGACCTCGCCGATGCAGGGACTGGCCCGCACCACCACCCGGGACGTGACGATCGGCCGGACCACCATCCCGGCCGGGCGCCGGGTGCTGCTGCTGTACGGGTCGGCCAACCGCGACGAACGCCAGTACAGGCCCGACGCCGGCGAACTCGACGTCGCCCGCTGCCCGCGCAACATCCTGACGTTCAGCCACGGCGCGCACCATTACCTGGGCGCGGCCGCCGCGCGGATGCAGTCGCGGGTCGCGCTGACCGAACTGCTGGCCCGCTGCCCCGACTTCGAGGTGGACGAGTCGGGCATCGTGTGGGCCGGCGGCAACTACGTCCGGCAACCGCTGTCGGTGCCGATCCGGGTGAAGTCCTGATGCCCGGCGCGCGCAGGAGCACCGACTGGCTTTCCGGACACCGCAACGAGGCGGCCGTCGACCGGATCCTCGACGCGGCCCAGGAGCTCTACACCCAGCGCGATTCGGAATCCATCGGCATGAACGAAATCGCCAGAGCCGCAGGGTGTTCCCGCGCCACACTGTACCGGTACTTCGAGAACCGGGAGGCGCTGCGCACCGCGAGGCCAACCGGCTGGGCCGGGCGATCATGGAACAGATCGACGGCATCGACGAGCCCCGCCAGCGGCTGACCGCGAGCATCACCACCACCTTGCGGATGGTCCGCGGCAACCCCGCGCTGGCGTCGGGGTTCGCCGTCACCCGCCCGCCCATCGCCGGTGAGCTGGCCGAACACTCCGAGGTGATCACCGCCCTGGCCGCCGCGTTCGTCGGCTCGCTGGGCCCGGAAGAGCCCGCCGGCGCCGAGTGCCGGGCACGCTGGGTGGTCCGGGTGATCACGTCGCTGCTGCTGTTTCCCGGACAGGACGAGGCCGACGAGCGGGCGATGATCGAAGAGTTCGTCGTCCCGATCGTGACACCGGTGTCCGCCCGCGGCTAAGCCCGCAGGTCGCGTCGGGCCGGCCCGCAGCCGGTGGTCGATGTGCCCGCCTCTGAGCGACAACCTGTTGGTGCGCCCGCACCCGTAACCGACTTGTCGCTGTGAGGCGGGCACATCGCCTGTCCGCTCTCGGAGAGGCTGCTGCGGCCCATGTGACGAAGGGTGCGCACGGCGGGCGCCCGGCGGCTCAGTCGCGCACCCGGGTGAACCGGTGTAGCAGCCACGCCAACGGGATCGTCAGGACCAGCGTCGCGACGAACAGGTTCAGCATCGAGCCGGTGTAGACGCGGGCGCCGACGATGTAGTCCATCGCGAATTCCATGGTGATCAAATGGATCAGGAAGATCTCGTAGGAGATCTCCCCCAGCCACACCATCGGGCGGCTGGCCAGCAGCCGCGAATACCACCTGTGATCGCCCAGCGCCAGCGGCGCCACGGCGAGAGCGGCGATCACGGCGTAGAAGCAGGTCTTGAACAACGCCTCGCTCAGCGTGGCCGGTGACGTCGTGGGGGCACCGGCGATCGGGGTGGAGACGATGAAATAACTGACCACCGCCAGCGGGATGGCCACGAAACCGTAGGCGCGCGCGCCCATTTCCTGCAGCACCGTCAGCATCATGCCGGCCAGGAACCAGGCCAGGTAGGTGGGCAGCCACAGCCGGGCGCCGTCGGGAAACCAGTGATCGGTGTGCACCAGCACCAGCCACGCCGGGCTGATCAACGCCAGCCCCGCCAGCGCGCCCAGCACCAGCTTCGGCTGCCACTGCCGCCGGCAGATCAGCACCAGCAGCAGGTAGGCCAGCAGCGGCAGGATGACGTAGAAGGACGCCTCCACGGCCAGGCTCCACATCTGGGTCAGCCCCTGATGCAGATACTTGCCCAGGTAGCCGTTGCAGTAGATCTGGGTCAGGGTCAGGTTGCGCGCCAGACCCAGCCAGCTGTGCCCGGGATTGGGACCCGCCTCGCGGAGGTGGTACAGCACGTAGGTGAACAGCACCGTGATGACGTAGGCGGGCATGATGCGCCGAACCCGGTGCCACGCATAGCGACTCAGCGACGGCGGCGGGCCGCCGGTGGCCGCCGACTTCACCCACGGCCGGAACAGCAGGTAGCCCGAGAGCACGAAGAAGATGGGCACCCCGATCTCCATCCGGGAACCCACCAGCCCCCAATACCCGTACGTGTACTTACCGGTGGTGTAGGCCGCGTGGGTACCGACGACGAGCAGCGCGGCGACCGCACGGACCCCGGTCAGCGAGGCGACCCGGTCGACGCGAGAGGTCTGCTCGAGCCCGCCCTGGGCGTCTTGTTCTTCCGACAGCGTCATCCGCCGTATTTCCTGCGTGGTTTCCCGCCGTCCCGGCCGCGCGCCTTGGCCGCCGCCCGGTCCGGCTGCAGGTTGATCAGCACTCCGGAGATGCGGGTCTGCTCAAGCTTTTTCAGCGTCGACTTGGGCAGCTTGGCCGGCAACTCCACCAGCGAGAAGTCGGGGCCGATGGCGATGTGGCCGAAATCGCTGCGATGCAGCCCGCCCTCGTTGGCGATGGCGCCCACGATCGCGCCCGGACCGATCTTGTGCCCTTTGCCCACCGCGATGCGGTAGGTGACCAACGGCCTTGTGCTCCTGGGTTTCTCGGTGCGCTCGCACCGTTCGGTGTGCCGTTCGCGTCGCTCCCGCGGCGGTTCGGGCGCCATCAGGAACTCCTCGCCGTCGCGTGACTGCACGGCCAGCGCGGCGGCGATGTCGGCCATCGGGACGTCGTGCTCGCATTCATAGTCCTGAACCAACTTGCGGAACAGATCGATGCCGGGAGCGCCGAGCCCGGCGGTGATGGTGTCAGCGAACTTGGCCACCCGCTGGGCATTGACGTCCTCGACGGTGGGGAGCTCGGCTTCGGTGAGCGGCCGGCGGGTCGCCTTCTCAATGGCCTTGAGCAGGTGGCGTTCTCGCGGGGAGACGAACAGCAGCGCGGTTCCCGAGCGTCCCGCCCGGCCGGTGCGCCCGATCCGGTGCACGTAGGACTCGGTGTCGTGCGGGATGTCGTAGTTGAGCACGTGTGAGATCCGTTCGACGTCCAGGCCGCGGGCGGCCACGCCGGTGGCGACCAGGATGTCGATGCTGCCGTCCTTGAGGGCGGCGACGGTCCGCTGACGCTGGCCCTGCGGGATGTCCCCGTTGATCGCGGCCGCCAAGAAGCCGCGCGCCCTGAGCCTTTCGGCGACCTCCTCGGTAGCCTGTTTGGTCCGGCCGAACACGATCATCGCCTCGAACGGCTCGACCTCCAGCACCCGGGTCAGCGCGTCCATTTTGCGCGGGCCGGCGACCTGGATGTAGCGCTGCGAAATGTTCTCGGCGGTCGTGGTTTTCGCTTTGGTGCTGACCTCGAGGGGATCGTGCAGATACTTGGCGGTGAGCTTGCGGATCGCGGGCGGCATGGTCGCCGAGAACAGCACGACCTGCTTGTATTCCGGGGTCTCGGACAGGATGCGGTCGACCTCTTCGGCAAACCCCATGGTGAGCATCTCGTCGGCCTCGTCGAGCACCAGGTAGTCGACGTGCGACAGGTCCAGCGTGCCGCGCTCGAGGTGGTCGATCACCCGGCCCGGCGTGCCGACCACCACGTGGGCGCCGCGTTTCAATCCGGCCAGCTGCACGGCGTAGGAGGAGCCGCCGTAGATCGGCAGCACGTTGATCTTCGACAGATGCGCGCCGTAGCGGCCGAACGCCTCGGCCACCTGCAACGCCAGCTCCCGAGTGGGCGCCAGCACCAGCGCCTGGGTGGCGGTGCTGGCGACGTCGATCTTGGACAGGATCGGGATCGCGAACGCGGCCGTCTTGCCGGTGCCGGTCTGGGCCAGCCCGACGACGTCGGAACCCGCCATCAACGCCGGGATGGTCGCGGCCTGGATGCCGGTGGGCGTCTCGTAGCCGACGTCGGCGATCGCCCGCAAAACCGAGGGGTGGATCTGCAGGTCGGCAAATGTCGGGGAGGCAGCCTCAGTCGAGCTGTCCGGGCGGGTCATCGCCCATGGATTCTAGTGGTCGCGCCGCGCCCGGTGCGGCACGTGATCGTGGGCACAGCCGGGCGACGCCGGCCGCGCCTGCCACACCCGCGGCCGCGATGACGGTACGGTGCGTCGATGTGTGGTCGCCACCGTATCGTACCGAGCCGCTGACCGGCTCGGCCGCTGTCGCCTTGATCGCCGTCACGCTGACCGGATGCGGTTCCGGGGACTCCACCGTCGCCAAGACGCCGCAGGCCCGCACGACGTCGGAGACCCCGTCGATCACCGCACCGGCCACGCCGTCGGCGGCCGCCGCGCAGCCCAGCGGCGGGCAGCCGGCCGACCCGTGTGCGGTCAACCTCGCCGCACCGACCATCGCGAAGGTGGTCTCCGAGCTGCCGCGCGACCCGCGCAGCCAGCAGCCCTGGAACCCCGAGCCGCTGGCCGGCAACTACAACCAGTGCGCGCAGCTGTCGGCGGTGGTCGTCAAGGCCAACACCAACGCGATCAGCCCGAGCACCCGGGCGGTGCTGTTCCACCTCGGCCAATTCATCCCGCAGGGGGTGCCCGACACCTACGGGTTCAACGGCATCGACCCGGCCCAGACCACCGGTGACACGGTGGCGCTGACCTACCCGGGCGGGCTTTCCGGCCTGAGCACCGACGTGAAGTTCCACTGGAACGGCAATGCCGTCGAGCTGATCGGCAATACCCCCGCGCACTGACCCCGGGGCACGCCCGCCCGGCACCGCGGCGGTGTCGGCGCCCCGACGTTGAAGTGCAGTGCATGGAGATGCCTCAGCCATCGAGCCATAAACCGGCGGGCGCGCACGGCAGCCCGACGTCCTTGAGGGTCAAGATACCGGCCGACGCGGCGGCGACGTCGACGGCAGCGCTAACCGCGGGCATCGCTGTCATGGTGTCCCATTCGTGGTTGCCCCAGCTCTCGGGTGGCAGGAAGCGAATCCGGGTGTCGACGCCGGGCTCGCCTTTGATGACGACGTGATAGTGGTCGTCGTCGAACTGCCATCCCTCGTTCAGCAGTTTGGTCATGTACCAGGCGACGTTCGATTGCACCACCATCTTGCCGTTGACTTTGCCGTTCCAGCCGGCCCGCATCGCGGCGATGGTGTCTTTCTCGATGACCCACCAGCCGAGATCGACCCGCTCCGACGCGGTGGCGTGCTCGATGAAGAATTCCATGTCGTCGAGCTCGAAGCCCAACGCGACCTCCATCCGCTGGACCGAGTCGCGAAACGTACTCAGCCACATCTTGGCCGTCTCGATCACTTCGGGCGGCGCCTCGGACAGTGAAAAGCCTTGTGACTGCCACATTTCGGGCGACTCGTAGACCGACACGTCGACAGGCTCGGAAACCGACACCATCTCGACGTCACGGCAGACCGCGGTCATCGCCGTGACCATGGTGTTGATCCACCCGGGTTGACCCCGGTGATGTAGAGCGAGCTGCCCCCACGTTGGCACGCCGCCGCCAGCCGCTGCTTTGTCTCGCCCTGGATGCCGCCGACATTGAGAAATAGGTTGGTGCTGATCACGTCGAGCCCACTTTCGAGCAGATGCACTACGTGGTCGATGTCGGCCATGAACGGGTGTAGATAACGGTGTCCGCTTTCAATGCGAGCAGCGCGTCGATGTCGGTGGTGGCCAACACCCCGATATCGGGACGGCCACACAGCGCACCCGCATCCGATCCTGCCTTCTCCTCCGAAAATGCGTAAACACCAACGAGTTCCAGCCTCGGATCGTCCAGCACGCCCCGCAGGCTCAGCTTGCCGACCTTGCCGGTGGTCCACTGGATGACGCGCAATTTCTTTGTCACACACTTACCTTTCGATTAGATCGCCCACGCGCGGCATACGAAATCGATGGGGCATCTCGCCGTCTACTTCGCCGGAGGGACGGGTCGCGCCTTGGAGGCGATCAGCTCGATCAGCTGCCCCTCGGGAGTGCGGAACATGCACGCGAAACCGTTGTGCGGGTCGCCGAGGGGCCGGCCACCGGCCGAGCGAACGACCGCCAGTGTCGCGGCCACGTCATCGACGGCGAATGAGATGTGCGTCAGGCCGGCACCAACCATGGTGCGCTCCGGCTCATCGGGGGCCGGATGTCCCGCGAAACTCAACAGCTGCAGGGTGAAGCCGCCACGGCGCATGTAGACGGCTTCGAAGCCGATCGGCGGCTTCAGCGGTAGCAGCTGTGCGGCAATCTTGTCGGGGAGGGTGAGCCGCGTCGCTTCCGTGAAACCCAGCGCCTCGAAGAAGCGCTGGGACCCCTCGATGTCACGGACCCGCAGACCCACGTGGCTGACTTCCATTGCTTACCTCCAGCAGTGCTCACGAGACGAGCGCAATACGATCGTACAACAAAGCAGGCCGGCGACGCCGTCGGCTATCGCAGCTCATCACGCATAGTCACGTAGTGGTCAGGGAACAACAATGTCGTCGCCGACCGGTCGTTCGCGCGCGTTCGCCCTCCCCCGACGATCACGCGACTGAAGCCCAATTCCCGATACTGCACCAGCGTTTCGAGCGACGGGTCGCCTAAGGCCATGATCGTCATCTCGAGCTTCGTTGGGTCGCGCCCTGCCTGCTCGACCGCCACCCGGAAGCCCCGTACCGCCTTCGCAACATCTCCGACGGCGGCGTCGCCGGGCAACCAGCCGTCAGCCCAGGCCAGGCAGGCGCGTGTTGCGTTTGGGCCGATGGCGGCGGCCAGCAGCGTCGGGCGCGGTTTCTGCCGGGGTTTGGGGAATGACCACACCACCTCGAAATCGAAGAAAGAGCCGTGATGTTCAGACTCATCGGTAGTCCACAACGCACTCAAGGCCTCCACCATGTCGCCGAACGCGCGGTATCGATCTGACCATTTGATAGGCCGGGAATGTTCTAGTTCGGCGCGATATCCGACCCCGATGCCTAGCCGTAAGCGGCCGCCACTCATCTCGTCGAGGGTTGCGACTTGCTTTGCGAATGTGAATATTTCATGCTCGAGTGGCAATGCCACGGATGTGCCGACGCGAAGCTCGGTCGTGGCCTGAGCCGCCGCCATCAAGGACAGCAGCGGATCCCACATCTGCTTCTGAGCCCGAAGCAGAGAGGAACAGAAGGCGCCTTTGGCCGACACGGGAATCTGCGGGTGTTCGCCAACCCACATGGATTCGAACCCGCGCGACTCGAGTTCGACGCCAAGCGTGCCGGGGCAGATGTCGTGCGGCGTGTTGAGGGACACGAATCCCAGGTCCATGGATACTCCGTTCGAGTCGTAGGCGTATCGCTCTATGACAGAGCAGAAGTCCTAACCCAGGCGGGCGAGTTCGCTGAGCAGTTCCCGAGTGCGTTGGGCCGATGCCGTTCGTTGTGCTCGCTCATCACCGACGCCGATGGGCTGTGCCCAGATATCGGTGGCCCCCGCATCGAGCAGGTCCTGCAGTTGTTTTCGCACCGACTCCTCGTCGCCGATGATCGCGACATCGGCAGGGGAGGCGCCGCCGCCCGCCTCGATGACCCGCTGATAGTTGGTCGTCCCCGCGTACATCGTCGACATCGCCGCGGTGGCCGCCCGGGCCTCGATGGAGTCGTCGTGCACGGCGACGGGTAGTCCGGCGACGATCCTTGGCGGTGGCCGACCCCCATTCCGTGGTCGCGTGGCGGAGCGCGGGTGCGATGCGGGATTCGATGACCGATGCCGATGCCATCCAGAGCACGACTCCATCGGCGAAACGACCTGCAATGCGCAACATCCGGGGTGACAGCGCCGACACCAGCAGCGGGACCTCATAGTCGAGTCTGACCACCCCGGCGGGACTGCGGGTTGTCCAGTCCTGACCGGAGTAGTCGACTTCCTCGCCCCGCAACAGGGCACTGATGATGCGCAGATATTCTTCGGTGTTCCTGCCGGGATGGTCGTAGGACAAGCCGAGCACGCCGCTGACGAGCGGCTTGTGCGAGGGGCCCAGCCTGAGCGTGAATCCCGGTCGGCCCATGGCATTTGCCGCGGCGGCTACCCGGTTAGCCCGCAGCAGCGGGTGACAGGGATACGTCTGAAGGACGGCGGTGCCCAGTTCGATGGATGTGGTCGCCCGTCCCGCCAGGGCCATCGCCACCAGCGGGTCGCCGGCCACCGTGCTGGCGTACCAAAGGGACGTGAAGCCCTCGGCTTCAGCCGCTTGGGCCTGCTCCACGATCTTGCCGGTCGATGACGCGCCGCCGGTCAGCCCGATCCGCATCGCCGCTCTCCAATCGTTTTGCACGTCAACGGATATGCGTGCCAGTGATCGTGTTGGTCATTCATGGAGACGGGCTTGCTCCTTGTACTCGGTGATGGGTCGGGCAAAGCCCTGGCTGTCACACACCGACTGCAACCGATCGGGCGTCTCATCCAAGCCCGGCCCTCGCCGCTTGCCGGGAGTGAAGTCAGCGGGAAGGTTGCGCATGCCCTGAATGACCCCGATGGTGTCGTAGTGCACGGTATTCACCCGATCGCACCGATAGTCGGGCATCCGTTCGAGCACTGCAGTGAGCATCGACTTGAACACGGTGCGCGCTACATTCGAGCCGATACAGCGGTGCACTCCGATGCCAAAGCTGAAGTGGCGGTTCTCTTTCCGGCTAAGCATCAGTTCATTGGGATTATCGAACAAGTTGGGATCGCGGTTGGCCATCGCCCACGAGAGCCACAGCCGCTCGCCCTCGGCGAAGCGGATGCCGTCCAGTTCCATGTCGGCGGAGATGGTGCGCGCATCACCGGGCGCTGGGGTGAAATACCGCAGGAATTCTTCGGTGGCCGGGTTCAGCAGGACATCACGTTCGCGGTGCAGGCGTGCGCGCTGATCGGGATGTTCGGACAGCCACTCGAGCGCGTGTGCCGTCAGCGCCGTGGTGGTGTCAAATCCCCCACCGATCAGTAGCGTGAGCATGCCGATGATCTCCATGTCCGGCGCCGGCTCACCGTCGATGCGCAGCTATGCCAGCGCGTTGATGATGCCGGGTAGCGGGTGCTCGCGGATCTCGGTGAGGTTGGTGATCAGGTCAACCACCACTGAGACCCACATGTCGTGCACCTTGGCAGCCTCGGGAGAGTCCGGAGGCGTGTACACCATCGCGTGCACCGGCTCGTTGTACATGGTCCATTTCCTCAGCGGCACACCGAGCATCGCCAGGGTGAGCACCGCGGGCACCACGTTCGCTAGATCGTCGACGAAGTCGATGCGACCGCTCTCGATGCGTTCGTCGAGGCAGGCCCGCACTACGTTCGTCGATGAACGGCTGCCACCGACTCACCGCAGCCGGCGAAAGGTAGGGGTTGAGCAACGAGCGGTAAATTCGGTGCTTGGGGTCGTCCATCTCGAGCATTCCGCCGCGGATCTGGTCCGACTCCGTCGTGAGTGGAATGGTGACACCCCTGTAGCCACGTCGTTCGTTGTTGACGTCGTGGTCGTTGGGCACGTGCGGACACCGGGCGAGTTCGAAGACGGCGTCGGCGCCGGGGGCTACCAGTGCCCGCCATAGGTGTCAGTCCAAACGATCGGGCACCGCTGGTGCATTTCCTGGGTGACGTCGAGGAAACGCTCGCGATATTCCGGCGTGTGCCGATCGAAGTGGAACTGCGGGGGCCTTGCGGGAGTCAGAACCAGCGACCTCGACGCTCATTCGCCGGCCCCTTGACCGACGGTGCCGTTCATTAGCACGATGGCTTGCTCGGGGCACGAGCGCGCTGCCTCGAGCAGTTGCGCTTCGTCCTCTGCCGCTACCTCACCCATGACGGCGGAGGCGTGGCCATCGACATCGTCGAGTTCGAAGGCTTTCGGTGCGATCATCGCGGACAGGGTGTGCCCCTGGCATCGGGCAGCGTCAACGCGTGCCTTCACTGAACACCTCCGTGATCGTTGCCTGCTTCAATCCGCATGTGCCGATGGTTCAGATCACTGCGCCGCCGTTGACGCCGATGATCTGACCTGTGATGTAGCCCGCCTCGTCGGAGCACAGGAAAGCGCACGCAGCGGCGATGTCCTCGCCGGTGCCGAGCCTGCCGACTGGGGAGGCCTTGGCAAGGTACTTGACGGGGGGAAGGTTTCCCGCCTCCTGCGCGGCGCGAAGCATCGGGGAGTCAACGGAAAACGACGGCACCGTGTTGGCGGTTATCCCGTGGGCCGCGTATTCGAGCGCGATCATTCTCGTCAGCGCGATCACACCGCCCTTGGATGCGGAGTAGTGGCCTTGTCGGGGCGATCCCGTCTGCGCCGCCGTCGAAGAAATCGTGACCACACGCCCCCAACCAGCCTCGACCATGTCCGGCAGCGCAGCCTGCAGGCACAGAAACGTGCCGGTGAGGTTCACCGCGAGATGGCGGTTCCAGTCCTCGATCGTGATCTCGGCGAACGGCTTGAAACCAGTGATCGCCGCGCTGGTAACCAAGACCTGGACGGAACCGAGCGCGCGCCGCACCGACTCGAACGCCACTACGACACTGGCGCTTTCGGCGACGTCGGTCGGTACCGCGATGGCGTGGGCGCCGTCGGCCGCCACCCGGGCCGCCACTTTCTCGGCGGCTTCTTCGTTTACGTCCAACACAGCTACGCGATGGCGGTCGTGGGCCAGGCGTTCGACGATGGCCCACCCGATTCCCGACCCACCGCCGGTTACTACCGCCACGCGACTCACAATGCTCGCCTTCCACCCGCCCTGCACCTGCTATACGATCGTACAGTCGATACGGACGTACAGCGCGGTCACAAGGCCTCCCGTGAAGCGCCCGCCGCAACGAGTCAGCGTCGGCGAGTCGGAACCTTCTTACTGCGACGGCGAGGCTTGGCTCGCGGTTCGACGGCATCCAGAAAGCGCTCGCACGCGGCGATCAACTCGGCGTGGGCGGTATCGACGCCCACGCTTTCCTCCAACCCAAGGAGCTTCGGAACGCCGTTGATCAACAGCACCACGGCATCGAACGAAAGATCAGCGAAGAGCCGGGCGTCGTTCCCGAATTTCGCCACCAGCGCCTCGACCTGGACTCTGCGCATGCTATCCGTCACGGCGGCGATCTCGGAACGAATCGATTTGCGGTGGTTGCCAAGTGCCATGAACTCCGTCATCAGCACACTCGTCGACTCGTGCCAGCTGCTCTCCCACAGCGCATGAAGTGGGTCGTCGGCTCGCCGCTGAAGTTCCTCGGTCAACCATTGCAGGTTGCGCTCGGAGTAGCGGCGAATGGCGGCGACGAAGATGTCATCCAGCGTGGGGAAGTAGTACTGCACGAGGCTTGGCGTCACGCCAGCCTTCGCGGCCAATGCACGATACGTGACGCTCGCATATCCCTCCTCCAGCATCATCTGCGCAACGGCCTCGAGCAAGGTGTCGCGCGTCTGTGAAGTCTCTGCTCCTACGCGGCGGGGCGATGCTGCCATGTCCACCTCCCTGATGGTTCATGCATTTTCACATGCCGACGACCGCTGTACGGGTGTATTGTACCAATCTAGTAGCCTGTGCGGTCGTATAGCGGATGTGATCACGAAGGGAACGGACGTCCCAATGGCAGGAAAAGTCGAGGGCAAGGTGGCCTTCATCACCGGTGCGGCGCACGGGCAGGGGCGCAGCCACGCTATAACGCTCGCGCGTGAGGGCGCCGACATCATCGCCATCGATGTGTGCAAGCAGCTCGACGGAGTCAAACTCCCAATGTCCACACCCGACGACCTGGCGGAGACCGTGCGCCAGGTCGAGGCGCTCGGACAGCGCATCATCGCATCGCAGGTCGATGTTCGCGACTTCGACGCCACGCAGGCCGCGGTCGACAACGGTGTCGCACAGCTCGGGCGCCTGGACATCGTGCTCGCCAATGCCGCCCTCGCCAGTGAGGGCACGCGGCTGAACCGGATGGACCCGAAGACGTGGCGCGACATGATCGACGTCAACCTCAACGGCGCGTGGATCACCGCGCGGGTGGCGATACCTCACATCATGGCCGGCAAGCGCGGCGGCTCGATCGTATTCACCAGCTCCATCGGCGGCATCCGCGGCGCCGAGAACATCGGCAACTACATCGCGTCCAAACACGGCCTACACGGGCTTATGCTCACCATGGCCCTGGAACTCGGTCCGAGAAACATCCGCGTCAACATCGTCTGCCCGAGCAGCGTCGCCACACCCATGCTGCTCAACGAGCCGACCTACCGGATGTTTCGGCCCGACTTGGAAAATCCCACCGTGGAGGACTTCAAGGTCGCGTCCCGGCAAATGCACGTGCTTCCCATTCCGTACGTCGAACCTGCCGACATCAGCAACGCCATCTTCTTCCTGGTCTCGGACGACGCGCGCTACATCACCGGCGTCTCACTACCGGTCGACGGTGGCGCCCTCCTCAAATAAGTAGTCGTACAACACAACTCGAAAGGATCAGCTTCCATGTCACGCGTGACACCACTTCGTTTCCGGGACTGGCCGCCGGAGATGCGCGACGCGATGGCCGCCCTCATGCCACCCAATCCGCGCCACCCCGCACCGGTCACCAAGGACCGCCCCAAAGCGGAGAACGCACTGGGGACGTTGGCACACCACCCATCCCTGGCGCGGGCGTTCTGCACGCTGCAGGGACACCTGCTCATGGGAACCACGCTGAGCATGCGGCACCGCGAAATGCTCATCCTGCGCACCGCCGCCGTGCGTGGATCCGCCTACGAATGGACACATCACAACTTCATTGCGCTCGACGGCGGCATCAGCACCGAAGATGTCGCGCGGATCACCTTCGGTCCGACCGCGCCCTATTGGAGCGACTTCGAAGCCGCGCTTCTACGGTCCGTTGACGAACTCATCCACGACGGCCAAATGAGCGATGCCACATGGGCCACCCTGTCGAGCGAATTCGGCACCCAGCAACTTCTGGACACGATGTTCACGGTCACTAGCTACGACACCCTGATGCGCATGCTGAAAACCTGCCAGGTCCACTTGGAGGACGATGTCCGAGAACTTCGCGCCCAGGCAGGACTTTCCGTCGACGGCGCATGACCGTGCGTCCCTTGCGGCTTTGCCGCGGCAGACAATGAGGAGTTGATCGATGAGTGATCGGTTCGCGCTGACCGACAGAGTTGCAGTCATCACGGGGGCCGGCACGGGCATCGGCCGGGCCAGCACCCTCGTCCTGGCCGAGCACGGCGCGGATATCGTGCTGGCCGGACGGCGGCCCGATCCTTTGCAGGCGACGGCCAAGGAGATCGAGGTGCTCGGACGCCGGGCGTTGATCGTGCCGACCGACGTCACCGAAACCCAGCAGTGCCAGGACCTCATCGATGCCACCCTGGCCGACTTCGGGAGACTCAACATCCTAGTCAACAACGCGGGCGGGGGTGAAACCAAAGGCATCACCAGATGGACCGAGGAAGAGTGGCACGACGTCGTGGACCTCAACCTCGGCAGCGTGTGGTTCCTGTCGAGGTGCGCAGTGAAACCGATGATGGCACAAGGCAGCGGTGCGATCGTCAACATCTCCTCCGGCGCGAGCCTGATCGCAATGCCACAGGCCGCCATTTATGCCGTCGCCAAGGCCGGCGTGAACAACCTCACCGGGTCAATGGCCGCGGCCTGGGGACGTAAGGGCATCCGGGTCAATTGCATTGCCTGCGGAGCCATCCGAACAGACGAACTCCTGGCAGACGCAGCGAAAGGCGGATTCGACGTCGACCAACTGAGCGCCATGAACGCCATGGGGCGAATAGCCGAACCCGATGAAATCGGCTATGGCGCCCTCTTCTTCGCCTCCGACGCAAGCAGCTACTGCTCGGGCCAGACCCTGTATGTCCACGGTGGACCCGGTCCCGCCGGCATCTGAATCAAACCCAATCCCCAACCAAGGAGCATCTCAATGACAACCACCGACATCGACCTCGAAGCACTGCGCCGCGACCTGCAGTACGTCAAGGACAAGATCGAGATCCGCGACCTCATCCATACCCAGGCCCGTGGACACGACCGCCACGATGTCTCACTGATGA
Source organism: Mycobacterium lepraemurium (assembly GCA_002291465.1). Lineage (GTDB taxonomy): Bacteria > Actinomycetota > Actinomycetes > Mycobacteriales > Mycobacteriaceae > Mycobacterium > Mycobacterium avium. The sequence continues at coordinate 1,300,387 of CP021238.1, read as the reverse complement.
CCAGTGTCTACACCGACGACGGCGTTGACGAACACGGACCCACGGTGAAAGCGGCTGCAGACTACGGTGATTGAGCCAACGCGGCGCACTCCGCTGCCTTCGAACAGCACTCACACAACATCACGACACACACCTGCGAGATCGACGGCGACGTCGCGCACAGCGAAAGCTACGTCATCGTGCAGGCGCGCAGGGGCAAGGCGCTCATCATGATGGGCGGCCGATACATCGACCGCCTCGAATGCCGCGACGGCACGTGGAAGATCGCGCTGCGCAGGTGCACCGTGGAATGGACCCTGCAGGGCGACGGGTCGGCACTGAAGTCGGGTCACTTCACCGGCTTCATCAAGGGCAGCTGGGACACCAACGACATCTCCTATGCGCGACCCCTCACACAGGACGACACCAGCATCGAACGCTGATAACGACTTCCACGCTTCTGAGAACGGGCTTCCCGATGACCGGTTTGTATTACGGCCCGTAGAACCGCGAGATCGACGCTGATCCCTACCCGATTTACAAGAGGCCTCGGAACGAGGCGCCGTTGTACTACAACGAACGCCACGACTTTTGGGGTCTCAGTAGATACGATGACGTCGACGCCGCCCTGCGAGACCCGCTGCGGCCCAGTTCAGCCAAGGGCGACATCCTCGATGTGGTCAAGGCCGATCCGGTCATGCCGCCGGGGTTTTCATCAACGAGGATCCTCCCCTGCACACCATCCACCGGACTCTCGTCGCAAGGGCCTTCACGCCCAAGAAAATGCGCACCCTCGAGGACAAGATCCGGGCGTTCTGCGTGGCGCGCCTGGACATGGTCGCCGACAGTGACCGGTTCGACTTCGTCGAAGACTTCGGCGCCGAGCTGCCGATGCGCACCATCGGCATGCTGCTCGGTATTCCCGACGCCGACCAGCCGTCGGTTCGCGAGCACGCCCGGGTCACGCTGCAGAACGACACCGGTGGGCCGATGCCGACCAGGAAGGACCACTACTTCGACGGCGACATGTTCAGCGATTACGTCGAGTGGCGCAAACAAAACCCGTCCGACGACCTGATCACCGAACTGCTCAGCGTCGACTTCGAAGACCAATCCGGAACCGTACGCAGGCTCACAACCCACGAGCTGCTCATCTTTCTGGCCGTCATCGCGGGTGCAGGCGTGGAGACAACGGGAAGGCTATTCGGTTGGATGGGCAAGGTCTTGGCCGACCATCCCGACCAACACAGGGAACTCGCTGAGGACCGGTCACTGATCCCCGCGGCGGTCGAAGAGCTGTTGCGCTACGAGCCACCCGGCCCGAGCGTGGCCCGCTACGTCACCGAAGATGTCGAGTTCCACGGCCAAACGGTGCCTCGGGAAGCGCGATGCTCTATGATCGCGATGCTCTTGATGCTGTCCTCGGCCAACCGCGACGAACGGCGATTCGATCACCCGGATCGTTTCGACATTCACCGAAAGCCCGGCGGCCACTTGACGTTCGGGCGTGGTGTCCACTTCTGTCTAGGTGCCCCTCTCGCACGGCTCGAAGGACGCATCGGGCTAGAAGAGGTGTTGAACCGGTGGCCCGAGTGGGAGATTGACATGGACAACGCCCGACGATCGCGTACCTCGACGGTGCGTGGATGGGATTCGATGCCGGCGATCGTAACCTGACATCAGGTATTCAATGACGTACCTGCCCTCCCCTGACCTACAGTGGCTGAAGTGTTCGTCACCGGCGACAGCATCGTTTACAGCGCGTCGGATCTCGCCGCCGCCGCACGCTGCGAGTTCGCGCTGCTGCGCGATTTCGACGCCAAACTCGGCCGCGGGCCGGCCGTCACCGTCGAGGGCGACCTGCTGATCCGGACGGCCACCCTGGGCGCCGAGCACGAGCGGCGCGAACTGGCGCGGCTGCGCGAGCGGTTCGGCGATGCCGTCGCGGTCATCGGCCGCCCGGCCTACACGCCGGCCGCGCTGACGGCGGCCAGCGAGGCCACCCGCCGCGCGGTCGCCGACCAGGCTCCCGTCATCTACCAGGCCGCCATGTTCGACGGCCGCTTCCTGGGGTTCGCCGACTTCCTGGTGCGCGACGGCGAGCGCTACAAGGTGGTGGACACCAAGCTGGCCCGCTCGGAGAAGGTGACCGCGCTGCTGCAGCTGGCCGCCTACGCCGACGCGCTGGCCGCCGCCGGTGTCCCCGTCGCGCCGGAGGCCGAGCTGCGGCTGGGTGACGGAACCGCGGTGCGGCACCGGGTGTGCGACCTGGTCCCGGTGTACCGCTCAGCCCGGGCCCGGCTGCAGCGGCTGCTCGACGGACACCGCGCCGGCGGCGCCGCGGTGCGCTGGGACGACGAGAACGTGACCGCATGCTTCCGCTGCGCGGTGTGCGTCGAGCAGCTGCGCGCCACCGACGATGTGCTGCTGGTCGCCGGCATGCGAGTCAGCCAGCGGAACAAGCTTTTTGACGCCGGCATCAGCACGGTCGCCGAACTGGCCGCGCACCGCGGCCCGGTGCCGGAGCTGGCCGCCGGCGTGGTCGCGAAACTGACCGCCCAGGCTAAACTGCAAGTCCGCGAACGTGAAACCGGGGTGCCGCAGGTCGAGATCGTCGATCCGCAGCCGCTGGCGTTGCTGCCCGAGCCCGACCCCGGTGACCTGTTCTTCGACTTCGAAGGCGACCCGCTGTGGACCGCCGACGGCCGCGAATGGGGTCTGGAATACCTGTTCGGGGTCCTGGAAGCCGGGCCGTCGGGCAAGTTCCGGCCGCTGTGGGCGCACAACCGGGCCGACGAACGCAAGGCGCTGACCGATTTTCTGGCGCTGGTGGCCAACCGGCGCAGACGCCGCCCCAACATGCACATCTACCATTACGCGCCGTACGAGAAGACCGCGTTGCTGCGGCTGACCGGCCGCTACGGGGTGGGCGAGGACCAGGTCGACGAACTGCTGCGCAGCGGGACGCTGGTCGACCTGTATCCCTTGGTGCGCAGGAGCATCCGGGTGGGCGCGGACTCGTTCAGCCTCAAGGCGCTCGAGCCGCTGTACATGGGCAGCCAGCTGCGCGCCGGGGAGGTGACCACGGCCGCCGGGTCGATCACCTCCTACACGCGCTACTGCGAACTGCAGACCGACGGCCGCGCCGACGAGGCGGTCGCGGTGCTCAAAGAGATCGAGGACTACAACCACTACGACTGCCGGTCCACGCAGGAGCTGCGTAACTGGCTGATGCTGCGCGCCTACGAATCCGGGGTGCTGCCCGTCGGTGCGCAACCGGTGGGCGACGGCAACACCGTCGACGACCGCGACGAATTGGCGGCGACGTTGTCGGCGTTCACCGGGGCCGCCGGCATCGACGCGCGCACCCCGCAGCAGACCGCGGTGGCGCTGCTGGCCGCGGCCCGCGGCTACCACCGGCGCGAGGACAAACCCTTCTGGTGGTCGCATTTCGACCGGCTGAACTTCCCCATCGACGAATGGGCGGACAACACAGACGTTTTCGTCGCCGAACAAGCATCGGTGTGTGTCGACTGGCAGATCCCCGCCCGCGCGCGCAAGCCGCAGCGCCGGGTGCGGCTGCGGGGCGAGCTGGCCCGCGGCGAGCTGCGCACCGAGGTCTTCGCACTGTACGACCCACCGGCGCCGCCCGGCATGACCGACAACCCGGACCGACGGGCGGCCGCGCGGGCCACGGTGGTCGAGGCCGACGACCCGGCACTGCCCACCGAGGTGGTGGTCCTCGAACGAGTCGCCAGCGACGGCAAGCCCTTTCACCAGTTGCCCTTCGCGCTGACCCCGGGCCCTCCCATCCCCACCACCGCTCTACGGGACTCGATCGAGGCAACCGTCGCGGCGGTGGCCGCCGGCCTGCCGCGGCTGCCCGACAGCGCCGTCGTCGACGTGCTGCTGCGTCGCGCGCCCCGCACCCGCAGTGGCGCCGCGCTGCCCCGCAGCGCCGACACCATCGCCGACATCGCCTCCGCGCTAACGGATTTGGACTCGTCGTACCTGGCGGTGCACGGGCCGCCCGGCACCGGCAAGACGCACACCGCGGCCCGCGTGATCGTGCGCCTGGTCACCGAGCACCGCTGGCGCGTCGGTGTGGTCGCGCAATCACACGCCACGGTGGAAAACCTGCTGGACTGCGTGATCGACGCCGGACTGGATCCGCGGCGGATCGCCAAGAAGCGCTACGACCACCAGGCCCCCCGCTGGCAGGAGATCGACGGCAACGCCTACGCCGCTTTCCTGGCCGACACACCCGGCTGCGTGATCGGCGGCACCGCATGGGATTTCGCCAACGCCAACCGGATCCCACCCGGCAGCCTGGACCTGCTGGTGATCGACGAGGCCGGCCAATTCTGTTTGGCCAACACCATCGCGGTGGCCCCGGCCCCCGCGAACCTGCTGCTGCTCGGGGACCCGCAACAGCTGCCGCAAGTCAGCCAGGGCACCCACCCGGAGCCGGTCGACACGTCGGCGCTGGACTGGCTGGTCGACGGGCAGCGCACGCTGCCCGACGAACGCGGCTACTTCCTGGACCGCTCCTACCGCATGCACCCGGCCGTCTGCGCCGCGGTGTCCGCGTTGTCCTACGAGGGCAGGCTGCATTCCGACGCCTGCACGGCCGCCCGACGCCTCGACGGGTGCCCGCCCGGCGTGCGGCTGCTTTCGGTTGACCACCAAGGTAATTCGACCGATAGCCCCGAGGAGGCCGACGCGATCGCGGCCGCCGTCACGGGACTGCTCGGGGCGTCGTGGACCGACGAGCACGGCACCCGCGCGTTGACCACTTCCGACGTACTGGTGCTGGCACCCTACAACGCCCAGGTGGCGCTGCTGCGCCGCCGGTTGGGCTCGGCCGGGCTGGACGGGGTGCGGGTGGGCACCGTCGACAAGTTCCAGGGCGGGCAGGCGCCGGTGGTCTTCATCTCGATGACGGCCTCGTCGGTGGACGTGGTGCCCCGCGGAATCTCCTTCCTGCTCAACAGGAATCGGCTCAACGTGGCAGCGAGCCGGGCCCAGTACGCGGCGGTGATCGTGCGGTCGCCGGCGCTGACGGAGTACCTGCCCGACACGCCGGCGGGGCTGATCGAGCTGGGCGCGTTCCTGGCGCTCACCCAGCCCGATCTGCGCTGACCGGCTAGTTGCCCGACGAGTGCCAGCCGTAACCGGTGGGGTCGTCGTCCGGGTCGGGACGGTGGTGCTGGCCGCGCAGCGACTCGCCTTCGCCGAAGTGGTGACCCGCCGGGCCGGGGTGATGGCGGCGCGGCGGCCGGGTGAACCGGTCGGCGGGCGGGCTGGGTTTGGGCGCGCGCCGCACCGCCACCTGGCGCAGCCGCTTGCCGCCGTCCACGTGAGACCCGTTGTGCGCGAAGCCGATCGGCTGAACTTGGGCGGGCCGTTCGTCGAGCACGCTGCGCCGGGACTCGACGAGGTCACGGCGGCGCACGTCGGCGGGCGGTGCGGGGGCGGGCTGCGACCATCGCGGCTGCCCGGCGCGTTGCTGCGCCTCGGGTTCGGGTTCACGCACCAGGATGAGTTCGACGTACGCGTCATAGTAGTCGTAGTCGTAGTCGTAGTCGCCGTGATAGTCGTCCGGCCCGAACGCGTCGGTCCCGCCGTCGCGGTGCGCCCACGGGCGAAAACCCACCAGGAACAGCGCGGCGACGATCCCGAACAACGCGATGAACGCCGACAGCAGCACCGACTGCGACATCGCCGCCGCGAACGGCCCGCGCAGGAACTCGGGCAGCACCGGCCCGGCGGCGTCCTCACCCCCGTCGGCGGGCTGCCCCGGCATCTCGGCGCCGATCCGCCACGTCATGAACGCAGCCATGCCGACGCTGCCCAACACGGCGCCCAGCTGACGCACCGAGTTGTACACCGCGGACCCGGCGCCGGCCAGCTGCGCCGACAGGTTGCGCGTCGCGGTCGCCGTCAGCGGCGACCACACGAAGGCCATCCCCATACCCATCGCGAAGAACGGCAGCACCAGCCGCCAGATCGGCGTCGCCGGCGACATCTCGAAGGTGAGCCAGGTCAGCGCGATCGCCAGCAGAGAAAACCCGAAACCGAGCACCGGGCGCGGGTGGTAGTGGTCGACGATCTTGCCGACGAACGGCGCGAACACCCCGTTGGCGATCGCCATCGGCGCGATCAGCAGGGCCGAGCGGGTCGGCGACAGGCCGCACACCGCCTGGGCGTAAAACGTAAGCGGCAGCATCATGGCCGTCGCGGCGAACGAGATGATGGCCATGCCGATGTTGCACAGGCTGAAGTCGCGGTCAGCGAAGATCACCAGCGGGATCAGCGGCTCCCGGACATTGACCGATTGCCAGAACACGAACACCGTCACGAACCCGACACCCGCGACGATCAGCACCCAGATCCAGGGTTGCCAGTGCGCGGCCTGGCCCTGCTGCAGCCCGAACACGATCAGGAACATGCCCACCCCGGACAACCCGACACCGACCAGGTCGAAGCGGTGCGACTGGGTGGGCAGCACCGGAACCAGCCAGTACGCCAGGGCCAGCCCGAGCACCCCGATCGGGACGTTGACGAAGAAGATCCACTGCCACCCGAGCCCGTCGACCAGCACCCCACCGGCCAGCGGCCCTACCAGGGTAGCCGCCCCGGCGGTGGCGCTCCACACGCTGACCGCCACGCCGCGCCGCTCCGGCGGGAAGATCCGGATGATCGTCGACAACGTCTGCGGAGTCAGCACGCCGGCTCCGACACCCTGGACGACGCGGGCCGCGATCAGCATGGCGGCGCTGCCGGCCAGCCCGCACCACACCGACGCGATGGTGAACACCGCCAGGCCGATCAGGTACAGGTTCTTGGTGCCGAACCGGTCGCCGAGACGCCCGGCCACCAACAGCACGACCGCGTACCCCAGCAGATAGGCGCTGGTCACCCAGACCACGGTGTCGTAGCCGATGTGCAGGTCGGCCATGATGGTCGGGTTGGCGATGGCGACGATGGTCGAGTCGACCATGATCATGAAGAAGCCAATCATCATCGCCCACAGCGGGTTCCACGGGTTCTGCGAGTCACCGAGCTTCGGGTGATGAGGTCCCAACGGTGGGCGCCCGGGGCGGGCCCGGACGGCGCGCGCCGCCCACCCCCCGGCGTGCGGGGCGTAGCCGTGGTCATCCACCCCACCTCGTTTCGCTCCCGCCGAACCTGTCCGGCACTGTTTCCGCCGGATCGGCCCGAGCTGGCCGACCGGCCGCAACCAGGGCTCCCGGCGACCCGGCCGCCGCAGACATCCAGCCTGCATTATCCCCGGCGCGGCAATGGGCCGGCCGGCAAGGATCCGCCGGAGACGGATAACGCGCCGGGAGGCGGCGCCGGCACGTTAGCCTGAAGGAACGCCATTTGCAGGAGAGAAAATATGCGGGCCCGACGGAACAGGTTTCCGAACCGGTTTTTCAGCACGTCCAGCGCGGCGGCGCAGACCGACAACGGTCGGCCCAAGGTGTCCGCACGGGCGTTGGCGCAGGTGATCGAGCGCAGTTCGCGGATCCAGGGCCCGGCCGCCGAGGCGTACGTGACCCGGCTGCGCAACGCGCACCCCGACGCCGCCCCCGCCGAGATCCTGGCCAAGCTGCAGAAACGCTATTTGGCCATCGTGACCGCCGGCGGCGTCGCGGTGGGCGCCGCAGCCACCATCCCCGGGATCGGCACCCTGAGCGCGCTATCCGCGGCGGCCGCCGAGGTGGTGATCTTCCTGGAGGCCACCGCCTTCTTCGTGCTGGCGGCGGCGGTGGTCTACGACATCCCGGCCGATCACCGGGAACACCGCCGCGCGCTGGTGCTGGCCGTGCTCGTCGGCGACAACAGCGAGCGGGCCGTCGCCCAGCTGATCGGCCCCGGGCGGACCCAGGGCGGCTGGGTCTCCGAGAGCCTGGCCGCGCTGCCGCTGTCGTCAATGTCGCGACTGAACTCCCGGCTGCTCAAGTCGTGGGTGCGCAGGTACACGCTGCGCCGGGGCGCGCTGCTGTTCGGCAAACTGCTGCCCGCCGGGATCGGCGTCGGCGGCGGCGCCGTCGGCAACTATCTGGCCGGCAAGAAGATCATCCGCAACGCCAACCGGGCCTTCGGCGCGCCGCCCGCGCGCTGGCCACGGGCGCTGCATCTGGTGCCGCCCATCCACGAAGCCGGCTGAACCCCGGCTCCGTGGGCGGATCGGCGGCAAAAGGTTAGCCTTTATAGGGCGGAATCAATTGAGGACCGCCACCAGTGTGGGGTGCTCGGGCACCCGGGACCGACAAGAGGGCAGGCGCCGCGGGACAGCGCTGCGGTGACCCTGCGGGACAACGGGATTGAGGCGAACTGCGGTCGTGAGCAACATAAGTTCACCATTCGGGCAGAACGAATGGCTGGTCGAGGAGATGTACCGCAAGTTCCGCGACGACCCCTCGTCGGTCGATCCGAGCTGGCACGAATTCCTCGTCGACTACAACCCCGAGCCCACCGGCGACTCGGTGCTGGCCGCCCCGGGGTCGGCTGCCCCGCAAACCGCCCAGCGGGCCCAGACCGCCCAGCCCGCCGCGGCCCCGGGCAACGGGGCGAGCACCCGCCCGGCCAAGCCCGCCACTCCCCCGCCTGCCGAGGATGACGAGCTGCAGACGTTGCGCGGTGCCGCCGCGGCCGTCGTCAAGAACATGTCCGCGTCGCTGGAGGTGCCGACGGCCACCAGCGTGCGCGCCATCCCGGCCAAACTGCTGATCGACAACCGGATCGTCATCAACAACCAGCTCAAGCGCACCCGCGGCGGCAAGATCTCGTTCACTCACCTGTTGGGCTACGCGCTGGTGCAGGCGATCAAGAAGTTCCCGAACATGAATCGGCACTACGCCGAGATCGACGGCAAACCCACCGCGATCACCCCGGCGCACACCAACCTGGGCCTGGCCATCGATCTGCAGGGCAAGGACGGCAAGCGGTCGTTGGTGGTGGCCGGCATCAAGAATTGCGAGACCATGCGGTTCGCCCAGTTCGTCACTGCCTACGCGGATACCGTGCGGCGGGCCCGCGACGGCAAGCTGACCGCCGAAGACTTTGCCGGCGTGACGATTTCGCTCACCAACCCCGGCACCATCGGCACCGTGCACTCGGTGCCGCGGCTGATGAACGGCCAGGGCGCCATCATCGGCGTGGGCGCGATGGAGTACCCCGCCGAATTCCAGGGGGCCAGCGAGGAACGCATCGCCGAACTGGGCATCGGCAAGCTGATCACACTGACCTCGACCTACGACCACCGCATCATCCAGGGCGCGGAATCCGGTGACTTCCTGCGCACCATCCACAAGATGCTGCTGTCGGACGCGTTCTGGGACGACATCTTCCGCGAGCTGAGCATCCCGTACCTGCCGATCCGGTGGAGCACCGACAACCCGGACTCGATCGTCGACAAGAACGCCAGGGTGATGGAGTTGATCGCGGCCTACCGCAACCGCGGGCACCTGATGGCCGACATCGACCCGCTGCGGTTGGACGGCAGCCGGTTCCGCAGCCACCCCGATCTGGAGATCCTCAACCACGGCCTGACGCTGTGGGACCTGGACCGGATGTTCAAGGTCAACGGCTTCGCCGGGGCGGAGTACAAGAAGCTGCGCGACATCCTGGGCCTGCTGCGGGATGCGTACTGCCGCCACATCGGCGTGGAGTACACCCACATCCTCGACCCCGAGCAGCAGGAATGGCTGCAGCACCGGGTCGAGACCAAACACGTCAAACCGACGGTGGCCGAGCAGAAGTTCATCCTGAGCAAGCTGAACGCAGCCGAGGCCTTCGAGACCTTCCTGCAGACCAAATACGTTGGGCATAAACGCTTTTCGATGGAAGGCGCGGAAAGCGTGATCCCGATGATGGACGCGGCGATCGACCAGTGCGCCGAGCACGGGCTCGACGAAGTGGTGATCGGCATGCCGCACCGCGGCCGGCTCAACGTGCTGGCCAACATCGTCGGCAAGCCGTACTCGCAGATCTTCTCCGAGTTCGAGGGCAACCTCAACCCGGCCCAGGCGCACGGCTCCGGCGACGTCAAATACCACCTGGGCGCCACCGGGGTGTACCTACAGATGTTCGGCGACAACGACATTCAGGTGTCGTTGACCGCCAACCCGTCGCACCTGGAGGCCGTCGACCCGGTGCTGGAGGGCCTGGTCCGGGCCAAGCAGGACCTGCTGGACCACGGCGCCGACGACCAGGGCGACGAGAAGGCCTTCTCGGTGGTGCCGATGATGCTGCACGGCGACGCCGCGTTCGCCGGCCAGGGCGTGGTTGCCGAGACGCTGAACCTGACCCACCTGCCCGGCTACCGGGTCGGTGGCACCATCCACATCATCGTCAACAACCAGATCGGCTTCACCACGGCGCCGGAGCACTCGCGCTCCAGCGAGTACTGCACCGACGTCGCCAAGATGATCGGGGCGCCCATCTTCCACGTCAACGGCGACGACCCGGAGGCCTGCGCGTGGGTGGCCAAGCTGGCCGTCGACTTCCGGCAGAAATTCAAGAAGGACGTCGTCATCGACATGCTGTGCTACCGCAAGCGCGGGCACAACGAGGGCGACGACCCGTCGATGACCAACCCGGCCATGTACGACGTCGTCGACATCAAGCGCGGGGTCCGCAAGAGCTACACCGAGGCGCTGATCGGCCGCGGCGACATCTCGATGAAAGAGGCCGAGGACGCGCTGCGCGACTATCAGGGCCAGCTGGAGCGGGTGTTCAACGAGGTCCGCGAGCTGGAGAAGCACGGTGTGGGGCCCAGCGAGTCGGTGGAGGCCGACCAGATGCTGCCCGCGGGCCTGGCCACCGCGGTGGACAAGGCGCTGCTGGCCCGCATCGGCGACGCGTTCCTGGCGCTGCCGGAGGGTTTCACCGCCCACCCGCGGGTGCAGCCGGTACTGGAGAAGCGCCGGGAGATGGCCTACGAGGGCAAGATCGACTGGGCCTTCGCCGAAGTGCTGGCGCTGGGCTCGCTGGTGGCCGAGGGCAAGCTGGTGCGGCTGTCCGGGCAGGACACCCGGCGCGGCACCTTCTCGCAACGGCACTCGGTTATCATCGACCGCAACACCGGTGAGGAGTTCACCCCGCTGCAGCTGCTGGCGACCAACCCCGACGGCACCCAGACCGGCGGCAAATTCCTGGTCTACGACTCCCCGCTGTCGGAGTACGCGGCCGTCGGCTTCGAGTACGGCTACACCGTCGGCAACCCCGACGCCCTGGTGCTGTGGGAGGCGCAGTTCGGCGACTTCGTCAACGGCGCGCAGTCGATCATCGACGAGTTCATCAGCTCCGGTGAGGCCAAGTGGGGCCAGCTGTCCAACGTCGTGCTGCTGCTGCCGCACGGGCACGAGGGCCAGGGCCCCGACCACACCTCGGCCCGCATCGAGCGCTTCCTGCAGCTGTGGGCGGAGGGGTCCATGACGATCGCGATGCCATCCACCCCGTCCAACTACTTCCACCTGTTGCGCCGGCACGCCCTGGACGGGATCAAGCGGCCGCTGATCGTGTTCACCCCGAAGTCGATACTGCGCAACAAGGCCGCGGTCAGCGACATCAAGGACTTCACCGAGATCAAGTTCCGCTCGGTGCTCGAGGAGCCGACCTACGAGGACGGCATCGGCGATCGCGGCAAGGTCAGCCGGGTCCTGTTGACCAGCGGCAAGCTCTACTACGAGCTGGTCGCGCGCAAGAACAAGGACAACCGCGACGACGTGGCGATCGTGCGGATCGAACAGCTGGCCCCGCTGCCCAAGCGCAGGCTGGGCGAGACGCTGGACCGCTACCCGAACGTGCGCGAGTACTTCTGGGTGCAGGAGGAGCCGGCCAACCAGGGGGCCTGGCCGCGATTCGGCCTGGAGCTGCCCGAGCTACTTCCCGACAAGCTGACCGGGCTCAAGCGGATTTCCCGCCGGGCGATGTCGGCGCCGTCGTCGGGCTCATCGAAGGTGCACGCCGTCGAGCAGCAGGAAATCATCGATACCGCCTTCGCCTGAGGCGTCGACGGGCCCGCAGTGGCACACTAGCGTGGCGCTCGGGGCCCGGCGCCACGCTGGTGTGCCACTCGGCGAGGCAGGCGGCGTGGGCCGAAGCAATGCGCGCACCCGAGGACAGCGGTACCCCGGGTACCGGCTAGCCTCGACGTGAACCAACACGAGGGAGGCCGCTCATGCAGGGGTTCGCCGGCAAGGTCGCCGTGATCACCGGCGCGGGATCGGGAATCGGGCAGGCACTGGCGGTGGAGCTGGGCCGGGCCGGGGCCAAGCTGGCGATCAGCGACGTGGACACCGCCGGGCTGGCGCAGACGGCGGAGCAGCTGACCGCGATCGGCGCGCCGGTCAAGGCGGATCGGCTCGACGTGACCGAGCGCGAGGCGTTCCTGGCCTACGCCGACGCGGTCAACGAGCATTACAGCCGGGTCAATCAGATCTACAACAACGCCGGCATCACGTTCATCGGCGACGTCGAGGACAGCCGGTTCAAGGACATCGAGCGGGTGGTCGACGTCGACTTCTGGGGCGTGGTCAACGGCACCAAGGCGTTCCTACCCCACCTGATCGCCTCCGGCGACGGGCACGTCATCAACATCTCCAGCGCGCTCGGCCTGTTCTCGGCGCCCGGGCAGGCGGCCTACGTGTCGGCCAAGTTCGCCGTCCGCGGCTTCACCGAGGCGCTGCGCCAGGAGATGGCCGCGGCCGGTCACCCGGTGGCGGTGACGACCGTGCACCCCGGCGGCATCAAAACCGCGATCGCCCGCAACGCCACCGGTGTCGAAGGCCTCGACCAGGCCGAGCTGGCCAACCTGTTCGACAAGCGGCTGGCCAAGACCACGCCGCAGCGCGCCGCCCAGATCATCCTGGACGCAGTGCGCAAGAAGAAGGCGCGGGTGCTGGTCGGCCCCGACGCCAAGGCCATGGACCTGCTGGTGCGGGCGGCCGGCCCCAATTACGAGCGGCTGCTGGCCGGTCCGGTGATGGGCCGGGTCAAGGAGTTCGTGACCCGGTTGCTGCCCAAGCGTTAACGCCCGAGCGGGTGTTCGGCCAGCCAGCCGCCGGCCACCGCCTGCGGGTCGGCGCCGGTGTCCACCTGCCGGCGCATGTCGACCAGCGCCGCGGTGTCCAGCACGCCGGCCACTTCGTTGATCGCCAGCAACTGCCGCTCGCTGAGCGCGTTGCGCCGGTACAGCGGCACCACATTCTCGGCCCGGATCAGCGCGGGTTTGCCGTCGGCCAGCGCCACCAGGTCGGCGGGCGTGCCGGGATCGGTCGTCGTCGTCCACCCCGCGGTCAGCTGCCCCGCCCGCACGGCGGCGAACATCGTTGCGCCGTCCGGGAATTCCTGGGGGGCGGCCAACCGGCAGCTACTAACCGCCGGCGGTACGGGGCGCCCCGCCACGGCCCCAACGACCAGGCCGTCGCAGTGCCGCGGCAACGTGCTCAGGTCCGCGCTGACGTCGCTGCCGCCCCACGCCTGGGCGGTGGCGCGGCTCACCAGCAACACGGGCTTGTCCTCGGCGGCCGTCGTGTAGTCGCCGGCCACGATGCCCTCGGGCAGGGCGGCGATCATCGCGCGGTACACGTCCTTGTCCGACATGGCCGTCGCGCCGGGCTGCAACGCCTGCAACACCCGTCCGGTGAAGGCGGGTACGACGGTGAAGGCGCCCGAATCCAGTTGGGCTGTCGGGTCGCCGGCCGTCGCGGGCCGCGCGGCGAAACCATAGGACCGCAGCACGGCGACGTAGATGCCGGCCAGCAGCGTCGAGGAGGCGTCGGGCCGCGAGCCCACCACCAACACCACTTCGGCGTGGGCGCGACGGTCGCCGGTGTCGGTCGTGCAGCCGGTCACGGCGAGTAGGGCGGTCAGCAGCGGCGCGACCAGCCTGCCGATTCTCACCCGGCGGTAGCGTTGGAAACTTCTGTGGCCAGCGCCACCGCGGTGGCGACCGCGTCCCCGACCCGGGTGTCCAGCGGGCTGGGCACGATCCGATCGGGCGCGAGATAGTCGCTGACGACGGAGAAGATCGCCTCGGCCGCGGCGACCATCATCTTCTCGGTGATCCGGCGGGCACCGGCCTCCAGCGCGCCGCGGAACACCCCGGGGAACGCCAGCACGTTGTTGATCTGGTTGGGGAAATCGCTGCGCCCGGTGGCCACCACGGTGGCGTACTTCGCCGCGATCTGCGGATGGATCTCCGGGTCGGGGTTGGACAGCGCGAATACGATCCCGTTGGGCACCATGGCCGCGATCATCTCCTCGGGCACCACCCCACCCGACAGCCCCAGGAACACGTCGGCGCCGCGGATCGCCTCGGCCAGGCTGCCGGTCAGGCCGGCCGGGTTGGTGCGCCGCGCCAACGCCGCCTTGACGTCGTTCATGTCGTCGCGGCCGGCGTGCAGGATTCCCCGCGAGTCGAGCACGGTGATGTCCGAAACACCCATCGCCATAAGGAGATTGGTGCGCGCGACGCCGGCCGCCCCGGCTCCGGACACCACCACCTTCAGCGAGCTCATGTCCCGGCCCAGCAGCTTGCTGGACCCCATCAGGGCGGCCAGCACGACGATCGCGGTGCCGTGCTGGTCGTCGTGCATCACCGGGCAGTCCAGCGCCTCGATGAGTCGGCGTTCGATCTCGAAGCAGCGCGGCGCGGAGATGTCCTCGAGGTTGACGGCGCCGAAGGTGGGGCACAGCCGCACCAGGGTCTCCACGATCTCGTCGGGATCCTTGGTGTCCAGCACGATCGGGATGGCGTTCAGCCCGCCGTACGCCTGGAACAGGGCGCACTTGCCCTCCATCACCGGCAGCGACACCGCGGGCCCGATGTCGCCCAGGCTGAGCACCGCGCTGCCGTCGCTGACCACGGCCACCAGCCGGTTGACCCAGGTGTAGTGCGCCGCCTGACGGTGGTCGGCGGCGATCGCCCGGCTGACCTGCGCCACGCCCGGGGTGTAGGCGATCGACAGCGCGCTGGGTGTCCAGCGGGGACGTCAGGCTGACCGACAGCTTGCCGCCGACGTGTGCCGCGAAGATCTCGGCGTCCGTGATCGCGCCCTGCTCGGCGCGACTCTGTATCGATTCAAGCAATTCGGACACGCGCTTCAGGGTAAGGGCTACCCATAAGTAGTCCTAATTGCCCACGTCGGTCTTAGATCAGGCCGAGCTGGGTCACCGCGTTGCGCTCGTCGGCGAGCTCGGCGGTGGTCTTGTCGATCCGGCTGCGGGAGAACTCGTCGATCTCCAGGCCCTGCACGATAGTCCAGTCGCCGTCCTTGGTGGTCACCGGGAACGACGAGATCAGCCCCTCCGGCACGCCGTAGGAGCCGTCGGAGATGACGGCCATGGAGACCCAGTCGCCCGCCGGGGTGCCCAGCAGCCAGTCGCGGGCGGCGTCGGTGGTCGCCGAGGCGGCCGACGCGGCCGAGGAGGCCCCCCGCGCGTCGATGATGGCCGCGCCGCGCTTGGCCACGGTCGGGATGAAGTCGTTCTCGATCCAGTTCTGGTCGCCCACCACCTCGGCCGCGTTCTTGCCCTTGACCTCGGCGTGGAAGATATCGGTGTACTGGGTCGCGGAGTGGTTGCCCCAGATCGTCATCTTCTTGATGTCGGTGACCTTGGCGCCGGTCTTTTTGGCCAGCTGCGAGATGGCCCGGTTGTGGTCCAGGCGGGTCAGCGCCGAGAACCGCTCGCGCGGGATGTCCGGGGCGTTGCTCATCGCGATCAACGCGTTGGTGTTGGCTGGGTTGCCGGTCACGCCGACGCGGATGTCGTCGGCGGCGACCTCGTTGAGCGCCTTGCCCTGCGCGGTGAAGATCGCGCCGTTGGCCTCCAGCAGGTCGCTGCGCTCCATGCCGGGGCCGCGCGGCCGCGCGCCGACCAGCAACGCGAGGTTGGCGCCGTCGAAGATCTTGTTCGGGTCGGCGCCGATCTCGACGCCGGACAGCAGCGGGAAGGCGCAGTCGTCGAGTTCCATCACGACGCCCTCGAGCGCCTTGAGCGCGGGCTCGATCTCGAGCAGACGCAGCTCGATCGGGCGGTCGGGCCCCAGCAACGAGCCGCTGGCCAGGCGGAACAACAGGCTGTAGCCGATCTGGCCGGCGGCGCCGGTGACGGCAACCTTGAGAGGACTTGCGCTCACGTCGATGTACCCTTTGCGTGGAGAAGTTCGTGCAGATTCGGGTTCCGCTCGAAACTAGCGCACCCTTCTTTGCCGCCGATCTCCGGTCCGCTACCAGGGCTTTCCGCCGCGCGATCGTCACGCCGGCCGGCGCCGGGACGCGTAGCATGAGCACCGCCTGGTCTGACCTGCGCTGCGTGGGAGGTGGATGTGTTCCAGGGATTCGACGCATTGCCCGAAGTTCTTCGGCCCATCGCCCACCAACCGCACCCGTAGCCGGCGCCCGAGGCGCCGCCGGCCCGCGCGACGCTGGTCGACTGCGCGATGTACGACGACGGGAACCGGCTGCCCGGTGTGTTCGGGTTACGCCGACGCCCTGGACAACGTCCGCGAGATCGAATCCCAGGGGCGCGAGGGATTCGTCTGGGTCGACCTGCGCGAACCGAACCAGGCCGAAATGCAGGAAGTGGCAGACGTTTTCGGGCTGCACGCGCTGGCCGTCGAGGACGCGGTGTGCGCCCATCAGCGGCCCAAGGTGGAGCGCTACGACGACACACTGTTTCTGGTGCTCAAGACCGTCAACTACGTGCCGCACGAATCGGTGGTGCTGGCCCGCGAGATCGTCGAGACCGGCGAGATCATGGTGTTCGTCGGCCGCGATTTCGTGGTGACCGTCCGGCACGGCGAACACGGCGGGCTGTCCGAGGTGCGCAAGCGGATGGACGGCGACCCCGAGCAGATGCGGCTGGGCCCGTTCGCGGTGATGCACACGATCGCCGACCACGTGGTGGACCACAATCTCGAGGTGAGCAGCTTGATGCTCGCCGACATCGACAGCATCGAGGGGTTGGCGTTCGCCCCGGGCAGCAAGATCGACGTCGAACCGATCTATCTGCTCAAGCGCGAGGTCGTCGAACTGCGCCGCTGCGTCAACCCGCTGTCGTCGGCGTTTCACCGGATCCAGACCGAGAACAAGGACGTGATCCCCAAGGAGGTGCGCCGCTATCTGCGCGACGTCGCCGATCACCACTCCGAGGCCGCCGACCAGATCGCCAGCTACGACGACATGCTCAACTCGCTGATCCAGGCGGCCCTGGCCCGGGTGGGTATGCAGCAGAACAATGACATGCGCAAGATGGCGGCCTGGGCCGGCATCTTGGCGGTGCCGACCATGATCGCCGCCATTTACGGGATGAACTTCCATTTCATGACCGAGCTCAACTGGACCTGGGGATACCCGGCGGTGATGGCGGGCATGGCCGTCGTCTGCCTGGTGCTGTACTTCCAGTTCCGCAACCGTGACTGGCTGTAGCGCCGGTCGCCGTTTCCCGCGAGCAGACGCAAAAGTCCCGACACGCCGGGCGTCGAGGGGGCTTTTGCGTCTGCTCGCGGGAGGGGTGGGGGACTTATCCACATCGCCGCGGCAGCTGGCTGGTTCCGACACTTGCCTTGCCGCATTGTCTGCGGCTGTGGACATCGAGAGCCTCATCCTGCGCGGCGACGGGCTGGCAACCACTTCCCAACTGCTGACCGCGATCTCGCGCAAACGATTGGCCGGTCTGGTCAAGTCCGGCATGCTCGTCCGCGTCTGTCACGGGGTATACGCACCCAACGTTCCCGGCGTGTCCGATGCGCTGGACGCCGCGCAACTGAAGGTCGGGCGGCCGGTGGTCGCCTGCATGGGCACCGCAGCCGCGCTGTACGGCTTCGACACCGAGCGCACCACCAGAATCCATGTCCTCGATCCGGGAATCCGGATGCACCCGTCACCGAAAATCATGGTGCACCAACGGATTGGGGCGCCGCTGCAACGAGTGAAGGGGCATCTGGCGACGACGCCGGCGTGGACCGCGATAGAAGTAGCCCGCGCGCTGCGGCCCGCGCGTGCCCTGGCCACGCTTGATGCGGCACTACGTGTCGGCGCATGCACCGCAGCGGAGCTGGACGCGGCCGCTCGCGAGCAGCATGGTCGTCGCGGAATCGTCAAGGTCCGGGAATTGCTGGCCTACGCCGACGACCGCGCCGAATCGCCCATGGAGAGTGAGGCACGACTGCTGTTCATCGGCAGTGGGCTGCCGATGCCGGAGCTGCAGTACAGCATCACCGACAGGCACGGCCGACGGTGGTATGCCGACTTCGCCTGGCCCGCATCGATGGTTCTCGCCGAATATGATAGCGTGGAGTGGCATTTGGACCGCGAGGCACTACTGCACGACCGGCTCAAACTCGCACGGCTGCAGGAATGTGGGTGGACGACGGTGCCGATGTCGGTGGACGACATTCGACACGACCCCGCCGGCCTTATTGCGCGGATCAACGGCCATCTGGCCGCGCCGCGCATAGCCGGTTGAGCGCCGGTGTCATTTCCCGCGAGTTCCCCCCGCGAGCAGCGGGGGTCAATCCGGCTGGGCGGCGGGACGATTCGGGTCCAGCACGTCGACGCCGTCGTTGTCCCACGCCTGCCGCATCGCCTCCGCGCCCTTCAGCCGCACCCACGCCGCTTCCGTGGCGGTGATGGGGTTCGCCGACAGGAATTGCACCGGGTCGCGCGGCGGAGGCAGCGGAAGATCGGGAATATCGCTGCGGCCCAACAGCACTGCCGTGAACGGCACCCGGTCCGACGGCGACGCCCACAGCGGCGAGCCCAGGTCGATCAGCGCGCCGGCGACCAGCACCGAGCCCTCGACGGCCGGGGATGCCGCCAGGATCGCCAGCTCTTTGCGATGCCGGTGACCGGGCCGGGATCGCGTAGCCGCAGCACGATCTCGGCGCGCGGTCCGCGCACCGGGTCGGTGATCTCGGCCGTCGGTTCGGTCATGGGATGACGCGAGCAGCCCAGCGAGACGTAGTGCACCAGCCCGTCGGCCGTGCGGAACCGCAGCACCTCGATGGTTTCGGTACCCAGGAATGTCACGCTGGCCGAATCTGGCTCGTCACCGCAGAAGTGCGCCCGCACGTGCGCGCGCACCGGCTTCAGGGCCTGGCTCACGGCGAGCCGGACGGCGCGACGGTCAGGTTCACCCCGGAGTCGGCGTCGAAGACCATCAGCTTCGTTGTGTCCAGCGCCACCTCGACCGTCTGGCCGATAGCCGCTTTGGATTCGGCGGGAACCCTTGCCACGAACTGGTTTTCGTGTGCGTCCGCCTCGGCGGCCAGGTCGTCCAACTGGGTCGAATGCGCGGCCCACGCCGCGGTGGAGAAGTACACGCACTTGTCGGCGCCCAGCGACTCGACCATGTCGACCTTTACCTCGAAGGTCAGCGCCCTGATCCGCTGGTAGCCGTCGATCAGCGCGGCGTCGGACAGGTGTTCGGGTCGCGCGCCGACGATAACGTCGTCCGGCTTGGGATGCTCGGCGATGACCCGTTGAACTTCCGGTGTCAGCATCACTTCGCCGAAGGGCAGCTTCAGCCCGATCGGCGTCAGCGTGGCGGGGAAGAAATTCATCGCCGGCGAGCCGATGAAGCCGGCGACGAACAGGTTGGCCGGGTTCTCGTACAGCTCGTCGGGGGTGCCGATCTGTTGTGCCACACCGGAATGCATCACCACCACGCGGTCACCCAGGGTCATGGCCTCGGTCTGGTCGTGGGTGACGTAGACCGTGGTGGTGCCCAGCCGCTTCTGCAGCCGGGCGATCTCGCCGCGCATCTGCACCCGCAGTTTGGCGTCCAGGTTGGACAGCGGCTCGTCCATCAGGAACGCCTTCGGGTGCCGCACGATGGCCCGGCCCATCGCCACCCGCTGGCGCTGTCCGCCGGACAGCTGAGACGGCTTGCGGTCCAGAAAGTCGGTCAGGTCAAGGATTTTGGCCGTCTCGGCGACCTTCTGGGCGATCTCGGCCTTCTTCATCTTGGCCAGTGTCAACGGAAACGCGATGTTTTGGCGCACCGTCATGTGCGGGTACAGCGCATAGGACTGGAACACCATGGCGATGTCGCGGTCCTTGGGCGCCTTCTCGTTCACCCGTTCGCCGCCGATGCGCAGCTCGCCGGATGAGATATCTTCAAGCCCGGCAATCATATTCAAGGTCGTGGTCTTGCCGCAGCCGGACGGGCCGACCAGGATCAGGAATTCGCCGTCGGCGATGGTGAGGTTGAGGTCGCGCACCGTCGTCGCGCCGTCCGGGTAGCTCTTGCTGACATGGTCCAGCACAATCTCGGCCATCGAGTCATCCCTTCACAGCGCCAGAGGTCAGCCCGGCGACGATCCGCCGTTGGCGGATTAGAGCAAACAAGATGATGGGGACGGTGATCATCACGGCCCCGGCCGCGATCGATCCGGTCGGCTCCTCGAACTGTGAACTGCCGCTGAAGCTCACGATCGCCACCGGCGCGGTGATGGCCGCCTTAGTGGCGGTCAGGGTCAGCGCCAGAAGCAGATCGTTCCAGGCGAAGATGAACACCAGGATCGCCGCGGTCACCACGCCCGGCGCCGCCAGCGGCACGATCACCTTCCGGAACGCCTGCGCCGGCGTGGCGCCGTCGATTTTCGCCGACTTTTCCAAATCCCATGGGATCTCCCGGAAGAACGCCGACAACGTGTAGATCGCCAGCGGCAGCGCAAAGGTGATGTACGGCAGGATCAAACCCGGCCAGGTGTCGAACAGGCCGAGGAAGCGTTCGATGTTGAACAGCGGCGTGACCAGCGAGATCGCCGGGAACATGGTGATCAGCAGGGCGGCCCCGACCAGCAGCCGCTTGCCGGGAAAGTCCAGCCGGGCCACGGCGTAGGCGGCCATGGCGCCGAGCAGCACCGCGACCGCGGTGGTGATCAGCCCGACCCCGACGGAGTTGATCAGCGCCGAGCTGAAGAAGTCGCCGCGGAAGATGCCGCGATAGTCTTCCAACGATATCACCGACGGAATCAGCTTGCCGTCCTTGACCGTTGACGTCGGCTTCAGCGACAGGCTGAAGATCCACAACACCGGAAGCAGCGCATACACCACCACCAGCGTGTCGATCACGGCCCAGAGCACTGTGCGACGTGCGGCGGTGCGGTTAACGGCCATCGACGTCACCACCGGGTGCTGCCGCACCGAAGACCTTGACGAAAACCAGCGCGAGCAGGCCCACACATCCAAAGATCAGCACGCTGATCGCCGAGCCCAGCCCCACGTTGAAACCCTTGAACAGGTTGTCGTAGCCCAGCATCGACACCGAACCGGTGTTGTTGGCGCCGTTGGTCAAAACGTAGATGTTGTCGAAAATGCGGAAGGCGTCCAGGGTTCGGAACAACAGCGCTACCACCACCGCCGGCTTGATGATCGGCAGGGTGACGCGGGTCAGCCGCCGCCAGTCGCCGGCGCCGTCCACCTGGTCTGCCTTGAGCAGGTCCTCGGGCACCGGCGCCAGACCGGCCAGCAGCAGCAACGACATGAACGGCGTCGTCTTCCAGACCTCGGCGAGCACGACGATTGCCAGCGACGGGATCTGGGCGGTCAGCGGGGCGCTGCCGTGCGGCAGCAGGTTGGCCAGATAGCCGGTCCCGGGCGTCCAGGCGTAGTACCAGCTGTAGGACGCGACCGCGGTGACGATGCCGTACGGGATCAGCACCGCGGTGCGCACCAGGACCTTGCCGACCAGGGTGCGGTGCATCACCAGCGCCAGCGCCAGGCCCAGCACGAATTCGGCGGACACCGAGACCACGGTGATGCCCGGCGTCACCGCCAGCGCGGTCCACCAATACCGATCGCTCAGGATGGTCGCGTAGTCGCTCAGGCCGACGAACGCGGTGTCGCGCGGAGCCGCAAGGTTGTTGCGCTGCAAGCTCAACCACACCGCATAGCCGATCGGGTAGGCCGTCACTGCCAGCATCAGAATCGCCGCCGGCGCAACCAGCAGAAGCGCCAGCCGCTGTTCGGACATCCGGCCCCGCCCGCCCGGTGCGGCGGAAGACGTTGGGGTAGAGCGTGTTTCGTCGAGGGTGGCCGTAACGGCAGCAACCCCTTCCCGTCGATGGCCTTTTGCACCTCGACGCTGAGTTGATCGGTGGTCCGCTCCGGGTCGATCCCGGTGATCGGGCTCAGCGTCGAGGCGAGCCGGATGGACACCACCTGATAGGCGGGCGTAGCCGGTCGCACCGCGGCGTCGGTGAGCTGGCGGCGGATGATGGTGTACATCGGGTACTTGGCCTGGAACTGTGGGTCCGAGTACAGCGAGGTGCGCACCGGCGGCAGGCCGCCCTGGATCGCCACGTACTTCTGATTCTGCAGGCTGCGCACGCAGCGGATGGCCTCGAACGCCTCGGCGCGGTGGCGGGTGGTGCTGGCCACCGCCAGGTTGGCCCCGCCGATGGTCACCTTGGCCGGAAGGCCCGGCGCCACACCGGGATACGGCGCGAAGCCGAAGACCTTCTGACTGGCCTGGTAGGCGATGCGGTATTGCTCGTCGGTGGGCACGAAGATGCCGACGTCGTTGATGCTGCCCGCCAACCTCGGATCCCGGTTCAGCGGCAGGAAGGGCACGCCGCCCTTCACCGCGTTGTCCAGCATCGAGGCCAGCGCGTAGGGCCAGTTGACGGCCGGGGCGGCGCGGCCCTGTTCGACCGCCAGCCGCGCGGTGCCCTCGTCGGTGCGGGTGATCGAGGGATCGGCGCCGGGGGCGGTCGCCACCGACTTCAGGATGCGCAGCGCGTTGACGGTGGCCGCCCGGTGCGCCGGGGTGTCGGTCAGCGTGACGCGGCGGCCGTCCTCGGAGAGCACCCGCTCGCCGCCGCTGGCCAGCAACGTGTTGAAGCAGACCACCAGGCCTTTGCCCTCGTTGGCCTGCACCGCGATCCAGCTGGGCTGAACCGCCGCGTACAGCCGGGCCGCCTCGGTCACCACGGCGTCCCAGGTCCGCGGCGGCTGAGGCACCAAATCCGGCCGGTACCAGCAATTGGGTGTTCGTCGTGGCGGGCACGGCGAACAGCCTGTCGTGCCAGCGCGCGGTGGACAGCGGGTCGGGCAGGGTGTCCACGGTCGCGTCGGCTTCGGCGCGGCCCGCGGGGTCGTCGGACAACGGCAGCGCCCAGCCGGCCTCGGCGAACTCCGCGGTCCACACCACGTCCAGCGACATGATGTCCAGCGTGCGGTCGCGACCGGTCAGCCGACGGGCCAGCTGCAACCGCTGCTCGCCCGGGGCCCGGGGCAGGCTGATCTGTTGAATGGCGAAGCGGCCGCCGAACTGCCTGGTGCAATCCTGGGCGATCGCGGCGAACGTGGCGCCGTCGGTGGCCGTGGTGTAGAAGCTGATCACCAGCCCGCGCGGCCCGGCGGCGCACGCCGACAGCGCCGCGGCGATGGTGACTGTCGCCAGCGCGACCGCGCCTGCCCGGCGTACGCGCCCACGACCGATCACCACTTGTTCACACCTCTCGTGCGCGCCTCAAATCGCCAAGCGCGCCAACAGGTCCCGCGCCTTCTCCGCATTCTGCGGATCGCAGAGCACGTCGTAGCGGCCCGCCACCAGCTGCATGGTCGAGCTGAAATCTCTTGTGCCACGGGCCATCGAGTAAGGAACGGCGGAGGTGATCAACCCGAAGAACACACCGGCGACCAGACCGGTGGCCAGCGCCCCCCACGGGTTGGGGCTGAAGAATCCGAGCACCAGCCCGATGAACAAACCCAGCCATGCCCCGCTCAGCACGCCACCGCCAAGCACCTTGGGCCAGGTCAGCCGGCCGGTCACCCGTTCCACCTGCATCAGGTCGACCCCGACGATGGTGACCTGCTGGACCGGGAACTGCTGGTCGGACAGGTAGTCGACGGCACGCTGCGCCTCGGCGTAGGTGGGATAGGAGCCGACCGGCCAGCCCCGGGGCGGTGTCGGCAGACCGGGCACGCCGCGGCGACCGCCCGCGCCGGGGGGTGGCGCGCCGGGAACCTGCCCAGGCTGGAAAGGACTAGTCATCGCCGCTCATTCTCCTCCGCCTCGACCGTCGTTTCATCTCAGGCCCTCCCCAGCCTATCCAGCCGGTCCAGCCGGCCAACGGATGCCACCTGCGGAAACACCGAGCGCCGCGCACCGGGCTTCGGCGCCGCAACCGCCGGTCGCGGATGGGTTAGGTTGAACACCATGACGGCTCCCGGCGGCGGCTTCGGCGAGAGCGCCCAACACGACCACCACGGCGACCAGACCCACGGCGACAAGCCCAACGACGACGCAACTTCGGCGCCGCACGCCCAGCCGGCCCCGTGGGAACCGCCCGCCGGCTCCGCACCCCCGCCGTGCTATCCGGCCGACTACCCACCCGGCTATCCGCCCCCGTGCCCACCGCCGGTGGCCGCCCCAGTTCCGCCACCCCCGCCCGGCTACGGACCGCCCGGATACCCGGGTGGCTACTACCCGGGTCCGGATTACGGTGGCTACCCGCCCCAGCCGCCGCTGCTCGGCGGGCAGCCCGGGACCAACGGTTTGGCGATCGCCTCGCTGATCGCGTCGTTCACCGGCCTGCTGTGCGGCACCGGCTCGGTCGTAGCCATCGTGCTGGGCGCGATCGCCCTGGACCAGATCAAGCGGACCCGCCAGGACGGCTTCGGCCTGGCCGTCGCCGGCATCGTCATCGGAATCGCCACCCTGGTGGTGACTTTGGTGGTCGTGCTGTTCGCCTTGCACACCCACTAGGTGCGCTCGGCCATCGAACCGGCGGCTGCCTAGGCTCTACTGCCATGGGATCGGTCAACAGGGTGTACATCGCGCGGCTGGCGCGGATGCTGGTGCTGGGCCCGCTCGGCGAATCCGTCGGCCGGGTCCGCGACGTGGTGATCAGCATCAGCATCGTCCGCCAGCAACCGCGGGTGCTGGGGCTGGTCGTCGACCTGGCGACGCGGCGCAGCATCTTCATCCCGATCCTGCGGGTGGCCGCCATCGACCCCAACGCCTTGACGCTGAGCACCGGCAGCGTGTCGCTGCGCCATTTCGAGCAGCGGCCCGGGGAGGTGCTGGCGATAGGTCAGGTGCTCGACACCGTGTTCAAGGTCAACGACCCCGAATTGTCGGAGCTGGCCGGCGTCGACGTGGTGGTAACCGACCCGGGTGACCATCCAGACCCGGACGCGGGACTGGATGGTCACCCGGGTCGCGGTGCGCCCGCAGCGACGGCTGCGCCGGCGCGGCCCGGTGCACGTGGTGGACTGGCGCAACGTGCAGGGCCTGACGCCGTCGACGCTGGCGCTGCCTGACCAGGCCGTCGCGCAGCTGCTCGAACAGTTCGAGGGCCGCAAGCCGGTCGACGTCGCCGACGCCATCCGCGGACTCCCGGCCAAGCGCCGCTACGAGGTGCTCAAGGCGCTCAACGACGACCGGCTGGCCGACATTCTGCAGGAGCTGCCCGAACTCGACCAGGCCGAGGTGCTCTCGCAGCTGGGGACCGAGCGGTCGGCCGACGTGCTCGAGGAGATGGATCCCGACGACGCCGCCGACCTGCTCGGGGTGCTCAATCCGACCGACGCCGAGATGCTGCTGAAACGGATGGACCCCGGCGATTCGGCCTCGGTGCGCCGCCTACTCACCCACTCCCCCGGACACCGCGGGCGGCCTGATGACGTCCAACCCGGTGGTGCTCACCCCGGACACCGCGGTCGCCGAGGCGCTGGCCCGGGCCCGCGATCCCGATCTAACCGCCGCGCTGTCGTCCATGGTGTTCGTGGTGCGCCCGCCCACGGCCACCCCCACCGGCCGCGCTACCTGGACTGTGTGCCGTTGCAGCGGCTGCTGCGCAAGGCGCCGGCCGAGCTGGTCGGCGGGATCGTCGACAGCGACCTGATGACGCTGCGGCCGGAGACGCCGCTGGTCGCGGTGACCCGCTACCTGGCCGCATACAACCTGGTGTGCGGCCCGGTGGTGGACGACGAGAACCACCTGCTAGGCGCGGTGACCGTGGACGACCTGCTCGATCACCTGCTACCGCCGGACTGGGGGTGGACATGCAGGAACTCGACACCGCCGGTCGGCTCGAGGGACTGGGAGGATCCGGGTGAGCAAATCCACGGCTGTGCGCCGGCTGTACACGCCGCGGACATCGCGCCGGTATTCGCCGCGGCTGGATCCCGAGACCGTCGGGCAGATCACCGAGTCGATCGCGCGCTTCTTCGACACCGGCCGGTACCTGCTGCTGCAGACCATCGTGGTGGCGGTGTGGATCGTGGTGAACGTGTTCGCGGTGCGGCTGCGCTGGGATCCCTATCCGTTCATCCTGCTGAACCTGGCGTTCTCCACCCAGGCCGCCTACGCGGCGCCGCTGATCCTGTTGGCGCAGAACCGGCAGGAGAACCGCGACCGGGTGGCGCTCGAAGAGGACCGCCGTCGCGCCGCCAGGCCAAGGCCGACACCGAGTACCTGGCCCGCGAGCTGGCCGCAGTGCGGCTGGCCGTCGGCGAGGTGGTGACGCGGGAGTACCTGCGCCACGAGCTCGACGACCTGCGTGAACTGCTCGCCGAACTGCGGCCCCAAAGCGCCGACAGCGAGCCGGTTTCCGGTGCCGACAACCGGGAGCAGACGGCTAAGAAATCCAGGTGAGAACCGGTCAAACCATTGCGCCACTCGCGTCACAAGAGTTATGTATGGTGATCTGGTTCACCGAGCTAACAGAAAGTAACGCCCAGCTCACACCTAGGACGGTCGAGTGCGCATAGGGGGAAGCCGGGGTGCAGACCCGGCCGCCGCGACTTTGCGGCAGCGAGCACTTCGGAACACGCGCAAGCCGATATTCGGCATCGCCATGATCACTCCCTTGGTCTTCGCGGGGGCGGTCAGCGCGACGGGCCCATCGCTGCCGGTGCGAATGCCCCCGGTCCACGCCGCCGTCACCCCGGTGGCCGCCGTCTCCCCGACGTTCCCCGACCTCACCGGTCCCGCCGTCGTCGCGATCGACCACGGCCCCACCGCCTTTCACGTCGCCGAGCCGACACTGTCCGCCCCGCCGCCGGCCGCGATCGTCAATGCGCCTGGGGCACTTGGCATTCCGCGCATCGCGCTGGCCGCCTACCGCAACGCGGAGCAGAAGATGGCCGTCGCCGCCCCGGGCTGCGGCGTGAGCTGGAACCTGCTGGCCGGGATCGGGCGCATCGAATCGGGTCACGCGGGCGGCGGCGCGGTCGACGCGCGCGGCACCGCGATCACCCCGATCTACGGCCCGTCGCTGGACGGCACCCTGCCCGGCAACGAGGTCATCATCCAGAGCGCCGCCGGCAACCGGGTCACCTACGCGCGCGCCATGGGGCCGATGCAGTTCCTGCCGGGAACCTGGGCGCGCTACGCCTCCGACGGCAAGGGCGACGGCGTGGCCAACCCGCAGAACCTGTTCGACTCCACCCTGGCGGCCGCCCGCTACCTGTGCAGCGGCGGGCTCAACCTGCGCGACCAGTCGCAGGTGCTGACCGCGATCCTGCGCTACAACAACTCGATGCCCTACGCGCAGAACGTGCTGGGCTGGGCGGCGGGCTATGCGACCGGCGTCGTCCCGGTCGACCTGCCGCCGATGACCGGGCCGCCGCCGCTGGGCGATGCGCACCTCGAGCACCCCGAAGGGCTCGGGCCCAACCTGCCGATGAACATCAACGGCCTGTCACTGGACGACCCGCTGGCCCGGGTGCCGCTGATCGACCTGAGCAGCCCCGCGCTCGGCAGCCCGCAGCCGATGTTCCCGTGGATGACGCCCACCCCGCAGCAGGCGCCGACCCAGGTTCCCGGGTGCACGGTGATCTGCATCAGCTCGCAGGGCTCGCCCCCGCCGTTCGGCGCCCCGCCGCCGTCCGGGCCGCCGCCCCTGGATGCCGGGCCCGTCCCCGCGGCCCCCGACCGGAGCGGCACCGCAAGCGCCGTCGCCCAAGGCGGCCGGCCCCGCGCCGAAGAAGCCGGGCCCGGCCTAGCCGGCCCGCAGGGTCGCCGCCCGACGGCACCCGGCCACACGCCTACACTCGGCGGTGATGTCCCGCCATGACTCCTCCGACTCAGCAGCCGACCTGAGCGCCGCCGTCCGCGCCGCCCTGGGCAAGGTGATCGACCCCGAACTGCGGCGTCCGATCACCGAACTCGGGATGGTCAAGAGCATCGACACCGAGCCCAACGGCGCGGTGCATGTCGCGATCTACCTGACCACCGCCGCGTGCCCGAAGAAGACCGAGATCAGCGACCGGGTCACCCGGGCGGTCGCCGGCGTCCCGGGCACCGGAGCGGTCAAGGTCACCCTGGACGTGATGAGCGACGAGCAGCGCACCGAGCTGCGCAAGCAGCTGCGCGGCGATGCCCGCGAGCCGGTTATCCCGTTCGCGCAGCCGAATTCGCTAACCCGGGTCTACGCGGTCGCGTCCGGCAAGGGCGGGGTGGGCAAGTCCACCGTCACCGTCAACCTGGCCGCGGCGATGGCCGCCCGCGGCCTGTCGGTCGGCGTGCTGGACGCCGACATCCACGGCCATTCCATCCCGCGGATGATGGGCACCACCGACCGGCCCACCCAGGTCGAGTCGATGATCCTGCCGCCCATCGCCCACGACGTGCGGGTCATCTCGATCGCCCAGTTCACCCAGGGAAACACCCCGGTCGTGTGGCGCGGCCCGATGCTGCACCGGGCTCTGCAGCAGTTCCTGGCCGACGTCTACTGGGGCGACCTGGACGTGCTGCTGCTCGACCTACCGCCGGGAACCGGTGACATCGCCATTTCGGTCGCCCAGCTGATTCCCAACGCCGAGATCCTGGTGGTGACGACGCCGCAGCTGGCCGCCGCCGAGGTGGCCGAGCGGGCCGGCAGCATCGCCCTGCAGACCCGCCAGCGGGTGGTCGGCGTGGTGGAGAACATGTCGGGGCTCACCCTGCCGGACGGCTCCACGCTGCAGGTGTTCGGCGAGGGCGGCGGCAAGCAGGTGGCCGAACGGCTGTCCCGGGCGGTCGGCGCCGAGGTGCCGCTGCTGGGTCAGATCCCGCTGGACCCCGCGCTGGCGGAGGCGGGCGATTCCGGTACCCCGCTGGTGCTCAGCGCGCCAGATTCGCCGGTGGGCAAGGCGCTGCGCGCGGTGGCCGACAGGCTGTCGTCGCGCCGGCGCGGACTGGCCGGCGTGTCGCTGGGGCTCGACCCCACCCGGCGCTGACGGTTCAGGTGGCGTCGGCGTCGAAAGGCGTCTGGCCGGGCCGGTGCGGCTCGGGCGGCGCCGGGGCGGGCGGCGGCTGGGCCACGGCGCCGTTGACTGGCCGGTCGAAGGCACCGGTCAAGAACGAATCGTCGCCGTCCAACAGGTGCTTGGTCAGCGCGGCCCGCGGCGTCATCCCCCGCAGCTTCTGCAGCTCGCTGAGCGGGACGCGCAGATCGTCGAACTCGGGCCCGAAGTCCTCGCGCAACTGGGTGGTCACGCCGCTGAGGTAGTCCCGCGCCTGGCGCAGGACGTTCGACGTCCACCGGATGGCGCCCGGCAGCCGCTCCGGCCCGAGCACCACCAGGCCCACCACGACGAGGACCAGCATGTGCTCCCAGCTCAGACTGCCGAGCATCAGCTGCCGTCCGGGTCCGGCTTCACCGTCAGGGTGACGTGGCGGCCGTCGCGCACCACCTCGATCGGGGAATCCTGGCCGATGGTCAGCTGCCGCACCGCGACCACGAACTCGTCGGCGTCGGCGACCTTGCGGTTGCCCACCTTGACCACGACGTCGTTCTCTAGGACGCCGCCCTTCTGCGCGGGGCTGCCCGCCTTCACGTTGGCCACCTGCGCGCCGGAGGCGATCGCGTTGCTCACCGAGCGGGTGCTGACCCCCAGCGTCGGGTGCACGATCTTGCCGTCCCTGATCAAGGTCTGGGCGACCTCCTTGGCCTCGTTGATGGGGATAGCGAAGCCCAGCCCACTTGCGCTGTCGGACAACGACTTACCCGCGGTGTCGATGCCGATCACCTGGGAATCCATGTCGATCAGCGGGCCGCCGGAGTTGCCGTGGTTGATCGACGCGTCGGTCTGCACGGCGTCGATCACCGTGTCGGTGTCCGAGCCCTCCCCGGACAGCGGGACCGGTCGGTGCAGGGCGCTGACGATGCCGTGCGTCACGGTACTGCGCAGCCCCAGCGGTGCGCCCGCGGCCAGC
This sequence comes from Mycobacterium lepraemurium, assembly GCA_002291465.1. Lineage (GTDB taxonomy): Bacteria > Actinomycetota > Actinomycetes > Mycobacteriales > Mycobacteriaceae > Mycobacterium > Mycobacterium avium. Next base: position 1,270,231 of record CP021238.1, on the reverse strand, counting down.
ACCTCGTCGCCGACCCGCACCTTGTCGGAGTCACCGAGCCGGGCCACCGACAGATTGTCGACGTTGTCCACCTTCAGCACGGCCAGGTCGGTCTTGGGGTCGCGGCCGACCAGGTTGGCGGGCACCTCCTTGCCGTCGTTGAACACCACGGTGGTCTTGAACTGGCTGGGGTTGTTCGCCGCCTCGGAGATGACGTGGTTGTTGGTGACGATGTAGCCGCGGCCGTCGATGACGACGCCCGAGCCCTGCATGCCCTCCTGGTCGCTCTTGGACTCGATGGTGACCACCGCGCCCGCGGAGGCCGCCGCCACCTTCGCGAAACGCCCGGCGGGGGCTTCGCCGTTGCCGTTCGTCGACAGCGTCACCTTCGACGTGGTGAAGGCCTTTGCGACCTCGGCGGTCTTGCGGCCGACCACACCGCCGATCAGGCCAATGACCAGCGCGATCAGCAGCAGAACCAGCAACGCCAGGTGGGACACCTTGCCGCCGAAGAGCACGTCGCGGACACCCAGTTTGCCGCCATAGCCCAGCGCGGACCGCGACGGCGACGGCGCCACCGCCGGCGTGCCCAACGCGGCCGGGGCCCCGGGGTCCCGCCACGGGTCGTCGGCGTGGTCGGGCTCCACCCCGTCCTTCTCGGCCGCCAGCGCGCCGCTGTCGACGGGGTGGCGCTGCAGCGTTTCCGGGCTGCCGTCGGGCCGGCTGAACGCCTCCTGCAGCACGGGGTCGGCCGGCTGCTCGCTCGGCCGGAACTCCGACTGCTCCCGGTATTTCTTCGGACGCACGCGTTCGGCCACGAACGATCCCCGCAGCCCGGCAGGCCGACCGAACTCCCGGCGCGATGCGGGGTCGACGGGCGGGCGCGAGATGGGGCGCGGCGCCAACCGGTTGGCGCTGTCTTTTGCTTGGTCGTAGCCCGGATCGGAGGTCACGTTACCCCTTTTGGATCCTCGATTTGAGCGCTCGAGACAGGCCTTTACCGGGCGATTTACGCGGCACCGGCGTTGTCCGTGTCCACCCTAGTATCCACGGCGCACCGGTGGCCGCCGGGAACGCGCGGCACGACGCTACGGACGGCGGCGCCGGTCGCGGGCGTCGCGGTCCGCCAAACGGTCGGGGGCGTCGGGCGACTCGTAGGGGATCTCGGCCAGCATCCCGAGCAGGTTGGCGGGGACCCGGATCGGGCGCGAGTCGCGCAGCGCGGCGCGCGCCCGGCTCTGGTCGTCGACCTCGGCGGCGCACTGTGTGCACTGGGAGAGGTGATGCGCGGCCCGCAGGTGCGCGTTCATCCGCAGCTCGCCGTCGACGAACGCGGCGATGGCCTCGACGGACAGGTGCTCGGTGGAGCCGAACTGGCGGGGCGCACCCACCGGCGCGTCGCTCTGGGAGGCGAACTGTGCGGGCAGCCAGGAGAACGCGCGGCGGAACACATGTTCTCGATCGGGCATCGCCAGCTCCTTGCCATTCATTCTTATTGCCGCCTTATTCGCTTATTGCCGCCTTATTCGCTTATTGCCGCCTTATTCGCCTTCTTCGAATGTAGCGCGACAGGGCGCCCGATACCGAGGGCAAGACCGCAAAGCCGCTGAATAGCTGCCCGAACGTTAGCCGGGCGGGCGCTGACTACGCCGAGGAGGCGCGCAGCGCGTCGTGGTCGGGGTGCGCGGCCAGGTAATCGCGCAGGGCCTGGCGGCCGCGGTGGATGCGGCTGCGCACGGTGCCCAGCTTCACCCCCAGCGTCGCGCCGATCTCCTTATACGACAGGCCCTCGATGTCGCACAGCACGACCGCGGCGCGGAACTCCGGCGGCAGCGAGTCCAGCGCGGCCTGCAGGTCGGGGCCGAGCCGCGAATCGTGGTAGATCTCTTCGGGATTGGGCTCGTCGGCGGGCACCCGCTCGTAGTCCTCGGGCAGCGCCTCCATCCGGATGCGCGAGCGCCGACGGACCATGTCCAGGAACAGGTTGGTGGTGATGCGGTGCAGCCAGCCCTCGAAGGTTCCCGGCTGGTAGTTCTGCACCGACCGGAACACCCGGATGAAGGTCTCCTGGGTGAGGTCTTCGGCGTCGTGCTGATTGCCGGAAAGCCGGTAGGCCAGCCGGTACACCCGGTCGGCGTGCTGGCGCACCAGCTCGTCCCACGACGGCATGGCCGTCTTGTCGCCGGTCGCGTCGAAAACCGCGGTGCCCTGCAGCCCGTCGGACGGCTCCGCCCACCCGTCGGCGGAAGGGTCGTGCGCGTGCGACATGCTGGACGGCCTCAAAAGCGTGGTGATGATCAATTCCTCCGAATTCGGCATGCCGATCAGCGGCATTTCGTCATTGGCGGCAACAGGCAGCTGCCATTCGGTATTCCCGGTCTCCCGCGCTCCATTCCCGGTCTCCCGCGCTCCGCGATCCATACGGACACCGTCGCGTATCGGCGTATGTGCGGTATATGAACAATCTGAGCTGAGCCTGAGAAACCTTTTCGTTACCTGCGCTGTGCAGGAGATATCCATCGCCCGGTGACCTTAAACGCGGCGTGCCGGTCGGGCGTGTCGGCGGGATCGGGTTCAGGCGCGCCTGTCGGACTGCGCGGTGAATTGGAATACGCTGCGGGCATGGACGGCATCGACGCAGAAGCCCCCGGCCAGACAGCGCCCAGTCGGGCCGAATCGCTGGTCGCCCATGCCGAGGCCTCGATCTCCGAAGACGCGCTGTTGGCGGCCGCCCGCGAGCGGGCCGTCGACATCGGGGCGGGCGCGGTGACGCCGGCGGTCGGCGCGTTGTTGAGCCTGCTGACCAAGCTGAGCGGCGGCAAGGCGATCGCCGAGGTGGGCACCGGCGCGGGCGTCAGCGGGCTGTGGTTGCTGTCGGGCATGGGCGACGACGGCGTCCTGACCACGATCGACATCGAGCCGGAGTACCTGCGGCTGGCCAAGCAGGCGTTCGCCGAGGCCGGCATCGGGCCGTCGCGCACCCGGCTGATCGGCGGCCGCGCCCAGGAGGTGCTCACCCGGCTCGCCGACGAGTCTTATGACCTGGTGTTCATCGACGCCGACCCGATCGACCAGCCGGACTATGTGGTCGAGGGGGTGCGGCTGCTGCGGCCCGGCGGCGTGATCGTGGTGCACCGGGCCGCGCTGGGCGGGCGCGCCGGCAACCCGGCCGCCCGCGACGCCGAGGTGGTCGCGGTGCGCGAGGCGGCGCGGCTCATCGCCGAGGACGAGCGGCTCACTCCGGCGCTGGTGCCGCTCGGCGACGGCATCCTGGCCGCGGTGCGCGACTGACACGACCCGGGCCCGTCGCGCCCTTGCCGGGCCGGCCGCGTTTTTACCGATTCTTGACGCGTGCCCTCCTTGACCGCGTGCTGAACATACGTTTAGTATGCTGAACATGCGTTCAGCCGACTTCACCGCCGCCGCCCGGATCCGGGACGCGGCCATCGAGCAATTCGGCGAACACGGGTTCGGCGTCGGGCTGCGCCGGATCGCCGAGGCGGCCGGGGTGAGCGCCGCGCTGGTGATCCACCACTTCGCCTCCAAGGAGGGCCTGCGCAAGGCGTGCGACGACCACATCGCCGAGCAGATCCGCGAGAGCAAGACCGAGGCGCTGCAGACCAACGACCCGGCCGTCTGGTTCGGGCAATTGGCCGATATCGAGGAATTCGCACCGCTGATCGCCTACGTGCTGCGCAGCATGCAGACCGGCGGCGACCTGGCGAAGATGCTGTGGCGCCAGATGATCGAGAACGCCGAGGGATACCTGGCAGAAGGCGTGCGGGCCGGGACGATCAAACCCAGTCGCGATCCCCGGGCCAGGGCCAAATATCTCGGGATCACCGGAGGCGGCGGACTGCTGCTCTATCTGCAAATGCATGACAACCCAACCGATTTGCGTGCGGTGTTGCGCGGCTATTCGCGCGACATGATCCTGCCCGCCCTCGAGATCTACACCGAGGGCCTGATGGCGGACCGCACCATGTACGACGCATTTCTGGCTGCCAAAGATCAAGGAGATTCCCATGGCAACTGACGGTTTTGCGCCCATCGAGATCCGCGGGCTCACCAAGAACTTCGGTGCGGTGCGGGCACTGGACGGTCTCGACCTCACCGTGCGGGAGGGAGAAGTCCACGCTTTCCTGGGGCCCAACGGCGCCGGCAAGTCGACCACGATCCGCATCCTGCTGGGACTGGTGAAAGCCGACGGCGGCACGACGCGGCTGCTGGGCGGCGACCCGTGGACCCAAGCCGTCGAACTTCATCGCCAAATCGATTATTTTCCAGTCGATGTCACGCTGTGGCCGTCACTGACCGGCGGCGAGATCATTGACCTGCTGGCCCGCATGCGCGGCAGCGTCGACAAGAAGCGCCGCGCCGAGCTGATCGAGCGCTTCGACCTCGACCCGCACAAGAAGGCACGCACCTACTCCAAGGGCAACCGGCAGAAGGTTTCGCTGATTTCGGCGTTCTCGTCGCGCGCCCGGCTGCTTCTCTTGGACGAGCCCAGCAGCGGCCTGGACCCGTTGATGGAGAACGTGTTTCAACAGTGCGTGGCGCAGGCCCGGGACCGGGGCACCACGGTGCTGCTATCCAGCCACATCTTGGCCGAGACGGAGGCGTTGTGCGAAAGGGTGACGATCATCCGGGCCGGCAAGACCATCGAAAGCGGTTCGCTGAGCTCGATGCGGCATCTGAGCCGAACCTCGATCAAGGCCGAAATGACGGGTTACCCCGGTGATCTCAGGCGGATCAAGGGCGTCGAGGACGTCAGCATCGAGGGCAACACGCTGCGCGCGCAGGTCGACAGCGAAAGCCTCGGTGAGCTCATCCGGGTGCTCGGGGATGCCGGGGTGCGCGGTCTGGTCAGCCAGCCCCCCCGACCCTCGAAGAGCTCTTCTTGCGCCACTACGACCCCTCCGGGACCGACGGCGAGCGCGGAGCCCACGAGGCCGAGGTGTCGCTGTCATGAGCGCGACAACGCTGAACCGGCCGTCCGCATCGGCCTCGCCCGCGCCGCTGGGCGGTTCGAACTTCTCCGGCACGCTGCAGATGCTGCGCCTCTACCTGCGCCGTGACCGAATCTCGTTGCCGCTGTGGGTGTTACTACTGTCCGTGCCGTTGTCCACGGTCTACGTCGGCAGCATCGAGAAAGTCTACCCCACCGCCGCCGCGCGGGCCGGTTTCGCCGCCTCCATCATGGCCAGCCCGGCCCAGCGCGCCCTGTACGACCAGGTGTACAGCGACAGCCTTGGGGCCGTGGGGATTTGGAAAGCCGGAATGTTTCACGTGCTGGTCGCCGTCGCGGTCATCCTCACGGTGATCCGGCACACCCGCGCGGACGAGGAAAACAGGCACACCGAGCTGGTGGACTCCACCGCGATCGGCCGCTACGCCAGCCTGACCGCGGCGCTGACGCTGTCATTCGCCGCCTCGATCGCCACCGGCGCGATCGGCGCGGCGGGGCTGCTGGGCACCGACGTCCCGGCCGGCGGGTCGCTGGCCTTCGGCGCAGCCTTGGCCTGCTCGGGCCTGGCGTTCACCGCGGTGGCCGCCGTCACCGCGCAACTGTCGCCCAGCGCCCGGTTCGCGCGCGGCGCCGCGTTCGCCGTCCTGGGCACCGCCTTCACCGTGCGTGCCGTCGGCGACGCCGGCCCGGGCGGCCTGCCCTGGCTGTCCCCACTGGGCTGGTCGCTGCTGGTGAAACCCTATGCGGGCGATCGCTGGTGGGTGCTGGTGCTGCACCTGGTGACCACGGCCGGCCTGACCGTGCTGGCCTACCGGCTGCTCGCCGGCCGCGACGTCGGCGCCGGGCTGATCGCCGAGCGCGCCCGGCCCGGCCACCGCCGCGCCGCGGTTGGGCGACACCTTTGGGCTGGCGTGGCGGCTGGACCGCGCCGCGCTGCTGTTGTGGACGGCGGGACTGGCCCTGTACGGCCTGCTGATCGGCAGCGTGGTGCACGGCATCGGCGACGAGCTGGGCGACAGCGGAGAGGCGCGCGACATCGTCGCGCGGATGGGCGGCACCAGCACTCTCGAGGACGCGTTCATCGCCGTGGCGTTCGCCATGATGGGCATGGTCGCCGCCGCGTTCGCCGTCTCGCTCACCCTGCGGTTGCACCAGGAGGAATCGAGCCAACGCGCCGAAACGGTGTTGGCCGGTGCGGTGTCGCGAACCCGTTGGCTGGCAAGTCATTTGGTGATCGCGCTAGCCGGGTCCGGGGTGGCGATGCTGGCCAGCGGAACGGTCGCCGGCCTGGTCTACGGCATCGCGGCCGGTGATGTCGGCGGCAAGCTGGCCATGGTGGTGGCCAGCGCGGCCGTCCAACTGCCCGCGGTCTGGCTGCTGTCGGCGGCGACGGGCTGCGTCTTCGGCGTCGCGCCGCGGTTCGCCCCGGTGGCCTGGGGCGTGCTGATCGGCTTCGTCGCCCTGTATCTGATCGGGTCGCTGGCCGGGTTCTCCCAGTGGCTGCTCGACCTGGAACCGTTCGCCCACATTCCCAGAGTCGGCGCAGATTTCACCGCCGTACCCCTGTTATGGCTACTGGCCATCGACATAGGGTTGACCATTCTCGGTGCCATGGCTTTTCGGCGCCGCGACCTACGTTGCTAGGAGAGCGTGATGAAAACCGGACTCCGGATGACGGCGACGTCCGTCTGGGGAATTCTCTCCTGGATCTTGATCCTGCTGCTGCCGGCCGCCACGCCTGCACTACTGGCAGGCCTGGGTTTTCATCGCGGTGTTCACGGTGGCGACCATCGTGCCCGCCGCCTACCTGGCCCGCACCCACCCCGCGGCCCTGCAGCGCCGCATGCGCGCGGGCCCGCGGGCCGAACCCCGGACCGCGCAGAAGTTCATCATCACGAGCTCGTTCCTGGGCCTGTTCGCGGCGATGGTGTTCAGCGCGCTCGACCACCGGTTCGGCTGGTCGTCGGTGCCGGCCTGGCTGTCGCTGCTCGGCGACGTGCTGGTGGCGACCGGCCTCGGGATCGCCATGCTGGTGGTCATTCAAAACAGTTACGCCGCAGCGACAGTCACGGTGGAAGCCGGCCAGACACTGGTCTCCAGCGGGCTGTATCGATTCGTGCGTCACCCGATGTACACCGGAAACGTGTGATCATGATGATCGGCATCCCGCTGGCGCTCGGCTCGTACTGGGGGCTGCTGTTCGTCGTCCCGGGCACCGCGCTACTCGCGCTGCGCATCTTCGACGAGGAAAAGCTGCTGCTGCAGGAACTACCCGGATACCCCGACTACACCCAGAAGGTGCGCTACCGGCTGGCCCCCTACCTCTGGTAGGCGCGCCGCCGAGCGCCTAGGGTATTGGCGTGCCGCCCACTCGGATGCCGGCACTGGACCGTCCCTGGCGGCGCTCCGGCGCACTGCGCTACGCGCTGAGCAGGATTCGCGGCGTCACCAAACCGCCCGTCACCGTCACCGACCCACCCGCGGACCTGCACGTCGAACGGGACGTAGCCGTCCCCACCCGCGACGCAACGCGTGTTGCGAATCAACGTCTTTCGCAAGCCGGACGCCGGGCCGCGACCGGTCACCCTGAGCATTCACCCGTACGGCAAGGACAACCTGCCCAAGCGGCGGGGCAACCGGTGGACCTTTTCGGCGCAGTACCGGATACTACGCCAGCCGCGACCGGTGACCTTCTCGGCGCTGACCGGTTGGGAGGCGCCCGATCCCGCCTGGTGGACGGCGCAGGGCTTCGTCGTGGTGAACGCCGACTCGCGCGGCTGCGGCCGTTCGGAGGGCACCGGAAACCTGTTGTCGCGCCGCGAGGCCGAGGACACCTACGACCTGGTGCAGTGGATCGCCAGGCAGCCGTGGAGCGACGGCAACGTCGTCATGCTGGGGGTGTCCTACCTGGCCATCAGCCAATACGCGGTCGCCGCCCTGCATCCGCCGGCGCTGCGGGCGATCTGCCCGTGGGAGGGCTTCACCGACGCCTACCGGGACCTGATGTTTCCCGGCGGTGGGCGCGAGTTGGGCTTCATCCGGATGTGGTCACGCAATGTGCGACGCGATACCCGCCAGGCCTACGACTTGCAGGACATGCAGGACCGCCACCCGCTGCGCGGCGAGTTCTGGCGCTCGCTGGTGCCCGACCTGTCGGCGATCACCGCGCCCATGCTGGTCTGTGGCAGCTTCTCCGACAACAACTTACACAGCCGCGGCTCGCTGCGCGCCTTCACGCACAGCAGCTCGACACATGCCCGGCTCTACACCCATCGCGGCGGCAAGTGGGCGACCTTTTACGCCGAGGAGGCGCTGGCCGAACAGTTGAGCTTCTTCCGCGGTGTGCTGGACGGGGCCCCGGCCGCGCGCAGCGTGCGCCTCGAGGTACGCGAGGACCGCGACACCGTCACGGCGGTGCGCGAGGAATCCGAATGGCCGTTGGCCCGGACCCGCTGGCGCGCACTGCATCTGGGTGACGCCGGGGTGCTGAGAACCGACCCGGCCGCACAGCCGGGCAGGGTGACATTCGGAACACGTTCCCGCGCAGCATGTTTCACCTGAACGGTGCCCGACGACGTGGAACTGACCGGGCCGATGGCCGCCCGGCTGTGGGTGGAACTGCACGGCTGCGACGACGCGAACCTGTTCGTCGGCGTGGAGAAGTGGCACCCCGGCCGGTTCCGGGACCGCTTCGTCGCGTTCGAAGGGTCCTACGGCTACGGCCGCGACCGGGTCAGCACCGGCTGGCAACCAGTTTCACTGCGCGCCCTGGATTCCCGGCTGTCGCGGCCGGGACAGCCCGTCGCGGCCTGCACCGATCCGCAACCCGTCGCGGCGGGCGAGGTCGTCGCGGTCGACGTCGCGCTGGGCCCGTCGACGACGCTGTTTCGCGCCGGCGAGCACCTGCGGCTGGTGGTCGCCGGGCGCTGGCTGTGCCCGACCAATCCGCTCACCGGCCAGATCCCGGCCGCCCACCAGAACTCGCCGCGCGGTCGCGTCAGCCTGCACTGGGGCCCGCGCCGCGACGCGCATCTGCTGATCCCCGAGATCCCGTGAGCCGCTGAGCAGACGCAAAACCACCCGACACGCCGAAGAATTGGGTGCTTTTGCGTCTGCTCGCGGTGCGATGGCGACCTTAGATCCAGACGCCCTTGCCCACCGCGACCACGCCGCCGGCGCTGATGGCGAAGCGCTCCCGGTCTCTTTCCAGGTCCACCCCGACCATCTCGCCGGGCCCGACGACCACGTTCTTGTCCAGGATGGCGTGGCGCACCACCGCGCCGCGCCCCACCCGCGCGCCGGGCATGATCACGCTGCCCTCCACGATCGCCCCGTCGTCGACCACCACGTTGGACGACAGCACCGAGTTGCGCACCGAGGCCGCCGAGATGATGCTGCCCGCACCCACCACCGACTCCTGCGCGGAGCCGCCGTTGACGAACTTGGCCGGGGCCAGGTTCTCCGACTCGCCGCGAATTGGCCAGCGCTTGTTGTACAGGTTGAACACCGGATGCACCGACACCAGATCCATGTGCGCGTCGTAGAACGCGTCCAGCGTCCCCACGTCGCGCCAGTAGCCCCGGTCCCGGTCGGTGGCGCCGGGCACCTCGTTGTCGCTGAAATCGTAGACCGCGGCCATCCCGTCGTCGACCAGCCGCGGGATGATGTCACCGCCCATGTCGTGATCGGAATGGTCATCGTCGGCGTCGGCGCGGATCGCGTCGATCAGCACCTTGGTGGTGAAAATGTAGTTGCCCATCGACACGAACGTCGTCTCAGGATCGCCCGGGGTGCCCGGCGGATCCAGCGGCTTCTCCACGAACTTGCAGATGCGGCCCGACTCGTCGGAGTCGATGCAGCCGAAGGCGGTGGCCTCGCTGCGCGGCAGCCGGATGCCGGCCACCGTCGCGCCGGCCCCGCTGTCGATGTGGAACCGAACCATCTGCTCGGGATCCATCCGGTACACGTGGTCGGCGCCGAAAACCACTATGTAGTCGGGGTCTTCGTCGTAGATCAAATTCAGCGACTGGTAGATCGCGTCGGCCGAGCCGGTGTACCAGCGCGGGCCAAGCCGCTGCTGGGCCGGCACCGGGGTGATGTACTCGCCGGCCAGGCCGCTCAACCGCCAGTTCTGCGAGATGTGACGGTCCAGTGAATGCGACTTGTACTGCGTGAGAACGCAGATCCGCAAATAGCGGGCGTTGACGAGGTTGGACAGCACGAAGTCGATCAGCCGATAGGCGCCCCCGAAGGGAACCGCGGGTTTGGCGCGATCCGCGGTCAGCGGATACAGCCGCTTGCCCTCACCGCCGGCCAGGACGATGCCCAGCACGTGTGGTGCTTCCCTCATGGCTTCAAACCTATCGGCCGCGGCAAAGCGCTGCCAGGGGGAACGGGCTATTGGCGATGTTCTGTGCGGCTGTCCGTCAAGGTAATTGGCCCCGCCGGCAAACGGATCACCGGCGAAAGTGGGCCCGGCCCGACTCGCGGGCCCCGCCGCATCCGAACTACGGTGCGGGTATGCGGGTGGCGATGATGACGCGGGAATACCCACCGGAGGTCTACGGAGGGGCGGGGGTATACGTCACCGAACTCGTCACCCAGCTGCGCCGGCTGTGCGCGGTGGACGTGCACTGCATGGGCGGTCTACGCCCGGGCGCCGCCGGGGTGCAGGTGCACCAGCCCGACCCGCGGCTGCAGGGCGCCAACCCGGCGCTGTCGACCCTGTCCGCCGACCTGATGATGGCCAACGCCGCCGCGGAGGCCAGCGTCGTGCACTCACACACCTGGTACACCGGCATGGCCGGCCATCTGGCCGCGCTGCTGCACGACATCCCGCACGTGCTGACCGCGCATTCGCTCGAGCCGCTGCGCCCGTGGAAGGCCGAGCAGCTGGGCGGGGGCTACCGGATCTCGACCTGGGTCGAGCACACTGCGGTGCTGGCCGCCCACGCCGGGATCGCGGTCAGCTCCGCGATGCGCGAGGACATCCTGCGGGTCTACCCGGCGCTGGATCCCAGTGCGGTGCACGTCATCCGCAACGGCGTCGACACCGACGTCTGGTATCCCGCCGGCCCGATGCAGACCGGATCGATGCTGGCCGAACTGGGCATCGACCCGGCCCGGCCCTTGGTGGTGTTCGTGGGCCGGATCACCCGGCAGAAGGGGCTCGCGCATCTGGTGGCGGCCGCGCACCGGTTCAGTCCCGAGGTGCAGGTGCTGTTGTGCGCCGGCGCGCCGGACACCCCGGAGATCGCCGACGAGATCCGCGACGCTGTGGCCGCCCTGGCCCGCGGCCGCACCGGCGTGTTCTGGATCCGGGAAATGCTTCCCATCGGGGAACTACGCGAAATGCTTTCGGCCGCATCGGTTTTCGTGTGCCCTTCGGTGTACGAGCCGTTGGGCATCGTGAGCCTGGAGGCGATGGCCTGCGCGGCGCCGGTGTGGCCTCCGACGTCGGCGGCATCCCGGAGGTGGTCGCCGACGGGGTCACCGGCTCGCTGGTGCATTACGACCCGCGCGACCCGGCGGGCTAGCAGGCCGGATTGGCCGACGCGGTCAACGAACTCATCGCCGACCGGGAAAAGGCGCAGCGCTACGGCAGGGCAGGGCGCCAGCGCTGCGTCGAGGAGTTCTCCTGGCCCACGTCGCCGAGCAGACCCTGAAGATCTATCGGAAAGTGTGTGCATAGCGCCGCCGACACTGGTCCGGCGGCACGCTCTAGCTGGAGCTCGTGACGCCCTTGAGTTCGTCACCGAGGGCGGCGGCTTCGTCGGGTGTCAGCTCGACGACCAGTCGACCGCCTCCTTCAAGTGGTACCCGCATCACGATGCCGCGCCCTTCCTTTGTCGCTTCGAGAGGACCGTCTCCGGTCCGGGGCTTCATCGCCGCCATCGAGTGCTCCCTCCAGGTTCGAGCTGGCCCGCCCTTGCGAGCCTGGTCGGCGCCGGACACGCCCCACCAGCGAACTTCCAGCCATGCCCGGCATCGAACTGCCTAATCACCCCTCTATTGTTCCCTATCCAGGTCACCACTTGTACAAAGACCCACATCTGTGTTCTCAGCGCACCGCCGCGGGCACCCAGCAACCGCGAATATGGTCGTCGACCATGCCGGTCGCCTGCATCAGCGCATAGGCGGTGGTCGGCCCGACGAAGCGGAAGCCGCGCCGCTTGAGTTCACCGGCCATGGCCTTCGATTCGGCAGTGGCCGAGGGTATTTCGGACGCGTCGGCCGGCCGGGACCGTGGGGCCGGCGCGAACGACCACAGCAGCTCGGCCAGCTGCGTGGCGCCACCCAGCTCGGCGGTCGCGCACGCGTTGGCGATGGAGGCCTCGATCTTGGCGCGGTTGCGCACGATTCCGGGATCGGCCATCAGCCGTCGCACGTCGGCGTCGGTGTACCCGGCGACGGCGTCGATGTCGAAACCGGAGAACGCGCGGCGGAAGTTCTCCCGTTTGCGCAGGATGGTCAGCCACGACAGCCCGCTCTGGAAGGCCTCCAGGCTCATCCGCTCGAACAGGGCCACCCCGTCGCGCACGGTTTGGCCCCATTCCCGGTCGTGGTAATCGCGGTACAGCTCGAAATCGGGCCCGGACCGCGCGGTGGCCCAACTGCAGCGGATCGGCTCGTCGTCACTCACATTCAGTCCTGACGATCCGCGCCGTCGTCGGGTTCCGCGGATTGGCACCCGGTCTGCTGTTCGCCCAACGCCGCGTGGGCGGCCGCCAGCTGGCCGCGCAGCGCCTCGAGTTCGCGGGCGAGCCGGTCCAGCACCCAGTCGACCTCGCTGGTCTTGTATCCGCGCAGCACCTGGGTGAACTTGACGGCGTCGACGTCCGACCCCGTCACCCCGTAGGCGGGCAGCACCGTCGCCGTCGTCCCCCGGGGCAGGGGCGGCAGCTGCTCACCGCGACCGAACAGCAGGCTGGCCGCGCCGAACAGGACGATCGCCACCAGCACCAGGACCACCAGGTACAGCAACACCAACGCCACGGATCGATACTGCCCTATCGGGCCGACAGCGCCGCCGACCCGGTCGCCGGTCAGCGGGGCCGGATCGCCTGCATAGGCGGCCGGTCGGCCAGCGACACCGGCCAGGTGTGCTGGGTGTAGCTCTGTCCCTCCGGCCCGTCGGCCACGAACTGGGTCAGTCCCACCCCGGAGTCGGGGATGCCGCAGCGCGACAGCAGGGTCGCGATGACCTGGCGGCTCATCGCGCCCAGCTCGGCCAGCGGCCGGTTGCGGTGCTCCCGCACCCCCAGGTTGACCTGGGCGATCGCGCCGAGGCCCAGCCGGTCGAAGGTGTCCACCAGCAGGCCGATCTCCACGCCGTAGCCCGGGGCGAACGGCACCGAGGTGAGCAGCTCCCGGGTGGCCGCGTATTCGCCGCCCAGCGGCTGCAGGATGCAGCCCAGCTCCGGGCGCAGCGCGGCGAGCAGCGGCCGGGCCACCAGCTCGGTGACCCGCCCGCCCCCGGCCGCGACGGCGCCGCCGCCGGCGTCGCCGACATTCAGCGGCCGCCGGTAGAAGCTCTTGACCAGGTGCACGCCGTCTCCCGTGAGCAGCGGCCCGACCAGCCACGGCACGAACATCGGGTGCGGGTTGATCAGGTCGGAATCGACGAACACCACGATGTCGCCGCGGCTGGCGGCCAGCGAACGCCACAACGCCTCGCCCTTGCCCGGCCGGATCGGCACCTCGGGTAGCGCCTGTTCGCGGCTGACGACGCGGGCGCCGGCGGCGACGGCGCGGATCTCGGTGTCGTCGGTGGAGCCCGAATCCAGCACGATCAGCTCGTCGACCAGGCCGTCCACCAGCGGCGAGATGATGTCGATCACCGAGCCGATGGTGTCTTCCTCGTCGAGGGCAGGCAGTACCACTGAGATGGTCCGGCCGGACTTGGCAGCCTCCAGCTCGGCGACCGTCCAGCCGGGGCGGTTCCAGCTGCGGTCGGCCAGCCAGGTGTCGCCGGGCCGGGTGTCGCGCAGCCCGTCGCCCGCCAGCTCCCCGGCGACCAGGTCGGACGTCGTCATACGAGCCCCCTCACCGTGCGCGTGGGCGGGCGGGTGCCCTGGATCGAGGCCACCATTTCCAGCACCCGGCGAGTGGGCGCGACCTCGTGCACCCGAAACGTCCGGGCGCCGGCGGCCGCCGCCAGCGCGGTGGCCGCCAACGTTCCCTCCAGCCGCTCGGTCAATTCCACACCCAGAGTCTCCCCGACGAAGTCCTTGTTGCTCAAAGCCATCAGCACGGGCCATCCGGTGTTAACAAGATCGCCGACGTGCCGCAACAACAGCAGGCCGTGGAAGGTGTTCTTGCCGAAGTCGTGGGTGGGGTCGATCAGCACCCGGTCGCGGGCCACGCCACAGCCGACAGCCCGCTCGGCGGCCGCGGTGACCTGGGCGATCACGTCGTCGACCACGCCGCGGGTGCTAGTTCCGTAGCTCACCCGGAACGGGCGGGTGCGCGGCACCGCGTTGCCGGTGTGCGAGCACACCAGGCCCGCCCCGAACTCCGCGGCCACCTCCGGCAGCGCCGGGTCGACGCCGCCCCAGGTGTCGTTGATCAGGTCCGCGCCGGCCGCGCAGGCCACCTTGGCCACCTCGGCACGCCAGGTGTCGGCGCTGATCAGCTGGTCCGGGTACGCGTCGCGCAGCCATTCGATGAACGGCACCAGCCGGGCGATCTCGGTGTCGGCGTCGACGTCCTGGCCGGGCCCGGCCTTGACGCCGCCGACGTCGATGACGTCGGCACCCTCGGCCACCGCCCGGTGCACGGCCGCCCGGGCGGCGTCGTCGCTGAAGGTGGCGCCCCGGTCGTAGAACGAGTCCGGGGTGCGGTTGATGATCGCCATGATCAGCGCGCGATCACCGGCGACCGGACGCCCGCAGAACGTCGATTGCACGGGTCTATGGTGCCTGGTCGGCCGAGAGCGCGCAGGGCCAGGTCGCACCGCCGCCTTAGGGCCGCTTGCCCTCGGCGACCTCGTCGGGGTATTCTTCGTAGAACGGCACGTAGCCCTCGTCGCGGCCGGCCAGCACGTACAGCGGGTCCTTGACGTCGGGGCCGTAGCCTTGCTCGCGCAGCTCCACCTTGGGGCTCTTGAAGGTGGTGGTCTGCTCGGTGGAGTCCACCACCCGCACGAACAGCGGCAGCGCGTAGACGGGCAGCTGCTCGTAGACGGTGTGGGCCAGCAACCGCCCGTCGAACTCGGCGCCGCGGGTGATGGCGGCCGCCGGTGCGCGGCACCTCGACCCCGAAGACCGTGCAGTCCTCGACGGACCCGTCGGAGGCCAGCGCCGCCTCGACCTGCGTGGTGGCCACATTCTCCCCCTTCCAGCGGAAGGTGTCGCCGAGCCGGTCGACGAACGCGGCATGCCCCAGCCCCTGCGGGCTCATCACGTCACCGGTGTTGAACCAGCAGTCGCCGTCGCGAAAAGTGTTGCGCACCAACTTCTTTTCGCTCGATTCGGGGTCGGTGTAGTCGTCGAAGGGCTGCAACCGGTTGACGGGGCTGAGCAACAGCCCGGGCTGTCCGGGCGGCACCCGGCGCACCCGGCCGTCGTCGCCGCGCAGCGGGGCACCGGTGTCGGGGTCGTACTCGACGTAGGCCAGGGGCAGCGGGAAGATCCCGGTGGACCGGGGCCACGTTGAACACGTTGATGAACGCGGCGTTGCCCTCGCTGGAGGCATAGAACTCGCAGACGCGGGCGATCCCGAACCGCTGGGTGAACTCGTCCCAGATTTCGGGGCGCAGGCCGTTGCCGGCGATCAGCCGCACCCGGTGCGCCCGGTCGGTGGGCTTGGCCGGCTGGTTGAGCAGGTATCGGCACACCTCGCCGATGTAGATGAACGCCGTGGCGTCGTTGGCGATCACCTCGTCCCAGAACTTCGACGCCGAGAACGACTTGCCCAGCGCCAGCGGCGCCCCCGAGTTGATCACCGACGACAACGCCACCGTCAACGCATTGTTGTGGTACAGCGGCAGGCAGCAGTACAGGGTATCGGAGCTCTTCAGCCGCAACCCGATCCCGCCGAACGCGGCGAGCGCCTTCAGCCAGCGCAGGTGCGTCATCACGCTGGCCTTGGGGAATCCCGTGGTGCCAGTGGTGAAGATGTAGAACGCGGTGTCGCGGGCCTGCACCGCCGACGCCGACGCCGGGTTGGTGGCCGGCACGCTGACCGCGAAGCGCTCCAGGTCCTCCACGGTCAGGGTCTCAGTGCTGCCCGAGCCGCCGCACTCGGCCACCGCGCTGACCAGATCGGTCTCGGCGATCAGCACCTTGGCGTCCAGCAGGCCCAGGCTGTGCGCGAGGACCTCGCCGTGCTGGTGGTAGTTGAGCATGCCGGCGATCGCGCCGCACTTGACCGCGGCCAGCATGGCCAGCACCGTGATGGGCGAGTTGCGCAGCATGATGGCGACGACGTCGCCGTGGCCGACGCCGCGGGCGACCAGCACCGCGACGTACCGGTTGGCGGCGGCGTTGGCGTCCCGGTAGGTCAGCTGCTGTTCGCCGAACCGCAGGAAGACCCGGTCGCCGTAGCGGGCGGCCCGATCCTGGAACACGGTGCCGATCGACTTGTGCGAGCCGGGCTGGGCCAGCAGCCCGGTCAGCGTGCCGCGTGCGATCACCGGCAGGTCGGCCAGCACGGTCGGCACCCGAGCTGCGATGTCGGTCAGTTTGACCGCCGTGCGCGCTCCCCCGTCACGATCGGACACCTGATCCCCTCGATTCTGTAGGAACTCGATCCTGGTCGGACTCGATCTTGTAGGAAAAAGAAGTCAAGCTCGGCGGACAGCCTAGTCGGGCGGCGGCGCGGTCGTCGGGCTCAGCCGGGCGCACACGCCTCCAACGCGGCACCCACCTTGTCGACCAGGACCACCCGGTCTATCGCCGCCTGAGTGATGTAGCCGCTGTCCAGCAATCCGGACAGCCACAGCCACAGCCCCTCGTAGTGGCCGATCGGGTCCAGCAGAACGATGGGTTTGGCGTGCAGCCCGAGGAATCCCGTCGTCCATGCGTCCAGCACCTCGTCGAGGGTGCCGATGCCGCCGGGCAACGCGATGAACGCGTCGGCGCGGTCCTCCATGATCTGTTTGCGCTCGTGCAGGGTGTCGCTGACGATCAGCTCGTCGGCGTCGGCGTCGGCGATCTCGCGGCGCATCAGCACCGTGGGGATGACGCCGACGGTCCGCCCGCCGCGGGCCCGGGCCGCGCTGGCCACCGCGCCCATCGCCGACACCCGGCCGCCGCCCCACACCAGCGTCCAGCCCCGCTCGGCGATCGCCTCGCCGAGTTCCGCAGCGACACCGAGCAATTCGGGATGCTGCGGGCCGGACGCGCAGTACACACACACCGCCCACGCGGCCGACGAATCGCGTTCTGCGGGCATATCCGACAAACGTAGACCAACCCCGCGCGGCCCGTCATATCTGGGGCTTTCGCCGTGGCGGCAGGCCCGCGCGCCATAAAATCCGGCCGTGCCGATTCGATGGAACGTCCCCCGACAGGCGACGGCGGCCGAGCGGCTGGACGCGGCGTTGGTCGACACTGCCGCCGGGGCCGGGGCGGTGTCCTGGGCCCCGACGGCATCGGCAAATCCACCTTGGCGCGGGTGGCCGCCGAGCGGTTCGCCGCCGCGCACCCCGGCACCCGGGTCCGCTGGGTGACCGGCACGACGACCGAACACGCGGTCCCGCTCGGGGCGTTCAGCCACCTGGTCCGGATCGCCGAGATCGGCAAGCCGGCCGCGCTGCTGCGGGCCGCCCGGGCCTCACTCGGCGACGCCGGCCTGCTGCTGGTCGTCGACGACGCCCACGAGCTGGACGTGCTGTCGGCCACCTTGGTGTACCAGCTGGCCCGCTGTCGGTCACCGACCTGAACGCGCTCGCCGGTGACGGCGCGGTGGCCGAGGCGCAACGGTGGGGCGCGGCGGCGACCCGGATGCGCGGCGGGACGTCCGACGACCCGGTGGTGTACACCGCGCACCCGCTGTTCGCCGAGCGGGTGCGGGCCGCGCTGGACCCCGACGACGCCCGGCAACGACGCACCGAGCTGGTCACCGTGCTAGCGCGGCATCCATCCGACCGGCTCAGCGACCGGCTGCGGCTGGTGGCGCTGGCGCTGAACAGCGACGCGCCGCCGCGGGCCGCCGACGTCGTCGACGCCGCGCGGCAGGCGCTGCGGCTGGGCTACCTGGCGCTGGGCGAACGGCTGGCCCGCGCCGCCCTGCGGCGCTCCGGCGGCCTGGCGGCGCGGCTGGCGCTGGCGCATGCGCTGGGCTGGCAGAGCCGCAGCCAGGAGGCCGACGCGCTGCTGGCCGAGGCCGACTCCACCGGCTTGACCGAGGCGGCGCTGATGGACTGGGCCCTGCTGCGGGCGGCGAACCAGTTCTGGATGCTCAGCGAGCCGGAGCGGGCCACCGCCTTCCTGCGCACCGTCCGCAACCGCGTCGCGGACCCCGGCCCGCGCACCACCCTGGACGCACTCAGCGCCACCTTCGCGATGAACGCGGGCAACGTCGGGCACGCCGTCAAGGTCGCCGGCGAGGTGCTCGGCGGCCGACGACCAGGCGGTGGCCTGGGCGGGCAGCGCGGCCGCGTTGTGCGCGGCGCGGCAGGGGCGGTTCGACGACGTCGAGCCGTTGGCGCGGCGCGCGTCGGCCGCCGAACATCCCGGGCTGCTGCGCTTCACCATCGGGCTGGCGCAGACCACCACGATGTTGCTGGCGGGCCGGCTCGAGCAGGCCCGTGAACTCGCGCAGCAGTTCACCGATTTCGCCGAGCTGCAGCAGCCGGGTCGCGCGATCGGTGAGGTGCTGCTGGCGCACGTGCTGCTCGCCGAGGGCTAATTCTCTTCTGCAGCAGCATTATTGGATCCTGCTGCGGCTGCCTTGGAGAGCACCGGTTACTCGTGGGGGCCGTTGTCGCTGACCCTGCTGGCCACCGCGGTGGCCCAGCTGGGCAACACCGCCGCCACGGCAAAGGCATTGAGCCGGGCCGAATCCCGGCACGGCACCAAGTCGGCGCTGTTCGCGCCCGAGCTCGGGGTGGCGCGGTCGCATCGGCTGAGCCTGATGCGCGGCGCCCACGGCGCGGTGGCCGCCGCGCGCGATGCCGCCCGGATGGCCGAGCGCGGCAGCCAGCGGGCGGTGGCGGCGCGGGTCTGGCATGAGGCGGTGCAGCTCGGCGACACCCGGGCCGCGAGCCGTTGGCTCGGTTGTGCGACGAGATCGACTGCACCGCAGCGAGAATCGCGTTGGCCCACGCGCGGGCGATGGCGGCCGGCGACGAAGCGGCACTGCTGGCGGTGTCGGAGGAGCTGACGTCGATCGGTATGCGCGCCGCGGCCGCGGACGCCGCCGCGCAGGCGCGCCGGGGCGCGGCGGCTCAGCCGCTCAGGTAGCCGCGCAGCAGGTCCGCCGCGGCTGTGATGGCGGCGACCGCCACCCGTTCGTCACGCCGGTGCGCGAGGTTGGGATCCCCGGGCCCGAAGTTGAGCGCCGGTATGCCCAGCGCGGCAAAGCGCGCCACGTCGGTCCAGCCGTATTTGGCCCTAACCCGGCCGCCGGCCGCCTCGACCAGCGCCTTGGCGGCGGGCTGGGACAGCCCAGGCAGCGCGCCCGCGGCGGCGTCGGTCTGTTCGATGTGCACGTCGAGGCCGTCGAGCACGTCGCGCACATGCTGCAGCGCCTCGGCCGGCGACCGGTCGGGGGCGAAGCGGAAGTTGACCGTCACCGCCGCCGCGTCCGGAATGACGTTGCCCGCCACCCCGCCGTCGATCCGCACCGCCGACAGGCCCTCACGGTGGGTGCAGCCGTCGATCTCGACGCTGCGCGCCTGATAGCCGGCCAGCCGCTGCAGCACGGCGCCCAGTTTGTGAATAGCGTTGTCGCCCAACCAGGATCGTGCCGAATGGGCGCGAGTTCCGGTGGCGCTGACCACCACCCGCAGTGTGCCCTGGCAGCCGGCCTCGATGTAGCCGCCGGTGGGCTCGCCCAGGATCGCGACGTCGGCGGACAGCCAGTCCGGCAGCTCGCGCTGGATGCGACCCAATCCGTTTGCGGCGTCGTCGATTTCCTCGCAGTCGTACATGACCAGCGTCAGATCGTGCGCCGGGTCGGCGACGGTGGCGGCCAGATGCAGGAAGACGGCATCCCCGGACTTCATGTCCGCCGTGCCGCAGCCGTACAGGTCGCCGTCCTCGCGGCGACTGGGCAGGTTCCCGGCGACCGGCACGGTGTCCAGGTGCCCGGCCAGCAGCACCCGCGACGGCCGCCCGCGGTCGGTGCGGGCCAGCACGGCGTTACCGTTGCGCACGATCTCGAAACCGGACGTCTGGGACCGCAGCGCGGCCTCAACCTCGTCGGCCAGCCGCGCCTCGTTGCGCGATTCGCTGGGGATGTCCACCAGCGCCGCGGTCAGCGCAACCGGGTCCCCGGTCAAGTCCAGCACGCTCCCAGGGTAGTGGCTGGACTCGCCGCCGCGATGTCCGCCGCCGCCAGTCAGACCGGCAACCAGGTGGGCATCACCTTGGGTTTGATGCCGTACCGCGGCCCCATGCCGTAGCCGCCACGCCCGGCCGAGGCCACCGCCGGCATGTCGGTGGCCCAGGCGGTGTGCGGCTCCTCGGCGGAGCTGGCCCCACTCGGTGGCCCCGACGGTCGTCGCGGCGGGCTCCGGTGTGGGGGCGGACCACGTTGCCGGCGTTGATAATTCGCAGCCCGTGGCGGCCGTGCCCATACTGGCCAGCACCGGCGCGGCGCCCACACCCGCGGTGGCGGGGGCCGCTGCACCGACCAGCGCGCCGCCGCCGACCGCGCCGCCCACCTCACCGGCCACCCCGGCCGCGGCGGTGTCGAGGGTGTGGTTGTAGAGGATGTTGGACACGATGGTGTTGAACACGTTCCAGGACACCACGTCGAAGCCGGCGTTGCCGACGTTGTTCACCACCGTGTTGCACAGCAGGTTTGTCCAGCGCGGTCAACCCCGGCGGGTCCGCCGGCGCC
Source organism: Mycobacterium lepraemurium (assembly GCA_002291465.1). Classification (GTDB taxonomy): domain Bacteria; phylum Actinomycetota; class Actinomycetes; order Mycobacteriales; family Mycobacteriaceae; genus Mycobacterium; species Mycobacterium avium. The sequence continues at coordinate 1,249,272 of CP021238.1, read as the reverse complement.
GCCAGTGAGCGCACCACGTTGGGCACATTGACGACGGTCCCCTGCAGCCCGCTGGTCTGCGCGCTGGTGGCCGTCGCCCCGGAGACGGCGGCGGCCTGGGCGCCCAGCCCGCCGGGTTGGTTGGTGGGCGCCGGCGAAGTCAGCGGGCTGAGCTTGCCCGCGGTCACCGACGAGGCAGCGTAGCCGTACATGGCGGCCGCGTCCTGGGCCCACATCTCCCCGTATTGCGCCTCGGTGGCCGCGATCGCCGCGGCGTTCTGCCCCAGCACGTTGCTCGCGATCAACGCCGCAAGCTGGGCGCGGTTGGCCGCAAGCTGGGCGCGGTTGGCCGCGACCAGCGCCGGCGGCACCGTCATGGCGAAGGCGGTCTCGTAGGCGGCCGCCGAGGCCATGGCCTGGGCGGCCGCCTGTTGCAGCTGCCCGGCGGTAGTGTGCATCCACTGCACATACGGCTGGACGGCGGTGACCATCGCTGCCGCCGAGGGGCCTATCCACTCCTCGCCGGTCAGGTTCGCGATCGCCGACTGGGTGGCCGCGGCGGTGGTGCTCAACTCGTCGGCCAGGTTGCTGAACGCCGCCGCGGCGGCCATCATCGGCGCGGCGCCCGCCCCGGTGTAAATGCGGGTGGAGTTGACCTCCGGGGGGGGAGTGCTCCGAAGTCAAAAGTCATTGTCTCACTCCTGTTCTGGGGTGCTCTAGATGGCGGGCTTGGGCATGACGGTGGGCTTGACGCCGTAGCGCGAGGCGCCCAGGCCGTAACCGCCGCGGCCGGCGGTGGCCATCGAGGACAACCCGCCCGGCACCGCGGTCACCGGGGCGGTGTCGGGTGCGGCGCTGGTGAAGCCGGCGATCGAGGGCCCGCGGCCCATGCTGGCCAGCACCGGGGCGCCGGCCGCGGCGGCGGGCGCCGCCGGCGCGGCCGGGCCGGCCGTCGTCGCCGCGGTGAGTCCGGGGTTGAAATTCGGGATCCCCGCGGCACCGGGCACCGGGGCGAATTGCCCCTCGCCCAGGGTGATGAAGTCCGACGCGGCCGCGCCCACGTTCTGCGCCCAGCCGATGGAGGTGCCCAGGCTGGTGGTCCCCGCGGGCGGCGGGTCGGCCGCCGGTGCGACGTTGGGGATGACGTTGGGCGCCAACCCCTGCAACGCCGCGGCGCTGGTGTTCACCCGGTTGGCGGCCTCGGTCCCGCCGTACGAATCGGCGTTGGTGTCCAGGTTTTGCACCAGCGTCTGGTGAATCGCCTTGGCCTGGGCGCTGACCTGCTGGTACCAGGTGCCGTAGGCAAAGAACTGGGCGGCCTGCAGTGCGGACACCTCGTCGGCGGCCGCCGGCGCGATGCTGGTGGTGGGCGCGGCGGCCGCCGCGTTCTGGGCATCCATCGACGAGCCGAGGCCTTCGAGCATGCTGGCCACGGCCAGCAGCGCCTCAGGCCGGGTGGTGACAAAGGACATGATGTTCTCCTTCTCTCGACGAGCCGGCCCCGTTGCGGGCCCGCGACCGTGACTCCCCCGCCAGGCCCAGGACATGACCGGCCGATCCACGGGACCGAGGTACCCCGAAACGGCCGAGTTCACGCGGTTGACCTGGCACGACGACGGACCGGACGCACACCGTGCGGCGCCGGTGCCGCGACGTCGCTCAATTACCTTGCACCGGTGAGCTTTTGACGCCGGTGTAGGCGCGCCGGGCCGGACCGCGACCGCATGGCCGGCCGCGACCGCCGCCGGGGCGGGCGGATTCGGGTGCGGCCCGGGAAGTAACCTGACCGCCGTGACAACAGCAGCAGGTGCCGCAGGAGTAGGCCTGGCAACGCTGGCCGCCGACGGATCGATCCTCGACACATGGTTTCCCGCACCGGAACTGACCGGGCCGGGCACCAGCGGCACGTCGCGGCTCGCGCTGTCCGACGTCCCGCCCGAGCTGACCGCGCTGATCGGCCGCGACGACGACCGCGGCACCGAGACCGTCGCGGTGCGCACGGTGATCGGCTCGCTGGACGACCTGGCCGCCGACGCCTACGACGCCTACCTGCGGTTGCATCTACTGTCGCACCGGCTGGTGGCGCCGCACGGGCTGAACGCCGGCGGCTTGTTCGGGGTATTGACCAATGTGGTGTGGACCAATCGCGGACCGTGCGCCATCGAGGGATTCGAGGCGGTCCGGGCCAGGCTGCGCCGGCGCGGGCCGGTGACCGTCTACGGCGTCGACAAGTTCCCGCGGATGGTCGATTACGTGCTGCCGACCGGGGTGCGCATCGCCGACGCCGACCGGGTGCGGCTCGGCGCGCACCTGGCGCCGGGGACGACGGTGATGCACGAAGGCTTCGTCAACTACAGCGCCGGCACGCTGGGGGCCTCCATGGTGGAGGGCCGCATCTCGGCGGGCGTCGTGGTGGGCGACGGCTCCGACATCGGCGGCGGGGCCTCGATCATGGGCACCCTGTCCGGCGGCGGCACCGGGGTCATCTCGATCGGCAAGCGGTGCCTGCTGGGCGCCAATGCCGGGCTGGGCATTTCGCTCGGTGACGACTGCGTCGTGGAAGCGGGCCTGTATGTCACCGCAGGCACCAAGGTCATCACGTCCGAGGGCAAGCAGCTGAAGGCCCGCGAGCTGTCCGGCGGCAACAACCTGTTGTTCCGGCGCAATTCGCTGACCGGGGCGGTGGAGGTGGTGGCCCGCGGCGGCACCGGCATCGCCCTCAACGAGGACCTGCACGCCAACTGAACTAGCGGGCGGCGACCTTCTCGGCGGGCGCGGCGGCGTCCAGCGCGGCCCCGCGGGTTTCGGGCAGCAAATACACGGACACGAAACTGGCCAGCACCAGCGAGGCCATCATGAGCCCGATCGCCCAGCTGCCGTAGGTCGCCAGCAGCGTGCCGGCCAGCAGCGGCGGCACGGCGGCGCCGACGATGCCGGCCAGGTTCATCGCCACCGCCGCGCCGCTGTAGCGGTAGCGGGTGGCGAACAGCTCGGGAACGAAGGCGGCGGTGGGGCCGTTGGCCACCGCCGCGGTGCCGAACATGCCCAGCACCGCGACGACGTAGCATACGGGCCGGCCGGTGTCGATCAGCGGGATGACCACGAACACCCACGGCAGGCACGCGACCAGGCCCCACAGCATCACCCGGCGGCGCCCGACCCGGTCGGAGATCCACGCCGAGCAGGCCACGCACGCCATGCTGGTGAGCCCGCCCAGCGCGCCGATGCCCCAGATGAAGCTGCGCGAGTACCCGAGATGGTTGTGGGCGTACATCACCAGGAACGTGTTGCCCAGGTAGATGAAGCCCATGCCGCCCACGAAGCTGCCCGCAACCAGGATGATCTCGCGTCGCTGCAACCGCAACAGTTCGGTCAGCGGAGCCTTGGGCACCAGATGGCGGGCCTTCTCCTCGACGAAGATCGGCGTCTCGTCGATGTTGAGTCGCACGTACAGGGCGATGCCGATCAACCCGCTGCTAATCAGGAAGGGCACCCGCCAGCCCCAGTGCATGAACGCCGGGCTGTGCTCCCCCATGGTGAGGTTGACGGCGAGGAAGGTCAGGCTGACCAGGATCCCGGCGGTGCCCCCGCCGAGCAGGGTGAACATCCCGTACCAGCCCCGCCGGCCGGTCGGGGCGTACTCGGCGCTCAGCAACACCAAGCCGGCCCATTCTCCGCCGACCGCGAACCCCTGCAGCAACCGCAGCACGGTCAGGATCAGGGGCGCGGCGATGCCGATCGACGCGGTGCTGGGCACCAGGCCGACGCTCACGGTCGAGGCGCCCATGATGAGCAGGGTGGCGACCAGGGTCTTCTTGCGGCCCAGCCGGTCCCCGAAGTAGCCGAAGACGGCGGCGCCCAGCGGCCGGGACAAAAAGGCCGTCGCAAAGGTCGCCATCGAGGCGATGGTGGCCACCGTCGGGCCGAGCCGCGGGAAGAACACCGCGGGAAACACCAGCGCCGCCGCGGTCCCGTAGATCAGGAAGTCGTAGAACTCGATGGCCGAACCCACCAGGCAGGCGGCCGCTATCCGCCGCATAGGCGTGCCGGGCGTGGTGGCGCGCACGGACGGCTCACCCATGGTGGCCGCCTGCGCTCCGGTTGCCTGAATGCACGGTTACGACGGTAGGTGAAGCGTCGCGGCCACGCTCGGCCCCGAAGCTGGCAAGTTGCTGCGTGTCGTGCATCACGACGCCCGCTCAGCCGTCGGACAGCAGCTGCTTCTTGAGCACCTTGCCCATGGCGTTGCGCGGCAGCGCGTCCACCACGCGCACCTCGCGGGGCCGCTTGTGTATCGAAAGTTGTTGGGCGACATGGTCGATCAGGTCGTCGGAGTTAATCCGGCCGGCGGGGACGACGAACGCGACGATGCGCTGCCCCAGGTCCTCGTCGGGCATCCCGACGACGGCGGCCTCGGCGACGCCGGAGTGGCCGAGCAGCGCGGTTTCGATTTCGCCGGCACCGATGCGGTAGCCGCCGGACTTGATCAGATCGACGGACTCCCGCCCGACGATGCGGTGCATGCCGGCGTCGTCGACGACGGCGACGTCGCCGGTGCGGTACCAGCCGTCGGCGTCGAACGCCTCGGCGGTGGCGTCGGGCCGGTTGAGGTAGCCGTCGAACATCATCGGGCCGCGCACCAGCAGCTTGCCGACGGTCTCCCCGTCGTCCGGCACCGGGTTGCCGTCGTCGTCGACCACCCGGGTCTGCACGCCGGTCAGCGGCAGGCCGACCCAGCCGGGGCGCCGCTCGCCGTCGGCCCGGGTGGAGATGGTGATCAGCGATTCCGAGGCGCCGTAGCGTTCGACGGGCTGGTGCCCGGTGAGCCCGACTAACCGGTCGAACACCGGGACCGGCAGCGGCGCGCTGCCGGAGACCAGCAGCCGCGCCGGGCGCAGCGCGCGGGCGGCCGCCTCGTCGGCCACCACCCGCGACCACACCGTCGGCACCCCGAAGAACAGGGTGCCGCCGAAGTCGGTGCGGGCCTGCGCGTAGCCGGCCGGGGTCGGTTTTCCGGTGTGGATGAACCGATTCCCGATCCGCAGCGAGCCCAGCAGGCCCAGCACCAGACCGTGCACGTGAAACAGCGGCAGCCCGTGCACCAGCACGTCGTCGGCCGTCCACTGCCAGGCCTGCGCGAGGGCGTCCAGGTCGGCGGCGATCGTGCGCCGGCTCAGCACCACGCCCTTGGGCAGCCCGGTGGTGCCCGAGGTGTAGATGATCATCGCGGTGGCGTCCGGTGGCGGCTCGGGGTAGCGGTGCCAGGAGCGAGCGTGTAGCCGCACCGGGACGTGCGGCAGGCCGTCGGGCTCGTCAGGCAGCAGGCCGAGCCAGGCCCGCACCCCGGAGTCGGCCAGCATGTGCCGGCGTTCGGCGGCCCCGACGTCGGCGGGCACCGGGACGAACGGCACCCCGGCGATCAGGCACCCGGTCACCGCGAGCACCGTCGCGGCGGTCGGTGTGGCGAGAACGGCGACCCGCCCCGCACCCGCGACCCGCTCGGCCACTGAGGTCGCGGCGCCGAGCAGGTCGGCGCGGCTGAGCACGGTGCCGTCGATGCGTACCGCGTCGGGGATGTCGGTGGCGGTAACGGCCGAGGGATTCAGCGACGTCAGCAGCACGCCAGCAGGCTACCCGCCGGCGGCACGGGTCAGTGCTGCTCGTCCCAGATCCTGGTCAGGGTGGACAGGATCTCCTCGCCGCGGCCCAGCCCGCCGAGGTGGCTCTCGCCGGGCAGCACGAACAGCTCGGCGTCGGGCAGCAAGGACACGACGTGTTGTCCGTGCGCGAACGGCACGATGTGGTCGCTGTCGCCGTACCACCACCGGACCGGGACCTTCACCTGGTCGAGCCGGAATCCCCAGTCCTGGGTGAACAGGATGATGTCGTTGAACGGGGCGGCCAGTTGCTTGCGGCTGCCGTTGAGCAGGTCGTCGAGGAACATGGCCCCGAGCTCGGGCCGGGTAAGCAGCCGCCGGTCGCCCTCGGGAGAGATCGCCGCGTACAGGTACAGGGCGGGGTTGGCGACCGGGCGGACAGCCCGGACGACCAGGCTGGCACCGATCCGCAGCGGGTCGCCGCCCAGCTTCAGCAGTGGAGCCACCCGCTTGCCCAGGCTCATCAGGCCGCTGGTGATGCCCTCGTCGCCGAGGAAGGGCGCGACGCCGCCGAGGATGCCGGCCGCCACGACCCGGTCGAGCAGCACCGCGGCGGACGCCAGCGCGTAGGGGCCGCCGCCGGACAGTCCGATGACGGCCATCTTGTCGATGCCCAGCGTGTCCGCAGTGGTCCGCAGGTCCTCGCCGAACGCCCGAATGTTCTGGTAGCGATGCGGCGTCGACGACCCCGATGCCCGGGCGGTCCAGCCCGATCAACGGATCTTGTGGTTCTCGACGTACAGGCGGGCCTCGACCGGGATCTGCCGGCGCGCGCCGGGGGTGCCGCGCAACCAGAACATCGCGCGCCCCTGCGGGTCGCCGAACTCGGCGAACCCGATCTGGCGGTCCTCACCGACGGCGACGTTTCCCTCGAGTTTGGGGCGGGCAATCTCGATGGCCATGTCGAGCAGCTTGGCATGTCACGCGCGGTTTACAAAGGGCCGGGCATGCGTTGCCGGCAGCTATGCGTTGAGCACCCGCTCGCCAATGACCCACTGCTGACGCAGGTCCGCTATCTCCGCCTCGGACAGGCCCAGCTCGCGCAGCACCTCGTCGTTGTGCTGGCCGAGCGTCGGCGGGGCGGTGCGGTGATGCCGCCGCAGGCCGGGCGTGATGCGAAAGGGCCACCCGGGGTAGCGGTGCGGCCCGGTGATCCGGTGCTCGAGCTCCTCGTAGTAGCCACGCGCGTCCAGCTGGGCCCCGATCAGCCCGGGATCGTACATCTGGTCGCCGGTGATCACCCGCTCGGCCGCGATCCCTTGTGCCTGAAAGGTTTCGACGATCGCCGCGGCGGTCTGCGTGCGGGTCCAGGCGGCGACGAGCTCGTCGAAGGCATCGTGGTCGATCGGCTGACCGGGCACCGACAGCGCCACCCACACTTCTTCCTCGTTGGTCGGGTAGACGCCCTGCAGGCAGCCGCGCCGGCGGTTGCCCTCCCGCGGCCGCACCACACCGGTCATCGAGTACTCGATGACCGGTTCGGCGGCGACCGCGGCGGCGACCTCGATCTGGGCCACCTCGACGAGTTGGCCGGCGCCGGTGCGGTTGCGGTGCTCGAGCGCGGCCAGCAGCGCGACCCTGGCGTGCACACCGACGATCGGATCGGCGGGGCCCTGGAGGTTGCACGGCGGGCCGTCGGGAAAGCCGGTGACGGCCGACATTCCGGCGGTCTGCTCGAAGTTCAGCGCCCAGCCGACATAGTCGCGCCACGGGCCGTGCAGGCCGTAGCCGGGCATCCGCACCACGATCACGTCGGGGTTCAGCGCCGTCAGCGAGTCGTAGTCCAGCCCGAAGTTTTCGACCACGCGCGGCGAAAAGTTCTCCACTACGATGTCGGCCCGGGCGTCCAGCCGCCGCGCCAGGTCGAGGCCCCGCGGCGACGTCAGGTCCAGCGCGAGGTCGCGCTTGTTGAGGTTGGTGCCCTGCCAGATGGGGCTGCGCTCGTACCAGTCGTCGCCCTCGTAGACGAACGCCCCCGAATAGCGGTGCCCGTCGGGGCGCTGGATCGACTCAACCTTGACGATGTCGGCGCCGAACGCCCCGAGGTAGCAGGTCAGGTAGGCACCGGCCCAGAACGTGGTGAGGTCGAGCACCCGCAGCCCGGCGAAGGGCAGCGGCCCGGGCGCTCGGTGCAGCGCTCGGCCGTCACCGGTCCACGTCGCGGTTCGCGACGCCCCAGACAGTGGCGCCGGACGTGGCTGCGGCACAGCGGTTTTCGAGAACCGGACCGGCGGCCCGGGCCGCCGAAACAACCCGGTGTCGACGAAGAACCCCCGCTCGGCGTATTGCGGGCAATCGAGCACGGTGGCGCCGTCGTTGACGGGCGCGGCCGGAATCCGCAGCGCCTGAGCGAGTTCCACGATCTCGGCGACGGTCTGGCCGGCAAGCACCGGCTCAGCTTTGGCGAAGAAGTCGGCGCGCTCCGGGCCGCCGAGCATGATCGCGAGCTGGTGCTCGCCGAACTCGGGCAGGCCGAGCATCGCGCAGACGTCGAGCCAGTGCTGGCCCGTCAGGCAGTTGACGCCGACCCAGCCGTCGGCGGCCCGCACCACGCCCAGCATGGGCGCCGGCCGCAGGTTGGCGGGCAGCCCGAGCCGTCGCATCCGCTGGGCCATCAACATCGGATACGGCAACGTAGACAGCAACGGTTCCAGCTGGGAGACATCGACTTCGGTGACGTGCCCGTCGGGGTGTGAACGCAGGGCGGTCAGCGCGCCGTAGGCGCCGGCAACGTACTCGGCGATCCGGGCGCCGACCTGAACCGGTGGACGCTGCGGATCGCGGGAGCTGATCCAGCCCGATGCCGCCTGCAGGGTCAGCGGTGTCGCCGGGCGGCGACGGAACGGTCCGGACTGACCGAACGCAGAGATGCGCAGTAACACCAGGTTTGGGTTGATCCGCTGCAGGTCGTCGGGCACGAGCCCGTATCCCTGCAGCATTCCGGGTCCGGAGTCGTCGATGAGCAGGTGCGCCCGGGCGATGTGTTCACGCGCGGCCACGACGTCGGCGTCCTCCGAGAAGTCAAGCGTGGCACCGTGTTTGCCGGCGTTGATGTACTCGAACAGGCCCGACCGGTCCGGATCGACGGCGCCCGAGGCGAACGGGCCCCAGCGCCGCAGCGGGTCCCCGGCGGGCGGCTCGATCTTGATGACCTCGGCGCCCAGATCGACAAGGAGCTTGGCCGCGTAGGGACCCGAGATCTCGCTGGCGATTTCGACGACGTGCAGCCCCGCAAGGGGTGCCGTCACGCGGGAACCCCGATGGCCATCGGCTCCATGTACTGGTGCAGCCCGCCGATTCCGCCGCCCTCGCGGCCCAGCCCGCTGAGCTTGAAGCCGCCGAACGGCGCGCCGGCGGGGCTGATGCCGTTGACCACGATCTGCCCGGTGCGAATGCGGCGCGCGACGCCGACGGCGCGATCCACGTCGTCACCCCACACCGCACCGGAGAGCCCGTATCGGGAGTTGTTCGCGATGGCGACGGCGTCGTCGTCGCGGTAGCGCAGTACCGACAACACCGGGCCGAACACTTTCTCTTGCGCGATGGTCGAATTGGGCTCCACCCCGGACAGGATCGTCGGTTCGACGTAGTAGCCGACGTCCAGCCCGGTGGGTCGCCCGCCGCCGGTCACCAGCGTGGCCCCATCGCTGCGTGCGCCCGCGATGTGCGCCTCGACCCGGTCCCGTTGCGCCGCGCTGATCAGCGGACCCATCTGCACGTCGGGATCGGTGGGGTCGCCCATCTTGACGTCGCGGGCCAACGCGGCCAGCCGATCGACGACGTCGTCGTGCAGCGAATCGGGCAACAGCAGCCGGCTGTGCAGGATGCAGACCTGTCCGGCATGCAGCGAACAGGATTGGAACAGCATCTGTTCCAGCATTTCGTCGGTGACGTTCGCGTCGTCGAGGACGATGCTGGCCGACTTTCCGCCCAGCTCCAACAGGATTCGCTTGATCGTGTCGCCGGCGGCCGACATCACCTGGCGGCCGACGGCCGAGCTGCCGGTGAAGCTCACCATGTCGATGCGCGGATCGGTGGTGAGCAGCTTGGCCGCCTCGACCCCCGAGGGTGTGACGACGTTGACCACCCCCGGCGGGATGTCGGTGTGCTCGCCGATGAGGCGCGCCAGCGCAAGCCCGGCCAGCGGTGTCAGCGGAGACGGCTTGAGCACGACCGTATTGCCCGCGGCCAGCGCATGATTCAGCTTCATGACGTTGAGGCAGTGCGGGAAGTTCCAGGGCGTGAGCACCGCTACCACGTCCAGCGGCACGTGGCGCAACAACGTGGTGCCGGCGCTGATGCCGGCGACCTCCTGGTCGACCAGCTGGGTCGCGAGCTGGGCGGCGTGCAGGGACATGAACCCGGCGCCGTCGATCTGCATGATGCGCTCGTTGCCGATGCAGCCCCACTCCGTTTGGGACAGCGCGAAGAAGTCGTCGGCGTGCTTGGTGAGCGCCTCGCCCAGCTGGTTCAGGCACCGGGCGCGCTGCTCGGCGGACATCCGGCCCCACGGCCCGCTGTCGAAGGCGCGGCGCGCGGCCGCGATCGCGTCGTCGACCTGCGCCACACCCGCGTCGGGTGCGGTGGCGATGACGGCCTCGGTGGACGGGGACAGGTCGTCGTAGCGACCGTCCTGCGGCTCGACCCACTGGCCGTCGATGTAGAGCTGGTAGGTCTGGACAAGAGCGGGCGGATCGGCCATGTTGCTTCCTCCGGTCATCTGATCACTTGGTGTACACCCCCGCATGTCCGCCGTCAATCGTCCTTTGCGTGAAAATCGAGCTATCCCTCTACTTTGGCACCGTGTTGACAGCACGCGGCGGTGCAGAGTAGACACAGTCGGCAGACAGATTGCACCAATCTGTCGGATCGGGTGTCCTGCGAGAGGGGCTTGCCGTGCAGACTCATCCGCCGCTGCGCTCGCCGAGCTTCCCGCTGCATTCCCCGGACTTCTACGCGGGTAACCCGTATCCCGCCTACCGGGAGCTGCGCGCGACCGCGCCGGTGTGCTGGAACGACGTCACCAACTTCTGGGCGCTGTTGAAATACGAGGACATTCGGTTCGTGTCGAGCAATCCAGCTCTGTTCACCTCAACCCGGGGCATCACGATCCCGGATCCGCAGCCGCCCAACCCGGTGCAGCAGGGCAGCCTGATCTTCACCGATCCGCCGCGGCACCGGCAGCTGCGCAAGCTGATCAACTCCGGATTCACCCGGCGGCGTGTTTCGGTGCTGGAACCGAAGATCCGCGAGATCGTGCGCGGCATTCTCGACGGCATCGAACCCGGTGCCGTGCACGAGTTCGCCGAACAGATCGCCGCTCCCCTGCCCACCCGGATGATCGCCGAATTGATCGGGGTCCCGCCCGACGACTGGGAGCAATTCCGGGCGTGGTCGGATGCGGCCACCGGAACGGCCGACCCGGAGATCGAGCTGGACCCGGCGGTGGCGGCCGGGCAGCTCTACGAGTACTTCCAGCGGCTGATCGCGGCACGCCGCGCGCAACCGCGCGCCGACCTGCTCTCGGTGCTGGCCGAGGCCGAGATCGACGAGCACCGGTTGACCGACGAAGACTTGCTCAACTTCGCCTTTCTGCTGCTGGTGGCCGGCAACGAAACCACCCGCAACCTGATCGCGCTGGGGACGCTGGCCCTGATCGCGCATCCCGACCAATACCGCCTGCTCGTCGAGGAGCCCGCCCGCATCCCGCTTGCGGTCGAGGAGATGTTGCGGTGGAACAGTCCCGTGGTACACATGGCCCGCACCGCGACCGCCGACGTCGAGATCCGCGGACAGCGGATCCGCGCCGGCGAGGTGGTGGTGATGCTCTACGGGTCGGCCAACCGGGACGGGGACGTATTCGGCCCGGACTCTGAGGAATTCGATGTGACCCGCCACCCGAACCCGCACATCGCCTTAGGCTGCGGTGAACATCTCTTGTGAGGGCGCACAATTGGCGCGACTGGAAGCGACGGTGTTCTTCGAAGAACTGCTGCGCCGGTATCCCCGCATCGAGCTGGTGGGCAAGGTGGACCGGATGCGGACCACCATGGTGCCCGGGGTGAAACGCATGCCGGTGCGAATGGGGGCCTGAGCCGATGGATCTGGAATACACGCCGGAGCAACAGCAGCTGCGTGCCGAGATCCGCGCGACGCTTCAGACCGTGATGACGCCCGAACGCGTCACCGCGGTCAGCGAGCAGATGGACGGCGGTCCCGCGGTGCGCGAATGCGTCCGCGCCCTGGCGGCGGCCAACCTGCTGGGTGTCGGATGTCCCAAAGACATATGGTGGACGAGGGTTTTCGGCCATCGAGCAGTTCATCTTCGCCGAGGAGGCGCGCCGGGTGAGCGCGCCCATCCCGCTGGTGACGCTCAACACCGTCGGCCCGACGTTGATGCACTACGGCACCGACGAGCAGAAGCGACGGTTTCTGCCGGCAATCCTGGACGGCACCGTGGAATTCGCCATCGGCTACTCCGAGCCGGGGGCGGGCAGCGACCTGGCCTCGGTGCACACGACGGCCGTGCGTGTCGGTGACGAGTATGTGATCAATGGTCAAAAGATGTTCACCAGCGGCGCCGCCTACGCCGACTACATCTGGCGGTGCTGAGCCTGCTCGACGGTGCGGGCTCATGAGCAGCATCATGCCCGGCCCCGCGGCCATCGTCGGGATCGGCCAGATGGAGTTCTCCAAGGAATCCGGGCGCAGCGAACTGCAATTGGCGTGCGAGGCGGTCAGCGCCGCTGGACGACGCCGGTCTGACGCCCGCCGACATCGACGGCATAGTCACCTTCACCATGGATTCCAGCGACGAGATCGACATCGCGCGCAACGTGGGCATCGGCGACCTGAGCTTCTTCTCCCGCGTGCACCACGGCGGCGGCGCGGCGGCCGGCACCGTGGTGCACGCCGCGATGGCCGTGGCGACGGGGGTCGCCGACGTGGTGGTGTGCTGGCGCGCCTTCAACGAACGCTCCGGCTTCCGGTTCGGCGGCAGTGGCTGCAACATGGCCGAAACCCCGTTGTTCATGGCGCATTACGCTCCGTTCGGGCTGCTCACCCCCGCGGCGTGGGTCGCGCTGCAAGCCCAGTGCTACATGTCGACCTATGGGGTGACCAACGAGGACTTCGGCCGGATCGCGGTGGTGGACCGTAAGCACGCGACAACCAATCCCAACGCGTGGTTCTACCAGCGGCCGATCACCCTGGAAGACCACCAGAATTCGCGCTGGATCGTCGAACCGGTGCTGCGCCTGCTGGATTGCTGTCAGGAAAGCGACGGCGGGGTGGCGCTGGTCGTCACCAGCGTCGAACGTGCCCGCGACCTGCGCCGGCCGCCGGCCGTCATCGCCGCGGCCGCCCAGGGCGCGGCGTCCGACGGCGAGATGATGACCAGCTACTACCGCGCCGACATCACCGGGCTTCCCGAGATGGGGGTGGTCGCGCGGCAGTTGTGGCGGGATTCGGGGTGCAAGCCGCAGGACATCCAAACCACCTTCATCTACGACCATTTCACCCCGTTCGTGTTCGTCCAGCTCGAAGAACTCGGCTTCTGCGGCCGCGGTAAGGCCAAGTATTTCGCCACCGTCGAGCGGTTGTCGCTCGGCGGCGAGTTTCCAATCAACACCAACGGCGGGCTGCTGGGTGAGGCCTACATCCACGGCATGAACGGCATCACCGAGGCGGTGCGGCAGGCGCACGGCGCCTCCCACAATCATGTCGCCGATGTCGAGCACGTGCTGGTGACCTCGGGAACCGGCGTGCCCACGAGTGGTTTGATCCTCGCGCCGGCCGGCTGAGGGAAAGGCGCGCTGATTCCATGTCGACCGACGCGACCCCGGCGACCGACACCCGCGAGCTGATCGTCGCGGCCGCGTTCACGTGTTTCGGCAGGCAGGGATTGCAGAAGGCCACCATCGTCGACATCGCCAAGCAGGCCGGCGTGTCGAGAAGCACCATCTACGAATACTTTTCCGACAAGGCCGCGATCGTCGAGGCCTGCGCCGAACACGCCTCCGAGCGTTTCTACCGCGAGATGGCCAAGGCGATGGACCGCGGCGGCACGCTCGAGGAGAGGCTCTGCGCGGCGGCGGTGTTCGTCACCCAGGCCCGCCGAGTCATCGCTTCGGAGAAGTACTTTGACGAGGATGCGATCAGCCTGCTGCTGACCAAGGACGCCGCCGTGCTGCTGCGCGAATGCGTCGAGTTCTTCGCCCCGTATCTGGCCGCCGCCCGGCTCACCGGTGAGGTGCGCAAGGACCTCGACGTCGAGGCGGCCGGTGAATGGTTCGCGCGCATCCTGTTCTCGTTGTTCAGCACACCGTCGCCAACGCTGAACCTGGACGATCCCGACGTGACGGCGGAATTCGTTCGCGCGCATGTGGTGCGCGGGTTCGCCAGCGAGCGCCCGCGGCGGCGTTGAGTGCGCATCCTCGGCGTTGAGTGTGTAGCGGCGGCGGACGTCGTCGGCGTGTCGTCGACCTGATGCAACTCCGCAAGCCCCGGATGCATACTCAATGCCGACGCGCGGCCAGCGCTCGCAAAAAGAACGTCAGGTTGGCCGGGCGTTCGGCGAGCCGGCGCATGAAGTAGCCGTGCCACTGGGTGCCGAAGGGCACGTAGACCCGGACGGTGTGGCCGGCCTCGGCCAGCCGCCGCTGCTCGCCGTCGCGGATGCCGTACAGCATCTGGTACTCGAATTCGCCGGTGCCACACCCTGATTCATGGGCCAGCGACGGCGCCGCCTCGATGATCGCCGGATCGTGGGAGGCCACCATCGGATAGCCCGAACCGGCCATCAACACCCGCAGGCAGCTCAGGTAGGAATCGGTGACCGCGGCGGGATCGCGGTAGGCCAGCGAGGCGGGCTCGTCGTAGGCGCCCTTGCACAGCCGCACCCCCGCGCCGGCGGCGGCGAACTCCTCGCAGTCGCCGAGCGTGCGCCGCAGGTAGGCCTGCAACGCCACACCCGGCCAATCGAATTCGCGCCGCAGGTCGCGCACGATGCGCAGGGTCGAATCGGTCGTGGTGTGGTCCTCGGCGTCCACCGTCACCCACACGCCGGCCCACTTCGCGGCCGCGCAGATCGCCCACGCGTTCTCCCGGGCGATCTTCTCACCGTCGCGATCCAGCGACTGGCCCAGCGCGGACAGTTTCAGCGACACCTCGAGCGGTCGGACGGCCGCCCCATCGCCGAGGAGGCCCAGGCGGTCGACGAGCTCCAGATACACCCGCACCGCCGCATCGGCGCCGTCGGCGTCCGACACGTCCTCGCCCAGATGGTCGACGCTGACGCAGCGTCCCGAATCACGAAGGGCGATCACGCTGTCCAGCGCGGAATCGATCGTCTCCCCGGCGATGAACCGGTGCACCACCCGTCGGGTCACCGGCAGGGCTTCGGCGGCCCGGCGCAACCCCGGTCGCCGGCCCGCGGCCCAGGATCGCCGGGCGCAGGGTGTGGGCGAACAGCCCGGCCATCAGTCGGCCCCCATGTGCGGATAGGTGTGGCCGGTGGCCGGGGCGAACGTCTCCTTGATGGTGCGGGCCGACGTCCAGCGCAGCAGATTCAACGGAGAGCCGGCCTTGTCGTTGGTGCCCGAGCCGCGCGAACCGCCGAACGGCTGGCGCCCCACCACCGCCCCGGTCGGCTTGTCGTTGACGTAGAAATTCCCGGCGGCAAAGCGCAGCCGGTCCTGCGCGACCAGCACCGCCGCCCGGTCGTCGGCGATGACCGCACCGGTCAGAGCGTACCGGGATCCGGTGTCGACCACGTCGAGGATTCGCTCGTAGTCGTCGTCGGGATACACGTGCACCGACAGCAGCGGGCCGAAGTATTCGGTCGCGAACGACTCGTCGGCCGGGTCGTCGGACAGCAACACCGTCGGCCGCACGAAATAGCCTTCGCTGTCGTCGTATTCGCCGCACACCGCGATCGTGACGTGCGGCGCGCCCTTCGCGCGTTCGATGGCGTCGACGTTCTTGACGAAGGCCCGCCGGTCGATCAGCGCGCCGCCGAAGTTGGTCAGATCGGTGACGTCGCCGTAGCGCAATGCGGCGGTCTCGGCCAGAAACTCGTCGCCCATCCGCCGCCAGACCGACTGCGCGATGAACGCCCGCGACGCCGCCGAGCACTTCTGCCCCTGGTAGTCGAAGGCGCCGCGAATCAGCGCGGTGCGCAAGACATCCGGGCGCGCGGAGGCGTGCGCGACGACAAAGTCCTTGCCGCCGGTCTCGCCCACCAGCCGCGGATAGCAGTGGTAGTGACCGATATTAGTGCCCACCTGGTACCACAGCCGCTGGAAGGTCGCCGTCGACCCGGTGAAGTGAATGCCCGCCAGCCGCCGGTCCGCCAGTGCCACATCGGAAACCGCGAACCCGTCGCCGGTCACCAGGTTGATCACCCCGGGCGGCAATCCGGCCGCCTCGAGCAACTGCATGGTCAGATACGCCGACAGGGTCTGGGTGATCGACGGCTTCCACACCACGGTGTTTCCCATCAGCGCCGGCGCGGTCGGCAGGTTGCCGGCAATGGAGGTGAAATTGAACGGCGTGATCGCGTAGACGAAGCCGTCCAGCGGGCGGTAGTCGCTGCGATTCCACTCCCCCGGCCCGCTGATCGGCTGCTGCGCCAGGATCTGCCGGGCAAACGCCACGTTGAACCGCCAGAAGTCGATCTGCTCGCAGGGCGAGTCGATCTCGGCCTGATAGGCCGACTTGGATTGGCCCAGCATCGTCGCGGCGGCGATCTTCTCCCGCCACGGCCCGGCCAGCAGATCGGCGGCCCGCAGGAACACCGCCGACCGCTCGTCGAAAGGCATTGCCGACCAATCGCTTTTGGCGGCCATTGCGGCGTCGACGGCCGCGGTCGCGTCGGCGTGCACGGCGTTGGTCAGGGTGCCCAGCTTGGTGGCGTGCCGGTGCGGCTGGACGACGTCGATACGTTCACCGTCGCCCATCCGGTGGCGGCCGCCGATGACGTGCGGCAGGTCGATCGGGTGGCCGGCCAGCGCGGCCAACTCGGCGCGTAACCGGGCGCGCTCCGCGGAGTGCGGCGCGTAATCGTGGACCGGCTCGTTGGCCGGCACCGGCACCTCGGAAATTCCAGTGATCGCATCCATGCTGCCCAGGATCCTCGCGGCGGCCACGCCGCGATTTAGCCGATACGACAAGACAGATGGGACTTTGTAGTAAGATCGGACAATATGGCCGGTGTCGGGCTGGGTCAGCTGCTGCTCGCGCTGGACGCGACCATGGTCAGCCTGGTCGACGCTCCGCGTGGGCTGGACCAACCGGTCGCGTCGGCGGCGCTGCTCGACTCCGACGATGTGCGGCTCGGGCTGGCCGCGGCGGCGGGCTCCGCCGACGTCTTCTTCCTGCTGGGCGTCGGCGAGGACGAGGCGCTGCGCTGGATCGACACCCAGGCCCGCGACCGGGTACCGGTGGCCGTCTTCGTCAAGGAGCCGTCCGACGCCCTGGTCGGCACGGCCGTCGCGGCGGGGTCGGCGGTGGTGGCCGTCGATCCGCGGGCCCGCTGGGAACGGCTGTACCAGTTGGTCAATCACGTGCTGGAACATCACGGCGACCGCGCCGACGCGCCGGACGACTCGGGCACCGACCTGTTCGGGTTGGCGCAGTCACTGGCCGAGCGCATCCACGGCATGGTCAGCATCGAAAACGCCCAATCCCAGGTGCTGGCCTATTCGGCCTCCAACGACGAGGCCGACGAGCTGCGCCGGCTGTCCATCCTGGGCAGGGCCGGCCCGCCCGAGCATCTCGAGTGGATTGGCCAGTGGGGCATCTTCGACGCGCTGCGGTCGAGCACCCAGGTGGTGCGCGTCGCCGAGCGGCCGGAGCTGGGGCTGCGACCCCGGCTGGCGGTCGGCATCCACCAGCCCGACCCGGATGCCCGGCGACCGCCGGTGTTCGCCGGAACCATCTGGGTGCAGCAGGGCGCGCAGCCGCTGGCCGACGACGCCGAACAGATACTGCGCGGCGCCGCGGTGCTGGCCGCCCGGATCATCGCGCGGCTGGCGGCCCGCCCGTCCACCCAGGCGCGGCGGCTGCAGCAGCTGCTCGGTGTGACCGACTCGGAAACCCTTGCGCCCGTGGACCTCACCGCGATCGCCGCCGAGCTCGGTCTGGCCGCGGACAGCTGCGCAGCCCTGATCGGTTGGGAGGCGGCAGAGGGTGCGTCCCGCCACACCCGTCTGGCCGACGTGATCGCGCTGAGCGCCAGCGCTTTCCGGCACGACGCCCACGTCGCCGGTCACGGCTCGCGGACCTACGTGCTGCTGCCCCAGCCGCCGAACCGGTCGGTCAGCTCGTGGGTGCGCGGCACCATCGCCGCGCTGCGCGCCGAGCTCGGGGTGCAGCTGCGGGCGGTCATCGCCGCGCCGGTCCCGGGCCTTTCCGGGGTCGCCGCGGCGCGCGCCGAGGTGGACCGCGTGCTGGACAGCGCTGAGCGCCATCCCCTTTCGTTCGGGCAGGTGACGTCGCTGGCCGAAGCGCGCACCACGGTCCTGCTCGACGAGATCGTCACCCTGGTCGGCCGCGACGAGCGGTTGGTCGATCCGCGGATCGTGGCGCTGCACGACCGGGAACCAGTGCTGGCCCAGACGCTGCGGACCTACCTGGACGTCTTCGGCGACATCGCCGCGGCCGCGCACGCGTTGCGCGTGCACCCCAATACGGTTCGCTACCGGGTGCGGCGGATCGAAAAGCTGCTGTCGGTGTCGCTGGCGGACCCCGAGGTGCGGCTGCTGTTCGCGCTGGCGTTGCGGGTTGCCGAACGCTGACGCAAACGCCCGATTCGCCGACGTGTCCGCCGGGGCGGATGCAAGAATGTCACTCGTAAGGTGATGACGATGCAGGAAGCCGGTGCGAATCCGGCGCGGTCCCGCCACTGTCATCGGGGGGCGACCCTCAACGGCCACGGCTGACAAGCTGGAAGGCGAGGCGAGCGGCGATCCGAGAGCCAGGACACTCGCGTCATCGCGTCCTGCGACCCGGGGCGGATGTACCCCGAGAGAGCTGTCACCGCCATGTCCCGTCCGGCATGGGTGGCCGTCGTCGACGCTGCCACCGTTTCGGCGCCCCAACGGCGAGCCCGTTTCGTCCATACCCCCGCTGCGGCAAGGGTTTTGCGGGGGTACGGTCGATGACCGCCCCACCTGGATGGCCTCACCCCCGGAGGTGCATTCGTCGCTGCTGAGCGCGGAGCCGGGGCCCGGGCCGTTGCTCGCCGCCACGGCGGCGTGGAGCTCGCTGAGCGTGCATTACGCCGAGTCGGCCGACGAGCTGGTCACGCTGCTGGGCGCCGTGCGGGCCGGCGACTGGGACGGCCCGACGGCCGGCGCCTACCTGGCCGCGCACGCCACCTATCTGGCCTGGCTGGCGCGGGCGAGCACCGACAGCGCGGCCGTGGCCGCCCAGCAGGAAGTCGCCGCCGCCGCCTACACCGCGGCGCTGGCGGCGATGCCGACGCTGCCCGAGCTGGCCGCCAACCACGCCGCACACGCCGTGTTGACCGCGACGAATTTCTTTGGCATCAACACCATTCCGATCGCGGTGAACGAGGCCGACTATGCCCGGATGTGGGTCCAGGCGGCCACCGTGATGGGCACCTACCAGGCCGTGGCGGCCGCCGCGCTGGCGGCCACGGCCGCGCAGTCGTCGTCGTATCCGCCCGATACGCAGGACCAGTGGCTGGACTGGCTGGAGAAGACCGGGTTCGTCGACTTCTACAACCGCTACATCCAGCCGCTGATCGACCAGTTGATGAACAACCCGTTCTTCCAGTCGCTGTTCTCCGGCTTCGACCCGTGGCTGCCGTCGCTGGGCAATCCGCTGAGCTTCCTCAACCCGTTCAACATCGCGTTCGCCCTCGGCTACCCGATGGATTTCGGTTCGTACTTCGGCTATTTGGCGCAGATGTTCTGCTTCGTCGCGGCGGATCTGGCCGCGGCGTTCGTGTCGGGCAATCCCGCGACCATCGCGTGGACCCTGCTGTTCACCACCATCGTGGTGATCGGCACCGTCATCACCGACACCATCGCGTTGATCAAGACGTTGCTCGAGCAGATGATCGTGCTGATTCCGGCGATTCTGCCGCTGCCGACCGTCTCGGTAGTCCCGTTGGTCGTGCCCACCCTGGTTGGTGGTTTGGCGGGCTTGACGGGTTTGGCTGGGCTGCATGCTATTCCGGTGCCACCGTTCGTCCCGGCGCCGACGCTCGTACCGGTGGCGCTGGCACCGAGTCCGCCGCCCGCGCCGGCACCGGCCCCGTCCCCCGCGCCGGCGCCGGCGCCCGCAAACGCGAGGCGGCCGCGCGCGAAAACGTCGAGGCCCCCGCGGTGGCGCAGCCGGAGGAAGAGTCGACGCAGCGGCGCCGCCGCCGGGCCGCGGCCAAACAACTCGGCCGCGGCTATGAGTATCTGGATCCCGAGCCGTCGACGACCGCCTCGCAGCTGGGTGCGCCGACGCTGGGGTTCGCCGGAACCGCGGCCAAACGCGCGACCGCCGCGCCGGCGGGACTGAGCGCGCCGGTGCTCGACGAGTTCGCCGACGCTCCGCGCACGCCGATGATGCCGGCCACCTGGGACGGATCGAATCAGCAAAGCGCACAACGCCATTGGCGTGTGCCATTCTAGGATGTCCCGGTCCGCGCGCCCGCCCCGCACGGCGGCGGGCCGGCGCGAAAACCCCGGAGCGGTAACCTAGCCCGCATGCACGGTTCGTCGGTGCTGTCCCTGCTGCGGGAACGTGCCGGCCTGCAACCCGACGATGCGGCGTTCCGCTACACCGATTACGAGCAGGACTGGGCGGGCGTCGCCGAGACGCTGACCTGGGCCCAGCTCTATCAGCGGACGTCGAACCTGGTCCGCGAGGTCGCGCGGCACGGCGACACCGGCGACCGGGCGGTCATTCTCGCCCCCCAGGGCCTGTCCTACATCGTGGCGTTCCTGGCCGCGATCCAGGCCGGGCTGATCGCGGTTCCGCTGTCGTTCCCCCAGCCCGGTTCGCACGACGAACGCGTCAGCGCCGTACTGACCGACACCGGCCCCGCCGTGGTGCTGACCACCGCCGCAGCCGCCGCGACCGTCACCGAATACCTGCGTCGGCCGGACACCGGGCCGGCCCCGGCCGTCGTCGAAATCGACTCGCTGGACCTGGATGAACCGAATTCGTCGAGCATCCGGATCAGCGGGGCCCCGGACATCGCCTACCTGCAGTACACTTCGGGCTCCACCCGCCTGCCGGCCGGCGTCATGGTCTCGCACCGCAACCTGCAGGTGAACTTCCAGCAGCTGATGGCCGCGTTCTTCCCCGACTTCGACGGGGTGGCCCCGCGCGATACGGTCTGCGTGTCGTGGCTGCCGTTCTACCACGACATGGGGCTGGTCCAGGGCGTCATCGCGCCGATCCTGGGCGGCTACGCCGCCGACCTCACCAGCCCGGTCGCGTTTCCTGCAGCGCCCCGCGCGCTGGATCCAGGCGATGTCGCGGGCGGATCCGGTCTTCTCCGCGGCGCCCAACTTCGCCTTCGAGCTGGCCGTGCGCAAGACGACCGACGCCGACCTGGCCGGCGTCGACCTGGGCAACATCATCAGCATCGTCAGCGGCGCCGAGCGAATCCACCCGGAAACGCTGCGTCGGTTCTGTAAACGCTTCGCGCCGTACAACTTTCGCGAGCACATGATGCAGCCCTCCTACGGCCTGGCCGAGGCGACGTTCTACGTCGCCAGCCGCGCCGAGGCCGGCGCACCCGAGGTCGTTCACTTCGCCCATCTGCGACCATTGCGAGCCCTGCCCGGAGAACACCCAGACCGGCCCGCGGTCGTCTTGTCCCACGGCGGGCTGATACGGGATGTCGCCGCCGGCGACCGCGCACAGTTCGGTGCGCAATTCGGCGAAACCGCTCGCCGGCACCACCGTGCGCACCGGGCGATGCGCACGGCGGCGCGTCAGCGTGTAGCCCAGATCCCTTAGGCCCCGGCCTGTTGGGCCGGCAAGCGCGTCGCCGCCCTGCTCGTCGAGCCACGCCGCGAGCCGGGCGGCGGTGACCCGCAGCTGCTCGGCGGAGGTGGGCGACAACGGAAAAATCAGTGGCACAACGACTTCGGGCGCCACCAAACCCGCCGCCGCCGGGGCGGGGTCCTCCTCCAGGATGGCGTGCACGTTGGTGCCAGACATGCCGTACGACGACACCGCGGTGCGTCTCGGATGATGGCCTTTGCTGGTCCAGTGCGTATTCTCCTGCAGCACAAAAAGTTCCGTGTTGATCCGGGCCATCTCGTCGGGCAACCGGGTGAAGTGAAGATTCCGTGGCACCACGCCGTGCTGCAGCGCGAGAATCGCCTTCATCATCCCCAGCGGCCCGGACGCTGACTGCAAGTGGCCGAAGTTGGTCTTGACCGACCCCTGCACACACGGCTCGTCGGTTCCGTACACCGCGGCCAGGCTGGAGTATTCGATCGGATCGCCGACCGGGGTGCCGGTGCCGTGCGCCTCGACGAGGCCGACCGTGGTGGCGTCGATGTCCACCGTCTGCAACGCCTTTCGGTAGACGGCGACCTGAGCCGTTTCCGAGGGTGCGGCGATGTTGACGGTGCGGCCGTCCTGGTTGGCGGCGGTGCCCCGCAGCACCGCCAGGATGCGGTCGCCGTCGCGCCGGGCGTCGTCAAGCCGCTTGAGCAGCAGCATCACGCATCCCTCACCGGAGACGAAGCCGTCGGCGTTCACGTCGAAGGCGTGGCAGCGGCCGGTCGGGGACAACATGCCCTGCAGCGACCCCGACACCGACTTGCGTGGTTCCAGGGTCACCACCACCCCACCGGCCAGGGTGAGGTCGCTTTCGCCGCTGCCCAGGCTGCCGCACGCCTGGTGCACGGCCATCAACCCGGACGAGCACGCCGTATCCACCGTGACCGCCGGCCCGTGCAGCCCCAGCGTGGGGGCAACCCGCCCGGAGGCGAAGCTGTTGGAGGTGCCGGTAAATCCGTACGGGCCCTCGGCCGCGCCGCAGTCGGCGGACAGCAGTTCGTAGTCGCCGTGCGTCAGCCCGACGAACACGCCGGTCTGCGATCCGGCCAGCGACGCGGGGTCCCGGCCCGCGTGTTCGATGGCGTCCCACGACGTTTCCAGCAGCAGCCGGTGATGCGGGTCGACCGCGGTGGCCTCGCGCTCGGTCATCCCGAAGAAGTCGCAGTCGAAGCCCCCGACATCGTCGAGGAACGCGCCCCACCGGGTGACCGACCTGCCGGGCACGCCGGGCTCGGGGTCGTAATAGCGGTCCGCGTCCCACCGGTCGGCCGGAATCTCGCCGACCAGGTCGTCACCGCGCAGCAATGCCCCCCAGAGGCGTTGTGGGGAATCGATCCCGCCGGGAAGCCGGCAGGCCATTCCGATGACGGCAACGGGTGTGGCAGTTGCGGCACGCAATGTGCAGTCCCCTGTTTTCGCCCACTCCCCTGGTCGGCGCGGACCATCTCTTCGCGCGTGCCGGAGGAAGTACGTACAGCAGTTATTGTGCAGATGTCAATTTACCTGCGGAACCACGCCCGCTTGGCGGGAGTAAAGAATTTCTCCCGGGGCGCAGCGGAAACGCGCCCACGACGCATCCGCGTCACCAGCGGCCGGCCGGAACACGTGCCGACGAATGCGGCGAAACCGCTTGGAAATCAGCCCATTTCATGCGCCCGGAGCGCCGAGTGTTACTGCTTGTCGGCCCGCTGCGAGTCGCCGGCTTCCTCGGAGTCCCCGGACTCCTCGGCTTCGCGGGCCGGATCCTCGATCACCTCATATGCCGGATCGACCATCGACAATTCCCGCTGACCGGCCTGGCGGGCCTTGCCGCTGGTCCGCAACAACTGACCGTGCTGGATGTCTGCGCCGCCGTAGCCGTGATGGAAGATGACCGTGACCTCCCCGCTGCTGTCGCCGACCACGATCCGCCGGCGGGTGCCGCCACGCTCGGCGACGTCCTCAACCTCGCTGACCCGCCCCTCGATGGTGGCCCGCTACCCGGAGATCAGGCCGGCCACCATGATGACCGCCGACGACCGCGCCAGATGCTCGTAGGCCGCGACCTTCTGGTCCTCGTCCTGGGACACCCACGCCTGGATCTTGTCGAGCTCCTTGGCGATGCGCTGCTCGAACGTGTCGGGATAGGCCTCCCGGATCCGTGATTCCACGTCGTAGGGCACGATCGTCGCCGCGGCGTCGGGGATCTGGCTGACAGCCCGGGCGACCTTGTCCGCGGTCCGGTCGTGCAGCAGGCGGCCCAGCAGCCGCGCGAAGGTCCGCCGCGGCAGCAGCACCGTCACGTTGGTGTTGGGATGCTCACCTTGGCGACCATCAGCTGCGCGGACCGGCTGATCCGCCGATCCGGGCAGTCCACGATCCGCAGCGGTGTGTCGAGGGAGAAGTGGTCCCAGCGGTTCCGCAGCTGCGCGGCGTGCGCCGGGTCGACCATGAAGTGCACCGCCACCAGCTCGTCGGCCCGCAGGCCCCGGCCGTATCGCAGCGCCTCGATCACCGCGAGGTCGACCGAGTCGACGAACACCAGCACCTTGTGCCACGTGTACTTCACCAGCTCCGGGCGGTCGGTGCGGAACATCTCGAGAATGGCTGCCTCGGCCCGGTATTCGCGGTTAAGCCGGGTCAGCACGAACACCAGCAGCGGGAACACCACGACCACCAGCCAGGCGCCCTCGGTGAACTTCGCCACCGCGAAGATGCCCACCACGATCGTCGACAAGACCGCCGCGGACAGGTTGATCGTCAGCCGGTGCCGCCAGCCCGCTTCCCAATGGGTCAAGTGGTGCTTGGTCATCCCGTAACCGGCCATCGCGAACCCGGTGAACACGCCGATCGCGTAGAAGGGCACCAGCGCGTTGACCGAGCCACCGGTCGCGACCAGCAACGCCACCGACAGCGCGGTCAGGGTGATGATGCCGTTCGAAAACACCAGGAGGTGACCGCGTTTCGTCAACTTCCTGGGCAGGAAGCGGTCCTCGACGACGAAGCTGGCCAACTCCGGGAACCCGTTGAAGCTGGTGTTGGCGCCGGTGAACAGGATGGCCGCCGTCGACGCCTGGACCATGACGAAGAAGATGTCGCCCACCACGCCGCCGCCGTAGACGGCGTGGCCGATCTGGGACAGCACCGAGGGGTATCCGGTCAGGTACGGGGTGGCGTGGGTGACGTGGGCCAGATAGGCGACCCCGGCCAGCAGGAAGCCCAGGATGCTGGCCATCGCGGTGAGCACCCGGCGGGCGTTGCGGCCCTGCGGCATTCGGAAGTAGTCCACCGTGTTGGAGATCGCCTCGACCCCGGTCAGCGACGAACCGCCGTTGGCGAAGGCACGCAGCAACACCAGGATCGCCGCGCCCAGCACCAGCCCGTTGCCCTGGTGGACCGGCACGGTCCCGGCCAGGTGCGCGGGATCGTAGATCGGCAGGTTGCCGATGACCGCGCGGACGACACCGATCACGATGGTCAGTCCCACCATGACGATGAAGGAATAGGTCGCCACCGCGAACGGCATTCCAGCTTCCCGTAATCCGCGCAGGTTCACGTAGCAGATGACGAGCACCACGCCGACCGTGATCGCCAGGCTGTAGGGGCCCAGCACGGGGATCGCCGACACCACCGCGACCGTCCCGGCGGCCGACTGCACGGCCACGGTCACCACGTAGTCGATCAGCAGCGCGGCGGCGGCGATCTGCGCCACCCGGGGGCCGAAATTGTCCCGGGCGACGATGTAGGAGCCGCCCGCGCGGGTGTAGGCCATGACGACCTGCCGGTAGGAGGCGACCACCAGCACCAGGATGAGCAGGATGACGCCGGTGATGGGCAGCAGCAACAGGAACGAGGCCAGCCCCGCGTGCGGCAACAGCTCGATCAGGATCTGCCCGGGACCGTAGGCGACGGACGACACCGCGTCCGGCGAAAGTGCGCCCAGCGCAACACCATTGGACAACTTCTCTGATGCGATGTCCTCGGTGATCAGCGGCTTGCCCAGAAACACGCGCTTGGCCACATCCCCGAACGAGAGCGGGATGCGCAGGTTGCCGGTCGAACTGGTCACGAGCACCGTCCTTACGTGAGACGCCTCCGAGCATTGTGCACGCCCGCACGGCCGCCGGTGCGATAGGCGAGCCGGCGCGATCAGGCGAGCCGGCGCACCGCGGCGGCGATGCGCTCGTCGTCGGCCGTCAGCGCGACCCGCACGTGCTGCGCGCCGCGCGGGCCGTAGAACTCGCCAGGCGCCGCCAGAATGCCGCGCCGCGCCAGCCAGGTGACGGTGTCCCGGCACGGTTCTCCGCGGGTGACCCACAGATACAGGCCGGCCTCGGAATGGTCGACGGCGAAGCCGGCCGACCGCAGCGCGGGCAACAGGGCTGCCCGGCGCCGTTCATAGCGCTGCCGCTGCGCCCGCTCGTGCGCGTCGTCGTCGAGGGCGGCCACCATGGCCGCCTGCACCGGCGTCGGCACCATCATCCCGGCGTGCTTGCGCACCGCCAGCAACTCGGCGATCAGCTCGGCGTCCCCGGCGACGAAACCGGCCCGGTAGCCGGCCAGCGACGAACTCTTGGACAGCGAGTGGATCGCGAGCAGCCCGGTGGGGTCGCCGTCGCAGACCTGCGGATGCAGGATCGAAAGCGGCTCCGCGTCCCAGCCCAAACCCAGATAGCACTCGTCGGAGGCCACCAGGCAGCCCCGGTCGCGGGCCCATGCCACCACCTTGCGCAGATGATCGACGCCCAGCACCCGCCCGGTCGGGTTGCTCGGCGAGTTCAGGTAGTACAGCGCCGGCGATTGCGGGCCCACCTGGGTCAAAGAGTCCGCGCGCAGCACCCGCGCCCCGGCCAGCCGGGCGCCGACGTCGTAGGTCGGATACGCCAGCTCGGGCACCACGATCAGGTCCGCCGGCCCCAGGCCCAGCAACGTGGGCAGCCACGCGATGAGCTCCTTGCTGCCGATCACCGGCAGCACGCTGGCCTCGGTCAGCCCGACGACCCCGAACCGGCGGGCCAGGGTGGCCACCGCCGAGTCCCGCAGCCGGGCGGTGCCCGCGGTGGCGGGGTATCCGGACGCCGAGCCGGCGGCGGCCAGCGCCTGCTGGATCACGGGCGCCACCGGGTCGACGGGGGTGCCGACGGACAGGTCGACGATGCCGTCGGGATGCGAACCAGCCAGCGCCTTGGCCTCGGCCAGCGTGTCCCAGGGAAACTCCGGCAGGGCCGCCGAGACGGCCGGGCGACGCTTCCTGAGCTGGTGTGGCACCGGGCCGCTCAGTCGCCTTCGCCTTGCGGTGGCAGGTCCTTGACCACCTGCGGGTCGTTCTCGGTCAGCCCGACCTTGGCGGCCCCGCCGGGCGATCCCAGCTCGGCGAAGAAGTCGGCGTTGATCTGCGTGTACTGGCTCCACTGGTCCGGCACATCGTCTTCGTAATAGATCGCTTCGACGGGGCAGACGGGCTCGCACGCCCCGCAGTCGACGCATTCGTCGGGATGGATGTAGAGCATCCGGGCGCCCTCGTAGATGCAGTCGACCGGGCACTCCTCGATACAGGCCTTGTCCTTGATGTCGACACAGGGTTCGGCGATCGTGTACGTCACAGACGTCTCCTCCATGTTCTAGTCCGTGCACTAGGGCTCAACGCGTGGGCGGCTGTTCAAGCTTTCACCGGCGCGTCGCGACCGCTTCCGGCGGAGCTTTCGGTTACTGATACTAGACGTTGCAGATACAGGTCAACCATTTGGCGCGCCCCTCGGGTTACCGATTTAAGACTGACAGTCTCGCAGCCCGCGCCCGGGCCCCGTTTCGCCCAGCGCGAACACCGTCGACACGCCGCTGACCTGCGCAGAGTTACGTCGGCCCGGCGGTCTTCGATATCTGTTGCGTTGCAAGCACGCTCGCGGGGCCTGGTAATCTCAACCGAAAGACGGCAACCGCTGGGCAGATGTTCTCGCCGGAATAGCGGTGCATTGACTGGGGAAGGTGTCCACACATGAGGCTGTCGTTGAGCAAATTGGGCGTTGCGGTGGGCAGCGCGGCAGTGGCATTGACCGCCGCGGCCGCTGTCACATCCGCCGACCCCATGGACGCGATCATCAACACCACCTGCAACTACGGGCAGGTGATCGCCGCGCTGAACGCGTCCGACCCGGCGGCTGCCCAGCAGCTGAACTCGTCGCCGATGGCGCAGTCCTACATCCAGCGGTTCCTGGCCTCCCCGCCGACGAAGCGTCAGCAGATGGCCCAGCAGATCCAGGGCATGCCGGCCGCACAGCAGTACATCAAAGACATCAACCAGGTCGCGGTCACCTGTAACAACTTCTGAGCGCGCCGGGTCGCCGGAAGCCGTTCAGTAGCCGCCGAGCAGGCAGCGCACCCGTCCCAGGACCTGCGGTCCGACGCGGCTGCGGATGCGTGACGGGTCGGCGGGCCTGCGCCCCCACAGCAGCAGCACCCGCGCGGCCGCGTCGGTTTCCAGGGTCGCCGGGCCCTACGGCTCGGCGAACCCGATGCTGATCCGCTCCGGATCGGCGTCCAGCACCACGTCGTCGGTGCCGTCGACGCGCAGCCGCGCTTCGACCCGCTCGCCGGGTTGCAGTTGCCTGGCCCCCTTCACCAGCAGCGGCCGGCCGACCGCGAGCACGCTGTGCGTGGTCATCCGCGGCTCGGCCAGCCCCGCCTGGAAGGCCCCGCCGCTGTCGGAGTCCCCGGTGATGTCCCAGCCGTGCAGGACGAGTTCTTCGCACATGTGCTCGGCGAACCACGGCACCTTCATGGTGCGGCCGGTCCAGGCCACGTCGGTGTCGGCGGGGATGGCTTCGGCGGCCTCCGCGACCTCGTTGAGGGTGGCCATCCGGTCGGTCAGCGCGTCCCACAGGTCGGCGTCGTTCAGAGCGCGCAGCGGGCCTTCCCGCTCCTCGAAACCGCGGGTGGCCACCGGCTCGCCCGCCAGGTGAGCGCCGAGCACCCGGGCCATCTCCTCGGCGTTTTCCGGCCTGGTGGACGACGACGTCGCGCACCATCCAGGCCTCACACCAGGTGCCCGCGTCGGGACCGCGCCGTTGCGCCGCGTCGCAGAACGGACGCCACTCCGGAAATCGATCGTCGTCATTCGTCGCTTCACGGTCTCGGGTATACCCGCCGGCTGTGACAGGAAAGCGAACTATGCGGCCAGCGGGGTGTAGTCGGTGGTGCGCTGGCGCGCCGGGCGCCCGATGCCCTCGGCGATCGCGGTCAGCTCGGCCACGGTCTTGGCCGACCCGTGTTCGGAGCCGGCCATCCGGGAGATGGTCTCCTCCATCAGCGTGCCGCCCAGGTCGTTGGCGCCGCCGTTGAGCATCACCTGGGTGCGCTGCACACCGAGCTTGACCCAGCTGGTCTGGATCTGGGAGATGCGGCTGTGCAACATGATTCGGGCCAGCGCGTGCACCGCCCGGTTGTCCCGATGGGTGGGGCCGGGACGGGCGGCACCGGCCAGATACAGCGGCGAGCTCTGATGCACAAAGGGCAGCGGCACGAACTCGGTGAAACCGCCGGTGCGGTCCTGGATGTCGCGCAGCACGTGGAGGTGGCCCACCCAGTGCCGGGGGTTGTCGACGTGGCCGTACATCATGGTCGAGCTCGACCGCAGCCCCACTTCATGTGCGGCGGTGACGATCTCGATCCACAGCGAGGTCGGCAGCTTGCCCTTGGTCAGCACCCAGCGCACCTCGTCGTCGAGGATCTCGGCCGCGGTGCCGGGGATGGTGTCCAGCCCGGCCTCACGCAGGCTGATCAGCCACTCCCTGATCGACAGCCCGCTCTTGGTCACCCCGTTGGCGATCTCCATCGGCGAGAACGCGTGCACGTGCATCGACGGCACCCGCGCCTTGACGGCGCGGACCAAATCGGCGTAGCCGGTGACCGGCAGTTCGGGGTCGATGCCGCCCTGCATGCACACCTCGGTGGCGCCGGCGACGTGCGCCTCCCAGGCGCGGTCCGCGACCTCCTCGGTAGACAGCGAGTACGCGTCGGCGTCGCCTTTGCGCTGCGCGAAGGCGCAGAACCGGCAGCCGGTGTAGCAGATGTTGGTGAAGTTGATGTTGCGGTTCACCACGAACGTCACGTCGTCGCCGACGGCGTCGCGGCGCAACGAATCCGCAAGGGCAGCAACCGCTTCCAGCGCCGGACCGTCGGCGGTGGCCAGCGACAGGTATTCACTGTCGGTGCAGCCGGCCGGGTCGCGTTCGGCGGAGCGCAGCGCGGCGAGCACGTCGCTGTCCAGGCGTTCCGGCGCTCTGGCGCCCTGCGCGGCCAGCTCGTGCACGTGCGCGCGGATCGACTCCCAGTCGCCGAAGGCGCTGTCGATGTCACTGCGGGTCTCGCTGTTGCGGCCCTGCGTATCGATCGCCGCGTTGAGGTCGACGCGGCCCAAGGAGTCGACGTCGTCGGGCTCCTGCCACGGCAGCCCCACCGGGTTGACGTCGCGGGCCAGACCGGTCACCGGATCGGCCAGCGCCCGGACATGCCCGGACACCCGCGGGTCGATCCAGGCCGCGCCCGCCTGCACGTATTTGGGCTGCGCGGTCAGCCGCTGAACCAGCTCGTAGCCGGATTCGGCGGTGACGGCTGCCAATTCGTCCAACGCCGGCCACGGCCGATCGGGGTTGACATGGTCGGGCGTCAGCGGTGACACACCACCCCAGTCGTCGATCCCGGCGGCGATCAGCGCCCGGCATTCGTCGCGGGACACCAGGTTCGGCGGGGCCTGAATCCGCATCCCGGGGCCCAGCACCAGCCGCGCCACCGCCACCGTCGCCAGGTAATCCTCGATGCCGGCGTCGGGGACCGCGGCCATGGCGGTGTGTTCCTTGGCCCGGAAATTCTGCACGATCACCTCTTGCACATGGCCGAACTCCTTGTGCGACTTGCGAATCTCGTGCAAGGTGTCGGCGCGTTCGGCGAGTGTCTCGCCGATGCCGACCAACAGACCCGTGGTGAACGGAATCGACAACCGGCCCGCGTCGGTCAGCGCGCGCAGCCGCACCGCCGGGTCCTTGTCCGGGCTGCCGTAGTGCGCAAGGCCTTTCGTCTCGAACAGCCGCCGCGACGTCGTCTCGAGCATCATGCCCATGGACGGCGCCACCGGCTTGAGCCGGGCCATCTCCGACCAGCTCATCACCCCGGGGTTCAGGTGCGGCAACAGCCCGGTCTCCTCGAGCACCCGGATCGCCATCGCCCGCACGTAGGACAGCGTCGAATCGTAGCCGCACGCCTCCAGCCACTCCCGCGCCTCGGGCCAGCGATCCTCGGGGCGATCACCGAGGGTGAATAGTGCTTCCTTGCAACCGAGTTCACCGCCGCGGCGGGCGATGTCGAGAATCTCGTCCGGCTCGAGGTACAGGCCCGCGCCCCGGGCGCGCAGTTTGCCCGGCACGGTGACGAAGGTGCAGTAGTGGCAGTTGTCCCGGCACAGGTGGGTGACCGGGATGAAAACCTTGCGCGAGTAGGTGATCGGCAGCCCGCCGCCAGGGCCGCGCCGGCCGGCCGACTCCAGGCTCGCGTCGCGGACCCGGGCCGCGCTGGCGCACAGGTCCGCCAGGTCGTCCCCGCGCGCGGTCATCGCGACCGCCGCCTCGTCGATGTTCAGCGCGACGCCATCTCGAGCCCGCCGCAACACCCGTCGTAACGCCGAGGCCGCGGCCTTCGACATGGCCCTGGCCGGAACCACAGGATCAGGTAGGGCGGTAGTCTCCTCGCCCGGAGTCAACAGCACCTTGGTGTAACTTCCCCACGATCGAATTTCATCCGCGCGTCCCAACATGTGAAATCGCGGCACCCGTGGCGGGTCCCGGATGGGCAACTGTCAACAGTAGCGCCACGCCCACACCGGCAAGCGGGCAACATCCCGGTCCGGAACACGGCGGCTCAGCCGCCGTGGCCGCGCCGCCACAGCACCCAGACCGGCGGCGCCACCCCGAGCACCAGCAGCAGCAAGGCCCCGTAGGCCATCACCCCGCGGCCGCCCAGGATGACGTCGTCGGCCGGGCCGCCCATGCTGATCACCGCGACGGTCAGCAGCCAGGTCCACAGCGGCAGCGCGACCAGCCGCGGTGATCGGGTCCAGCGCCCGGCGGCCCACACCAGCGCCGCGTTGAGCAGCCCGGAAATCAATCCGCTGATGGGAAAGGGAACCGTCCCGATATACAAAGGCAGCAGCAGGGCCCCGGCCAGTGCGGAGAGAACCCCGTCGACCGCCAACAGTGCCAGGGCAACGAAACGAATCGCGGGGTCTGTCGCGCCGCTGTCTTCACCGGACGCAACGCGCGGCTTTGTTTCGGTCAGGTCGGAACGCTGTCGATGTTGGAGAGTATCGAGCCGATGACCCACTGCAGGCTGTCGAGCCGGTCCTGCCAGTGCTGCTGATTAGGGTCCAGGTCGGGGTCCATGCGAATTCCTTCCGTGGCTGCCTGATTGGCAGCCTATCGCCTGGGGGCGGCGCCGAATTCCAGGCCCGCGAGCAGGTCCGTCTCCCAGCCGCGCTCGTTGCGCGCGCCGGCGGCGCCGGCGACCAGAACGTAATGCTCCTCGTCCAGGATGGGCAGGGCCACGTTGTTGGACAGCGCGCAGGCGCGGCCGGTCGGCCCGACGACCACCTGGGTGGCGTGCGCGGCCAGCGCCGCCCGCTTGGCCGCCCAGGCGTGCGGGCCCGCCGCGACGACGGCGTCGATGTCGTCGTCGGCGTAGCCGAAGGTGAACTGCTCCGCCGAGGGCACCGACCAGTCCGGCCGCAGGTCCTCGGGCGTCAGCGCCTGCACGGCCGCCTCGAACGGCCGAGTCGCGAACACCGACCAGTAGAACTTGGGTACCGCCCACGGCTCGCCCGGGAAGTCGCCGGCGCCGGCCGCGGCCACGGCGGCCGTCGTCACGGTGTGCACGTGGACGTGGTCGGGGTGGCCGTACCCGCCGGCGGGGTCGTAGCCGACGGCGACGTGCGGGCGCTGCTCGCGAATGACGGCCACCAGCGCGCCGACGGCCTCGCGCTCGTCGGCGTCGATGAATCGCTGCCGGCGCCGCTTGGGGGTGCCGGGCATGCCGGAATCGCGCCAGCGGCCCGCGCCGCCCAGATAGCACGGTTCGCCGACGCCCAGCTCCCGCAGCGCGGCGGTCAGTTCGCCGATCCGGTAGCCGCCGAGCTGGTCGGCGCGATCGACCGCGAGTTCGGCCCACCGCTCGCCGATCACCTCGCCCTCTTCGCCCAGCGTGCAGGTCACCACTCGGACATCCGCGCCGGCCGCGGTGTAATGCGCGATGGTGGCGCCGGTGCCCAGGCTCTCGTCGTCGGGATGCGCGTGGACGAACAGCAGCCGCGGCGTCTCAGCCATGCAGCGCACACTACCGGCCGCCGTTGCGCGGTTGCCGCGCCGGGAAGCAGCAGATAGGAACGCGCACGGCTACTATCAAGAAATGCCCCAGCTGACCGACCGGACCGGCAGCCGAAGCCGTCGGCGCGGCGAGGTCCTCGAACGCGCCCTCTACGGGGCCACCCTGGCCGAGCTGACGGAAGTCGGTTACGGGGGCCTGACCATGGAAGGCATCGCGGCGCGGGCCCACACCGGCAAGGCCGCGCTCTACCGGCGCTGGGACACCAAGTGCGAACTGGTGCGCGCCGCTTTGGTTTTCGCGCTGCCGCCGGTGCCCGAGCTGCGGTCCGGCCGGTCGACCCGGGAGAACCTGCTGGCGATGTTCACCGCGCAGCGCGACCTGCTCGCCGGCAAGACCGCGTTTCCCGGCATCGAGGTCATCCAGCAGCTCTTGCACGAGCCCGAGATGCGGGCCATCTTCGCCGACGCGGTGGTCCGGCCGCGGCTGAAGATCGTGGAGTCGATCCTGCAGTCCGCCGTGCAGGACGGCGACCTCGATCCGAAGTCGATCACCCCGCTCACCGCTCGCATCGGGTCGGCGTTGATCAACCAGCATTTCCTGCTGAACGGGTCGCCGCCGAACCGGCGGGAGCTGGCCCTGATCGTCGATACCGTGATCCCGCCGTGGGATTCGGACCGCGCCGCCGACTAGCTACGGCCCGGTCTTGGTCCATTGGCCGGCGTCACCGACGATGCCGACCGGGACCGCGCCGGACAGGCTGACGTTCTGCACGCTCGGGCCGGCCGCGACGATGGTGGTGTCCTGCAGGATCGGCAGCACCGTGGACATGTTCCACAGCCGCGGTTCGACCGCGGTGATCACGTCGTTGATGTTCTTGGTGCCGTTGAGGGCGGCGTCGATGTTGGACTGGATGCTGCGATCGCAGATGCCGGTGAGGTTGGACGGCGCCTGTACCAGGGCATTGGGGTCGGCGGGCCGGCTCGGCGGTGGTGTCGAGGTGGGGGTTGCCGACCTGGTGGCCGGTCCGGTCGACGGGGCGGGCCCGCCCGGGGCGGGCGACGTGGGCGTCGGCTCGGTGGAGGCCGGCACCTGGGTGGACTGCAGCGCGGGACAGCCGTAGCGGGCGGCCAGCCGGGTGGCCAGGTTGCCGCCCGCCTGATGCCATCCGACGATCGCGTCCACCCGGTTGTCGTTCAGCGCGTCGCGGTAGAGGGTGACCGGGTCCAGCGCCAGCACGGTGGTGGCGATGCCGACGTTGCGCAGCTGGTCGGCGGCGGTGTTGGCCACCGCCACCGCGGTCGGGTCGTTGACCGCCACCCCGATGGCCAGTGAGAGCTGTTGGCCGTCCTTGCTGATCCGGCCCCGGATGACCTCGGGCGGCCCGGCGTTGGGCGGGCCCGGGGCGGGCGTCGCCGGTGAGGCCGATGTGTTGGGCTCGACCTTGTACCCGGCGCCTTCCAGCAACGCCAGCGCCGCCGGCGTTGTCATCGCCGGCGGGGCGGTCGGCTCGTAGCCGGGGTCGCTGGGCGCCCGGATCTGGGCCTGGTCCAGGGTGACCGTGTTGTCGCTGCCCGCGCCCACCGCCGCGAGCAGGTCGACGTCGAGCAATCCCAGGATCGCCTTACGCACTTGCGTGTCGGCAAGTTTGGGCTGGGTGGCGCGCAGCGTGAGCTGCATGACCCGCGGTGTGACGATCCGGGCGGTCCGCACGTCGGGGATGGCGGACAGCTGCGCGAACGCCGCCGAGCCGCCGTGCACCTGCGCCACCTGGGTGTCGCCGTTGCGCACCGAATCGGCAAGGGCCGCAGGCGCTCCCGCGCGCCGGAACAGGATGAGCCCGGGCTTGGCCGGCGGCCCCCAATAGCGGTCGTTGCGGGCGATCAGGATCTCGTCGCGCTGCGGGTCGATGCTCTCCACCCGGAACTGCCCGCCGGTGACCGGAAGCACCCGGGCCAGACCGGCGGCGAAACCGCCGGGCACATCCTTGACTATATGCGCCGGAAGGATGTTGTTGAACAACTCTTTCCACGCCGGGTAGGGCTCGGTGAAGGTGACCAACGCCTGCTTGCCGCCTTCCAGCGACTGCACGCCGGTGATCAGGTCGTAGCCGGCCGGGTCGACGACCCCGGGCTGGCTGACCATCTGGTTCCACAGATACCAGAAGTCGTCGGCGGCGATCGGGGCGTTGTCGGTCCACTGCGCCTCGGGCCGGATCTTGTAGGTCACCGTGAACGGGTTCTGGCTCGTCACCTCCGCGGACACCAACAGGGTCGAGTCCATCTCCCAGCGCGAGCCGGTGGGCGTGTTGGGATCGGGCACCGGCCGGAACGCGCTGGGCAGCACCAGCGCGCTGATCGCCGCGTTGACCGGGGACAGATCGGAGAGCAAGTGCGGATTGAAGCCCGCCCCGATCGAGTCGATGCCCATGATGATCTGGCTGACCCGGGACGGCGGCGGCACCGAATTGTGCGGCGTGTCGGTGCTCTGCGGGGCCGGCGGCGGGTTGACCGTGCACGCCGAAAGCACCAGGCCGACCACCGAAACCAGGCCGCCGAGCACCATGAACACCCAGCGCACTCGTCTCGGCACGCTGATCAGGGTATCGAGCAGCCGCACAGCAGCCCGTCCGACCACCAGTGGTTCAGCCCCGGGCCTTGGCGCGGGCCCGGCTGCGCGCCCGCGAGGTGGCGTCCAGCTCGACCTTGCGCACCCGCACGATCCCCGGAGTCACCTCGACGCATTCGTCGGCCGCGCAGAATTCCATCGTCTGCTCCAGGTCCAGCTCGAGCGGCTTGGCCAGCGTCTCGATGACATCGGCGGTCGAGGACCGCATGTTGGTCAGCTTCTTCTCCCGGGTGACGTTGATGTCGAGATCTTCTGCGCGCGGGTTGATTCCGACGACCATGCCCTCGTAGGTGTCCTGGCCGGGTTCGACGAAGAACTGGCCGCGGTCGGCGAGCTGGATCATGGCGAACGGCGTGATGGTGCCGGCGCGGTCGGAGACCAGCGACCCGGTGTGGCGGGCCCGGATCTCCCCCGCCCACGGCCGGTAGCCGTCGAACACGGCGTTGGCGATGCCGGTGCCGCGGGTGATGGTGAGGAAGTCGGTGCGGAAGCCGATCAGCCCGCGGCTGGGCACGATGAAGTCCATCCGGACCCAGCCCGCCGCGTGGTTGGTCATCTCCTCCATGCGGCCCTTGCGGGCGGCCATCAGCTGGGTGATGGCGCCGACGAACTCCTCGGGGCAGTCGATCGTCATCGCCTCGAACGGCTCGTGCAGCTGGCCGTCGATGGTGCGGGTCACCACCTGCGGCTTGCCCACCGTGAGCTCGAAGCCCTCCCGGCGCATCTGTTCAACCAGCACGGCCAGGGCGAGCTCGCCGCGGCCCTGCACCTCCCAGGCGTCGGGCCGGCCGATGTCGACGACCCGGATGCTCACGTTGCCGACCAGCTCCTGGTCCAGCCGGTTGCGGACCAGCCGGACGGTCAGCTTGTGGCCGGGCACCTTGCCGGCCAGCGGCGAGGTGTTGGTGCCGATGGTCACCGAGATCGCCGGCTCGTCGACGGTGATCCGGGGCAGCGCGTGGGCGTGGTCGGGGTCGGCCAGGGTGTCGCCGATCATGATCTCGGGCAGCCCGGCCACCGCAACGATGTCGCCGGCGATCGCCTCGTCGGTGGGGCTGCGCTCGACGCCCTCGGTGGCCAGCAGTTCGGTGATCTTGGCGCTGGTGATCACCGGCAGCCCGCCGACCTCGCGCATCCAGGCCACCTGCTGGCCCTTGCGCAGTTTGCCGTTGTAGATGCGAATCAGGGCGAGCCGGCCCAGGAAGGTCGGCGCGTCCAAGTTGGTCACCAGCGCCTGCAGCGGCGCCTCCGGGTCGCCCGACGGCGCCGGGATGTGCTCGAGCAGCACGTCGAACAGCGGGTCGAGGTTCTCCCCGGCGGGCACCTCGCCGTCGGCCGGTTGCTCGGTGCTCGCAACGCCGGCGCGGGCGGAGGCGTACAGCGTCGGCAGGCCCAGCACGTGCTCGGCGACCTTGGCGGCCTCGTCGTCCAGGTCGGAGGCGACGTCGAGCAGCAGGTCGTGGCTGGCCTCCACCACCTCGGCGATCCGGGCGTCCGGCCGGTCGGTCTTGTTGACCACCAGGATCACCGGCAGGTGCGCGGCCAGCGCCTTGCGCAGCACGAACCGGGTCTGCGGCAGCGGGCCCTCCGAGGCGTCGACCAGCAGCAGCACCCCGTCGACCATGGACAGCCCGCGCTCCACCTCGCCGCCGAAGTCGGCGTGCCCGGGGGGGTATCGATGACGTTGATGACCGTGACGCTGCCGTCGGGGTGGTGGCGGTGCACGGCGGTGTTCTTGGCCAGGATGGTGATGCCCTTTTCCTTCTCCAGGTCACCGCTGTCCAGGATGCGCTCCTGGATGTCGTCGCCGCGGTGGTGCAGCGCCCCGGACTGGCCGCAGCATCGCGTCCACCAGGGTGGTCTTGCCGTGGTCGACGTGGGCGACGATGGCGACGTTGCGAAATGGCACGTCGGAGATTCTGGCAGCGCGGAGCCGCCGATAGCGAACCGGCTGGATAACCCGGGCCGCTCGGGTCCGCTCGTCGAGTGTGAATCCTGGGCGTTTCAGTGTGCATCCTGGGCGTGCCATATCGGCGTGTCGCCTACCTGGCTGCACACTGAACGCCCGGGGCCGCGCTGTCTTACCAGCCGCGGCGGCGCGGCGCCGTGCCCACCAATTGGTCCTCGGCCGCCACCTCGCGGCTGCGGTAGACGATGTAGGGCCGGAACAGGTAGACGACCGGGGCGCTGAACACGTGTACCAGCCGGGTGAACGGCCACAGCGTGAACAGCACCATGCCGATCAGGGCGTGCAACTGGTAGTCCAGCGGCGCGTTGACCATCACCTCGCCGTGCGGCTGCAGGATCCAGATGCGGCGGAACCACAACCCGACGGTGTACCGGTAGTGGAACTCCCCGCCGTGCGGGCCGGTGCCGATCAGGTCGCAGTACAGGCCAACCACGATGGCCAGCACCAGCACCACGTACATCACCTTGTCGCTGCGGGTGGTGGCCGCCGACACCGCCGGGCGGGTGAAGCGCCGATAGATCAGCAGCCCGACGCCGGCCAGGGTGGCGAAGCCCACGGCCGACCCGGCGATGACGGCCTGCATGTGGTAGAGGTGATCGCTCATCTTCAGCATGTGCGTCACCCGCGGCGGGATGAACAACCCCATCACGTGTCCGGCGAACACGGCCAGGATGCCGAAGTGGAAGATCGGGCTGGCGATGCTCAGCAGCCGCGACTCGTAGATTTGCGACGACCGCGACGTCCAGCCGAACTTGTCGTAGCGGTAGCGCCACCAGGTGCCCACGATCAACACCGACAGCGTGACGTAGGGCGAGATGTCCCAGAACAGGACGTTGCTAAACACCGGGGGTTCCTTCGGCTCGAGGTGGCACGGTCAAGGTAAACGGTTGCAGCCCAACGGCTTCCGCGGGCGGGCCGGCCTCTAACAGTTGACGGGCCAGCCGCTCGGCGCGGCGCGCCTCCTGATCGGTTGCCGCGGGCAGGGTCTGGCAGACGGCCGCGACGGCCGGCTCGTACGGCGACTTGGCGTCGGCCAGGGCGCAGCGCAGCACGTCGATCGGCACCCGATGCGCGATCAGCAGCCGCCGCCCGGCGTCGAGGTCGACGGTGGCGGCGAATTCGAGCACCACGGTCAGGTGGTCAGGCGCCTCGTTGCTGGGTGGCTGCACGCCCGCCTCGCGGTAGGCGGTGGCGAAGGCCAGCATCTCGCGGCCGCGGTTGCGGGTGTCCCCGGCGGTCCAGTAGGTCAGGTACATGGTGGCTCGCCGGCGCATGTCGAAGGTCGCGACGTAGTCTATCGCCGCGGCCATCGGTTCGCGGCCGCGTAGCGCCGCGGCCGTCTGCCCGAGCAGCGCGCCGGCCGGGCCGCTGACATGGCCGAGCAACTCTTCCACGGTGTCCAGCCGCTCGCCGAACCCGTCGTCGGGGTAGGCCAGCAGCAGCGAAGCCGCCTGCCACACCAGGCGATCCTGCATCACCCGGCTGCTGGAGCGCTCCCGCAGCGCCGACAGCAGCCTCATCGCCGCTGCGCCTCGGGGAACATGCCGGTGGGCACCTGGCCGCCGTCCCAGTTCAGCTGGTTCACCCGCGGCCGGGTTCTGCCGGGCTCTGCCTCGGTGGGGCCGCCGCGCTGCTTGAGGGCGTGGAAGGTCTCCACGGCCACCGGCTCCGACTCGTACATGCCCGGCCCGCCGTCGCCGGTCAACGAGCAGCCCATCTGCTCGAGGTCGCGGGCCTGCGGCGCGAACGCCGTCGGGATGACATAGCGCTCTTCGTATTTCGCGATGGCCAGCAACCGGTACATCTCGTAGATCTGTTCCTCGGTCATGCCCACCGAATGCGGGATGTGCGGCTGGGTTTCGCGGCCGAGGTTGATGTCGCGCATGTAGGAGCGCATCGCCGCCAGCCGCCGCAACACGCCCTCGACCACCGCGGTGTCACCGGCGGTGAACAGCTCGGCCAGGTATTGCATCGGGATGCGCAGCGCGTCCA
This sequence comes from Mycobacterium lepraemurium, assembly GCA_002291465.1. Classification (GTDB taxonomy): domain Bacteria; phylum Actinomycetota; class Actinomycetes; order Mycobacteriales; family Mycobacteriaceae; genus Mycobacterium; species Mycobacterium avium. The sequence continues at coordinate 1,209,660 of CP021238.1, read as the reverse complement.
GCGCGCCGAACAGGTTGCCCAGGTCCTCGCCGTCGTGGCCGTCGCGGCTGACCGCGTCGACCACCGGCGACAGCGGGGGGATGTACCACACCATCGGCATGGTCCGGTATTCCGGGTGCAGCGGCAGCGCCACCCGATAGGTGTGGATCAGCGCGTACACCGGGGAACGCTGCGCGGCCTCGATCCACTCGTCGGGAATGCCCTGCGCCCGCGCGCCGGCGATGACGTCGGTGTCGTTGGGGTCCAACAGGATATCGCACTGAGCCCGGTAGAGGTCGGTGTCGTTTTCCACCGACGCCGCCTCGAGTACCCGGTCCATGTCGTAGAGCACCACACCCAGATAGCGCAGCCGGCCCACGCAGGTCTCCGCGCAGATGGTGGGCAGCCCCACCTCCATCCGCGGATAGCACAGCGTGCACTTCTCGGCCTTGCCCGTCTTGTGGTTGAAATACACCTTCTTGTAAGGACATCCGGAGACACACATCCGCCAGCCGCGGCAGCGGTCCTGATCGACCAGCACGATGCCGTCCTCGCTGCGCTTGTACATCGCGCCCGACGGGCACGAGGCCACACAGGACGGGTTGAGGCAGTGCTCGCAGATCCGGGGCAGGTAGAACATGAAGGTCTGCTCGAGCGAGAGTTTCACCTCTTCGCTGACCTTCTTCAGGATCGGGTCCTCGGCCAGGATCTCCGGGGACCCGGCCAGGTTGTCGTCCCAGTTCGGTCCCCAGGACACCTTCATCGGCTCGCCGCTGATCAGGCTTTTCGGCGCGGCCGTCGGGAAGGTGTCACCGGCGGGTGCGGTGGTCAGGTTCTCGTAGTCGTAGGTCCACGGCTCGTAGTAGTCGCTGATAACCGGCAGCCTGGGATTGGCGAAGATGCGCAGCAGCTTTTGGAAACAGCCGCCGTCACGCAATCGCAGCCGGCCTTTCTTGTCGCGGATCCAGCCGCCACGCCACCGCTCCTGGTACTCGTAGGTGCGCGGATAGCCTTGTCCCGGACGGGTTTCGACGTTGTTGAACCACACGTATTCGGTGCCCAACCGGTTGGTCCAGGCCTGCTTGCAGGTCACCGAGCAGGTGTGGCAGCCGATGCACTTGTCGAGGTTCATCACCATCGCCAGCTGCGCCATGACCTTCATGTCAGTACACCACCTCTTGGCTGCGACGACGGACGATCGTCACCTCGTCGCGCTGGTTGCCGGTCGGCCCCAGGTAGTTGAACGCGAACGCGTGCTGGGCGTACCCGCCGGCCAGGTGGCTGGGCTTGATCCGCACCCGGGTCAGCGCGTTGTGGTTGCCGCCGCGCTTGTCGTTGGTTTCGGTGCGCGGGGTGTCCACGGTGCGCTCCTGGACGTGATAGACGTACACCACGCCGTCGGGCATCCGGTGGCTGACGATGGCCCGGCACACGTAGATGCCGTTGGCGTTGACCGCCTCGACCCAATCATTGTCGCGCGCTTGGATTTTCGCTGCGTCTCCCGGGCTCATCCACATGGTCGGGCCGCCGCGGGACAGCGACAGCATGTACAGGTTGTCCTGGTAGGTGGAGTGGAACGACCACTTCGAGTGCGGTGTCAGATACCGCACGGTGAGCCCGATTCCGTCCTCGCATGCGCCCAGCCGCGGCTGGCCGAACAACCGCGCCATGTCCAGCGGCGGCCGGAACACCGGCAGATGCTCGCCGAGTTCCTCGACCCAGTCGTGCGCCAGGTAGAAGTGCATCCGTCCGGTCAGCGTGTGGAACGGCTTGAGGTTCTCGATGTTGATGGTGAACGGCGCATACCGGCGGCCACCCATCTCGCTGCCCGACCATTCCGGGCTGGTGACCACCGGAACCGGCCGCGCCTGGGTGTCGGCGTAGCTGATGCGCTTGTCCTCGCTGCCCTCGGCCAGATGCACCAGCCGCTGCCCGGTGCGTTTCTCGAGTTCGTGGAAACCCTCGACCGCCAGCCGGCCGTTGGTGGTGCCCGACAGCAGCAGCAGCACGTCGGCCATCCGTGCCGCGGTCGTGATGGCCGGGCGGCCCGCTGCCACACCGGATCTCAGCACCCCGAACCGGGCGGCCAATTCCTCGACCTCTCGGAACGGATGCACGGTGACGCCCTTCGTGGTCAACCCGAACTTGTCAACCAGCGGGCCGAGCGTGCGCCACTTGTCGTAGACGGCGGCATAGTCGCGCTCCACCACGGTGAGCTTGCCCATGGTGCGTCCGAGCACCGGCGTCGCCCCGCTGCGCAGCCAATCGTGTTCGGCGCCATCGGGATAGACCATCGCGTCGGGTGTGTCATGTTGCAGCGCGGTGAGCACCACGTCGGTGCGGGTGCCCAGGTGCTCCTTGGCCATGGTGCTGAACGCGCGGGCGATGGCGCCGAAAGCGTCGAAGTCCGAACGGGTTTCCCAGGGCGGGTCGGTCGCCGCGTTGAACGCGTGCACATACGGGTGCATGTCGGTGCTGGAGATGTCGGCCTTCTCGTACCAGGTCGCCGCCGGCAGCACCACGTCGGACACCAGCGTCGTCGAGGTCATCCGGAAGTCGATCGACATCATCAGGTCGAGCTTGCCCTCGGGGATGTCTCCCTCGCAGGTCACGTCGACGGGCCGCACCCCGTTCTCGGGCGGCAGCGCCGACGCGTTGGAGTCGGTGCCCAACAGATGCCGCAGGAAGTATTCGCCCCCCTTGCCCGACGAACCGATCAGGTTGGCGCGCCACACGGTCAGCACCCGCGGCCAGTTGACGGGGTTGTCCGGATCGGTCACCGCGAGTTTGAGGTTGCGGCGGCCGAGCTGCTCGGCGACGTACTCGGCAACATCGCGGCCAGCAGCGCGCGCCTCGTCGGCGACGTCCAGGCTGGACCGGTCGAACTGCGGGTAGTACGGGCTCCACCCCATCGCCACCGCGGAGGCCAGCAGGTCCATGGTGTGCCTGCCGACGAACCGGCCCCGGCCCACCGGGCTGGCCAGCTTGTCCGCCCCGTAGCCGTCGTACCGCCATTGGTCGGTGTGGGCGTACCAGTACGAGGCGCCGGGCACCTGGCGCGGCGGGCGCACCCAGTCCGTCGCCATCGCCATGGTCTGAAATCCGGTGAGCGGGCGCACCTTTTCCTGGCCGACGTAGTGCGCCCAGCCGCCGCCGTTGCGGCCCATCGACCCGGTCAGCATCAACAGCGCCAGCACCGCGCGGTAGATCGCATCGCTGTGGAACCAGTGACAGATGCCGCCTCCCATGATGATCATGGAGCGGCCGCCGGATTCCTCTGCGCTGCGCGCGAATTCCCGCGCCACCCGGATGGCCTGAGCGGCCGACACGCCGGTGATCGCCTCCTGCCAGGCCGGGGTGTTCTGCTGGGTCGCGTCGTCGTAGCCGGTGGGCCATTCGCCGGGCAGCCCCGGCCGCGCCACCCCGTATTGGGCGAGCATCAGGTCGAAGACCGTGCACACCAGGTGTTTACCGACGCGGCGCACCGGGACGCCGCGCGCCACGGTCGTCCCCTCGCCGTCGACGGTGTCGAAGCTGGGCAGGTGCACCAGCGCCGTCTCCCCGTCCTCGGTCGGGGCGGCCCGCACACTGAGCGCCGGCACCAGGTCGCCCAGGTCCAGGTTCCACTTCCCCACGCCCGACTCGCCGTACCGGAAGCCCAGCGAACCGTGCGGCACCGCAACCGAGTTGGTGGTCTCGTCGAGCAGTGCGGGCTTGAGTGCCGCATTCTCGACCGCCTCGCCGAGGTCGGCCACGGTGAGGTTCTTGCCGGGCACCGGCATGTCGCCGCGCGCTTCGAGCTTGATCAAGAACGGCAGGTCGGTGTAGCGGCGGGCATAGTCGGTGAAGAACGGAACCTGTTTTTGCACATAGCATTCCGAGAGGATGACGTGGCCCATCGCCATCGCCAGCGCCCCGTCGGTCCCGGCGGCGCAGGGCATCCACTCGTCGGCGAACTTGGTGTTGTCGGCGTAGTCCGGGCTGACGGTGACCACCTTGGTGCCGCGGTAGCGCGCCTCAGCCATCCAGTGCGCGTCGGGGGTGCGGGTGATCGGGACGTTGGAGCCCCACATCATCAAATACGCTGCGTCCCACCAGTCCCCGGATTCGGGGACGTCGGTCTGGTCGCCGAACACCTGGGGCGAGGCCACCGGGAGGTCGGCGTACCAGTCGTAGAACGAAGTCATCGGGGCGCCGATCAGCTCGAAGAACCGGGAACCGGCGGTGTAGGACACCATCGACATCGCCGGGACCGGCGAGAATCCGGCCACCCGGTCGGGGCCGTAGGTCTTGATGGTGTGCACGTGGGCGGCGGCGATCAGCTCGGTGGCCTCGGCCCAGGTGATCCGGACCAGTCCACCCTTGCCGCGGGCCCGCTGGTAGCGGCGGCGGCGCTCGGGGTCGGCCTGGATGTCGGCCCAGGCCAGCACCGGATCGCCGAGGCGTGCCTTGGCTTCCCGGTACATCTCGACCAGGACGCCGCGGGCGTACGGGTAGCGCACCCGGGTGGGCGAGTAGCTGTACCAGGAAAACGACGCGCCGCGGGGGCAGCCGCGCGGCTCGTACTCGGGGCGGTCCGGACCCACCGACGGGTAGTCGGTCTGCTGGGTCTCCCAGGTGATGATGCCGTCCTTGACGTAGATCTTCCACGAGCACGAGCCGGTGCAGTTCACCCCGTGCGTGGAGCGAACCACCTTGTCGTGGCTCCACCGGTCGCGGTAGAACACGTCGGCCTCGCGGCCGCCCTGCCGGGTCACCGTGCGCAGGTCGGAGGAGAACTCGCCCGGCGTGAAGAACCGCCCGCTGCGCTCCAGCAGCTCCTCGAGCACTCCACCGATGTGGGGTGTGGCAGTCAAGAAGTACTCCTCCTGGTCGATAGCGTCACGCCGCGAGCTGGGCGCGCTCCGAGTTGTGACCGGCGGGGTGGACCCACCCGTCCACACCAGCCCGGATCGGCTCGTTCGCCGGCATTTCAGGCCCGCGGGCTGGGGGCAATACGGGCCCAGCATAGGCCGCCCGCCGCGGCGAGGGCGCGCGACCGGCTGGCAAAACACCAAGTGAGCCCCGCCGGTATGCGGGCAGCGGGAAACCTGCCGGTCCGGTACCGAAGCCGGGACGGCACGGTCGGAACAAGCACTCGGCTCGCTATCGGCACGCACATCCAGGGCAGATTCGTGTGGCGTCGTTATTACAAGTCATATTGTTCTATTCAGTTCACTGCGACGACCTGCAACACGGCTGTGCGTCAGCTGCCGGAAGTCTGTGGACTTGGTTAAAGGACCCGCGCCAGGTCGCCCAGCCAGCCGCGATCGGCCGGCACCCAGTCGAGGTCGTGCAGCTGCGCCGCGGTGATCCAGCGCAGGGCCCGATGGTCACGCGCGTCCGGTCGGCCGCGGAGCAACCGCACCCGGTAGGCGCGCAGCGTCATCCCGCCGTCGACCGCGATGTCCCCGCCGAGCCGGTCGCCCACCGCGATGTCGCCGACCCGCAGACCCAGCTCCTCGGCCAACTCGCGGGCCAGCGCGTCGCGCTCGGTCTCGCCGGGCGCGACCTTGCCGCCGGGCAGTTCCCAGCGCCCGGCCAGCTCCGGTGGGCGGGCGCGCTGGGCCACCAACAGGCGCGAGCCGCGGATGAGGGCCCCGGCGACCACGATCTGGGTCGGCATGGCCAGTGACGGTATACCGTCGGCGCGCACGCCGCCGTCTTACCCGCGCAGCACACCCAATTCCCTTGCCGCACAACAACTCTCTTACGGTTTCGCGGAGACCGTGGAATACTTGACGGTGGCCGGTGTGGCCTCTGCCAGGCACCTTTGCAGAATGGGGGTTGGCACATGATCACCGAACCCGCAACGGCGTTCTCGCGCGTGTTCCGGGGCTATGCCCCCGCCGCGGTCGATGCGTACGTCGAGGCGTTGCTGGCCAAGCAGAAGCTTCTGATCGACGAAGTTCAGAACCTCAGGGCGCAGCGAAACGAATCCGGCGACCAATTGGCCGCGCTGCGGATCGAAGTCGCCTGCCTCAAGGACGAGGTCGCCCACCTCTCGGACACCTCGCCGACACCGTACGCGATCCAGCATCGGATGACGAAGATGCTGCGCCGCACGCTCGAGGAGATTTCCCGGATGCAGGCCGAGGCGCAAGCCGAGGCGGAGTCGATGATCGCGGCGGCCGCGGCGCAGGTCGAAGCATCGCATCGAGAGCACCAAGAGCTGTTGGCGGACATGGCCGCACAGCAAGAGGCGTAGGAAACGGAGCGCGAGGAAGCCAAGCAGGAACTCGAGGCCGAACTCGCGATGATGCGCGCGGAGGCCCAAGCGTCGATCGACGAGGCGCGCCAGGAAGCTGAGCGTGAGTGTGCGCGGCTCCTCGCCGAGGCGAAGCAGAAGGCTGATGATCTCGATGAGCGGGCACGGCGCACGGTCGAGGAAGCGAATCAGCAACGCATCATGATCTTGGAGGAACTGATGGACGTGGCCCGCGACCTCCAGGGCCAGGGGCTTCCGGCCAGCCTGGAATCCGCCTATCAGGAACGAACGAGCCCTTCGGAAGCCGCCCTTGGACCCGAAGAATCAAGCGCCAGGTCCCGCGGTCGCCTCGTAGCCGACCGGCCGCTGGGGTTTCACCGCTCGTTCGCGACGTGTCCTGTACATCTGGTGACGGGAAACTAAGCTGGGCGTGGTGGGCGGTGGACCCGGCACCCCTACCGCCAAAGCGCCTTGAGGACAGAGCTATGGCTGTGTTAACGGATGAGCAAATCGACGTCGCACTGCCCGATCTGGACGGATGGGAGCGCGCCGACGGCGCGCTGCGGCGGTCGATCAAGTTTCCCAGCTTCCTGGACGGCATCGACGCCGTGCGCCGGGTAGCCGAGCACGCGGAAAGCAAGGATCACCACCAGACATCGACATTCGTTGGCGGACAGTGACTTTCGCGCTCGTCACGCATTCCGAGGGCGGTATCACCCAAAACGACGTCGACATGGCGCGCGACATCAACGGCATCGTCGGCAGCTAGCCCTCGCCTGCCCTCGCCTGCGCCGGCGGCGGTCACGCTGGCGTGACGCTCGGCGCGGTGACCTGGTGACCGGCGTGTCGGCCGGCGGCCGCGATCCAGATCAACGTCGCCACCGCCGCGACGATGTAGACCAACCCCGCCCAGGCCAGATACCACGGCCGGCCGATCTGCCAGATGTTCGGTTGCGCGAAGCTCAACAACCACGGCACCCCGATGACGGTCAGCGCCAGCCAACCCCACCCCACGAGGCGCGCGCCGCGCCAGGCACGCACCGGGCCGTGGATCGCCCAGATCATCAGCGGCACCAGCCACACCCAGTGGTGCGTCCAGGAGATCGGCGAGAGCAGCAGCCCGAACACCTCCACCACGATCAACCTGCCCAGCCGGTCGGAGCGGTCCAGTGCGCGCCAGGCCAGCACGGCCAGCGCCGCGGTGCCGGCGACGGCGGTCACCAGCAGCGGACCGAATCCCACGTCGTGACCTAGGATTCGGGAGAGGCCGCCGCGCCAGGACTGATTGAACGAGGTGGCGATGGGCCCGACCCGGTGGGCGTCGCCGAGCAGCTCGGTGAAGTAGTAGCGCGTCTGATCGCCAACGATGAGGACCGAAATCCCAATGGTGGCAAGGAAGATGACAGCCGAGAACACCGTGGCGGCCCACCGCCGGGCACCGGCCAGGTACACACCGGAGACCGCGGGAGTCAACTTGCTGCCGGCCGCCAATCCGACCAGCAGACCCGACAGCCACCATCGCGTGCTGTAGACCGCCCACAGCACCGCGGTCATCAGCAACACGTTCACCTGGCCGTAGTCGAAGGTGCTGCGCAGCGGCTCGATCCAGATGGTGACCGCCGTCCACACCATCGCGACGCGCCGGCCGTGGGCGCCGGCCGCCACGCCCAGCAGGCGCTGGCTGATCCGGACGGCGCCGGACAGCACGGCGATGGTCGCCAGTTGCCAACCCAGGGCCACCAGGCCGAACGGCAACAGGTGCAGCGGGTAGAAGACGATGGCCGCGAACGGCGGATAGGTGAACGGCAGCGGGAAGTCCGGCGTCTGGTCGGCGTAGACGTAGCTGTACAGCGTGCCGGGGTGGTCGAGCGCGGCCGCTCCGCCGAGGTAGACGTGCAGGTCGACGAAGTTCGCGCCGTTGGGGACCAGGTACGTCCAGGCCAGGCGCGCGGCGACGCTCGCGACGAGCAGCAGCGGGGCCGCCACAGCGAGGACGTCCGCCGCACGCCGGGTGCTGGGTGCCGCCGGGGCGGCCGAGGTGGTGTATATCCGCCCGACTTTAGCGATCGGGCGCGCGTGGCCGTGGCCTCGGTGCCCAGATGGCCTGTTTTCAAGCGGTTTTCGCGCGTCCGGTCACCGCTGTCGCTCGTATCGGTAACGATCAAATAAATGCCACACGTGTCACTTGAGTCCCATCTGCATCAAAGTAGCTTCGGCGGCGGGACCTGTAATCGATCAACCAGGGAGAGTCATGCGAACCATTTGGACTTACTTGCGTGCAGCCGCCGTCGTGGTCGGCTCGTCCGCAGCGCTACTGACGGGCGGAATCGCCCACGCCGACCCCGTGCCCACTCCGCCGGTGCCCAACATCCCGCAGCAGCTGATCAGCTCGGCGGCCAACGCACCTCAAATCCTGCAGAACCTCGCGACCGCGCTGGGAGCCACGCCGCCGGCGCCGCCGGCCACCCCGGGCATCAGCTTCCCGGGTGTTCCGGTGGACGGCTCGCCGGTGACCGCGTCGTCCCCGGCGGCCGTGCCCTCCATTCCGGGCCTGCCGCAGGCGGCGGCGCCCTCGGCGCCGTCGACGGCGACCGGTGGCATCCCCGGAATGATCCAGGGATTGACGGGCGTGCAGCCCTCGGCCGCGGCTCCCGCCGCTCCGGCCTCTTCGTCGATCCCCGGCCTGCCGGCGATCCCGGGGTTGTCGGCACCGGCGGCGCCCGCCACGCCGCCCGCCCCGCAGCTGCCGCAGGCGCAGGTCAACATGCCGGCGATGCCGGCCGGCCTGCCGGTCAGCGTGCCCGCGCAGGTGACGCTGCCCAAGGATCTGCCGGCGCTGGCATCGGGGCAGGCCCCCGGCGCACCCGCGGCACCCGCGCCGGCGGCCAGCCCGGCCGGTCCGGTGGCGCCGCTACTCGCTGCCCTGCCTTGAGCAGCACCGTCAATCGGCTAACCCACTACTGAGAACCGGAGGACACCGTGGCAACCACTTGGATTCTGTCCAAAGGTTTGGCCGCTGTCGTCACGGCATCGGCTGCCGCGCTCGGGCTGTGCCCGGGCGCGGCAGCCGACCCGGCGGCAGCGCCCCAGCCGGCACCACCACTCAACGCCGCCCCCCAATTGCCGGGCCTGCCCGCCCTGTCGCAGCTCAGCCCGCTGATCCAGCAAGCGGCCACCGACCCGCAGCAAGCCACCCAGCTGCTGATGGCCGCCGCGCAAGCCTTCAGTCACAACCCGACCGCGCCCACCGAGTCGAAGAACGTGGCCGCGGCGGTGAACCAGTTCGTCGCCGAGCCCGACTCGCCGGTGCCCAACGGCGTGACCCCGCCGGACGGCGCGCCGGTCCAGCACGTGCCGGCCACCGGCATCGAACCCGGTCTGCAGGCGCACCTTCCGACCGGCATCGACCCGGCGCACGCGGCCGGCCTGGCACCCGCCGCCGCTGTGCCGTCGGCTCCGGCTCCCGTCGCGGCACCCGCGGCGGCGCCCGGGTTCGGCGCCGACGCGCCACCCACGCAGGACTTCATGTATCCCTCGATCGGCACCAACTGCCTGGCCGACGGCAGCAGCGCGATCGCCACTGCGCTCTCAGTGGCGGGGCCGGCCAAGATCCCCGCCCCCGGCCCGGGCCCCGGCCAGACCGCCTACGTGTTCACCGCGGTCGGCACGCCCGGGCCCGCCGAGGAGCAGAAGCTGCCGTTGAACGTCACCTGGGTGAACCTGACCACCGGCAAATCCGGAACCGTCGCGCTGAAACCGCGTCCGGACATCAACCCGGACGGGCCCACGACGTTGAGCGCGATCGCCGACACCGGCTCGGGCAGCATCATGTCGACGATCTTCGGACAAGTCACCACCAAGGAACGGCAGTGCCAGTTCATGCCCACCATCGGCTCCACGGTGGTGCCGTAACGGCGTCACCGCTGCACCGCCCGCGAACGCGCGCGTCCCGGCCCGGGGCGCGCGCGTTCGGCTCTAGTAGGCCATGAACAAGATGGCGTCGCGGTCGTATTCGAGGCCAGGATGAACGCTGGCGAGGTGAGCCTGGGTTAATTCCACCAGCTCGTCCTCGTCCTTGCCGACGATGGCTTCGCCGCACGGACATGTTATGTGTGTCTTCACGTTGTCGCCTTTCCCTTCCGTGCACTCACTCCTTGGCCGCCGCCTTCATCTGCTTCTTGTAGGACCGCACCTGCCCGAGCGAGCGGGCGTCGACGATGTCGGCGACAGACAGGTAGGTGCCGGCTTTGCCGAACTCGCCGGCGGCCTCCCGCCAGCCGGGCGGCGTCACCCCGTACTGCTTGCCCAGCAGCGCCAGGAAGATCCGCGCCTTCTGCTCGCCGAAGCCGGGCAGTCCCTTGAGCCGGCGCAGCAGCTCCTTGCCGTCGGGCTCACCGGCGGTCCACAGCGCGGCGGCATCGCCGTCGTAGCGGTCCACCAGCAGCTGCGCCAGGGCCTGGATGCGCTTGGCCATCGACCCCGGAAACCGGTGTATGGCAGGCCTTTCCGAACACAGTGCGGCGAACTTGTCCGGGTCGTAGTCGGCGATCGTCGCGGCGTCCAGCCCGCCCATCCGGTCGGCGATCTTCTTGGGGCCGGCGAAGGCGGTCTCGATCGGCACCTGCTGATCGAGCAGCATGCCGACCAGCAACGCAAACGGGTTCTCGTCCAGCAGGGCGTCGGCGGCCGGCTCTTGGACAAGCTGCAGTTTCGGCACGCAGACAGTCTAGAACCGCGCCCCGGGCCCCGCGTCCAGGGCGTTCACGCGGCGGGCCGCACGCTCGCCGCGACGGAATCCCCGCCGCACCGGGCGTCTCGCACTGGGCGATCATTAGCGCCGAAACGCTTTGTCGCACAACATGATCGATTATAGAAGTGTCAGCCACTCTTGCGGCGGAATTCGCGGCGGCTCTCCACCGGACCGTGCGCTCGCGACTGCTTACCGGCGCCGTCCTTGTGATCGGAGCCGCCGGTGGATTTCGCCATCTTGCGGTCCAGGGCTTCCCGGAATCTGCGCTTGGTGTCGTCGTCGGACTTCGACGATCCGGCGCCGCCCGAAGACTTCGACGACTGTGAACCCTCCCGGGCACTCGATGCAGCCATAGCGGCAGCCTAGCCCCGGACTGCCCGGCGGGCAGGGCGGGACAACGCAACGGCGCGGCTAGCGCATCCCGGGCGGCATGCCGTAGACGTGCGAGATCGGCAGCGTCAGCAACACCCACCGATCGGTGACCATCCCGCCTGCCGGTACTCATCCCAGTCCGGATGTTCACCAGCGATGTTGCGGTACAACGCAATCAGCCCCTGCACGGTGTCGTCGTCGGGCGCGGCCGCCGGCGGTGTGAGTTCCGCGGTGCCCTCGGCCACGGCATTGGACCATCCGTCGTCGGCGTCGACCAGGATCGATGCCCGCGGGTCCCGGCGCAAGTTGCGGGTCTTGGCGCGCGGCTCGGTGATCGACACCTGGATCACCAGGCTGCGCGGGTCGAAGTGGTACTGCACATTCGACAGCTGCGGTCGCCCGTCGCGTTTGCTGGTGGCCAGCACCCCGAGAGAATTTCCACTGATGACGGCCAACAGTTTGTCGTCGAAGACTTGGCGTCCTATGTCGAAAGCCTACGTCGCACGCCGACCGGCGGCCCCCGATGGTCGTCACCGGGCCGGGCTGGTGGAATCGGGGCATGACCGAATACGCGGCGTTTCTGCGGGGCGTCAACGTCGGCGGCGTCAATCTCAAGATGGCCGACGTGAAAAAAGCCCTGACCGACGCCGGCTTCACCGCGGTGCGGACCGTCCTGGCCAGCGGCAACGTCCTGCTGCAGTCGAAGGCCGGCGCGGCCGCGGTGCGCGCGAAGGCCGAAGCCGCGTTGCGCGAACGGTTCGGCTACGACGCCTAAGTGCTGGTCTATGACCTCGACACCGTGCGCCGAGTGGTCGACGGCTATCCGTTCGAGCGCGAGGTCGACGGCTACCAGTCCTATGTCACGTTCGTGGCCGACGCCGCCGTGCTGGACGAACTCACCGCCCTGCCGACCGGGCCCGACGAGAGGATCCGCCGCGGCCCCGGTCCGCTGGGCGTGCTCTACTGGCAGGTGCCCAAGGGCAGCACCCTGGACAGCACCATCGGCAAGACGATGGGCAAGCCGCGGTACAAGTCGTCGACCACCACCCTCAATCTGCGCACCCCGGTCAAGGTGTTGAGCTAGCCGTCGCAAAACCCCACGGCGGCAAGGCTTCCAGCCCCCGGCCGGGCTTCTCACTCGTCGGGCACCGATTCGATGTAGCGCACGGCGTCGGCCTTGTCCAACCCCAGGCCGCGTGCCACCCGGACGTACTCGCGGGCCGCGGCCGCCATCGCGGCGTCGGTGGGGTCGTAGCGGGCGACGAAAGTGCCGAAGCGGCTCCGGGTTTCGATGATGGCGGCCGATTCCAGCTCGCGGTAGGCGCGGGCCACGGTGTTGACGGCGACGCCGAGCTGGCCGGCCAGCTCCCGCACGGTGGGCAGCCGGGTGCCGGGTGGCAGCGCGCCCTCGCGCACCCCTTCGACCACCTGCATCCTGAGCTGGTCGAAAAGCGGCTTGCCCACCTTCATGTCGCCCCGCAACCAGTCACCCAGCTCCACTCGTTCAGTATCGCTCAGCCGCGGCTATCTTGGTGGGATGCGCATAGCGGTGCTCAGCGGCGCGGGCATCTCCGCGGAGAGCGGGGTGCCGACCTTCCGCGACGACAAGAACGGACTGTGGGCCCGCTTCGACCCCTACGAGCTGTCCGGCACCCAGGGGTGGCGCGACAACCCGCAGCGCGTCTGGGGCTGGTATCTGTGGCGTCACTACCTGGTGGCCGACGTCGCGCCGAACGCGGGTCATCGCGCGATCGCCGCCTGGCAAGACCACGCCGAGGTCAGCGTCATCACCCAGAACGTCGACGACCTGCACGAGCGGGCGGGTAGCCGACCCGTGCACCACCTGCACGGCAGCCTGTTTGAATTCCGTTGCGCCCGTTGCGCAAAGCCCTACACCGGCGAGCTGCCGGCGATGGCCGAACCGGCGCTGGAGGTGCAACCCCCGGTGTGCGGATGCGGCGGCCTGATCAGGCCCGACATCGTGTGGTTCGGCGAACAGCTGCCCGACGAGCCGTGGCGGCGTGCCGTCGAGGCGACCGAGTCCGCCGACGTGGTGGTGGTGGTGGGCACCTCGGCGATCGTGTATCCGGCGGCCGGGCTGGCCGAGCTGGCGTTGTCCCGCGGCGCCGCCGTCGTCGAGGTCAATCCCGAGGTCACGCCGCTGTCGGCCAGCGCCACGCTCAGCATCCGGGAGACGGCCAGCCAGGCCTTGCCCGGGCTGCTGCAGCGGTTGCCGGCGCTGCTCAACTGAGCGCGGACTAGGCGGGCCGGTGCGCGCAGCCCAGCAACAGCTCCGACACCGGCATCGGCGACCAGGCCGGCAACGTCCACTCCCGCCGCGACGCGTCGACGTCGAACCCCGCCTCGACGATCGAGCGTTCGGTGTCGCGATGGGTGTGGCAGTTGCCGAACAGTCGCGGCCACAACGTCGCATCGACAAGACGCTGAAAGCGACCCCGCGCGCCGGCACTGGCGATGTGCTCGAGGTAGCGCAGCTGCCCGCCCGGGCGCAGCAACGAATAGAGGCGCCGCAACACGCCCTGCGGGTCGCGCACCGAACACAACACCAGCGAGCACACCACCGCGTCGAACGGCTCGTCGCCGCCGACCGCTTCGGCCGTCTCGCCGGTCACCACGACCCGAACCGGCACCACCTGCGCCGCGGCGCGGGCCCGGTCGACCAGCCGCGGCTCGGGCTCCACCGCGATCACCTCGTCGACCGTCTCCGGGTAGAGCGGAAAGTTGGTCCCGATGCCCGCACCAACCTCCAGCACCCGGCCGGCCAGGCCGGCCACGTTCTCCCGGCGGAGGGCCCGCACCGCCGCCGTCTCGTGCGTGGCGACGACCGGCCAGATGCGCGCGAAGAACGGGTTGTCGACGACCACCGTTGTCATGCGTGTGTGCACCTTCCGCCTCGAATGAGCCTCAGAATAGGGTCCGACCGCCACACTCGACGGGCGGTTGGCCGAACGGCCGTCAACCGATGTTGGGCACCGGTTCGACGACCGCGCCGCCGGGCAGTCCGACGGGTCCGACGGCCAGCTCGGCGAGGCGGGGTTCTTCGTCGGCCGCCTCGCTGATGCCGAACCGGTCGTGCAGCCACGCCAGCGGCTTGGGCGCCCACCAGTTCCACCGGCCCATCACATGCATGAACGCCGGCACCACCACCATCCGCACCAAGGTGGCGTCGGCGAACACGGCGGAGGCCCAGGCCGAACATCCGCATGAACGAGACGTGGGCGGCGATCAGCGCGGCGAACGACATCGACATCACCAGCGCACCGCGGTGATCACGCGGCCGGTGCGGGCGACGCCCAGCGCCACGCTCTCGTCGTTGGCGGCGTGCGCCCGCTTCGGGGTCGGCCGGGCCGGCCGGGCGGCGCCGGAGGCCAGCCAGTACTCGCGGATCCGGGACAACAGGAACACCTCGTAGTCCATCGACAACCCGAACGCGATGCAGAACAGCAGCACCGGCATGTTGGCCACCAGCGTCCCGCTCGGCGTGGTTCCCAGCGCGCCGAACGCGGCGGTCAACGACAGGAAGTTGCACGCGAGCGCCTTGGCCGGCAGCAGCACGCTGCCGGTGAGCAGGAACAGCAACACGAAGGTGATCGCCGCCATCAATCCCAGCACCAGCGGCAGCCGGTCCGTCACCGCGTCGACGCTGTCCCGGTTGACCTGTGCGACCCCGCCCATCTCGACCGACCGGCGGCCCGGGCACCTCGTGCAACCGCTTGAGCTGGACGTCGTTCGCCGTGGAGAACAGCGGCGCGGTGCTGCTCACGGTCAGAAACGCGCTGCCGTCGCTCAGCCCGGTGGCCCCGGCCGGTGGGCCCACCCGGGTGCCGCCGGTGAAGGTGCCGCCCGGTGCCGACACCGCCGACACGTCGGGCACCCGGGACAGCGCGGCGGCGTAGTCGTCCAGGTCGGCCGGGCTCAGGCCGGCGGCGTCGGGGATGACGACGGGCACCGAGGTCGCAGAGTCGTTGGCGAAGTCGCTGCGCAGCCGGTCGCCGACCTGATGCGCCGACGCCGACCGGGGCAACACCCGGTCGTCCGGGAACCCCCACTTGACCGAGAAGAACGGCAGCCCGAGCAGCAGCAACAGCCCGACGGCGGTCGGGCCGACGGGCGCCCAGCGGCGCATCACGAACTTGCTGGACCGGTACCAGAACAGCTGCTCGACGGGTTTGCGCACCGGTTGCCCACGCCGCAACGCCCGCCGCAGCAGCCGGCACACGTCCAGCGCGTCCAGCCGGTCGCCGAGCAGCACGATCGCGGCCGGGGTGATCACGATCGAGGCGGTCGCCACGAACGCGACGGTGGCCACGCCGGCGTAGGCGAACGACTCGGGGAAGTACATCGGGAAGGCCACCGTCGCCGACATCGACAACGCCACGGTGACCGCGGAGAACAGCACGGTGCGGCCCGAGGTGGCCATGGTCCGGATCAGCGCCTGGTCCCGGTCGTGCCCCTCGGCCAGCTCGTCGCGATAGCGGCTGACGATCAGCAGGGTGTAGTCGATGGCCAGCGCCAGGCCCAGGGCGGTGCTGAGGTTGAGCGCGAAGATCGACACCTCGGTGGTGAAGGTGATTAGGCGCAGCAACGACATCGAACCGACGACGGCCAGCGCACCCAGCGCCATCGGCAGGGCCGCGGCCAGCAGCCCGCCGAACACCCAGATCAGCACCAGGAAGCTCAGCGGCAGCGCGATCATCTCCATCGCCAGCAGATCGGCCTTTCTGGGTGTTGATCTGGGCGTACTGCATGGCCGCACCGCCGGCGCGGACGGTGACGCCGTCGCGGTCGTGGACGAATTTGGTCGGCCAGGGTCTGCGCGTTGTTCTGCACGAAGTTCTCGCCGCCCTTGAGGTTGACGACGATGAGCCCCGACTTGCCGTCGCGGCTCACCAGGTCCGCCGAGGCCTGCAGCGGCGCGGTCCAGGGCGAGGACACGTTGTACACCAGCGGGGAGCGCTGCAACTGCTCGACCAGCTCGGTGCCCACCTTGCGGGCCGGGTCGCTGCTGCTGCCGCCGGGGGTGGTGACCAGGATCAGCATCTGCTGGCCGCTCTGGCCGAACTTGTCGGTCAGCACCCCGATGGCCCGGGCCGACTCGGAGTCGGGATCCTGGAGCCCGCCGGGTGACAGGCTCTTGGCGACCGGGATGCCGAAGACGGCGGCGACCAGGAAGACCAGCACGCCCAGCGCGATGATCCGACGCGGGGCCGCGATGGCGACTCGGGCGATTTTTTGCATTGTGAGCCCTTCCGCTGCCGGTGCGCCCCATTGCGCTGGCCACTGGATTGTCCGCGACAACCTAACAAACGCTAATTTTCACGCGTCCAACAGTGTTCTCTTTAGAGACGCAACCGGGCGATGTCACCGTTCAACGGTGGCTTTCAAACCTGTTCGACAGTAAGAGTCCGCTCAGAAAAACATGCGGCAATTAAGCAGCTCACGGCGCATTTTGCAGCGCTGACGGCGGCGAACCTACCCGGAAGTAAATTGCCAACTTTTTCCGAATCGTGACTCAAGGATCCCTTAATGGTGACCCATACGCTAAGTGTAATGTGGATCGACGACACAAGTGCCGGCGTCATCAAGGTTGACTTCGAGGCTCTCTACCACGGCGATGTGCTGGTGGAAAGCGAGACCTCGGAGCAGTTCGACGAACTGCAAGCAGCGAGCTGAGCCCGACCATGAGCATGCTCGCACGACTGTTAATGGCCGAACCCGCTGTCAGTCGATGGTTCCGCAGGTAACCATTGTTCTCCCGAATGGGCCCCCGCGGATGCGGGGGCCCATTCGTTTGCGTAGCGGTGTGGCTCAGCGGGGCGCCATGCGAATGGCGCCGTCCAAGCGGATGACCTCGCCGTTGAGCATCGGGTTTTCGACGATGTGCACGGCCAGGGCGCCGTACTCGTCGGGATCGCCCAGCCGGGCCGGGTGCGGCACCTGCTTGCCCAGCGAGGCCTGCGCCTCCTCGGGCAGCGAGCCCAACAGCGGGGTCTTGAACAGCCCCGGCGCGATGGTCACCACCCGGATGAGCTCGCGGGCCAGGTCGCGGGCGATGGGCAGCGTCATGCCCACCACGCCGCCCTTGGACGCCGAGTAGGCGGCCTGGCCGATCTGGCCCTCGAACGCCGCGACCGAGGCGGTGTTGATGATGACACCGCGCTCCGGGCTTGTTCCGGGCCCGATCGGCTCGGTCTTGGCGATCCGCTCGGCGGCCAGCCGCAGCACGTTGAAGGTGCCGATCAGGTTCACCCCGACCACCTTCTTGAACGCGTCCAGCGGGAACGGGCCGTCCTTGGACAGCGTCTTGATGGCGTTGCCGATGCCGGCGCAGTTGACGTTGATGCGCAGCGGTCCCATCGACTCCGCGGTGTCCAGCGCCTTGCCGACGGCGGCCTCGTCGGTGACGTCGGCCTGCACGAACCGCGCCCGGTCCCCCAGCTCGCGAACCGCGTCTTCGCCCGCGCAGGTCGATGACCACCACCTGCGCGCCGCGGTCGAGCAGGCGTTTGGTGGTGGCCAGACCCAGACCGGAGGCACCCCCGGTGACGACGGCGACGGCGTCCTTGACCTCCATGCGAGTCCTTCCTGAATTCCCTTCGAATCCCGAGCCCCAGCCAGCCAACTGGTTGGTCGGGGCTATACCCAGTCGTCGAGTATGACCGTCGCGTCGGTCACCGGCGCCGCGGGACCGGGCGTCTCCGGGGCGGTGCGGGAGAACCGCGGCGCCGGCAGCGGCTGCAGTCCCCCGTCCACCTCGTAGAAGGTGTTGCGCTCGGTGATGTGCGGCTCGGTCTGCACCTCGCCGAAGGCCAGCACCGGCGTCACGCAGGCGTCGGAGTCTGCGAATACCTTGGCCCAGTGGTCGCGGTCGCGGCTGGCGAACTTCTCGGTCAGCGCGGCGCGTAGCTCGGGCCAGCGGCTGACGTCGTTCTGCCCGGGCAGGTCGGCACCGTCCAGGCCCAGCCCGGCCAGCATCGCCGCGTAGAACTGCGGCTCGATGGCGCCGACCGCGACGTAGCGCCCGTCGGCGCACTCGTAGGTGTCGTAGTAGGGCGCGCCGCCGTCGAGCAGGTTGGTGCCGCGCGCGTCGGTCCACATCCCCGAGGCCCGCATCTGCCACATCATCTGGACCAGCACGCTGGAGCCGTCCACCATGGCGGCGTCGACGACCTGGCCCTTGCCGGAGCTCTGCCGCTCCCACAGTGCGGACAGGATGCCGAGCAGCAGGAACATCGAGCCGCCGCCGAAATCGCCGACCAGGTTCAGCGGCGGGACGGGGCGTTCGTTCGCCCGGCCGATGGCGTGCAGGATGCCGTTCAGCGAGATGTAGTTGATGTCGTGGCCAGCCTGCTGGCTGCGCGGGCCGGTCTGACCCCAGCCGGTCATCCGGGCGTAGATCAGCCGGTCGTTGACCTTGGCGCAGTCCTGCGGGCCCAGGCCGAGCCGCTCGGTGACGCCCGGGCGGTAGCCCTCGATCAGCACGTCGGCCTTGGCGACCAGTTTGAGCACGAGCCCGCGCCCCTGGTCGGATTTCAGGTCGGCGGTGACGATGCGGCGATTGCGGCTCATGGCGTCCTTAACGACACCGCCGGGGGCGACGGATGGCCGGTCGATCCGTACCACGTCGGCGCCCAGGTCCCCCAGGATCATCGCGGCGTGCGGGCCCGGCCCGATACCGGACAACTCGACAACACGCAGTCCCTGCAACGGTCCAGCCATGATCCATCGACCTTTCGTCCGCTCTGACGCCGTCGACCGTTCGCCTCTAACAACCGGTCGATCGACATCTTCGCAGCCGTGCCGAAAGCCCACGCACCCCGGTCACTTATGGTGAGCCCATGCCTTCATCCGCGATCGCCACCCTCGCCCCCGTCGCAGGCCTCGACGTCACGCTGTCCGACGGCGTGTTCTCCGTGACCATCAACCGGCCCGACAGCCTGAATTCCCTGACCGTTCCGGTGATCACCGGGATCGCCGACGCGATGGAGTACGCCGCCACCGACCCCGAGGTCAAGGTGGTGCGGATCGGCGGCGCCGGGCGCGGCTTCAGCTCCGGGGCGGGCATCAGCGCCGACGACGTCTCCGACGGCGGCGGCGTCCCGCCGGACGAGATCATCCTCGAGATCAACCGGCTGGTGCGGGCGATCGCCGCGCTGCCCCACCCGGTGGTCGCCGTCGTGCAGGGCCCGGCGGCCGGCGTCGGCGTCTCCATCGCGTTGGCCTGCGACGTCGTATTGGCTTCGGAGAACGCGTTTTTCATGCTTGCCTTCATCAAGATCGGGTTGATGCCCGACGGCGGCGCGTCGGCGTTGGTGGCCGCCGCGGTGGGCCGGATCCGGGCCATGCGGATGGCGCTGCTGCCCGAACGGCTGCCGGCCGCCGAGGCGTTGTCCTGGGGGCTAGTCACCGCGGTCTACCCGGCCGACGAGTTCGAGGCCGAGGTGGACAAGGTGATCGCACGGTTGCTCAGCGGCCCGGCCGTCGCGTTCGCAAAGACCAAGCTGGCGATCAACGCGGCCACGCTCACCGAGCTGGACCCGGCCCTGCAGCGTGAATTCGACGGACAGTCGGTGCTGCTGAAGTCCCCCGACTTCGTCGAAGGTGCCACCGCCTTCCAGCAGCGGCGCACCCCCAACTTCACCGATCGCTGAATCCCGTTGCTCCGCAACGGCGCAACGGATTGGTCAGAGCCCGAACACGGGCGGCAGGGCCAGCACCATGATCAGGCCCCACCCGCAGTGCGTCAGAACCGGGGCCAGCACGCCGCCGCTAGCCCGGCGTTCCAGCGCACACACCGTACCGAGGATGACCGCGGCGAATCCGAGCATCGGGTTGCCGGCGGCCATGGTCGCCGCCGTGTACAGCAGGGTCGAGATCAGCACCGGGTGATACCGGCCCAGCGCGGTGTAGAGCGCGCCGCGGAAGAACAGTTCCTCGGCGATGCCGTTGATCACCGTGATTGCCACCACCAGCGGTAACCATCCGTGGTGGGCGAACAGCAGCACCCGGGTGATCAACGCGGACACGGCCGGGATTTCCCGGGCGATCAGCCCGCCCACCACGAACGCGCCGCCCAGCAACAGCCCGACCGTCGTCCCGGTGATGACGGGGCGTTGGTTGCGGCCCCGCCAGCAGATGCCGCCCAGGTGCAGCGGGCCGGAGATCAGCGCCCCGACCGTCCACACCGCCGCCAGCCCCAGCGTCAGCCAGTAGAAGCTGGACTCGCCCGGATGGCGGCGCAACGAGTAGCCCAGCACCGCAGCCCCGAGCACCAGCGTGATCGCCACGACGACGCGTCGGCGCCGGACGATGGCCGGCGGTTCATTGTGGGGAACAGCAACATTGGTGATGGCGCGGCGCAGCTCGGCGAAGACGCTGGTGTGGTACGGGCTCGTTGACTGGCTCATGCGGGACGCACCTTCGGGGTCAGAGCGATCAGGATGTCGAGGCCGGTGCGAACCGCTCCGGCCACCGGACCGGGGACCTTGTTCACCAGCCCCAGGGTCGGCCGCGCGATGGCGGGGGTGACCCGCCCGGCGAGCTGGCGGATGCGCCGCGCGTCGCCACCGGCCCACCCGGGATCGGTGTCGGCGAGGTGGTGCGGATCGGCCAGCGCGTTGACCGGCCGGGGCCGCCGGTACGACCGGTCGTCCAGCGCCCGGGCGATGGCGTCGTCAACGCCTAGCAGCCCGCCGGGCGGGTCGGGGACCCGCTGCCGCAGATCGCTGCCGGAGGCCACCATCGGGTGGTCCAGCGACTCGACCAGGTCGCCGGCCAGCCCCGGCGGCACCGGCAGCGCAACGCCGGTGACCAGTGACGCCAGCCCGGTGTCCACCCGACCCACCGGCAGCCCGGTATGCCACCGGCCGGACAGCCGCGCGTAGGTCTTGAGCAGCCGCCGGTAGGACGTTGTGTCGGGGCCGGAGATGTCGTAGGCGCCGGCGGGCACCAGGTCACGGTCGGCAGCGAGCAGGTAGTGCAGCACGTCGCGGATGGAGATGGGGTCGATGGGGTTGTCCATCCAGCTCGGTATCGGCATGAGCGGGAAGCGATCTCCCACATACCGCATCATCTCGAACGACGTCGAGCCGGCGCCGATGATCATCGCCGCGCCCAGCCATACCAGCTCCGGGCCGTCCGGCACCGCGAGCGCCTCGGCCACCTCGGCCCGGCTGGTCAGATGCTCGGACAGCACCTCCCCGGCGGGCACGAAGCCGCCCAGATAGACGATGCGCCGCACCCCGGCGTCCTTGGCCGCGGCGGCGACGTTGGCGGCCGCGGTCTTGTCGGCGTCCCGGAAACCGGGCTGGCCGATGGCGTGCACCAGGTAATACACCACGTCGACCGGGCCGCATCCGGCGAACACCGACCGCAGCGACGCCGGATCCGCCGCGTCGAGGGGCACCGGGGTGATCTCGCCGAACCAGCCGAAACGCTTGAGCCGCAACGGGTTTCGTGTCGCGGCCAAAACGTCGTGCCCACCCGCCAGCAGCGCCGTGACCAGCCGCGATCCCACGTAGCCGGTGGCGCCGGTGACCAGAACCCGCATAACCCCCGACCCTAGCCCAGCCCGGCGGCGGGCCGGAGTTCCCACCGCGTACGGAGGCGGGGTTCCCACCGCGCGCGTAACACCAAGGCGGTTTTTTGGGGTCGAATTCGCGCCGTGGCGTTACGGGCGCGGCGAGGCGAGGCGCGTTTGAACCATCGGCGCGGCCCCGTCGTCACCGGTACATGGATCAAAGGGGGAGCCGCGGTTTCGTCGGCACGAGCACAGTTTCAGGGGACATCGTGGGGGAAAGTCCGTCGATCACCGGTGTTGCGGTCAAGTTTCCGCCCAACCGCTACACGCAGAGCGAAGCCATCCGGGCGCTGACCGACATTGCCGGCCCGGAGTTTCGGCGTTTCGCGCACAGCAGCGGAGTCGAGTTCCGCAACACCGCGTTGCGGCTGCCGCGCTACCGCGAGCTGAGCGGCTTCAGCGAGGCCAACGACGCCTATCTCGAGGTCGCGCTCGATCTCGGCGAGCAAGCGCTGGTGGCGGCGTTGGACCGGGCCAAGGTCAAGCCGTCGGAGGTCGACATCGTCTTCTCGACGACGGTCACCGGGCTGGCCGTACCGACGTTGGAGGCGCGGCTGGCCACGCGGGTGGGGCTGCGGCCTGATGTCAAGCGCGTCCCGCTGTTCGGCCTGGGCTGCGTGGCCGGTGCGGCCGGAGTGGCCCGCATGCACGACTACCTGCGCGCATTCCCCGACCAGACGGCCGCGCTGCTGGCGGTCGAACTGTGCTCGCTGACCATCCAGCGGCACGACACCTCGATCGCCAACCTGGTCGCCACCAGCCTTTTCGGCGACGGGGCGGCCGCGGTGATCACCGAGGGCGCCCGCCGGGCCGGCGCCGAACACACCGGCCCGCGCATCCTGGCGACCCGCAGCCGGATCTATCCCGACACCGAGGAAGTCATGGGCTGGAAGATCGGTGGCGACGGGTTCCGGATCGTGTTGTCCGCCGACGTCGCCAACATCGCCGAGAAGTACCTGGGCGAGGACGTCCGTAACTTCCTCGCCGACCACGGGTTGGCGCCTCGCGACGTGACGACGTGGGTGTGCCACCCGGGCGGGCCCCGGGTGATCGACGCCGTCGAGAGCGTCTTGGCCCTGCCCGCCGACGCGCTCGATCACACACGAAACTCGTTGCGCGAGAACGGAAATCTGTCCTCGGTGTCGGTGCTGGACGTGCTCGCGGCAAACCTGGCCGATCCGCCGGCCCCCGGCTCGATCGGCCTGATGATCGCGATGGGCCCGGCGTTCTGCTCCGAGCTGGTGCTGCTGGCCTTCTAGGACTGGTAAAGACTGTAGCCATGTATTACCTGCTGATGCTGGCGGTCGGGCTGGAGCGGATCGCCGAGCTGCTGGTGTCTACCCGGAACGCACGCTGGTCGTTTACCCAGGGCGGCAAGGAGTTTGGCCGCTCCCACTACCCGGTGATGGTGTTCATCCACACCGCGCTGCTGGCCGGCTGCCTGGTGGAACCGTGGGCGCTGCACCGGCCGTTCCTCGGTTGGCTGGGCTGGCCGATGCTGGCGGTGGTGGCGGCCAGCCAGGGGCTGCGCTGGTGGTGCATCACCACCCTGGGCCGACGGTGGAACACCAGGGTCATCGTGCTGCCGCAGGCCCCGCTGGTTCACGACGGCCCCTACCGTTGGCTGCACCATCCGAACTATGTTGCAGTGGTGGCCGAAGGACTGGCGTTGCCGTTGGTACACACGGCGTGGCTCACCGCGGCGGTGTTCACGCTGGCCAACGCCGCGCTGCTGAGAGTGCGTCTGCGGGTGGAGAATTCGGCCTTGGGTTACACGTGAACGACCGCGCCGGCGACGATGCAAAGCGCATGCGACGAGGAGGAGCGGCGCTAATGGCCTACGACGCGGACCTGTTGGTCGTCGGCGGCGGTCCGGGCGGGTTGGCTACGGCGTTACACGCTCGCCGCCTTGGGCTTTCGGTGATCGTGGCCGAGCCGCACGAGGCGCCCATCGACAAGGCATGCGGCGAGGGCCTGATGCCGGGCGGGCTGGCCGTGCTGACCGCGCTGGGTGTAGACCCGGCCGGCATGCCGTTCCAGGGCATCGCCTACCTGAGCGAGCACCGGCGGGCCCGGGCCCGGTTTCGTGACGGGCCCGGCCGCGGAGTGCGTCGCACCACGTTGCACGCCGCACTGGCCGCGCGCGCCAAAGAGCAAGACACCGAATGGATCCGGGCGCGGGTGAGCAGCGTCGCGGAGGATGCGCACGGCGTGTCGGCCGCCACTACGGCGCGCGGCGGGGACGCCGCGGCGCTACGGCGTGCGCTGGCACTACCGGGTGCCGGCGTGGTCGGAATTCGTCGAGGTGCACTGGTCGCGCTGGGGTGGGGCGTATGTGACGCCGGTCGAACCGGACCTGGTCGGCGTGGCGATCCTGTCGCGCGGACGTCCCGACCTGGGCTGGTTCCCGGGGCTGGCCGAGCGACTGCGCGCCGCCGATCGTGGCCGGCCGCGCGGCTGCGGCCCGTTGCGGCAGGTGGTTTCCCGCCGCGTCGCCGGGCGCGTCCTGCTGGCCGGCGACGCGGCCGGCTATGAGGATGCGCTGACCGGTGAGGGCATCAGCCTGGCGGTCAAGCAGGCCGACGCGGCGGTCCGTGCCATCGTCGACGAGAGGCCGGCGTCATATGAAGCCGCGTGGCACCGGATCACCCGCGACTATCGGCTACTCACCCGCGCGCTGGTGCTGGCCAGCACGCCGCGGGCTGTGCGACGCGCCATCGTGCCGGCCGGCGCGCTCTCGCCCGGCGCGTTCCGCGCTGGGGTGAACATCCTGGCCCGCTAGGGCGTGGGTTCAGCGCACCTTCCAGACCGGCTCCCGCTTCTCGGCGAACGCCCGCGGGCCCTCCTTGGCGTCCTCCGATTTGAGCAGGACCCGCATCTCGCGCATGGTGCGGTCCCAGCCGGGTTCGTCGTCGACGACCATGCCGTCGTCGACGCCGTAGGCGATCCGCTTGCTCGCCTGCACCAACAGCGGGGCGTTCACGGTGATCGCCGAGGCCAGCGCCAGCGCGGCGTCCAGCACAGAGCCGGACTCGACCACCTCGTTGATCAGGCCCCAGTCGCGGGCGGCGGCCGCGGACAGCGGCTCGCCGGTCAGCAGCAGCAGCCGCATCGCCACCTTGCGGGGCAGCTGCTCGGCGATCCTGAACACCCCACCGGCGGCGGCGATCAGGCCGCACTTGACCTCCGGCAGCCCGAACTGTGCCCGCTCGTCGGCCACCACCAGGTCGCTGGCCAGCGCCAGCTCGGTGCCCCCGCCCAGGACGGTGCCGTTGACCGCCGCGATGGTGGGGTTTGTCGATGAAGTGACGCACGTAGCCGGCGAAGCCCCATTCGGGATGGTCGGGGTGATACAGGTTCTCCCGCCGTGCGATGGCCTGGAGGTCGGCCCCGGCGCAGAACGACTTGTCGCCCGCGCCGGTGAGCACCACCGCCCGCACCTCGGGATCGTGTTTCGCCTCTTCGAGCGCATCCCCGACGCCGATGCTGACCGCGGCGTTGACCGCGTTGCGGGCTTCCGGCCGGTTGATGGTTGTCACCATCACGTTGCCCCGGCGTTCGGCCAGGGCCCCTGGCGCGTCGGTCACAACAGTTCCACGATGGTGGCGTTGGCCTGCCCGCCGCCCTCGCACATGGTCTGCAGGCCGTAGCGAATTCCCTTGTCCCGCATGTGATACAGCAGCGTGGTCATGATCCGGGCGCCCGAGCCGCCGAGCGGGTGGCCCAACGCGATCGCCCCGCCGTTGGGGTTGAGCTTCTTCTCGTCGGCGCCATGTCCTTGAGCCACGCCATCGGGACCGAAGCGAAGGCCTCGTTGACCTCGTAGACGCCGATGTCGTCGATGGACAGGCCGGACTTCTTGAGCACCTTCTACGTCGCCGGGATGGGCGCGGTGGGCATGATCACCGGGTCGGCCCCGGCCAGCGTCGCGGTGTACACCTTCGCGATTGGCTTGAGCCCCAACTCCTTTGCCTTCTCCGCGGACATGAAGAGGATGGCCGCCGAACCGTCGGAGATCTGCGAGGAGTTGCCGGCGTGAATCACGCCGTCCTCCTTGAACGCCGGCTTCAGCGAGGCCATCTTCTCCATCGGGGTACCGCGCCGGATGCCCTCGTCCTTACAAGACGACATTGCCGTCCTGGTCCTTGATGCCCACGATCTGGTCGTCGAATGCGCCGGAATCCTGTGCTGCCGTGGCCTTTTCGTGAGACGCCAGGGAGAATTCGTCGAGCGCGGTGCGGTCGAAGCCCCACTTCTCGGCGATCATCTCCGCACCGATGCCCTGGTTGGGGATCTGGCCCTGGTAGCGGTCCAGGAAGGCCCGGGGGTAGGGCCGCCCGCCGTTGGCGGGCGGCGCGCCCATCGGGGTGCGCGACATCGACTCGACGCCGCCGGCGACGACGACGTCGTAGTGCTCGGCGATCACGCCCGCCGCCGCGAAGTGGATGGATTGCTGGCTCGACCCGCACTGCCGGTCGACGGTCACGCCCGGCACGATCTCGGGCCAGCCGGCGGTCAGCAGCGCGGTGCGGCCGATGTCGAGGGCCTGTTCGCCGGCCTGCATGACGCAGCCCCAGATGACGTCGTCGACGATGCCCGGTTCGACGCCGGCCTTGTCGACCAGGCCGTTGAGCACCTGCGCGGAAAGCTCGGCCGGATGCACCCCCGACAACCCGCCGTTGCGCTTGCCGATCGGTGAGCGCACTGCCTCGACGATAACGGCTTCAGCCATGGTCTTGTCTCCTTTGACACGTGGACTTCGAGAAGAGTGAGTCTTGCCTCGATTGTCAACCAAGGGGTTGGGAGGCCGGAGGGCGGGGTAGCTCGGCGCCGGCGGCATGGCCACATCGGCCACATGCGCACCAGCGGGTGACCATGACACCCCGTGCGAATCCGCTAGCGCATGTGCTGGCGCATTCGTCCGGGGACGCATGGACCACTCACCCGATCGGGCGGAACCGCCCCCCGCGCAGCTGCCAGGCGTAGACCGACTGAACAAATATTAGGTCACGCCGGGCGGCGACGGTCGTAGCGGCGCCCGGACATGCGCCGGCCCGGCACGCCCAGACCGGCCCGTTGAGCAGGCGCGGTCCGGTCACCAACGGCCGTCAGCCCCAAGCCCGGCGCGCATCGTCGAAGGCGTTGCGTGGCAGCGCTTTACGTGGCACCAGGCATCGGACTGCTAGCCGGCCGGATAGGCGACGACTTGATCTCGGTGTACTGGTCGAATCCGGCCACACCGTTCTGGCGCCCGACCCCGCTGTACTTGTGGCCACCGAACGGGGTGTCTGCGCCGTAGGGCGCGCCGCCGTTGACGCCCATGAAGCCGGCCCGAATCCGGCGCGCCACCGAAAGCGAGCGCTCCAGCGAACCCGACATCACGTTGCCGGCCAGGCCGTACCTGCTGTCGTTGGCGATCCGGATAGCGTCCTCCTCGTCGTCGAACGGGATGACGCACAACACCGGTCCGAAGATCTCCTCCTGGGCGATCGTCATCGAGTTGTCGACGTCGGTGAAAAGCGTTGGCCGCACGTAGTATCCCTTGTCGAAACCGGTGGGCGCGTCGGGTCCGCCGACCAGCGCGGTGGCGCCCTCTTCGACCCCCTCGCGGATGTAGCCCATCACGCGGTCGCGCTGCACCTGCGAAATGACCGGGCCGCAAAGGGTTCCGGGGTCCTGCGGGTCGCCGCATGTGACGTTCTCGTAGATGCCCTTGAGGATCGCCACCCCCTCGTCGTAGCGCGACCGCGGCAGCAGCATCCGGGTGGGGTTGGCGCAGCCCTGCCCGGCGTGCATACACGGCGCAATGCCGATCACGCAGGCCATCCCGAAATCGGCGTCCTCCAAGACAATCGTGGCCGACTTGCCGCCCAGCTCCAGGAACAGCCGCTTCATGGTCGCCGCGCCCTTTTCCATGATCCGCTGCCCGACCACCGTCGACCCGGTGAACGAGATCAGATCGACCTTGGGCGAGAGCGTCAGCTCTTCTCCCACAAAGTGATCCGAGGCGGTGACGACATTCACCACGCCCGCCGGGATGTCGGTCTTCTCGGCGATCAGCCGGCCCAGCCGGGTGGCGTTGAACGGGGTGTTCGGCGCCGGCTTGAGCACCACGGTGTTGCCGGTGCCCAGCGCCTGGCCGAGCTTGTTGAGGGTGACCTCGAACGGGAAGTTCCACGGCACGATGGCGCCGACCACGCCCACCGGCTCACGCCAGACCTTGCGGGTGGTCAGCGTGCCGGTCAGGCTGATCACCTTGTCGCCCAGGTCGGTCTCCCAGGCGTACTCGTCGATCAATCGCGCGGGCTGGCCTTGCACACCCGGGGATACGGGACGTGCATCACCATGCTGCATCTGCATCACGAAGACGAAGTCGCACAGCTGCTCGGCATTCCGCCGACCTACGTCCAGGGCTGTCTGCTGCCGGTGGGCCGGCTGCGGGCCGGGCACACCTTCCGGCCCGCGCGGCGGCGGCCGATCCAGGAAGTGGGACGGGCCGCCGCTCTAGGATGGGATTTCGGCGGCTTGTGCAGCGCATTTATCGCGTCCGGTCTGATAGCCTTTAACAAAGATTTGGTTCGACGGGAAAGAGGACGAATGCGTATGGTCACGCACCCGCAGTCGTCCGGATCTGCACACCGCTGACCATGGCGAAAGCCGAGTCGCTCCGAGCCGGCAGCACCGCCGATTCCCCGACGCGCCGGGCCGAGATCCTGGCCACCGCCGCGTCCCTGATCGCGTCCTCGGGCCTGCGAACGTCGTTGCAGGAGATCGCCGATGCCGCCGGCATCCTTCCCGGCAGCCTCTATCACCACTTCGAGTCCAAAGAGGCCATCCTCGTCGAGCTGATCCGCCGCTACCACGACGATCTGGCACGGATCGGCCGGGCCGCCCAGGCCAGGTTGGACGAACCCGACTCGCGTCCGGTCCCCGAGCAGATCATCGAGCTCGGCTCGGCGATCGCCAACTGCGTCGTCGAGCACCGCGCCGCTTTGCAGATGTCGTTCTACGAGGGGCCGGGCACCGACCCGGAGCTGACCAAGCTGACCCGGCAGCGGCCGGTGGCCATCCAGGAGGCGATGCTGCAGACGCTGCGCGCCGGCCGGTGGAGCGGCTACATCAAACCCGACATCGACCTGCCCACGCTGGCCGACCGCATCTGCCAAACCATGCTGCAGGTCGGTCTCGACGTCATGCGGCACACCGCATCCGCCGATCAGGTCGCCGAACTACTGTGCCGAATCATCTTGCAGGGCTTGGCAAGCCGGCCGCCCAGCGACGCCGCGCTGAACCGGTCGAAGGCCTTCGCCGCCGCCAACGAGGTGATCGAAACCTGGTCCGGCGACAGCGACGCCGATCCCAGTGGCAAAGCGGCGCTGGTGCGCGCGGTGGCACGCGCCGAATTCGGCCGGCGCGGTTATGAAGTCACCACCATCAGGGACATCGCGGCGGCGGCCGGCCTGGGCACCGGAAAGGTGTATCGGGTGATCGGGTCCAAGGACGAGCTGCTGGACTCGATCATGCGCTCCTTCGGCAAAAAGGTGGAGGCGGGATGGGTCAGCGTGCTGCGCTCCGACGCCACGCCCACCGAGAAGCTGGACGCGTTGAGCTGGGTCAACGTCAACGCGCTGGACCAGTTCTCCGACGAATTCCGGATCCAGCTCGCCTGGATGCGGCTCTCTCCCCCGACGGCCAACCCGGGCTGGTCCTACGCCACCCGCCTGCGGCAGATGAAATCGTTGCTCTCCGAAGGGCTCCGGACGGGTGAGATCGCCATCGCCGCACCGTCCAACGCGATGCTGGCACGCTGCCTGATCGCCCTGCAGTGGCTACCGGGGAACATCCTCGCCGAGATCGGCAAACGCCCAGCTCTGCTGCATGTCCGCGACACCGTTTTGCGTGGCGTGGCGGTCCGCGGCGCCGCGGTCGACAACTAGGTCGACAACCAGGTCGATATCTAGGTATTGAAACCAAATAACCGTTCCCCATACAGTTGGGCAATTAGAATCTTGTTGGCGATTAACGAGAAGGTTATTTCCATGACGATTGGCGATCGGCTGCGCTACGACGGCAAGCGCGCGCTGGTTGTCGGTGGTGCGACCGGCATGGGCGCCGCGGCGGCCAAATCCGCGGCCGAGCTGGGCGCCGAGGTCATCGTGCTGGACTACGCCCCGGTGACCTACGACGTCGCCAAGTCCATCCAGGTCGACCTGCGCGATCCCGCGTCCATCGACGCCGCGCTCGAGCAGCTCGACGGCCCGGTGCACGCGGTGTTCTCGGCCGCCGGCATCGCCGAGAGCACCACCGACCTGATGGCGATCAACTTCCTCGGACACCGCTACCTGATCGAGCGGCTGCTGGAACGCAACCAGCTGCCGTCGGGCTCGGCGATCTGCTTCATCTCCTCGGTCACGGGCATGGGAGAACGACCTGGACCTGCTGAACGAGTTCCTGGCCACCCCGGACTTCGCGACCGCGCAGGAATGGGTGAAGGCGCACGAGCCGGAAGGCATCATCCACTACAGCTTCTCCAAGAAGGTCGTCAACGCCTACGTGGCAACCCAGGGCTACCCGCTGCTGAAGAAGGGCATCCGGATCAACGCGATCTGCCCCGGTCCCACCGACACCCCGCTGGCCCAGGCCAACGCCGACCTGTGGCTCACCTTCGCCCAGGACTACCGCGACGAGACCGGGTCCAAGGTGCACACGCCCCAGCAGATGGGTGACGTGATGGCGTTCCTCAACAGCGCCGCCGCCTTCGGCATCAACGGGATCACGCTTCTGGTCGACTACGGCCACACCATGGCGTCGCTGCCCGGCGTCTACCCGCCGGGCAAGCCGATCATCGACATCATCATGGGTCGCGTGAAGCTCTGACCGGGCCGGCGTAGCGTCGGCTGTCATGGCACGAGTCGTGATCGTCGGCGGCCACGGCAAGGTCGCGTTGCAGCTGTCCGCCATCCTGACGCAGCGCGGCGACGCGGTGACTTCGCTGTTCCGCAATCCCGATCACGCCGACGACGTCGCCGCCACCGGCGCCAAGCCGGTGGTAGCCGACATCGAGCTGCTGGACACCGACGCGCTGGCCGGGCTGCTGGCCGGGCACGACGCCGTGGTCTTCTCCGCGGGGGTCGGCGGCGGCAACCCGGCCCGCACGTATGCCGTCGACCGCGACGCGGCGATCCGGGTGGTCGACGCCGCCGCCCAGTCGGGAGTGAAACGGTTCGTGATGGTGTCCTACTTCGGCGCCGGCCCCGATCATGGTGTGCCCCAAGATGATCCGTTCTTTCCCTACGCGGAGTCCAAGGCCGCGGCCGACGCCCACCTGCGGCCAGCGACCTGAACTGGACGATCCGGGGGCCAGGCCGGCTCACGCTGGACCCGCCCACCGCACGGATCACCGTCGGGCGCGGCAAGGGCGAGGTCTCGCGCGCCGACGTCGCGAGCGTCGTCGCCGCCGCCCTCGCCGACGACGCGACGATCCGGCGCACCACCGACTTCAACAACGGTGACGTGCCGATCGCCGTCGCACTGGCTGGCTGAGCCCGTCCGGCGGCGGGGTAAGCTGCGCTACGCAGCTGGTCTGCTCGCGTCGTAACCGCGCCGTGAGCTCGAGCGAAGCAACGTTAGTAACGCTTCGTAAGAGGGAACCCGGTGAGAATCCGGGACTGTCCCGCAACGGTATGCAGGAACGACCGCCGTCACCAGCACTGGTCGCAAGACTGGGAAGCGACGGCCACTAGGAACTGCCCGGCTCCTCGGCGGCCCTTCGGGACCGCATCGTCGGCCGGGCACGCACCATCCGGTGCGCGCCTGCGAGTCCGGAGACCTGCCAGCTGTGCCGGGCGCGCCGCGTCCGGCGGCTCATCGCGTCGTGGAATGGGCGTTTGGCTGCAGCTGTTGCGGTCGATACCGGGTACCCACCGCCGACGGGTCGGCTGCACGTCCGCGGGCGGTGACCACCACGCCGATTGAAGGACGAATATCGTGACCCCTCAAGCATTCACCGCAACGGTTGTCGGATCGCCGCGCATCGGCCCGAAGCGCGAACTCAAGCGCGCCACCGAGGGCTACTGGGCCGGCCGCACCGGTCGCGCCGAGCTCGAAAAGGTGGCCGCGACTCTGCGCCGCGACACCTGGGCGGGCTTGGCGGCCGCCGGCCTGGACTCGGTGCCGGTGAACACCTTCTCCTACTACGACCAGATGCTCGACACCGCGGTGATGCTCGACGCGCTGCCGGAGCGGGCCCGGCAGGTGTCCAACGACCTGGACCGCTACTTCACCGCCGCCCGCGGCAACTCCGACGTCACACCGCTGGAGATGACCAAGTGGTTCGACACCAACTACCACTACATCGTCCCCGAGATCGCGCCCACCACCAAGTTCGCGCTGAACCCCGACAAGGTGCTTTCGGAGCTGACAGAAGCTCTGGCACAAGGTATTCCGGCCCGGCCCGTGGTTATCGGGCCGATCACCTTCCTGCTGCTCAGCAAGGGCGTCGACGGGGCGGGCGCCCCCGTCGAGCGGCTCGAGGAGCTGGTGCCGATCTACGCCGAGCTGCTGTCGCTGCTCGCCGACAACGGGGCGCAGTGGGTGCAGCTCGATGAGCCGGCACTGGTGACCGACATGTGCGCCGACGCGCCCGCGCTGGCCGAGGCGGTCTACAACAAGCTGGGCTCGGCGACCAACCGGCCGGCCATCTACGTCGCCACCTACTTCGGTGACCCGGGGGCGTCGCTGGCCGGGCTGGCCCGCACGCCGATCGAGGCGATCGGCGTTGACCTGGTGTACGGCCCCGACACCGCCATCGCCGCCGTGCCCGAGCTGGCCGGCAAGACCGTGGTGGCCGGCGTGGTCGACGGCCGCAACGTGTGGCGCACCGACCTGGCGGCGGCGCTGGACAAGCTGTCCACGCTGCTGGGTTCGGCAGCGCGCGTTGCGGTTTCGACGTCGTGCTCCACGCTGCACGTGCCCTACTCGCTGGAGCCGGAGACCGACCTGGACGACGCGCTGCGCAGCTGGCTGGCGTTCGGGCAGGAGAAGGTCGCCGAGGTGGTGACGCTGGCGCGTGCCCTGCGCGATGGGCGCGAGGCCGTCGCCGACGAGATCGCGGCGTCCAACGCGGCGGTCGCCTCCCGCAAGAGCGACCCCCGCCTGCACAACGACCGTGTCCGGGCCCGCATCGACTCGATCGTCGCGTCGGGTTCGCACCGCGGCGACCCGGCCCAGCGCCGCGCCAGCCAGGACACGCGGCTGCACCTGCCCCCGCTGCCCACCACGACCATCGGCTCCTACCCGCAGACCTCGGCAATCCGCAAGGCGCGCGCGGCATTACGGTCCGGCAAGATCGACCAGGCGGAGTACGAGAGGCGGATGAAAAAGGAGATCGCCGACGTCATCACGCTGCAGGAGCAGCTCGGCCTCGACATCCTGGTGCACGGCGAGCCGGAGCGCAACGACATGGTGCAGTACTTCGCCGAGCAGTTGGAGGGCTTCTTCGCGACGCAGAACGGCTGGGTGCAGTCCTACGGCAGCCGCTGCGTGCGGCCGCCGATCCTGTACGGCGATGTGGTGCGCACCCACCCGATGACAGTCGAGTGGATCACCTACGCGCAGTCGCTGACCGACAAGCCGGTGAAGGGCATGCTGACCGGGCCGGTGACCATCCTGGCGTGGTCGTTCGTCCGCGACGACCAGCCGCTGGCCGATACCGCCAACCAGGTGGCGCTGGCCATCCGCGACGAAACGGTGGACCTGCAAGCGGCGGGCATCGCGGTCATCCAGGTCGACGAGCCGGCGCTGCGCGAACTGTTGCCGCTGCGCCGGGCCGATCAAAAGGAGTATTTGCGTTGGGCCGTGGGCGCTTTCCGGCTGGCCACCTCCGGGGTCGCCGACTCGACCCAGATCCACACCCATCTGTGCTACTCGGAGTTCGGTGAGGTGATCGGGGCGATCGCCGACCTGGACGCCGACGTGACCTCCCTGGAGGCCGCCCGCTCGCACATGGAGGTGCTCGACGACCTGAACGCGGTCGGCTTCTCCAACAGCGTCGGGCCGGGTGTCTACGACATCCACTCGCCGCGGGTGCCGAGCACCGCCGAGATCGCCGAGTCGTTGCGCGCGGCGCTGCGGGCGGTGCCGGCCGAGCGGTTGTGGGTCAACCCCGACTGCGGGCTCAAGACCCGCAACCCCGACGAGGTGAGCGCGTCGCTGAAGAACATGGTCGCCGCGGCCCGCGAGGTTCGGGCCGGGGTCTAGTTCTCTGGTCTCTGGCGAGCAGACACAAAAGCCCCCGACACGCCGGTCGTGCGGGGGCTTTTGTGTCTGCTCGCGAGGGTTAGTCGGCGGGTTACTGCGACACCACCTGCACGGGGACGTCGTCGTCCCAGGGTTGCCGCACGACCATGTCGGCGACCCGCACGATGCCGCGCTCGAACTCACCGGTGGCCGCGTCGACCAGCCGGTAGGCCTGCGTCTGCTTGTGAATGGGTTGCGCGTCGAGCAGCACCACCCGCACCTCGCCCGGCTCGAAGTGACAGCGCTCCTGCAGCGCGGCAATCAGCTGCTCGTTGTGCATGTGGCCGTCGCCGAAGTTCCAGCCGATGGCGGTGCTACAGATCCGCTCGCCGTCGGTGATGACGTAGTCGTCCTCGTTCTGGCCGGCCATGGCGCGGTGCGCCAGCGTAAACAGCGCCCGGCCGTGAGTGTTGAAGCCGCGGAACGCATATCCCATGTAGAGCGGGATCTGCGCCGCCTCCGGGCTGCCGTAGAACCGCTCCAGCTGGGCCTGGGGCATGCTGGCGATGGCGACGATGCCGCGGCTGATCTTCTCGCTGGCCGACGGTTTGATGCACCACAGGGTGGTGTCCCAGTTGCCGGCGTAGTAGCGCATCCCGGGCAGAAACGAGATCTTGCGCGGAAACATGTTGCCCAACACCACGATTCCCGTAATGACGACGAACAGGACGGCCACCACCACGGGGTGCCGAAGGTCGCCGAGCCCGATCCCGGTGTGCGCCACGAACAACGACAGCACCCCGAAGATCATGAACACGTTCCATTCCAACGGCACGCCCATCGGAATCGAGACCAGGATCCCCAGGTGGAAGCACACCATCACCACCGCGGCCACGGTGACCGGCCAGCCGCCGTGACAGAAGAACAGCGGCAACGGCACCAGCATCTCGATGGCGGTGCTCAGATGCGCGATCCAGCGTGACAGCCGGCCGGGCCGCAGATCGTCGGGGAACTTCTCGAAGAACCGCCGCTTCAGCCAGCGTGGGCGCACCAGCGGGTTGTTGGACATCATCGTGGAGATCACGAACGGAAAGTGCTTGTTGAGTTTGGATGTCGCCGCGCCCATCCAGATCACCAGGAACACCACCTTGGACCCGACGATCATGTCGGGCGCCCCGAACAGGAACGTCACCGCCATGCTGGCGTAGACCTCGCCGCGGGCGGCCAGGAAGATCACCTTGTCGCGCAGCCCCAGCACCGCCAGCACCAGCAGGATCAGCACGATCTTCCAGGCGGGCAACAGGCCGATCGTGGTGTCCAGCTCGGGCATGGGCCCGGTGCCGTCGGCGAACAGCGCGGCCAGCGTCAGCAGCAGAAACAGCGCGTACAGCGCGACGTCGACCGGCTTGCGTTTGGTGCCGGCGGTGAACGGGACCCGGTCCGGCCACGGTGGCAGCCGGATGGTACCGAAGCGCATCCAGTACAGGATCGAGCCCATCGGCGGAAAGAAGCGGTTGTTCAGCGGGCCGAAGCCGCAGCCCAGCCCGATCACCTCGAACAGCATCGTGTAGAGCACGACCTTTTCGAAGACGATCGGCTCCGACCACCACGATACGACGTGGTTGAAGCCACCGAGACCCCGGGTGGCCGAGGTGAACAGCCACCCGCCCAGGATGTAGAGCAGGATTTTGATGACGTAGAACAGGTGCAGGGCGACCGGGGTGCCGAACCCCACCTCGGCCCAGTGCTTGGCCATCGGGCGGATCTTGTCGCTACGGGTACCCTTGCTCCATTCGGCCATGTCGAGCTGCGGCAGCTCGGACTTCAGAAATCCCATGGTGTCAAAGACTAGAACGCGTTCTAGGAACACGCCCGGCAACCTCGGACAACGCGGCGACACACCCGGCCGCGGCCGAGGCCCCGGCAGCGGCGTCGAGCGTGGACTAGTTGCGCGATCACCCGGCGTGTCGGCACAACAAGTCGACGCTGGACCGGTGTGTGCCGGGGCTACCCGACTTGCTTGGCGGGCGGCCGGTAGAAGATCACCAGCTGGCCGATGGCCCCGGCCAGGCCGAGCAGCAGCGAGATCAGCAGGCCGTTCCAGCCGTCCATCCAGTTCTTGCCGAAGACCAGCCAATCCAGGCTGAGCCGGCCGGCGCCCAGGGTGGCCACCACCACCGCGCTGGCCGCCAGCACCAGGTTGTATTCCCAGCCCTCCTTGACGATGAAGAAGCCGTTGGGGCGGTGCACCGTCCACGCCGCGACCAGCATCAGCGAGACGAAGCCCGCCGCCGGGATCGGGGTGAGCAACCCGGCGGCCAGGCCCAGACCGGCGGCCATTTCCGTGGTCGCCGCCACGGTGGCGTGGAACTTGCCCGGCTTCATGCCGATGCTCTCGAACCACCGCGCGGTGCCCGGGATGCGGCCACCGCCGAAGAACTTGTTGTAGCCATGCGCGGTCAACGTCACGCCCAACACCAGCCGCAGGATTAGTAACCCGACGTCGTAGGGAGTCATAGGTGCAAACCTAGATCATCGGCCGCCGGGGAGGACAGGACCGCCTCGCGGCTGAGTCGACCCGCTGGCCCGTGTGGGAACATAGCGGGCGTTCCGGGGTTGCCCGAATCAGCAGCGACACCACGAAGGGGGTGCACCACGGCTCGCACCGCACCAGGTAGCGGCGCCCACCGCAACGCGTCACGCGACCGGGACGCCGCGCCGACCAAGCAGTCCGTGGTGTTGCTGGACGGCACATCGAGCCACCCCCGTGAGCTGCTTGGCAACAAGGGCCACGGCATCGAGGTGATGCGCCGCCACCACCTGCCGGTGCCGCCCGCGTTCTGCCTCACCACCGCGGTGGGCCTGCGGTATCTGGCCGACCCCGCGGCGACGATGGACGCCGTCTGGGACAACGTGCTGGACCGGATCGGCTGGCTGCAGGCGCAAACCTCGCGCACGTTCGGGCGGGGCCCGCACCCGCTGCTGGTCAGCGTGCGTTCCGGGGCCACCCAGTCGATGCCCGGGATGATGGACACCCTGTTGAACCTCGGCATCAACGACTCTGTGGAGAAGGCGTTGGCCGCCGAGCACGGCCCGGCGTTCGCCCGCGACACCCACCGGCGGTTCCGCGAGATGCACCGGCGCATCGTGGGTGTCGAGCGGCCGGTGCCGTCCGAACCGTACACGCAGTTGCGCGCCGGCATCGAGGCGGTGTTCGCGTCGTGGAACTCCCCGCGCGCCCGCGCCTACCGCGCCCATTACGGTTTCGCCGACCGGCACGGGACCGCCGTCGTCGTGCAGGCCATGGTGTTCGGCAATCACGGCCCCAATTCCGGTGCGGGAGCGTTCTTTTCGCGCAATCCGATCACCGGGGACGACAAGCCGTTCGGCGAGTGGCTGCCCGGGGGCCAGGGCGACGACGTGGTGTCGGGATCGGTCGACGTGGAACCGATCGCCGCGCTGCGCGACGAGCAGCCAGCCGTCTACGACCAGCTGATGGCCGCCGCCCGGACGCTGGAGCGGTTGGACCGTGACGTCCAGGAGATCGAGTTCACCGTCGAGGACGGGACCCTGTGGTTGCTGCAGACCCGGGCGGCCGAACGCTCGGCGCAGGCGGCGGTACGCTCGGCGCTGCAGCTGCGACGCGAAGGGCTGATCGACGACGCCGAGACGCTGCGGCGGGTCACCCCGGCGCACGTGCGGTCGCTGCTGATGCCCGCCCTGCAACCCGAAATACGTTTGGCAGCACCGCTTCTGGCCAAGGGCCTGCCCGCCTGCCCCGGCGTGGTATCCGGCACGGCCTACGCCGACGTCGACGAGGCGCTGCACGCCGCCGAGCGGGGCGAACCGGTGATCCTGGTGCGCGACCACACTCGGCCCGAAGACGTGTCGGCCATGCTGGCCGCGCGGGGCATCGTCACCGAGGTGGGCGGCGCGGCCAGCCATGCGGCGGTGGTCAGCCGGGAACTGGGCCGGGTGGCCGTGGTGGGTTGCGGCGCCGGGGTGGCCGCGATGCTGGCGGGCCGACGGATCACCGTCGACGGCGCCGAAGGCGAAATGCGCGAAGGCGAATTGTCCCTGTCCGCGTGGTCCGAGAACGACACGCCGGAGCTGCGCGAGCTGGCCGAGATCGCGCGGCGGATCAGCCCGCTGCGCGCCCATTCCGGCGGCGACCATCCGCGGCTGGACGACGACTCCGAGAGCGCGGTGCGCGCGGCCCTGGCCGCCGGGCAGACCGACGTGGTCACGCCCACCCCGCTGCTGGTCATGCTGACCGCGCTGCGCCAGGGCGCGCCGTGACCGAACTGGCTGTGCTGCAAACGGTTCGGCTCAAGGGCCGGGTCAGTCGAGCCGACCTGGCCGCCACCCTGGGCACGGATCCCGACGAAATCGCCGGCACGGTCGAGCGGCTGAGCGAGGCGGGCCTGGTGACCGGGGACGCCACCCTGCGGATCACCCCGGCCGGCAGCGCCCGGCTCACGGCGCTGCTCGCCGAGGAACGCAGGGGCATCGACGCCGCCGCGATGGCCGCCGTCTATGACGACTTTCGGGCGATCAACGCCGATTTCAAGCGCCTGGTGACCGACTGGCAGCTCAAGGACGGCGCGCCCAACCGCCACGACGACGCCGAGTACGACGCTGCCGTGTTGGCCCTCCTGGACGACGCGCACGCGCGGGTGACGCCGGTCATCGAGGCCGCGGCCGCCCAACTGCCGCGGCTGAACCGCTACGCGGCGAAACTGGCCACGGCCCTGGACAAGGTGCGGGCCGGCGACACGGCGTGGCTGACCAGGCCGCTGATCGATTCGTACCACACGGTGTGGTTCGAACTGCACGAAGAGCTCATCGTCGCCGTTGGCCTGACCAGGCAGGAAGCCGCCAGATCCGGTGACGCGCAATAGTCATAGCGCCGCGTCGAGCAACGCCAGGTAGGCGTCGACGTCGGGAACCGCCGATGCCGCCGCGTGCACGCTGATCGCGATGGTGTCCCCGATGCCGTGCACGCCGTGCGTCAGCCCCATCACCGGCGACAGCGCGGGATAGCCCGCCGTCAGCATCACCCGCGCGCCGCCGAAGCTCAAATCGGCCGGCCCGCGATTGACGCTGGACACCACGGTGTTGCCGGCCACCTGGTCCGGACGCTGATCTGCGTCGAATTGGTCTACGCCCCAACGCAACAGCGCGGCCGGCACGGCGGCGAATGCGCGGTCGGCGGCCCGGGTGGCCGGGTGCCCGAAGCGGCGCCGCCCGGCGGCCAGGCCGGCCGCGATCCGCTCCGCGCGGGCCTGGGCCCCCAGCCTCGGATGCAGGTCCACCCCGACGTTACCGAAGTGGTTGTACGCCTGCGGTGCACCGGGTTTGGCCATCGGAACCTCGGCGCCCAGCGAATCCTCTTGATCGCCAAGCAGATCGGACAGCGCCTGCGCCACCGCGCCCAGCACCCCAACCGTGGCGGTCGGACCGGGCAGCTGCGCGCGGTGCCGCACCAGGGTGCGCAGCGCGCGCACACCGGCGGGCCGGGCGTTCGTCGGCAGCGGCGGACGCGGCCCGGCCCCGGGGGCCAACCGCCCGGCACGGGTGTCGCGCACCAGTTGGCGGTGGGTGCGCACGGCCACCGCGGCCCGCCAGGGCAACCAGCCCGGCCGCGGGACCGGCACCTCGGGCACCGGGGCGGCACGGCCGAACAGCCGGGCGGCCAACGCCGCGGCGCGGGCGCCGTCGGCCAGCGCGTGCGCGACCTGCAGCACCGCGACCGTGCCCGGCCCGCGGCCCCCCGGAATGCCGTGGACCGGGCCGAAAACGTGCAGCCGCCAGGCCATCCGGCGAAGGTCGAGTTGGTCGTCGGCGAGCCCGGCGACAGCGGCCAGGCACCCGTCCCAGCTGTGCTCGTCCAGCTCGTAGCGGACCACCTGCTCGAGGGCGACGGCCGCGGGCACCCAGTGCGGGTAGCGCAGCCGGCCGCGGTCGCGCACCCGGATGCTCAGCGCCGGCTCCGCGTCGGCCCGCCGGCGCAGCTGATCGGCGGCAGCCGGGTAATCGGCCGGCTCGCCGTCGAATGCGTACAGCAGGAACTCGTCGTTGGGGATCTTGGCCGACATCCAGTAGAACTGCGCATCGACGGCCGCCATCCGGTGGCCCGTCATTCAGCCGGGTGAGCCGATTAACCCGAGCACCAGGCCGGCGACCTTGTCGGGCTGCTCGAGCTGCAGGAAGTGCCCGGCATGTTCGACGATGTCGACTTCGCTGCCGGGGGGCAGCACCTTTCCCACCTGGTGAGCGAAAGCCGATGTCATGCAACCGTCGTCGCGGCCATGAAGGTACAAACACGGCAGCACCGGCTCCTCGGTCCACAGTCGGTGCAACGTCGCGTACTGGGCCGGCGGTGCGGTGTTGCGGATGGTGGCGCGGTAGGGGCCCAACGCCGCCCGCCAGCTCTCCGGCGCCCCGATCGCGGCGTCGACGCGCCGCAGATCCTCCTTGGCTCGGTAGCCCGGCGACCAGCGCCGCCACAGCAGCGGCAGCACCCAGGAAGCGGAACGCTCAGGAAGCCAAGACAATTGGAAGTACATGATGTACCAGCTGCGGAACACCTGGCGGGCCAGATGGGCGGCCAGCCGGCCCCGCTCGGCCGCGCTGCCGCCGCGCCGCCGGAACGCCGCCGAGGGCGGCACCGACATGAGCACCGCCTTGGCGAACGGGCTGTCCGGCATGGCGGCCAGGCCGGTGGACGCGATCGCCCCCCCCCCGTCGTGGCCGATCACCACGTCGTTGTCGGTACCGCCGCCGGCCGCGCGCACCCGCAGCGCGTCGTCCATCAGCGCACCCACGTGGTGGCTGCCGTCGGACGGGATCGCCGACGGCGCGTATCCGCGCATGAAGGGCGCGACCACCCGCCACCCCGCGTCGGCGAGCCGGGGAGCGAGCTTGCGCCACCCGTACGGCGTGTCGGGGCAGCCGTGCAGGCACAACGCGAGCGGGCCGTCAGGCGGGCCCCAGGTGAGCGCCTTGAGGTCCCCCGCAGGGCCGGTCACGTCGATCCAGCCTGGTTCAGCCATCTTCACTCCCTGCTCGGCGCGTCCGCACGGACCAACCTAACCCGTGTGTCGTGCGAGACGCACCGACCGCAGTAAGTATGAAATCAAACCGTCACTGCGTCAGCGGGTTTCGCTATGAGGATGCGGCGGCCCGCTCCAGCTCGGCGATGACGATCTTGCGCATGCCGTACATCGCCTGGGTGGCCGCCGCCGCCCTGCTGCGGTCGGGGCCGCCGATCAATTCGAAGAGCCGGTCGGGACGATTTGCCAGCTCAGGCCGAAGCGGTCTTTGAGCCAGCCGCATTGGGATTCCTCGCCGCCGTCGCTCAACCGGTCCCAGTAGTAGTGGACCTCGTCCTGGTCCTTGCAGTGCACCGTGAACGACACCGCTTCGCTGAACCGGAAGTGCGGGCCGCCGTTGATCCCGATGAACCTCGAGCCGTCCAGCACGAAGCTGCCCGACAGCACCGTCCCGGGCTCGCCCGGGACGGCCTCGGTGGTCCGGTTGACCCCTCGATGTGCGAGTTCGGGAACACCGAGGTGTAGAACGTGGCCGCCTCCTCCAGGTTGTCGTCGAACCACAAGGACGGGGTGATCGATGGCATGTCCGCGGACCTTCTCGCCGGCTGGTTGGTTGTGCTGGGGTAGACCCCGGCGGCCGTGGAAACTCATCGCGTCGTCGGCCGGCGCAAGAGTGCTTATGCGACCTATGTAACGTCAGGACGCATGAGTACCGTCAGCAGCAGTCCCGAGACGGTGGAGTTTGCCGGCGTCGACGGGATCACCCTGGTCGCCGACGAATGGAATCGGGGCTCCGACGGCGCCGGCCGGCCGAGCATCTTGATGCTGCACGGCGGCGGCCAGAACCGGTTTTCCTGGAAGAACACCGGGCAGACGTTGGCCGACGAGGGGCTGCACGTGGTAGCGCTGGATTCCCGGGGGCACGGC
This sequence comes from Mycobacterium lepraemurium, assembly GCA_002291465.1. Taxonomy (GTDB): domain Bacteria; phylum Actinomycetota; class Actinomycetes; order Mycobacteriales; family Mycobacteriaceae; genus Mycobacterium; species Mycobacterium avium. The sequence continues at coordinate 1,167,493 of CP021238.1, read as the reverse complement.
GACAGCGATCGCTCGCCGCAGGCCGATTACCAGATCGAGACGCTGACGGCCGACGTGCTGCAGGTGCTGGACGCGATCGGCCGGCCGGTGACGATCATCGGGGCGAGCATGGGCGGGCTGACCGGCATCCTGGCCGCGCACCGGGCCGGGCCGGCGAAGGTGACCCGCCTGGTGCTGGTGGACGTGGTGCCCCGGTTCGAGAAGGACGGCAGCGCCCGCATCCGCGACTTCATGATCAGCGGCCTGGACGGCTTCGACTCGCTGGAGCAGGCCGCCGACGCCGTCGCCGCCTATCTGCCCTACCGCAGCAAGCCGCGCAGCCCCGAGGGGCTGAAGAAGAACCTGCGGCTGCGCGACGGCCGCTGGTACTGGCACTGGGACCCGGCGTTCATGACCAAGCCCGGCGATGATCCCGAACTGCGCACCGAAAGCTTCGAGCAGGCCGCCAAGAACCTGTCGATCCCGGTCCTGCTGATCCGCGGCAAGCTCTCCGATGTGGTGAGCCCCGAGGGGGTCCAGCACTTTTTGGCCACCGTGCCGCGCGCGGAGTTCGTCGAGCTGTCCAACACCGGGCACACCGCGGCCGGCGACGACAACGACGCGTTCAGCGATGCCGTGGTGGCGTTCGTCAAGCGCCGCTGAGAAATCCGCGCGGCTAGTTGGCCAGCTTCTCGGCGTGCCCGCCGAATTGCTTACGCATCGCCGAGAGCGTCTTGTTGGCGAAGTCATCGAGATGCCGGGAGGCGAAGCGGGACTGCAGCGCGGTGGTCAGCCCCGGCGTGGGGACCCCCTCGTGGATCGCGGCGATGGACGTCCAGCGGCCCTCCCCCGAGTCGGACACCCGCCCGGAAAACTCCTTGAGCTCCGGTGATTCGTGCAGCGCGATCGCCGTGAGATCCAGCAGACAGGATCCGATGACGCTGCCGCGCCGCCACACCTCGGCGACCTCGGGGATGTCGAAATCATATTGGTAGAACTCGGGATTGGACAGCGGCGCGGTTTCGGCGTCGCCTTCCTGCACGTGCTTGCCGATGTCGGCGTTGCGCAACACGTTGAGTCCCTCGGCGAGCGAGGCCATCATCCCGTACTCGATGCCGTTGTGCACCATCTTCACGAAATGCCCGGTGCCGAACGGCCCGCAATGCAGATACCCCTGCTCCGACCAGGTGACCTCGCCGTCGCGGCCCGACGTCCGCGGCACGGCGTCCACCCCGGGTGCGGGTGTGGCGAAGATCGGCTCGGCGTGCGCGAACGCCTCCTCGTCGCCGCCGATCATCAGGCAGTAACCGCGTTCCCGACCCCAGACGCCACCGCTGGTGCCGCAATCCAGCAGCCGAATCCCCTTCTCCGACAGGGTCTTCGAGTGGCGAATGTCGTCGCGGTAGTAGGAGTTGCCGCCGTCGATGACGATGTCGCCGGGCTCCGGCGTGGTGGCCAGCTCCTCGATCACCCCGGTGGTGATCGTCCCGGCCGGCACCATCACCCACATCACCCGCGGGGCGCTCAGCTTAGCGGCGAGCTCTTGCAGCGAGGAGACCCCGGTCGTCTTGTCCTCCCCCGCCATCGCCTTGACCGCGTCCGGATTGTGGTCGTAGACAACGCATTCGTGTCCGCCCTTGACCACCCGGCGGACGATGTTGGCACCCATCCGGCCCAGGCCGATCATCCCCAGCTGCATCGTGTCTCGAGCCTCCTTATCGTTTCGTGGACGTGCTCTGCGGCGGCCACGGTTGCTGCCCAGGCGTGGCGGCCGTGCACCAGCGCCTGCGCGGCCTCGGGTCCCCAGGAGCCTTGCTCGTATTGGTGGATGCGGCTCGGCTTGTCCAGCACCGGCTGCACGATCCGCCAGGTCTCTTCGATGGCGTCCTCGCGGGCGAACAGCTGGCGGTCGCCGTTGAACGCAGCGTACAGCAGCCGTTCGTAGGGCCGCACCGGTTCGCCGAGGTCCACGGCGAACGAGGAGTCCAGGTGTACGTCGTGCCACGAGTCGCCGACCTGAGCGGACAGCTGCAGGCGCATCCCGGGGTCGGGGTCGATGCGCATCACGATCTGGTTGGGCTCGGGCGGGCGGCGGTTGGGCAGGAAGGAGAAGCCTGGCACGTGATGCAGGAACATCCTGACCTCGGTGACCTTGTGCGGCAACGCCTTGCCGGCGCGCAGGAAGATCGGCACCCCGGCCCAGCGCCAGTTGTCGATCTCGGCCCTCAGCGCGACGTAGGTCTCGGTGGTGGAATCCTTTGCCACACCGGGTACTTCGGTGTAGCCGCGATACTGGCCACGCACGCAGTGCTCTGGGTCCAGCGACGGCATGGCCCGGAACACCTCGGCCTTCTTGTCGTTGAGGTCGTCGGCGCCGGTCCCGACCGGGGGTTCCATGGCGACCAGCGCGAGCACCTGCAGCAGATGGTTTTGCACGACGTCGCGCACCGCCCCCACCGCGTCATAGAACTTGCCGCGGTCCTCGATGCCGAAGTCCTCGGCCATGGTGATGTGGATTTCGGAGATGCTGTCGCGGTCCCACAGCTTGGCCAGGGCGTTGTTGGCGAACCGCAGGTATTGCAGTTCTTCGACCGGCTGTTTGCCCAAAAAGTGGTCTACGCGCAGGATTTGGTCTTCGTCGAGCACCGCGCGCAGCCGGGCGTTGAGGTCGCGCGCCGATTCCAGGTCGTGGCCGAACGGCTTTTCCACCGCCACCCTGGCACGCTCCAGTAGGTCGGCCTTGGCCAGGTTCTCCACGATCGGCGCGAACAACGACGGCGGCATCTCCAGGTAGTACAGCGGACGCGAATCGCCACCGATCTTCTTGGCAAGCTCTCTGTAGAACCCGGCGTCGGTGACGTCGCCCGACAGGTAGGAAAGCCGGCCCGCCAAGCGGTCGAACACCGCGTCGTCGAACGTCTCACCGGTGGCCTTGATCGCCTCCCGGGCGCGGTCCAACAGCTGGTCGAGGGTGATGTCGTCGCTGGCCACGCCGATGATCGGGTGCTCGAGCTCCTCGCGGCGCTCCAGCCGGTAGAGCGCGCGGAACGTCATCTTGCGCGCCAAGTCCCCGGTGATTCCGAAGATCACCAGCAGGTCGGATGGATGACTGTCATCGTCGGCCAAGACCGCTCCTCCCGAAAGTCATCCGATCGGCTCCCTTGAGACTCACTACCCGCGGCCGGCGGACTCAACACTAGACACAGCCCGGCAGGGGCGCCAGCCCGCCCGCGGCGCCGCCTGACAGGATGACCGACATGGGTGACGTAGCTGCATGTCACGGTCTACATCCTGGCCTGGCTGGCCGCCGTCGAGGCCGGCGCGCTGGCCGTGCTGTGGCGGCGGCTGGTGCGCAGCCGCGCCGAACTCGACGAGCTGCGTCAGCGCACCGACGCCCGCAACTGGCTGCTCGCGGGCGGGCGGGAAGCGGTCAAGACGGTATGGAACACCGCCAATCTCGTGCGTAAAGAGGGTTTCGGCGCCGCGGTGCGCAGCTCGATCGAGGAGCTCGCGGACTGGGCCGAGGTGGAGCGGCCCGACCTGGCCCGGGTGACCCCGGACGGCCGGGTGGTGATCCTGTTCACCGACATCGAGGAATCCACCGCGCTCAACGAGCGGATCGGCGACCGGGCCTGGGTCAAGCTGATCAGCTCGCACGACAAGCTGGTCTCGGATCTGGTGCGGCGCCAATCCGGTCACGTGGTGAAGAGCCAGGGCGACGGGTTCATGGTCGCCTTCGCCCGGCCCGAGCAGGCGGTACGGTGCGGCATCGAGTTGCAGCGCGCGTTGCGCCGGAACGCAAACCGCAAGCGGCACGAGGAGATTCGGGTCCGGATCGGGATCCACATGGGCCGCTCGGTGCGCCGCGGCGACGACCTGTTCGGCCGCAACGTCGCGATGGCGGCGCGGGTCGCCGCGCAGGCCGCCGGCGAGAAGATCCTGGTGAGTCAGCCGGTGCGAGACGCACTTTCGCGCTCCGACGGGATCCGGTTCGATAACGGACGCGAGGTCGAGCTCAAGGGATTCTCGGGCACCTACCGGTTGTTCGCCGTGCTGGCCTCGCCCGATCCCGACTGAAGCGCATCAGTATTCGGCCAGCCGCTGATGCAAACGATCCCGGACCTCGTCGGCGGTGTAGGCCCGGCGTTTGCGTTGGTCGCGGACCACCAGCACGCCACCGGCGACGACGCCGGCCGCACCGGCCAACCCGAGCCACTTCCACATGCTGCGCATGCCACCAGGCTAGGCGTAGTTGTGATTGACTGGATCCACGCCTGGTCTTACCCGCGAGAAGCGGGGCGGGGCGGCGGCGACGTCGGCAAAAGCTGCAGCGGGAGACGGGCTTACACGATGCTCACCTTGAACCAAGCGCTCGAGGAGACCCGGACCGGTGACTTCTGGCTGTTTCGCGGCGGTTCGGGTCCCCGACCGCGCCACCCAGACGTTGACCAACAGCCCCGTCAATCACGTCGGCATGACGGTGGCCATCGATGACCTGCCGCCGCTCATCTGGCACTCCGAGCTGGGTGACAAGCTCGTCGACCTGTGGGCCGGGACGAATCATCGTGGCGTGCAACTCAACGATCTGCACCAGTCGGTGTTGCAGTGGACGCAGCGCTACCGCCAACGGTGCTGGCTGCGCCAGCTGACGCCGCCGGCCACCCGCGAGCAGGAGAACAGGCTGCTGCGCGTGATCGCCCGGATGGACGGCACCGCGTTTCCCACCACCATGCGCCTCACCGGCCGGTGGCTGCGCGGCCGACTGCCCACCGCCTACGACTGGGCACGCGGAATCCCCGTGGTGGACAAGAAGATTCGGGAGACAACGCGCCGACGAAAGGAACGTCAACGGCTCGGTCTGGAAGCGGCCTACTGCGCGGAAACCGTGGCGATCACCTACGAGGAAATGGGTTTGCTCACCACCGAGAAGTACTCGAACTGGTTCGACCCGGGCTCGTTCTGGAGCGGCGACAAGCTTCCGCTCACGCCGGGCTATGCGCTGGGCAACGAGATCGAGATCGCGGTCGATCGGTGAGGGGTTAGTCGACCGTCATCTCGCCCATCCGCGACCACCCGGTGGCCTCGACGGTCTGGCTGATGATCTTGGGCGTGGACTTCAGCGCCTGTGGGAGCTCTTGCATCGCCCGCTTGAAGTGGTCGCTGTTGACGTGGGCGCTGCCGGCGTCACCGTCGCGGAACGCCTCCACCAGCACGTACTCGGCCGGGTCGTCCAGGCTGCGCGACCACTCGAACCACAGGTTGCCCTCCTCGGCCCGGGTGGCCGCGGTGAACGCGGCGACGAGGTCCGGCCAGCGGTCGGCCCACTCGGGTTTGGTCTCGAACTTGACGACGATGAAGATCATTGCGGCCCCGCCTCGGTTCGCTGCTGGGATGACTTGGGATGAGGCCCCACCCCTGCCCGCGGGCAGCGCCAGCCTATCGGGGCCGGGTCGCCACCGCGGCCCGGCCCCGGCCCCGATGGCAGGTCGCTTTTCCGAGCGAATAACCACAGCAAAGTGGGCTCACCCGTCACGGGCGACACACCAGCGCGCTTTTGCCGCGCGCCACCCGTCCCGCACACGCAGTGGCCCAGCTCACATGGGAACGGGTATCCGCGCTATTTCACTTTGCGGGGCAGAGAATGGTCACGAAACGGGGCGCCGAAAACCGAGTAACAATCAACTAGCACGGCCGTGTTTTATTCGTTATGAATTCGCAATTACCGCGTCGCCGGGAAAAGGCAATTCAGGGGCCCGGCGGGGGCGGCGGCACGGGCGCCGGCGCATCGATCAGAACGGCGGGCGCTTCCGGCGGCGCAGGCGGCGCGTCGGGCGGCGGAGCCGGTGCGTCCGGCGGGGGTGGCGGCCCGAACATCGCCGGCGGCGGCGCGCCCACGTCCTCGGGGGGCATCGGCAGGAACATGTGGTGGGTGAATCCGGACTGGTAGGCACCGGCGCCGCCGACGTGGACGCCGCCGGGCTCGCCGCTGGACACCGCCGTTCCGTCCAGCAGCGTCACCGCGGTGTGGCCGCCGTTCCAGCCGATCACCAAGGCGTTGGGGGCGGTGCCGTATTGGAAGCCCCGGGCCAACAACGCGGCTTCCTTGTTTCCGGTATTGAACCGGTCTCCGAACACTGGCCTGTCAGTTGCTGCATTCGCAATCCACGAAGCAAGTCCCGAACAATCGGTCCCAGCCGGAGAATCTCCACCCGAAATATAAGGTGTGCCAGAGACCTGATTGATCAACGATATCAATGTCGCAATAATGACCATGGTCAGGGAGGCTAGTAATAAGGTTTATTGCGATCCAAAATTTGTGGCACAGGTCATTCGCTAAACGGACAATGACGTGCGCCGCAGAATGAGCCAATATATTACACACAGGTATATTTGCCGCAGCAAAATTCTTACGCTTTCGGCGGCCCGGCCTTAGGCGTCGTCTCGCTCACTTTCCGCGGTCTCGCGGTCGACCTCGGCTTGCTCCCGGTTGGCGCGCGCCCGCGTCCGCTTGACCCGTTCGTCGATGCGGCGCAGTCCCGCCCGTTCCCTCTCGGCGGCCGTACCCTCGCGTTCGTCGGCGAGCTGCTCGCGTTCGTCGGCCAAGCGCTCGCGCTCGTCGGCGATCTGCTCGCGCTAATCGGAGACCCGGTCTCGTCGACCCGCCAGCCATTCACGTCGTCTGACGTCGGCCTCCCGCCGGGCCAGGGCCTTCTCGCGCTGATCGAGCGCGTCGGACCGACGCTCGGATTCCTCGGGAGGCTCGGCCCAGTGTTCTGCGGCCACAATTCACCCTAACCCTGCGGCGGCCGACCATTCGACGCGTCGAGCGCCGCCGGCACCGGGTCCGGGTGCTCAGAGCGGGGTCCACACTCCGTTGTTCCAGATTCCCCAATTACCGGCGCCGGTCGGGTTCCACATCATTTGCGCCCCGAGCGCCAGGCCGGTTGCGGTGGCGGGGGCGGTGCCCACGCCGGCGGCGGTCCCCAGGGCCCCCAGCCCGCCGGGCCGGTGGGGCCACCGGGATATTGCCAGTCGTGGCATTGATGCCAGTCCCAGTCCAAGACGTTGCCCCAGGACGGGTTCCACGGATCGCCCGGACACCAATGCCCGGTGGGTGCGGGAGCCGGGGCCGCCGCGGCGACGGGGCCGCCGGCGAGACCGACGACGGACATCGCCAACGCGCTGCCCGCCACCACGCTCGCCGCCCAACCCGCCGTGCGCTTTTCCGTCGCCACGCCCTAAGACTTTCCCGTGGCGAGGTTCCGGGTAAGTGGCAATTCGGAGTCGTCGCGGGTTCTAGGGCTCATATCCCGAACTTGGCCCGCGCCTCCGGCGTCACCGGAGTGAACAGGTTGACCAGGTTTCCGTCCGGATCCCGGAACAACAACGCGCGGTTGCCCCACGGCATGGTCGTCGGCTCCGTCACGACCTCGGTGAGCTGCTCGCGGAGCCGCTCGTATTCGGCGTCGACGTCATCGACGATGAACTCCACAATCGCGCTGCGGTTGGCCGCGGGTTCGGCGGATCCGGCACCGAACAGCGGTACCGTCTGGTCGCTGCCGATGGCCAGCGTGGCCGCCGGTGTCGGAATCTCGGCGAACAGCTCGTTTGCCCACACGGCCGAAACTCGGGTGACCATCTCGTAGAAGCCGACGAGGCGCTGCACGTCGGCGGTGATGATGCGGGTCGATACGAACTTCATGCGGGCGCTCCTCGAAGGGGTGGATGTGATGTCGCCCAAGCACATTAGGCGCTGCCTCTGACAACCGAGCGGCCGTTTTGTCGCGCCGGCAGGCGCAAGATTCACCGTACCGTCGGGGGTATGGCGTGCTCGATCAGGGCGGCCGCGATCCCGGCAGCCGTCCGGAAGGCGTCGGTGCCCAAGGCCCTGGTCCGAACCGAGGCGCCATCGAGCAACAGCGCCAGCTGCTCACCGAGCAGTTCCGGATCGGCGGCGCCGGCCTCCCGGGCAGTCTCGCTCAGGCGGGCGGCGACGGAGATCTTGTACTCGCAGGCCCGCACGCGCGCAGGATGCTCCGGATCGGAGATCTCCACGGCGGCGGCGATGAACGGGCAGAGGGGCATCGGCTCGTCGGTGAACGCAGGCGGCGTCGCGAATACCGCGAGCAGTCGTTCGCGGGGCGTGAGATCGTCGCGCTCGAAGACCTCGGGCATGGTGTCGACGTCAAGACGCCGCAGGTACTCAGCGATCAGCTCGTCTTTGCTACCGAAGTGCTGGTAGGCGCTGCGCTTGGACACCTGCGCCGCCGCGCAGAGCAGGTCCATCCCGGTGTTGTTGATACCCCGCTCGCGGAACAGCTGCTGCGCCGCGCCGAGGATGCGCTCGCGAGCACCCCGGCCCCGTCGCCGGCCGCGCGGGCCCTTCTCCAGCTCGGTCACGCCGTCCATGGTAACGCTCAGTGTACTTAGCTGGCGTTCGAACGTGCCGTGCGGAAGCTTACGTACACAGATCAGTATGTATAATCTTGGCAAGGAGGGTCATTGTGGGGAAGCTCGACGGCAAGGTGGCGGTGATTACGGGTGGCTCGAGCGGTCTGGCGCTCGCCACCGCCAAGCTGTTCGTCGACGAGGGAGCTCACATCTTCATCACGGGCCGGCGGCGGCACGCTCTGGACGAGGCCGTCGCGTCGACCGGGCGCAACGTCACCGCCGTGCAGGGCGACGCGGCCAACCTCGACGACTTGGACCGGCTGTTCGACACCGTGAAGCAGGAGAAGGGCAGCATCGGCATACTTTTCGCCAGCGCCGGCACCGGAGGGGAAGCGCGCAAACTCGGTGAGATCACCGAGCAGGACTTCGACACGGTCTTCGGCCTGAACACCCGTGCCACCCTGTTCACGGTGCAAAAGGCGTTGCCGCTCTTCAACGATGGCGGGTCGATCCTGATGACGGGGTCTATCGCCTCGGTCAAGGGCTGGCCGGAGTACAGCGTGTACTCGGCGAAGCAAGGCCGCCCTGCGCTCGTTCGCCCGCACGTGGCTCAACGAGCTGAAGGACCGGCGGATCCGCGTGAACGTGCTCAGCCCGGGCCAGGTCGCGACACCGATTCAGGAGAAGATGTTCGACGCGGAGACCAAGCGGCAGTTCGAATCCCTGATTCCCCGCGGAACGATGGGCCGTCCCGAGGAGATCGCGACGGCCGCGCTGTTCCTGGCCTCCGACGACTCGAGCTACGTCAACGGGGTGGAGTTGGCCGTCGACGGCGGCACCTCGGCCATCTGACGTGAAGGCCGGCGGTCTGCCTCCGCTTCGCCGGGCGCATCGGGTGCCGAATGGTGCTGTGCGTTCTAGCTTTTCGGCGTCAGGACGACGACGGGGATCGGACGCGACGTCCGCTTCTGATATTCGGCGTAGCGGTTCTGATTGTTCTTGTTCACGATCTCCCAGAGCCGGACATAGTCAGCGTCGCCGAGCGGCACGATCCGCGCGGTGACGGCGAAACGCTTTGGTCCCACGTTGATTTCGGCTTCCGGCTTGGCTTTGAGGTTGTGATACCAGCCGGGGGCCTCGGGCGCACCGCCCTTGGACGCGACCACCAGATAGTTCTCGCCGTCGCGGGCGTAGGTCAGCGACGTGGTGCGCGGTTTGCCGGTCTTGGCGCCGACGGTGTGCAGCAGCAGGCTCGGTATCCACAGCGTGCGGTGACCGATCCAGCCGTTGGTCTTCCGGTAGACCGTGTCGTGCACCCGCAGCACCTGTGGGAGCAGTTTTTCCTCTACGAAACTCATAACTGTCAGTCTCGTCAGTGGCGTCGCACTTCTCCAGCGTTCCAACAACGGTGTTCTGAAGTGCGTCAGACGCCTACCGGCGAGGGCGTCCCCGGCACGTCGCAGCCGTCGGCTGCTCAATCGCATCGTCGAGCGTGGGTCTAATGTACGAAAATCGCACCAGCTGCGTGCATATCCCCACGCTCGGCGGCGGCGCCGAGCTACACATTGAACCGGAACTCGACCACGTCGCCGTCGACCATGACGTAGTCCTTGCCCTCCATCCGGACCTTGCCAGCGGCCTTGGCGGCCGCCATCGACCCCGCGGCGATCAGGTCGTCGTAGGAGACGATTTCGGCTTTGATGAAGCCCTTTTCGAAGTCGCTGTGAATCGCCCCGGCGGCCTTCGGCGCGGTATCGCCCTGGTGAATCACCCACGCCCGCGCCTCTTTGGGCCCCGCGGTCAGGAACGTCTGCAAGCTCAGCGTGTGAAAACCGGCCCGCGCCAACTCATCCAGGCCGCGCTCGGTCTGCCCGATCGACTCCAGCAACTCCGCCGCCGACTCGTCGTCGAGTTCGATCAGCTCGGATTCGATGGCCGCGTCCAGGAACACCGCGTCGGCCGGCGCGACCAGCTCGCGCAGCTCGGTGATGCGCGCGGGATCGGTCAGCACCGACTCGTCGGCGTTGAAGACATAGAGAAAAGGCTTGGTGGTAAACAGGTTCAGCTCGCGCAGCAGGGAGGTGTCGGTGCCCGCACCGAACAGCGTCTTGCCCCCGTTCAGCGTCTCCTGCGCAGCCAGCGCCGCCTCGTAGACCGGCCGGCGCTCCTTGCTGGTGCGGGCCTCCTTCTCCAGCCGGCCCGCCGCGCGCTCCAGCGTCTGCAGGTCGGCCAGGATCAGCTCGGTCTCGACGACCTCGATGTCGGACCTGGGGTCCACCCGCCCGGCGACGTGGGTGACGTCGGCGGCGGCGAACACCCGCACCACCTGGCAGATGGCGTCGCATTCGCGAATGTGGGCCAGGAACTTGTTGCCTAGCCCCGCCCCCTCGGAGGCGCCCTTGACCAGGCCGGCGATGTCGACGAAGGTGACCGGCGCCGCCACGATGCGCTCGGACTTGAACATCTCGGCCAGCTTGTCCAGCCGCGGGTCGGGCAGCGGCACCACGCCCTCGTTGGGCTCGATCGTCGCGAACGGATAGTTGGCCGCGACCACGTTGTTCCGGGTCAACGCGTTGAACAAGGTCGACTTGCCGACATTGGGCAGGCCCACTATTCCCAGGCTCAGGCTCACAGGGAATCAAGTCTAGGGGCCCGGCGCCGGCGACCGACCGGGCGACCATTCCTGCGCCGCGCCGTGGCACGCCCGCGATCGCTACGAGGTATTTACGAGCCTTTCGGTCCATTACCGGTACGGTCTACATGTGTCAGCACAGCGGGCAAGTTCGACGGTGGAGAGCGCCCACCGTTCGATCCACCCAAACATCCCAGGCCTCCCCTGGTACGCGGCCGTGCTTGTCGCCGTCACCGCGACCGCCATCGGCTATGGAATCGACGCTGGTCACAAGGAGCTGACCCACGTCTTCGCGGGCTTCTATATAGCCGGTTGCGTGGCGGCGGTGCTGGCGGTGCGCCAGGACGACATCTTCACCACGATCATCCAGCCGCCGCTGATCCTGTTCTGCGCGGTGCCCGGGGCCTACTGGTTGTTCCACGACGCCAAGGTGGGCCGGCTCAAAGACCTGCTGATCAACTGCGGCTATCCGCTGATCGAGCGGTTCCCGCTGATGCTGGGCACCGCCGGCGCCGTGCTGGCGATCGGCTTGGTCCGCTGGTATTTCGGGCACGGTCAACGGTCGACGACGGCGGCCGGCTCCGACGACGCCGCAGTGGGCCCCAGTGTCGACGTCCAGTCCCTCGTCGGCGGCCTGGTGGCCAAGGTGCGGGCGGCGCTGCGCCCGGAGTCCGACGGCGATACCACCGAGGAGAGCGCACAGCGGCGCCGCACCCGCCGGTCGGGCTTGTCGTCGAGAACGCGGCGCACCGCGCGCAGCACTCGCTCCTCGGCAAGCAGTTCCCGTACCCGCTCCCGGCATGCGCGCCCGCCGCTGGACGACGCCGCCGAACCGGCCGAACGTCCCGAACGGCCGCGGCGCGCCACCCGGCGCAGCGCGGCGGCCCGCAACTACGACACCGCCGGCCGCAACCATGATGCCGCCCAACCGCCGCGGCGCACGCGCCGCCGCCCCCGGCCCGACGCCGACCCCGAGCTGCGCGGCCAAACACCGCGCGAGCCGCGTCGCGAGCCGCGGCCCCGGCGCAGTCCCTACGAACGGCCCCTGCCGCGCGGCAACCGTTTCGACGGCTACGACCCGCCGAGCGGGCCGGAGAACCTGGGCCGCTACGACAGCCGCTACGACACCCCCGAGCCGCAGTATGAGCCCCGGCGCCGCCGCCCCGCGTCGACCGGCGCCAACGGGACGCACTACCCCATCTCGCAGGTCCGCTACCGCGGCGCCGCCGCGCCGGGCCAGCCGCGCGAACCGCACACCGTGCGCCGCACCCGTTCGCGGACGCCGGGCCGGACGCAGGGTCGGCCGCCGGCGGAGTCCTGGGAGTACGACGCCTAACGGCGCCTGGCGTCAGCCTGAGGCGATCAGCGCGGTGAGCGGATCGCCCGCGGCAACGCGAACACCAAGGTCTCCTGCGCCGTCGTCACCGGTTGCACCACGTCGAAGCCGCACTCGGCCAGCCGCCCGAGCACGCCTTGCACCAAGACCTCGGGGACGGACGCGCCCGAGGTGACGCCCACCGTGGTGACGCCTTCCAGCCACGCGGGGTCGATGTCGTCGGCCCAGTCCGCCAGGTGGGCCGCACCGGCCCCGCCGCCTAGCGCCACTTCCACCAGCCGCACCGAGTTCGACGAGTTGCGCGAGCCGACGACGATCACCAGGTCGCATTCCGGCGCCATCGCCTTGACCGCCACCTGGCGGTTCTGGGTGGCGTAGCAGATGTCGTCACTCGGCGGGTCCTGCAGCTTGGGGAACCGCTGCCGGAGCCGCTCGACGATCTCCATGGTCTCGTCGACCGACAGCGTGGTCTGCGACAGCCACACCACCTTGTCCTCGTCGCGGACGGTCACGTTGTCCACCGCGGCCACCCCGTCGACCAGCTGCACATGGTCGGGCGCCTCCCCGGCGGTGCCGACCACCTCCTCGTGGCCCTCGTGGCCGATCAGCAGGATGTCGTAGTCGTTGCGGGCGAACCGGCGCGCCTCGTTGTGCACCTTGGTCACCAGCGGGCAGGTAGCGTCGATGGTGTGCAGGTTGCGTTCGGCGGCCGCGGCGTGCACCGTCGGCGCCACGCCATGCGCGGAGAACACCACGATCGCCCCTTCGGGAACCTCGTCGGTCTCCTCGACGAACACCGCGCCGGCCTTCTCCAGGGTGCTGACCACGTGCCAGTTGTGCACAATCTCGTGGCGCACGTACACCGGCGGGCCGTGCTTCTCCAGTGCGCGCTCCACGGTTTCCACGGCCCGGTCCACGCCCGCGCAGTATCCGCGCGGCTCAGCCAGGAGCACGCGCTTGCGGGTCGGGTTGACGGCTACGGAGCTGGATGCGCGGGAAATCCCCATGTCGACGGTCGGTGGCATGGCATCCAGGGTACGTTCTGCCGACACGGGCTTGCCAGCTCGCGCCGGCGGGCTTGGAGTTAGCCGCCGCTTGAGGCAATCTTGGACCCATGGCTACTGCACCGTATGGAGTTCGGCTGCTGGTCGGCGCGGCAACAGTCGCCGTTGAGGAGACCATGCGGCTGCCGAAAACCATCCTGATGTATCCGATGACGCTGGCCAGCCAGGCCACCCACATCGTTATGCGCTTTCAGCAGAACCTCGCAGAGCTGGTGATCAAGGGGGACAGCACCCTCGAATCGATCTTCCCGCCCAAGGACGAGAAGCCGGAATGGGCGACCTTCGACGAGGACATCGACGACGCGGCCGACGGCTACGCCAGTCCGGCCGACGGCAGTGAGGGCGAGCGCCGGGCCGAGGGCCGATTCGCGCTCTACTCCGTGGCCGACGCGCACGACGACGCCAGCGCCCTGACCAGGTCGGCCCGCCCATCCACGAAGCCGGCGGCCGAGGCGTCGGTCCCGACACCGGCGGTGGTCACCGAACTGGACTACTCGGCGTTGACGCTGGCCCAGCTGCGGGCCCGGCTGCAATCGCTGAGCGTGGACGAACTCGAGGCGCTGCTGGCCTACGAGCAGGCCACCAAGGGCCGCGCGCCGTTTCAGACGCTGCTGGCCAACAGGATCACCCGCGCGAACGCGAAGTGACCCGAGCCGCTACCTCCGAACCGAACTCCGCCGCGAATCCATTTCCGGTGCGCGCGGTGGCAATTCGGGTCGCGGGCTGGATCGACAGGCTGGGCACGGTGTGGGTGGAGGGTCAGCTGGCCCAGGTGTCGCTGCGGCCGGACTCCAAAACCGTGTTCATGGTGCTGCGTGACCCGGCCGCCGACATGTCGCTGACCGTGACCTGCCCGTGCGATCTGGTGCTCAACGCCCCGGTGAAGCTGGCCGAAGGCACCCAGGTGGTGGTGTGCGGCAAGCCCTCGTTCTACACGGGCCGGGGCACGTTTTCGCTGCGGCTGTCCGAGATCCGCGCCGTCGGGGTGGGCGAACTGCTGGCCCGCATCGAGCGGCTACGCCGGCTGCTGGACGCCGAAGGGCTTTTCGACCCCCGCCTCAAGCGACCAATTCCCTTCCTGCCCAACATGATCGGGCTGATCACCGGCCGGGCGAGTGCCGCCGGGCGGGACGTGAAATCCGTCGCGGCGGGGCGCTGGCCCGCGGTGCGTTTCGCGGTGCGCAACACCGCGGTGCAGGGACCCAACGCAGTCGCGCAGATCGTGGAGGCACTGCACGAACTCGACCGGGACCCCGAGGTCGACGTCATCGTGCTCGCCCGCGGCGGCGGCGGCGTGGAAGACCTGTTGCCGTTCTCCGACGAAACGCTGTGCCGCGCCATCGCCGCCTGCCGCACCCCGGTGATCAGCGCGGTCGGTCACGAACCCGACAACCCGCTGTGCGATCTGGTCGCCGACGTGCGCGCGGCCACCCCCACCGACGCCGCGAAGAAGGTGGTGCCCGACACCGCGGCCGAACAGCGGCTGATCGACGAGCTGCGGCAGCGCAGCGCACAGGCGTTGCGCAACTGGGTATCTCGTGAGCAACGCGCGCTGGCGCAGATCCGCAGCCGCCCGGTGCTGGCCGAGCCGTTGCGGGCGTTGACTACACGCGCCGAGGAGGTGCACCGTGCCTGGTCGGCGATTCGGCGCGACGTCACCCGGTTGACCGCCGCCGAAACCGAGCGGATCGGACACCTGCGCGCCCGGCTGGCGACGTTGGGCCCGGCGGCCACCCTGGCCCGCGGTTACGCCGTGGTGCAGACCGTCGGCGCCGGCGGCCCCCACGTGCTGCGTTCGGTCGGCGACGCGCCGGCGGGCACCCGGCTGCGGGTCCGGGTCGCCGACGGCGCCGTGGCGGCGCTGAGCGAGGGACCGACCGATGGCGAATAACAAGAAGAACGAGCAGGCCGCCGCTGCTACACCTATTAGTCGACTGGGCTATGAGGCGTGCCGGGACGAACTGATCGAGGTCGTGCGGCAACTGGAACAGGGCGGCCTGGACCTGGATGCATCGCTGAACTTGTGGGAAAGAGGCGAACAGATGGCGAAACGCTGTGAAGCGTACTTAGCTGGAGCGCGCAAGAGAATCGAAGACGCCCTCGCCGCGGGCGAGGCTGACGACGACTGAATTCGACCCTATTGGAGAGCTCCGTTGCCCCATTTTTCCTAAACTGGAACACGTTTCAGTTATGATCGGCCCCATGGGTGATCCATCGCTGACGGCCGAACTCGGTCGCGTTCTGGTCACCGGGGGCTCCGGGTTCGTCGGCGCCAACCTGGTGACCACCCTGCTCGAGCGCGGATATCAGGTCCGCTCCTTCGACCGCGCCCCCTCGCCGCTGCCGGCGCACCCGCACCTGGAGGTGCTGCAGGGCGACATCACCGACGCCGGTGTGTGCGCCGCCGCGGTCGAGGGCATCGACACGATCTTTCACACCGCGGCGATCATCGACCTGATGGGCGGCGCCTCGGTCACCGAGGAGTACCGGCAGCGCAGCTTCGCGGTGAACGTCGGCGGCACCGAGAACCTGGTCCGTGCCGGGCAGGCGGCCGGCGTGCAGCGCTTCGTCTACACCTCGTCGAACAGCGTCGTCATGGGCGGCCAGAACATCGTCGGCGGTGACGAGACCTTGCCCTACACCGACCGGTTCAACGACCTCTACACCGAGACCAAGGTGATCGCCGAGCGATTCGTCTTGGGCCAGAACAGCGTTGACGGCATGCTGACGTGTGCGATCCGGCCCAGTGGCATCTGGGGCCGGGGCGACCAAACCATGTTCCGCAAGCTGTTCGAAAGCGTGATCGCCGGCCACGTCAAGGTGCTGATCGGCCGCAAATCCGCCCGGTTGGACAACTCCTACGTGCACAACCTGATTCACGGTTTCATCCTGGCGGCCCAGCACCTGACGCCCGGCGGCACCGCGCCCGGTCAGGCGTACTTCATCAACGACGCCGAGCCGATCAACATGTTCGAGTTCGCCCGGCCGGTGGTCGAGGCCTGCGGCGTGAACTGGCCCCGGGTCCGGGTCAACGGCCCCATCGTGCGCGCGGCGATGACGGGTTGGCAGCGGCTGCATTTCAGGTTCGGGATCCCGGCGCCGCTGCTCGAGCCGCTCGCGGTCGAGCGGCTGTATCTGGACAACTTCTTCTCCATCGCCAAGGCCTCGCGCGACCTCGGCTATCAGCCGCTGTTCACAGCCGAGCAGGCGATGCCGGAATGCCTGCCGTACTACGTCGGCATGTTCGAACAGATGAAGCGGCAAGCCTTGGCGGGCAAGGCATCCGCCTAGCGGAAGCTGACCATCTCACTGCCCCAGGCGGCACGGGCCTTGGCGTCCACGTCGTGGGCCAGCACGTCGTTCTTGCCGATGATCAAGCAGGCGCGGTCCTGCTCCTGATACGGCGCCCACTCCGGGCTGCCGGCGGGGCCCGCCGGTTTCGCGTGCGCGGCGAAGTTGATCCATCGGGTCCGCACCCGCTTGGACACCGCCTTGGCGGTCTTGCTGCCGCCGAGCTTGAGGGTGGGATCCTTGGGCACACCGAGAGTGCCCCAGAAATAAGGCAATTCGGTGGCGTGCGCGGCCTTGACCATCAGCAGCCTCAGCAGCGGGGTGGAGTAGTCGAACCGGTACAGATACACCGACGCCACCCGCGCGTGCCCCTAGGCGAGCCACACCGACGGCATCCGGAAGCCCACGTCGGTGGCGATACTCAAATACCTTGCCCTGCGCCGGAATCGGGAATAGGCGGAGCCGATCTGCTTTTCGGTGGGCAGCTGCAAGTCGGGTTGTTAGGCGGCGATCTGGTTGAACATCGAGGTGATGGCGTGCGGAGTGATCAGCATCAGCGCCGAGCGCATCAGCCGGAACAGCGCCGCCTCGTGCTGGTTGGTACCGATGATCAGCGGCACCGGGTGTGAGCCGCCCTGCTGTGCCACCTTCACCGGATAAGTCGGCCAGCACGCCGCCGTCGACGATCGGGACGAACGCCAGCGTCCCCGGATTGCGCACCGGCACTTCGTCGAACACCTCTTGGGAGGCGGCCAGAATCGCCGCCATCGGCATGTCGATCAGCCGTCGTGACTCCGATGCGGTGATGCCCAGCTTGCCCAGGAAGGCTTCGGCGACACGGCCGGCGCGGTCACGGTCGTACACCGAGGTGGCCGGCGGACTCTGCGCGATTGCAGCGGCGAACAGGCCCGCGGCCGCGGGGCTGGCCAACAGCGTGGTGACGATCCCCGCCCCCGCCGACTCGCCGAACAGGGTGACCCGCCGCGGGTCGCCGCCGAAGGCGGTGATGTTGTCGCGCACCCACTTCAACGCCGCCAGCACGTCGCGCAGCCCGACGTTGGAGTCGAAGCAGCGCCCCGCGCTGTTCAGCGACGACAGGTCGAGAAAGTCGAGCGCGCCGAGCCGGTAGTTGACCGTCACCACCACGACGTCGCCGTGGCTGACCAGCCGGCGGCCGTCGTAGAGCGTCTGACTGCTCGACCCGAGCACGTAGGCGCCGCCGTGCAGCCACACCATCACCGGCTTGGCGTCCCCGGGTTGGGTGTCGGCGGATGCCCAGACGTTGAGCCGCAAGCAGTCTTCTCCTTGGGGCGCACCCAAATCCAGCGGCATGTTCGGGAACACAGGCTGCGGGCAGGCGGGGCCGAAGACGGTGGCGTCGGCCACCTCGGTCCACCGCTCGGGCAGCTGGGGCGCGCGGAAGCGCAGGCCCCCGGTGGGCGGCGCCGCGTAGCGAATGCCTTTCCACGCCTTGACACCGTCGGCTGCGACGCCCCGGACCGGGCCGTAACCGGTTTCCACCACGAGGTCATCGACCGCCATGCGCACAAAACCTCCTGGAAGAAACTGAAAACGGCGTCGCCTCATTATGGTCGATCAGCCGCGCGGCCCGAGGCGGTTCGCCTAGCGCGCCCAGCCGCTGGGTGAGGAATTCGACCACCCGCTTGCGGGCCTCGTAGGCGGGGTGGCCGTCGACTTCGCGGACCTCCAGGGTGAGCACCGAGTGCGCCATCTTGCCGAAGCCGTGTTCGTTGCCCGGGCGTGAGTCGATCTCGATCACCTCGAAGGCGTCGCCGAGCCGCTGCTTGAGTGCGGTGAACCGCTCACGCGGAGACGTCCAGCCCTCGCTGAACCGTAAACCCATGGCGCACAAGCCCGCATTGGCGCACCGGTCGGCCACGGTGGCCAGCTCGGCCTCGCTCACTCCGGGGTCGCGGCGCCGCGTCGCGCCCAGCGGGAAGGGCACCGACGGCTGCAACAGCACCGGCGCCAGCACGCTCTCGTCGACCGCGGCGGCCAACGCGAAACCGCAGGTGAAGCATTGGCCGATCACCCCGACCCCGTCACCCGGCGTCGACGCGTTGAGATCACGAGCCAACGCCCGCAGGAACAACGACACCGGCCGCTGCTTATTGGTGGCGAACGCGGCGAATTCCCTTGCCACGCAGGCCCTCGTCATGCCCGCGACGAGGTAGCCCGGCGAAACCGGCTTGCCTGGCTCACCGAACAGCGACGGCATCGCCACCGTGAAACCGTTGTCCACCAAATGATTACCCAGGGCCAACACCCCGGGATGAATCCCCGGAAGCTCCGGAATCAGCACCACGCCCGGGCCCGCACCCTTGCGGTAGACGTCGTGGGTGTAGCCGCCACCGCTGGACGGTGCCACCGACCAGCCGGACAGATCAGCCTCTGGTGCAGTCATGCTCGGCCTTTAGCCAGCGCACGGGCAACGGCGGTTGCGACTGGGTCGCCGAGGCCAGCGTACGGAACTGCTCGGCGTTTCCGGCGCCGGTGATCGCGATCTGAGTGGCGCCGCCCGCGCCGGTCAGCCGGGTCGTCCACACCGGCTCGGCGTCCGCGCCGCTTTGACCGGAACCCTGATAGATGACCCAGCCGGTTCCGGCGACGTCGACCATTCCGGTCGGGTAGGCCGACGGATGAATCGAGTTGATCAGCTTGTCCTCGTCGGCGTTGCTCTGCGTCAGGCTCAGATACATCCCGGTCGGGCTGATGTAGCCGACCACCGAGGTGGGGGCATTGAGCCGTTGACCGGTCGACGGGTCGGTCCGGCCGTTCTGGATGCCGCCGCGGTGGCCGGAGTTGGCCTGCCAGCCGGCCGGCAGCGCCGGTTGGCGAACGGGGAAGCCCAGCGTCGCGGCATCCGCCCGCCGGGCCGCCGCGGCGTCTTAGGACGGGATGGGCCCCGGCCTGCCGTGCAGCTGCAACGAACACATGCCCAGCAGCCCGGCCAGCACGACACACCCGATCACCAGTGGTATCAGCGACCAGAACTGTCGCGGCCATCCTGCAGCAGCCGCGGTTTCTCCGGCCTGGGAACGGGCCCGGCCCGCCGCGGCAGACTCGCCCGGCGAGCTGGCATTCAGCGACGGCTGCTCGGTCATCCTCCG
Organism: Mycobacterium lepraemurium; assembly: GCA_002291465.1. GTDB lineage: Bacteria > Actinomycetota > Actinomycetes > Mycobacteriales > Mycobacteriaceae > Mycobacterium > Mycobacterium avium. The sequence continues at coordinate 1,147,669 of CP021238.1, read as the reverse complement.
AGTATCCCAGTTCTCGCGGACCGATCCGCTTCTGGGACAATCAGCAACCATGACAGTTGAGGGCGACCGCTCGTCCGCCGCCACCGGCCGGGCCCCGGCGCGGGGCCGGCCGCGCGGCGAGGCACCAGACCGCAACCTGGCGTTGGAACTGGTCCGCGTCACCGAGGCCGGCGCCATGGCCGCCGGCCGCTGGGTCGGCCGCGGCGACAAAGAGGGCGGTGACGGGGCGGCCGTCAACGCGATGCGTGAGCTGGTCAACATGGTGTCGATGCGCGGTGTGGTCGTCATCGGCGAGGGCGAGAAGGACCACGCGCCGATGCTCTACAACGGCGAGGAGGTCGGCAACGGTGACGGCCCGGAATGCGACTTTGCCGTCGACCCGATCGACGGCACCACGCTGATGAGCAAGGGCATGCCCAACGCTATCTCCGTGCTGGCGGTGGCCGACCGCGGCGCCATGTTCGACCCGTCGGCAGTGTTCTACATGAACAAGATCGCCGTCGGGCCCGAGGCCGCGCACGTGCTCGACATCACCGCCCCGATCGTCGAGAACATCAAGGCCGTCGCCAAGGTCAAGGCCCTGTCGCTGCGCGACATGACCGTGTGCATCCTGGACCGGCCGCGGCACGCGAAGCTCATCGACGAGGTCCGCGAGACCGGGGCGCGCATCCGGCTGATCACCGACGGCGACGTGGCCGGCGCCATCTCGGCCTGCCGCCCGCACTCCGGCACCGACATGCTGGCCGGCATCGGCGGCACCCCGGAGGGCATCATCGCCGCCGCCGCCATCCGCTGCATGGGCGGCGCCATCCAGGCGCAGCTGGCCCCCCGCGACGACGAGGAACGCCAGAAGGCCATCGACGCCGGCTACGACCTGGACCAGATCCTGACCACCGAGGACCTGGTCTCCGGTGAGAACGTCTTCTTCTGCGCCACCGGGGTCACCAACGGTGACCTGCTCAAGGGTGTGCAGTACTACCCCGGCGGCTGCACCACCCAGTCGATCGTCATGCGATCGAAGTCGGGGACCGTCCGGATGATCGAGGCCTACCACCGGCTGTCGAAGCTCAACGAGTACTCCGCCATCGACTTCACCGGCGACAGCTCTGCCGCCTATCCCCTGCCCTGAGAACCGACCCGAGAACGAGGAAGCCACTGTATGGCCACTGACGACTGCGACACCGACTACCGCATCGAGCGCGACACCATGGGCGAGGTCCGGGTACCCGCAAAAGCGTTGTGGCGCGCGCAAACCCAGCGCGCGGTCGAGAACTTCCCGATCTCGGGCCGGGGCCTGGAACGCACCCAGATCCGCGCCCTGGGCCTGCTGAAGGGCGCCTGCGCGCAGGTCAACAAGGATCTGGGGTTGCTGGCGCCGGAGAAGGCCGACGCGATCATCGCCGCGGCCGCCGAGATCGCCGACGGTCGCCATGACGACCAGTTCCCCATCGACGTCTTCCAGACCGGCTCGGGCACCAGCTCGAACATGAACACCAACGAGGTGATCGCGTCCATCGCGGCCGCCAACGGGGTGACGGTGCATCCCAACGACGACGTCAACATGTCGCAGTCGTCGAACGACACCTTCCCCACCGCGACCCACATCGCGGCCACGGAAGCCGCAGTGCGCCATCTGATTCCGGCGCTGCAGGTGCTGCACGACGCCCTGGCGAGCAAGACCCGCGAGTGGCACACCGTGGTCAAGTCGGGCCGCACCCACCTGATGGACGCCGTGCCGGTGACGCTCGGCCAGGAGTTCAGCGGCTACGCCCGCCAGATCGAGGCCGGCATCGAGCGGGTGCGGGCCACGCTGCCCCGGCTGGGTGAGCTGGCGATCGGCGGGACCGCGGTGGGCACCGGCCTCAATGCTCCCGACGGCTTCGGCGCCAAGGTGGTCGAGACGCTGATCGCCTCCACCGGGCTGAGCGAATTGCGCACGGCGACAAACCCGTTCGAAGCCCAGGCGGTGCGCGACGGGCTGGTCGAGGCCTCCGGCGCGCTGCGCACCATCGCGGTGTCGCTGACCAAGATCGCCAACGACATCCGCTGGATGGGCTCGGGACCGCTGACTGGTCTGGCCGAGATCGCCCTTCCCGATCTGCAGCCGGGCAGCTCGATCATGCCGGGCAAAGTGAATCCGGTTATCCCCGAAGCGGTTACGCAGGTCGCTGCGCAGGTGATCGGCAACGACGCGGCGGTGGCCGTCGGCGGCTTGTCGGGCGCGTTCGAGCTCAACGTGTACATCCCGATGATAGCCCGCAACATCCTGGAGTCGTTCAAGCTGCTGACCAACGTGTCGAGGCTGTTCGCCGAGCGCTGCATCAGCGGGCTGAGCGCCAACGTGGAGCACCTACGCGAGCTCGCAGAATCGTCACCGTCGATCGTGACGCCGCTGAACTCGGCGATCGGCTACGAGGAGGCGGCGGCGGTGGCCAAGCAAGCGCTCAAGGAGCGCAAGACGATTCGGCAGACCGTCATCGACCGCGGACTGATCGGCGACAAGCTGTCCCTCGAGGAGCTCGACCGCCGGCTCGACGTGCTGGCCATGGCCAAGGTCAAGCCGCAGGACTGAGCCGACCGTTCGGTGACGGCGGTTGATGACAGTAAGGATGGTTTTCGATGACGGCTCCTCCCGGCGGCCCCTACGGCCCGGGGTCCTACGGAAGCAATCCGTATGGGCAGGAGCCGAATTGGGGCGGTGCCACCAGGCGGCCCCTATCCGCAGCCCGGGCAGTATCCGCCCGGCGGTCCGTATCCCTACCCGCCGCCGGGCGGCGGCTACCCGTACCCGGGTGCGCCATATCCCGGTCCCGGACAGCCGTTCGGTCCCGGCGGGCCCTACCCGCCGGGACCGCCGCCCGGCGACCCCGGCTCCAAGTTGCCCTGGCTGATCGTCGCCGGGCTGGTCGTGCTGGCGGTGATCGCGCTGGTGGCCACCCTGGTGGTGATGAAGGGCGGGCACGGCAGCGAGCCGTCCGGAGCCACGCCGCCGTCCACCAGTACCTCGGTGTCGCAGCCGAAGAACTCAGCGCAGAACGCCACCGATTGCACCCCGAACGTGTCCGGCGGCGACATGCCCCGGTCCGACTCCATCGCCGCGGGCAAGCTTTCGTTCCCGGCCAACGCGGCGCCGTCGGGGTGGACGGTGTTCTCCGACGACCAGGGCCCGAACCTGATCGGTGCGCTGGGCGTGGCCCAAGATGTGCCGGGGGCCAACCAGTGGATGATGACCGCCGAGGTCGGCGTCACCAACTTCGTCCCCAGCATGAACCTCACCGCGCAGGCCACCAAACTGATGCAGTGCCTGGCCAACGGGCCCGGCTATGCGAACGCGATGCCCACCCTGGGCCCGATCAAGACGTCACCGACCACCGTGACGGCACCAAGGCGGTCCGGGCCGACGCCGACGTCACCATCGCCGACCCCACCCGCAACGTCAAGGGCGATTCGGTCACCATCATAGCGGTCGACACCAAACCCGTCAGCGTGTTCATCGGCAGCACACCGATCGGTGACAGCGCCTCGGCCGGACTGATAGGCAAGATCATCGCCGCGCTCAGGGTCGCGAAGTCCTAACCGGTGGGCGCCGAGACGTGGGTGGTCTCGGATCGCCCGCGCAGCACGGTGGAATAGCATTCGGCCCAGTGCCCGCGTTCGGCTTCGCCGGCCGCCCCGATCGCCGCCGCCGAACACAGGATTCTGCGGTCGGCGGTCTTGGCCAGGTCGGCCAGCCGCGCCGCCTCGTTCACGGCGTCACCGATCACGGTGTATTCGTACCGGTTCTCGGCGCCGACGTTACCGGCGAAGACCCGGCCCGCGGACACACCGATCCCGAAATCGACTGGCAACTGCCGTAATTGGGTACCGAGCGTGCGGGCTGTCGCCAGCGCCGCAGACGCCGGCTCATTGGTCGGCAACGGAACCCCGAAGACGGCCAGCGCGGCGTCGCCGGCGAATTTGTTGACCAGACCGTGGTGTTCGTCGACGGCGTTGACGACGATCCGGAAGAAGTCGTTGAGCACCTCCGCGACCTCTTGCGGGGGCGGCTTTCCGCGAGCTGGGTGGAGCCGACCAGACCGATGAACAGCACCGCCGCTTCCACCACGTCCCCGGACAGCGACGCCCCCTCTTCGATGGCGCGCTGCGCGACGTCGGCGCCGACGTGCCGGCCGAACAGGTCGCGCAGCCGGTCACGCTCGGCGAGCCCGGCCACCATCCGGTTGAAACCCGTTTGCAGCCTGCCGATTTGGGAGCGCTCGTAGGCACCGACGTAGGTCTCCATCCGGCCGTGCTCAATCTCGGCCATCGCATCGACGACCTCGCCGATCGGATCGGAGATGGAGCGCGACGTCAAGATCATCGTCGGCAGCCCGAGCACCAGCGCCGCCAGCGACACCACCAGGATGGGCACATCCAGCGACGCGGACTTCTCGACCAACCAGCCGTACGAGCGCAGCACCACCAGGGCCGCGATGACGGCGATGGGGAACGCGCTGCACAGGAACCACAGCAGGACCAGCCGCGCGTACACGCTGGGCACCGCCAGCCGCGGCTCGGCGCCCAGCGTGGCCGCCCGCATGATGGGCCGCAAAGTGCGCTGAGCGAGCAGCATCCCGGTGCCGGCGGCGGCCGAGCCGCCCAGCAACGCGCCGAGCGCGATGGGCAGCAGAAGTCGTGCTCCCCCAGCCAGATTCAGCAGCAGGAAGATCCCACCGCTCACCGCCCAGGCGGTCACCAGGATCGCCGACTGGCGGCCGACCAGCTTCATCACCGCGTCGCGCTGTTCCGGCGTGGGTTCCTCGCCCGCGACATACCAGCGCAGCGTGGGAGCCAGACTCAACGCGCCGGCCACCGCGACGCCGACGATGCCCAGCGCGATGAGCGCCAGCACCGGCCCGGTATTCTGCCGCGCGAAGTCGGCGTTGACTCCGACGGACGTGTGGCCGCGCAACGGGATCAAGATGGCCGCAGCCTCGCCGACGGCCAGCACATACGACAGGCTCATGTCCAGCCTGTAGCGAAACAGCCACCGCCGAGCGGACTTTCGCTCCCCTGTAGCTGCCCGAGTGCTAGGCACCGTTGTTCGGCCCGCCGGAGTTCTGCCCGGGGATGTCGGTGATCGGGAAGTTGGGCATCGGCTTCGGCGAGGGCGTGTCGGGCAGCTTGGGGATGTCGGAGGCGGGGATGTCGCGAAGCCCGTTGACCGGTGGGCCGTTCTCCCGGCTGCCGTAACTGCTGCCGGGCGCTCGCGGCCCCAGCAGTTCGCTGACCGTCACCAGCCGGTAGCCGTTGGCCTTGAGCACCGGGATGAACTGGTACACCAGATCAACGGTGCTCGAGTAGGTGTTGTGGAACAACACCACCGAGCCCGGTTTGATGTAGGTCATCAGCATGTACCGCGTCGCGGCGGTGTTGGAGTCATTGGCCCAATCGAAAGGTATTATATCCCAAAGTATTTCGGCCAGACCCAATTGAGCGGCGGTCTGACGCACCACCGGGTTGGACAGCCCGCCGGCGGGGCGGTACAGGTTCGGGGTGCGGCCGGTGGCAGCGATGATCGCGTCATTGGCCTTGGTGAACTGGGCGGCGATGTCCTCGGTGGGGATGGTGGTCATGTTGGGGTGTTCCCAGGTGTGGTTGCCGATCTCCATTCCCGCATCGGCGATGCGCTTGGCGCCGGCCGGGTTCGCGGCCACCTTGTTGCCGATCAAAAAAAAGGTGGCCCTGGCGTCGTTGTCCTTGAGGATCTGCAGCAGCCGCTCGTCGAACGGGCCGGGCCCGTCGTCGAACGTCAGCGCCACGCACTTGACAACCGAGCAGCTCAGGTCGTCGGCGCGGGTGACGTGGCCGGTCAGCGCCCCGATCACCAGCACCGCGACGGCCGCCAGCACCCCGACGACCATGCGCCAGTAGCGCCAGGCCAGGGTGTCGGGTCGCTTCGCCACCGTGGAAGTTTATCGAAAGCGGCCGCGCGCCCCGGGTCGGCGAGGCCGCCGCTCGTAACGGCAGGGCGCAAACCGGACCCCGGAATCGCCGTGGCGTTACGAGCCCGGCGAAACCAGGCGCCGTCAGTGCGGCCCGGCGATCTCCTCGAGCATCTCGGTGACCAGCGCGGCGATCGGCGACCGCTCGCTGCGCAGCAAGGTGATGTGGGCGAACAACGGGTGACCCTTGAGCTTTTCGATCACCGCCGCGACCCCGTCGTGGCGGCCCACCCGCAGGTTGTCGCGCTGGGCGATGTCGTGGGTGAGCACCACCCGCGAGCCGGTGCCCAGCCGGGACAGCACGGTCAGCAGCACGTTGCGCTCCAGCGACTGCGCCTCGTCGACGATGACGAACGAGTCGTGCAGCGAGCGGCCGCGGATGTGGGTCAGCGGCAGCACCTCGAGCATGCCGCGGGACAGCACTTCGTCGAGCACCGCCGGGCTGGCCAGACCCTCGAGGGTGTCGAAGACGGCCTGCGCCCACGGGCCCATCTTCTCGCTCTCGCTGCCGGGCAGGTAGCCCAGCTCCTGACCACCCACGGCGTAGAGCGGGCGGAAGACCACCACCTTGCGCTGGGTCCGCCGTTCCAGCACCGCCTCCAGGCCCGCGCACAGCGCGAGCGCCGACTTGCCGGTGCCGGCCTTGCCGCCCAGCGACACGATGCCCACCGACTCGTCGAGCAGCAGGTCCAGCGCCACCCGCTGTTCGGCCGAACGCCCGCGCAGCCCGAACGCCTCCCGATCGCCGCGGACCAGCTGTACACGTTTGTCCGGGTTGACCCGGCCCAGCGCGTGCGAGCTTCCGCCGAGCAGCCGAATTCCGGTGTGGCACGGCATGTCTCGCGCCTCCGCCAGGTCGATCTCGCCCTCGGTGAACAGCGCGTCGATGTCCTCGGTCGCGGTCTCGAGCTCGTGCATGCCCGACCACCCGGAGGCCACCACGTCCTGGGCGTGGTACTCGTCGGCGGCCAGCCCCACCGCGGCGGCCTTGACCCGAAGCGGAATGTCCTTGCTCACCAAGGTGACTCGCTTGCCCTCGGCGGCCAGGTTGGCGGCGCAGCTCAGAATCCGGGAGTCGTTGCTGTCGCTGCGGAAACCGACGGGCAGCACCGCCGGGTCGGTGTGGTTGAGCTCGACGTGCAGCGAACCGCCTTGCGTCCCAACCGGAATCGGCTGATCCAGCCGCCCGTGCAGCAGCCGCAGATCGTCGAACAGACGCAGCGCCTGGCGGGCGAACCATCCCAGCTCGTGATGGTGGCGTTTGGCCTCCAGTTCGCTGATCACCACCAGCGGGACCACCACCTCGTGTTCGGCGAACCGGCTGCACGCCCACGGGTCGGACAGCAGCACGGAGGTGTCGATCACGTAGGTCCGGATATCGGTCACGTAGCGCTCCTCGAGCGGGATGAACCCGCGCGGACCCGCACAGGCATGTCGACGGGAACCGCAGCACCAGGACCGGGGCCGGTCCTTCCGTTGTGGTGACGGGAGGTACCGCCCTGGCAGCAGAGCATGACGCTGGCCATCGAGAACGACGCTACTCTCGTGGCCGCTGCGCAGCAGCGCAGGCGCGCCGACGGGTGCGCGCCGGCGCGCGAAGATTAGGGTCAGCCGATAACGAACGGCTGGAGGGCAGGCTCGTCGGCCACACCCCATGCGCGGATGCGGTCGGAGATCACCTGGCGCAGGTCATTCTCGGTGAAGACGCCGGCCTCGGCGATGTTGCGCAGCTTGTCCTGGTAGGCGGCGATGTCGGCGCCGGGCACCTGCAGCTCGGCCGCGCGGGCGGCGATCGCGGCGATCGTCTCGTCGCGGGTGTATTCCAGGCAGTGCGCGACGAGGTTGGAGAAGAACAGCTCGTGGCGCCGCTCGTCCCGGGAGATCCGGTCGACCAGCCCGGACAGGATCGGCTCCTCGAGCTTTGCGGACAGGTTCTCGCAGAACACGGCGTGGCTGCGTTCGGTGAAGGCCATGTAGACCAGGGTCTCCACCTGGCTGTAGGTGTCGGCGCGGTAGCCCTTCATCACGTACTGCACGCGGGCCTCTTCGTTGGCGGTGGGGTCGACCTCGCGGGTCACCACCAGGTAATTCCGCAGCGCGATGGCGTGCAGGTGCTCCTCGGCGGTCCACCGGCCCAGCCAGCGGCCCCAATAGTCCTCGAGGATGAAGTGCTCGACGAGCTCGCGGTGGTGTGCGGCCAGGTTGTCCTTGAGCAGCAGCATGATCTCGCAGGCGTCCGTCAGCGGCTTCGGCAGCGTGGCCGACGACGGATCCCAGTCGCATCCGCCGAGGAAGGCGAAGTTCTCGCCCCGGTCGTACGGCACGTAGTCGTGGGCGAACCAGAGTTCCTCGGTGAACAGGTGTCGATCCATGTTGGCTTCGACAACCGGCTCGAGTTCCAGGGTCAGCGCGTTAGCGACAGGTCTTTCGGCCATGGAGATAACTGTAACTTGCGTACACAGGTTCGTGAAATCGTCCGCGCCACCGCGGGCAAAGTGGTGACTTTGGTCCCCAGCGGCCGGCTACCGGCCGACCAGCGCCCAGTCTTCGAGGCCCTCGTACAGCGGGAAACCCCTGGCCAGCCGGGTGACCCGGTGGCGCAGCGCCGCCAGATCGGCCCCGCGGCCGCCCGCCAGCGCGGTGGCGATAACGTCGGCGACCTCACTGAACTCGGCGTCCCCGAAGCCACGGGTGGCCAGGGCCGGCGTGCCCACCCGCAACCCGGAGGTGACCATCGGCGGCCGGGGATCGTTGGGCACGGCGTTGCGGTTGACGGTGATGCCGATCTCGTGCAGCAGGTCCTCGGCGGCCCGGCCGTCGAGCTCCGAGTTGCGCAGGTCGACCAGCACCAGGTGGACGTCGGTGCCGCCGCTGACCACCGACACGCCGGCGGCCGCCACGTCGGCACCCGACAGCCGCTCGGCGAGGATGCGCGCCCCGGACAGGGTGCGCCGCTGCCGGTCGGCGAACTCTTCCGTGCCGGCGATCTTGAGCGCGACGGCCTTGGCGGCGATGACGTGCATGAGCGGCCCGCCCTGCTGGCCGGGGAACACCGCGGAGTTGATCGACTTGGCGTACTCCTGCTTGCCCAGGATCAGGCCGGAGCGCGGGCCGCCGAGCGTCTTGTGCACGGTGGTGGACACCACGTCGGCGTGCGGAACCGGGGACGGGTGCAGCCCGGCGGCGACCAGGCCGGCGAAGTGTGCCATGTCGACCCACAGCTTGGCGCCGACCTCGTCGGCGATCGACGCGAACGCCGCGAAGTCCAGCACCCGCGGGTAGGCCGACCAGCCGGTGATGATGACCTTGGGACGGAACTCGCGGGCCTTGGCCCGCACCGCTTCCATGTCGATCAGGTGCGTGGTGGGGTCGACGCCGTAGAAGCCGACGTCGTAGATCTTGCCGGAGAAGTTCAGCTTCATGCCGTGCGTCAGGTGCCCGCCGTTGGCCAGGTCCAGGCCCAGCAGCCGCTCCCCCGGCGTCATCAGCGCGTGCAGCACGGCCGCGTTGGCCTGGGCACCCGAATGCGGCTGCACGTTGGCGAAGGCGGCGTCGAAGAGGGCCTTGGCCCGATCCCGGGCGATGTTCTCCACCACGTCGACGTACTCGCAGCCGCCGTAGTAGCGGCGGCCGGGCAGCCCCTCGGCGTACTTGTTGGTCAGCACGCTGCCCTGGGCCTGCAGCACCGCGCGCGGGACGAAGTTCTCCGAGGCGATCATCTCCAGCGTGTCGCGCTGGCGGCCCAGCTCCTGACCCAGCAACCCGGCGATGTCGGGGTCGATGTCGGCGAGCGGCGCCGACATCAGCGACGCCGTGTCGGATGCGGTGGGGCGAGCGTCAGGTGCAGCAGTCACAGCGCCAGTCTATCCAGGGCCGGCTTTTCGCCAGCCCTGCCGCCGGGCGTGGGCGAGCCCCTGCCACACTTGCACTATGCCGCGGCTTAGCGAGCCGAGCCCGTATGTGGAGTTCGACCGAAAGCAATGGCGTGCGCTGCGTATGTCCACGCCGCTGGCCCTCACCGAGGAGGAACTGGTCGGCCTGCGCGGTCTGGGCGAACAAATCGACCTGCTGGAAGTGGAAGAGGTCTACCTGCCGCTGGCCCGGCTCATCCACCTTCAGGTGGCCGCCCGGCAGCGGTTGTTCGCCGCCACCGCCGAGTTCCTCGGCGAACCTCAGCAAAACCCGGACCGGCCGGTGCCGTTCGTCATCGGGGTGGCCGGCAGCGTGGCCGTCGGCAAGTCGACCACCGCGCGCGTGCTGCAGGCGCTGCTGGCCCGCTGGGACCACCACCCGCGGGTGGACCTGGTTACCACCGACGGATTCCTGTACCCGAACGCCGAGCTGGGCCGGCGAAACCTGATGCACCGCAAGGGATTTCCGGAAAGCTACAACCGCCGGGCGCTGATGCGGTTCGTGACGTCGGTCAAGTCCGGTTCGGACTACGCCTGCGCGCCGGTGTATTCGCACCTGAAATACGACATCATCCCGGGGGCCAAGCACGTGGTCCGCCATCCCGACATCCTGATCCTGGAGGGCCTCAACGTCCTGCAGACCGGGCCCACCCTGATGGTGTCGGACCTGTTCGACTTCGGCATCTACGTCGACGCGCGGATCGAAGACATCGAGCAGTGGTACATCTCGCGGTTCCTGGCGATGCGCAGTACCGCCTTCGCCGATCCCGAGTCGCACTTCCACCACTACGCGGCGCTCAACGACACCAAGGCGGTGGCCGCGGCCCGGGAGATCTGGCGCTCGATCAACCGGCCCAACCTGGTGGAGAACATTCTGCCCACCCGGCCGCGGGCCACCCTGGTGCTGCGCAAGGACGCCGACCACTCGATCAACCGGCTGCGGCTGCGCAAGCTGTGAGCCCGGCGCCGGCCGGCGGTCAGGCCGTCTCGAGGCGGCGCACTCCCGCGTATTGCACGGCGGCGAACGCCGCCGTGTAGGCCGCGCTGGCCAGCGTCAGGGCGACTCCGGCCCCGGTCAGCGGCAACACGCCGGCGTCCACGATCGCGGCCAGCGTGAACACCGCGTTGGCCGCCACGATGCTGATACCCGCGCGGCGCAGGTCCAGCAGCGCGCCCAGGCTGAACACCACCAGGCCGTAGAGCACGATGAAGGCTCCGCCGATGTACGCCTGGAAGGAGGTCAGGCCGGTCAGCGACGAGGGCAGATCGGCGGCGACGGCGACGGCCAGACCGCACAACCCGGTCAGCGTGGCGTCGGCGCGCACCGCGAAACGCAACAGCGAGTCGGTCGAGTCGTAGAGGGGCCGGACAGTGACGCCGGATACCCCGGAAACAGTGCTCATGTGATTACTCCTCGCGGTGGCGGGTTGGTGTCGAACAGCTTTGAGCGTGCCGCCGGAGCACTGCCGTATCGACTCGTGGCGCTGCCAACTGCTGCCACGAGTTGTATGACCAGCTGGTTCACCCGGCTATTCCCGTCAGCGGGTAAATATTTGACACGCGCCAGTCCGTGTCGGCTCAGCGGCCAGGTCATAGGCGCGGGCACAGCGCTGTGCCGCCCGGCGACCGCGGTGACTGCAGTACCCGTTCTACTCGCTGGGAACCGGGACCCGCCCGCGAAGGTCGGCGGCGATCAGCCGGGCGGCGGCGTTCTGCCAGTTGTGCAACGAGCGCTGGGGAACCTCGGTGACGAACCACTGCCAGGCCTGCCGCGCGGTCGGATCCAGGCCCGACGCGGTGGCGTTCTGGGCGTAGGCGCGCACCCCGACAACGTAGGGGAAATACAGCGAGTTGTAGTGGCGCCACTCCTCGGTGGTCCCGAAGTCGCCGCCGTCGCGCGGCTTGAGCCGGGCGATGGCGTCGGCCAGCACAGCCTTGAGCTCAGTGGCCCGCTCGATCGGCTGGTCGGGGGCCCCGCGGGCGGCCAGCCGATCGTCGATCACCGGCAACGCGGTCAGCGGGCTGGCGACCAGCTTGGTCAGATCCCCGTAGTGCCCGAGTGCCCGACGGGTGAGCCTGGCGAAGGTGACATCGTCGACGCCGTCCAGCGGATGCTCCTGGCGCAGCGGCAGCGCCGCGCCGGTGTGCCGCAGCGCGGCCCGATCCGCCCGCAGCGCAGGCGATTTCGAGAACGCCAGCCGGTCGAGCAGCCCGGCCAGCGGATCCGCGAGCACCTGCACGGTGATCGCGACCGCCAGGCTGGTGAACAGCAGCACGGTCAGCGCGGTCCGCGCGCCGGGATCGGCGCGGGTCACCGCCAGCCCGATCAGCGCCTGGCCGCCGAACAGCACGGCCACCGCCACCGAACCGGCGAACGAGCGCAGCATGTCGGCGCGCAGCGCGTGCCCCTCGTCGAACGCGTCCCACAGCGCGACGGCGACGCCGAGCCCCAGCACGTCGCAGCTCGTCGAGGCCAGCGCAAGCCAGCTGGGCACCAGGCCCAGCGGAATGATCAGGATCGCGTTGGCCAGCGCGAAGAACAAGGTGGCGGTGACGGCCGGCCGGGGCCGCCGCGGCCGGCGCAACGCAACGGCCATCGCGCCCAGGGTCGACACCGAGATCGCCGCCATCATCAGCCAGTGGCCGGGCCGCAGCGGCTCGTCCACGCTGCCGGCCAGCGCCGCGCCGAGCAGCGTCAGCGCCGCCACCCCGGCCACCAGCAACACCTCGCGGGTGCAGCTGCGCCAGCCGTCGGCGGGCCGAGACAGCTCCACGAGCACCGCGAACCAGGCCACGCCGGACACCACCGTCAGGTAGATCTCGACGCGGCTCAACAGCGGGGCGTGCGCGGGACTGGCGGTGCGGACCGCGTCCAGCCCCACCACGAGCGCGAACCCACACAGCCCGATCGCCGCCAGCACCAGGACGGGTTTGCGTGGATCGCGGGCGGCCAGATACAGGCCCAGCCAGGCGCTCAGCGTGAACAACACCGCCGACAGCGCAGCCATGCACCAAGTGTGGCACGCAGGTCGACGGGTGCTTAAGGTCTTCTGGGCGGCGGGTTATTTGCCGTAGCGGCGGTGCCGCTGGCTGTAGTCGCGCAGCGCCCGCAGGAAGTCGACCCGGCGGAAGGCCGGCCAGTGCGCCTCGGTGAACCACATCTCGGAGTAGGCGCTTTGCCACAGCAAAAAACCCGACAGCCGTTGCTCGCCGGAGGTGCGGATCACCAGGTCCGGATCGGGTTGCCCCGAGGTGTACAGGTTTTCCGAGATCGCGTCGACGGTGACCGCGTCGATCAGCTCTTCGGCCGTCGCCCCGTTGGCCAGTTCCTTGCTCAGCAGCGAGCGCACGGCGTCGACGATCTCCCGCCGGCCGCCGTAGCCGACGGCGACGTTGACGTGGAAGGATGCCTCGACCGGGGTGGACTCGACGGCGCCGCGCAGCCGGCGGGCAGGCTCCTCGCCGAGCAGCTCGAGGTCGCCGACGGTACGCACGCTCCACCGGTTGGCCGGCGCGCAGATCTCCTCGACGACGTCGGTGATGATTTCGATCAGCCCGGCCAGCTCGTCGGGGTCGCGCTGCAGGTTCTCCGTGGAAAGCAGGTACACCGTGGTCATCTCGATGCCGGCTATCTGACACCAGCGCAGCATCTCGGCGATCTTGACCGCGCCCATCCGGTAGCCGTAGCTGACGTCGTCGTACCCGGCGTCGCGCGCCCAGCGCCGGTTGCCGTCACACAGCACCGCGATGTGGCGGGGCAGGTCGGCCTTCGCGGCACCGAGCTCCTGGCGCAACCGCATCTCGTAGATGCGGTACAGCGGCTCCTTGAGTCGCAGCGGAATGATTTCCACGATCACACACCCTACTGCCAGCGGCGATCGTTTCACCGGTGCTGATTTCGGCCGCGTCGTGCGCGCCGTCGCCGTACAGCTCGCGACGGCCCCGCGGCCGTTCCTGGCTACTCTGACTGGTGAGCAGCCGCTGGCCGCATCCCCCTTGCATCCCTATCCGGCAGACCACCCCCAGGAGACATGAGCAGCCAGACCAGCACCGCCCCCAACCCGGAGCCCGATCACGAGGCGATCGTCCCGGGCAATACCGTCGAGCAGCTCGTCGAAGGCGCCGCCCAGGTTCTGGGCAAGCCGCGGATGCGCGGCTGGATCCACTTCTACTCGGCGTGGCTGGCCGTCATCACCGGCGCCACGCTGGTGTCGGTGTCGTGGGCGGCCGCCTCGCCGCGCGCCGGGCATTCGACGCCGATCTACGCCGCGGCCACGGTAGCGCTGTTCGCGGTCAGCGCCACCTATCACCGGGTGAAGTGGAAGACCGAGGCCGCCCGCACCCGGATGAAGCGGCTGGACCACTCGATGATCTTCGTGTTCATCGCCGGCAGCTACACCCCGTTCGCCCGGCTGGTGATGCCGCAGAACACCGGGGTGGTGGTGCTGTGCATCGTGTGGGGCGGCGCGCTGGCGGGCATCGCACTCAAGGTCTGCTGGCCGACCGCGCCGCGCTGGCTGGGGGTGCCGCTGTACCTGCTGCTGGGCTGGGTGGCCATCTGGTATGCGCCGACGATCCTGCACCAGGCCGGGGTGGCCGCGATGGTGCTGCTGGCGGTGGGCAGGGTGCTCTACAGCGTGGGCGGCATCTTCCACGCGCTGCGCTGGCCGGATCCGTGGCCTAGCACGTTCGGCTACCACGAGTTCTTCCACGCCCTCACCGCGATCGCGGCGATCCTCCACTACATCGCCATGTGGTTCGCCGTGTTCTACACCGGCGACCATGCGTGGCTGGCCACGCCGTGATCGGCCGGGTTACGGCCGGCTGACGTCGTCGTCCGGGGACCAGTAGGCCTTCATCGCAGCGACCTTCCCGTTGCCGTCGAACACCATCACGTCGATCGGCTCGATCACCATCCGGTGCTTGCCGGCGGTCACGGTCAGCCGGAAGTGGAACGCCGCCTCGTTGCCGACCACCCGCAGCGTCAGCAGCTCGCATTCGCGCTGCAGGTTGTCGAGCGTGGAGTAGAAGCCGTGGGTGGCCTGGCGGGGATGTGCACCTCGCCGCCGACCGGGCCCTCGACGGTGGCGTCGTCGGCGTACAGCTCGACCAAGTCGTCGGCGCCGCCCTTGGCGACCAGTTCGATGTAGCGGTGGACCGTGTTCCTGATCGCGTCGGTCTTGGCGTCATTCGGCATGCGACGCAGGGTACTCGCGGCTAGCGCGCGGCCGCACCCAGGGTGGCGGCCAGTTCGGGTGTGCGGGTCACCGGCAGGTCGCAGACCCGGCCGCGGCATACGTAGGCGGCGTCGGCGCCGGCCAGCCAATGCCCGGCCGTGCGCGGGCCGCGTTCCAGCAGCACCGCGTGCGCGCGCAGCGCGTCCGGTGGCGGCGCGCAGGTAACGCTCGGTGCGCTGGCCGCCGACCAGGTGCGCGGCGGTCAACAGGGCTTCGGTGACCGACGACGCGCCCGACGGGGTGGCCCCGTCCAGCGGGTCGGCCAGCCGCAGCATCAGCCGCTCGGCGTCGTCGGCGGTGTCGAACCAGCGGCCGGGCCGCTGCGGATCGGCGAAATGCGCCAGGGCGGTGTTGAGCAGGTCGGTCGCGGCGGTCAGCCAGCTGTCCTCGGCGCTCAGCTGATACAGCGCCAGCAGGCCGGTGGCCAGCATCGCGTGGTCCTCGAGTATGGCGGCGCTGTCGCCGACCACCCCGCCCAGGCTGGCCCGTCGCAGCCTGCCGTCGACGAGGTGCAGGTCCAGCAGAGACCGTGCGCAGCACCGGGCGGCGTCGGCGAGCCCGGGGTCGTCCAGCGCGACGCTGGCCTCGGTGAAAGCGGTGATGGCCAAGCCGTTCCAGGACGTGACGACTTTGTCGTCGCGGCCTGGCCGGATTCAGCTGCGCCGGGCGGCCAGCAACGCCGCGCGCACCCGGTCGAACCGCGGGGTGTCCGGCGGGTCGGCGGGCAGCCGCAGCACCGAGCTGCCGTGCTCGAACGTTCCGGTCTCGGTGACCCCGAAAACGGCTGGCCCAACGCCCGTCGTCGGGCCGAGCACATCGGTCAGCTGTGCCGGCGTCCACACATAGGTCGAGCCCTCCCGGCCGTCGGCGTCGGCGTCCAGCGACGAGGTGAACATGTCGCCGTCGGCGAGGTCGTCGAGCAGAAACCGCGCGGTCTCGGCGGTGACCCGCGCCGCCAGCGGGTCGCCGGTGCGGCGGGCCCAATGCGCGTAGGCCCGCAGCAGCAGCGCGTTGTCGTACAGCATCTTCTCGAAATGCGGTGCCACCCAAGCGTTGTCGACGCTGTAGCGGGCGAAGCCGCCGCCCAGCTGGTCGTAGATCCCGCCGCGGGCCATCGCCGCACCGGTGTGCGCCACCGCCTGCAGCACCGCTGCTGACCCGGTGCGCTCGTAGCTGCGCAGCAGCGCCTCCAGCAGCGCCGACGGCGGGAATTTGGGGGCGCCGCCGAACCCGCCGTGCACCGTGTCCCGGTCGGCGAAGATCGCGGCGACGGCCTCGTCGCACAGCGCCGCCGCGAGGTCCGCACCGCCCGCGGGCAGCCCGGAGGTCATCTTGCGCAGCTCGCCGGCGATGCGGTCCGACGCCTTCTCGACCTCGCCGCGGCGCTCCCGCCAGGTGGCCGAGACGGCCTAAAGTAGTTGCAGGAAGGCGTCTTTGGGGTAGTAGGTGCCGCAGAAGAAGGGCCGGCCGTCCGGTGTCAGGAAACACGTCATCGGCCAGCCGCCGTGCCCGGTCAGGGCGACGGTGGCGTTCATGTACACCGCGTCGATGTCGGGGCGTTCCTCGCGGTCCACCTTGACGCAGACGAATCCGGAGTTCATCGCCGCGGCCACGTCGGGGTCTTCGAACGACTCGTGGGCCATGACGTGTCACCAGTGGCGGGCGGCGTACCCCACCGAGAGCAGGATCGGCACGTCGCGGGCGGCGGCGTCGGCGAGTGCCTGCGGTGTCCATTGCTGCCAGTGCACCGGATTGTCGGCGTGCTGGCGCAGATACGGGCTAGTCGCCAGCCCAAGGGTATTCGTGGCCGACGGGTCAGCCGGGCTCATCGCCGGATCCCGGGGGTCGCGGTGACCCGTTGGCCTGGTCCGGGCCGGGATCGGCGTCCGGTGCGCCCTCCGCGTCGACCGCGTCGGTGCCCTCGTCGGCGGCCTGATCCGGCTCGGGGTGCTGGGGGTCGAACGATTCGGGCACCTTGCGCAGTTGCCGGTTCATCGACCGCAGCAGGAACAGCGTGCTGATCAACAGCAGCACGACGATCAGCAGCCCGACCGTGCTGGCCTTGCCGAAGTCGGGTCCGGTGTGGTGCGGTGCGCCGTCGGCCACCGCACCCGAGAGCACCAGGAGGTGGTTCACGCGTCGGGCTCGATTCCGGCGAACAGGTCGTCTTCGGGCAGCCGGGCCGGGACCCGCGAGCGGGCCAACTCGAATTCCTCAGTGGGCCAGAGCCGTTGCTGCCATGCGATGGGGGCGGCGAAGAAGTCGTGTTCCGGGTCGATCTGGGTGGTGTGCGCCCGCAACGCGTCGTCGCGCTGGCTGAAATAGGCCGAGCATTCCACGCGGGTGGTGACGCGGGACTCGAACGGGTCGTGGGCGGGGTCCCAATGCTCGAGCCACTTCTTGAACGGCGGTTCGTGACCGTGTTTGACCGCTTCGTCGTGCAGCAGCTGCATCCGCGCCCGCAGGAAGCCGTGGGTATAGTACAGCTTGGACACCGTCCACGGCTCGCCGGCGTCCGGGAAGCGCCGGTAGTCGCCGGCCGCCTCGTAGGCGCCGACCGAAACCTGGTGGCAGCGAATGTGATCGGGATGCGGGTAGCCGCCGGTTTCGTCGTAGGTGGTCATCACGTGCGGCCGGAACTCGCGGACCACGCGGACCAGCGCCTCGATCGCCTCCTCCAGCGGCACCAGCGCGAAGCATCCCTCGGGCAGCGGCGGCGGGTCACCCTTGGGCAATCCGGAGTCGACGAACCCCAGCCAGGTGTGCTCGACGCCGAGTATCTCGGCGGCCTTGGCCATTTCGTCGCGCCGGATTTCGGCGATGCGGCCGTGCACCTCGGGCAGGTCCATCGCCGGGTTGAGGATGTCGCCGCGCTCGCCGCCGGTCAACGTCACCACCAGCACCGGATGGCCCTCGTCGGCGTAGCGGGTCAGAGTGGCCGCGCCCTTGCTGGACTCGTCGTCGGGATGGGCGTGCACCGCCATCAACCGCAATTCGCTCACGTGCTCCCTTGTCACTTCCGGTGGTCGCCCGGTCTGACCCTAAATAATTCCAGTTCCGCATCCCTGCCCGCCGCCGGCCGCTGCCGGCGCCCGATGACCAGGCAAAACCACCATGACCGAAACCCGCCTGAGCGAGCGCTACGGCCGTTCGGCGCTGTCGCGCATTCCGCGGCGGTGGGTGATCGCCACGCTGGGCCTGCTGGTGGTCACGGCCGGGCTGGCGGTGGCCGTCGTCGGCTATCACCGGTTCGGCACCAGCGACGTCAAGGCGACGATAGTCGGGTACCGGGTGCTCGACGACCAGACCGCGTCGATCACGATCAGCGTGACGCGATCGGATCCGTCCCGCCCGGTGGACTGCATCGTGCGGGTCCGCTCCCACGACGGCGGCGAGACCGGCCGGCGCGAGCTGCTGGTCCCGCCGTCCGGGGCAGCCACCGTGGAGGTGACAACGACGGTGAAGTCCTTCCAGCCGCCGGTGGTGGCCGACGTCTACGGCTGCGGCACCGACGTGCCCGGCTATCTGCGGCCGTCCTGACCGGCCCGGATCGACGCCGAACTGCGAATTTGGAGTCATCGACTGTTTGCGCGGTGGTAGCATGGGTGAATGCACGGTTCCGGTTGGGGCCGTGTTGCTGCATTAGCGGCCGTGAGCAAAACGGGGCGGCAGCACACGGGGAGGCACCCGCACGCTCTGGGCGACGGAGTTAACAGGACTTACGCGAACTCGCGGAACAACATACAAGGAGCACGACGAGATGACGGATACTTCCGTGACCTGGCTTACCCAGGAGTCGCACGACCGGCTCAAGGCCGAGCTTGATCAGTTGATCGCGAATCGTCCGGTCATCGCCGCGGAGATCAACGACCGCCGCGAGGAGGGCGACCTGCGCGAGAACGGCGGCTACCACGCCGCGCGCGAAGAGCAGGGCCAACAGGAGGCCCGGATTCGCCAGCTGCAGGATCTGCTCAACAACGCCAAGGTCGGCGAAGCGCCCAAGCAGTCCGGTGTCGCGCTGCCCGGCTCGGTGGTCAAGGTCTACTACAACGGCGACAAGTCCGACACCGAGACGTTCCTCATCGCCACCCGCCAGGAGGGCGTCGACGACGGCAAGCTCGAGGTGTACTCGCCCAATTCACCGCTGGGCGGCGCGCTGATCGACGCCAAGGTAGGCGAGACCCGCAGCTACACCGTGCCCAACGGCAGCACCGTCGAGGTCACGCTGGTCAGCGCGGAGCCCTACCACTCCTGAGCCACTCCTGAGCCCGAGCGCTCGGCGTATCAACTGAGCGCCTGATCGAGGTCGGCCAGCAGGTCGTCGACGTCCTCGATGCCGACCGACAGCCGCACCAGATCGTCGGGCACCTCCAGTTGCGACCCCGCCGTCGACGCGTGCGTCATCGCGCTGGGGTGCTCGATCAGCGACTCGACCCCGCCCAGCGACTCGGCCAGGATGAACACCCGGGTTTTGGCGCACAGCTTTCGGGCGGCCTGCCGGCCGCCGCGCATCCGCACCGACACCATGCCGCCGAAGCCCGACATCTGCCGGGCGGCGACATCGTGACCCGGATGGCCGGGCAGGCCGGGATAGAGCACCGCGCTCACCGCGGGGTGCCCGGCGAGGAATTGCGCTACGGCAGAGGAGTTTTCGGTGTGCCGCTGCATCCGCAGCACCAGGGTCTTCAGCCCGCGCATGGTCAGGTAGGCGTCGAACGGGCCGGGCACCGCGCCCGCCCCGTTCTGCAAGAACCCGAACGCGTCGTCCAGCTCGGCGTCGTTGGTGACCAGCGCACCGCCCACCACATCGGAGTGCCCGCCGATGTACTTGGTCGTGGAATGCAGCACGATGTCGGCGCCCAGCGTCAACGGCTGCTGCAGCGCCGGCGAGGCAAAGGTGTTGTCCACCAACACCTTTGCCGAGTGCTGGTGGCCCAGCTGGGCCAGCGCGGCGATGTCGGCGATCGACAGCAACGGGTTGGTCGGGGTCTCCACCCAGATCAGCCGGGTGCGCGGCGTGATCGCGGCGGCCACCGCGTCGAGCTGATGCAACGGCACCGGCGTGTATTCGACGTTCCAGCGGGTGAACACCTTGTCGATCAGCCGAAAGGTGCCGCCATAGGCGTCATTCGGGATCACCACGTGGTCGCCGGGCCGCAGCACCGCCCGCAGCGCGCAGTCTGTGGCGGCCATGCCGGAGGCGAAGGCCCTCCCGTGGCCGCCGGCCTCCACCGCGGCCAGCGTGGCCTCCAGCGCGGCCCGGGTCGGGTTGCCGGTGCGGGAGTACTCGTACCCGCCGCGCAGCGCGCCCACCCCGTCCTGGGCGAAGGTGCTGCTGGCATAGATCGGCGTGTTGACCGCTCCGGTCGCCGGGTCCGGCCGGTAGCCGGCGTGAATCGCCTTGGTGGCCAGTCCGCTGAACTCGGGGTGTGCGTTGCCGTCGTCGCTCATCGACGATCAGCCTAGGGGACGGCCGCGGTGGGGTGGCCGGCCCTAGCTCGGAGGGCTTTCGGAGCCGTCGAGCGACAGGCACACGGTCGTCATGATCTTGTCCGCCAGCGTCTGCCGCTTGGAATCCCATACCGGGAAAAGGAATCCGATGAAGCAGATGATCGCGTCGACGAAGTGCGCCAGCGCCCGCACCACCGACATCCCGAAGCCGACGGGTTGGCCGGCGACCTCGCTGACCACTTTGAACTTCATCACCGACTTGCCCACGCTCGACCCGGTAGTGCCCTGCCGGTAGCCGTAATTCCAGATCAGGTAGAACAACCCGACGATCGACGCCAACCACTGCGCCACCAGGCCAAGCGTCGAATTCTGGGTGGCGCAGTACTGGTTCACCGCGTACTGCGTGACGTCGGTGATGCAGGCGGTCTGCTGGGTGGCCACCAGGATCGCGGTGCCGATGCCGTGCACCACGACGTACGGGAGGATGTCGATGACGAACGCCAGCGCGCGGGTGAGCCACGGCGTGTAGTCCTGCGTCGGCAGGGTGCGGATCGCCGGTCCCGGGGGCGGCGGCGCGTATCCCCCCGACGGCGGCGGGGGCGGCGGGTAAGACCCGCCGGGTGGAGGCGGTGGCTGCTGCCCACCGGGGGGCGGAGTCGGCTGACCCCCGGACGACCCGGGCAACGAGGGAGGTGGCGGGTAGGCGCCGCCGGGCGGCGGTTGATCGGTCATGGGCAACCTTCCACTCCGGGTCAGCTGGACATCAGTCGAACTAGGCCGAAACAGTACCCGAGGGTTCGAAGTCCGAGCGAGACGCGCGACCTAGCGCCGCCCGCCCGATCCGCGGGTTCCCTCGGAGAAGAAACCGAGCAAGTCGTAGCGGGTGATCACACCCACCGGCTTGCCCTCCTCGACCACCATCAGGGCGTCCCAATCGCGCAGCGCCTTGCCCGCCGCGCTGACCGATTCGCCGGCGCCGATCATCGGCAGCGGCGGGCTCATGTGCAGCGAGACCGCGTCGGCCAGCTTCGCCCGGCCCTCGAAAACCGCTGACAGCAGCTCACGTTCGGAGACGCTGCCGGCGACCTCGCCGGCCATCACCGGCGGCTCGGCGCCGACCACCGGCATCTGGGACACCCCGTACTCGCGCAGGATGCCGATGGCGTCGCGCACGGTTTCTGACGGGTGGGTGTGCACCAGGTCGGGCAGCTCACCGGACTTGCGGCGCAACACGTCGCCGACGCGGGACTGGTCGGTCGACCCGTCCAGCCGGGTACGCAGGAACCCGTAGGAGGACATCCAGGCGTCGTTGAAGATCTTCGCCATGTAGCCGCGCCCGCCGTCGGGCAACAGCACCACCACCAGCGCGTCGGGCCCGGCCTGCTCGGCCACCCGCAGCGCCGCCACCACGGCCATGCCGCAGGACCCGCCGACCAGCATCGCCTCCTCGCGGGCCAGCCGCCGGGTCATGTTGAACGAGTCGGAGTCCGACACCGCGATGATCTCGTCGGGCACCGTGCGGTCATAGGCCTGCGGCCAGAAGTCCTCGCCGACGCCCTCGACCAGATAGGGCCGGCCGGTGCCGCCGGAATACACCGATCCCTCGGGGTCGGCGCCGATGACGCGGACCCGGCCGCCGGACACCTCCTTGAGGTAGCGGCCCGCGCCGGTGATGGTGCCGCCGGTGCCGATGCCGGCGACGAAATGGGTGACCTTGCCGTCGGTGTCGGCCCAGATCTCCGGGCCGGTGGTGGCGTAGTGGCTGGCCGGGCCCTCCGGGTTGGCGTACTGGTCGGGCTTCCAGGCGCCCTCGATCTCGGTGACCAGCCGGTCCGAGACGCTGTAGTAGCTGTCCGGATGCTCGGGCGGCACCGCCGTCGGACACACCACCACCTCGGCGCTGTACGCCATCAACACGTTGCGCTTGTCCTCGCCGACCTTGTCCGGGCAGACGAACACGCACTTGTAGCCGCGCTGCTGGGCCACCAGCGCCAGCCCGACGCCGGTGTTGCCCGAGGTGGGTTCGACGATGGTGCCGCCGGGCTTCAGCGCCCCGCTGGCTTCGGCGGCGTCGATCATCCTGACCGCGATCCGGTCCTTGGAGCTGCCGCCGGGGTTGAGGTATTCGACCTTGGCCGCCACGATGCCCGCGCCGCAGGGCACGACGGAGTTCAGCCGCACCAGCGGCGTGCTGCCGATGAGGTCACTGATGTGCTGCGCGATCCGCATGCGTCACATCGTCTCAGGCGGTTTCCCGCGGCGCACAAGGACTCAGCCAGTGGCCTCGCGGATGTAGTCGCCGATCTGACGCAGCGACCGCCTGGCCTCGGGCACCATCGGCGCGGCCAGCTGGAAGTCGTGGATCTGTCCCGGCCACACCCGCACCTCGGCCGGCACGCCCGCCGCGGCCAGCCGGCTCGCCGCCAGCCGGGCGTCGTGCAGCAGCACCTCGGAGCCCGACACGTGAATCAGCGTGCGCGGCAGCCCCGGCTCGATGTGCTCGAGCGGCTCGTAGATCTCCTCGGGCTTGCCGTCGACGATGTTCTTCGCCGCCGCGCCGGCCACCAGCTCGGCCAGGGCGTCGAACGCGCCGGCGCCGAACATCGCGTCGGTGTCGATGTTGGGGTGGGCCTGCTTGGGCTCCTTGGCCAGCTGCAGCAGCGGCGAGATCATCACCAGCGCGGCGGGTTCCTCACCCTCGCGCTGCAGGCGTTGCGCCAGCGTCAGCGCCAGGTAGCCGCCCGCGGAGTCGCCGGCCAGCACGATCTGGTCGGGCTGGTACCCGCGCAGCCGCAGCCACTGGTACGCGTCGTGGCAGTCTTGCAGCGCCATGCCGACCGAATTCTTCGGCAGCAGACGGTAATTCACCACCAGCACGGGCGCGTCGGCGAAGGTGGAAAGGGCTTCGGCGAGCCGGCCGTGCGAGTTCGCCCCACAGGTCAGAAACGCCCCGCCGTGCAGGTAGACCACGACGCGACGGGTGCCGTCGGCGGGCAGCACCCGGGCGGTGAGGTCGATCAGACCCCACGGCCAGGGCGGGTCGGGGGCGTGGCTGCCGACGGCCAGAATCGGCCGGATGGTCAGCCGTGAGGTCAGGTTGGCCAGTCGCGCAGCAACGCTGGGCCCGGATTCGAGAACCTCGACCGGTGCGCCGTCGCTGATCGCGAACTTGCGGATGCGCGCGCGGCGGGCCTTGAGGACGTCGTGGACACGGACGGAACTCTGCGGTCCCGATACCTCGCTCGGTGCGGTCATGCTCAACACTTCCTACGCCGTTGTAGTGCGATACAGCATGTGACGAGGCTGTTGAGCGTCTGGTTCAGCCGTGTGCCAAGGCGCTCAGCCATCCCCTCGCTCTCAGCTTGACAGCCGTTGCTTAGCACAACGTATGAAATCTCTGATTTGATACCAGTTTTGCTTCGCACCGTGATCAGTTCGTTTTTCAGCCGCCTCCGCAAACTCCGAAGCGCCTCTAAACTTGATGCCATGACCATTCGGGTGCCACGTCGTTCGGCGATCGCCCTGGCCACAGCGGGCGCGCTGGCCTCGACAGGAACCGCCTACCTGGGGGCACGCAGTCTGCTGGTCGGCCAGGCCACCCACGCGCGCACCGTCATCCCCAAGTCGTGGGACATCCCGCCGCGCGCCGACGGCGTGTACACCCGCGGCGGCGGGCCGGTGCAGCGCTGGCACCGCGGCATGGCCGTCGACCTGCACCTGATGATCTTCGGCGATTCCACCGCCGCCGGATACGGCTGCATGTGCGCCGACGAAGTGCCGGGGGTCCGCATCGCGCGGGGCCTGGCCGAGCAGACCGGCAAGCGAATCCGGTTGAGCACCAAGGCCATTGTGGGCGCCACGTCGAAAGGCGTGTGCGGCCAAGTGGATGCGATGTTCGTGGCCGGCCCGCCGCCGGACGTGGCGGTGATCATGGTCGGCGCCAACGACGTGACAGCGCTCAACGGTGTCAGCCCGTCGGCGCACCGGCTGGGGCTGTGCGTGCGCAAACTGCGGAACCGCGGCGCGGTGGTGATCGTGGGCACCTGCCCGGATCTGGGGTTCATCAGCGCCATTCCGCAACCGCTGCGATCGCTGGCGCACGAGCGGTGCCTGCAACTCGCCCGCGCCCAGACGACGACGGTCCGCGCCGCCGGCGGGGTGCCGGTGCCGCTGGCCCAGCTGATGGCGCCGCAGTTCCGCACCACCCCGGAGGCGATGTTCTCCGCCGACGGCTACCACCCCTCGGCCCCGGCCTACGCGCTGGCGACCGACGCGCTGCTGCTCGCGCTGTGCGAGGCGCTCGGCGAGCAGGTGGAGCGTCCGCCGCTGAACCAGCCGGTGCCCTCAGCGCAGCCGGTGCTCGGGCAGCGGCATACCCGCAGCAGCGTGATGTCGCGGCTGTGGCGCCGTCCGGCGCCCGGTGCCGCCCCGTCGTCGTGCCCCGAGGTCGGCAGCGACTAGATTTGTTCTCGCCCGTCGGGGTGGACCTACCCGGTGGTGACGCGAACCAGCCCCATTCGAGGGACCCGCAGGGATCTGAAGGGAACAACCATGCCTGAAGCCGTCATCGTCTCAACTGCTCGCTCGCCGATCGGCCGCGCGATGAAGGGATCGCTGGTCAGCATGCGCCCCGACGACCTGGCCGTGCAGATCGTGCAAGCCGCCCTGGACAAGGTGCCGGCGTTGAACCCGCACCAGATCGACGACCTGATCCTGGGCTGCGGGCAGCCCGGCGGCGAGTCCGGATTCAACCTGGCCCGGGTGGTCGCCGTCGAGCTGGGCTTCGACTTCCTGCCGGGCACCACCGTCAACCGGTACTGCTCCTCGTCACTGCAGACCTCGCGGATGGCGTTCCACGCGATCAAGGCCGGCGAGGGCGACGCATTCATCTCCGCGGGAGTGGAGACGGTGTCCCGGTTCCCCAAGGGCAGCGCCGACTCGTGGCCGGACACCAAGAACCCGCTGATCAGCGAGGCGCAGGAACGGTCGGCCGCCGCGGCCGAGGGCGCCGAGGAGTGGCACGACCCGCGCGCCGACGGCAAGCTGCCCGACATCTACATCGCGATGGGGCAGACCGCCGAGAACGTCGCCCTGCTGACCGGCATCAGCCGCGAGGACCAGGACCACTGGGGGGTGCGCAGCCAGAACCGCGCCGAGGAAGCGATCAAGAGCGGGTTCTTCGAGCGGGAGATCACCCCGGTCACGCTGCCGGACGTCACCACGGTCAGCACCGACGACGGCCCACGCCCCGGCACCACGTACGAGAAGATCCGCGAGCTCAAGCCGGTGTTCCGGCCCAACGGTACGGTGACCGCCGGCAACGCCTGCCCGCTGAACGACGGCGCCGCGGCGGTGGTGATCACCAGCGACACCAAGGCCAAGGAGCTCGGCCTGACGCCGCTGGCGCGCATCGTGTCCACCGGGGTCAGCGGCCTGTCACCGGAGATCATGGGCCTGGGCCCGATCGAGGCCACCAAGAAGGCGCTGGCCCGCGCCAAGATGTCGGTCAGCGACATCGACCTGTTCGAGATCAACGAGGCGTTCGCCGTTCAGGTGCTGGGCTCGGCCCGCGAGCTGGGCATCGACGAGGACAAGCTGAACGTGTCCGGCGGCGCGATCGCGCTGGGGCATCCGTTCGGTATGACCGGCGCCCGGATCACCACCACGTTGCTGAACAACCTGCAGACCTACGACAAGACGTTCGGCCTGGAGACCATGTGCGTCGGCGGCGGCCAGGGCATGGCGATGGTGATCGAGCGCCTCAGCTGAGTCGTCGCGGTGTCTCCCGGCGTGTGCTTCCCGGCGTCCGTCGAGTGTGAATCCTGGTACACGACACGCCGACGACACGCGCCGCGTGCAACACCGAACGCCACCCCTACACACTCGACGCGCACCACATGAAAAAACCGGCGCGCCAACAAGGCGCGCCGGTTTTCTCGTATGCCGAGAGAGCTAGTCGTTCTGTAGATAACTGAGCAGACGCAGGATCTCGATGTACAGCCACACCAGCGTCACGGTCAGCCCGAGCGCGATCCCCCACGCCGCCTTCTCCGGCGCACCGGCGCGCACCATCTGGTCGGCGGCGTCGAAGTCGATCAGGAAGCTGAACGCCGCGATGCCGATGCAGACCAGCGAGAAGATGATCGCCAGCGGACCGCCGCTGCGCAGGCCCAGGCCGGCGCCGCCGCCGACACCGAACATGGCCAGCACGAAGTTGCCCAGCATCAGCGCCAGCACGCCGAACAACGCGGCGACCACCATCCGGGTGAACTTGGGGGTGACCCGAATGGCGCCGGTCTTGTAGACCACCAACATCCCGAAGAACACCCCGAAGGTGCCCATGACGGCCTCACCGATCAGCACGCCCGCATTGGCGCTGGAGACCGAGAAGTTGGCGAACACGAAGGAAAGGGCGCCGAGGAACAGGCCCTCGAGAACCGCGTAGCTGAGCACGATCGCCGGGCTGTCCTGCTTGCGCCCGAACGTCGCGACCAGCACCAGGCCCAGCCCGCCCAGCGCGCCGACCAGGGTCAGCGGCATCGCCAGGGCCACATTCGACAGCACCAGGAAGTAAGAGACGACCGCGGATGCCGCCAGCACGGCCAGCGCGATGCCGGTCTTGGTGACGACGTCGTCGATGGTCAGCGGTCGCGACGGCCTGGTCTCCTGGTACGGAGTCGCGTAGGGGTCGGCTTGATAGCCCTGCATCGGGGCCGCGCCAATGCCGAATTGCGCGTATCCGCCGCTCTGCTTAGGCAGCGAACGAAATACCGGATTGCTTGTCTCCCGCACCGTCGGATCCTCTCTGGTTGGCATCGAGCTGTGCGAACACCATCTCAACGATCAACGGCTCCCCCCCCGGTTCCCAGCGGACCTGGGCGTTTCTCGAGTTGGAGCCTGCACCGTTGTCGTCGCGTTTATAAGATAACCCTTACCCACGGATACCGCGCCGGTCGTGACGATCTAGATTTCTTCCTCGAGGCTGAACCGGCGATGGGAGGCGAAGGCGTGACCGACGGATCCGACGAGGTTCTCACCCAAGTCGACGGAAACGTCGGCCTGATCACGCTCAACCGCCCCAAGGCGATCAACTCGCTGAATCAGCCGATGATCGACGCGCTGAGCGCCGTCCTCACCGACTGGGCGCGCGACGACAAGGTGCGCACGGTGCTGCTGTCCGGCGCCGGGGAGCGCGGGCTGTGCGCCGGCGGCGACGTGGTGTCCATCTATCACAGCGCCCGCAAGGACGGCGTCGAGGCGCGACGCTTCTGGCGCGACGAATATCAGCTCAACGCCCAGATCTCGGAGTTCGCCAAGCCCTACGTCGCGGTGATGGACGGCATCGTGATGGGCGGCGGTGTCGGCGTCAGCGCGCACGCCAACACCCGGGTGGTCACCGACACCTCCAAGGTCGCCATGCCCGAGGTCGGCATCGGGTTCATCCCCGACGTCGGCGGCGTTTACCTGCTGTCCCGCGCGCCCGGCGGGCTCGGCCTGCACGCCGCGCTGACCGGGGCGCCGTTCTCCGGCGCCGATGCCATCGCCATGGGATTCGCCGACCACTACGTGCCGCACGCCGACGTCGAGGCGTTCCGCCGCGCGGTGGTCGCCGACGGCGCCGAGAGCGCGCTGGCCAAATACGCCGTCGAGCCGCCACCCAGTGAGCTTGCGGCCCAACGTGATTGGATCGACGAGTGCTATGCGGGGCAGACCGTCGAGGACATCGTCGCCGCGCTGCGCGCGCATGGCGCGAGCCCGGCGCACGACGCCGCAGACCTGATCGCCACCCGATCACCGATCGCGCTGTCGGTGACCCTGGCGGCGGTGCGCCGAGCGGCCGACCTACCGACACTGAAAGACGTTCTGGTGCAGGACTATCGGGTGTCGTCGGCGTCGCTGTGCTTACACGATCTGGTAGAGGGCATCCGGGCACAGCTGATCGACAAGGACCGTAATCCGCAGTGGTCGCCCGCCCGGCTGGCCGACGTCACCGTGGCCGACGTCGAGGCGTATTTCGCCCCGGTGGACGACGACTTGAGTTTCTAGAAAGGCGATTTGGATGACCGACAGCACCGACCGCACCTTCGAAACCATCCTCGTCAAGCGCGAGGAGCGCGTCGGCATCATCACCCTGAACCGGCCCAAGGCGCTCAACACGCTCAACACCCAGGTGATGAACGAGGTCACCACCGCAGCAACCGATTTCGACGCCGACCCCGGCATCGGCGCGATCATCATCACCGGATCGGCCAAGGCGTTCGCCGCCGGCGCGGACATCAAGGAGATGGCCGAGCTGACCTTCGCCGACGCCTACGGCGCCGACTTCTTCGCCCCCTGGGGCAAGCTCGCCGCGGTGCGCACCCCGACGATCGCCGCGGTGGCCGGGCACGCACTCGGCGGCGGCTGCGAGCTGGCCATGATGTGCGATGTGCTGATCGCCGCCGACACGGCGAAATTCGGCCAGCCCGAGATCAAACTCGGGGTGCTGCCCGGCATGGGCGGATCGCAGCGGCTGACCCGCGCCATCGGCAAGGCCAAGGCGATGGACCTGATCCTGACCGGCCGCACCATCGACGCCGCGGAAGCCGAACGCAGCGGCCTGGTTTCGCGCGTGGTGCCCGCCGACGACCTGCTGACCGAGGCGAAGAAGGTCGCCACCACGATTTCGCAGATGTCGCGGTCGGCGGCCCGGATGGCCAAGGAGGCCGTCAACCGCGCGTTCGAAACCACCCTGGCCGAGGGGCTGCTCTACGAACGCCGGTTGTTCCATTCGACTTTCGCCACCGCCGACCAGTCCGAGGGGATGGCGGCCTTCGTCGAGAAGCGTGCGCCGAACTTCACCCACCGCTAGGCCGCCTCAATGAGCGAACCGGGTTCCGCGACCAACACCGACACCGGCGACGAGCCGGCGCAGCAGCAAACGGCGCCGGACGGAACCCGAACCGGCGCGCAGACCGCCGTCGCGGAGCACCCCGAACCGAAAGCGCCCGCCCAGAGTACACAGCAGCCCGAAAAGCATTGGTGGGTACGGCATTACACGTTCACCGGCACGACGGTCGGGCTGGTGTTCATTTGGTTCTCGCTGACCCCGTCGCTGCTGCCGCGCGGGGCGATATTCCAGGGATTGGTCAGCGGCATCTCCGGCGCCATCGGCTACGGGCTGGGCGTCTTCGCCGTCTGGCTCTACCGGTACCTGTGGGCCAAACCGTCCAGTCCCCCGCCGCCGCGCTGGGCCTGGAAGATCCTGATCCCGGTCGGCGCGGTCGGCATGGTGTTGATGGCGATCTGGTTCCACGTGTGGCAGGACAAGGTGCGCGACCTGATGGGTGTGGCGCACCTGAAGTGGTACGACTACCCGGTGGCCGGGGTGCTGTCCCTGGTGGTGCTGTTCACCTGCGTCGAGGTCGGCCAATTCACCCGCTGGTTGGTCAGCTTCCTGGTCGGTCGGCTCGACCGGATCGCGCCGTTTCGGCTGTCGGCGACCATCGTGGTGGCCCTGCTGGTGGTGCTCACCATCACCCTGCTCAACGGCGTGGTGCTGAAGTTCGCCATGCGCACCATGAACAACACCTTCGCCTCGGCCAACAACGAGATGAGCCCGAACACCGCACCGCCGAAAACCCCGCTGCGCTCCGGCGGCCCGGAGTCGCTGGTGTCCTGGGAGTCGCTGGGCCACCAGGGCCGCGTCTTCATCGAGGGCGGGCCGCGGGTGGAACAGCTGACCGCGTTCAACGGCGCCCCGGCCACCGAGCCGATCCGGGCCGAACTCCGCCGACGGCATCACCGCGACCGCCGAACTGGCCGCCCGGGAGTTGCAGCGCGCCGGCGGGCTGCGGCGCGCCGTCGTCGCGGTGGCCACCACCACCGGCACCGGCTGGATCAACGAGGCCGAGGCCACCGCGCTGGAGTACATGTACAACGGCAACACCGCGATCGTCAGCATGCAGTATTCGTCCCTGCCCAGCTGGCTGTCGTTCCTGGTGGACAAGGAGAACGCCCGGCACGCGGTCAGGCGCTGTTCGAGGCGGTCGACTGGCTGGTCCGCCAACTGCCCGAGGGGCAGCGCCCCAAGCTGGTGGTGTTCGGCGAGAGCCAGGGCTCGTTCGGCGGCGAGGCACCGTTCATGAGCCTGAACAACGTGCTGGCCCGCACCGACGGCGCCCTGTTCAGCGGCCCGACGTTCAACAACACCATCTGGACCGATCTGACGTCGACGCGCGACGCCGGGTCACCGGAGTGGTTGCCGATCTACAACGACGGCCGCAACGTCCGCTTCGTGGCGCGCGCGGCCAACCTGGCGCGGCCCAAGGATCCGTGGGATCACCCGCGGGTGGTCTACCTGCAGCACGCCTCGGATCCGATCGCCTGGTGGACCACCCACCTGTTGTTCGCCCAGCCGGACTGGCTCAAGGAGCGCCGCGGCTACGACGTGCTGCCGGAGACCACCTGGATCCCGGTGGTGACGTTCCTGCAGGTGTCGGCGGACATGGCGGTCGCCCAGAACGTGCCCGACGGGCACGGCCACCACTACGTCGCCGACGCCTGGGCGGCGGTACTGTCACCGTCGAGGTGGACACCCGACAAGACGGACCGGCTGCGGCCGCTGCTGCACGCCAACGGCTAGATCCAGCGGCGCTCGCCGGCGCCGGTGTTGGCGAGCGGGGCGCCGACCGGACCGCCGGCCAGCCGGCTCAGCACCCCGGCCCCGGCCAGCGCGTGGTAGCCGCCGATCACGTCGGTGGCGCGGTGCAGGCCGATGTCCAGCAGCGCGGCCGCGGCCAGGCTGGACGTGTAGCCCTCCGAACAGATGATCACCCATTCGACGTCGTCGCCGACGGCCTCGGGCAGCCGGGCCTCGCTGGTCGGGTCGCAGCGCCATTCCAGCACGTTGCGCTCGATCACCAGCGCGCCGGGCACCTCGCCCTCGCGGAACCGCTGGGCCTGCGGCCGGATGTCGACCAGCACCGCGCCGCGGCGCACCGCGTCGGGCACTTCGACGGCGGGAAGCCGGCGGAACCGGCGCCGGGCGGACCTCAACACGACGTCGATGCGGCTCATCACGATCCTTCCGGCTGGTCGGTCAGTTCGGTGCGTTGCCGACGCAACGTCTTGCGCTCGGTGATGTCGTAGTAGGACATCGCGGTCAGCGGCGGCGAGTAGGCGTGCACGCTCAGCGTCGGCGCCGCCTGGGCGGCGGCGACGGCCCGACAGCTGACCGGCCGGGGCGCCCACACCACGTCGTGCACCCAGCCCAGCGGGAAGCCGGCCTGATCGCCGGCGTCGAGCCGGCGTCGTCGCAAAGCCCTACCGTCCCAACGGTATTCGTTCAGTGATCCGGAGACGACGGTCAACACGCCCAGCGACCCGCCGTGGTCGTGCAGTTCGGTCGGATGGCCGGGCACCCAGCTGATCAGCCAGACGTCGAGCTCCTCGTCGCCGTGGATGCGGGTGAACCAGCGCCGCGACGCCGGGATGCCGCCCGGGGGCAGCAGGTGGTCGCAGCGCCCGCTGAGCACGTCGTCGGCGGCCTGATCGGTGGCATAGAGCAGGTCGGGCACCCGCAACCGGGTCGGACCCGGCGACGGCGACGACGGGAAAGGCGGGCGCAGGGCAGCCAGGGTGGCGGCGGGCACAGGCATGAGGAAAGAACTCCAGGAAGCGAAAACGGATCGGGCGGCGGCGTGTTACGGCCGACAACACTCGCAAAACCCGAAGCGCTCCATCACGGCAGCCAGTGTTGCATAGATTGGGACCGTGCGCTGGCGCGGTGATCGGTCCCGGCGATGGGGCGCGGTCGTTCTGGTGGGCATCGTGCTGGGGGTTGTGACGGCGGCCCCCGGGTGCTCGCACGGCGCCCCGATTGCCGCGCCGGCGCCCGCACCGGCGCGGCAGTCGAGCATCCTCGCCGGCCCCGCCGCGCGCCGTCGGGCTGTCCCCGGGCGGCGCGACGACCCGGATCGACATCCCGGCGGACTCCACCGAAGAAGAGTACTACCAGGCCTGTCACGCCGCCAAGGAGTGGATGGACGCCCAGCCCAAGACGGGTGCGTCGCTGTTCGAGCAGTACTTGTCGATGGTGCAGGCGTCGCCGTCGGGCACCGCGGGGAGCTGGAACACGCCGTGGTCGGCGTTAACGCCGGCCCGGCAGGCGGCCGTGATCATCGCCGCCCGGGCGGCCGCGAACGACGAATGCGGGTGACGGCGCCCCGGTTGAACAAAGACAATTGCGATCACGGTTGAAAAAACTGCCCGGACCGCGCCCGCCGGCCGCCGCGCACCCCCGCCGGCCGGCAGCCGCGCAAAATGGAGGGGTGCCTGAGGAACGTCGATCAGCACCGACTCGGGTGGCACTCGCGCTCGGCAGCGGTGGCGCCCGCGGCTACGCCCACATCGGGGTGATCGAGGCGCTGCAAGCCCGCGGCTACGACATCGTCGGCGTCGCCGGCTCGTCGATGGGCGCGCTGGTCGGCGGCCTGCAAGCGGCCGGACGGGTCGACGAGTTCGCCGAGTGGGCCAAGTCGCTGACTCAGCGCACCATCCTGCAGCTGCTGGACCCGTCCATCAGCGCGGCCGGGGTGATGCGGACGGGCAAGATCCTGGACGCAGTACGCGACATCTTGGGGCCGGTGACCATCGAGGACCTGCGCATCCCCTACACCGCGGTGGCCACCGACCTGCTGGCCGGCAAGTCGGTGTGGTTTCAGCGCGGGCCGCTGGACGAGGCGATCCGCGCGTCCATCGCGATCCCCGGGGTTGATCGCCCCGCACACCCTCGACGACCGGCTGCTGGCCGACGGCGGTATCCTCGACCCGCTGCCGATGGCCCCGCTCTCGGCCGTCAACGCCGA
The DNA here is from genome assembly GCA_002291465.1 of Mycobacterium lepraemurium. Taxonomy (GTDB): domain Bacteria; phylum Actinomycetota; class Actinomycetes; order Mycobacteriales; family Mycobacteriaceae; genus Mycobacterium; species Mycobacterium avium. The sequence goes on along the minus strand of CP021238.1, from coordinate 1,114,238 downwards.
TCTGACCATCGCGGTGAACCTGTCCGGCAGCGAGGCGATCACCCGTCGCGAGGCCGAACCGGCCGCCACCGCCGAGTGGTTGACCCGCATGATGCGCAGCACCTCGACGCTGTTCGACACGGCCGCCGCCCGCTCGCTGCTCGATCGGCCCACCGCGCGGGCGGTGCTGAGCCGGCTGGGCGGGCCGAGCGGCGACGCCGACGCCTGGCCGGACAATCCCGAGGAACCCGACCAGCCGGTGCTCGCCGATGACGACGACGAGGCCAACGAATTGCCCGGCGCGGCAACGGATGTACCCAAACTGGGCAGCTTCGAGGTGATGAACCGCACCATCGACATCGCCCAGGCGGCGCTGTCGCGGCACACGCTGGCCGTCTACCCGCCCAACCTGCTCGTCGAGGTCCCGCTCGATCTGCCGGGGCCTGGAATTCCACCGGGCGGTGGAGGTGATCGACGCGGGGCGGGCGTTGGCCGACCAAGCCCTCGACGCCCTCGAGGACGGCGACGACGACCGCCCCGCGGTCGAGCACTGAACCGATTGCCGGCAACGGGATTCGTCACACACCCAGGAATTCGGCGACGGCCGAGGCTTCGCGGCGGCCCTGTTCGCGGCCGGCCCGCGCCGAGGGCACCCGGCAGTCGGGGTCCAACGGGTTGGGCCCGAACGCCGCCAGCGAGCGGTCGTCGGCGAAGACGGCCAACGCCCGGCCGGGGAACGCCGCGATCTCCGCGGCCGGGCCGGCGCCGAACAGCGACGGCGCGTCGACGCCCGAGGGCACCAGCACCACCGCGACGTCGCAGTCGGCGGCCACCCCCAAATTCACCGAGCTGGCCACCCCGCCGTCCATGTAGCGGCGGCCGCCGATGGCCACCGGAGGCCACGCCCCGGGCACCGCGCAGCTGGCCGCCACCGCGTCGACGAGGTCGATTCCCGACGCCGGGTCGAACACGGTCAGCTCGCCGGTGTCGACGTCGATTGCGGTGAGCCGCAACGCCCGTCGCGGCCACCGGTGCGACGGCAACCGCACCGCGATCACCCGGCGGCGCACCGGGGCCGGCACGGTGTCGGTGGCCAGCGCCACCGCCCCGATGCGCCGCAATTGTTGGCGGGTCTTGTCCTCCGCGTCGTCGTAAGGTTCGGCCAGGGCGGTCAGGAACAGCTGGGTGATGGCCTCGACGTCGACCCCGGAATCGATTTCGGGCGAGGAGGCGGCGACCTGCCGATCAAACAGCGCGTCGAGGGTGTGGCCGCTGCACAGCTGGGCGGCGACCGCCGAGCCCGCCGACGTGCCGACCAGCACGTCGGATTCGGTCAGCAGCCGCGCCACCGCCGGCGACTCGTCCGCAATGCCCCGCAGAACACCTGTCTCCCAGGCGATTCCGGCGATCCCGCCGCCTGCGAGCACCAGGGCGCGTTTGGTTGTCACGTCGAAACACTCTGCCAAACGGCCTCAGCCGGCCCGCCGGGTGTCGGCAGTGCGTGCTGGGAGTCCCGCACCGATGTGCTCAGCTCGTCGCGGCGCAGCCAGCCGCCGGGGCGGGTCGGGCAGCACCAGGCGGCGGGTGACCCGCGGCCCGGCGTCGACGTGAACCAGCTCCCCCGGCTCGGACAGCCGTCAACGCGGGTCGGCGTCCATGCGTTCGATGGCGAACACCACCGACGGCCGGGTGCACAGCTGCTGGGAACGCGCGTGAATTCGTATGGTGTGCAAGTCGAATTCGGGTTGCCGGGCCGCGTCGGCGGAGCGATCCAACACGTAGAGCTGATGGGTGTGCGGGTAGCGCAGCGCCCACATCTCGGTGGCGGTGCTCAGCAGCAGGTTGACCGCATAGATCGGGACCTGCTCGGCCAGCCATCGGACGGCGTCGACCAGGCCCGCGGTGATGTCACCGTCGCGGGCCCGGATCGCGGCGGTGATCAACGCGAACACCCGCTCGGAGTCGGTGTCGCCCAACACCAACCCGTCGACGCCGACCTCACGCAGCCGCGCGTAGATGACGTCGAGCCCCTTCAGCACCCCGTTGTGCGCGAAGATCCGGCCGTCCTGCAGAAACGGGTGGGTGTTGCGGACGTCGAGCGACCCGGTGGTCACGTAGCGGACGTGGGCGATGACGGTGGTGCCGGTCAGCTGATGCGCTTCGCGCGCGAACGCGGCGTCCCGCCAGGCGGCTATCGGCTCCTTGTACAGCTGCGGGCGGGCGTGCTCGTCGAACACCCCAGGCCGGTGCCGTCGGGGTTTCTCCGGCTCTGTTCGGCCAGGCTGTCCGGCGCGTCGAGCAGCCAGAAGGTCGCGGTGCACGCGCGTGTCCCGGCGTGCAGGCCGAAGAGTCGACACATGGGCTCTTACCGTAACGGCCGGCGGGACTCAGCGGGTGAGCAAGGCCACCAGATTGTCCAGCGCGCGTCGCGCGTAGCCCTTCCACATCCTGCCCAGCAGTGGAAGCGCCCAGGCGGTCAGCGGCGACCTGGGATGAAGGTCCCAACGCCAGGTGATCTCGGTTCCGCCGGCCGCCGGGGTGAAAACCCATTCGCCCAGCACACGATTCACCAGCAGCGCCATCGGGCCGGTGATGCCGCTGAGCCGGTAGCCGAACGACCGCGGCGGGTCGACGCTGGTCAGTTCCTCGCGCATGCTGGCACCGCCGGCCAGGTGCACGATGCGCTGCCGGCCAGCAGCGTCCTAGTCCCCGGTCTGCCCGCGCACCTCCCTGATCGGCGGGAAGGGGCCGTACCATCGGTTGAACAGCGTCGGCAGCGGCATCGGCAGCGTGCGGCCGAACGCGTCCGGCGCGGCGACGGGGGCGACGACGGATTGCGCGACGACGAGTGAATCTGCCACTGCGCCAAGCCTTTCAGTCGCGCGCTTCGATCACCCGGTAGCCGCCGTCGGCGTAGCGGGCACGGACGGCCTTCTTGTCGTACTTGCCGACGCTGGTGCGCGGCATCTCGTCGACGAACGTCCACCTCTCCGGCAGCCACCAGCGAACAACCTTGTCGGCCAGGAACTTTCGCAGCTGGTCGGCGTCGACCGAGGCGCCGTCCTTGACCACCACCACGGCCAGCGGGCGTTCCTCCCACCGCTCGTCGGGCACTCCCACCACCGCGGCCTCGACCACGTCGGGGTGGCCGATCAGGCAGTTTTCCAGCTGCACCGAGGAGATCCATTCGCCACCGGATTTGATGACGTCCTTGGCCCGGTCGGTCAGCGTGACGAAGCCCCGCTCGTCGATGCGGCCCACGTCGCCGGTGCGCAGCCAGCCGGAGTCGAACTTCGAGTCGTCGCGTCCCAGGTAGTAAGAGCCGGCGATCCACGGGCCGCGCACCTCCACCTCCCCCACCGCCGTGCCGTCGTTGGGCAGCACGCGGCCGTCGTCGTCGACGATGCGCATCTCCACCCCGCAGACCGGTTGGCCCTGTGTGCCCCGGTACGCCCAGTGCTGGTCCTCCGGCGTTCCCGGCGGCGGCCAGGCCATGGTGCCAGCGGCGACGTCTCGGTCATGCCCCACAATTGCCGGATCTGCACGCCGTGCTTCTCCTCGAAGGTGCGCATCAGCGACACCGGTACGGCCGAGCCGCCGCAGACCACCAGCCGCAGCGACGACATGTCGTGGTCGGGGTCGTCTTCCAGGTGGTGCAGCACCGCGTTCCAGATGGTCGGCACCGCACCGGTCACGGTGGGCCGCAGGTCTTCGACTATCCGCACCAGCGAGGGGGGGTCGAGGTGGCAATCGGGCAGCACCAGGTCCGCGCCGGCCATCAGCGCCGCGTAGGGTAGGCCCCAGGCGTTGGCGTGAAACATCGGCACAATCGGCAGCAGGCTGTCGGTGGCCCCGATTCCGATGCCGTTGGTGGTGCACGCGGCCATCGTGTGCAGGAAACTCGAACGATGGCTGTACACAACGCCTTTCGGGTTTCCGGTGGTGCCGCTGGTGTAGCACATGGCGGCCGCGGAGTTCTCGTCGATGCGCGGCCAGTCGAATTCGGCCGGCTCGGCGCCGATGACGTCGGCGTAGCGCAGCACCGTCTTGCCGGATGCCCGCAGCGGCTCGGTGCCACCGTCGCCGACCACGATCACCGTGTGCACGGTGTGCAGGCCGGGCAGCACCGGCGCGAGCAGTTTGACCAGCGACGCGTAGACCAGCACCACCTGGTCCTCGGCCTCGTTGGCGACGTAGGCGATCTGCTCGGGGAACAGCCGGATGTTCAGGGTGTGCAGCACCGCGCCCATCGAGGGCACGGCGAGGTAGGCGGCGAGATGCTCGGCGTTGTTCCGCATGAAGGTGGCCACCCGCTGGTCCCCGGTCACCCCGAGCCCGCGCAACGCGTTCGCCAGCTGGGCGGCCTGGCCGCCCAGTTCGCGGTAGCTGGTGCGCCGGTAACCGTCTCCGGTCGCGGTGGTCACGGTGCGCGCCCCGTGCACGCCGCAGCCGTGACGCATGATCGCGGTGATCGTCAACGGAAAGTCCTGCATCGTGCCGTCCACTGCGCACCGCCTCCGCATCTGGGGTCGACGGCGCCGCGCCGCCGGCCGCTTCCCACCCTAAGCCCGGATCCGGCGATTGTGGCAGACCCCCAGCAGGCCGCACGGCCCCGATCCCGTTCGGCGGGCACGGCTTTGGCGGCCGGCTCGGGCGGTGGGTGCAGCTAGGCCAGCACCGGCTCCCACGGCGCCAGCTCGGGCAGCCAACCGGTGGTCGCGTCGTCGTCCTCGTCGACGCCGCTGCACGGCGCGGCCGGTGCGGTCCCCGAGGAGAGCCGGGCCACGCTGAGCACCCCAGCATGGTCGGCGACGTACAGGTAGTTGCCGTCGGGGCTTTCCACCACGGCCGACGGGTGCTAGGTCACCCTGACCTCACCGAGGACGTCCTGGGTGCGGGTGCCCAGCACCGTGACGCGGTCGTCGCTGATCAGGTAGGCGCGCTCGCCGTCGCGGCTCAGCGTCATCCGGGTCAGCGGCCCGGTGATCTCGTTGATCTTGTGCGTGCTGACGATGGCGGCGGCCGTCGGTGCGGGTGCGGGTTTCGATGATGGCCAGTCCGCCGCCGTTGGGCCCGTTGACACCGACGAACAGCCGACGCCCGTCGGCGCTGACCCGCACGCAGGCGGTGGTCGTCCCGGCCGCGGCGGCCAGCTCGATCACTTCGAGCTCGCCCGTGGTGGTGTCCAGCACCGCCACATCCGCACCGCGCACGGCGTTGCGGCTGGCGTAGAGGTACCGCCCGTCCGGGCTGACCGCCAGATCGCTCAGGCTGTGCGCCAGCCGATGCGTGGCGATGCGCCAGTTGGTGACGACGTCGATGACTTCGATCGCGTCGTAGGCGGCGGTGGCGGTGCTGACGTAGGCGTAGTTGGGGCCGGCGGCGCTCATGGCCACCGCGAACGGTTCGCTCAGACCGGCGATGGTGCTCGCGACGCGGCAGGTGTGAGTGTCGATCACCGACACGGTGTCACGGCCGTAGTTGGTCACCAGCAGCCGGCGCCCGTCGGGGCTGACGTCGATGTCGCTGATCGGGCCGTGGTGAACGGGGACTTTGACCACCGCAGTGTTGTCGATCCCGAATCGGGCCGTAGGCCCGTTTGCATCACTCACGCTGGTACCGCCTTTGCTGTGTTTGTCGGCCCGGGTGGCCAGGTGGCGTAGCCGCCGATACGGTCGCGGCGAATTGGCCTCCTGATTCACCGGCTTTCAGCACCGAAAGGCACTGACGAGACTGGTTTTCGGTAGTCTACTGGCCAAAATTCGCCTCACTGCAGCTCGAAAATGCTCGACGTTAGCTACGTCACTCGGTGCACTCAGGTTCTGCTCAGACTTCCAATCACGCTGTATCGCAGTCGCTTACCCGCAGCGAAACCGTTGCAAACGCGCATGCGGGGGATTTCATCCGCGCCGCTAACCGCATCCGCGCATGTTCACGGGTTGCTTTGCTGAGGAATTCTCAGCATCGGCGGCAAGGGAGGCGAATATCACATCGGGGCCGGCTCAGCTGAATTGGGTGTGCGGGCGCGGCAGCGGGGTCCTGTCGACGACGATATCCAGTTTTTCGTTGTAGAACGCGATCAGCCCAGCGATCTGGGCGACCGCGGGCAGCGGGTAGTGGTAGGTCCAGGCCAGGTCTTCGTGCACGACGTCGCCGACCCGCACCGACCAGTAGCCCGGCGTCGTTCCCTTGTACGGGCACAGCGTCTGGGTGGCGCTGGGCTCCAGATGCGCGAAGTCGACGTCGGTGGGATCGATGTAATACCTGGTGGGCAAACCGGTTGCGAACATAAGGGCGGGATATCTGTTGTCCGCCAACGTGATTCCGTCACGTTCGACGCGAACGTGTCGGTGTTAGCGCAGCGCTTCCACCCGCGCGTACGGGTTGCGTGGATGGCCTTAGATCGGTTCGTCTTCTTCGAACCAGCGCAACGGATCCCATTCGAACCGCACGGTGCCGGCCAGCGGGCCGTCGCCGTCGGCGTCGAACACCCGCGCCGCCGACTCACAGGTGCGGCCGCCGGCCACCACGGAGTACAGCCGCGCCGGGCCGAATTGCACTCGCTGAGAGTGGTTTTCGTCGCGCAGCAACTCGGTGCGCACGTCGGCCAGTGCAATGTAGTACTGCGGGTAGTAGGGAATCTCCCACACGTAGCGGGCGGCGGTGGTGTCGAAGACCAGCACGCCGCCCATATAACCGCGGACCCGCCGCGGCGCCGGCTCGATCCGGCCCCGCGCGGCCGCCATCTGCGGGTAGTGCGCTTCGGCGGGCATCGTCGGCCCTACTGGTCCTTGGCGGCCAGTCCGGCCGGCGCGTGGGCGATCGCCCTCGTAATCGACGCGGCCAGCGGCAGGGCGCTTTCCTCGGTCAGTTCCAGCGCGACCCGGGCCGACGAGCCCAGCTGCGGGTTGACCACGTCGATGTTTACGGTGTGGCCGTAGGGCGCATCGACGGGATGGTCGACATACACCGTGGCCCGGCTGGTGGGAAACCAACCGGTCGCGCCCTTGCCGCTGCCGTCGATCGCGACGTGTTCGGTGAGGTAGGTGCACATGGCCGTCAGCCTTTCAGGCGGGTGGCGAAGAAGTCGTCGATGCGCCGCCAGCCGTCCACCGCGGCCTCCGCCCGGTAGGCCTCGATCTCGTCGCCGCCGTGGCCGGTGATGATGATCGTCTCGGCGCGGATGGCGTCGGGGCTGGGCGCGTGCATCACCACAACGTAGCCCTCAGCGGCGTTTGTCGCGCACCTTGTAGGTGGACGGCCACGACTTTCGAGATTCGTCCCCGGTCAACGGAGTTCCCATGCCGCCGACCTTGACGGCGTAGGCCTCCTTGCCGGGGCCGACCTCGCGATTGGCGTGTTCCTGGGCCAGGAAGTAGAGCTCGTCGATGGTGGCCTCGTCGTAGGCGACGAACGAGGTTTCCCGCTCCAGGTCGTCGATGCCGATCAGCATCCGGTCGGGCAGCAGCCGCGAGACCACCGCCGCCAGGCCCAGCAGCGCAAAGGGAATGATCCAGTAGCACAGGAACGACAGCGGGGTCTTGGTGTCCAGCATGTAGGCGGGCGCCGCCCCGGCGGATCCCTGCAGCACCGACGGGATCGCCGACGACACCGTCAGCCCGGCGAACGTCGCCACCCAGATCCAGCCGAGGATTTTCACGATCCGGCCGAACAACTCGGTCTTGGCGACGTCGGGAGCCTGTTCGGCGGCGGCGAACTCGGCCACGAAGGGCTTCCCGATCAGCATCCCCGCCAGCGCCACCAGGCAGATCCCGGCGTTGCTCAACGGCAGAATCCACCGCTGCAGAATCGACTCGCTGGGCGTGAAGGCCAGCACGGCGAGCACCAAAAGCACTGCCACAGAAGCGAAGTCGAAGAGCTGCCAGCGCCTGCGCAGCACCCCGCCCAGGCCCAGGCTGACCGCGGCGAGCGCCAGCGCGACCAGCACGGCAGCCACGAACGGAACGTTACCGACCAACACCCAATGCACAATCCACGGCGCGAGGCCGAACAGCATGCCCATGCTGGGTCAGTGCATGAGTGGCCGTCGGCGCCGCCGCCGGCGGCTGGCCCAAACTATTGGTCCACTACCGACCCGGGGCCAGCCCCATCGCCAGGAAGTCCAGGCGCCACAACGACTCGAACAGTCGACGACCGAACTCCCGCGCCCGGTCATCCCGGCCGGCGCCCGCCACCCCGTCGATGATCTCGGCGATGCTGCGCCGGCCGTCAACCTGTTGGACAAAGGGCAGCTGGGCCGGGGTCAGCGTCAGTTTGGCGCCGGGCAGGTGGATCGGGTCACCGGACAGCAGGCATGCCGTCCGCAGCACGGGGACGTAGCCGAGATACGTCGGCGACGAGAAGTCGATCCTGTAACGCTCCCGTGGGCGCTCCGGCCGGCAGGCGAGGAAGAAGTGGGTGGCGTTGGCCGGTTGCAGGCGCTCCATCACCGACCACAACGTGGTGTCGGGCAACCGGTTCAGCGCCGACTGGAATTGGGTTGCGGCGCTCCCGAAGAGGGCGTCGTGCGGGTAGTACGGCGAATTGCGAAGCCAGCCCTGGAACGCCAGCCCGGCCGCGGCGACCAGCTCCAGGCATTACTCGACGGTGTAGCTGCGTTGCCGGGCGTGCAGGAAGGTGTCGACCAGCACGCCATCGGTCGACAGGTCGCGGGCTCCCTTCAGATAGGTGTGCACGGGGTAGTCTGCCGGGAGCGCCGCCACCGCCTCTTTGACCATTTCCACCGAGGCCTCGCCCTGGGAGAGTCCGAGGTCGCGAAACACCGATGCCAGCATCTCAACGCCGATCCGGCCGTAGCTGGCGTAGAGCATGACGCCGAGCGCCCCGTCGGGCCGCAGGCATCGACCGAGCGCTGTCAGCCCGGTCAGCGGATCCGCCAGATGATGCAGCACGCCGGTGGAGACGATGAGATCGAAGTCGCGGTCCAGCGCGGCGACCTCTTCGATCGCGAGCCGATGCAGCTCCAGGTTGTGCGGCCGGTGCTTGTCCTTCAGGGAATTGCTGATGGTCCAGCGCCGTCCGGCTGACGTCGACGGCAACCACTTTGGCGGCCCTATTGGTGTAGGCGTAGACGGCCGCCTGGAAGGTGCCGCACCCCGCGATGAGGGTGTCGAGGTCGGCTCGGTATCGCGGTCGGGCCACAGCAGCCGATGCGCCCAGAACGGGTTGAACCAGTCCCAGTGGTTTGTCTTCCACGCGTCGAGATCGGTGACCGGCGGCGGGTATTGCCAACGATCGTATTGGCGCGAGACACCGTCGGCCCGTGCATCCTCGGACACCGTCGCGCTGGCTCCTTCGTGGTGCTCGGTCGCGCACCGCTCGCGACCAACTTACTCGGCCGGACGGCTGCGAGCCCGCTCGTCATTGTCCGCCCGGGCGGATACTTCGAATTCGCCTCTGCGCCAAGCGATTAGGTGATCATCTCGGCCACCGGGCGGCGCGGCGCCCCGGACGGTCACGGACCCGGCGCGTCCGGCCGGGAGTTTCGGTGCCCCCAGTCGGACTCGAACCGACACTGGGCGGATTTTAAGTCCGCTGCCTCTGCCAATTGGGCTATGGGGGCCCGGCGGCGAATCTAGCGCGTGGCGGCTGGTTTCACCGCACCGCGTCGGGTCGGCAATTTGCCAGACGTACAACATGCGGTTCCGCTGAGCGTGTATTATCCGCACCCCGCGCGCGATTACTTCCGGCGAGCGTTTACTCCAGATGACAGGCGGATGTCGTCCGACAGGACCGTGTTAAAACTTCCGCCCTCGTCGTTAAGAAGCCGTAAACGGCTGTCATCTCAGGCCTTTCGATCGGGAACGTGGAGTCGTGGATCGATAGCGTCTTGCCCATGCACAGCGGCCGCGAGGCGAGCGCACGGGTCGATCCACACCGGGGGTCGGCCAGCTTGAGCGCGAGGAGCAATGGATGTCATTTCTGACGACAACGACTGAGGAGATGTTAGCCGCCGAGGCGCTGCTCAGTGGGATCAACAGCAATCTCGCGGCGCAAAACGCCGGCGCGGCCTCGGCGACGACCGCCATCGCCCCCGCCGCCGCAGACCCGGTGTCGGCCCAGCAGGCGGCCATCTTCTCGGCCTACGGCACCCAGTACCAGGCGATCGCGTCCCAGGCGCAGACTCTGCTGGAACAGTATTCGCAGACCCTGGGCATCAGTTCCAACAGCTACGGCGACACCGAGGCCGTCAACGCCAGCCAGACCGCGATGCAGGCGCTGAGCGCCGCGGACCCCACCGCCAGCGCGGCCACCGGCTCCAACCCGATCGACATCTTGGCGTGGCTGCTGGGCTTCAACGGCCAGTCCAGCGGCGGTCTGGGCGGCATGTTCGGCCTGTCGAGCAACGGCGTCAACATCGGCAACATTGGTATCGGCAACTGGGCGTCGGCCACCTCGAACCTGCTCGGACTGGCCGGCGGTGGGCTGCTGGACACCTCCGGCGCCGACGCCACCGCCGGGGCCGACCTGGCCACCTCGACCGCACCGGTGGAAACCGGCGTGGGCGGGGCCGGTGTCGGTGGCGTGGCGGGCATGGGTGCGATGCCGGCCGCCGCGATGGGCCAGGCGACCACCGTCAGCAAACTGTCCGTGCCGCCGAGCTGGGCCGGCACCACCCCGGTGGTCGGTTCCAGCAGCGCGCCGCTGCAAACGGTGGGCTGGACCGCCGCCGCTCCGCAGGCCGGCGTCGGCACGGTGGTGCCGGGCATGCCCGGGGTGGGGACCATGGCGCGCAACAGCGCCGGTTTCGGGGCGCCACGCTACGGCGTCAAACCGATCGTCATGCCCAAGCCGGCGACGGTCTAGGAAACCCAGGCAACAGTTTTTCAACCGATTCGAGGAGCGGGATACACAAAATGGTTCTTGACTTTGCGGCGGTTCCACCGGAAATCACCTCGGCGCTCATGTACGCCGGCGCGGGCTCGGGCCCGCTGATGGCGGCGGCGACGGCGTACGCCAACCTGTCCGCCGAGGTGAGCAGCACCGCCAGCCAATGGGAGTCGATCATCTCGCTGCTGACCACCGAACAGTGGACGGGCGGCGGGTCGGCCGCGGCGGCGGCCGCGGCGCAGCCCATCGTGTCCTACCTGACCACCACGGCGGCCGCGCTTGAACAGGCCAGCGCGCAGGCCACCGCGTCGGCGGCCGCCTACGAAGCGGCGTTCGCCGCGACGGTGCCGCCGCTGGTGATCGCCGCCAACCGGTCGTTGCTGGCAACGCTGGTGACGACCAACTTCCTGGGTGTCAATTCGGCGGCCATCGCGGCGACCGAAGCGCAGTACGCCGAGATGTGGGTGCAGGACTCCACCATGATGGCCACCTACCAGGCGGCCTCGGCGGCCGCCGGAGTGCTGCAGCCGGTGACGCCGCTGACCTCGACCACCAACCCCGGAGCGGCCGCGGCCGTTGACAACAGCGCCATCGCCTTCGACGCGACGAACAGCACGGCGCAGACGGCGGGTCTAGACCTCTCGTCGCTGATCACGTCGCCCCCCACCGACGGCCTGCTGCAGTCCATCGACGATCTGCTGGGCACCCCGTCGTTCCTCAACGCGACCAACGGCGCGATCAACACCGCAGCCTGGTGGGTGTGTGCCACCATCCCGAACGCGGTGTCGCTGGGTAAGACCCTGGGGACCGTGCCGGCGATCCCGTTCTCGCTGACCGACTCGGTTGCGCCGGCGGCCGGAGCGGCCATCACGCCGGGCATGATGGTGGGCTCGGTGACGGGCGCCGGTGCCTCGGCGGCGGTGGGCGAGGCGTCCGCGGTGGGCGGGCTGTCGGTGCCGGCCAGCTGGTCGGCGGCCGCGCCGGCCACGTCGCTGGCCTCGTCGGCCGCCCCGCTGGCGGGCTCGGGCTGGACCGTCGCCTCCGAGGCCGAGCCGGTCACCGCGATGCCCGGCATGCCGGGGGCAGCGGCCGCGGCCAAGGGCGCCGGCGCCTACGGCAGCGGACCCCGGTACGGCTTCAAACCGATCGTCATGCCCAAACAGGTCGTCGTCTAACGATGAGACCGCGGATAAGGCGAATAGGGGGATAGATGTCACCCGTTTGAGGCGAGCAATCAACCGGCAGGCCGTAATCCATTTCCAACGCGCCACCACCGCATCAATTACAACTGTTAAGACTTCGGCGAACTGAAGCTATCAAGATAGGAGACAGCCGAGATGGCAACACGTTTTATGACCGACCCGCACGAAATGCGGGCGATGGCGGGCCGCTTCGAGGTGCACGCCCAGACTGTGGAGGACGAGGCCCGCAAGATGTGGGCGTCGTCGATGAACATCGCCGGTGCGGGCTGGAGTGGTCAGGCCCAGGCGACCTCGTACGACACGATGGGTCAGGTCAACCAGGCCTTCCGCAACATCGTCAACATGCTGAACGGGGTGCGTGACGGGCTGATCCGCGACGCCAACAACTACGAGCAGCAAGAGCAGGCTTCGCAGCAGATCCTCAGCAGCTAGCCAAGAACTGCTGCCGTCCAACACTTTTAAGGAGCAATCGCTATGAGCATCAACTACCAGTTCGGCGATGTCGACGCCCACGGTGCGCTCATCCGCGCCCAGGCCGCGTCCCTGGAGGCCGAGCACCAGACCATCATTCGTGATGTGCTGGCTGCCGGTGACTTCTGGGGCGGTGCCGGTTCGGTGGCCTGCCAGGAGTTCATCACCCAGTTGGGTCGCAACTTCCAGGTGATCTACGAGCAGGCCAACGCCCACGGCCAGAAGGTCCAGACCGCGGGCAGCAACATGGCCAGCACCGACAGCGCCGTCGGGTCCAGCTGGGCCTGACAACCGTCTCGAAACAAACGGGGCCGCGCCTGGTGCGCGGCCCCGTTTTTCGTCGGTAGAGCACACTAATATGCCTGTGCGGCAAGTCTTTTAGATCCGGTCGCCGCCGCGCGGAAATAGCCGCGCCGGCCACGATACCCCGGCTCCCACATTTGAGAACTCTATGAACTCGATGACAGTCCTATGTGTGCGTCACCAGAATGTAGGAGCATGACCGTAATGTCGGGACAATCAGCCGCGCAGCGGCCACGCCAGGCCATCCTGGGGCAGTTGCCCAGGATCTACCGCGCCGACGGGTCACCGATCAGGGTTTTGCTGGTCGACGACGAGCCGGCGCTGACCAACCTGGTGAAGATGGCGCTGCACTACGAGGGCTGGGTGGTCGACATCGCCCACAACGGACGCGAGGCCATGGCGAAGTTCGACCGGGCGGCCCCCGACGTGCTGGTGCTCGACATCATGCTGCCCGACGTGGACGGTCTGCGGATCCCGGAGCGGGTGCGCCAGTCCGACGCTTACACGCCAACGCTTTTCCTCACCGCGCGCGACTCGGTGATGGACCGGGTGACCGGCCTCACCGCGGGTGCCGACGACTACATGACCAAACCGTTCAGCCTCGAGGAACTGGTCGCCCGGCTGCGCGGGCTGTTGCGCCGCGCCAGCCAGCAGCCCGCCCCCACCGCCGAAACCCTCAAGGTCGGCGACCTCGTGGTGGACACCGCCAGCCGCGAGGTCACCCGCGGCGACACACCGGTGTCGTTGTCGTCCACCGAGTTCGAGCTGCTGCGCTTTTTGATGCGCAACCCCCGCCGCGCGCTCAGCCGCACCGAGATCCTGGACCGGGTGTGGAACTACGACTTCGCCGGGCGCACCAGCATCGTCGACCTGTACATCTCGTACCTGAGGAAGAAGATCGACTCCGGCCGCGAGCCGATGATCCACACCGTCCGCGGTGTCGGATACATGCTGCGGCCGGCGGAATGACCCGAGACCGCAACACCGCATCCAGGGGATTTCCCCGGTGGTTTCCCTCTTCGCTGCGCCGCCAACTGCTGTTCGGCGTGCTGGCCGTGGTCAGCGTGGTGCTGGTGACGGTCGGCTTCGTCTCGGTGTTGAGCCTGCGCGGCTACGTCAACGCCATGAGCGACGCCGACGTCGCCGAATCGTTGGACGCGTTCAGCCACCAGTGCACCAAATACCGCAACGGCGAACATGTTTCGCCGCATCCCGGCACCCCGCCGATCCAACAGGCCATCCTGGAATGCACCGGCCAAACGCCGGGGAACCTGATCGCGGTGCTGCGCAACGGCGCCGTGGTCGGCTCGGCGGTCTTCTCCGAGGACGAACCCCGGCCCGCACCCCCCGACGTCGTCCGCGACCTCGCCGCCCAGTCGTGGAAGGACAGCCCGCCGCGCACCGAAATCCTGGGCAGGCTGGGGCCGTACCGGGTCAACAGCACCGTGAACGACTCGGACGTGCTGGTGGTCGGGGTGTCACACAACCTGGCCGACCGGATCATCGCGCGCAAACAGCTCACCACCGTGGCGCTGACCGCATCGGCGTTGCTGCTCACCGCCGGACTGACGGTGTGGATGGTCGGCTACACGCTGCGCCCGCTGCGCCGGCTGGCGGCGATCGCCGCCCACGTCGCCGCCATGCCGCTCACCGACGACGACCACCGGATCACGGTCCGGGTGCAACCGCAGGACACCGACCCGCAAAACGAGGTCGGGATCGTCGGGCATGCGCTGAATCGGTTGCTGGACAACGTGGATAGCGCCCTGGCGCATCGGGTCGACTCCGATCGGCGGATGCGCCAATTCATCACCGGCGCCAGCCATGAGCTCCGGACACCGCTGGCCGCCATTCAGGGCTACGCCGAACTGACCCGTCAGGACAGCTCGACGCTGCCGCCCACCACCGAATACGCGCTGGCCCGCATCGAGTCCGAGGCGCGGCGGATGGCGCTCCTGGTCGACGAGCTGCTGCTGCTTTCCCGGCTGGGCGAAGGCCAGGACCCGCAGTCCGAGGACGTCGACTTGACCGAGGTGGTCAGCGACGCGGTGAACGACGCGATGGTGGCAGCCGCCACCCACCACTGGGTCAAAGACCTGCCCGACGAACCGGTATGGGTACGCGGCGACCAGGCCCGGCTGCATCAGCTGGTCAGCAATCTGCTCGGCAACGCCCGCGTGCACACCCCGCCCGAGGTCACGGTGACGACCGCGATCCGCTGTCACCGCGGCGGCCCCGAGGCGCCGTTCGCCGAGCTGACCGCCACCGACGACGGCCCCGGCATCGACGCGGACCTGCTGCCCAACCTGTTCGAGAGGTTCGTCCGGGCCGACAAGTCGAGGTCCGACGGCTCGGGCCACGGGCTGGGGCTGGCCATCGTCAGCTCGATCGTCAAGGCCCACCACGGCTCGGTCAGCGTCGAATCCACCGCGGGCAGGACGGTGTTCCGGGTCCGGCTCCCGCTGATCGACGGACCGGGCACCCTTGGCGTAGCGGGTCTTTGACGACCCCACCGCAAGGGGCGTTAACAAACCGTAAAGGTGCACTACGACCCCGCTGGGAAACCGTCAACCAAAGGCCCTGGCGGTGCGGGCCCGATTAATTTCAAGCTGACTTCGCCTCGAGAGCCCCGCTTCGGGCCGGCTCGACGGAGCCCTTTTCGTATGCAGGTGATCGGCGCGGAACGGAGACAGGATGGGCGTGGTGGTGTATCTGGTGCTGACCGTGGCCGGTGTTCGCGGCGCTCGGCGTGGCCCAGAAGCTGGTCGAACGGCTATGAACTACCAAAACACGGTCGGCTTGGTGCTTTCCATTCTCATCGCGCTCTTTCTCGCGGGCGCGCTGTTGTTCCCGGAGAGGTTCTAAGTGAGCAGCACAACCTCGGGACTGATCTTTCTCGCCGTCCTCGTCGCGGCGTTGGTCGTGGTCCATGTTCCCTTGGGCGACTACATGTTTCGTGTCTATACGACCGAGAGGGACCGCGGCGCCGAGCGAACGATCTATCGGCTCATCGGCGTCGACGCGCGCTCGGAACAGACCTGGGGCGCCTACGCCCGCGGTGTGTTGGCGTTCTCCTCGGTCAGCAGCATTTTCCTGTTCGTGCTGCAGCTGGTGCAGAGCAAACTACCGCTGCACCTGCATGACCCGGCCAACAAGATGACGCCCTCGCTGGCGTGGAACACCGCGGTCAGCTTCGTCACCAACACCAACTGGCAGGCGTACTCGGGGGAAACCACCCAGGGCCACCTGGTGCAGATGGCCAGCTTGGCGGTGCAGAACTTCGTCTCGGCGGCCGTCGGCATGGCGGTGGCCGTCGCCCTGGTGCGCAGGTTCGCCCGCAGGCGCACCGGCAAGCTGGGCAACTTCTGGGTCGACCTGGTGCGCGGGACGCTGCGCATCCTGCTGCCCATCTCGATCGTCGGCGCCGTGCTGCTGGTCGCCGGCGGGGCGATCCAGAACTTCCATCTGCACAACCAGGTCGTCACCACGCTGGGCGGCACCGCACAGACCATCCCCGGCGGCCCGGTGGCCAGCCAGGAGGTGATCAAGGAACTCGGCACCAACGGCGGCGGCTTCTACAACACCAATTCCGCGCACCCGTTCGAGAATCCGACCGCCTGGACCAACTGGCTGGAGATCTTCCTGATCCTGGTGATCGGCTTCTCGTTGCCCCGCACCTTCGGGCGTATGGTGGGTAACCCCAAGCAGGGCTACGCGATTGCGTCGCTGTATCTGCTGAGCACCGGCTTCATGCTGTGGTTCCAGCTGCAGCATCACGGCACGGTGCCCAGCGCGGTCGTCGCGGCGATGGAGGGCGTCGAACAGCGGTTCGGCGTTCCCGACTCGGGCGTGTTCGCCGCGGCGACGACGCTCACCTCCACCGGCGCGGTGGACTCCGCGCACGACTCGCTCACCAGCCTCGGCGGCATGATCACCATGTTCAACATGCAGCTCGGTGAGGTGGCGCCCGGCGGCACCGGCTCGGCCTGTACGGCATGCCGGTGCTCGCGGTGATCACGGTGTTCGTGGCCGGGCTGATGGTCGGGCGCACCCCGGAGTACCTGGGCAAGAAGATCAACACGCGCGAAATCAAGCTCGCCGCAAGCTATTTCCTGGTCACGCCGCTGATCGTGCTGACCGGCACCGCGATCGCGATGGCGCTGCCCGGTGAACGCGCCGGCATGGCCAACAGTGGTCCGCACGGTTTGTCGGAGGTGTTGTACGCGTTCACCTCGGCGGCCAACAACAACGGGTCGGCCTTCGCCGGACTGAGCGCCAACACCGAGTGGTACAACACGGCCCTGGGCCTGGCCATGGCGTTCGGCCGGTTCCTGCCCATCGTGCTGGTGCTGGCGCTGGCCGGCTCGCTGGCCAGGCAGGGCAGCACCCCGGACTCGGCGGGCACCCTGCCCACCCATCGGCCCCAGTTCGTCGGCATGGTCGCCGGCGTCACGCTGATCGTCGTCGCCCTCACGTTCCTGCCCATGCTCGCGCTCGGGACTCTCGCCGAAGGAATCCACTGATGACCGTGACCGCGATCGACCCGGACGAGCAGGCGCATCCGGTGCCGTCGGCCGGCACCAAGCGGGTGCAGGGCGGCCTGCTCGACCCGAAGATGCTGTGGCGCTCCACCCCGGACACGCTGCGCAAACTCGACCCGCGCACGCTGTGGCGCAACCCGGTGATGTTCATCGTCGAAATCGGCGCGGCGTGAAGCACGGTGTTGGCGATCGTCGGCCCGACCTGGTTCGCCTGGCTGACCGTGATCTGGTTGTGGCTCACCGTGCTGTTCGCCAACCTCGCCGAGGCGGTGGCCGAAGGCCGGGGGCAAGGCCCAGGCAGAAACCCTGCGCCGGGCCAAAACCCAGACCATGGCGCGGCGCCTGCGCGACTGGGCGCCCGGCTCGACCGGGATCGAGGAGGCCGTCGCCGCCACCGCGCTGCAACAGGGCGACATCGTCGTGGTGGAGGCCGGGCAGGTGATCCCCGGCGACAGTGATGTAGTGGAAGGCATTGCGTCGGTGGACGAATCGGCCATCACCGGCGAGTCCGCACCGGTGATCCGCGAGTCCGGCGGGGACCGATCGGCGGCCACCGGCGGCACCACCGTGCTCAGCGACCGCATCGTCGTGCAGATCACCCAGAAGCCGGGCGAAAGCTTCATCGACCGGATGATCGCCCTCATCGAGGGCGCCAACCGGCAGAAGACACCCAACGAGATCGCGCTGAACATCCTGCTGGCCGCGCTGACGATCATCTTCGCGTTCGCCGTCGCCACGTTGCAGCCGCTGGCTATCTACTCGAAGGTGAACAACCCGGACGTCCCGGATACCCAGGCGCTCAACACGAGTGGCGTCACCGGCATCGTGATGGTGTCGCTGCTGGTGTGCCTGATCCCGACCACCATCGGGGCGCTGCTTTCGGCCATCGGCATCGCCGGCATAGACCGGCTGGTGCAGAGCAACGTGCTCGCCATGTCCGAGCGGGCGGTGGAAGCCACCGGTGATGTCAACACCCTGCTGCTGGACAAGACCGGCACCATCACGCTGGGCAACCGGCAGGCCGCCGCCTTCATCCCGCTGGCCGGCGTGTCCCCCGAGGAGTTGGCCGACGCCGCGCAGCTGTCCAGCCTGGCCGACGAAACACCCGAGTGCCGTTCGGTTGTGGTGTTCGCCAAGCAGACTTCGGGTTGCGGGCGCGCACCCCCGGCGAGCTGTCCCAGGCGCAGTGGGTGGCGTTCTCGGCCACCACCCGGATGTCGGGGGTCGACCTGGACGGGCACTCCCTGCGCAAGGGGCGCGGCCAGTTCGGTCGCCGAAT
The DNA here is from genome assembly GCA_002291465.1 of Mycobacterium lepraemurium. Taxonomy (GTDB): domain Bacteria; phylum Actinomycetota; class Actinomycetes; order Mycobacteriales; family Mycobacteriaceae; genus Mycobacterium; species Mycobacterium avium. The sequence continues at coordinate 1,095,612 of CP021238.1, read as the reverse complement.
GGGTACGCAGCCAACGCGGCAGCGTCCCGCACCAGCTCGACGAGATCGTGGACGGCATCTCCGCCGGCGGCGGCACACCGCTGGTCGTCGGCGAGAGCGTCGACGGCCGGGCACGGGTGCTCGGTGTCATCTACCTCAAGGACGTGGTGAAGCAGGGCATAAGGAGACCGTGCCGGATTCGGTCGTCCGCCAGGCCTCGCAGGTCGAGCTCATCGATATCACACCGGAAGCGTTGCGGAGCAGGCTGTCTCACGGTAATGTCCACGCGCCGTATCGGAACGGCGCGGCGCTGTCCAACTACTTCCGGCGTGGAAACCTCACCGCGCTAAGGGAACTGAAGCTGCTGTGGCTGGCCGATCAGGTCGACACGGCGCTGGCCAAATACCGCGCCGAGAACAAGATCACCGACACGTGGGAGGCCCGCGAGCGGGTCGTGGTGGCAGTCACCGGCGGTCCGGAATCGGAGACGTTGGTGCGACGGGCGTCGCGCATCGCGTCGAAGTCCAGCGTCGAACTGATGGTGGTGCACGTCATCCGGGGCGACGGGCTGGCCGGCCTGTAGGAATCGCGGATGGCCAAGATCCGGGAGCTGGCCAGCAGCCTGGACGCGTCGCTGCACACCATCGTCGGCGACGAGGTGCCCGCGGCTCTGCTCGAGTTCGCCCGCGAGATGAACGCCACCCAGCTGGTGATCGGCACCTCGCGGCGGTCCCGCTGGGCGCGGCTGTTCGAGGAGGGGATCGGCCCCCGGATCGTCGAATTGTCCGGCAAGATCGACGTGCACCTGGTCACCCACGAGGAATCCAAACGCGGCTTCCGGGCGTCCTCGCTGGCGCCGTGGGAGCGGCGGGTGGCGTCCTGGCTGGCGGCGCTGATCGTGCCGTCGGTCATCTGCGCGGTCACCGTCACGTGGCTGGACCCCTTCCTGGACACCGGCGGCGAGAGCGCGCTGTTCTTCGTCGGGGTGCTGCTGGTGGGGCTGCTGGGAGGCATTGCGCCGGCGGCACTTTCGGCGGTGCTGTCCGGGCTGCTGCTGAACTACTACTTGATCGCCCCGCGGCACAGCTTCACCACCGCCGAACCCAACAGTGCCATCACCGAATTGGTGCTGCTGCTGATCGCGGTGGCGGTCGCGGTGCTGGTCGACTTCGCGGCCAAGCGCACCCGGGAGGCCCGGCGCGCTTCCCAGGAGGCCGAACTGCTGACGCTGTTCGCGGGTTCGGTGCTGCGCGGCGCCGATCTGGAGACCCTGCTGGAGCGGGTGCGCGAGACCTACGCCCAGCGGTCGGTCAGCATGCTGCGCGAGTCGGAGGACGCGCGGGCCGGCGGCACCAAGACCCAGGTGGTCGCCTGCGTGGGCCGGGATCCCTGTGTCAGCGTCGATGCCGCGGACACCGCGATCGAGGTGGGCGGTCCCGATTCCAGCGACTTCCAGATGCTGCTGGCGGGCCGCAAGCTGTCCGCGCGGGACCGCCGGGTGCTCAGCGCCGTGGCCCGGCAGGCGGCGGGGCTGATCCGGCAGCGCGAACTCGCCGAGGAGGCCAGCCGCACCGAGGCGATCGTGCGGGCCGACGAGCTGCGCCGCTCGCTGTTGTCGGCGGTGCGGGGCTGCGGCCCGCGGCACTACCGCCTCGCCAGCCCCACCGGCCACTCGCGTCCCGGTGCCGGTCAATCGGTTAAGTGCCCGCCTCACAGCGACAACGGGCCGCCTCACGCAGGGCCAAGACACGCTGATGGATTCGGTGTTCGGTGGAGCGCGGCATGCTGCCCGGGCCTTACCGGCCCCGCCGAGCCGGCGTACCCGCCCATGCACGATCTCCCAACGCAGCGCATCCGGCACCGCCTTCGACGGCCAGCCCTGCACGCAAAAGCCATGCCAGTCAAGCGCTTTGATCAGCCCGCCGATGTCGGCCGGTCCGTGTACGGCCAGCTGCATCGCCAGCACGTAGCGCAGCTCTATTCCCTTGAGTAGTAGTCGATTCATCGCCGAACCGTCCCACACGGGTGTGACATTCCCGGTTGTCGCTCAGAGGCGGGCACTTAACACCTCGCCTCCAGCGGGGACGTCCGTGAGGGACCTCGAGCGGAGACGTCCGTGCCGGAAGTGGCCTACCCCGCGATGGACAGCACGATGCCGTCCAGGATGTCGTGCTCGCTGACCGTCAGCTCGTCGATGCCCGCGCGGGCACGGAACTCCCGCGCCAGTTCCTCCACCACGACCGCGCCTCCGGCGATGACGTCGGCCCGACCCGCGTGCATCGGCGGCAGCGCCGCGCGCTGGGCCCGCGTGATGCCGATCAGCCGTTCGCACACCGCCAGCAGATCCCGTCCGCTCACCCGCGAAAGATGAATGGCCGCAGAATCATACGCCGGCAAATCGTGAGCCAGCGCCGACAGCGTGGTCATCGTCCCGGCCACCCCGACCCAGGTTCGCGCCCCTTCCACGGGTACCACCCCCAACGCGACCTCGAGCCGCTCGCGCACCACCTGACGGGCCAGCGCCACCTCCTCGGGCGTCGGCGGGTCGGAATGCAGGCATCGTTCGGTCAGCCGCACGCAGCCGATGTCGGCCGAGTGGCTCGCCGTCACCCCGTCACTGCCGCCGACCACGATCTCCGTCGACCCGCCGCCCAGGTCGACGACCACGAAAGGACCGGCCGCACTGTCGAATTCGCCGACCGCCCCGAGGAACGACAGCTCGGCCTCGTCGGCGCCGGTGATCACTTCGGCCACCGCACCGGGCAGCACCGCGCCCAGCACGTCGGCCGGCATGGAAAAGAAGTCAACCCGGTTGCCGACGTCCCGGGCGGCCGACGTGGCCACCATCCGCACCCGCTGCACACCATGTTGTTTCAGCAGATCCGCGTAGTCGCTCAGCGCCGCACGGGTGCGCGCGATGGCCTCCGGCGCGAACTCCCCCGTCGCGTCCACACCCTGACCCAACCGCACGATCCGGGTCTCCCGGTGCACGTCGCGCAGCCGGCCGTCGCGCACGTCGGCGATCAGCAACCGTATCGAGTTGGTGCCGCAGTCGATTCCCGCGAGCCTGCCGGTCACCATCGGCCCTCCTGCAAAACTCCGGCCAGCGCGGGATCGGCGGCCAGGATCGACAACGCCTGGTCCCCAAAGAGATTCACGCACGGCCCCTTGGCCAGCGAATGAGCGATCAGCACGTGCAGGCACTTGACCCGGTCAGGCATGCCGCCGGCCGAAAACCTGGTGCCCAGGGGTTCGATCGCGTCCCGTTCGGCCAGATACGACTCGTGGGCACGCCGGTACGCGGCCGCCAACTCCGCGTCCTGACTCAGTCGCTCGGTCATCTCCCGCATCAACCCCGTTGTCTCCAACCTGCTCGCGGCTGCCGTCAGCGCGGGATGCGTCAGGTAGTACAGCGTCGGAAACGGTGTTCCGTCAGGGAGTTTCGGCGCGGTCTTCACCACACCGGGTTCGCCGTTGGGACACCGGTAGGCGATGGCGAGCACCCCGCGCGGTTCACGCCCGAGTTGACGCGCCACCGCATCCAGGTCGGCGAGATCAATCACCGGGACCCGCGGGATTCGGTGCGGGCGGCGGAACCGGACCGGGCGGACCCGGTTCGGCCGGCGGTGCTTGCGGGACAGCAGGATTGGCCGGCGGCAGGTGCGGAGCATCGGCGATGGTGTGCCACAGCGACGTGTACCACGGGTCGTTGTTGACCGGCTTCGCCGCCGGCGATCCCGGCTGGGTGGGTTCGGCGGCGGTGGTCGGCGGAAGCTGAACCTGGAACGGGATGTCGCCGGGCTTGACGAAGCCGAGCCGTTCACGGGCCTGGGCCGCGATATAGGCCGGGTCGGCGAGTTTGGCCTTGCGCTGCTCCAAGTCGGCGATCTGGCGGCGCAGCGCCGCCTCGCTGGCGGCCAGCTGATTCATCTCGATGCGCTGGGCGAAATAGGTGCGCACCGGCCCGGCGATGGTCAACGTCAGCACGCAGATCACTGCGGCCAGCACCGCCGCACGCCGGGCGGTGAAACCCAACCGCTGCTCGGAGCGCTGCTCCACCGACTCGGCGGCCTGCCGCACGATGGGTTCGACCACCGGCTCGTGCTGCGCCCGGGTGGCCTTGCGGGCGGTGACGGTCTGCGACGGCTTGGCCGCGCGACAGCGCCGATCCGAACCGCCGGCTTTCCCCGGCCGCGATGCCGGGGAGCGGCGCTTCGGATCGGGCTTGGCGGGCAAGCTATCTGGTCTCCAACGCGAACCGCGGGAAAGCCAGGTCGCCGGCGTAACGCGCGGCGTCACCGAGCACCTCCTCGATCCGCAGCAGCTGGTTGTACTTGGCCACCCGCTCGCTGCGGGCCGGCGCTCCGGTCTTGATCTGCCCGCTGCCGACGGCCACCGCCAGGTCGGCGATCGTGGTGTCCTCGGTTTCACCGCTGCGGTGGCTCATTATCGTGCGGTAGCCGCTGTGGTGGGCCAGCGCGACGGCGTCCAGCGTCTCGGTCAGCGTGCCGATCTGATTCACCTTGACCAGCAACGCATTTGCGACGCCCTTCTCGATACCTTCTTCCAGGCGTTCGGGATTGGTGACGAAGACGTCATCGCCGACGAGCTGCACCCGGTCGCCGATCGACGCGGTCAGCGCCGCCCAGCCGTCCCAATCGTCTTCGGACAGAGGGTCTTCGATGGACACCAACGGATACGCGCCGAGCAGCCCGGCGTAGAACTCGGCCATCTGCTCGGCGGTGCGGGTGCTGCCCTCGAACTTGTAGCCGGTGCCGTCGCTGTAGAACTCGGTGGCCGCCGCGTCGAGGGCCAGCGCCACGTCGGTGCCGAGTTTGAAGCCGGCCGATTCGATGGCCCGGCCGATCAGATCCAGCGCCACGGTGGTGCCCGCCACGTCGGGGGCGAAGCCGCCCTCGTCGCCCAGGCCGGTGCTCAGGCCCTGCTTCTTCAGCACAGACTTCAGCGAGTGATACACCTCCGCACCCCAGCGCAACGCCTCGGCGAAACTCGGCGCACCGATCGGGGCGACCATGAACTCCTGGATGTCGACGGCGGTGTCGGCGTGCGCGCCGCCGTTGAGGATGTTCATCATCGGCACCGGCAGGATGTGCGCGTTGGGCCCGCCCAGGTAGCGGAACAGCGGCAACTCCGCGGCATCGGCGGCCGCCTTGGCCACGGCCAGCGACACCCCCAGGATCGCGTTGCCGCCCAGCCTCGACTTGTCCGGGGTGCCGTCCAGGTCGACCAGCGCCTGGTCCACCAGGCGCTGGTCGTCGGCGTTTAGCCCGATCACCGCCGGACCGATCTCGTCCAGCACGGCCTGCACCGCCTTCTGCACGCCCTTGCCGCCGTACCGCTGCCCGCCGTCGCGCAGCTCGACGGCCTCGTGCTCACCGGTCGACGCCCCGGACGGCACCGCCGCGCGGGCGAACGTTCCGTCGGTCAGGGCGATCTCGACCTCGACTGTCGGGTTACCGCGGGAGTCGAGGATCTCGCGGGCCCCGACCTGCTCGATAATCGGCACTGAGTTCTCCTTGTATCCGTAGCCGGTGCGTGCACTCGTCGTCGTCAGCGATACATCCTGCTACAGTGGGTGACCTTTGGCGTAAGCGGTCGCCCAATCGCGCACCGCCCGGGCGTAAACACCGGAGTTGTTGTAGGCGCGCAGCGCGGTGATCCACCCGCGCGGTGTGGCGAGATCCTTTCCGCGCCAACACAGATAACCGGCCGCGGCGAGCGCGGCGTCGTCGATGTTGTCCGGGCTGACCCGGCCGTCGTTGTGAGCGTCCACCGCGTAGAGCCGCCAGGTCTCCGGGATGAACTGCATCGGCCCCATCGCGCGCGTCACGCCGTCCTCGTCCGTGGCGTCCTCGCCGTTGTCGACGATGCGCAGCGTGCCGCCGCTGCCGTCCAGGCGGACACCCCGAATCGGGGGGCTCACATCGCCGTTGGGCGCCAGCCGCGCGCCGCGGTAGGTGCCATGGTGGCTCTCCACCTGCCCGATGCCCGCCAGCGTGGTCCAGGCGATGTGGCACTTTGGGTTCTCGACCTCCGCGACCCGCGCCGCGTACGCGTAGGCCTCGAGCGCGATGACCGGGATCTCCAATCCGGCCGCGCGCTGCGCGGCCCAATCGCGCAACTGATCCGCGGGACGACCGCTGGCGTGGGTGTCCACCGGGGGCACCGGGTCGCCGGCCGGCGGCGGGACGCCGTCGGGGATGAACAGGCTGAGCTGCCAGGTGCAGCTGGAGGCCAGCACGATCGCGGTCGCGCCGATCACGGCGGCCGCGCGCATCCAACGCCTCGGCGACACCATGCTTTCCTGAGCTCCCCTAAAACTCGCCTGCACCAACTTCCGCCCCACCATCGTCCCATGCATTCCGGGACCGCTCGGTTGCGCCGGCCCCCCGGGCACCGATTTGTCGCCCCGTTCAGCTAATCGTCGATTAGCTGACGGTCGCCTTGGCTAGCGCGGTCGGACCGAGGCCGACCACGGGGATTCGCAACCTCATCCGCGATATTACCGAGGCGCGGACGCCAAATCTGGCAAACAATGCGGTGATCGCTCTCGGCGGCGGTGAACACGCCACAGGCCAACGACCAACGGGACCGGCCGCTCAGTTCTCGTCGCCGCCGGCGTCGGCGGTGAGGCGCTCGGCGGGGGCCGGCTCGCGATCGGTATCGCCCGCCGGCCAGTGCTGCCGCCACTCCTGCTCGGAAATCTCACCGAGCGGGGCAACGTCGAACTCGTCGGGGACACTGGTGCCGCGGCGCGCCGCCGCGATCGAGCGCTCGACACCGCGGATGGTTGCCACGAAGTCCAAAACTGCTGTGCGCAAATAACTTTCAGTGTCAACGTCGGCCGATATTGCGATCGAGGTGACCTGCGGCGGGATCAGGTCGGCGGGCAGACCGGCCTTCTCGGCCCGCCCGATCACCTTCTGCGCCAGCGCCAGCGCCGGTTGCCCGGTGTGCACGTCGTCCATCACCGATTTCCGCGGCTTCTCGGCCGCCTTGCGCTCTTCCCACTGCGCCAGCTGCTCTTCGAGCGAAATGGTTTGCCCGGCAAGCACTCCCGGCACCCGGTTGCCCAGTTTGCGGATCAGCGCGGCGGCGACGTCGTCGATGGTGAACGCCGACTGCGGGGCGTCCTCGGCGATGCGGGCGTGGAAGAGGACCTGCAGCAGCACGTCACCGAGCTCGTCACGCAACGCCTCGGCGTTGCCGCCGGCCACCGCGTCCAGCAACTCGTAGGCCTCCTCCAGCAGAAACCGGCGCAGCGACTCATGGGTTTGCTCACTTTCCCACGGTCCGGCGGTGCGCAGCTTGTCCATCATCGCCACCGCATCGACCAGCCGTTCGCCACGCGGGGCGTCCGGCGCCGAGATCAGCCGGGCCCCGGCGGCCAGCCGGGCGGTGACGGCGGGGTGGTCGCGGTCCGACGACAGCAGCACCGGCGCAGGATCATCGGGGTCGCCGGAGTGCACCGGGCGTGCCGCCGGCAGCGACCAGGGCACCGCGATCGGCATCTCCTCGGTGTATTGCACCTCGCCGGTGAGATGCTCGACGGCCTCGACCGGCACCAGCGACGGCCGGCGCGGGTCGCACAAGATCACAATCACCCGCGCCCCTCCTCACTGGCCATCGCCGCCACCGGCGCGCCGGTGGCGACATCCGTCTGCGGTTTACCCTGCAGCGCCGTCACCAGGTTGGCCACCATCTGCACCAACTCGACGTCACGCAGCCGCGGCGCGCCCACCCCGCCGGCGCGCGGGATGGGAACCTGCACGGTCGACGTGGTGGCCCGGTAGCTGGCGGCCGGATACATCCGCTTGAGCCGCACCTGGGCCGAATCGGGCAGCGTGATCGGCGACAGCCGCACGGTGGCCGCCGACGGCGCCGACACCTCGGTGATGCCGGCGGCGCGGCACAGCAGCCGCAGCCGGGCGACCGCCACCAGCCGCAGGGCCGGTTCGGGCAGCACCCCGTAGCGGTCGACGAGTTCCTCGACCACCGCGTCGATCTCGGCGTCCGAGCCCGCGGCGGCCAGCCGCCGATACGCCTCCAACCGCAGCCGATCGCTCGCGATGTAGTCCGGCGGCAGGTGCGCGTCGACGGGCAGGTCGATCCGCACGTCCTTGGGCTCTTCGGCGGTGGTGACGGTCTGGCCGTCCGCCGCGGCCCGGTACGCCTCGATGACCTCGCCCACCAGCCGCACATACAAGTCTAAACCGACCCCGGCGACGTGCCCGGACTGCTCCACCCCCAGCACGTTGCCCGCGCCGCGGATCTCCAGGTCCTTCAGCGCGACCGCCATGCCCGCGCCGAGCTCGTTGTTCTGGGCGATGGTGGCCAGCCGGTCATACGCCGTCTCGGTCAGGGGGGCGTGCGGCGGATACAGGAAGTAGGCGTAACCCCGTTCGCGGCTGCGCCCCACCCGGCCGCGCAGCTGATGCAGCTGCGAGAGCCCGAACGTGTCGGCGCGCTCGACGATCAGCGTGTTGGCGTTGGAGATGTCCAGCCCTGTCTCCACGATCGTGGTGCACACCAGGATGTCGTACTCGCGGTTCCAGAACCCCTGCACGGTGCGTTCCAGCCGCTCCTCGGGCATCTGCCCGTGCGCCACCACCACCCGCGCCTCGGGCACCAGCTCGCGCACCCGGGCCGCCGCCCGGTCGATCGAGCTGACCCGGTTGTGCACATAGAAGGCCTGCCCGTCGCGCAGCAGCTCGCGCCGCAACGCCGCCGCCACCTGCTTGTCGTCGTGCGGGCCGACGTAGGTCAGCACCGGGTAGCGCTCCTCCGGCGGGGTCAGGATCGTCGACATCTCGCGGATGCCGGCCAGGCTCATCTCCAGCGTCCTGGGAATCGGCGTGGCGCTCATGGTCAGCACGTCGACGTGGGTGCGCAGGCTCTTGATGTGCTCCTTGTGTTCGACGCCGAGCCGCTGCTCCTCGTCGACCACCACCAGGCCGAGGTCCTTCCAGCGCACCCCGGTCTGCAGCAGCCGGTGCGTGCCGATCACGATGTCGACCGAGCCGTCGGCCAGCCCCTCGATAACCGCGCGGGATTCGGCCGCGTCGGTGAACCGGGACAGGCCCTTCACGGTCACCGGGAAGCCGGCCATCCGGTCGGTGAAGGTCTGCAGATGCTGGTCGGCCAGCAGCGTGGTGGGCACCAGCACGGCGGCCTGCTTGCCGTCCTGCACCGCCTTGAACGCCGCCCGCACCGCGATCTCGGTCTTGCCGTAGCCGACGTCACCGCAGATCACCCGGTCCATCGGGATCGGCTTTTCCATGTCCGATTTGACCTCGGTGATCGCGGTCAGCTGGTCGACGGTCTCGGTGTAACCGAAGGCGTCCTCCATCTCGGCCTGCCACGGGGTGTCCGGGGAGAACGCGTGCCCAGGGCTGGCCTGCCGCTTGGCGTACAGCGAGACCAGTTCGCCGGCGATCTCGCGCACCGCGCGGCGCGCCTTGGTCTTGGTGTTGGCCCAGTCGCTGCCGCCGAGCTTGGACAGCGCCGGCGCCTGCCCGCCGACATAGCGCGACAACTGGTCCAGCGAATCCATCGGGACATACAGCTTGTCGGATCCGCCGCCCCGCTTGGACGACGCGTATTCCAGCACCAGGTACTCTCGCCGCACCCCGCCGACCGTGCGCTCGGTCATCTCCACGAACCGGCCGATGCCGTGCTGGTCGTGCACCACCAGGTCACCGGCCGTCAGCGCCAACGGGTCGACGGTGTTGCGCCGCTTGGCCGCCAGCCGCTTGCCCTCCACGGCGGCGACCCGACTGCCGGTCAGATCCGTCTCGGTGATCACCACCAGGTTGGCGCCGGGGATGACGATGCCGTCGTGCAGCGGCCCCTTGAGCACCCCGACCACCCCGACCTGGGGCACCGCGCCGGATTCCAGCATGGCGGCCGGGGTGTCGCATTCGGCCAGCCGTTCCACCACCCGGTGCGCGGTCCCGGTGCCGGGCGCGACGCCGGCGGCGCGGCCGCCGGTGCTGACGTGGGCGCGCAGCATCGCGAAGATGCCGTCGATGTCGTGTTGATGGCCGCGCGCCGACGGCGCCGCCCGCACGTCCAGCTCCACCGCCGACTCGTCGGACAGCTGGCTCAGCGTCCACCACGGGTGCCCGTCCCGGACCGCCGCCGCCCGCACCTCGTCCAGCTCGGCGAAGCTCGATCCGCCCAGTTGCTCGACGTCGATCGGCGCTTGATTCTCCAAGGTCCCCAGCGCCGCGACCGACCAGGAGGCCTCCAGGAACTCGCGGCCGGTCTTGATCAGGTCGGCCGCCCGGGTGCGGATTTTCTCCGGGTCGCACAGGAGCACCGGGGTGCGCTCGGCCAGCTGATCGGTGAGCAGCACGTGCTTGCCGGGCCGCAGCACCGGCAGCAGCGCTTCCATGCCGTCGACCGCGATGCCGTCGGCGATCTTGGCCAGCATGTCGCTGACGCTGCCGGTGATGGCCGGCTCGCTCGCCGGGTGCTGGGCGGCCAGCTCCGCGGCGCGGGCCCGCACGTCCTCGGTGAGCAGCAGCTCGCGGCAGGGCACCGCGATCACGGTGTCGACCGCGATCTCGGGGATGGAACGCTGATCGGCGACCGAGAACATCCGCATCTCGCTGACCTCGTCACCACAGAACTCGACCCGCACCGGGTGCTCGGCAGTCGGCGGGAAGACGTCGAGAATGCCGCCGCGTACGACGAATTCGCCGCGCCGGCCAACCATGTCGACCCGGGTGTAGGCCAGCTCGACCAGCCGCGCGATCACGTGCTCGAATTCGATCTCCTGGCCCACGCTCAGCGTCACCGGCTCCACCAGACCCAGCTCCGGGGTCATCGGCTGCAGCAGCGAGCGGACCGCGGTCACCACCACCTGCAGGGGCGGACCCAGCCTCGCGTCGTCGCGGTGGGCCAGCCGGCGCAGCACCGTCAACCGGGCGCCGACGGTGTCGACGCCGGGCGAGAGCCGCTCGTGCGGCAGCGTCTCCCAGGACGGGAAGACGGCCACGGCATCGCCGACGACGCCGCGCAGTTCAGCGGTCAGGTCGTCGGCTTCGCGCCCGGTCGCGGTGACTACCAGCAAAGGGCCCAACCGCGCCAGCGCACTGGCGACGAACAGTCGCGCGCTGGCTGGACCCACCAGGCTAAGGTCGGCCGGCGATGCGGCCGCGGTGTCGATCAACTGCTGGAAGGTCGGCGCGGTGAGCGCCAATTCAACGAGCCCCGCGATCGGGGTTTCTGGGCGATCAGCCCCCGGTGCGGTCATGATGAATTCCATTCTAGGGCGGCGCGCCCGGCTCCCTGCTCCCGCCGACGTAGCGCTCGCCACCGCCGGGCGGGACCGCCGGACGCAGGCGAACCACGTCAATATTGAGCTCGTCGCCGTCAAGGGAGCGTAAGAAACGCACCGGCCGGCGCCCCGCGCGCGCAGGTTGGATGCATGACATTGCTGGACATCCTGCCGTCGCTGGGTCACGCGCTTCCCCCACGGTTCGATCCCGCGATCTGACCCGTCACCGCCCATCCCGACGAGGAGGGCCGGCTGTGCGTCGGCGGCGTGCCGCTGGGCGACGTCGCCGACGAGTTCGGCACCCCGGCCTACGTCGTCGGCGAAGCCGACTTCCGGTGCCGCGCACGCCGGTACCGCAAGGCGCTGCGCAGCGTCGAGGTGGTCTAAGCCGGCAAGTCGCTGCTGAGCACCGCGGTCGCCCGGTGGGCCCGCGAGGAGCGCCTCGGCGTCGACGTCTGCTCGGCCGGTGAACTGGCCACCGTCCTGGCCGGCGGGGTCGACCCGGCCCACATCGTCATGCACGGCAACGCGAAATCGCCCGAGGAGCTGCGCGAAGCGGTGCGCGTCGGGGTGGGCCGCATCGTGCTGGATTCGACCATCGCGATCGCGTATCTGGCCGGCCCGGCCCGTCGCCGCCAGCCGGTGCTCATCCGAGTCACCCCCGACATCGACATCCACGGGCATCGCGCCGTCACCACCGGCGTCAGCAACCAGAAGTTCGGCTTCACCCTGGCCGGCGACCACGCCGCCGACGCGGTGCACCGGGTGCTGGCCCACCCCATCCTCGACCTGGTCGGCCTGCACTGCCACATCGGCTCGCAGGTGTCCTACCCCGCCCTGTACGGCGAGGCGATCCGCCGGATGATCGCCGCGATGGCCGATGTCCGGGCCCGGCACGGCGTCATCCTGACCGAGCTGAATCTTGGTGGGGGACATGCCATTCCGTATGCGTACGGCGACCCGAAGCTGAACCTCGACCAGCTGGCCGACGTGATCGAGGACGCCCTGGACGAGGCGTGCGCCGCCGAGCGGTCCCCCCGCCCGCAGATCGTGGTGGAGCCGGGCCGGGCCATCAGCGGTCGGGCCGGGGTGACCCTGTACCGGGTGTGCTCGGTGAAGACGCAATGGGGCGGGCGGACTTTCGTCGCCGTCGACGGCGGCATGAGCGACAACCCGCAGGTGTCGCTGTACGGCGCGCGGTATGCCGTCGCGCTGGCCAACCGGCATCCGCTGGGCCTCAAGCAGCGGGTCACGGTGGCGGGCCGGCACTGCGAGTCCGGCGACGAGATCACCCGCGACGTCGAGCTGCCCGCCGATCTGCGCCCGGGTGACCTGCTGCCCGTGGCCTGCACCGGCGCCTACCACCACAGCATGGCGTCGAACTACAACATGGTCGGGCGCCCGCCGCTGGTGGCAGTCAGCGAGGGCTGGGCCCGGGAACTGGTCCGCCGCGAAACCGTGGCCGACCTGCTGGCCCGCGACCGCGGGTAGCCCGGGCTCGCCGCTCGTAACGCCACGGCGGCCGAATCCGGCCGGAGACCGCCGTGGCGTTACACCCGCGGAACGCTCACTCGTCTTGCAGCCGGGGGTCGGCTTCCAGATGCGTCAACCCGTTCCACATCAGGTTGACCAGGTGGGCGGCCACCACTTCCTTCTTGGGCTCGCGGGTGTCGAGCCACCATTGCGCCGTCATCGACACCGAACCCACCAGCGCCTGGGCGTACAGCGGCGCCAGGTCGGGGTCCAGGCCGCGCCGGGCGAAGTCGCCGGCCAGGATGGAGCTTACCTGGCTGACAGCGTCGTTGAGCAGGCTGGAGTAGGTGCCCGAGCTGATCGCGGCCGGCGAGTCGCGGATCATGATCCGGAAGCCGTCGGTGCGCTCCTCGACGTAGGTGAGCAACGCCAGCGCGACCCGCTCGACGCGCACCCGGGACCGGTTGTTGGTCAGCGACGAGGTGATGCCGTCCAGCAACGCCGACATCTCCCGGTCGACGACGACGGCGTACAGGCCCTCCTTGCCACCGAAATGCTCGTAGACCACCGGCTTGGACACGTTGGCGCGCAGCGCGATCTCCTCGATCGAGGTGCCCTCGTAGCCGCGTTCGGCGAACAGCGACCGCGCGATGCCGATGAGCTGCTGCCGGCGCTCGCTGCCGGTCATCCGCGCGCGCGGCGCCCGCACCTCCTTGTCCGGGTCCTTGTGGGTTTGCGAGTCCAGCACGGCCACGCCAATCAGCGTATAGCGTCGCCCGCGCCGCGCCGCCTGTCTTTCCGCGGCGCCGCGATCGGCCCGCAGCGTCTAAAGTCTTGGGTTGGCGCGGCCCTATGGGCCCGGCGATCCGTCGTGGTGTAATCGGCAGCACATCAGATTTTGGTTCTGAGAGTTCAGGTTCGAGTCCTGGCGACGGAGCCCCAAGAGGCACGAGCCCTTTTGCCTCGAGCGTGCTGGAAGTGCCACGCTTGACGGCGTGTCGTCGTACCGACGGGCACCGTCGCGCCGGGGTTTGAGGGGGGTCGATGTCGTCTCCTGGTGATACCGCGGTCCTGGTGCTGGCGGCCGGGCCCGGCACCCGGATGCGGTCGGACACCCCGAAGGTGCTGCACACGCTCGGCGGCCGCAGCATGCTGTCCCATCTGCTGCACGCCATCACCAAGGTGGCGCCGCAACACCTGGCCGTGGTGCTGGGCCACGACCACGAGCGCATCGCCCCGCTGATCGCCGACTGGGCCGACGACCTGGGCCGCCCCATCGACGTGGCGCTGCAGGAACGGCCCCGCGGCACCGGCGACGCCGTCCGGTGTGGCCTGTCGGCGCTGCCCGACGACTACGCCGGCGTCCTGGTCGTCACCTCCGGCGACACCCCGCTGCTGGACGCCGACACCGTGGCCGACCTGATCGCCGGCCACACCGCGACCCGGGCCGCAGTCACCGTGCTGACCACGACGCTGAGCGACCCCAGCGGCTACGGCCGCATCCTGCGCACCCAGGGCAACGAGGTGACGGCGATTGTCGAGCACGCCGACGCCACCGAATCGCAACGCGAAATCCGCGAGGTCAACGCCGGGGTGTACGCCTTCGACACGGCGGCGTTGCGCTCGGCGCTGAACCGGTTGAGCGCCGACAACGCCCAGCAGGAGCTGTACCTGACCGACGTCATCGCGATCCTGCGCGGCGACGGCCTACCCATCCACGCCCGCCACGTCGACGACAGCGCGCTGGTGGCTGGCGTCAACAACCGCGTGCAACTCACCCAGCTGGGCGCCGAGCTCAACCGCCGCATCGTGGCCGCCCATCAGCTGGCGGGCGTGACCGTCGTCGACCCGGCCACCACCTGGATCGACGTCGACGTCACCATCGGTCGCGACACCGTCATCCACCCGGGCACCCAGCTGCTGGGCCGCACCCAGATCGGCGGCCACTGCGTCGTCGGCCCGGACACCACCCTGACCGACGTCAGCGTCGGCGACGGCGCGTCGGTGGTGCGCACCCACGGCACCGGGTCGTCCGTCGGCGCCGGCGCCACCGTCGGCCCGTTCGCCTATCTGCGGCCCGGCACCGTGCTGGGCGACGATTGCAAGCTGGGGGCGTTCGTCGAGACCAAGAACGCCACCATCGGCACCGGCACCAAGGTGCCGCACCTGACCTACGTGGGCGACGCCGACATCGGCGAGCACAGCAACATCGGCGCCTCCAGCGTGTTCGTCAACTACGACGGCGAGTCCAAGCGGCGCACCACGGTAGGCTCGCACGTGCGGACCGGGTCCGACACCATGTTCGTGGCCCCGGTCACGGTCGGCGACGGCGCCTACACCGGGGCGGGCACCGTGGTGCGTGAGGATGTGCCGCCCGGCGCGCTGGCGGTGTCCGCCGGTCCGCAGCGCAACATCGAGGGCTGGGTGCGCCGCAAACGCCCCGGCAGCGCGGCCGCGCGAGCGGCGGAGGCCGCCGAGAAGGCCGCCGGGGACCGTCACGCCGGGGAGGCCGAATAGACACCGTAGGTTGGGTAGCTGGCAACCCGGCGACATTTCCGTACTATTCGCTTCGTACGATGGGGCCTTCTTTTGATCCTCATCTCGACCCCGACATGGCGAGGGCAGTGCGTTGAGCCACGACTGGACCGATAACCGCAAAAATCTGATGTTCTTCTCCGGCCGTGCGCACCCGGAGCTGGCCGAGCAGGTGGCCAAGGAACTCGACGTCCACGTCACCGCCCAGACCGCGCGCGAGTTCGCCAACGGCGAGATCTTCGTGCGGTTCCACGAATCGGTGCGCGGCTGCGACGCGTTCGTACTGCAGTCCGCCCCGGCGCCGGTGAACAGCTGGCTGATGGAACAGCTGATCATGATCGACGCCCTCAAGCGGGGCAGCGCCAAGCGGATCACCGCGGTGATGCCGTTCTACCCGTACGCCCGGCAGGACAAGAAGCACCGCGGCCGCGAACCGATCTCGGCGCGGCTGGTCGCCGACCTGCTCAAGACCGCCGGCGCCGACCGGATCGTGACCGTCGACCTGCACACCGACCAGATCCAGGGCTTCTTCGACGGGCCGGTCGACCACATGCGCGGGCAGAATCTGCTCACCGGCTACATCAAGGACAACTACCCCGACGGCAACATGGTCGTCGTCTCCCCCGACTCCGGCCGGGTGCGCATCGCCGAGAAATGGGCCGACGCGCTGGGCGGCGTGCCGCTGGCCTTCATCCACAAGACCCGCGATCCGCGGGTGCCCAACCAGGTGGTGTCCAACCGCGTAGTGGGCGAGGTGGCCGGCCGGACCTGCGTGCTGATCGACGACATGATCGACACCGGCGGCACCATCGCCGGTGCGGTCAAGCTGCTGCGCGACGAGGGCGCCGGCGACGTGATCATCGCCGCGACCCACGGTGTGCTCTCCGATCCGGCCGCCGAGCGGCTGGCCTCCTGCGGCGCCCGGGAGGTGATCGTGACCAACACCCTGCCGATCGGCGAGGAAAAGCGGTTCCCGCAGTTGACGGTGCTGTCCATCGCGCCGCTGCTGGCCAGCACCATCCGGGCGGTCTTCGAAAACGGTTCGGTCACAGGGCTTTTCGACGGGGACGCCTAGATGGCTCAGGGCGCGACCATGTACCACAACCCCCGCTGCAGCACCTCCCGCAAGGCGTTGGAGTTGTTGCGCGACAACGGTTTCGAGCCGAACATCGTCGAATACCTGAAGACCCCGCCGTCGCGCGCCGAACTGGTGAAGATGATCCGCGACGCCGGCATCGACGTGCGCACCGCGGTGCGCAAGCGCGAGTCGCTGTACGACGAGCTCAACCTGGCCGAGGCGTCCGACGAGCAGTTGCTCGACGCCATGATCGAACACCCGATCCTGATCGAACGGCCCTTCATCGTCACGCCGAAAGGCACTCGGCTGGCCCGCCCGATCGACGCGGTCCGCGAGATTCTGTGAACCGACTCCGCGGCCGCGCGCGGCGGCGACCCGGCGGTTGCACTGGCCGTGGCCACCGCGGTCTGCGCACCGAAACCGCCCGACTACCAATCGATCCTGTCGAAGACGCCGACGACGACCACCACCACCAGCGCCACGGCGAAGCCGGTCCCGCTGTCTCAGTATCTGCAGAGCATCGGCGTCACCGGGCAGCAGGTGGCCCCGGCGTCGCTGCCGGATCTGACGGTGTCGACCCCGACCCCGCCGGGCTGGGCGCCGTTCAGCAGCCCGAACATCAGCCCGCAGACGGTGATGATCTCCAAGGGCGGCAAGTTCCCCACGGCGCGGCTGGTGGTCTTCAAGCTGAGCGGCGATTTCGACCTGGCCCAAGTCATCAAGCACGGCAACGACGACGCGCAGCTGTTCGAGAACTTCAAGCAGCTGGACGCGTCCGGCGCCCCGTACAACGGCTTTCCCTCGTCGATGATCCAGGGCAGCTACGACCTGGACGGCATGCGGCTGCACAGCTGGAACCGGATCGTCATCGCCACCGGATCGCCCCGGCGCATCAGCGCTATCTGGTCCAGCTCACGATCACCAGCCTGGCCGATCAGGCCGCCGCGGAGTCGACCGGCATCGAGGCGATCATCCATGGCTTCGTGGTGGCGGCGAAGTAGCCGTCCGGCGCCCGGCGGCCGCGGCGATTAGTGTTAGCAGCCATGACAGGCTGGACCGCCGCAGACTTACCGTCGTTCGCGCAGCGAACCGTCGTCATCACCGGCGCCCACAGCGGGTTGGGTGCGGTGACCGCCCGCGAGCTGGCGCGACGGGGGCCACCGTCATCATGGCCGTGCGCGACACCCGCAAGGGCGAGGCGGCCGCGCGGACGATGGCCGGCCAGGTCGAGGTCCGCGAACTCGACCTGCAGGATCTGCCGTCGGTGCGCCGGTTCGCCGACGGGGTGAGCGGGGCCGACGTGCTGATCAACAATGCCGGCATCATGGCCGTCCCGTACGCGCTGACCGTCGACGGCTTCGAGAGCCAAATCGGCACCAACCACCTGGGCCATTTCGCGCTGACCAACCTGCTGCTGCCCCCGGCTTACCGACCGCGTCGTAACGGTGTCGTCGATGGCGCACTGGCCGGGACGGATCAACCTCGAGGATCTGCACTGGCGGTCGCGCCGGTACTCGCCGTGGCTGGCCTACAGCCAGTCCAAGCTGGCCAACCTGCTGTTCACCAGCGAGCTGCAGCGCCGCTTGACGGCCGCCGGTTCCCTGCTGCGCGCGCTGGCCGCCCACCCCGGCTACTCGCACACCAACCTGCAGGGCGCCTCGCGCCGCAAGCTGGGCGAGGCGTTGATGTCGGCGGCGACACGGGTGGTCGCCACCGACGCCGATTTCGGCGCCCGGCAAACCCTGTACGCGGCGTCCCAGGATCTGCCCGGGGACACCTTCGTCGGCCCCCGGTTCGGTTACCTGGGCCGCACCCAACCGGTCGGACGCAGCCGGCGGGCCAAAGATGCCGGCATGGCGGTGGCGCTGTGGGCGCTCTCCGAGCAGCTCACCAAGACCGAATTTCCGCTCTGAGGTGCGCATGCGCTAACCTGACCGGGCGTCACGGCGAGGGTGGCTGGCTGGCCAGCACCGTTATCGACGGAGACCGACGACTGTCGTGTCCTGGCCGTGGCCCCGAACACAGCGCAACAGCACACAGGAGCGACACGATGGCCAAGCAAGCACTCAACCAACTGACGGCCGCGGTGCGAACCGAGACCGGCAAGGGCGCGTCCCGGCGGGCCCGCCGCGCCGGCAAGATCCCCGCCGTCCTCTACGGCCACGGCACCGATCCCCAGCACCTGGAGCTCCCCGGCCACGACTTCGCGGCGGTGCTGCGGCACGCCGGCACCAACGCTGTGCTCACCCTCGGCATCGACGGCAAGGAGCAGCTGGCGCTGACCAAGGCGCTCGATATCCACCCGATCCACCGCACCATTCAGCACGCCGATCTGCTGGTGGTGCGCCGCGGCGAGAAGGTGGTCGTGGAGGTCACCGTCGTCATCGAGGGCGATGCCACGCCCGGCTCGCTGGTCACCCAGGAGGCCAGCACCATCGAGATCGAGGCCGAGGCCCTCTCGATTCCCGAGCAGTTCACCGTGTCGGTCGAAGACGCCGAACCCGGCACCCAGTTCACCGCCGGGCAGATCGCCCTGCCCAAGGGCGTCAACCTGATCTCCGACCCGGAGTTGCTGGTGGTCAACGTGGTCAACGCCCCGACGGCCGAGGAACTCGCCGAGGAGGGTGCTGGCGAGGTCACCGAGGAGCCCGCGGCGGCCGAGGCGGAAGAGGCCGGCGAAGAAGAGGCCGCCGAAGCCGAGTCCGAGTAGTCGGGTCGCATCGTGGCCGAGCCGTTGCTGGTGGTCGGCCTGGGCAATCCCGGAGACAACTACGCCCGCACCCGGCACAACGTCGGGTTCATGGTCGCCGACCTGCTGGCGGCGCGGATGGGTTCGAAGTTCAAGGCGCACAAGCGGTCCGGCGCCGAGATCGTCAGCGGCCGGCTGGCCGGGCGCTCCGTGGTGGTGGCCAAGCCGCGCTGCTACATGAACGAATCCGGCCGCCAGATCGGCCCGCTGGCGAAGTTCTACTCGGTGCCGCCGGGCGACATCATCGTCATCCACGACGATCTCGACTTGGACTTCGGCCGCATCCGGCTCAAGATCGGCGGCGGCGAGGGTGGCCACAACGGCCTGCGCTCAGTGGCAAACGCCTTGGGCAGCAAGGACTTTCAACGCGTCCGCATCGGGATCGGCCGCCCGCCGGGGCGCAAGGACCCGGCGGCCTTCGTGCTGGAGAACTTCACCAGCACCGAACGCGCCGACGTCCCGACCATCTGCGAGCAGGCCGCCGACGCCACCGAGTTGCTGATCGAACTGGGGCTCGAGCCCGCCCAGAACCGGGTGCACGCCTGGTAGCACAGGAACCGCGAGCAGACGCGAAAGCACCCGACACGCCGATGTTTTGGGTGCTTTTGTGTCTGCTCGCCTGACTAAGTCACCAAGGTGACGGAGTTGGAGCGCCGCAACTTGCCCGACGGCGTCTTGGGGATGGTCCCCGGGCCCAGCACCACCACGTTGCGAGGCCGCATGTCGACCTCGGCCACCACCTCGCGGGCGACCTGGTGCTCGATGCGACGCACCTCGGCCGGGTCCTGGAAGGCGTTGGACTCCACCGCCACCGCGAACGTCTCGCGGGAGTGGCCGGCGTCCAGGCGCACCGCCACCGCGCAACCGGGCCGCACCCCCTCCACACGGCAGGCGGCCCGCTCGATGTCGGTGGGATAGATGTTGCGGCCGGCCATGATGATGACGTCCTTGACCCGGCCGCACACCACCACGTGCCCCTCCTCGGTCAGGTAGCCGAGGTCGCCGGTGTCATACCAGCCGTTCTCGTCTTGGGCCGGGATGAAGCCGCCCATGGTGAGGTAACCGGGCGTCACCGACTCGCCTCGCAGCTCGATGACGCCGACGCCACGCGGTGGCATCACGTCGCCGTTCTCGTCGACGATGCGCGCCTCCAGGTCCTGCAGCAGCGGGCCGAGTGTGGCCAGCCAGCGGGTGTTGCCCTTGGTGGCCGGCACCGCGCGGCGCAGGGCGGCCAGCAGGTCGGCGTCCACCTCGTCGACCACCAGGCCGGCGTTGCACTCCGAGAAGGACACGGCCAGCGTGGTTTCGGCCATGCCGTAGGCCGGCAGAATCGCCGACGGCTTGAGCCCGAACGGCTTGCCCGCATCCAGCAGGTCCTCGACGTCGGCGGGTTCGACAGGCTCGGCGCCGGACAGCGCGAAGCGCAGCGTCGACAGGTCGAAGTCGCCGGGCTTGGCCTGCCGGCGCAGCCGCTTGGCCAGCAGCGCGTAGGCGAAGTTGGGCGCCGCGGTCATGGTGCCCTTGTACTTGTCGATCAGCTTGGCCCACAGCAGGGTGTCCCGCAGGAAGTCCATCGGGGTGACCTTGACCAGCTCCGCGCCGAAGTACATCGGGATGGTCAGGAAGCCGACCATGCCCATGTCGTGGAAGCAGGGCAGCCAGCTGACCATGACGTCCTTGTCGACGTCGTACTGGGCACCAATGAACATGGCCTCGGCGTTGGAGTAGATGTTGCGGTGGGTGATCTGCACGGCTTTGGGAGACCCGGTGGAGCCGGACGTCAGCTGCATCAGCGCCAGGTCGTCCTCGCCGACGTCGACCGGGTCGATCGGGTCGGACGCCAGCAGGTCGGCGACGGTGAGGACCTTGATGTCCTTCTCCTGCAGGACCGGGATGGCGACCAGGAAGGGCTCCGAGACGACGACGGCCTTCGCCTCGATCATGCCGATGACGTTCATGGTGTCCTCGGCCCACACCGCCAGGTCGGTGCGCGGGGTGGGCTGGTGCAGCATGGTCAGGCTGGCGCCGCGCATCCACAGGCCCTGCGCGGTCGGGGCGATCTCCACCGGGAAACCGGCCAGCACGCCGACCGCGTCACCCGGCCCGACGCCCGCGGCGGCCAGGCCGCCGGCGATGCGGCGCGCGCGCTCGTGCACCTCGCCCCAGGTATGACGGACCGGGTTGTGGGGTTCACCGGTGACCATGCCCGTCTTCGCGGTCCGGGCATTGCGGTACATCTTCTCGGTAAACCTGCTCACGAAAACCTCCTCGGTTCCAGCCCTGGCCCCAGCACCCGAAATCTCATGCTCCGCCCGCCGGGCCACCCTGCGACGCAGGCGGGTAAGCACAGTTCGGCGGCGGTTCGGTCTCGGATCGGTGATGCGTCGCCGGCCACGGCAAAGACGCGGCGCCCGGTCGTCCGGCAAGCGCGAATCGGGCCCGAAAAACCTTGTCGGGCCCGACTTATCAATCGTCCGCCGGAACGCCCGGCGGACGATGAGATTAAGTGTTCTTGCTCAACGCTTCCCGTCACCGCGGATTATCTTAAGCTCCTCTTAGGGAAGCGCCAAACTAATGGCGGAATTGGGGCTCTTTTCACACCCGCGCGCTACTCGGGTGTCACACCTCGGTCGGTGCCGGGACCACGCGCGCACCGGCCACCGGTCCGCTGGCGACCCGCACCGTGCGGCACACCCCCACTCCGGACACCTCGGTGCCGACGTCCACCGCCGCGGCCGCCGACGGGCACAGGAAGGCACATGTCGGGCCGGAGCCCGACACGATACCCGCCAGCGCGCCGGCCTGTACGCCGGCGCGCAGGGTGCGGCGCAGGCCGGGGTTCAGGCTCACCGCGGCGGCCTGCATTTCATTGCCCAACAGCGGCGCCAACTGGTCGGCGTCGCCGGCGGCCAGCGCGGCCAGCACCGGGCCCGGCCCGGGCAGCCGCGGCGGAGCGCCCGCGCGCCGCAGCCGGTCCAGCTCGGCGAACACCTTGCGGGTCAGCAGCTCGCCGTCGGCGAACGCCAACACCCAGTGAAAGGTGTTGCGGGACAATACCGTCGCCAGCGCCTCGCCGCGGCCGCTGCCCAGCGCGGTGCCGCCGTGCAACGCAAACGGCACGTCGCTGCCCAGCCGCGCGGCGAGCATGCGCAGATCGCGGCGGGGCACGTTGAGCTCCCACAGCGAGTTCATCGCGACCAGCACCGCCGCCGCGTCGGCGCTGCCGCCGGCCATCCCGCCGGCCACCGGGATGGACTTGTCGATCATGATCGACACGTCCGGCACCCGGCCGACGTGTTCGGCCATCAGCTCGGCGGCCTGCCAGGCCAGGTTGCGTTCGTCGGTGGGCAGTTTGTCGGCGCCCTCGCCGACGATGTCGAGCGAGAGCACGTCGGCGTTGCGCACGGTCACCTCGTCGAGCAGCGAGACGGCCTGAAAAATCGTGGCCAGCTCGTGGCAGCCGTCCTCACGGCGATCGCCGACGGCCAGGTAGAGGTTGACTTTTCCGGGCACCCGGACGGTAACCGACCCGATGGGCACCCAAGCCGCGGCGGTGTTGCCGTCAGACATCGTTACCCACCGCAGCAGACTATCGCTGCCGGCCGCCTTGCACACGCATCGCAACCTGGAGCGTCCTGCGATCAGCGGGCCAGGGCGCCCTGTCCGGCGGTCGGCGGGCTGGTTCCCTCGCGGTCGGTCCCGCCCCGATCGGCGGACCGCTGCAGCAGCCGGACGAAGTCGTCGATAGACAGTGTCTCGCCGCGGCGCGCCGGGTCGATACTGGCGGCCAGCAGGCGATCCGCCGACTCGTTGCCCGAGCCGGCCCAGTCGACGAACGCGTTGCGGCAGGTCTTGCGCCGCTGGCCGAAGGCGATGTCCACCAACTGGAACACCTGCCGGCGGAAGGCCGGGTCGGTGGGCCACGGCGAGGTCGGATAGCGGTCGATGCGCACCAGCCCCGAATACACCCGGGGAATCGGCCAGAACACCGTCGGCGACGCCATGCCGCACCGGCGGACCCGGCCGAAGAAGCGGACCTTGACGCTGGGCACGCCGTACTCCTTGCCGCCCGGCTCGGCGGCCAGCCGTTCGGCCACCTCGGCCTGCACCATGACCGTCACCGTCCGGATGGACGGGAATTCGGCGAGCAGGTGCAGCAGCGCCGAGACCGCGACGTTGTAGGGCAGATTGGCCACCACCGCGGTCGGCGGTTCGGCCAGCTCGTCGCGGCGCAGCGTCAGCACGTCGCGGTTGAGCACAGTCAGGCGCTGGATTTCGCTGTGCGAGTGCTCGGCGACGGTGTGCGTCAACCGCTCGGCCAACGCCGGATCGATCTCCACGGCGGTGACGTGGGCGCCGCGGTCCAGCAACGCCAGCGTGAGCGAGCCAAGCCCGGGACCGACCTCCAGGACGTGGTCGGAGCGACTCACCCCGGACATCGACACCACCCGGCGCACCGTGTTGGCGTCGTGCACGAAGTTCTGACCGAGGGATTTCCGTGGCCGGAATTCAAGTTCTTTGGCCAGCCGCCTGATCTCGGTGCGCCCGAGGAGCCGAATGGTCAGCGCGCACCAGCTCTTCCGCTGCACACTGGCCACGCACCCCAACCCTGGCGCTCTCGGGTTACCTCGGCGACAGTGATCTGCTCTTCGCGGGTGGCCAGGTCGGCGCGCGGGGCGAACCGCAACCCGCCGTTGCGCTCCCACGTGCCCTGGTCGAACTGCACACCGCCGTAATACCCGTTACCGGTGTTGATCGCCCAGTTTCCGCCGGCTTCGCAGCCCGCGATGGCGTCCCAGATGGAGCCGTCGCTGATCGGCGGGACCTCGGTGCCCGGCTTGGTGCCGACCCGGACCACCGATTCGCGGGCCGGCGTGATCACCGTGTTGGCGATCGGCAGCCGGCCGGTCTCCACGCCGTTGACGGTGGCCACCGAGAAGGTGACGTCCTGCGTGCCCGGGCTGCCGGGATCCTCGACCACTTGGCGGCTCATGTTCATGTCCGGGTCTTCGATGCGGCGGGCGTTGGGCGGCAACGGTATCCGCTCGGTGACCTGCTGAATCCGGTTGCGGGTCACCTGGATCTCCATGCCGTCGACGATCGGCGCCGACGCCAGGGGCGCCACCTGGTCGCTTTCGGCCAGCGGCGCGCCGGCGGCGCTGAGCAGGCCCGCGACGTTGGGTGCCGCCAGATGCACGGTGCGCACGGCGCCGCCGTCGTTGATGCGCACCGTCTTGGCGCTGACGACGGGCAGGGCCATGCCGGCCAGGGGCACCCGGCTGCCGCGGTTGGCCGCGGCGGGGGCGGTGTCGGTCATGGCCAGCTGGGCCAGCGCCTCGTCGACCGTGGAGGCCGTGGTCCACACCTGCTTGCTGTCGTGGCCGTCCAGGGAGATCTGCAGCGGGCGGCTGCGCCGCAGCACGATCTTGCCGGCGTCGTGCACCGCGACATCGGCGGCGGGGTACAGGTCGTCACGGTCGTCGACGACGAAGCCGTTCTCCTCGACGACGTCGATCACCTTGGACTTCATCGTGGTCACCCGCACGGCGACACCGTCGACGGTCAACGTCACCGTCTTGCACACCGAAACCGCGTATCCGCCCGCGAATGCCAGGACTACCAGCAGCCCCCCGACCACGAGCCGCAACATCGGCGAAGGGTTCTGATGAAGTTTTGGCAATACACTCAACACGCGCTACCCAACCCTCAGCAACCACTCACTCAGCGGCAATTCACAAATGAAGGGCCCGCAGGCCCACCCGTTCGATCACAAGACGGTAACGAACCGGCCAATATTGGGCAACTCCGACGCGGCGATGTTATAAAGAATCACCCTGTTCGCCGGCCCTGATCGTCAGGCCAGTCCGTACACCCGCCGAGCATTGCCCTTCGTCACCGCAGCCAGCTCTTCGGGGCGGCGATCCACCAGTTCGGCGATCGCCCGAACAGTATAGGGAAGGCAATAGGGCTCATTGGCCGTCCCCCGGTGCGGGTGCGGGGTCAAAAACGGCGCATCCGTTTCCACCAGCAGCTGCCTGCCCGGGCGGTATCAACGGCACGGCTTCGCGCAGGGCGCGCGTTGCGGAAGCTCACGGTGCCGGACAGGCTCAGCAGCCAACCGGCGCCCACGCAGCGGCGGGCCATGGCCGTACCCGACGAGAAGCAGTGGAAGATCACCACGTCGGGGGCGCCCTCGGCGGCCAGCACGTCGAGCACCTCGGCGTCGGCCTCCCGGTTGTGGATCATCAGCGGTTTCCCGCACCGTTTGGCCAGATCGATATGCCAGGCGAAGGCCTCGCGCTGCACGGCCGGCTCGGCGCAGCCGTCCAGCCGCCCCGGCCAGTACAGGTCCATGCCGGTCTCCCCGACCGCCACCGCCCGGGGGTGGGCCACCAGCCGCTCGATCTCGGCGCGGGCCGCGTCGTCCAGCGCGTCGGCGCGGGTGGGATGCAGCGCCGTGGCCGCGTACACCCGCGGATCCCACTCCGCCGCGCGGGTGACCCAGCGCGCCGAGTCCAGATCGTCGGCGACGGTGACCACCGCCTACACCCCCACCGCCGCGGCGCGGTCCACGATGGCCCGCACGTCGGCGGCTCCCGTCTCCGGTCCGGCGGCGCAGGCGTCGAGGTGGGTGTGGGCGTCGATGAGGGGCGCCAGCGGCTCCGGGGCGGGCGGGGCTTGTCGTTCTCGTCGGTTGGAGCTCACGCACACACAATAAGGTGGACTCTCGATGAGGCCCTTCTACGTCACCACCGCGATCACGTACCCCAACGGCGACCCGCACGTCGGGCATGCCTACGAGTACATCGCCACCGATGCCATCGCCCGGTTCAAGCGGCTCGACGGCTTCGACGTGCGATTCCTGACCGGCACCGACGAGCACGGCCTCAAGATGGTCGAGACTGCGGCGGCCGAGGGCATCGGCACGGCCGAGCTGGCCCGGCGCAATTCCGATGTGTTCCAGCGGCTGCAGGAGCGGTTGAACATCTCCTTCGACCGCTTCATCCGCACCACCGACCCCGAGCACCACGAAGCGTCCAAGACGATCTGGCGGCGGATGCAGGCGGCCGGCGACATCTACCTGGACAGCTATTCCGGTTGGTATTCGGTGCGCGACGAGCGGTTCTGCGTCGAATCGGAGACCAAGGTGCTCGACGACGGGACGCGGGTGGCCGCCGAAACCGGCGCCCCGCTGACCTGGACCGAGGAGCAAACGTATTTCTTCCGGCTGTCGGCCTACACCGACAAGCTGCTGGCCCACTACGAGACGAACCCGGATTTCATCGCCCCCGAGGTGCGGCGCAACGAGGTGGTCAGCTTCGTCTCCGGCGGCCTGCGCGACCTGTCCATCTCGCGCACCTCGTTCGACTGGGGCGTCAAGGTGCCCGATCATCCCGATCACGTCATGTACGTCTGGGTCGACGCGCTCACCAGCTACCTGACCGGGGTGGGATACCCGGACACCGAATCGGAGATGTTCCGCCGGTACTGGCCGGCCGACCTGCACATGATCGGCAAGGACATCATCCGGTTCCACACCGTGTACTGGCCGGCGTTTCTCATGTCGGCCGGAATCGAGCCGCCCCGAAGGGTTTTCGCGCACGGGTTTCTGCTCAACCGCGGCGAGAAGATGAGCAAGTCGGTGGGCAACATCGTCGACCCGATCACGCTGGTGGACACCTTCGGCGTCGACCAACTGCGCTACTTCCTGCTGCGCGAGGTGCCGTTCGGCCAGGACGGCAGCTACACCGAGGACGCGATCATCACCCGGATCAACACCGATCTGGCCAACGAGCTGGGCAACCTGGCGCAACGCTCGTTGTCGATGATCGCCAAGAACCTGCACTCGGTGGTGCCCGAACCCGGTGACTTCACCGGCGACGACCGTGAACTGCTGCAGACGGCTGACGGTTTGTTGCCGCGGGTGCGCGCCAGTTTCGACTCGCAGGCGATGCACCTGGGCCTGGAAGCGATCTGGCTGATGCTCGGCGAGGCCAACAAGTACTTCTCGGCGCAACAGCCGTGGATGTTGCGCAAGAGCGAGTCCGAGGCGGATCAGACCCGGTTCCGCACCGTCTTGTACGTCACCTGCGAGGTGGTCCGCATCGCCGCGCTGCTGGTACAGCCCGTCATGCCCGAATCGGCCGGCAAGCTGCTGGATCTGCTGGGGCAGGGCCAAGATCGGCGGGCGTTCGACGCGCTGGGCGCGCGGCTGGCTCCGGGTACGGTGCTGCCGCCTCCGACCGGCGTGTTTCCCCGCTACCAGGCGGAGTCGGAGAAAGTCGATTGAGCGGCGTTGGACGAAAGCCTCCAACCCAACCTGTGCCATAGACCATAATCGGCTCGTGGAACGACGCCAGAACCGGCAACACAGCCAATCGCCGATGACCACCCTCAGGGAGCTGCCCGCACTGGTCGTGCTGGAGCGCATCCCGGTTCCCGTGTTGGCCATCGCGGGTGACGGCAGTATCTTGTAGGCCAACACCGCATTTGCCGACATGCTGGGCTACCAGCCCCAGGAGGCACTGGCGCTGCGCTTCGAGCAGATCTTCCATCACGCACCGGCGTCGGAGTCGCTGTTGGCGACGGTGCATGCGCTGGCGAACATGGTGGTCGAACTGGCGCACCGGGACGGGTCGGTGGTTCGCGCGATGATGAGCAAGTCGGCGGTGATGCGCGCCGACGACCAGTTCGCCCTGGCCGCGTTCCAGGACCTGACCGAACAGCTTTGGGAAGAGGCGCGCTAACGGCGCGGCAGTCCGCCGGAGACCAGCAGCTTGAAGTAGTTCAACGACGCGTCGCCGCCACCGCCAACCGCGGTAGCGCCAGCGGGTCGCAGCACCGGTCGGCGAATCCCGGTGCGGTGGGCAGTGCCCAGCGCACCCCGCGGGCCCGCAACACGTCCTTGGTCCGCTCGTCGAAATCCTGCAACCGGCCGTTGGGGTAGAAGAAAACCGTTGGCGGCGAGCCTGTCTCACGCTCGATAGCGGTGCATGACTCGGTGATCTCCCGGTGCAGTTTGGCGTCGTCGCAACGGGCCAGGATCGGGTGGGTCACCGTGTGCGGATACAGCATCACCAGCGGGTCCGCGGCCAGTTGGCGGGCTTGCTCCCAGCTGAGCATCAGGAACGGCCCGCCGTCGCCGTGATGGCCGAGCGCGCAGAGGATCTCGTCCAGCGCCGCGATGCGCTGCGGGGCGGGCAGGTTTTTCAGTTTCTCGACTACCACCGTATAGGCCGCGCCGCGGTCGGTGTTGCTTTTCAGCGGGCGGATTCCCAATACCCATGCCGTCAAGTCGATTTCGAGTTCCGGGCCGCGGGCGATGGCCAGCCAGAGCCGGTCGGGCCACAGCGTTCTGTCGGTGCCGATCGGGCCGGTCGCCAAGAACACCGCCGCGGGCAGTTCCAGCTCGCGCAGCACCGGCATCGTGGGTCGCCAGGTTTCGGGTGCCGTCGTCGAAGGTGATCGCCAGGGCCCGCGGCAGCAGCGTCCCGCCGGCCAGCCGGTCCAGGGCGTCCTCGAGGGCGAGCACGTTGAAATACGCGCGCACGTAGCGCAATTGGCGGCGAAACAGCGCGGCGCCCGACACGTGCCAACAAGGCGGCGACGGCGGTCGGTCTTCCACCCCGTGGAACATCAGGATGGCGAGTGCGTCGCGGCGGTGCCGCCGGGCCAGCGCGTCGACCCCGGCGGCGCACAGCAATCCGGCCGCCGCATTCTTGACGGTCGCGCGCGTCGCGATGGCTCTCACGCGTGCCCTCGGGGCCGAAACCCTAGCGGCGCCGCCATGATTCGCGTCGCACCCGCCACAGGATCACCCCGGCGCCGACGACGGCCACCGCCAGCCAGCCCGCGCCGAACCACCACAGCCAGTCCAGATCGGAGTGATGCCCGGCGCCCGCGGCGGGCGCACCAACGGCCAGCGGCGGATGGTCGACGGTGACCGGATCCTGTCCGGGCACTGACACCACCGCAACGCCGTTGAGCCGCTGCCAGTGCTTGTCGGTGTCGCTCTTGAGCCACCGGATCAGCTCGTCGAGCTGTCCGGCCGCGCCGTTGGACGTCGCGATCAGCAGCGAACTGGCGTGGTGGAAACCGTTTGCAGAGAAGCGAATCACAGCACCGGGTCCAAGGTGAGCTTGGTGGGCTTGTCGCCGGAGTTGACGGCGTTGACGGTGATCGGGCCGCTGGGCCCGGCGGCCACCGGCAGCGTCACGTCGGACTGGTTCCACCCGTCGGCCGAGATCAGCAGCGCCGGATTCGACGAGTCGATCGCTTGTTTGACGGTGGTGACGGTGGTGTCGATCAGTATCGCGCTGATCCGCTGCAGGCCCACCAGGAGATCGAGCGCGCGCACCGTGTCGACGAACGAGTGCTCGGCGATGCCGACCTGCAGGCGGGGCAACAGCGATTGGGGCATCGACTGGAACCCGTCCGGCACGGGCGGCGCGGCCGGGCTGCTCTGGATGACACTGTCGCCGTTGATGTTCAGCGTAAGCAGTTGGTTGCCGGGGCCGGCGGTGTAGAAGTCTCCGCAATGCCCGACGTTGCTCGCGACGTCGAGAATCAGATCCAGGCTGGTGTAGCGCTGCAGCAGCCGATCGGGCACGTCGACCCAGCGGCCGATGGTGCCGTGGCCGTCGGTCGGCCAGTGGTCGATGGTCTCCCGGCCGACCGTGACGGCGATCTGGCCGGCGATGTTGCTCGGCGTCGGCGTGTACGAACCCTGCAGATGCACCCGCACCGAATGCACGGATCTGCCGAAGCGGGTCTGGTCCAGCCCGATCAAGATCCGGGGCTGCAGCGACATCGCGTTGACGACCGACTGGCCCAGTTCGCGCAATGTGGCGCTGTCCGAAGGCAATTGGGGCTTGGGCTTGGGCTTGGGTGATTCCACCGCGACCTTGGACGCCAGGGCCATATCCGACAGGTCGCTGAACAGCAGGGCGGTGTCGGATTCGCCGGTGCGGTTCAGCGGCCCCGAGACCAGCAACCACGGCACCCCGGCGGAGCCCTGCAACGAAAGCCCGTTGTCCGGGCCCTCTTTGATGACGACCTGGCGTTCTAGCGATTGCGGTGGCGCCGGCGGAGCCGCCTGCCCTTCCTGCAATGGGACCACCACGATGTCGGGAGTCTGCTTGCCGTAGTGCGCGGCGATGGCCAGCTGAATCGCCGTGTCGGACTCCGCCGTCGACGGCGATTGCGGCAGATAGATGGTCAGCCCGTGCAGCACCGGCAGCGACAACTGCTGGATGCTGGTCAGCCCCCAGAACTCCAGGGTGGACGACGACCCGAGGTCGGGCATCGACAGTGTCATCGTGGTGGTGGTCGTGCTCACCGTCGAGTCCGAGGAGGCGCTCGGATCGGCGGGCGCGGCCCAGGATTCCGGGACACTGTTCACCAAGAATCCGACGACACCGGCCAGTGCGATTACCTGGCCGAGGGATTTCCGCAACTTCACCGGAACAGTATGCATTGTTGAAAGCGCTTCAACCCCAATAACGGAAATGCGATCGTGACGACCGAAGCGGCACCCGGGCAACGGCTCTCGCCAAAGGCTATTCGCCTTCCGGTTCCGCGGCGGGGTTGGCCGTGGCGTGGCGCATTCCCTCGCGGCGCAGGAATTGCTCGAAATACGGCAGCGATGCCTGCGAGACGATGCCGGGCAGCAGCAGGCTCCAGATCTGGTGCAACCGCGCGGTGGGGTCGCCGATGATGTCACCGATTCGGCCGTGACCGGAAATGGTGCTCGCTATCAACCGGGCCCCGAATATGGGGCCCATTAGCGACGCTCTCAGCACGTCGGGGTCGATGTCGTCGCGCAGGTCGCCTTCCTTGATCGCCCGCCGCGCCTCCTGCGCCGTTTCCAGCACAAAATTCGCGTAGAAGAGCGAGGCCGCACCGTTGAATCCACTTAGCGCGGTGGCCAATTGCGCTGCGGCGCGCACCATTTTGTCCGACCGCAAAACCTCGACGATGGTGAAGGTGCCGTGCACCAGGTTTTCCAGCCCCGGCGACGACGACCCGCACACGTTGCGGAACGCACTGAGCAGCCGGTCGGGGCCCTCCTCGATGATGTTGGACGCCAACGATTCTTTGGAATCGAAGTGGTGATACAGGGCGCCCTTGGTCATGCCGGTCCGCTCGATGATGGTGCTCCACCCGGCCGCGGCATAACCGACCTCGCCGAAGACTTCGATCGCCGAGTCCAGGATCTTCTGCCGGGTGGCCTCAGACCGAACTTGGCGGGCCATCGCCCCCGCACCCCCGCAGGCTCGTCGGATGCGCGGACCGCGCGTCGGCCCGGCCGCTAGGACTCGTCATCATCGGTTGCACTGGTGTTGATCGCGAGGGCAGCACGCCTGCGCAGGAACTGTTGGAAGTACTCGATGCGGTCCGGCTGCAGGATCCCGGTGAGCAGCAGCGACCAGCACTTCTCCAGATCACGCAGGAATCGTTCCGGGTCGTCCAGGTTGCTGGTCTTGCGCAGCCCCGTGTGCAGCGACACCATCAACCGGCCGATGTCCTGCGGATCGCAGTGCTCGTTGATGTCGCCCTCGCCCTTGGCCTGCTCGGCCACCCGGGCCAGGGCCTTGATCCACCGGTCGAACAGCTTCTCCTGCAACCCGTCGGACAGCCCGACCGACTCCATCAGGTTGAGCCCGGACCGGACCAGGTCCGTCTTGATTGTCCTTGACGGCGATCAGATAGGAGAAGTCGATCAGCGTCTCCAGGCCGGAGAGCCCGCGGGTCAGCAGGTCCTGCACGGCAACGGCGCCGCTGGCGGTCTGGCTCTCGATGATCGCGACTGCCAGCGCGTGCTTCGACTTGAAGTGGAAGTACATCGCGCCCTTGGTGAGCTCGGCCTCGGCGAGGATGTCGTCGAGACCGACGTCGTGGTAGGGCCGCCGGGCGAACTGGTGCGATGCGGCCCGCAGGATCTGTTGCCGGGTCGCATCCGCTCGTCCGTCGGTCGAATGGGTGGTCATCGTGTTCGAAAGCTCGGCTCCCCCGTGGGGGCGGTGATGAGGCACGCGTTCCTGCCGGGCCCGGCGCCGCGGGCCGTGGCGCCGGCCGTCGCGTTGACGACGCCGTTGCTCGAGCAGGGCACAAGTACCTCGGTTCTTTTAGGGGATCGGAGCGAACACGGATTCGCGTCGCTCGAGACCTTTAGCCCACCACAGAGGTTAGCAGTCATACGGCTGTCCTAGTTGACGCACTCGTAAATACCTGCTGCCTAGGTCACAGTCCCGCGCCGTCCGGTCCCGGCATCCGCGCCGACTGCCTGGGGTCGGCCAACGATTGCGATCCCTGCCGCGCCTCGGCACCGATCCGCGGTCCTACCGGCGCCCCAACGCGGCCAACAGCTGCCCGAAGGCGTTGAGGTAGTTCTGGTCGTTCCAGTTCGGCACGACCTGCGTCACTCCGGGTGACCACCAATACCGTTGCGGACCGGTGTAATTGGTGGCTGCCGAGCGCATCCAGTCGGGCATCGCGATGTTGGTGTTGTTCGGATAGACGGTGCCGCAACAGGAGTTGTAGGCGACCACCCGCAGGGTCAACCGCATGTTGCGGCTGGCCAGCTTCGCCAGCGCGTCGTCGATCACGCTGAAATCGAATTTGCGGTCGTCGGGAGCGTCGGGCGGCAGGGTGCTCGGATCGGTGGGCTGCAGCTGTCGCCACGGAACACGCAAACTGGCGTCCTGCGACGCCGGCCAGGCCGGGTAGCGACGCTGCGCCGAATTGCCTTGCGGGAAAAGCGGTTGCAACAGATCTTCGTACTGGCCGCGCAGGGGGTTCGGAACGTCCTGCACCGACAACGGGATGGCCGGGCTGGCGATCAGCGAAAGCGGACCGAGATCGCCACGCTGACCGCACCCGTCGAGCAACAGCGCCAAGCACACCCCGACGACCAGAACGATCTTCCTCGTTCTCGCCGCCGCCGTGGCGCGGGCTGCTCCGCGCCCGGCGGCGACGGTTCGCCGTGGTTGCGGAACGGTATCGGCGGGCATTGCTCGCCGAAACGCCGTCTCCATCATGGGGCTGCAACCTCTCTGGCGGCTCGCGGCCGGCGGCCGTCGCGGGTATTCATGCGTGGGATACCAAGGGTGACAACAGGGTAGCGCCCGCGCCCGCGGCGCATGCCCGATTCCGCCCGGCTCTCCGAAAGCTCGTCGTCGGCGCCCCGCCGCCGGGCGTCATTTAAGCTGGTGCTCCCCGGGAATCGGACAGGAGATCACCGCAGATGGCGCTGGCACACTTGGCCAAACGGTGGCTCGCGCCCGCGGCGAAGAGGCTCGCCCCGCGCCGGTTCTGGCGGCGCAAATTCCGCATTCTCGACCGGCTCGGCCGGTCCCGCCCGGACGTGCAGCTGGTGGCGTCGTTGTGCGACCCACATCAGGTTTCGCTGGACATCGGGGCCGACCTCGGCGAGTTCACGATCGCGATGGCGGCGTCGTCACGCTCGGTGATCGCGTTCGAGCCCCGCCCGGCCCAGGCCCGCGATCTGGCGGCGATGTTCGACGCGGTCGGGGCCGCGGTCCGGGTCGAGGCCGTGGCGCTGTCGGATGAACCCGGAACGATCGCCATGCGGGTGGTCGAGTCGGAGCCGGGCCGCAGCACCATCGACACCGACAACAGCCTGGGCGATTTGACCGGGGACCAGATCCGCGTCATCGACGTGCCGGTCAAGCGGCTCGACGACCTGAATCTCGACGACGTCGGCCTGGTCAAGATCGACGTCGAGGGCCACGAGCTGGCGGTACTGCGCGGCGCCGCAGAGACGCTCGCGCGCAACCGGCCGGCGATCGTGGTGGAAGCCGAGGAGCGCCACCACCGCGACGCCGTCGCCGAGATCACCCGACTGCTGACCGGTCTCGGCTACTCGGGCTACTTCGAGCTGGACGGCGCGCGGCGGCCGATCGCGGAGTTCGCCCCGGCGGTGCACCAGGACCCGGCCAACGCCGGCAGCCGGCAGGACGGCTGGACCGGCCGGGGCCCGTACGTGAACAACTTCGTCTTCCTGCCGGACGAACGCTGAGCGGGCCGAGGGGCTAGATCGAGCCCATCGACGACGCCTCGCGGTCGGCGAGAAACGGCATCGGCATCCAGCGCGCGGACAGCAGCGCTTCCATCGCCTCGCCGGGGATCGGGCGCGACAACAGAAAACCCTGCGCCCGGTGACAGCCGTGCTGCATCAAAGTCAGTGCGGCAGCCGGTGTTTCGACGCCCTCAGCGACCACTTCCAGGCCGAACGCCTCGGCCAGCACGATGATGGCCTGGACGATCGCGAGGTCCCCGGCGTCGGTGCCCACCTCCCGGACAAACCCGGCGTCGATCTTGAGCATGTCGACGGGAAGCGACTTCAGGTGGGACAGCACGGCGTAGCCGGTGCCGAAGTCGTCGATGGCGATCTGCACACCGACTTCCTTGAGCTCCGACAACGTTTTTCGAGTGGTCTCGGTGTCGTGCACCACCGCGCGCTCGGTGATCTCCAGGCACACCGAGCCCGCGTCGATGCCGAACTCGCCGATCGTGTCGGCGACGGTTTCCACGAAGCACCGGCTGATCAGCTGAATGGGCGAGACGTTGATGCGCAACATCGCGCCGTGGCCCACGCCGTTGGCCCGCCACCGGCTGAAATCAGCGCAGGCGCTGCGCATCACCCACCCGCCCAGCTCGGCGCCCAGGTTGGTCGATTCGGTGACCCCGATGAACGAGTCCGGCAGCAGCAGCCCCCAGATCGGGTGCCGCCGCCAGCGCACCAGCGCCTCGGCCCCCACGACGGCGCCGGTCCACAGGTCGACGTCGGGCAGGTAGTGCAGCAGCAGGCCCTCGCTGTCGATGTCGCCCTGCAGGTGCAGCTCGATGTCGTTGCGGAAGGCCCGCTTCAGCGACATGTCATCGGTGGACACCGCGGTCTGGTTGCCGCCGGCGCGCTTGGCGGTCAGCACCGCCTCGTCGGCCCGCCGCAGCAGGTCGGTGCAGTTGTCCGCCCCGGGTGTGCCCACCGCCAGCCCGATGCTGACGGTCCGGCTGATCACGTGCCCACCGATGGTCAGGCGATCGCACAGCAGCGTCGACAGCCGGCGGGCGAACGCCTCGGCGGCCTCGGACGCCATCGACTGGTGCGGGATGACCACGAACTCGTCGCCGCCCAGCCGGGCGATCATGCTCTGCTCGCCCGCGCATTCCTCGATGCGCTGCGCGAACACGCGGATGAACCAATCGCCCGCGGTGTGGCCGAGGTAGTCGTTGATCGGCTTCAGCCGGTCCAGGTCGAGATAGAACACCGCCACCGGCCCGGGGTTTCCGGCCGCCAGCCGTTCGGTCAGATGCGCGACCAGCGCTCGCCGGTTGTACACACCGGTCAGGTCGTCGTGCTCGGCGAGGTAGCGAAGCCGTTCCTCGGCGGCGATGCGGGCCTGCAGTTGCGCGAACAGCGCGGCGGCCACCGAGGGCGCGCCGGCTGCCTTGTCGCGCTGCAGCCGGCGGCGCAGCCAACCGGCGGCCCGGGCCGGGCTGCTGACCACCGGCCGGCGCTGCCGCTCGCATTGGACCAGCACCGATTCGACACCCTCGGATCGCAGCGCGGCCATCGGGCCCGCGGCGTCGTGGTGGTGCAGGAAGCTGGCGTCCACATCGAACTGCTCGACGAGCTGCGCGAGCACCGTTTCGCTGACCGAGCGCGCCGTGGACGCCGTGGCCTCCATCAGCGCGGTAGCGACGGAGGTGACCACCAGGTCCAGGCTGCGTGGCACGGAATCCTCCGATACGGGCGCACATTCCGTCTGGGTGCCGACCCCAGATCACGGGGCCGAAATACATGCGGAAACGTTATCACGCAC
Source organism: Mycobacterium lepraemurium (assembly GCA_002291465.1). GTDB lineage: Bacteria > Actinomycetota > Actinomycetes > Mycobacteriales > Mycobacteriaceae > Mycobacterium > Mycobacterium avium. The sequence continues at coordinate 1,059,646 of CP021238.1, read as the reverse complement.
CGGCCCAGCGATCGGGATTCTGGGGAAAAGCCGCGACGATCAGTGACCGCTTGACGAGCCCGCGTCGCTCGGGATGTCAAGTGTGGCAATCGGATACAGACCGGCACCGTCGCGGCCGTCACGGGCCAGTGCCATGGGCGCGTAGTTGACGACGTGCGAGGCGTTCGGCTTGTGTTGCTGCCAGTCCACCGTGGCGCGCAGCGTGTAGTGGCCGGGCGCCAGGCCGGTCACGTCGACGTGCACCGATTCTGTGGCCGATTCCAGGACCGGTTCCTCGCGTGACGTGCTGGATTCGTCGTGCACCAGCGTCTTGAGGTTGACCATCGCGGGCAGGCTGCGAACGATCGCCCCGGAGAAGTCCACCAGCTTGTAGCCGGGCACCCAGTGCTCGGTGGCCGCCGCCGCGCCGTAGTTGGTCCACACCACCGAGATGCTGGCCACCTTGCCCTGGATCGATTGCGATCCGGGCTTGGCCTCCACCGAGTACCGGTAACCGGCCGACGTATTGGCCTGCCCCCACAGCAGATACAGCTCGGGGTCCATCGCCGACGTCGCATCCCAGTCCGGGAAGTCGGCGCTCGACGTCATCGACACGTGATAGCGGATGACGTCGTGCAGCCCCTTCTCGTAGTACGACCGGGAGTCGGCGCCCTTGGGCGGCCGGCACCACTGACTGATCACCAGTCCCGACCCGAGCCGCTGCTTGATCGCCGCGACGACGGCGTCGTTGGACCGGACGTAGCGAGAGTCGTTGGCCTCGGCCCATTCCGGCAACGGCGACTGCACCCCGAGGCAATCTGCGCGGATCCCGACCGGCGTGGACAGTTTCTTGGTGACGTCGTCGGCGAGCAGTTGGCGCACGATCTCCGGATTCTGCGGCGCCACCACCAACTGGGTGTGCGGGAAGGCGTTGGTGTTGGCCGCGACCAGCTGCGCGATGGAGGCCTTGGTGATGCTCTGGTCTCGAAATTGGCTGTAATAACCCAGCTTTGCCACGCTGTCGTCCGGGGCGGGGCCCGGCGCGCCCAGCGAGTCGCGCGGATAGCCGAGCTGGTTCTCACCGAAGTCGCCGTAGCCGGAGAACTCGAACACGCTCAACCGCTCGTCGCCGTCGTACCGGCGGCCCAGCGCGGCCAGTAGCGCGGTGACGCCGTTGAGGTAGTCGGGGTCGTTGAAGTTCGGCACCACCTGGGTGACGCCGGGGGCCTGGTTCGGCGGCGGATAACTGGTCGACGACGGGCGCAGCCAGTCCGGAATCGCGATGGCGGTGTTGTCCGGATAGGTGTCGTTGCAGCAGGACCGGTAAGGGTACACGCCCAGGATCAGGCGCATGTTGCGGGCGCCCAGCTTGGCCAGCGCGTCGTCGATCACGGAGAAGTCGAACTTGCGGTCGTCGGGCGCGTCGGGGGGCAACGTGCGCGGGTCGACGGGCTGCAGCTGCCGCCAGGAGACCCGCAGGCTGGCGTCGTAGGAGGCGGGCCGCGGCGAGTACCGCTGCTGCGCCGAATTACCTTGCGGGAAAAGTGGATTCAGCATCTGCTCGTACTGGCCGCGCAGCGGGTTGGGGATCTCCTGCGCGGTGGGCGGGATGGCCGGGCTGACCATGGCCGACAGCGGCCCCGGATCGGGCTTGCCGCCGCATCCGCTCAGCACCGCCGCTATGCAGATGACAGCGGCCAGCGCTCGTTTCCCCGATGAGCACACCATCGTCAGCGCGTCAGATCGCACCCGGAGACAACCGCCGACCACCCGCCGCGACCGGTCGGCGCGCCGGGTCCACTCGAAGAGGTGGTCTTCGTCACGGTTTGCTTCTCCCAATACACACCGATGCGCGGGCAAGTGGCCCCGGATTTCGGGGTTTCTCTGGTGCGTGCCTCCCGCTCGGGGCGGGCCACGAATTGGCGTAGCGCAGCGTATCACGCATGTTCGGCCGGGGTGTCGCCGCAGTTCAGCGGGGCCGGCCGGGCCCGCAGCAGTGAGGCCGGTCACAATTGCGGGCGAACCTGTCACGCGGGAGCGGGCTGCGGTGTCGCAAGGGCACACGTCCTCACAAACAGGAGACAGCCAGGACCGAGGTGACCCGCAGCAAAACACATGTCGTCGTCGGCGGCGGCGGATACGCCGGCACGCTGGCCGCCAACCATCTGCGTCAGCGCCCGGACATCGACATCACCCTGGTGAACCCGCGACCGGTCTTCGTGGAGCGCATCCGGTTGCACCAGCTGGTGGCGGACACCAGCACGGTGATCGCCGATTACGCCACACTGCCCGGGGAGGGCATCGAGCTGATCGTCGACACGGTCGACCACATCGACACCACCGCCCGCCGGGCCGTGCTGGCCTCCGACGCCGGGGCTAGACTACGACTACCTGATCTACGCAGTCGGCAGCACCGGCGCCGTGGCCGAGGTGCCGGGATGCGCGGAGTTCGCGCATTCGGTTGCCGACCTGGAAAGCGCCCAGCGGCTGCACTACGCGCTGGCCGATCTGCCGCCGCCGGCACCGATCACCGTGGTCGGGGGCGGGCTGACCGGCATCGAGACCGCCTCCGAGCTGGCCGAGCTCGGACGCCCGGTGACCCTGATCTGCGGCCCGGTGCTGGGCCCGTCGCTGAGCCCGCGGGGCCGGCGCTCGGTGGCCAAGCGGCTGCGCCGCCTCGGGGTCGGCGTGCTGGAGTCCGTCACCGTGACCGAGGTGCGCTGGAATGAGGTGGTGCTCAGCGACGGCGTGGTGCTGCCCAGCGCGGCCGCAGTGTGGACGGCCGGATTCAGCGTCCCGGACCTGGCCACCCGCAGCGGGCTGCGCACCGACCCGCTGGGCCGGCTGCTCACCGACGAGACGCTCACCAGCATCGACGAACGACCGCATCGTCGCCGCCGGCGACGCCGCGCCGTCCGGGCGGCCGTTGCGGATGAGCTGCCAGGCCGCCGGTCCGCTGGGCGCCCAGGCCGCCAACACCGTGCTGCGCCGCATCGCCGGGACCGAGCCCGGCGCCGCTGAACCAGGCGTTCGTCGGGCAGTGCATCAGCCTGGGCCGGGCGGCCGCCACCTTCCAACTGGCGCGCACCGCCGACACCCCGATCAACGCGTACCTGGGCGGGTGGGCCGCCGCGAAGCTCAAGGAGGCGATCTGCCGAGGCACGCTGTGGGCGATCCGGCGCGAGGCCGCCAAGTCCGACTCGTACCGCTGGCTCAAGGGCGGCCAGCGGATGCCGGCCGACGAGTGGGTCGGGGTTTGATGACGCAGGCACCGACCGGCAGCGAGCACGCCGACCGATTCACCCGGCTGCGGCCGCTGCTGTTCACCATCGCCTACGAAATGCTGGGTTCGGCGACCGAGGCCGACGACGTGTTGCAGGACAGCTACCTGCGCTGGTCGACCGTCGACCTGGCCACGGTGCGCGACACCAAGTCCTACCTGGCTCAGCTGGTCACCCGGCAGGCGCTCAAAGCACTGCGGGCCGGCGCGCGCCGGCGTGAGGAGTACGTCGGGCCCTGGCTGCCCGAGCCGCTGCTGCTCGACGAGCAGGATCCGTCCACCGATGTCATTCTCGCCGAGTCGATTTCGATGGCGATGCTGGTGTTGCTGGAAACGTTGAGTCCCGACGAGCGGGCGGTGTTCGTGCTGCGCGAGGTGTTCGGATTCGACTACGACGAGATCGCCGAGGCGGTGGGCAAGCCGGCGCCCACCGTGCGTCAGGTCGCGCACCAGGCCCGCGAACACGTGCGGGCCCGGCGCAAACACCACCCCGGCGCCGGGCAGGCGATCGACCCCAAGCGCAACGCCGAGCTCACCGCGCAGTTCCTGGCCACGGCGGCCAGCGGCGACGTGGAGGCGCTGATGGCGATGCTGGCCCCGGACGCCACCTGGACCGCCGACAGCGGCGGCGTGGTCAGCGCCGCCCGCAGGCCGGTGGTCGGCGCCGAGAAGGTGGCCCGCGCCATCGCCGGGCTGTTCCGCAAGGCCGCGGAGTACGCCACCCTGCGGGTGGACACGGTGACCTGCAGCGGCGCCCCGGCGGTGTTGCTCTACCTCGGCGACCGGCTCGAAGGCGTCATCACGGTGGAGATCGCGGCGGACAAGATCACCAATTTCTATGTGATGCGTTTCTATGTGATGCGCAACCCGCAGAAGCTGGCGGCGCTGGCCACCGCCCGCGACGTCAGCCGCGGCTGACTCGCCCCGAACCCGCGCCGCTCTGTCAAGCTAGGGCGGTGCGCATCGACCGGCTCGGCGACCTCGGCCCCGCACCCCAGGTGCTGCGGGCCGTGGGTGATGCCACCCGCCGGCTCGGTCTGCCGCCGCCGGCCGCGTTCACCGGCGACTGGTTCGACGCCCTGGCGGTGATCGCGCCGAGCCTGCCGGTGCGCCCGGTGCCCCCCGGCGACGTGTTGGCGGTCGGCACGGCGTGGGCACCGCAGCCGCCGCATGTGGGCGGCGGGTGGATCGGTTACCTGTCCTATCCGGACGGCGGCGCCGACGCCAAGCCGAACCGGATCCCCGAGGCCGCCGGCGGCTGGACGGACTGCGTCCTGCGCCGCGACCGCGACGGGCACTGGTGGTACGAGAGCCTCACCGGCGCGCCGATGCCGCGGTGGCTCACCGGCGCGCTGGCCGCGCCCGCCGGCCCGGGGCGGCCGTGCCGGATCGACTGGGACATCGCCGACCGGGCCGCGCACCGCGGCGGGGTGCTGGCCTGCTTGGAAGCCATCCGCGCCGGCGAGGTGTACCAGGCGTGCGTGTGCACGCAGTTCCGCGGGACGGTCGGCGGCGCCCCGCTGGACTTCTTCGTCGACCGCGTCGCCCGCACTGCCCCGGCCCGGGCCGCCTATATCGAGGGCGAGTGGGGGGCGGTGGCGTCGCTGTCCCCGGAGCTCTTCCTGCGCCGCCGCGGCACGGTCGTCACATCCAGCCCGATCAAGGGCACCCTGCCGCTGGACGCCTGGCCGTCGGCGCTGCGCGCCTCGGCCAAGGAGGTCGCCGAGAACATCATGATCGTCGACCTGGTGCGCAACGACCTGGGCCGGGTGGCGACGGTGGGCACGGTGAGCGTACCGGAGCTGCTGGTGGTGCGCCGGGCGCCGGGGGTGTGGCACCTGGTGTCGACGGTGTCGGCGCAGGTCCCCACCGAGCTGCCGACGTCGGCCCTGCTGGGCGCCGCGTTCCCGCCCGCCTCGGTCACCGGTACACCCAAACACCGCGCCCGCCAACTACTTTCGCAATGGGAACCCGCTACTCGCGGAATATATTGCGGCACAATCGGTTTTGCTTCACCCGTGGCCGGATGTGAACTGAACGTCGCGATCCGCACCGTCGAATTCGACGACGCGGATGGTGCGGTGCTGGGCGTGGGCGGCGGAATCACCGCAGACTCCGATCCCGACGCCGAGTGGGCCGAATGCCTGCACAAGGCCTCGCCCATCGTCGGGCTGCCATCCATCGCGGCGGCGAGCTCGGCGGGCTAGTCGCGGCGGGCCTTGAGCACCGCGTCGTAGAGCTGACGGGACCGCACGCCGGGTTGGGCGGCGGCCACCTCGCCGCAGGCGTCCTTGATCCGGGCGCCACCGGCCACCCGCTGCTCGACCTCGGCGACCAGCGACGGCAGGTCGGCGCGCGGGGTGGCGCCGGCCAGCACCACGGTGATCTCGCCAAGCACACCGTCGCCCGCCCAGGCCGCCAGCTCCTCCAGCGTGCCGCGCACCACCTCTTCGTGCACCTTGGTCAGCTCCCGGCAGATCGCGGCCCGCCGCTCACCGCCGAGCCGCTCCACCGCGTCTTGCAGGCAGGCCGACAGCCGGCGAGGTGATTCGAAGAACACGCAGGTGCGCCGCTCGTCGGCCAGCGAGTCCAGCCAGCCGCGCCGCGCCGCCTTCTTGCGCGGCGCGAAGCCCTCGAAGCAGAACTTCTCCGCCGGCAGCCCGGACACGGCCAGCGCCGTCATCACCGCCGAGGGCCCGGGCAGGCATCCCACCGGCAGCCCCGCCTGCACACAGGCCGTCACCAGCCAGAAGCCGGGGTCGCTGATCACCGGCATCCCGGCGTCGCTGACCACCAGCACCGTCGCCCCCGACCGGATCGCCTCGAGCAGCGAGTCCACCCTGGCGGCCTCGACCCGGTCGAACATGCTGATCACACGGCCGGTGATGGCGACATCGAGCGCTTTGGCCAGGGTGCGCACCCGCCGGGTGTCCTCGGCGGCGACCACGTCGGCGCGGGCCAGGGCATCCAGCAGCCGGGGCGAGGCGTCCGAGGGCTGCCCCAACGGCGTCGCCCCCAGCAACAGGCGGCCGGTGGTCATGACCGACAGCCTACGATCGACACCGATGTCCGCCCCGCCCCGCGAATCCCCCGTGCACACCGACGGCGCCGAGAACGAACGCGTGGTGCCCGTCGTCAGCCCGGGCCCGTTGGTTCCGGCGGCCGATTTCGGGCCCACCGATGACTTGCGCGGCTGGGTGGTGACCGGCGTGGTGACGCTGGTGGCGGCGGTGACCCGGTTCGTGAACCTGGGCTCACCCACCGACGGCAGCACACCGGTTTTCGACGAAAAGCACTACGCCCCGCAGGCCTGGCAGGTGCTGCACAACCACGGGGTGGAGGACAACCCGGGGTTCGGCCTGGTGGTCCACCCGCCGGTCGGCAAGCAACTGATCGCGATCGGCGAGGCGCTCTTCGGCTACAACGGCGTCGGCTGGCGGTTCACCGGCGCGCTGCTCGGCGTGGTCATGGTGGCGCTGGTGGTGCGGATCGTGCGGCGAATCAGCCGCTCCACACTGGTCGGTGCCATCGCGGGGGTGCTGGTCATCTGCGACGGTGTCAGCTTCGTGGCGTCGCGGACCGCGCTGCTGGACGGCATCCTCACCTTCTTCGTGGCCGCGGCGTTCGGGGCGCTGATTGTCGACCGCGACCAGGTGCGACAACGTTTGCACACCGCGCTCCTGCAGGGCCGCAACGCCGACACGGTGTGGGGTCCGCGGCTGGGCGTGCGGTGGTGGCGGTTCGGCGCCGGCGTGCTGCTCGGGTTGGCTTGCGGGACAAAGTGGTCGGGCCTTTACTTCGTGCTGTTCTTCGCCGCGATGTCGCTGGCTTTCGACGTCGCCGCCCGGCGTCAGTACCAGGTGACCCGGCCCTGGCTGGGGGTGGCCCGGCGGGATCTGCTGCCCACCGGGTACGCGCTGGGGGTGATCCCGGCCGCGGTATATCTGGCCGGCTATGCGCCCTGGTTCGCCTCCGAGACGGCCATCGATCGGCACGAGGTGGGCCAGACCATCGGCCCGCGTTCGGTGCTGCCGCTGCCCGACGCCATCCGATCGCTATGGCACTACACCGCCAAGGCTTTTCAGTTCCACGCCGGCTTGACGAACTCCGCCGGCAATTACCACCCATGGGAATCCAAACCGTGGAGCTGGCCGATGTCGTTGCGGCCGGTGCTATATGCCATCGACGAGCAGAACGTCCCGGGCTGCGGCGCGCAATCGTGCGTCAAGGCCGAGATGCTGGTGGGCACTCCAGCGATGTGGTGGCTGGCAGTGCCGGTGCTGGTTTTCGCGCTCTGGCGCATGCTGGTTCGCCGCGACTGGCGCTACGCCGCGGTGCTGGTCGGGTATTGCGCAGGCTGGCTGCCTTGGTTCGCCGACATCGACCGACAGATGTATTTCTTCTACGCGGCCACGATGGCGCCGTTCCTGGCCATGGCCATCGCGCTGACCTGCGGCGACATCCTTTACGCGCCCACCGCTACGGGCGTGCTGCGGGCGAACTCCGAGCGGCGTACCCTGGGGCTGATCGCGGTCTGCTGCTACGTGGCGTTGGTGGTGACCAACTTCGCCTGGCTGTTCCCGGTGCTCACCGGTCTGCCGATCTCTCAGCAGACCTGGAACATGGAGATCTGGCTGCCCAGCTGGCGTTAGCTTCTGCTCCTGGCCGCGAGAGTGCAACTACCGACGGCGCCACTCGGGAAACGCGTTGCCAGTTGCACTTTCGCGGTGCCATCAGAGCGGGTCGCGGGCGACCGGGCACGACATGCAGCGGGGGCCGCCGTGGCCGGTGCCCAACTCCGATCCCGCGATCGTCAACACCTCGATGCCGGCTTCCTGCAGGCGCATGTTGGTCTGCGCGTTGCGCTCATAGGCGACGACGACGCCGGGTGACAGCGCCAGCGTGTTGTTGCCGTCGTCCCACTGCTCGCGTTCGGCGATGACGGGATCCAGCCCGGTATCGATCACCCGCAGTTTGTCGATTCCCATCGCCGCGGCCGCGGCCTCCAAGAAGGGGGCCTCGCTGATCTCAACGCCGGATGGGGTGCGCTGGATGGTGAACGCCGAGAGCGCGTCGACGACGTTGGCGTACATCACCACGGTGTCGGTGTCGACCATCGTGCACACCGTGTCCAGGTGCATCTGCGCGCGCCGCTGGGCGATCGGCACGGCCAGCACGGTGTGCGCCAGATCGTCGTCAAATAGGCTGCGGGCCAACGCTTCCGCACCGGCCGGCGTGGTCCTCTCCCCCACCCCGACCGCGACCACGCCGGACGCCAGCAGCAGCACGTCGCCGCCCTCAATTGGGGCGGTGCGCGATTCGTAGGCCCGCCGCACCCCAGTGAACCGCGGGTGATGGGCATAGATGAGATCGGTCAACGAGGCCTCGCGGACCCGGGCCCGCAGCGCCAGCGTCGGGATCACCACCCGGGGGCCGAGCCAGATCGACGAGTCGCGGGTGAACACCAAATTGGGCAGCGGGTCGATGACGAAGTCGCCGCCGTGGTGCATGCGCAGCACCAGCGACACGTCGGTGCGCGTATCGGCCGGCAACTCGTTGAACGTCATCCCCGCCATCAGCACCTGGGCCAGCCGGGCCGGCTCCAGCCCGCGAAGGTAGGCCGAAAGCTCTTGCGCCAGAGGCACTCCCAGCCGTCGCGCATCGACCGCTGCGGCGACCCCCTGCATCCGCGCGGCCCCGCTGTGCGTCAGCGCCTCGGTGAGCAGATCCGACAGCAACAGCACCTCGACCCCGCGCGAGCGCAACAGCTCGGCGAACTGGTCATGCTCTTCTTGTGCGCGGACCACCCACGGCAGGCCGTCGAAGAGCAGCTGGTCGACGTTGCGCGGGTTGAGCCGCAGCAGCTCGCCGCCCGGGCGGTGCAGGATGACCACCCGCAGCGCGCCCACCTCCGAATTGGTGCCCAGCTCGACCGCGCCCACAGGTTCAACCGTAGCGGCGCGGAGGGGCGCCGGGGCCGTCACACGCCCGCCGCCGCGGCCTCGGGATCGAACGGGTGTGCGATAAACTGGGTCGCGTGGAGATCGCGGTTCAAGGCTCCCTGTTCCAGCACACCGAGCGCCGGTTGCGCGGCGACGGCGCCTTCATCGAAATCCGCGCCGGCTGGCTCACCGACGCCGATGATCTGCTCGATGCCCTGCTGTCGACGGTGCCGTGGCGGGAGGAACGCCGGCAGATGTACGACCGGGTGGTCGACGTGCCGCGGCTGGTGAGCTTTCACGACCTCACGGTCGACGAGCCGCCGCATCCGATGCTGTCCCGGCTGCGCCGACGGCTCAACGACATCTACGCCGGCGAACTCGGCGAGCCGTTCACTACGCTGGGGTTGTGCTGTTATCAGGACGGCTTGGACAGCGTGGCCTGGCATGGCGACACCATCGGCCGCAGCAGTTCCGAGGACACCATGGTGGCGATCGTCAGCCTGGGCGCCACTCGCGCCTTCGCGCTGCGGCGCCGCGGCGGCAGCCCGTCGCTGCGGCTGCCGCAGGCGCACGGGGACCTGCTGGTGATGGGCGGTTCGTGCCAGCGCACCTGGGAGCATACCGTGCCCAAGACGACGGCGCCGGTCGGGCCGCGGGTGAGCATCCAATTCCGCCCGCGCGGCGTGCGCTGACTATTGAGCACGCACCGATGCCACCGCTTTGACGAGCAGATCGCGCGCGCGTTGGGTGTCGACGGGAGCAACGGGCTGGTTCGGGATCACCAGCGGGTTGGCGATGACAATCACCTGGTAGTCGCCGAATTGCGCGGAGTAGTCGTACAGTTCGCCGGTGCGCGGGCCGCCGGGTGTCAGCGCCTGCAGCACCCGGTGCACGCCCAGCGTGCGCGCGCTGTCGATCTGCGGCGCGTCGACCACTTGCACACCGCCGCGCAGTTGCGCACCGGAGAAGGTGACCTTGGCGCAGTCCTTCCCGGGGTCGTTGAACGGCAAGGCTTTTGAGGTCTCGAGCGCGATCACGACGAAGCGGTTGCCGCGGCCCTCGGCGGTCACCGCGGCCATGTTGCCCTGCAGATTGGCCGGCAGATCCGGCCCGCTCGCCACTTTCGCGCACTGGGCGGGGTCGAAGGTCAAGCCGTCGGGCAGCTTGCGGCCGGCCAGCAGCTTGGGGTCGATGCCGCGTTCGCCGGTGTCGCTGACCTTGTAGTCGGGTCCGAAGCTGGGTTTCACGTCGGCCACCTTGGCGATGTCCACCTTCGCCGAGTGGGTGGCCGATGAGCAGCCGGCCAGGACGCAGACAGCGGCCACCGCGCGCAACAGCTTGGACATCGTGGCCAATCTACCCAAGCGGGTGGCTCAGCTGCGCAACGTGGACACCGTTTTGGCGAGCAGATCCGCGGCGAACTGCGGTGGCAGCACCGGAACCGCCGCGCCGGGATCGGTGGTCAGGGTGGTGAAGGCGTAGTAGCCGCCCAGATAGGCGGTGAATGTGTAGCTGCGCGAATCGATTTCGGTGCCCTATTCGACCGATGAGGTGATGTCGGCCACCATGCCCAGGGTTTCGACGCCGTCGATGTGCGGGCCGTCGGTGAGGCGGTCGCGGACGGTGGTGTGCCCGGCGGTCTCGGACCACTGCTGGCACGCGCCGAGCAGATCCCGCGGAAAGTCCACGGGCTCCGGCAAAGCCACCACCACCGCGTCGACGATCCCGCCGCTGCCCGAGCCCGACACGCCCTGCGCCGACTGGTCGCGTCCGTTGCCGGGGTCGGCCAGGACGGCGCATCGGGGCGGCTTGGCCCGCGCGTCGGCGGCCAGGCCCCAGATCACCTTCGGTGCGGCGGCGACGGGAATTCCCGTCGTCACCTCGTAGCCCGGCGGCAGGTCGCGGACCACCCGCTTGATGTTGGCGGGGTTGACGGCGGCCGTGTTGCTCGGCGGCGATTGTGCCGGAGCGGCCGGCGGTTTGGGCGCGCGCGGGTGAGCGCACCCGGCGACCACCAGCGTGAGCACGATGGTCACCGCCGGGCCAATCCCGAACGGCCGCATCAGGAGTTGATAGCACAGGACCCCGCCATGTCCGGCCCTGCCACGCCAAAGCCTGGGCCTACCGTCACCCGAAGGCAAGCACGACGTCACTTTCGAACGCGCTACCGCAGGCTCTAGCGGATTCGAACGTCACCTCATAGTCGGCAGACAGGGCGTGCTCGCGCACCACGCCGGCGGCTCAGCCGACGGTCTCGATCACCTGCCGCGCGACCCGCCGGATCTCGTCGGCCTCGTGCTTGCGGAACGGCAGGTCGCGCCGGTGCGGCACATCGATGACGGTGGTGATGACGCCGATGTCCTCGCGCTGCCACACTGCGCCGTAGCGGTCCATGATCGCGCGCATCGGCACGTTGTCGGAAAGCATTCGCGCGGAGAACCTTTCGATGCCGTCGACCTCGGCGGCGATCGACAGGGCGCTGATCAAGAAAGTGCCGATCCCGCGGTCCTGGTAGGCGTCGGCGACGGTGAAGGCGATCTCGGCGACGGTCGGATCGTTCTCGTCGCGCACGAAGCGGGCATCGGCCACCGGGTCGGCGCCGTCGGTGACCACCCACACGAAGTGATCGACGTAGTCGACCTCCGACAGGTAGTGCATCAACGCCGGGGTGGGCAGCCGCGGGCTCATGAACCGCCGGTACAGCGTGTCGCTGGAGAAGTGGATGTGGCCGTGCACGGTGCGCTCGCTGTCGCCGGGCAGCACCGGGCGCAGCAGCAGCAGGTGCGTGCCGTCGCGGACCTGGATCGGGATCGGCGTGGTGAACGCGGCCAGGCGCTGCCGCACGGTGCGCAGCAGCCGCGGCATGACGCCGGGGATGTGCACCATGCTGGCGAAGGCCTCGGTGTCGCCGGTCCAGCCGGTCAGCGGTTGGGCGGTGGTCACCGTGGCGGTGCGCGGAATGTCGCGCAGCAGGGCGATCTCGCCGACGATCATGCCGGGGGACGTGTGCTCGGTGATCACCACGCCGTCGTCGCCGACGTGTTTGACCTCGGCGCTGCCCGAGGAGATCAGCAGGAACTCGACGGCCTGCTCCCCCTGGCGCATCAGCACCTGGCCGGCCGGGGCGCGCAACGGCCGCAGCCGGCGCGCCAACGGGGCGAGATCTTCGGCGGGACATCCCGCGAAGATGTCCATCGTCGCCAGCTCGTCGGCCCGGGCGCCGGTCAGTCCGACCACCTTCAGGGACCGCCACCCGCGGCAGTACGGCACCGGTCTGCCTGTCGCGGTGATGCCATGACCTGCCCGCCGTTTGTCGGTTGCGCCAGGCCCCACGCTCCCCGACGCGCTCGGATGTTGCCAAGGTTATGAGCAGTTCACGACCGCGGCAAGCAGGCAGCGCCGGTCACCCGGCCAGCGGGGTTTTTCCGGCATTCAGGATGAGTTCGACGGCCGCGGCCAGGTCGTCGACCACGAAATCGGCCTCTGCGACGGCCTGCCGGGCGCCGGGGCGGATCAGAATCGTCTTCGTTCCGGCCGCGCGGCCCGCCACCATGTCGACGTCGCTGTCGCCGATCATCACCGAAGCGGCCAAATCCACGTCGCGCTCGGCCGCCGCGCGCAACAGCATGCCGGGGCCGGGTTTGCGGCAGTCGCAGCTGTTCGCGGGGTGGGGGCAGTGGTAAGCGGCATCGATGCGGGCGCCCCGATCGGCGAGCAGTCGTACCAGCCGGTCGTGCACGGCAGCGAAATCGGCCGGCGCCGCCGGCGGCTCGGAGAGCCGGCGCTGATTGGTGACCAGCACGATCCGCAGACCCGCGGCGTTCAGCGCGGCCAGCGCCCGGGCCGCGCCGGGCAACAGCACCAGCTCGGCCGGGGACCTGACGTACTCGCCCTCGGCGGCCTTGACGTTGACGGTGCCGTCGCGGTCTAGGGAGACCGTGCGGACGTCGCGCAGCTCGGGTGCGGGCATCGTCGCGGTCAGGACGGCCGGGGAAACAGCGCCGCTTCGACCATTTCGCAAATCGAATGCCCCAGGTGCAGGCTCGCTTCCTGGATCCGGCCGGTGTCGTCGCTGGGGATTCGGATGCAGATCTGCGCGACGTCGGCCACCTTGCCGCCACCCGCACCGGTGAGGGTGACGGTCGTCATCCCGGCCTGGCGGGCGGCCTCGAGCGCGCGAACGACGTTGGCGGAGTTGCCCGATGTGGTCAGCCCGACCACCACGTCCCCTGCCCGCCCGGCGGCCAGCACCTGGCGGGCGAACACCTCGTCGTAGGAGTAGTCGTTACCGATCGCGGTGATTGCCGCGGTGGCGTCGGGAAGGCTGATAGCCGCCAGGCCCGGGCGGTCAAAGCGAAGCGGCCCATGAGTTCTGTGGCCAGGTGTCCGGCGTCTTGCGCCGATCCGCCGTTGCCGAACAAGATCACCTTTCCGCCGGCCCGCAGGCAGTCGATCATCGCGCGCGCCACCTCGACGGCCTGGGCGACGACGACGCCGTTCTGCATCTGCTGCTTGACCGCGATGGTCTCGGCCAGCCGCCGCTGCACCAACTCCACGCTCGGCGGCACCACGTCGGGCCCCGTCATGCCTGCCATGTCGTCAATCCCTTGCTCTCGAAGGCGAATTCGGTGACGGCGGCCCCGGCTCCTTCCAGCGCCTCGATGAGCCGGTGCTTTTTGGCGAAGTCACAGAACAGCAGGATGTATCCCCCGCCGCCGGCGCCGGTCAGCTTGCCGCCCAGCGCACCGTTTTTCAGGGCCAGCTCGTAGAGGTCGTCGATGCGCTCATTGGTGATGTAGGGCGACATGCGTTTCTTCTCGGTCCACGCCTCGCCCAGCAGCACACCGAAGTCGTTCAGCTTGCCGGTCAGCAGGGCCACCTTCATCGCGACCGCCAACTCCTTCTGGGCCCGCAGCCCGGCCAGCGTGTCGTCCGAACCCGTTGTGGCGCGCCGGGTTTGGTCCTCGATCACGCGCGCGGAGTCGCGGGTAATGCCAGTGCTGCACAGCAGCAGGCTGAGCTCGAGTTCGAAGGCGGTCTCGTCGCGGATCCGCAACGGATTGACGATCACCCGGTCGGTGAACTCGATGAAGTTGAACCCGCCGAACGTCGCGGCGTACATGTCCTGCATGCCGCCGGCGATGCCGAGGTCCTCACGTTCGATCGCGCACGCCAACTGGGCGGTCTCGTATTCGCCCATCGGCACCCGGTAGTGCTCGGCGAGCAGGCCGGTGAGCGCTACCATCATAGTCGACGACGAGCCCAGCCCCGAGCCCGGCGGCGCGCTGGATCGCAGCACCAGGTCGTAGCCGTCCGTGCCGTCGCGGCCGAACCTGCGCACCGCGGCCTTGACCAGGTCCAGGCTGCCGTCGTAGAGGATCTCGCTGTCGAGCGTCATCTCGTGCGTAGTCTTGGAAGTCCACCGACTCGATGGAGACCCGGCGGTCGGTGTGCGGCGCCAGCGATCCCTGCGCGTAGCGGTCGATGGTCGCCGACAGCACACAGCCGCCCTCGGTCATCGGGAACGGCGGGACGTCGGTGCTGCCCCCGGCGAACGAGATCCGCAGCGGGGCGCGTGCCCGAATTCGTGGGCGTGTCATGGGGATTGTCTTTCGAGTGATTCGCTCAGCCGCGAGCCCACGTGTGCCACATGCCAACCTCATCGTTTCTGCGTCCGGAAGCGTCGCCAGACTAACAGGGTGACCAGCGGGGTTGAGGTGTTTTGGCCGACTCCGCGTCAGCCGTTCGGCCGGCCCGGCTGCAGCACGAAATCGACCACGATGGCGGCCATGTCGTCGATCGCGCTGCACGCGACCACCTCGTAGCCGTGGGTGCTCAGCGTGGGCAGGCACGGCAGGCCAGCGCGGGCGGTGAGCCCGCTTGCCTTGGCGTGCGACGCGTCGGATTCGAAGGCGCCCAGCGCCGCCGGCTGCGGCGACAGTCCGCGGTCGGTGGCGATTTTCAGCAGCCGGTCGGCGACGCTTTTGTCGTAGACGCACAGCGCGTCGCTGTAACCGACGATCGGCCCGCCGGCGACGCTGGTGGTGTATTCGCGTTCGGTGGGGCCGACTTCCAGCGCGAGGGTCAGGTCGCCGGGCAGAGTGGCGCTGGCGTAGGCACCGCCCACCCCGCCGATCTCTTCGTTGGTGGTGAACACCAGGTACACGTCGTCGGCGGGGCGTTGTCCGCGTTCGCGCAGCATCCGGGCGGCGTTGAGCAGCGCGGTCACTGCGGCACGGTCATCGAGGAAGTAGGCGCCGACGTCGTCGATCTCGACCACCGATCTCTTGCTGCGGTCCACGCACACCCGCGTGCCGGCGTGCACTCCCGCGGCGGCCAATTCGTCGGTGCTGCGGCCGGTGAAGACGTAGACGTGATGCCAGTCCAGCGCTCGGTCGCCCTGATCGGGCTTGGTCTCCCAGATTCGCGAGCTTTCCTTAGTGGTGTGTTCGGAGCCGAGAGTCAGTACCGCGGTGAGGGTTTCGTTGTCGCCGAGCACGGCGACCGGACCCAGCCCGAAGTTGCCCGGGTACATGGTGCCCAGCTGCGTCAAATGCAGTGTGCCATCGGGTTCTACCCGTTTGACGATCATGGACAGCTCGTCCATGTGGGCCATGACCCGGGTGGCGGCGCCGGGTATCGCTGTGGTCCGGTGCCGGTGGTCGGGCCGCCCCGGCATCGCCCCGCGATGCGTCGGCGGCGATGTAGCCGATCAGGTTGCCGGCGTCGTCGGTCCACAGGTCGTCGACGACGGGTTCCAATTCGCGGGCGATGACGGCGCGCACCGCGTCCTCCTGCCCGCACGGCCCGTAGGTCCACAACAGTTCTTGCAGCAGCTCGTCGGTCGAGTCGCGGTCGCGGTGCGCCATCAGATCCTCTCGATCAGGTTCAGAGCAGCTGTACCCGCGCTGGCCTGCGGCTACTCGAACCGCCTCGACTCAGGCCAGTGCCACCCCCAGCTCTTGGGCGAACACCCTGATCATGTGCTGGACGGCGATTTCGTTGCGCCCGATGATCATGTGGTTGTGCTGGCCGTGCCGGACGCCCTCGCCGCACTGGGGCAACATGGCCAAGTCCTCGTCGCGCACCGCGGCGTGCACGCCTTCGAAGACCGCGTCGTAGGCCGCGCGCATCTCGTCGTCGGCTGCGGGGACGCGGACCATCCAGCTGTGTCGCACCGTGCAGCGGGTCGGCGCGCCGGCGGGCAGCATGTCGATGATCTCCACCCCGACCGGACTGTTGGCCAGGATCAGGTTCGGGTACACCCAATAGATCACGCCCATGTTGGCCAGCGGTTCCAGCGACGCCGCGGGGTCGGTGGCCGCGTTGGTGATCCAGGTAAACGGGAAGCCGATCCGGTGATGCTTGCCGAACTCGTCGTAGAGCATGGTGTTGTCCAGGGTGTTCTGTCCGATCAGGCTCTGCCCGTGGACGTACGGGAAGTGGTAGCCCTTCGAGCAGCTCGCCCACGACAGGTACCTGAGCCTGGTGTTCCAGCCCGGCAAGGCCAGCGCTTTCACCGCCGGGGTCACCTCGGACATCACCATCTCATTCGGCAGGTCGATCTTGCATAGATTCGAATTCGATTGGTCCGCAGCATGATTCGCCGGCGCCAGGCTCGACGAACTGGTCGAGGTCATGCTGCGCACACTGCAGTCACTGATCGTCAATCCGGGGCGCCCGCCGCGCACCGGCGCGGAGCTGCGACGGTTCCTGCAGGACTGGGTCGCGCCGGCGGTGCGCGCGCACGCGATCAGTCGGTAAGGCTGCGCCTTCCCGGCATTGGGCAGTAGCGAGTTGAGAGGACGCAACACGATGACCGACCACGGCCCCAAGTACTACATCGAGGAGGGGTTGCTCCCCGATATGGTTTGTGGCGCAACACATGTCGATACGCGCTTCCAGAAGATACTCCGTCCGCGATACTTCACCGCCAAAATCAGGAACGGCGTTCTTCATGTGCTGCGGCTCTGGGGTCCGCAGGTTTTACAGGACGGCGGTCTCGGACAGCTCGAGCTTGACTTCCGGTGGAAGTTCGACGCGGTCTGACATCTACCTGGCCCCTTCGGACCCTCGAGTCGAGGTAGCCCTACCGGGAGGCGGCGCCCAGAGGGTGGATGTGTTCCACACTCTTCGCCCTTCTCGGCACGCACCAGGTCGGCATCGTAGCGCGCCTACAGGTTAATCCAGAACATGTCACTGAGGCCCAGGGCCCGCGACAGTCGCAGGCCGGTGTCGGCGGTGATGCGACGCTGGCCGTTGAGGATCTCACCGATACGGGTCTGCGGTACCCCAATCTCCTTGGCGAGACGGTAGGGGGTGATCCCCATCGGCGCGAGGAACTCCTCGGCAAGAATCTCGCCGGGGTGGGTGGGTGCGAAATCGGCCATTGTCTCTTCCTTCTCAATGATAGTCGACCAGCTCGACATCGTCGGCGCCACCGTTGCTCCATTTGAACGCCTAGAAACATCATTCACCGGTTAACCGAAATCAGGCCTTCCGCGCCCGCACCCTGTGCAGGCGTCGAGCGCGTCAACGTGGTCGCGGTGACACGTGCATGGTGATGCGAGCGGTGACGAAGACATTGCCCTCGGCGTCCGACACGTCGACAGGCACGACCAATTCGAATGGCTCGTCGGTGAACTCGGGGATGGCGTCCAGACGTGCGGTCGCGATCACCGCTGTGCGAGCTTGGGCCTTGTATTCGACGGTCATGCCGGCGGGGATCCAGCGGTGGGTGGGCGGGACGGTCACCTCCGTCATCGCGGCGGCGACGAGTTCGGCCATGTTGCACGACGCGATGGCATGAAACGAGCCGAGGTGGTTGTGCACGCCGCGCCGATTAGGGGCCTTGGCACGGCAGAGTCCCGGCCGCAGTTCGACGATGACCGGATGGACCGTGCTGAAGTAGGGCGCCTTGAAGCATACCGCTTGGCTGAAGATTCGATTGCCAAACGGCAAGCGCTGCAGCATGTTCCAGATCTTGAGGTTGGTGCTAATCGGCGCTGAGCCGGCCTTGGATGTCATGGGTGTGCCCCTTTCGTTAGGGTCGGGCGCGGTTTCGGTTTGGTGAAAGCGGTGGGTGGCGTGAGGGCCAGCACCGCGCGTATCGCCGCGGCGAGTCGTTGCAGCGCCGCCGCGTCGTGCAGGGCGTGGGCACCGATCAGCAGGGCGGTGGGCAACTCGACAACGCAGCTGCGAATAGCCGCCACAGCCTGGCGGTCCCTTCTGCCCCAGACCTTTTCGGCCAGTTCGATAAATAGGTGGGCGAGGTCGTCGTCGAGGCGGCGCAACTCGTCGGCCAGCTCGGCCGGGACGTCGGCGGCGCCGAGGAGTTCGTCGCGGTGCACGCGGAGCAGGAACCGGGCGGAGGCCGGGTGCTCGTGCGAGAACGTCGCGGGACACTCCGCGGCGGCGACCACCGCATCGACCGCTGCTTAACCAGAAACGCCGCGCAACAGCGCCGTTGCCACGGCGGCTCGCTGGAAGCTCAGGTAACGCTTTCCAGCGCGTAGCCACACATGACCAAGCAGTCCGCCGCGAGACCTGAACGCATGGTCGATCGCGCCGTTGGAGATGGCCGTCGCCTCCGAGAGTGCACGAATGGTGACCGCCGGCGGCCCGGATTCCGCGGCGAGTTGCTCGGCCACATCCATCAGGTGGTCGAAATCGAGCGTCCGAGGGCGAGGCACCTCGACAGGATAACAGAGCACATGCTCTGAAATATTGGTGTCGCGGTCCGGCCTGGGCTGGTTGTCGGGAAAGCTGGTCGGCTCGTGCGATCTACTTCGACGAGGTGTGGGTTTCCAGGTAGCGGGCTGACGCCACCAAGGCCACGCTCAGCAGAATCAGCGCGGGCACGAACACGAACGGGTACGCCGCGACCGCGGCCAATGCGATGAGCGTGCCCGGCACCCCCAACGCCATCGCGGCCGTCGGATTCTGCTCGCCCAGGTAGACGATCCTCGCCGGTGCCGCGAAGGCTACCGCGGCCCGTGGATGACGGTCCGGCCAACTCCCGTATGGGCGGCGGGTCTGTTGGCCGCATCCCAGGCAGGTTCGCCCATACGAGTAGCGGGTTTCGAGCCCGCAACCCGTGCAGGTATGGGTGGTCATCCCGCTATGGTCTCATCGCTGCGAGCGGGCCTCGCGACTGACGCCTGACCTGCTCACACTCGTTGGAGCTAAGGGAATTCGAACCTCTTACCCGCAACTACCGCTACTGCCCACCGGCAAAGCGGGATCTGGCCGCCCAAATCACATGGGTCAGCGATTTTCGGCGAGCTTCTCTACCCGTGGATCAACCGGACGCCCGGTCTTTTCGCTGGCCGCGACGGCCGCCTTGGCGGCAGCCTTGCGCACCGCGAGGCTCCGCTGCTCCACCTTCGGGGGTTTATTGTCCCGGGTCGCCATCGCCATCCTCCGGCCCGCTTAGTGCTGCATGCTCGGCAATCATCTGCACGATTTCGCAATCATCGACAGTCGCCAGTCTAGAGGCCACCAGGGCGGAGAGCGTTTTCCAGCCCAACTCGGCCTGGGTGTCGTCATCGCTGAATGTCCGCTCAAACGGCCACATGGTGCGTCGCCACCACCCGCTGCGCCGCCGGCTTACAAAGCTTCTATCAATGAAGGTGTCACCCTCCGTGGCGGCCACACCAAGCTGAGGCCGCAAGTGATCGTGAAGGCGGCACAGCTCTATGCCTCCGGACGGTCTTTAGCGGACGTTGGCGGACAATTGTTCCGATGCCCCGACCGTTCATAACACCCTCAAAAAGGCTGGGGCCAATATACGAAATCGCCATGGTTCGGTCGACCATTCGTTAACATATTGTTTCTTCACTGGCGCGGAATCGATCCGGTTTATAATCGCATTCCAAGAATTAAGTCCTACTCCTCATTAAGCTTCCGCACTCAAGTACGCCTTTCGAGCCGGTGCCAGTATCGCCTCAATAGACTGCGCCAATCAGCATCCCCTTGACCCTGCAGTGTGTCGTTCCGCTTTGATGACGTGCTCGCTCCAAGGATGGGAGCGAGCGTATGTGGGAAGTGGGTGTCGAGGTCGGAAAATTGCCATAAATTGTGGCGTGCGCGCGAGGCCACCGCGCCCGCGGCTCAGCCTTCTCGGGAGTGAAATGCGGCCCTGGGCGATGATTCGAAGGCTGACCGGCCATGCGAGGCATCGAGGCTATCGACAGCGAACTTCGGCTGGTGTCACGTGCGTGGAAAGTCGCTCGGCTCGCTCGGCAAGCCTGCAACGATGCACCCAGCACCAACCTGATCGACCAGTTACTCGAAGAACGTACGGGGCCGACCAGAGCGGAAGAGGCTTGGACTCGACACCGGCGGAGGTAGCGTAATAGCCGTGATTAGGGAATGAACTGCGATTTCGGGCGGAGCGATGCAGCTGAAGTGGCTTAACGTTGGCGACCTGGTAGCTCAGGCCGGCGGTGATCCTTGGGCGATCAACCAGAGCTTGCAGGCGGGCAGCCCAGCGCAGATTTCGAGCCTGGCCGAGGCCTTCCACGGTGCGGGTCGACACACTGCGGAAGCAGACCATGCGTTTGAGCAAGCTCGGAAACGCTTCGATGCGGCGTGGAATCATCAGAATGGCGACCACCCGATCAATGATTCGGCTGAAGTGCAGCGGCTCGTCAAATCGCTTGGTGCGCAGTCCGAGCAGTTGCCCAAAATCGGCACCGGCCTGGAGAACATTGCCGCCGCCTTAGCCGAGGCGCAAAAGGCCGGAGCACAACGGGTCTCGACGTTGGAACATGCGTTGCAGGGGCTTGACAACATCATCGACGCGGCCGAGCACGATCTGCAGTACGGCCACCCCAACGCAAGCGAGAAGGCATTTCTGGAGAAGTTGATCGATGACGCGAAAGCCGACGCTGCCGATGACGTCCGGGATGCTCTTCATGATCTGCAGTCAATCCGCGACGGCTACTCGGCCACGCTGCAAAACTGTCTGGGCAATCTGCGGACCGACGGGTACGACCCGAACATCCTGCAGCCAGTCGACGCGGACACTCAGATCCCGCCGCCGAGCACCAAACCTGAGGACGTAAATCGCTGGTGGACATCACTGACTCCCCAGCAGCGGCAGCGATTCATGGCCGAGCATCCTGACCAGATCGGTAACCTCAATGGCGTTCCGATTTTGGCGCGCAATGACCGCGAACCTCGCGGTGATGAATCAGACCTCGACCGGGTGCGTGGTATTGCCAGCCGCAACGGCGTCTCGGTGGACGACGTGCTTCGCGACCCCACCAAATTCGGTCTTACTGCCACGGATGTCACCCGTTACAAGAACGCCAATGAGACCAAGCTAGGGCTCGACCACAACGCCGGAGACCCGCTGCACCCAAACCCGATCTATCTATTCGCTTACGACCCAACGGCATTCGGCGGCAAGGACCGTACCGCCATTGCGATCGGCAACCCCGACACCGCGAAGAACACCGCGGTGATCGGGCCCGGCACCAGCAGCAGTGTCAAAGGAGGCTGGCTACACGACGGCCACAACGATGCGATCAACCTGTTCGACCAGGCTAATGCCGCTGACCCCCATAGCCCGACGGCCGTAATCGCGTGGATGGGCTACGACGCCCCCAACGGATACGTTCTGACCTGCTCAAACTCTGTGGAGCTAAGGGGATTCGAACCCCTGACCTACTCGATGCGAACGAGTCGCGCTACCAACTGCGCCATAGCCCCTGATCGCTAAGCAGGCTACCAGCCGCGGCAGCAACTGCCGAAACCGCGAGCACTATTCGCCGACGGCACGCGGCAAGTCCCTGGGCCAACCGAACGTCCGCATCGGCATCGCGTACTCCAGGTGCTCGAAGATCGGATCCTCGTCGTCGATCTCGAGCACCACCGCGCCCGGGCGCCGCAGCCGCGACGGCACCACGTCGTAGTCGCGGTCGTAGGCGTTCTCGACGCCGAGGCGCGCCCGCGCCATCCGCTGCATGCGGCGCCGGCGCACCTTCTCCTCGATGCGTGTCTGGCGGCGCAGATAGCCCAGGTAGAGCAGGGTCACGGTGGTCGCGGCGCCGCACACCCACCACGCCGTCGGCGAGATCTTGAACGCCGCGGTGGCCGAGCCGACCAACACGACCGCCATCGCCATCAGCACCCGCTTGCGGAAGGCGTATTTGCGGGCGCTGACCGCGGCGGCGGTCTTGGTGTCGAACCGGCGCCGCCGCGAGGCGTTGCGCGGCATCGGCGCCGGCGCCTCGTCGTCGGCCTCGTCGCCCTCGGCGGCAGGCTCCTCCAGGCCGGACGAGTCGTTGACGTACTCGTAGCCGTCCTGCTCGTCGCCGCCCTTGACGACCGCCTCGGTGTCGACGTCGTCGTCCTCGGCCGGCTGCTCGCCACTGTCCTCGGCCGCGGAATCGCTGGCGCCCACCGGAAGTGCGGCGGAATCCTCGACAACGTCGACGTCGAGGTAGTCGGGCTCGGCGGGTTCGGCGGGTTCAGCGGTGGCCATTCTCATCACCACCGGCCGCCGGCGGCTCAGCTCGTCGGTGTCGGCGTCGTCATCCTGGTCACCGCGCTCGTCCGCGGCGACATCGTGCTCCTCGTCGAGGTCGGCGTCGCAGTCTTCCGGTCGGGTCCAGTGGGGATCGCTGCGGTGCCCGGCGGCCGGCCCGCCGCGCTTGACCAACCGAGAGTTGGCCCCGCCGTTGAGGACTCGGGTCGCCAGCGCCACGTCGCTGGTGCGGCGCACCGCGTCGCGTTTGCTGACCAGCATCGGCACCAAGACGAACAGCCACAGCACCACGAGCGATATCCACAACAACGACTGCGGGATGCTTGGCATGATGACCTGCTCTCTTCGGTTCCCATCCCCGCGAAGCCCATCGGTGGCCAACGCGGCCGGGTCGTGATGACCAGGACAATTACACACCTGTAATTTGCCTCTCACAAGCACCACTAGTCACTCGTGTCGCGCTAGTCCCAGATGGGCAACGTTTTCGGCCGCCACCGGCGCGTCGCCGTAACGCCGTCCTACTGGGCCACGGCGGTCACACCCAGCTCGCGTTACCGGCGCGGACCAGCGTCGACGCCACCGATCCGCTGACCTCCTCGACCGTGATCGCCATCAACAGATGGTCCCGCCAGGCCTTGTCGACCTCGAGGTAGCGCTGCAACAGGCCCTCCTGGCGGAACCCGACTTTGGCCAGCACGGCCCGGCTCGCGGCGTTCTCCGGACGCACGGTGGCCTCCACCCGATGCAACATGACCGGGCCGAAGCAGTGGTCGAGACCCAGCGCCAGGGCCGCGGTGGCCACCCCGCCGCCGGTGGCCGAGCGCGGTACCCAGTAGCCGATCCACGCCGACCGCAACGCCCCGTGAGTGACGTTGCCGATGGTCAGCTGGCCGCAGAAGCGCCCGTCGAGCTCGATGACGTAGGGCAGCATCCGGCCCTGGCGCGCCTCGGCGCGCAGGCCCGAGCACAGCGCCGGCCAGGCGGCCACCGCATGCCGGGTCGTCCAATCGCCCTCGGCGCTGGGCTCCCACGGTTCCAGATGCGCCCGATCGGCCAGCCGGATCCGGCTCCACTGCGCGCCGTCGCGCAGCCGGACCGCCCGCAACCGGACCACCCCGGCCGGCACCCGCAGCGGGCCGACACTCATCGGCCAACCGGGATGACGGGAATTGTTGCGTAACAGGTTCAAGATGTGTGCAGTCGTTCCGCTCAGCCGCGCTGAGCCAAGAAGGCGACGTCGACGATCTCGCCGGTGCGGATCTGCTCGGCCCCGCTGGGCACCACCACCAGGCAGTTGGCTTCGGCGAGGGTGGCCAGCAGGTGCGACGACGCGCCCGGGGCGCCGCCCAGCGCCTGCACCAGATACTCGCCGCTGTCCTGATCGCGCATGAGCTGCCCGCGCAGATAGCCCTTGCGCCCGGCCACCGACGTGATGGGCGACAGCGTGCGGGCCTGCACGATGCGGCGCATCGGCTGGCGCTTGCCCAGCGACAACCGGATCAGCGGGCGGACCATCACCTCGAACACCACCAGCGCGCTCACCGGATTGGCGGGCAACAGGAAGGTCGGAACGCCCTCGCGGCCCAGCTGCCCAAAACCCTGGATGGAGCCCGGATGCATGGCGACCCGGACAACCTCGATCTCCCCGAGCTCGGACAGCACTTGGCGCGCCGCTTCGGCCGCGGCGCCACCGACCGCGCCGGCGATCACGATCACCTCGGCGCGGTTGATCTGGCCCTCGACGATGTCGCGCAGCTCCCTGGGGCCACCGCCGACGATCCCGATCCGGTTGACCTCCGCCCCGGCGTCGCGGGCCGCCGCCGCCACCGCATAGGAGTTGACGTCGTAGACCTGCCCGTTTCCCGGGGTGCGCGAGATGTCGACCAGTTCTCCGCCCAGCGCCATGATCGTCACCCGCGGCCGCGGATGCACCAGCACCCGCTCGCGGCCGACCGCGGCCAGCAGCCCGACCTGGGCCGCCCCGATCACCGCTCCGGCGCGCACCGCGACGTCGCCGGGCTGGACGTCGTCGCCAGCTCGGCGCACGTAGGCGCCCGAGGGCGCGCCCCGGTAGATCCGCACCCGCTGCGTCCCGCCGTCGGTCCACCCCAGCGGCAGCACCGCGTCGGCCAGCGTGGGCAGCGGGGCGCCGGTTTGCACCTGGACGGCCTGCCGCGGCTGCAACCGGCTGGGGGTGCGTGACCCTGCCTCGACGGTTCCCATCACCGGCAGCACCAGCCCGTCGCGCGCGTCGTCGACCGAGTCGTCGAGCGGCGCGGGCAGGCCCTCGGCGCCCACCTCGCCGACGCCGAGCACGTCGACGCTGCGCACCGCGTAGCCGTCGATCGCGGCCTGATCGAAACCGGGCATCGGGCGTTCGGTGACCACTTCCTCGGCGCACATCAGGCCCTGCGCCTCGGCGATCGCCACACGTATCGGTCGCGGCGCCGCCGCGGCAGCCGTGATCCGGGCCTGCTGCTCTTCCACCGAACGCACAGCGCGCCTCTCTGCCCTCAAATCCGGCGGGCGCCGCGTGGCGCACAACCCGCCCACTGCACGGGCGGGGCATCCCCGCCCAGCACCGCTTGGTGTTGCACCGACCCGCCGTCGCCTGCCGGCCCGGTTACTGCTCGGACAGGCCTAACCGCACCACCAACCACTGCCGCAAGTCCGGGCCGTAGTCGTCACGGTCCAATGCAAAGTCAACCGCAGCCTTGAGGTAGCCGCCAGGATTTCCCAAGTCGTGTCGAGATCCGCGGTGCACGACCACATGCACCGGGTGCCCCTCGGAAATAAGCAGCGCGATCCCGTCGGTCAGCTGGACCTCGCCGCCGGCGCCGCGGTCGATGCGGCGCAACGCGTCGAAGATGGCGCGGTCGAGCACGTAGCGGCCCGCCGCGGCGAACATCGACGGCGCGTCCTCGGCCTTCGGCTTCTCGACCATGCCCTTGACCCGCAGCACGTCCGGATCGTCGTCGGGCACCGGCTCGACGTCGAAGACGCCGTAGGCACTGATCTCCTCGGGCGTCACCTCGATGGCGCACAACACCGTGCCGCCGTAGTGCGCCCGCACCTTCGACATGATCCCCAGCACACCGGTCGGCAGCACCAGGTCGTCGGGCAGCAGCACCGCGACCGCATCCTCGTCGTCGGCCAGCCGCGGTTCCACACACCCGATCGCGTGGCCCAGTCCCAGCGGCTCGCTCTGCACCACCGACTCGACCTTGATCAGCCGTGGCGCCCGCCGAACCTTGTCCAGCATCGCGGTTTTGCCGCGCTCCTCCAGCGTGCTCTCCAGCACCAGGTCCTCGACGAAGTGCGCGACGACACCGTCCTTGCCCTCCGAGGTGACGATAACCAGGCGTTCGGCGCCGGCCTCGGCCGCCTCGGCAGCGACGAGCTCGATCCCGGGGGTATCGACCACGGGCAGCAGCTCTTTGGGGACCGTCTTGGTCGCGGGCAGGAATCGGGTACCGAGGCCGGCGGCGGGCACAATCGCCGTGCGTGGCACCACCACGTTTGGGCATGACATCGTTCACACGATAACCCGCATCGACTTTGCCGAGTGGATGTGGCGCAGGCGAAGACCAGGCTGTCATGGTTTACCCATGGCCACCACCGGCAAGGCCGCCCTGCGCGAACGGCTGCTCGCCGACCGGCGCCGCGTTGCCGACGACGTTCGCGCCGCTGAGGCACGGATGCTGCGCGAACAGCTGGAGTTCATGGTGACCAGGGGCAGCACCGTGTGCGCCTACGTGCCGGTGGGCGCCGAGCCGGGGTCCGTCGACATGCTGGACATGTTGCTGCGGCGGGCCGGGCGGGTGCTGCTGCCGGTTGCCCGCACCGCCGCCGACGACATCCCGCTGCCGCTGTGCTGGGGCGAATACCGGCCCGGCACCCTGACCACCGGGCGGTGGGGACTGCTCGAACCGACGCAGCCGTGGCTGCCCGCATCGGCGCTGGCCGACGCGGCCCTGGTGCTGGTGCCGGCGCTGGCCGTGGACCGCCGCGGGGTGCGCCTGGGCCGGGGCCGGGGGTTCTACGACCGCTCGCTGGGCGACCGCGATCCGCGGGCGCGGCTGGTCGCGCTGGTGCGCGACGCGGAACTGCTCGACGAGCTACCGGCCGAGCCGCGCGACGTCCCGATGACCCACGCGCTGACGCCGCAGCGCGGGTTGGTCACCCTCCGCGCCCGCTGACGTCTCTGTCGTCTCGGGAATGAGACGCGTCACCTGGCGGTTCTAGCACTTAACACGCTAGAGTGCTAACAAGGTTTGCAACCATCCGGAGGTTTACGTGCCGACTTACAGCTATCAGTGCACCGAGTGCGACGATCGCTTCGACATCGTGCAGGCCTTCACCGACGACGCGCTGACCACGTGCAAGCACTGCTCCGGGCGGCTGCGCAAGCGCTTCAACTCCGTCGGCGTGGTGTTCAAGGGCAGCGGCTTCTATCGCACCGATAGCCGGGAGTCCGGCAAGAAGCCCGCGGGGTCGACCAACGGCTCCTCGTCGAGCGACTCGAGCTCGTCGACGAGTGACAGCTCCGGCTCGAGCGCCAAGTCCGGCTCGGGCGAGAAGGCCGCCAGCAGCCCCGCGCCGGCCGCCGCCGCGGCCGGCTGACGGTTATCCACAGCGGCGCCGCCGAGCGCCGACCCGGGCGCCGCGTTGACCGCAGCCGATGTCCGACTCGAAAAGCGTTTGGCCGCAACGGTTCCCGAGGAATCACCCGCCGAGATTGGCGCGGTGCTGGGTTCCACACTGGCCGGCCCGGCGTGGCGCGGCGAGGTGCTCACCGACGTGCGGCTGCCGGGCAGTCGACTGGCCGAGGCGGCCGTCGGGTCCAAGGCTGCACCGGGCGCGCGCATCGTGCCGCTGCACCCGGCGGACGGCGCGCTGATCGACCTGGTGCAGTCCGGGGACGTGGTCGACGTGCTGACCGCGCCGGCCAACACCGCGGCGGAGACAACGCACGCCGCGCCCAAGGTGCTGGCCACCGACGCCGTCGTGGTGCTGGTGTCGCCCCGGGAAAAGATTCAGGCCGCCGGCGCTGACCGCGTAGTGTTGGTTGCGCTACCGGCTGGGGTGGCGAACACGGTGGCAGGCGCGGCGCTCGGCCAGACGGTGACACTCACCCTGCACTGAGCGCCTGTCCGCGGGGGATTCACCTGGCCGACAGCAAACTCTGTCCAGTCCCAGAAAGGCCATCGCCAATGCTCAAAGGGTTCAAGGAGTTTCTCTCGCGGAGCAACATCATCGACCTGTCCACAGCGGTGGTCATCGGTACCGCGTTCACCGCATTGGTCACGACATTCACCGACAGCATCATCAAGCCGTTGATCAACCGGATCGGCGTCAACCAGAAGTCCGACATCGGCATCCTGCGGATCAGCATCGGCGGCGGGCAGACCATCGACCTGAACAACGTGCTGTCCGCCACGATCAACTTCGTGATCATCGCCGCGGTGGTCTACTTCCTGGTCGTGTTGCCCTACACGACGCTGCGCAAGCGGGGCGAGGTCGAGCCGGCCGACGACGCCCAGGTGGTTCTGCTCACCGAGATCCGCGATCTGCTCGCGCAGACCAACGGCGATTCGTCGGGCAAGCACGGCAGCGTGAGCACCACGCCGCCACCGGAGTACGGGCCGCGCGCGGAGGCCGAGTCGTAACGACCGGCGCCGGGCCGGCCGGGTCTAGATCTCCAGGCTCGACAGCTGCCCGATGATTTGGGCCGCCAACGGATTCAGCGTCGCCATGCCGTCGCGCACCGCATAGCGGGAGCCGGCCAGGTTGACCACCAGCGTGCTGCCGGACACCCCGGCCAGTCCGCGTGACAAGCCGGCGTCGATGATACCGGCGGACAGCCCCGAGCCGCGGATGGCCTCGGCGATGCCGAGGATTTCGCGATCGAGGATCTCCCGGGTGGCCTCCGGGGTGACGTCGCGCGGGGTGACGCCCGTCCCGCCGACGGAGACGACCAGGTCCACCCCGCCGATCACCGCGGTGTTGAGCGCGTTGCGGATCTCGACCTCGTCGGCGGCGACGGCGACCACACCGTCGACGACGAATCCCGCCTCGGTGAGCAGCTCGGTCACCAGCGGCCCGCTGTGGTCCTCGTCCCCGTGGGCGGTGCGATCGTCGACCACCACGACCAGTGCCCGGCCAACTACCAACTCCGCACCCGTTTCCATGGGTGCAACCGTATATCCGAGCTCGGACAATCCTGCCGCCGAGGGTTCGTCCACTCTCACTACTGGTCCGCCTTTCCCAGGGTGACCGGCAAAGTCCGGCTGCCGCCGCCGGCGGGATCGGAAAACGTCAACGTGATCTTGTCGCCCGGCGCTTTGGACCGCACGGCGGCGACCAACGCGTCGGCGCTGTTGATCGGGCGGTCGTCGACCTTGGTGACGACCACTTTCTTGGGCAGGCCGGCGCTGGCGGCCGCACCACCCGACACCACGTCAACGACCTTGGCGCCCGGGGTGCCCTTGTCGTTGGTCACCTGCACGCCCAGCGAGGCGTGCGACGCCTTGCCGGTGGCGATCAGCTCGTCGGCGATCCGCTTGGCCTGGTCGACCGGGATCGCGAAGCCCAGCCCGATTGAGCCGCTCTGCGCGTCCGGCGAGTCGGCGCCCAGCGTGGCGATGGCCGAGTTCACGCCCACCAGTTGGCCGTTCATGTTGACCAACGCGCCCCCGGAGTTGCCGGGGTTGATCGCGGCGTCGGTCTGGATGGCGTCCAGCACGGTGTTCTGGTTGCCCGACTCACCGGTGGTGGACACCGGCCGGTTCAGGGCGCTGACGATCCCGGTGGTCACCGTGCCGGACAGACCCAGCGGCGACCCGATCGCCACCACCGGCTGACCGACCCGCAGGTCCGACGACGACCCCAGCGAGATGGGGGTGAGCCCGGACATGCCCTGCACCCGGATGACGGCGATATCGCTGGTGGGGTCGGCACCGACCACCGTGAACGGCGCGGTGCGGCCGTCGGAGAAGGTGACCGTCGTCTTCGGGGTGCCGGCGCCGGGTCCACCGCCCGGGCCGCCGGGCGGCAGCGGGACCACCGGGGGCGCCGCGGGACCCTTGGGCGGTCCCGCCGCGGCCGCGACGACGTGGTTGTTGGTGAGGATCAGCCCGTCGGTCGACAGGATGATGCCGGAGCCCTCCTCGGACTGACGACCCAGATCGGTCTCCAGCATCACCACGCTGGGCACCACCTTGGCCGCCACCTGCTCAACACTGCCCGGCGGCATGTTCGCCGCCAGGACGCTGGGCGCCGCCCCGGCGATGCGCCCGCCGCCGCTGCCCGTTGCGTGGGTGCCCATTTCGACGGCCGTTGCCGCGGCACCGCCGATGCCGGCCGACACCACCGCGATGGCGACCGCTCCCACCGTAAAAAGCCCTGCGCGAGAACGCTTTTGAGGTTCCGCCGGGCCGGGCATCCCGGGATGCATGCCGGGCAGCGGACCGGTGCCGGTGCCGCCGGGGACGCGTCCCGGCCCGGCGTTGCCGAAGGGCTCGTAGGGCGAGCAGAACTGGGTGGTTTGCGAGGGCTGCGACCGATAGCGCCAGTCGAATTGCTGGTGGTAGGGCTGCTGCTGCCCCTGGGCATAGCCTGAGGAGCCCGCGTGGCTCGGGACGGGCGCAGTCTGATTCGGCGCGGACGGGTATCCCGGCTGCTGCGGCGGTGGCGAATACCTCGGGTCATTCGTCATGTCGCTAAGTCGCTCTTCCTCTCTCGGCGTTTCGGCTCGCGGTGGGCTCGGCTCGGCTGGGTTTAACAGTAGCCGCAGACCTACCTTGCCTGCGCGGACTGAGAGTCCACTGAGATAACGTTCGCCGATTCCCGAGAGTTCGCCGTGCCCCCGGCCACCGGTACGGCGGGGTCGGTGGCGGCCTCCGCCTGGTCAGTTTCCGACTCGCCGGCGGGCGTCGAGTGGCCGGCCGGCGGCAGCGGCCGCCCGGGCAGCAGCACATAGAAGGAGGTGCCCGGCGGCTGGCCGCCCGGCACGGTGTCCTCGACGCGCAGCATGCCGCCGTGGTTGAGCACGACCTTCTTGACGATGGCCAGCCCCAGCCCGGAGCCGGGCATGGCCCGCGCCGACGTCGAGCGGTAGAACCGCTCGAACACCAGCCGGCGCTCCTGCGGCGGAATGCCGGGCCCGTGGTCGGAGACCACCAGCTCGGCGTGCGACTGGTCGAGCTGGCGCATCGTGATGCCGACGTGCCCGCCGGGCGGGCTCCACTTGGCCGCGTTGTCCAACAGGTTGAGCACCGCACGCGACAACCCGGCGGCGTCGCCGTACATCTGCCACGGCATCACATCGACGTCGAAGTGAATGTCGTTGCGCCGCCGCCTGACTCGCTCCAGGCTGCGATCGATCACATCGGACATGTCGACCGGCTCGTGCACCACCTGCCCGGCATCGTCACGGGTGAGGTCCACCAAATCGCCTACCAGCGTTGACAATTCCTCGATCTGGGCGAGCACATCGGCGCGCAGCTCGACCATCTCCTGCTCGGGCAGCCGCGGGGCGCCCGGCTCCATCGAGGCCATCAGCAGCTCGACGTTGGTGCGCAGCGACGTCAGCGGGGTGCGCAATTCGTGTCCGGCGTCGGTGACCAGCCGGGCCTGCCGCTCCCGGGACTCGGCCAGCGCCCGCAGCATCAGGTTGAACGACTCGGTGAGCCTGGCCAATTCGTCGCTGCCGAACACCGGGATGGGCCGCAGGTCGTCGGTGCGCGCCACCCGCTCGGCCGCTTCGGTCAGGCGGGCCACCGGGCGCAACCCGGCCCGGGTGACCATGCCGCCCGCCACCGCCGCGACGGCCACGCCGACACCTCCGACGATCAGCAGCACCCATCGCAGTTTGTTCATCACCGCCTCGGTCGGCTTGAGGCTCTTGGAGATCAGCAACGAGGTGCCGTTCTGCAGGTGCACGGCCAGGATGCGCTGATCGCCCGCGGTGCGCCGGGACATGAACAGTTCGCCGTGGATGACCGCCTTTTCCGGCGACCCCACCGGCAGCGTCTGACCCGGCTGCTGGGCGGTGTAGATGGCGTGCCCAGGGTTTACCAGCATCGCGTTGACGTCCGAATAGGCGGTGCCCTCGATCGCCTTGCCGGGGTCGGCGGCCAACGAACCGCTGGTGATCAGCAGTTGCGCCCGGCTCTGCAGTTGGTTGTCGATGTCGCTGTAGAGGGCGGCCGAGATCACGGCATAGACGGCGAACGCCATCAGCACCACGACCATGGCCACCATCGACATGGCCAGCAGCATGACCCGCCATCGCAGCGACAGCGAGGGGGTGGCGCGCAGGGGCGCGCGCAGCGGGGGGCGCTGGGGCCGGTGCAACCGGATCATCGCGGCGGGCGGCTCGTCACGGTGGCGTCTCCCGAAGCACGTAACCCACCCCGCGCACCGTGTGGATCAGCCGAGGCTCGCCGTCGGCTTCGGTTTTGCGGCGCAGGTAGCCGACGTAAACCTCCAGCGCATTGCCGGAGGTGGGGAAGTCGAATCCCCAGACCTCCTCGAGAATGCGGCTGCGGGTGAGCACCCGGCGCGGGTTGGCGATCAGCATCTCGAGCAACGCGAACTCGGTGCGCGTCAGGCTGATCCGGCGCTGCCCGCGGGTGACCTCCCGGGTCACCGGGTCCAGCGTGAGATCGGAGAACGTCATCGCCACGGATTCGGCGTCGTCCTCGGGCTTGGTGCGGCGCAGCAGCGCGCGCATCCGGGCCAGCAGTTCTTCCAGGGCGAACGGCTTGGGCAGGTAGTCGTCGGCGCCCGCGTCTAGCCCGGCCACCCGTTCGGAGACCGAATCGCGGGCGGTCAGCACCAGGATGGGCAGGTCGTCACCGGTGCTGCGGAGCTGACGGCACACCTCGAGGCCATCCAGTCGCGGCATCATCACATCCAGGACGAGCGCGTCGGGGCGATCGCTCGCGATCATGTCGAGCGCCTCGACCCCGTCATGGGCCAACTCGACGGAGTAGCCGTTGAAGGACAACGACCTGCGTAACGACTCGCGCACCGCGCGATCGTCGTCGACGACCAGTATTCGCACGGCCCCTAGTTTGGTCCCACAGCCTGAGACTGACCTGAGAGGCGCGCCGCCATCAAGGTCAGCGGCGGTCGAGATCGATCAGGCCGAGACGGGCCGCCTTGAGCAGCCTGCGCGGCACCTTGTGCCGCTGACCTGCCACCGTCACACCGACGAGCTCGGTCTTCTCCGCCTTCCACTGCGCGCGCCGGCTACGGGTGTTCGCGCGCGACATTCTGCGCTTGGGCACGGCCATGATCGGGCCTAACTCCTCGGTCGGGGGCTTGATCGGGCATGTCGCGCGGCGTGGCCGGTCGGGCCGAACGTGCGACGATTGGACATCAGGATATTCGTTGGCCTGCTGGTCGCCAAAACGACGCCCGCCGACGATCGACCGTCCTTGACGTGACACCGGCGGTACCCGATAACCAACCGGTTGGTTGGTTGGTTGGTTCGCGGTCACCGGTAAGCCCACGAATGGAGGACACGCATGGCCTCTCCTCCCGGTCCTCCCGGCGATCCGGGGGCGGTCCGCATCACGAACTGCTCCGCGTTCTACGGCGACCGGCTGTCGGCCATGCGCGAGATGCTGACCGGCGGTGAGGTGGACTACCTCACCGGCGACTACCTGGCCGAACTGACCGTGCTGATCCTGGGCCGCGACTGGATGAAGCACCCCGAGCACGGCTACGCCAAGACCTTCTTGACCCAGCTCGAGGACTGCCTGGGCGAGGCCCGCGACCGCGGGGTGCGCATCGTGGCCAACGCCGGCGGACTCAACCCGGCCGGCCTGGCCGACGCGATCCGCGACCCCGCCACCCGGCTCGGCCTCTACGTCCGGGTCGCCCACGTCGATAGCGACGACCTGCTGGCGCGCGCCGCCGAGCTGGGGCTGGGCAGCCCGCTGACCGCCAACGCCTACCTGGGCGCCTGGGGCATCGTCGACTGCCTGGGCGACGGCGCCGACGTCGTCGTCACCGGCCGGGTCACCAACGCCTCGGTGATCGTCGGGGCGGCCGCGGCGCACTTCGGCTGGGAACACAGCGACTACGACCGGCTCGCCGGGGCGGTGGTGGCCGGCCACGTCATCGAATGCGGGGTGCAGGCCACCGGCGGCAACTATATCCTTCTTCACCGAGGTGTCCGACCTGACCCACGCGGGTTTCCCGCTGGCCGAGGTGCACGCCGACGGCTCCTCGGTGATCACCAAGCACCCGGGCACCGGCGGGCTGGTCAGCGTCGACACCGTCACCGCGCAACTGCTGTACGAGACCACCGGCGCGCTACACCAACCCCGACGTCACCGCGCGGATGGACACCGTCGAGCTGTCCTCCGACGGCCCCGACCGGGTGCGCATCAGCGGCGTGCGCGAGCCGCCACCGCCCACCTACAAGGTGTCGCTGAACAGCATCGGCGGATTCCGCAACTCGATGACCTTCGTACTGACCGGCCTGGACATCGAGGCCAAGGCCGAGCTGGTTCGCCGGCAGCTGCAGTCCGCGTTGACCGTCAAACCCGCGGAGCTGCAGTGGTCGCTGGCCCGCACCGACCATCTCGACCCGACACCGAAGAGGCCGCCAGCGCCCTGCTGCACTGCGTCATCCGTGATCCCGACCCGGCCAACGTCGGACGCCAATTCTCCTCGGCCGCAGTCGAATTGGCACTCGCCAGTTATCCGGGATTTCACGTCGCCGCCCCGCCGGGCGACGGCCAGGTGTACGGCGTGTTCACCGCCGGCTACGTCGACGCCGACCAGGTGCCGCACATCGCGGTGCACGCCGACGGCACCCTGGTCGCCATCCCTTGCGCCACCGATACTTTGGAGCTGACGCCGGTCGATGACCCGGCGCTGCCCGAAGCGCTGCCGGACGGCCCGGTGCGCCGCGCGCTGCTGGGTACTATCGCCGGGGCCCGCAGCGGAGACAAGGGCGGCTCGGCCAACGTCGGGGTCTGAGTCCGCACCGACGAACAGTGGCGCTGGCTGGCCCACACGTTGACCGTCGAGCGGCTCACCGAGCTGCTGCCCGAGGCCGCCGAGTTCGCCGTCACCCGCCACCTGCTGCCCAACCTGCGCGCGGTCAACTTCGTCATCGACGGCATCCTTGGACAGGGTGTCGCCTATCAAACCCGGTTCGACCCGCAAGCCAAGGGTCTGGGCGAATGGCTGTGCGGCCGCTACCTAGACATCCCGGAGAGCCTGCTGTGAATCTGTGGACCACCCCCGAGCGCGAACAACTGCGAAAGACCGTGCGCTCGTTCGCCGAACGCGAGATCCTGCCGCACGTCGACGAGTGGGAGCGCAGCGGCGAGCCGCCGCGCGAATTGCACCGCAGCGCCGGGGCGGCCGGGCTGTTGGGCGCCGGCTTTCCCGAATCGGTCGGCGGCGGGGGCGGCGACGGCGCCGACACGGTCATCATCTGCGAGGAGATGCATCAGGCCGGAGCGCCGGGCGGGGTGTTTGCGCCGTTGTTCACCTGCGGCATCGCGGTGCCGCACATGATCGCCTCCGGGGATCAGCGGCTCATCGAGGAGTTCGTCCGGCCCGCGCTGGCCGGCGAGAAGATCGGTTCGCTGGCCATCACCGAGCCGGGCGGCGGTTCGGACGTCGGTCACCTGCGGACCTCCGCGGTACGAGACGGTGATCACTATATCGTCAACGGCGCCAAGACCTACATCACCTCCGGGGTGCGTGCCGACTATGTGGTGACCGCGGTCCGCACCAGCGGCCCTGGAGCGGCAGGGGTTTCGTTGCTGGTAGTCGAGAAGGGCACTCCCGGGTTCGAGGTGACGCGCAAGCTGGACAAGATGGGCTGGCGCTCCTCGACACCGCCGAGCTGTCCTACACCGACGTCCGGGTACCGGTGTCCAACCTGGTCGGCGCCGAGAACACCGGGTTCGCCCAAATAGCCCAGGCCTTCGTCTCCGAGCGGATCTGCCTTGCCGCACAATCCTATTCGAGTGCGCAGCGGTGCCTGGACCTGACGGTGCAGTGGTGTCGCGACCGCGAGACGTTCGGCCGGCCGCTGATTTCGCGGCAGTCGGTGCAGAACACGCTGGCCGAAATGGCCCGCCGCATCGACGTCACCCGGGTGTATTCGCGCAACGTAGTGGAACGCCAGCTGGCCGGTGAGACGAATCTGATCCCGCAGGTGTGCTTCGCCAAGAACACGGCCGTAGAGGCCGGCGAGTGGGTTGCCAACCAGGCCGTCCGCTGTTCGGCGGCATGGGCTACATGGCCGAATCCGAGGTCGAACACCAATACCGGGACATGAGGATCCTGGGCATCGGCGGCGGCGACGTCGAAATCCTGACCGCATTGTCCGCCAAACTGCTGGGGTATCAGTCGTGATTTCACCTCCTCCTCCTCATCGCTTCGCTCTGCATCGCCGGAGGTGGACATGACCGTCCTGGGGTCCACCCTCGATCGCGAGGCGGCAGGCTTCACCGAGGCGGCGTCGGCGGCGTTGGCGAAACTCGAGGAGATCGACACCGAACTCGCCAACGCGCTGGCCGGCGGTGGACCGAAATACGTTGAGCGCCACCACGCCCGGGGCAAGCTGACGGCGCGGGAACGCATCGAACTGCTGGTCGACCAGGACTCGCCGTTCCTGGAGCTGAGCCCCCTGGCGGCCTGGGGCAGCTCCTTCAAGGTCGGCGCCAGCACCGTCACCGGTATCGGCGTGGTCGAGGGCGTCGAATGCATGATCGTGGCGAACGACCCCACGGTCAAAGGCGGCACCAGCAAACCGTGGACCCTGAAGAAGATCCTGCGGGCCAACCAGATCGCCTTCGAGAACCGGCTTCCGGTGATCTCCCTGGTGGAGTCCGGCGGGGCGGACCTGCCCACCCAGAAGGAGATCTTCATCCCCGGCGGACGGATATTCCGCGACCTGACCCGACTGTCGGAAGCCGGAATCCCCACCATCGCTTTGGTTTTCGGCAACTCCACGGTGGGCGGCGCCTACGTCCCGGGCATGTCGGATCACGTGGTGATGATCAAGGAACGTTCCAAAGTGTTCCTGGCCGGTCCACCGCTGGTGAAAATGGCCACCGGTGAGGAATCCGACGATGAATCACTGGGTGGGGCCGAAATGCACGCCCGAGTCTCGGGTTTGGCCGACTACTTCGCTGTCGACGAACTCGACGCGATCCGCATCGGCCGGCGCATCGTGGCCCGGTTGAACTGGGTCAAGCAGGGCCCCACACCCAAACCGGTCACCGAGCCGCTGTTCGACACCGAAGAGCTCATCGGCATCGTGCCCGCCGATCTGCGCATCCCGTTCGATCCGCGGGAAGTGGTCGCCCGCATCGTCGACGGCTCCGAATTCGACGAATTCAAGCCGCTGTACGGCTCGTCGCTGGTGACCGGCTGGGCCCGGCTGCACGGCTATCCGATCGGCATCCTGGCCAATGCGCGCGGTGTGCTGTTCAGCGAGGAGTCGCAAAAGGCCACCCAGTTCATCCAGCTGGCCAACCGCTCCAACACGCCATTGCTGTTCCTGCACAACACCACCGGCTACATGGTGGGCAAGGACTACGAAGAGGGCAGGATGATCAACGCCGTGTCCAACTCGACGGTGCCGCACATCTCGCTGCTGATCGGCGCCTCCTACGGCGCGGGCCACTACGGCATATGCGGCGGCGCCTACGACCCGCGTTTCCTGGTCGCCTGGCCGACGTCGAAGTCCGCGGTGATGGGCGGCGCCCAGCTGGCCGGCGTGCTGTCCATCGTGGCCCGCGCGGCGGCCGAGGCCCGCGGCCAGCAGTTCGACGAGCAGGCCGACGCGGCGATGCAGGCGGCGGTGGAAGGCCAGATCGAAGCGGAGTCGCTGCCCCTGGTGCTGTCCGGAATGCTCTACGACGACGAGGTGGTCGATCCACGAGACACCCGCACGGTATTTGGAATGTGTTTGTCCGCCATAGCGAATGGCACGATCTAGGGGGCGTCGAACTTCGACGTCTTTCGGATGTGAGCCCGATGGGAATCACGCGAGTACTGGTCGCCAACCGCGGCGAGATCGCCCGACGGGTGTTCGCTACCTGCCGACGGCTGGGGGTGAGCACCGCCGCCGTCTACACCGACCCCGATGCCGGCGCGCCGCATGTCGCCGAAGCCGACGCCCGGGTGTGGTTGCCGAACACCACCGACTACCTCAACATCGAGGCCATCATCGGTGCCGCCCGCGCGGCCGGCGCCGACGCGATACATCCCGGATGTGGATTCTCTCTCCGAGAACGCCGATTTCGCGACCGCTGTCGCCGACGCCGGACTGACCTGGGTCGGTCCGCCGGTGAATGCGGTGCGCGCGATGGGCTCCAAGATCGAGTCGAAAAAACTGATGACCGACGCCGAAGTGCCGGTGCTCGACGAACTCGACCCCGACACCGTCACCGAGGCCCAGCTGCCGGTGCTGGTCAAGGCGTCCGCGTTCGGTGATCCGACGGTGTTCTGCGAACGCTATCTGCCCACTGACCACCACGTCGAGGTTCAGGTGCTGGCCGACGCCCACGGCACGGTGTGGGCGGTCGGCGAACGCGAATGTTCCATTCAGCGCCGTCACCAGAAGATCATCGAGGAGGCCCCCTCGCCGCTGGTGGAGCGCACACCGGGGATGCGCGCCAAGCTGTTCGAGGCGGCCCGGCTGGCCGCCGGCGCCATCGGCTACACCGGGGCCGGGACGGTCGAGTTCCTCGCCGGTGACGACGGAGAGTTCTACTTCCTGGAGATGAACACCCGGCTGCAGGTCGAACACCCGGTTACCGAGGAGACCACCGGGCTGGACCTAGTCGAGCTGCAGCTCGCGGTCGCCGATGGGGCCCGCCTGGATGCGGAAACACCTGCGGACCAGGGTTATTCGATCGAGGCCCGGCTGTACGCCGAGGACCCGGCCCGCGGCTGGCAGCCGCAGGCCGGCGTGGTGCACGCGTTCGCGGTGCCCTCGGTCCGGGCCGAGTTCGGCTCACTGGGGCGGCGGCGTGCGCACCAACCGCGATCTGCTGGTGAACGTGCTGCGGCATCCGGCGTTCCTCGACGGCGCCACCGACACAGCGTTTTTCGATACGCACAGCCTGGCCGAGCTGACAGCGCCGCTGGACGACGCGGCGGCGGTGCGCCTGTCGGCGGTCGCGGCCGCTCTCGCCGACGCCGCGCGCAACCGCGCTCACGCCCCGGTGCTGGGCACCATCCCCAGCGGCTGGCGAAACCTGCCGTCGGGCTTTCAGGTCAAGGACTACCGCGACGACGAGTGCCACGAGAATCGCGTCCAATATCGTTTCACCAGAACCGGTTTGGTTCTACCCGACGACCCGTCGGTGCAGCTGGTGTCGGCCACGGCCGACGACGTGGTGCTGCGCACCGACGGTGTCGAGCACAACTTCTCGGTGTGCCGCTACCACGGCGCCGACGCCGACGTGTACGTCGATTCGGCACGCGGGCCGGTGCACCTGACCGTGCTGCCGCGCTTCCCCGAGCCCGGTTCGACCGTCGAAAAGGGCTCGCTGGTGGCGCCCGTGCCCGGCAACGTCATCCGGCTCGGCACCGCGATCGGGGACACCGTCACCGCCGGTCAGTCCCTGATCTGGCTGGAAGCCATGAAGATGGAGCACACCATCGCCGACCCGGTCGACGGGGTGCTCGCCGAGCTCAACGTCAAAACCGGTCAGCAAGTCGAAGTCGGCGCTGTGCTGGCGAGAGTGGAAGCGCCGCAATCAGAAGGAGATGCACAGTGACCGACAGCAGCTTCATCGAAAACGAAGAGCGTCAGGCGTTGCGTAAGGCGGTAGCCGAGTGGGCATCCAACTACGGCAGCGAGTACTACCTGCGGAAGGCCCGCGCCCACGAGCACACCAACAAATTGTGGTCCGAGGCAGGCAAACTCGGCTTCCTTGGGGTGAACCTGCCCGAGGAGTACGGCGTCGGCGGCGCCGGAATGT
The DNA here is from genome assembly GCA_002291465.1 of Mycobacterium lepraemurium. Classification (GTDB taxonomy): domain Bacteria; phylum Actinomycetota; class Actinomycetes; order Mycobacteriales; family Mycobacteriaceae; genus Mycobacterium; species Mycobacterium avium. The sequence continues at coordinate 1,019,971 of CP021238.1, read as the reverse complement.
ACGAGCTGTCGCTGGTGATGGAGGAGATGGCGGCCGCGGGCAGCGCGCTGCTGTTGATGGTGGTGTCGCCGGCCATCAACAGCACCATCATCAGCAAGTTCGGCACCGAGGAACAGAAGAAGCGCTGGCTTCCCGGGATCGCCGACGGCACGCTGACAATGGCGTTCGCCATCACCGAACCCGACGCCGGGTCCAACTCGCACAAGATCACCACCACCGCCCGCCGCGACGGCGGTGACTGGATCCTCAAGGGCCAGAAGGTTTTCATTTCCGGCATCGATCAGGCGCAGGCGGTGCTGGTGGTGGCCCGCACCGAGGAGGCAAAGACCGGCAAGCTGCGGCCCGCGCTGTTCGTGGTGCCGACCGATGCGCCCGGTTTCAGCGCCACACCGATCGAGATGGAATTGATCAGCCCAGAACACCAGTTCCAGGTCTTCCTCGACGACGTGCGGCTGCCGTCGGATGCGCTCATCGGCGCCGAAGACGCCGCGATCGCACAGCTTTTCGCCGGGCTCAACCCCGAACGCATCATGGGCGCGGCCAGCTCCGTCGGGATGGGCCGGTTCGCGCTGGCCCGGGCCGCCGAATACGTCAAGACCCGCCAGGTGTGGGGCACCCCGGTCGGCGCGCACCAGGGCCTGTCACATCCGTTGGCGCAGTGCCACATCGAGGTCGAACTCGCCAAGCTGATGATGCAGAAGGCGACCACCCTGTATGACGCCGGCAACGACATGGGCGGGCCGAGTCCGCCAACATGGCCAAATATGCTGCGGCCGAGGCGGCTACCCGCTCGGTCGACCAGGCGGTGCAGTCGATGGGCGACAACGGCCTCACCAAGGAGTACGGTGTGGCCGCCATGCTGGCCTCGGCCCGGCTGGGCCGCATCGCCCCGGTCAGCCGAGAGATGGTGCTCAGCTTCGTCGCCCAGACCTCGCTGGGCCTGCCCCGCAGCTACTGAGACAATGGACGCCCTGGTCGACTACGCCGGCCCCGCCGCCACCGGCGGTTCGGTGGCGCGGCTGACGCTGAACTCACCGCACAACCGCAACGCGCTGTCCAGCGCGCTGGTCAGCCAGTTGCATCAGGGGCTGCGCGGCCTCGTCGGATCCGGCGGTGCGGGTGGTGGTGCTGGACCATAACGGCGGCACCTTCTGCGCGGGTGTGGATCTCAGCGAGGCCGGGTCCGGCAGGTCGTCCTCGTCGGCCTACGACACGGCCGTCGAGCGGGCCCAGGAGATGGCCGCCCTGATGCGCGCCATCGTCGAATCCCGACTGCCGGTGATCGCCGCGATCGACGGCCACGTCCGGGCCGACGGGTTCGGCTTGGTGGGCCCCTGCGACATCGCGGTCGCCGGCCCGCGCAGCAGCTTCGCGCTGACCGAGGCGCGGATCGGCGTCGCCCCGGCCATCATCTCGCTGACGCTGCTGCCGAAGCTGTCGGCGCGCGCGGCCGCGCGCTACTACCTGACCGGCGAGAAGTTCGACGCCCGGCGGGCCGAGGAGATCGAGTTGATCACCATGGCCGCCGAGGACGTCGACGCCGCGGTCGACCAACTCGTCGCCGACGTGGGCCGCGGTTCGCCGCAGGGCCTCGCGGCGTCCAAGGCACTGACCACCGCCGCGGTGCTGGAGCGCTTCGACCAGGACGCCGAGCGGCTGGCCGAGGAATCCGCCCGGCTGTTCGTGTCCGACGAAGCCCGCGAAGGCATGCTGGCGTTCCTGGAGAAGCGGTCACCCAACTGGACGAGTTAGCCAGCCGATAAGTTAGCCAGATGTCAAACAGGGGATCCGGCCGGGTGGGCCGCGCGGCGTCGCGAGCCGGTGCAAGGTTGCAGTTTAGCCAATCCTCTTGCAGCAAAAGCTGGACGTCGTAGGATCGTGGGTGATGAGCAACTCAACGCAACGGGATGCGGAGGATACGCGCGACGAGCCGTCGCGCGCCGCCGATACTGATCGCATACAGATTGCACAGTTGCTGGCATATGCGGCCGAGCAGGGCCGGCTGCAGCTCAACGACTATGAAGACCGCCTGACCAGGGCTTATGCGGCCAAAACGTACGAGGAACTCGATCAGCTGCGGGCCGATCTGCCCAGCGCGCCGATCGGCCCGTGCCGCGGCGGCAAACCGAATCCGGCGCCCTCGACGCTCCTGCTGGCCTTGTTGAGCGGCTTCGAGCGGCGCGGCCGGTGGAACGTACCGAAGAAGCTGACCACCTTCACCCTGTGGGGCAGCGGCGTGGTCGATCTGCGCTACGCCGACTTCACCTCGACCGAGGTCGACATCCACGCGATGTCCATCATGGGCGTACAAAGCATTTTGCTGCCGCCGGAGGTCAACGTCGAGGTGCACGGCCACGGCGTGATGGGAAACTTCGACCGCGACGTCCCCGGCCAGGGCACTCCGGGCGCGCCGACGGTGCACATCCGTGGCTTCTCGCTGTGGGGCGGGGTTGGCATCAGGCGCAAGGCGCGCCGGGCACGGACCTAGGAGAGCATTTCCTGTAGGCGTCGAAAAGGACTGCCGCGCAGCCTTTTTGGTGCTGCGCCGTCAGCGCGGTATGTAGTCGAAGGTGTCCGGGTTGGGGCCGCGTCGCCCGGATTCCCCGCGTTCCAGCGCCGAGATCGCCTCCATCGCGCGCTCGTCCAGCTCGAAGTCGAACAGTTCGAAGTTCGATTTCATCCGATCCGGGTTGACCGTCTTGGGAAAGACGATGTCGCCGCGCTGGATGTGCCAGCGCAGCACAACCTGCGCGGCGGTGCGGCCGAGACCGTCGACGATGCGGTTGATGACCACGTCGCCGAGCACGTCGCCCTGCGCGATGGGCGACCACGCCTCGATCGCGATGCCGTGCTCGCGGGCGTAGCCGCGGACCTTCTCGTTGGTGAAGTAGGGATGCACCTCGACCTGGTTGACGGCGGGCACGGTGTCGGTTTCGGCGGCGAGCCGCTCCAGGTGTGCGACTTGGAAATTCGAGACACCGATGCTGCGGGCACGACCGTCGCGGGCGAACTCCTCCAAAACCCGCCAGGTGGAAACGAAGTCGCCGCCGTACAGCGTGGGCAGCGGCCAGTGGATCAGAAACAGGTCGACGTAGTCGGAGCCCAAGGCGTTCAGCGTGGCATCGAATGCCCGGCGCGCGGTGTCAGGTTCGTGAAATCCGTTGTTGAGCTTGCTGGTGACGAAAACCTCGGATCGATCCAGCCCGGCGTCGCGAATACCCTGAGCGACTTCCCGTTCGTTGCCGTACATTTCGGCGGCGTCGATGTGGCGGTATCCGATGTCCAGAGCTGCCCGCACCGCCGCGGCGGTCTCGTCGGACTTGATCTGATACACGCCGAAGCCGAGCTGCGGGATGCGCGCACCGTCGTTGAGTTCGATCGTCGGAACCTTGCTCACCCGCGTTTTCCTCCTTCACAGTCAAACTCAGTCGCGCGACCGGCGTCGCTATCGACGCCGCCGGGACCGCAGGTAGTCGCCCACCACGGCCGCTCCCAATCCGTCGAGGTCGGGCACCACCACGCGCCCCTCGACGCGCCGCGCCACCTGGTCGATGAACCGAGCCAGGCCGGGGTCGCTGCCCAGCCGGAAGATGGTGATCTGCGCCCCCAGCCGTGCCATCTCGTCGAAGCCGCGCACGGTGTGCGCGATAGTCCGCGGGTGCGGGGGGTAGTCGAAGAACACGGTCGTGCCCTCGCCCTCGAAGTCCTCCAGGTTCGCGGTCGGTTCACCGTCGGTGACCACCAGCACCACGGGCTGCGCGTTGGGGTGGCGACGCAGATGCCGGCCCGCCAGCGCCAGCGCGTGATGCAGATTGGTGCCCTGCTCGTACACACCCTCCAGCCCGGTCAGCTCGGCGGCGGTCACCGTCCGGGCGTAGCGGCCAAAAGCAATGATCTGCAAAGCATCCGAACGAAACCGGGTGCACACCAGATGGTTGAGCGCCAGCGCCGTCTGCTTCATCGGCAGCCAGCGGTTCTCCATCACCATCGAGAACGACGTGTCCACCAACAGCGCGACCGCGGCCTGCGTGCGCGTCTCGGTTTCGGAGACCTCGACGTCGTCGACGGTGATCTTCAACCACCCGTCCGGGCCGTCCAGAGTGGCAGTCCCGGCTTGGCGCAGCACGGCGTTGGTCAGGGTGCGGGAGATGTTCCACGGCTCGGTGTCACCGAACTGCCAGGGCCGGGTGGCGCCGGTGAGTTCGCCGGCCGCCCCCGCGCGCCGGTGGTCACGTTCACCGCGGCGGCCGGAAAACTGTTGTGCCACATAGCTTAACGCCATCTCACCCAGGCGGCGCATGGCCTTCGGCGACAGTCGCCACTGGCCGTCGGACCCGCGGTCCAAAAAGCCCTGATTGACCAGCGCCCGTTCCAGCTCGGCGAGCGTGCGGGTGTCGACGGCCGCCTCGTCGCCGAGTTGGCGTACCAGCGCGTCCAGATCGACGTCATCCATGGTGGCGCCCGGGTAGCTCTGCGAGAGCTGCTCGGCCAGTTGCTCCAGCTCGGCGATGTCGGCCAGCGCCTGGGTGCCCTCGCCCATGCCGAACGGGTTGTCGCCGGAGAACTGCTCGGACCCGCCCCAGTCCTCGCCGGGCCGCGCCGCCTGCAGATACGCGTCGAGCCGGTTCAGCGCCTGCATCAGGTCGGGCGAGCCGAAAGCCTGCTGCACCAAGGCATCCAGCTCGGCGCGCTGCTCGGCGCTGAGGCTGTTGTGGAACCGCTGCGCGGCGGCGGCGCGCTTGGCCAACGAATCCAGCAGCTCCTCGACATTGCGCGGGCTCTCCGGGAAGAACTCGCCGTGCTTGGCCATGAAGTCGTCGAAGTCCTGCTGGGAGTCTTGGCCTTTGGCGTGCTTGTCCAGCAGGTCGTTGAGGTCGTTCAGCATGTCGCTGACCCGCTGACGGTCCTCATCGGTGGCGCCCTGCAGCGCCTGCTTCATGCCCGCGAAGCGTTGGTCCAGCATCTCGCGCCCGAGCAGATCCTTGATCTGGTCGTACTTTTCACGCGCCTCGCTGCTGCGCCAGTTGTATTCGGAAAGCTCCTGCACGGCCTTGGCAGGCGACGCCGGCAACGCATCGAGCTGCAGTTCGCCGAACCGGGCGTCATCGTCGAGCGCGCGGGCCAGCTCCTTGCGTTCGGCCAGCACAGCCTCGTCCAGCAGCTTCTTGATCTCCTGCAGAGATCCGTCTAAATTATTGCGGCGCAACAACTCCCGTCGTCGCCGGTTGGCCTCGGCGGCCAGCCGGTCGGCGCCGGGCATGTTCTTGGTGCCGCGCCGCAGCAGCTCGGAGAGGGCACGGCGCGGCGAGGTGCCGGCCATCACGTCCTGGCCGATTTGTTCGAGCGCCTCCCGCAGATCCACCGGCGGCGCCAGCGGGTCGGGTCCGCCGGTGTACGCCGAGTATCGCGACGATTGGCCCCTGTTAGCCATAGACGGTCTGGCCCTCCCCGGACACCTTGTCGATTCGCTTGGCCAAATACAGTGCCTCCAGCGCAAGTTCGAGCGCCGCGGCGCGTTCGCCCTCCGAGCGGGCGTGCAGCTTGTCGGCGATCTTGTCCACCACCGGCAGGCTGGGGATCGCCGCCAGCACATCCTTGGCCGACACCCGCTCACCCGTCGTCACCGCCGAGCCGCCCTCGACCGCGGCCACCAGGGAACCGACGTCGATGCCGCCCAGCACCCGCGACGCGGTGTCGGCGGTCGCGCGGCGCAACAAGTGCTCGAGCACCGCCTGCTCGCGGCCTTCCTCGCCGGACTCGAATTCCAGCTTGCCGCGCAGCACGTCGATCACCGTGCCCAGGTCGACGACCCGGGCCACCGGATCCGTCTCGCCCAGCACGGCGCCGCGGTGCCGGGCCGCGGCCGCGACGGTTTCGGAGGCCGCGATCGCGAACCGCGCCGACACTCCGGACCGCTGGTCGACGGAGTTGGACTCGCGCAGGTAACGCGCGAACCGCGCGATGATCTGCATCAGGTAGTCGGGGACGTGGGCGGACAGGTGCGCTTCCTGCGCGATCACGCCGACTTCCGCGGACAACTCGAGCGGGTAGTGGGTGCGGATCTCGGCGCCGAAGCGGTCCTTGAGCGGAGTGATGATGCGGCCCCGGTTGGTGTAGTCCTCCGGGTTGGCGCTGGCCACCACCAGCACGTCCAGCGGCAGCCGTAGCGTGTAGCCGCGGACCTGGATGTCGCGTTCCTCCATCACGTTGAGCATCGACACCTGGATGCGCTCGGCGAGGTCGGGGAGCTCGTTGACGGCGACGATGCCACGGTGCGCCCGGGGGATCAGCCCGTAGGCGATGGTCTCCGGGTCCCCGAGGCTGCGGCCCTCGGCGACCTTGATCGGGTCGATGTCGCCGACCAGGTCGGCGACGCTGGTGTCCGGGGTGGCCAGTTTTTCGGTGTAGCGCTCGCTGCGGTGCTTCCACTCCACCGGCAGGTCGTCACCCAGCGTGGCGGCCTTGCGGATGGACTCCGGCGTGATCGGCGAATACGGGTGCTCGCCCAGTTCGGCCCCGGCGATCACGGGCGTCCACTCGTCGAACAGGCCGACCAGCGCGCGCAGCAGCCGGGTCTTGCCCTGGCCGCGCTCACCGAGTAGCACGAAGTCGTGGCCGGCGATCAGCGCCCGCTCCAGCTGAGGCAGGACGGTGTCGTCGAATCCCAGGATGCCCGGCCAGATGGCCTCACCGTCGCCGCCTTCGGCGAGGCGGGCCAGCAGATTCTCGCGGATTTCCTGCTTGACTCCCCGTTCACGATGCCCGGCGGCACGCAATTCGCCGACGGTGCGGGGCAGGTTGCTCGGTGACGTCACCACTCCACGCTACGACGAGCACCCAGACGCGTCATCCGAAGGGCGTTCACTGCGTGCCGCCGCGAAGGCCGGGCATCGTGGGGACGCCCGGCCTTCGCGGCGTACCTAACCGGTGGTGACGGTGGCCTCGGCGTCACCCGGCTTCCAGGTGATGGTGCCGTGCTCGAACGTCGACTTCTTCGCGCCGTCGGGGGTGTCCACCTCGTCGCTGGTCGGGTAACCCAACTGGCCCTGCGGCCCGCCCAGCTGGTTCCACTTGTCGCGGATCTTGCCCCACACCACGTAAGGCCTGTGTCTTGGACACGATCACGCCGCCGTCGAATTGCTGGTAGACGCCGCCGTCCGGGTTCTTCTGCTCGTTGCCCGTCGGGGCGCCCAAGTCCTTGCGCGCCTTGTCGTCGAGGGCGTTGTACTTGGCCAAGATCGGCCTCTCGACGGTGTACGGGGTGCCGTTGGCGCCGTTGATCTGCGTCGAACTCGGGGCGCCTCTGGTGCCCGTGCTTTCCGACGGCGCCACGCTCGTCGAGGTTCCCGCGGTCGCCGAGGAGGTCGCCGACGAACTCGCCGGGCTGGTTGTCTGCCCGGCATTGTTCGACTTGCTGCACGCCCCACCGATCAGCGCGAAGGCCGCAAGCGCAACGGAGAAAGCAGCCGTTCGTTTCGTAATCTCGCGCATTTCAATTCCTCTCGAAAATGGACGGGACCAGCCGTCCGTGTATCGAAAAGGGCGTCCGTGTATCGAAAAAGGAAGGTAGGTCGATCCGCGACCGCCCGAAAGGAAAGGAGGAAACTCGCAGGGGCCGTCGGGTCCTCCCCCCGAACGCATCGTACTTAGAATCGACGCGTTTGTGACCCCCATCACCGGCATCGCGGCCAATCGCTAGTGGGCGAAGTGACGCGCCCCGGTGAGATACAGCGTGATGCCGGCGTTGGCGGCGGCCGCGGTCACCTCGTCGTCGCGCACCGATCCCCCGGGGTGCACAACGGCCTTCACCCCGGCACCGGTGAGCGTCTCGAGCCCGTCGGGGAACGGGAAGAACGCATCCGAGGCCGCGACCGCGCCGCGCACCCGGTCCCCACCTCGTTCGACGGCCAGCCGGGCGGCGTCGACCCGGTTCACCTGGCCCATGCCGACGCCGATGGTAGCGCCGCCGGCGGCGATCACGATGGCATTCGATTTGACGGCGCGGCACACCCGCCACGCGAACACCAGGTCCGCCAGCGTGGCCGGGTCGGCGGGTGTCCCGGTGGCCAGCGTCCAATTGACCGGGTTGTCGCCGTGCGCGTCGAGTTCGTCGCGCTGCTGCACCAGCAGCCCGCCGCTGATCGGGCGCAGTTCGGTGCCGCCGGTCAGCGGCTCGGACGCCACCAGCACCCGGATGTTCTTCTTGCGGGTCAGGATGTCCAGGGCGGCGGGCTGATACGCGGGGGCGATGATCACCTCGGTGAAGATGGTGCTGACGTATTCGGCCATCTCGACGCTGACTTCGGTGTTGGCGGCGATGACGCCGCCGAACGCGCTCAGCGGATCGCATTCGTGGGCCTTGCGATGCGCGTCGGCGACCGATGTCGACGAGATCGCGATCCCACATGGGTTGGCGTGCTTGATGATTGCCACACACGTTTGTTCATGGTCGAAGGCCGCCCGCCAGGCCGCGTCCGCATCGGTGAAGTTGTTGTAGGACATCTCTTTTCCGTGCAGCTGCTCGGCTTGCGGCAGGACAAGCCAGGCACCCGGGTCGCTGTACAGCGACGCCTGCTGGTGCGGGTTCTCGCCGTAGCGCAGCATCGCCGAGCGGCGCCAGCTGCGGCCGAGCCACTTCGGGAAGGTGGTCGGCGGATGTTCGGGGGCCAGCGTCGACTCCATCCAGGTCGCCACCGCGATGTCGTAGTCGGCAGTGTGTTGAAACGCCAACGCCGCCAGCCTTTTACGCTCGGCGAGGGTAAATCCGCCGTGGCGCACAGCCGCGAGCACCCCGTCGTAGCCGAGTGGGTCGACGACCACCGCCACGCTGGGGTGGTTCTTGGCGGCGGCCCGCACCATCGACGGGCCGCCGATGTCGATCTGTTCGACGCATTCGTCGATGCCGGCGCCGGAGCCGGCGGTTTCAGTGAACGGATACAGGTTGACGACGACGAGTTCGAAGGCGGCGATGCCGAGTTGCTCGAGCGCCGCGGCGTGTTCGGGTTTGCGCAGATCCGCCAGCAGTCCGGCGTGCACGCGCGGGTGCAGTGTCTTGACCCGGCCGTCGAGCACTTCGGGGAAACCGGTCAGCTCCTCGACCCGGGTCACCGGAATGCCTTTCTCGGCAATGACCTTCGCGGTGGAACCGGTCGAGACGATCTCCACGCCCGCCTCGGTCAGCCCCTGGGCAAGCTCGACCAGACCGGTCTTGTCGTACACGCTGATCAAGGCGCGACGGATCGGCCTTTTGGCGTTTTCCCGCCAGTCGTCGGTGCTCATCGGTTGGTCGCCGCCTTTCATCCGATCGTCGCTTTCCTCCCGACCAGGGTCAGGCCGCCGGTCGCGATCGCAGCCACCACGTCCACCAGCAGCTTGCGTTCGGTGACTTTGATGCGTTCGTGCAACGTCTGTTCGTCGTCGCCGTCGAGCACCGGAACGGATTGCTGAGCCAAAATCGGCCCGGTGTCCGTCCCGGCGTCTACCAGGTGCACCGTACAGCCTGTGACCTTCACGCCGTAGGCCAACGCTTCGGCCACGCCATGTGCGCCCGGGAAGGCCGGCAGCAGCGCCGGATGCGTGTTGATGACCCGCCCGTAGAAGCGTGAAAGAAATTGCTGCCCAAGGATTTTCATAAACCCTGCGGATACCACCAGGTCGGGCGAGTGGGCGGCGGTGGCCTCGGTGATCGCGGCGTCCCAGGCGGCGCGATCGGGGTGGTCGCCGAGCCGGACGGTGAAGGAGGGCAGGGAGGCGGCCGCGGCGATCTGGGTGGCCAGGCAGTTGCGGTCGGCGCCGACCGCGACCACCCGGGCCGGGTAGTCGCCCACGGCGGCGTCGATCAGCGAGCTGAGTAGCGATCCGGTGCCCGAAGCCAGCACCACCACCCGCGCCGGCGCATTGGGGGGCACATGCAGCGGCTCGACCACATCGGCGAGCCTAGTCGGGCGACGATGCGTGCCGTCACGGCACGCTGAGGAGACCGACAATCCGGTGCCCGGGCGCCGGATTGTCGGGCAGGTCGAGCGTCGGCGCGCCGCGCCGGCGGGACACATGGGAAGTGCCCGCCTCTGAGCGACAATCACCGAAGTCCGATCCCCCAACGTGTCGTTGTCGCTTAGAGGCGGGCAAAGTTCCTATTCCCCGGGCCGGCGCTCGCCCGCAGCACCCGCGTCACCCGGCCCGCGCTCCCCCGGATCGCCCGCGTCGCCCTCACGCTCGCCCGCATCGCGCGGGGATTCGTCGACACCCTCCGCCGCAACCTCGTCGACACCCGCAACGTCACCACCGACGTGCCCGACCGCCTCACCGAAGACGGAATCGTGCTCCTCGGCCACCGGCGCCGCGGGCGCGGGGCGCGGCTTGAGCCGTCGGGTGGGGCGCCGGATCCCGCCGCTTATCACCACCGTGACCCCGCCGACCACCGCGAACCAGAAGAAGACCCCGACCAGTAGCGCACCCTGGTCCACGCCGACGTGCCCGAAGTTGCCCAGCTGGCCGCTGCCGGCGAAGGCGAGCAGCGACATCACCAACGCCCCGGCTACCGAGGCGGCCAGCAGTTTGACCATCGCGGCAACGGGCGGCAGCGGGCGCCGCGCGCACTGCTGCCCGACCGCCACGCCCGACGACGCCCCGATGATAAGCAGCGCAACCCACACCGGTCCCAACGGCGGCCGGGGCACGGCGGCGAGCACGGGCAAGGCCGGGATGTCCGCGCCGAACACGGTGAACGAACTGAACGTCGCGAAACCGATGTGCGCGCTGGACCCGACGGCCACCGCCGCGGTGCCCACAATGGCGTTGGGGGCGTACAGCATTGACAACACGGTGAGGCTGAACTCGCCGAAGATCGAATCGGTGATCCCGTAGAGCTCCTGCATGGTTGCCCAATGCACCACCAGCGACCCGGCGGTCACGAAGCCGGACAGCCCGAGCAGCGCCAGGACGCCGGCGGTCGCGGCGCGCAACGAATCACCCAGCCAATAGGGCAGCGACGACGCCGCCAGCGCGCGCGGCCCCACCTGCGACCACACCCCGATCCCGGCGCCGATGGCATGCATTACGAGCACGCTCACAAATGCCCGCAGCGCGCTGGGCGTCTGCAACTCGGTGATCACCGACGACGCGTCGTGGATGACGGCCAGCGCGACCGCCGTCATCAACAACGGGCCACCCAGCGCCGAGGCAACCACCCAGCGAACGACCAACCACGACGAGTGCGGCGAGGTGGCCCGCGCGGTGTTGCGCGCCGTGGCCCACACCATCAGCAACACCGGTAGCAGCGGCAGCACACCCAGTTCGCGGCCGCCGATCGACACCGGCACCTGGTGCACGCCCAGCCACATGCTGGCGATAGCGCCCAACGCGCCGGTCATGTCGCTGTTGGCGATCAACAACTGGATCAGCGTGACCGCGGCGATGATGACCAGTGCCACCACCGCCGGGGCGAACGCGACCCTGACGAGGTCACGCGCCTGGCGAGCGCCCGCTACCCGGTTGTCCTCCACCCGTGTCACTCTGGGGCACGTTCCCGACTAGGCGCGACAGGGCACGTTAGGCGGGCGTCGGCCCAGACGGTGAAGAATGCTCCTGGCCGTAGGACTGCTGGCCACCGGCCTGCTCGGAGTAATTGGCGGTCGACGAACCGGAGTCCGATCCACCGCCGACGTTGGGCGGCGGGCTGAAGCTGGGGAAGCCGGTGGGCGGCGTGGACGGGCCCTGCTGCTGCGCGGACTGTTGCGGGCCGGACTGCGGCGACGGCTGGGCGCCGAAACCGCCGGTCGGAGCGCCGCCCTGGCCGTAACCGCCGTACTGCGACCCGTAGCCCTGCGGCGACTGCTGCTGACCGTGCTGACCACCCGGCTGGCCCCCGGGCTGACCGCCCGGCTGACCGTAGTAGGGCTGTTGCCCGTACTGGCCGTATTGCCCGTACTGGCCGTACTGCGCGTAGGGGTCGTACTTGGGCCGCGGCGCCGGCGCTGTGATCACCCCGGCGTCCAGCAGGACCACGACCACCGCGGCGATCGCCTGCAGCACCACGCACGCCACCAGCGGCCACATCGCCCACCCGATCGCGAAACCGGCCGGCAGGTTGATCGTCTCGGTGATGGCCAGCAGCGCGGCGAGCACCGCGACGACCGCGACCACGCCCACATAACTCTTGGCCTTGGGCAGCAGGCCCAGCCCGGCGAGCAGCGCGGCCAGCAGCGCCACGACGACGGCGGTGCCGGCGTCACCCGCGCGGCCGCCGATACCCGGGCCGAGGTCGGCGCCGATGGTGAAGGTGGGGCCGAAATTCAGCAGGTAGGCCGCGAAACCCAGGGCGACCACGGCGATGTTGAGGTAGAGCGGGAGTTTGCTCTTGCCGTCGTCGTCTTTGGCGAAAGATGGTGTGGCGCCTGCATAGGTGCCGCCAGACTGCGCCGATGGATATCCGGGGCTGCCGGGAGAGTAGGTCATGGCTCCTCCTGTTGCTTCCACTGCCCTTTAGTGCCGAGCGGGCGCCACGGTTGCGATGCGACGCTGTGCTTGCAGGCGTGTCACTGCGCGAGCGACACGGTCGATCACCCACGCTAGCGCACGTGCGACGGCCGGTGCCGTCGCCATTGGCTTGCCCGCGGGCTTCGGAGACGACCGCGCGGCGAGACGGTCCGTATCACGACAGCTTGCCCGGCAGAGGTAGAACACGTTCTAATTCACTACATGGATTACGGGCTTGTGCTTTTCACCAACGACCGTGGCATCTCTCCGGCTGCGGCCGCGAAGCTTGCCGACGACCACAGGTTTACGACCTTCTACGTGCCGGAACACACGCATATCCCGATCAAGCGGGAGGCCGCGCACCCGACCACCGGCGACGCGTCGCTGCCCGACGACCGCTACATGCGCACCCTGGACCCGTGGGTCAGTCTAGGCGCGGCCTGTGCCGTCACCTCGCGGGTGCGGCTGTCCACCGCGGTGGCCCTGCCGGTCGAACACGACCCGATCACGCTGGCGAAAAGTATTGCCACCCTTGACCATCTGTCCGGCGGCCGGGTCAGCCTCGGCGTCGGGTTCGGCTGGAACACCGACGAACTCGCCGACCACGGCGTGCCGGCGGGCCGGCGCCGCACCATGCTGCGCGAATACCTGGAAGCGATGCGGGCGCTGTGGACCGACGAGGAAGCCAGCTACGACGGCGAGTTCGTCAAGTTCGGGCCCAGCTGGGCCTGGCCCAAGCCGGTGCAGCCGCACATCCCGGTGCTGGTGGGAGCGGCCGGCAACGAGAAGAACTTCAAATGGATCGCGCGCAGCGCCGACGGCTGGATCACCACGCCGCGCGATTTCGACATCGACGAACCGGTCAAGCTGCTGCAGGACACCTGGGCGGCCGCCGGCCGCGACGGCGCCCCGCAGATCATGGCGCTCGACTTCAAGCCGGACGCCGAGAAGCTGGCCCGATGGGCCGAGCTCGGGGTGACCGAAGTGCTGTTCGGCCTGCCGGACAAGTCCGAGGACGAGGTCGCCGCCTACGTCGAGCGGCTGGCCGGCAAACTCGCCGCCCTGGTGTGACAACGGCCCAGGCCACGGACGTGACGCCCAGGCCAGGCAAGCGCCGCGAAATCAGGCCAGCGCGGCCCGGTTGTCCTTCTCGGTCGCCCGGACCACGATCGACGCGCCTAGCGGCTCGCCGTCGCTGAGCAGGCCGACCAGCTCGGGATCCTCGGGCAAGGCCAAAAAGCGGCTGCCGTCATCGTCGAGGCGGCCGATGATGATGCCGGTGCGCACCGGCCAGTCGTAGCGCACGGTGTAGGTCTCGATGGTCGCGCGACCGTCCGCCCTGACTGTCACCGGAACCGTGGGACGGGCGGCGACCTCGGCGCACAGCGCGGCGCTGTTGTCGGGTTTCCAGTTCACCGGTGTGGTCGAGTACACCCCGACGGAGCACTTGCTCATGATCCCGCCGTTGGCGGCGACCAAGCCGAATTGGCCTGGCCGGTCCCGCATTTCGCTGACCGTCTCGGCGATGCCGTGCAGCGAGTAGTTGTTGCCCGGTCCGCCGAAGTACGGCAGGCCGCCGGTGACGTCAGGCCGCGCGGATCGTCGGTGGCCAGGCCCGTGCCGTCGCAGAAGTTGAACACCGGCACCGGGAAGCAGCTGTACAGATCGAGCGTCGAGCCGTCGTCGATACCGATGCCCGCCCCGGCCAGCGCCTCATGGACCGCGAGCACCGACGCCGAGTTGTAGGTCAGGTCGAGGCGGTCCAGCAGCGGCTGGTCCACCATGTCCGCGTGTCCGTGCAGGAACACCCAGCGCTCCTCGGGCACGCCGAGCCGCCGCGCGGCGGCCACCGGCATCAACAGCACGGCGGCACCCTGGTTGACCTGGTCGCGGGCCACCAGCAGCCGGGGGTAGGGATCGCAGATCATCCGGTTGGACGCGGTCACCGTGATGAGCTCGTCGACGCCGCGTTCCACCGGGGAGGACGCGAACGGGTTCTTGGCCGCCACCTTGGTGAACGGGGCGAACAGCTCGCCCATCCGGCGCCGGTAGTCGGCCACGCTCAAGCCCAGCCGGGCGCGGCGCGCGTTCTCCAGCAGGCCCGTACTGGGCCGGCGCACCGATCAGGCCGTGGGCGACGGTGTAGTCGTCGAACAGGCCTTCGTAGCCGAAACCCCGGTCCTCGAGGGAACCCTCGACCGTCTCCGAGTGGTCCGGCTTCTCGCGGTCGGCGAAATACCGGATGCTGGAAGTGTTTTCGGAGCCGAAGATCATCACGACCTCGGCGTCCCCCGCGGCGATGACGCCGGCGAACTCGGTGACCAGATGCTGGGGGCCCTGGCCGCTGATGGGTTCGAGGACGGCGCGGGCCGATGCGCCGCGCGACCGACCGCGGGTAGTTGTTGGACTTACCCATGGGCGCGGGTGTGCGCCCGGACAGCTCGAATTGCCGGATCGCGGCGACGGTGTCGACGGCCGCGGCGACGGCGGTGGCGTCGGCCCAGCAGTCGTGCAGCACCGCCCGCGCCGCTTCCGTCGCCAGCTCCACCGACGACATGCCGCGTTACCCGGAGTCCTCGATGCGCTCGGTGAACTGCCCTACCCCGACGATGACGGGGGTGTTCGGGTCGAGATTCATAGATCCACTATCTACCGCGGGCCGGCCCCCGGCAAAATCCGGGGCCCCACCGCGGGCCGCTACAGGCTCTGCAGGATCTCTCGGGCCAGCGCGGCCGTCTCCGACGGCGTCTTGCCGACCTTGACGCCGGCGGCCTCCAGGGCCTCCTTCTTGGCGGCCGCGGTGCCCGACGAGCCGGACACGATGGCGCCGGCGTGGCCCATCGTCTTGCCTTCCGGCGCAGTGAATCCCGCGACATAGCCGACGACCGGCTTGGACACGTTGGCCTTGATGTAGTCGGCCGCGCGTTCCTCGGCGTCGCCTCCGATCTCGCCGATCATCACGATGATCTTGGTGTCGGGGTCCTTCTCGAACGCCTCGATGGCGTCGATGTGGGTGGTGCCGATGATCGGGTCACCGCCGATACCGATCGAGGTGGAAAAGCCGAAATCGCGCAGCTCGTACATCATCTGGTAGGTCAGGGTGCCGGACTTGGACACCAGCCCGACCGGCCCGGGACCGCTAATGTTGGCCGGGGTGATGCCGGCCAGCGCCTCGCCGGGCGTGATGATGCCCGGGCAGTTCGGTCCGATGATGCGGGTCTTCTGCCCCTTGTCCACGTTGTAGGCCCCCGCATATGCGCTGTCCTGCACAGGAATTCCCTCGGTGATGACGACCAGCAGCGGGATCTCGGCGTCGATGGCCTCGATGATCGCGTCCTTGGCGAACTTCGGCGGCACGAACACCACCGACACGTTGGCGCCGGTCTCCTTCATCGCCTCGGACACCGTGCCGAACACCGGCAGTTCGACGTCCTTGCCGACCGGGTCCACGTGCGAAACCGTGGTCCCGGCCTTGCGGGCGTTCACCCCGCCCACCACCTGGGTGCCGGCCTTGAGCATCAGCGCGGTGTGCTTGGTGCCCTCGCCGCCGGTGATGCCCTGGACGATGACCTTGGAGTCCTTGTTCAAAAAGATCGACATGGCTTGGCTCCCTTACTTGTTCGCCAGCTCGGCGGCTTTGTCGGCGCCGGAGTCCATGGTCTCGGCCTGGATCACCAGCGGGTGGTTGGCTTCGGCGAGAATGCGGCGACCCTGGTCGACGTTGTTGCCGTCGAGCCGAACCACCAGCGGCTTGTTCGCCTCGTCACCGAGCATGTTCAGGGCGGTCACGATTCCGTTGGCGACGGCGTCGCACAAGGTGATACCGCCGAACACGTTCACGAACACGCTCTTGACCTGCTCGTCGTGCAGGATAACGTCCAGGCCCGCGGCCATCACCTCCGCCGATGCGCCGCCGCCGATGTCGAGGAAGTTGGCCGGCTTGACCCCGCCATGCTTCTCGCCCGCATAGGCGACCACGTCCAGGGTGGACATCACCAGGCCCGCGCCGTTACCGATGATGCCGACCTGGCCATCCAGCTTCACGTAGTTGAGGTCGTGTTCCTTGGCCTTGAGCTCCAGCGGGTCGGTGGCGTCGCGGTCCTCGAACGCGGCGTGGCCGGGCTGCCGGAAGTCGGCGTTGGCGTCCAGGGTGACCTTGCCGTCCAGCGCCAGGATCTGGTTGTCGGGGGTGCGCACCAGCGGGTTGACCTCGACCAGGGTGGCGTCCTCGGCGACGAAGAGCTCCCACAGCTTGTTGATGGTGACCGCGGCGGCGTCGAGCACCTCGGCGGGCAGGTGGCCCTTCTCGGCGATGGACCGCGCGGTCGCCAGGTCCACGCCGGTGACGGCGTCCACCGGAACCTTGGCCAGCTGCTCGGGATTGGTGGCGGCCACCTCTTCGATCTCCATGCCGCCCTCGACCGAGCACATGGCCAGGTAGGTGCGGTTGACCCGGTCCAGCAGGAAGGAGATGTAGTACTCCTCGGCGATATCGCTGGCCTCAGATACCAGCAGCTTCTTGACGACGTGGCCCTTGATGTCCAGGCCGAGGATGTTCTTGGCGTGGGTGTAGGCGTCCTCGGGCGTGGCGGCATATTTCACGCCGCCCGCCTTGCCGCGGCCACCGGTCTTGACCTGCGCCTTGACCATGACGGGACGGCCGATCTCGGCGGCGATGTCCCGAGCACCCTCGGCGGTGTCGGTCACCCGTCCCGGCGTGGTCGGTACGTCGTGCTTGGCGAACAATTCTTTTGCTTGATACTCGAAAAGGTCCATGGACTCTCTGTCTTCGCTCGACTCAACTACTAGGCTTCTTGGTGGGCGGTGCCGCATTCGGCAACTCGCACGGACGAACTGTATCCACCCGCCAAACCGCTGCTACCGCCGCGTCCGCCGATGTGGCACAGCTCACGGGACCCGGATAGACCGGCCAGGTGATCCAAATCACAATTCCGTCGGGTTTGTGCGACGAGGTTGCCAGTCCCGCGCGTCAGCCGATACCTTACCTAGGGTCCAGATAACGTTATGGTCACGATACGAGGACATTTCAGGTTGTCCCAGCACCGTTTTGCCCGCTCTTCTGCCGTAACAACAGGCGTCGGCGCGGCAGGCGCCCGGTCGGCGGAACCCCATCGAACCGAAGTCACCGAGATTCTCCCGCTGGACGGATTCGACTTCGACGACCTTGATTTCTGGGACAACGCCGGCGATCACGGCGACCTGGGCTTCAGCACCGACTCCCCCTTCGACAATGAGGCGCAGGTCTTGCTGGCGCCCGAGCTCGACGATCTGAACGAGACCGACGACCTGCGGCCGCTGTGGCTGGCCGCTCCGGTCACCGAGGTGCTGCCCCGGACCACCGTCGCGGCCCGCACCGAGCGGCGGCCGGAGCGCCCGCGCGGCACCGACGTGGTGGGGGTGGCCCGCCGCGGCGGGCAGCATCGCAAGCAACCGACCAGCGCGGCCCGCGGCCGGCTGCTGATCTCGGCGATGGCCGCGGGCGCCGCCGCGGCCGCCGCCCACACCGCAACCAGCCACGCCGACACCCCGAAGACCGACGCGGTGCTGACCACCAACGCGTCCTCGCTCACCGGCGGGGCGGGGGGCAGCAACACCGTCCGCGGCCCGCAGGTGATCGCCGCGGAGCCGGCGGCCACCGCCGCCCTGCACAACCAGGAGCTGGCCAAGGGCGTCGCCTTCGCCAACGACCGCGCGCAGCGCGAGGCACGCCTGCAGCAACCGCTCTACGTGATGCCGACCAAGGGCATCTTCACCTCCAACTTCGGCTACCGCTGGGGGGTGCTGCACGCCGGCATCGACCTGGCCAACTCGATCGGCACCCCGATCTACGCGGTGTCCGACGGCGTGGTCATCGAGGCCGGGCCGGCGGGCGGGTACGGGATGCTGGTCAAGCTGCGGCACGCCGACGGCACGGTCACGCTCTACGGCCACATCAACACCGCGCTGGTCAGCGTCGGCGAGCGGGTGATGGCCGGCAACCAGATCGCCACCATAGGCAACCGGGGCAACTCCACCGGCCCGCACCTGCACTTCGAGGTGCTGCAGGGCGGCACCGAGCGCATCGACCCGGTGCCGTGGCTGGCTAAGCGTGGCCTTATGGTCGGCAACTACGCTGGTTGAGGTGACCGCGCCGAACGATCCACCTTCCGGTCCGCGTCCCTTCGAGCCCCCTGCGGAGCCGTCACCGCCCTCCGACACACCGACCTGGATCATCCGCCGCGCGCTGACCGGGCCGATTCCCGTCAAGCCGGATTCACCGACCACTCACTTCGCCCCGCAACCGCCGCCGTATCGCGGCGGCCCCCACGCGGGACGAACCGGCTACTCCGGGCTGCCGGCACTCGAGCCCAGCGACCGGACGGCCGTCGCCGCCTGCGCGGTCGCCATCATCAGCGGCTGTGCCACCTCGGTGGTGACCACCGACCTGATCGCCGGGTGGTGGCGGTCGGACCGGCTGTTCTGTATCCCGGTCGGGTTCCTCGCCCTGGTATTCGCCGCCACCACGGTGTCGGGGGTGATCGGGCTGCTGCAGCGCCGCTCGGTCAGCCGCTACCTGCTGCTGGCCGGCGCGCTGGTCGCTTTTCTCAAGCTATATCGGCGTGTTCATCGCCGGCGCCCAGGTGGCCTGGGTGGTGCACCTGCTGCCGGTATTGCCCATCGCCACGGTGGTGCTGGTGCTGTTGCCGCAGACCAAACGCTGGCTGGACGCCTGAGCGTCGCCGAACGTGCACTGACGGCGAAGATTTCGCCCTTGGGCTCAAGGGGTAATTGCAGCACTTCGTAGGTAGGAGTGTTGATGACGGGCCAACCTCAGGTGTTGTCGGTGCAGCGTCGGTTCTGGGAGTTGATCGCTGCGGGATGGTCTTCGGAAGATGCCGGTGTGGCGGTCGGCGTGTCGGCGACCTGTGGCGGTAAGTGGTTCCGCAGATTTGGGCGGCGTGAATCCACGATTGCAGCCGCACGGCCAGAAGCGGCCGCGGCTGTCGGCTGATGAGCGCGAACAGATCATGATTGGTACCTCCCAAAACGAGTCGATCCGTTCGATCGCCGGGGGCCTGGGTCGGGCGCCCGGCGATCATGCGGAGATTGACAAGAACGGTGCTGCTCGTGGTGCGACCGGCCGCTATCGGGCGAAGTATCGGTTCGGGGCTCGCCGGGCCGGTTGGGACGCTAAGTCGGGGTACTCGGCGCGGATCGCTCAGCGTCGCAGTGAGCAGCGGGCGCGCCGTCCCAAGACCGGCAAGCTGGCCCGCTGTGCGGCGTTGCGTGACAAGGTGCAAGCGTTGTTGATCAAGAAGTACAGCCCCGAGCAGATCGCCGGTGCACTAGCCAAGATCTATCCCGACCGCCCGGAGATGCAGGTGTCTCACGACACCATCTACAAGGCGCTCTACGTGCAAGGACGCGGGGAGCTGCGCCGCGGGCTGGCTAGGTGCCTGCGCACCGGACGGGCACTGCGCAAACCGCGTAAGCGAGCCCGCGCCGGCGACGGTCGTGGGTCGTATCCCGGGCATGGTCAACATCTCTGAGCGTCCCGCCGAGGCCGCTGACCGGGCCGTGCCAGGGCATTGGGAGGGTGATCTGATCATTGGCAAAAACCAGGCCTCTCAGCTCGGCACGCTCGTCGAGCGCTCCAGCGGGTTCGTGCAACTGCTGCACCTGCCCGCCAGCCGCGAGGCCGACGTGGTCGCCGAGGCGATGATTGCCGAGATCCGCGAGCTTCCGTCAAATCTGTGGAAAACGTTGACCTGGGATCAGGGCCACGAAATGGCCGCTAACGGTCGCATCAGCATTGATGCCGCGGTCGATATCTACTTCTGCGACCCACATTCGCCGTGGCGGCGTGGCAGCAACGAAAACACCAACGGCCTTTTGCGCCAGTACTTTCCGAAGGGCACCGACCTGTCAGTGCACTCGGCAACCTACCTCGACGAACTCGCCGCCGAACTCAACAGCCGACCCCAAAAACGCTTCGACTGGGACAGCCCCACCACAGTCCTCGCCCGACTACTGTCAACCGCGTCAGTAGCCACTGTTGCAAGCAAACCTTGAATCCGCCGCCGATTTTATCGCACTGAATGCACGCTCGACGCGGTTAGAGCTTGCTGATCGGGGCGTGGTTGTGCATCAGCTTCACCCGCCCGGAGCTGCCGAAGTCGATCAGTGACATCGCCGACTCGCCGGCGCCGGACACCTCCTCGACCCGGCCCAGCCCGTACTTGTCGTGCGTCACCCGGTCGCCCGGCGCCAGCACCAGCAGCGGCCGTTTGCTCATTCCGGCGCGGGTCGGGGCCGCCCGCGGGGTGCCGAACCGGCCGGCGCCGCTGACCGGTGCGCTGAACGACGGCGCCGGCGCGGTGCGCCGCCACTCGATCAGTTCCTGCGGGATCTCCCGCAGGAAGCGCGATTCCGGGTTGAGCATCGGCTGGCCCCACGACGAGCGGACGATGGCCCGGCTCAGGTAGAGCCGCTGCCGGGCCCGGGTGATGCCCACGTAGGCCAGCCGCCGCTCCTCGGAGAGTTCGACCGGATCGTCCAGCGACCGCATGTGCGGGAACATTCCGTCCTCCCAGCCGGTGACGAACACCACCGGGAACTCCAGGCCCTTCGCGGTGTGCAGGGTCATCAGCGTGACCATCCCGGCGCCGTCCTCGGGGATCTCGTCGCTGTCGGAGACCAGCGAGACCCGTTCCAAGAACTCGGCCAGCACCCCGGTGTCGGGCACGTCTTCGTCGTCCGCGGCGTCCAGCGACTCGTCCAGCGCGGCGGCGTTCGCCCGGTCGGTGCTGAATTCGTGTGCGACGCTGACGAGTTCGTTGAGGTTGTCCAGACGCGCCAGCTCTTGGGGATCGGTGAACGATTCCAGCTCCCGGCGGTAGCCGGTGCGTTCGAGCACCGACTCGACCAGGTCGCCGAGATCGTCGTCCAGCCGGCCACGCAGCTCGTCCAGCAACTCGACGAAACCCACGATCGCCTTCTCCGCACGCGGATTCAGCATCGGCACGTTGCCTTCGGCCGCGGCCACCAGCGCGTCGGCGAAACTGGCACCGGTGTTTTCAGCGTACACCGCCACGCAGGCCTCGGCCCGATCACCGATCCCCCGGCGCGGGGTGTTGAGGATGCGCCGCATGCTCACCGCGTCGCCGGGGTTGTCCAGAACCCGCAGGTAGGCGATGATGTCGCGGATCTCCTTGCGCTCGTAAAAGCGCACTCCCCCAACGACTTTGTAGGGAATCCCGGCGCGGATGAACACCTCCTCGAAGGACCGCGACGAGTTGTTGGTGCGGTAGAAGACGGCGACGTCGTTGTAGGTGATCTCGCCCTTCTGCGCGAGCGCGTCGATCTCCTCGGCGACGAAGCGGGCCTCGTCGTGCTCGTTGTCGGCGACGTAGCCGACGATCAGCTCGCCGGCGCCGGCGTCGGTCCACAGCCGCTTGTCGCGGCGACCGGAGTTACGCGCGATCACCGAGTTGGCCGCCGACAGGATGTTCTGTGTCGAGCGGTAATTCTGTTCCAGCAGAATGGTTGTCGCGTCCGGGTAGTCGCGTTCGAAGTCCTCGATGTTGCGGATGGTGGCGCCGCGGAAGGCATAGATCGACTGATCGGCGTCGCCAACCACGCACAGCTCGCCGGGGGGAACGCCGTCCTCGGTGTCGGTGCCCACCAACTCGCGCACCAGCACGTACTGCGCGTGGTTGGTGTCCTGGTATTCGTCGACGAGCACGTGGCGGAACCGCCGCCGGTAGTGCTGGGCGATCTGCGGGAAGGCCCGCAGCACAGCCACCGTCTCGCCGATCAGGTCGTCGAAGTCCAACGCGTTGGCCGCCCGCAACCGGCGCTGGTATTCGCCGTAGACGCTTGCCACGGTGCGGGACAACTCGTCGGAATCGTCGGTGAGGTTGGCGACCGCCGCGGCGGGGTCGATCAGCTCGTTCTTCAGGTTGGAGATCGCGTTGGCCAACAGCCGCGGCGAGTAGCGCTTGATGTCCAGGCCCATGTCGCGGCCGATAATCTGCAGCAGCCGCCGCGAGTCGTCGGCGTCATAGATCGAGAAGTTGGAATTGAGGCCCTCGATCAGCGACGCCTGGTTGCGCAGGATGCGCACGCAGGTCGAATGAAAGGTGGACACCCACATGGCGCGGGCCCGGTTGCCCACCAGCCGCACCACCCGTTCGCGCATCTCGGCGGCGGCCTTGTTGGTGAAGGTGATGGCGAGTACCTGGCCCACCCCGACCCCCCGGGCCGCGATCAGGTAGGCGACGCGGCGGGTCAGCACCGCCGTCTTCCCCGAACCCGCCCCGGCGACGATCAGCAGCGGCGAACCCTCGTGCACCACGGCCTGGCGCTGTTGCGGATTGAGCCCCTCGAGCAATTGCTCGGCTTCGGAGACCGGCTTGGCATCTGTTACGTGCACACTCATGTCAGTCCAAACTTACCGCCGCCCACCGACGCACGGTGCCCAGTCGTCCAACCAGGTTAGTGTCCCGACCGCCCGCCGCCGGGGCAACCGGGCCGCCGGAAGCGACGGCGTGTCGCGACGGTTGACGCGGCCCGCCGACCAGCCCGCCAGCACAATTACACCCGAGTCAAAAAGACGCAGCTCAACTGCGGTTTTTTGCGCGCGTACCGGATCTAGTGGCACACTCAGTTGGTGCTCACCGTGCAGTGTTACCGGTGGTTGTCCAGCCCAAAATGGCGCCGTCGATCCGTCCACGGACACCGGTCCGCGGCGGCCGTAGTCTGACTGCTTCGCAGAGCCCCGCGCGGGGCTCGTCTTCTCCTGAGGCCTGATACTGCATGAGACCCCAATCCCCAGATGACGACGACGCGGAGTCGGCAGAGATGAACACGGAAACGGTGGATCCCCGTGAGGCCACCGACATCGACCAGTTGCGCCGGGAGATCGACCGGTTGGACGCGGAGATCCTGGCCGCGGTGAAGCGGCGCACCGAGGTGTCGCAGGCGATCGGCAAGGCGCGCATGGCATCGGGCGGCACCCGGCTGGTCCACAGCCGGGAGATGAAGGTCATCGAGCGCTACAGCGAGCTGGGTCCCGACGGCAAAGACCTGGCCATGCTGCTGCTGCGGCTGGGCCGGGGCCGGCTCGGGCACTGACGTCGGCGGCGCCGCGCACGTCGCGCGACCTGGCTCCGTTCCGTCGCAACCCATAGGGTCTGAACCACAAGCCGCGTCGGCGACGCGAAGCGATGAGGAGGAGCGGCGCCCATGACATCCGTGCATACCCTGCCCGACATCACCGCCACCCCAGCGTGGGACGCCCTGCGCAGGCATCACGACCGCATCGGCGACACCCACCTTCGCCAGTTCTTCGAGGAAGATCCCGACCGTGGCCGCGAGCTGACCGTGACCGTCGGTGACCTCTACATCGACTACAGCAAGCACCGCGTCACCCGAGAAACCTTGCGGCTCTTGGTCGATCTGGCCCGCACGGCCAAACTCGAAGAGCGCCGCGACCAGATGTTCGCCGGGGTGCACATCAACACCTCGGAGGATCACGCGGTGCTGCACACCGCGCTGCGACTGCCCCGGGACGCGGAACTGATCGTGGACGGCCGCAACGTCGTCGCGGACGTGCACGAGGTGCTCAACGCCATGGGCGAGTTCACCGACCGGTTGCGCAGCGGTGAATGGACCGGAGCGACCGGCAAGCAGATCAGCACCGTCGTCAACATCGGCATCGGCGGATCCGACCTCGGCCCGGTCATGGTGTACCAGGCGTTGCGCCACTACGCCGACGCGGGAATCTCGGCGCGCTTCGTGTCCAACGTCGACCCGGCCGACCTGATCGCCACCCTGGCCGACTTGGACCCCGCCACAACACTTTTCATCGTCGCGTCGAAGACATTCTCGACGCTGGAAACCCTGACCAACGCCACGGCCGCACGCCGCTGGATCACCGACGCCCTCGGCGACGCCACCGTGGCGCACCATTTCGTCGCCGTCTCCACCAACAAACGTCTGGTCGAAGACTTCGGCATCAACACCGACAACATGTTCGGGTTCTGGGACTGGGTGGGCGGCCGTTACTCGGTGGACTCGGCGATCGGCCTTTCGGTGATGGCCGTCATCGGCCGGGAGGCCTTCGCGGACTTCCTGTCCGGGTTCCACATAGTCGACCGGCATTTCCAGACCGCGCCGCTGGAATCCAATGCCCCTGTGCTGCTTGGGCTTATCGGCCTGTGGTACTCCAACTTCATGGGCGCGCAGTCGCGCGCGGTGCTGCCGTATTCCAACGACCTGGCCCGGTTCGCGGCCTATCTACAGCAGCTGACGATGGAATCCAACGGCAAGTCCACCCGCGCGGCCGGCAGCCCGGTCACCACCGACACCGGCGAAATCTTCTGGGGCGAACCGGGAACCAACGGTCAGCACACCTTCTATCAGTTGCTGCACCAGGGAACCCGGTTGGTGCCGGCCGACTTCATCGGTTTCAGTCAACCGATCGACGACCTGCCCACCGCCGAAGGCAACGGCAGCATGCACGACCTGTTGATGAGCAACTTCTTCGCCCAGACCCAGGTGCTGGCGTTCGGCAAGACCGCCGAAGAGATTGCGGCCGAAGGCACTCCGGCCGACATCGTGCCGCACAAGGTGATGCCCGGCAACCGCCCGTCGACCTCGATCCTGGCTAACCGGCTCACGCCGTCGGTGATGGGCCAGTTGATCGCACTCTACGAACACCAGGTCTTCACCGAGGGCGTGATCTGGGGCATCGACTCGTTCGACCAATGGGGGGTGGAGCTGGGTAAGACCCAGGCGAAGGCGCTGCTTCCGGTGATCACCGCGGGCAACTCGCCGGCGCCGCAGTCGGACAGCTCCACCGACGCCCTGGTGCGCCGCTACCGCAGCGAACGCGGCCGCACCAGCTGACTCAGGCGAACATCTTGGTCAGCCGCGGCGGCCGCACCCGCATCAACTGCACCAGCGGCGCCCACGGCCACCACGGCACCGCCGCGCAGCCGGGCTCCCGCTCCATGGCGGCGACCAGCTCCTTGACGCCGGTTTCGTTGTCCACCATCAACATTGTGCTGTTGGACTTGGCCGTCATCTCCAACTCGATGTAGCCGGGCTCGAGCACCGAAACCTTGATCGGCCCCTTGGCGTATTCGGCGCGCAACGATTCACCCAGCGAGCTCAGGCCGGCCTTGCTCGCCGCGTACGCCGCCTTGACGCCGGGCACTCCCTTGTTGCCGAGCACCGACGAGATCAGCACCAGGTGGCCCGACCCGTTCTTGTTGAACATCTCCAGCGCGGTCTCGATCTGCACCAGCGCGGACACCAGGTTGGTCTCGATGGTCGCCTTGTTGGCCCACAGCTTGCCGGAGCCGAGCTTGGCGCCCTTGCCGATGCCGGCGTTGACGATGACGCGGTCGATGCCGCCGAGTTCGTCGCTGAGTTCGGCGAAGACCTTGGGCACCTGCTCGTGGTCGTTGACGTCCAGCGCGGCGGCCGCGACGGTGGTCCCGGATACCGTTGCGACAGTTCGGCTTTGAGCTCGTCGAGCCGGTCGGCGCGGCGCGTGCACAGCGCGAGGTCGCGGCCCTTGGTGGCGAACGCGCGCCATCCCGGCGCCCAGGCCCGAGCTGGCGCCGGTGATGAGGATCTTCTGGCGAGTCATCTCCGGCAGCATATCGACAGGTGTCAAGTCCGCGGCCGGCGGCTACTTCAGCAAACGCGACATCCGCCGGTCGGCCAGGATCTTGCCGCCGGTCTGGCACGTCGGTCAATACTGAAAAGACTTGTCCGCGAACGACACTTCGCGCACGGTGTCGCCACACACCGGGCATGGCAACCCGGTCCGTGCATGCACCCGCAATCCGGAACGCTTCTCGCCCTTGAGCATGGCCGCCCCCTGGCCGACGGACCGGCTCACCGCGTCGGTGAGCACCGTGACCATGGCGTCATGCAGGGTGGCGAGCTGTTTGTCAGACAGCTTGCCGGCCGTGGCGAACGGGGAGATCTTCGCGACGTGCAGGATCTCGTCGCTGTAGGCGTTGCCGATCCCGGCGATCACCTTCTGGTCGGTGATCACCGTCTTGATCCGGCCGGTGTTGCCGGCCAGCAGGTCGGCCAGCGCGTCGACGTCCAGGTCCAGGGCGTCCGGGCCCAGGGCGGCGATCCCAGGCACCCGCGCCGGGTCGTCGACGAGCCACACCGCCAGCCGCTTCTGGGTGCCGGCCTCGGTCAGGTCGAAGCCGGGGGCCGCGCCGGGTGTGCCCAGATGCACCCGCAGTGCGATCGGGCCCTTGCCGGGCCGCAGCGGTGCCGCGGTCAGCCGGTCCGACCAGCGCAACCAGCCCACCCGGGACAGATGGGCGATCAGGAAAAGGCCGTCGGTCCGCAGGCCCAGGTATTTGCCCCAGCGCTCGGCGCCCACCACGGTCTGCCCGTGCAGCGCGCTGATCGGCGGGTCGAACGTCTTGAGCACGGACAGGGCGGCGACGTCGACCCGGCCGATTGGCAGCCCGACGGCATGGCGCCGCAGGTGGTCGGCCAGCGCTTCGATCTCGGGCAGTTCGGGCACGGTTTCAGTGTGCCGGTCGCAACAAATTAGGTGTCCATGATCCAGCCGTGCCGGGCGCCTGCCTGCGCGCGCAGCGCGACGATGCGGGGCCCCACCTCGCCGACGGTGCCGGCGACCAGCAGTTCGTCGGCGGTGCCCAGGTAGGCGCCCCACCAGATGCGGGTCTCGGGCGCACACAGCTGGAACGAGCAGTCGGCGTCGAGCATCACCACCGCCGAGCCGGATATGCCGTGGTCGCGCAGCTGGTGACCGGTGGTGATGAGCACGGGCTCGCCGACCTCGTTGAGCGGGATGCGATGCCGGGCGGTCAGCGCTTGCACAGCGGTGATGCCGGGGATCACGTCGAAGGTGAATTCGACGTGCCCGGCGACGGTGTCCAGTATGCGCAACGTGCTGTCGTAGAGCGACGGATCGCCCCAGGCCAGAAAGCCGCCGGCGCCGTGCGGGCCGAGTTCGGCGGCGATGGCGTCGGCCCAGATCTGCGCGCGTGCGGCATGCCATTCGGCCACCGCGTCGCGGTAGTCGGCGCGGTCGGACCGCTTCGGGTCGCGCAGCTCGACGAAGCGGTAGCCGGGCTGACGGATGAACCGGGAGCAGATCTCGCGTCGCAACGCCACCAGGTCGCTCTTCTGCTCGCCCTTGTCCATCGCGAAAAACACCTGGGTGTCGTTGAGCGCCTCGATCGCCTGCACTGTCAGGTAGTCGGGGTCGCCGGCGCCGATGCCGATGACGTGGATGTGCCGCCCCAATCGACCCTCCTGACTTGCTTCTGTCGCCCACATTGCCGAATCGATGCCGCAAGGGCCTAATCGGGACCGCAAGTACCCGGTACCATGGGTACCGTCTGAAGCGCCCGAGGCGGCGATGCCAAGCGATCAGGAGGACCCGACCATGACGCGCGCCGAGACGATCCGAAGCGACGCGAGGCCCACCGGACCGAGTCGCGAAGAGTTCTCCGAGCGGCTGCTGAAGGGCTCGGTCAAGAAGTCCTACGAACCCGTCGTCGACATCGACTGGGACGCCCCGCTCGACCCGGACACGTTCTTCCTGCCGCCCCGGCTGGTGTCGCTGTACGGCACGCCGATGTGGGACGAGATGACCCGCGAACAACAAATCGAGCTGTCCCGCCAGGAATTGGTCAACACGCTGTCGGCCGGCATCTGGTTCGAGAACATGCTCAACCAGTCGCTGCTGCGCACCATCCTGCACGAGGACCCGACCAGCCGGTCCACCCACTACAAGCTGACCGAGCTGGGTGACGAGACCCGCCACATGGTCATGTTCGGCAAGGCCATCGAACGTGTGGGCGCAAAACCGGTGCAGCCGAAGCGTTTTCACCGCTACACCATCAACGCGCTGCCGCTGGCCTTCCAACGCGGATCGATGCTGTGGGTGGCCGCACTGATCGGTGAGGAGATCTTCGACTCGCTGCAGCGGCAGATGATGGACGACCCCGAGCTGCAGCCGATCATCCAGCGGCTCATGCGGATTCACGTCACCGAGGAGGCACGCCACATCCGGTTCGCGCGCGACGGGGCGCGCAAACGGGTTGCCGAAATGCCCCGGCTCAACCGCTGGTTCATGGCCAACATCAACGGGCTGGGCGGCTATTTCTTCAACTATCTGTTCAGCAACCCGGTCCCCTATGCGCGTGCCGGCCTGGACCCCAAGCGGGCCCGAAAGACCGCGCGCACCAGCGCCCATCGCCGCGAGATCCAGATCGCGGGGTTCGCTCCCCTGGCGGCGTTCCTGACCGAGGTGGGCCTGATGGGCCCGCTCGCGCGTCGCGGCTGGAAGCGCAGCAGGTTTCTGTGACGGCGCCGCCCGAGGGCGCCGGAGGCCGCTGCCACATCGCGGTCGTGGGCGCGGGAGCCGCCGGGCGGTGCGTCCGATCCGCCCTGCGCGCCGCCGGATTCGCCGACCTGGTCACCCTGGATCGGCCCGACCATGAAGTCCGCCGGTCCCGGTTCGACGACGACGCCGATGCCTGGCGGCTGACCACGACCGGCGGCGAACTCTGGTGCGCCGATGTCGTCGTCGCCGCATACCGGCCGGCGCAGGTGCCGTGGTTGCCCGACATCGCCGGGCGCGACGAGTTCGGCGGCGCGTCGTTTCACGCCGCGGCGTGGGATCCCGGCTTCGACCCGTCCGGCAAACGCATCGCGGTGATCGGCACCGACGCCGCCGCCGCGCACCACCTCGGCCGGCTGGCGCACACCGCGGCGTCGGTCCTGGTGTTCGCTCATGCTCCCCGCCGGGTGGTGCCCGAGATACCGCGCTGGCCCACCCGCGCCAGACGCCGGCTGCTGCGGACACCGCGACGGCCCGGGCCGGTGATCGTGCCGTCGCCGATCCGGGCGGTGACCCGCTCGGGCGTGCAGACCGCCGACGGCGCCCACCACCACGTCGACGCCATCATCTGCGGCACCGGCTTCGCCATCCCCGCGCACGTCGCCGACGACACGATCACCGGCGCCGGCGGCCTACCCCTCCGGCGGGCCTGGCCCGACGGCGCGGAACCGTTCTGCGGCGTCGCGGTCCGCGGCTTTCCCAACTACTTCTTCGCCACCGAACCGGATCCCGGCCCGCAGGCGCGCTACATCGTCGAGTGCCTGAAGCTCATGCAGCGCACCGGCAGCCGCCGCATCGAGGTGCGCGCCAGCAGCCAGCAGGTGTTCAACGAACGCACCCAGCTACGCCCGGTCGAGCCGCCCCCGGTGGCGTCCGCCTTCGACCTTTCGGCCAGCACGCCCGCCGGCGACGACACCTACGACGGCGCCGCCACGCTCGAGATCGCCGGTGACCGGCATCCGGTGCGGGTGCGGCTGACGGGCCACCTGGACCCCATCGACGGCCGATACCACTGGCAGGGAACGGTATTCGGGTCGCCGTCGCAGCCGCTGCCCGGCGACCTGCTCGGCCAGGCCCGCGCCGCCACCCTGACCGTGGGCCGGCGCAGCGCGCCGGCCCGCATCGTCGAACGCACACCGTGGGGCACACACACGATCGCCGGCGTGGGCGCCCCGCCCTACCCTGGCCACCGCTGAGCGGCCGTCGCCGTTGCACTGGTCGAGCTCCCGCCTTGCTGACTCGCGGGGAGTTTGACGGCCGGGCACGCGTGGTAACCCCAGGCAAGCTCGTGCTGCACCGGATCACGGCGCGTTCGGGGGAAGTGCGCATCGACGCCGCGCGGGCGGCCGGGTTGCTGAGTCGGCCGGCTCATTGGCCGTGTCGACGCGGACGGATGATGCGGCCACCGTGCTGACCGTCGACGGCGTGCTCGATCCCGCCAGCTCCACCCTCCTTCGCGACCGGATCATCAAGGCCACGCTGGACCAGACCCCCGCCGTCGTCATCGACGTCTCCGCGCTGAAGGTGAACGCCGAATCCACCTGGTCGACCTTCATGGCCACCTACTGGCGGCTGGGAAACACGCCGCATGTTCCGCTCGTGTTGGTGTGCGCCAAGAAGGCCGCCCGCGAGGCAATCGCCCGCAGCGGCATCACCCACTTCATGCCGGTGTACTCGAGCCAGAAAGCGGCCTTGAAGGCACTGGGCCCCAACAGCCGTCGCATTGTGCGGCGCGCCGATCTGCCGGTTGTGCTGAAACTAGAACACGTTCTAATGTCGTGTGACGGCCCCTTCAGGAAGGGAGATGACGTGCGGTTTACCTACGCAGAGGCGATGACGGACTTTAGGTACTATATCCCGCTGGCCAAGGCCGCCGAGGCGGCCGGATACCACGCCATGACGATCGCCGACAGCATCGCCTACCCCCTCGAATCCGACTCGAAGTATCCCTACACTCCGGACGGCAGCCGGGAGTTCTTGGACGGCAAGGAATTCATCGAAACCTTCGTTCTCACATCGGTATTGGGCGCGGTGACCTCGAAGCTGCGGTTCAACTTCTTCGTGCTGAAGCTGCCGATCCGGCCACCGGCGTTGGTGGCCAAGCAGATTGGGTCGCTGGCCGCCATGACCGACAACCGGGTGGGTTTCGGCGTCGGTACCAGCCCGTGGCCCGAGGACTACGAGTTGCTGGGCGTCCCCTTCGCCAGGCGCGGCAAGCGGATGGACGAATGCATCGAGATCATCCAGGGTCTCACCACCGGTGAGTACTTCGAATTCCACGGCGAGTTCTACGACATTCCCAAGACCAAGATGATGCCGGCCCCCACCAAGCCGATCCCGATCCTGGTCGGCGGGCACGCCGACGCCGCGCTGCGGCGTGCCGCACGGCTGGACGGCTGGATGCACGGCGGCGGGAACCCGGAGGAGCTCGACCACCTCCTTGCCAAGCTCAAGCGGTTCCGCGAGGAAGCCGGCAAGACCGGGCCGTTCGAGATCCACGTCATCTCCGCCGACGCCTACACCCCGGACGGCATCAAACGGCTCGAGGACAATGGCGTCACCGACGTGATCGTGGGCTTCCGCATTCCCTACATCAAGGGCAAAGATACCGAGCCGCTGGACACCAAGATCCGCAATCTGGAGATGTTCGCCGAGAACGTGATCGCGAAGGTCTGACCGGAGGTCACCAACCCCCAAGCGTCACAGCGCTTTACAGGGGGTCCCACCTCGGCGCTCGCTTCTCCCGGTGTGCCAGGGCGGCCTCGGCCGGGTTGTTGGTGAAACCGGACAGGATCTGGGTGCGGTTCTCCAGCTCGATCGCGTGGCGCAGGCTGGGCGCGTCCAGCGCCGCGTTGAGCCCGGTCTTGGTCTGCCACACGCCATAAGCGTTGTTCTCGGCGATCGAGCGGGCCAACCGCAGCGCGGCGGGCATCAGCTGATCGGGCGCGACAACCTCGTGCACCAGCCTGATGCGATAGGCCTCGGCCGCGTCGATGATGCGGCCGGTTAGCATCAGCTCGCGGGCCACGCCGGCGCCGACGATTTTAAGCAGCAGGTAGCTGGTACCCATGTCCATCGACGAGAAGCCGGCCTTGATGAACACCGAACCGAACCGTGCCTGCTCCGAGGCCACCCGGATATCGCTGACCAACGCGAACGCCAGCCCGCCGCCGACGGCGACGCCGTTGACCGCGGCGATCACCGGGATATCGAGCTCGTAGATCCGGGTGTACAGGCTGGCCAGCCGGACCTGGGCGTCGTAGTTGACCTTGAACGCCGGGGTGGTCGGCTTGTTCCGCGTCCACGGCCGGCCGGTGCCGCTCAGATCGGCGCCGGCGCAGACTCCCCGGCCCGCGCCGGTGAGGACCGCCACCCGGTGGTCACCGTTGTCCAGCACGTCCAGGGCCTCATGGAGGCCGTCGATCAGCGAGCCGTCGATGGCGTTGGGGGCGTTCCGGCCGGTTCAGGGTGATGCAGGCGATGTCGTCGTCGAGGATCGCGAATTCCACTGCGGGCATAGGTGAACCGTAAGCGACACCGCGGCAGTTCAATGACCCGGCATAGCATGCACGCATGACACGCAGCGAGGGTGATACCTGGAACCTGGCCAGCAGCGTCGGCGCCACCGCGACCATGGTCGCCGCCGCGCGCGGCCGCGACCCGGCGTCCGCGGCCGGTCCTCACCGACGAGTACGCCGAGCCGTTGGTCCACGCCGTCGGATTGGACGTGTTCACCAAGTTGGCGAGCGGCGAGCTCGATCCCGACGATCTCAAGCAAGACGTCGGATTCGCCCGCATGGTCGACATATTCGCGGCCCGCGGCCGGTTCTACGACGACTACTTCGCCGCGGCCGGCAAGGCGGGCGTGCGCCAGGTGGTCATCGTGGCGTCGGGGGTGGACGCCCGGCCGTACCGGCTTTCCTGGCCGGCGGGGACGACGGTGTATGAGATCGACCAGCCCCAGGTGATCGCGTTCAAGACCGCGACGCTGTCGCGGATCGGTGCGGCCCCGACGGCTGAGCTGCGCACCATCGGCAGCGACCTGCGCCAGGATTGGCCAGCGGCGCTGCAGGACGCCGGCTTCGATCCCGCGCAGCCCACCGCGTGGCTGGCCGAGGGGGTGCTCATCGGGTTTCTGCCGCCGGAGGCCGAGGTTCGGCTGCTGGACTCGATCACCTCGCTGTCGGCCGAGGGCAGCCGCTTCGCCGCGAACTACGGGTCGCTCAACGACGCTTCGCAGGCGTCGACGGAGCAGGCGCGGCGCACGACCGAGGGCTGGCGACGGTGTGGGCTGGACATGGACATCGCCGCCCTGACCTACCCGGGCAAGCACACCGACGTCGCCGCGCACCTGGGCGCCGACGGCTGGGCAACGACCACGTTCGGGCTGGCCGACCTTTTCGCCGCGGCGGGCCTGCCGGAACTCACCGAGGCCGAGCAGGGGCCGGCCGCCACGCTCAGCTTCGTGCGGGCGATCAAGTCCTGACCGCAGCGAGTACCTGGTCAGGACCGTTTGGCCAGCCATTCGGCCTGCATCACCAGCAGGGCCATCACTTCCAGTTGCGGGGTGTGCGGGTCGAGTTCGCGGTATCGCTGGTAGACGTTGACGACGACGCGCTCGGCGTCCAGCCAGGTCGCGTAATCGCCGAGGTCGATGGTGTCCGCGGCCTCGGACCACGACAGGCCCTTGCGGTAGGCGGCCTCGGCCTGTTCGGCGATGTGCACGAGATACCCACGCACCGCGCGGATTCCGTCCGGATCGGTGACCAGCCCGTGGCCGGGCACCACGGTCGGCGCGTCCAGCGCGATCATCGCGTCGCAGGCCCCGACCCAGTTGGCGATCGGGCCGGCCCACACGATGGGGGTGCAGCCGATGAACAACAGGTCACCGCCGAACAGCACCCCCGCGTCGGGGACGTGCACCACCGAGTGGTGCGGCAGTGTGCGCGGGCCCCAGATTCAGCACGTCGACCCGCCGGCCACCGACCTCCACGGCCAGGCTGCGGTCGAACGTCTCGTCGGCGTTGCGCAGCGTGATGTTGCTGAAGTCGAAGTGCCCGAAGCGTTCTCGCGTGTAGCGGGTGGCCACAGGGCCCAGGTTGGCGGTTTGGGCCCTGGCCAGCATCTCCGGCGCCATCCCCGTGCGCGATCTCCTCGGCGGTGCCGTGCGCGGCGATGATGCGCACCGCGGGGTCGAGCAGCTGGTTGCCGTGCGTGTGGTCGCCGCTGGAGTGCGTGATCACCGCGTCGGTGATCGGCGCCGACGCGGTGATCGGTCGCATGGCCGTGAGCATTTCGCGGGTCAACGCCAGGTCGAACAGGGTGTCCACCAGCAGCGAGGCGCCGTCGCCGGCGATCAGCCCGGCATTGCTCCACCCGTAGCCCCCGTCGGGCAGCGTCCATGCCCACACCCGGTCGCCGACCTGGTGCAGCCCGCGGTGTAGGGCACCCGCGCCGCGGCCCGGTTGACCCGCGGTGCGGCCGGCGGGGCGTCCGGGTTGGACCGGGCGGCCAGCGGGTGCGGCGCGCCGCTGGCGCGCACGGTTTGCCGGGTCTCGCCCAGCCCTTCGACCCGCAGCGTGACGACGTCGCCGTCGTGCAGCCAGCCCGGAAACGATTCCAGCGCCGCGGGATCCAGGTGCTCGACCAGTGTGCAGGTGGGCACCGTCCCGGACCCGATGACGTCACCGGGTACCAGGGTGACGCCGCGCGACGCATAGGAGATGACTTCGCCGAAGGTCCAGTCCATTTGGGCGGTCGACCCGGCGCCGATGACGGTGTCGTTGACCGAGGCGGTGACCCGCAGGTCCAGTTTGCCGTTCCAGCGGTAGGGTTCGAGCTCGTCGGGTGTCACCAGGTAAGGCCCAAGCGTGACGCCGCTGTCCTTGCCCTTGGCCTGCCCGATACCGAGTTGACGTCCAGCTGCTGCAGATCGCGCGCGGACCAGTCGTTGAAGATGGTGTAGCCGATGATGGCCTGTTCGGCCTGCTCCACGGAGAGATCCTTCCCACCGGTCCCGATCACCGCGGCGATCTCCAATTCGAAGTCCTGCCAGGCACTTCCGGGTGCGGTGGGTGCATCGTCGTACGGGCCCAAAACCATTGCCGGACAGGCGAAGTAGAACGCCGGTACGCGATACCATGTGTCGGCGAGGACCCACCCGGCGCAGCCTGGCAGTTGAGCATGTGGTCGAGGAAGCACAGCGAGTCCCTGATCGACGGCGGGCGCGGGATCGGCGCCAGCAACCGCGCCCGGGCCGCCGGCACCGTCGCCGCCGGCGAACGCTGCGCCTCCTCCCCCGCGTGCCGCAATCCCTCGGTGCCGCGCGCAATCAGGTCCAGCAGCGTGACTCCCGAACCCATCGCGTAGATGGTGTCGTCGCGCAGCACTCCGACGCGTTCGCCGTCATCGCCTTGGTAGGTAACCCATTTCACTCTCGTACCACCTCGCTTGCTTCCTTGTCCGGCCGCAGCCCGCGCCAACTCGATTGGCGCAGCCGGTCATCCGGTGTCCACTCGCTGTAGCGCACCTCGCCCACCAGCACCGGCTCGACGAACGTGACGCCCTTGGCCTCGCTGCGGGGAAGCGGCGCATCGAAGGGCGGTTGGTCGGTGCGCAGCGGAGCCAGCATCTTCTTCAAGTTGGCCAGGTCGCGTTCGGTGAACCCGGTGCCGACGCGGCCGGCGAAGTGCAGGCCGCCCGGGCCCGGAATACCCATCAGCAGGGAACCGATGCCGCTGCTGCGTCCGCCTTCCCCGGCCTTCCAGCCGCCGATCACGACTTCCTGGGTGTTCCAATGCTTGTCCTTGATCCAGGAGGACGAGCGCCGGCCCAGCTGATAGGTGGAGTCGCGCCGCTTGGCGATCACGCCCTCCCAACCGAGTTCGGCGGACTGCTGCAGCGCTTGGTCACCATCGCCGGGCAGCAGCTCGGGAACGGTCAGAGCACCGCCGGAGGCCAGCATTTCCAACAGTTTTCGCCGGTCGCGGTAGCGGGCCCGTAGCAGCGAGCGGCCGTCGAGATAGAGCAGGTCGAACGCCCAGAATTCGACCCGCACGCCCTTGCCGCGGTTCTGCATCTCGTGGAAGTTGGGCACGCCGCGCTTGTCCAGCACCACGGCCTCGCCGTCGAGCACCGCGTGGTTATCCTCGAGAGCCTTTGCCAGCGAGCATAATTCGCGGTACTCACCGGTGACTTCGCGACCGCGCCGGGACCGCACCCGCAGGGTGCCGTGGTCGACCTCGACCAGTAGCCGGTAGCCGTCCCATTTGCCCTCGAACGCCCACTGGCTCGCCTTGAGCGCCGACGCCGAACCGTGGGTGGCGAGCATCGGGGCGATCGTGTCGAAGTCGAAGACGTTCTGGTCCTTCATCCGGTGCGCCAGCCATTGGTCGCCCTGGGTCTGGATCAGCGCGTAGCGCCCGGAGATCTTGCGGCCGTGCAGGTTGACGATCACCTCGTCGTCCTGGAACTTCTCGGCGTCATAGGTTCCGGAGTCCCAGATGACCACCCTGCCCGCCCCGTATTCGCCTTTGGGGATGACGCCCTCGAACCCGCCGTATTCCAGCGGGTGATCCTCGGTGTGCACGGCTAGGTGATTCACCGCGGGGGTGTCGGGCAGGTTCTTCGGCACCGCCCAGGACACCAGCACCCCGTCGCGCTCCAGTCGGAAGTCGTAGTGCAGCCGCCGGGCGTGGTGCTCTTGGATGACGAAGGTATTGCCTTGTCCCGCAGCCGGTTTTGCGGCAGGAACCGGCTCGGGTGTTTTGGAGGCGTCGCGCATGCTGCGGTATTTGGTCAGGCGGTCCGGCACCGGTGTCTGGTTGTCGGAGGCGTCCAGCTCAGCGAGCAGGTCACCGTCGCGGGCGACCCGGGTCAGCACTTCGTCGTAGCGCAGGTGACGCAGTGCCGGGTCGTCGAGTTCGTCCCAGGTGCGCGGCGCGGCGACGGTGGGGTGGTCGCGCCCGCGCAGCGAATAGGGCGCGATGGTCGTCTTGGAGCCGTTGTTCTGGCTCCAGTCCACAAAGATCCTTCCCGCCCGCAGGCTCTTGGTCATGGTCGACGTGACCAGCTTCGGCATGGTCTTTTCCAGTTGCTGCGCAACGCGTTTGGCCAGCACGGTGGCGCCTTTGCTGCTCACCGGCTCCGTCAGCGGCGTGTACAGGTGCAGTCCCTTGCTGCCGCTGGTGAGCGGGAACGTCTGCAGCCCGATCCCATCGATCAGGTCGCGGACGGCGCGCGCCACCTCGGCGAGCTGGGCCATCGTCACGCCTTCGCCCGAGTCGAGGTCGAACACCAGTCGAGTCGCCGGGCCGGGTTTGAGTTCTTCGGCCCGGCTTCGGGTCCACTCCGCGACGAACCGCCACTGCGGCGCGTGCACCTCCAGCGCCGCCTGCTGGGCGATCCAGGCCAGGCCGGTGGCGCTGTCGATGATCGGATAGGTCGTCGTGCCGGATCGGTGGGTCACGCTGGCGCGCGGCAGCCAGTCCGGTGCCGAGGAGGCCAGCTGCTTCTCGAAGAACGATTCCTGATCGACGCCGTTGGGCCAGCGCTTCCGGGTGACCGGACGCCCGGCGATGTGCGGGATCATCACGTCGGCGATCCGCGTGTAGTAGTCGAAGACGTCGGCTTTGGTGGTTCCCGTCGCGGGATAGAGCACCTTGTCGGCGTTAGTCAATTTCACCCGCGGCGTCGCCGTCGGCTCAGCGGGCCAAGCGCGCGGCGCGTTCATGCTGCTAAACCTACGCGCCGGTGCCGCCGACGCCAGGGTGCAATCGGCGGCCGACACGCGAGCCGCAAGGTGCGAGGCGGCGACGCAGGTGCCGGCGACCAACACCCCGGTGTGGCGAATTTCACTGTGCCCGTAAATCGGCTGTTGACGGCGGCGATGCCGCGCGCGGCGGCGCGGGCCCCGAATACTGAACTTGGTCAGACCCCCTTGATCGACGGTACATTTGGCCCGCAATGAGTTATATCGACTGCTTTTCGCGAGTCGTCGCTCGGCGCCGCATGCGGGCTCTTCCGCTGAGTAACGCCACCCTGCCCCTGCATTCGCAACGAATCGACGTGCCGACCTATGACAGGTCGGCACTGCAACGTAGTGTGGTGCACATCGGAGCGGGCAATTTTCACCGTGCCCACCAAGCCGTCTACTTCGATGACCTTGCCTGCTCGGGCATTTCCGATCAGTGGGGTGTCAGCGCGATCAGCCTTCGCCCGCACGACGTGAAGGATCTGCTGTCCGCCCAGGACGGGCTCTACACCGTTGTGTAGCGCGGCCACGATCACCAAACCGCGCGCGTCGTCGGCTCGATCGGCTCTGTCCACTACGCACCGAATGACGGCGCAGCGGTCCGCGCGGCGCTGACGGATCCGCGCACCCACATCGTCAGCCTGACCATCACCCCCAACGGGTACTTCCTGGACCCGGTCACCCGCGAGTTCGACGCCGACCACCCCGATGTGCGCGCCGACCTTGTCGCGTCGGGCTGCTACGGCACGGCGTGGGGATACCTGACCGAGGCGCGCTCGAGCAGCGCCGCCGCGCGGGCATCGCGCCGTTCACGGTGCTGTGCTGCGACAACATTCCCGACAACACCCAGGCGGCGCGCACCGCCCTGGTGTCGTTCGCGGCGCTGAAGAACCCGGGGCTGGCCCGCTGGATCGACCGGCATGTCGCGTTCCCGTCGACCATGGTCGACCGCATCACGCCGCAGACATCGGACTCGGAGCGCGAATTCGTCGAGCGCACCTTCGGTGTCGCCGACAACTGGCCGGTGCTGACCGAGCCGCACAGTCAGTGGATCATCGAGGACAGCTTCCAGCGACGGCCGCCCGCCGCTGGACGAGGTCGGCGTCCAGTTCGTGACGGACGTCAGCGACCACAAGCTGATCAAGACCCGGCTGCTCAACGGAACCCATACCGCGCTGGCCTGCCTGGCCACGCTGGCCGGCTACCGGCGCACCGACGAAGCGATGAAGGATCCCGTCATCTTCGACTACGTCGAGCGGCTCATGCGCGACGAGGTGCAGCCGCTGCTGCCCCCGGTGCCCGGGATGAACACGCCCGACTATCGCGACACGTTGCTCACCCGGCTGGGCAATCCCCGCATGAGCGAACAGCTGTCCCGGTTGGCGCGGCGGGGATCGACGAAGATCGCCTCGTTCCTGCTGCCGTCGCTGCACGAGGCAATCGCGCAGGACCGACCGCACACGCTGCTGATGTTTGCGCTGGCCGGCTGGGCGCGCTACCTGCGCGGCTACGACCTCAACGGTCGCAAGATCCGCATCGACGACCCGGAGGCGGACCTGCTGACCAAGCTGGCGAACATGGCCGGCAACAACCCGGATCCGTTGCTGCGGCACGAGATCCTGGCCGATCTCCGGTTGGTGCCCGGATTCTCCGATCGCCTCGGCGAGATGGTCGCCAGCATCGACGAGCACGGCGTGATTGCCACGCTGCGCCAATCGTTGCAGGACGATTCCCGGGAGTTGGTGGCGCGATGAAACCCGAGGGACTGACGATGGTGCGGGAATTCGACCCGGCACCGATCAACACTCTGCTCTGTGACGCCGACGACAACCTGTTCCCTTCCGAGAGACCGGCTTTCGCCGCCTCCGTCGAGGTGATCAATCGTTTCCTGGCCCGGTTCGGCGTGGCCGCCCCGTTCACCGCGGAGCAGCTGCGCAAGCAGGCGGTCGGCAAGAACTTCCGCAGCACCGCCCTGGAGCTGGCGGTGGCGTCCGGTGTGCCGATCGACCAGACCCTGGCGCAGGGCCGGCCCGTGGCCGTCGTCGCGCCCGCCGACGACACGGCGGCGGATCGGGCGCTGTGCGCCGACGAACTCGAGCAGTGGGTACTGCAGGAGCGCGGGCAGGTCACCGCGTATCTGGCCGCCACCCTGCGACCGGAGCCCGAAGTTCTTGCGCCACTGCAGGATCTGGCGTCGCGGTACGCGCTGGCGGCGGTCAGCTCCAGCGCCCTCATGCGCCTCGCCGGTTGCTTTTCGGCCACCGGCCTGGATCCGCTGATCCCGGCGGCGGTGCGGTTCAGCGCGGAGGATTCCCTTCCGGTGCCGACCAGCAAGCCCGACCCCGCGGTGTATCTGCACGCCGGGCAGGTGCTGGGCGTCGCGCCGGAACAAGGGCTGGCCATCGAAGACTCGGTGGCCGGCGTGAGCTCCGCGGTCGCCGCCGGCTACGCCACCGTCGGCAACCTGATGTTCGTGCTGCCCGACGAACGGGATTGCCGCCGTGCGGAATTGATCGACGCCGGGGAGGTCGCGATCACCGACTCGTGGCGCGCCCTTGCCGATGTCCTGCTCTCGTCGGCCGTACCGGCGGCAGGATCTTCACTCGCCTAGGACACCGACTGGTCCTCAACTGGTCCCCGCCGCCGGGCATTTAGCTTTTGGCCCGCGGCCGTCGTACCGTCGAGAGGTGCTGCGAGCCCGGTAACCATCCGCGCTGCGGCCCGGGAGGAGTTGACCAATGGAGGCTGACGGGATAAACCTGAACAACGCGACGCTGCCCACCGAGGCGCCCAGCTACGACCGCGGCAGCGTCACCGTCGGCATCGCGCACATCGGTGCCGGACATTTCCACCGCGCGCATCAGGCCATGTACATCGACCGGTTGCTGCAGGCCGGCCTGGCCCGGGAGTGGGGCATCTGCGGGGTGGGCGTGATGCCCGCCGACTGGACGATGCGCGACGTGCTCAACGACCAGGACGGGCTCTACACGCTGATCCTGGAGAAGCCCGACGGCAGCCGCGACGCCCACGTGATCGGCTCGATCATCGACTACCGCTACGCGCCCGATGATCCCGAGTCGGCGCTGGAAGTCCTTGCGGCACCGACCACCCGGATCATCTCGCTGACCATCACCGAGGGCAGCTACCGCGACCCGGAGGGGCCGGCGTTCGCGTTCCTCGTCGAGGCCCTGGACCGGCGCCGGCGCCGCGGGATCGCCGCACCGACCATCGCGTCGTGCGACAACATCGAGAACAACGGCGAGATCGCGCGGCGCGCCGTGCTGGCCAACGCGGAAGCCCGCAGCCCCGAACTCGCCGAGTGGGTCGACGAACACGTGTGCTTCCCGAGTTCGATGGTCGACCGGATCACCCCGTCCACCACCTTGCAGATGGCCGCCGAGGTGCGGCGGGACTTCGGCGTCAACGACCGCTGGCCGGTGGTGGCCGAGCCGTTCACCACCTGGGTGCTCGAAGACAAGTTCGCCGACGGCAGGCCGCCGCTGGAGCGGGCCGGCGTGCTGCTGGTCGACGACGTCGCGCCCTACGAGCTGATGAAGCTGCGGATGCTCAACGCGGGCCATCAGTGCCTGGCCTACTTCGCGAATCTGTGCGGGTTCGAGTTCGTCCACGAAGCCGCGCGCGACCCGTTGTTCGCCGAATACCTGTGGGCCTACTTCGCATCCGAGGCCATCCCGACGCTGCCGCCGGTGCCCGGGATCGACCTGTACGACTACGGTCACCGGCTGATCGAGCGGTTCAGCAACCCGGGCGTGCGCGACACCATCGCGCGGTTGTGCGCTTTCTCCTCGGACCGCATCCCGAAATGGCTGCTGCCGATGATCAACGACAACCTGGCCAACGACGGCTCGGTGCGGATCGCGGCCGCGGCCGTGGCCAGCTGGGCCCGCTACGCCGAGGGCACCGACGAGTGGGGTAAGCCGTTCGAGGTGGTGGACCAGCTGGCGGACTCGCTGATCCCGATCGCCCGCTCGCAGTACGAGAATCCCACCGCGTTCATCGAGATCGCGGGGGTGTTCGGGGACCTGGCGCACCAGCCCCGCTTCGTGCAGGCCTACAGCCGGGCCCTGGAATCGTTGCACCGCAAGGGAGCTCGCGCGACGCTGGAAGAGTTGGTGCGATGACCCGCGGGCTGGTGATCGGTGAGTCACTGATCGACATCGTCGAGGATGCCGAGTATGTCGGCGGCAGCCCGCTCAACGTCGCTGTCGGACTGGGCCGGCTGGGCCGCGACGTCGACTTCCTGACCTACCTCGCCGACGACGACCATGGCCGGCGTATCGCCGCCTACCTGAAAGACGCTGGGGTGCAGCTGGTTTAGGAAATCCGGGCCGCCGAGCGCACGGCGACGGCACGGTCGACCATCGCGGCCGACGGTTCGGCCGACTACGAGTTCGATCTGGACTGGCGGCTTTCCGGGACACCGCCGGTGGCGCCCCCGCTGTTCGTACATACCGGATCCATTGCCGCGGTGCGGGATCCGGGCTGTCTGGCGGTCGCGGCGTTGATCGACACCTACCGCGTGTCGGCCACCGTCACGTTCGACCCGAACGTGCGGCCGTCGCTGATCGCCGGCCGGGAACTGGCGGTGTCGCGCATCGAGCATCTCGTCGAGCGCAGCGATATCGTGAAGGTCAGCGCGGAGGATCTGCACTGGATCGATCCCGACCGATCGCCCGAGCAGCTCGCGCAGACCTGGCTGGGGCTGGGTCCGGCCGTCGTAGCGGTGACGATGGCCGACCGAGGCGCGGTGGGCTATTACGCGGCCGGAACCACCCGGGTGCCGACCCGGGCGGTGCGGGTGGTCGACACGGTCGGCGCCGGCGACTCCTTCATGGCCGGGCTGCTCGACGCGCTGTGGGAAGCGGGGTTGCTGGGCAGCGACCGGCGCGGCGCGCTGCGGGACATCGGGATCGACATCCTGACCTCGGCGCTCGACGCGGCCAGCCTGTCGTCGGCGCTGACCATCGCGCGCCGGGGCCGACCTGCCGGATCGGGCCGCTGTGCAGGCCGCTTTGCGTCGTTAGACGCTTATCCGGGGGTGGTGTGGGCATACTGACTTACATGCGCTCCATCTGGAAGGGTTCCATCGCGTTCGGGCTGGTGAACGTCCCGGTCAAGGTGTACAGCGCGACCGAAGACCACGACATCAAGTTCCACCAGGTACATGCCAAGGACAACGGCCGCATCCGGTACCAGCGGGTGTGCGAGCTGGACGGGGAGGTCGTCGAGTACCGCGACATCGCCCGGGCCTGCGAATCCGACGACGGCCAGATGGTGATCATCACCGACGACGACATCGCCACCTTGCCCGAAGAACGCAGCCGTGAGATCGAGGTGCTCGAGTTCGTCCCGGCCAACGAGGTGGACCCGATGCTGTTCGGCCGCAGCTATTTTCTGGAACCGGATTCGAAGTCCCCGAAATCGTATGTGCTGCTTGCCAAGACACTCGCGGAGACGGACCGGATGGCGATCGTGCATTTCACGCTGCGCAACAACACGCGGCTGGCGGCCTTGCGGGTCAAGGACTTCGGCAAGCGCGACGTGATGGTGATCCACACCTTGTTGTGGCCCGACGAGATCCGCGACCCGGGCTTCCCCATCCTGGACAAGAAGGTCGAGATCAAGCCGGCCGAATTGAAGATGGCCGGCCAGGTGGTGGAGTCGATGACCGAAGACTTCAACCCCGACCGCTACCACGACGACTACCAGGAGCAGCTGCACGAGCTGGTTCAGGCCAAACTCGAAGGCGGAGAAGCGTTTACCACCGAGGAGCAACCCAAGCAGCTGGACGAGACCGAGGACGTCTCCGACCTGCTGGCCAAGCTGGAGGCCAGCGTGAAGGCCCGCTCGGGGGACGGCAAGGCGCCGGCGAAGAAGTCACCCGCCAAGAAGACCGCCGCCAAGAAGACCGCCGCCAAGAAGGCACCCGCGAAGAAGGGCGCAGCCAAGAAGGCGGCTTCGAGGTCCTGGCGCCGACAGCGCCGGCCGGCCGGCCAGGAATCGGGTGGCCGCGGCGACGACGTTGATCACCGCGACGATGATGATCAGGGTCAGCGCCGCACCCCAGATCCGCAGGAAGCCGGCGTGTTCGGGGTTGGTCAGTTCGGTGTAGATCAGCAACGGCAGCGAGGCCATGTTGCCGTGGAAGATGTCCAGGTTGATCGATCGGCTGTAGCCGACCAGCACCAGCACCGGCGCGGTTTCCCCGATCACCCGCGCGATGGACAACAGGATGCCCGACACGATGCCGGGCATCGCGATGGGGAACACGATGTGCACGATGGTCTTCCATTGCGGCACGCCCAGCGCATAGCTGGCTTCGCGCAGGTCGTCGGGCACCAACCGCAGCATCTCCTCAGCCGAACGCACCACCACCGGCAGCATCAACAACACCAGGGCCAGCGAGACGGCGAACGAGCTCTGCTGGAAGCCCAGCGTGGCGATCCAGAGGCTGAAGATGAACAGCGCCGCCACGATCGAGGGCACCCCGGCGAGCACGTCGACCATGAAGGTCGTCAGCCGCCCGAGCCGGCCGGACCCGTATTCGACCAGGAAGACCGCGGTCATCAGGCCCAACGGCACGGCCATGGCGGCGGCCACCCCGGCTTGCACCACCGTCCCGTACAGCGCGTGGTAGACGCCGCCGGCGAACTGCTCGGGCAGCACGCCGTGCAGCGAGTGGGTCCACCACCCCGAACGGGTAACGGCGTACCAGCCCCGTTCCAGCACCACCGACAGCACCCAAATCAACGGCACCAGCGCGACGACGAACGAACCGAGGAAGAAGATCGTCGCGGCGTTGTTGGTGATCCGGCGCCGCACACTCAGCGGCCGGAACACCTCGGTCTTGACCGGCCGGTCGAGCGCGTCGACGGCGCGGGTCATCCGTTGACCTTGCCGCCGGCGATCGCCCGCGCCAGCGCGTTGACGATGAACGTCAAAACGAACAGCGCGAATCCCGCCGAGATGTAGGCGCCGGTGGGCAGCGGCGAGCTGAACTCCGCGGCCGCCGAGGCGATCTTGGAGGCGAACGTGTAGCCGCCGTCGAACAGTGACCAGTGCCCCGGACGGGCCGCCGACCGCAAGATGATCAGCACGGCCACCGTCTCGCCCAGGGCCCGGCCCAGCCCGACCATCGAGGCCGCGATCACGCCGCTGCGGCCGAACGGCAGCACCGTCATCCGCACCACCTCCCACTTGGTGGCGCCCAGGGCCTGTGCGGCTTCCATCTGGATGTGCGGGGTCTGCCGAAAGACCTCGCGGGACACCGACGTGACGATCGGCAAGATCATCACCGAGAGCACGACGCCGGTGG
The DNA here is from genome assembly GCA_002291465.1 of Mycobacterium lepraemurium. Lineage (GTDB taxonomy): Bacteria > Actinomycetota > Actinomycetes > Mycobacteriales > Mycobacteriaceae > Mycobacterium > Mycobacterium avium. Next base: position 974,989 of record CP021238.1, on the reverse strand, counting down.
TGAAGATGGTGCCGCCGCCGGCCAACGACACGTTGCCGGTTTTGAACAGGAAGAACCATCCCAGGTGGCGGTTGAGGAACGCCGCCACCTGCTCGAGCTGGGGGGCCAGCACGAAAATTCCCCACAGCCCGAAGATGATCGACGGCACCGCGGCGAGCAGGTCGACGATCGCGCCAAACGGGCGGGCCAGTCGTCTGGGCGCGTACTGGGTGAGAAACACCGCGATACCGACCGCGATGGGGACGGCCAGCACCAGCGCGCTGACCGAACTGAGCACCGTGACCATGAGCAGGTCGCGGATGCCGAACGCAAGCCGATGCGGGTCGCTGGTGCTGAACTGGGCGCTGGTGAAGAAGTTCGCGTGGTTGACGCGCAACGACGGAACGGCACGCAGCAACAGGAACACCGCGATCAACGCGATCGCGACCACGATCGTGAACCCGGCGGCGGCGGCGATCGCCTTGAACAGCCGGTCGCCCCGCCGCGATACCCGCGCGTTCAGCGTCGTCGGTGCGGGCAGTTGCGCGGTTGCTGTTCCTCGTGTCACGACCACCTCAGGTTAGGTGATCGCGTCGATGGCAGCAGACAGTCTCGACTTGAAGGCGTCGGGGATCGGGATGTAGCCGTTGTCGGCCAGACCGTTCTGGCCGGCGCCGACGGTGCTCTGCAGGAACGCCTTGACCGCCGTGCCGACCTGGGGGTCGGGGTACTTCGAGCACACGATCTCGTAGGTGGCCAGCACGATCGGGTACGACCCGGCCTGGGTGGGCTTGTAGAACGACAGGGTGTCGAGCACCAGATCGTTGCCCTGGCCGGAGATCTTGGCTCCCGCGATCGTCTTGCCCACCGAGTCGGCGCTGATCACCACCGCGTCCGGACCGGACGACGTGATGATCTTGGCCATGTTCAGCTTCTGCGCCTGAGCGAACGACCACTCGTTGTAGGTGATGGACCCTTCGGTGGCCTTAATCGCCGCCGAGGTGCCGTCGTTACCCTTGGCTCCCTCGCCGACGCCACCCTTGAAGGTCTTGCCGGCGCCCTTGCCCCAGGCGCCGTCGGCGGCGGCATCGAGATATTTCTGGAAATTGTCGGTGGTGCCGGATTCGTCGTTGCGGAAGACGACGTGAATCGGCTCGGCGGGCAGGGCGACGCCGGGGTTGAGCGCCTGGATCCCAGGGTCATTCCACGTCGTGATGGCGCCGTTGAAGATTTTGGCGGCGGTCGCGCCGTCCAGGTTCAGCGAGTTCAGCCCGGCGACGTTGTAGGTGATGGCGATCGGGCCGAAAACCACCGGCAGATTCCAGGCCGGCGAGCCGCAACGCTGCTGCACCGCGGCGTATTCACTGGGCGCCAGCGGCGAGTCGGAACCACCGAAATCGGTTTGCTTGCCGTTGAATTCGCTGATCCCGGCACCGGAACCGTTGGCCGTGTAGTTCAGTGGCCGGCCGGGGCAGGCCTGTTCGAAGGCGTTGACGAAGCGGGTCATCGCGTTGGCCTGGGCGGTCGAGCCGCTGGCCTTGAGCGCCTTCTTGCCACCGCAGCTCACCTTGCTCGACGACGAGCCGCCGGCTCCGGCGCCGGCCCCGTTGTTATCGTTTCCGCATCCCGACAACACCAGCGCGCCAGCACTCAAGACGCTCAGCACGGCACCAAATCGGTTGAGTTTCAATTCGCTTCCTCACGGTAGGGATGAAACATTTTCGCCGCCGGTCCACCGGCAACAGCGTGCCGACCAGCCCGTCTCGCAGCCACGAAGCTAACAGTAACAAGGTTAACTATGAGCAAACTGTCCGCGGCCTTCGCTGAACGCCGCAACACGCCGCGTCGAAGTCGGCAGAAGCCGGCGCTACGCCGAATAGCCGGGGCATGACAGCAAAGCAAAGCGAGGGTGTTACGGATCGGCCCGCCGCGGGCGGTCGGTCGGCTCGCCGAGCGGAGCCGCACCGCGGCGCCCTGGCACCAAACAGGTTGGCCCTCAAGCCGTTTCCCGAGGCCGCGGGTCCGGCACCGTTGCCGGTGCGCACGGCGCGCAACCGGCGGTAGCGCCGGGCGGCGCGTGAGCGGCGCCGGAGGAAAAGTAGAACCTGTTCCAGAAATGCCCGGATCCGGGACGGCGTGGCTTGCTACCGTGTCGGCTGACACCGAAAGAAAAGAGACCGCCATGATCCTTGACAGGTTCCGCCTCGACGACAAAGTCGCCGTCATCACGGGTAGCGGGCCGCGGCCTCGGGGCGGCCATCGCGGTTGCCTTCGCCGAGGCCGGCGCGGACGTTCTGATCGCCTCGCGCACCGAATCGCAACTAGAAGCCGTCGCCGCGCAGGTCCGCGCCGCCGGTCGTCGGGCGCATGTGGTGGCCGCCGACCTGGCGCATCCCGAGTCCACCGCGGAGCTGGCCGGCCGGGCCGTCGAGGCCTTCGGGGAACTAGACATCGTCGTCAACAACGTCGGCGGCACCATGCCCAACACGCTGCTGACCACCTCGACGAAGGATCTCAAGGACGCCTTCACCTTCAACGTCGCCACCGCCCACGCGCTCACCGTGGCGGCCGTGCCGCTGATGCTGGAGCACTCCGGCGGCGGGAACATCATCAACATCACCTCGACCATGGGCCGGCTGGCCGGGCGGGGTTTCGCGGCCTACGGCACGGCCAAGGCCGCGCTGTCGCACTACACCCGGCTGACCGCCCTGGATCTGTGCCCGCGGATTCGGGTCAACGCGATCGCGCCGTGCTCGATCCTCACCTCCGCGCTCGACGTGGTGGCCTCCAACGACGAGCTGCGGGCGCCGATGGAGAAGGCCACCCCGCTGCGCCGTCTCGGTGACCCCGTCGACATCGCCGCTGCCGCAGTGTATTTGGCGTCCCCGGCCGGGGAGTTCTCGACCGGCAAGACGCTGGAGGTGGACGGCGGGCTGACCTACCCCAACCTCGACATCCCCGTCCCGGACCTGTGCCCCCCGACCGCTGAGGAGCACGTCATGCCCATACCCGTCGTCCAGCTCGACACCGGCAACGTCGGTATCCATGCGCTGCGGGCGCTGATCACGGATCCGCAATTTCGAACTGACCGGCGTCTGGGTGTCCTCGGACTCCAAGGCCGGCAAAGACGCGGCAGAACTCGCCGGGCTGGCGCAGCCGACGGGGATGCTCGCCAGCACCGACCTGGACGCGGTGCTGGCTACCGGACCGCGCTGCGCGGTGTACAACGCGCTGGCCGACAATCGGTTGCCCGAGGCGCTCGATGACTACCGGCGCGTCCTGGCCGCCGGCATCAACATCGTCGGCAGCGGTCCGGTCTTCTTGCAGTATCCGTGGCAGGTCATCCCCGACGAGCTGATCAAGACGCTGGAAGAGGCTGCGCAGCAAGGCAATTCGAGCCTGTACGTCAACGGTATCGATCCCGGCTTCGCCAACGACCTGCTGCCGCTGGCGCTCGCCGGCACCTGCCAGAGCATCCAGCAGATCCGGTGCATGGAGATCGTCGACTACGCGACCTACGACAGCGCCGCGGTCATGTTCGGCGTGATGGGATTCGGTAAGCCGCTGGACGACGTCCCGATGCTGCTGCAGCCCGGCGTGCTCAGCCTCGCCTGGGGATCGATGGTGCGGCAATTGGCGGCGGGACTGGGTGTTTTGCTCGACGAGGTCACCCAGCAGCACGTGCGGGTGCCCGCACCCGAAGACTTCGACATCGCGTCGGGTCACATCGCCAAGAGCACCGCCGCGGCGCTGCGCTTCGAGGTATTCGGGATGGTCGACGGCCGTCCCGTCGTCGTCCTCGAACACGTCACCCGGCTGCGCGAGGACCTGTGCCCCGACTGGCCGCAGCCCGCGCAGCACGGCGGCTCCTACCGCATCGAGGTCACCGGCGAACCGTCGTATGCCATGGACATCTGCCTGAGCAGCCGCAAGGGCGATCACAACCACGCCGGCTTGGTGGCCACCGCGATGCGGGTGGTCAACGCGATCCCCGCGGTGGTGGCGGCCCCGCCGGGCATCGTCACGACGCTGGACCTGCCGCTGATCACCGGGCGCGGCCTCTACCGCCCCGAGTAAGCCGCGACGACGGAAACGCCGTGGCCGCCGACAGCACGGCGGCAATGTTCGACTACCCTCACTTTAACTTATTCGCCTGGTGGGAATCGAGGTCGACGATGGCGCAGCGCACCCAGGGCTCGCTCAAGGGCAACTGGTATCTGCTCGGGCCCGCGTTCGTCGCCGCCATCGCCTACGTCGACCCGGGAAATGTCGCGGCCAACGTCAGCGCTGGCTCGCAATACGGCTACCTGCTGCTGTGGGTGATCGTGGCCGCCAACGTCCTGGCCGGCCTGGTGCAGTACCTGTCGGCCAAGCTCGGGCTGGTGACCGGGCGCTCCCTGCCCGCAACCATCGGCAAGCGAATGAGCCGTCCGGCGCGGCTGGTCTATTGGGTTCAGGCCGAGCTGGTGGCCGTCGCCACCGACGCGGCCGAGGTGGTCGGCGGGGCCATCGCCTTGCACATCCTGTTCGGGTTGCCGCTGCTGGCCGGTGGGCTGATCACCGGCGTGGTGGCGCTGCTGCTGTTGAGCATCCAGGACCGGCGCGGCCAGATCCTCTTCGAACGGGTCATCACCGGCCTGCTGCTGGTCATCGCGATCGGGTTCGCGGCCAGTTTCTTCGTCAAGACCGCGCCCCCGGAGGCGGTGCTGTCCGGGCTGCTCCCGAGGTTCCGCGGCACCGAGAGTGTGCTGCTGGCCGCCGCCATCCTGGGCGCCACTGTCATGCCGCACGCGGTGTACATGCATTCGGGGCTGGTCCTAGACCGGCACGGGCACCCCGACGAGGGGCCGCACCGCCGCCTGCTGCTGCGCGTCACCCGCTGGGACGTGGTACTGGCGATGGCGGTGGCCGGCACCGTGAACGCCGCGATGCTGCTGATCGCCGCCACCAACCTGCAGCACCGCGACGTGAGCGCCTCGATCGAAGGCGCGTACTCCGCGATCCACAACACGCTGGGCGCGACCATCGCGGTGATGTTCGCCGTGGGGTTGCTCGCCTCCGGGCTGGCGTCGTCGTCGGTGGGTGCCTACGCCGGCGCCATGATCATGCAGGGGCTGCTGCACCGCTCGCTTCCGATGGTGGTGCGCCGGTTGATCACGCTGTGCCCCGCGCTGCTGATCCTGGCGGTCGGATACGACACCACCCGAGCCCTGGTGCTGTCCCAGGTGGTGCTGTCGTTCGGGATACCGTTCGCGGTGCTGCCGTTGATCAAGCTGACCAGCGACCGCGAGCTGATGGGGTCCGACGCCAACCACCGCATCACGACGATTCTTGGCTGGGGCGTCGGCATCTTGATTAGTCTGCTGAACATGGTGCTCATCTGGCTGACGGTGACCGGCTGAATGCCGGCCCGCCGGCACCTCATACTTCGCATACGGGTCGAACCTGTGCGCACGGCAGATGGCGCAGCGCTGTCCCGACGCGGCCGATCCGCGGCCCGCGGTGCTGGCCGATCACGATTGGCTGATCAATCAGCGCGGCGTGACCACCGTCGAACCGCTGGCCGGCAACCAGGTGCACGGCGTGGTGTGGCGGATCTCCGACGGCGACTTGGCGACCCTGGACAGCGCAGAAGGGGTGCCGGTGCGCTACCGGCGCGACCGGCTCACCGTGCACACCGATGACGGGCCGGCGCCGGCCTGGGTGTACATCGACCACCGGGTGACGCCGGGCCCGCCGCGTCCGGACTACCTGCCCAAGATCGTCGACGGCGCCACCCAGCACGGGTTGCCGCAACGCTGGATCGACTTCTTGCGCCGCTGGGACCCCGCCGGCTGGCCCAGTCCGCGAGCCACGTCTCCTTCGAATGGTATTGAGCAGCAACCACTTTCGGAACTGCTGCGTGTTACCGGCGTGACTGTGTCCAGCAAATTGCGTTCGGTCTTCGGGTTTTTGGCCATTCACGGCGGCGGGCTGGAAGAGATGACCGACGTGATCGCCGAACGCGCCGCCGCGGCCGCCGGCGCGTCGGTGTACGTGGTACACCATCCCGCCGCCTATCCGCATCACCTGCTGTCGGCCCGGTTCGACCCGGCCGAGTCGCCGCGGCTGGCCGAGTTTCTCGACCACGTCGACGTTGCGGTGTCGCTGCACGGGTAGGGCCGCGACGGTCGCAGCACCCAACTGTTGGCCGGCGGACGCAACCGGGCGCTGGCCTATCATTTGGCCCGGCACGTCCGGCTGAGCGGATACCGGGTGATCACCGACCTCGAGGACATCCTCGCCGAATTGCGCGGCCTGCACCCGGCGAACCCGGTGAATCGGGCGCGTGACGGCGGAGTCCAGCTGGAGCTCTCGGCGCGGGTTCGGGGCCTCAGCCCGCGCAGCCCGCTGCCCGGCGACGACAGCATATCGCCGGTGACCGGCGCCCTGATCCAGGGGTTGGCGGATGCCGCCCGTTGTTGGTCAATATCGGATCATTGAACGGATAGTGTTGGCGGCCAAGGACTTTCGCTTTGGAATGAGCATTCGGTTCTACAAGTCGCGGGAGGCGCTGCTCGACAAGGCCAAGCGCCCCGAAGACGCCGGCTTTGACATCCTTTGTGTACCTGACCATTTGGGCGCCGCGGCACCGTTCCAGACGCTGACCGCGGTCGCCATGGTCACCACGACGCTGCGGCTGAGCATGTACGTGCTCAATTCCGCGTTCTACAAGCCGGCCCTGCTCAGCCGGGACATGCAGGCCCTGGATCTGCTCAGCGACGGCCGCCTCGAGATCGGGCTGGGCACCGGCTACGTCCGCGAAGAGTTCGAAGCCGCCGAGATCCCGTATCCCAGCGCCCGCAAGCGGGTCGACTACCTCGAACACATGACGAAGTACCTCAAGGAACACCACCCGTCGACACCGCTGATCATCGCCGGCAACGGGGACCGGGTGCTGACCATCGCCGCCCGCAATGCCGACATCATCGGGCTGACCGGTGCCAAGGTGCGCGACGTCGAGGACCCGTTCGCCGAACGCGTCGAGTTCGTCCGCAACGCGGCCGGCGATCGGTTCGACTCGCTCGAGTTGAATCTGGCCATCACGGCCATGCCGCGCGTCGGTGAGACCAGCCCGACCTCAAGCTGACCCGCAGCTACTCCCCCGAGCTGACCGACGAGCAGATCCTGTCGATGCCGTCGGTGCTCAGCGGTTCGCCGCGCGAGATCGCCGACACCTTGTCTGCCTACCGCGACAAGTACGGCGTCTCGTCCTTCACCGTGCAGAACAACCACATCGACAACTTCGCCAAGGTCATCGCCGAACTGCGCTGACGGCGGATTTCGGTTCTCGGCGCGCCGCCCCGGTAAGCTCGGGCCGTCCGCCCTCGTAGCTCAGGGGATAGAGCACGGCTCTCCTAAAGCCGGTGTCGCAGGTTCGAATCCTGCCGGGGGCACTGTGTGTATGACATCGGCCGATGAGTGACAGTTGTTTCGGCTGATCGGTGACACAAGCAGTACACGGCTGCCAGCCGTCGATCGTCCGCTCACGCTGTGAGAGATCACGACGCCGCTTGGTGGCGGTAATCCGTAGCGGCCGCCACTCACCGAGGCGCTACCAGTAATACACGCGCGAAGGCGGAGCGATGTCGTCGAAAGCCGACTCCTCGCCGCTGCGCCAGCGGCCAAGTGCGGCGCGCAACGCCATGCGGTCGCGATGGCGTTGATTGCGATTCTCCTGACGGTGCTGCGGCCCCGCGTGACACATGGCGCAGGAGCAGATGTTGGTGCCGGTGTAGCGCAGGGTCCAACGGCACCGAGTCGCTGGCAACCAACCTTCCCACCGGGAAGGGGGTCGCTCGGGAAGATCACAAACGGCATGATCGAACGCGTGCTGCGCTTCGGCGTCAAGATCGCCACGGGCGAGACGCACCCAGAGCGGAACGTGGGCATCAGTGCGGGACAAGGCAAAACCTCCGGGGACTGAGCCCCTGCCCGCTACCCCGGGTGAGGACGGACAGGGGCTACGGTGTCTCCACCGAGTCCCGCGCCCTGCGATGTACCGTGCTCACGCCCCTAAACATAACAAGCACAGCAAATCGAAATCGCCAGCCGGCCGATCGGCTCAGCATCCCCCTTTGGCGAATAGTGGTGCCTTATGCGTCATGACCACGGTTCGGCTGCTCGAACCACAGAAGTCCGCCTGGTTCCGTGGAACCGACGGAGTGACCCATGCCCCAGAGCCAGTGGTCGTCTTCGTACCGCTGCGCCGAGCCTGGTGGAAAGTCGACCTCGGGGAACGGGTTTGAATCATCGCCGTCACCGCGGTGCGCCGCGGCGCGGCCCAAGCAGAACGGGCAGTCATCATGATCCTCAAGCTGCTCCAGCGCCTGCTGGGTGAACCGCACCTTCCGGCCGTCGGGTAGCTCAAACTCCTCCTCCATATCACCGATGCTCTCACCGGACACCGACAGACTGAGCGCGCATCGCGCCACATGATGCAATCCACTACTGCGACGATGCCTGGTTTACCTAAGGCCGATGGGCGGCGCAGCCGATGTTAGCCCAGCGCCGTAACCCGAAGACGTAATCCGTTCCTTCACAAGGAGTTCCATCGCGTAGAAGGGCCCTCACGGGCCAACTCGGCACGGCGTTTTCCGCCGGGGCAGCTCCGGCGCCGCACGCGAGCTGCTGACCGTCGACGACCTCGCTAGATATCGAGAACTGGTGACGCAGTTGTGGCCGCCAGATCTGATCGCATGGCTGCACCGCAGCCATGTTGAGCCGCGGCGCTGAACGAGCGAGCCCCGCAGACCGGCTTGCGGCGACGTCGTGGCGATCATGGAAATCGTTTGCCGGCGGTGGAAGTGGTTAATTCGCCCGGTCGTCCGCCGCCCAACAGCCGGGGGCCTGGAGCACTTCAGGTCCCACCAACAGAGGGAAACAGGACTACCATCGGTGACGTGCGTGTGCGGGAAGAAACGTAGCGAGCGTCGCCTCGTCGGGGCATGACACCTGCCGGGCCTGCGATGCGGAAGCTAGTCGCGACACTGATCGCCGTTGGGGCCTTGACTCTCAGCGGGGCCGCCGCTCACGCCGAGAACCAACCGGCACCGCCGTCGCCGACACCGCCGCCCCTGGCGCCGAAGTGTCTGAGTTTCGATTTCGGCCCGCCCGCGCACTGGAACTACCTGCCGTGCGGATGGACGACGGACGGTAAGCGGTGGATTCCGTTGCCCCCGCCGTGACGGCGGCGCCGCACCAAAAGCATTCCGCCGCAGCCTAACTGGCCTTGAGGTGCCCGCCTCCCCGGCAGCTGACGCCGCAGACGCCCGCATCCCCCGGGCGTCTGCGAGCGAAAGCGCCTGGTCAATCGGAACACCACTGCAATCCAGGCCGTTGACCACCAGGCCCAGACTGATCGCGCCATCCGCGCGGGTGCTCTCGATGCACACCTTCGATGTCGCGCAGCCCTGGCCTGCCTATGGTCCAGAAATCCGGGCAGTGACCGTCGAACACCGTGTGGCCTTCCGCACCGTCGTCGTCCCGACACCCGGTGACGTCTGCCGCCGACGAGGTGGGCACGTCGTCGGGCAGCACCGCCGCGGCGAGCGGAGTGAGCGGGTCGGCCAGGCTGCAACTGTCGTCGTGATACTCCAAGGCGATCATCGTCGCCCTCCTCTCACTCGGCCACCGGACGTTCGATGGGACAGCTCTACGGCAGAACGGTGTGCATCAACATCACGTCGTATGCCGACCACAGCGACAGGTTGAAGTACAGGTCTCGCCCCGAGGACCAGGGATGGATCATCGGCGCGTAGATGCCACCGGGCATTTGGAACGAGGACACCAACGGCTGCTCGGAACTCCACGGCCCCTGCGGGGTCGGCGCGGTCCGTGCCACGACGTCGTTGCTGCCGCCGTCGGTGTAGAGCACCAGATATTGCTTGAGATAACTGTTGTACTGGGCAGACATCTCGCCCACCGGGCCGGGGAAGATTGGTGTCGCCGCACCGGGGTTGTTTGCCACCCAGTGCCCACCGTTGTCGCCGTTCCAGTATTGGTACTTGGTCAGGTCGGGCAATTGGTTGGGTGGAACGCGGGACAAGAACGCCGCCCCGCCGCGCCCCGAGGGCGTCCCGAACTGGTAGATGTAGCCGTCGTTGCCCTTGAGGAACGCGCCCATCTGGAAGTTCTCGTTGCCGGGCGTAAACCCGGCTCTCGGAATGGCATCCGGCGACGCCGTGCGAATCGAGGTCGGGAAGATCCCCCAGTTCTGGCCGTTGTCGGTAGACCGCGCGATCGCCGAGTAGTTGGTCGACCATTCGCCGTCACGGCCCCACTGGCGGATGGACATGTAGCTCATGTACTGGGTTCTGCCCATCGACATGCCCGACGTGGGAATGATGCCGGTCTCGTGCGCCGCCTTGTGGATGGTGTTGACGACCTGTTTGGAAAGCCCGGGCGCCCAGACCGGTGAGCCGGAGTACCTGTCGTTGGGCACGCCGTCGGCGATGTGGATTCCGTGCGAAAGGTCGTGATCGTTGCTGCGGAACAGCGCATTATAGCGCCATTGCTGGCCGTGCACCTTGCAATAGCCGAAGGTGTCGCCGAAGGCCATCAGCACCTGGCGGTTGGCGGGATCGCCGTTGTCCCAAGCGATCCCGAGATCGGTGCCGGAGATACTGAAACGTTGCAGGGTCTTGTTCGGGCCGTTGGGTCCAGTCACCCAGTCGACCAGCGACGTCGGGGCGCCCGCGATCGAGGGGGGCAGCGGGCCCGGCGCGGGTTGCGGCTGGGGCTGCGGCATCGGGGCGGCGTTCGGGCGCAGCTGGTTGGCATTCGGCGGTACCGCCCCGCCGGGTGCGGGCGGGTTGGGTCCGGGCGGCAACACCTCGGCTTGCGGATACATCGGTGCGGACGGGTCGGGCCCGGGGCCCTCGGCCCGCGGGTGCACCGGTGCGGAGTACTGCCCGCCCGGTGCGCTCGGCTTGAGCAACGGCGAGATCAGCGGACCCAGCTTGGGCAGCGGCGCCTGGTCGTTGGTGTGGGTGGGCCTACGGCCGGTCGGCGGCTGCACAACCGGCTGCGGTGCGGGCATCGCCGGCGGGGCGGCGGGCGGGTCCACGTTGGCTTCGGGAGCCCCACACGGTGTGGCGTTCGCGGTTGGCGCGGGTCCCACCACGAGGACGAATCCGACAGCGGCCGCCGACGCCATCGATAGCGACACACTTCGCAGAAACGCCGACATGTAACACCTTTCGAGGGGGTTGGACACCGCGTTGACGTCCATAGTTGGCTCCTGTGACGATAGTGAGCAGCGGGGCAAATGTGACCAGTGATGAGCTGATAGGTATGCATCCGTGACCGTGTCGCAATGCGTCGGCTCCCCGGCCGCGACCCAGGTTTAGCGATTAACTCGGTGCCAGATCCACTCAGGTGACGAGGATTTCATCGTTCACCAACAGTGGAGTGGCCGGGCGCCCGGGCGATGCGGTGAGCGGTGCCAGGATGGGCCCCATCGGCGGCGCGTCCGCCCGCCCCGCCGGCCGCCGGTTTGTCGCTCGGAGACGGGCACTTCGTCGCTCGAAGGTCGGCCGCCCGGCGCCGGGCCCGCGCCGGCCGCACAGTTTGCTGGACAGCTCCCGAACGCACGGCCGGCGCCCGCGTGTGCCGGCCCGCGTCGCAGACGGATGCGGCGCCGAGACGCGGCGTGACCCCACCGCGTCGCCACCGGCTCCGCATCGGTACAAGCGCACCACATCGTCGCAGCTCAGGCTTCCCGTGGCGGGCACGCTCGACGGTTTCCGGCGCCTCGCCGAAACACGAATCGTCGTTAACCCAACGGGGCGCCGGCGTCGTGGCACACTCAAAGAGATTGGGTCATCATGTTTGTAGACCATGATCGGCGGCAATGATCCATCAGAGACGAGTGCGTCGGCCGGCCTTCGCGCCCGTCTAGGTTCCGTCGGTTCAGCCCGAGAGCCGACGCGGCCGACCTTTTCCCCACCCTCTCGAATCCCCACCGAGCACACCGGCTCGCCGCTAGGCCTCAACAACGGCGCCGCCCGGGGGTAGCGTCGGGCTATGCACGGGTCGAGCGGTCGGCCGATTCTCGGCGCTAACCCCGGCGATTTTGCTCGCATCACCACCGGAGCAGTCCTTGGGCGAAGGCAGCCGAGCATGACGATCGTCGCCACATTCCTGTCCACCTCGCCCGAGGACGACCACCACCTCTACCGGAGCGGGAAACGCCCGCAGACCACCGAGCGCGACGCCGACGGTCCGGTGGGCAAACCGCAACTGCCGGAACGCCTTTCCAGCGGCACGCAGCCGGCGTGGGCCCCCGCGGCCGTGGAGTTGCGATGAGCGCCGACAAGCACGCCACGCACTGGCCGGCGCAGCTGGCGCCGATCGGTGCCATCCGCTTCGCGCGCCGGTCCGCACACTTCGCCGAGACGGTGCGCTTCTACCGTGACCTGGTCGGGCTGCCGCTGCACGAAACGTTCGAGGACAGCTACGGCAGCAACGGCGCGATCTTCGGCCTGCCCAGCTGGAACCTCACCCTGGAAATCGTCGAGGCCCGCGACACCGCCGCGATCGACGCCCACGAACAGCTCTGCCTGTATTTTCCGGACCGGCAGGCGCAGCAAACGGCGCTGGCGCGGCTGCGGGCCGCCGGCATAGCACCCGTGGATCGGCATCCGTATTGGGCAGCCACCGGGGCCGTCACCTACCGCGACCCGGACGGCCGCGAAATCGTGTTCGCGCCCTTCGTCTTTGGCGTCAACGAACCCGAGACCAGCGGGAGGCACGAGTTCCCGTCGGCCTGACGGCTCAGCGGCGCGACCGGCCGGAGACCAGGACCGCGATCATGGCCACCATCGAGCACGCGACAGCGCAGGCCGCGCCGCCCGCGCCGACGTAGAGACCGTATTCGGCCGACACCGGCGGATTGACGTTGAGCTTGTAGTACCACACCGTGAGCGCCACGATCAGCAGCGAAATCAGCAGCGCCGCAACGGAAGCCACCTTCACCGACAAGCCGCGGCCCATCATGGCGCCGGCCACCAGCAACGTCGAGGCCAGCAGCACGATGAGCTGCCCCGCACCGAAGCCCCGCGGCAGTTCCAGGTTGCCGTGGGCGCCTCCGATGGCGTTCGCCCAGCCCCCGCCGTTGACCGTCGTCCGCAGCCACGGGAGCCACGCGCTGGCCGAAATCAGCACGGCGCAAAGGGCCACCAGCCAACCGGGGCTCAGTCGGCGAGTCATGGTGCGAGACTAGCCGACTGGGGCCTCGGCCCCGGTAGTGAACGTCGTCCCCCGCGTGGCGCCCGCGCTCAGCGATGACCGTTGGTGCTCGGATCCGATCGGGCGAACACCGTGACGAAGTTCTCCAGCGACTGGTCGATGTCGCCGCGCAGCACGGCCGCGACGATCATGCCGATGGGCCCGAACAGCGCCGGACCGCCGAGGTGCACGTCGAAGCTGACGACGGAACCGTCCGCCTTGGGCTGCACCTTGGCCATCAGCTTGACCTTGACCCCGCCGACGCCGTTGCCGTTGAGCGTCATGCCCTCCGGTGGCTTGTAGCGCACCACCGTCCATTTGATCCGGTTGAGCATGCCCTTGACCTCGACGATCGACTCGACGACGGTGCCCTTGTCGATCTGGTCGGGCAAGGTGCTGCGCCACACCCGGTGAATGGTCAGCCACTCCTTGTACCGGGACAGGTCGGAGGCGTGCTGCCAGGCCACCTCGGGGGGCAGCGGAACATCGATGGATCCGGAAAGCTTGGCCACGGCTCAGCCCTGCTGGTCGCCGGTCTCGGCGCTGCCGGTGGCCTTCTTGGCCTGCTCCTGCACCTGGTGGATGGTGTCGGAGTACTTGCCCTGCGTCTTCTCGTCGACGAACTCGCCGGCCTTGTCGATGGCCATTCCGACCTTGTCGGCATTCTGCGACAACAGGTCCTTGGCCTTGTCCAGGAATCCCATTACGCCCTCCCTTTTCCCCGGCATCGTACTGTCCGCCGCCGACGGAGCTGAGTTCGCTGTGCTCAGCGCCACACCCGCGGCCGCACACCCAGCATTTTGGCCCGGATCCACCAGGCGGCCTCGATCGCGGCGGCGCCCAGCACACCGATGCCCAGCGCGGACAAGGTCACCACGACATTGGACGGATCCAGCAGGAACGCCTTACGGGCCAGCGGCAGACTGAAGATCACCACATAGGCCAGGCCCGACGCGACCACCAGCGCCACCCACCACCACTGGTAGGGCCGAGCCACCACCGCGAGCACCCACAGCGCCGTCACCAGCAAGGTGATCAGGGCCGCGATCGAGGCCTGATCCTGTTGCTGGAAGGTGGCGTGCCGGCCGTGATAGGCCACCAGGTACGAGGCGAAGGTGGCCGCGCCGACGATCAGTCCCGACGGCAGCGCCGAACTGAGCACCCGTCGCACGAAGCCCGGGTGGGCGCGCTCGTTGTTGGGGGCCAGCGACAGGATGAACGACGGGATGCCGATGGTGAACCACGCCGCCACGGTGACGTGGACCGGCTGGAACGGGTACAGCAGCGGATCGGCCTTGAGCGCCTTGGCAAACAGGCACTCGAGCCCGGCCAGCAGCGCCAGCAGCACGGAGTAGACCGTCTTGGTGAGGAACAGGTTGGCGACGCGTTCGATGTTGCCGATGACCCGTCGGCCCTCACCGACGACATACGGCAGGGTGGCAAACCTGTTGTCCAGCAGCACGATCTGGGCAACCGCGCGGGAGGCGGGGCTGCCGGCACCCATCGCCACGCCGATGTCGGCATCCTTGAGCGCCAGCACGTCGTTGACGCCGTCGCCGGTCATCACCACGGTGTGCCCGTGCGATTGCAGGGCGTGCACGATGGCGCGCTTCTGGTCGGGGCGCACCCGGCCGAAGGTGGTGTAGGTGTCCAGCATGTCCGCCAGTTGCGCCAGATCCGAAGGTAATTGGCGGGCGTCCAGCGTTCGATCGGATCGGACTTACCCCTCGTGCGTGCACTCACCCGGGTTTGGGCCATCAACTTCGGCGGCACCCGCACCACCGCCTGGCCAAAGCCCATCAAGTCACGCTCCAACCGCGCCGACAGATGCCGACAATCCTCGATCGCCCACACCAGCTGCGCACCGAAACGTTCCCGGGCCCACATCACCGCCTCGGCATGACCCGCGGTGGTCGCCGCGACGACCTTTTCACCGAGCTTACGCCCCACATCGTCGACCGCAACGAACGTATGCGTGCGCTTGTGTACATCGGCTCCAACAACAACCATGGAGGTTGCCTCCTTCACTGTGAGGTGACGGTTGGGCCGGTCGGCGGACACATCTCAGTGGGGGCGGATGCCACGCTCCTATCAAGTCACGCCGGCCGGTCCTTCACACCTGGCGTCGACAAAACGCATGAACGCCAACCCCAAGGCGGCACCACCCCATGAGCCAGACACCAGGTGATCAGGATCCAACCACCGCAACACGCGGCAACCTCACCCTGACACTGACCCAACCCTAACGCGGCGACGACAGATTCAGAGCCGCCAGCACGGGTCGGGTTTCTGCGGGGCCGCGGGATCGATGCGCTGACCGGGGACCGGCACCGCCACCTTCACCTTCGCCGGCTCGGCGGCGGCGAGCAGGCGCTCAACAGGTTCGGCCCACGGGTGCGGCGCCAACCGGAAGGTGCCCCAGTGGATCGGCACCAGCAGCCCGTCGTCGGTGACGTCCCGGTGTGCCCGCACCGCTTCCTCGGGGTTCATGTGCACGTCCGGCCAGGCCGTGTTGTAGGCCCCGATGGGCAGCAGGGTCAGGTCGAACGGCCCGTGCTCGGCGCCGGTCTGGGCGAAGGTCTTGGTGTAGCCGGTGTCGCCGCCGAAGTAGGCACGATGGGTCGGGCCGGCCAACGCCCACGACGCCCACAGCGTGGTATTGCGGTCCAGGAAGCGTCCCGAGAAGTGCCGCGCCGGCACGCAGGTCACGGTCAGCTCGTCGACCTTGCCGCTCTGGTGCCAGTCGAGCTCGACGATCCGCTGCTCGGGGATCCCCCACCGGCGCAGGTGGGCGCCGACACCCAGCGGCACGAAAAATGGGGCGCGCTGGGTGCGGGCCAGCGCCCGGACGGTGTCGATGTCGAGGTGGTCGTAGTGGTCGTGGCTGATCACCACCGCATCGACGGCGGGCAGCCCTTCGAGTTGGATCGGTGGCGGATGCAGCCGTTGCGGCCCCACGATGTCGGACGGCGAACACCGCTCGCTCCACACCGGATCGGTGAGCACCCAGTACCCGTCGATTTCCAGCAGCGCCGTGGAGTGGCCGAACCAGCTGACCGCCAACCGGCTGGGGTCGGCGTCGACGACCCCCGGTGAGGCCAGCGGGATCGCCGCCGGCGGACGGCTGCCGCCCCGGTTCGCGATCAGCTCCCACGCGATCAGCCGCAGCTGCTCGCGGTCCATCTTGATTTCGGAGGCGGGCTCGAGGTTGACGAAGGCGCCGTCGCGGAAGTGCGGCGAGCCGGACGTCACGGCCGCGATCGACGCGGGGTCGGCGCCCAGGGCGTCCGGAGCGCCGTGCAGAGCGCGCACCAGCCAACCGCCGACCGTCAGCGACGCCGTCCCGGCGACCAGCCGCAGCGTCCCCCGCATGATCGTCAGGCCCCCTGGAACTTCGGCGGACGCTTCTCTGTTCGGGCGACCTGGGCTTCGATGACGTCCTGGCTGCCCCAGGCCTTATCGAACAGTTCCTTGTGCACCGGCCAGGCCTCTTCGATGGCGCCGTCGTCGTTGAGCACCCGCTTGGCGTGCTGGATGGCCAGCGGCGCGAGGCCCGCGATCTCGGCGGCCCAGGCCTGCGCGTCGGCCAGCGTCCCGATGCGGTTGGCCATCCCGGTCTGCAGCGCCACCTCGGCGGTCAGCTTCTCCGCGGCCAGCAGCATGGCCCGCGCCCGCCCGTGGCCGACCAGCGTCGACAGCCGCCGGATGCTCCAGTTGTCAAGGGCCAGGCCGTATTTCGACGTCGGGAACTGGAAGAACGTGTCCGGCGACACGACCCGCAGGTCGCATTGCATGGCCAGCTGCAGCCCGGCGCCGATGGCCGGGCCGTTGATGGCCCCGATCACCGGGATCGGCGTGGCGTCCAGCACCTTGTGCAGCTCGATCAGCCGATCGGGGTAGTCCGCGGCGAACGCGTCGCCGCTCAGGTCGGCGCCGGCGCAGAACACTGTGCCCTGACCGGTCAGCACGATCGCGCGGATGGAGCCGTCGCCCGCCTTCAGCACGGCCTCCCGCAGCTCCTCGACGAGCTGGGAGTCCAGGGCGTTGCGGCGCTCGGGGCGCTGCAGCCCGATGGTCAAAACGGCTTCGTCCCGGGTAACACCGATCATGGCAACCACCCTATATAGCCTCGTCTCATGAGTCGTATCAGGGCTGGTCAACTACGCGATGCGGTGCTGGACGAAAATTCCTTCCTCCGCTGGGACAGCGAGCCGCTGGCCGTGCCGGTCAGCGCGGCCTACGCGCAAGAGCTGGCCGACGCCCGCGCCGCGACGGGTCTCGACGAGTCGGTGCTGACCGGCGAGGGCCGCATCTTCGGTCGCCGGGTCGCGGTGGTGGTGTGCGAGTTCGGCTTTCTCGGCGGCTCGATCGGGGTGGCCGCGGCGGAACGGATCACCGCGGCGGTGCAGCGGGCGACGGCCGAGGAGCTGCCGCTGCTGGCCTCGCCGAGCTCGGGCGGCACCCGCATGCAGGAGGGCACGGTCGCGTTCCTGCAGATGGTGAAGATCACGGCGGCCGTCCGGCTGCACAAGCAGGCGCACCTGCCCTACCTGGTTTATCTGCGCAATCCGACCACCGGCGGGGTGTTCGCGTCGTGGGGTTCGCTCGGTCATGTCACGGTCGCCGAGCCGGGCGCGCTGATCGGCTTCCTGGGCCCGCGGGTCTACCAGCTGCTCTACGGCGAGCCGTTCCCCGAGGGCGTCCAGACCGCGGAGAACCTGCAGCGGCGCGGAGTGATCGACTGCGTCGTCCCGCTCGACGAGCTGCGCCGCACGCTGGACCGCGCGATGACCGTCATCGCCGACGCCCCCGAGCCGCTGACCACGCCGCCGCCGCCCGAGCCGATACCCGACGTCGCGGCGTGGGACTCGGTGGTCGCCTCGCGACGGCCGGACCGCCCGGGTGTGCGGCTGTTGCTGCGGCACGGCGCCACCGACCCCGTGCTGTTGTCGGGGACCGGCCAGGGCGAGGCGGCGACCACGCTGTTGGCGCTGGCCCGGTTCGCCGGCCAGCCCGTGGTGGTGCTCGGCCAGCAGCGTCTGACCGGCGGGTTGGTGGGCCCCGCGTCGCTGCGCGAGGCCCGCCGCGGCATGGCCCTGGCTGCGGAACTGCGGCTGCCGCTGGTGCTGGTGATCGACACCGCGGGGCCGGCGTTGTCGGCCGAGGCCGAACAGGGCGGGCTGGCCGGCCAGATCGCCCAGTGTCTGGCCGAGCTGGTCACCCTGGACACCCCGACGGTGTCGGTGCTGCTCGGGCAGGGCAGCGGCGGGCCCGCCCTGGCGATGGTGCCCGCCGACCGGGTGCTGGCCGCGCTGCACGGCTGGCTGGCCCCGCTGCCGCCGGAGGGCGCCAGCGCGATCGTCTTCCGCGACGCCGACCACGCCTCGGAACTGGCTGCGGCACAAGGCATCCGGTCGCGCGATCTGCTGGCGTCGGGCATCGTCGACGTGATCGTGCCCGAGCATCCCGATGCCGCCGACGAGCCGGTCGAGTTCGCGCGACGGTTGGCGCTCGCCGTCGCCGCCGAGGTGGCTGCGCTGCGCGAGATACCCGCCGACGAGCGGCTGGCCGCCCGGCTGCGCCGCTACCGGCGGGTCGGATTGCCCTGACTGTCGATAACGCGCCTCGCCGCCCGCGGGCCGGCCGCCTAAGCCAACCCCAGGTAGCGCTGGATCGTCGGGCCCAGCCAGTCGACGATCTGCTCCGGCGTCATCTCGACCACCGGTGGCAGCCGTAATACGAAGCGGCACAACGCCATCCCCAGGATCTGGGTGGCGATCAGCCCGGCCCGCACCGCGGCGTCTTCGGCGGGCGCCAACGCGGTCACCAGCGGGCGAACCTGACCGGAGAAGATGTCGTTCATCCGTTGCGCCGCTTCGGTATTCGTAGCACTCGACCGGAGCAGCACCACCAGCCCGGGGTCACTCTCCCAGCGCTCCAGGAAGTGCCTGACGAGTGCCCGCCCGACATCGGCGGGATCGATGGTCGTGAAATCGGGGAACCGCAGATTGAACTCGGCCGCGGCGGCGAACAACCTCTCTTTGCTGCCGTAGTACCGCATGACCATCGCGGGATCGATTCCCGCGTCCGCCGCGATGGAGCGGATCGTGGTGCCGTGAAAGCCGGTCGCGCCGAACCGCTGCCGCGCCGCGGCCAGGATGGCGGCCTTGGTGTCCTCCGACGACCTCTTCATGTCAACAAGTGTAGGCCAACAACTGTTGACATACTGCGGCCGGCGCGCCAGGCTGGAGTATGTCAACAATCGTTGACAAAACGCCGCAGACAGGAGCCCAGCCATGAACGACACCGATGTCCTGGTGGTGGGTGCCGGAGCCACCGGCCTGGCGCTGGCCGCCGCGCTGCGCACCCGCGGGGTCGACGCGGTGCTGGCCGACAAGCTGGCGGAGGGTCAGAACACCTCCCGGGCCGCGGCCGTCAACGCACGCACCCTGGAGGTGCTCACCGACCGCGACGTGGCCCGGCGGATGGTGAAGGCCGGCCTGATCGCGCCCCGGTTCACCATGCTGCAGGGTTCGCGCGTACTGATCCCGGTCGACTTCACCGAGTTGCCGACGCAATATCCGTTCACCCTGATGCTCTCCCAGGCCGACACCGAACGACTGCTGCTACAACGATTGCACGAGTTGGGCGGCGCCGTGCTGCACCCGAAGACGCTGAGCCACCTGCACCAGGACACCGATGGCGTCACCGCGACCTTCGACGACGGCGACACCATCCGGGCCGGCTACGTCGTCGGGGCCGACGGCATGCACAGCACCGTTCGGCAACAGGCCGGAATCGGTTTCGCCGGAGGGGAATTCCCCGAGTCCTTCGCACTGGCCGACGTCCGGGTGACCGGCGAGGCGCCCGACGACGAGGTGATCCTGTTCTACGCCGGCGACGGGCTGACCGTGCTGGCGCCGCTGCCCGGCGGCATCTGGCGGGTGGTCGCGCTGACCGCCGACACGCTCGCGGAGCCGTCGGCGGAGTTCGTGCAGTCGCTGCTGGACACCCGCGGGTTCGGGCCGGGCCGCACGACGGTCACCGAACTGGTGTGGGGCTCGAGGTTCCACATCCATCACCGGGGGGCCGACCGCTATCATGCCGGCCGGTTGCTGCTCGCCGGCGACGCCGCTCACGTGCACAGCCCCACCGGCAGGCAGGGCATGAATCTTGGTATCACCGATGCCATTTCGCTCGCCGCGGCGCTGGCACAGATCGCCCGGGGCGGGCCGGACACCGTGCTCGACGCGTACGGAGACGCCCAGCGGCAACGCGCCGAGCGGGTGCTGCGGCTCACCCGCGTCGCGACGCTGCCGCGCCCGCTGCGGCCCCTGAGCAACGCCGGAATGCGTTTGGCCGCAGGCATTCCGGGCGTGCAGCGACGGCTGGCCGTCCAGTTGAGCGACCTGGGCCACCGGTGAGCGACGCTACGGCGTCACCAGCTGCCAATCGTCGCCCAAGCCCTGCACCTTGACCGTCTCGCCCTCGGCTTCGAGCTGCACGGTGGTGGCGCCGAGGCGCAGGTTGGTCAACGCGATCCGGCCCCACTCCGCCGGCAGGTGCAGCTTCACGGTCAGGGCGCGGTTCGGCACGTGCGGGTCGAGTCCCAGAAACGACCGCAGCAACAGCAGCGGCGCGGCGCTGGCCCACGCTTGCGGCGAACACGACGTGGGATAGGGCACCGGCGACGCGAACTGGGAACGCGGGAAGCCGCAGAGCAATTCGGGCAGCCGTCCGCCGAACGCCGCTGCCGCATCGAGGAGCCCCGTCGCCAGACGCTCGGCCAGAGCCAGTGCTCCCGGGGTGTGCCCGTAGCGCAGCAAGCCGGACACCGTCATCGCGGTGTCGTGTGGCCACACCGAGCCGTTGTGGTAGCTCATCGGGTTGTACGCGCCCATGGCGGTGGCCAGGGTGCGCAGCCCGAATCCCGAGTCCATCTCCTCACCGGCCAACCGTTCCACGATGGCGACCGCATGCTCGTCGGTGGGGATGCCCGTCCACAGGCAGTGGCCGACGTTGCTCGTCAACGCCTCGACGCGGTCCTTGCGCCCGTCCAGGGCGACGGCATACCAGCCGCGGTCGGGCAGCCAGAACGCCTCGGCGAATCGGGTCCGCAACGCCTGCGCACGCTCACGAAGCTGCGCCGCCTGCGCCAATTCGCCCATGCCCTCGGCGAGTTCGGCCCGCGCGAGCAGCACGGCGTAGACGTAGCCCTGCACCTCGCACAGCGCGATCGGCGGTTCGGCGACCCGGCCCTTGGCGTCGTTGATGCCGTTGAAGCTGTCCTTCCAGCCCTGGTTGATCAGGCCGCGGTCGGTGGCGCGCCGGTATTCGACGAAACCGTCGCCGTCGCGGTCCCCGTACTGCTCCGCCCAGGCCAACGCGGCGTCGGCCACGGGCAGCAACGACCGGATGGCCGCCTCGTCGGCGCCCCACCGCCAGCTCTCGGCGAGCAGCATGACGAACAGCGGGGTGGCGTCGGCCGTGCCGTAATAGACGCTGCCGCCCAACACGTCCGCGCTGGCCGGTCCGCGGCGGATCTCGTGCATGATGCGGCCCGGCTCCTCCTCGGTGAGGGCGTCGACGCGCCGCCCCTGCAGGGCCGCCAGCCGCTGAAGCGTGCCGATCGAGAGCCCCACGTCCAGCGGCAGGGCCATCCACGCGGTCAGCAGGCTGTCCCGGCCGAACAACGTCATGAACCACTGCGCACCGGCGGCGACGTACGGCCGGCCCCGGCCGTCGGCGTCGTGAATCAGCAAGGCGCCCAAGTCACTTTCGTTCTGCCACAACATCTGCGCCAGCCCGGCGTGGTCGGTCTCGACCGTGGTCGCGGTGTCTCGCCACCTCTCGATCTTGCGGGCCGGCGCGCTGGACTCGATGTCCTTGCCACGCGGAATGCGGGTCCGCACCTTGCGATTCGACCACGTCGGCTGGACCATGACCTCGGTCTGCCAGCGTCCCCCCGGCGGAACCACCACCCGCCAATTCAACGAGCCGGGCAACACGATCGGGTCGCCGCTGGCCGACACGGTCAGGCCGCGCACCTGATCGGCGCGCCCCCGCAGCACCAGTTCCCCGTCGGCGACGTGCATGTCGGCCCCGCCCGTGGCCGCCCGCCCCTCTTTCACCGCGAACAGGTCGGCGAAGTCGGCGTCGGCGTGGAGCTCCAGGGACACCACCGTGCTTTCCTTGTCGAGGTTGTGCAGCGAAATGGTTTCCCGCAGCCCGTCGGCGACCAACCGCTCACGCACGATCAACAGAGTGCTGTCGGCGAGTCCCGACCGCGGTGCCCGGCGCAGGATGAACTGAGCGGCGAACGCCTCGGTCGCCGCCACCGACAACGCCTCAGCGACTTGGCCGTCCACCCGCAGCTCCCAACGCGACAACACCCGTGCGTCCCGGAAGAACAGGCCGTAGGAGGTGCCGACCGGCACGTCGCCGTGCCGGTTGGACAGGCAGAACGTTCCGCCCTCGACCAGGGTCACGGCGTCGCCGCCGGATCCGATCTGCGCCGGCGCACCGCTGTTGAAGGCCGTCGCCACGCTCATGCCGGTGCCTTCTGCCTGAAGTCGCAGGCGCGCCTTCCGGTTTCGATCGATTCCACCAGGCCGGTGCTGCGCATCCGGCGCGGCGCCGCCGTCGCATGCTGCAGCACGTTGCGGTAGATGGCTTCGTACGACGAACCGAACTGTGCCACAGCGAAATTCGCGGCGACGTGGCGCCGGCATGCGTGCGGGTCCAGGGTCTGGGCCCGGGCGATGGCCCCGGGCAGTTCCTCCGGGTGATCGCAGACCACGCCCGTGACCCCGTCGGCGACCACCTCCGAGACCGCGCCGCCGCGCAGGGCGACGACGGGCGTCCCGCAGACCATCGCCTCGATCATCACGATGCCGAACGGCTCCTCCCACTGGATCGGGAACAGCAGGCAACGGGCGCGCGACAACAGCTTTCGCTTGCTGACCGCGTCGGCCTCGCCGAACACGTGGTCGTTGTCGGTGAGCAGCGACCGCACGCAGTCCTCGAAGTACTCCTTTTCCGAGGGCTCACTGCATTTGCCGGCCAGTACCAGCGGGATGCCGGCCTCGTGCACGGCCCGCAGCGCCAGGTGCGCACCCTTGTACGGCGCGTACCGGTCCAAAAACAGTGCGTAGTCATGCTTTTCGGTCTCAAACGGCCACTCGTCGATGCGCAGCGCATTGTGTACGCGGCCAACCCAATTCAGCTCCGGAGCCAGCTGCCGCTGACGGTCGCTGATGGCCACCAGGCCGACGTCGCCACTGAGCTCGCGGTAGTAGGGATGCAGGTCGTCGTCGATCGGGCCGTGTACGGTGACCACCGTGGGCACGCCCAGCCCCTGGTAGATCGGGGCGTTCATCGGCCCGGCGAAGGTGTGGTCGTGCACGATGTCGACGCCGTCCTCTTTGGCGATCCGGGTGATGGCGCTGCGCACCTTCAGCGCGTGCATGATCTCGGGGTAGGGCTCACCCAGCCGCTCGGGCACGGTCTGGTCCCACAGCGGGATGAACCTGGCCGCCGGACCGTTCGCCACAATCAAGGCATGCGTGATCGCATGACGGCGACGGCGCGGGCGTGCAACCGGGACCGGGTCGCGCTGCAGGCCGTGCACTTCTTCATGGCCGACATGGAGGCCGGCATGGGCCCGTTCCTGGGCGTGCTGCTGCAAAGCCGCGGCTGGACCACGGGCGCCATCGGCGTGGCGATGACGCTGGGCGCGATCGTCGACATGGTCACGGTGGCCCCCGCGGGTGCACTCGTCGACGCCACCCGGCATAAACGCGGCTGCGTCATCGTGGTCGGGCTGGCCGCCGTCGCCGCCTCGGCGGTGATCCTGACCTCCCGGCAGTTCTGGACGGTCGCCACCGCGCAGGCCGTCATGTGCATCTCCGGGGCGACGATCGCCCCCGCGATGATCGGCATCACCCTCGGGGTGGTCGGCCAGGCCGCGTTCACCCGGCAGAACGGTCGCAACCAGGCCTACAACCATGCCGGCAACATGGCGGGTGCCGCCCTCAGCGGGGTGGCCGGCTGGGTGTTCTGCTACGCCGGAATCTTCTGGCTCGCTGCGGGTTTCGCGGTCACGACCATCGCGGCGGTGCTGACCATCCCGGCCGGCGACATCGACCACCACGTCGCCCGCGGCGAGGCGCGGGCCGCCGGCGAGGCCCCGGTCAAGGCGATGCGGGTGCTGGCGCGGTCCCGCCCGCTGCGGGTGCTCGCGGCGGCCATGGTGCTCTTCCACCTGGGCAACGCGGCGATGCTGCCGCTGTACGGCCTGGCCGTCGTCGCCACCCACGCCAACCCGTTCACCACCGTGGCCAGCACCGTCGTCGTCGCCCAGGCCGTGATGGTCCCGGCCTCGCTGCTCGCCATGAGAATCGCGGCGACGCGCGGCTATTGGCCGGCGATCCTGATCGCGCTGACCGCGCTGCCGGTCCGCGGTGTGCTCGCCGCCAGCGTCATCACCAGCTGGGGGGTGATCCCGGTGCAGGTGCTCGACGGCATCGGCGCCGGCATGCTGTCGGTGGCGGTGCCGGGCCTAGTGGCCCGCATCCTGGACGGCACCGGCCACATCAACGTCGGTCAGGGCGCCATCATGGCCGCCCAAGGGTTGGGCGGCGCCCTCACCCCCGGTACTGGGCGGGGCCGTCGCCCAGCAGCTCGGTTTCCGCGCCGCCTTCTTGTTGCTGGCCGGGCTGTCGCTGGGCGCGCTGATCATCTGGGTCGCGTTCGCGCCGATGCTGCGCCGCGCGGCCCGGTTGCCCGCCGCGCCATCCGACCGGGCCGGTGCTCCTCCCACAGCCACGGCCGACAATCAGGCAAAATAGGCGGCATGGACACAGCAGCTAGCTCACCGCGGGTCTTGGTCGTCGACGACGACTCCGATGTGCTTGCGTCGCTGGAACGTGGCCTGCGACTGTCCGGATTCGAGGTGTCGACCGCGGTCGATGGCGCCGAGGCGCTGCGCAGCGCCACCGAGACACGCCCGGACGCGATCGTGCTCGACATCAACATGCCGGTGCTGGACGGCGTCAGCGTCGTCACCGCGCTGCGCGCCATGGACAACGACGTCCCCGTCTGCGTGCTGTCGGCCCGCAGCTCGGTCGACGACCGGGTGGCGGGCCTAGAGGCCGGGGCCGACGACTACCTGGTCAAGCCGTTCGTGCTGACCGAGCTGGTCGCGCGGGTCAAGGCGCTGCTGCGCCGCCGCGGCGCCACCGCCACCTCCTCGTCGGAAACGATCACGGTGGGCCCGCTGGAGGTCGACATCCCCGGCCGCCGCGCCCGGGTCAACGGCGTCGACGTCGATTTGACCAAGCGGGAATTCGACCTGCTGGCGGTCCTGGCCGAGCACAAGACGGCGGTGCTGTCCCGCGCGCAGCTGCTGGAGCTGGTGTGGGGCTATGACTTCGCCGCCGACACCAACGTCGTCGACGTGTTCATCGGATACCTGCGCCGCAAGCTCGAGGCCAACGGCGGACCCCGGCTGCTGCACACCGTCCGCGGAGTGGGATTCGTGCTGCGCATGCAGTAATCGGGTCGAGCGGCCATGAAGTTGTTGTCCCGGATCGTGACCCGCACGCCGTCGTTGCGGGCCCGGGTCGCGGTCGCGGCGGCCATCGGCACCGCCATCGTGGTGGTCATCGCCGGCGCGGTGGTGTGGTTCGGCATCACCAGCGCGTGGCGGGAGCGCCTCGATCGCCGGCTGGACGAGACTGCCGGCTTCGCGATTCCCTTCCTGCCGCGCGGGCTCAACGAGATCCCGCGATCGCCCAAGGACTAGGACACCGTCATCACGGTGCGCCGCGACGGGCAGGTCAAGTCCAACTCGGATGTCACGCTGCCGCCGATGGAAGAGGGCTACGCCGACACCTACATCAACGGGGTGCGCTACCGGGTGCGCACGGTGGAAGTCCGCACGCCGCAGCCGGCGACGGTGGAGGTGGGCGCGACGTACGACGACACCATCGCCTAGACCAACAACCTGCATCGGCGGGTGATCCTGATCTGCGCGCTGCCGATCGGCGCGGCGGCGGTATTCGCTTGGCTGCTGGCGGCTTTCGCGGTGCGGCCGTTCAAGCGGTTGGCCCAGCAGGCCCGCTCGATCGACGCCGACGAGCGGCCGCAGGTGGCGGTGCGCGGCGCCAGCGAGGCCGTCGAGATCGCCGAGGCGATGCGCGGCATGCTGCAACGCATCTGGAAGGAGCAGGACCGCACCAAGGAGGCGCTGGCGTCGGCCCGCGACTTCTCGGCGGTGACCGCCCACGAGCTGCGCAGTCCGCTGACCGCGATGCGCACCAACCTCGAAGTGCTGTCCACCCTGGACATGCCCGACGAGCAACGCAAAGAGGTGCTGGGCGACGTCATCCGCACGCAGTCGCGCATCGAGGCCACCCTGACCGCCCTCGAGCGGCTGGGCCCAGGGCGAGCTGTCGACATCCGAGGATCATGTGCCGGTTGACATCACCGAGCTGCTCGACCGCGCCGCCCACGACGCCATGCGAATCTACCCCGGCCTCGACGTTTCGCTGGTGCCCTCCCCCACCTGCATCATCGTCGGGCTGCCGGCCGGATTGCGGCTGGCCGTGGACAACGCGATCGCCAACGCCGTCAAGCACGGCGGCGCCACCCGGGTGCAGCTGTCGGCGGTCAGCTCCCGGGCTGGGGTCGAGATCGCCGTCGACGACAACGGCAGCGGGGTGCCCGAGGACGAACGGCAGGTGGTATTCGATCGGTTCTCCCGCGGATCGATGGCCTCGCAGTCCGAGTCGGGCCTGGGATTGGCGCTGGTGGCCCAGCAGGCCTAGCTGCACGGCGGGACGGCCGCGCTGGAAAACAGCCCGCTGGGCGGTGCCCGGCCGGTCCTGCGCCTGCCCGGGCCCAGCTAGCCACGCCGGCCGTCCGGTGAAATCCTCACCCGCACTTGCGGTTCGGCGGACGGCGATCGGCGGGCGGTTAGCCCCTGTCGAGTCGGGCACACTGAAGCGATGACCGACGGCAGTAAACCGAGCGAAAACGACACCCTGGCGCGCATCCGCGACCTGGTGGCCTAGGAGAAAACGTTGCGGGCCCAGCTGCAGCGCGGTGACATCGACACCTCCGAAGAACATGACCGCCTGCGGCGGGTCGAGGTCGAACTCGACCAGTGCTGGGATCTGGTGCGGCAGCGCCGGGCCCTGCGGGAAAGCGGCGGCGACCCGCGCGAGGCTCAGGTGCGCCCGCCCGACGAGGTCGAGGGCTACCTGAGCTGAGCGGCCGGCCGGTAACAGTCGACGCGGTGGTTATCGGTGGCGGCCACAACGGCCTGGTCGCGGCCGCGTACCTGGCCCGGGCGGGCCTTCGGGTGCGGCTGCTGGAACGGCTGGGGCAGGTCGGCGGCGCGGCCGTGTCGGCGCACGCCTTCGACGGTGTCGGGGTGCGGGTGTCGCGCTACTCCTATCTGGTCAGCCTGCTGCCGCCACGCATCATCGACGACTGGGCGCGCGGGTCCGGCTGGCCCGGCGGCGGTTTTCCTCGTACACGCCTGACCCCGCGACCGGCGGCGCCCGCGGATTGCTGATCGGCGCGCCCGGCAACCCGTTCGCCGCGGTCGGCGCCGCCGGGGACGCGCCCGGGTTCGCCGCGTTCTACCGACGCTGCCGGCTGGTGACCGAACGGCTGTGGCCGACGCTGCTCGAACCGCTGCGCAGCCGCCGGCACGCGCGCCGGCATGTGGTCGACGGCGGCGGTGCCGGCGCGCGGGCCGCCTGGCGGGCCCTGGTCGAGGAGCCGATTGGCGCCGCCATCGCCGATGCGGTGGGCAACGACCTGGTTCGCGGGGTGATCGCCACCGACGCGCTCATCGGCACGTTCGCCCGCCTCGACGACCCGTCGCTGACGCAGAACGTCTGCTTCCTCTATCACGTGCTGGGCGGCGGCACCGGCGACTGGGACGTCCCGGTCGGCGGGATGGGCGCGCTGACCACCGCCCTGGCCACCGCCGCCGTCCGCCACGGCGCCGAAATAATCACCGGCGCAGAGGTTTTCGCTGTCGACCCGAGCAGCGAGGTACGTTATCGCAGCGGCGACGACGAGCACATGGTTCGGGCCCGGTTCGTGCTTGCCGGGGTGACCCCGACGGTGCTGGCCGGCCTGCTCGGCGAACACCCCGAACCAGCGATCCCCGGCGCGCAGGTCAAGGTGAACATGGCGCTGCGGCGGCTGCCCCGTTTGGCCGACGGCGGCGTCACCCCCGAGCAGGCCTTCGCCGGGACGTTCCACGTCAACGAAACCTGGACCCAGCTGGACACCGCCTACGCCCGGTCCGCCGCGGGGCAGGTCCCGAATCCGTTGCCGTGCGAGGCGTATTGCCATTCGCTGGCCGACCCCAGCATCCTGTCGGACGACCTGCGCGCCGCGGGCGCCCACACGATGACGGTGTTCGGCCTGCACACCCCGCTCGCGCTGGCGCACGGCGCCGACCCCGACGCGCTGCGCGGCCAGCTCACCGACCTGGTGCTGGCCTCACTGAATTCCGTTCTGGCCGAACCGATTAAAGAGCTGTTGCTGACCGATGCGCGGGGCCGTCCGTGCATCGAGACCACCACCACCACCACCGCGGACCTGGAACACACCCTGAACATGAGTGGCGGCATCTTCCACGGCGGCCTGGACTGGCCGTTCGCCGACGACGACGACCCGCTGGACACCCCGGCGCGGCAATGGGCGTGGCCACCGCTCACGAACGAATCATGTTGTGCGGCTCGGGCGCCCGGCGCGGCGGGGCGGTGTCGGGGATCGGCGGGCACAACGCCGCGATGGCGGTGCTGTCCTCCCTGTCCTCCCGCGAGCAGACGCAAAAGCCCCCGACACGCCGGGGCGTGCGGGGCTTTTGCGTCTGCTCGCGGGAGGACTAGCGGGCGTCGATGGTGACGTAGTCGCGTCCGGTGTAGCCGGTGTAGATCTGGCGCGGGCGGCCGATCTTGCTGTCGCCTTCGTCGTGCATCTCGCGCCAGTGCGCGATCCAGCCGGGCAGGCGCCCCAGCGCGAACAGCACGGTGAACATCCGGGTCGGGAAGCCCAGCGCCCGGTAGATCAGGCCGGTGTAGAAGTCGACGTTGGGGTACAGCTTGCGCTCGATGAAGTACTCGTCGGTCAGCGCGGCC
This sequence comes from Mycobacterium lepraemurium, assembly GCA_002291465.1. GTDB lineage: Bacteria > Actinomycetota > Actinomycetes > Mycobacteriales > Mycobacteriaceae > Mycobacterium > Mycobacterium avium. The sequence continues at coordinate 945,575 of CP021238.1, read as the reverse complement.
TCTTCGAGTTGCTTGGCGATGTCGAGCAGATCGTCGTCGCCGCCGAGCTTGGCCAGGATCTTGTCGGCCTGTTCCTTGACGATGCGCGCCCGCGGGTCGTAGTTCTTGTACACCCGGTGACCGAAGCCCATCAGCTTCACCCCGGCCTCGCGGTTCTGCACCTTGCGCACGAATTCGCTGACGTCGTCGTCGCTTTGGCGGATCTTCTCCAGCATCTCGAGCACCGCCTGGTTGGCCCCGCCGTGCAGCGGCCCCCACAGCGCGTTGATGCCGCCGGAGATGGAGGTGAACAGGTTGGCCTGGGAGGACCCCACCAGCCGGACCGTCGACGTCGAGCAGTTCTGTTCGTGGTCGGCGTGCAGGATCAGCAGCATGTCCAGCGCGCGGACCACCTCGGGGTCGGCCTGGTACGGCTCGGCGGGCAGGCCGAACGTCATGCGCAGAAAGTTCTCCACCAGGCTCAGCTTGTTGTCCGGGTAGAGGAAGGGCTGGCCGACCGACTTCTTGTAAGCGTACGCGGCGATGGTCGGCAGCTTGGCCAGCAACCGGATCGTGGACAGCTCGACGTCCTCGGTGTCCATCGGGTCCAGCGAATCGGGGTAGTAGGCGGACAGCGCGTTGACGGCACTGGACAGCACCGGCATCGGGTGGGCGTTGCGGGGGAAGCCGTCGAAGAACCGCTTCAGGTCCTCGTGCAGCATGGTGTGCAGCTGGATCCGCTTGGTGAACTCGGCCAGCTGGTCCTTGTCCGGCAGTTCGCCGTAGATCAACAGGTAGCTCACCTCGAGAAAGGTCGACTTCTCGGCCAGTTGCTCGATCGGGTAGCCGCGGTAGCGCAGGATGCCGGCGTCGCCGTCGATGTAGGTGATCGCGCTCTTGCACGAGGCGGTGTTGACGAAGCCGTTGTCGAAGGTGGTGTAGCCGGTCTTGGACAACAGCGAACCCAGCGCGATGCCGTCGGCGCCCTCGGTGGCGCTGACGATCTCCAGGTCGGTTTCCCCGCCCGGGTACTTCAAAGTGGCGATGTCGTCGGTGTCGGCCACGAGAACCCCTTTGCGCTCTGGCTGATACGGCTGCCCTGACTAGGTGCTTACAGCTGAAGGTAGTCGTTATGGCGAGGAGGCGCCTGCCCGGGGTCGAGTCCGCTGGTCACGCAATCGATCAAGTGGCCCGGCGCGCTACGGCTGCAGACGCTCCACCCGGTCGCCGGTGACCCGGATGCGGTTGTGCAACCGGTTTTCCCGCCCCTGCCAGAACTCCACCACGTCGGCGGCGATGAGGTAGCCACCCCAGCCCGGCGGCACCGGCACCCGCTCGTGGTCGGCGAAGCGGGCCGTCACCTGCGCCAGCTGCTCCAGCAGGGCCGCGCGGGAGGCGATCGGCCGGGACTGCTGCGACGCCCAGGCGCCCAGCTGCGACCCGCGCGGTCGCTTGGACCAGTAGTCCTCGGTGACCTGGGCAGTGGCTTTGCTCACCGGCCCGCGCAGGTGGACCTGCCGGCCCAGCTGGTACCAGGGGAACGTCACCGCGGCGTACGGCGTCACCGCCAGATCGTCGGCCTTGGCCGAGTCATAGTTGGTGAAAAAAGTGATTCCCGTCTCGTCCAGGCTCTTGCACAGCACCGTTCGGCTGGCCGGTCTGCCGTCGGGGGTGACGGTGGCCAGCACCATCGCGTTGGGCTCGGCCACCCCGGCGCGCTCGGCGTCGTCGATCCACTTGCGCAGCAACGCAACCCAGCCGTCGTCGAGCCAGTCGACGTCCAGATCCGGGCTGCCGTCCTTTTCCACCGATCCGTATTCCACACGCATTCTCTGCAGGTGCTCGTCTGCTGGTCCCGGCACCGCGCCAACGCTACCGGCGCTTGCTACCGGCCGGTAGCGTCCGCCCCAGAGCGGGGTGCGAGAATTTTCCCATGACTGTTGTCCCCGAGAACTTTGTCCCCGGCCTGGAAGGCGTGGTCGCCTTCACCACCGAAATCGCCGAACCGGATAAAGACGGCGGCGCGCTGCGCTACCGCGGTGTCGACATCGAAGACCTGGTGAGCCAGCAGGTCACGTTCGGCGACGTGTGGGCGCTGCTGGTCGACGGCAAGTTCGGCCACGGGCTGCCGCCCGCCGAGCCGTTCCCGCTGCCGATCCACACCGGCGACGTGCGCGTCGACGTGCAGGCCGGGCTGGCCATGCTGGCCCCGATCTGGGGCTACAAGCCGCTGCTGGACACCGACGACGCCACCGCCCGCGACCAGCTGACCCGGGCCTCGGTGATGGCGCTGTCCCACGTCGCGCAGTCGGCGCGCGGCATCTATCAGCCCGCGGTGCCGCAGCGGGTCATCGACGAATGCGAAACCGTCACTGCACGTTTCATGACGCGGTGGCAGGGCGAGCCGGACCCGCGGCACATCGAGGCGATCGACGCCTACTGGGTGTCGGCCTCCGAGCACGGCATGAACGCCTCGACGTTCACCGCGCGGGTGATCGCCTCCACCGGCGCCGACGTGGCGGCCGCGTTGTCCGGGGCGATCGGGGCGATAAGCGGACCGCTGCACGGCGGGGCTCCGGCGCGGGTGCTGCCGATGATCGAGGAGGTCGAGCGAACCGGCGACGCCCGAGGGCTGGTCAAGAAGATCCTGGACAGCGGCGACAAGCTGATGGGCTTCGGGCACCGGGTCTACCGCGCCGAGGATCCCCGCGCGCGGGTGCTGCGCGCCACCGCCGAGCGGCTCGGCGCGCCGCGGCACGAGGTCGCCGTCGCGCTGGAGCAGGCCGCCCTGGCCGAACTGCGCGAGCGCCGTCCGGACCGGGCCATCGAGACCAACGTCGAGTTCTGGGCGGCGGTCATTCTGGACTTCGCCCGGGTGCCGGCCAACATGATGCCGGCGATGTTCACCTGTGGCCGCACCGCGGGGTGGTGCGCCCACATTCTCGAGCAGAAGCGGCTCGGCAAGCTGGTCCGCCCGTCGGCGACCTACGTGGGCCCCGGCCCGCGCAGCCCGGAATCCGTCGAGGGTTGGGACCGCAGCCTCACCAACGCCTGAGGCCCGGTTGTCGGTACCCGGCAATCTAATGATTGCCGTCGCGATGAGTTTGCGTCACCGACGCAGTCATAAGTCGTGAGCCTGCCCGCACCGGGCAGGTCTGGAACCGACAGCAAGGAGTGCCAGCATGGCGATCAACATCGAGCCCGCGCTGTCCCCGCACCTGGTGGTCGACAACGCGGCCGCGGCAATCGACTTCTACGTCAAGGCTTTTGGGGCCGAGGAGCTGGGGCTCCTGCCGCGTCCCGACGGCAAACTGGCACACGCCGCGGTGCGCATCAACAGCTTCATGGTGATGCTCAACGACGACTTCCCGGAAGTGTGCGGCGGCAAGTCGATGACGCCGACGTCGTTGGGCGGCACCCCGGTAACCATCCACCTGACCGTGCCCGACGTCGACGCGAGCTTTCAGCGGGCGGTCGATGCCGGCGCCCCCGTGGTGGTGCCGTTGGAGGACCAGTTCTGGGGCGACCGCTACGGAACGGTCGCCGACCCGTTCGGCCACCACTGGTCCCTGGGGCAGCCGGTGCGCGAGGTCAGCCCGGAGGAGATGGCGGCGGCGGCGATGGCCGCTGAGCAGGGGGCCGGGCAGATCTAGCCGCGCCCGGACGGCACCAACCGGGCCAGGAGCCGGCGTCGCGGCGGCGGCGCCGGCTCTGCGGCGGCCGCCAGCATGTCACCGATGTCGGTGAACTTGTTGCGCGGTCGGCCGTCCGCGCTGCCGCGCGCGATTTCGGCGGCGTCGATGGCCCGCCACCCCGCCGCGTCGATCGCGTCGGGCCGGCGGGCACGCACCAGGGCGGTCAGCGCCTCGGGTTTGGCCGCCGGGTCGGCCAGCTCGCCGGCGTTGAAATCGGCCACCAGGGCCTGCACGGTCTGTAGCGAGCAGGACTTGTTGGTACCGATGAACCCGCTGGGTCCCCGCTTGATCCAGCCCGCGACGTAGGCGCCGGGTACCGGTCGTCCCGAGGCGGGGTCGACGACGCGGCCGCCGTCGTTGGGCACCACCGCCGCCGCCTCGTCGTAGGGCAGGTCGCGAATCGGCTTGCCGCGGTAGCCGATCGACGTCAGCGCCAAACCCGTTGGCAGGAACCGTGTTTCGTCGGTTCTGGTGAGCGTGAACTGCACACCGGAGACGCGTTGCTCGCCGAGGATCCGGTCGGGGGTGAGCCGATACGCCAGCCTGATTCGCGGGCGCTCGCTGGGCGCCGCAGCGTCGCCGAGCGTGCTCAAGACCTCCAGCTTGGCCCTCGTCAGGGCATCCGTGGCGCTCGCCAGGTCGGCGGCGACCAGCTCGCGGTCGGCCGCGCTGAGCACCACCTCGCGGCTGCCGGTGAGCCCGATCAGTTCCGGCAGCGTGAACGCCGACTGGGCCGGCCCCCGCCGGGCGGCGATCACCACCTCGCGCACCGCCGAGCCGCGCAGCGCCGCCAGCGCGTGGTCGGCGATATCGGTGCGGGCCAGGTCATCGGGGTCCGCGGTGAGCACCCGGGCGACGTCGAGCGCCACGTTGCCGTTGCCGATGATCACCACCCGCTCGTGGTGCAGATCGACTGGCAGCGCAGTGAACTCGGGATGTCCGTTGATCCACGCCACCAGCTCGGTCGCGGTTCCACTGCCCGCCAACCCCATGCCCTCGATGTCGAGCCGGCGGTCGTCGGGCGCCCCCACCGCGTACAGCACGGCGTGATGATGGGCCAGCAGATCGACGTGGCTGAGATGCTTGCCGACCTCGACGTTGAGGTAGAACCGGAAGCGGTCATGACCGGCGACCCGATCGAAGAGCCGGATCACCTTCTTGGTGTTCTGGTGATCGGGCGCCACCCCGGCGCGCACCAGCCCATAGGGCGTCGGCAGCTTCTCGAAGACGTTGACGCGCACGCCGTCCTGGGTGAGCAGTTCGTCGGCGGCGTACATCGCCGCCGGGCCGGATCCGACGATGGCCACCGTCAGCGGCCGGCCGCGCGGCCGCACCGGGACGGCTGGGATCACCGGCGCCAGCTTGGACGTCGGCGGCAGTTTCTGGCCGGCCGGCCGTTTCGGGTAGAACGACGCGTTGATCTCGACGAAGGGCAGCTGTTCGTCGTCCAGCCGGTTGTCGGGGGCGATCGCACCGACGGGGCAGGCGCTGACGCAGGCGCAGCAGTCCACGCACGCCGCCGGGTCGATGTAGAGCATCTCCGAGGTGGCAAAGCCGGGCTCGTCGGGCGTGGGGTGAATGCAGTTCACCGGGCACGCGAAAACACAGGACCCGTCGTTACAGCACGACTGGGTAATAACGTGCGGCATAAAGGAACTCGTCGTGGTTAGGCGGCCGGCACGGCAGCCAGGTGCTGCCGCTGCGGTTCGCTGCGGTAACGCGACGGCTTGCCGTTGATCTTGCACAGCCGCCACATCAGCCGGGCCGAGCGGTTCTCTATCAGTCCGGTGTCGTGAGCCAGCATCCGGACGTCGGCGAACATGTCGCTCAACCACTTCCGCGACTCCGGAGACCGGAAGAAGAGCTCCTTTTTGACCTCACGGGGGATGTCGAACTCGCGCCAGAACTGCTTGGGCGGCACGGTGATCGCATTGCACAACAGCCGCATGGTCAGCGGGTAGTACAGCGAAACCCAGAACCGCTGCCGCTTGGTCAAGTGCGGCAACCGCTTACGCAGGAACTCGTGCGCGAACGAAATGTGTCGGGCTTCCTCGGCCACGTGAATGGCCATCACCCGCTCCATGATGGGATGCAACGACTTGCCTTCGCGCAGAACGTTTTTCTGGGTGTGGTCGATCGGCTCCTCACCGGCGAGCACCCCGATGAAGAAGGCCACCGGCAACGGGCCGGCCACCAGCGGGATCAGCGGCGAGATCCACTTGAGCAGCCGCGGCATGCCCGGGACGTCGGCGCCGACGCGGTTGACCATCTCCTGGAACATCATGGTGTGGTTGCACTCTTCGACCGACTCGTGCAGGCAGTACCGGTATTCCGGCGACCCGTTGGGCACCCAGAAGGTGTAGTTCATCAGGCCGCGGATCAGGATGGACTCGAAGTGCAGCCCCACCTTGGCCACGTTGGCCTGCCGCCACATGCCGATCTTGATCTTGCGCTCGTCGGACTGCGCCAGGTACCAGGGGTGGCGGCCCAGCGGGTCGGTCGCCGGCAGAATCCACCGCGGATCGTCCTCGGTGACCGCGAATTCCGATGAATCCCAGTCGATGTCGGTGTAAGGGTTGAAGTTTCGCCGCACCGACCCCTCGGACAGTGTGGCAAGCATGTTCACGTAGTCGGTGTCGTCGCGCACCTCCATCTTGCGGCGCCAACGCCGGACCATCCGCGTCCTAGCCATATCCAGGCCTCCTCAACGAGGTTTACATTTGAACGTGCTATGTCCAGACAGTACCGGAGGTACCGGATATTTCCTAGACCCCTCCGGGCACTGTGACCTGACCAGTGATCATTTCAAAGGTATGCCCTGGATCACAGCCGGCGAAACCCTCGCGCCAGCCCGAACAGGCGTTTTGCCCGGCCCAGCCGCGCCGCCGGGCTGCCCGCCCCGCCGGCCCGCCGCGTGGGCTCACTACCCTGATGAGCATGGCTGACCAGCTCCAGATCCCCGCTGACATCAAACCTCGCGACGGCCGCTTCGGGTGCGGCCCGTCCAAGGTCCGGCCCGAACAGCTGCAGGCGCTGAGCACCACGGCGGCGCCGCTGTTCGGAACCTCGCACCGGCAGGCGCCGGTGAAGAATCTGGTCGGCCGGCTCCGCTCGGGGCTTGCCGAGCTGTTTTCGCTGCCCGACGGCTACCAGGTCATCCTGGGCAACGGCGGCGCGGGCGCGTTCTGGGACGCCGTGGCCTTCGGCTTGATCGACAAGCGCTCGCTGCACCTGTCCTACGGCGAATTCAGCTCCAAGTTCGCCGCCGCGGTCGCCAAGAACCCCTTCGTCGGCGATCCCGTCGTCATCAAGTCGGACGCGGGCAGCGCACCCGAACCGCAGAGCGATCCGTCGGTGGACCTGATCGCCTGGGCGCACAACGAGACGTCGACGGGCGTCGCGGTCCCGGTCCGCCGCCCCGCCGATTCCGGTGACGCGTTGGTCGCCATCGACGCCACGTCCGGCGCCGGCGGCCTGCCGGTCGACATCGGCGAGACCGACGCCTACTACTTCTCGCCGCAGAAGAATTTCGCCAGCGACGGCGGGCTGTGGCTGGCGCTCATGAGCCCGGCCGCGCTGGCCCGCATCGAGTCCATCGCCGCGTCCGGCCGCTGGGTTCCCGACTTCTTGTCGCTGCCCATCGCGGTGGAGAACAGCCTGAAGGACCAGACCTACAACACCCCGGCGATCGGCACCCTGGCGTTGATGGCCGAGCAGGTCGACTGGATGCTGGGCAACGGCGGGCTGGACTGGGCCGTCAAGCGCACCGCCGACTCCGCGGGGCGGCTGTACTGCTGGGCCGAGGAGCGAGACTACACCACGCCGTTCGTCGCCGACCCGAAGCTGCGCTCACAGGTGGTGGGCACCATCGACTTCGTCGACGACGTCGACGCCGCGGCCGTGGCGAAGATCCTGCGCGCGAACGGCGTCGTCGACACCGAGCCGTACCGCAAACTGGGCCGCAACCAGTTGCGGGTGGGGATGTTCCCGGCGGTCGACCCCGACGATGTCAGCGCCCTGACCCAGTGTGTGGACTGGGTCGTCGAGCGGCTGTAACCGGACAGCAATCAGCCCGCAACCACCCAGCGTGTCAGCACAGGTGACGGGCGGTTGCTGGACTAAAGTGCGCACCTGACGGGTCCGTCGCTGAGCTGCACGGAGCCTGCGAGGAGATAGCCATGCGGGAACTCAAAGTGGTTGGGCTCGATGCCGACAGCAAATATTTGATCTGCGAAAGTGATGACCCCGCAGAGCGGTTTAAGCTGCCCGCCGACGACCACCTGCGGGCCGTGTTGCGCCACGAAGCCGAGCCTCCCGAGCAGCCGCAGCTCGAGATTGAAGTGACGAACATGTTGAGCCCCAAAGAAATCCAGGCCAAGATCCGCGCCGGCGCCTCGGTGGAGCAGGTCGCGGCGGCATCGGGCTCAGACGTGTCACGGGTGCGCCGGTTCGCCCACCCGGTGCTGCTGGAACGCTACCGGGCCGCCGAGCTGGCAACCGCCGCACATCCGATGCTGGCGGACGGTCCGGCGGTGCTGACCCTGCTGGAGACGGTCACCGCGGCCTTCGTGACCCGGGGGCTGCGCCACGACAAACTCAGCTGGGACGCGTGGCGCAACGAAGACAACCGCTGGACGGTGCAGCTGGCCTGGAAGGTCGGCCGCTCGGACAACGTCGTGCACTTCTGCTTCACCCCCGGCGCCCACGGCGGCACCGTCACCGCCATCGACGACGCGGCCACCGCCCTGATCGATCCCAACTTCGAACTGCCGCTGCGGCCGCTGGCCCGGGTCGCCCACGTCGACTTCAAAGAACCGGCCAAGCCGCCGGCCGCCGAACCCGCCGAACCGGAGGAAAAGCCGGTGCACACCCGCCGCGGCAAGCCGGTCATCCCGGCCTGGGAAGACGTGCTGCTCGGTGTGCGCTCCGGCGGTCAGCGCTAACCCGCGACCGCCAGCACCAACAGCACCAGCCACGCGCCGGTCACGCCGACCCCGGCGCCCAGCACGAACCAGCGCAGCACCGGGGTGCGCCGCCACACCCACAACGTCGGCGCTAGTCCCCCGGCGGCCACGATGTTCAGGCCGACGGCCAGCAGCGGATGCACCCGGACCAGACCCAGGCTGAGCACCACGATCGCGACGCCGGTGACCGCCGCGACAAACGCGGTCACCGTCAAACCCGTTGCCCAGGGCACGGTCTCGTCCTTCATCAGCCGCAGCCTAGCCCGACTGTCCATCTCCGCCTCCGGCCGCCGCGCGGTGCACCTCCGCCGGGCGAGGCCGCTCGTAGAACGCCAGCGCGGCCGCCGTCGCGACGTTGAGCGAGTCGGTGCCCCGCGACATCGGGATGCGCACCCGCACATCGCTCAACCGCAGCGCGGCCGGCGTCAGCCCCGGGCCCTCGGCACCCACCAACACCGCCACGCGGTCGCCGCGGACGGCGGTCATCGCCAGCAGACGAAACCCCTTCTCCTTCAACGTCTTCAGCTCGGTGGGCCAGTCAGTTGCGCGGGCGTACGGCACCAGCAGCGCATGACCCATCGACACCCGGACGGCGCGGCGGTACAACGGGTCGGCGCAGCCGCTGCCGAAGATCACCGCGTCGACGCCCAGCCCCGCCGCGTTGCGGAAGATCGCGCCCAGGTCCTCGTGATCGTTGACCCCCTCGAGCACCGCGACGGTGCGGCTGCCGGCCAGCAGCTCGCGGTTGAGGTGAAAGCCGACCACCCGCGCCATCACGTCGGCCGACGTTCGGTAGTACGGCACCGGGACGCCGGCCAGGTCGTCGCGCAGCCCGGCGAGCCGGCACTCGGTCCCCAGCAGGGCGTGCGGGCGGAACCGGGACGCCAGCATGCGCTGCACCACCAGCACGCCTTCGGCGATCACCAGCCCCTTGCCCGACGGCAGATCGGGACGCCGATCGACACTGTTCAGGTCGCGGAAGTCGTCGAGCCTCGGGTCGTCGGGGTCGTCAACGTCGCGAACGTCCAGCGCATCGGTGTTCACGGGCCTTCGTCGACCAGGGCGAGCATCAGATCGGCCGCGTGGCGCAGGGTTTCGCGCTCGTCGTCGTCCAGCGTGGACAGTCGCTTGGCCAACCACTCCTGACGGGCGCGCCGGTTTGCCTTGACCAATTCGGCCCCGGCCTCGGAGACCGAGACTAGCACCTGCCGGCCGTCGACGGGATGCGGGGTGCGGTCCACCAGGCCCATCTCGGCCAGCGAGGCGATCACCCGGGTCATCGACGGGGGCCGGACGCGTTCGCGGATCGCCAGCGCCCCGGGCGTCATCGGGTCCTCGTTGGCCAGCATCGCCAGCGACGACAGTTGGGACAGCGATACCGGCGACGAGGGGTTGCAGAATCGCAGTTGGCGGGCCAGCCGCATGACAGCCAGTGACAGGTCGCTGGCCAGCCGGGCATCGCTGTCAGGCATGGCGCGAGGTTACACGCAAGCCTGAGAAACCGGGACACGAACCGGTGAACGACGGGTGTTGACGCCCCCCGCCGAACCGCCCGCCGTTTCATCGAAACGCTTACCCGCCCGCGTATCCCGCTGCGCTCAGCGGTTTTCGATCGCCCGTCGGGCGCAACCGGGCCGCCACCGACGAGCGGTGGCGGCGGGTTATGTTAATCGCGATGTCCACCGAATCCGGCCCGAACCGCACCGCGCTGCCGCTACCGGCGGCGCGGCTGCGGGTGTGGCCGTTCATCGCGCTCGGTGCGCTGGGTTGGCTGGCCGCGGTGGGCGCCGCCTTCCTGGTGCCGAGCCTGCACTGCTGGCGCCCGGTGACACTGGCCGGCCTGGGCGTGGGGGTGCTGGGCACCAGCATCTTTCTGCTGCAGCTGGCCGCCGCCCGGCGCGGTGCCCGCGGCGCCCAAACCGGCCTGGAGAATTTCCTCGAGCACGACTAGTTCGCCGACCCGTTGGAGGAGCGATGGTAGCCCCGCTGTTGCGAGCGCAGACCGACATCGACGCACCGGTTGCCACGGTGTGGGAATTGGTTTCCGATCTGCGCCGCATGCCGCAGTGGAGCCCGCAGTGCCGGTGGATGAAGCCGCTGGGCCCGGTGCGTCAGGGCATCCGCACCATCAACCTCAATCGGCGCAACCGGTTGTTCTGGCCGGCCACCTGCACGGTGGTGGAGATCAGCCCCGACCGCAAGCTCGCGTTCCAGGTGGACACCAACAATACGATCTGGAGCTACGAGCTCGAACCCACCGACACCGGCACCCGGCTGATCGAGAGCCGGCACGCCGAGAACGGCGTCACCGCGTTCTCCAACCTGTCGGTCAAGGCGTTCCTCGGCGGCACCGACAACTTCGAACGCGAATTGCTCGACGGCATGAACGCCTCGTTGGCGCGCATCAAGGCCGCCGCCGAGAACACGGACCGGCACTAGCTGGGCGTCTCGGTCTCGGGCTCCGGCTCGGCTTGCGACAACTCCGGCTCGGGAGGCGACGTCTCACCTTGCGACGTCTCGGGCGGCGGCGTCGGCTCGACCGGTGTCTGCGTCACGTCGAGCAGGCCGTCGTCGTAGGGCTCGTAGGCGGGCGGGCCAGTGCCCGCCGGGGCGGGGGTGTCCGAGTGCGCGCCGCAGCCGTAGTGCATGTCGACGACGTGCCCGTCGGCCGACAGCTCGTTGCCGCACACCCCGAACATCCTGCCCAGGGATCCCGACAACGGCAGGAAGAACCCACAGTCGCGGCACACCCGCTTGGTCGATCGGGCCATCGGCGAGTCGGGGCCGTACGCGCCGGTGTGCCAGCGTTCGGCGGCCTCCGCGCGGCCCTCGGCGCTCATCACCCAGCGCCGGCCCAGCCCGATCTCGGCGGCGGTCTCGTCGACCTGCGGGCCGCCGCTGGCGGTGTAGCCGGGCACCAGCCGCGGATCGTTGGTGGCGGGAGCCAGCAGGTCGCCCGGGCTGAGATCGCCGGGCCGCACCCGCTGTTCCCACGGCACCCACTCCGGCGCCAGCAATGCCGTCGGGCCCGGCACCAACACCACTTCGCTGATGGTGGCGTGGTCGGCGCCGGGATAGGCGGCTACCACGACCGCCCACTGCCAGCCCTGGTAGCCGGGCAGGTGCGCCAGGAACCGGTGCGTGGCGGCGTACGAGTCTTCGTAGCCGACGCCCAGATAGTCGCCGACCGTCTCCGCCCCGCTGAACTCCACGACGGCGGCCCTGGCCTGGTCGGCAGCGCCGGTGAGCACCGCCGCCAACTCTTCGGGCCACTCGCCCGCGGTCGCCACCGAAGACTCCTCGAGAGGTGCGGTCACGCTGTCTCGTGTCTGCATCACGGTTCCAATACTAGGTTGACGAGCCACGCCCCGTTACCTGCAGACGCACAGAGTCGGCATAGGGGAGAATCGGGGCGTGTCTGGACGGCGGCAAGGCGATCCGGGCCGGGTGGCCGCCAAGCCGGGTCACCGGCCCGGCAGCGGCGCTGCCGCACCCCATCCCGGCGCGGCCAATTACCCGGCCGGCGACACCGGCTACCGCCGGACGCGCCGCCCGCCGCCGATGCCCAGCGCCAACCGCTATCTGCCGCCGCTGAGCCACCAGCCGCAGCCAGACCGCGGCGCCGGCGCCCCGCCGCGGGGACCGGTCGCCGGCGAGCGGATCACCGTCACCCGCGCCGCGGCGCTGCGCAGCCGCGAGATGGGTTCGCGGATGTACTGGATGGTGCAGCGCGCCGCGACCGCCGACGGCGCCGACAAGTCCGGCCTGACGGCGCTGACCTGGCCGGTGGTGGCCAACTTCGCGGTGGACGCCGCGATGGCCGTGACGTTGGCCAACACGTTGTTCTTCGCCGCGGCGACCGGGGAGAGCAAGGGCCGGGTGGCGCTGTATCTGTTGATCACCATCGCGCCGTTCGCGGTGATCGCCCCGCTCATCGGTCCGGCGCTGGATCGGCTGCAGCACGGCCGCCGCGTCGCGCTGGCCGCCTCGTTCGTCCTGCGGACCGCCTTGGCGGCGGTGCTGATCATGAACTACGACGGCGCCAGCGGCAGTTACCCGTCGATGGTGCTGTATCCGTGCGCGCTGGCCATGATGGTGCTGTCGAAATCGTTCTCCGTGCTGCGCAGCGCGGTGACGCCCCGGGTGATGCCGCCGAGCATCGACCTGGTGCGGGTCAACTCACGGCTGACCATGTTCGGTCTGCTGGGCGGCACTATTGTCGGCGGCACCATCGCCGGTGGTGTGGAATTCGTCTGCACCCATCTGTTCAAGCTGCCCGGCGCCCTGTTCGTCGTCGCCGCCGTCACCGTGGCGGGGGTGTCGCTGTCCATGCGGATCCCGCGCTGGGTCGAGGTGACCGCTGGCGAGGTGCCCGCCACCCTGAGCTACCGCCGCGACAGCGAGCCGCTGCGCCGACGCTGGCCCGAGGAAGTCAAGAAGGTCCCCAAAAAGGCCACCGCCACGCTGCGACAACCGTTGGGCCGCAACATCATCACCTCGCTGTGGGGTAACTGCACCATCAAGGTAATGGTGGGCTTTCTGTTTCTGTATCCCGCGTTCGTGGCCAAGGCGCATCAGGCCAACGGCTGGGCCCAGCTCGCCATGCTAGGGATGATCGGCGCCGCGGCCGGCGTCGGCAACTTCGTCGGCAACTTCACCAGCGCGCGACTCAAACTGGGCCGGCCCGCCGTGCTGGTGGTGCGCTGCACGGTGACGGTCACCGCCGTCGCGCTGGCCGCCTCGGTGGCCGGGAACCTGATGCTGGCCGTGATCGCCACCCTGGTCACGTCGGGGGCCAGCGCCATCGCGAAGGCCTCCCTGGACGCGGCGCTGCAGGACGACCTGCCCGAGGAATCCCGCGCCTCGGGGTTCGGCCGCTCGGAGTCGACGCTGCAGTTGGCCTGGGTCCTCGGCGGCGCGCTGGGCGTGCTGGTGTACACCGAATTGTGGGTCGGGTTCACCGCGGTCACCGCCCTGCTCATCCTGGGCTTGGCGCAGACGCTGGTCAGCTTCCGCGGCAACTCGCTGATTCCCGGCCTGGGAGGTAACAGACCCATCATGGTCGAGCAGGAGGGCGCCCGCCACGGCGTCGAGAGCCCGGCGGTGGTCGCCGAGTGAAGCCCAAGAACCGGCGTGGCGGGGTCGTGCTGCTCGCCTGCCTGATGATCGTGCTCTGCGCCGGGGCCGGGGTCGGCACCTGGCTGCTGGTCGGCCGCGGCGGCCCGCAACACCCCGAGATCAGCGCGTACTCGAACGGCCACCTGAACCCGGGTCGGGCCCTACCTGTACTGCAACGTGCTCAACCTCGAAGACTGCGAGACGCCGCAGAGCCAGGGCGAATTGCCGGTCAGCGAGCGCTACCCGATTCAGCTCTCGGTGCCCGACGCCATCGCGCGCCCCCTGGCGGCTGCTGCAGGTGTAACAGGTGTAAGAGGATCCCGGCAACACGACCAGCACCATCTACCGCCCGGGCACCCGGTTCGCGGTGACCATCCCGTCGGTTGACCCGCATCGCGGGCGGCTGGCCGGGATCGTGGTGCAGCTGCTGAAGTTGGCGATGGACCCCGCGGGCGAGGTGCGCGACGTCCCGCACGCGGAATGGTCTGTGCGCCTGAACTTTTAGCTTTTGGGGCGCCCTTAGGCGCCGTGGCCGGCGGGCACCCGCTCCGCTTCGACCGGCGGGCCTGGCGGCGTGCCGTCGCCGAACGGCCTGCCGCCCAACGCTTCTCGCCCATGCGGTGTCAGCCAGCCGGCGAGGTCGGGCCCCTTCGGCACGATCCCGGTGGGGTTGATGTCGGAGTGGACGATGTATGTAGTGCTGCTTGATCTGGACGAAGTCGACGGTGTCGCCGAAGCCCGGCGTCTGGAACAGGTCGCGGGCATAGGCCCACAACACCGGCATCTCGCTCAGCTTGCTGCGATTGCACTTGAAGTGCCCGTGGTAGACGGCGTCGAACCGGGCCAGGGTGGTGAACAGCCGGTCGTAGGCCGCCTCGTAGGCCTGCTGCGAACCGGCGAAACCGCACCGGTACACGCCGTTGTTGATTTCGGTGTACACCCGCTTGTTCACCACCCTGGCCCGGTTCGACGCCGGCGGGATCGAGATCGAACGTCCAGCTGCGCTCGTCGTGGGTGGGGCCGCAAAAGCCAATGGACAGAACGCTTTCCAGGCCCAGAAGCCGGCGCCGATGATCGCCCGGTTAGCCCACGGGCAGGCGCGCGCCACGACCAGCCGATAGCGGCCGGGCTCGACCGGGTAGCCGTCGCGGCCGTCGGCGGTGATGCGGGTGGTGATGTAGTCGGTGTCGCGGGTGAACTCCCCCGACCCGGCGACGTAGCTGGCCATACCTCACAACACTGCCCGAACGCCCGACGTTCACCCGAGGCGTCGATTTACCCGGCAGTCAGATCGTCAGAAACCGCCGCGCCAGATTGACCTCGGTCGACGGGCCCTCCTCCCAATGGGCGATCCACGGCCCAGAGCCTTCCGACTGGTCGATGATGCCGTCCTCGAGCCAGGTGTAGCGGCCCCGCTGCAGGTTGCGGGTCAGCGCGACATCGCCGGCGTCGGTGTTGTCCCACAACGCCTGGAACAGCGCTTCCACCCGCAGGGTCGCCTGCGCGCAGAACACCTCGGCCAGCTCGTAGGCCTGCTGACCGAGCACCGGATCGGCGTTGCGTTGCGCCTCGGCGCGTACGCAGGCCGCCGACATCGCGAACAGCTCGGCGCCGATGTCGACCACCCGCCCCGAGAAAGCCCTGCCGCTGCTCGAGCTTGGCTTGCCAGCGGGCCATGCCGTAGAAGGTGTTGCGCGCCAGCTTGCGGCTGGATCGTTCGATGAACCGCAGGTGGCGGGCCAACGCCCCGAACTCGTGGTAGGCCCGCGGACGCTGGCCTTCACCGAAAACCAGCTGCGGCAACCACTTTGCGTAGAACCCGCTCTCCCCGCCCGCGGCGGCGGCCTTCTCCCAGACCGGCGTCCGGCTTGGCCAGGTCACCCGCCGCGGCGAGGTGCGCGTCGACCGCCTCGCGGGCGATGAGCAGCCCATGATCTCGCTGGCGCCCTCGAAGATGCGGTTGATCCGCAGATCGCGCAGCACCTGCTCGACGGGCACCGCCCGTTCGCCGCGCGCGGCCAACGACTCGGCGGTCTCATAGCCCCGCACGCCGCGGATCTGCATCACCTCGTCGGCGATGACACAGGCCATCTCGCTGGACCACAACTTGGCCAGGACCGCCTCGATCCGGATGTCGTTGCGTCCTTCGTCGGCCATCTGGGCGGACAGCTCCAGCACCGCGTCCAGCGCGTAGACGGTCGCGGCGATGAACGACAGCTTGCGGGCCACCGCCTCGTGCTCGGCCAGCGGCTTGCCCCACTGCACCCGCTCGCCGGACCATTCACGCGCGATCTCGAGCGCCCACTTCGCCGACCCGGTGGCGCTCGCGGGAATCGACAGCCGCCCCGCGTTGAGGGTGGTCAGCGCGATCTTCAGGCCGTCACCCTCGCGGCCGACCAGATTTTCGCTGGGCACCCGGACCCGGTGCAGCCGGGTCACGCCGTTCTCGATGCCGCGCAACCCCATGAACTTGTTGCGCCGCTCCACGGTGATGCCCGGGGAATCGGCCTCCACCACGAAGGCGCTGATGCCGCCGCGGTGTCCCTCGGACTTGGGCACCCGCGCCATCACCACCAGCAGCACAGCGACCACACCGTTGGTGGTCCACAGTTTCACGCCGTTGAGTTCGTAGGCCTTGCCGTCGTCGACAGGGGTGGCCGTCGACGCCAGCCGCGCCGGGTCGGAGCCCACGTCCGGTTCGGTGAGCAGGAACGCCGAGATGGCCCCCGCGGCGTAGCGCGGCAGGAATTTACGCTTCTGCTCGGGCGTCCCGGCGAGCTTGAGCGGCTCGGGCACCCCGATCGACTGATGCGCCGAAAGCAACGCGCCGAGGCTGGGATGAACCGACGAAATCATCATCAGCGCCCGGTTGTAGGCGACCTGGGACATGTTCAGCCCGCCGAATTCGGACGGAATTTTCATGCCGAGACAACCCAGGTCGGCCAGGCCCCGCACATATTCGGCGGGAATTTCGGCATCGCTTTCGATCACGCTGCCGTCGACCGTGTTCAGAAATTTCCGCAACTGGTCGAGGAACGCGCGGGTGGGGGCCTCGTCGGCGTCCGAGGGTTGGGGGAACGGGTGGATCAGCTCCAGCGGAAAGCGACCCAGAAACAGTTCCTTCGCGAAAGACGTTTTGTCCCAACCGGTCTCGCGCGACTCCTCGGCGAGCGCTCTCGCCTGCTCGTCGGTGACCTGCGTTTGCTGTGCCATCGCAGCCTCCCTGCTCGCCGGCCGTCAATGGGGTGTGAGTACCCCGTGCGCGGCCCGCCACCACGGTCAACTGCAAACAGGCGCCAACAACCGATGTGTCAGGCGTCCAGCTCGCGGGCCACCGCCCTGACCACCTCGGAGACCCGGCGCGCGGTCTTGCGGTCGGGGTAGCGGCCCTTGCGCAGCTCGGGTTGGACGGTGCTTTCCAGCAGCGTGATCATGTCCTCGACCATGCCGTGCAGCTCGTCGGGGCTGTGCTTGTGTTCGGCAGGCCCCTCGCGCCGGGCCTTGGTCAGGCTCGGCGGCGGCTCAATCAGCTTGAGGCTCAACGCTTGCGGTCCGCGGCGTCCGGAGGCGATGCCGAATTCCACGCGCTGGCCCGCTTTGAGCCCCTCGACGCCAGCGGGCAACGCCGACGAGCGGACGTACACGTCTTCGCCGTCCTCCTGAGACAGGAAGCCGAAGCCCTTGTCAGCGTCGTACCACTTAACCTTGCCGGTCGGCACTGGTCTCACCTGCTTGTCTGACGAATCAATGAAATAGGCAACACAATAAGCGTCCCGCCTGCGCAGGACGCCGTATTAAGAGTCTGATCCTACTCGGATGCGTGCGTGACGAGCACCCCCGTTATTCGTCACTCGGTACGCTTGGTAATACCGCGGAGGAGATATGCGCCTGATTCTCAATGCCATCTGGCTGGTGTTCGGCGGGCTGTGGATGGCCGTCGGATACCTGGCGGCGGCGCTCGTCAGCTTCCTGCTCATCGTCCCCATCGTCACCATACCGTTCGGCTTCGCGTCGCTGCGCATCGCCTCCTACGCGCTGTGGCCGTTCGGCCGCACCATCGTCGACAAGCCGACCGCCGGCTCCGGCGCCCTGATCGGAAACGTCATCTGGGTGGTGCTGTTCGGCGTGTGGCTGGCGATCGGCCATCTCCTCAGCGCGGCCACGATGGCGCTGACGGTCGTCGGCATCCCGCTCGCACTGGCCAACCTGAAACTGATTCCGGTGTCCCTGATGCCGCTGGGCAAGCAGATCGTCCCGGTCGGCTCACCGGTTCCGCACGCTCCGCCGGTGGCCGCATGAGGCTGACCGCGCTGGGTCTGCCGACCGTGCCGAGCCGCCTCGCCGGCCCGGCCACCGACGGCGCGCTTGCCGGGCCGGCGCCGTCGAGCGGCCCGCTGCGCGACACCTATGGGCGCGTCGCCACCGATCTGCGGATCTCGCTGACCGATCGCTGCAACCTGCGGTGCAGTTACTGCATGCCCGCCGAGGGCCTCGACTGGCTGCCCGGCGAACAACTGCTGACCTCCGACGAGCTGACCAGGCTGATGCGCATCGCGGTCACCCGGTTGGGGGTCACCAGCGTGCGGTTCACCGGCGGCGAGCCGCTGTTGGCCCGCCACCTCGAAGAGGTGGTGGCCGCGGCGGCCGCACTGCGGCCCCGCCCGGAGATCTCGCTGACCACCAACGGGGTGGGACTGGCCCGCCGGGCCGCCGGGCTGGCCCGCGCCGGACTGGACCGCGTCAACATCTCGCTGGACAGCGTGGACCGGGAACATTTTGCGGCCATCACCCGCCGCGACCGGCTCGCCGACGTGCTGGCCGGCTTGGCCGCCGCCAAAGAAGCGGGTCTGACGCCGGTGAAGGTGAACGCGGTGCTCGACCCCGGCACCGGACGCGAGGACGTCGTGCAGTTGTTGCGGTACTGCCTCGAATACGGCTACCAGCTGCGCGTCATCGAACAGATGCCGCTGGACGCCGGGCACCAATGGCGGCGGGACGCCGCGCTGAGTGCCGACGCGGTGCTGGCGGTGCTGCGCAAGCACTTTCGGCTGCGTCCCGACCCCACACCGCGCGGATCGGCTCCGGCCCAGCTGTGGCTGGTCGACACCGGCCCGAGAACGCCCGGCGGCAAATTCGGTGTCATCGCGTCGGTCTCGCATGCGTTCTGCTCGACCTGCGACCGCACCCGGTTGACGGCCGACGGGCAGATCCGCAGCTGCCTGTTCTCGACGCGGGAGACGGACCTGCGCGGGCTGCTGCGCGGCGGCGCAGCCGACGACGCCATCGAGGCGGCGTGGCGCGCCGCGATGTGGGCCAAGCCCGCCGGTCACGGCATCAACGACCCGAACTTCATCCAGCCCGACCGCCCGATGAGCGCGATCGGTGGCTAGCCCGATGGGACGCGCCCCGGTCCAGGCCAACGGCATCTCGGTGACGGTGCGCTACTTCGCGGCCGCCCGGGCGGCGGCGGGCGCCGAGTCGGAGACGGTGGTGGTGCGGCCCGGCACCACGGTGGGCGAGCTGGTCGAGCGGCTCGCGGTGCGCGGATCCTGCCTGGCCGAGGTGTTGAGCCGCTGCTCCTACCTGTGTGACGGTATCGCGGTCCGCGACGAGACCCAGTCGTTGCGGTCCGGTGACACGATCGACGTTTTGCCGCCCTTCTCCGGCGGCTGAAACTGTGAAATATCTCACGTCACGGAATGATAACGGCACGATCACGCGCCGGTATCGCCCGTTCTGAGCTGCGCAAACGCTTTGTGTTCCTGCGGTTTTCGCAGATGGCTGCGAGGGAAACGCCGGGTTTCGCCAGACGTGACGAGACCAACAGAAACCGTTAACGTCTCCGAAGGCTCGCCAGCCATCCCGATTAGCGGACCTCCCCTCCCTATCGCGCCGAGCTCCATCCAATTAGGCGGGGGCAACCGAACCACATGGATGGAGACGGGGGACCCACCGGTCCACCGTGATCGGACTGGAGCCGCCCGCGGTTCCTAGGGGTGAAGCCGGCGTCGTCACTTCGACGACCACGCCGGCCCGGTGGCCTCTCCAACACCCAAACCCGACAGCTGACCTCGCAGGCGCGTGACGAGAGAGGAATACATCGGCGCGTATGAGTGGACGTCACCGTAAGCCCACCACTTCCAGTGTCAGCGTCGCCAAGATCGCCGTTACCGGCGCAGTGCTTGGTGGCGGCGCCATCGCCATGGCCGGCCAGGCGGCCGCGGCCACCGACGGCGAATGGGATCAGGTAGCCCGCTGCGAGTCCGGCGGCAACTGGAGCATCAACACCGGCAACGGCTACCACGGCGGTGTGCAGTTCAGCGCGAGCACCTGGGCCGCGCACGGCGGCGGCGAGTACGCGCCGTCGGCCGAGCTGGCCACCCGGGAGCAACAGATCGCGGTCGCCGAGCGGGTGCTGGCCACCCAGGGCCGCGGCGCGTGGCCGGTGTGCGGGGGCCCGCTGTCCGGCCCGACCCCGCGCGACGTACCCGCCCCGGCCGGTCTGGGCGCACCCGGTGTCAACGGCGTCCCGCAGGCCCCGCCCGCGGACGCGCCCCCGCCCGCCCCGGTGCAGCTGGCCTCCTTCGACCGGCCGGCACCTCCGGACGCGCCGGCGCCCGCCGACCTACCGCCCGCGACCCCGGCCGACGCCACACCGCCCGCACCGCCGGCGGACGCACCGGCACCGGACGGCGACTTCCACGGTTTCGTTCCGGCCGGCATGCCTGACCACGTCTCGGAAGCCGGTTACACCCAGCGACTGTGGGAAGCGATTCGCGTCCAAGACGTTCAGGGCAACGACGCGCTCGACGCCCTGGTGCAGCCCGCACCCAGCGCCTGAGGCCCTAACCCCACCGGATCCCCCACACGCCCCGAAAACCCTCCTGTCGGGGCGTGTTGGGCACGGCGCATCCAGGTCTCAGGCCGAGCCCACCCATTCGTCGGTACCGTCGGCGAAGAACTGGTGCTTCCACACCGGCAATCGCGCCTTGACGGTGTCCACCAGCTGTGCGCAGGTGTCGAATGCGGCCTGCCGGTGGTCGGCGGCCACGGCGGCCACCAGCGCCGCCTCGCCGATGCTGAGCACACCGATCCGATGGCTGGCGGCGACGGCCCGCGCCCCGCAGGACCGCTCCGCCACCTCGGCCACCACCTCGGCCATGACCTCGCCGGCGCTCGGATGCGCGGAGTACTCCAGCCGAACCACCCGACGCCCGCCGTCGTGGTCGCGGATCATCCCGACGAACCCGACGACCGCCCCGGCCGACTGATGGCCGACCAGTTCCTCGTGCTCGGCCAGCACGATCGGGTGCTCGGTCACGGCGGCGCGCACGACGAGCGTCATCGTGGGTGATCTTTACCGGCGAGCTGGTCGAGGGCGTGGTCGAGCACACCGGCGAGCACACCCAGGCCGTCGCGCACCCCGCCCGGCGAACCCGGCAGGTTGACGATCAGGGTCTGCCCGGCCACCCCGCACACACCGCGGGACAACACCGACGTCGGCACCTTCGGCAGACCCGATTGGCGGATCGCTTCGGCCAGGCCGGGAATCAGGTAATCGACGACGGCCACGGTCTGATCCGGGGTGCTGTCGGTGGGCGCGATGCCGGTGCCGCCGGAGGTGAGGATGACGTCGACGTCGTCGTCGATGGCCTTGCGCAGCGCCTCACCGACCGGCGACCCATCGGCGACCACCTCCGGCTGCGCCAACGAAAAGCCCTGCTGGGCAAGCCATTCGGTGATGATCGGCCCGCAGCGGTCCTCGTACTCTCCGGACGACGCACGTGTGGAGGCGATGATGACGCGGGCCGATCGGGTGGTCATGACCGTGTCCACATTCCGGTTTTGCCGCCTTCCTTGCGGAGCACTCGAACGTCGTCGATGCGCGCGGCCGGGTCGACCGCTTTGATCATGTCGTAGAGCGTCAGGCCCGCCACGCTGACCGCGGTCAGCGCCTCCATCTCCACGCCGGTGCGGTCGGTGCTGGTCACCGTCGCGGTGATCTCGATGTCCGACTCGCCCACGGCGAAGTCGACGTCGACCCCGGTGAGCGCCAGCTGATGGCACAGCGGGATCAGGTCGCTGGTGCGCTTGGCGGCCTGGATGCCCGCCACCCGCGCGGTGGCCAGCGCGTCACCCTTGGGCAGCCCGCCGGTCGAGATCAGCGCCACCACGTCCGCCGACGTGCGCAGCACCCCCGCGGCGACGGCGGTGCGCTTGCTGGGCGCCTTCCCGCTGACGTCGACCATGTGCGCGGCCCCCCGCTCGTCCAGGTGTGACAGGGCACCCGAGCGGGGTTCTCCCGACGCCCGGGTCGCCGAGGCTGTCGAGGCCTCAGGGGCCCTGGCCATCCGGCGACCTACCGATTGACGACGGTGACCGGGTGCAGGTAGGGCAGCTCGGTGGCGGGCAGCGGGAACACCAGCTCGCCGAACGGCGACAGCGCGCCGGTCCGGTCGGTCACGAGTTCACTGACCGCGTGGTCGTCGGGGTCGGTGGTCGGCCAGCCGTTGTCGACACACCTGTTCTTGCCGTGCTTTGCCCTTAGCAATGTCAGCCACGGGTTCCATTCTGACAGGTGGCCTGGCAACGGCGCCGCAAGACCGCAGGTTCGGGGTTCCCAACAGGTCTCGGCCTGGCGCTCGCGGAGGTCTGCTGGCCACCCGTCACCTGCTTTACGCTGGTCAGCAATGACCGACAACACCCCGGATATCCCGCTGGGGTCGTGGCTGGCCGAGTTGTCCGACGAGCGGCTGATCCGACTGCTGGAATTGCGGCCGGACCTGGCCCAGCCGCCGCCCGGCAGCATCGCCGCACTGGCCGCGCGAGCCCAGGCCCGCCAGTCGATCAAGGCCGCCACCGACGACCTCGACTTCCTGCGGCTGGCGGTGCTCGACGCGCTGCTGGTGTTGCAGGCCGACGTCCAGCCGGTGCCGACCGCCAAGCTGCTGGCGCTGATCGGCGAGCGCGCCGCCGAAACCGAGATCCTCGACGCGCTCGACGACCTGCGGCAGCGCGTCCTGGTGTGGGGCGACGGCGCGCTGCAGGTCGCCGAGGACGCGGGCAGCGGCATGCCGTGGCATCCGGGCCAGGTCATCCTCGAGGACTCCTCGCGCAGCGCCGAGCAGATCACGGCGCTGATCGATGACCTCGACCCGGCGCAGCTCGACGTGCTGGAGAAACTTCTCGAGGGCTCCCCGATGGGCCGCACCCGCGATGCTGCGCCGGGCGCACCCGCCGACCGGCCGGTGCCCCAGCTGCTGGCCATCGGGTTGCTGCGGCGCCTCGATGCCGAGACGGTGATCCTGCCCCGCCACGTGGGGCAGGTGCTGCGCGGCGAGCAGCCCGGCCCCCTGCAACTGAGTGCGCCCGACCCGGTGGTGTCGACCACGACGGCCGAGGACGCCGACGCGGAGGCCGCCGGCGCGGTCATCGACCTGCTGCGCGAGCTCGACTTGCTGCTGGAAACACTGTCCGCGGCACCGGTTTCCGAGCTGCGCAGCGGCGGGCTCGGGGTTCGCGAGGTCAAGCGGCTCAGCAAGACGACCGGCATCGCCGAGCAACGGCTGGGCCTGATCCTGGAAGTGGCGGCCGCGGCCGGGCTGATCGCCAGCGGCATGCCCGACCCCGAACCGGCCACCGGCGAGGCGCTATACTGGGCGCCCACGACGGCCGCCGAGCGGTTCGCCGCGCTGCCGACCGCCGAGCGCTGGCAGTTGCTGGCCGGCAGCTGGCTCGACCTGGCCGGCCGTCCGGCCCTGATCGGCGGTCGCGGTCCGGACGGCAAACCCTACGGGGCGCTCACCGACGCCCTGTACTCCACGGCCGCCCCGCTGGACCGGCGGCTGCTTCTCGGCATGCTGTCCGAGCTGCCGCCCGGCGCCGGCGTGGACGCGACCTCGGAGTCGGCGGCGCTGATCTGGCGGCGGCCCCGTTGGGCCAAGCGATTGCAGCCCGAACCCGTCGCGGACCTGCTCCGCGAAGCCCACGCCCTGGGCCTGGTCGGGCGCGGGGCGATCAGCACCCCCGCCCGGGCGCTGCTGGACGAGGACGCCGACCCCCAGGCCGCGATCGACGCGATGACTCGGGCGCTGCCCAAGCCGGTCGACCACTTCCTGGTGCAGGCGGATCTGACCGTCGTCGTGCCCGGGCCGCTACAGCGGGATCTGGCCGAGGAACTCGCCACCGTGGCCACCGTCGAATCGGCCGGCGCGGCGATGGTCTATCGGGTCAGCGGGCAGTCGATCCGGCATGCCCTCGACATCGGCAAGACCCGCGACTGGATGCACGCCTTCTTCGCCGACCATTCGAAAACACCGGTTCCCCAAGGGCTTACCTACCTCATCGACGACGTCGCGCGCCGGCACGGGCAGCTGCGGATCGGAATGGCGGCCTCGTTCGTGCGCTGCGAGGACCCGGCGCTGCTGGCCCAGGCGGTGGCGGCCCCCGCGACCGAGGACGTGGCGCTGCGCACCCTGGCCCCCACCGTCGCGGTGTCGCCGGCGCCCATCGGCGAGGTGCTCGCCGCGTTGCGGGCCGCCGGCTTCGCCCCGGCGGCCGAGGATTCCACCGGCGCCATCGTCGACGTGCGTCCGCGCGGCGCCCGGGTGGCCACGCCGCAGCAGCGCCGGGCCTACCGGCCCGTGCGCCGGCCCAACACCGAGAGCCTGCACGCGGTGGTCGCGGTGCTGCGCCGGGTCACCGCCGCACCGTTCGGCAACGTCCGCGTCGACCCGGCGTTGACCATGACCCTGCTGCAGCGCGCCGCCAAGGAACAAGACACCTTGGTGATCGGTTATCTAGACGCGGCGGGCGTGGCCACCCAGCGGGTGGTGTCGCCGATCAGCGTCCGGGGCGGCCAGCTGGTAGCCTTCGATTCCGCGTCCGGACGGCTGCGCGACTTCGCCATCCACCGCATCACGTCGGTGGTGTCGGCCACCGGCCGATAATGACAAGCAGAGCCAAACGATGAGGAGGAGCGGCGCCGAACATGTCTGACGGACCGTTGATCGTGCAGTCGGACAAGACGGTGCTGCTCGAAGTGGACCACGAACTCGCCGGTGCAGCGCGGGCCGCCATCGCGCCGTTCGCCGAGCTGGAACGCGCACCCGAGCACGTGCACACCTACCGGATCACCCCGCTGGCGCTGTGGAACGCGCGCGCCGCCGGCCACGACGCCGAACAGGTGGTCGACGCGCTGGTCAGCTTCTCCCGCTACGCGGTGCCCCAGCCGCTGCTGGTCGACATCGTCGACACCATGGCCCGCTACGGCCGGCTGCAGCTGGTGAAGAACCCCGCGCACGGCCTGACCCTGGTGAGCCTGGACCGCGCGGTGCTCGAGGAGGTGCTGCGCAACAAGAAGATCGCCCCAATGCTCGGCGCCCGCATCGACGACGACACCGTCGTCGTGCACCCCAGCGAACGCGGCCGCGTCAAGCAGATGCTGCTCAAAATCGGTTGGCCCGCAGAGGATCTCGCGGGCTACGTCGACGGCGAGGCGCATCCGATCAGCCTGACCGAGGACGGCTGGCAGCTGCGCGACTACCAGCAGATGGCCGCCGACTCGTTCTGGTCCGGCGGCTCCGGGGTGGTGGTGCTGCCCTGCGGCGCCGGCAAGACGCTGGTGGGGGCGGCGGCCATGGCCGAAGCCGGTGCGACGACGCTGATCCTGGTGACCAACATCGTCGCGGCGCGGCAATGGAAGCGCGAGCTGGTGGCCCGCACCTCGCTGACCGAGGGCGAGATCGGCGAATACTCGGGCGAGCGCAAGGAGATTCGGCCGGTCACCATCTCGACCTACCAGATGATCACCCGCCGCACCAAGGGCGAGTACCGGCATCTGGAGCTGTTCGACAGCCGCGACTGGGGCCTGATCATCTACGACGAGGTGCACCTGTTGCCGGCGCCGGTGTTCCGAATGACCGCCGATCTGCAGTCCAAGCGGCGCCTGGGACTGACCGCCACCCTGGTCCGCGAGGACGGCCGAGAGGGCGACGTGTTCTCCCTGATCGGGCCGAAGCGTTACGACGCGCCGTGGAAGGACATCGAGGCGCAGGGCTGGATCGCGCCGGCCGAATGCGTCGAGGTGCGGGTCACCATGACCGACAACGAGCGGACGATGTACGCCACCGCCGAACCCGAGGAGCGCTACCGGCTGTGCTCGACGGTGCACTCGAAAATCGCTGTGGTGAAATCGATCCTGGGCAAGCATCCGGGGGAACAGACCCTGGTGATCGGCGCGTACCTCGATCAGCTCGACGAGCTCGGTGAGCAGCTGGGCGCCCCGGTGATCCAGGGATCCACCCGGACCAAGGAACGCGAAGAGCTCTTCGACGCCTTCCGCCGCGGCGAGGTGAACACCCTGGTGGTGTCCAAGGTCGCCAACTTCTCCATCGACCTGCCGGAAGCCGCTGTGGCGGTGCAGGTTTCCGGCACCTTCGGGTCACGCCAGGAGGAGGCGCAACGGCTGGGCCGGCTGCTGCGGCCCAAGTCCGACGGCGGCGGCGCCGTCTTCTATTCGGTGGTGACGCGCGACAGCCTGGACACCGAATACGCCGCGCACCGGCAGCGCTTCCTGGCCGAGCAGGGCTACGGCTACATCATCCGCGACGCCGACGACATGCTGGGCCCGGCCATATAATCCCTTACCACCGAACGTGCACTGAGCGCGAGATTTTCGCCGATTTTTCGCAGTGGCTGCACGCTCGTGGACGGCCGGGCAGGCGGTTAAGAGCGACAGGATGGTCGCCGAGGCGGTGCCGAGTGCGCCGTACACCTGGGCCAGCCCGACGCGCGGGTTGCCGGGCACCTGACGCTCCCCCGCTTCGCCGCGCAACTGTCGCACCAGTTCGTGCACCTGCCGCAGCCCCGACGCGCCGATCGGCTCGCCGTTGGCGATCAGCCCGCCGTCGGTGTTGACCGGCATCGAGCCGTGGATCTCGGTGGCGCCATCGGCCAGCAGCTTCTCCTGCTCGCCGTCCGCGCATAAACCGGTCTCGGCCATGTGGATCACCTCGGCGCCGGCGTCGGTGTCCTGCAACTGCGCGACGTCGACGTCCTCGGGTCCGATCCCAGCCTCCTCGTAGGCCGCCCTGGCCGCGTACACCGTCGGTGAGACGTCCTCGTCCAGCGGCGCCGACGTGGCGTGCACCTCGTAGGCGCGTAGCGCCGGATCCGAATCTCGCATGCGCGCACGTACACCGGCTTGTCGGTGAACTTGTGCGCCAGGTCCGCGCGGCACATGATCACCGCGGCGGCCCCCTCGTCGGGCGCGCAGAACATGTACTGCGTCAACGGGTAGTTGAGCACGGCCGAGTTGAGGATCTCCTCGACGGGAATCTCCTTGCGGAGGAACGCATTCGGGTCCAACGCGCCGTTGCAGAAATTCTTGTTGGCCACCCGCGCCAACGTCTCCTGCGAGATGTTGTGGTCGTGGATGTACTTGTTGGCCTTCATCCCGAAGAACTTGGTGGTGACGAACTCCCCGTTGTTGGCGTACCACTGCGGCAGCGCCAGCTTGGCGAGGTCGTCGGTGAAGGCGCCGCGCGGATGCTTGTCCAGGCCGATCGCGATGCCCAGGTCGTACTTGCCCAGCCGGATGGTGTCGGCGGTCTGCTGGATGGCGCTGGCTGCGGTGGCGCACGCATTGAACACATTGGTGAACGTGATGCCGGTCAGCCCGACCAGCCGGGTCACCGCGTCGGGGTTGGACACTTCGTAGCTGCCGCCGAACCCGAACTGGATGTCCTTCCAAGCCACGCCGGCGTCCGCGAGGGCCAGTTGGACGGCCTCGGCCCCCATCTGCATCGCGGTCTTGTCGAACCTGCCGAACGGGTGCAGGCCCACGCCGATGATGGCGACGTCGTTGGTCATCTCAGGACTCCTTATACCGGCTGAAACGCGAACGTCAGGACCTCGTTGCCGTCATCGTCGGTGGTGAGCGGCACCATGGTGAGCTCGACCTCCTGGCCGAACTTCAGCTTGGCCGGGTCGTTCTCGGTCAGCCGGCCCTCGACGCGAATGACGTCACCGAGCTGGACCAGGCCGACGCCGAACGGCACGAAGTCCTTGCCGGTCGGGCCCGCGTAGGGGGTGCCCGGCGGGAAGCCCTGGGTGGTCCAGGCCACCAGCGTGCCGCGGCGCGGCAACAACACCTCGGACATCTCGCCGGAGCTGCACCGCGGGCACCACTGCTGCACCGGGAAGGTGGTGGCCGCGCAGCTGCCGCACCGGCTGCCGATCAGCTGCGGGCTCTCGTCGGACTAGGTAGAGATCTCGGGCGCGAGCGCCTTCTGCATCGAGGGGTCCTCCAGGATCGTGCACGAATCCGCCAACAAAGCTTGCTCACCGAACCGTATAACAGCTTTCCGAAAAGTGGAAACATAATTCTCCTGAGGGTTCCCGTCGGCCGTCCGACGGGCCGTCGCGGCGCAGCGATATGTTGGCGCCATGACGGTCACCGTGATACTCGAGCTCAGGTTCAAGCCCGACGAGGTTGCCGCGGGGCGCGAGCTGATGGGCCGGGCGCTGCAGGACACCCGGGCGTTCGACGGCAACGTCCGCACCGACGTGCTGGTCGACGAGGACGACGAGGCGCACTGGCTCGTCTACGAGATCTAGGAGACTGTCGAACACGACGAGGCCTACCGCGCGTTTCGCGCTGGCGAGGGCAAGCTGACGCAGCTTCCGCTGCTGCTGGCCGACCCGAGGGCATTCCCGCGGGAGGAATGGCGCCGCATCGCCGCCGCCTCCCGATAACTTCCGGACAGCCGATGACCGGCCGTGCCGATCGGGCCTAGGGTGGGCTATGGCTTCCAAACAGACGCTGTTCCGGATCTTTTATCGTATCGGATTCACCCCGTGGGACGGTCATCCGCTGGCGCAGAGCCTGCGTGATCTGGTCAAGGGCACCGGCGACGCCGCGGCCCTTCCCGCCGGGAAGGCCCTGGAAATCGGGTGCGGCACCGGTGACTGCGCGGTCTATCTGGCCCAGCATGGCTGGAACGTCACCGCCGTCGACTTCGTCGCCAAGCCCCTCGAGCGGGCGCGGGCCAAGGCCGGCGCGGCCGGCCCCGTGGTCGACTTCGTGCAGGCCGACGTGACGCGGCTGGGCCAGGCCGGCATCGGCACGGGCTTCGAATTGATCGTGGACAACGGCTGCCTGCACAACATGAGCGACGCCGACCGCGACGCCTATGTCCGGGAGGTCACCGGGGTGGCCGCGCCGCAGGCCCGGCTGCTGATCGTCGCGTTCGTGCCGGGCGGGCGGTTCGGGGTGCGCGGCGTCGAGGACGCCGAAATGCAACGCCGGTTCACGACCGACTGGACGCTGCTGGCGGCCGGGCCCGAACGCGAGCTGGACGGCGCCGAGAAGACCCCGGCGCGCTACTACCTGTTCCAGCGCCGGTAGCCGGCGAGCAGACGCGAAAGTCCCCCAAAACCCGGGGTTTTGGGGGACTTTTTTCGCGCTAGGTGGTGCGCTAGCTGGTGAGCGACGCCGGCGGCAGGAAGCGGTCGCCGTAGCGGGCGGCCAGCTCCTTGGCCCGGGCGACAAAGGCTTCCTTGCCGATGCCGTGTGCACCCTCGTAGCCGACAATGAACTGCGCGCTACCACCGGTGTACGGCGGGAAGCCGATGCCCATGATCGAGCCGATGTTGGCGTCGGCGGTGGAGGTGAGCACGCCCTCGTCCAGGCACTTCTGCGTCTCGAGCGCCTCGGCGAACAGCATCCGATCGATCATGTCCTGCAACGGAATACTGGTGCTGCCGGAGTTGAACGTCTCCCTCAGGCCGGGCCACAAGCGGGTGCGCTTGCCGTCCACGTACTCGTAGAAGCCGGCGCCCTTCAACCGCGACGGCCGGCCGATTTCGATCATCTTCTCGACGACCGCCTCGGCCGGGTGCGGCTCGTAGGTGCCGCCGGCGTCCTCGATGCCCTTGCGGGTGGCGACGGCGATCTTGTGCATCAGCTCCAGGTTGAGCTCGTCGGACAGCTGCAGCGGCGGCACCGGGTAGCCGGCTTGCGAGCCGGCGTGCTCGATGCTGGCCGGCGCCACGCCCTCACCGAGCATGGCCAGCGCCTCGTTGACGAAGGTGCCGATGACGCGGCTGGTGAAGAAGCCGCGGCTGTCGTTGACCACGATCGGGGTCTTGCCGATGGCCAGCGTGTAGTCGAACACGCGGGCCAGCGCCTCGTCGGAAGTCTTCTCGCCCTTGATGATTTCGACCAGCGGCATCTTGTCGACCGGGGAGAAGAAGTGGATCCCGATGAAGTCCTCCTGCCGCTTGACGCCGGTGGCCAGACCGGTGATCGGCAGCGTCGAGGTGTTGGAGCCGAGCAGCGCGTTGGGCTCGACGATGTCCTCGATCTCCTGGAAGACCTTGTGCTTGAGTTCCTGGTTCTCTAACACCGCCTCGATCACGAAGTCGACACCCTTGAAGTCGGCGGCGTCGGCCGTCGGGGTGATGCGGTCCAGCAGCGCCTTGCTCTTCTCCTCGGTGGTCTTGCCCCGCTGAAGTGCTTTGGCCTCAAGCTTTTCCGAGTAGCCCTTGCCCTTCTGGGCGGCCTCGAGGCTGACGTCCTTGAGCACCACGTCGAAGCCGGCCTTGGCCGAGACGTAGGCGATGCCGGCGCCCATCATGCCCGCGCCGAGCACACCGATCTTGTTGATCTTGACCGGCTCGATGCCCTCGGGGCGGGAGCCGCCACCGTTGATGTGCTGCAGGTCGAAGAAGAACGCCTGGATCATGTTCTTGGCGACCTGGCCGGTGACCAGCTGGGTGAAGTAGCGGCTCTCGATGCGGCTGGCGGTGTCGAAGTCCACCTGCGCGCCCTCGACGGCCGCGTCCAGGATGGCCCGCGGTGCGGGCATCGGGGTGCCCTTGAGCTGCTTCTTGAGCAGCGCCGGAAACGACGGCAGGATGCCGGCCAGCGCGGGGCTGGACGGGGTGCCGCCGGGCATCTTGTAACCCTTTTTGTCCCAAGGCTGTTCGTGGGCGTCGGGGTTGGCCTTGATCCACACCTTGGCGGCGAGCACCAGTTCCTCGACGCTGCCGACCAGCTCGTCGACCAGGCCGATCTCCTTGGCCTTGTCCGGCTTGAACCGGGTGCCCTGGCTCAGGATGTTCATGAACGCGTTCTGGATGCCGAACATCCGCACGGTGCGGGTCACCCCGCCGCCGCCGGGCAACAGCCCCAGGGTCACCTCGGGCAGGCCGACGACCAGCCCCTTGACGTCCGCGGCGATGCGGTGGTGACAGGCCAGCGCGATCTCCAGCCCGCCGCCCAGCGCCGCGCCGTTGATGGCGGCCACCACCGGCTTGCCGAGCGTCTCCAGCGCGCGCAGATCGCGCTTGACCGCCTCGACGGTGTCGAACGCCTCACCGGCGTTCTCCGGGCCGAGGTTGATCATGCTCTTGAGGTCGCCGCCGGCGAAGAACGTCTTCTTGGCGCTGGTGATCACCACACCGGTGATCGAATCCTTCTCTGCCACAAGGCGTTCGACGGCGTTGTGCATCGATTCCTTGTAGTGCTCGTTCATCACGTTGGCCGACCCGGTCGGGTCGTCGAGCGTCAGCGTGACAATGCCGTCGGCGTCCTTGTCCCACTTGATGGTGTTCTCTGCCATGGTCTTAAACCCTCTCGATGATGGTGGAGACACCCATGCCGCCGCCGATGCACAGCGTGATCAGTGCGCGACGCGCGTTGCGGCGCTCGAGCTCGTCGACCATGGTGCCGGTGATCATGGCGCCGGTGGCGCCCAGCGGGTGGCCCATCGCGATGGCGCCGCCGTTGACGTTGAGCTTCTCGTCGGGAATGTTGAGGTCCTTCTGGAACTTCAGCACCACCGACGCGAACGCCTCGTTCAGTTCGAACAAATCGATGTCGTCGATCGTCAGGCCGGCCTGGTCGAGCACCTTGCGGGTGGCCGGGGTGGGGCCGGTAAGCATGATGACCGGGTCCGAGCCGCTGGTCGCGGTGGCCACGATGCGCGCCCGCGGGGTCAACCCCTGCGACTTGCCGGCCCTTTCGCTGCCGACCAGCACCAGCGCGGCGCCGTCGACGATGCCGGAGCTGTTGCCGCCGGTGTGGACGTGGTTGATCTTTTCGACCCAGTGATACTTCTGCAGCGCCACGCCGTCGAAGCCGCCCATCTCGCCGACACCGTCGAACGCGGTCTTCAGCTTGGCCAGGCCCTCCATCGTGGTGTCGGGCCGCATGTGCTCGTCGTGGTCGAGGATGACCAGACCGTTCTGGTCACGCACCGGCACCACCGACTTGGCGAAGTAGCCGCCCGACCAGGCCGCGGCGGCCTTCTGCTGGCTGCGCAGCGCGTAGGCGTCGACATCCCCCCGGGAGAAGCCCTCGACGGTGGCGATCAAATCGGCGCCGATGCCCTGCGGCACGAAGCCGATCCGGTAGTTGGTCTCCGGGTCGGCGGCCCAGGCGCCGCCGTCGGAGCCCATCGGGACCCGGCTCATCGACTCCACACCGCCGGCCAGCACCAGGTCGTCCCAGCCGGAGCGCACCTTCTGGGCGGCGGTGTTGACGGCCTCGAGGCCCGAGGCGCAGGACCGGTTGAGCTGCACGCCGCCGGTGGTCTCGGGCAGGCCGGCGGCCAGCACCGCGGTGCGGGCGATGTCGCCGCCCTGGTCGCCGACCGGCGAGACGACGCCCAGAATCATGTCGCTGATCAGCGTCTCGTCCAGGTCGGGGTAGCGCCGGCGCAGCTCGTCGACCAGGCCTACCACCAGGTTGAGCGGCTTCACCTCGGTCAGCGAGCCATTCTTCTGCTTGCCCCGCGGTGTGCGGATGGCTTCGTAAATAAAAGCTTCTTCGGACATGACGACTTCCTGTTCTGGCCTGTTCTGGCGAATAGGGTGCGAATCCGTCTTCAAGACAAGGTTCCGGACCCACCCTAACAGGGCCCCCGTTCAACCTGTTGGTTGGGCACTTCCGCGCAGGTAAGCGAGGCCTTGGCTCTTTCCCGCCGAGGCCCAGGCGCTGGCCGGGCTCTTTCCCGCCGAGCGTGAAACTAACTTCACGCTCTGCCGGGCAGAGACGCTCGCCGAGGAGAGCCGCGCGCCGGGGAAGCGGCGGGGCGGCGACGCGCCGGGCCTAAGCTCGACCACCATGGCGGGCTCGCGACTGCGCCCGTACGCCACCACGGTGTTCGCCGAGATGTCGGCGCTGGCCGCGCGGGTGGGGGCGGTGAACCTCGGCCAGGGCTTTCCCGACGAGGACGGGCCCGCGGAGATGCTCAAGGCCGCCCAGGAGGCGATCGCCGACGGCGTCAACCAATACCCCGCCCGGGATCGGCATCGCGCCGCTGCGGCATGCCATCGCGGCCCAGCGACACCGCCGCTACGGCATCGAGTACGACCCCGACACCGAGGTTCTGGTGACGGTCGGGGCCGCCGAGGCGATCGCCTCGGCGGTGATCGGCCTGGTCGAACCCGGCTCCGAGGTCCTGCTCATCGAGCCGTTCTACGACTCCTACGCGCCGGTGATCGCGATGGCCTCCGCCCAGCGGGTCGCGGTGCCGCTGGTCCCCCACGGCCGCGGTTTCGCCCTGGACGCCGACGCACTGCGGCGCGCGGTGACGCCGCGCACCCGCGCGCTGATCGTCAACTCGCCACACAATCCGACCGGCACGGTGCTCGATGCCGCCGAACTGGCGGCCATCGCCGAGGTCGCGGTGAAGTCCGACCTGCTGGTGATCACCGACGAGGTGTACGAGCATCTGGTCTTCGACGGCATGGCCGAGCGGACGATCACCATCGCCAGCGCAGCCATGATGTTCAACTGCACCGGCTGGAAGATCGGATGGGCTTGCGGCCCAGCACATCTCATCGCCGGAGTACGCGCCGCCAAGCAGTACCTGAGCTATGTCGGGGGTGCCCCGTTCCAGCCGGCGGTGGCGTTGGCGTTGGAGACGCAGGACGCCTGGGTGGCTGATCTGCGCGACCGTCTGCGGGCCCGCCGGGACCGGCTGGCCGCCGGGCTGATCGACATGGGTTCGAGGTGCACGACAGCGCCGGCACCTATTTCCTGTGCGCCGACCCGCGCCCGCTGGGCTACGACGACAGCGTGGCGTTCTGCGCGGCGCTGCCGGGGAAGGTGGGGTGGCCGAGATCCCGTTGTCGCCCTTCTGCGACCCGGCCGGAGCGCACGGGCCTGCCGACGTGTGGAATCACTTGGTGCGCTTCACCTTCTGTAAACCCGACGACACCCTCGACGAGGCGATCTGGCGGCTGGCCGCGCTGCGCGGCGCCGGCTAAGTCAGTCAGCCCGGCCGAACGCCTCCGGCGTCATCACCCGCTTGCGCAGCCCTTCCAGCGCGGCGTGCAGGATCTTCTTGCGGGCCCGCCTGACCCAGAATTCCGGTAGCGGCACCCACGGTTCGACCGTGATGGTGAAGCGCACCCGGGTCTTGTCGTCGCCGAGCCGGCTCAGGTTGTACTCGCCGTGCCGACCGTGTTGCTGGGCCGTCCTGTCGGCGTTCCACACCATCCAGTCGGGGCCCAGTGGTGTTCGAGCAGTTCGGTGTCATGGATTCCGACCACCGCGATCGTGACCCGCACGTGGTGCGGCCTGCCGTCGGGATGCTTGTCGATGACCTCGACCCGCTTGTGCACCGACGACCACGACGGCACCGCGTCCATGTCGGCGAGCGCCTCCATGATCACCGCCGGAGGCGCGCCGATGACGATTTCCGACGACGCTTGCACGGCCACGGCCGACTATTCCGCCTCCCCCGAATCCCTCAAATCCTTGGCGCGCATCACCAATTCCTGCAATCCCTTCATCGCGGCGTCGAGGACGTTCTCGCTCGCCCGCCGGACGATGAACGCGGGCATGGGGCAGCCGGGTTCGACGGTGACGTCGACGCGGACCCGGGTCTGGCCGCCGCCCTCGGGTTTGAGGTTGTATTCGACGTGCTGGCCGTGTTGCTGCGAGGTGCCTTTGGCGTCGTAGACCACCCAGTCGGGACCCCAGTGATATTCCAGGATCTCCTTGTCGACCAGCCCCAGGATTTTGATGGTGGTCTTGACGTGGTGCGGCCGGCCGTCGGGATAGCGGTCGATCACCTCGATGTGTTTGTGCAGCGGTGACCACGACGACAGGACGCCGACATCTGTCAGCGCCTCCATGACCACTTCTGGCGGCGCGTTGACGACGAATTCGCGTGATGCTTTTACGGCCACTGAGATGAACTTAGCAACGCCGCTGCCGGCGCGGAACAGTTCGATGTAACCGGCGTTTTACCAGTTGATTTCGTCCAGCGGCGTGGTTGTCGCGGGCGGTCGCCCGACCGACCGGGCGGGGGTATGCGAAAAGCGTGGGGCGGGCGCGGCCTGGTCGACCCCGTGGGCGGTGATCACCGTGGACCGCGCCCGCAGGTGCTCGCTCGCGGCCGCCTCACTCCACGTCAGCACCGGGGTGACGCACGCGTCGGTGCCGGCGAAGACTCGCGCCCATTCGTCACGGGTTCGGCCGGCGAACCGCTGGGTGAAAATCTCGCGCATCCGTGGGTAGGAATCCCGGTCAAGCTGGCCGGGCACCTCCTTCGGTGACAGGCCAAGCCCGTCGAGCAACGCCGCGAAGAATTGCGGCTCGATGGCGCCGACCGCGACGTACTTGCCGTCGGCGGTCTCGTAACAGCCGTAGAACGGGGCACCGCCGTCGAGCAGAAACGATTCGCGCCGGTCGCGCAGTGCGCCAGTGGACTTCATCGTCCACATCATCTGGGCCAGCAGGCTGACCCCGTCTACCATCGCCGCGTCGATCACCTGCCCGCGGCCCGAGCGTTCCCGTTCGTAGAGAGCGGCGGTGATGCCGAGCAGCACCAGCATCGAGCGCCGCCGAAGTCGGCGACCAGGTTCAGCGGCGGGAGCGGCGGACGGTCGGCGTGGCCGAGCGCCGACAGCACGCCGGTCTGCGACAGATAGTTGATGTCGTGGCCGGCCGTCTGCGCCAGCGGCCCGTCCTGCCCCCAGCCGGTGATGCGCGCGAAGATCAGCCGCGGGTTGACCGCCGCGCAGTCGTCGGGACCGATGCCGAGTCGCTCGCAGGTGCCGGGGCGGAAACAGTCCAGCAGCACATCGGCTTTCGCGGCCAGGTCCAGCAGCGCCCGGTCGGGCTTTGACGTCCAGGTCGACGATCCGCTTGGCGCGGTGCAGCAGATCGCGGTCCTCCGACGGCATGGCCGCCATGCCGGGCCGGCGCACCCGCACCACGTCGGCCCCCAGATCGGCGAGCACCATCCCCGCATGTGGCCCCGGGCCGATGCCGCCCAATTCGATGACCCTCACCCCGGCCAGCGGCCCTCCGCTGCTCACCGCGTCTACTTGCCCTTTTTCACCTCAAGCACCTGCTGGCGCAGCGCCTTGGTCGCGGAGTCGATGGTGCCCTTCACGGCGCGCCTGAGCACGAACCCCGGCAGCGGCACGTTCGGGTCCGCGACAAGCTCGAACTTGACCAGCGTCGCGTCGCCCTGCGGCACCAGGGTGTACTTCCCGTCCTGCGCCTTCTGCTGCGACGAGCTGACCAGCGTCCAGCTCACCGCGTTGTCCGCCCAGGTGTAGGCGACGACCTGCTCGTCGGTGATCCCGGCGACCTTGACCTTCATCCTGACCTGGCTGGGCCGTCCGTCTTCGCCGGTCGCCAGGACCCCGGCGCTCTGGTGCGGCTCCGACCATTGCGGCATCGATTCGAAATCGGCGATGACGTCCAGAATCTCCTCCGGACTGGCTTCGATGACGATGTCGCGGGATTCTTTGAGTGCCATGGCCCGCACGATACTTGGACGGCGTCGCGCCCGGACGGGATTCGACCGAGCGTACCGTCGTGCCTGTGACTGATGCTGCGACCGAACCCGCATACACCGTCGGTGACTACCTGTTGGACCGCCTCGCCGAACTCGGCGTCTCGGAGATCTTCGGCGTCCCGGGTGATTACAACCTCGAGTTCCTCGACCACATCGTCGCCCACCCCAGGCTGCGCTGGGTCGGCAACGCTAACGAGCTCAACGCCGGCTACGCCGCAGACGGATACGGCCGGCTGCGCGGAATGTCGGCGCTGGTAACGACATTCGGGGTCGGCGAGCTGTCTGCGGCCAACGCGGTGGCGGGCAGTTACGCTGAGCAGGTGCCGGTGGTGCACATCGTCGGCGGCCCGTCGAAAGACGCGCAGGGCACCAGGCGCGCGCTGCACCATTCGCTGGGCGACGGGGACTTCGAGCACTTCTTCCGGGTAAGCCGCGAAATCACTTGCGCTCAAGCAAATCTCATGCCGGCAACGGCGCGCAGAGAGATCGACCGGGTGCTGTCGGAGGTGCGCGAGCAGAAGCGACCCGGCTACATCCTGCTGTCCACCGACGTGGCCCGCTTCCCCACCGAGCCACCCGAGGCTCCGCTGCCCCGCTACACCGGCGGCACCAGCCCCCGCGCGCTGGCGATGTTCACCGAGGCCGCCGCGGCACTCATCGGCGAGCACCGGATCACCGTGCTGGCCGACCTGCTGGTGCACCGGCTGCAGGCGATCAAGGAGCTCGAGGCGCTGCTGGCGGCCGACGTGGTGCCGCACGCCACGCTGATGTGGGGCAAGAGTCTGCTCGACGAGAGCTCACCGAACTTCCTGGGCATCTACGCGGGCTCGGCCAGCGCGCCGGCGGTGCGCACCGCGATCGAAGAGGCACCCGTGTTGGTCACCGCCGGGGTGGTGTTCACCGACATGGTCAGCGGCTTCTTCAGCCAGCGGATCGACCCGGCCCGGACCATCGACGTCGGCCAGTACCAAAGCAGCGTGGCCGGAGAGGTGTTCGCGCCGTTGGAGATGGGCGAAGCGCTTCAGGCGCTGACCGCGATCCTCACACGGCGCCGGGTCTCCTCGCCGCCGGTGGCCTCGCCGCCGGCCGAGCCGCTGCCGCCGCCCCCACCCCGCGAGCAACCACTGACCCAGAAGATGGTGTGGGACAGGGTGTGCACGGCCCTCACACCGGGCAACGTGGTGCTGGCCGACCAGGGCACCTCCTTCTACGGCATGGCAGACCACCGGTTGCCACAGAGAGTCACCTTCATCGGCCAACCGCTTTGGGGCTCAATCGGTTACACGCTGCCCGCCGCGCTCGGCGCCGCAGTGGCGCATCCGGACCGCCGAACGGTGCTGCTGATCGGGGACGGCGCCGCGCAGTCGACCATCCAAGAGCTCGGCACCTTTGCCCGCGAAGGGCTTTCCCCCGTCATCGTGGTGGTCAACAACGACGGCTACACCGTCGAGCGGGCGATCCACGGCGAGACGGCGCCCTACAACGACATCGTCGGGTGGAAGTGGACGGAGGTCCCCAACGCGTTGGGCGTCACCGAACACCTGGCGTTCCGGGTGCAGACCTACGGCGAACTCGATGACGCGTTGACGGCCGCCGCGCGGCACCAAGACCAGATGGTGCTGGTCGAGGTGGTGCTGCCGCGGCTCGAGATCCCGCGGCTGCTGGTCGAACTCGTGCGACCGACCCCACCGGACGGCAGACCGCGCCGCTAGATCGAGTTCGGTGTTCGATTGCCGGACGAGGATCGCAGGATGGCCTGCGCGGTGCGCAGGCAGCGGCCGCAATCGGCGCCGGCTCCGCATGCCCGAGCGACTTCGTTGGTGGTCGACGCGCCGCACTGCACGGCCTCGGTCACGGTCTGGCTGGTGACCCCGTTGCACAGGCACACGAACACCGGCGGATCCTCAGTCCGCCCCGATGCGCATCATGTCGAAGAAGCGGCCGACGAACAGGGGCGGGTAGGCGCCGATGCCCGCCCCGGACATCCATTGGGCCGCGGCGTCGGGATGGTCGATCCACTCCCGCGCGCTGTCCTCGTCGGGGAACTCCTGCAGGATCAGCACTTCATGGTCGTCGTCGAAGGCCTGGAACACCCAGGTCTTCCGGATGCCGGCTTGGGCGAATCTGTCGATGGCGGAACTGACTTCGGAGGTCAGAAGGGTGGCGTCGTTGACCGAGGCTATCGCGGCCACCACGACGCCGGGCGCCCGCGGGTTCGTCGGCGGTTGGGTGATGAACCGGTCGACGATCTCGCCGGCGAACACCGCGGGGATGTCGTCGACGCCGGCCTCGTCGAACCAGTCGAAGAACACCCGCGACCGCAGCAGTTCGACGATCGGCTCCCGGCTGTGCACGCCGATCATCACCAGCACCCGGCCGTAGTCGTGCGTCGAGGTGTAGACGAGCACGTGGTGCACGCCGATATCGGCGAGCGCCACCTTGTTGCGTTCCAGCAGCGGCCACACCCGGGTCGGATCCGGCACCCGGTAATCCGATGCGATCACCATTGAATGAATATCGCCGTTGTTCAACGGAGTTGGTCTTTCATGACTTTCCCGGTGGCGTTGAGCGGCAACTCGTCGAGAAACTCGACGGTCCTTGGCATTTTGAATCCTGCCATCCGTTCTCGGCACCACGCCAGCAAGTCACTTTCGGACACCTCGGCGTTCGCCAACACGAACGCCTTGCCCACCTGGCCCATCCGTTCGTCGGGCACGCCGATCACGGCGGCCTGCGCGACGGCCGGGTGGTTGAGCAGGAAGACCTCGATCTCGGCGGGGTAGGCGTTGAAGCCGCCGACGATGAACATGTCCTTCTTGCGCCCAACGATGCGCAGCCGCCCGGTCTCGGTGAAGGTGCCCAGGTCCCCGGTGTGCAGCCAGCCGTCGGCGTCGATCGCCTCGGCCGTGCCGGCGGGATCGTCGAGGTAGCCCTGCATCACGCCGTAGCCGCGCACCAGCACCTCGCCGTCGTCGGCGATGCGCACCGCGGCCCCCTCGCACGGCACGCCCGCGGTGGTGGCGACGTCCTCGAAGGAATCGCCGGGCCCCGACAATGTCACGTTTCCGGCCTCGGTAAGTCCGTAGCCGGTCATCAGCGTCTGGAACGGCAGCTCGTCGTGGATGCGACGGACGAGTTCGACGGGGATGTCGGCGGCGCCGGTCACGCCGGCCCGCAACGTCGCCAACTTGGACTTGTCCGGCACGGTCAGCAACGAGTGGTACAACGTCGGCGGGCCGGGAATCATCGTAATGCGTTCTCGTTCAATGAGATCCACCACCGTGTCGACATCGAACACCGGGACCGGCAGCATCGTCGCGCCGCGCAGAAACGACGTGATGAGCCCGGCCTTCAGACCGAAGGTGTGGAAGTAGGGGTTGATCTGCAGGTAGCGGTCGCCCTCGCGAAAGATCCGCCAGTGTCGCCCACTCGTCGTACATCCGCAGCGTCTGGCGATGGTTCATCATGGCGCCCTTCGGGCGGCCGGTCGTGCCGGAGGTGAAGATGATGTCGGAAATGTCGGTTCCGTTCACCGGCCGCGAGAACGGGGAGCCGCTGGGCAGGAAGTCTGACTTGATGCCGATGACCGGGATCCCCGCCGGCGCGGCGTAATCCTGTCCGAGGAAACCCTTTTGGACCAATACGGCCTTGACCCTGGCCCGGACGATGATGTCGGCGGCCTCCTCGGTCTTGAACCGGGTGTTGACCGGCACCAGCACGCCGCCCGCGGTGAGCAATCCGAACGCCGCGATGATCCACTCGGCCGAATTGGGCGCCCACATCGCGACGCGATCGCCCTTTTCGGCGCAGATCTCAGCGAAAGCACCTGCGGCGCAACGTATTCTCTCGACAACCTGTTGGAAAGTCCAGCGCAGCGGACCGTCGACGACTGCTTCCGCGTCGCCGAAGCGGTCCGCCGCGCTCAAGACCATCTCGGGGATGGTCTCCCAAGAGCTCACACCGTGACGAGTCGACCGAGGTTGCCGCCGCGGCCAACCGCGACCCGGAGGCCTTCACCGCCGCCGACACCTTCGACATCGAGCGGAACCAGACCGAGGCTCAGCACCTCGGCCTGGGCTACGGCATCCACAGCTGCCTAGGTGCCGCGCTGGCCCGCCTGGAGAGCCGGATCGCGCTGGAGCGGCTGCTCGACTTCATGCCGCGCTACGAGGTCGACTGGGCGGGCTGCAGACGAGTGACCATGCAAAACGTGGCGGGCTGGAAGAACGTGCCCGCCAAGGTGCTTCGGTAAGGGGGTCACGGTGACGAAGAAGATCGAGGTCGATTGGGGGCTCTGCGAGAGCAACGGCGTCTGCATGGGCATCAACCCGGACATCTTCGAGTTCGGCGATGACGACATGCTGACCGTTCACCAGGAAGAAGTCACCCCGGAGAACGAACACGACGTGCGCGAGGCCGTCCGTCAATGCCCCCGGCAGGCCATCTCCATCGTCGGCGAGTAGCGCTCCGTTAGAAGCCGGCGAGGATGACCGCGTTGCAGCCGGCCGCCGCCTGGCGCAGCTTCGCGGCTTTCTGGTAGCCCTCGGACTCATACCACGCCCGGGCCGCGTCCACCGATTCGAATTCCAGGACGGCGGTCTGGTCGCCGTGCCAGGTGCCCTCGATGACGGTGGGCGCGGTGTCCACGGCAAGCACGGTGGCGCCGCTCATCGCCGATCCGGCGGCCTTCGCGTAGGCCTTCATGCCCTCCGGATCTTTGATGGCCTCGGTGAGGATGACATAGCCTTTTCGCCCGTCGGCCACTCGAATATCCTTACTCACGTTTACTTTTCGCTGATCGTCTGCTCGGGACAGCATTCGATGGCCTCTTGGGCGGCCGACTCCAATTCCGTTGGGACATCGGCATCTATCGCTTCGGGGTAGCCGTCGTCGGTCAGGCTGAACACCTCGGGGCACAGCGTCAGGCACATCCCGTGGCCGCGACAGCGCTGGTCATCTACCCAAACCCTCATGCCAGCGTGAACTCCAGGTGCAATTCGGTCAGGCCGCGTAGGATGTAGGTCGGAACATATTGGTAACGGCGATCATTCGCCGGGCCGTGGATGGTCTCGTTGATCCTGATGTCGGTGGTGCGGTCGAGCAGCCGTTCGATGGCCACCCGGGTCTCGGCGCGCGCCAGCGGCGCGCCCGGGCAGCTGTGGATGCCGCGGCCGAAGGAGATGTGCTGGCGGGCGTTCTTGCGGGCCGGGTCGAAGGTGGCGGGGTCGTCGACCGGCGCAGGTTCCGGTTGGCCGCCGCCTGCACCACCATCACCGTGGTCCCGGCGGGCAGGTCAACGCCGCCGACGGTGACGGGCCGCCGGTTCAACCGGAAGTCGCCCTTGACCGGGCTCTCGTGGCGCAGCGACTCCTCCATGAAGTTGGGAATCAAGCTGCGGTCCTTGCGCAACTGCGCCTGGATGTCCGGGCGCTCGCCGAGCGTCTGCAGCGCCGCGCCCAACAGCCGCACGGTCGTTTCCTGGCCCGCCGAGAAAACGTTGCTGGCGACCCGGGCCACGTCTTCGACCTCCGGGATGGAGCCGTCCGGATAGGTCGCGTTGGCCAGCCCGGTCAGCACGTCCTCGCGCGGTTGCCGACGGCGGTCGCGGACGTAGTCGGAGAACAGGCCGTAGAGGAATTCCAGCGGGCTGTGCGCCAGCGTTTCCTCACCGTTGCCGCCGACCCCGCCGCCCGAGTGCTGGCGGATGCCCTTGACGAACTTGTCCCGACGGCAACGTGGTCGTCAACGCGGCCCCCGGCGGGAACCGGCCGGCGCCGGTCATAGCTAGGCCCGGCGCCGGATCAGCTGGCGGGCACCAGGTCGGCGGCCACCGACGGCCAGGCCAACAACCCGCTGCGGAAGGTCTCGACGCGATCGACGGCCACCTGCGGAGCCCCGTCGGCGCCCGAGGCGGCCGCCAGGGCCTTGGCCTTGAACGTCTGCGCCGCCATGCTCAGCCGGTGCTGCACCAGGCCGACGCTGTCGTCGAGTTCGGACGGCCAGGTCTCGCCCCACAGCGTGACCTCGGTGACGCCGTGGTCGAGGGCCTGCAGCACGCCCTGACGCACCCGTGCGTCGCAGCCGAACAGGTCGGCGCCGGCCGCCAGCGCCTGCGGACGGGGACGCGCGTGCACCGACGCCAGTGCCTCTTCCAGGCCGAGCACCTGGGCGCCGACGATCTGCAGCGGCCGGGGGTCGGGGTCCTCGGCGAGGTCCATCAGCAGCACCGTGACGTCCCATCCGGCCATCGACCGGTCGAAGATCCAGCCGCCGGCGAATCGCACCACGTCGACGGCGGTGGCGGCAACGACGTCGAGCCGGTATCTCATGTCGTCTCGGC
The DNA here is from genome assembly GCA_002291465.1 of Mycobacterium lepraemurium. Lineage (GTDB taxonomy): Bacteria > Actinomycetota > Actinomycetes > Mycobacteriales > Mycobacteriaceae > Mycobacterium > Mycobacterium avium. The sequence goes on along the minus strand of CP021238.1, from coordinate 902,650 downwards.
CCTCTTCGGGGGCGCGAAGTCCCGCGCCCAGTGTCTCGGCATACTGCTTGAACACTTCGGGCAGCGGTATTGAAGGATCGAGCAACCATGGCGTTTCCATTCCGTGGACGAAGGCGGGAATCTCAACGGCCTTGACGGCGGGGTCTATGTCGGCGCGGTAGCGGCCATCGGCCTGGCCGCGGCGGATCAGGTCGGCGACGATGTCGGTCGCGGCCCAGTGCCTGGCCAGCATGCGGTCGTGCAGCGGCGCCTCGGGCAGGATGTTCTCCACCAGCAGCACCGTGAAAGTGCCCACCAGTTCGGGCGCCCGGTAAAACCGATCGGCGACCGCGGCGATCTGGTCGAACAGGTCGCCGGTCCGGTCGGCGTGGGTGTCGTCGTCGAGGTCACGGGCGTCGAGCACGGCGTGCAGCAGCTGCTCCTTCGATTCGAAGTGATGCAGCAGGCCCGCCGGGGTGACGCCGGCCTCCCCGGCGATCTGGGCGAGCGTGGTGTTGCGCCAGCCGTTGCGGGTGAGCAGGCGCTGCGCGACGTCGAGAATCCGCTGCTTGCGGTCCTCGCCCTTGGCCAGCAGCGTGTCGTAGCGCCGTGCGACGGGCAAATGCAACTCCTCGGGCCAGGTGACGTGGGAAAACCAACCTAGTGAACACACTAGTAGGTTAATTTGGCCGCTGTGACAAGGGTCACCCCCCGGTGTTTTTCCGCGGTCAGCTCACCAGCTCGACCAGGGTGGCGTTGGCGGTGTCCCCGCCCTCGCGCATGGTCTGCAGCCCGTAACGAATTCCGTTGTCGCGCATGTGATGTGCCATGCGCGTCATCAACACGGCCCCGGACGCGCCCAGCGGGTGCCCCAGCGCGATGGCGCCGCCCAGCGGATTCGCCCGGGCCGCATCGGCCCCGGTCTCGGCCAGCCAGGCCAGCGGCACCGGCGCGAACGCCTCGTTGACCTCGAACACGCCCACATCCGACAGCGCGACGCCGGCCTTCTTCAACACCTTCTCGGTCGCCGGGATCGGGCCGGTGAGTATCAGCACCAGGTCGGCGCCGGTGACCGCGCCGGCCACATACCGCACGATCGGCGTCAGTCCCAGCTCGACGGCCATCTCGGCGGTGGTCACCAGCAGCGCGGCCGCACCGTCGGAGATCTGCGAGGAATTCCCCGCATGGATCACGCCGTCCTCGGCGAAGGCCGGTTTGAGCGCGGCCAGCTTCTCCACGCTGCCTCCCCGCCGCACGCCCTCGTCGGCGGCGACAACCTTGTTCTCGGCGTCCTCGACGAACACCGGGACGATCTGGTCGGTGAAGGCGCCGGCGTCCTGGGCGGCGGGCCGCCCGCTCGTACGACCGGACCGAGTACTCGTCGAGTTGGGTGCGCGAGAACCCCCACTTCTTGGCGATCATCTCTGCCGACAGGCCCTGGTTGAAGGAGAAGTCGTCATAGCGGGCAAGAACTTTGGGGCCGTACGGCATGCCGGTCGCCCGGGCCGCACCGAGCGGGACGCGGCTCATCACCTCCACCCCGCCGGCCACCACGACGTCCTGCTGACCCGACATCACCGCCTGCACGGCGAAGTCCAGCGCCTGCTGGCTGGAGTCGCAGGCCCGGTTGACGGTGGTCCCGGGAATGCTTTCCGGCCAGCCCGCGGCCAGCACCGCGTAGCGGCCGATGTCGCTGGACTGGTCGCCCACCTGGGAGACGCCACGTCGTCGATGAGCTCGGGTCCGGTGCCGGTGCGTTCGACGAGTTCGTTGGGCACGATCGCGGACAGGTCGGCGGCGTGCATGCCGGACAGCGCGCCGTTGCGTTTACCCACCGGGGTGCGCACGGCCTCGACGATGACTGTTTCACGCATAACTGTTACTCCGATTCCTCATACCCGACCGTCCCATCATTGCCGAACATGACTGGTAGCGAAAAAATCGCCAAAATCAGCCGTGAGTACACGTTCGACGCCGGGCCTAGTAGCTGCGCGGCAACTTCAGCACGTTGGCGCCCAGGAAATTCAAGATCATCTCCTGGCTCACCGGCGCGATCTTCATCAGCCGGGCCTCGCGGAAGTAGCGGGTGATGTGGTACTCTCGGCGTACCCCATGCCGCCGTGCGTCTGCAACGCCCGGTCGGCCGCGGTGAAGCCGGCGTCGGCGCACAGGTATTTGGCCGTATTCGCCTCGCGCCCACAGGGTTTTCCGTTGTCGTAGAGCCAGGTGGCCTTGCGGGCGCCCGCACGCCATCGGGCGTCCGGCCGGCGACTCCGCGGCTCAGGAGCCGACCTATCGACAGTGTGAATGTCGAGCAGTTGCGGGCCGACCTGCGCGCGTGGCCCGACGACAACGATCTGACCCCCCGGGCCCGACCATTCCCTGCAGGGCCACATGAAGCAGTTCGCCCGGGTCAGCCGCGCGCTCTACGACGCCGACTGGATGCGGTACGGGTGGCCGGCCGAAGTCGGTGGCCTGGGCGGACCCGCGGTGCTGCGGGCGATCGTCGGCGAGGAAGTGGTGGGTCGCCGGCTGGCCGAACCCGGACCCTACTCGATGCTCGAGGTGCTGGCTCCCACGATGATCGACTACGCCCCTGCCGAACTGGCCGCGGAGATGGTGCCGCGGCTGCTGCGCGGCGAAGAGCACTGGTGTCCAGGCTTTTTCCGAGCCGGGGTCGGGCAGCGATCTGGCGTCGCTGACCACCCGCGCGACCCAGGACGGCGACCACTGGATCGTCAACGGGCAGAAGGTCTGGACCAGCTTCGCGCAGTTCTCCACCCGGCGCGTGCTGCTGACCCGCACCGCGCCCGGCTACGACGGGATCACCGCCTTCTTCGTCGACCTGGACACGCCGGGCATCACTATCCGGCCGCTGCGCACCATGCACGGCGTCGACGAATTCTGCGAGGTGTACTACGACGACGTGGCGATTCCGTCGAGCCGCATGCTCGGCCGGCCCGGCGACGGCTGGCGCCTGGCCATGGATCTGCTGCCGTATGAACGGTCCTCCTGCTTCTGGCAGCGCATCGCCTACCTCTACTCGCGTTTCGACGATCTGATCGCCGAGGTCTCGGCGGCCGGGGAGCCCGACGAATCCTCCCTGGGCGCAGCCTATTTGGCGCTGCACACGTTGCGCTGCCGGTCGCGCGCCACCCAGCACCGGATGCGCGACGGGGCCCGGCTGGGGCCCGACACCTCGATCGACAAGGTGCTGCTGTACACCGCCAAGCAGCGGCTCTACGACACCGTGCGCGACCTGTTGCCGGGCACCCTGGAGCTCGAAAACACGCTGTGGCGCTCGGAATACCTGTACTCGCGCGCAGCCACCATCTACGGCGGCACCGCCGAGATCCGGCGCAACATCATCGCCCGCCGGCTGCTCGATCTCCGGAAGGAGTGAACCGTGGCACCTTCGGCTGACGCCGAGTCGCTGCGCCTGCTGGCCGACTCGCTGCGCACCACGATGAGCGCCGCCTCGGGAGCGAAGCTGGACGCCGCGCTGACCGATGTGGGCTGGCGCGACATGCTCGACGAAATGCCGGACATCGCAATCCCTTTGGTGTTCACACTGCTCGGCGAGACGGGAGCGCACGCCCAGCTGCTCAACGACGTGCTGCTGTGCGCCGCCGACGAAGCACCCGGGGGCACCCCGGCGTTGCCGTTCACCGGCGGGTCCTGGGTGCTGCGGGATCGCCGCGACAGCTGCGACTTGGCGATCGACGAGCTGCTGCCGATACACCTTGTGCCGCAAGGCGATCCATTGCCGGCCGCCGTGCTGCACGCGGGGTGGCGGGCGCTGGGCTGGTGGCTGGCCGGCACCAGCCGGGCCATGCTCACGCTGGCCCGCCGGCACGCCGTCGACCGCGTGCAGTTCGGTCGGCACATCAGCTCGTTCCAGACGATCCGGCAACGGCTGGCCGAGGCCCTGGTAGCGGTCGAGGGCGCCGAGGCCACCCTGCAGGCCGCCGCGGAATGCGACGAGGACCCGGGCCTGGCCGCCCTGCTGGCCAAGGCCGCGGCCGGGCAGGCGGTGCTGACCACCGCACGCCACTGCCAGCAGGTGCTGGGCGGTATCGGGTTCACCGCCGAGCACCCGCTGCACCACCACATCAAGCGCTCGCTGATCCTGGACGGCCTGCTGGGCAACGCCCGGGAATTGACCCGCCAAGCGGGAAAAATGCTGGTGACGACCGGATCGGCGCCGCGGCTCGCCCAGCTCTAGCACCCGGCCCGCCCCCTCACCGTGGCCGGCCGTGAGATGCTTCGCAGATGCGCGGAACCGCGAAGGTGAGAAGCGATGAGTGACCCGCAGTCGCCGCGAAACGAGTTCGGCGTCGCGTCGGTACTGCTGGGCCTGGTCGGTCTCGGCGCCTGCTGGCTGCTGCTGGGGGTGCCCTTCGGCATCGCGGCAGTGGTGACGGGCGACATCGCCCGCCGGCGAGTCGCCCGCGGCGAAGCGAGCAATCCCCGAACCGCGATGACGGGGATCGTGTTAGGGGCCGTCGCGATCCTCGCGGGGCTGGTGGCGATCAGCTACTACGCCCGCATGGATGCCCAAAACCGTTGACGCGCAGCTCAATTACGCGGCAGACCAAGGACGCGTTCGGCGATGATATTGCGCTGAATCTCCGACGTGCCACCGGCGATGGTAGCGGCGAAGGTGCGCGCGTAGCGGTCGAACCAGCTGCGGTAGTGGCTGTCCAGATTCAGCGGCGCGACCTGCGCGGTCACCGCCCGACGCACCAGCCCGGCGGACCCCGCCGCCTCCAGCGCGTCCTCGGACGCGCGTCGCAGCGCCACGGAACCCAGCAGCTTTCGACGCGAACGGGCGGCGCACCACGCCCGGAGTGTCGGTCGGGATCAGCAGCATGCTGATGCCCTTGTGCTTCGGCGCATTCGGATCGGTGCGCACAAATGTCAGCAACACGTCGGCGTCTTGGGCGCCGGAGGTCCACACCTTCTGGCCGTTGACCACGAAGTGGTCGCCGTCGAGCACGGCGCGGGTTTTCAGTAACGCCAGATCCGAACCCGCGCCCGGTTCGCTCATGCCCAGCGAGGTGGTCATCTCCGCGCGCAGAATCGGCACCGCCCACCGCTGCTTTTGTTCGGGGGTGCCGAAGCTCAACAGCGACGCCGCGATGATCCCGACGCCCTGCGGATTGAAGCTCTGATAGATGCGCCGCCGCCCCAGCTCCTCGAAGTACACGTACTGCTGCAGCAACGTCGCGTTGCGGCCGCCGAACTCGGGCGGATTGCCGGGCAGCAACCAGCCGCTGTCGAACAGCAGCCGTTGCCAGCGGCGCGCCCACCCCGGTACGTGTGAGCTAGACCGAGGCCACTCCAGCGCCTCGGCCTCGGCGGGCAGGTGCGCTTAGAGGAAGGCGACGAATTCGGCCCGGAACGCCTCCACGTCGGCGTCAAACGTCAGCTGCACAGCACTTCCCCGGCTTCCCGAACTGGTCTCGCGCACCGTCGGTAGATCATGCTTTCCGCCGACGGCACGGTTCGCACTTTGCGATTAGGTTTCCCTACACACGTCTAAGAGAATAGCATTCTCGCCGCTATAATCTCCGACACGTGATCCGTGAGGGGGTCGAGCGCAGCGATGTCACGGCGTTCTCCGGTAGAGTCCAATCATGTTCTCCCCTCGCGGCAATCACCCGAGTCGGCCGTGACCAATCCGAGCGAAGAGCCGGCCTGGAAACAGCGCGCCGTCGAGCGCTCCATCAAAACGGCGAAATTGCGTGCGGCGCAGCGCGTTCAGCGCTTCCTCGACGCGGCCCAGGCCATCATCATCGAAAAGGGCAGCACCGACTTTACCGTGCAGGAGGTGGTGGACCGCTCCCGCCAGTCGCTGCGCAGCTTCTACCTGCAGTTCGACGGCAAGCACGAGCTGTTGCTGGCGCTCTTCGAGGACGCGCTGAGCCGATCCGCCGACCAGATCCGGGCCGCTACCGAAAGCCACACCGATCCGCTGGAGCGGCTCCAAGTCACCGTTCAGCTGCTGTACGAGGCGTCCCGCCCGGACCCGACCGCCAAGCGGCCGCTGTTCACCGATTTCGCGCCGCGTTTGCTGGTGACACACCCTGCGGAGGTCAAGGTCGCGCATGCGCCCTTGCTCGCGTTGCTGACGGAGCTGATGGAGGCGGCCGGCGAGGCCGGCAAGCTGCGCGCCACCATCAACCCGAAGCGGGTGGCCGCGATGACCATGCAAACGGTCATGTTCATCGCGCAATCCAGCGGCGGTCCCGACGACGCGACCACCCACCCTATCACCGCCGAAGAGGTGTGGGACTTCTGCTCGCGCGGCTTCGTCGCCTAGCTTCCCGACCGGAGCCGTCCCGCGCCCCCCCGAGTTGAGCAAGTACCACACGCTGTTTACGGTGAGAATGGTATTCTCTAATATCTAGAATTACAAATATCCGAAACGGATTCGTCGTTGACACCCGTGTTGGCTGAATGACAGAGTTCAAAGTCGGCAAGACCCGCGGCCCGGGGAAGCGTGCGTGTTCTCCGCTGAGGCGCGCCGATCCGATCGAGTCAGGAGCTGAGGTAGCCATGACCGGACGTGTTGAGGGCAAAGTCGCTTTCGTCACCGGGGCGGCACGCGGTCAAGGCCGCAGCCACGCGGTGCGGTTGGCCCAGGAGGGCGCCGACATCATCGCCGTCGACATCTGCAAGACCATCCGGGCGGGCGTGGTGGACACCGCGATCCCGGCTTCCACGCCCGAGGACCTGGCCGAGACCGCCGACCTGGTCAAGGGGCACAACCGCAGAATCGTCACCGCCGAGGTCAACGTGCGCGACTACGACGCGCTCAAAGCCGCGGTCGACAGCGGCGTCGAGCAGCTGGGCCGGCTCGACATCATCGTGGCCAACGCCGGAATCGGAAACGGCGGCGACACTTTGGACAAGACCAGCGAAGAAGACTGGACCGAGATGATCGACATCAACCTGGCCGGGGTGTGGAAAACCGTGAAAGCCGGTGTGCCGCATATGATCGCCAGCGGCCGCGGCGGATCCATCATCCTGACAAGCTCGGTCGGCGGGCTCAAGGCCTACCCGCATACCGGCCACTACGTCGCGGCCAAGCACAGCGTGGTCGGGCTGATGCGCGCCCTCGGAGTCGAGTTGGGAAAGCACATGATTCGCGTCAATTCGGTACACCCGACGCACGTCAAGACCCCGATGCTGCACAACGAGGGCACCTTCAAGATGTTCCGTCCGGATCTGGAGAACCCGGGTCCCGACGACATGGCGCCGATCTACCAGATGTTCCACACGCTGCCCATCCCGTGGGTCGGGCCGCCGAGGTCATCCACGTGGAGTCCATCCGCCGTCCCGACGGCACCCGGCTGATCGCCGGGGTGCCCGTCAGCGAGGACCGGTGGTGGGAGAAGTCCCCCATCTTCGAGGCCCTGAACACCAACAAGCCTGAACACCAACAAGAAGGGAGCCGGCCAGCGGGGTTTGCGTCACTGCTTCGTTCGCTTCGCCGGGACGGGGCATGGTCAGGGCTGCCAGAACGGGCTCGCGGTGAGCACTTCGGGTCCGTCGGCGGTGATCAGGACCGCTTCCCGGCCGAGCACCGCGCCGACTCCTTCCTCCCACACGTATCCCGTCACGGCGAGCACCATCCCCGGCTCCAGCCGTTCGCCGGCGGCGGTCGCGGGCAGGTGCTGGGAGACCACCGGCGGGTCGAAACCCATACCCAGTCCGCGGGCCACCGGCATCGGCGGTGCCGGCTCCCCCGCGGCCCGGTAGGCCGACATCAGCTCGCCCGCCCCCACGCCCGGATGGCACGCCGCGATCAGCTTGTCCCACAAGGCGTTCCAGCGCCGGTGCAGGGCCGCGGCGCCGCTGGGGGCGTGCTGCTTGTCGGCCGACCAGGTGCGTCCCACTTCCCCGACGTAGCCGCCGGCCAGCACGCCGGCAGAGAATGCCACCAGGTCGCCGTCCTGGATACGACCGTCACCGTCGGCGCGCCGCCACGGATGGCTGCGCGAGGTCGCCCATGCGACATCCTGATTCGACGGGGTGCTCACTTCGCCCGCCGCGGAGGCCTCCAGCAGGGCGCCGGCCAGCGCCTGCTCGCTGACCCCGGGGCGCAACTCGGAGACGGCAGCCGCCAGCGCCGACTCGGCGACCGCGATGGATTCCCGCAGCGCCACGATCTCCTCGGCGCTCTTGACGCGGCGGGCGGCCCGCATGGCCAGTTCTCCGTCGACCAGTTGCGCGTTGGGGAACACGGTGGGCAGCAGCTGCGCGAAAACCGGTGAGAGTGCGTGGTTCCGACACGCCGGGCGGTTTGGGTGCCGTCGATGCGGCGCTGCGCCTCCACGGTATTGGCCGGGTTCCACGAGATGCCGTAGAGGTTTTCGTACGGGATGTCCTCGGGCACGCCCTCGTCCCAGGTGCTGAGCAGGTGAACCGCGCCGGTCTCGCGCACCAGCACGCAGGTCGGGCCGAACGGCCGGGTGCCCGCGACCCACAGTTGCGGCGCCCCGGAGACGTAGCGAACGTTGGCCTGCCGACCGAGCACCAGCACGTCGAGGTCGTGGGCGGCCATCTGGTCCAGCGCCCGCCGACGGCGCCCCGAGCGCAGCGTGCGCTCGTCGGGGCAGACTTCAACTGACATGACGGCCATACGGGTCATAAGGTGTAGTCAGTCAAGCGGATCCAGCCCTCCTCGGTGATCACCAGGACCTCTTCGCTGCGGTAGCCGCCGGTGCCTTCCTCCCACACCACCGGCTCCAGCACCAGCACCATCCCGGCTTGCAGGACGAAGTTCTCGTCGAACTCCTGGCCGAGATCGGTGCCGATCATGGGCATTTCGGCGGCGTTCACGCCGATGCCGTGGCCCAGGTAGAAGTGCGGCAGCCACGGCTTCGCACCACCGTTGGCCCCGATCGCGGCCCGCCCCAGATCGGCCGCGGTGGCGCCGGCCTTGGCGACGTCCAGGACCGCGGTCATGATTTCGAACCACTTGTCGAACTGGGCCTGTTGGCGCGGCGACGGGTCCCGCCCGACGATCCAGGTGCGGCCGAAGTCCGAGCAGTAGCCCTGGTAGGTGATGCTGACGTCGGTCCACAGCACGTCGCCTTCGTCGAGCTCGTGCGCGGTGGACAGCAGCGGCAGCGCCAGGTCGCCGTGCGTGGTCCATACCCCCTCGGCCTTGCTCGGCGGCATCACCTGCCAGATCGGGTCCAGCATGCTGGCCGTGGCGCCCAGCTCGAAGGCGCGACGCAAAAATCTTGCCGACAAGTCGACTTGGCGGATACCGGGGCCAGCCGCTTCTGCACCTCGACCATCGCCTCGTCGGTGATACGGATCGCGGTGCGGATGCACGACAACTCGTCCGGTGTCTTGACCGCCTTGGCGGCGCCGATGATGCCCGCCGCGTCGACGGGGGCGCCGCCGGGGAACAGCGTCGCGGCCGCACGGGACATCGCGCCGGTGCATTCGTCGACCGCGATCACGGCGTTGGCCGGAATCAGGTCGGCGACCGTGCGCGCGAAAGCCGCGACGCCTTCGTCGAATTCGAGATAGACCTGCCCGTGCACATGGTCGGCGGGCAGGTCCGACTCGTGTGCAGCGCCCTCGCGGAACGGCAGGAACAGGTGCGGCCATCCGTCGTCGGCGAGCACCACGGCCACCGGCCGCTCGACGTAGGACAACCCGGCGTCGCCGAGTGGCCAACTGGCGCCGGTGGCATAGACGACGGCGTTGTTGCCGAGCAGGATCATCGCGTCGACGCCGCGCTCGGCCATTGCCGCCCGGAGCCAGGTTCCGGTGTCGCGGCGCAGGCGGGTCAAGTCCGGTGTCTCCGGAATCACCAGCCCTTCACCGGTTTTGGTGTCCAGATGCGCGAGTGTCGTAACTACAAACCCAGGAATTTCGTCACATTGCCGCTGACAATCTGCGCCGCGTTCGCCTGCCCGACGGCGTCGACGACGGCCTTCAGCGACTTCTCGGAATAGCCGTAGGTGCTCTCGCTGTGCGGGTAATCGCTCGACCACATCACCTTGTCCACCCCGATCTGGTCGATCAGCCGGAGGATGAGCGGGTCGACCATGAACGAGGCGCTCATGTGGGTGTCCCAGTAGTAGCGCACGTCGTGCTGCAGCGGCCGGTTGAACATGTGCTGGTAGGACGCGACCAGGTGCTCGGCGTCCTGCAGCGCCCACAGCACCCAGGAGATGCCGCCCTCGAGCCAGCCGATCCGCAGCCGGGGGTGATCGTCGAGGATTCCGCCGAAGATTTACTTGGAGAACGTCTCCCGGAACCCGTCGATGTTGATCATCATCCCGACGACGACGCTGTTTAACTCGGTCGGGCTCTTCGGCGGCGTTTCCCCGATGCGGTGCATGACGGGCAGGCCCGCGGCCTCGATCTCGTCCCAGACCGGTCTCATGGCGGTGCTGGAGTAGTCGATCATGTTGCCGTCGCCGTCCTTGCTGGGATTGAGCGGCATCAGGAAAGTCTTGAGCCCCAATGCTTTCAGCTCGTCCAGGGGCTTTCTGGTGCCCTGCTGGTCCCACCAGTTGATCAGCCCGGCGCCGTAGAAGTGCCCGTTCGAGCGCTCCTGCAGCTCGGCGATGTATTCGTTGTAGATGCGGAAGGCAAGCTCGCGAAGTGTCTTGTCGGGGTAGTGGAACAGCGCCAGCACCACGTTGGGGAAGGCCAGTTCCTTTTCCACCCCGTCCTCGTGCAACTCCTGAATCCGCGCCTCGATGTTGGTGCTCGCCGCACCGGGGAGGTCGTCGTACTGCATCAGTACGGCGCTGAAGTCGCCAGGCAGGAAAGGCTGTCCCTTGCGCCCGACCTGGTAAGCGCCGTCCTCGTACCAGATCCGCGGCGCCTTGTCCTTCAGGTCGTCCGGAAAGCGTTGGTGGAAGATGTTATCGGCCAGCGAGATGTGGTTGCCCGCCGAGAAGACCACCGTGCCCTCCGGCAGGCCGACGTCGCTGTCCACGGCGTGACCGCGCCGGTTCTTGGGGGCGCCGTATCCTCCGGGCGGGTACAGGGAAACGGGGCTTGTTTGAGTCGTCATCATTGACCCTCCATTCGTATCCGCAATCTTTCGTGGGCTGCCAGGTCACCGGGAGTTCGTAGACGCCGTAGGTGAGGCGGTCGTCCTTGAACGGAACCTCCTCGATCGAAATCGCAAGTTGCAGTGTGGGAATGCGGCGTACCAAGGTGTGGCACACGATCTGCAGCTCGGCGCGCGCCAGCTGCTGGCCCACGCATTGATGGCGGCTGTAGCAGAATGCGACGTTGCGGTCGGCGCCGGAGCGATGCAGGTAGAGCCGGTCGGGTTCGGGGAAGACGCGCGCATCCCAGTTCGCCGGGGCCAGATCGATGATGATCCCCTCAATGTCTTCGAGCGCGACGCAGCGCTGGCCGTCCTGAATGATGCTGAGGTAGCGCAGCAATTCCTCGACTGCTCTGGCGATAACCTTGGGGTCTTCGGCGTCCCGGATGACGGCCAGCTAGTCGGGGTTTTCCAGCAGGGCGAGCACGCCGAGGCCGATCATGTTCGAGGTGGTTTCGTGCCCGGCGATCAGCAGGCCGGTGCCTAGCTGCGCGGCCTCCTTCACGCTGAGCTCGCCGGCCTTGACCCGCTCGGCCAGATCGGACACCGCGTCCTCGGCGGGGTTCTCTATCTTGATCTTGGCCTCGACCAGCTGGGCGAGGTATTTGTTCAGGCTCATCGCGCCTTTGACGGTGTCCTCACCGATGGCGTAGCGGGCGAGGCCGACGTTGGCGTGGTGCTGGAACATGTCGGCGTCCTCGTAGGGGACCCCGAGCAGCTGGCTGATCACCAGCGAGGGCACCGGCAGGGCCAGCGCGCTGACGATGTCGGCGGGTTTCGGTCCGGCGAGTATCGCGTCGATGTGCTCGTCGGTGATCTGCTGGATGGTCGGGCGCAAACCCTCGACACGCTTGAATGTGAAGGGTTTTGACAGCATGCGCCGGAACCGGGTGTGTTCTTCGCCGTCGGCGGTGAAGACCGACCGCGGACGCTTGTGCACCGTGGACAGCATGCCCGCGTTCCAGTGCGGGAAGCCGGGCAGCCGGTCGTCGACGCTGACCCGCGAGTCCGAAAACAGTTCGCGCACTTTCTCATAGCCTGTGATGAGCCACGGTGTGCTGCCGTCCCAGATCCGCACCCGCGACAACGCTTGTCGAGGGCCAGTGCCATGACGTCCGGTGGCGGCGCGAACGGGCAGCCGGCCTGCCGCGGCATCGGGTAGTCCGGAATGTCGGCGGTCTGCTCGGTCGCGGTGCTCGTCAGGGTGTCTGACATGGTGTTGTTCCTCGCCGTGTCGTCATTCTTCAACGCGGATGGCCAGGGAGGGGCAAGCCGCCGCCGCGCGCCACGCGCCTTGCGCCTGCTCGGCCGTGGGATTGGGGTTGAGCAGGACGACGACGCCGTCGTCGTCGCGCTGGTCGAACCCCTCGGGGGCATTCACCACGCAGTTCCCCGAAGAAGCGCAAACGTCTTGGTCGACGGTCACTTTCATCTGCCCAGTCCTTCACTCGTACGGCGTCACGGGCGCCAGCCACAGGCCCGCGATCGCGTCGATAAGTCCGGATGCCGCAGCCCGCCAGGAACGATGGGAGGTCGACGTGCCCGCGGCGAGCGCACGTTCACGGTCGGCGCAAGTGTGCATCAACAGGTTTCGAGCCATGATGTTGCGTTCGCAAGTGCACTTCGGCCGGCAGGTCGGGCAGGCAGCGGTTGATGCCCTCGACGACCTGCACCAGCGACGGCGAGCTGAGCGCGCCCTTGACGATGATGTTGTAGTAGGCCGGATCGGTCATCGCCTGCGCCGCGAACCGCGCATACCAGGTCGGATTTCCGAGCTCCTCGAGGTGGTCGGCGAGGGGGCGCACCAAACAGGCCACCCAGCTGCGCAATTCGGCGTCCCGGCCGCCCCCGGCGCCGGACTCCAGCAGCTCGGCGACCATCTGCTCGCGCAGTTGCACGACGGGCCCGCGGTGCTTGTGCTCGATGGCGCGCACCAAATCGGCCTTGGTGCCGAAGTGGTAACCGACCGCGGCGTTGTTGCCCTATCCGGCGGCCTCGCTGACCTATCGATTGGAGACGGCGAACATGCCGTGCTCGGCATAGAGCCGCTCGGCGGCCACCAGGATCGCCTCCTGGGTGGAGCTGGCCCGCTCGGTGCGCACGGGCCGTCCGATGGTGGTCATTGCGCCAGTCAACCGCGCTCGCGCCTTTAAGTCAAGAGATTGATTTAAAATTTCGGCGGGCATCGTCCCTGCCGCTTGGAGCGCATCGCCTTGCCGGCCGAAGCCCCGCTGTCCACCGGCAGCACCGTCCCGGTGACATAGCGCGAACGGTCGGTGGCGAAATACAGCGCCGCCTCCGCGACGTCGTCGGGTGTGCCCTCGCGCTTGAGCGGCCGGCCCTCGCGCATCCCCTCACGGATCCGCGCCTCGAACCGCTCCCGCTGCTCGGGGTCCATGTCGCCTGCCGACTTCCCGAGAATCGGCGTCGGTATGTTGCCGGGCGCGATGGCGTTGACGCGAATGTCATAGCGCGCCAGCTCAATTGCCGCGGCCTTGGTGAACTGGATGACCGCTGCCTTGGAGGCGCGGTAGGTCATCACTCCCCCGCCGGCCTGGATCCCGCCGATCGAGGTCAGATTGATGATCGTCCCGCCGCCGTTGTCGGCCATGTGGCACGCTGCGTCTCGGGTACCGGCCATCACGCCCAGCACGTTGACGCCCATCACCCGATGGAAGTCGGCGAGGTCGTCGTCGAGCAGCCGGCGCAGCGGGCTGGAGATTCCGGCGTTGTTCACCATCACGTGCAGGCCGCCGAATTTCTCGACGGCGGCTGCGACCAGAGCCCCGACCTGTTCGATGTCGGAGACGTCGGTGCGGCGGAACACGGCCTCACCGCCCAGCTCGGCGGCCAGCCGCTCTCCCCGCTCGGTCTCGATGTCGGCGATGACGACCCGCGCCCCTTCGGCCACAAAACGTTCCACGATTCCGCGACCGATGCCGGACGCCCCGCCGGTGACGGTGGCAACCTTGCCAGCCAGTTCGTTGACCACACGACGAGTTAATCGGCGGCAACGGTGTTAAGTCAAGCAACTGATTTAAGGGTGGCCGGGAATGCGGCCGCCGATCGGTCGGACCCGACCCGTGCGACACGGCCGGAATCGATGACGGCGCTTGCATTCCGGCCGACACACGAGCACGGTATTAGGGCGCCCGAGGCCCACTCGACGAAGACGGAGAGCGACCAATGCCTGTGCCGCCCAGTTGTACGGCGAGTTGAGCAATCCGAACAAGCCGCCACGGAACCCGCCCGAGACGACGACGTCGTCGACCACCCCCACCACGACCGAGACATCCCCGGTCACGACGACCGAGACCACGTCGACCACCCCGACGACGGCCGCCGCGGCTCCGCCCGGCGTGAGCAGCAGCGAGCTGCTCGGCGGCGACGCCGGCGACATCGCCTACCCCTACTATCTGGTCAACGGCCGAATTGCGGCTTCCCCCAAGACATTCAACGCCAATCCCGGCCAGCGGATACGGATTCGTCTGATCAACACGGCCTCGGACACCGCGTTCCGGGTCGCACTGGCCGGGCACTCGATGACGGTGACGCACACCGACGGCTATCCCGTGGTGCCGCTCAGGTCGATGCCCTGCTGATCGGCATGGCCGAGCGCTACGACGTCACGGTGACCGCGGGCGACGGTGTCTTCCCACTGGTCGCCGTCGCCGAAGGCAAGAACGCGCTGGGGCGGGCCCTGCTGTCCACCGCCGCGGGCAGCACACCCGACCCGCAGTTCCAGCCGGGCGAACTCACCAAACGGGTGGGCACGGTGGAGATGTTCACCGCCACCACGCCGGTCAACCTGGGGCACCCCGATCCCGGCCTCGACCTGCCGATCGTGCTGGGCGGCAACATGATCCAGTACAACTGAACGATCAACGGCGAGCCGTACAGCAAGACGAATCCGCTGCTCGTGCACGAGGGCCAACGGCCCACCCTCTCTTTCGAGAACACCACGATGATGTATAACCCGATTCACCTGCACGGGAACACCTTCCAGGTGATCAAGCCCGACGGCCGCCCGGGCGCCCGCAAGGACACCGTCATGGTGCTGCCCAAGCAGAAACTCGCCGCTGTCCTGTCCGCCGACAACCCCGGCACCTGGGTGATGCACTGCCACAACACCTATCACCAGGTCGCCGGAATGGAGACGCGGCTGGACTATGTCCTGTGACGCTGCCTGTGACGCCGCCTGGTTACGCTCAGGCGGTCGCCAGAAAAATCCATCAGCAACTGGTTGACCACGGACGGCTGATCATCTGCGGACAGTGCCCGGCATCGTCCACCACGACGGAGCGCGCGCCGTCGATCTGCTTGGCGATCTGAGCCGACCAGCCGGCGGGAAGGAGTTTGTCGCCTCCGCCCTCCACGACAAGCGTTGGCACACCGATGCGTTCGTAGGCCCGGGCGCTCGACGGCGTCGGGGACGGCGTGGCACCCGGCCGCCGAAACCTGGCCACGGCGATGGCCTCCCACGCCCCCGGCACGGTGCTGGACTCGTGCCGGCGGCGCACGTAGTCGTCGTCGGCGGGATAGGCCGGGTCGAAGAACAGCGCTTCGGGCACGGTTCGGCGGACGCTGGCGGCTCGTGGGCGCCGGGCTGTCGAACGTCTGGCGCTACGGTGACTTGGTGCTGTCGGCCCCGTCCGGGCGCCTACTCCTGCTTGGCCCCAACGGCCACCGGCAAGACCACAGCGCTGGAAGCGCTGTGGTCGTTCCTACTGGACTTAGACAAAGCCAAGCTGCGCGCCGGCACATCGCGCACCACTACGCTCACCTCGCTCATGCGTGAAGGCAGCACCGACAGGAAGCGGATCGGATACGCGTGGTTGACATTCGCCGGACCCGGCGACCAAGCTGTGCACTCCTACGGCGCCCGACTTGTGTTTTCCGATGGATCAACGCCGAACGTAAAGATCGAGCCGTTCACCATTCCCGGCGAGCCCATTAAAGATATGCCGTTGACGGCCCCGGGCCCGGTCGGCCGGCGATCACCACCGCTGAGGCCTTCCGCGAGCAGGTCGAGGCCACGGGAGGAACCGTATTCAAGGATGAAGAGGACTACCTCAACGCGTTGGCCAACCATGTATTCAGCACCGCCAGAAGGGATTTAATCCCCCTGGCAGACCGCATCCGGAAGGTCCGAAACCCCAGCCTGCTCGCTGGCACCAGCCCCGATCACGCCGCTCAGTCCCTTCGCGAAGCCCTGCCCGGCGTATCAAACGACGTCATTGAAGCCACCGGCGAAGCGCTGGCCGCAACGAATGAAACCCGCCTAGCTTTCCAGCGCGACGTCGAAGCCGCTGCGACGCTGGATACTTTCGCTGAAGTTTGGTCCGGCCACGCCGCCGAGGTGGCCGGCAAGCTGGCGGCGGCCGCGGCCTGCGCACGCGATGTGTATAACAACGTCCGCCAGGCCGCAGATCGATTTCAGGGCCGCCACCGCGATGCCGTTACCGCACGCGAGCGGGCCGAGGCTGACCTCGGAGTCGCCGAGCAGGACCACGACAACGCAGTCGCCGAAGTGGAGTCGATCGAGAAATCCCCCGCCTACACAACGCTTGAACGACTCGCCGACCTAGCCAACACCTCCGACGCCCGCGACAGCGAGGCCCAAGCCAAGGTCGACAATCTCCACCACCGGGTCCGCACACTCCGCCGTGACGGTGCACACCTCACCACTGGCGCCCACCAGCTCGCCGCGGCCGTGACGGACATAGCCGCCGCCAATTACGACCCGCGCACGGCCGCGACCGCACCCACAGTGGTGGTCAGCACCCACCCCCACGCGATCTTGACCGTCGGCGAAGACGCCTTCGACCCTGGGCCGCCGCTGGAGTTGAGCATCGATCCTGAGCAGCTCGACGCGGCGGCCCAGTCCTGGATGGCGATCGCCAGCGACCACGAAACCCGGCAGACGAACGCCGAGCTCATGGTCAGGCAACATCGCAGAACCGTTGCGCCCGTCCAGCAGGATACCTCGCACAAGTCGCAGCAGGCCGACCAGGCCGACCAGCACGCAGACAACGCCGCCCACGAGCGTGACCGCAAGACCGAACGAGCCCTCGACGCCGCATCAACTGCTGTGCAGGAGATCTCACGCTGGGCTTCGGCCAACGCCGACCTGACGGCCACCCCGGAGTCGGATGCGCTCGATGCCGACACCATCACCCAGACCGCCGCCGCAGGTCCTGCCGCGCTGCTGGGCTCGGCATCAGATTGGAAGGACTCAGCGCGCAACATTGCGGCCAAAACCGCCGCCGAACTACGGCAAACCTCCAAAGCCTATGGGCAGCAGTCGGATACGAAGTACGCCGAGGCTACCGATGCCCGCCACCGCGCCGAGGAACTGCGCGCCGGTCGGATGATCCCGCCCCCGCGACCGCCATGGGCCGGCGATGCCGGCGAAGACGCGTTCGCTTACGCCCTGCAATGGAAAACCGGCACCGATAGGCGACTCCAGGCGCTGGTTGAATCCGCGCTGGAATCCGCAGGTCTTCTCGGCGCGACTCTCACCGAGGATGGCGGCTAGGCTCACCCCTGGGCTGTGACCGCGACCACACCGAGCGCTGCCCACAGCCTGACCACACTCATCGAGGCCGATTCACAGCACCGGCTCGCCGCAGCGGCGACTGATGTCCTTGAACGCATTACACTGGCGGACACCGCCTCTGCGGCTCTTTCAGATGTCCCCGCTGTACATTGGAACCGATGGAAGCTTCCGGTTCGGTGTGATCTGCGGACGGGCCCCCGGCGCCGATGATTCCGCCACGCTTCCCGAGCCGAGCCACATCGGGGCCGCACAACGGCGCGCCGCCGCATTGGCCGAAGCCGAAAGGCTCGACGACACCGCCGATCATCTCGACAGCGAAGCCGCAGCCCTAGAGCAGGCGGCCGAGGAGCTGCGTGACCACGCGACCCGAACACAGGCGCGGGCCGAGTCCTTCCCGAGCCTCAAGGAACTCGCGAAGGCAGAACAAGACCGCAGCGCCGCTGCACGGTGGGCCGAGCAGCAGCGCGCCGTCGCCGATAAGGCCGCCGCGGAAGCTGAAACCGCCCGCCGGTAGGCCAACACGGTCGCCGAGCAGTGGCGCACTCAGGCCAGATCGATGGGCCTATCAACCGACCCCGACGAGGTCGCCGCCACAGCAGAATCGGAAACCCGCATCACCACCGGACTTCGTAACGCGGCCACGGCACTAAGCGCCCAGCAGTCAACCCTGCTGAGCCTGCGCACCCGCGCCGACAGCCATGCCAGCGACCGCGCGGCCCTGACTGCCCTGCATGCCGCCGCAACAACCGCTCATACTGCCGCGCGGAAAGCCAGGCTGGTCTACTAGCGGATGCAGGGCGCACACGGCAAGGCCGCCGCTGAACTTTCCGCGCCTCTCACGGCGGCGCATGCGCGCGCCAAAGAAACCCAGGAATTGGTCGGTGCGGCGGTTGTACTCAAAGACGAAGCGCTTGTCGAAGAGGCAAAGCTTGAGCAGGCCGCCGCCGACGCGATCGAAAATGCCGCGGCCAAACAACCGGCCGCTAGCGCGGCGCTGGCCGAGCTGCGAGGCCTGCTGGCCGTGCAGGACGTCGCCGAAGTCGTGCTACGCGACGCCCAACACTCCAGCAGCGACGCGTTGATCGAACAAGTCACTGCCGCCGTCCAAGGAAAAACCAAGTGGGGCAAGAAAAAGTCGCCGACACCTACGAGACCGCGCGCCGAGCTTCGCATGTGAGCCGTGGACCGCACTGAAGGTCACGGCGATCTCGACACGTACCAATGCACCTACGATGGCATCGCCTACACCGAGCTGCTGGACTGGGTCGATTCAGTGAACACCAAGATGGAATCGGCGTCGGCGTCCTCCGGCGTCGGGGTGCGAGTGAAGGTCAGCCTGCGCGATGACCTCAACCCTAACCGACGCACCGTCTACCACCTGGCGTGTAAGAAATCCGCGGCGACTCGAACACCCGAGCAGGACGCTGAGTTGGCGGCGGCGCTCAAGAGCCTGCTAGATGCGGCCGACGGCGAAACCGACACCGAAAAAGTCAAGCAAGCAGTCGACATCCGTGACTGGGTACGCGTTGACTACTTCGTGCACCGGCCCGGTCAAGAGCCTAAACGCTGGACACGCAACACCGGATTGTCGGGAGGCGAACGCCGCCTGGCGATCCTGTCCCCGATGATCGTGTCGATCGCCGCGCTCTACGACAACCTGCCCGACACAGCGCTGCGCCTTGCCGCACTCGACGAGGTGCCTGCCGAGGTCGATGACACCGGGCGGGAAGGCCTGGCCCGCTACATCGCCGAGCTCGACCTCGACGTCATCTGCACCTCATTATCTGTGGGAAGGCGCCCCCGGTGCATGGGACGGCGTGGACGGTCACGACCTGGAGGCTGGCCCCGACGGTGTGGTCGTCGCATTCCCGATGCTGGTGCGCGGGATTGAGCCCCTACCCGGGGATCCAGACGAATCTCCATGGCCGCCAAGGCCTGCCACCTTTGCGATGGCTCGTGTGCTGACGCCGACCTGACCATGCTGCTTTCGCCCGATCTTGGTTGGCTGTGGGCGGCCGTCGCCGCGGCCGCCGATCGTCGCGGCGACCCCCACTTGGTCACCGGACCGGCCGTTACCGTCGATGCGCCCGTCAACCCGTCGCAGCGTGCGGCAGCCGCTGGGCTTGTTCGCGGAGCTCTGCGACCTGGCCGCAGGTTGCGCATCGAACTCGATGTGTTGACCGAACAGGTGCGCGCACGCGGCCCTACCCTCACGCCGAGTGCCGTCGCAGCGCACGCCACGGGTAGAACTCTTGCCACCCGCACGGCAGATCGCAGTCAACAACATGCCAGAGCGCAACGGCTGTCCGCATGCCTGGACGCGGCCTGCAATAGCCACCCCGAGCTGGCCGTCCACGGTCCGCAGCTGTTTGAGCATCTACGCCGAACCGGGTGGGTGGCCCGACTCGATAGTGACCCCAATGCCAACCAGCTCGTGGCGAACGCGGCCGCCGTCGCGGCTGCCGTGATGCGGATACCCGACGGGGGCCGGCTAGATCGCAGGCTGCTCGTCCCCGATAGTCCCCATGCCCTCGACGAGGGCACGCCGCTGGCCGGTGTCACCCTTTCTCTGCTCACCGCAGCCGGTCGCATCCGTGCGGACCAGCGGTCAACGGCACGGTCCTTGTGGGCGCAAGCTGGCGTTGATTGCGACCAACTCATGGGAGGCCTGACTGTTCTGGGCGTCCACCCGCGCTGCTGGCAGTTGCCACCCGCAGCGACCTGCACACTGCCGCCGCGCGAACTCGCCTGCCCGGCGTGGCCCACAGCTCCCCACCCCGACGCTTGGGTGTTCATCACCGAGAATCCCTCGGTCCTAGCCGCCGCAGCAGACATGGTGGCCCGAAAACCCTACTGCGCCAACCCTATACGTCTGGTGTTCACGATGGGCAATCCCTCGCAGACCGAAATCGCGGACATTGCAGGCCTTGCCGCGGCTCGCTGGAACATCGCCGTGCGCGCCGACTTCGACCCTGCCGGCACTCGTATCGTGACCGCTATTCTCAACGCTGTCCCGACAGCCAAACCCTGGCGCATGACGGCCACCGACTACGCCACATCCGGGCCCACCGCCCCGATCCGCGAGCCGGTCCCTCCCATGGGAGCCCGAGCTCGCGGAACAGACCAGCGCCACCGGCTGCGTGGCATTCGAAGAAGCGCTCATGGAGCACCTGCTGGAGGATCTACGGCGAGGCGCTCCGCCTACCGCATCTTGAAAGGGAAACGTCATAGCGGCCTTGCGTGCGCAACCTTGAATTCGTTAGCAAGCCGTATGCGTGTACTGCGTTCCTACGCCACCGACCCGCAGAAATACGGCGGATTCGCATGCGGCGATTTGCCCATAGGATTCTGCATATCGTTCCCTCTGTGCTGCAATAGGTTTCATCGTGCTGTAGGCGGTGGCAACTTGGACCGCGTGATGTCAGCTGCTGCTGGCGACTTACCGATCAGTATTGGACAAGATTGGGGTCCGCGTCGGCGGGCTAACCTGTGACGAGCAGACGGTTCCTACTGATCCAGTTGTCTATGTGGCCGACGGTGAACGGACGCAGCTGTCGCCGAAAAGTATTTGCGCCTGGCGATTGCCGAGCACGTCTCATTTGCGACTGCGCCAATCAGGTTGGGGCGGTAGCTAACCCACTATAGGCGCACGCACCGTCGATCTCGACCTGGTTCGCGGCGGGTGAATAGCGGAACCCACCACTCACCTCGGATAGAGGGATCAGTCCGTTCACTTGTCTCGCTGTTACTTGAGTTCAGACGCGAGACTCCCGTGGCGCTAAGAATACAACCGCCCATTTACTGCTGATGTCCACCTTGCCGACCACAACAATGTGGTGTCCACATCGCTTCTCACGCAGGGCCAGCGCCGACCTCAAACCGTTGCCGGAGGGCGATGGGCCATACGGGAATCACGGTGACCGCCGACACCTATGCCGACGAGCAATTCGACGACATCGCCATGCGTCTGACTCGCTGGCTGACCTTCCGTCAGACATGAACCAAATCGTGTGGCCCCAACCTGGCCCCATATGGCCCCACAACAGGACCGCGTGGCCGTCTCCCCGGCGCCACATTCACACCTTGATACGCTTCTCACCTGCATAAACAGCGTGGTGGCCAGGGGCGGGATCGAACCGCCGACCTTCCGCTTTTCAGGCGGACGCTCGTACCGACTGAGCTACCTGGCCGGAAGGCAGCGAGTGCCTCGCCGCGCTGGCGACCCTGACGGGACTCGAACCCGCGACCTCCGCCGTGACAGGGCGGCGCGCTAACCAACTGCGCCACAGGGCCTTGCTGCTGCTCCGCGTCGCCGCGTTGCGTACCCCCTACGGGATTCGAACCCGCGCTACCGCCTTGAAAGGGCGGCGTCCTAGGCCGCTAGACGAAGGGGGCCAGAACCGAATCTCTCCGGGGTACTCGCAACGTGGTTTCGTTGGGAGCCACGTCAGCTTAGGTCACCGTGGGCCCAATCCTCAAACGAGCCCAGTTTTGGGTCCAAGTATCCTGAAACTCCGCGGCCCCTATAGCTCAGTTGGTAGAGCTACGGACTTTTAATCCGCAGGTCCTAGGTTCGAGTCCTAGTGGGGGCACCAGACGTATATGACGTCGGCTGATGCGTGACAGTTGCACGCCGGCGGCCTCGGTATTACCCGTCGAGCACGGCGCTGCTGTAGGTGAGGTCGGCGAAGGCCGCGGCGACGTCGTCGGCGGCGTAGGCGAAGGTTGGCCGCATGCAGCTCGGCGATCGTCCTCGAGGTGACCCGCCAGCCCCGCCCGCTCAGGTGGTCGACGATGTGGCTGCGCTCGCCGTGATAGACCAGGTCGTTGAAATCGACCTCGAACCCGAGCTCACTCATCCGCTCGTGGTGGGCGCGCCAGCGCGGGTCGGCGAAAACGGCGGTGTCGGGCACGAAGTCGAAAGCCAGCCGGCTGCCCGGGGCGCTCAACGCGGTGATGTTGTCGAACAGCGCGTCCTGGACCTGTTCCGGCAGATACACCAGCAGGCCCTCGGCGCTCCACGCGGCGGCAGCGTGCGGGTCGAACCCCTCTTCCCGTAACGCGGCGGCCCAGTCGTCGCGCAGGTTGATCGCGACCGTGCGCCGCTGCGCGGTCGGCTGCGCGCCGAGGTCGGCCAGCGTCAGGGTCTTGAACTCGATCACGTCGGACATGTCGACCTCGTACACGACGGTGCCGGCCGGCCAGGGCAGGCGGTAGGCGCGCGCGTCCAGTCCCGAGGCCAGGATCACCGCCTGGCCGACGCCGGCGCGGGCGGCGTGAAGGAAGAAGTCGTCGTAAAACCTTGTCCGACAAGCCATCCCCTTCGCCATGCGATGCGGGTCAAACTCGGACGCCCCGGGCTGGATCTCCCCGTTCACCAGCCGGACGTAGACGTCGATGCCGACCGCCCGCACCAGCGGCGCGGCGTAGGGGTCGTCAATCAAGTTCACATCCGAGGACAGCGCCCGCTGGGCCGCCACCATGGTCGCGGTCGCCCCGACGCTGGTCGCCAGGTCCCAACGATCACGGTCGGTGCGCGCCATGGTGTTCCTCATCCCGGATTTGAATAGACGATCTAGTCAGTAAAACAGGGCCGATTGCACGAGGCCACCCGGACTACCCTGCAATTCGTGACCGATTTCGCCCGGCGGACCATCGACCCGGCCCGCCAAAACGTGGCCGAAGGCGGCCGCCCGTTCGCCACGGTGATCGTCCAGGACGGCGAGGTCCTCGCCGAGAGCGCCAACAAGGCGGCCCAGACCAACGACCCTACCGCCCACGCGGAGATCCTGGCCATCCGTGCGGCCTGCCTGAAGCTGGGCACCGAGCATCTCGTGGACGCCACCATCTATGTGCTGGCGCACCCGTGCCCGATGTGCCTGGGCGCGCTGTACTACTGCCCGCCCAGAGAAGTCGTTTTTCTGACCACCCGGGAAAGCTACGAGCCGTATTACGTGGACGACCGCAAGTACTTCGAATTGTCGAATTTCTACGCAGAATTCGCCAAGCCATTCAACGAGCGCCGGCTTCCGATGCACTACCAGCCGCACCCGGACGCCGTGGACGTCTACCGACTGTGGAACGAGCGCAACGGCGGTCGGCGCCGGTCGACGGTGGTGCCGTCCGACTGAGCCCCGCATTGGCACGCTGGCCGACCTTCACTAGTATTTGCGTATGCATAGTATTTGCGTATGCATGCAGGTAGTAGTGCAGGTCGGCTGCCCGACGACCAGGTACGTCTGGTCGTCGAGGTCTTCCGGATGCTGGCCGATGCCACTCGTGTGCAGGTGCTCTGGTCGTTGACCGACCGCGAAATGTCGGTCAACGAACTCGCCGAGCACGTGGGCAAGCCGGCACCGTCGGTGTCCCAGCACCTGACCAAGCTGCGGATGGCCCGCCTGGTCTGTACCCGCCGGGAGGGCACCACGATCTTCTACAGCCTGGAGAACGAGCATGTACGCCAGCTGGTGATCGACGCGGTGTTCAACGCCGAGCACGCCGCTCCCGGGGTGCCGGGTCACCACCGCGGCGAGGGCGGGCTCAAGTCGGTGGCCGCATCGTCACGCCACCGGCCGCGCGGTGCCGACCGCTGAGTCAGCCGGAGGCACAACGTATTTCACGCAAGGTATTTCACGTAAGGGGGAACGTGATGAGCAAACAGCACACCCACGACGCGCCGCACACGCACGAACATCAGCACGGCGGCGTGACGCACGCGCACGAGCACGACCACGTCGAGCACGAGCACAGCCACGCGCACACCGACGGCACCGAACACACCCATCGGCACGTGCATCAGGCGGGCCTGGAGGACGTGCACCAGCACGCCCACGCCTAAGCCCGTCGGCGCCCGGCTACGACACCATCGGGCAGTAGTGCTTGGGGTTTCCGCGTTCGTGCTCGGGCGGCAGGTTGCGCGCCGGGGTCTGCACCAGCGGGGCGTCGAGCGGGATCCGGCCGCTGGCGCGGTCCAGTCCGGCGCGGGCGCGCGGGTGCTTGCGGAATCTGCTGGGCACCAAGGCGAACACGATACGAACCAGGTCGCCGAAGCGCCGGTGCAACCACTCGTCGCGGGCCGACCACCGGTAGCCCATCAGCTCCCGCACCGGCGGGTCGTACAGGCCGACCGTCACCCAGACGAAGAACGGCGCCAACAGTTTGCGCTGAGCGGCCCACATACGGTCCGGAATCCATTGCGCAAACGGCGGTTTGGGCAACTCGGTCAGATCCAGCACGGCCCGTGCCGCCTCGTTGTTCTCCAAAACGTTGCGGCACATGTGATCCCAATAGGCCTGGAACTCCTCCCACGACTTGGGCACCGGGCGCATGCTCATGCCGTACATCCGGTACCACTGCACGTGTTCGTCGAACAGCTGCCGCTTCTGCTCCTCGGTGATGCCGCCGCAGAACCGTTCGGCCACATGGATGGTGCCGACGAAGAAGGTGGAGTGCGCCCAGTAGAAGACGTCGGGGTTCAACGCGTGATAACGCCGGCCCTGCTCGTCGACGCCCTTGATGTCGGTGTGGTAGTCGCGCACCTCGGCGCCGGTGATCGGGGCGCGGTCGCCGTCGAACACGACGCCGCCGATGGGATACAACGAGCGCAGCAGCCGCGGCCAACGCTCGCGGAAGAAGGTGGAATGGTCCAGCACGGCCGCGCCCAATTGCGGGTGCATGTTCTGCATCGAACCGGCCCACGGGCCCTGCAGCATGCCCCGCCAGTCCCCGAAGTACGTCCAGGTCAGCGAGTCGGGGCCGAGCGGCGCGGGCGGAGCCTCATAGCCCAGCGGCGAAACCGGGCAGCCGTCGGCGAGCGCGGCGCCGGCATCCGCCGGCCGGGCGGAAATCGACTGCTCAGTGCGACCGGCCGCATCGCTGCCTGTTACGTCGCTGGTCAGGGGGCGCGATGCGGACGTATCTTGAGTCACTATTGGATTCCTGTAGGTATGTGAATTTTTGACTACAACCGTTGTCAAGTTTTCAGCTTAGGAGCGATGTGCAGACGGGTCAACGACGGGGCCGCTGGACCGGCGTGCCCCTGGAGAGTCGCCTCGTGCTTCGCCGCGACAACCTCATCAACGCCGGGGTGCAGTTGCTCGGCGGTTCCGGCGGCCCGGCGCTGACCGTGCGCGCGGTGTGCCGCAAGGCCGCGCTGACCGAGCGCTACTTCTACGAAAGCTTCACCGACCGTGACGAGTTCGTGCGCGCGGTCTACGACGACGTGTGCACCCGCGCGATGAACACCCTGACGTCGGCGACCACCCCGCGGGAGGCGGTCGAGCGGTTCGTCGAGTTGATGGTGGACGACCCGGTGCGCGGCCGGGTGTTGTTGCTGGCGCCGGCGGTGGAACCGGCACTGACCTGCTCCGGCGCGGAGTGGATGCCCAACTTCATCGACCTGCTGCAGCGCAAGCTGTCCCGGATCGGCGACGCGGTGCTGCAGAAGATGATCGCCACCAGCCTGGTGGGCGGGCTGTCCAGCCTGTTCACCGCCTACCTGCACGGTCAGCTGGGAGCCACCCGCAAGCAGTTCATCGACTACTGCACCAACATGCTCTACATCACCGCCGCCCCGTACGTGTCGGCCGGCGAGCTTGGCAAATCGCAGTAGCGGGTTTGCATCTCGGCCGGATCGGCAAGCCGTATCGCTGGGGCCCGGCACGGCCGCAAGCGGCCGGACAGGCCCGGAAACCGGCACCAAAATCGCCGTTTGCCGCGCCGGACGAGGAACTTGATGCTACTGAGGTACACAGATATATTGAGTGCTACCCATCGACACAGATAACTGGAGGCCTTATGTCAGCCGAGCTGACAAACCTACAGCTGCTGCAGGAGCTCGAGCCGTTCGTCGAGAAATACCTGAACCGGCACGAGAGCATGCACAAGAACTGGAACCCGCACGACTACATCCCGTGGTCGGACGGCAAGAACTTCTACGCGCTCGGTGGGCAGGACTGGGAACCCGGCCAGTCCAAGCTTTCCGACGTCGCCCAGGTGGCGATGGTGCAGAACCTGATGACGGAGGACAACCTGCCGTCGTACCACCGCGAGATCGCGATGAACTTCGGCGTGGACGGCCCGTGGGGGCAGTGGGTCAACCGCTGGACCGCCGAGGAGAACCGGCACGGGATCGCGCTGCGCGACTACCTGGTGGTCACCCGCGCGGTCGACCCGGTCGAGCTGGAGAAGCTACGCATCGAAGTGGTCAACCGTGGCTTCAGCCCGGGCCAGAACCACCAGGTACGCGAGGACCTGTTCGCCGAGAGCCTGTTCGACTCGGTCATCTACGTCACCTTCCAGGAACTGGCCACCCGGATCTCGCACCGCAACACCGGCAAGGCCTGCAACGAGACGATCGCCGACCAGATGCTGGCCAAGATCTCGGCCGACGAGAACCTGCACATGATCTTCTACCGCGACGTCAGCGAGGCCGGTTTCGCGATCGCGCCCAACCAGGCGATGAAGTCGCTGCACAAGGTGCTGCGTAACTTCCAGATGCCCGGCTACCAGGTGCCCGAGTTCCGGCGCAAGGCCGTGATGATCGCCGTCGGCGGCATCTACGACCCGCGCATCCACCTCGACGACGTCGTCATGCCTGTGCTCAAGAAGTGGCGCATCTTCGAGCGCGAGGACTTCACCGACGAGGCCGCCGCGCTGCGCGACGACCTGGCGCTGCTGATCAAGGAGCTCGAGACGACCTGCGACAAGTTCGAGATCTCCAAGCGGCGCCAGCTCGAGCGGGAAGCCCGCACCGGCAAGCGGACCACCGCGCTGGAGCTGCACACCACCGCGGGCACGCTGACCATGAGCCGGCGGTAACCAGCGTTGCGTATCGGCCCCATCGAGCTGGCCAGCCCGGTGGTGCTGGCTCCCATGGCCGGGGTCACCAACGTCGCGTTTCGCTCCCTGTGCCGTGAGCTGGAGCGGGAGCTGGTCGGGATAGTCAGCGGACTCTACGTCTGCGAAATGGTGACGGCACGCGCGCTCGTCGAGCGGCACCCGGCCACCATGCACATGACCACGTTCGCCCCGGACGAGTCGCCGCGGTCGCTGCAGCTCTACACCGTCGACCCGGCCACCACCTACGCGGCGGCCAAGATGGTCGCCGACGAGGGTCTGGCCGATCACATCGACATGAACTTCGGCTGCCCGGTGCCCAAGGTGACCAAGCGCGGCGGCGGCTCGGCGCTGCCCTACAAACGGCGCCTGTTCGGGCAGATCGTGGCCGCGGCGGTGCGCGCCACGCAGGGCACCGAGATACCGGTGACCGTCAAGTTCCGCATCGGCATCGACAACGAGCACCACACGCATCTGGATGCCGGGCGCATCGCCGAGGCCGAGGGCGCCGCGGCGGTCGCGCTGCACGCCCGCACCGCGGCGCAGCGCTACTCCGGCACCGCGGACTGGGAACAGATCGCCCTGCTCAAGCAGCAGGTGCGCACCATTCCGGTGCTGGGCAACGGCGACATCTACGACGCCAGCGACGCGCTGACTATGCTGGCCGCCACCGGGTGCGACGGCGTGGTCATCGGCCGCGGCTGTCTGGGCCGGCCGTGGCTGTTCGCCGAGCTGTCGGCCGCGTTCATCGGCAGCCCGCCGCCCACGCCGCCCACCCTGGGGCAGGTGGCCGACATCGTGCGCCGGCACGGGCGGCTGCTGGCCGCCCACTTCGGCAAGGACAAGGGCATGCGCGACATCCGCAAACACATCGCCTGGTACCTGCACGGCTTCCCGGCCGGTTCCGAGCTGCGGCGCACGCTGGCGATGGTCAAGACGCTCGACGAGCTGGACCGCCTGCTCGACCGGTTGGACGGCTCGGTGCCGTTCCCCGACGAGGCGACCGGGCCCCGGGGGCGGCAGGGTTCACCCGCCCGGGTGGTGCTGCCGGAGGGCTGGCTCGACGACCCGGACGACTGCACGGTGCCGGCCGGCGCCGACGTCATGCACTCCGGCGGCTGAGTCACCGCGCGGAATCGCGTCCGGACCGAGAACTCAGTACGATGTGGGCTTTGTTGCATGCGCATGGGTGGCGGATGAGGTTGGCACGCACCGGGCGAACGCGACGAAAAGGGTGGCACGAGCGGCGGCACCAGGGATGCGGTGCCGCGCTGAGGGCACGCACCAACACGCTGACGTCTGCATCAGAGCTTCGGAGGCCGGTAGGACATGAGTGACGCCGAGAGCGACGGCACTCGTAACGGTCGGCACGGACCGGGCGCGGCTCACGTTCAACCGATCCCGGTCGGCCCGTCGCCCAGCTTGGCCGCCGCTCCCTGGGAGCGCTTCTTCGAACCCCCGCCCGACGACCGCCTTCACCGGTGGCGGCCGGACGCCGCCGCCCTCGAGCCCGTCGCCGCACCCGAGGACGACGACGAGCCGGGCGGATGCCACACCGGCGGCGGCGTCACCATCGCCGATCTGATCGCCAAGGTCGGCGCCCCGAACCGGCCCGTGCACCGTCGCGCGGCTCCGGAGGAGACCGAGCCGCTCGAACCCGAGCCCGTCGGATCCGAGCCGCCCGGGCCCGCGTCGGAGCTGCCGCTCGAGCTGCAGCAGACGCAGGTGATCGACGACCTGGCCTACTCGGTGGACGCGGTCTCCGAGCTTCGCGAGCTGATGGCCACCGACTACCCGAACGACAGGGACTCCGACCAGCAGAGCGCCGACGCCGCCGACACCGCCTCCGCGGAACCCCGGCGCCGGCGCCGTCCGATGCTGATGGCCGGGCGGTCGGTGGCGGCCCTGGCCGCCGTGCTCGCCCTGGCGGCGACCGGCGTGGCGTGGCAGTGGAGCGCGTCGAAAAACGCCCGGCTCAACACGATCAACGCGCTCGACCGCAACTCCAGCGACATCCGGGACCCGGGCGGACAATACGGCGACGAAGACTTTCTCATCGTCGGCCTGGACTCGCGTACCGGCGACAACGCCAACATGGGCGCCGGCAGCACCGACGACGCCGACGGTGCCCGCTCGGACACCGTGATGCTGGTCAACATCCCGGCCAACCGCAAACGCGTGGTGGCGGTGTCGTTCCCCCGCGACCTGGCGATCACCCCGATGCAGTGCGAGGCGCGGGACCCCAGCACCGGCAAGTACAGGCCGATCTATGACCCGAAGACCAAGAGCTGGGCCCGAAGATGGTCTACGCCGAGACCAAATTGAACTCGGCGTTCGCGTTCGGCGGCCCCAAGTGTCTGGTGAAGGAAATCCAGAAGCTCTCCGGTCTGAGCATCAACCACTTCATCGCTGTCGACTTCGCCGGGTTCGCGAAGATGGTCGACGTCCTGGGTGGTGTCGAGGTGTGCTCGAGCACCCCGCTGCACGACTACGAGCTGGGCACGGTGCTCGAGCACGGCGGGCGCCAGGTCCTCGACAGCAACACGGCCCTGAACTACGTGCGGGCCCGCCAGGTCACCACCGAGGTCAACGGCGACTACGGCCGCATCAAACGCCAGCAGTTGTTCCTGTCCTCGCTGCTGCGGTCGCTCATCCCCGCGGACACCCTGCTCGACCTCAACAAGCTCAACCACGTCGTCAACCTCGTGATCAACGACACCGTCGACGACAACGTGAAGTCCAAGGACCTCGTCCAGCTCGGCCAGTCGTTGCAGGGCATGGCGACCGGCCACGTCACCTTCGTGACAGTGCCGACCGGCGTCACCGACCAGAACGGCGACGAGCCGCCCCGGATGTCCGACATGCGCGCGCTGTTCGACGCCATCATCAACGACGACCCGCTGCCCGAGGAAAACGACCAGAACGCACAGAATTTGAGCGCTTCCGGTTCGACCACCGGCGCGCCGAAGGCGCCCACCACCCGCAAGTCGCCCACCCCGACGCCGGAGCCGCAGCGCGAGCAGGTCACCACGACCTCGCCAAGCGGTGTGCCGGTGCGGGTTTCCAACGCGACCACGCAGAGCGGACTGGCGGCCACGGCGACCAGCCAGCTCAAGCGCGACGGCTTCAATGTGATGACCCCCGATGACTATCCGAGTTCGGTGAACACGACGACGGTGCTGTTCTCGCCGGGCAACGAGGAGGCCGCGGCGACGGTGGCGTCCTCGTTCGCCAACGCGAAGGTGCAGCGGGTGTCCGGCTACGGACAGGTCGTGCAGGTGGTGCTGAGCCCCGATTTCAAGTCGGTCACCGCTCCCTCACCCAGCGGCTCGACGATGAGCCTGCAGATCGAACGCGGCTCGAGCAATGCGCCGGCCAAGCTGCCCGAGGACCTGACGGTCACCAACGCGGCCGACACCACCTGCGAGTAACCGGTTTTGACGGCGGTCCGCCGACTGTTTCAGGTGCAAAGAACGTACGCTGGACCACATGCGAACCGCCTACCACGAGCAGCTCTCGGAGTTGTCCGAGCGGCTCGGCGTGATGTGCGGCTTGGCGGGGGTCGCCATGGAGCGGGCCACCCAGGCACTGCTGCAGGCCGACCTGGTGCTGGCCGAACAAGTGATCAGCGACCACGAAGCGATCGCCGCGATGAGCGCGCGCGCCGAGGAAACCGCCTTCGTACTGTTGGCATTACAGGCGCCGGTGGCCGGCGATCTGCGGGCCATCGTGAGCGCCATCCAGATGGTGGCGGACATCGACCGGATGGGCGCGCTGGCGCTGCACGTCGCCAAGATCGCCCGTCGACGCCACCCCCAGCACGCGCTGCCCGAAGAGGTGAACGGTTATTTCGCCGAAATGGGAAGCATCGCAGTCGAATTGGGAAACAGCGCCCAAGAGGTGGTGTTGTCCCGCGACCCGGAGAAGGCGGCCCGGATCCGCGAAGAGGACGACGCGATGGACGATCTGCACCGGCATCTGTTCTCGGTGCTGATGGACCGTGAATGGAAGCACGGCGTCGCGGCGGCCGTCGACGTGACGCTGCTGGGCCGGTTCTACGAACGCTTCGCCGACCACGCCGTCGAGGTGGCCAGGCGGGTCATCTTCCAGGCCACCGGCAGACTGCCCGAGGAAGAGACGAAACCCGCCTCGCAGTAAGCGAATCGGGCTGGGTCCATTACCCGACTCCTCACACCTCGCTACGCGAGCTGCTTCGTCGCCGGGCTCAGTTAACCGAAGCGGCCCGAGATGTAGTCCTCCGTCGCCTTCTGGCTGGGGTTGGAGAAGATCTTCTCGGTGTCGTCAACCTCGATCAGTCGTCCCGGCTTTCCGACGGCTTCCAGGTTGAAAAACGCGGTGTAGTCGCTGACCCGGGCGGCCTGCTGCATGTTGTGGGTGACGATGACGATGGTGTAGTCCTGCTTCAGCTCGCTGATCAGCTCTTCGATGGCCATCGTCGAAATCGGGTCCAGCGCCGAGCACGGCTCGTCCATCAGCAGCACATCCGGTTGCACCGCGATGGCCCGCGCGATGCACAACCGCTGCTGCTGCCCGCCCGAGAGTCCGCCGCCGGGCCTGTCCAACCGGTCCTTGACCTCGTCCCACAGGTTGGCGCCGCGCAGCGAGTACTCGGCGGTCTCGTCGAGCACCTTGCGGTTGCGGACCCCTTGCAGCTTCAGGCCCGCGACCACGTTGTCGCGAATTGACATGGCGGGGAACGGGTTCGGCCGCTGGAATACCATGCCGATGGCCCGGCGCACCCCGACCGGGTCGACACCGGGGCCGTAGATGTCTTCGTCGTCGAGCAGCACGCTTCCCTCGACCCGCCCGCCGGGCACCACCTCGTGCATCCGGTTGAGGGTGCGCAACACCGTCGTCTTACCGCAACCCGACGGGCCGATGAACGCCGTGACGCTGCGCGGAAGCACCGACAGCGTCACTTCCGCGACGGCGTGAAACGACCCGTAGTAGATGTTGACACCCTTGAGGTCCAACCGTTTGGCCACTCGTGCTCCTGCCTATGACTTTCTGGCGCCAAAAAACTTTGGTTATCACCCGGGCCACGATATTGATCGTGGCGATCACCAGGATGAGGGTCAACGCGGCACCCCACAACTGATCCGTGGGGATGGGGTTGATGCCCGCGCCGGCCGACGCCTGGTTGTACATCATGCCGGGCAGCGTCCCCATGAACCCGCTGAAGATGTCGAAGTTCATCGACTGTGCATAGCCGACCAGGATCAGCAGCGGCGCCGTCTCCCCCATCACCCGGGCCATCGCCAGCAAGATGCCGGTGACGATGCCGGATAGCCCCGTGGGCAGGACCACCCGGGCGATGGTCTTCCACTTGGTGATGCCCAGCGCGTAACTGGCCTCGCGCAGATCCACCGGGACGATCCGCAGCATCTCCTCGGTGGCCCGCACGATCACCGGCAGCATCAGCAGGACCAGCGCCAGCGACACCGCGAACCCCGAGCGCGGCAGCCCCAGCGCGGCCACGCACAGCGCATAGACGAACAACGCCGCCACGATCGAGGGCACCCCGCTCAGGATGTCCACCATGAACGACGCCAGCCGGCCCAGCGGGGTGCCGCCGCCGTACTCGACCAGATAGATGGCCACCATCAGGCCGATCGGGATGGAGATCGCGGCGCACACCAATCCCTGCAGCACGGTGCCGACCAGCGCGTGATAGGCACCACCCCCGGTCACGAACGCGGTCATCCCGGCCTGCGAGTGCGACCACCACACGGTCGAGGTGATCGCCCTGAACCCCTTGACGACCACCGAGCACAGCACCATCACCAGCGGGGTCACCGCGACCAGCAGCGACAGCGAAACCAGCACGGTTGCAACGGAATTCGCGGCTCGACGGCGTCGGGACAGCGGCGAGAACGTCCGCGACTTGAGCGGGCGGTCCAGCATCGAGGTCATGGGGCCACCCGCCTGCCCACCCCGGCGACGGCGCCGCGCGCCAGGGCGTCGACCACGAAGGTGAGCACGAACAGCGTCAGCCCCGCCGCGATGTAGGCGCCGGCCTTGAAGCGGTCGTCCAATTCCGCCGCGGCGCCCGCGATCTTGGTGGCGAAGGTGGAGCCGCCGTCGAACAGCGACCAGCCGAACGCAGACTGGGTGCCCCGCAGGATGATCAGCAGCGCGACCGTCTCGCCCAGGGCGCGGCCCAGCCCCAGCATCCCGCCGCTGATGTAGCCGGACCGGCCGAACGGCAGCGTGACCGTCCGGACCACTTCCCAGCGGGTCGCCCCCAGCGCCAGCGCGGCCTCGATCTGGTCGTGCGGGGTCTGGATGAACACTTCGCGGGTGACGGCGGTGATGATCGGCAGGATCATCACCGCGAGCACGATTCCGCCGGTGAAGATGGCGCCGCCGCCGGCCGCCGAGGTGTTGCCGTCGGCGAACAGGAAACACCAGCCCATCGAGTGGTTGAGCCAGGTCGCGACGGGTCGCAGCTGCGGCGCCAACACGTACAGGCCCCAGGCTCCATAGATGATCGAGGGCACCGCGGCCAGCAGGTCGACGGCGTAGGCCAGCGGGGTGGCGGCGCGGCGGCGGGCGTAGTGGGTGATGAAGATGGCGACGCCCAGCGCCACCGGCATCGCCAGGATCAACGCGAACAGCGACACCAACACGGTGACCGGCAGCAGGCTGGCGATCCCGAAGTGCATGGCCGAGGTGTCGGTGGTTACCCAGTTACCTCCGTAGCTGAAGAAGTTCTCGCGGTTGCGCTGCAGCGCCGGCACCGCGCGGTCGAGCAAAAACACCGCGATCGCGGCGATCACCAGCACGATCAGCACCCCGGAGGCCTGCGCTAGCCGGCGGAAAATCCGGTCCCCCGCATGCGGTCGCCCCTGCCCCCAGGGGCTGATGGGGGTCGCCGACGGCTCCGGGAACGGCGCGGCGACTACCGCGCCCGACCCCGCATCGGTGGGATTCGGCCCGGAAAACCCCGTCACGGTGCACCCACCACAGTCCTGCCGTCGCTCCCTGAAACCCCGGCCCGCCGGCTACTGCAACGCATTGATCGCGGTAACCAGTCGTTGCCTGACCTTACCGGGCAGCGGGATGTGGCCGGCGGTGGAAAGGCCGTCCTGCCCGCTGGTGGCGGCCACGCCGAGAAACGATTTAACGGCCACCAGCGTCTCGGGGTCGTACCCCTTCGAACACACGATCTCGTACGTCACCCGCAGCAACGGGTAGACGCCCGGCGCCTGGAAGGCGTAGATGGCGTGGAGGTCGAGCACCAGGTCGTCGCCCTCGTACAGGAACTTGGCCGCGTTGACGGCGTTTCCGGCGGTCTCGTTGGCCAGCGGGACCACCCCACCGCGGGTGGCGATCTTGGCGTAGGGCATGCCGGCCTGGTCGGCGAAGCCCTTCTCCATGTAGCCGATGGCCCCGGTGGTGGCCCGCACCGCCTGGATGACTGCCGCCGACTTCGCGGCTCCCTCGCCGACGCCGCCCTGGAATTCGGTGCCGACGCCCTTGGCCCAGCTCTGCGGCGCGGCGGCGGTCAGATACTTCTGCACGTTATCGGTGGTTCCCGACGGGTCTGTCCGGTAGATCGGGGTGATCTTGGTGTCGGGAAGGGCCACCCCGGGATTGAGGGCCGCCAGGATCGGATCGTTCCAGCTGGTAATCTTGCCGGTGAAGATCTTGGCCACCGCGTCACTGCTGACCACCAGGGCCGGGTTGCCGGGCAGGTTGTAGGTGATCGCGATCGGCCCGAACACCAGCGGCAGGTCCCAGGCCGGGTTGCCGCCGCAGCGCTGGGCGGCCGGGCCGATCTGGTCGGCGACCAACGGCGAGTCCGCGCCCGCGAAATCCACGTGCCCGGCGATGAACCGCTCGCGGCCGGCGCCCGAACCGGTCGGGTTGCAGGCCAGGCCCTTGCCCGGGCAGTACTGGCCCCACACCTGGTTGAACATCGTGATCGCGTTTTCCTGCGCGGTCGAGCCCTCCGCGGTCAGCTTGTTCTTGCCGCCGCAGCCCGCGGTGCCGGTGGTCCCGCTGATGCTCGGCGCGGCAGTCCCGCGGTGGTTCTCGTCGCTCCCGCAGCCAGTCAGCGCCGCGGCGCCCAGTGCCGTCGCCAACGCGGCGGCGGCCAGCGCCCCGCCCTGCCTGTCCAGGCTCACGATCTCGCTTTCTTGACACGTTCACCGATGCGTGCGGGCGCCGCGGGCATGACTGTCAGGTTGCCAACTCGCGGCGAAAATATGCGCCGACGCGGCGCACAGCAACGTCTGGGTAGTAAGGACCAGATTAACGATCTGGGCGGCCGGGGTTCGTACCCGCGGTCAGTTGGCCGCCGGTGGGACCGCGTATGCGGTGTCGACGCTATAGGTGGTGAAGCCCAAGCGCTGGTAGGTGCGCACCGCGGCGACGTTGTCCGCCTCCACGTAGAGCATCACGGTGGGGTCCGCCGTGGAGTCGCCGGCACCCAGCCGCCGCGCCAGCCATTCGATCCCGACGGCCGTCAGCGCCTGCCCGAGCCCGCGGCCCTGCGCGCAGGGGTCGACGCCGACGACGTACACCTCCCCCAAGCCGGGCTGGTCGAGGTGCACCTTGGTCCAGTGGAAGCCCAGCAGCCGGCCCGACCGATCGCTGTCGTCTTCGCCGAACGCGAGGAACAGGCCCGCCGGGTCGAACCACGGTTCCGCGCGCCGCTCGGCCAGCTCGACGTCGGTCCAGCCGCCCTGCTCGGGGTGGTAGGCGAACGCGGCGTTGTTGACCCGCAGCAGCTCGGCGTCGTCGGCCGGGCCCGCGTAGGTGCGGATGCGCACCCCGGGCACCGCGGGCACGCTGTCGGGGAGGTCGCGCAGCGAGCGTCGCATCTGCATCAGTTCCCGCACCGGCGACAGGCCCAGCGCCGCCGCGGTCGCCCGGGCCGGCTCGAGCGTGCCGTGCGCCCAAAACCGGTTCGCCGCACCGGTTTTCGCCAACGCCGCGCGCGCCAAGGCGGATCCGATGCCGCGCCGACGGGCCCGCGGGTGCACCACGAGTTCGGCTATCTGGGGCTGCGCGTCGCGGGGCGGGGTGAGATTGAGGCAGCCGACGACGGCGCCGGCGGTGTCCTCGGACACCGATCCGCGAATCAGCAGGTGCTCGGTGCGGTCGTGCTCGAGCTCGCGCAGCACCTGCTCGCCGACGGGCGCCACCGCATCGAATTCGGTTGCCGCACCGACGAGTTCGCGCACCTCGCGCTGCTCCTGGGCGGTCAGCGTCCGACGCCAGTCAGCCGCGGTCACTGAGTGTGCAACGGATCGACCAGCGGATCGTGGACGTCCTCGGATTCGGACTCGGACGCGGAGTCGGATTCGGCCTCGGCCACCGGCGGACGGCCGCGGGCCGGGCGCACGGCCTTGTAGCCGACGTTGCGCACGGTGCCGATCAGCGCCTCGTACTCAGGCCCCAGCTTGGCCCGCAGCCGGCGCACGTGCACGTCGACGGTGCGGGTGCCGCCAAAGAAGTCGTATCCCCACACCTCGTGCAGCAGCTGAGCGCGGGTGAACACCCGGCCAGCGTGCTGGGCCAGGTATTTGAGCAACTCGAATTCCTTGTAAGTGAGGTCAAGCGGGCGGCCGCGCAACCGGGCGGTATAGGTGCCCTCGTCGATGACCAACTCGCCCAGGGTGACCTTGCCGGCGCTTTCCTGGTCCGCCAGCCCGCCCCGGCGCGCGACCACCAGCCGCAGCCGCGCATCGACCTCGGCGGGCCCGGTGGTGGGCAGCAGAATCTCGTCCAGACCCCAGTCCGAGTTGACGGCCACCAGCCCGCCCTCGCTGACCACCGCCAACACCGGAACCGACCGGCCGGCCGTGCTCAGCAGCCGGCACAGCCCGCGCACCGACGACAAATCGGTGCGCGCGTCGACGATGACGGCGTCCGCCGTTCCGGCCTCGAGCAGCGAGGAAGGTTCGGGCGGCGCGGTTCGCACGGTGTGCGCCAGCAGCGACAACGACGGCAGGACCGGATCGGGATGCGGCTCCGGGGTCAGCAGTAGTAGCTCCAACTAGTCCCTCCAGTTCGGGGGAACGGCATCTCACAATATCTCAACACCATCATGACCAGGTCATCTAACGATAACGTGTCACCTGGTTTTTTCGCGTGGCACATGAGCCGGTGTGAGCCCTGCCACCGGCGGTCCGCCGGCGACCGTCTCCCGGGTGTTACGCCACAATATGCAGGTGCGCAAGGTGCTGATCGGTGTGGCCGCGACGGCGATCCTGGTGGCCGTGGTCGCCCTCGGCGCGATCGGCGTCGACTACGGGACCAGCATCTACGCCGAATACCGGCTGTCGTCCAGCGTGCGCAAGGCCGCCGACCTGGGCACCGACCCGTTCGTGGCGATCGTCGCGTTTCCGTTCCTTCCGCAGGCCCTGCGCGGCAACTACAACCAGCTGGAGATCAAAGCCAACGCCGTGAGCCATGCGATGACCGGAAAGGCCACCCTGGAAGCCACCATGTACTCGGTGGACCTGGCGCAGGCGTCCTGGCTGATCGCACCCGACGCCAAGCTCGCGGTGCGCAAGCTGGAGAGCCGCATCATCATCGACTCCACCCACCTGGGCCGGTATCTGAACATCAGCGACCTGATGGTGGAGGCGCCGCCCAAGGAGACCAACACCCCCACCGGGGGCATCACCGCCTCGGGCATCTCCGGCAGTCACGGGCTGGTGTTCACCGGCACCCCCAAATCGGCTGGCTTCGACCACCGGGTGAGCGTCTCGGTCGACCTGTCCATCGCCCCCGACGACCCCGCGACCCTGGTGTTCACCCCGACCGGCGTCCTGACCGGATCGGACACCGCCGACCAGACCGTGCCGGCCGACAAGCACGACGCGGTGCTGCACGCCTTCAGCGGCAGGTTGCCCAATCAGCGGCTGCCCTTCGGCGTCGCGCCCACCACCGAGGGGGCCCGCGGCTCCGACGTGATCATCGAGGGCATCACGTACGGAGTAACCGTGACCCTCGAAGAGTTCAAACAGTCATGACCACCCTCGTCGTGATCCTCGCGGTGCTTGCCGCGGCAACCCTGGCCGGCTGGCTGTTGACCCGTCGCTCCGGACGCATCCGGGAAATCGACGCGGGGCCGCGGCGCGACACCGGCGACGACGTGGCCGCGCTGGGGCTGTCCCGCGACGGACCGACCGTCGTGCATTTCAGCGCGCCGTGGTGCGGGCCGTGCGATCGGGTGCGCCGGGTGGTCGCCCAGGTCTGCGCCGACCTGGGCGGCGTGGCGCACGTCGAGATCGACCTGGACGCCCACCCGGACACCGCCCGCCGCTATGCGGTGCTGTCGCTGCCCACCACGCTGATCTTCGACGCCGACGGCCGGCAGCGCTACCGCAGCTCCGGAGTGCCCGGCGCCGCCGACCTGCGCTCCGCCCTGAAACCGCTGTTGGCCTGACTACGGTGTCATTAGGTAAGCTGACCGACGTGTTAGCCCGCCTCGAGCCCATGCTCACCAAGCGCCGCGCGGTCGACCTGCGCCGCACCGCGGGCTGTTGTTGTTGCTGCTGAGTGGCCGCGCTTTCGCGTAGCACTCGGAACGGCCCCGGATCCCGACCGTGGCGTCTCTCCCATCATCGTTTCCGTGAGCAACAGGGCATCGAGGAGTAGTACCTTGCCGAGCAGCAACACCACCACGCAGCCCGACCTGGTCGACGTGCGTGGACCGCGATTCGCCGCTTGGGTCACCACCGCAGTGCTGGTGCTGACCCTGGCCGTGTCGGCGGTCAGTCCGCCCGCCGCGGCGGCGATCCTGGCCATCCAGGCCGTCGTCTTCGCGATCGGCGCGGTCGGCGGACCGCGCAAGCACCCCTACGGGCGGATATTCGCCGCCGTCGTCGCTCCGCGGCTGGGCCCGGTGCGGGAGCGCGAGCCCATCCCGCCGTTGAAGTTCGCCCAACTCGTCGGCCTGATCTTCGCGGTGCTCGGCGCCGCCGGATTCGCCGCGGGCGCTTCGCTGTTCGGCCGCGTCGCCACCGCCGCCGCCTTGGCCGCGGCGTTCCTCAACGCCGCCTTCGGCATCTGCCTGGGCTGCCAGCTCTACCCGCTGGTGGCCCGCTTCCGGCGCCCGGCGCGCTCCACCTGACCCGCCGTAACCAAAGCGATCGAAAGGATCCACTCCATGGCACGCTCCGACGTCCTGGTCTCCACCGACTGGGCCGAGAGCAATCTCGAGACCCCGGGCGTCGTCTTCGTCGAAGTCGACGAGGAAACCAGCGCTTATCACGCCGGGCACATCCCCGGCGCCATCAAGCTGGACTGACGCTCCGATCTGCAGGACCCGGTCAAACGCGACTTCGTCGACGCGCAGCAGTTCTCCAGCTGCTCTCGGAGCGGGGCATCGCCAACGACGACACCGTGATCCTCTACGGCGGCAACAACAACCGGTTCGCCGCCTACGCGTACTGGTACTTCAAGCTGTACGGCCACGAGAAGGTCAAGCTGCTCGACGGCGGCCGCAAGAAGTGGGAGCTGGACGGCCGCACCCTGCCCAGCGACCCCGTCAGCAGGCCGGCGACCTCCTACACCGCGGCCGCACCGGACAACAGCATCCGGGCATTCCGGGACGAGGTGATCGCCGCGATCAACGTCAAGAACCTGGTCGACGTGCGCTCCCCGGACGAGTTCTACGGCAAGATCCTGGCGCCGGCGCACCTACCGCAGGAACAAAGCCAGCGGCCCGGCCACATCCCCGGCGCCATCAACGTGCCGTGGAGCAAGGCCGCCAACGAGGACGGCACCTTCAAGTCCGACGAGGAACTGGCCGTGCTGTACGCCGCGGCCGGCCTGGACCCCGGCAAGGAGACGATCGCCTACTGCCGGATCGGCGAGCGGTCGTCGCACACCTGGTTCGTTCTTTATGAACTGCTCGGGCATCGGAATGTGAAGAACTACGACGGCAGTTGGACGGAATACGGCTCCCTGGTGGGTGCCCCGATCGAGTTGGGAAGCTGATATGTGCTCTGCACCGAAGCAAGGAGTGACGCTGCCCGCCAGCGTCGACCTGGAGAAGGAAACGGTGATCACCGGCCGCGTGGTGGACAGCGACGGCCAAGCGGTGGGCGGCGCGTTCGTGCGCCTGCTGGACTCGTCCGACGAGTTCACCGCCGAGGTGGTGGCGTCGGCCACCGGCGATTTCCGCTTCTTCGCCGCCCCGGGATCCTGGACGCTGCGCGCACTCTCGGCGGCCGGTAACGGCAACGCCGTGGTCACCCCGTCGGGTGCGGGCATCCACGAGGTCGACGTCAAGATCGCCTGACGCACCGGCTGGCCCGATCGGGACGACGGGGGACGAATAGACTTGTCCCCGTGGTGTTGTTCTTCGAGATCATGCTGGTCATGGCGGTCGTGGTGATTTCCTGGTTTGCGCTCTACACGCTGTACCGGCTCATCACTGACGAGTCGTGACTCCCGCCGGCGACGATCCGTCGGGGCCGGCGGGCTCCGGCGACCGGGCGGTGGCCGCCGCCGCGGAGCGCGCCGAGCTGACCGCCGGCCGTAACATCCCGTCCTTCGACGACCTGCCCCTGCCCGCGGACACCGCGAACCTGCGCGAGGGCGCCAACCTCAGCGACGCGCTGCTGGCGCTGCTGCCGCTGGTCGGGGTGTGGCGCGGTGAGGGCGAGGGGCGGGGCCATGACGGCGACCACCGGTTCGGGCAGCAGATCGTGGTCTCCCACGACGGCGGCGACTACCTGAACTGGGAGGCCAGGTCCTGGCGGCTGAACGAGAGGGGTGACTACCAGGAGTGCGGCCTGCGCGAGACCGGTTTCTGGCGGTTTGTCCGCGATCCCAACGATCCCAGCGAATCCCAGGCGATCGAACTGCTGCTGGCGCATTCGGCGGGCTACGTCGAACTGTTCTACGGGCGCCCGTGCACCCAGTCGTCGTGGGAGCTGGTGACCGATGCCCTGGCCCGCAGCCGATCCGGTGTGCTGGTGGGCGGCGCCAAACGGCTCTACGGCATCGTCGAAGGCGGAGATCTGGCCTACGTCGAGGAACGGGTGGATGCCGACGGCGG
Source organism: Mycobacterium lepraemurium (assembly GCA_002291465.1). Taxonomy (GTDB): domain Bacteria; phylum Actinomycetota; class Actinomycetes; order Mycobacteriales; family Mycobacteriaceae; genus Mycobacterium; species Mycobacterium avium. The sequence goes on along the minus strand of CP021238.1, from coordinate 861,130 downwards.
GCTGGCGCCGCATCTGTCGGCGCGACTGTCCCGGTTTGCCGGGTAGCGGCCGGCCTGTCTGGGCCAGGCACATCCGCCCCGAACATGGAGCGACCCCCGAGCCGTGTTCCTGGTCGGACAAAAACCGGAAGCTCGGGGGCCGGGTGACTACGGGGAATTCGCCAGCGCACAAATAACGCCGGCTCTTCGAAAGCCGGCGCAGCTAGCGCGCAGCCACCTCACATGTCCATGAAGCACTCCATTTCGCGGACCACCTCCTTCCTTGTGTACGGCCGACGTACCCGCGTATCGGCGAGCCGACAACAGAATCCAGCGCTCAGCGATCGCTGACGATGGCGGCGTCGACCAACTCGGCGAACTCGGCCGCCATCGGCGCGCGCGGCAGCGGGCGGCCGTCGAGGGTGTGCACCCTTGCGGCCAACGTCATGCTGGAGATCAGCCAAACGCCTTGGGCGGCAAACAAATCCGCGCCCCGCAACGCCCGGTAGTCGCAGTCGTAGCCCTTGGCCCGGGCCACCTCGAACAGCGCTTGCTGGGTGGTGCCGCGCAGGATCGGATACCACGGCGGCGGCGTCAGCAGGCACGGGCCGCCGCCGGGCGCCTCGGAGTCGGTGGCGATTACCACGGTCGAGCGCGGGCCTTCCAGGACGTAGCCGTCGGTGCTGACGAAGACGACGTCGCCGGCGTCCTGGCGGGCGGCGTGACGCAGGGCCGCCATGTTGATCGCGTACGACAGCGTCTTGGCGCCGGCCAGCAGCCACGGCATTGCGTCGACACCGGTGGCGGGCAGCCCGCGATCGAGGGTGATCGCCGCCAGCCCGTCGCGCCGGACCGCGGTGACGCGGTCGGGGACGGCGGTGACCATGACGTAGGCCGTCGGCGCCGAACCGCCCTCCCGGCCGCGGCTATAGATCAACCACATCGCGCCTTCGTCGGCGCCGCCCGCACACCACCGCCGAGTGGCCGCCTCGATCGCACTCCGCCAGCGCGGCAGATCCGGCTCCGACAGCTCGGTCAGCGCGGCCGACTGGGTCAGCCGCTGCAGGTGCGATTCGATCAGGCAGGCCCGGCCGTCGCGCACCAACAGCGTCTCGAAGACACCGTCGCCGCGCACCGCCGCCAGGTCGTCGGCGTGCAGCAGCAGCGCGTCCGGCGCATGCACCTCGCCGTCCAGCGTGACGATCACTCCCGTCCGGCCAGCCATGGTCGTGAAGCCTATCGGCTCGCGGTCGCCCGCCGAGTGTGAAGCTGGCCGCACACCCGAGGCGGGCCGCGCGCGGTCCGTAGAGTTGACTCGTGACCCACCCAGTCCCCGCACCCGACACCGGACCCGACGCGGGCGCCGTCTGGCATTACGGCGACCCCTTGGGCGAGCAGCGCGCGGCCGAGACCGAGGCGCTGGTCATCGACCGGTCACACCGCGGTGTGCTCACCCTGACCGGCGCCGACCGGCAGACGTGGTTGCACAGCATCTCGACGCAATACGTCAGCGACCTGCCCGAGGGCGCCAGCACCCCGAATCTGAGCCTCGACGGCCAGGGCCGGGTCGGGGACCACTGGATCCAGACCGAGCTGGCGGGCACCACCTACCTCGACACCGAGCCGTGGCGGGCCGGGCCGCTGCTGGACTACCTGCGCAAGATGGTGTTCTGGTCCGACGTCACCCCGGCCGCCGCCGATCTGGCGGTGTTCTCGCTGCTCGGCCCGAAGCTCGCTGAGCGGGCCGTGCTCGACGCGCTCGGGGTGGATGCGCTGCCCGCCGAGGCGGCCGCGGTGCCCACCCGCGGCGGCTTCCTGCGCCGGATGCCGGCCGGCCCGGCCGGCCGGCTGGAACTGGACCTCGTGGTTCCGCGCGCCGAGGCCGCCGATTGGCGGAATCGCTTGGCGCTGGGCGGAGTACGGCCCGGCGGCGTATGGGCGTACGAGGCCCACCGGGTGGCCGCCCGGCGGCCGCGGCTCGGCGTGGACACCGATGAGCGCACGATCCCGCACGAAGTGGGTTGGATCGGCGGCCCCGGCCAGGGCGCCGTCCACCTGGACAAGGGCTGTTACCGTGGGCAGGAGACCGTCGCGCGGGTGCACAACCTGGGCCGACCGCCCCGCATGCTGGTGCTGCTGCACCTCGACGGCTCGGTGGATCGGCCCGCGACGGGTGATCCGGTGCAGGCCGGCGGGCGCGCGGTCGGCCGGCTGGGCACCGTGGTCGACCACGTCGATCTCGGGCCGATCGCCCTGGCGCTGCTCAAGCGCGGGCTGCCCGCCGACACCGCGCTGGCAGCCGGCCCGCAGGCCGCGGTGGCCGCGGTGATCGACCCCGATTCGCTGCCTCCGGCCGAGCAGATCGGCGCCGGGCGGTTGGCCGTTGAACGGTTGCGGGGTGGTGCGGGATAATGAACGGTAACGTCCGCCACAGCGAGCAGGGGGCGCCGACGCCCAGTGGCGAGGCACGGTAAACTGTCGACAGGACAATACGACACCAGGAGATCGGAACCGCCTACTCGTTAGGCCGCTCCGTTATTGCGCGAGGGGGTTCCCCCATGGGCCGCGGCCGGGCTAAGGCAAAGCAGACCAAGGTTGCACGAGAACTCAAATACAGTTCTCCGCAGACCGACTTCCAGCGGCTTCAGCGCGAGCTGTCGGGAACGGGTTCGGACGACTCCAACGACCTGGACACCGACGGCTCCGACCAACCCTGGGACGACCAGGACGGCTGGCGAGGCTAACAGCGACAATCCGGCGCCGATGCGTACCGCACCGGCGCCGCGTTGGTTCTACCGCGGCGCGGCTATTTCAAAATCTCGGGTGTTGGCCGACGAGTTTGGCCCGCGGCCCCGCCTTGCCGCCTTTGCCGACGGTGCCCAGCACCCAGCAGTCCAGGTGCCGGGCGGTCAGGATGGCCAGGGCCCGGTCGGTGTCCTCGGGAGCGACGACGGCGATCATGCCGACACCCATGTTGAACGTCTTCTCCATCTCCTCGCGGGTCACCCGGCCGCGCTGGGCGATCATGGCGAACACCGGCGCGGGAGTCCAGGTGCCGCGGTCCAGCTCGGCAACCAGCCCGTGCGGGATGACGCGCGCCAGGTTGCCGGCCAGTCCCCCACCGGTGACGTGGCAGAACGTGCGCACGTGGGTTTCGGCGGCCAGCGCCAGGCAGTCCTTGGCGTAGATGCGGGTGGGTTCGAGCAGCTCTTCGCCCAGCGTGCGGCCGAACTCCTCGACATAGCCGTCCAGGTTCATCCGGTCGATCTCGAGCAACACCGTGCGGGCCAACGAGTATCCGTTGGAGTGCAGACCCGACGAGCCCATCGCGATGATGACGTCGCCGGGTTTGACCCGATCCGGCCTCAGCACGTCGTCGGCCTCGACCACACCGACGCCGGTGGCCGAGATGTCGTAGTGGTCGGGTTCCATCAGGCCCGGGTGTTCGGCCGTCTCCCCGCCCAGCAGCGCGCAGCCGGCCCGCACGCAGCCCTCGGCGATGCCACTGACGATGGCGCTCAACCGTTCCGGCACCGTGCAGCCCACCGCGATGTAGTCCTGCAAGAACAGCGGCTCGGCGCCGCACACCACCAGGTCGTCGACCACCATCGCCACCAGGTCCAGCCCGACGGTGTCGTGCTTGTCCATCGCCTGGGCGACCGCCAGCTTGGTCCCGACGCCGTCGGTGGAGGCCGCCAGCAGCGGCTCGCGGTATTCGCCGCGTAGCGCGAACAAGCCGGCGAATCCGCCCAGGCCGCCCCGCACCTCGGGTCGCGTGGCCTTGGTCGCCAGCGGCTTGAACAATTCGACAGCGCGATCGCCGACTTCAATGTCCACCCCGGCCGACGCGTAGGTGATGCCCTGACTGCCCGAGTGGCGTCCGGGGCTTTTTCCGGGATCCGTCATCGCGATAAAGGCTACCGGGCGGCGCTGACCGCCGGTATCAAACGTCGGCGAACGAGCCGCTCAGTGGACGACGGGCACTTCGTCGGCCGCCAAGTCGTCGAGCCCGGCGCCCCGGGCCGCGTTGGCGAGCATGTGCTCGATGACGTTCTTGCCCAACGCCGTCTCGCCGGGCAGTTCGATCGGGTACTGGCCGTCGAAGCAGGCGGTGCACAGCCGCGACGCCGGCTGCTCGGAGGCCGCGATCAGGCCACGCAGCGAGATGTAGCCCAGCGAGTCGGCGCCGACGGCGTGCCGCACCGCCTCGAGCATCTCGTGTTTGTCCTCGACCGCGTTGGCGATCAGTTCGGCCGGCGACGGGAAGTCGATGCCGTAGAAGCAGGGCCATTTGACCGGGGGCGACGCGATGCGCACGTGCACCTCGACGGCGCCGGCCTCGCGCAGCATCCGCAGCAACGCCCGCTGGGTGTTACCGCGCACGATGGAGTCGTCGACGACGATGAGCCGTTTGCCGCGGATCACCTCGCGAAGTGGGTTGAGCTTGAGCCGGATACCGAGTTGACGGATGGTCTGCGACGGCTGGATGAAGGTGCGCCCCACGTAGGCGTTCTTCATCAGCCCCTGCCCGTAGGGGATGCCGGACTCCTGGGCGTAGCCGACGGCGACTGGGGTGCCCGACTCTGGCACGCCGATCACCAGGTCGGCCTCGACGGGGCGTTCTCGGGCCAGCCGCCGGCCGACCTCGACCCGGGTGGCGTGCACGGACCGGCCGGCGATGGTGCTGTCCGGTCGCGCCAAATAGACGTACTCGAAGACGCAGCCCTTGGGGGTGGGATTGGCGAACCGGGTGGAACGCACCCCGTCGGCGTCGATCGCCAGCAGTTCGCCCGGCTCGATGTCGCGCACGAACGAGGCGCCGACGATGTCGAGCGCGGCGGTCTCGGAGGCCACCACCCAGCCGCGGTCCAGCCGTCCCAGCGAAAGTGGCCGCACCCCATGCGGATCGCGGCACGCATAGAGCGTGTTCTCGTCCATGAAAGTCAGACAGAAGGTGCCGCGCACCGTCGGCAGCAGGTCCAGCGCGGCCTGCTCCAACGTGGAGTCGGCAGCACCGTGTGCCAGCAGCGCGCCCAGGATGTCGGAGTCGGTGGTCGCCGGGACCGGCGCGCGCTTGGCGATCAGCCCGGCGTCGCGGGCCCGCGCGGCCAGCTCGGCGGTGTTGACCAGATTTCCGTTGTGCCCCAAGGCAACCCCGGTGCCCGCAGCGGTGTTGCGGAACACCGGCTGGGCGTTCTCCCAGGTGGTGTCGCCGGTGGTGGAGTAGCGGCAGTGCCCGATGGCGACGTGGCCCTGCATCGCGGCCAGCGTCTGCTCGTCGAACACCTGACTGACCAGGCCCAGGTCCTTGAACACTAGCACTTGGGATCCGTCGGCGACGGCGATGCCGGCGGCCTCCTGCCCGCGATGCTGCAGCGCGTAGAGGCCGTAGTAGGTGAGTTTGGCGACTTCCTCGCCCGGGGCCCAGGCCCCGAATACACCGCATTCCTCGCGGGGTGCGTTGAAGTCCTGCTCGGGTTCGGCGACGGTCACGATTGGGCGGCTCCCCCCCGGGGAACGGTTGGTGACGTAACGGAGTCTACGGGCAGCGCGGCAGCGCCGCCGAATCCACCGGGCGTGTTGACCGGCGAAATCCCGGCCCGCCGGGGTAAACCTGCACTTCAGGGTTATGTTCAGCCCACGTCGAACAGGGGCAGGCAGTGTTCGATCTCACCGGCGCGGGAGCCGGAAAGGCGCAGCGCACCGGTGCGCCTGGCGTCGGCGAATGCCAGCTTGCCGGTGACCAGCAGCAGCCAGGTCCGCGGTTCGGTTTCCACCACGTTGGGCGGCGTGCCGCGGGTGTGGGCGGGCCCGGGGATGCACTGCACCGCGGCGAACGGCGGGATGCGCAGCTCGACGCTGCGGCCAGGCGCCGCCGCGGCCAGGGTGCGGGCGGTGAGCCGAACGGCCGTCGCCACCTCGTCACGGGCAGGCTCGGGCGCGGACTCGTCCCGCAGCCACTGCGCGACGGCCAGCACCGCATGCCGGGTCTTGGCCGGGTCGGGCTTGTCGCGGGGCGCCATAGACCCAGGGTCTCAGATTCGTGGGGCCGCGTATCGCCCGGAGCGACGCCGCACCGCGAGCACCGCGATCGCCCCGGCCTCGTTGCCGGCCAAATGCGCCAGCATGGGGGCGGCGAGGCTGCCGCAACGGTCGGTGAGCCAGCCGAAGAACCAGCCCCCGACGGCAGTGACCAACACGGTGCCGGCCACCGGCTCGCCGGTGGCGCGGGCGTCGGCGATATGCGAGATCCCAAAGGCTATGGCCTGCAACAACATTGCGCCGCGTCTGCCGAACGCGGCGGAGCCGGCGGTGGTCAGCGCCGCGCGAAAGGCGGCCTCTTCCGACCAGACGGTGCCCACCGGTATGCGCAGCAGCAGCCAGTCCGGCGCCGGGGCCGGCGGCTCGCGCCCGGCCATCGACTCGCGCACCGCGGGCACCAGGGTGGTCGCGGCGACCGGCGCCCGCCGCGCAGCCGGCGACCGCCGCCCCGCACCGCAACCCGGCCCACAGGCGCGGCGGGTGCAGGCCCAGCGGTGCCCGGGTCAGCGCCACCAGCGCGGCACCGACCCCGGCCTGCAGCACCATGCGAACCCCGGCAGGCAGCCGCGGGCCGATGAAGCTCCAGCCGACCAGGGTGCCGGCCAACGACAGCGCGGCGGTTCGACGAAAAAGACTGGGCAGCATCAGGTTTGGCCGCGTGTGTTCATCCGAACAGCCGGGGCAGCACCGACTCGGAGGTCTGCCGCAATTCGGCCAACGGAACCGTGAACAGTCCCTGCACCTCGATCTCGTCGGAGGCCTGGTCGACGACGCCGATGCGCACCGCCGGCAGTCCCCGCGCTTCGCACATGGAACGGAACCGGCTCTCCTCGGTGCGCGGCACCGCCACCAGCACCCGGCCCGCCGACTCGGAGAACAACGTCACGAACGGGTCGGCGTCCTCGGCAAGCACGATGCGACAACCGGTTTCGCCCGCCAGTGCGGCCTCGACGACGGCCTGGGCCAGGCCACCCTCGGAAAGGTCGTGCGCCGCGGACACCAGGCCGTCGCGCGACGCCGCGCGCAGCACCTCGGCGAGCAGCTTCTCGCGGGCCAGGTCGACCTTGGGCGGCAGGCCGCCCAGATGGTCGGCGGTCACCTGCGCCCACACCGAGCCGTCGAACTCGTCGCGGGTCTCGCCGAGCAGCATCAGGGTTTCGCCGGGCTCGGTGCCCAGGGCGGTGGGGAGCCGTCGGCTCACATCGTCGAGGACGCCGAGCACTCCCACCACCGGGGTGGGCAGGATCGCCGCCGATCCGGTTTGGTTGTAGAAGCTGACGTTGCCGCCGGTCACCGGAATCCCCAGGGCCACACAGCCATCCGCCAATCCGTGTACCGCCTGGGCGAACTGCCACATCACCGCGGGGTCTTCGGGCGAGCCGAAATTCAGGCAGTTGGTGACCGCGACCGGGGTGGCGCCGGTGACGGCGACGTTGCGGTAGGCCTCGGCGAGCGCGAGCTGCGCACCGGCGTAGGGGTCGAGCATGGTGTAGCGGCCCGAGGCGTCGGTGGACACGGCGATGCCGCGGCCGGTGGTCTCGTCGACGCGCAGCACGCCGCCGTCGGCGTGTTCGGCCAGCACGGTGTTGCCGCGCACATACCGGTCGTACTGCTCGGTGATGAACGCGCGGCTGCACAGGTGCGGACTGCCAAGCAGCGCAAGCAAAGTGGCCCGCAGCTCGGCGCCGGTGGCCGGGCGGGGCAGCCGTGCCGGGCTGTCGGCGTTCAAGGCGTCCTGGGCGTCGGGGCGGGCGAGCGGTCGCTGGTATACCGGGCCTTCGTGGGCGACGGTGCGCGGCGGCACGTCGACCACCGTCTGTCCGTGCCAGGTGATCCGCAGCCGGTCGCCGTCGGTGACCTCGCCGATCACCGTGGCCAGCACGTCCCACTTGCGGCACACCGCCAGAAAGGCGTCGACGTTCTCCGGTGTGACCACCGCGCACATCCGCTCCTGGGATTCGCTGCACAGCACCTCCGCGGGCGTCATGCCGGCGGTGCGCAGCGGCACGGCCTCCAGCCGGACCTCCATCCCCCCGTCGCCGGCGGACGCCAATTCAGAAGTGGCGCAAGCAAATCCGGCACCGCCCAGGTCTTGGATGCCGACCACCAGCCCACCGGCGTAGAGCTCCAGGCAGCACTCGATGAGCACCTTCTCCATGAACGGGTCGCCCACCTGAACCGAGGGCAGCTTCTTGCGAGAGTTCTCCGCATCGAAGGTGTCCGACGCCAGCACTGACACCCCGCCGATGCCGTCCAGCCCGGTGCGGGCGCCGAACAGGATGATCTTGTTGCCCGCGCCGGAGGCGAAGGCCAGGTGCAGGTCCTCCTGGCGTAACACGCCGACGCACATGGCGTTCACCAGCGGGTTGCCGGCGTAACAGGCGTCGAAGACGGTTTCGCCGCCGATGTTGGGCAGGCCCAGCGAGTTGCCGTAGCCGCCGATGCCGCGCACCACGCCGTCGAGCACGCGGCGGGTGTCCGGCGCATCGGCGGCGCCGAACCGAAGCTGGTCCATCACCGCCACCGGGCGGGCGCCCATCGCCATGATGTCGCGCACGATGCCGCCGACGCCGGTGGCAGCCCCCTGATAGGGCTCGACGTAGGAGGGGTGGTTGTGCGATTCCACCTTGAAGGTGACCGCCCAGCCGTCGCCGATGTCGACGACGCCGGCGTTCTCGCCGATGCCGGCCAGCATGCCGGCGCGCATCTCGTCGGTGGTGGTCTCACCGAAGTAGCGCAGGTGCACTTTGGACGACTTGTAGGAACAGTGCTCGCTCCACATCACCGAGTACATCGCCAGCTCGGTGTCGGTGGGCCGGCGGCCCAGGATTTCGCGGATGCGCTGGTATTCGTCGTCTTTGAGGCCCAACTCGCCGAATGGCTGCGGCTCGTCGGGGGTGGTCGCGGCGCGCTCGACGGTGTCGATCGCCTGGGTGGGCACACTCGTCGGGGAGGCAGTCACGCCCGCCAGTCTATGGCGCACCGGCCCTGCCGGCGCCGCTGCCGGGGCCAGCCCACGGCGAAGGTTTGTCCGCAGGGCGGGCGGGTAGCCGCCCTGTGTCCGAGGACGAACGCAAAACGGAGGAGACAATGACAGTCGAAACCGGACATGTCACCGGCACCAAAGACAAGAACTACAACCTCATTTGGTTCACCGAGAAGTGCCTCGACAACGCCTTGCGGCTGGAAACCCATATTCAGGACGCCGAGCGCGACGGGGACAACGACGTAGCCGAGCTGTTCCGTAAAGCCCAGTCGGACAGCCGCAAGGACGCCCAGATGGCCGAGCAGTTGTTGGCCAAGCACCTCTAGCTACGGGCGCACCAGGCAGAACACATTGTCCTCGGGGTCGGCCAGCATCACCCAGCGAAAGCTCTCACCGAACTGGTGTCGCCGACCTCGTTCGCTCCAGCCGCCGTCAGCGGCGACACCTCGGCATCGAGGTCGGCGACACCGAGATCGAGGTGCACGCGGTTCTTCCCGGGCGTGGGATCGGGCACCTTCTGAAACCCCAGCCGCAGCCCCTCGGGGAAGCTCACCACGGTGAACTCGCCGGCGAGGATGTCGTGCGTCGTGCCGCCGAACTGCTCAGCCCACCAGCCGGCCAGCCGCGCGGGGTCCCGGCAGTCGAAGGTCACCATCTCCACGTTGAGCCCCATACCGGCCGAGCCTATGCCGCTAGCCGGGAGAAAGGAACGCGTGCATCGCGGCCGAGTACGCGGCGACGTCGTGCGCGCCCATCAGCTCGCGCGCGGAGTGCATCGCCAGCTGCGCCGCCCCCACGTCGACCGTCGGGATGCCGGTGCGCGCCGCGGCCAGCGGGCCGATCGTCGACCCGCACGGCAAGTCGGCCCTGTGCTCGTAGCGCTGCAGCGTCACCCCGGCCTGCCGGCAGGCCAGCGCGAAGGCCGCGGCGGTGCGGCTGTCGGTGGCGTAGCGCAGGTTCGGGTGCACCTTGAGCACCGGTCCGGCGTTGACGGCGATCGGGTGGCCGGGCTCGTGGCGCTCTGGGTAGTTGGGGTGGGTGGCGTGTGCCATGTCCGCCGAGGCGAGCAGCGAGGCCGGCAGCCGGGACAGGTAGTCCTCCCGAGCACCGCCGGCCGCCAACACAATTCGCTCCAGCACGGTGCTCAGCAAGTCGGATTGCGCGCCGTGGTCCGAGGACGACCCGACCTCCTCGTGGTCCAAGAGGACCAGGACGGGCAGCGGCCCGCTCGGCTCGGTCGCCAGCAGCGCCTCCAGGCCCGCGTAGCAGCTGGCCTGGTTGTCCAGCCGGGGCGCGCTGAGCAGGTCGGCAGTTCCGTTCTCCGAGGCGCCGATCAGCGTCGAGGGCGTCAGGTCGTGGGTCATCAGGTCGGCGGCCAGCACGTCGCCCGGCGCCACCGCGGCCCGTGCCGCGACGTAGTCGACGAACGACCGCGCCGACTCGCCGACGCCCCACACCGCGTTGACGTGCCGCTGCGGATCCAGCGTCACCGACTTGCGGTCCTCGGCCAAATGGATGGCCAGCTGCGGCACCCGCAGGATCGGCTCGTCGATGCGGACCAGCCGGTGGCTGAGCCCGGAATCGTCGCGCACCGACAGGCGTCCGCTGATGCCCAGGTCGCGGTCCAGCCACGAGTTGAGCCAGGCGCCGCCATAGGGCTGCAGCGCCACCACCCGCCAACCGGCGACCGTCCGGTCGGGATGCTGCTTGACTCGCAAGTTCGGGCTGTCGGTGTGCGCGCCGACGATCCGGAACGGGCCGTCGGCGCCGGTTGAATTCCAGGCGACCAGGGAGCCGGCCCGCACGGTGAAGTAGCGGCCGGGCTGCGATGGCCAGTGTTTAGCTTCGTCCAGTTCGGTGTACCCGGCAGCGATCAGCCGAGCGGCCACCGTGGCGCAGACGTGAAACGGCGACGGAGAGGCGTCGATGAACTCGCAGAGCCCTTGCGCACTCGCTGAGGACTTCGTCTGGTTTCGAGGACCGCCGGACATGGTGAACATCATGGCTGTCCGCCGTCACGCCGTTCACGTTAGAGTCATCCACGTGCCCCCGTCCAGCCACAGCCCATCCTCGCGCCGCTCACCCCGGCGGCGATCTTCCTCGTGCTGACCGTCGACGACGGCGGCGAGGCGACCGTGCACGAGGCGCTGCAGGACATCTCGGGGCTGGTGCGCGCGATCGGTTTCCGCGAGCCGCAGAAACGGTTGTCGGCGATCGCCTCGATCGGCTCGGACGTCTGGGACCGTTTGTTCTCCGGGCCGCGCCCCGCCGAGCTGCACCGCTTCGTCGAGCTGCACGGGCCGCGGCACACCGCTCCCGCCACACCCGGGGACCTATTGTTCCACATCCGGGCCGAAAGCCTGGACGTCTGTTTCGAACTGGCCGACCGGATCCTGAAATCGGTGGCCGGCGCTGTCACCGTCGTCGACGAGGTGCACGGCTTCCGGTACTTCGACAACCGCGACCTGCTCGGTTCGTCGACGACACCGAAACCCCGACGGCGCACTGGCCGTCAGCTCCACCGCGATCGGCGACGAGGACCCCGACTTCGCCGGCTCCTGCTACGTCCACGCGCAGAAGTACCTGCACGACATGTCGGCGTGGACCGCGCTGTCGGTCACCGAGCAGGAGAACGTGATCGGGCGCACCAAGCTCGATGACATCGAACTCGACGACGACGTCAAACCCGCCGACGCCCACATCGCGCTCAACGTCATCACCGACGACTACGGCACCGAGCTGAAAATCGTCCGGCACAACATGCCCTTCGGCGAACTCGGCAAGAGCGAATACGGCACCTATTTCATCGGCTACTCGCGCACCCCGCGAGTCACCGAACAGATGCTGCGCAACATGTTCCTCGGCGACCCGCCCGGCAACACCGATCGCATCCTCGATTTCTCCACCGTCGTCACCGGTGGACTGTTCTTCTCGCCCACCGCCGATTTCCTCGACGACCCGCCACCCCTGCCCGCGCCTGCGATGCCGGCGGCACCACCGGCGCGGAACGGCTCACTGTCGATCGGCAGCTTGAAAGGAACAACTCGATGAACAACCTCTACCGCGATCTGGCACCGGTCACCGAAGCCGCTTGGGGTGAAATCGAATTGGAAGCCAGCAGGACCTTCAAACGCCATGTCGCCGGCCGGCGGGTGGTCGACGTGAGCGAGCCCGGCGGTCCGGCCGCCGCGGCGGTCAGCACCGGCCGACTGATCGACGTCGAGGCACCCACCAACGGTGTGGTGGCCCACCTGCGGGACAGCAAACCCCTTGTCCGGCTGCGGGTTCCGTTCACCTTGTAGCGTTACGAGATCGACAACGTCGAGCGCGGCGCCAACGACTCCGACTGGGGTCCGGTCAAAGAGGCCGCCAAGAAGTTGGCGTTAGTGGAAGACCGGGCCATCTTCGAGGGCTACGCGGCCGCCTCGACCGACGGCATCCGTTCGGCCAGCTCGAATAAGCCGCTGGCCCTCCCGGCAGACCCCCGCGAGATTCCGGACGTGATCACCCAGGCGATCTCCGAACTCCGGCTGGCCGGTGTCGACGGCCCTTACTCGGTGCTGCTGTCCGCGGACGTCTACACCAAGGTCAGCGAGACCACCGAACACGGCTATCCGATCCTCGAACACATCGACCGGCTGGTTCCCGGCGACATCATCTGGGCGCCGGCCATCGACGGTGCTTTCGTGCTGACCACCCGCGGAGGCGACTTCGACCTGCAACTCGGGACCGACGTGTCGATCGGCTACACCAGTCACGACGCGGACACCGTGCAGCTGTACCTGCAGGAGACGCTGACCTTCTTGTGCAACACCGCCGAGGCCGCCGTCCCGCTCACCTCGTGAGAACCAATGACCACCGCGGACGGATTTCACCCGGACTTCGACGACGCGACACCGCACGTCGCGCGCAACCGCGTGTATCACGTCAAGGCGTCACAGCTCAGCTCCGATACCGCGCAGTCAGAGGGCCTGCAGCGCTTCGCCGCGCTGTCCGGCAACTCGGTCGGGTCGGAAAAGCTGTGGATGGGTGAGACGCACGCGTTACCCGGATCGGCGTCGGACAACCATCACCACGGCGAATCCGAGACGGCGATCTATGTGCGAACCGGCAACCCGGAGTTCGTCTTTCACGACGGTGTCCACGAAGTCCGCATCGCCACCGCGCCCGGTGACTACGTCTTCATCCCGCCTTACCTGCCGCATCGGGAGGAAAACCCCGACCCGCACACCACCGCCGAGGTGGTAATCGCGCGCAGCACCCAGGAAGCCATCGTGGTCAACCTCCCCGCGCTGTATCCGCTGACCGATCCCGACTGACGCCACGGCGACACGAAACACGTTGTTCACCAATACTTTCCGACTACCCGGCTGGCGACGGCGGTCGTGCTTGCGGGACTCGCGCTTTACGGCCAGCAAATGAGACGTTTTAATACATCTTGTGGTCCCCGACCAGCTCGACCTCGACGCCGCCGACCTGCGTATCTCCCGGGGCAGCGTGCCGGCCAGCACCCAGCTCGCCGAAGCGCTCAAGGCGGCCATCGTCAAACAGCGGCTGCCTCGCGGTGCGCGGCTGCCCACCGAGCGAGAGCTGGTCGATCGCACCCGGGTGAGCCGGGTCACCGTGCGCGCGGCGGTCGGGCTGCTCGAACGCCAGGGCTGGCTGGTGCGCCGCCAGGGCCTGGGCACCTTCGTGGTCAACCCGGTCAAGCAGGAACTCGGCCCCGGCGTGCGCACCATCACCGAGGTGCTGGCCGCCTCGGGCATCACTCCGAACGTCGACGTGCTGTCGCATCGCGTCGAGGACGCCCCGCAACGCATCGTTGAAACGCTGCATCTGACCAAAGTCCTTTGTGTGCACCGGCGTTTCCGCGACGGCGAGCAGCCGCTGGCCCTGATGATCGCCTACCTGCCGCCGAGGTTGGGCAAGGCCGTCGAACCGTAGCTGAAGAGCGCGACCGACACGCAGACCGGGCGGGCGATGGAAAGCACCTACACCATGTGGGAGCGGCGACTCGACACCCCGATCGCCCGAGCCAGCTACGAGATCCACGCCGCCGGCGCCTCCGTGGAAGTGGCCGGCGCCCTGAATCTGCCGTTGGGGTCGCCGGTGCTGGTGCTCGAACGCACCGGTTACGGCCATGACGACACGCCGCTCGAGGTGGTGGAGTTCCACTATCGCCCGGAGCGGTACCGGTTTTCGGTCACGCTGCTGCGCACGGTGCCCGGACCGGGCGCCGGGATCGTGGAGCGGAGCCGCTGACTCAGCGAATTCTCAACAGATTCTTCGGTGGCGCACCGGTTGGCTCCCAGCGTCCGCAAATTCGCCGGCGGCAGCATGTTCGTCATGACGAACGAGCAGAGCTGCGCGAACCTGGTGGAGCGCTACTTGCGCACGCGCGGCCGGCGGTATTTTCGCGGCCACCCCGACGGCGAATACTTCTTCGTCACCGCCGCTCCGCGGCGGCTGCATGTCCACTTCGAGATTTCGCCCGCGCACGACGACGTGTTGATCATCCGAGTCACCCCGGGGTGCTACTTCCCCACGTCCGACCGCCCGTGGCTGACCTACTTTTCCGACCGGTGGAACCGTCTGGGCCGGCGCGTCACCGCGATCGTGCACGGTTCGTCGGATCCGCAGCGGATCGACGTCACGGCGCGCAAGTCGCAATGGATCCGAAACGGCGTCGGCTTCACCGATTTCGCCGCCTTTCTCGACGAGACGATCGCGGACGCGACCGAACTCTTCGAGGAGTTGAACCCCGCCGCACCGTCGGCGCACGTACCGTTGCTGCGCGACGCGGGCTGACGTCCCGGCGCTCAGCCGGCGAGCACGCCGTCCAGCACCGAATAGAACAGGCCCAGGCCGTCGTCGGAAGGCCCGGTCAGCGCCTCGATGGCATGTTCGGGATGCGGCATCAGCCCCACCACGCGGCCGTTGGCGGAGCTGACGCCGGCGATGTCGCGCTGGGACCCGTTGAGGTTCTCGTGGTAGCGGAACACCACCCGTCCCTCACCCTCGAGTTCGTCGAGCACGTCGGCGGGGGCGACGTAGCGGCCCTCACCGGATTTCAGCGGCACCAGCAGATCGGCGTCGGGTTCGAACCTCGACGTCCACGCCGTCGACGTCGAGGCCACCCGCAGCCACACGTCGCGACAGATGAAGTGCAGACCCACGTTGCGGGTCAACGCGCCGGGCAGCAGCCCGGCCTCGCAGAGCACCTGAAAACCGTTGCAAATACCCAACACTGGCATTCCGCGGCGGGCGGCGTCAACGACTTCGGTCATCACCGGGGCGAACCGGGCGATCGCCCCGGCCCGCAGGTAGTCGCCGTAGGAGAAGCCGCCGGGCACCACCACCGCGTCGACGCCCTTGAGGTCGGCGTCGGCATGCCACAGGCTGACCGGCTGCGCGCCGACCCGTCGCGCCGCCCGCGCGGCGTCCACGTCGTCGAGCGTCCCGGGGAAGGTGATGATCCCGATGCGTGCGGTCACTGCGTCTCCCGGCTGATCGTCCAGTCCTCGATCACGGTGTTGGCCAACAGCGTTTCGGCGATCTCGGCGAGCGCCGCATCGTCGACGCTGTCATCGACCTCGAGCTCAAATCGCTTGCCCTGCCGCACATCTGAGATCCCGGAATGCCCGAGCCGGCCCAGCGCGCCGACAATCGCCTGACCCTGCGGGTCCAAGATCTCCGCTTTGGGCATCACACTCACGATCACCCAGGCCACCGGCGCTCCTCCTGTGTTGGCGTTTTCCGCGCTAACCCTACCGGCGAAAGCGCAGCTCGGGGTCACGGGCACGAGGCGATGTAGGCCTCGCACAACGACGCGTTCATGGCGCCCAGCACCGGGTCGTCCGCCATCGCCGGCCACGGCGTCTGCGACAGCGCCGACGACCACAGCGTCAGCTCGCTGATGGTGCTGCTGGCCGGGTGCGCCAACAGATAGGTGTGCATCACCACCGGGCCGCTGATCACGGCGGCCATACGGGTCGGCTCGTCGCTGGTCAGCGACGGCGATTCCTGCGGCGTGCGCTGCTGGCAGCCGCGCAGCGCGGCCACGGCGTTGCCGAACACCGTGGGCGGTGTCGCCGCGCCAGTGCAGCACCTGCGCCTGCAGCTGCCACTGCCCGTCGAGATGGGCAACCGTCGAACGCGCCACCACCGCCGAGTCGCGCGGGTCCTGCGGCAGGGCCGGCGCGCCGCACAGCTCCTCGAACCGGAAACGCGGGCCGGGCGCCGCGCCGGTGGTGTGTGCCGCCTGACCGGCGAGCGCGGGCCGGTGGTACACCGCGTCCAGCGGCACCGCATGCTGATCGATCCACGCGGTGTTGGGGATCCGGTCGCATACCCCCCCGGGCAAGTCTCGGGCTCGCCGTACGCAGGAATGACGACGATCAGGGCAACCGCGAAGCTGCCGGCGACCACCATGGTGGCCAGGAAGACGCGCATCGGCAGCTTGTCCATCAAAGCACAATCGTAGATATGCAACTGGCGCATTTCGGCCATTCGTGCCTACTTGCCGAGTTCGACCACACCCGAGTGCTCTTTGACCCCGGTACCTTCGCACACGGTTTCGAGGGCATCACCGGCCTCACCGCCATCTTGATCACCCATCAGCACCCCGACCACATCGACGCCACCCGGCCGCCGGCATTGCTCGAGGGTAACCCGGATGCCGCGCTGTACGCCGACCCGCAGACCACCGCCCAACTGGGCGCACCCTGCCGGGCGGTGCACGTGGGCGACGAGCTGCAGATCGGCGAGCTGACGGTTCGCGCGGTCGGCGGTAAACATGCGGTGATCCACCCGGAAATCCCTGTGATAGAGAACATTTAGTTTCTGGTGGGCGACGGCGGCCATCGCGCCCGGTTGATGCATCCCGGCTACGTGCTGTTCGTGCCCGACGAGCCGGTGGACGTGCTGGCTACCCCGGCCGCGGCCCCGTGGATGAAGGTGTCCGAGGCGGTGGACTACCTGCGCGCCGTGGCGCCCGCCCGCGCCGTCCCCATCCACCAGGGCATCATCGCCCCGGACGCGCGCGGCATCTACTACGGCCGGCTCTCGGAGATGACAGCACCGACTTCCAGGTGCTGCCCGAAGAGGACGCCGTCACCTTCTAGCGCGAGCAGACGCAAAACCCCCGACACGCCGAGCGTGCGGGGGCCTTTGCGTCTGCTCGGCGTTACGAAATGTCGTCGGCGACGCCGCGACCGGCAGCGCGGCCGGAGAAGATGCAACCGCCGAGGAAGGTGCCTTCCAACGCGCGATAGCCGTGCGCCCCGCCGCCGCCGAATCCGGCCGCCTCGCCGGCCGCGTACAGTCCGGTGAGCGGGGTGCCATCGGCGCCCAGCACCCGCGAGGCGAGGTTGGTTTCGATGCCACCCAACGTCTTTCGTGTCAGGATATGCAGTTTGACCGCGATCAGCGGTCCGGCTTTCGGGTCGGTCAGCCGGTGTGGCGCCACCACCCGGCCCAGCCGGTCGCCCAGATAACCGCGGGCGGCGCGGATCGCGGTGATCTGGCCGTCCTTGCTGAACCTGTTGGCCACCTCGCGGTCGCGGACGGTGACCTCGGCCTCCACCGTGGCGTAGTCCAGCGGCGCCACGTCGGGCAGCTTGTTCATCGCGGTCACCAACTCGCGCAACGAATTCGCGCTGACGAAGTCCACCCCCGGTCGACGAACGCCTGCACCGGTCCGGGCGGCCCGGAGCGCGCCCGGTTGCGCAGCAGTTCACGCACGCTCTGCCCGGTCAGGTCGGGTTCTGCTCCTGGCCGGAAAGCGCGAACTCCTTCTCGATGATCTTGGCGTTCAACACGAACCAGGTGTAGTCGAAGCCCGATTTGGTGATGCACTCCAACGTGCCGAGGGTGTCGAACCCGGGGTAGAGCGGAACCGGCAGCCGCTTGCCGTTGGCGTCCAGCCACAGCGAGGACGGGCCCGGGATGATGCGGATGCCGCGCCGCGGCCAGATCGGCTCGTAGTTGGTGATGCCCTCGGTGTAGTGCCACATCCTGTCCGGGTTGATCACCCGCGCACCGGCCCGCTGGGTGATCTCGATCATCCTGCCGTCGACATGTTCCGGCACACCGCTGAGCAATTGTTCGGGGACGCGGCCCATCCGCTTCGGCCAATTCTTGCGCACCAACTCGTGATTGCCGCCGATGCCGCCACTGGTCACGATCACCGCGTCGGCGCGAAACTCGAACTGCGCTATGGTGTTTCGTGACGACGCGACGACGCGAGGCGCGGCGGAGGGCTCCAGCACGCTGCCCCGGACGCCGGTCACCGCGCCGCCCTCGACGATCAGTTCGTCGACCCGATGGGGGTGCGCGAAACGCACGGTCGAGCGATCCCGCAAGCGGCGGGCGAAGATCTCGACCAGCGCCGGGCCGGTATCCCAGGTGATGTGGAAGCGGGGACCGAATTGCCGTGTCCCTGTGCGTCATAGCCGCCGCGCTCGACCCAGCCGACCAACGGGAAAAGCTTCAACCCCCGGGCACGCAACCAACTGCGTTTCTCGCCCGCGGCGAAATCGACGTAGGCGTGCGCCCATTGGCGCGGCCAGAAGTCCTCGGGGCGGTCGAACGCCTCGGTGCCCAGCCAATCCTGCAGCGCGAGTTCATGGCTGTCGCGGATGCCCAGCCGGCGCTGCTCGGGGCTGTCCACAAAGAAGAGGCCGCCGAACGACCAGAAGGCCTGCCCGCCCAGGTTGGCGCTGTTCTCCTGATCCAGGACGAGCACCCGCAGGCCGCGGTCCACCAGTTCGCAGGCGGCGACCAGGCCGGCCAATCCGGCCCCGACCACAATGGCATCCGCGCCGAAACCCGCCACCGATGAATCGCTCATGTCGGACCAGGGTAGTGCCCCGGCCGCCGCGCGCAGCGACTCGCTTAGTCAGGCGGCGTCCAGGGCGGCCCGGTCGGGGCGCCAGCGATACACCGTCGGTTCGCAGTTGTGCATCAGGGCCAGGTCGACGGCGTCCAGCATGGCCTGCAACGGGCCGGGTTTGCGGAGATGGCGAGCCGCGACCGCCACCCGCACCACGCCGTGGCGGCGGGCGACCCGCTCGGCGGACAGCACCACCATCCGGCACCACCACGGCTCGCTGAGGAAGCCCTCGCCGATGCCGAGGACCCGGGCGCGCACGGTGCTGTGCCGGACCAGGTCGGTGATCCCGTGCAGGTCGGCCAGCAAGCGAAATCCGTTTCCCGGCAACGCCTTGACGACCCCGGGTGAGACCACCCAGCCGGGCGCGGCGAACAGCCGGGTGCGCAACCCGAGATGCTCGAGCACCCGGTCGGCGGCCATCAGCCTCAGGTTGGCCTCGTGCGCCCGCAGGATCGCGAACTCGCCGCGCCGCTTCTTGGTGGCGGCGTCGTCGTAGCCGTGCAGCACGATGGCTTCCCCACCGGCCCGGCGCCCGGTCAGCCATTCGACGGTTCGCGGGTCGTGGTCGAGCCGGTAGTCGCCGGACAGCCGGGGAGCCACCAGCAATGATACCGGCACGTTGCGGGCGTCCATTTGTGCGCAGAACGCCTCGACGTCGGGCAGGGTTCGTTCGCCAATGCCCGAGACGGAGACGATCAATTTTCCAGACACACCAGCAGTTTGACGATCTCAGGTGTCGGAATGGTGAAGGACACGCAGACAGCAGGCGTATATGCGCTCACCCAGCGCGATAACCGAATTGGCGGCCGCCGGGGCCGGCGAATCCGGTCTGTTCGATATGCTAAGCAACGCCACGGATGAGGCCCCGTACGCAGCGGCCAAAACGCCGCCGCATGCCCCGGCCGGGCAGCCGGGCGCCACCGAACGGGAATACCCCGACAAGCTGGACGCCGCGCTGCTGCGGATCTCCGGTGTGTGCATCTTGGCCACCGTGATGGCGATCCTGGAATGTCACGGTCGTCAGCGTCGCGCAGCGCACCTTCATCGACCAGTTCTCCTCCTCGCAGGCCGTGGTGGCCTGGACGATGACCGGCTACACGCTCGCCCTGGCCACCGTCATCCCGATTACCGGGTGGGCGGCGAACCGGTTCGGCACCAAACGACTGTTCATCGGCTCGGTGCTGACATTCATGCTGGGCTCGCTGCTGTGCGCGCTAGCGGCAAACATCTGGCAGCTCATCGTCTTTCGGGTTGTTCAGGGCATCGGCGGCGGCATGTTGCTGCCGTTGGGTTTCATGATCTTGACCCGGGAAGCGAGGCCGCGGCGGCTCGGGCGGCTGATGTCGATCCTGAGCATACCGATGCTGCTCGCCCCGATCGGCGGCCCGATCCTGGGCGGATGGCTGATCGACACCTCGAGCTGGCGGTGGATCTTCTTGATCAACGTGCCGATCGGGCTGCTCACCGTCGCCCTGGCCGCCGTCGTGTTCCCCGCGATCACCCGGCCCGCTCGGAGACCTTCGACGCCGTGGGCGTGCTGCTGCTCTCGCCGGGCCTGGCCACGTTCCTGTTCGCGGTGTCCTCCATCCCCGGCCGCGGCACCGTCGCGGACCGGCATGCGCTGATACCGGCGGCGATGGGGCTGACGCTCATCGCCGGGTTCGTCGGGCACGCCTGGCATCGCACCGAGCACCCCCTGATCGACCTGCGACTGTTCCGCAATCCGGTGCTCACCCACGTGACGATGCTGGTCTTCGCCACCGCCTTCTTCGGCGCCGGCCTGCTGCTGCCGAGCTATTTCCAGCAGGTGCTGCACCAAACGCCGATGCAGGCCGGCGTGCACATGATTCCCCAGGGACTCGGCGCCATGCTGACCATGCGGTTGACCGGACCGCTGGTGGACAGGCAGGGGCCGGGCAAGGTGGTGCTGGTCGGCATCGCGCTGATCACCGCCGGCCTGGGCGCCTTCGCCTTCGGGGTGGCCAGGCAGGCCCCCTACCTGCCGACGCTGCTGGCCGGCCTGGCGATCACCGGCCTGGGCATGGGCTTGCACCATGATGCCGCTGTCCGTCGCCTCGGTCCAGGCGCTGGCCACGCACCAAATCGCGCGCGGGACGACGCTGATGAGCGTCAGCCATCAAGTGGGTGGCTCGATGGGCACCGCGCTGATGTCGATGATCCTGACCAACCAGTTCAACCGCAGCCCCAACATCGTCGCCGCCAACAAGCTGGCCGCCCTGCACCAGAAGGCGGCCGCCGGCGGGACGCCGATCGACCAATCCGCAATACCCCGGCAATCGCTTGCTCCCGGTTTTTGGGGCAATGTGTTGCACGACCTTTCGCACGCCTATACCGCGGTATTCGTGATTGCCGTTGTGCTGGTGGTTTGCACCATCATTCCGGCGTCGTTTCTGCCGAAAAAGCCCGCCAGCGAAACCGCCGGCAAATGACATAATCGCGCCGCCGGATCAGCACCAGCGCGTTTATCGCTTAACCACACAAACGAATTACACTCGTGCGAATAAGCGAATAGGGGTAAAACGCCTCAGCCGGGGCAACCCTGCGGATATGCTCAGCGGCGCCATGGAGAAGACCCGTTCTGCAACTTTCAGCGTCCCGGTGGCCACCGCCTCGGGACCGTCCCTGCGCGACGACGAGTACCCCGACAAGCTCGATGCCGCGCTGTTCCGGATCGCCGGGGTCTGCGGGCTGGCCTGCATCATGGCCGTGCTGGACAGCACCGTCGTGGCCGTCGCGCAACGAACGTTCATCGCACAGTTCGGCGCCAACCAGGCCATCGTCTCGTGGACGATCGCCGGCTACATGCTCGCGTTCGCCACGGTCATCCCGATCACCGGCTGGGCGGCCGACCGGTTCGGCACCAAACGCCTGTTCATGGGCTCGATGCTGATTTTCACGCTGGGCTCGTTGCTGTGCGCGGTGGCGCCAAACATATTGCTGCTCATCCTGTTTCGCGTGGTGCAAGCCCTCGGCGGCGGCATGTTGTTGCCACTCAACTTCGTTATCCTGACGCGGGAGGCCGGACCCAAGCGGGTCGGCCGGCTGATGGCGGTGGGCGGAATCCCCATCCTGCTCGGCCCGATCGGGGGCCCCATCCTGGGCGGCTGGCTGATCGGGACCTACGGCTGGAAGTGGATCTTCCTGATCAACCTGCCGATCGGGCTGACCGCCTTCGCGCTGGCGGCGCTCATGTTCCCCAAGGACCGCTCGGCCCCCTCGGAGGCGCTCGACATCACCGGCGCGCTGCTGCTGTCACCGGGCGTGGCGATCTTTTTGTGCGGGGTGTGTTCCATTCCGGGACGGCACACGGTGGCCGAACGCTATGTGCTGGTGCCGGCGCTGGTCGGCCTGGCCTTAATCGCGGCGTTCATCCTGCACGCCTGGCATCGCACCGAGCACCCCCTGATCGACCTGCGGCTGTTCCGGAACCCGGTGGTGACGCAGGTCAATGTGACGCTGCTGGTGTTCGAGGCCGCCTCGGTGGGCGTCGGGTTGCTGGTCCCGAGCTATTTCCAGATCGTCGGCCATGAGACGCCGATGCAGTCAGGCCTGCACATGCTGCCGATAGGTGTCGGCGCCGTGTTGACCATGCCGCTCGGCGGGGCCGTCATGGACAAACACGGGCCCGGCAAGATCGTGCTGACCGGCCTGCCGCTGATCGCGGTGGGTCTGGCGGTGTTCACCTACGGCGTGGCCAGGCAGGCCGCGTATTCCCCGTTCCTGGTGTGCGGGCTCGCGATCATGGGCCTGGGCATCGGCCTGACCACCACGCCGCTGTCGGCGGCGCTGATGCAGGCGCTGGCGCCGCATCAGGTCGCCCGCGGGACCACGCTGATCAGCGTGAACCAGCAGGTCGGCGGGTCGATCGGGGCCGCGCTCATGGCGGTCATCCTGACCAACCAGTTCAACCGCAACCCGGCCCTGATGGCGGCGAACGAGGCGGCCGGGATGCACCCGGTCACCGGCAAGCGTGGCCTGCCGGTGGATCCGTCGACCGTGCCGCGCCCGGCCATGACCCCCGAGCTGGCCGGCCACGTGTCGCACCACCTGTCGCACGCCTACACGGCCGTTTTCGTGCTGGCCGTCGTGTTGGTGGCCTGCACCATCATTCCGGCGTCCTTCCTCCCCCGGAGCCGCCGAGCCCGCCCGCCGGCGACTGACCCGGTCGGCCGGCGAACAGCATCGTAGCGATCCGCCGGACCGTGTCCATGGGATCGGCCGCCCGGACCGCGGCGTCGTTGAGCCACAGTGTGGCGAAACCGTGCACCAGCGACCGCACCGCCAGTTCGGCGCCGCGCGGGTCGGCCCGGGCGTGCGGGTCGCGCAACGTCGCCACCCCGCGGGAAAGCTCCGCACCGGCCGCCGCCTCGGCGGCGGCCAGGCCCCCGTCGGACGCATCGAGCAGCGACTTGTTGAACATCACCTGGTAGTGGCCGGGGTGGTCGAGGGCGAACCGCACATACGCCAGGGCGGCATCGGCGAAATCGCCCCGCGCGGCGGCCAGCGCCTGGGTCAACAGCTCAAAACCCTGGGTGGCCAGCGCCGTGAACAGCCCGCGCCGATCGGCGAAGTGATGCGCCGGCGCGGCGTGCGAGACGCCGGCGCAGCGGGCCAGCTCGCGCAGCGAGACGCGCTCGGCGCCGCGCTCGGCCACCAGCCGCGCGGCTTCGGCCAGGATCACCGCGGGCAGGTCGCCGTGGTGGTAGCTGTGGCGAGTCATCCGGCCAGCATACCGCGCATCTTGACAATGACTAGATACCGAGGCTAGCTTCGGTGGTCTGATATCTTGTCAGTGTCTAGATTGCGGGAGGTTGGGATGGCGCCGTTGATCACCCTGGTGGTGGGCAGCCTGGTCGCGTGGGTGGTGGGCCGGCTGGGCGTGGCCTACGTCGACGGTTGGGCCCCGGCGCTGGCCGTCGGACTGGCCGCGATGTTCGTGTTGACCGGGATCGCGCACTTCGCGCCGCCGCTGCGCGCGGACCTGGTCGCCATCGTTCCCCCCGGTTGCCCGCACCCGGCCTGCTGGTCAGTCTCACCGGAGTGCTCGAGCTGCTGCGCGCGCTCGGCCTGTTGCTGCCGGCGACCCGCGCGGTCGCGGCCGGCTGCCTGCTGGTGCTGATGCTGGCCATGTTCCCGGCCAACATCCACGCCGCGCGGATGCCCGACCCGCCCAAATCGATGACGACCCTGCTACCCCTGCGGATCGGGATGGAGATCGTCTTTCTGGCCGCCGCCATAGCGGTCGCCCTCGGCGGCCGCTAGCAGCCACGCGTACTGGTAGGCGGTTTCCTCCCACGCCTTGTAGCGGCCGCTGACGCCGCCGTGCCCGGCGTTCATCTGGGTCTTCAACAGGAACGGGCCGCCGGCCGGGTTGGCATGCCGCAGTGCGACAACCCATTTCACCGGCTCCACGTAGTACACCCTGGCGTCGTTGAGCAACGTCATCGCCATGATCGCCGGATACCGCCTGGCATCGACGTTTTCATACGGCGAGTAGGACTTCATGTAGAAGTAGACGTCCTTGTCCGCCAGTGGGTTTCCCCATTCGTCCCACTCGGTGACGGTCAGCGGCAGCGACGGATCCAGGATGGTGGTCAGCGGGTCGACGAACGGCACCTGCGCGAGTATCCCGGCGAACAGCTCCGGAGCCAGGTTGGCCACCGCCCCCACCAGCAAGCCGCCAGTACTGCCGCCCAGCGCCACCAGCCGATCCGGCCGGGTGACATTAGATTCCACTAAATGCCTTTCCGCCGAGACGAAGTCGGTGAAGGCGTTCTTCTTCTCCAGAAGCTTGCCGTGCTCGTACCACAGCCGGCCCATCTCGCCGCCACCGCGCACGTGTGCGATCGCGAACACCATGCCGCGGTCCAGCAGCGACAGCCGGGCGATCGAGAAGCTCGAATCGATGCAGATCTCGTACACGCTGTAGCCGTAAATCACTGCGGTAGCAGGTAATTCGATGTCTGCACGGTGCACGATGGACACCGGGACGCGGGTGCCGTCGTCGGCGACGGCCCAGTCGCGCCGTTCGACGTAGTCGGCGGGCCGGTAATCGCCCAGCACGGGTTGCTCGCGCAGCAGGGTCCGCTCCCCGGTGACGAAGTCGATGTCGTAGACCCGCGCCGGGATGACCAGCGAGCCGGCCCTGATCCGCAGCCTGGGCGCCGACCAGTTCGGGTTGCCGGCCAGCCCGGCCGACATCAGCTCGGAGTTGAACGAAATCTCTTCGGGCCGCGTGTATGTGCCGTCGGCGTCGATGCGCCACAGCTGCAGCCGCGGCAGCGCCGCACGCCGGTAGCTGATGACCAGGTGGCCTTCGAAGGCGTCCACCGCGTCGAGCCGGACGTCCTCGCGGTGCGGGATCAGGGTGCGCTGTCGGGTCGGATCGCTGACCGGGGCCTCGGTGAGGGTGAAGTTCACCGCGCCGTCGATGTGCAGGATCAAAAACCGGTCCTACCCGCCGACCACCACATGCTCGACCGAGTACTCGACACCGTCGCGGCGCGGCAGCACCATGGTGAACTGCGCGTGCGGGTCGGCGGCGTCAGCGTAGCGGAATTCGGAGGTGATCGAGGAGCCCGAGGCGATCATGACGTAGGCCTCGCTTCGGGTGAGACCCACGCCGAGCCAGAACTTCTCGTCAGCTTCGTGATACACCAGCTCGGGTGCCTCGCCGGAGCCCGCCCGGTACTGCCACACCTTGTCGGGGCGGTGTGCCGCATCCAAGGTTAGGTAGTACACGGTGCGGTTGTCGGCGGCCCAGGTGGCTCCTGCCGCGATGTCGGCGATCTCGTCCGGATACAGTTCACCGGTCCGTAAGTCCTTGAACCGCAACGTATAACGTTCGTCTCCGACGGTGTCGGCGGAATACGCCAGCAGGTTCCCGTCCAGGCTGACGGTGGCGGCGCCGAGCGCGAAGAACTCGTGGCCCTCGGCTTCGGCGTTCGAATCGAGCATGATCTGCTCGCCCGGGATCTCGGCGTCCTCGTCCAAGTTCGGCGGGTCCCAGTCATCGGGATCGGCTACGGAACAACGGCATTGGACGCGATACTGCTTGCCTTCATAGGTGCGCGCGTAGTACCACCACCGGCCCTGCCGGGTCGGCACGGACAGGTCGGTCTCTTTGGTGCGCGCCTTGATCTCGTCGAAGATCTGCTGGCGCAGCGGCGCCAGGTGGGCGGTCATCTGGTCGGCGTAGTCGTTCTCCGCCTCGAGGTGGGCGATGACATCGGGGTCGGTCTTCTCCCGCAACCACTCGTAGGGGTCGACGAAGACGTCACCGTGATGCTCGCGCCGGGTGTCCACCCGCTTGGCGACGGGCGGCACGGAGGTGGCCAGGTGGGTCTCGGTCATGCGCGCGGGCCGATCCAGTCGTCGAAACGCAGGCCGGAAATGCGTTCGTAGGCTTCGATATAGCGGTTGCGGGTGGCCTCGATGATGTGGTCGGGCAGCGGTGGCGGCGGTTCGGTGCCGTGCCGGTCCCAGCAGGATTCGGGACTGGTGAGCCAGTTGCGGACGAACTGTTTGTCGAAGCTGGTCTGCGGCACGCCGACCCGGTATTCGTCGGCCGGCCAGTACCGCGAGGAGTCCGGGGTGAAGATCTCGTCGGCCAGCAACAGATTGCCGTCCGGGTCAGTGCCGAACTCGAACTTGGTGTCCGCGATGATGATTCCCTTCCGTAGCGAGTGGTCGGAGGCCTGGACGTAGATCTGCAACGTGCGGTCGCGCAGCTGGTTGGCCCACACCCCGCCGATCATCTCGATCACCTGGGCAAAGGAGATGTTCTCGTCGTGGTCGCCCAGGGCGGCCTTGGTCGCCGGGGTGAACAGCGGCTCGGCGAACTTGCTCGCCTCGACCAGTCCGGGCGTCAACGCGATGCCGCAGACCTTGCCGGTCTCCTGGTAGTCCCGTAGCCCCGAGCCGGTCAGGTAGCCGCGCGCCACGCATTCCACCGGGAGCATCTCGAGCTGGCGCACCACCAGCGCGCGGCCCAACACCTCGTCAGGAATGCGCGGGTCGTCAGGCGGTCCGGCCAGGTGGTTGGGGGCATCGACGAGGCCGAAGAAAAAGACGCTCATCGCCGTCAGGATGCGGCCCTTGTCCGGGATGGTGCTGTCCAGCACGAAGTCGTACGCCGAGATCCGGTCGGTGGCGACCAACAGCAGGTGCTCGTCGTCGACGCGATACAGCTCACGGACCTTGCCGCTGGCCACATGCTGGTAGTCCGACAGTGCAGGCATCCGGTCAGCCTATCGGGCACCGGGACGCCGGCCGTGTGCTGGGATCGAGGCTATGACACCGCGGTTTCTGCCCTACTCCACCAGGCCCGGGCGGCTGGCCGCCCAGCTGTTCAGCGACCTCGCCGTCGTCATCTGGACCGGGCTGTGGATCCTGGTCGGGCTGGCGGTTTACGACGCCATCGCCACCATCGCCGACGCCGGCCGGCAGGTCGAGGGCGGCGCGCACGGCGTCGCCGGCAACCTTGCCTCCGCCGGTCACGGCGCCCAGCACATTCCGGTCGTGGGCGACAGGGTCAGCAAGCCGCTCAACTCCGCCAGCCAGGCCGCGCTGGACATAGCCGGAGCGGGTCACGACCTGGACGTGGCGGCGAGCTGGCTGGCGGTGCTGCTGGCGATGGCGGTGGTGGCGCTGCCGATCCTGATCGCGGTGGGGCCGTGGTTGTTCCTGCGGCTTCGCTTCTTTCGGCGCAAGCTGACGGTCACCGCGTTGGCCGCCACCCCGGCCGACGCCCAATTGCTCGCGCTGCGCGCGCTGACGAACCGCCCGCCGCGGAAGTTGACCGCCGTCAGCACGGACCCGGTCGGCGGTTGGCGACGCGAGGATACCGCCACCATCCGGGCCCTGGCCGCGCTGGAATTACAATCGGCCGGGATCGCGATCCGCGGGATGTAGCGGCAGCGCCCGCGCCTCGACGTCGGCGAACCGGCCCGTCACTGTTCTTCGCGGAGTTCCACGACCAGGTGCCGGATGCCGGTGTGCCGATTGGTGCGGGCCCATTCGACCGGACGGACCACCCGCACCGCGCCGAACCGGGTCAGCAACTCCTCGAACAGCACCCGCAGCTCCAGCCGGGCCAGGTTGGCGCCCAGACAGTAGTGCACACCCTGACCAAAACCCAGTTGCGGGTTGGGTTTTCGGGTGACGTCGAATTCGACAGCGCGGTCGAACACGCTGGCATCGCGATTCGCCGAGCCCTCCCAGATCTGGACCTTCTGCCCGGACTTGATCGATTGGCCGCCGAGCGTGGCATCGCGGGTGGCGGTGCGCCGCTTGGACGGCGAGGGCGAGGTCCAGCGCACCATCTCCTCGACGGCCGTCGGCAGCGCACCCAGATCGTTACGCAGCCAACGCAATTTCTCCGGATGCTCGGCCAGCGCAAGCAGCCCGCCCGCGACCGCGTTGCGGGTGGTTTCCGCCCCGGCGCTGAACAACAGGCTGAAGAACAGATACAGCTCGAGATCGGAGAGGGCCGGCGCCGCAGCGTCATCCAGCGTCGCGTTGGCGACCACCGACAACATGTCGTCGGTCGGCTCGGCGCGCTTGGCGGCGATCAACTGCCGGCCGTACTCGTACATCCGCGAACCGGCTTCTGCCTCGGAAAGCTGCGACAACGCGGCCTTGCGGGAGCCGCCGAAATCGAACTGCGGCTCGATCGCCTGGAACAACCAATACCGTTCGGACTCAGGCACTCCCAGCAGGATGCAGATCATCTGCATCGGCAGTTCGGCGGCGATGTCGACCAGAAAGTCGAACGGCTCTCCCGGCACCACCGCGTCCAGCAGCCGGCGCGCCCTGGCCCACAGGTCGTCTTCGACCAGGCGGATCATCCGCGGCGTCAAGCCGGAGCTGACCAGCCGCCGGATCTGGGAACGCCGCGGATCGTCCATCATGTTGAGCACCTGGCCGGCGATCGCCAGGTCCTGCAGCAGCGTGCCGCCGTACGGGCGTTCACCACCGGTCACCGACGAGTAGGTCGCCGGATCCTTGAGCACCTCAAGGGTTTCCGCATAGGAGGCCACCGACCAGAAGCCCTCACCGTCCGGGGTGTTGACCGTCGGCTCATGCCAGTACACCGGCGCCTCGCGCCGATGCACGGCGAACAGGTGGTGCGGAAATCCGTTGGCGAAGTTGTCCAGATCGGTGAAGTCGATCTGCGAAAGCACGCCGGCGAGAGTCACAGGATGGCCCCCGGGGTGTACTTGGCTGCCTCCGGGTAGCGGCTCACCAGCGCGTCCACCTGGGCGGCCACCTCATCCACCTGGTCGGCGGCGGCGCCGGTGAACGCCCGCCTGTCGGCCAGCGCGGCGTCTAGGGCCGCCCGGTCCAGCGGCAGCCGCTCGTCGGCGGCCAGCCGCTCCAACAGGTCGGGCTCGGCGCCATGTTCCCGCATCGCCAGCGCGGTGGCCACCGCGTGCTCGCGGATCACGTAATGCGCGGCCTCGCGGCCCATCCGGGCGCGCACCGCGGCAATCAACACCTTGGTGGTGGCCAAGAACGGCAGGTAGCGGTCCAGCTCGCGACCGATCACCGCCGGGTAGGCGCCGAACTCGTCGAGCACCGTCAGAAACGTCTCGATCTGCCCGTCGATGGCAAAGAAGCTGTCCGGCAACGCAACTCGGCGCACCACCGAGCAGAACACGTCGCCCTCGTTCCACTGCGCGCCGGCCAGTTCGGCGGCCATCGCGGCGTAGCCGCGCAGCACCACCTGCAGGCCGTTGACCCGTTCGCAGCTGCGGGTGTTCATCTTGTGCGGCATCGCCGACGAACCGACCTGCCCCGGCGCGAATCCCTCGGTGACCAGTTCGTGCCCGGCCATCAGCCGTATGGTATGCGCCATCGACGACGGGCCGGCGCCCAGCTGCACCAGCGCGGAGATCACGTCGTGGTCCAGCGACCGCGGGTACACCTGCCCGACGCTGGTCAAAACCGTTGAGAAACCCAGTAATTCGGCGACCCGCCGCTCGAGTTCGGCGAGCTTGGCCGGGTCGCCGCCGAGCAGGTCGAGCATGTCCTGCGACGTGCCCATCGGGCCCTTGATGCCGCGCAACGGGTAACGGTCGATCAACTCGCGCAGCCGGGTCAACGCGATCAGCGTCTCCTGGGCGGCCGAGGCGAATCGCTTGCCCAAGGAGGTGGCCTGGGCGGCGACGTTGTGGCTGCGCCCGGCCATCACCAGGTCGCGGTAGGCCACGGCCCGTTCGACCAGCCGCGCGGCGACCGCGACGCCGTGGGCGAAGACCAGTTCCAGGGAGCGCCGGATCTGCAGCTGCTCGACGTTCTCGGTCAGATCCCGGCTGGTCATGCCCTTGTGCACGTGCTCGTGGCCGGCCAGCGCGTTGAATTCCTCGATGCGCGCCTTGACGTCGTGGCGCAGCAGGCGTTCGCGGTCCGCGATCGAGGCCAGATCGACGTCCTCGAGCACCCGCTCGTAGTCCGCGATCGCCTCGACGGGCACCGCGACACCCAACTGTTGCTGCGCGCGCAGCACCGCGAGCCACAACCGCCGCTCGGCAACCACCTTGGCTTCCGGCGACCAGATCGCAACCATCTCGGCACTGGCGTACCGGGCAGCCAGCACATTCGGAATGCTCACAGACATAGAGCTTACGGTTCGTCGACCACCGCGAGACCGCGGCGGGCAACGGATTCACCGGGTAACGGCGTCCGCGGTCGCGGTTTCGCGGCAGTCTGGACCCGTGTACTTCGCCGGCGTCGACCGACTGGGCGGGGCGGAACCCGACGGGCGTCGCCGTCATCGACTCCGGCGGCGAGCTGGTGAGCGTGGCCGCGGTCCGCGCCGACGACTAGATCCTGGCCGCGCTCGACCCGTACGTGCGCGGGGAGTGCCTGGTCGCCTTCGACGCGCCGCTGGTGGTGAACAACCCGACCGGCCAGCGTCCCGCCAGGACCGCGCTCAACCGCGACTTCCGCAGGTTCCAGGCCGGCACCCACTCGTGCAACACCGGGAAAACCCGAATTCGCCGACGGCCCGCGGGCGGCCCGGCTGGCCGCGGCGCTGGGCCTCGCGCTGGACCCGCGTTCGCCGCGGCCCCGGCGCGCCATCGAGGTCTACCCGCACGCCGCGACCGGCGCCCTGTTCGGGTTGCAGCAAACCCTGAAATACAAGGCCAAGCCCGGCCGCAGCCTGGAGCGGCTCAAGTCCGAGCTGCTGCTGCTGATGACTGGCGTGGAGCGGCTGGCGCACGCCCCGGTCCCGGTGCGGGTCGGCGGCCACGACGGTTGGCGCGCGCTGCGCCGGGCCGTCGAATGCGCGCAGCGCAAGAGCGAGCTGCGCCGCGCCGAGGATCCCGTCGACGCCGTCGTCTGCGCCTACGTGGCGCTGTTCGCCCAGCGCCGCCCGGACGCGGTGACCCGCTACGGCGACCCCGGCACCGGCTGTATCGTGACGCCGTCGCTGCCGGCGGCCCGCCGGCAATCGCTCAGATCTGCACCGGCCGCTGATCGATCGGCGCCAGCACCTCGATGAGGTCGACCACCGCACCCTGGGCCGCCGCCCGCGGATCCCGGCCCTCCACCAGGGCCGACACCACCGAGCCGTCCACCGCGCAGATCAGGGTGCACACCAGGTCGATGTGCACCGATCGGCCCGAGCGTTCGATGGCCTCCGCCACCGCCTCGGCGCGCTGGCGCAGGCTGCGGCGCATGGTCTCGCGCAGAGCGGGCAGCCGGGTGCAGGCGATGTGCCGTTCGTAGCGCGAGATCAGCTGCTCGGTCAGGCCCGGGCCGGAGACGTCGCCGACCAGCAGGTCGGCCAGCACCTCGGCGATGGTCTCCGGTCCGCGGCGGCGCCGCGACAAGGCGCTGACCCGGGACCGCAGCTGGGCCATCTCGATCATGGCGATGTGCTCGACCGCGCGGGCGATCAGATCGTCCAGGGAGGAGAAGTAATAGGTGGTGGACGCCAACGGCAATCCGGCCCGCCGAGCTACCGCCCGGTGCCGCACCGCCTCGAACCCACCCTCGACCAGCAGTTCGGCGGCGGCGCTCACGAGCGCGTACCACCGGCGTTCTCCTTTTGGAGTAACCGCTGCAGTCACGAGTAGCCATCGTGCCAGCCAAAGTGGTAATGCATTGCCATTTCGACCAAACGACCCGCCGAACGGACATGGCATGATGACCCGCATGCCCGACTTGAGCCGACGCGCCGTGCTCCGTCTCGGCGCCGGTGCCGCCGTGGGCGCGGTGGGCGCCTACGGGCTCGACATCCTGTTAAAACCCCGGGCATCTCAGGCCATGCCGGCGGCCGGCACCGGTACGCCACTGGCGCCCCCACCGCCCGCCCCGGGCCCACCCCGCGATCCGGCTCCGCCGGCGGCGGCCGCCCCCACCATGGTCACCGGCTCGTTCATGTCGGCCGCGCGCGGCGGGGTCAACACCAACTGGGCCATCGCGCGTCCGCCGGGTCAGACCAAACCGCTGCGGCCCGTGATCGCGCTGCACGGCAAGGGCAGTGACGCCGCGACTGCGATGGCCGGCGGCGTCGAGCAGGGTCTGGCCCAGGCCGTCAATGCCGGCCTGCCGCCGTTCGCGGTGGTCGCCGTCGACGGCGGCGGCAGTTACTGGCACAAGCGGTCTTCCGGCAAGGACAGCGGTGCGATGGTGCTCGACGAGCTCATCCCGCTGCTGGGCAACCGGGGCTTGGACACCTCACGGGTGGCGTTCCTGGGTTGGTCGATGGGAGGTTACGGCGCGCTGCTGCTCGGCGGCCGGCTCGGGCCGGCGCGGACCGCGGCGATCTGCGCGGTGAGCCCGGCGCTGTGGCTGTCCTCGGGTGCGGCCGCGCCGGGGGCCTTCGACGGACCCGACGACTTCGCGGCCAACTCGGTGTTCGGGATGCCCGCGCTGGGATCGATCCCGATCCGGGTGGATTGCGGCGACAGCGACCCGTTTTACGCTGCGACAAAGCAATTCATTGCACAGCTGCCCAATCCGCCCGCCGGCGGGTTCTCATCCGGCGGCCATAACCCGGAATTCTGGAGTTCGCAGTTGCCGGCCGAGCTGAGCTGGATGGCCCCGCTGCTGACGGCCTGATCGCGCGGGCCCGCGAGCGTGACGCCAGCGCGGCGCTGGGCGCCGGGCGTCACGCCGGCGTTACGCTCGCGAAGGTGAACCAACCGTTCGGATGGGACTTCCCGTACGCCTGGCCCCGCAAGCCGGTCCTGGCCGACAACGTGGTGTGCACATCGCAACCGCTTGCCGCCCAAGCGGGTCTGCGGATGCTCGCCGAGGGCGGCAGCGCGGTCGACGCGGCCATCGCCACCGCCATCACGCTGACCATCGTGGAACCGGTTTCCAACGGAGTCGGCTCCGACGCGTTCGCCATCGTGTGGGACGGCGAGAAGGTGCACGGCCTCAACGCCTCCGGCCGCTCACCGGCGGCGTGGACCCCGGAATACTTCGGCGGCAACGCCGTTCCCATCCTCGGCTGGAATTCGGTCACCGTGCCCGGTGCGGTGTCGGCGTGGACCGAACTGCACGCCCACTTCGGCAAGCTGGCGTTCGAGCGGCTGTTCGCACCGGCAATAGCACACGGCCGCAACGGCTTTCCGGTATCGCCCGTGGTCGCGGAACAATGGGCGGCGCAGGTGCCGCTGTTCGCCGGACAGCCGGGTTTCGCCGAGGCTTTCGCGCCTGAGGATCGGGCCCCCAGGCCCGGGGAGCGGTTCCGGCTGCCCGCGCACGCGGACACGCTGGAGGCCATCGCGGCAAGCCGCGGCGAGACGTTCTACCGCGGCGAGCTGGCCGCCCGCCTCGCGGCGCACGCGGCGGCCAACGGCGGCGCCATGACGGCCGACGACCTGGCCGCCCACCGCGCCGACTGGGTGGACACGATCACCGGCGACTACCGCGGCTACACCGTGCACGAGATTCCGCCCAACGGCCACGGCATCGTCGCGCTGATCGCGCTGGGCATCCTCGAGCGATTCGACATAGCTTCGCTGCCAGTCGATTCTGCCGACAGCGTGCATTTGCAGATCGAGGCGGTGAAGCTGGCCTTCGCCGACGCCCAGGCCTACCTCGCCGATATCGAGCACATGCCGTTGCGGCCGGAACTCCTGCTGGACACCGAATACCTCGAGCAACGGGCGGCGCTGATCGACCCCACCCGGGCCAAGCCGGTGTCGGCGGGCGCGCCGGCGGGCGGAACGGTGTACCTGACCGCGGCCGACGCCGCGGGGATGATGGTGTCGATGATCCAGTCGAACTACATGGGCTTCGGGTCGGGCGTGGTGGTGCCAGGAACCGGGATCTCGCTGCAGAACCGAGGCGCGAATTTCACTGCGGGGCTTGGTCATCCGAACAGTGTTGGCCCGAACAAGCGACCCTACCACACCATCATCCCGGGCTTCGTGACCAAGGACGGCGCGCCGGTGATGAGCTTCGGGGTGATGGGCGGCATGATGCAGCCGCAGGGACACGTGCAGGTGATGGTGCGCATCGCCGACCACGGCCAGAACCCGCAGACGGCCTGTGACGGCCCCCGGTTCCGCTGGGTGCAGGGCATGCAGGTGGGCTGTGAAAACGGTTTCCCGGCCGCGACCCTGGACGAGTTGCGCCGGCGCGGACACGATCTGGTGGCGGTCGACGACTACAACCAGTTCGGCAGCTGCCAGGCGATCTGGCGGATGGATACCGGCTACCTCGCGGCCAGCGACCCGCGCCGCGACGGCCAGGCCGCCGCGTTTTAGACCCGGATCTTGCCGTCGGCCGCCGACTGTGCGATGTCGGTGCGAAAATGGCTGCCCGGAAACCGAATCAAGCCGAGGATCTGGTATGCCTTGGCCCGCGCGGCCGCCAGGTCGGGGCCCGTCCCCACCACCGACAGCACCCGGCCCCCCGAGGAGACGATCTCACCGTCCTCGCGCCGCGCGGTTCCGGCGTGCAGCACGCCCTCGGCCTCCGAGCCGGTGATGACGTCGCCCCCCCGGGGCCGTCCCGGATAGTTCTCCGCCGCCAGCACCACGGTCACCGCCGCACCGTCGTGCCAGCGCAGTTCACCGAAGTCCGCCAGGGTGCCGCTGCCCGCCGC
The DNA here is from genome assembly GCA_002291465.1 of Mycobacterium lepraemurium. Taxonomy (GTDB): domain Bacteria; phylum Actinomycetota; class Actinomycetes; order Mycobacteriales; family Mycobacteriaceae; genus Mycobacterium; species Mycobacterium avium. Next base: position 826,138 of record CP021238.1, on the reverse strand, counting down.
GTACAGCAGCTGCCCGAGCGGCGACTCCAGCAGCGCCAGCACCGCCTGGGTCTCGGGATCGCCGAAGCGGCAATTGAATTCGACCACGGCCGGTCCGTTGGAGGTGATCGCCAGCCCGGCGTACAGCAATCCGCTGAACGGGCAGCCACGCGCAACCATCTCGGCCGCAACGGGTTCGACGATGCGGTGCACGATGTCGCGATACACCCGATCGGGCAGCCACGGCACGGGGGCGTAGGCGCCCATCCCGCCGGTGTTGGGTCCGCTGTCGGCGTCGCCGACCCGCTTGAAATCCTGCGCCGGCAGCAGCGGCACCACGGTCTCGCCGTCGACGACGCAGAACAGCGACACCTCCGGGCCGTCCAGAAACGACTCCAGCAGCACCGGGTGGCCGGCCTCCAGCAGCGCGACGGCGTGGGCGCGCGCCACCTCGCGGTCGGCTGTCACCACCACGCCCTTACCCGCGGCCAGCCGGTCGTCCTTCACCACCCAGGCCGCCTCGCCCGCCGGCGGGCCGAACCGGTCCAGCGCGGCATCCAAATGTGCGGGGGTATCGACGATTTCACTGGCCGCGGTGCGGACCCCGGCCGCGGCCATCACCTCTTTGGCGAAGGCCTTGGAGCCTTCGATGCGGGCGGCGTCCTTGCCCGGTCCGAAGCACACGATGCCGGCCGCCCGCAGCGCGTCGGCCACTCCGAGGACCAGCGGCACCTCGGGGCCGATGACCACCAGGTCGGCGCGCACCGCGCGGGCCAGGGCCACGACGTCGGGCGCCGAGGTGATGTCGACGTCGTGCTGCTCGGCCAGCCGGGCGGTGCCGGCGTTGCCGGGGGCGATGGCCAGCCCGGTGACTTGCGGGTCTTTGCGCAGCGCCAGCAGCAGCGCATGCTCACGGGCACCGGAGCCGATCACCAGGACGCGCACGACACGCCACTCTAGCGGGCGATCAGCCCCGCTCACCGCCCGAGTGCATCTTCAACGCGGCGTCCACGTTGGCCTTCTTGTCCTCGCCGGCGCCCTTGGCCGCGGCATTCCTGCGCTTGGCCACCACGGCGTCGACCGCGCCGTTGAGCGCCGAGCCCAGCGGGAAACCGAGGTAATGGGTGAGGAAGACGGCCATCTCCTTGAGCTCGGTCTCGGTGAGCTCGCCGTTGAGCAGCGCGGCGTTGATCTGGATCTCGGCCAGATCGCGGTTGCCGATCGCGGTCACCGCAGCGTCATGATGCGCTTGTCGCGCATCGACAAGCCCGGCCGCGTCCAGATGCTGCCGAACAGGTGGTCGACGGTCAGGTCGAAATACGCGTCGCCCTCGACGTTGGGCATCTCCCAGCCGTAGACCTCGTTCATCTTCTCGAGGCCCTTGCGCCGCCGTTCGTCCATCACGCCTCTTTCTCCGTGTGTGGCACGCCGAGCCCGGCCGCCAGCCCCTCGTACGCCAGCCGGGCCAGTGGCAGGTCGACCGAGACCGCCTCACCCAACGCCAGCGCCAGGCTCAGATCCTTCTCCCCCAGGCCGCAGGTGTGCAAGAACGGCTGGTAGAGGAAGTTGTCCGGCTCGAGGTCTTTCATGTTGTCGCGCAACATGATCGCGCCCGGACCGCCGGTGAGCGCGTCGGTATGACGCACCACCCGGCCCAGCGCCTGCAGGTCCAGCCCGGCCGCCTCAGCCAACTTCATCGCCTCGCACGCGGCGGCATACGAGGTGAACGTCAACATGTTGCGGGCCAACTTCATTCGGGTTCCCGCACCCGGTTCACCGGCGTGGATGACGACCGCCTCCCAGTGTTTGAACGCCGGCTTGATCCGCTCGTAGACCTCGCGGTCGGCGCCCACCATGGTGGCAAGCTCACCCCGGGCGGCGGCGGCCGCGCCGCCGCTGACCGGGGCGTCGACGATGTGGATGTCCCGCGCCTTGAGATCGCAGGCCAGTTCGACTGCGGTGGTGTCGCTGATGGTCGAGTGGATCGCGATCACCATGCCCGGCTTGGCGTGCCCGGCCAGCTCGCCGACCACCTCACGCACCTGGGCGTCGTCGAGCACGGTAATGTGGATCAGGTCGGCGGCGGCGACGTCGGCCACGCTGTCGGCAAGGGTGGTGCCCGCCTCGGCCGGCGGCGTCATCGCCTCGACTCGGATGTCGTAAACCGTTACCCCGACCGGCCATTCGGTCATCCTGGTGGCCATCGGCGCGCCCATATTGCCCAGCCCGATGTAGCCGAGCTTCAGCTGCTCGGTCGTGTGCGCCGCGTTCGTCGTCATGATCGGATTATCTGCCCGCCGTCGACGTTGAAGATCCGCCCGGTGATCCACGACGCCTCGTCGGACAGCAGGAACAAGCACATGCCAACCAAGTCTTCGTGAGTTCCCATGCGCGACAACGGAAGTCCCTTGACTACGTCGTAGACCATCTCTTTGGGTGTGGTAGTCCGGTTGGCCTCGGTGTCGATGGGCCCAGGCGCGATCGCGTTGATCCGGATGTTGCGCCCGCCCAGTTCGCGGAACAGCTGCTGGGTCAGGCCGTTGATGCCGACCTTGGCCAGGCCGTAGTAGTTCGAATACAGCCAGGCCGCGGTGGACGACTGGTTGACGATCGCCCCGCCGCCGCGCTTGGTCATCTTCTTGTACACCGCGCGGGTGCACCACAGCGCGCCGTCGAGGTTCACGCTCATGAATTTCTTGTAGTACTCCGGGTCGATGGTGAGCAGGAAGTCCAGCTTCATGCGCCCGAAGATCGCGGCGTTGTTGACCAGGTAGTCGATGCCGCCGAATTCGGCCAGGGTGCGGTCGGCCATCGCCTTGGCCGACTCGGGGTCGGACACGTCGACCGCGACGCTGATGGCCGTACCACCGTCGGCGACAATCTGTTTGGCGACGGCCTCGGCCGCCTCGGCGTTGATGTCGGCGACCACCACCGCCGCGCCCTCGCGGGCCAGCGCCTCGGCGTACGCCTGCCCGATGCCGCCCCCGGATCCGGTGACGATGCCAACTTTGTTCTCGAATCGCATGTTTTCCTCTCGGTCAGCCGCGCGGCGCGGTCACTGTACGGCCGTGGCGATGGTCTTGATTTCCAGGTATTCCTCGAAGCCGGCCAGGCCCATTTCGCGCCCGTTGCCGGATTGCTTGTAGCCGCCGAACGGCGCATCCGCGGAGTACCAGACACCGCCGTTGACGTTGACGGTGCCCACCCGCAACCGGGACGCGAAGTTGGCGGCGCGTTCCAGGTCGGCGCTGAACACCTTGCCGGACAAGCCATATGGCGAGTCGTTGGCGATCCGCAAGGCGTCCTCCTCCCCGTCGTAGGCGATCACGGTGAGCACCGGGCCGAAGATCTCCTCACGGGCCGGCCGGGCATCGTTGGTCAGGCCCGCGATGACGGTGGGCTCGATGAAGAAGCCGACGTCCTTGTCGGCCTGGCGTCCGCCGCCGCAGGCGAACGTGCCGCCCTCGGCGATCGCCAGATCGAGATAGCCTTGCACCCGGTCGCGTTGCCGCGCCGAAATCACCGGGCCGCAAACGGTTCCGGGGTCGTTGGGATCGCCCGACTTGATCGATCCCATGGTGCCGGCCGCGGCGGCGACGGCCTCGTCGTAGCGGCTGCGGGGCACCAGCAGCCTGGTGGTGATGGCGCAGCCCTGCCCGGCGTGCATGGCCGCGGTGAACGCCTACATCGAGCACGCCCCGCCCAGGTCGGCGTCGTCGAGCACGACGAACGCCGACTTGCCGCCCAGCTCCAAAAACACCCGCTTGATGGTGGCGGCGGCATCGCTCATCACGCTGCGCCCGGTGGCCGTCGACCCGGTGAACGAAACCATCTCCACCCGAGGGTCTTTCGACAGCAGCGCTCCCACGCCGTGGTCGTCGGAGGTGTCGATGTTGACGACGCCGGGCGGGAAGTCGGTGTGCTCGGCGATCAGTCGACCGAGCACGGCGGCGTACCACGGGGTGTCCGGCGCGGGCTTGAGGACGACGGTGTTTCCGGCGGCCAGGGCGGGCCCCAGTTTGGCGAGGTTGATCTGGTGCGGGAAGTTCCACGGCGTGATCGCCCCGACCACACCGACGGCTTCCCGCGCGATGGTGCGCCGGGTCGGGATGCCCATCGGCGATGCCTGACCGAGATCCTAATTCCACTCGTAGGACTCGGCGGTGTCGGCGGCGAAGCTCAGGTCGCCGACCGGACCCTCCAGCTGGGCAGCCGAGGTGAGTATCCACGGGGCGCCGACCTCGGCGATGGTGATTTCGCGGAGTTCCTCGATGTGTTCGCGCATCGCGTCGCGCAGCTGGCGCACGCAGCGCACCCGCAACTCGGTATTGCGCGACCAGTCCGTCTCGTCGAACGCCCGCCGCGCGGCGTCGATCGCGCGGTCCATGTCGGCGGCGTCGGCGTTGGCGGCCACGCCGAGCACTTCCTCGGTCGCCGGATTAACCGTCGGGAAGGTGCCGGCGTTGCCGGCCGACATCTTGCCGTCGATGAACAGTTCACTCACGCCGTCGGCCAGCAAGGCCATCTCGTGCTCCCGTCTGCGCGACCGTCGAAGCCGGCCCGCCAAGCTAGTGGACAGTTGTCCGATATTGTCCGATCGAACCTATAGTCTCCCGCCCACAGGCGGTGCAGGGGGCGATCGGGGCAAGCCACCAGAAACAGCACGAAAACAGCTGATTATACGGTGTCTTTCCGGATCGGGCTTGCTTCGTGGCGAACCCGTCCGCTAGCTTGGACATGTGTCCAGCGACGCCCTGGTGGCTATCACATCCGACGCCGGCGGTGAGACCGGTCAGCCGCCGCGCAACCGGCGCCAGGAGGAGACCTTCCGCGAGGTGCTGGCCGCCGGGATCGAAACGCTGCGGGAGAAGTCCTACTCCGACCTGACGGTGCGTGCGGTGGCGGCCCGCGCCAAGGTAGCCCCCGCCACCGCCTACACCTACTTCTCGTCGAAGAACCACCTGATCGCCGAGGTCTACCTGGACCTGGTGCGCCAGGTCCCCTACTTCACCGACGTCAACGACCCGATGCCGACCCGGGTCGAACAGGTGCTGCGGCACCTGGCCCTGGTGGTCGCCGACGAGCCGGAGGTGAGCGCGGCCTGCACGACGGCGTTGCTCAGCGGCGGCGCCGATCCCGCGGTGCGCGCGGCGCGCGACCGGATCGGGGTGGAGATCCACCGCCGGATCACCTCGGCGATGGGCCCCGACGCCGACCCGACCACGGTGTCGGCGCTGGAGATGTCGTTCTTCGGCGCGCTGGTCCAGGCCGGCAGCGGCGAGTGCAGCTACCGCGAGATCGCCGATCGGCTGGCCTACGTGGTGCGGCTCATCCTGGCCGGCACCACACAGGCAAGCCCAGAGACAGAGACTGGAGACACACGATGACCGTCCATGTGGGCGACCACGAGTTGGTGCTCGGCCCCTACGATTACGACTTCCACGAAGACCCCTACCCGTACTACAAGCGGCTTCGCGATGAGGCCCCGCTGTACCGCAACGACGAACTGAAGTTCTGGGCGCTGTCCCGGCATCGGGACGTGCTGCAGGGATTCCGCAACAGCACAACGCTTTCCAACAAGTACGGCGTCTCTCTGGACCCGGCGTCCCGCGGCCCGCACGCGTCCAAGACGATGTCGTTTCTGGCGATGGACGACCCCGCCCATCTGCGTCTGCGCACGCTGGTCTCGAAGGGCTTCACGCCCAGGCGGATTCGCGAACTGGAGCCCCGGGTCACCGAGATCGCGACCCAGCACCTCGACACCATGCTGGACAAGACGGGCTCTGCGGCCGGCGGCGCCGGCGACTATGTCGACGAATTCGCCGACAAGCTGCCCATGGACGTCATCTCCGAGCTGATGGGTGTGCCCCAGGCCGATCGAGTTCAGGTGCGGGCCTGGGCCGACGGCGTGATGCACCGCGAGGAGGGGGTCACCGACGTGCCGCCGGAGGCGGTCGAGGCCTCGCTCAACCTCATCGTCTACTACCAGGGGATGGTCGAGGAGCGGCGCAAGAAGCCCACCGGGGACCTGACGTCGGCGCTGCTGGAGGCCGAGATCGACGGCGATCGGCTCACCGACGACGAGGTGCTCGGCTTCATGTTCCTGATGGTGATCGCCGGTAACGAGACCACCACCACCACCACCAAACTGCTTGCCAATGCCGCATTTTGGGGCCACAAGAACCCCGACCAGCTGACGCCGGTCTACGACGACCTGTCCCGGGTGCCGTTGTGGGTCGAGGAGACGTTGCGCTACGACACGTCCAGCAGATCCTGGCCCGCACCGTCTCCGGGCCGCTGACCCTGTACGACACCACCATTCCCGAGGGCGACGTCCTGCTGCTGTTGCCCGGCTCCGGGCACCGCGACGAGCGGGTCTTCGACAACCCCGACGATTATCTGATCGGGCGCGAAATCGGGCCCAAACTGTTGAGTTTCGGTAGTGGCGCACACTTCTGCCTGGGCGCGCATCTGGCGCGGATGGAGGCCCGGGTTGCGCTCACCGAGTTGTTCAAGCGAATCCACGGATATGAGGTGGGAGAGGCCAACGCCGTCCGCGTCCACTCCAGCAATGTCCGCGGATTCGCTCACTTACCCATGAGCGTGGAGGACCGCTGAATGCCCCGGTTTGATCCGTTGCCCGAACGCCGCCCGGCCATCGTGGCCGGGGCCTCCTCCGGGATCGGCGAGGCCACCGCGATCGAGCTCGCGGCGCACGGCTTCCCGGTCGCGCTGGGCGCCCGGCGGGTGGAGAAACTCAACGACATCGTCGGCAAGATCAACGCCGACGGCGGCGAAGCGGTGGGATTCCACCTGGACGTCACCGACCCGAACTCGGTGAAATCCTTTGTCGCACAGTCGGTGGACGCGTTGGGCGACATCAAGGTGCTGGTAGCCGGCGCGGGCGACACCTACTTCGGCAAGCTCGCCGAGATCGCGGGCGACGAATTCGAGTCGCAACTGCAGATACATCTGGTCAGCGCCTTCCGGTTGGCCTCGGCCGTGCTGCCCGGCATGCTCGAGCGGCAACGCGGCGACCTGATCTTCGTCGGCTCCGACGTGGCCCTGCGCCAGCGGCCGCACATGGGCGCCTACGGCGCGGCCAAGGCCGCGCTGGTGGCGATGGTCAACAACTTCCAGATGGAGCTCGAGGGCACCGGGCTGCGGGCCTCGGTCACGCACCCGGGGCCGACGAAGACGGCGATGGGATGGAGCTGCCGGCCGAGAAGATAGGCCCGGCCCTGGAGGACTGGGCCAAATGGGGCCAGGCACGCCACGACTACTTCCTGCGCGCGGCGGACCTGGCGCAAGCCATCACGTTCGTCGCCGAGACACCGCGCGGCGGCTTCATCGCGAACATGGAGCTTCAGCCCGAAGCACCGTTGGCGGACAACAGGGATCGCCAGAAGCTCGCACTCGGCGAAGAGGGGATGCCAGGACAATGACGACCAGCACTGTGGTGCCCCGGGTTTCCGGCGGCGAGGAAGAACACGGTCACCTCGAGGAATTCCGCACCGACCCAATCGGTTTGATGCAGCGCGTGCGCGACGAGTGCGGCGACGTCGGTTGGTTCCAGCTGGTGGACAAGCACGTCATCCTGCTCTCGGGCGCCAAGGCCAACGAGTTCTTCTTCCGCTCCGCCGACGAGGACCTCGACCAGGCCAGGCGTATCCGTTCATGACGCCGATCTTCGGCAAGGGCGTGGTGTTCGACGTCAGCCCCGAGCGGCGCAAGGAGATGCTGCACAACTCGGCGCTGCGCGGCGAGCAGATGAAGGGCCACGCCAGCACCATCGAGGGCGAGGCCAAGAAGATGATCGCCGACTGGGGGACGAGGGCGAGATCGAGCTGCTCGACTTCTTCGCCGAGCTGACCATCTACACCTCGACGGCGTGCCTGATCGGGCTGAAGTTCCGCGAGCAGCTCGACCACCGGTTCGCCGAGTACTACCACGACCTGGAACGCGGGACCGACCCGCTGTGCTACGTCGATCCCTACCTGCCGATCGAAAGCTTCAAACGACGCGACGAGGCGCGGGTGAAACTCGTTGCGCTGGTGCAGGAGATCATGGACCAGCGGCTGGCCAACCCGCCCAAGGACAAGGCCGACCGCGACATGCTCGACGTACTGGTGTCGATCAAGGACGAGGACGGCAAGCCGCGGTTCTCCGCCGACGAGATCACCGGGATGTTCATCTCGCTGATGTTCGCCGGGCGTCACACCAGTTCGGGAACCTCGGCGTGGACGCTGATCGAGTTGATCCGCCATCCCGACGCGTACGCCGAGGTCCTGGCCGAGCTCGAGGAGCTCTACGCCGACGGCCAGGAGTGAGTTTCCATGCGCTGCGGTCGATTCCGAAGCTGGACAACGTGGTCAAGGAGAGCTGCGGCTGCACCCTCCGCTGATCATCCTGATGCGGGTGGCCAAGGGCGAGTTCGAGGTCGAGGGCTTTCCCATCCACGAGGGCGACTATGTCGCGGCCTCCCCGGCGATCAGCAACCGCATCCCGGAGTACTTTCCCGACCCGGACGCGTTCAAGCCCGACCGCTACAATAAGCCCGAGCAGGCCGACATCGTCAACCGGTGGACCTGGATTCCGTTCGGCGCGGGCCGGCACCGTTGTGTGGGTGCGGCGTTCGCGCAGATGCAGATCAAGGCGATCTTCTCGGTCCTGTTGCTCGAGTACGACTTCGAGATGGCGCAACCCGCGGACAGCTACCGCAACGACCACTCCAAGATGGTGGTGCAGCTCGCCCGGCCGGCGAAGGTCCGCTACCGCAAGCGTAATGCGTAAGGAGTACGTCCGATGAGCGGATTCAGAATCGAAGCGGATCTGGATTTGTGTCAGGGCCACGCCATGTGCGAACTCGAGGCCCCGGACTACTTCCGGGTTCCCAAGCGGGGCAAGGTCGAGATCATCGACCCCGAGCCGCCCGAAGACGCCAGCGATGAGGTCGAGCGCACGGTCGAAATGTGCCCAACCCAAGCACTGTTCATCAAAGAGAAAGAAGACTGACCCATGACAGCAACGGCGTCACGCGAAGAACTTGAGGCCTGGGTCGACCGCTGGTTGCAGGCCAACAAGGACTGTGAGAAGGCCGGCGACTGGCGGCCGCTGGCGGACTTCTACGCCAAGGACGCCACCTACGGCTGGAACATCGGTCCCAAGGAAGACGTGATGTGCGTCGGAGTCGACGAAATCCGGTATATCGCACTGGGTTTGGAGATGGAAGGCCTGGAGAACTGGGTCTACGAATACCCGAAGGTGCTCATCGACGAGAAGCAGGGCGAGATCGTCGGCTTCTGGAAACAGATCGTCAACAAGGCCGACGGCACCCAGGCCGAGATCTACGGCATCGGCGGCAGCTGGTTTCGGCTCAACAGCGACAACCTCATCGAATGGCAGCGCGACTTCTTCGACTTCGGTCACGTCGCGAAGATGTTCGGCAAGCTCATCGAATCCGGCGATCTGTCCGCGGGCATGCAGAAGCGGATCGAGCGCAGCGTCGCCGGCGAGAAGCTGCCGGGCTACTACCCGCTCGGCCAGGCGCCCGTCCCGATCTGGTGAAGCGGATCGCGATCGCGGCGGTGTCGATGGCGGCGACCCACGGCGCCCGGCTCCGCCGCGCTTGCGATCGCCGCGGGTACCAACCAAGCATTTGATTCGTTGCACGCGCTATGCTGCCGCGACAAGGGTGCCTGTGGCACCCGTCACCTAGCTGGCCGGCATGAAGGGGTCGGTCGGTCTCAATTCAAAGGCGAAATGGGGGCAGGACCATCGTGAAGACAAAAGGCGCACTGATCTGGGAGTTCAACCAGCCCTGGTCCATCGAGGAAATCGAGATCGGCGACCCGCAAGCGCATGAGGTCCAGATCCAGATGGAAGCGGCGGGCATGTGCCACTCCGACCATCACCTCGTCACCGGCGGCATCCCGATGGCCGGCTTCCCGGTGCTCGGCGGGCACGAGGGCGCGGGCATCGTCACCGAGGTCGGCCCCGGCGTCGAGGACATCGGCCCAGGCGACCACGTGGTACTGTCGTTCATCCCGTCCTGCGGCTCGTGTCCGACCTGCCAGGCGGGCATGCGCAGCCTGTGTGACCTGGGTGCGGGTCTGCTGGGCGGCGAAGCGGTGTCCGACGGGACCTTCCGCATCCAGGCCCGCGGCCAGAACGTCTACCCCATGACGCTGCTGGGCACGTTTTCTCCGTACATGGTGGTGCACCGCAGCTCGGTGGTGAAGATCGACCCGTCGATCCCGTTCGAGGTGGCCGCGCTGGTCGGCTGCGGCGTCACCACCGGTTACGGGTCGGCGGTCCGCACCGCCGACATCCGGCCGGGCCAGGACGTCGCCATCGTCGGCGTCGGCGGCGTGGGCATGGCGGCGCTGCAGGGCGCGGTCAACGCCGGCGCCCGCTACATCTTCGCGATCGACCCGGTGGAGTGGAAGCGCGACCAGGCACTGAAGTTCGGCGCCACCCACGTCTACCCCGACATCATGGCCGCCATGGCCGGCATGGCCGAGGTGACCTACGGCCTGATGGCCCACAAGGTCGTCGTCACCGTGGGCGAACTGCAGGGCGCCGACGTCGACAACTACCTGAACATCACCCAGAAGGGCGGCACCTGCGTGCTGACCGCCATCGGCAGCCTGCTGGACACCAACGTGACGCTGAACCTGGCGATGCTGACCCTGATGCAGAAGAGTTTGCAGGGCACCATCTTCGGTGGCGGCAACCCTCAGTACGACATCCCGCAGCTGCTGTCGATGTACAAGGCCGGCAAGCTCAACCTGGACGACATGATCACCCGCCAGTACCGGCTCGAGCAGATCAACGACGGCTACCAGGACATGTTGGACGGCAAGAACATTCGCGGCGTCATCCGCTACACCGACGCCGACCGGTAACCCGTTTTCGGCCACCCCTTGGCGCCGGGACGAATCGGCGCCATGGGGTGCGCAACATCAGGAGTACAGATGACCGAAACCGCAGCGGCATCCCCGGCGCTGGCCGCGTCGCAGGCCTCGTGGCGGTGCGTGCAGGCGCACGACCGGGCCGGGCTGGCTGGCGTTGATGTCCGACGAAGTCGTCATCGAGGACCCGATCGGCAAGTCCGTCACCAACCCGGACGGCACCGGGGTCCGCGGCAAGGAGGCCGTCGGCGCGTTCTTCGACGCCAACATCGCGGCCAACCAGCTCTCCATCACCTGCGAGGAGACCTTCCCGTCGTCGTCGCCCGACGAGATCGCCCACATCCTGGTGCTCAACAGCAGGTTCGACGGCGGCATCACCAGCTCGGTACGCGGGGTGTTCACCTACAAGGTCGACAAGGCGGGGCTGATCACCAACATGCGCGGGTACTGGAGCCTGGACATGATGCAGTTCGGCCAGGAGTCGTGAGCCGCGCCGAATCCGGCGCACCTATGCTGGGCCCATGGCGTCGATCTTCACCAAGATCATCAACCGCGAACTCCCCGGCCGCTTCGTCTACGAGGACGACGACGTCGTCGCGTTCCTGACGATCGAGCCGATGACGCAGGGCCACACGCTGGTGCTGCCGCGCGAGGAGATCGACAACTGGCAGGACGTGGACAGCGCGGCCTTCAACCGGGTGATGGGTGTCAGCCAGCTGATCGGCAAGGCCGTGTGCAAGGCGTTCCGGACCGAACGGTCCGGCCTGATCATCGCCGGGCTGGAGGTGCCGCACCTGCACGTGCACGTCTTCCCCACCCGCAGCCTCAGCGACTTCGGGTTCGCCAACGTGGACCGCAACCCGTCCCCAGAGTCCCTGGACGAGGCCCAGGCCAAGATCAAGGCGGCCCTGGCTCAGCTCGCCTGAACCGCGGGCACGTCGCTGATCCGCGGCAACGTCACCCGGAAGCAGCAGCCCTGGCCGGGCGCGGTCGTCACGCCGACGGTGCCGCCGTGCGCGCGCACCAGCGACTCGACGATAGACAGCCCCAGCCCGGTGCCGCCGCTGGCCCGCGTCCGCGACGAGTCGGTGCGGTAGAACCGCTCGAACACCCGCGACGCGTCCTGCTCGTTCATTCCGGGACCCCGGTCGGCGACCTCGAGGACCGCGTCGTCGCCATCGGTGCCCACCCGCACCGTGACGTCGGCGCTTTCCGGCGTGTGCTGCAGGGCATTGGCGATCTGGTTGCCCAGCACCTGCCGGATGCGGGGCTCGTCGCCGAACACCTCCGGGGTGCCGGGGCCGTCGAGGACCTCCAGGGTGATGGTGCGCTTGGGGTCCATCGCCTGCGCGTCGTGCACGGCGTCGCTGGCCAGCGCCAGCAGGTCCACCCGGTGGTGTTCCAGCGGCCGCTGCACGTCCAGCCGGGCCAGCAGCAGCAGGTCGTCGACCAGCAGGCCCATCCGCGAGGCCTCACTTTCGATGCGCGACAACAACATCGCGACGTCGCGGGCCGCGCCCTGACGATACAGTTCGGCGAATCCCCGGATGGTGGTCAGCGGGGTGCGCAGCTCGTGGCTGGCGTCGGTGATGAAGCGCCGCATCCGGTCCTCGGAGCCGCGGGCTTTTTCGGCCGAAGACTCCAAGGACGCCAGCGCCTGCTGGATCTGCGCAAGCATGCCGTTGAGCGCGAGCGACAGCCGGCCCACCTCGGTGCGCGGATCACGTTCCGGCACACGGCGATCCAGCTGGCCGGCGGCGATCGCCGCGGCGGTCTGTTCGACTTCGACCAGCGGCCGCAGGCTGCGCTGCACCACCGCGAAGCTGGCGATGCCCACCACGGCCTGCACCGCGACCCCGATGCCGATCTGCAGCCAGACCAGCGAGCTGACGGTGTGCTGGACGTCGGACAGGTCGATGGCCACCGTGGTCAGCCCGTGCGGGCCGCGCACCGACACGGCGCGCCACTGGATGTCCGAACCGTTCACCGAGGGCAACGTCGTCGGATTGGGTCCGACGTCGTTGTCGGCGGGCAGCGCCGGTTCGGCGTTGTGGTCGTTGATGGCGGTGAACGGGGTCCCGTCGGTGCTGACGCCGCGCACGTAGAACTTCGACGGTGGGCGGCCCGGGTCCGGGCTTTCGTAGGCCGAGGACGACTGGCGCCGCGGTGCCTGCGCCCAGCCGCGGGAGGCGTCGAGCAGGGTGGAGTCGATGCGGCTGACCAGGCTGTGCCGCAGGATCGACGTGACTGCGATGCCGGAGACGGCCAGACCGCAGGCGACCAGGGCCAGGGTGGCGGCGACCAGCCCCACCCGCAGGGGTAGTCCGCGTCGAGGCCTTGTCACCGCCATCTGACCGATTCCTCGCTACCGCCGGTGGCCGAGCGCGCGCTCAGCGCGGTTCCCGCAGCACATAGCCGACGCCGCGCAGCGTGTGCAGCAGCCGCTTCTCGCCGGTGTCGATCTTGCGGCGCAGGTACGACACGTAGGACTCGACGACATTGACGTCACCTCCGAAGTCGTAGCGCCACACGTGGTCGAGGATCTTCGGCTTGCTCAACACCGTGCCCGCATTGATGACAAAGTAGCGCAGCAGCGTGAATTCGGTCGGCGACAGCGAGACCGGTTGACCGGCCTTCCACACTTCGTGGGTTTCCTCGTCGAGTTCGATGTCGGCGAAAGTCAGTCGGGCGCTGCGTGGTTCGGCCCCGCCCTTGCCGGCGCGCCGCAGGATGACCCGCAGCCGGGCGACCACCTCTTCCAGGCTGAACGGTTTGGTCACGTAGTCGTCGCCGCCCAGGGTCAGTCCGGCGATCTTGTCCTGCAAGGAGTCTCGGGCCGTCAGGAACAACGCGGGCGCGTCGATGCCGTCGGCGCGCAGCCGGCGCAGCACCCCGAACCCGTCCATGCCGGGCATCATCACGTCCAGGATCACCGCGTTGGGACGGGCCTCGCGCGCACGGTCCAGGGCTTGCGCGCCGTTGGTGGCGGTGTGGACCTCGAACCCCTGGAATTTCAGGCTCACCGAGAGCAGTTCGACGATGTTGGCCTCGTCGTCGACGACGAGAACGCGGGCCTCCGGTTTGGCGTCAGTGAGGGTGGCCGATGTCATGAGGTGCTGGTGTCCCTTGCTTGAACGTTTGCTATGGAAAGGTTGTGTGATTCCTGCGAGCTCAGTGCCAAAGGACTGATTGTAGTCAGCCAGGAATCATCGCATTGCCTTGGGACGGATCGGGGTTTCCGGGCCTCATCGTGCATAGACTCGGAGAATGAACCTCGCCAAGAACATCGTGTCGGCCGCGACCGCTCCGGCCCGGGCGGGGCTGGCCGCGGCGGACGCGGGTCTGAGCGTGGCCAGCGCGGCCGTCGACGTGGCGAAGCGGGCGCTGGGCGACAGCGGCACCGCCGGCACCAACGCGATGACGTCGATGCTGGGCATTGACGACGCGATCGTCCGGGCCAACCGGCTGGCCCGGCTGCTCGACGACGCGCCGCTGGGCCGGGCGGTGGCGCCGGACGGGCCGCTCGACCGTTTGCTGCGCCCGGGCAGGGTGGTCGACATGCTGACCAGCGAGGGCGGCCTGCTGGACCGGTTGACCGCCGAGGGCGGCGCCCTGCAACGCACCCTACAGCCCGGCGGGCTGGCCGACAGGCTGCTGGCCGAGGGCGGGCTCATCGACAAACTGACCTCCAAGCACGGGCCGCTGGACCAGCTCGCCGACGTCGCCGACACCCTGGCGCGGTTTACGCCCGGGATGGAGGCGCTCGAGCCCGCGATCGCCACGTTGCAGGACGCCGTCGTCGCGCTGACCATGGTGGTCAACCCGCTGAGCAACATCGCCGACCGGATCCCGTTGCCGGGCCGGCGGCGCCCGTCGTCGCGCGCGGTGCGATCGGCACGCGTGATCGACACTGACGAGTGAGCGATTAGGCTGGGGTCCGGTTTTACCCCGCCTCCTTAGCTCAGTGGTAGAGCACTCGCCTTGTAAGCGAGCGGTCGTCAGTTCAATCCTGACAGGGGGCTCGCAGCATCGGTCGCCTTCGGGCGACCTTCGATTGCCTTGCCCCGCAACGGCTTCGGGTTCGCACACCCTTCAGGCGCGGCCTAGAGGCGATCGAGGTTTCGGTAGCCGGTGCCGCCGAACCAGTGCCGAGCCAGTTCGGCGTCGGCTGCCTTGACGACCTCCGGTGGGGAGCCGTCCCGGGTGGCGATCTCCAGTAGCCCGTAGTACGCCCAGCCGTTCCCTCGCGGTTGTTGAAGCCGAAGTAGAAGCGCAAGCCCTGATCGAAATACTGCTGCGCCAAGGGCACGTGCCAATGCGCGCTTCCGAGGTAGGGATACAACGGCGGGTCGGGATCGTTCTCGGTCAGCCGCGCCAGCGGACAGGCCTCGGTCGCCATCGCCATGGCATCCATGCCCTGCGACTCGTCTGCCGCACTGGAGGCGACCATGCAGGGATCCGCCGGTTCGGACGACGCACAGCATGCGGCGACGGTGACAGCGACGGCCATCGCGCCCGCCAACAAACGCCAGCGGACTGCATCGAACATGATTTCCCCCGTCGCGCGCCG
The DNA here is from genome assembly GCA_002291465.1 of Mycobacterium lepraemurium. Lineage (GTDB taxonomy): Bacteria > Actinomycetota > Actinomycetes > Mycobacteriales > Mycobacteriaceae > Mycobacterium > Mycobacterium avium. The sequence goes on along the minus strand of CP021238.1, from coordinate 810,676 downwards.
GCAGAATCATCGGGACGAAGGGGACTTTATGCCGCAAACCGGTGGCGCTGCGGCGATATGACCGAACCGCTCCGCGCCGGCTACGGTTACCGGTGGCCCGGGATGTTGTCCAGGTCCCGCTGAATTCCCTCTAGATCGCCCTCGATGCCCTGCAGCTTTCCCTCGATGGCCTGCAGATCCGAGAGGGTGTTCTGATAGGCCGGGCCGGTCAGGTCGGCCGCGGTGGCTTGCGACTGCGGGCAGTAGGCGACGATGGCGCCGGCGGTGGCTTCGGCGCTTTGCTCGGCGTTCCAGATCGACGAGCGCTGCACGAACCCGATGGCGTCGGCGAAATTGTGTTGCTGGGCCAGAAAGTCGCACACCGCGTGCCCCTGCTTCATCACGTAGTCCTGGCTGGGCACCGGCACGCCCTCGTGCTTCAGCGCGGTGATGAACGCCATGTCGGCCATCTCGATTCTCGGCGCGGGCGGCTTGGGCGCCGCCGCTTTGGGCAGCGCGGCCGACGGCGCGGGTTCGGTCGCCGGTGCCGTCGAATCGCGTTGGTGGACAAAGAAAATCATCACCGCGGCGGCGGCGACGGCGATCAGCGACAGCGGCAACGCCGCGAGTAGGCCGGCGCGGCGCAGCGCGCCGGCGTGCCGGCGGGGCGCAGCGCGCCGGCGTGCCGGCGGGGCGTGGCGGCCGCCGCGGTTTCCGGCGATGGCGCCTGGTCGGGGACGGCCTGGCCGGCGCTGTGGGCCAGCAGCTCGCCGAGCCGTTCGTCGACCTCGCGCGATGACGGTTGACCGCCTTGCCGGTGAATCGATCGGCGCGCGAGGGCGATGCGCCGCAATTCCGCGTCGATGGTCTCGCGGTCGCGCATGTCAACTAGTTTGAGAGTGTCGCGGCGTTGTCACAAGCCCCGGGCGCTGACCAATCCCGATCGATCGCCGCCGCGGCATTGATTGTGTCGCGCCCGGATGCGAAAGCCTCGCTGTGAACCCGTCGGCCTTAAGGATTCACCGTGAGCAATCGGCGCACCGCACCGCTCGTCGCCGCCGCGGTCCTGGTCGCGCTCGCCGGCTGTTCGCCGTCGCATCCGTCGGCCGCACCGCGCCCAACGGCGACGCGGACCGCCGCGCCCTTGGCGCCGGCGTCGCGAATGGTACCCGCCGACGCGGACACGCCCGGTGGCGCGCAGCCGCGGCTGGCCTCCGACCCGGCGCAGCTCGGCGACGACCTCGTCGCCGACGAGCGCGCCCTGCGCGATCCGGGTACGCCCGAGCCGGCCCTGACGGCGGCCGCGCACCGCGAACAGGCGGCCTACCGCGCCATCGCCCGCCATCCGGAGTGGGAGGCGACCGCGCGGGGGCGGATCCCGCCCGAGCTCATCGACGTCTACGACCGCAACATCGACGCCCGCCGGCAGCTCACCGCGTTGACTCCGGTGCAAGACACCTCGCCGGCGTGGCGAATCGAGCCGCCGGCCCCGGCCGACGAGCTGCTCGGCTACTACCACCAGGCCGAGGCGGAGTCCGGTGTCGGCTGGAACTACCTGGGGGCGATCAACTTCATCGAGACGCGGTTCGGCAGCATCGTCGGCGCGAGCACCGCGGGCGCGCAGGGGCTGATGCAGTTCCTGCCGCCGACCTTCGCCGGCTACGGGCAGGGCGGCGACATCCACTCGCCGCGCGACAGCATCCTGGCCGCGGCCCGCTGCCTGGCGGCCAACGGTTTCGCCGCCGATCGGGACCACGCCATCTACGCCTACAACCACGCGAGCGAATACGTGCGCGCGGTCGACCAGTATGCGGCGCTGATGGCCGCCGACCCCGCAACCTTCGCCGCCTACTAGCGGTGGGACGTCTACTGCTTCACGACGGCGGGCGACGTGTTGCTGCCCATCGGTTACGACGCGTCGTCACCGATCCCGGCCGCCGACTACGTGGCGGCGCACCCGCAGTGACGCGGATCAGTACAGCGGCACCCACACACCGAAGAACCAGTAGCCCCAACCGCCGTACTGCCAGTTGAAAACCGGTATCACGGTAAAGGTGTTGTAGCTGTAAGGGCCCGAAGTCGGCCCGCGCCACCGCCACGTCACGCGGCGGTCCGTCCCACGGCCGGTTCCAGCCACCGAGAGGCAGCGGACCGTACCAGTTCGGCGGCGGGTGGTGCGGCGGCGGGCCGTCGTTCCAGCCGTAGCCGTGCTCGCGCGGCGGCGGGGGCGCGCCGCGGCCCACGATGCTGAATTGGACGTCGGCACCGGCCGGGCCGCCGATCTGGGCGGTGACGACGTCGTGACGCGGGACGTACGGCGGGTGCGGCGGCTGGGTGTTGGGCGGGTTCAGCGCCGCGTAGCGCTGCCGCTCCGGTGGCGGCGGCGCATTGGTCGGTCCGCCCTGCGTCGGCGGGTTCTGGTCGTGGTCGTAGGACGGCTGGTTCTGCCCGTTCTGCGGCGGGTTCTGGCCGTGCTGGTTCGGCGGGTACTGGCCACCGGGCTCGTTCTGCCCGCCCTGCGGCGGGTTGTTGGGGCCGTTCTGTGGTGGGTTGTTCGGGCCGTTCTGCGGCGGGGTGTTGCCTCCGCATGCTGGCCGCCGGCGCCGCCCCCGGGCCCGGCCGGCTGGCCGCCGGGCCCACCGCCCGGGCCGCCGGGGTTGCCGGCACCGCCACCACCACCGTGGCAGTTCGGGCACGGCGGCGGGGGGTCAAGCGGAGCCGAGTAGGCCGACCCGGCGTTCAGCGTCGCCGCGGAGATGGCCAGGCCAGCCGCCACCGCGGGGGCGCCGACCACACGTTTCATTGACATAGCTGCGTCCCCCTTGGGTGTCCGACGGCCTGCACTACGGGCAGGTTGCGTCCAACTCGAATGACTTGGTTACCTGCTGTGGTTGCTGCGGGTTGCTCATGTCGACGCCGGTCGCGGTGCCCTTGATCGCCCACGTCTTTACGTTCACCGCGGCCCCGGCGTTGCCGCCCTGATTCGGGGCGGCGTCGGAGAAGCCGAGCGCGACGCCGTTGACGGTGCTCAAGCCGACCGAATGCACCAGGGGCGGATTGCCGTTGCTGACGACGGCGCCCAGGCCGGCGGTCGGGTCGCCGATGCCGATGGTGGTCGTGTCACCGTTGGTGGTGCAGGTGACCTGCCCGCTGACGTTCTGGGTTTGACCGTCGACGATGAGCTGCGGGGCCGCCGCTGCCGGCGCGCCCGACGAACCGGACGCCCCGGTGTTCGACTTGTTGCTCGAACAATCGGCGCTCGCCCCGATCACCAGGGCCACTCCGGCCACTCCCACTACGGTCCCACGCTTCACTACTGTTCCCTTCGTGTCGCTGGTTCCGCCCGCCTCTTGCCGTTGGCCGCGCCGGCAGCCCGTCAACGGTCCCGGGGCCGACGCGTTCGAAGCCGGTGCGGCGGATACCCGATGCCCCAGATGCGCAAACGTCACGGCAGAATCCGCAAGCCCCACCGGTCCAGCAGCGGATTGACCAGCATGAAGTAGGTGGTGTAGTCGTCCCCGTCGGGCGAGGACATCAACAGGCCCACCGCGCTCACGCTGCCGTCGGGATTCATCACGAACCCCGGGCTGCCGCTGTCGCCGTCCAGGCTGAACACGCTGGCTTCGACGACGTCGCCAGCGACGCCCTTGATGGCACCGCACGTCTCCCCGGTGAGCGCCCCGATCTTGCAGAACGGCATGCCGACCTGAATCTGCGGGCGGCTCAACACATCCCGCACCTGATACCTGCCACCGACGTCGCCGACGGGCATGCCGACGCTCAGCTCGAGCCGGATGATCGCGGCGTCCCGCTTGTCGCCCTCGTGTTCACTGGCCGAGATCCTGCCCAGCGGGGCGTCGTTGCCGTACGTCCACTCCGCACCGTCGTGCGCGTCGCAGTGCCCACTGGTCATCAGGTAGTAGCTGCCGTCGGAACCCTGGGCGGCGAATCATGCTGTGCACCTGCCATTTTCGTGATCGGCGCCGATGCCCGGCTACGGCGGCGGGGCCGGCAGAGCCGGAGGCGGTGCCGCGCCCGCGGTTTTCGCCACCGCCGTGGCGGCCACCAACACCGCCCCGACGAGCCCCGACCCCCGCAGCCACGACACGGTCACGCCGCCCTCCTCCGCTTGCGCCCGGCAGATAGTAGCAGCGCCGCCGGGCCGAAAGAGGCCGGCGCCCAGCCTTTCCCATGGTTCATTCGACGTCGAGGCGGTGGGCGAGGAAATCCAGCACGGCGTCGGCGAAAACGTCGTTGCGGTCACCGGCGACCATGTGCCCCGCCCCGCGCACGTCGGTGAATTCGACCTGGGGGAAGCGCGCCAGGAACTCGTCGGCGCGCTCCTGGCTGACCAGGTCGCTCATCTGGCCGCGGATCAGCAGGATGGGCACGCCGTCTCGCAGGATCGCCTCGACGGCCGCGTGCATCCGATCCGGGTCGGTGACCTCGAACGGCGGGAAAGCCGCTGTGCCGCTGATGAATTGCGGATCCCAGTGCCAATACCAGCGATCGCCGCGGCGACGCAGGTTGGTGGTCAGGCCCTCCAGATCGGTTGGCCGCGGCCGGTGCGGGTTGTATTCGGCGATCGCGTCGGCTACCTCGTCGAGCGAGGCGAATCCTGAGTCCACCCGGTCGACCATGAAGGCGTGAATCCGGTTGGCCCCGGACTGATCCATGTTCGGCACGATGTCCACCAGCACGACCGCGCTCGCGATGCCCGGGGACAGTTCGCCGGCGAGCAGCATCGAGGTGAAACCGCCGAGAGAGGCGCCGACCAGCACCGGCTTCGGGGGCAGCGTGCCCAGCACCGCCTGCACATCGGCGGCGAAGCTGACGACCCGGTAGTCGCCGTCGCCGGACCAGTCCGATTCGCCGTGCCCGCGCAGGTCGACGGTGACCGCCTGCCACCCGCGGGCGGCGACGGCGGCGGCCGCCTTGCCCCACGACCGCCGCGTCTGCCCACCACCGCGCAGGAACACCACGGCGCGCGCGAGGATCCCCGAGACGGTCGGCGACGATCTGAACGCCGCCGGGGCCGCGGATCGTGAAGGGTTCGGCTGCCATGGGCACCAGGTGATACTAAGGCGGCCCCCGGCCGGGCCGGCGGTGGCTTAACGTCAACGGCATGCGTCTGGACGAGTACATGGCGTTGGATGCGACCGCCCTGGCCGGGCTGGTGGCGGACAAGCAGGTCACGCCGGCCGAACTGCTTGCGCTGGCACGGCAGCGCGCGGACGCGGTGAATCCGCGCCTGAACGCCATCGTGTGCCGGCTCGACGACGTCGCCGACCGGCAAGCCGCCGACCCGAACCTGAGCGGGCCGTTCGCCGGGGTGCCGTTCCTGCTCAAGGACCTCGGCCAGGAGTATCGCGGCTTTCCCACCTCGTGCGGGTCACGGTCGCTGGCCAACGACGTCGCCGACCGGCACGCGCTGGTCACCGCGCGGTTCCTGGACGCGGGACTGGTGATCTTCGGCAAGACCAATACGCCCGAGTTCGGGGCCAAGGGGGTGACCGAGCCCGATTACTGGGGACCCGCCCGCAATCCGTGGGACACCGAACGCACCCCCGGCGGCTCGTCGGGCGGATCCGGCGCAGCGGTGGCGGCCGGCATCGTCCCGGCCGCGGGCGCCAACGACGGTGGCGGGTCGATCCGCATCCCGGCCGCCTGCAACGGCCTCGTCGGCCTCAAGCCCAGCCGGGGGTTGGCGCCCTACGGCCCGCAGACCGGCGAGCTGATGCTGGGCATGGCCACCCAGGGTGTGGTCACCCGCACGGTGCGCGACAGCGCCGCGCTGCTGGACGCGATCATCGGGCACCACCCCGACGCGTCCTACCGAGCTGCGCTGCCGGACAAGCCCTTTGCCGAATGGATCACGCGTCCTCCGGGGCCTCTGACAATCGGGTACTCGGCCCGTTCGGCGCTCAACCCGCGCCCGGACCGCGAGGCCGTCGCCGCCGTCGAGAACAGTGCGGCCCTGCTGAGCGAGTTAGGCCACCGGGTGCGGGAGGTTGCCCCGCCCTACGACGACGCCGCGCTGGGGCGTGACTTCCTGACCATCTGGTTCGCCCAGCTGCACCAGCAGGTCGCCGACATCAGGAGGCGAACCGGGGCCCGCGACAACGACTTCGAGGCCGACACCTTGGCAATCAGTGAGCTCGGCCGGTCCGGCGGGGTGCTGCCGGTGATGTCCGCCCTGGAGAACAGGAACACCTACATCCAGTCGCTGGCGGCGTTCCACGAGGGCTACGACTTCTTCCTCACGCCCACCCTGGCCACCCCTCCCCTGGTGGTCGGTGCCACCTCGACGTCGGCGGCGCTGCAGCGCGCGGCCCGCCTGGTCAGCAGGGTGCGCGGCGGTAAACTGATGCGACTCAGCAGGATTCTCGATGACCTCATCCGGGAGAGCCTGGGCTGGGTGCCCTACACGCAGCTGGCTAACCTGACCGGGCGGCCCGCGATCAGCGTGCCGCTGCACCGGACCAACGATGGCCTTCCGCTCGGTGTGCAGTTCGTCGGGAAGCTCGGCGCCGACGGGAATCTGCTGCAACTGGCCGCGCAACTCGAGCAGGCCCGGCCGTGGGCGCAGCGCCACCCGGCGCCGGTCATTCCACCGAATTAGCCTGTGGCCCAATCGCTTACGCGCTCAGCGGGCGGGACCGGTGTCCTCCGGTCCGCGGGGTCCGCGCCACAGCCGCGCGAAGCGCCGGGCGATGGCACCGAGCCGGCCGCCGCCATGTTGGGAAGCCTTGATGCGACCCAGGGGGTTTCCCGGCTTTCCTTTGCATAGTCCTTGACGGATTCGTCGCCTTCCTCGGCGCGCATGCCTACCCTCCAATCCTGTTCGCGTCCGCCTCGCGCTCGGGCGGCTCGGAATTTCGCGGCCGCGCCGGCGGGAACGGCCGCAAGCGTGTCTCGGTCATGCTCGGCCCTTCGCTCGGCTCAGGGCCGCCCGCGGGGTCGGCCGCTTACACTCCAGCCGTGAATCTGGCGCGAACGGGGTCACCGGTGCACCGAATCCCGCTGACCATCGGCATCGCCGTGGTCGTGCTGCTCGCCGCCCTCGCGGCGGCCATCAAGCAGCACTGCGGCGCGCCGGGGCTGTCCTGCGCCTCGACGCTGGACACCGAGGGCAACGCCCACTACTACTACGAGGTCGAACCCGTCGGCGTCTACCTCGCCGAGATCGTCACCGGCAGCAACATCGCGCTCTTCTACCAATCGGGCGAAGACCTGGTCAAGGCCCGCTAGCGCGGCCAGGTGCGGTGTCCGCCCGGTAACGAATGCGAGTCGATCCGGACAGCGCCGTGTTCGGCCCGAGACCTCCCGGAGATCGGCGCGGCCCCAGCCGGCACCAGTCGGGGGTAAACACGCAGGTGGGGCGGCGATCGCCGGCCATGACCAGCGCCACCCACGCGCCCGGTTGCCTCTGGTGACGGGTGATCTCGATTGGGGGCTTCACAGCGAGCTAACGCATACTTGTCACTATGCTTGGAGCACCATCGCCGCAAACCGCCGTCACGGCGCCCGGCGATGTTCTGGGTGTGGGCAGAGGTTTGTGATGGCCCGCTCGGGCGGTGCCCATCGCCGTCATCGAGCCGTCCGTCAGCCCTCCCGTTTCCGTAAGGGGCTGACGCGCACCCTGGGTGCGCTGGTCTCCGTGGCGGCGATCGGGCTGACCGGCGCCGGATACTACGTGGCGCACGGCGCCCTGGGCGGCATCACGGTGTCCAACGCGCTGCAACCCGACGATCCCCGCTCCAGCGGCGACAACATGAACATCCTGCTGATCGGGCTGGACTCGCGGAAGGACCAGGACGGCAACGACCTGCCGTATTCGATCCTGAAGCACTTGCACGCGGGCGATTCCGACGACGGCGGCTACAACACCAACACGCTGATCCTGGTGCACGTCAGCGCCGACAACAAGGTCGTCGCGTTCTCCATCCCCCGCGACGACTGGGTGCCGTTCAGCGGGGTGCCCGGATACAACCACATCAAGATCAAGGAGGCGTACGGGCTGACCAAGCAGTACGTCGCCCAGAAGCTGGCCAACCAGGGCACCAGCAGCCAGAAGGAACTCGAGACCAAGGGCCGCGAAGCCGGCCGGGCGGCGACCCTGCGCGCGGTGCGCAACCTGACCGGGGTGCCCATCGACTACTTCGCCGAGGTCAACCTGGCCGGCTTCTACGACCTGGCGCAGACCCTGGGCGGCGTCGAGGTGTGCCTGAACCATCCCGTCTACGACTCGTATTCCGGCGCCGACTTCCCGGCCGGGCGCCAGCGGCTGGACGCGTCCGAGGCGCTCTCGTTCGTCCGGCAGCGGCACGGCCTGGACAACGGCGATCTGGACCGCACCCACCGCCAGCAGGCGTTCATCTCCTCGGTCATGCAGGAGCTGCAGGCGGCGGGCACCTTCACCAACATCGACAAGCTCAAGAATCTGATGGCGGTGGCGCGCAAGGACGTGGTGCTGTCGGCGGGCTGGACCGACGACATGATCCAGCGGCTGGGCGGGCTGGCCGGCGGCAACATCGAATTCCGCACGCTGCCCGTGGTGCGCTACGACAACATCGACGGTCAGGACGTCAACATCGTCGACCCCGCGGCGATCAAGGCGGAGGTGGCGGCCGCGATCGGCGCCGACGCGCCGACGTCCGCGCCCACCAGCACGTCCGTCGCACCCGATCCGTCCACGGTGGTCGACGTGGTCAACTCCGGCAGCATGAGCGGTCTGGCCAGCGAGGTGTCGCACGCGCTGAAGAAGCGGGGCTACACCACGGGCCAGGTCCGCGACCGCGAATCCGGCGACCCGGCCGCCACCACCATCGAGTACGGCGCCGGCGCCCAGAACGACGCGCGCAACCTGGCCAACCTGCTCAGCCTGGACGCGCCCAACCAGCCCAGCCCCAGCATCGCGCCCGGCCACATCCGGCTGACGGTGGACACCAACTTCACGATGCCCACCACCGACGACACCCAGCTGGACGACACGACGAGCACCAGCAGCACCACCACGTCGAGCAAGGCCAAGACCTACTACTACAACGGCACCACGACCACGTATCCGACGCCGGATCAGGGGAAACCGATCGACGGCGGCGGCGTGCCGTGCGTGAACTGAACCCTCAGGCGTGGGTTCCGCCGTCGATGCGGATCTCGGTGCCGGTGATGAACGCGCCGTCGTCGGACACCAGCATGGCGATCACCCCGGCGACGGCGGTGGGCTCGGCCATCCCGGTGCCGCTGGATTCCACCGTGGTCGGCAGCACCGGCAGCAACCGCGAAAACAGCGACCAGTCGGCGTCTTCGGGGATGTAGCCGCCGGTGACGTCGGTGATGCCGGACTTGATGCTGCCCGGCGCCACGCACACCGCGCGCAGGCCCCGGCGCGCGTATTCCAGCGCCAGCGAGTGGGTGAAGGCCTGGATGCCGCCCTTGCTCGCGGCGTAGGCGGCCATATAGGGGTGGGCGAACGAGGCCGAGGTGGAGCTGAAGTTCACCACCGCGCTGCGCGCGTTGTCCAGCAGCGCCGGCAGCGCCTCCCGGACCACCAGGAAGGTCCCGGTCAGGTTGACGCCGATGATCTGGTTCCACAGCTGCAGGCTGGTCTGGTGGGTGTGCGCGGCGCGCAGCATGCCGGCGGCGTTGACCAGCGAATCCAGGCCACCCAGCTGCTCGACGGCGACGCGCACGCCGCCGACCACCGCGTCCTCGCGGCCCACGTCCATGGTCACGGTGACCAGCCGCTCGGCGGTGCCTGCCTGCGCCGCCCGGTCGCGCGTCCGCTCCAGCCCGTCGACGGCGACGTCGGAGGCAGCCACCGCGGCGCCCTCGTCCAGCAACCGCAGCGCGGTCGCCTGGCCGATGCCCGACGCGGCGCCGGTCACCAGAATCCGTTTGCCCTCAAGCCTTTTCATGCGATTCTCCCGGCTCAGACCACGCCGCGCAGCGCGTCCTGGCCGAACATCTGCACCATCATCGACGAGTAGTCGGGGCCGCGACGCAACATGTGGCCGCCGTCGACGTTGATGCACTGGCCGGTGATCCAGCCGGCAGCGGCGCTGAGCAGAAACATCGCCAGGTTGGCGACGTCCTCGACCTCGCCCACGCGGGGCAGCGGCGTGCACTGGGCGTAGTCCGCGCTGATCTCCGGCGACTGAATCACGCTGGCGTCAACGAGATCCGTACGGATCAGGCCCGGGCGGATGCTGTTGACCCGCACCCACGACTCCCCGAGTTCGTCGGCGGCCAGCATCATCATGTGGTCGATGGCCGACTTGGTTACGCCGTAGGGCCCGAACCAGCGGTGGGTGTTGCTGGCGGCGATCGAGGAGATCCCGATGAACGAGCCGCCGCCCCCGCGCACCAGTTCGCGGCCGACGTGCTTGAGCACGTACATGGTGCCGTTGACGTTGAGGTCGACGGTGTTTCGCCATGCCTCCGAGTCGGTGTGGGTGATCGGCCCGACCGTCAACGAGCCTCCGGCGCAGTGCACGGCCCCGTGCAGCCGGCCGTGCCACGCCGTCGCGGCGTCGACCGCGCGGGCCACCTCGTCCTCGTTGGTGACGTCCGTGGGCTCGTAGCGGATCGCCCCACCTTTCCCCGCGCGGTCGGCCAGCGGCGCGATTTCCTCGACGGCGCCGACCAGCCGGTCCGGGTTGCGGCCGACGATCATCACCGGCGCCCCGGCCGAGACCAGGCCCGCGGCCACACCCTTGCCGATCCCGCTGCTGCCGCCGGTGATGAGATAGGTCCGGTCTTGGAAGGAAAGCTGCACGCGAGGCCCTTTCGAACTGGAACAGGTTCTAGCTATAGAAGCATGTCCCCTCGGGGTGAATATCGCTACCCCCGGTCTCGTTAGGGCTCGCTACGGGGTGTCGCGGCGGGCCAGCCTGGTCGGCTTGGCGTTGCGCCAGTCCTCGACGTCGGGCGGCAGGCCGACCGGATACCTGTTCTCGTTGTGCGCCGCCCAGTGCGCGTGACCCAGCTCGTGGATGTGGAACGCGTGCCGCAGCGCCTCCGTGAAGCCCATCGCGTCCGAGGCGGCGTTGACCGAGTCCTTGATCAGCAGGGCGGCCATGGTCGGCCGCTCGGCGATGCGGCGCGCGAATTCCAGTGTCTTGTCGGCCAATTCGTCAGCCGGGAACACCTTGGACACCATGCCCAGCCGGTAGGCCTCGTCGGCGTCCAGCGCATCACCGGTCAGCAGCTCTTTGGCCTTGCGGGGGACGAATTCCCAAGGGTGCGCGTAGTATTCGACGCCCGGCATGCCCATGCGCACCCCGACCACATCGCTGAACTTGGCGTTGTCGGCGGCCGCGATCAGATCGCACGCCCAGATCAGCATCAGACCGGCCGAGATCGCGTTGCCCTGCACCTGGGCGATGGTGATCTTGCGCAGATCGCGCCAGCGGCAAGTGTTTTGGAAGAAGTAGTGCCACTCCTGCAGGTAGGTCTTCTCCGCGATGGGATCGCGGGTGGCGCCGTTGAACCGGAAGGTCGGATGCTGGCCCGGCCCGGTCTGGCGTTCGGCGAGCGCCAGCTCCGAGCCCAGGTCGTGACCGGCGGAGAAGTTCTTGCCGCGCGCGGCTAGGATGACCACCCGAACGGCGTCATCGGCCTCGGCCCGAACGAACGCCTCGTCGAGCTGAACGAGCAACCCGTGGCTCTGCGCGTTGTGGGCGTCGGGCCGGTTGAGCCAGATGCGCGCGATGCGGCCCTCGTCGAGGGTTTCGTAGGTCACCAGCTCCTCGGCCGGCTGGGCGCCGGGCTGCGCCCCGCTTGTTCGGAGAGAGTCATTCCGCCCACCTCGCTTGTCGTCGGCTCAGGGTTTTTTACACATTACGGCCAGTGTGTAACCGGAACGCCCTGGGGTTCACGGTCAATCCGGCGGCCGCTGTCCAGCGGCCGCAGCCGATGGTCGCGGGTGAACACCAGCCGGACGATGCCGAGGGCGGCGAGCCCGGGATCAAAAACATCACCACGGCCTGCACCAGCACCGCCTGCAGCGGCGGCACGCCGACCAGGATGAGCCCGGTCATCGCACCCGGCAGGAACACCAGGCCGGTGGCCTTGGTCGTCTCGATCTGCGGGGATATCGCCGACCGCAACGCGATCCGCAGGTAGGGAGAGGCGTCCTGGCCCGACGGCTGCCCCAGGGCCAGCCTGGCCTCGACCTCGTCGCGCTTGTCGCGCAGCTCGTCGACCAACCGCCGGGCCACCAGCACCATGGCCGTCATCGAATTGCCGATCATCATCCCGGCCACCGGCACCAGGGTGCGCCCCTGCAGCGGGAACACCCGCAGCCCGAAAAGCACCCCGAGCGTCACCACCGCGGCGGCGGCGAACCGCGGCACCTCGGGCGCCCGCCGCCGGGCCACGTCCCCGGCGTAGCCGACCATCCCCGCGACCCAGGCCCACAACCACCACAGCGACCGGCCTGGCTCGAACAGCAGCGTCAGCGCGCCGCCCACCAACAGCAGCTGCACCAGCGCGCGGGAGGCCGCCCACAGCAGCTGGCGCTCCAGGCCCAACCGCCGCCACAGCGAGATCGCGCCCGCGAACGCCACCAGGATCAGCGACGTCTCCAGGCCCAGCCGGCCGACCTGACCGTTCATCGCGGCCCCGCGCCGTCATCGGGCCCGCTGCCGACCGGGCTGAGCCCCAGGCTGCGGCCGCGCTCCAGCCGCAGCACCGGTCGGCCGCCCGCGTCACCTGCGCCGCGTCATGGGTCACCCACAGCGCCGGCGTGCCGTCGGCGGCCAGCTCCCGCACCGCCCGCTCGATGACTTCGGCCGCTTCGGCGTCGACGGCGGAGGTGGGTTCGTCCAGCAGCAACACCCGTGGGCGGGCCATCAGCGTGCGGGCCAGGCACACCCGCTGCGCCTCGCCACCGGACAGGGCGAGCACGTCCCGGTCCAACCACGCACCGGTCAGCGCCACCCGGTCCAGCGTCTCGCGCATGCGCGCCTCGTCGGCGTCCGGGTCGGCCACCCGCAGGTTGTCCACGACGGTGCCCGGGAACAGGGTCGGGCGCTGGAAACACATGCCGACCCGGCTCGAACACCGGCTCCTCAGCGGTCACCCGCTCATCCTGCAACACCGCGGCGCCGGCCGACCGTGTCTTCGCGCGTGGCGCGGCGAATCCCTGCAGACCGGCGATAAATACGCTGACGCCCTTTAGCTGGTGAGCCACGGCTGCGGCCGCTCGCGCGCGTCGCTTACAGTTAAGTCATGCCTACGAAATCTGATCCGGGCGAAATCGGCGACGTCGAGCCGGTCGCCGACAGCACTGCGAACCAGGCCAGGCGGGTCGTGGCGGCGTACGCCAACGACGCCGACGAGTGCCGGGTCTTCCTGTCCATGCTCGGTATTGGGCCGGCGAAGCTCGACACGTAAATGGCTCCCGGGGGAGGGCGAGGCTCGAAGACGGCCGGGTACGGAAACTCCGACTTCGTCGTGGTCGCCAACCGGCTGCCGGTGGATCAGGAGCGGCTTCCCGACGGCAGCACGGCCTGGAAACGCAGCCCCGGCGGCTTGGTCACCGCCCTCGAGCCGCTGCTGCGCCGCCAACGCGGGGCGTGGGTGGGCTGGCCCGGAATCGTCGACGAGGACGTCGAGCACGAGGACGACCCGATCGTCCAGGACGACCTGGAACTTCGGCCGGTCAAGCTGAGCGCCGACGATGTCGCCGAGTACTACCAGGGCTTCTCCAACGCTACGCTGTGGCCGCTGTATCACGACGTCATCGTCAAACCGATCTACCACCGCGAATGGTGGGACCGCTACGTCGCCGTCAACCGCAGCTTCGCCGAAGCCACCTCGCGCGCCGCCGCGTGCGGCGCGACCGTGTGGGTGCAGGACTACCAGCTGCAGCTGGTGCCGGCGATGCTGCGCGAACTGCGGCCCGACCTGACCATCGGCTTCTTCCTGCACATCCCGTTCCCGCCGGTGGAGCTGTTCATGCAGCTGCCGTGGCGGACCGAGATCGTCAAGGGACTGCTCGGCGCCAATTTGGTCGGGTTCCATCTGACCGGCGGCGCCCAGAATTTCCTGTTCCTGTCCCGGCGGTTGATCGGCGCCAACACCTCCCGCGGCGCGGTGGGGGTGCGGTCACGCTACGGCGAGGTGGAGCTGGAGTCCCGCGTGGTCCGGGTGGGCGCCTTCCCCATCTCCATCGACTCCACGGCGCTCGACCAAACGGCCCGGCACCGCGATATCCGGCGCCGCGCCCGCGAGATCCGGGCCGAGCTGGGCAACCCGCGCAAGGTGCTGCTCGGCGTCGATCGGCTGGACTACACCAAGGGCATCGACGTTCGGCTGAAAGCCTTTTCAGAGCTGCTGGCCGAGGGCCGCGCCAAGCGCGACGACACCGTGCTGGTGCAGCTGGCCACCCCGAGCCGGGAGCGGGTGGACAGTTACCAGCAGCTGCGCAACGACATCGAACGCCAGGTCGGCCACATCAACGGCGAGTACGGCGAGGTCGGGCATCCGGTGGTGCACTACCTGCACCGGCCGGTCCCCCGCAACGAACTCATCGCGTTCTTCGTGGCGGCCGACGTCATGCTGGTCACGCCGCTGCGCGACGGGATGAACCTGGTCGCTAAGGAGTACGTGGCCTGTCGCAGCGACCTGGGCGGGGCGCTGGTGCTGTCCGAATTCACCGGCGCCGCAGCCGAACTCCGGCAGGCGTATCTGGTCAACCCGCACGACCTGGAGGGCGTCAAGGACACCGTCGAGGCCGCGCTCAACCAATCCGTCGAGGAGGGCCGGCGCCGAATGCGGTCGTTGCGCCGGCAGGTGCTCGCGCACGACGTCGACCGCTGGGCGCGTTCGTTCCTCGACGCGCTCGCCGAGTCGGGGCCGCGTGACGGCTGATCGGGCGCTCTCGCCGGGGGGACCCATGGTGCCGGCGCGGCAACGCTGTGATACTCAGAGGCAGCGTCGAACGTGAAGGAGAGGCGGTTGCGATGAAGCTCCGTCACGGCCTGGCCGCAGGCGCCGCCGTCGTCATGGCGGTCGGCACCGGAATCGCGGTGCAATCTGGGCAGCCGGCCAAAGCCGTCGGCCCGCCGGCGGACGGCACCTACAACTACAACGAGGCCGGCGTTTCCGCGGTCACCTGGGCCATCTCGGCGCTGTGCGATCAGCCGTCCGGAACCCGCAACATGCACGACTACTCCGACCCGATCGTCTTCGCGTTCAACTGCGCGCTGAACATCGCCAGTTCGACGCCCGATCAGATCAGCGCCGCCGACAAGCTGCAGAACTTCAGCGGCCGCGCCCGGATGTCGAGCATGCTGTGGACGTTCAAGGTGCAAAAGGACAACGGGGTGTCCTGCCCGGGCGGGGGCACCGCGCCCACCACCGAGACCTACGCGTTCAGCGACGAGACCATGAGCGGCACCCACACCACGCTGCACGGCGCGGTGTGCGGGCTGCAGCCGGAGATGAAGAAGCAGCCGTTCTCGCTGCAGATGACCGGTCCGCCGCCCAGCCCGATCGAGCGATACCCGTTGTACTGCAACGGTATTGCGATGTGCTACTGAACCGGTGCGGGGCTAGATCGGCGTGATGTAGGCGATCAGCCACTGCTTGCCGATCTTTTTGAAGTCCACCCGCAGCCGGCTGCCGTCGTAGAGCGGCTGGCGGGACTTGTCGGTCACCGTCCGGTTCATGTACACCATCACCGACGCCGAATCCCGTTGGGCGGACATGACTCCGACGCCGACGACGTTGGCCTGCACCACCACTTCGCGCTTCTTGGCCTCGGGGATGATCTGGTTGTTGACGCTCTTCTGGAACTCCGCGCGATAGTCCGGCGCCAGCAACGGGTACGCGGCCGACAGGCTGCGCTCGACGGTCTGGTAGTCGTAGGCGAAGACCTCGGGGATCTCCTTGGCGGCCAGGCCGGGCAGCACCGCGCGCGCCGCCTGCTCACCGCGGGTCTGGACCCGGTCCCAATACATCGCGTCGGCCACCGCGGACAGCCCGACGAACGCCACGGCCAGCAGGTAACCCGCGACGACGAGCAGCCGGCGCCGCCATCGCATCAATTGCCCCCGTCTGGATACTTCAGGTCGTAGACGCTCATCCGCCCGGCGTCGTCCTCGTGCACGATCACCCGCAACCGGTACGGCATGGACGGCTTGTTGACCCCGTCGATGTCGGCGACGGTGACGCGCACCGACACCAGCACGGACGCGTTATCGGTAACGGCGTCAACGCCTTCCAGGGCGGCACCGTTGACGACGGCCTCCGACGTGGCGTTGGTGGAGCGGAACAGCCCCTTGAGGTTTTCGACGTTGTTGTTGGCGCTGAGCATGCCGCGCATCGGCCCGCTGGTGCCGTTGACGAACCGGTTCACGCTCTCGTCGATGTTGTCCTGCTTGTAGCAGAACATGTTGACCACCGTCTGCGTGGCGGTGTCGACGAAACGCTGGTCGCGGGACTGTTTGGCCTGGGCGTCGCGCTGCTGGACGAACAGCACCGCCACCCCACCGGCCAGCGCTCCCACCGCCAACACGGCCGCCGCGAACGAGATCCACGCCACCAGCGTCCGGTGCGGCTGGCGCCGCGGCGGCGGCTTGAGCGTCTTGCCGGATTTGGCCGACAGTTTCGGGGTGGGCGTCGGCGCGGCCACCTCGGTGGCGACGGTCACGGCCTGGGTCGACTCGCTCTTGGCCGGGCCCGCCGCGCGGGAGGCGCGCCGACGAGCACGCGGCCTGCTCGTCGGTTGGTCGGCCGCGGCGGCATCCGCCCCGGCAGGGTCCATTACCGGCTCCATCACATAGGCCTTGGATCACGCATCAGGTCCACCCAGTTCTCGGCGCCGGAGGTCCCGGTCGCGCCGGCCGCGAAGATACCAGTGCCACCGGCCGGTTCGACAAACGCGCCGGTCTTCTCGTCATAGGTGGCGTACGCCGGGCCGCTGGCTTGCGGCTGTCCGCCGGGCGGCGGCCCCCACGGCTTCTCCGGCCCCGGACCCGCCGGCGGCGGATTGATGCCCTCCGGCGGCGCCGGCGGCGGCAGCCACTTGGGGTACGGCAGCTGTGGCGGCACCGGCGGCACCCCCGGCGGCTGCCACGAGGTGAACGGCGGCGGCGGCCCGTTGTCGTTGGGCGGCGGCGGGGCGTAGGCCGGCTGCTTGTTGGGCAGCGGCCCCGGCCCGGGCACCACCCCCGGCGGCGGCCCGACGATCGGCGTGCCGGGGTCGGGCTCCGCATCCGGCGGGATGTACGGGAACTTGTTGGGCGGCAACACGTTCAGGCCGTTGGTGACCGGGGTGTCATAGGGCACCGGCGGGCCGCGCCACGGGTTGCGCCCGATCGGCACATAGCCCTTCGGGTCGCGGCACAGTTGCACCGTGGGGGCGCGTTTGCCGGGGAATTCCTGGCAGGGGTAGTTGCGCGCGCCGCGCACGGTGCTCGGATCGCTCTGCGCGGTCTTGCAGTACATGTCCTTAGGCAGCTCGCGCACCGTCTCGTCGGCGGGGGTGCGCATCAACGGCGGCGGCAGGAACCCGACGGCGCACGGCGGCGGGTCGTTGAGGTCGAGCTTGAAGTCCAGCTTGGCGCCCTCGTCCTGCGGCCCGCCGCCGGCCGAGCTGGTGATCGCGGCGAACAGCGCCGGCAGCACGACCAGCAGCTGCTCGATCGACTTGTGGTAGATGACGCCCACCCGGCCCAGGTTGGCCAGGCTGGCGGCCAGCGCCGGGAAGGAGGGACGGATGCCGGAGAACGCGGTGCTGGCCTCGTCGGTGGCGGCCGGCGCGGTCGCCAGGGTGTCGCGCAGCTGCGGATCGGCTTGTCGCACTTCGGAAGTGAACCGGGCCAGCCCGTCGGACAGCGACTTGATGTCGGCGCCGGCGCGGATCTGGGCCTCCAGGAACGGGCCGGCCTGATCGATCAACTGCGACACCTGCGGATAGTTGGCGTTGGCCTCGTCCACCAGCAGCCGAGCCGACTCGAACAGCCGGGCCAGCTCGGGGCCCGAGCCGTTGGCCGCGATGAACGTCTCGTGCAGCAGCTCCCGCAGCCGGGTGTCGCCCAGGCTGTTGACCAGCGTCTCGGACCGCCGCAACAGCTCGGCCACATCCTGGCCGATCCGGGTGTTCTGCCGCTCGATGCGAGATCCGTTGCGCAGCTTGGTCGATGCCGGCGCGCTAGGGGGCACCAGGTCGATGTACTGCTCGCCCACCGCCGACACGCTCTTGACGGTGGCGGTGACGTTCGACGGGATGGCCGTCTCGCTGTTGAGCCGCATCTGCGCGATCACGCCGTTGGGGCTCAGCCCCACCGACTCGACCCGGCCCACGGCCACGCCGCGATAGGTGACGTTGGCGTTCTTGTACAGGCCGCCGCCGGCCACGAAATCGGCGCTCACACCGTAGGTTCCGATGCCGAACGTGGCGGGCAGCCGCAGGTAGAAGACCGCCATGACGGTCAGCGTGATGACCGTGATAACGGCGAAGATCGCCAGCTGGATCCTGGTCAGTCTGTCATGCATTGCGTCCGCCCCTTACTGTCCCGAAGCCGTGCCAGGCGGAATCTTGAACGGGTCGGCCGCCTGTCCGGACAGGTTGGCCATCTCGCCGACCAGGAAGTCGGGCGGGTTGAGGATCTCGTTCATGTGGGCCATGTTCGGGTCGAAATACGCCGTGGTGAAGAAGGTTTCGCCGAGCCGGCGCAAGGTGAAGTCGAAGGTGGTGAACACGTTGAGGTAGTCGCCGCGCACCGCCTGCTTGATGCCGAAGTTGGGGAACGGGAAGGTCAGCAACAACTGCAGCGAGGTGACGAAATTGCGGCGGCTGTCGTTGAGGGCCTTGACGACAGCGTACAGGTCCTTGAGGTCGGCGGCGAAGTCCACCTTGGTCTTGGCCAGAATGTGCGAGGTGACGTCGGCCAGTTTATGCAGCGCGCTGAACGCCTCGACGATGTGGTCCCGGTTCTTGTTGAGCACCCGGATCGCCTCGGACAGCGTGTCCAGCGCCCGCCCTAGGTTGTCCTTGTCGCGGGCCAGGCTCGCCGAGAACCGGTTCAATCCGTCGACCGCGTCGATGATGTCGTTCACCTGACGGTTGAGCCCCGAGGTCAGCTCGGCCAGCCTGGGCACCAGGTCGACGAACTGGTCCTGGCGGCCCGCGACGGCCCGGTAGGTCTCGTCGGTGATCGCTTCCAGCGCACCGACATTGCCCTTGTTCACCACGACACCGAGCGCCGAGAGCACCTCTTCGGTGGTCGGGTAGCGACCGGTGTTGGCCTCGGCGATCTTCGACCCGTCGGTCAGCCGGCCGACGGCCGGCCTGTCCTTGGGGCGGTTCAGGTCGATGTGCATCGAGCCGAGCAGCGAGGTCTGGGCGACCGTCGCGGTCGAGTTGGCCGGCAGCACCACGTTCTTGTCCAGCGCCAATTTCACTGCCGCATAGAACGATCCGTCGGAGCGCTGTTCGGCCGAAATGCCGGCGACGCTGCCGACGGTGACGTCGTCCACCATCACCGGGGAGTTCTGCGGCAGCGTCGCCACGTCCGGCAGTTCGACGGTGACCGAGTAGGCGCCGCTGCCGTGACCGGCGGTGCCGGGCATCGCCAGCGAGTTCAGCCCGCCGAACTGGCAGCCGGCCAGCAGCATGCTGCCCGTCGCCAATCCGCCGGCGCGCAACCACATTCGGCTCATCCGCCACCGCCCAAGTCGGCGCCCAGCCCGCCGGGCGCCTGGCCCGGGGGCGGGCCGGGCCGCGGGCCAAATGCGCTGCCCGGGGCGGGAGCGGTGCCTGCCGGCGCCGGTCCGGATTGCGGGGCCGTCGGCACCAGCAGGGCCTGCAGGTCTGCCGGGTTCTGCGCGGCGGGCGGGGTCTGGGCACCCTTGGCGGGAATCCAGGTCAGCTGCGGCACCGGGGTCGCCGACTTGGCCTGAGTCTCCGGGGTGTCGTAGATGATCTGCCCCTTGTAGGCGGTGATCGTGTTGAGCGGGTGGAACATCAGCGGCGGATAGTTCACCGCGAGCCGGCGCAGCACCGGCCCCAGCCGCTCGCGGCACAGTTCGGCGCGCTTGTAGTAGTCCGGCGCCCTGGGGCCGCCGGTCGTCTCGAAGGACCCACCGCAGATGAACTGAACCGGGTTGGCGAATTCCGGGATGGACAGCAGCCCGTTGAGCGTGCCCTGCGCGGGGTCGTAGATGTTGTAGAAGTTGGTGATACCCGGACCCACGACGTGCAGCACCTGCTCGATGTTGTCGCTCTGGTCGTTGAGCGTCTTGGCGAAGTCGTTGAGGTTGTTGACCGTATCGACGATGGTCGAGTTGTTCTCGTGCAGGAACCCGCGGATGTCCGACAGCGCCTTGTTGAGGGTGCCCAGGGTGGTGTCCAGGTGCCGCGAGCTGTCGGCGAGCACCTGCGACACCGAGGCGACGTTGCCAGCAAACTGGACGATCTGGTCGTTGCTGGACGACAGCGCGTTGACCAGTATCTGCAGGTTCTTCACCGTGCCGAAGATGTCGCCGCGCGAATCCCCAAGCCGCCCAGCGGCTTGCGAGAGTTCACGCAGCGCGCTGTGGAACGACTCGCCCTTGCCGTCGAAGGTGTCCGCGGCCTGGTTGATCGCCGCGCCTAGCGGTCCCTGCATCGATCCGGCGGTCGGTCCGAGTTGGACAGCCAGCTGGGTCAGCGACTGTTTGACCTCGTCCCACTCCACCGGGACGGCGGTGCGGTCCAGGCCGATGCTAGCGCCGTCGGCCAGCACCGGCCCCCCGGTGTAGGCCGGTGTCAACTGAATGAACCTGGCCGCCACCAGGTTTGGCGACATGATGATGGCCTTGGCGTCCTTGGGCACCTTGACGTCCTGGGACACCGACATGGTGATCTTGACGTCGGTGGGCCGCGGATCGATCGTGTCGATGGTGCCGACCGGAACCCCGAGGATGCGCACCTGATCGCCGGGATACAACCCGACCGCCGAGGTGAAGTAGCCGACGATCTTGCGGGTTTTCGCTTGCGAAGTCAGCACATACACGCCACCCACCAACACCGCGACCAGCGCGATGATGGTGGTGTAGCGCAGCCCCCTGCTGCCGGCCAACCGCTGCATCATGGTGACTTCGGCCTGATGATCCAGCGTTCCTGAATCAGGCCGCGCAGGTAGTCGGCGAGGCTGGCCGGCATCTTGCCCGGCTGATAGACGAAGTCGAACATCGTCGCCAGCAGCGGCGCCGGGATGACGCCGTAGACGTTCACGTTGAACCCGGGGCCCGAGCCGACCACCTCGCCCAGCGCGGTGGCGTAGGTGGGCAGCCGCTTGAGGGCCTCGGTGATGTAGTCGCGTCGCTCGTTGAGGTTGGCCAGCACGTCGTTGAGCTTGTTCAGCGCCGGGCCGAATTCCTTGCGGTTGTCGGCGACGAAGCCCGAGATCTGCGCCGACAGACCCTGAATCCCCGAGATCAGCAGGCCGAGGGCGGCCCGCCGCTCGTCGAGCGCGGCGAACAACTCGTTGCCGTCGTCGACCAGCTTGTTGACCTGTTCGGCGCGCTGGGACAGCACACCGGTGACCGACTTCGCGTGCGCCAGCAGGCTTTGCAGCGCCTCGTCGCGGCGGTCCAGGGTGCGCGACAGCGAGGTCACACCGTCCAGCGCACCGCGCAGCTCCGGGGTGGCGTCGTGCAGGGTGTCGGTCAGCACGTGCAGCGCCTGCTCGAACTGGGGCTTGTTCAGATTGCTGGCGTTGGATCCCAAGTCCTCGAGCGCACCGGCCAGCGTGTAGGGGGTCGTGGTCCGGCTCAGCGGGATGGTGGTGGCCTTGCCGCCGCCGGCCGGGGTCACCGCGATGGAGCGTTCGCCGAGGATGGTGTCGGTGCGGATGGCGGCCAGCGACTGGTCGCCGACGGCCACGTGCCGGTCGACGCTGAAGCTGATCTTGGCGCTGTCGCCGGCCAGGCCGACGTCGGTCACCTTGCCAACCTTGAGGCCCGAAACGTACACGGCGTTACCGGGATTGATGCCGCCGGCATCGGTGAAGTAGGCATCGTAGATCTTGCCCTGCGGCCAGACCGGCAATCCGGCGTAACCGAACGCGATGAGCACGACGCACACCACCAGCACCACGCCGAAGATGCCGGTGCGCAGTGGATCGCGCTCACGTGGTGCGTTACTTGACAAAAGCGCACCTCCCCTTGCTGGTATCCACCTGGCCGCCGAGCGGCAGCAGGATGTCGCTACCGGCCGGGCCGTTGATCTTGATCGTCACGGAACAGAAGTAGATGTTGAAGAACGAACCATAGGCGCCGAGTGCGGCCAGCCGCAGATAGTCCTCGCCCAGCTGCTCGACGTCGTTGTTCACCTCGGCCTTGCGGTTGTCCAGCTCGGTGGCCAGCGGGCGGGTGTTCTCCAGCACGCCCTGCAGCGGCCGGCGCGAATTCTGCAGCAGCTCAGTCAGATCCGTCGTTGTCGAGGCCAACGGCGGAATGGCTCCCGCAATGTCGTCCTTGTGCTTGGCCAGCCCGGTGATCAACTGCTGCAACTGGTCGACGCTGGCCAAGAACTGTGCGCTGCGCTGGTCGACGGTGGTCAGCACCGTGTTGAGGTTGTTGATCACGTCACCGATGAGCTGATCGCGCTGGCCCAACACCGAGGTGAACGCGCTGGTGTCGGCCAGCACGTTGGACAACGCCCCGCCCTGGCCCTGCAGCAGATGGATGACCGCGCTGCTGATGGTGTTGACCTTGTCGGCGTCCAGGCCCTTGAGCACCGGGCGCAGTCCGCCCAGCAACGCGTCGAGATCCAGTGCGGGCTGGGTGTGCTGGCTGTTGATGGTCCCGCCCGCCGGCAGCTTGCGCAGCTCCCCGGGGCCCGACGTGATCTCCAGGTACCGGTCGCCGACCAGGTTTTCGTAGCGGATCACCGCGCGGGTGGACGAATACAGCGTGTAGCGCTTGTCCACCCCGAAGGTCACGTCGATGGTGTTGTCCCGGTTGAGCTTCACGCCCTCCACCGCACCGACCGGCACACCGGCGATGCGCACCTTCTGGCCGGCCTTCAACCGGGACACGTCGACAAACGTTGCGTGGTAAGTGCTTTCGGGGCCGAACCGGAAGTCGCCGAAGACCACCACCAGACCGGCCAACACCAACAGCATGGCCGCCGCGAAGATGCTGACCTTGATCATCATCGAGCGGTGCGAAGGCATTCCCGAGCCGGCCATCAGAAGTCGTCCCGTTCCGCGAAGGCGCTGTGGAACAAGAACTGCAGCGTGGAGGGCGCGTCGACCTGCAGTTCGGTGAACGGCTCGTACGGGATGTTGGCATTGTCGGTGACCAGGAACGGCGCCCGGTAGAACGATCCGCCGGTCTGCTTGGTCGGGATGTCCGGCAGCCCACGGCAGTTCGGCCCGCCGGAGGCGTTGACGATCGGCAGCGATTCGGGATAGGTGTACGACGGCGCGCCCAGCACAAAGCTCGACGAGGTGAACAGGCCCGGCTTGCGGACACCGAGCAGCGGGGCGAATTCCTTGATACCGCGCTCGATGCCGGCGAACAGGCAGCCGAATTCCGGTGAATAGTCGGCGGCCACCTTCAGCGGGGCGCGCACCCGGTAGATGGTGTCGATGAAGTCCTGCTCGGCCGGGGCCAACGTGTCATAGGCGTTGTTCGCCAGGCCGATGGTGGCCAGCAGCGTGGTGTCGAGGTTCTTCTGCTGGTCCACCACGGTCTTGTTGATCGTGGGCAGGTTGTCGAAAACGGTGTTCAGGTCCGGCGCGGCGTCGGCGTAGACGTTGCTGATGACCGCGGTCTTGCGGAAGTCCTCCTGCAACGCAGGCAGCTTCGGATTCGCTTGGCGGGTCAGGGTATTCAGCCCCGACAGGATGCCGCCCAGGTCGTCACCGTGGCCGCGCAGGCCTTCGGAGAACGCGCTCAGCGTTCCGTTGAGTTCGACGGGGTCGATCTTGTGCAGCAGGTCGATCAGCGACTGGAACAACGTGTTGACCTCCAGCTGCACCGAGGTGGCCGCGACGTGGGCGTCCGGGCGCAGGGAGGTCGGCGAAGGTGTTTGCGGCGGAATGAATTCCACCGCCTTGGCGCCGAAGATGGTGTTGCCGGCGATGTGCACGGTGGCGTTGGACGGGATGAAATGCATGTCCTTGCTGTTGATGCCCAGCGTCAGCCGCGCCTGGTCGCCGGAGTACTCGATGGCCTCGACCTTGCCGATCTGGATGCCGCGGTATTTGACCTTGGCGCCCTGCTCCATCACCAGCCCGGCGCGGGGCGCGGACACGGTGACGGTGTCGATCGGCGCGAAGGCCGCGGTGTACGAAAGATAGGTCAGCACAGCGAAAGCCACCATCAGGCCGGCCAGCACTGCTGCGGCCAGCCGGACGGTGGTGCGTCGCGCTCCTGTGTCTGCCATGTCCCTTGTTAAGCGGTTCTCTTATCCGGAGAGGTTGAAGTTACCCGATGCCCCGTAGACGGCGAGCGAGATGAACAAAGTGATGACGACCACGCCGATCAGCGAGGTGCGCACAGCCTGGCCGACGGCGACGCCCACGCCGACCGGGCCGCCGTGCGCGTTGTAGCCGTAATAGGTGTGCACCAGCATGACCGCGATGGACATCACGATGGCCTGCAGGAACGACCACAGCAGGTCCGAGGGGATCAGGAAGGTGTTGAAGTAGTGGTCATAGAGGCCCTTTGACTGCCCGTTGATGTAGACGGTGGTGAAGCGGGTGGCAAAGAACGCGGCCAGCACCGACAGCGAGTACAGCGGAACGATCGCGATCAGGCCGGCGATCAGCCGGGTGGAGACGAGGTAGGACACCGAGTGCACCGCCATGCACTCGACGGCGTCGATCTCCTCGGAGACCCGCATCGCCCCCAACTGCGCGGTGGCGCCGGCGCCGATGGTGGCCGCCAGCGCGATGCCGGCGATCACCGGCGCGACCACCCGCACGTTGAGGAAGGCCGACAAGAACCCGGTCAGCGCCTCGATGCCGAGGTTGCCCAGCGACGAATACCCCTGCACGGCGATCACCCCGCCCGAGGCCAGGGTCAAAAAGGCCGCCACCCCCACCGTGCCACCGATCATCACCAAAGCGCCTGCGCCCATGGTCATCTCGGCGATCAGCCGGATCGTCTCCTTGCGGTACCGGGTGAGCGCGTTGGGCACGTAGCGCATGGTCTGCCCGTAGAACAGCGCCTGCTCACCGAAGTCGTCGACCGGTTCCTGCAGCCGCGAGAACCACCGCCGAAATCGTAGCGTGGCGTCATAACTCATGGCGTGCCCACCCGTCCCATCACTTCGCCGAGATTCGCACGCCGATGGCGGTCATCACCACATTGATCACGAACAGACAAATGAAGGCATAGACAACGGTCTCGTTGACCGCGTTGCCCACCCCCATGGGCCCGCCCTTGACGGTCAGCCCGCGATAACAGCCCACCATCCCGGCCATCACCCCGAACAGCAGCGCCTTGACCTCGGCCAGCACCAATTCACGCAGACCGGTCAGCACCGTCAGCCCGTTGATGAACGCACCCGGGTTGACGCCCTGCAAAAAGACCGAGAACACATACCCACCGGAAAGCCCGATGGCACAGACCAATCCGTTGAGCAGCAACGCCACCACCGTCGACGCCAGCACCCGGGGCACCACCAGCCGGTGGATCGGGTCGATGCCCAGCACCCGCATCGCGTCGATCTCCTCGCGGATGGTGCGCGCACCCAGATCCGCGCAGATCGCCGTCGCACCCGCACCGGCCACCACCAGCACCGTCACCACCGGACCCAGCTGGGTTATGGTGCCGAACGCCGTGCCGGCGCCCGAGAGGTCGGCCGCACCGATCTCGCGCAGCAGGATGTTCAACGTGAACGCCACCAACACCGTGAACGGGATCGACACCAACAACGTGGGCACCAGCGACACCCGGGCGATCATCCACGTCTGATCCAAGAACTCGCCGAACTGGAACGGCCGGCGAAACGCCGCCCGGCCCGTATCGATCATCATTTCGAAGAAACCGCCGACGGCGCGGGCGGGGACCGCAAGTTGTTCGATCAACTTGAGTTCCCCCTTCGATACGTCTCGGCGAAGTCTATGGCTGGCCCCGGGCCAGTGTGAGCCGGATCATATTAACTCAGAACAAGTTCACCGTGTCAATGAACAGCATTTCTTTATCCCAACCGTTAATTCAGCAGGTCAGACGCACTTGTCACGTGTCAAATTGACACACGTTCTACCTG
This sequence comes from Mycobacterium lepraemurium, assembly GCA_002291465.1. Lineage (GTDB taxonomy): Bacteria > Actinomycetota > Actinomycetes > Mycobacteriales > Mycobacteriaceae > Mycobacterium > Mycobacterium avium. The sequence continues at coordinate 784,473 of CP021238.1, read as the reverse complement.
CTGATTCCCCCCGCCGATTAGCTGCCCCCAGCTATTGCTCCATCAGTGCGCTCGCCGAAAAATTGTGCTCGGGATCACGTCCAGCAAAGTAATCCTGCAACGTCGCGCTGAGTTCGGCGGGGTCCCACGCGGGGCCTTCCGCGCTGAATTTGTGCTCGACGGTCGGCGCAGCGACAAGTGTCAACTGTGGACCGTAGACGATGAACACCTGCCCGTTCACTTCGGCGGCGGCCGGCGACGACAGGAACGTGACCAGGTTGACCACATGCTCAGGCGACAGCGGGTCGACCCCGCCGGCCGGGACCTCGGGCGCGTCGCCGAACACGTCGGCCGTCATCGCGGTGCGCGCCCGGGGGCAGATCGCGTTGGCGCACACGCCGTAGCGGCCCAGCGCGCGGGCGGCCGTCAGGGTCAGCGAGATGATGCCGGCCTTGGCGGCGCCGTAGTTCGCCTGCCCGACCGGGCCGACCAGGCCGGCCTCCGACGCGGTGTTGACGATGCGGCTGAAGATCCGGCCGCCGGCCTCCTTGGCCCTGGAGCGCCAGTAGGCGGCGGCGTTGCGGGTCAGCAGAAAGTGGCCGCGCAGGTGCACGGCGATGACCAGGTCCCACTCCTCGTCGGACATGTTGAACAGCATTCGGTCGCGGGTGATGCCGGCGTTGTTCACCACGATGTCCAGCCCGCCCAGCCCGTCGGCCTGAGCAACCAATTCGTCGGCGGTGGCGCGTTCGCTGATGTCGCCGGCCACCGCGACGGCCTTGGAGCCGGCGGCGTTGATCTCGTCGATGACGTCGGAGGCGTCCAGCGCGGCGGCGATGTCGTTGACGACGACGGTCGCGCCCAGGCGTGCCAGCCCGAGCGCCTCGGCGCGTCCCAGGCCCGCGGCCGCACCGGTCACCACCGCGACCTTTCCGGACAGATCGGTCGCGTTCGTGCTGCTAGTCAATTTATGAATACCTCATAGTTTCTGTGTTCCGCCCGGTTCAGTCGCCGCGCGACAGCGCCGCGCGCGGACATTCGGCGATCGCCTGCGCGGCCAGCTGCTCCTGATCAGCGGGAATCGGGTCCAGCTTCACCACAGCGTGGTCCTCGTCGTCGAGGTCGAAGATATCTGGGGCAATTCTCACGCACACTGCGTTACCTTCGCACCGGTCACGGTCCACGATCACCCGCACAGCACCCTCCTTGAACCTTGGCCTTCGAACTGAGGACATGCCTCATCAGTATGTAAGTCCACCATAGGACTCCGACCCCTCTGGGGAAACGGTCGCTGGATTCCCAGACTAGAACGTGTTACAACCGGGAAGACGAACGGGTAGCCGTTGGTCGAGCCGAAACACGCGACGTGGCTTGTCACTCCGAACGACGTCGACCTCAAGGACGGCCGAAATGCGCATCAGTTATACCCCGGAGCAGGAGGACCTGCGTCGCGAGCTGAGGTCGTACTTCACCAAGCTGATGACGCCCGAGCGCCGCGAGGCGCTGAGCTCGACGCAGGGCGAATACGGGGTCGGCAACGTCTACCGCGAAACCGTCGCCCAGATGGGCAAGGACGGCTGGCTGACCCTGAACTGGCCCAAGGAGTACGGCGGCCAGGACCGCTCCCCGATGGACTCGCTGATCTTCACCGACGAGGCCGCCATCGCCGGCGCGCCGGTGCCGTTCCTGACGATCAACAGCGTGGCGCCGACGATCATGGCGTTCGGCACCGACAAACAGAAGAAGTACTTCCTGCCCAAGATCGCCGCGGGCGAGCTGCACTTCTCCATCGGCTACTCCGAACCGGGCGCCGGCACCGACCTGGCCAACCTGCGCACCACCGCGGTGCGCGACGGCGACGACTATGTGATCAACGGCCAGAAGATGTGGACCAGCCTGATCGCCTACGCCGACTGGGTGTGGCTGGCGGTGCGCACCAACCCCGAGGCCAAGAAGCACCGCGGCATCTCGATGCTGGTGGTGCCCACCACCGCGGAGGGTTTCTCCTGGACGCCGGTGCACACCATGGCCGGCCCGGACACCAGCGCCACCTATTACTCCGACGTGCGGGTGCCGGTGACCAACCTGGTCGGCGAGGAGAACGGCGGCTGGAAGCTGGTGACCAACCAGCTCAACCACGAGCGCGTCGCGCTCGTCTCCCCCGCACCGATCTACCTGGCGCTGCGCGAGGTGCGGGAATGGGCGCAGAACACCAAGGACGCCAGCGGCGCCCGGCTCATCGACTCCGAGTGGGTGCAGATCAACCTGGCCCGGGTGCACGCCAAGGCCGAGGTGCTCAAGCTGATCAACTGGGAGCTGGCCTCCTCCGACGGCCACGCCCTGGGACCGGCCGACGCCTCGGCGGCCAAGGTGTACGGCACCGAGCTGGCCACCGAGGCCTACCGGCTGCTGATGGGGGTGCTGGGCACCGCGGCCACCGTCCGTCAGGACTCCCCCGGCGCCCTGCTGCGCGGCCGGGTCGAGCGGATGCACCGGGCGTGTTTGATCCTGACCTTCGGCGGCGGCACCAACGAGGTGCAGCGCGACATCATCGGCATGGTCGCGCTGGGACTGCCCCGCAACCGCTGAGCCGCATCTGCAGACAAGGACGGACGTTCATGGACTTCACCACCACCGAAGCGGCGCACGATCTCGGCAACCTGGTCGACACTATCGTGGACTCGGTCTGCACACCCGAACACCAACGCGAGCTCGACGGCCTCGAACAGCGCTTCGACCGCGACCTGTGGACCAAGCTGACCGACGCCGGCATCCTGTCCAGCGCGTCGGCGACATCGCTGGGCGGCGACGGCTTCGGCGCGCTCGAGCAGATCGCGATCCTGGTGGCACTGGGTCACCAGCTGGCCGCGGTGCCCTACCTGGAGTCGGTGGTGCTGGGCGCCGGGGCGCTGGCCCGGTTCGGCACCGAGGAGCTGCAGCAGAGCTGGGGCGTGCCGGCGGTCAACGGGACAAAGACGCTGACCGTCGCCCTCGACCCGGAGATGGGCGAGGGACCGGTGCAGGCGGTCAGCGCCGGCGCCGGCTACCGGCTGACCGGCACCCGCACCCAGGTCGGCTTCGGCCCGGTCGCCGACGCCTTCCTGGTTCCCGCCGAAACCGATTCCGGGATAGCGGTTTTCCTAGTTGCCGCCGACGATCCCGGCGTCACGGTGACCGCGCTGGAGACCACCGGCCTGGGCAGCGTCGGGCATCTGGCGCTGGACGGGACCCAGGTGGACGGCACCCGCCAGGTCGGAGGCGCCGAGGTCGCGGCCTGGCTGGGCACGCTGGGCACCTTGGGGCGGGCCGCTTTCCAGCTCGGGGTGCTCGAGCGCGGCCTGCAGATGACGGCCGAATACGCCCGCACCCGTGAGCAATTCGACCGTCCGATCGGCAGCTTCCAGGCGGTGTCGCAGCGGCTGGCCGACGGCTACATCGACGTCAAGGGCTTGCGCCTGACGCTCACCCAGGCCGCCTGGCGGGTCTCGGAGGACCTGCCGGCCGAGGTCGACGTCGCCACCGCGGCGTTCTGGGCCGCCGACGCCGGGCATCGGGTGGCGCACACCATCGTGCACGTGCACGGCGGCGTCGGCGTCGACACCGATCACCAGGTGCACCGCTACTTCCTGGCCGCCAAACAGGCCGAGTTCGCCCTGGGCGGCGCCACCGGGCAACTGCGCCGGATCGGCCGCGAGCTGGCGGAGACGCCCGCCTAGGCGCAATGGAACTCAGCGATGATCTGACGGTCACCGAACTGCTGGTGCCGCTGACCGAGATCGACGATCGGGGTGTCTACTTCGAGGACTCGTTCACCAGCTGGCGCGATCACCTGCAGCACGGTGCCGCGATCGCCGCGGCGTTGCGGGCGCGGCGCGACCCGGCCTGCCCGCCGCACGTTGGCGTGCTCCTGGAGAACACCCCGTTCTTCTCGGCGGTGCTGGTGGCGGCCGGAATGTCGGGGATCGTGCCGGTGGGGCTCAACCCGGTGCGCCGCGGCGATGCGCTGCGGCGCGACATCGCCAGGGCCGACTGCCAGTTGGTGCTGGCCGACGCGAATTCGGCTGGGACGCTGGGCGATATCGAGCACCTGAACGTCGACTCCGCCGCATGGGCCGACGAGGTGGCCGCGCACCGCGGCGCACCGATCGTTTTTCAATCCGCCTCGCCGGCCGACCTGTTCATGCTGATCTTCACCTCGGGCACCAGCGGCGAGCCGAAAGCGGTCAAGTGCAGTCACGGCAAAGTCGCCATCGCCGGCGTGACGATGACGCAGCGCTTCGGCCTGGGCCGCGACGACGTCTGCTACGTGTCGATGCCGCTGTTCCATTCCAACGCGGTGCTGGTCGGCTGGGCGGTGGCCGCGGCCTGCCAGGGCTCGATGGCGTTGCGGCGCAAGTTCAGTGCTTCGGGATTTTTGCCGGACGTGCGCCGCTACGGGGCCACCTACGCGAACTACGTGGGCAAGCCGCTGTCCTACGTGCTGGCCACGCCGGAGCGGCCCGACGACGCCGAGAACCCGCTGCGCGCGGTGTACGGCAACGAGGGCGTGCCCGCCGACATCGAGCGCTTCGCCCGCCGGTTCGGGTGCGTCGTACAGGACGGGTTCGGCTCCACCGAAGGCGGTGTGGCCATCGCCCGCACCCCCGACACGCCGCCCGGTTCGCTGGGCCCGTTGCCGGCGGGAATCGACATCGTCGATCCGGATACCGGCGCGTCCTGCCCCCCGGGGGTGGTCGGCGAGCTGGTGAACACCGCCGGGCCGGGCCGTTTCGAGGGCTACTACAACGACGAGGCCGCCAAGGCCGAACGGATGGCCGGCGGGATGTACCACAGCGGCGATCTCGCCTACCGCGACGGGGCAGGTTACGCGTATTTCGCTGGGCGCCTTGGTGATTGGATGCGGGTCGACGGCGAAAACCTGGGCGCCGCACCCATCGAGCGGGTGCTGCTGCGCCATCCCGACGTCACCGGGGTGGCGGTGTACCCGGTGCCGGACCCGACGGTCGGCGACCAGGTGATGGCCGCGCTGGTGCTCGCACCGGGCGCCGAGTTCGACGACGAGAAGTTCCGCGCCTTCCTGGCCGAACAACCCGACCTGGGGCCCAAGCAGTGGCCGTCGTACGTGCGTATCAGCACCGAACTCCCGCGGACGGTCACCTTCAAGGTGCTTAAGCGGCAGTTGGCCGCCCAGGGCGTCGACTGCGGTGACCCGGTGTGGAAAATCGGCCGCTGACGTGGCGGCGCCGAATAAGCTTCGGCCGCAACGAGAAAGGACTCGGACGGATGACGAAGGTGCACAAGCTCATCGCCGGTTCGCTACTGGTCGGGTCGCTGGCTGGCGGCCTCGGGCTGGGCGCCGGCCGCGCCGCGGCCGACCCGCCCCCGCCGCCTCCGATGCCGCCGCCCCCGCCGCTGGTATGGGCGCCGCCGACGCCGGAATCCGAACCGCCGGAAGCTCCTCCCGCCGCCGTCGGGCTAGCGGTCGCCGGCGGCCGCGCTGTGCGACACTGCATGAACGTGCCGCCGACACGAGGATACGCGATAGTTGCTGCGCCGGCCCCATGCACCGGCGGCATCGTCACGCACGCCGACACCGGAAGCGGCGCATGACTTTACGTCCTCTCGAACTGGCGCTCGAGGCCAGCTTCGACCAGCTTGCCGCGACGGTGCCGGCGAAGGTCGGGGTGGCCATCGCCCGCCCGGACCGCACGTTCTCCCTGGGCAGCTGGTGGTCGGGGGTGGCGTGGTCGACGATCAAGGTGCCGCTGGCGATCGCGGCCCTGCGCAAGGACTGGCTGGGTGCCCGCGAATTGGCCACCAAGGCCGTCACCGAATCCGACAATCGCGCCTCCGATGATCATCGGATAGTTGGTGCCGAACAACACTTTTCGCTGTCCGGTCCCGGTTTTCATGAACCTGACGAGTTCGTCCGGCAACCGCTTGATGGTGTAGGCCGAGGTGTCGATGTAGACGTTCTCGTGCTTGCGGGCCACCGCGACCATCTCCTCGGTCCACGGGTAGCCGACGTGGCCGCAGACGATCACCAGCCCCGGGAAGTCCAGGGCCACCTGGTCGATGTAGAGAATCGGGCGGCCGGTCTCCGAGGGCCGCAGCGGGCCAGTGTGCCCGACCTGGGTGCAGAACGGCACCCCGGCCTCCACGCACGCGGCGAACAGCGGGTAGTAGCGGCGATCGGTGGGCGGGGCGTGCCACAGCCACGGCACCACCCGCAGGCCGACGAATCCGCCGTCGGCGATCCAGCGTCGCAGCTCGCGGACAGCTTCCATCGGGCGGTCCAGGTCGACAGCAGCCAGGCCGGCGAACCGATCCGGGTGCGCGGCAACCCATTGCGCCACCTCGTCGTTGGACACCAGATCCTGCCCGTTCGGACCGCGCCACGCGCTGAGCAGCCCGTAGCGCACCCCGGCGGCGTCCATCGATGCCAGGGTCGCCTCGATGGGGATGTCGGTGTCGGGGATCGACCCGCCCGTCCAGCGCCGCAGCGAGGCCAACATGTCGCTGCGCAGGAACCTGACGGTGGGATGCTGCATCCACACATCGATCGTCATGCGACCCGACTCTAGACCCGGGTCATGCGGCCAGCGCGGCGCGGGCCGCGGCGTCCGTCTGCCCCGCGTAGCCGCCGCCGAACAGCACCACGTGCGCCAGCAGCGGATAGAGCTGGTGAAGCCCAATCCGGTTGCGCCAGCCCGGTTTCAGCGCTCGCACCTGTTGGTAGCCGGCCAGCACGGTGTCGTAGTGCGGGCAGCCGAACAGCGCCAGCATCGCCAGGTCGGTTTCGCGGTGCCCGCCGTGCGCGGCCGGGTCGATCAACACCACGCCGTCGGGCGTCCACATCACGTTGCCGCTCCACAGGTCGCCGTGCAGCCGGGCGGGACCGTCGTCGTCGTCGAAGTCACCGGCCCGGCAGCGGGCCGCCACGGCGTCGATCGCGTCGCGAGTGGACGCCGTCAGCCGCGGCGCGGCGCGCTCGGCCATCGGCACCAGCCGCTCCTCGGCGTAGAAGCTGCCCCAATGCCGGTGCCGCCGCAGCGACATCGGCAACGGCTGCGACAGCGGCCCGAAGTATCCCGGCCCGTCCCATCCGTCGGGGCCCGCCCCGAACGCCGCCGCGCCGGCGTCATGCGTGACGGCCAGCCGGCGGCCGAACTCGTGCGCCGCGTCCCGGCCGGCGGGCACCGACTGCAGCCGGCGCAGAGTCAGGCTGGTCGCGTCGACCGCCACCACCCGGGCGCAGGGCACGCCGCCGTCGACGCTCGACAGCCAGCGCAACCCGGCGGCCTCCCACCCGAAGAAGCCCTCGTGTGGCCGCGGGTGCTGCTTGACGAAATCGGTCACCCAGCCGGATCAGGCGGAGATGTGGGCGGCGTGCACGTCGTCGGCCGGGCGCGCCTCGGTCTGCTCCTTGGCCCAGCGGTAGTCGGGCTTGCCCGCCGGCGACCGCTTCACCTCGTCGACCAGCCAAAGGCTGCGCGGCACTTTGTATCCCGCGATCTCCGAGCGCACGAAGCGGTCCAACTCGGCCAGCCCCGGCCGGGTCCCCGGCCGGGGCTGCACCACGGCGGCCACGTGCTGGCCGTACCGCGGATCGGGCACGCCGACCACCAGCGCGTCGAACACGTCGGGATGCCCCTTGAGCGCGCCCTCGACCTCCTCGGGGTAGATCTTCTCGCCGCCGCTGTTGATCGACACCGAGCCGCGGCCCAGCATGGTGACCGTGCCGTCCTCCTCGACCAGTGCGTAGTCGCCGGGGATGGCGTAGCGCACGCCGTTGAACGTCTTGAACGTCTCGGCGGTCTTCTTCTCGTCCTTGTAGTAGCCGACCGGGATGTTGCCCTTCTTGGCGATCAGCCCGCGCACACCGGAGCCCGGCTTGACCTCGTTGCCCTCCTCGTCGAGCACCACGGTGCGGTGGTCGATCGTCACCCGCGGCCCACCGGCGTGCGGCGCGTCCTTGACGACGATGCTGGTGCCGCCGAACCCGGTCTCCGAGGAGCCGATCGAGTCGGTGATGACCCGGTTGGGCAGCAACTCGAGCAGGCGCTCCTTGATGCTCGGCGAGAACAGGGCCGCGGTGCTGGCCAGCAGAAACAGCGACGACAGGTCATAGTCGTGGTCCTTGTTCAATGCGTCCAGCAGCGGGCGGGCCATCGCGTCCCCGGTGAAGAACAGCAGGTTGACCTTGTGCTCGTGGATGGTGCGCCACACCTCGTCGGCGTTGAATTCCGGTGCCAGCACCGTGGTTTGGCCGGAGAAGATGGACATCCAGGTGGCCGACTGGGTGGCGCCGTGGATCATCGGCGGAATCGGGTACCGGATCATCGGCGGGTTGGCAGCCGCGGCCTTGGCCAGGTCGTACTCGTCCTTGACGAATTCGCCTGTGGCGAAATCGGTTCCACCGAACAGCACCCGGTAGATGTCCTCGTGGCGCCACATCACGCCCTTCGGAAAGCCCGTCGTGCCACCCGTGTACAACAGGTAGATGTCGTCGGCGCTGCGCGGGCCGAAATCCCGCTCGGGCGAGCCCTTTTCCAGCGCCGAGTAGAACTCGACCCCGCCGTAGCGCTGGTAATCCTTGTCGCTGCCGTCCTCGACCACCAGGATGGTCTCGACGTTGGGGGTGTCGGGTAGCACGTTGGCCACCCGGTCGGAGTACTGGCGCTCGTGGACCAGCGCGACCATGTCGGAGTTGTCGAACAGGTAGCGCAGCTCGCCCTCGACGTAGCGGTAGTTGACGTTGACCAGGATGGCGCCCGCCTTGACGATGCCGAGCATGGCGATGACGATCTCGTTGCGGTTGCGGCAGTACAGGCCGACCTTGTCGTCCTTCACCCCCTGGTCGAGCAGGTAGTGGGCGAGGCGGTTGGCCTTCTCCTCTAGCTCGGCATAGGTCAGCTTCTCGTCGCCGCAGATCAGGGCGACACGGTCGGGCACAGCGTCGATGGCGTGCTCTGCGAGATCGGCAATATTCAGGGCCACGGCCACCAAATTAGAACGTGTTACATTTCGAGGCAAGCTCATGCCGGATGTCGAGTGAGAGGCAGTACCTGTGGCCGAGGCGTCAGCAAACGAAAAAACCGGTCCCGACGCGCTGGTCAAGCAGCGCGGTCACACCCTCATCGTGACGCTGAACCGGCCGCACGCGCGCAACGCGCTGAGCACCGAAATGATGGAGATCATGGTGCAGGCCTGGGACCGCGTCGACAACAACGACGACATCCGCTGCTGCATCCTGACCGGCGCCGGTGGCTACTTCTGCGCCGGCATGGACCTCAAGGCGGCGACCAAGAAACCGCCGGGCGAATCCTTCAAGGACGGCAGCTACGACCCGTCGCGAATCGATGCCCTGCTGAAGGGCCGGCGGCTGACCAAGCCGTTGATCGCGGCCGTCGAGGGCCCCGCGATCGCCGGCGGCACCGAGATCCTGCAAGGCACCGACATCCGGGTGGCCGGCGAGAGCGCCAAGTTCGGCATCTCGGAGGCCAAGTGGAGCGTGTACCCGATGGGCGGCTCGGCGGTGCGGCTGGTGCGCCAGATCCCCTATACGGTGGCCTGCGACCTGCTGCTGACCGGGCGACACATCACCGCCGCCGAGGCCAAGGAGATGGGCTTGATCGGGCACGTCGTCCCGGACGGGCAGGCGCTGGCCAAGGCCCTCGAAATCGCCGAGGTGATCGAGAACAACGGGCCGCTGGCCGTGCAGGCGATCCTGCGGGCGATCCGCGAGACCGAGGGCATGCACGAGAACGAGGCGTTCAAGATCGACACGCAGATCGGCATCAAGGTGTTCCTGTCCGAGGACGCTAAGGAAGGCCCGCGCGCATTCGCTGAGAAGCGCAAACCCAACTTCCAAAACCGCTAGCCCGGTCGGGTCGCTCGGCGCGCGGGCGCCTTCTCGCCGAGCGCCCGGCGCCCTCTTCTCGCCGAACGTGCACCTACTGCGACTTTCGGGCCCGATTTTCGCGCTCAGTGCACGCTCGGCACGCTTGTCGGGGTTCCCCGGCACACTCCTGCCATGGCGGAGCCTTTCACCGGAAGCGAGGCCGTCGCTTCCGGCCTGGTGACCCCGTACGCGCTGCGGAGCCGGTTCGTCAGGGTCCATCCCGACGTGTACGTCCCGGCCGGCACCGCGCTGTCCGCCGGACTGCGCGCCCGGTCGACCTGGTTGTGGTCTCGTCGGCGCGGCGTCGTCGCGGGCAGATCCGCCGCCGCCCTGTACGGCACAAAATGGATCGACGACCGCGCACCCGCTCAGCTGCTGTACCCATACCGCCGCCCGCCGGATGGCATTCAGACGTGGTCGGACCGGCTGGTCGGCGACGAAATCCAGACGATCGCCGGCATACCGATGACGACGCCCGCGCGGACGGCTCTCGACATCGCCTGCCGCTCCCCCGTCGACAAGGCCGTCGCCGCGATGGACGCGCTGGCCCGCGCAACCGAGCTGAAGGTGTTGGAGATCGAGTTGCTCGCCGATCGCTACCGGGGCCGCCGCGGCATCAGCCGTGCCCGCAACGTGCTGCCGCTTGTCGACGCGGGCGCGGAGTCTCCCCGGGAAACGTGGCTGCGGCTTCTCCTGGTCCGCGCGGGTTTCCCGCGGCCGCGCAGGCAGCTACCGGTTCGCCAATACGGTGCGCTGATCGCCTGTCTCGACATGGGCTGGGAGGACATCAAACTGGCGGTCGAGTACGACGGCGGCCAACACCGCACCGACCGAAGACAATTCACCAAGGACATTCGGCGCGCGGAGACCCTCGCCGAGTTGGGGTGGACGGTCGTCCGGGTCACGGCCGAGGACACGCCCACCGGCATGCATCGCCCCGGTGTCGGCGGCCTGGGCGCGCCGAGCGTGCACTGGCAGCAAAAACCGGCCGGAAATTCGCGGTGAGTACACGCTCGGGGAAGAGCGGCGCTCGGGAAGAGGCGGAGCTCGCGGAGCTAGCGCAGCCGACCGAGCCAGCGGAGCCGACCGAGCCAGCGGAGCCGACCGAGCCCGCGGGCCCGCGGAGGCGGCTCAGCTCAGCAGCGGCGCGCTCGGGGTGAACACCACCGGCATCGCCTCCAGGCCACTGACGAAGTTCGCCGGGCGCAGCGGCAGATCGCCGTCGTCGGCCAGCCGCAGGTCCGGCAGCCGCTTGAGCACCCGCTCGGTCATCATCGACAGCTCGAGACGGGCCAGCTGGTTGCCCAGGCAGAAGTGAGTGCCGAAGCCGAAAGCCATGTGGCTGTTCGGTTTTCGCCGGATGTCGAAGCTGTTCGGGTCGTCGAACACCGACTCGTCGAAGTTGCCCGACTCGAACAGCAGCATGATCTTCTCGCTGGCCCGCAGCTCGGTGCCGTGGAATTCGGTGTCGGCGGTCAGGGTGCGGCACATGTTCTTGACCGGCGACGTCCAGCGCAACATCTCCTCGATGGCGCCCGGCAGCAGCGACGGGTCGCGCACCAGCGCGTCCCACTGGTCGCGGTGGCGCAGCAGCTGTTCGGTGCCGCCGGACAACGTGTGCCGGGTGGTCTCGTCGCCACCGATCAGGATCAGCAGCGTCTCCATGACGATCTCGTCGTCGGACATCCGCTGCCCCTCGACCTCGGCGTTCACCAGGATGGAGAACAGGTCGTCGGTGGGCTCGGCCCGCCGCTTGGCGATGATGTCCATGGTGAAGGCGGTGTAGGCGGCGAAAGCGTCCATCACCGTTTGGAATTCGGCCGACGTGGGGTCGATGTGCGAACTCAGGCCGCACACCAGGTCGTCGGACCACTTCAGCAGCATGCCGCGTTCGGTGGGCAGCACGCCCAGCATGTCGCCGATCACCGCCATCGGCAGCGGGGCGGCGATGTCGCGGACGAAGTCACATTCGCCGCGCTCACACACCGCGTCGATCAGGGTGTCGCACAACGTACCGATGGACGGCTCCTTCTCCTTCACCCGCTTGCGGGTGAAGCCGGCATTGACGAGCTTGCGCCGCAGCAGATGTGCGGGATCGTCCATGTCGATCATGTAGGGCATGCCGGGCTGGTCGGGACGGATACCGCCGGTGGAAGAGAACAGCTCCGGATTGCGCTCGGCGTCCTGGATGGCCTGATAGGTGGTGGCGCCGGCCAACCCGTTGCGATCCCGGAACACCGGCTGGTTGGCGCGCATCCAGCGATAGGCCTCGCGCGACGCGCGCCGGTCGGCGTAGAAATTTCCGTCGGCCAGATCGATGTTCGCGATCGCTTCCGGGATGGTCGAAGTCATCTACAGCCTCCAAATGTTGACGAAAGGATTACAGTAACCGGCATGACCGAGTCACAACACATCGTTGCGGGGACAGTCCTCACCATGCCGGTGCGGATCCGAAAAGCGGACGTCCACACCGCGATGTTTTCGGTGGATGCGCAAGCGGCACAACGGCTTATCGACTACAGCGGCCTGAAGGTCTGCCAGCACCGGCCCGGCCGGGCGGTGGTCAACCTGATGCTGGCCCGCTACATCGACGGCGACCTGGGCCAGTACCACGAATTCGGCACCTGCGTGATGGTCAACCCGCCCGGCTCGACGGCGCGCGGCTGGCGGGCCCTGGGCGAGGCGGCCGCCTTCATCCATCACCTGCCCGTCGACCAGAGCTTCACCCTGGAGGCCGGACGCTCGATCTGGGGATTCCCGAAGATCATGGCGGACTTCACCGTTCGCGAGCAGGGCCGGTTCGGCTTCGACGTCAGCGCCGACGGCGCGCACATCGCCGGCATCGACTTCGCACCCGGATTGCCGGTGCCGTCGCTGTTCACGTCGCGGCCGCAGGTGCTCAAGACCTACACCTTCGCCGAAGGCACCACCCGGGAGGTACCCTGGGAGATGCGGGTGCGCGGGCTGCGCGGCCGGCCCGGCGGAGCCACGTTGCGGCTGGGCACCCACCCCTACGCCCAGGAGCTGACGTCGCTGGGCCTGCCGACGCGCGCGATGATCTCCGGATCGGTCGGGCACGTCGAGATGACCTTCGGCGACGCCCACCCGCTGGGCTGACTGCATCGTCGTCGGGCCTGCCATCCGGACAATCTAGAACGTGTTCTAGGCCACTGGCAAGAAAACTAGAACGTGTTCTAGTCGGTGGTGCGCCGGGTTCAGATCAGCGTGGCCAGCTCGCGGACCTGCTCTGTACTGCGTCCGGACACCACCATCATGGTGACGCCGGCGGCCTCCCAGGCCTTGATCTGCTTACGCACGTAGTCGACGTCGCCGACGATCGCGGCGTCGTCGATCACCTCGTCGGGGATGATCTCGGCGGCCTCGTCCTTGCGTCCGCTGCGAAACAGCCTGGTCACGTCGTCGACCACCTCGGCGTAGCCCATCCGGCGGTAGACGTCGGCGTGGAAGTTGGTGTCCTCCGCGCCCATCCCGCCCATGTAGAGCGCGATGTAGGGCTTCATCGCGGCGAACGCCGCGCCGCGGTCCTCGGTGAGGACGATGTTGGCGGTCGCGCAGATCTCGAAGTCCGCGCGGCTGCGGCACGCTCCTGACCGGGCGAATCCCTCGTCCAGCCATTCGTTGTACATGTCGGCCAGCCGCGGGGTGTAGAAGATCGGCAGCCAGCCGTCGCAGATCTCGGCGGCCAGCGCGACGTTCTTCGGCCCCTCGGCACCCAGGAAGATCGGGATGTCGGCGCGCAGCGGGTGCGTGATGGGTTTCAAAGCCTTGCCCAGACCGGTTGTGCCCGTACCGGTCAACGGCAGCGGATAGTGGGGGCCGTCGCTGGTCACCGGCTTCTCCCGGGCCCACACCTGCCGGATGATGTCGATGTATTCGCGGGTGCGGGCCAGCGGCTTGGGGAACTGCTGTCCGTACCAGCCCTCGACAACCTGCGGGCCGGACACGCCCAGGCCCAGGATGTGCCGGCCGCCGGAGAGGTGGTCCAGCGTCAGCGCCGCCATCGCGCAGGCCGTCGGGGTCCGGGCGGACAGCTGGACCACCGAGGTGCCCAGCCGCACCCGCGACGTCGACGAGCCCCACCAGGCCAGTGGGGTGTAGGCGTCGGATCCCCACGCCTCGGCGGTGAAGACGGAGTCATACCCGGCTTCCTCGGCGGCGGCGACGAGCTCGCCGTGGTTTTCCGGCGGCGCGGCGCCCCAATATCCCAGCTGCAGTCCTAGCTTCATGGTCTTCGCCCTTCGGTAGTAGACCCGATGTTGAATCCGTTCTTAGAACCTGTTCTACTCGATGGCGTGACAGCCAGCTCGAGTAGCCCGACCTTGACGGATCACCCTGAGCCACCGCTCTCCGCGCCGTTGACGTTGTCGTTCGACTACACCCGTTCAGTCGGCCCCACGCTGAGCAAGTTCTTCACCGCACTGCGTGAGCGCCGCGTCCTGGGTGCGCGCGGATCGGATGGCCGGGTACACGTGCCGCCGCCGGAGTATGACCCGATCATCTATGAACCGCTGGGCGAGATGGTACCGGTGTCGCCGGTCGGCACCGTCGTCTCGTGGGCCTGGCAGCCCGACCCGATCGAAGGCCAGCCGCTGGACCGGCCGTTCGCGTGGGCGCTGATCAAGCTCGACGGCGCGGACACCCCGCTGCTGCACGCGGTCGACGCCGGCGAGCCCAAGGCCATCAAGTCCGGCACCCGGGTGCACGTGCACTGGGCCGACGAGCCGGTGGGCGCCATCACCGACATCGCCTATTTCGCGCTGGGCGAGGACCCCGAACCGGTGGCCGAGCAGCCCGACGCCGACAAGGACCCGGTGAGCATGATCGTCACGCCGATCTCGCTGACCATTCAGCACACCGCCTCGCACGAAGAGAGCGCCTACCTGCGCGCCATCGCCCAGGGCAAGCTGCTGGGCGCGCGCACCGGCAAGAACGGCAAGGTGTATTTCCCGCCGCACGGAGCCGACCCGGCCACCGGCCAGCCGACCACGGAGTTCGTCGAGCTGCCCGACAAGGGCACGGTGACGACGTTCGCGATCATCAACATCCCGTTCCAGGGGCAGCGCATCAAGCCGCCATACGTCGCGGCCTACGTGCTGCTCGACGGGGCCGACATCCCGTTCTTGCATCTGGTCGCCGACGTCGACGCGCACGAGGTGCGGATGGGCATGTGGGTGGAAGCGGTGTGGAAACCCCGCGAGCAGTGGGGCTTTGGCATCGACAACATCGAGTACTTCCGGCCGACCGGGGAACCCGACGCCGACTACGACACCTACAAGCACCACCTGTAAAGGGCATACCTGTCAAATGAGCGCTCGCAATGTTGCGGTGGTCGGCTTTGCCCACGCGCCGCATGTCCGCCGCACCGACGGCGCCACCAACGGCGTCGAGATGTTGATGCCGTGTTTTGCCCAGCTCTACCAGGACCTGGGCATCACCAAGGCCGATATAGGCTTCTGGTGTTCGGGATCATCGGATTACCTTGCCGGACGGGCGTTTTCCTTCATCACGGCGATCGACTCGATCGGCGCGGTGCCGCCGATCAACGAATCGCACGTCGAGATGGACGCGGCCTGGGCCCTGTATGGGGCCTACATCAAGCTGCTGACCGGCGAGGTCGACACCGCGCTGGTGTACGGCTTCGGCAAGTCCTCGGCCGGGGTGCTGCGCCAGATCTTGTCGCGGCAGACCGACCCCTACACCGTCGCGCCGCTGTGGCCCGATTCGATCTCGATGGCCGGGCTGCAGGCCCGCATGGGGCTCGACACCGGCAAGTGGACCGAGGAGCAGATGGCGCGGGTGGCCTTCGACTCGTTCGCCAATACGCGCCGGGTGGACAACGTAGAAGGCTCGATCACCGTAGCCGAACTGCTGGAACGGCCGTTCTTCGCCGAGCCGTTGCGCCGTCACGACATCGCGCCGATCACCGACGGCGCCGCGGCGATCGTGCTGGCGGCCGGCGACCGGACCCGCGAGCTGCGCGAGAACCCCGCCTGGATCACCGGTATCGAGCACCGCATCGAATCCCCGGCACTGGGCGTGCGTGACCTCACCGAGTCGCCGTCCACCAAGGCCGCCGCCGAAATCGCCACCGGCGGGCGGACCGACAACCTCGACGTGGTCGAGATCTGCGCGCCGTTCACCCACCAGCACCTGATCATCGCCGAAGCCATCCGGATACCGGGGCCGACCAAGGTCAATCCGTCCGGCGGTGCGCTGGCGGCCAACCCGATGTTCGTGGCCGGTCTGGAGCGCATCGGCTTTGCCGCACAACACATCTGGGATGGTTCGGCCGAGCGGGTGCTGGCGCACGCCACCAGCGGGCCCGCGCTGCAGCAGAATCTGGTCACGGTCATGGAAGGGAAGAACTGATGGCCGGTGCAGGGCCGAACATCGCCGCGGTACTGGGTACAGGACAAACGAAGTATGTGGCCAAGCGCCAAGACGTTTCGATGAACGGCCTGGTGCGCGAGGCCATCGACCGGGCACTGGCCGACTCGGGTTGCACCTTCGACGACATCGACGCCGTGGTGGTCGGCAAGGCACCCGACTTCTTCGAGGGCGTCATGATGCCCGAGCTGTTCATGGCCGACGCCGTGGGCGCCACCGGCAAGCCGCTGATCCGGGTGCACACCGCCGGGTCGGTCGGCGGCTCCACCGGGGTGGTGGCCGCCAGCCTGGTGCAGTCCGGTAAGTACCGCCGCGTGCTGGCGATGGCCTGGGAGAAGCAGTCGGAGTCGAATGCCATGTGGGCGTTGTCGATTCCGGTTCCGTTCATCAAGCCGGTGGGCGCGGGCGCCGGTGGCTATTTCGCCCCGCACGTGCGGGCCTACATCCGCCGCTCGGGCGCACCGACGCACATCGGCGCCATGGTCGCCGTCAAGGACCGGCTCAACGGATGCCGCAACCCGCTGGCGCACCTGCATCAGCCCGACATCACCCTGGAGAAGGTGATGGAGTCGCCGATGCTGTGGGACCCGATCCACTACGACGAGACCTGCCCGTCGTCGGACGGTGCCTGCACGGCGGTGATCGGTAACGAGGAGGCCGCCGAAGCTCGTCTGGCGCAAGGCAATCCGGTGGCGTGGATCCATGCCACGGCGTTGCGCACCGAGCCGCTGGCCTACGCCGGGCGCGACCAGGTCAGCCCGCAGGCCGGGCGTGACGCGGCCGCCGCGCTGTGGAAGGCCGCCGGCATCAAGAGCCCCATCGACGAGATCGACGCCGCGGAGATCTACGTGCCGTTCTCCTGGTTCGAGCCGATGTGGTTGGAAAACCTCGGCTTTGCTCCCGAGGGCGAGGGCTGGAAGCTCACCGAGGCGGGCGAGACCAAGATCGGCGGCCGGCTGCCGGTCAACCCGTCCGGTGGTGTGCTGTCGTCGAACCCGATCGGCGCCTCGGGGCTGATCCGCTTCACCGAAGCGGCCATCCAGGTGATGGGCAAGGGCGGCGATCACCAGGTGCCCGGCGCCCGGAAGGCGTTGGGACACGCCTACGGTGGCGGCTCGCAGTACTACTCGATGTGGGTGGTCGGCGCCGACAAGCCCGCCGCCGAGAAGGTCTGAGCGTGCATCCCGCGCACGAAGCCGGCCGCCGGTCCCGCGAGGCGGTAACGGCCAGGGACAAGGAGTCCTGGCTGGCGGTGTTCGCCGACGACGCCGTCGTCGAGGACCCCATCGGCCCTTCGGTTTTCGACCCCGAGGGCAAGGGGAATCGGGGCCGTGCGGCGATCTCGGCCTTCTGGGACAAGGCGATCGCGCCCACCACCAAGATCGAGTTCGTCTTCCGCGACACCTATCAGTGCGGCAACGAGGAAGCCAACGTCGGGCACATCCTCATCACGACGGGTGACTACCAGACCACCGCCGAGGGCGTGTTCACCTACAAGGCCGACGACGAGGGCAAGCTGGTCGCGCTGCGCGCCTATTGGGAGATGGACCGCGCGGCCGCCAACACCAAGAAGATCTCCGGCCAACGCGGGGCCGCTAGATCGGTTCCAGCCCGGCCAGATGCCGCTGGGCGAGGTCGCGGTAGGCCGGCGGATTCAGCTTGACCCACAGCTGCGCGTCGGTGCAGGCGACCGGGCCCTTGATCTGGGCCGGCGCGCCCATGGCCAGCATCCCGGCCGGAATCTGGGTACCCACGGTGACCAGCGAATGCGCCGCCACCAGGCTGCCCGCGCCGATCACCGCGCCGTCCAGCACGGTGGCATGGTTGGCGATCAGCGCCTCGGGGCCGACGTGCGCGCCGTGGATGACGCACAGATGCGCCACCGTCGCCCCCGGACCGATGTCGACCGGGATGCCGGGGGGCGCGTGCAGCACCGAACCGTCCTGGACGTTGGCGCCCTCGCGCACCACGATGGGCCCGTAGTCGCCGCGCAGCACCGCGTTGAACCAGACCGAGGCCCCCGCCTCCACGACCACGTCGCCGATCAGGGTGGCCGTCGGCGCCACGAAGGCGGTGGGGTCCACCCGCGGCGAGCGGCCCTCGAAAGCAAACAGCGGCATCGTCTAGATATACCCGAGCGCCGCCAACTCGCGGAACGGCCCAGGCAGGCTTGCCTTGGTTGCGCGGGCCCGCCGCAAAACTGTAACGTGTTCTAGTTTAGAGGGCCAGCGAGTTGGAGGTGACAGGTGGCTACCGACACCAAGCCGGTCGGCATCCGGGAGATCGATCCAGGCGCCCTGCCGACCAGATACGCCCGTGGCTGGCACTGCCTGGGCGTCGCAAAGGACTTCCAGGACGGCAAGCCGCACTCGATCGAGACGTTCGGCACCAAACTGGTCGTCTTCGCCGACTCACACGGCGACATCCACGTGCTCGACGGCTACTGCCGGCACATGGGCGGTGACCTGTCGGAGGGCACCATCAAGGGCGACGAGGTCGCCTGCCCGTTCCACGACTGGCGCTGGGGCGGTGACGGCCGGTGCAAGCTGGTGCCGTACGCCAAGCGCACGCCGAAGACGGCGCGCACCCGGTCGTGGACCACCGATGTGCGAGGTGGGCTGCTGTTCGTCTGGCACGACCACGAGAACAACCCGCCGGACCCGGCCGTCCGCATCCCGGAGATCCCGCAGGCGCACAGCGACGAGTGGACCGACTGGCGGTGGAACCGCATCCTCATCGAGGGCTCCAACTGCCGCGACATCATCGACAACGTCACCGACATGGCGCACTTCTTCTACATCCATTTCGGGTTGCCGACGTACTTCAAGAACGTGTTCGAGGGCCACATCGCGTCGCAGTACCTGCACAACGTGGGCCGCCCAGACGTGAACGACCTCGGCACGTCTTACGGTGAGGCACATCTGGATTCGGAGGCGTCTTACTTCGGTCCGTCGTTCATGATCAACTGGCTGCACAACAGCTACGGCGACTACAAGGCCGAGTCGATCCTGATCAACTGCCACTACCCGGTGACGCAGAACTCGTTCGTGCTGCAGTGGGGCGTGATCGTGGAGAAGCCCAAGGGCATGGACGAGGAGATGACCGACAAGCTGTCCCGGGTGTTCACCGAGGGGGTCAGCAAGGGCTTCCTGCAGGACGTCGAGATCTGGAAGCACAAGACCCGCATCGACAATCCGCTGCTGGTCGAGGAGGACGGCGCCGTCTACCAGCTGCGCCGCTGGTACCAGCAGTTCTACGTCGACGTCGCCGACATCGAGCCGGAGATGGTGGAGCGCTTCGAGATCGAGGTGGACACCACCCGGGCCAACGAGTACTGGAATGCAGAGGTCGCGGAGAACCTGAAAGCCAAAGAGTCCGAAGACGTTCCCGCCGAACAACACTGACCGCCATGACCGACGATCAGCCGGCGGTTCCGGACGTCGATCGACTCGCTCGGTCGATGTTGTTGTTGCACGGCGATCATCACGACCACGACGAGCGGCCCGCCGCGTCGCCGGCCAACGGTGGATCCTGGTCGAATTCAAGGGATTTCACCGATGACCCGCAGCGTGCGGCCGCGGCCGCCGAGGCCAGCCGCGCCGACCGGGAGCGCTACCTCAACTCGGGTCTGCTGCCGGTGGACTGCCGGTTCTGCCACGCGCGGGTCGCCGTCCGCCGGCTCGGGCCGGGGCACACCGCGGTGCAGTGGAACACCGAAGCCTGGCAGCGCTGTGCGTATTTCACCGAGGTGCGCCAGGCCGGGGGCGACACCGCGCGCACCAAGTCCTGCCCGAAGCTCGGCGACAGCATCGAGCATGCCGTCGCCGAGGGATATCTGGACGACTGACTGCGCGGGCGATCACAGCCCGGCGAACCGCTCCTTGACCGTCTCCACGCTGAGGCCGTAGTCGGCCAGCGAGTAGCTGTGCTTGGGCGCCCGCTCGCCGGACTGGCTGTCGGTGTGGGTGTTGGCCATGGCCGCCTTCGCCTCCTCGGTCAGCGTCAGGCCGAAGTGCCGGTAGATGTCGGCCACGGTGCCCAGCGGGTCTGCGATCAACTCCTTGTAGTCGACGTCGTAACTGCGCCGGGTTGTACTTGGCCCGCGCGGTGTTGAACCGCTCCAGCCCCCGCGACCAGGTATCCATTGCGTCAGCACCGATTTGGGCCCCGACGAACGTGGTCGACCATCCTTCGGCGGTGTGCTGGGCCAGCGAGCACATCGACGCCATGATCGTTTCGACCGGGCGATGAGTCTGGATCACCAGCGCGTCCGGGTAGGTGGCCATCAACGCGTCCAGCGCGAACAGGTGGCTGGGGTTCTTCAGCACCCAGCGCTTGTCGGCGTCGTTGAGCCCGATCAGCTGAAGCTTGCGGCGGTGCCGCTGATACGACGGCGTCCAGTCCTGTTCGGACAGCCACTGCGCGTAACTAGGGACATGCGCCAACGTTTCATACGACACCGAGTGCAGCGACTGCCGCAGCAGCTGCCAGCACTCCTCCAGCTCGTAGGCGGCCATGAAGTGCAGTCCGGTGTAGCCGGGGTTGTCCCGGTGGTGCTGGGTGAATTGCGCGTCGTGCTGACGGTACAGCGGGTTGGACTCCCAGGCTCGCGCGGCGGCCGCGGCTGCGGGAATTCGGCCAGCCACATGTGCAGGCCCTGATGCGCGGGATCGGCGCCCAGCAGCCTGTGCAGCGCCGTGGTCCCGGTGCGCACCAGGCCGGTCACGAAGATCGGCCGTTGGATCGCGACGTCGGCGTACTGCGGGTATTGCTTCTAGGCCGACTCCGACAGCAGGCGCGCCACCAGGGCGCCGCGCAGAAAGAAGCGATTCATCTTGCTGCCCAACACCGTAAGGCCGGCTTCCCGCCGGTAGGAGTCCAGCAGCACCTCCAGCGCCTGCAGGTAGTTGTCGTCGTCGGTGCCGAAGTCGTCGAGCCCGGTCAGCCTGGTGGCCGATGCGTGCAGCTCCTCGACGGTGCCGATGTCGGTGCGATCGCTCACGTGTGGTATTCCCCGCAGCTGACGTCCAAGGTCTGCCCGGTGATGCCGCTGGACAGGTCGCTAGCCAAAAACATGATGGCCGAGGCGACTTCGTCCTCGGTGGGCAGGAGTTTGAGGTCGGAGTTGGCGGCGGTGGCAGCGTAGATCTGCTCGACCGTGGTGCCGTACTTGCCCGCCTGGTGCTCGAAGTAGTCCTGCAAGGTGTCGCCCCAGATGTAGCACGGCGCAACCGAATTGACCCGGATGCCCTTTTCGCCCAGCTCGGTGGCCAGCGACTGCGACATGGACAGCAGCGCCGACTTGGCCATCTTGTACGCACCGTACTTGGCCTGCGAATGACGCAGCACCATGGAGTTGACGTTGACGATGGATCCGTGCGCCGTCTCCAGCGCGGGCGTGAAGGCCTGGGATCAGCCGCAGCGCACCCAGCGCGCTCAACTCGATCGCATCGCGGATGTGCTGAAAACTGGTTTCCGCCAAGGGTTTCATCGACGGCACCCGGAACGCGTTGTTGATTAGCACGTCGGCCCTGCCGTAGGTCGCCATGGTGGTCTCGACCAAGTAGGCGACTTCGTCGTCGTCGGTGATGTCGGTGCGCACCGCCAGGGCCCGGTGGCCGCCGTCGTTGACCTCCTTGGCCACCTTCTCCAGCCGGTCGATCGCGGCCAGGCCGGCAAAGCCGCGGTGTCGGCACATCGGTGCGCCAGCGTGGTGCCCAGCCCCGGTCCCACGCCGCTGACGACGACCACCTTGCCGTCGAGCATCCCTGCCATCGTCACCCCAGCATCCTTTCCGCAATCTGTTGTTGGCGCAACGCGATTCGCGCCCGCCATTCGTCGTCGGAGATCTTGTTGTGCTCGTAGTAGGGCAGCTTTGGCCGGTACGGCGTCGAAGTCGACCAGCTCGACGGTGGGGCCGTCGGCTTCGGTCTCGATGTGCGGCGCCGCGGCCACCAGATTTTCGGCCTCGGCGATCGCGGAGGTGAGCGGATCAGAGAACACGCCTAGACGCTAGAACGTGTTCTACTTTTTCGTCAATGGCGAACGTTCCCGCGCGTCGCCCACGGCGTCGCGCGACGAGGCCGGCTCACCTAGGACGGGCAGGAGTGCGAGAGGTCGATCAGGTGCTGGCGCACGTCGGGATGCCGATTGAGGTAGTCGATGACGTTGCCGTTGCCACCCTCGGCCTGCGACCTTTGCTGCAGCTGCTGGTGCAGGTCCGGGTGCTTCTGCAGGTACGAGTCGATGGACTGACCGACGTCCTGATTGCATTCCGCGTGGGCGACGCCCGCCACGGGTAGCGCGATCACCGTCGCGGCGGCAGTGGTGAGTACCCCCCGGCGAGCAGGCCGTACAGCCCGCGGCGACGGGCGCCGACTGTGTTGGATGCACTCATGCGCGCCAGGTTACCCGCGCAAGCTTTGCGTCGGCTGTGCGAACGCGGCGGCTCAGCGCGCCGCCGCGGCCCCGCTTTCCTGCTCGCGCTTGATCTCCAGCGCGATGTCGATCAGCTGGTCTTCCTGACCGCCGATGAGTTTGCGCTGACCGGCCCGGTGCAGCAGCTGGTGCGCGGGCACCCCGTAACGCTCGGACTGGCGGATGGCGTGCTTGAGGAAGCTCGAGTACACCCCGGAATAGCCCATGATCAGCGCGTTGCGGTCGAGCAGGCACTCGGCGGGCATGGACGGCGCGACCACCTCCTCGGCGGCATCGGCGATGTCGAAGAAGTCGATGCCGGTCTTGACGCCGATCTTGTCGAACACGCCGATTAGCGCCTCGACGGGCGCGTTGCCCGCCCCGGCACCGAACCGGCGGCACGAGCCGTCGATCTGCTTGGCGCCTGCCCGGACGGCCTCGACGCTGTTGGCCACCCCGAGCCCCAGGTTCTCGTGCCCGTGGAAACCGACCTGGGCGTCGTCGCCGAGCTCGGCGACCAGCGCGGCCACCCGGTCGCGCACGCCCTCGAGCACCAGGGCGCCGGCCGAGTCGACCACGTAGACGCACTGGCAGCCGGCGTCGGCCATGATGCAGGCCTGCTGGGCCAGTTTTTCCGGCGAGATGGTGTGGCTCATCATCAAGAAGCCGACGGTCTCCAGCCCGAGTTCGCGGGCCAGGCCGAAGTGCTGGATGGACACGTCGGCCTCGGTGCAGTGCGTGGCGATCCGGCAGATCGAGCCGCCGTTGTTCTGGGCCTCCTTGATGTCCTCCTTGGTGCCCACCCCGGGCAGCATCAGGAAGGCGATCTTGGCCTCCTTGGCGGTCTCGGCGGCCAGCTTGATCAGCTCCTGCTCCGGGGTCTTGGAGAACCCGTAGTTGAAGCTCGAGCCGCCCAGCCCGTCGCCGTGCGTGACCTCGATGACCGGCACCCCCGCGGCGTCCAGCGCCGCGACGATGGCTTGCACCTCGTCCTTGGTGAACTGGTGGCGCTTGTGGTGGCTGCCGTCGCGCAGCGACGTGTCGGTCAGCCGGACGTCCCAAATCGGGTTGAAGAAAATATCACTCATCGGCGCCACCCCTCCTCATCGCTTCGCTCTGCATCGTCGTTGGCGCGGCTCATGATTGCGTTCCTCCCGCCGTCGCGCTCAAGATTCCTTGGCGATCTCCTCGCCGACCTTGGTGGCCGCGGCGGTCATGATGTCCAGGTTGCCCGCGTACGGGGGCAGGTAATCGCCGGCGCCCTCGACCTCGACGAAGCTGGTGACCAGCGCCTGGCCGCCGGAGTTGAGCGACGGGTCGTCGAACTGCGGCTCGTTGAGCAGCCGGTAGCCGGGCACGTAGGTCTGCACCTCTTTGACGACGTCGTGAATCGACTGCGCGATCACGTCCCGGTCGGCGTCCTCGGGGATGGCGCAGAAGATGGTGTCGCGCATGATCATCGGCGGGTCGGCCGGGTTGAGGATGATGATCGCCTTACCCCGCTTGGTGCCGCCGATGGTCTCCACGCCCCGGCTGGTGGTCTTGGTGAACTCGTCGATGTTGGCCCGGGTGCCCGGGCCCGCCGACACGCTCGCCACCGAGGCGACGATCTCGGCGTAGGGTACCTCGATGACGCGGCTGACGGCGTAGACGATCGGAATCGTGGCCTGCCCGCCGCAGGTGATCATGTTGACGTTCGGCGCGTCCAGGTGCTGGCGCAGGTTCGCCGGCGGGATGACGGCCGGCCCCACCGCGGCGGGCGTCAGGTCGATGGCCCGGATGCCGGCGGCCTCGTACTTGGGGGCGGCATCGCGGTGCACGTAGGCGCTAGTCGCCTCGAAGACCAGGTCGGGTTTCTCCGGCTGCGCCAGCAGCCAGTCGACCCCCTCGTGGGTGGTCTCCAAGCCCAGCTTGCGGGCACGGGCCAGGCCCTCGCTCTGCGGGTCGATGCCGACCATCCAGCGCGGTTCCAGCCAGTCGGATCGCAGCAGCTTGTAGAGCAGGTCCGTGCTGATGTTCCCCGACCCGACAATCGCAACTTTTGCTTTAGTCGGCATGACGCTCCTTACGAAGCTGTTGAGATTTAAGTTGGTCGATTTAATTCGAGCCTATTCGAACGACAGACGCACCGAACCCAGGCCCGCGAAGTCGGCGACGAACTCGTCGCCGGGGTGCGCGTCGATCGCCTTCGTGCACGAGCCGGGCAACACCACGTCGCCCTTGCGCAACCGCACCCCGAAGCCGTCCACCTTGCGGGCCAGCCAGGCCACCGCGGTGACCGGGTTGCCCAGCACCGCGTCGGTGCGGCCCTCGGCCACCACCTCACCGTTGCGGCGCAGCACCGCGTCGATCCCCTTGATGTCGATGTCTTGCGGGGATACCTGGGCCGCACCAAGGACGAAGCCGGCCGACGAGGCATTGTCGGCGATGGTGTCGCACAACTCGATCTTCCAGTCGGTGATCCGGGTGTCGATCAGCTCGATGGCCGGGACGAACGCCTCGGTGGCCGCCATCACGTCGTCCTCGGTGCAGCCCGCCCCCGGTAGGTCGGCGTTCAGGATGAAGCCGACTTCGACCTCCACCCGGGGGTAGAGGTAGCGGTTCGTCTTGACCGGGGTGTCTTCGAACAACTGCATGTCGTCGAGCAGATGCCCGTAGTCCGGTTCGTCGACGCCCATCATTTGCTGGATCGCCAACGACGACAGCCCGACCTTGTGGCCCAGCACCCGGGCGCCCTCGGCGACCCGCTGCCGGATGTTGATCAGCTGAATCTCATACGCGTCGACGACGTCGATCTCGGGGTAGGCGGCGGTCAGCGGTGGGATGGGCTCACCGCTCCGCTCGGCCTGCGCCAACTCGGCAGCCAGCTCGTCGCGGGTGGCAACACTGAGCATTTTCTTGCAGTCTCCTCGTACGGTCGACCGGGCCAGTAGCGGCCGCCCCGGGCAATTCTATAACGTGTTCTACATGTCAGCGCAGGAGTACGACGTCGTCGTGGTCGGGAGCGGCGGAGCCGGTATGGTGGCCGCCCTTACCGCCGCTCACCGGGGTCTTTCCACCATAGTCATCGAGAAGGCCCCCCACTTCGGCGGCTCGACCGCGCGGTCGGGCGGCGGTGTTTGGATCCCAAATAACGAAGTGCTCAAGCGTGATCGGGTGAAGGACACCCCGGAGGCGGCCCGCACCTATCTGCACGGGATCATCGGCGACGTCGTCGAGCCGGAACGCATCGACACCTACCTGGAACGCGGGCCGGAAATGCTGTCCTTCGTGCTCAAGCACACGCCGTTGAAGATGTGCTGGGTGCCGCGGTACTCCGACTACTACCCGGAGTCGCCGGGCGGACGCGCGGAGGGCCGGTCGATCGAGCCGAAGCCGTTCAACGCCCGCAAGCTGGGGCCCGACGAAGCCGGCCTGGAACCGGCGTACGGCAAGGTGCCGCTGAACGTCGTTGTCATGCAACAGGACTACGTGCGGTTGAACCAACTCAAGCGCCACCCGCAGGGTGTGCTGCGCAGCCTGAAGGTCGCCGCCCGCACCATGTGGGCCAAGGCGACCGGCAAGAACCTGGTCGGCATGGGCCGGGCGCTGATCGGGCCGCTGCGCATCGGTTTGCAGCGGGCCGGCGTTCCGGTGGTGCTCAACACCGCGCTGACCGACGTGTACCTCGAAGACGGCGTGGTGCGCGGCGTCTATGTCCGCGACAGTCAGGCGGCCGAGTCCGCCGAACCGCGGCTGATCCGGGCCCGCCGCGGCGTGATCCTGGCCAGCGGCGGCTTCGAGCACAACGAGCAGATGCGGGTGAAATACCAGCGCGCACCCATCACCACCGAGTGGACCGTGGGCGCCAAGGCAAACACCGGTGACGGGATTCTGGCGGCCGAAAAGCTGGGCGCCGCACTGGAATTGATGGAAGACGCCTGGTGGGGTCCGACGGTGCCGCTGGTGGGCGCGCCGTGGTTCGCGCTGTCCGAGCGCAATTCGCCGGGGTCGATCATCGTCAACATGTCGGGCAAGCGGTTCATGAACGAGTCGATGCCCTATGTCGAGGCCTGCCATCACATGTACGGCGGCGAATACGGTCAGGGCCCGGGGCCGGGCGAGAACATCCCGGCGTGGCTGGTGTTCGACCAGCAGTACCGGGATCGCTACATCTTCGCCGGATTGCAACCGGGGCAACGCATTCCGCGTAAATGGCTGAAGTCCGGCGTCATCATCCAGGCCGACACGCTCGAGGAGGTGGCCTCGCGGGCGGGCCTTCCGGTCGACGAATTCCTGGCCACCGTGCAGCGGTTCAACGGCTTCGCGCGCACCGGCATCGACGAGGACTACCATCGCGGCGAGAGCGCCTACGACAGGTACTACGGCGATCCCACCAACAAGCCCAATCCCAACCTCGGCGAGATCAGCCATCCGCCCTACTACGCCGCCAAGATGGTGCCGGGCGATTTGGGCACCAAGGGTGGCATCCGCACCGACATCCACGGCCGCGCGCTGCGCGACGACGGCAGTATCATCGAAGGTCTCTACGCCGCGGGCAATGTCAGCGCGCCGGTGATGGGCCACACGTACCCGGGTCCGGGTGGCACCATCGGCCCGGCCATGACATTCGGCTACCTGGCGGCGCTGCACATCGCGGGAGAGAACTGACATGCCGATCGACGTAGACGTCGCGCTGAACGCGGAGCTGGATCCCATCGAATTCTCTTGGGCCAGCAGTGATGTCCAGCTCTACCACCTGACGCTGGGCGCCGGCGCCGACCCGATGGATCCGCGCGAACTGCGCTACCTGGTCGACGACATCCCGCAAGTGCTGCCGACGTTCGGCAACGTGGCCGCCACCTTCCACGCCACCAAACCGCCGA
Organism: Mycobacterium lepraemurium; assembly: GCA_002291465.1. Classification (GTDB taxonomy): domain Bacteria; phylum Actinomycetota; class Actinomycetes; order Mycobacteriales; family Mycobacteriaceae; genus Mycobacterium; species Mycobacterium avium. The sequence continues at coordinate 756,900 of CP021238.1, read as the reverse complement.
CCATGCAGTTCCCCGGCATCGACATCGAGCTGGGCAAGGTGCTGCACGCGTCCGAGCGGGTGGAGGTGCCCGCTCCGCTGCCGCCTTCGGGCTCCGCGCGCGCCGTCACCCGGTTCACCGACATCTGGGACAAGGGCAAGGCCGCGGTGATCTGGAGCGAGACGAAGGTGACCGCGCCGGACGGCACCCTGTTGTGGACGCAGAAGCGCTCGATCTTCGCCCGCGGCGAGGGCGGCTTCGGCGGGGAACGCGGCCCGTCGGGGGGCGACGCCGCGCCGGAGCGGGCCCCCGACCTGGAGGTCGACGTGCCGATCCTGCCGCAGCAGGCGCTGCTGTACCGGTTGTGCGGCGACCGCAACCCGCTGCACTCGGATCCCGAATTCGCCGCTGCCGCAGGGTTTTCCCAGCCGATCCTGCACGGGTTGTGCACCTACGGCATGACCTGCAAGGCGATCGTCGACGCCCTGCTCGACGGCGACGCCGGCGCGGTGGCGGCCTACGGCGCGCGTTTCGCCGGGGTAGCGTTCCCCGGCGAAACGCTGAAGGTCGGCATCTGGAAAGAGGGTGGGCGATTTCTGACCAGCGTTGTCGCGCCTTCGCGCGACAACGCCGTCGTGCTCTCCGGCGTCGAGCTGGTCCCGGCGTAGGGTTCGGGCCTTCTTGCCTTTTTGCCGTCGATCGTGAAGTTAGCTTCACGTTCGGTGCCGAGCGTGAAACTAGCTTCACGCTCGGCGGGCGCGCGCCTCGCGTACCCGGGCAATGATGTCGGCGGGCCGATTCCCGGCGACCACCCTCACCACGATCCAACCGAGTCGCTGCAGCATTTCCGAGCGACGAATATCCCAGCCATACTGACGCCGGTCGCTGCGATGATGATCACCGTCGTACTCGACCTCGACTTTCAGGTCCTCCCAACCCATATCGAGGTAGGCCACCGGGTCGCCAAGGTCATCAACGACCCGGATCTGCGTCTGTGGTGGCGGTAATCCGGCCTGGGTCAAAACAACGCGCAGCCAGTACTCCTTGAGAAACTGCGACCCGCCGTCGAAGAGTGCGACAGCTTCCCTTGCCCGGACAATGCCGCGGCGCCACGGGTACCTCTGCGCGATCAGCTCGACATCGGCTACCTTGATTCGGGTTTCGCGGGCTAATGCATCGATGCCGGCAACCGCTGCGGTGGTCGGGTACCAGCAACCGAGATCGAGGGCCGTTCTGGACGCCAGAGGTCACCAGAATCCCGTCTACGACCGCAATTTCGTCTTCTTCGATACGCTCTTCATGAACCCTGATCCCGGGCTGGCGGTGGCGGTTGTGGTGGATGAGGTCCATCACCGTCATGGCGTCAACCCATTTGCTTCCGTGCAGCGCCGCCGCGGAGAACCCGGCGACCACACCCCGGCGCCCGCTCCACAGCCACCCGGCCCTCGCGCGCAGCACGGCGGTAACCTCGTGGTCTCTGCTGACATACACGTCTCGGAACAGCCGGGTGTAGCCAGTGCTCAGCCGACTTCTCGTCAACACGCCTCGCGCTACAGCCTCACTGCCGAGGAACAGCTCACCCACGACGGCAGCGTCGCACGCGACCTTCGCACCGTCACTTCACTCGTCGAGCGTGATGTTAATTTCACGCTCGGCCGAAGCGCTGTCTCGCTAGCCCAGGATCAGGCCCGAGGTGGGCACACCGGTGCCCGCTGTGACCAGCACGTGCTCGACGTCGGGCACCGGGTTCACCGAGGTGCCCCGCAGTTGCCGCACCCCCTCGGCGATACCGTTCATGCCGTGGATGTAGGCCTCACCGAGCTGGCCGCCGTGCGTGTTGATCGGCAGCCGCCCGCCGATCTCGATGGCGCCGTCGGCGATGAAGTCCTTGGCCTCACCCTTGCCGCAGAATCCCAACTCCTCCAACTGAATCAGCGTGAAGGGCGTGAAGTGGTCGTAGAGCACGGCGGTCTGAATGTCGGTCGGCTTCAGGCCAGACTGCTGCCACAGCTGCCGACCCACCACCCCCATCTCGGGCAGGCCGAGCTCCGAGCGGTAGTAGCTGACCATCGTGTACTGGTCGGGGCTGGAGCCCTGCGCCGCCGCCTCAATGACCGCCGGCCGCTGCTTGAGGTCGCGTGCCCGCTCGACGGACGTCACCACGATCGCCACCGCCCCGTCGGTCTCCTGGCAGCAGTCCAGCAGCCGCAACGGTTCGGCGATCCACCGCGAATTCTGGTGGTCCTCAATGGTTATCGGCTTCTCGTAGAAGTACGCCTTCGGGTTCTTGGCCGCGTGCTTGCGGTCGGCCACCGAGATCGCACCGAAATCCCGGCTGGTCGCACCGGACAGGTGCATGTAGCGCCGCGCGATCATGGCGACCTGCGCGGCCGGCGTGGACAGCCCGTGCGGGTAGGAGAACGAATTGTCCGCCGCGGTCGAATCCGCCTGCGCGCGAGCATCTCCCGCCAGCCGCGTCTGCACCTGACCGAACCGCATGCCCGAGCGCTCGTTGAACGCCCGGTACGCCACCACGACGTCGGCCACCCCGGTGGCCACCGCGATCGCGGCCTGCTGCACGGTCGCGCAAGCGGCCCCGCCGCCGTAACCGATCTGGGAGAAGAACTTCAGGTCACCGATGCCGACGGCGCGGGCGACGGCCGTCTCGTTGTTGGTGTCCCTCGTGAAGGTGGTCAGCCCGTCGACGTCCGCCGGCGAAAGCCCGGCGTCGTCCAGGGCGTCCAGCACCGCCTCGACCGCCAGCCGCAGCTCACTGCGGCCGGCATCCTTCGAAAAGTCGGTCGCGCCGATGGCGACGATCGCCGACTTGCGCGAAAGCATCAGGAATCCCCCATCGTCAGCGTCACGGTCGCGATGACGTGATCGCCAAGGCTGTTGCGGCCGAACACCTTTAACGTCACCAAGCCGTCCTGGACGGCGGTCACCTCGCCGGAGAACGTCACCGTGTCGTAGGCATACCACGGCACACCGAGACGCAGGCCGATCGACTTGATCAGCGCCGACGGCCCGGCCCAATCGGTGACGTAGCGCTGCACCAGGCCGGTGTCGGTGAGGATGTTGACGAAGATGTCCTTCGACCCCTTCGCCTGCGCCTTGTCCCGGTCGTGGTGCACGTCCTGAAAGTCCCTGGTGGCCAGGGCGGTTAAGATGATGAACGTCGGGTCGCCGTAGAGCTTGAGCTCGGGCAGCGTGGTGCCGACTTCGATGACGGGTGCGCTCATGCGTCAGGCTCCCAGGCGTAGAGGCTCCACTCCGGACCGTTGTCGTCGGCCGGGAAATCGAGGTAGGTGGCCCGCACCGGCAGCCCGATCCGCACCCGGGCCGGGTCGATGCCGCGCAGCTCGCCCAGCATCCGGACGCCCTCGGCGAGTTCGACCAGTGCGATCACGAAAGGCAGTGTGCGGCCGGGCACCTTGGGCGCGTGATGCACCACGAAGCTGTACACCGCGCCCTTGCCGCTGGCCACCACGTAGTCGATGGGGGCGGTCTTGTCCTGCCACACCGCCGGCACCGGCGGGTGCTGCAGGCTGCCGTCCGGCCGCCGCTGGATCCGCAGCTCGTGCGCCTTGACACCCTCCCAGAAGAAGGCGGTGTCGCGCGACGACGCGGGCCGCATCATGGTGGCCGGATCGAGGTCGTCGGGCACCGGCGACACCGCCGCGTCGGATTCGCGGGGCGTGAATTTGAGGATGCACCAATTCATCTCGGCCACATCCTCGTCGCCGACCCGCCAGATGATGTGCTGGTTGATGAACCAGCCCTCGCCGAGCGCCGTCTGCTTGGGCCCGATCACATCGCCCATCTCCGAGGTGATGCTGACCTGATCACCGGGCCGCAGGTAGCGGTGGTAGGTCTGCTCGCAGTTGGTGGCGACCACACCGACGTAGCCGGCGTTGTCGAACAACTCCATGATGGGCCCCATGGGGTCGTCCTTGGGGCGCTCGCCGCCCAGGCCGAACATGGTCCACACCTGAATCATGGCCGGCGGGGCCACGATCCCGGGGTGTCCGACGGCGCGGGCCGCGGCCTCGTCGACATAGATCGGGTTGCGGTCGCCGATGGCCTCCACCCAGTTGTTGATCATCGGCTGATTCACCGGGTCGCGCCCGGCGCGCGGTTTCGGCCCGCCGGCGGCTTTGATCTCCGCGATGGCTTCGGCGATATCGGTCATCGGGGCACCCTCGGCACTTTGAGCCCGGCGGCGGCGATCATCTCGCGCATCACTTCGTTGACACCGCCGCCGAACGTGATCACCAGGTTGCGCTTGGTTTGCGAGTCCAGCCACCTTAGCAGTTCGCCGGTCTCCGGGTCTGCGGGGTTGCCGTACTTACCGACGACTTCCTCGGCGAGCCGGCCGATGTATTGAATCCGCTCGGTGCCAAAGACTTTCGTCGACGCGGCGTCGGCGACGTTGATGTCCTCACCGGCCGCGGCCACCTGCCAGTTGAGCAGCTCGTTGACCCTCCACATCGCATAGATCTCACCGAGCGCCCGCTGGACGTCGGCGTGGTCGATCGGGGTGACCCCGTCGCTGCCCGGCTTGGACGCCCATTCGCGCACACGGTCGTAGATGCCGGCGGTACGGCCGGCCGGGCCTAGCATCACCCGCTCGTTGTTGAGCTGGGTGGTGATCAGCTTCCACCCGCCGTTCTCCTCGCCGACCAGCATGTCGGCGGGCACCCGCACGTCGTTGTAGTAGGTGGCGTTGGTGTGGTGGGCGCCGTCGGACAGGATGATCGGCGTCCACGAATAGCCGGGGTCCTTGGTGTCCACGATCAGGATCGAAATGCCCTTGTACTTGACGGCTTCCGGATCGGTGCGACAGGCCAGCCAGATGTAGTCGGCGTCATGGGCACCGGTGGTGAAGATCTTCTGCCCGTTGACGATGTACTCGTCGCCCTGCCGCACGGCCGTGGTGCGCAGCGACGCCAGGTCGGTGCCGGCCTCCGGCTCGGTGTAGCCGATCGCGAAGTGCACCTCGCCGGCGAGGATCGCCGGCAGGAACTTCTTCTTCTGCATCTCGCTGCCGAACTGTTGCAGCGTCGGCCCGACCGTCTGCAGGGTCACCGCGGGCAGCGGCACGTCGGCACGATGCGCCTCGTTGACGAAGATCGACTGCTCGATCGGGCCGAAGCCCAAGCCGCCGAACTCCTTTGGCCAGCCCACCCCGAGCTTGCCGTCCCGGCCCATCCGCCGGATCACAGCCCGGCAGGCCTCGTTGTGGCGGTCCTGCTCCATCGCCTTCATCTCGTCGGACGAGATCAGGTTCGAAAAGTATTCCCGCAGTTCGGCTTGCAGCTGACGCTGTTCGGGGGTCAGGTCTATGAACATTGCGCTCCCACCAGGTCGTCTGCGTGCCGACCCGCTGCGCCCGGCTGCGCCGCGCTTGCGATCGCCACGAGGTCCAGACGATGCGACGGCCCGCCCAGCAGCCGGGTCAGGTCCTTGATCGTGGAGTAGTACCGATGCATCGGATAGGTGATGTCCATGCCCATGCCGCCGTGCAGGTGGTGGCAGAGCTGCATCGCCGGGGGCGCCTGCGACGCCACCCAGTATCCCAGCACGCCCAGGTCGTGATCGACATCCCGGCCCTCCGACAGCCCCCAGACCACCGACTTGGCCACCAAATCGATGGTGCGCGAGGCGATGTATACCTCGGCGAGCTGCGCGGCCACCGTCTGGAAGGTGGACAGCGGCTTGCCGAACTGCTTGCGGTTGGCCACGTAGTCGGCGGTCAACCGCAGCGCCCCGCTGACCAGCCCGTCGGCGTAGGCGCCCACGGCCGCCAGCGCCAGCTGGTTGACCCGCGCCGCCGTGGCGCCCGCCAGCACGTCGGAATCGGCCACCGCGACGCCGGTGAAGCTGACCGTGTACTCGTCGAAGCCGTTCGAGGTCGGCGTCTGCACCACCTGGACGCCGTCAGCCTTGGGCGAGACCACGACAACCGCGCTGTCGGCGGTGACGATCATCCAATCCGCTTGTGCCGCATAGCCGACGCCGATCTTGGTGCCCGACAACCGGCCGTCGGCGAAGGTGGTCGCGGGCCGGTCCGGCAGCGCGGTACCGGGTTCGTTGAGCGCGGCCGTCAGTACCCCGCCCCTCGCGACCCCGGCCAGGAACCGGTCCTGCTGCTCCTTGGAGGCCAGCTCGAGCAACGGAAGCACGGCAAAACCCAACGTGGCCAGCGACGGCGTGATGGCGCCGCGGCGACCGACTTCGGTGAGCACCGTGGCGACCTCGGGCAGACCCACCCCGTCGCCGCCGAGGCGCTCGGGCACCGTCAGCGCCGTCACACCCCCGTCGACCAGTGCCTCCCAACTCAATTCGCGGTCCAGCACCGACGTGACGACGTCGGCGACCGCCTGTTGTGTCGGACTGAGGTCGAAGTCCATCGTCGTTTCTGACGCCATATCAGTGCGCCACCGGGCACTTGCCGGTGTAGTCGACCTGCCAGTGCTTGATGCCGTTGAGCCAGCCCGACCGCAACCGCTCGGGCGCCGATAGCGGCTTGAGGTCCGGCATGTGGTCGGCCACGGCGTTGAAGATCAGGCTGATGGTCATCCGGGCCGGGTTGGCGCCGATGCAGTAGTGCGCACCCGTACCGTTAAAACCGATGTGCGGGTTGGGGTTTCGCAAGATGTTGAAGCGGTGCGGATCCTCGAAGACCTCTTCGTCGAAGTTCGCCGAGCGGTAGAACATCACCACCCGCTGCCCCCTCTTGATCTGCACCCCAGACAGCTCGTAATCCTCGAGCGCGGTGCGCTGGAACGCGGTGACCGGCGTTGCCCAGCGGACGATTTCGTCCGGCGCGGTCTCCGGGCGCTCCTTCTTGAACAGCTCCCACTGGTCGGGGTTGTCGGCGAAGGTGATCATGCCGTGCGTGATCGAGTTCCGGGTGGTCTCGTTGCCGGCAACCGCAAGCATCACCACGAAGAAACCGAATTCGTCGTCGGAAAGCTTCTCGCCGTCCAGGTCGGCCTGGATCAGCCGGGTGACGATGTCGTCGCCGGGGTTCTTGGCCCGCTCCTCGGCCATCTTCATCGCGTACATGATCAGCTCGGCCGACGACATCGCCGGGTCGATGTGCGCGTACTCGGGGTCCTCATTGCCGGTCATCTCGTTGGACCAGCGAAGATCTTGTCCCGGTCCTCCTTGCGGGACACCCAGCAGACCGGCGGTGGCCTGCAGCGGCAGCTCGCAGGAGACCTGCTCGACGAAGTCGCCGGCGCCGGCCGCGGCGGCGGTCTTGGCGATGTTCTGCGCGCGGGGGTCCAGCTCGTCACGCAGCCGGCCGACGGCCCGCGGGGTGAAACCGCGCGAGATGATTTTGCGCAGCCGGGTGTGGTGCGGCGCGTCCATGTTGTGCATGACGTTGCGCTGCAGGTCGATCTGCTCGCGCGTCATCTCCTTCGGCCAGACCGGGATGGCGCAGTCCTGCTGCGACGAGAAGATGTCGCTGCGCACGGAGATCTCTTTGACGTCCTTGTGCTTGGTGATCGCCCAATAGCCTTTGTCACCGAAGCAGCCGGTCCCGCCAGGGACGTCCACCCAGTAGATTGGCGCGGACTTGCGCAGTTCGGCTAATTCGGCGACCGGCAGGCCCTTGACGCAGACGTCCGGGTCCAGAAGGTCGAACCCGGGTGGAAGATTCGGACTGGGCACGCTCTTCTCCTAACTACAGTCCTCGCTGACTTGCGATCCCAGGACACTAGCTGTCCTAGTGATGCTCTGGTGCCAGTAAAACATGCCTCCACCGCAGACAAAAGGCGGCGACACATCCTCGCTTGTCATAGTAATGAAACGTGTTCTAGCCTGACGGGCATGGGTAACCCGGTAATCGTCGCAGCCACCCGCAGCCCGATCGGCAAGCGCAATGGCTGGTTGTCAGGGCTGCACGCCACCAAGCTGCTCGGGGCGGTGCAGAAGGCGGTGGTCGAGAAAGCCGGCATCGACGCCGGCGACGTCGAACAGGTGATCGGTGGTTGCGTCACGCAGTACGCCGAGCAGTCCAACAACATCAGCCGGACGGCGTGGCTCACCGCCGGATTGCCCGACCACGTCGGCGCCACCACCGTGGACTGCCAGTGCGGCAGCGGGCAGCAGGCCAACCACCTGATCGCGGGTTTGATCGCGACCGGCGCCATCGACGTGGGCATCGCCTGCGGCATCGAGGCGATGAGCCGGGTCGGGCTGGGCGCCAACGCGGGCCCCGACCACAACTGGCGGGCCGAGTCGTGGGACATCGACATGCCCAACCAGTTCGAGGCGGCCGAGCGGATCGCCAAGCGCCGCGGCATCACCCGGGAAGACATCGACGAGTTCAGTCTGGCCTCCCAGGCCAAGGCGAAACAGGCCTGGGACGAGGGCCGTTTCGACCGCGAGATCTCGCCGATCGTGGCGCCGGCCCTCGACGAGAACAAGCAGCCCACCGCCGAGCGCGTCACCATCAGCCGCGACCAGGGCCTGCGCGAGACCACCCCGTCGGGTCTGTCCGTGCTGAAACCGGTCATCGAGGGCGGGATCCACACCGCGGGCACGTCGTCACAGATCTCCGACGGCGCGGCGGCCGTGCTGTGGATGGACGAGGACAAGGCCAAGGCGCTCGGCCTGCGGCCGCGGGCCCGCATCATCAGCCAGGCGCTGGTCGGCGCCGAGCCGTACTACCACCTGGACGGCCCGGTGCAGTCCACCGCCATGGTGCTGGAAAAGGCCGGCATGAAGATGGGCGACATCGACATCACCGAGATCAACGAGGCGTTCGCCTCGGTGGTGCTGTCCTGGGCGCGGGTGCACGAGCCGGACATGGCCCGGGTCAACGTCAACGGCGGCGCCATCGCGCTGGGCCACCCGGTGGGGTGCACCGGCAGCCGGCTGATCACCACCGCCCTGCACGAGCTGGAGCGCTCCGATCAGACCACCGCGCTGATCACCATGTGCGCGGGCGGTGCGCTGTCCACCGGCACCATCATCGAACGCATCTAGGTCCCCGGTCCGGCTTCGGTGGTGAGCGTCTCGGACGAAAGCCGCATCGCCGCGGCGCAGGCCTACATCGACGCCCTGGTCAGCCACGCCGGCGACGCCGTTCCGTTCGCGCCCGGCTGCACCCGCGTCGAGCAGGGAATCAAGAACAGGTTCTCGGGAAATCACCTGCGTCGCAGCCTCAATCGCGGTCCGCAGTACCGGTTGCCCGCGCACACCACTACCCCGGACTACCGCATCGACGGCGACCGGGTGCACGCATCCTACCGGGTGCTCACCAAGGCGGCGCTGGGCGGCCGCCGACTGGCCGCGCACGTCACCGAGACCTTCCTGATTCCGGCCGAAAGCCCAAGCGGCAGAGCCGAAATCCAGTACATCAAGGTTCGCTTCCAACCCTTCATCCAGACGCGAGGACGGCAGTAGCGCAGTGGAAAACCCAAATCCTTGAATTCGCCGATGACCGGGTTCTTCATCAAGTGGATGTCCCGGGTCAACACCTGGATGTACCGCGTCAGCAGGGGCAAGTGGGGCGGCGCCTTCCAGAAACGCCCGGTGGCGCTGCTGACCACCACCGGCCGCAAGACCGGGCAGCCGCGGGTGAGCCCGCTGCTGTACCTGCGCGAGGGCAATCGGGTGATCCTGGTTGCCTCGCAGGGCGGCCGCGACAAGCGGCCGCTGTGGTACCTCAACCTCGAGGCGAATCCGAAAGTGTCCGTGCAGATCAAGGACGAGGTGCTGCAACTTCAGGCGCGCGACGCCACCCCCGAGGAACGCGACCAGTACTGGCCGAAACTGGTGGCGATGTATCCCTCGTTCGAGGGCTATCAGTCGCGGACCGACCGGGTGATCCCGGTGGTGATCTGCGACCCGTGAACCGGATCGGCAACTAGGCACCTCGCCGTCGCCGAGCGTGCACTGGTAGCGAAAAATTGGCGGCGGAATTATCGCGGTGGGTGCACGTTCGGCGGCGAGGGTGCGACGAGGCGCGTCTGGCGCGTCCGGTGCGTTAGGCGCCGTAGACCGGGACCGGCGGGCGGGCCTTGGCGAGCAGGTCGGCGACGACGGGCCCCAGCTCGGCGGGAGCCCACCTCGCGCCCTTGTCGATCTGCGGGCCGTGCGCCCAGCCCTCGGCGACCCGGATCTTGCCGCCCTCGACCTCGAACACCTTGCCGGTCACGTCGCGGGCTTCCGCACTGCCCAGCCAAACCACCAGGGGCGACACGTTTTCCGGGGCCATCGCGTCGAAATCTTGGTCCTGCGTTGCCATCATATCCGCGAACACGGTCTCGGTCATCCGGGTGCGGGCTGAGGGCGCGATCGCGTTGACGGTGACGCCGTAACGGCCCATCTCCGCCGCGCCGACCAGCGTCAGCGTCGCGATACCGGCCTTGGCGGCGCTGTAGTTGCCCTGCCCGACGCTGCCCTGCAGGCCGGCGCCCGAGCTGGTGTTGATGATCCGGCCGTCGACGGCCTTGCCCGCCTTGGACAGCCCCCGCCAGTACGCCGCGGCGTGCCGCATGGTGGCGAAGTGCCCCTTGAGGTGCACCGCGATGACGGCGTCGAACTCCTCCTCGCTGGTGTTGGCGATCATCCTGTCGCGCACGATGCCGGCGTTGTTCACCAAAACGTCCAGACCACCGAAGGTTTCGACGGCGGTCTGGATCAGACCGGCGGCCTGGTCCCAGTCGGCGACGTTGGATCCGTCGGCGACGGCCTCCCCGACGGCGGCGGTGATCTCGTCCACCACGCTCTGGGCGGCGCTGCCGCCGCTGGCCGGTGAACCGTCCAGGCCTACCCCGATGTCGTTGACCACCACACGCGCCCCTTCGGCGGCGAAGGCCAGTGCGTGCGCGCGACCGATACCGCCGCCCGCTCCGGTGACGATGACGACGCGGCCGTCAACCACTCCCATAGTCCTTGTCTCCTCTACTTGATCGCGCTCGCGTTCGTGGTGGCCAGATAGTGCGGCGGCTCACCGCCGCCGTGCACCTCCAGCGAGGCCCCGCTGATGTAGCAGGCCGCATCGGAGGCTAAAAATGCTGCTGCCCAACCGATGTCGGCCGGCTTGGCCAGCCGGCCCAGGGGCACGTTCTTCGAGATCGCGGCGATGGAGTCGGCGTCGCCGTAGAACAGCTCCGACTGCTCGGTCTCCACCATGCCCACCACGCAGGCGTTCACCCGGACCTTGGGCCCCCACTCCACCGCCAGGGTCTGGGTGAGGCTTTCCAGGCCGGCCTTGGCCGCCCCGTAGGCGCCGGTGCCCGGGGAGGGCCGGCGGCCGGACAGGCTGCAGATGTTGACGATCGACCCGCCCTCGGCCTGTTTCTGCATGTGAGCGTTGGCGTACTGCGAAACCGACAGCGCGCCAATGAGATTCAGTTCGATGATCTTGCGGTTGAACTTGGCGCTGGATTCCGCGGCCAGCACGTAGGGCGATCCCCCGGCGTTGTTGACCACGACGTCGAGCCTGCCGTGCCGGTCGGCGATGGTGTCGATCAGCGCCTTGACGGCGTCGTCGTCGCGGACGTCGCAGGAGTGAAACTCATACGGCAGCCCCTCGACCGCCCGTCGCGCGCAGGTGACGACGGTGGCGCCCTGGGCGGCGAAAACCGAGCTGATGCCGGCGCCGACCCCGCGAACTCCGCCGGTGACCAGGACCACCCGACCGGTCAGCCCCAGGTTGATGGCTTCTGCGAACGGGGGGCATGCTTCGGCGCGAGTCACTGTGCTAGCGTACCAAGCAAGTGCTTGCTTAGGTAGTTACCCCACAAGGAAGTGACACCTTGCCTATCACATCCAAAACCATCGAACCGGGCATCGTCGCGGTCACCGTCGACTTCCCGCCCGTCAACGCCATCCCGTCGCGCGGCTGGTTCGACCTCGCCGACACCGTCACCGCGGCCGGCCAGGACCCCGAGACCCACGTGGTGATCCTGCGGGCCGAGGGCCGCGGCTTCAACGCCGGGGTGGACATCAAGGAGATGCAGCGCACCGAGGGATTCACCGCGCTGATCGACGCCAACCGCGGCTGCTTCGCCGCGTTCCGGGCGGTCTACGAGTGCGCGGTGCCCGTCGTCGCGGCGGTCAACGGATTCTGCGTCGGCGGCGGCATCGGCCTGGTCGGCAACTCCGATGTCATCGTCGCCTCCGACGACGCCACCTTCGGGCTGCCCGAGGTGGAGCGGGGCGCGCTCGGCGCCGCCACCCACCTATCCCGGCTGGTGCCACAGCACCTGATGCGCCGGCTGTTCTTCACCGCCGCCACCGTCGACGCCGCCACCCTGCACCACTTCGGGTCGGTGCACGAGGTGGTGCCGCGCGGCGAGCTGGATGACGCGGCGCTGCGGGTCGCGCGCGATATCGCCGCCAAGGACACCCGGGTCATCCGGGCGGCCAAGGAGGCGCTGAACTTCATCGACGTGCAGCGGGTCAACTCGAGTTACCGGATGGAGCAAGGCTTTACATTCGAGCTCAATCTGGCCGGGGTATCCGACGAGCACCGCGACACATTCGCCGGCACCCAGAAGGGCAAAAAATAGTGGCCGACAAACGCACCTCTTTGGACGAGGCCGTCGCGCAGCTGCACAGCGGCATGACCATCGGCATCGGCGGCTGGGGATCGCGGCGCAAACCGATGGCCTTCGTGCGCGCGCTACTGCGCACCGATGTCACCGACCTGACCGTGGTGACCTACGGCGGGCCGGACCTGGGGCTGCTCTGCTCTGCCGGCAAGGTCAAGCGCGTCTACTACGGGTTCGTCTCGCTGGACTCGCCGCCGTTCTACGACCCGTGGTTCGCCAAGGCGCGGACCAGCGGGGCGATCCAGGCCCGCGAAATGGACGAGGGCATGCTGCGCTGCGGGTTACAGGCCGCGGCGAACCGGTTGCCGTTCCTGCCGATCCGGGCCGGGCTGGGCAGTTCGGTGCCCGACTTCTGGGAGGGCGAGCTGCAGACGGTCACCTCGCCCTACCCGACGGATGGGGCGCACGAGACGCTGATCGCCATGCCCGCACTGCGGCTGGATGCTGCCTTCGTGCACCTCAATCTCGGTGACACCCAAGGCAATGCGGCCTACACCGGGATCGATCCGTACTTCGACGACCTGTTTTTGATGGCCGCGGACAAGCGCTTCCTATCGGTGGAGCGGATGGTCTCCACCCAGGAGCTGGTCAAGGTGGTGCCGCCGCAGGTGCTGCTGGTCAACCGCATGATGGTCGACGCCGTGGTCGAGGCGCCGAACGGCGCTCACTTCACCACCGCCGCACCCGATTACGGCCGCAACGAAAAGTTTCAGCGGCACTACGCCGAGGCGGCCTCGACGGAGGGAGGCTGGCGACAGTTCGTGCAAACCTACCTGTCCGGCAACGAAGACGACTACCAGGCCGCGGTTCGCGCATTCGCCGAGGAGGCCGCCAAGTGACCAGCACCCGCGCCGAGATCTGCGCCGTCGCCTGCGCCGAATTGTTCAGGGACGCCGGCGAAATCATGGTCAGCCCGATGACCAACATGGCCTCGGTCGGCGCGCGGCTGGCGCGGTTGACGTTCTCCCCCGACATCCTGTTGACCGACGGCGAAGCGCAGTTGCTGGCCGACACCCCGGCGCTCGGTGCGGCCGGGGCCGTCGAAGGGTGGATGCCGTTCGGCCGGGTGTTCGAGACGCTGTCCTGGGGCCCGCGCCACGTGGTGATGGGCGCCAATCAGGTTGACCGGTTCGGCAATCAGAACATCTCGGCGTTCGGACCGCTGCAGCGGCCCACCCGTCAGATGTTCGGGGTGCGCGGCGCGCCCGGCAATGCCATCAACCACGCCACCAGCTATTGGGTCGGCAACCACTCCAAGCGGGTGTTCTGCGAGAAGGTGGACGTGGTGTGCGGGATCGGCTGGAACAACGTGGATTCCGACAACCCGGCGTTCCGCTTCGCCAACACCCATCGGGTGGTGTCCAACCTGGGGGTGTTCGACTTCGGCGGCCCGGACCGGACCATGCGGGCGGTGAGCCTGCACCCCGGGGTGTCGCCGCAAGACGTCCGCGAAGCCACCTCGTTCGAGATCCACGGCCTGGACGAGGCCGACGAGACCCGGCTGCCCACCGACGACGAGCTGCGCCTGATCCGCGAGGTGATCGACCCGAAGTCGCTGCGGGACAGGGAGATCCGTTGACGAGATTACGCACGCCGCTGACTGAGCTGGTCGGTGTCGAGCACCCGGTGGTGCAGACCGGGATGGGCTGGGTGGCCGGCGCCCGGCTGGTGTCGGCCACGGCCAACGCGGGCGGGCTGGGCATCCTGGCCTCGGCCACCATGACCCTGGACGAGCTGGCCACGGCGATCGCCAAGGTCAAGGCCGCCACCGACAAGCCCTTCGGCGTGAACATACGCGCCGACGCCGCCGACGCCGCCGACCGGGTGGACCTGATGATCCGCGAGGGCGTCAAGGTGGCGTCGTTCGCCCTGGCGCCCAAGCAGGAGCTCATCACCCGGCTCAAAGAGGCCGGCGCGGTGGTGATTCCGTCGATCGGAGCGGCCAAGCACGCCCGCAAGGTCGCCGGCTGGGGCGCCGACGCGATAATCGTGCAGGGCGGCGAGGGCGGCGGGCACACCGGGCCGGTCGCCACCACGCTGTTGCTGCCGTCGGTGCTGGATGCGGTGCGGGGCACCGGGATTCCGGTGATCGCGGCAGGCGGATTCTTCGACGGGCGCGGCCTGGCGGCCGCGTTGAGCTACGGTGCCGCCGGCGTGGCGATGGGCACGCGGTTCCTGCTGACCTCCGATTCGACCGTGCCCGACGCGGTCAAGAAGCGCTACCTGGAGGCCGCGCTGGACGGCACCGTCGTCACCACCCGGGTCGACGGAATGCCGCACCGGGTGCTGCGCACCGGGCTGGTCGAAAAGCTGGAAAGCGGTTCGCCGGTGAGGGGTTTGACCGCGGCCGTGCGCAATGCGGCGAAATTCAAGCACATGTCGAAGATGACCTGGCGGTCGATGATCAGCGACGGTCTGGCCATGCGCCACGGTAAAGAGATGACCTGGTCGCAGGTGGTGATGGCGGCCAACACCCCGATGCTGCTGAAAGCCGGTCTGGTGGAAGGCAACACCGAGGCCGGGGTGCTGGCGTCGGGTCAGGTGGCCGGCATCCTCGAAGACCTGCCGTCGTGCGCCGAACTGATCGACTCGATCGTCCGGGACGCGATCGCGCACCTGCGGTCCGCGTCCGCCCTGATCGAGGAGTAGGCCACCGCGCGATCGCCTCCGGGTCGCGCTTCTGTTAAGGGTATTGCTAAATATCCCCTGTATGAAGCTATGATCTTCATATGGCGAGGGTGAAGGCTATACCTTCACCGCGGGTGACCGTGATTGGCGACGTGGTGGGGTCCCGGCGCGCCGCCGACCGACCCGCACCTGCATCGCCGCGCCGCCGCCGCTCTGCGGGAAGTCGCCGGCGGCGCGATCGACCCGCCGGCCTTCACCGTCGGTGACGAGTTCCAGGGCAGCTATCCCAGCGTCGGGGCCGCCATCGACGCGGCGCTGACGGTGCGCCTACTGCTCGCCCCCGAGATCGACGTCCGCTTCGGGCTCGGCTGGGGCGCCGTCACCGTCCTCGATGCCGCCGCGGGTATCCAGGACGGGCCGGGCTGGTGGACCGCGCGCGGCCATCCAGCAGACCGCCCACGCGCAGCGACAGCCCGGGTTGGCGCTGGTGCGCACCACCTTTCGGGCCGACGACGGCACCCGCACCGACGCCGACGCGGTCAACGCGGCCCTGATCTGTCGTGACTATCTGCTTGGATCACTTGACGAAAGATCGCTGCGGATTGTGAGGGCCTGATGACCGGCCGGAGCAAAAGGGAACTCGCCGCGGCCGAGGGCATCAGCCCCTCGGCGGTGTCCCAACGCGCCGGCCGCGACGGCCTGGATCTGATCGTCCTTGCCAGCCAATACCTTCGGGAGCTGCGGTGAGTGCCGTCGCCGTCCTGCTCGGCGTGGCCGACCTGTGCCGGCGTGCGGTGGCTGCGGCCTGGGTGCCGCTGGCGGTCGGGCCGATCGTGGTGGCGGCCTGCGCGGCGCTGACATCGCGCTGCTCGCGCTGGCGGCCGTCGCGGTGGTCGCGTGGGAATGGCTGTGCGCGCGAAGCGAACTCAGCGGTGCCCAGCAAGCCGCCCCGGTGGCGGTGTTGGCCGCGGCGCTGGTGTCGCTGACGGTGTTGTCCGGCTGGTCCTCCCCGGTCGCCGGCGCGATCGCGCGGTGGTCGGCCTGAGTGCACCTGCCGCTGAGCCACGTCCCGCCCACCCGGGCGCTGATGGTCGTCGGTGTCGTGCTGGTGAAGTTCGCCACCGCGAATCAGCTGGTGCGCCCGGTGCTCGGCTCCGTCGGTGCGGTCCGCCCGGCTGGCCAACCGCAGCCGTCGGACCGGCTCAAGGGGGGCCGGCTGCTGGGCCCGATGGAACGGCTGCTGATCCTGATCCTGGGCGTCGGCGGGCAGCTGGCCGCGGCCAGCGCCGTCGTCGCCGCCAAGGGCATCATCCGGTTTCCCGAACTGAACGCCCAGAAGGGTCAAAGCGGCGACGTGGGGATCGACGAGGTGACCGAGTACTTCCTGGTCGGCAGCTTCACCAGCTGGCTGCTGGCCCTCGGCGGCATCGGGCTGGTGCTGGCCACCCGGTGACTGCTCACCCCCGGCGAGCGTGAAATTTACAGCCGCTCGATGATGGTGACGTTGGCGGTGCCCCCGCCCTCGCACATGGTCTGCAGACCGTACCGGCCACCGATGCGCTCCAGCTCGTTGAGCATGGTGGCGAACAGCTTGGCGCCGGTGGCGCCCAGCGGGTGACCGAGCGCGATCGCCCCGCCGTTGGGGTTGACCTTTTCCGGGTCGGCCTTGATCTCCTTGAGCCAGGCCAAAACCACCGGCGCGAAGGCCTCGTTGATCTCGACGGTGTCGATGTCGTCGATGGACAGCCCGGTCTTGTCCAGCGCGTAGCGGGTACCCGGAATGGGGCCGGTGAGCATGAACACCGGGTCGGCGGCGCGGGCGCTGATGTGGTGGATCCGGGCGCGGGGTCGCAGGCCGTGGTCCTTGACGGCCCGCTCGGAGGCCAGCAGCACCGCGCTGGCGCCGTCGGAGATCTGGCTGGCCATCGCAGCGGTCAGCCGGCCGCCCTCGACCAGCGGCTTGAGGCCGGCCATCTTCTCCAGCGACGACTCGCGCGGACCCTCGTCGACCCGGAACGGCCCGGATTCGGTTTCCAAGGTGATGATTTCGTTGTCGAAGTGGCCGCCGCGGATGGCCGCGAAGGCGCGCTCGTGACTGGTCAGCGCGTAGCGTTCCATCTCCTCGCGGGACAGGTTCCACTTCTCGGCGATCAGCTCCGAGCCACGGAATTGCGAGATCTCCTGATCGCCGTAGCGGTGCAGCCACTGCTTGGACTCGTTAGTGGGCGAGGTGAAGCCGAACTGCTCGCCGACCGTCATCGCCGACGAGATCGGGATCTGACTCATGCTCTGCACGCCGCCGGCCACGATGAGGTCGGCCGTCCCGGACATGATCGCTTGCGCGCCAAAGGAAATCGCCTGCTGGCTGGAACCGCACTGCCGGTCCACGGTGACGCCGGGCACCTCTTCGGGATAGCCGGCGGCCAGCCAGGATAACCGGGCGATGTTGCCGGCCTGGGCGCCGATGGCGTCGACGCAGCCGGCGATCACGTCGTCGACGGCGGCGGGGTCGACGTCGACCCTGTCCAGCAGCCCGCGCCAGCCCAGGGAACCCAGGTCGACCGGATGGATTCCGGCCAGCGATCCACCGCGCTTGCCGACCGCGGTGCGTACAGCATCGATGACGTACGCCTCAGGCATTTTCAGACTCCTTCGTTAGTCTTTCTTCGCGTCCACCGTGATTCCGCCGAGGGCAATGGCGAGGTACTGCTGACCCACTTGCTCGGCGGTGAGCGGTCCGCCGGGCTGATACCAGCGCACCGACACCCACGTGGTGTCCCGGATGAATCGGTAGACGAGGTTGACGTCGAGGTCGGGCCGGAAGTAGCCCTCGTCGACGCCCTGGTTGAGCACCTCGAGCCACATCTTGCGTTGCTGGCGGTTCATGTCCTCGATGTAGAAGAACCGCGGCTGCGACAGCAGCCGTTTGGCCTCGTCCTGATAGATGACGACCTGCGCGTGCCTGTGCTCGATGGCCTCGAACGACGCCATGAACAGGCCCTTGAGCCGCTCCAGCGGGTTACTCTCGCTGTCGATGATTTCGCGATAGCGGGCGAACAACCAGTCCAGGAAGCTGCGCAGAACCTCGTCGACCATCTCCTCCTTGGAGGAGAAGTGGTGATACAGGCTGCCGGACAGGATCCCGGCGCTGTCGGCGATGTCCCGCACCGTGGTGGCGCGCAATCCGCGCTCGGCGAACATGGCCGCGGCCAGCTCCAGCAACTCGTCTCGCCGGCTGTTGGCCGGACCGGTCACTCGGTCCACCCGAACAGAGTATCAACCAAGCGCTTGCTTGGCAAGCAGAAGGGACGCCGGTCCCGGCTGACCACGCCCGCTCACGGATGCTGGCTGGACACCGAGATGACCTCGCCGGTCAGGTAGCTGGAGTAGTCGCTGGCCAGAAACGCGATGGTGGCCGCGACCTCCCACGGCTCGGCGGCGCGACCGAACGCCTCACCGGCCGAGAGCCGGTCGAGCAGGTCGGCCGACGACGTCTTCTCCAGGAACTTGTGCCGGGCGATGCTCGGCGACACAGCGTTGATCCGCACGTCGTACTCGGCGGCTTCGATTGCGCTGCACCGGGTCAACGCCATCACCCCGGCCTTGGCGGCGGCGTAGTGCGACTGCGAGTGCTGCGCCCGCCAGCCCAGCACGCTGGCGTTGTTGACGATCACCCCGCCGTGCGGCGCGTCGCGGAAGTAGCGCAGCACGGCACGGGTGGCGCGGAAAACCGAGGTCAGGGTGACATCGAGCACTCGGTCCCACTCGTCGTCGGTCATGTTGACCACCGGGGTCTGCCCGCCCAGCCCGGCATTGTTGACCAACACGTCGATGCGCCCCATCCGGGCATGGGCCGACGCGAACAGCGCATCGACCTGGGCGGTGGACGTCACGTCGCACAGCACGCTTTCCACCCGGCCCTGGCCGAGCGCGGCGAGCTGGTCGGCGGTCTCGCCCAGCCGTCGCTCGTGGTGGTCGGAGATCACCACGTCGGCGCCCTCGGCGAGCGCTCGTTTGGCCGTCGCCGAGCCGATACCCGTACCGGCCGCCGCGGTGACGATCACCACCCTGCCTTCCAGAAGCCCGTGTCCCGCAATATCTTTCGGAGCTTCGGACAGGATCATCCCTTTACCTCCCGGGGCAGGCCGAGCACCCGCTCGGCGATGATGTTGCGCTGAATCTCGTTGGAGCCGCCGTAGATGGTGTCGGCGCGGGTGAACAGGAACAACCGCTGCCACTCGTCGAATTCGCCGTCGGGCATGATCATGCCGGGCTTGCCGATGACGTCCATGGCCAGCTTTCCTAGAGCCCGATGCCAGTTGGCCCACAACAACTTCGACACGTTGTCCTGACCGGGCTGCTCGACGTCCATGGTGGCCAGGGCATACGACCGCATCGCCCGCAGCCCGGTCCAGGCGCGGGTCAGCCGCTCCCGGATGAACGGGTCGTCGGCTGCGCCGTTGCGCCGCGCGAGCTCGGCCAGGTTGGAAAGCTCACGCGCGTAACGGATCTGCTGCCCGAGCGTGGACACGCCGCGCTCGAAGGTCAGCGTTCCCATGGCGACCCGCCAGCCGTCGCCGGGCTGGCCGACCACCATCGACGCGTCGGTGCGGGCGTCGTCGAAGAACACCTCGTTGAACTCCGCGGTGCCGGTGATCTGCACGATGGGCCGGATCTGCACACCCGGCTGGTCCAGCGGCACCAGCAGATACGACAGCCCAGCGTGCCGCTTGGAGCCCTTCTCGGTGCGCGCGACCACGAAGCACCACTGCGACAGGTGCGCCAGCGAGGTCCACACCTTCTGGCCGTTGATCACCCACTGGTCGCCGTCGAGTTCGGCGGTGGTCGACACGTTGGCCAGGTCGCTGCCGGCGCCGGGCTCGGAATACCCCTGGCACCACAGCTCGGTGACGTCGAGGATGCGGGGCAGGAAGCGCTGCTGCTGCTCGGGGGTGCCGAATGCGATCAGCGTGGGGCCGAGCAGCTCCTCGCCGAAGTGGTTGACCTTGCCCGGGGCGTCGGCGCGGACGTACTCCTCGTAGAAGGCCACCCGGTGTGCGGTGGACAACCCGCGGCCGCCGTGCTCGACCGGCCAGCCCAGGCAGGTCAGCCCGGCCTTGGCCAGGTGCTGGTTCCAGGCCCGGCGTTCCTCGAAGGCCTCGTGCTCGCGGCCGGGGCCGCCGAGGCCCTTCAGAGCGGCGAATTCGCCGACCAGATTGTCGGCGAGCCAAGAGCGGACCTCGGCCCGGAACTCCTCGACGTCCTGCATGCCTTGTAGGCTAACCTACCAAGCACTTGCTTTGTTACAGGCATTCGAGGAGCGCCGCCGTGACCACCGATCCCCGCACTGTGCCCGCGGCGCTGGATCGTCTCGCGCGCCGGCTGCCCGATCACGACGCCCTGATCACCGAGGACCGATCCTTTTCCGCCGCCGACCTGCGCGACGAGGTGCACTTGGCGGCCGCGGCCCTGATCGAGCTGGGGGTGCGGGCCGGCGACCGGGTGGCGATCTGGTCGCCCAACACCTGGCACTGGGTGGTGGCCTGCCTGGCAATCCACCACGCCGGGGCGGCCATGGTCCCGCTGAACACCCGCTACACCGCCGCAGAGGCCGGCGACATCCTGGCCCGCGTCGGCGCGCCGGTGCTGTTCGGCATGGGCCGCTTCCTCGACCACGACCGCCTGGCCGACCTGGATCGCGCCGCGCTGCCCGCGCTGCGCCACATCGTGCGGATACCGATCGAAGCCGACGATCCCGTTCCGGGCAGCTGGGACGAATTCATCTCGCAAGGAACGGATCTCGGCGCGGTGGCCGAGCGCGCGGCCGCCGTGACGCCCGACGACGTCAGCGACATCCTGTTCACCTCGGGCACCACCGGCCGCAGCAAGGGCGTGCTGTGCGCGCACCGGCAGTCGCTGTCGGCGTCGGCGTCCTGGGCGGCCAACGGCAAGATCACCAGCGACGACCGCTACCTGTGCATCAACCCGTTCTTCCATAACTTCGGTTACAAGGCCGGCATCCTGGCCTGCCTGCAGACCGGCGCGACGCTGATCCCGCACCTGACGTTCGGCCCGCTTCGCGCGCTGCAGGCGATCGAGCAGCACCGCATCACCGTATTGCCCGGTCCCCCAACGATTTACCAGACCCTGCTGGACCATCCGGCCCGCCGTGATTACGACCTGAGCTCGCTGCGCTTCGCGGTGACCGGCGCGGCCACCGTGCCCGTCGTGCTGGTCGAGCGGATGCAGTCCGAGCTCGACATCGACATCGCGCTGACCGCCTACGGGCTAACCGAGGCCAACGGGATGGGCACCATGTGCCGCGTCGACGACGACGCGGTCACCGTGGCCACCACCTGCGGGCGCCCGTTCGCCGACTTCGAGCTGCGCATCGACGATTCCGGTGAGGTGCTGCTCCGCGGGCCGAACGTGATGCTGGGCTATCTCGACGACCCGGACGCGACGGCGGCCGCCATCGACGCCGACGGGTGGCTGCACACCGGCGACATCGGCGTTCTCGACGAGGCCGGTAACCTGCGCATCACCGACCGGTTGAAGGACATGTACATCTGCGGCGGATTCAACGTCTACCCCGCCGAGGTCGAGCAGGTGCTGGCCCGGATGGAGGGCGTGGCCGACGCCGCGGTGATCGGCGTTCCCGACGAGCGGCTCGGCGAGGTGGGCCGCGCGTTCGTGGTCCCTCGCCCCGGGGCTCAACTCGATGAGCAATCCGTGATCGCTTACACCCGTGAGTATTTGGCGAATTTCAAGGCACCCAGGTCGGTGCGATTCGTCGACGCGTTGCCGCGCAATTCCGGCGGCAAGGTGGTCAAACCACAACTGCGAGAGCTGGACTGATGGATCTGGATCTGGACGAGGGCACCCTGGCGTTTCGGGACGAGGTGCGGCAATTCCTGTCGGCCAACGCCGAGGCGATCCCGACGAAGTCGTATGACAACGCCGAAGGCTTTGAGCAGCACCGGCGTTGGGACCGGGTACTCTACGACGCCGGGCTGTCGGTGATCACCTGGCCGAAGAAGTACGGCGGCCGGGACGCGCCGCTGCTGCACTGGGTGGTGTTCGAAGAGGAGTACTTCCGCGCCGGGTCGCCCGGCCGGGCCAGCGCCAACGGCACCTCGATGCTGGCCCCGACGCTGTTCGCGCACGGCACCGAGGAACAACGCGACCGCATCCTGCCGAAAATGGCCAGCGGCGAAGAGATCTGGGCGCAGGCGTGGTCGGAGCCCGAGTCCGGCAGCGACCTGGCGTCACTGCGGTCCACCGCGACACCGACCGACGGCGGCTGGCTGCTGAACGGGCAGAAGATCTGGAGCTCGCGGGCGCCGTTCGCCGAGCGGGGCTTCGGGCTGTTCCGGTCCGACCCCAGCGCCGAGCGGCACAATGGCCTGACCTATTTCATGTTCGACCTGAAGGCCGAGGGCGTCACGGTGCGGCCCATCGTCCAGTTGGGCGGCGACACCGGGTTCGGTGAGATCTTCCTCGACGACGTCTTCGTGCCCGACCGGGATGTGATCGGCACCCCGCACCAGGGCTGGCGGGCGGCGATGAGCACATCGAGCAACGAACGCGGCATGTCGCTGCGCAGCCCGGCCCGTTTTCTGGCCACCGCCGAGCGGGTAGTGCGGCTGTGGCAGGACCGCGGGTCACCGGCCGAGTTCGCCGACCGCGTCGCCGACGGCTGGATCAAGGCGCAGGCCTACCGGCTGCAGACCTTCGGCACGGTGACCCGGCTGGCCGCCGGCGGTGAGCTGGGCGCCGAATCGTCGGTGACCAAAGTGTTCTGGTCGGACCTCGACGTCGAATTGCACCAGACCGCCCTGGACATCCTGGCCGCCGACGGCGAACTCGCCGGCCCGTGGACCGAGGGGCTGCTGTTCGCGCTGGGCGGCCCGATCTACGCCGGCACCAACGAGATTCAGCGCAACATCATCTCCGAGCGGTTATTGGGGCTGCCGCGCGAGAAGTCCGGGAGCAAGAAGTGAAATTCGCGCTAGACGAACAGCAGCGGGACTTCGCGGCCAGCATTGACGCCGCGCTCGGCGCGGCCGACCTGCCCGCAGCGGTGCGCGCCTGGGCGGCGGGCGACACTGCGCCCGGCCGCAAGGTCTGGGAGCAGCTGGCCAACCTCGGCGTCACCGCGCTGGCCGTGCCGGAGAAATTCGACGGCATCGAGGCCGAGCCGATCGATCTGGTGGTGGCCATCGAGCGGCTCGGGCGCTGGCGTGTGCCCGGCCCGGTGGTCGAATCCATCGCCGTGGCACCGGTATTGCTGGCCGGCAGCGAGCACGCCGAACGCTGCGCCGCCCTGGCTTCCGGTGAGCTCATCGCCACCGTGGCGCTGCCGCCGCAGGTGCCGCGGGCCGTCGACGCCGAGGAGGCCGGGCTGGTGCTGCTCGCCGACCAGGACGGGGTGGCCGAGGCTGCCGCGGGCCGGCAGCACGCGTCCGTCGACCCCAGCCGCCGGCTCTACGACGTCGAGCCGACCGGCGACCGCTGGCAGGCGGACGTCGGGCGCGGCTACGAATTCGGCGCGCTGGCCACCGCTGCCCAGCTGGTCGGTGCGGCCGAGGCGCTGCGCGACGCGGCGATCGACTACGCCAAGCAGCGCACCCAGTTCGGCCGGGTGATCGGCTCGTACCAGGCGATCAAACACAAGCTGGCCGACGTGCACATCGCGATCGAACTGGCCCGGCCGCTGGTTTACGGCGCGGCCCTGACGCTACAACCGCGGGACGTCAGCGCGGCCAAGGCGGCCGCGTCCGACGCGGCCTTGCTGGCGGCGCGCTCGGCGCTGCAGACCCACGGCGCGATCGGTTTCACTCAGGAACACGACCTGTCGCTGTTGCTGTTGCGGGTGCAGGCGGTGTGGTCGGCGTGGGGTCCGCCGCAGGTTCATCGGCGGCGAGTGCTGGAGGCGCTATGAGTGCGATCAGTGAAGAACGGCAGATGCTGCGCAAGACCGTCGCCGCGCTGGTGGCCAAGCACGCCGGCCCGGCGGCGGTGCGCACGGCCATGGAGTCCGAGCGCGGTTACGACGAATCGCTGTGGCGGCTGCTGTGCGAGCAGGTCGGCGCCGCGGCGCTGGTGATCCCCGAGGAGTTGGGCGGCGCCGGCGGTGAATTGTCCGACGCGGCAACGGTTTTGCAGGAGCTGGGCCGCGCCCTGGTGCCCTCCCCGCTGCTGGGTACCACGCTGGCCGAGCTGGCGCTGCTCGGCGCCGCCGAGCCCGACACCGCCGCGCTGCAGGCCCTGGCCGAGGGCAGCGCGATCGGCGCGCTGGTGCTCGACCCCGACTACGTGGTCAACGGGGACATCGCCGACGTGGTGGTCGGCGTCGAGGACGGCCGGCTGAGCCGCTGGACCGGCGTCACCGCGCAACCCGTGACCACCATGGACCCGACCCGGCGGCTGGCGCGGGTCCGGGCGCAGCAGACCGAGCCGATCGACGCCGACCCGGGCCTGGCGGACACCGCGGCTATCCTGCTGGCCGCCGAGCAAATCGGCGCCGCCGAACAGTGTCTGGCGCGCACCGTCGAATACGCCAAGGACAGAGTGCAATTCGGCCGGCCGATCGGCAGCTTCCAGGTGCTCAAGCACCGGATGGCCGACCTTTACGTCACCGTCGCCGCAGCCAAGGCCGTGGTCGACGAGGCCTGCCTGGATCCCTCGCCGACCAACGCCGCCACCGCCCGGCTGGCCGCCACCGAGGCGCTGAATGTCGTGGCCGCCGAGGGCATCCAGTTGCACGGCGGCATCGCGATCACCTGGGAGCACGACATGCACCTGTACTTCAAACGCGCACACGGCAGCGCGCACCTGCTCGACACGCCGCAACAGCTGCTCACCCGGCTCGAACCGGAGGTGCTCGCGACACCGTGACCGACCGCGTCTCGCTGCGCGCCGGCATCCCGCCGTTCTACGTGATGGATGTCTGGCTGGCGGCCGCCGAAAGGCAGCGCAGCCACGGCGATTTGGTCAGCCTGTCGGCGGGCCAGCCCAGCGTGGGCGCACCCGAGCCGGTGCGCGCGGCCGCGGCGGCGGCCGTGCATTCCAACGAGCTGGGCTACTCGGTGTCACTGGGCACGCCGGAGCTGCGGGCCGCGATCGCCGCGGACTACCGGCGCCAGCACGGGCTGGAGGTGGAGCCCGACGCGGTGGTCATCACCACCGACTCCTCCGGCGGGTTCCTGCTGACGTTCCTGGCCTGCTTCGACGTCGGCGACCGGGTGGCGCTGGCCAGCCCCGGCTACCCGTGCTACCGAAACATATTGTCGTCATTGGGATGTGAGGTGGTGGAGATCCCCTGCGGGCCGCAGACCCGGTTTCAGCCGACCGCGGCGATGCTCGCCGAACTCGACCCGCCGGTGCAGGGCGTCATCGTGGCGAGCCCGGCCAACCCCACCGGAACCGTGATCGCGCCGGAGGAGTTGGCTGCCATCGCGTCCTGGTGCGAGGCGTCCGGGGCCCGCCTCGTCAGCGACGAGGTCTATCACGGCCTGGTCTACGAGGGGGCGCCACCCACCAGCTGCGCGTGGCAGACCTCGCGGAATGCCGTGGTGGTCAACAGCTTTTCGAAGTACTACGCGATGACCGGCTGGCGGCTAGGCTGGCTGCTGGTGCCGGCCGAACTGCGCCGCGCGGTGGAATGCCTGACCGGCAACTTCACCATCTGCCCGCCCGTGCTGTCGCAGCTGGCCGCGGTGTCCGCCTTCACCCCCGAGGCCACCGCCGAGGCCGACGGCCACCTGCACCACTACGCCAAGAACCGCGCGCTGCTGCTGGACGGCCTGCGCGGCATCGGCATCACCCGCCTGGCCCCAACCGACGGCGCCTTCTACGTGTACGCCGACGTCTCGGACTTCACCGACAACTTGATGGAGTTCTGCTCAAAGTTGCTGGAGCAGACCGGCGTTGCCATCGCTCCCGGCATCGACTTCGACACCACACGGGGCAACTCGTTCGTCCGGTTGTCCTTCGCCGGCCCCACCACCGACATCGAGGAGGCGGTGCGACGGCTGGGCGCGTGGCTGCGCGCCCGCTAGCCAAATCCCGCCCTCAGGCATCCAGCACCTGCTCGATGCGCGCCAGCAGCGCGCCGCGCCGGCCGATCCCGGCCACGTCGATGCCGAACCGCTCCCCGAGCACGTCGAGCACCGCGGCCGCGTCGTCGAGGCGGATCTTCTCGCTGCCCTGCGCACGGTGCACGGTCAGCTCGCGCCCGGCCAGGTTCCACCGAGAGTCGACGGTGGTCAGCGCGACCATCAGCCCGGTGACGAACATCGACGACGGGTGAGTGGAGACGTACCAGCTGCCCACCAGCAGGTCGATCTGCGGCACGGTGCGGGTGCCGAACACGTACAGCGGCTGCCATTCATCGCGCACCAGGGCCTGCAGCACCAGGCCCTCGCCAGGCCCTCGCCGCGGTCATCGAGCCGATACGGCTCGTGGGTGGTCTGCTGGGCGTTGCCGGTCTCGAAACGGATGGGCGAGGGCAACGTCTGGCCACCGAAGCCGATGTCGACCAGATAGGCGCCCTGCGAGCTCGGGAACGTCACCGCCAACACCGTGTGCGTCTGGGAGCGCGGCGGCGTGTCGGGCGGCTGCATCCACACCACCCGGCCGGCCAATCGGCGCACCCGGAAACCGATTTCGGCCAGCGCGTAGCCCAGCAGGCCGTTCTGCTCGTAGCAGTAGCCGCCGCGGCGCCGGTGGACCAGCTTGTCGGTCAGCGCCGCCGGACTCAGGTCGTCGACCGGCACCCCCATCAGCGGGGCGAGGTTTTCGAACGGGATCGACCCGGTGTGCGCGGCCATCAAGGCCCGCAGCACCTCGAGATTCGGCGCGGCCTCGCCGCCGTAACCGATGCGGTCGAAATACGCGCCCAGATCCAGCGTCATGCCACCATTGCCCGACCCCGGCGCCCGGCGCGTTACAGCCAGGTGTCCTGGGTGGTGGTGGTCAAAAAAGCCTCCAGGTCGTCGCGCCACTGCGCCGGGGTCGTCTTGTCCGGCTCGATCCCGGTGTATTCCCCCCGATAGAACAGCAGCGGCCGCGGCTTGATCTTCGGTGCCTCCGAAAGGGATTGGACAGCACCGAACACCACGAAGTGATCGCCCCCCTCGTGCACCGAGGCCACCGTGCAGTCGATGTGGGCCAGCACCCCGTCGATGATCGGCGAGCCGAGTTCGGAGGGATGCCAGTCGATGCCGGCGAACTTGTCGGGTTCCTTGGACCCGAACCGCGCCGAGACGTGCTTCTGCTTCTCGGTCAGCACGTTGACGCAGAACCAGCCGGTGGCCTCGATGGCCTTCCAGGACCGCGACACCTTGGTGGGGCAGAACAGCACAAGTGGCGGGTCCAGCGACAGCGCCGCGAAGGACTGGCAGGCGAAGCCGACGGGCACCTCGTCGTGCACCGTGGTGATGATGGTGATGCCCGTGCAGAACTGGCCCAGAACCTGCCGGAAGGTCCGCGGATCGATCGGCGCAGCCATGGTCAGCCGCGCATGCCGACCGTGAAGTCGTGGCCCCACAGGCTGACCGCGGTGCTTTCCCGGGCGACCCAGTCGTCGTCTTCGACTTTCCGCCCCTCGCAACCGAATTCGACGTCGAAGCCGCCCGGCGTCTTCATGTAGAAAGACAGCATCAGGTCGTTGACGTGCCGGCCCAGGGTGGCCGACATGGACACCTTGCGGCGCAGCGCCCGGTCCAGGCACAGCCCCACGTCGTCGGCGTTCTCCACCTCGAGCATCAGGTGCACGATTCCGCTCGGTGTGGGCAGCGGGAGGAACGCCAGGCTGTGGTGGCGCGGGTTGCAGCCGAAGAAGCGCAACCAGGCGGGCGCGCCGTCGGCGGGCCGGCCGACCACCTGCAGCGGCATCCGCATCGAGCCGCGCAGCTTGAACCCCAGCACGTCGCGGTAGAAGTGCAGCGACTCCTCGTCGTCGCGGGTGGACAGCACCACGTGCCCCAGGCCCTGCTCGCCGGTGACGAACTTGTGCCCGTACGGGCTGACCACCCGGCGGTGTTCGAGCGCCACACCGTGGAACACCTCCAGGCAGTTGCCCGACGGGTCGGAGAACCGGATCATCTCGACCACCCGGCGGTCGGCCAGCTGCGCGGCGGTGGCCTCCTTGTACGGGACGCCCTCCATGTCGAGCCGATCCCGGATCTCTTGCAGGCCTTCGTCATTCGCGCATTCCCAGCCGGCCTCCAGCAGGTGGTCGCGCTCGCCGGGCACGATCACCAGCCGGGCCGGGAAATCGTCCATCCGCAGATACAGGGCGCCTTCGGTGTCGCCCTTGCCCTCGACCATGCCGAGAACCTTCAGGCCGTAGTCGCGCCAGGCCGCCATGTCGGTGGCCTCGATGCGCAGATAGCCCAGCGACCTGATGGCTCCGTTGCTCATCACGCACCTCCCAGGAAATCGATGGTGAGCTTGTTGAACTCGTCGAATTTCTCCACCTGCGCCCAGTGCCCACACTGCCCGAACACGTGAAGCTGGGCGCGGGCAATGGTTTTCAGCGCGACCAGCGCGCCATCGAGCGGATTTACCCGGTCCTCGCGACCCCAGATCAGCAGCACCGGTTGGCGCAGCCGGTGCACCTCGCGCCACATCATGCCCAGCTCGAAGTCGGCCCCCGCGAACGACATTCCCATCGCCCGGGTGGCCGCCAGCGATTCCGGCGTGCTGGCCAGCGCGAACCGCTCGTCGATCAATTCGTCGGTGATCAGCTTCTGGTCGTAGACCATCACCCGCAGGAACGCCTCGAGGTTTTCCCGCGTCGGCTCGGCGGAGAACTTTCCCAGCCGCTTGACGCCCTCGGTGGGGTCGGGCGCGAACAGGTTGATGCTCAACCCGCCGGGGCCCATCAGCACCAGCCGCCCGGCCTTGTCCGGGTAGTCCAAGGCGAACCGCACCGCGGTGCCCCCGCCCAGCGAATTGCCCACCAGCGGAACACGTCCCAGCTCCAGCTGCTCGAACAGCCCGTTGAGCGCCCGGGCGGCGTAGCGGTTGAACTGCGGGTGTTCGGCGCGCTTGTCGGACAGGCCGTAGCCAGGCTGGTCGACGGCCAGCACGTGGAAGTGCCGGGCCAGCACCGTGATGTTGCGGCCGAAGTTGGTCCAGCTGGCCGCGCCCGGGCCGCCGCCGTGCAGCAGCACCACCGTGCGCCCGGTGCCCTTGAAGGACAGGCCGGCCTCGTGGTAGTGCAGCTTGAGCGGCCCGTCGACGTCGACTTCGGCGAAGCGCGAGGTCGACTCGAACGTCAACTCCTCGGTCGCGGTCATACCATCGTGTCGCCCGGCGGCAACCCGAACTCGTGGTTTCCGAAGATCTGGTAGGCCCGCTCGGGGTCGTTGGCCGCGTGCACCCGTCCGGCGTGCGCATCGCGCCAGAAACGTTGCACCGGTTGGTCATTGGCCAGCGCGGTGGCCCCGGAAGCCTCGAACAGCCGGTCGATGGAGGCGATCGCGCGCCCGGTGGCGCGCACCTGGTCGCGGCGGGCGCGGGCGCGCAGCTCGAACGGGATCTCCTTGCCGGCCGACAGCAGCGCGTACTCGTCGGCCACGTTGCCGCTCAGCTGACGCCACGCCGCGTCGATGTCGCTGGCCGCCTCGGCGATGCGGACCTTGGCGAACGGGTCGTCCTTGGCCTTCTCGCCGGCGAACGCCGCGCGCACCCGCTTGCCCTGATGCCCGACGTGGGCGGCGTACGCCCCGTACGCCATGCCGACGATGGGCGCCGAGATGGTGGTGGGATGCATTGTGCCCCAAGGAATCTTGTACACCGGCGCGGTGTTGGTCTCATAGCCGCCGGCGGTGCCGTCGTTCATCGCCTTGTAGGACAGGAACCGGTGCCGCGGCACGAACACGTCCTTGACGACGACGGTGTTGCTGCCGGTGCCGCGCAGGCCGACCACGTGCCACACGTCGTCGATGCGGTACTCGCTGCGCGGGATCAGGAAGCTGCCGAAGTCGACCGGGCGGCCGTCCTTGATCACCGGGCCGCCGAGGAACGCCCAGGTGGCGTGGTCGCAGCCGGAGGACCAGTTCCACGAACCGTTGACCAGGTAGCCGCCGTCGGTCACCACGCCCGCGCCCATCGGCGCATACGACGAGGAGATCCGCACGTTGGGGTCCTCGCCCCAGACCTCCTCCTGGGCCTGCTGGTCGAACAGGGCCAGGTGCCAGTTGTGCACGCCGATGATCGAGCTCACCCAGCCGGTGGAACCGCACGCGCTGGCCAGCCGGCGGACCGCCTCGTAGAACAGCGTGGGGTCGCACTGCAGCCCGCCCCACTGCTCGGGCTGCAGCAGGGTGAAGAACCCGACGTCCTGAAGGTCGGCTACGGTCTCGTCGGGCAGCCGGCGCAGATCCTCCGTGGCCTGAGCGCGTTCCCGAAACCGCGGAAGCAGATCGTCGATGCCCGCCAAGACGGACTGGGCATCACGCTGTTGAATGGACGTCACTAGGTTTGCCTTCCTGGGCCAAACTTACTCAGCGGACTTACCCCAGAGACTAGAACACGTTCCGATTCGTGTCGAGCAGGGTATTCCTGCGGCTGGTAGCGATACGAATCCGCTTTTCTGTAACATGTTCTAATTGCGACGAAAGGAAGGGACGGGCCTTGACCGAGGCTGATTCGGCCCAAGCACTCGACGAGCCGCTCGGTGACCACGTCCTCGAACTGCGGATCGCCGAGGTCATCGCCGAGACCGACGACGCGCGGTCGCTGGTGTTCACGGTGCCGGACGACGACGGGGACCCCGACATCCCGCCCGAGCGGCTGCGCTACGCCCCGGGCCAGTTCTTGACGCTGCGGGTGCCCAGCGAACGCACCGGATCGGTGGCGCGCTGCTATTCGCTGTGCAGCTCACCGTTCACCGACGACGCGCTGACCGTGACGGTCAAGCGGACCGCGGGCGGCTACGCGTCCAACTGGCTGTGCGACAACGCGCGCCCGGGGATGCGGATCCACGTGCTGGCGCCGTCGGGCAACTTCGTGCCCAAGACGCTCGGCGACGACTTCCTGTTGATGGCTGCGGGCAGCGGGATCACCCCGACCATGTCGATCGCCAAGTCGGCGCTGTCGGAGGGCAGCGGGCAGGTGACTCTGCTCTACGCCAACCGCGACGAGCGTTCGGTGATCTTCGCCGACGCGCTGCGCGAGCTGTCGGCCAAATATTCCGACCGGTTCACCGTGCTGCACTGGCTGGAATCGCTGCAGGGCCTGCCCAGCGTGACCGCGCTGGCCCAGCTGGCCGCCCCCTACACCGACCGGCCGGTCTACATCTGCGGCCCGGGCGCCTTCATGGACTCGGCGCGTGAGGCCCTGGAAACGCTGAAAGTGCCTGCGGCGCAAATACATATCGAGGTGTTCAAGTCGCTGGACTCCGACCCGTTCGCGGCGGTCAAGATCGAGGACACCGCCGAGAGCGACGAGCCGCCGGCCACCGCGGTGGTGGAGCTCGACGGGGAGACCCACACCGTGTCCTGGCCGCGCAACGCCAAGCTGCTCGACGTGCTGTTGGCCAAGGGCCTCGATGCGCCGTTCTCCTGCCGCGAGGGCCACTGCGGCGCGTGTGCCTGCACCCTGCGCAAGGGCCAGGTCAGCATGGAGGTCAACGACGTGCTCGAGCAGCAGGACCTGGACGAGGGCCTGATCCTGGCCTGTCAATCTCACCCGGAATCTGATTCGGTGGAAGTCACCTACGACGAGTAGTCGCGGGTTAAGTTCACCGGTGGGATCACAGGGAAGGGGAGCAGCGATGATGCGGCTCGTGTCGGGCTTCGCGGTGGCAGCGACGCTGCCGATGTTTCTGCCCGCCGGGGTGTGCGCCGCCGCCAGCAACACCGCCACCACGCTGTTCCCGCTGGACGGTCCCAACCAGCTGGAGACCCGGGCCCTGCTCAACTGCTTCAAGTCCGACGGCCACTGCGATTTCACCGCCGGGGCGGACATGCTCACCCCCGACGGTGTGACCGGCTTCCCGCCCGGCCTGTGGGCCCGGCAAACCAGCGAGATCCGGTCCTCCAACCGGCTGGCCTACCTCGACGCGCACGCCGACGGCCAGTACGAGCGGGTGCACAAGTCGATGGGATCCGACGAGATCACCACCATCTACATGGGCGAGGGCCCGCCGGACAAGTACGAAACCCATGGCCGCATCGACTCAACCGACTGGCAGACCGGCCAGCCCAAGACCGACAACAACGTCATCCTGTGCACCCACATCCAGGTGGTCTACTCCGGGGTCAACATCACCTCGCCCAGCACCTGTGCGGTGACGACCTTCTCGTGACCTATTCCGGGTAGACGCCGGTTTCGAGGTCGTCCAGCAGGCCGGGGCCGACGGGCTGCCACCCGAAGCGCCGCTGGGTCAGCGCGCTGGACGAGGGCTGGTCCACGGCGAAGACTTGGCCTAGCGGACCGAAGGCGTCGGCCGGGGCGGACTCGACGGGCACGCCGAGCCGGCGGCCGATCACCTCGGCGATCACGCGCAGCGGAACGCCCTCGTCCCTCACCGCGTGCAGCACCGAGCCGGCCGGGGCCTGCTCGAGGGCGAGCCGGAACAACGCCGCGGCGTCGTCGCGATGCACGGCCGGCCAGCGTTGGGTGCCGTCGCCGGCGAAGGACGACACGCCGCGCTGCCGGGCGAGCTGGATCAGGATGCCGACCAGGCCGTAGCGGCCGCCGGCATCGTGCACCGCGCGCGGCAGCCGCACCACGGCCGAGCGGACACCGCGCCCGGCCAAGTCGCCGACGGCCTGGCCGGTGCTGCCCCGCCCGGCCAGCGGCCCGTCGGCGATGAAGGGGTCGTCCTCGGTGCTCACCGATCCGGGCCGGGCCGGGGGGCCGCTGGCCAGCACCAGCGGTTTGCTGGTGTCAGCGAGCGCGGCCCCCAGCGCGTCGATCGCGCGGGCCTCGTCTGCGATCGCGTCCCCGACGTCGCTGAAGTCGTGTGAGAAGGCCAGGTAGGCGACGCCGTCGGTGTCGACGCCGCCTTCTGCAGGACGCCGAGGTCGGCGATGTCGCCGCGCAGCGGTTCGACGCCGAGTCCGCTGACGGTTGCGGCCGAAGCCTCGGAGCGGGCCAGGCCGATGACGTAATGACCGGCGGTGAGCAATTCTTTGACGACGGCCGAGCCGATTCCCCCGCTGGCGCCGGTGACGAGTACGCGCACGAGCTACTCCTTCGAGTGATGAGACAATAGCCCCATCACCCTATACCAGTGACGGGGCAAAGGTCGCATCACTAAAGTGGGGCCATGGCTCGCTGGGAACCCGACGCGCGTGCACGCCTGGTCGCCGCGGCGCTGGACCTGTTCAACGAGCGCGGCTACGACCAGACGACCGTCGCGGAGATCGCCGAGCGCGCCGGCCTGACGAAAAGCACGTTCTTTAGACACTTCCCGGACAAGCGGGACGTGCTGGCCGCCGGCCAGGACGCCATCGCCGCGCTGCTGCGCGAGGGCATCGCCGCGGCGCCCGCCGACGCGACACCGCTAGCCTTGGTGTGCTCCGGCCTGAAGTCGGCAGCGGTGGCGTTCACGCCGTTCAACAAGGAGCTCGCGCCGCGGCTCAGGGCCGCGATCGCCGCCAGCGCCGAGCTGCAGGAGCGCAACGCGCTCAAGCAGATCGGGCTGGCGCTGGCGGTGTCCGAGGCGCTGAAATCACGCGGCGTGCCCGAACCGGCGGCGGCCCTGGCCGCCGAGCTCGGCGCGCTGGCGTTCAAAACCGCCTACGCCCGCTGGGCCGAACCGAACGAAAGCGGCGACCTGGGCGACATGGCATGCCAGGCGCTGCGCGAATTACACGCTGCCGCAGCCGATCTCGGCTAGCGCGGCAGACCCAGCAGCCGCTCCGCGGCGACGGTGAGCAGAATCTGCTCGGTGCCGCCGGCGATGGTCAGACAGCGGGTGTTCAGGAAGTCGTACACCGCGCGGTTGTGCACCAGGCCGCCGCCCTCGGACACATCCATCGTGTATTCGGCCAGCGCCTGGCGGTAGCGCACCCCGATGAGTTTGCGCACGCTGGACTGCGCGCCCGGGTCCTGGCCACCGACGGCGAGCTGGGCGATCCGCTGGTCCAGCAGCGCACCGGTCTGCGCGGTGACGATCAACCGCCCCAGCCGATCCTGCTGCGCGCTGTCGAGGGGCAGCGTCGACAGCAGCTCGAGCAACTCCTCCATCGGGTTGCCCAGCGCCGTGCCGCTAGCCATCGCGACCCTCTCGTTGGCCAGCGTCGTGCGGGCCAGCCGCCAGCCGTCGTTCACCTCGCCGACCACCATCTCGTCAGGGACGAACACGTTGTCCAGGAAGACCTCGTTGAACAGCGAGTCACCGGTGATCTCGCGCAGCGGGCGGATCTCGATGCCCGGGGCTCTCATGTCCGCCAGGAAGTAGGTGATGCCCTTGTGTTTCGGCGCATCCGGATCGGTGCGGGCCAAACACACCCCCCAGCGCGCCTTGTGCGCCGCCGACGTCCACACCTTCTGCCCGGTCAGCAGCCAGCCGCCGTCGGTGCGTACCGCCTTGGTGCGCAGCGAGGCCAGGTCGGAGCCGGCGCCGGGCTCGGAAAACAGCTGGCACCAAAGGAATTCGCCGCGCAAGGTGCCGGGCACGAAGCGCTCGATCTGCTCGGGTGTGCCGTGCTCGAGGATGGTCGGCGCCGCCCACCACCCGATCACCAGGTCGGGACGGGCGACCCCGGCGGCGGCCAGCTCCTGATCGATCAGCAGCTGCTCGGCCGGCGAGGCGCCGCGCCCGTACGGCGCCGGCCAGTGCGGGGCCTGCAGCCCGGCCTCGGCCAGCGCGGCCTGCCGCTGCTCGGCGGGCAGCGAAGCGATGCGGGCGACGGCCTCGGCGATCTGTTGCCGCTGGTCCTCGACCTCGGTCAGGTCGATACCCAGCCGGCGGCGCACACCCGCCTGGGTGAGCGCGGTGATTCGGCGCAGCCAGCGTTCCGCCCCGCCCAGGAAGCGGCCGATGGCGTGTGCACGGCGCAGGTACAGGTGGGCGTCGTGTTCCCAGGTGCAGCCGATGCCGCCGAGCACCTGGATGCAGTCCTTGACGTTGGCCTTGACCGCGGTGATGGCGGTGGCCGCGGCCAGGGCCGCCGCGAGGGAGAACTGGGCCGGGTCGTCTTCGGCGGCCGCGCGGGCGGCGTCGGCGGCGGCCACCTCGGCCTGCTCGGCGCGGCACAGCATTTCGGCGCAGAGGTGTTTTATGGCCTGGAAGCTGCCGATCGGCTTGCCGAACTGCTCGCGGACCTTGGCGTAGTCGACGGCGGTCTGCAGCGACCAGCGGGTGATCCCGGCGGCCTCGGCCGCCAGCACGGTCGCGGCCAGCTCCTCGACCCGCTCGGGGGTTTGCGCCAGCACGGTGGCCGGGGCCAAGTCCAGCACCACCCGGGCCAGCGGCCGGGAGAAGTCAGTCGCGGCCAGCGGCTCAATGTGCACGGCGTCGCTTGCGGTGTCGACCAGCAGCCACCTGCCGTCGGCCGGCAGCAGCAGCACCCCGCCGTCGGCGGCACCCAGCGCGAACGGCAGCGTGCCCGAGGCCGTCGACGCCGCCCCGTCGAAAGCGATGTCGCCCTGCAGCGCCAGCCCGGCGAACCGCTCGCCGGCGGCCAGCGCGGCCAGCAACTCGGCATCGGAGACCACCAGGGTGGCCAGCGCGGTGGTGGCGACCGGACCCGGGATCAGCGCCTTGGCCGCCTCCTCGACCATAGCGCACAGGTCTTCGACGCTGCCGCCCGCCCCGCCGGCCTCTTCGGGAACCGCCACCCCGAAAATGCCCAGCCCGGCCAGCCGGGCGAACACGGGCCGCCAGGCGTCGGGGTTGCCCTGCACGACGTCGCGAATGGCGGCGGTCCCGCCGGGCCCGGTGCTGGCGTTGCGGGCCCAGTCGCGCACCAGGGCGCGCGCGGCGAACTGCTCGACGGTAACGGTCGCTACCACCGTGGGGACCTCCGCGTCCTTGACTCGACGTGACCAGGCGCCCGGCACCCGTGTCCTGATTGTCCGATCTCGCCGCGAGCGGGGACATCCGCGCCACGTGTTGGCGCGCAACTCGCTCACCGGAGACTAGAACGTGTTCTAATAGTGCCAGTGATCGACCGTCAAGTCGAACGCCATCGCAGCAGCACATGCGCTTGTCCCCGGCGGTACGGAAGTGGGAAATTCACACGCAGAATGCGTATCGTTTGCAGACGAACCGCCCGGAATAGGAGCACACCGCCGCATGCCAGCTAAGGCCACTTCGAAGGCAGAGTCGAAGGCCGATTCCAACCGCGTCTCCGACTCGCAGCCGCGCGAGGTCATGAACGTGGCGGTACTGGTGGAGTCCGAACTCGGCTCGGAGGCGCAGCGGGAACGCCGCAAACGCATCCTGGACGCCACCATGGCGATCGCCTCCAAGGGCGGCTACGAGGCGGTCCAGATGCGAGCGGTGGCCGATCGCGCCGACGTCGCGGTGGGCACGCTGTACCGGTATTTCCCGTCGAAGGTGCACCTGCTGGTGTCCGCGCTGGGCCGCGAGTTCAGCCGCATCGACGCCAAGACCGACCGCGCGGCGATGACCGTGGGCACCCCGTTTCAGCGGCTGAACTTAATGGTGGGCAAGCTCAACCGGGCCATGCAGCGCAACCCGCTGCTAACCGAGGCGATGACGCGGGCCTACGTGTTCGCCGACGCGTCGGCGGCCAGCGAGGTCGACCAGGTGGAGAAGCTCATCGACTCGATGTTCGCCCGCGCGATGGCCGACGGCGAACCCACCGAGGACCAGTACCACATCGCCCGGGTGATCTCCGACGTGTGGCTGTCCAACCTGCTCGCCTGGCTGACCCGGCGCGCCTCGGCCACCGACGTCAGCAAGCGACTCGATCTGGTGGTGCGGTTGCTGCTCGGCGAGCACGGCTAGGCCGGCGGGCCGGCGGTACGGCCGCGAATCAGGTCGGTGTCGAGCAGCTCCACCACCGGCAGGCCCGACCGTGCCGGCTTGAGCAGCAGCTCACCGGCCCGGCAGCCCTTGTGCAGGCTGGACTGCAACACCGTGGTCAGGCCCCGGCTGATCGCGTCGGGCACGCCGTCGAATCCGGTTACCGTCAGTTGCCCGGGCACGTAAACACCATGGGCGCGTAGGTAATCCATGGCCGACAGGGCCAGGATGTCGGCGGTGCACATCAGCGCGGTGATCCGCGGGTTGGCCTCCAGCGCCACCTTGGCGGCCGCACCGCCTGACTCGGGCAGGTGTTCGTAGCTCTCCACCACGGTCAGCGAATCCGGGTCAACGCCGACGGCCGTCATCGCCTCCCACACCCCGGTGATGCGCTCGCGCTGCACGTCGAAGGCGGGCGAGCGCAGCCGTTCGGCGTCCACCAGGCCCTGGCGGCGGCCCCGGCCCAGCCGCATGGTCAGCAGCCCGATCTCGCGATGACCCAAGCCGAGCACGTAGTCGGTGAGCTCCCGCATCGCCGCGCGGTCGTCGATGCCCACCCGCGAGACCCCGGTCAGTCCCTTGGGCTGGTCGACCACCACCACCGGCAGCCGCCGCTGCAACACGGCCTGCAGGTAGGGGTCGTCGTCGCACACCGAATACACCACGAAGCCGTCCACCCCGGCCGACAGCACCGCGGCGGTTCCCTCGTCGAGGCTGCGGCTGGGCCCGACGGCGACCAGCAGCAGCCCCTGCCCCAGCGCCTCGCAGGACTGCGCCACCCCGGTGACGAAGTCGCGGGCGGCGGGGTCGCTGAAGAAGTAGCTCAGCGGTTCGGCCATCACCAGACCGACCGCTCCGGCCTTGCGGGTCCGCAACGAGCGCGCCACCGGGTCGGGGCCGGGGTAGCCCAGCCGCTTGGCCGTCGCGAGCACCCGCTCACGCAGGTCCGCGGACAGCTGATCGGGCCGGTTGAAGGCGTTCGACACCGTCGTGCGCGAGACCTTGAGTTCGTCGGCCAGCGACGCCAGAGTCGCCCGCCGGCGCGGGGTGGGACTCACGCTCGGTGACGCTACAGCGGATCGGTGCGCTCGCGTACGCGCTTCCCCGGCCGGCTTTGTAATGGAAACGATTTTCATTAGTATTGTGCATCGGCTGGCTGGCCGGCGGGAGGACATCGGACGTGGGCACGGCACTGACGCGGGACGCAACGCGGGTCGGCCGCACGACGCGGTGGCTGGCGGCCGTGCTGGCGGTGACCGGCTGGGTGGCGCTGACCGGGTGCACCGGTCCGGCGCATCCGC
Source organism: Mycobacterium lepraemurium (assembly GCA_002291465.1). Taxonomy (GTDB): domain Bacteria; phylum Actinomycetota; class Actinomycetes; order Mycobacteriales; family Mycobacteriaceae; genus Mycobacterium; species Mycobacterium avium. Next base: position 718,450 of record CP021238.1, on the reverse strand, counting down.
ATGCGACTGCCGTCGTCGCGTCCACCGACGTGTGGGGCAGCGTGGCGCGGGCGGTGGCCGGCGGCCACGTGGCGGTCGCGTCCATCCTGAGCGGGTCCGACCAAGACCCGCACTCCTATGAGGCCAGCCCGTCGGATGCCGCCGCGATCGCCGACGCCGGCCTGGTCGTCTTCAACGGCGGCGGCTACGACGGCTGGGTCGATGACGTGCTGGCGCATCATCCCGGCGTCGCGCGGGTCGACGCCTACGCGCTGCTGCCGCACGACGGCCGACCCCGAAACGAGCACGTGTTCTACCACCTGGGCGTCGCCAAGGCGGTGGCCGCCGCCGTCGCCGACCGGCTGGCGGCGATCGACCCGGGCAACGCCGCGGACTACCGGGGCAATGCGGCCGCGTTCGGCCGCGACGCCGACGCCATCGCCGGCATCGAGAACGCCATCGCGGCCGCCCACCCCGGCGGCTCGGTCGTCGCCACCGAGCCGGTCGCCTACTACCTGCTGGAGGCGTCGGGCCTGGTGAACCGGACGCCGCCGGCGCTGGAAGCGGCCGTCGAGAACGAGACCGACCCCGCGCCCGCCGACCTGGCGCGGGCCCTCGACCTGCTCGACCGGCGCCAGGTGTCGGCGCTGGTGGTCAACCCGCAGACGTCGGCGTCCGCGGTCAGCGGCCTGCGCGAGGCCGCCCGGCGCGCCGGCGTCCCGGTCGTCGAGGTCCGCGAGACGTTGCCCGACGGCGCGGATTACCTGAGCTGGCAACGCAATACGGTGGGCCAGCAGCAGGCGGCGCTGCAACCCGGACGGTCGTTGCAGCCGTGAGCCTGCAGGCCGCCGCGGCCGTCGACCACGACGCCGACACCGTCTCGCTGCGCGGCGCCCGGCTGGCGTTCGGCGACCGGGTGCTGTGGGAGGACCTGGACCTGTCGGTGTCGCGGGGCGAGTTCGCCGCGGTGCTCGGCCCGAACGGCAGCGGCAAGACGTCGCTGCTGAAGGTGCTGCTGGGCCAGCTGCCGCTGACCGCCGGGGTGGGGCTGGTGGACGGGAAGCCGATCACCTCGGGCAGCGGGCGCATCGGCTACGTGCCGCAACACCGCCCGATGGAGCGCGACGTGATGCTGCGCGGACGCGACCTGGTCCGGCTCGGCCTGGACGGCGGGCGCTGGGGCGCCGCGCCGCTGCGGCCCCGGGAGCGGGCCCGCCGCCGCGCCACGGTGGACCAGGCGCTGCGGCAGGTCAACGGCGAACACCTGGCGAACGTGCGGATCGGGGTGATGTCGGGCGGCGAGCTGCAGCGGATGCGCGTCGCTCAGGCCCTGGTCAGCGACCCGCTGCTGCTGCTGTGCGACGAGCCGCTGCTGACCCTGGACCCCGCCAACGCCGAGCTGGTGTCGGCGCTGCTGGAGCGGCGCCGCCGGGACGCCGCGACCACGGTCATCGTCGTCACCCACGAGATCAACCCGATCCTGCCGTACGTGGACCGGGTGCTGTATCTGGTCGACGGCCGGTTCCGGATCGGCACCGTCGAGCAGGTGATGAACAGCGAGACGCTCTCGGCGCTGTACCGGGCCGACATCCAGGCGGTGAAGATCAAGGGCGGCTACGTGGTGGCCGGCGAGCACACCGACGGGCACGGCTGATGGAGCATCGCCTCGCCGACATGGCCGACCACCTGTTCTCCTTCGACATCACGGTGCACCTGCTGGGCCACGACTTCGTGCAGCAGGCGCTGGTCGCGGCGGCCCTGCTGGGTTTGGTGGCCGGACTGATCGGGCCGTTCATCGTGATGCGGCAGATGTCGTTCGCGGTGCACGGCTCCAGCGAATTGTCGCTGACCGGGGCCGCGTTCGCGCTGCTGGTCGGGATCGGCGTCGGGGTGGGCGCGCTGATCGGCAGCGCGCTGGCGGCCGCGCTGTTCGGGGTGCTGGGCCGGCGCGCCCGGGAACGCGACTCGGTGATCGGCGTAGTGCTGGCGTTCGGGTTGGGGCTGGCGGTGCTGTTCATCCACCTCTACCCGGGTCGCACCGCGACCAGTTTCGCGTTGCTGACCGGCCAGATCGTCGGGGTCGGCTACCCCGGGCTGACCATGCTGGCGCTGGTGTGCCTGCTGGTGATCGCCGTGCTGGCGACGTGTTACCGCCCCCTGCTGTTCGCCACCGTCGACCCCGACGTCGCCGCCGCGCGTGGGGTGCCGGTGCACGCGTTGGGCATCGTGTTCGCGGCGCTGGTCGGTGTGGTGGCGGCCCAGGCGGTGCAGATCGTCGGCGCGCTGCTGGTGATGTCGCTGCTGATCACCCCGGCGGCCGCGGCGGCCCGGGTGGTCTCCTCGCCCGGGGCCGCCATGCTCGCCTCGGTGACCTTCGCCGAGGTGTCGGCACTGGGCGGGATCGCGCTGTCGCTGGCGCCGGGCGTGCCGGTGTCGGTGTTCGTCGTCAGCATTTCGTTTCTGATCTATCTGGCCTGCTGGCTGATCGGGCGCCACCGGGAGGCCGCCACCTAAGCTGGGCGGGTGGCCGGTATCGACCTCAACGCCGACCTGGGCGAGGGCTTCGGCGTCTGGCGCCTGGGTGACGACGACGCCGTGCTCGGCATCGTCAGCAGCGCCAACGTGGCGTGCGGTTTCCACGCCGGCGACCCCGCCGGGCTACTGCGGGTGTGCCGGTCGGCCGCCGAGCGCGGGGTGCGGGTCGGCGCGCAGGTCAGCTACCGCGACCTGGCCGGGTTCGGCCGGCGTTTCATCGACGTCGCCGCCGGGGAGCTGCTCGCCGACGTGGTGTACCAGATCGGCGCGCTGCAGGCGATCGCGCACGCGGCGGGTTCGTCCGTGTGTTACGTCAAACCGCATGGCGCGCTGTACAACACGATCGTGACGCACACCGCGCAGGCCGCCGCCGTGGCCGAGGCGGTCCGGCTGGTAGACCCCGGCCTGCCGGTGCTGGGCATGGCCGGCTCGGTGTTTTTCGACGAGGCCGCCCGCCGCGGTCTGCGGGTGGTCGCCGAGGCATTCGCCGATCGGGCCTACCGGCCGGACGGCCGGCTGGTCTCCCGCCGGAAACCGGGCGCGGTGCTGGCAGACCCGGCGGCCATCGCCGAGCGGGTGCTGGCCATGGTCTACACCGGGGCGGTCACCGCCGTCGACGGCACCCGGCTCGCGCTTAGCGTGGAATCGGTTTGCGTGCACGGTGATTCGCCGGGGGCGGTCCAGGTCGCCACCGCGGTGCGCGATCGCCTGCGGGCGGCCGGCGTCGAGATCCGGGCGTTCTGCTGATGCGGCTCAGGCTCAGTCGCCCCGACATCACCCGCTACGCCGACCGGTTCGACGTGCCCGGGGCCGGCCCCGGCGGGCTGTCGGTGACCTGGCTGGGGGTGGCGAGCCTGCTGATCGACGACGGCTCGTCGGCGCTGCTGACCGGCGGCTACTTCTCCCAGCCGGGCCTGGCCCGGGTGGTCGCCGGCAAGGTGTCCCGGCTGGAGGCCGTCATCCCGGTGCACACCCACTTCGACCACGCGCTGGACTCCGCGCTGGTGGCCGACCGCACCGGCGCGCTGCTGGTCGGCGGAGAGTCCGCGGCCAATGTCGGGCGCGGCTACGAGCTGGCCGAGGACCGCATCGTCGTCGCGGCCGACGGCGCTCCAATCCGGTTGGGCGCCTTCGACGTAACGCTGGTCAAGTCCCGCCACTGCCCGCCCGACCGGTTCCACGGCGTGATCGAGGAGCCGCTGATCCCGCTGGCGCGGGCGTCGGCGTACCGCTGCGGCGAGTCCTGGTCGACGCTGGTGCGGCACCGGCCGACGGGGCGCCGGCTGCTGATCTACGGCAGCGCCGGATTCGTGGCCGGCGCGCTGGCAGGGCAGCGCGCCGAGGCGGCCTGTCTGTCCGTCGGGCAGCTGGGGCTGCGGCCGCGGTCGTACCTGGTCGACTACTGGGGCCAGACCGTGCGCACGGTCGGGGCACGCCGGGTGATCCTGATCCACTGGGACGACTTCTTCCGTCCGCTGTCAAAACCGTTGCGGGCATTGCCTTATGCGGGCGACGACCTGGACGCCTCCATCCGCGTCCTGGACGAGCTCGCCGAACGCGACGGTGTCGCGCTGCACCTGCCGAGCGTGTGGAGACGCGAATACCCTTGGGCGTAAAGCGTTTTCGATGGCATCGACCGTTGCACTGGTGCTGCTTGCGGTGGTGCTGGGGTTCGCCGTCGCGCGTCCCCGCGGTTGGTCCCGGTCGCCGCGGCCCAACAGCAGATCGCCGACCTGTCCGGGGTGGTCGCCTTCCTGGGCGCGGTGCTAGTGCTGGCCAAGCTGTGCGACGACGAGGGCCTGTCCGAGGCGGCGGGCGCGGCGATCGCCCGGGACCGCGTCGGGTCGGCCGGCATGCTGCGGCGGGTGTTCGTCATCGCCTCGGCCATCACGGCGGTGCTGAGCCTGGACGCCGCCGTGGTGTTGCTGACCCCGGTGATGCTGGCCGCGGTGGCCACCCTCTACGCCGTCTTCCGCGGGCTCTTCGGCAAGGACCTGCGGGTGCAGCCCGAACCCGGCGGCGCTCGGCGCGCCGCCGGGTTCGCCGGTGTTCGTGTTGGTGGTGGTCGCGCTGACGCCCGCCGGGTTGGCGGTCGCCCAGTCGGTGGGGATCGCCCCGGCCTGGGTGGCCCTGTGCGGCGCGTCGGTGCTGGCGGTGCGCAGCCTGGCCCGCGGGCACACCACGGTGACGGAGATCGCGCGCTCGGTCCACGTGTCGTTCCTGGTTTTCGTGCCGGCGCTGGGTGTGGTGGTGCAGGCCGTCATGCACGACGGGATGGACCGGGCGATGTCGGCGGTGCTGCCGTCGGACTCGGGCCTGCCCGCCCTGCTCGCGATCGCCGCGACGGCCGCTACTGGCCAACGTCGTCAACAACCTGCCGGCCACGCTGGTGCTGCTGCTGGTCGCGCCGGCGGGGCCGGCGGCGGTGCTGGCGGTGTTGATCGGGGTGAACATCGGCCCCAACCTGACCTATGTCGGTTCGCTGTCGAACCTGTTGTGGCGCAGGGTGTTACGCCAACACGGCGTGGACGCCGGGGTGGGCGAATACACCCGCCTCGGCGTGTGCACGGTGCCGGTCTCGCTGCTGGTGGCCTTGCTGGCGCTGTGGGCGTCGGCGCGGCTGCTGGGCTGCTAGCTCTCGCGGCCAGCCGGCCTGGAGCGGATGATGGAAACCAGTTCGTCGCGCGACTGGGCGCCCACCCGCTGGCAGGCCCGGTAGATATGGCCCTCCACGGTGCGCACCGACATCACCAACCGCTCGGCGATCTGGCGGTTGGACAGGCCGGCCACGACGAGTTCGATGACATCGCGCCGGCCCGATAGCTTGAGCCCCGCCGGGGTCCGCAACGCCGGCGTGCACAGGCCGCCGCATTCCTCGGCCAGCTCACCAGCTCACCGGCCAGCGCCGCCGCATACCGCCCGCGCTGGTGCTGCTGCCCCTCGACGAACGCGGCGGAGGCCTGCGCCGCCGCGTCGGCGGCGGCCGCATCGTCGATCGCCCGGTAGGCCGCCGCGGCCGTCAGCAGGGCCTCGCCGTTGCCGGCCCACAGCGCCTCGGCGTGGCAGGCGATGGCGTCGGCCAGCGGCAGCGACAGCGCGTCGGCCAGCGCGCGGGCGCGCGCCGCCCCGCGGCGTCCCCCCATTGCGCCGCGGCTTGGATGCAGGCCAGTTCGTGGGTGGGCTGGCCGCGGTCGCGGGCGAGCCGCGCCGCCGCCTGCGCGCTGGCCAGTGTGCATGAACAGGAAGTCCGGCGGCACGCAGGACCGCGCCCCGGCGATCGCCTCGTTGGCTTGCGTCGGGTGCCCGAGCCCGCCGTGCGCCTCGGCCAGCGCGAAATAGCTGGCCGGCCGCAAACCGCTGGTGACTTCGTGTATCTGCGCACCGGCGAGCGCTTCCTGCACCAGCCGGGCCGCCTCGGCCGCGGCCCCGCGGGCCAGCTCGGCGTTGCCCAGCAGCAGGGCCAGGTTGGCGTAAGCCAAATCGGGGACGTCGCGGGCCGAGTCGGCCAATTGTATTGCGGTGCTGACGAATTCGTCGACGTATCCGGTCAGCCGACACGCCCGCCCGTACACGGCGCCGAACCAGAACCGCATGTGTGACGCCTCGGACGACGTCGTCGCGCGGCGCAGCGCCTGCTCGGCCACCGCGGTCAGGTCGTCGACCTGTCCCAGCGCCCCCATCGCCATGATCAGCGCCAGCGACGCCATCATCGCGTGGAAATCCGGCAGTGACTCGGAATCCAATGCGGCCCTGGCTCGTTCGGCGGCGAGCTGACAGCGCGCGGCCACCGCGTCCAGGCAGGCCTGCGCCAGGGTCTCGGGCCGCGCGGCGAGGCCGTCGAGGATCAGCGCGGCATCGGCCGGCCGGCCCAGCATCCACACCAGGTTGGCCGCGCGCACCGTCGCCCAATAGTGCCGATCGGACGCGTCGCTGTCGGCGCCGTCGGTGATGGCCCGCAACGCCTCCTCGGCCTGCTCGACCCGGCCGAGCAGCACCAGGTTCATCGCCCGCGCCCCGGCGGCCCCGGGCACCCCGGCTCGCGCGGCGGCGTTGGCCAGCCGGTCGGCCAGCTCCAGGTCCAACAGCGTCATCGCGTGCCACGCCGATTCCAGGTACAGTTCGGGTTGCGGGTCTAGGTCGGACTCCAGGGTCAGCAACGCCCGGCGCGCACCGTGGCCTGCATGTCGGCGTCTTGGTCCTGCGCCAGCCGGGTCGCCAGCCGGCCCCGGATCGTCGACAGGTACATCTCACCGGCGCCGGCCCGGCGGAACTCACCGAACAGCGGGTGCGCGAGCCGGGCCATCAAGGCGCGCGGGGTGCGTTCGACGGTCACCAGGCCCATCGCCTCGGCCGCAACCAGGTCTTCGCGAGATGCCAAGTCGCACAACAGGTCTACCGGCAGCGGCTCGCACTGCGACAACGTGTCCACCACCAGCGCCAGCGGTGGGGTGAGCCGGCCCAGCTAGCGTCCCACCGTGTCGGACAGGCTGGCCGAGACGGCGACGTCGCCGTCCCACATCCACACCCCGGCCACGCGGCGCATCCGCCCGGCGGCCATCTGGTCGCTCAGCAGCTGCCGCAAAAACAGCGTGTTGCCCCCGGTGAGCCGCCGGAACCGCGCCACGCACCGCGCGTCGACCGGGCCGCCCAGCGTACTCTCGATCACCTCGCGGGTCGCCGCGGCCGAAAGTGGTTCCAAATCAAGGCGAGTCAGCAGGTCGTCCTTCCACAGCGCCGTCACGGCGGCGGGCTGGTGGCTTCCGGTGCGCACCGTCACCACCAGCCGGACCCCACCGGACTGCGCCAGCTGGTGTACCACCAGGGCCGACAACCCGTCCAGCAGGTGAGCGTCGTCGACGCCCACCACCACCCGGCCGCGGTGTTGCCGGGCCACGAACGTCTCGATCACCCGCCGCACGCTGGTGAGCGGCTCCGACATCGCGTCGCCGAGCAGGCCGATGAACGCCCCGAGCGGCAAGGCCTGGGCGGACTGGGTGCCGACGATCCACTTGATCTGCACGCCCGACGCCCCGGCGCGCTGCAGCGCCGCACGGGCCAGCCAGGTCTTGCTCACGCCGGCGGCCCCGGCGATCACCACCCCGCGGTGGTGGTCAGCCCCGTTCAGGGCGCGGCGAATGGTGGCCAATTCGCTGTCGCGCCCAATCAGCAGCTCGCCGCCGATCACGCGGCGAGCATAGCCGCGCGGAGGCGCCGCGCGGGCGGGATTGCCCGCCTTCGGTCGCGCGGCCGCGGGACCGGCGGCGGCGCGGCCACCCGAGGTGGAGTACCCAACTACACTATCGGCGCCCGCCGGTGCCCGTGAGCATTGTTTTTGTCAGCTAACAGCTCGGAAAGGCGGCGACATGACGACCAAGGTGGGTGAGCACGCGGCGGTGCTGGGGGCGAGCATGGGCGGTTTACTGGCCGCGCGTTCGCTGGCCGACTTCTTCGACCGGGTCACCGTGGTGGAGCGCGACCCGCTGCTAGACGCCCACGGCGCTCGGCGGGGTGTGCCGCAGGGCCGGTATCTGCACGCCCTGTTGTGCCGCGGCGCCCAGGCGATCGAGGAGTTGTTCCCGGGTGTTCTCGACCAGATGGTCCGCGACGGCGCCCAGTACTTCGACGGCCAGGACCTCTCGCAGCTCTACTACAACATCGGCGGACATCTGATGACGCGCAGCGGCGCCGCCCCCGGGCTGACCGCCTACAGCGCGACCCGGCCGTCCCTCGAGGACCACGTCCGCGGGCGGCTGCGCGGCATTCCCAACGTCACCCTGCGCGACGAGCACTGCGTCAGCGTCTCGTCTCGACCGCCGACCGCCGGCGCGTGGTGGGGGCGTGGGTGGCCGACGGCCGGACCGGCGAAACCACCGCGGTGCCCGCCGATTTGGTGGTCGACGCCACCGGGCGCGCCGCCCACACGCCCGCCTGGCTGGACGGCCTGGGGTATGACCGCCCGCGCGAGGACCGCGTCACCGTACAGCTCACCTACGCCAGCCAGGCGTTGCGCATGACGGGCGAGGCGCCGCGCGAACTCGGCTTGCTGATCGGGATCGTGCCGGGCAGGTCGCGTGGTTGCGGGCTGCTGCACTGCGAGCACGACACCTGGCTGCTCACCGTGATGGGGGTCGGCGGCGAGGAGCCCGCGACGCTGGACCTCGCCACCCTGTGCGATTTCATCGCCGACTGCGCACCTGCCCACCTGCTCGCCGCGGTGCGCGGCGCCGAACCCGTCGGGGAGCCGGTGCGGCACCGGATGCCGTGCAGCCGCTGGCGCTGCTACGACAAGCTGCGGCGTTTCCCGAACGGCCTGCTGGTCACCGGCGACGCGATCTGCAGCTTCAACCCGATCTACGGCCAGGGCATGTCGGTGGCCGCGTCGGAGGAACTGGCGCTGCGCGACTGCTTATCAAGCGGCACAACGGATCTGGCGCGCCGCTTCTTCCGCGCCGCGGCGGCGCCGATCCGGCAGGCCTGGCAGCTGTCCACCAACCCCGACCTCGCCCTGCCCGAAATCGAGGGCACCCCGCCGCTGATCGCCCGGGCGTTCAACAAGTACGTCGATCGGGTGCTCACCGCGGCCGAGAGCGACACGGTCGCGCTGAACCAGTTCATCAGGGTCACCTCGCTCGTCGACCCCGCGACCCGGGCTGTTGCGGCCGAGCATTATGTGGCGCGCGGCCCGCGCCCGCGGCGTCGATCACCCCGGCACGGCCTGCGGCAGCGGCATGCCGAGTTCGGCCAGCACCCCGCGCGCCAACGTCGGGAAGTCGGTTATGAGCCCGTCGCCACCGTAGTCGATCTGGCGCCGCATGTTCTCGGCGTCGTCGACGGTCCACGGAATGACTTTGAGCCCCAACGCATGCGCGCGATCGCCGTACGGTTTGCCGGTGACCAGCCGGTAGTCCGGGGAGACGATGTCGGCACCGGCCACCCGCGCCCCGAGCACCGGGTCACCGGCGGCCCGCTCGTCGTACAGGCCACCAGCGGGATGGACGGCTCGGCCCGCCGTACCAGCGGCAGGGTGCGCCAGTCGAAGCTCTGGATCTCCACCCGCGCGACCTTGTCCGCCGACCTGACCGCGGCCAGGATCACGTCGACGAATTCCTGCGGCTGCACCGACGCACCGGTGTCGTCGGGCTCCACCTTGGTTTCGATGTTGTAGCGGATCGCGTCGGCGCGGTGCGAGTCGGCCACCGCGAAGACCTCCGGCAGGTTCGCGATCTTGTTGCCGCGCACCACTTCCGCGTCAGGGAACTCTTTCAGCCGGTGCCCGCAGTCCAGGGTGTGGGTCTGCACGACGGTGAGCTGGTGCACCAGCTTGCCGACATAGGGGTAGCTCGGGTCACCGGGGAACGCCGGGCCGGTGTCGCTGCATTTGTCGGCCTGGATCGTCGGGTCGTGCCATACCAGCGGTTGGCCGTCGCGGGTCACGACGATGTCGAGTTCCAGTGTGCTGACGCCGGTTTGGATCGCCTTGGCGAAGGCGCGCAGCGACTCCTCCGTCGTCTCGCCGCAGCCGCCGCGATGGGCCTGCAGATCAAAGGTCGCCGGCTGCCCATGCGCCGGCGCCGCCGACAGCAGCACCGCCATTAGCAGCGCCACCACCGCCGCCGCCACCGCCCACCGCGAGCAGACGCAAAGCCCCCGAATCGTCGGCGTGGCGGGGGCTTTTGCGTCTGCTCGCCCAGAGAACTCAACCCCTGCGCTGCCGGGAGATCTCGGCCAGCACCACCCCCGCGGCCACCGAGGCGTTCAGCGATTCGGCGCTGCCGGCCATCGGGATGGACACCACCTCGTCACAGTTCTGCCGCACCAGCCGGGACAGCCCCTTGCCTTCCGAGCCAACGACGACCACCAGCGGGTCGCTGCCGTCCAGGTCGTCGAGCGTGGTGTGCCCGTCGGCGTCCAGCCCGATCACCCGCAGCCCGCGGTCGGCCCAATCCTGCAGTGTGCGGGTGAGATTGGTGGCCCGCGCGACCGGGATGCGGGCGGCGGCCCCGGCGCTGGTGCGCCAGGCCACCGCCGTCACCGACGCCGATCGCCGCTGCGGGATCAGCACACCGTGGCCGCCGAACGCGGCGACCGAACGGACGATGGCGCCCAGGTTGCGCGGGTCGGAGATGTTGTCCAGCGCGACCAGCAGTGCCGGCGGCGAACCGGCCGCGGCCTCGAGCAGGTCGTCGGGGTGGGCGTAGTTATACGGCGGCACCTGCAACGCGATGCCCTGATGCAGGTGGTTGCCGGTCATCCGGTCCAGGTCGGCGCGCGGCACCTCGAGGATCGAGATGCCCGAATCGGCTGCGCGGGAGACGGATTCGGTGAGCCGTTCGTCGGCCTCGGTGCCCAGCGCCACATACAGCGCGGTCGCCGGCACGCCGGCGCGCAGGCATTCCAGCACCGGGTTGCGGCCCAGCACCGTCTCGGTCTCCTCGGTGCGCTTAGCGGGGCGGCGGGGCGGCGACTGGGCGCGCTTGGCGGCGGGGTGGTTGGGCCGCAGGTGCGCCGGCGGCGTGGGACCGCGGCCCTCCAGCCCGCGGCGGCGCTGGCCCCCCGAACCCACGGTCGGGCCCTTCTTGGTGCCGGCTTTGCGTACCGCGCCTCGGCGCCGCGAGTTGCCCGCCATCTAATTGCCGTCTCCGCCCAACGTCCACTGCGGCCCGTCGGCGGTGTCGGTGACCTCGATGCCGGCCTGCTTGAGCCGGTTTCGGATCTCGTCGGCGAGCACCCAGTTGCGCTGCTCGCGCGCCTTCTCCCGATTCTGCAGCTCCGCGCGCACCAACACATCGACGGCGGCCAGGGCCGCCGACGTCTCGTCGCGGGTCTCCCAGCGTTCGTGCAGCGGGTCGCAGCCCAGGATGCCCATCATCGCGCGGATGGAGCGGGCCTGCCGCAGCGCGCCCTCGTGATCGCCGCTGTCCAGGGCGCGGTTGCCTTCGGCGCGGGCCTGGTGCACCTCGGCCAGCGCGGCCGGCACCGCCAGGTCATCGTTCAGCGCGTCGGCGAACCGCGGGGTGGGCTCGCCCGTCTCCACCCCGCCGACCCGCACCCGCACCCGGTGCAGGAATTCCTCAACTCCCACATAGGCTTTCACGGCGTCCTGCAGTGCGGTGTCGGAGAACTCCAGCATCGACCGGTAGTGCGCGCTGCCCAGGTAGTAGCGCAGCTCGGCGGGCCGCACCCGCTGCAGCATCGCCGGGATGGCCAGCACGTTGCCCAGCGACTTGCTCATCTTCTCCCCGCCCATGGTCACCCAGCCGTTGTGCAGCCAGTAGCGGGCGAACCCGTCCCCGGCCGCACGGCTCTGGGCAATCTCGTTCTCGTGGTGAGGGAACACCAAATCCATTCCTCCACAATGGATGTCGAATTCGGGGCCGAGGTACTCGTGGGCCATGGCCACGCATTCGGTGTGCCAGCCGGGGCGCCCGCGGCCCCACGGCGTGGGCCAGGACGGCTCGCCGGGCTTGGCGCCCTTCCACAGCGTGAAGTCGCGTTGGTCGCGCTTGCCGCTGGCCACGCCCTCGCCCTGGTGGACGTCGTCGATCCTGTGCCCGGACAGCTGCCCGTACTCGGGGTAGCTCAGCACGTCGAAGTAGACGTCGCCGTCGCCGGTGTAGGCGTGGCCCTTTTCGATCAGCCGCTCGATCAATTCGACCATCTGGGTGATGTGCCCGGTGGCGCGCGGCTCGGCCGACGGCGGCAACACGTCCAGGGCGTCGTAGGCGGCGCTGAACGCGCGTTCGTAGGTGGCCGCCCACTCCCACCACGGCCGGCCCGCCGCGGCGGCCTTGTTGAGGATCTTGTCGTCGATGTCGGTGACGTTGCGGATGAAGGCGACGTCGTAGCCCAGCGCGATCAGCCAGCGGTGCAGGATGTCGAAGGCCACCCCGCTGCGGACGTGGCCGATGTGCGGCAGGCCCTGCACGGTGGCGCCGCAGAGGTAGATGGAGACGTGGCCGTCGCGCAGCGGCACGAAATCACGCACAGCACCGGCTGCCGTGTCGTGTAGCCGCAAGCGGGGGCGATCGGTCACGACGTGCCAGCTTACCGGGTGGTTCCGCGGCGTCCGCGCCGCGCGGGCTCAGCCGGTGGGGACCACCAGCGCGGTGGCGATGGCGGCCAGGCCCTCACCGCGCCCGGTCAGCCCGAGCCCGTCGGTCGTCGTCGCCGCCACCGACACCGGCGCCCCCAGCAGCTCCGACAGCACCCCCTGCGCCTCGGCGAGGCGCGGCCCGACCTTGGGCCGGTTCCCGATTACCTGGACGGCGGCGTTGCCCACCCGAAAGCCGTGGCGCGCCGTCAGATCGGCGACGTGCCGCAGCATGTCGGCGCCGCTGACACCCGCCCAGCGCGGATCGTCGACGCCGAACACCGCACCCACGTCGCCCAGTCCCGCCGCCGACAACACGGCGTCGCACAGCGCGTGCGCGCCCACGTCGCCGTCGGAGTGGCCGGCGCAGCCGTCGGCGTCGTCAAAAAGCAGGCCCAGCAACCGGCACGGCCGCCCGGGCTGGATCGGGTGAACGTCGACGCCCAGGCCGATCCGCGGGGTGGTGTTCACCGGCGCACGATGGTCTCGGCCAGCAGCAGATCGAGCTGGGTGGTGATCTTGAAGGCCAGCGGGTCGCCGTCGACGACCTGGACCTGGCCGCCGACGTGCTCGACCAGCGACGCGTCGTCGGTGAAGCCCGCCGTGCCGGCCCCGGCGGCGTAGGCGCGCAGCAGCAGGTCGGTGGCGAAACCCTGCGGTGTCTGCACTGCCCGCAGCCCGTCGCGCTCCGGCGTGCCGAGCACCACCCCGTTGGCGTCCACGGCCTTGACGGTGTCGTGCAGCCGCAACGCCGGCACCACGGCGCGGTGACCGTCGCGCAGCGACTGCACCACCCGGGCGATCAGCGCCGGCGGCGTCAGGGCGCGGGCGGCGTCGTGCACCAGCACGAACGCGGGGTCACCGGGGACTTCGGCCAGGGCCAGGCGCACCGATGCGGTGCGGTCGGCTCCGCCGGCGACGACGGTGGCCTGCCCGGCCAGCAGTCGTTTGGCCTCGTCGACGCGGTCGGCCGGCACCGCCACCACCACGTGGTCGACCACCTTGGAGTCCAGCAGACCGGCGACGGCGCGGGACAGCATGCTGGCGCCGTCGATCTCGCAGAATGCCTTGGGAATTCCCGCTGCCAGTCGCTCCCCCGACCCGGCGGCCGGGACGACGGCGGCTACGGTGCCTGAGCTGCCCGTCTCCGGGGCCAACCCCGTCTCCGGGACCAATGAAGTGTCAGGACCTTCAGGAAGCGGCGGCCAGAACCTCGTCGAGGATGGTCTCGGCCTTGGCGTCGTCGGTGCTCTCGGCCAGCGCCAGTTCACCGACCAGGATCTGGCGGGCCTTGGCCAGCATGCGCTTCTCGCCGGCCGACAGGCCGCGCTCCTGGTCGCGGCGCCAAAGGTCGCGCACCACCTCGGCGACCTTGTTGACGTCGCCGGAGGCGAGCTTCTCCAGGTTGGCCTTGTAGCGGCGCGACCAGTTGGTCGGCTCCTCGGTGTGCGGGGCGCGCAGCACCTGGAATACCTTGTCAAGGCCTTCTTGTCCGACGACGTCGCGCACGCCGACGTATTCGGCGTTCTCGGCGGGAACTCGAACGGTCAGGTCGCCCTGCGCCACCTTCAAGACGAGATACTCTTTTTGTTCCCCTTTGATCGTCCGGGTTTCGATCGCCTCGACTAACGCAGCACCGTGATGTGGGTACACAACGGTGTCGCCGACCTTGAAGATCATCTGATTCGAGCCCCTTTCGTTACTTCATCCTAACACGTCCGCCTAACCACGCGCGAAGCAACGATGCAGGTCAGGGGCACAACACGCGCAGATTAGAGGTTGACATGAGGAGCAAGTCGTGCAGTGCAGCACATTACCAATGCCCGCCGTCGGCCCCGGAAGCGGCCTGTGCGAGCGCTCCCGCGCTGGTCTGGCGCCCCGCGCTACCGCACCGAAGACGTTCCTACTACTGTGCATAGTTGCATTCAGTCGCACGGCTCAGCAGGAGGCTCGAGAGAGTGAACCGCTTCAAGATCCGCCTCGGCCTTCCCGCGCGCGCTGTCCGGGTCGCCCTCGCCGGGGCGGTGGCCGGGCTGGCCGTCCTGCTCAGCGGTTGCGGGGCCGGTCAGGTCTCGCAGATGGCGGTGCAGGAACCCGCCATCAACCGCAACAAGGTCACCTTCAACAACGTGGCGTTGCGCGACATCCGGATCCAGGCCGTGCAGACCGGCGACTTCCTGCAGCCGGGCCGGGCGGTGGACCTGGTGGCGGTGGCCGTCAACCAGTCGCCGAACACCCCGGACAAGCTGGTGGGCATCACCACCGACATCGGCACGGTGACGCTGAGCGGCGACACCCGGCTGGCCGGCCGGCGGGATGCTGTTCATCGGCACGCCGGAGGGCCAGAAGGTGGCGCCCGGCCCGATCGGCTCCAACACCGCGGCCAAGGCGACGGTCACGCTGGCCAAGCCGATCACCAACGGCCTGACCTATAACTTCACCTTCTCTTTCGAGAAGGCCGGGCAGGCGAGCGTGCTGGTCCCGATCTCGGCCGGGGTGGCGCCGCAGCCCGATCACGCCGGCTGACCGCCTGTCGCGGCGCGGTCTTGTCGTAGCCGCTCGCTACCGTCATCACGTGGCAACCGCACGCTCCCAATACCGCTGCTCGGAATGCCGGCACGTGACGGCGAAGTGGGTCGGCCGCTGCCTGGAATGCGGCACCTGGGGCACCGTCGACGAGGTACCCGCGCTCAGCGCGGTGGCCGGCCGCCGCCCGCGCCTAACGGCCGCGTCGCAGGCCGTGCCGATCGCCTCCATCAAGCCCGACGCCAGCCGGCACCGCTCGACCGGTGTGGACGAGCTCGACCGAGTGCTCGGCGGCGGCGTGGTTCCCGGTTCGGTCACGCTGATGGCCGGCGATCCGGGTGTGGGCAAGTCGACGCTGCTGCTCGAGGTCGCGCACCGCTGGGCGCAGTCCGGTCGGCGAGCGCTGTACATCTCCGGTGAGGAGTCGGCCGGCCAGATCCGGCTGCGGGCCGACCGCATCGGCTGCGGCGGGGATCAGGTGTATCTGGCCGCCGAATCCGACCTGCACACGGTGCTCGAGCACATCGCCACGGTCAAGCCAGCGCTGGTGATCGTGGATTCGGTGCAGACCATGTCCACCACCGAGGCCGACGGCGTCGCCGGCGGGGTCACGCAGGTGCGGGCGGTGACGGCGGCGCTTACCGCCGCAGCCAAGGCCAACGGGTTGGCGCTGATCCTGGTCGGGCACGTCACCAAGGACGGCGCCATCGCCGGGCCGCGGTCGCTCGAGCATCTGGTCGACGTCGTGCTGCACTTCGAGGGCGACCGCAACGGCTCGCTGCGGATGGTTCGCGGCATCAAGAACCGGTTCGGCGCCGCCGACGAGGTCGGGTGTTTTCTGTTGCACGACAACGGGATCGCCGGCGTCACCGACCCGTCCAACCTGTTTCTAGATCAGCGCTCGGCCCCGGTGCCGGGGACCGCGATCACGGTGACGCTGGACGGCAAACGGCCGCTGATCGGCGAGGTGCAGGCGCTGCTGGCCAGCCCGTCGGTCGGCTCCCCGCGCCGCGCGGTCAGCGGCATCGACCACTCCCGGGCCGCGATGATCACCGCGGTGCTGGAAAAGCACGGAAAACTGCCGGTCGCGGTCAACGACATCTACCTGTCCACGGTCGGCGGCATGCGGCTGACCGACCCGTCGTCGGATCTGGCCGTCGCGATCGCGCTGGCGTCGGCGCTGTCCGAGCTGCCGCTGCCGACGACGGCGGTGATGATCGGCGAGGTGGGGCTGGCCGGGGACCTGCGGCGGGTCAGCGGCATGGCGCGGCGGCTGAGCGAGGCCGCCCGGCAGGGGTTTTCCATCGCGCTGATTCCGGACGGCGACGACCCGCGGCGCGAGATCGTGCCCAGCGGGATGCGGGCGCTGCGGGCCCCGACCATCGGCGCGGCGCTGAAGCACATGGTCGACATCGCCGAGCCCCGCAAAGGCTGGACGTATCGTGCACTGGGGCCACAGAATGACACGCTGTGACTCTTCCGACCCTGCGTGAGACCGTCGCCCGGCTGGCCCCGGGCACCGGGCTGCGTGACGGCCTGGAGCGCATCCTGCGCGGCCGCACCAGCGCGCTGATCGTGCTCGACAACGACGAAAACGTCGAGGCCATCTGCGACGGCGGCTTCGCGCTGGATGTGCGCTACGCGCCGACCCGGCTGCGCGAGCTGGCGAAGATGGACGGCGCCGTGGTGCTGTCCACCGACGGCAGCCGCATCGTGCGGGCCAACGTACAGCTGGTCCCCAACCCCTCGATCGCCACCGACGAGTCGGGGACCCGGCACCGCTCGGCGGAGCGGGCCGCGATCCAGACCGGTTATCCGGTGATCTCGGTGAGCCATTCGATGAACATCGTGACCGTCTACGTGGGCGGGGAGCGGCACGTGGTGGCGGATTCGGCGACCATTCTGTCGCGGGCCAATCAGGCCATCGCCACGCTGGAGCGGTACAACGCAAGATCCGGCTGGACGAGGTCAGCAGGCAGTTGTCGCGCGCCGAGATCGAGGACTTCGTCACGCTTGCGCGACGTCCTGACCGTGTGCAGCGCCTGGAGCTGGTGCAGCGAATCGGCCAGGTGATCGACAACGACGTGGTCGAGCTCGGCACCGACGGCCAGCAGCCGCGGCTGCAGCTCGACGAGCTGCTGGGCGGCAACGACAACGCCCGCGAGTTGATCGTGCGTGACTACCACGCCAGCCCCGAGCCGCTGTCCGAGGCCCAGATGACCGCCACCCTCGACGAGCTGGATGCGCTCTCGGACACCGAGCTGCTCGATTTCACCGCGCTGGCAAAGGTTTTCGACTATCCGACGACGACGGAGGCGCAGGACTCGGCGGTCAGCCCGCGCGGCTACCGGGCGCTGGCCGGCATTCCCCGGCTGCAGTTCGCTCACGCCGACCTGGTGGTCCGGTCCTTCGGGGCGCTGCAGAACGTGCTGGCGGCCAGCGCCAGCGACCTGCAGTCGATCGACGGCGTCGGCGCGATGTGGGCCCGCCATGTGCGAGAAGGACTTTCGCAGCTGGCGGAGTCGACGATCACCGACTCGCTGAGCTGAGTCGCGTTGAGCTGAGTCGCCGGGGCTTCAGCCGGCCGGCGGCGGGGGCACCGGCGGCGCCTCGGGCTGCGGCACCGCCCCGGGCTGACCGGGTCCGGGCACCGGGCCGGGCGGTGGTGGCGGCTGGTTCATGATGAACGGAACCGGCTGCGAGCGCAGATTGCCCAGCTGCACAACGAGGTTGTAGGTGCCGGGCCCGATCGCCGGCCGCGGCAGCGGGCAGTGCGGCGCCGAGCCCATGCCCGTCCAGGTCACCGCGGTGGTCACCTGCTCGCCCGGGGTGAAGGTCTTGATCAGCGTCTCGTTGGACGGCGCGCAGTCCAGGTTCGACCACAGCCGCCTGTTGTCCAGCGAGTAGACGTAGGCCGCCAGCACCGCGGCGCCCACGTCGCGCTTGCAGGCCACCAGCCCGATGTTTGTGACGACCATGGTGAACTTCGGCTGGTCACCGATGAAGTATTGCGGCGCGTTGGTCAGCCCCTTGACCGCCAGCGTCGAGTCGGGGCAGTCGTCGCCCTCCTTGAGCACCGGCGGCGGCTGTACGGCGGCGGTGGGTGTGGGCGTCTCGGGGTTCTGGCCCTGCGCCGGCGGCACCGCCGGGGCGGGGCCCTCCGGGCCGGGGGGCGGCGGCGCCTGCGGCGCCGGTGATCCCGGCTTGCTCTGCGCGGAGTTCGGCTTGTCGGCGTTGGCGGGCTTGGCTCCCGCGCTGTGTCCCATGAAGGCGATGACCGCGGCGGCCACGATCCCGATCACGACGACCGCGATGCCCACGGCCAGGCCTCTGCGCCGCCAGTAGATCTCGGTGGGTAGCGGGCCACGCGGTTCAAGATCGAGCACGTCCGCAGCGTAGGCCCAGGTCACGCCGATTCGGCTGACCCGCCCCGGCGTGTCGCGAGGTTTGCTGGCTGACCCCGGTGTAAGGGTGGCCCGCCGGCCCGGCCGCTCGGGCGGGATCAGCGGACCGCTCGCCCGTTATTCGCCGATGTCGCCCACGTGGTCGCACAGGGCCGCCCACCCGTCGGCCAGGTGGTAGGTGACGCCCGCCACCGCGACCGTGCCGTCGCCGATCCGCTCGGCGATGGTCGTGGACCGCGACACCAGCTGGGCCACGGTTTCGCGGACGTGCCGCTCCTCGAACTCGTCGACGCGGCTCAGGCCCTCGCGGCGGCCCATCAGGATCGACGGCGCCACCCGCTCCACCACGTCGCGCACGAAACCGCCGGGGATGGCGCCCTCCTCGATGGCGCCCAGTGCGGCCTTGACCGCGCCGCAGCTGTCATGGCCCAACACCACGATCAGCGGCACGTTGAGCACGCTGACCGCGAATTCGATGGAACCCAGGACCGCGGTGTCGATGGCCTGGCCCGCGGTGCGCACCACGAACATGTCGCCCAGGCCCTGATCGAAGATCAGCTCGGCGACGACCCGGCTGTCGGAGCAGCCGAACACCACCGCGGTGGGGCTCTGCCCGGCGGCCAGGCTGGCGCGATGCTCGACGCTTTGGCTCGGATGCTGCGGCTTCCCGGCGACGAATCGCTCGTTACCCTCTTTGAGTGACTTCCACGCGGTTACCGGACTGGTGTTAGGCATGGCTGACATCATGCCGCAGCCGCCGGCCGTCGGCAGCCCACTCATATCGGTTACCGATCTTCTCGAGTGGTATCGGGTTGCGCGCCGCGATCTGCCGTGGCGCGCCCCCGGCGTCAGCGCCTGGCAGATCCTGGTCAGCGAGTTCATGCTGCAGCAGACGCCGGTGTCGCGGGTGCTGCCGATCTGGCCGGACTGGGTGCGGCGCTGGCCCACCCCGTCGGCCACCGCGGCGGCCAGCGCCGCCGACGTGCTGCGAGCCTGGGGCAAGCTGGGATATCCGCGGCGCGCCAAGCGATTACACGAGTGCGCCACCGTCATCGCGCGCGATCACGGCGACGTCGTTCCCGACGACGTCGACACCCTGCTGACGCTGCCCGGGGTCGGCGGCTACACCGCCCGCGCCGTCGCCTGCTTCGCCTACCGGCACCCGGTGCCGGCGGTGGACACCAACGTGCGCCGGGTGGTGGCCCGCGCGGTGCACGGCCAGGCCGACGCCGGGGCGCCGTCCGCCGGCCGCGACCACGCCGACGTGGCGGCGCTGCTGCCGGGCGACGGCAGCGCGCCGGAGTTCTCGGTCGCGCTGATGGAGCTTGGGGCCACGGTGTGCACCGCCCGCGCCCCGCGCTGCGGGTTGTGCCCGCTGCGCCGGTGCGCCTGGTGCGAGGCCGGTCATCCCCCGGCGACCGGGCCGGCGCGGCGGGTTCAGACCTACGCCGGAACCGACCGGCAGGTACGCGGACTCTTGCTGGATGTGTTACGCGGCAACGATTCTCCGGTCACCCAGGCCGAGCTGGACGTGGCCTGGCTGACCGACACAGCGCAGCGGGACCGGGCCCTGTATTCGCTGCTGGCCGACGGCCTGGTGACGCGGACGGCCGACGGGAGGTTCGCCCTAGCCGGCGAGGAATGACTCGACGGCCTGCCGGTATACCCCCGGCGCCTCGTCGTGGACCAGGTGCCCGGCCTGCGGGACACGCAAATAAGTTGCGGCGACGGCCCTCTCGGCCATCGCGAGCATCTGGCCGTGTGGGGTGACCGAATTGCCGGCCTCGATCAGCAGCGCCGGGACGCCCACCGCGCGCCACTGCGCCCAGTAGTCCCGGGTGCCCCATTCCGCGGCGATCTCGATCCATCGCGAGGTGTGGCCGTGCAGCCGCCAACCCGTTTCGGTGCGGTCGAACGCCTCCAGGAAGTACCGCCCGGCGACCGGCCCGAATTCGGCGAATACCTGTTCGGCGGAATCGAATTCGGCCGGCAGCGCGTGCAGCCACGGCTCCCACGGGCCGGTGGTGCGGCCGCGGAAATCCGGGGCCATGTCCTCGACCACCAGGGCCGACACTAGCTCGGGATGCTGCGCGGCCAGACACCACGAGTGCAGGGCGCCCATCGAATGCCCGACCATCCGGGCCGGCGCATCCAGGGTGCCCACCGCGTCGGCCAGGTCGGCCACGAAGCGTTCGGTGCTGATCGGGTGCGGGTCCTCGACGTCGCGGCCACGGTGCCAGGGCGCGTCGTAGCTGTAGACGGTGCCCAGCCCGGTCAGCCACGGCAGCTGGCGCGTCCAGGTGCTGCCCCGGCCCATCAGGCCGTGCACCAGCACCAGGGGCTCGCCGTGGCCGCCGTGGCGAGTCAACACCGTGCTGGGCATGCCACCATCTTGCGTGCACCGCGCCGGTTGTCCCGAGCGGGGGCCGGGGTAGCCTAGCGGCATGCCGCCAGTGGTGAAGATCAACGCAATCGAAGTGCCCGCCGACGCGGGCCCGGAACTGGAGAAGCGGTTCGCCCACCGCGCCCATGCGGTGGAGAATCAGCTCGGCTTCCTCGGCTTCCAGTTGCTGCGTCCGGTCCAGGGCGAGGACCGCTACTTCGTGGTGACACACTGGGAGTCCGACGAGGCGTTCCAGGCGTGGGCGAAGGGTCCCGCCATCGAAGCGCACGCCGGACATCGGGCCAACCCGGTGGCGACCGGGGCGTCTCTGCTGGAATTCGAGGTTGTGCTGGACGTTGCCGCAAACAAGCAGGCTGGCTAGCGGGCTGTTCGACTGGCGCCGCGCGCTGGCGCTGAGCGCTGCCGCCGCACTGGTGGCGACCTTGGCGCCCGGGTGCGCCTCCTCCCCCTCCCCTCAGGCGAACGCGGCCAATCCGGGACGCCAGATCGACACCCGGACGCCGCCCGGCATCCGGGCCCAGCAGACGTTGGACATGCTGAATTCGGACTGGCCCATCGGCCCGGTCGGCGTTCGCACGCTGGCGGGCGCCGACAAGGTGGAGTCGGTGCAGACCACGCTGGAGGCGCTGTGGTGGGATCGCCCGTTCACTCTCAACGACGTCGACATCGGGGCCAGCGTGGCCACCCTGCACCTGACGTCGTCCTACGGTGCCCGCCAAGACATCCGGATCCACACCGACGACGGCGGCTGGGTGGACCACTTCGACCTGGACACCCGGGCGCCCACGGTCAACTCGTGGCATGACGTCGATGCAGTGTTGAGCAAGACCGGCGCGCGCTACTCGTATCAGGCCGCCAAGGTCGACCCGCAGGGCCGCTGCGAACCGGTGGCGGGCACCAATACCGGCGAATCCCTGCCGCTGGCATCGATTTTCAAGCTCTACGTGCTGCACGCCCTGGCCGGTGCCGTCACGGCCGGAACGGTGTCCTGGGACGACCAGCTGACCGTCACCGACAAGAGCCGGGCCGTGGGTTCGTCGGGTCTGGCGCTGCCCGCCGGGGCGCAGGTCTCGGTGAGCACCGCCGCCGAGAAGATGATCGCCACCAGTGACAACATGGCGACCGACCTGCTGATCGACAAGCTGGGCACGCACGCCATCGAAGAGGCGCTGGCCGCGGCCGGCCATCACGACCCGTCCAGCATGACTCCGTTCCCCACCATTTACGAGCTGTTCTCGGTCGGCTGGGGCCGACCCGATCTGCGCAGCCAGTGGGAGCACGGATCCCCGCAGGTTCGCGCTCGGCTGCTGGCGCAGGCGAATTCGACGCCGTACGACCCGGATCCGATGCGCGCCCATTCGCCGGCGTCCTCCTACGGCGCGGAGTGGTACGGCAACGCGCAGGACATCTGCCGGGTGCACGCGGCGCTGCAGGCCGACGCGGTGGGCAAGGCCGCACCGGTGCGCGACATCCTGTCCGCGGTGTCGGGCATCCAGCTGGACCCGGCGGTGTGGCCCTACATCGGCGCGAAAGCCGGTGGACTGCCGGGGGATTTGACGTTCAGCTGGTACGCGGTCGACAAGACACACCAGCCGTGGGTGGTCAGCTTCCAGCTGAACTGGCCGCGCGATCACGGCCCGACCGCGACGGGCTGGATGCTGCAGGTGGCAAAACAGGCCTTCGCGCTGATCGCGCCGCGCTAGTCGCGGCGGCCGCTAGTTGGTGCTGGGCACCCAGTTTCCATGGAAACCGGCGGGAACTCGATGCGGCAGCTTGATGCTGGCAACGTCCTCAAGGGTTTGAGCATCGAGGATCGCCAACTCGCTGCGATTGGTGGCCCGGTCGTACACAAGCCCATCAGCACGCCCTCGTCTTCCGCGGCGGCCGGCGATGAAGGATGAAACACAAACTCGCCCAATGCTTTTTGCGGACCCAGGGAGCGCGACTGGGTACTCCCGCCAACAAGATCGTGCTTGAGCAAGCAGTCCTCGCCTTCGATGCCCTCCAGCACCGTCGGCGTGTAGCCGTAACGATGCCGCTTTCCAGCCAGGCGCTCGTCGATGCGCGGAAACTCCTGGCCCCGATCATCAATGCGGGATTCGCGCACCTTCCCGGCCGCCAGATCGATCACCCAACGGTCCAACGTGGGTGGCCCCTCATTGGGACCGGTCCGGTCCCGGTCGAACATCTTGGGGTTTCGCACTACGTCGAGCACGATGGTGCCATCCTCTTCGTAGGCATTCATCGGATGGAATACGTAGCACGGTTCGACGTCGAACCAGCGTACATCGGCATCTTCACCGTCGCGTGGCATCACGCCGACACGGGCCGGGTAGTTCGGGTTCCACGAGTAGGGCATTCGCCGGTCCGTGGTCGCCGCCGGCAGCCGCGCGGCGATGGGATCGGGAATGGCGACCCGGCCGATCAGCGCCGACAGCATCAGTCGGGCGATCGGCCGAAGCCCGCGCGGCGCCGTCATGGCCGCGCCCACCGCCGCATCGAAGGTGGCCGGCAGGTCGTAGAACACGACATAGCGTTCAGTCAGGGAAAAGTCATGCATCATCGGGCTGCCGCCAACGGTGACGTTGACGGTGACGTTGACGGTCCGTCGCGCTCGACCCTCGACGTCGATCACCCGAATACTGCACCCTGTTGCCGCGATAGGGATTGTACGAAACCGCATGCAGCTCACCCGTCTCGGGGTCACGATGGGGGTGCGCTGCGTACCCGCCGGTGAGCGTTCCGGCGAAGTCGCACACGCCGACGGTGTCCAATTCCTCGGTGAGTTCATAGTTGGCGATGCCGCCTTCGATCAATGCGAGTGTCTTGCCGGCATGCCCGATTACGTTGGTATTGGCGCCGATTGGAAAAAGCCGAAGTGACCCCGCGGTGCGGGCTGGCCGAGGGCTTTCGAGGTGGCTGGGGTGCGTACCCAACGGTTGCTGTACCACTCGGCCTTGTCGTCACGGATTCGGATGCCGTGCACCATGCCGTCGCCCAGGAACCAGTGATAGCGCTCAGGATCGACGTCTCCGATTGGGTTGGCACCGTTGCGCAGATACCGCCCATCCAGGTAATCCGGGATCGTCCCGACGACCTCCAAACCGGTCAGCGTGTACTCGTGATGTATCGGGGCGAATGGACCCTGCAGGTAGCGGTTGGCCATAACAGACCTCCTACCTGAGCGACACGCTGTTGGTTGCGCTCGTGGACGACCATCCTGCCGCCAAACTTGACATGGGTCAAGTTATGCGTACGCCGCGAGAAGCCGCATGGTCCCGCAGCGCGGGCAGCGTAACGACTCACAACCGCAGAGTCCACCGAGCGCCCCGGTGATGCATGACGACGCAGGCCGCCGGTGCGACATCGACGCGCCAAAACGGCCCCGCCGGTATCCCCAGCGCCGCCACGATCGCCGCCCGGATCACCGCCGGATGCGTCACCGCCACGGTGCGTAAGGGGTTGGCGGTCAACGCATTCAACCAACGCGACGCCCGCTCGATCAGGTCGGCGATCGACTCGCCACCGTGCGGCGCCCCGGCCGGACCCGTCAGCCACGCCGCCAGATCGGCTTGGTCCACGGCCTGCAGCGCCCGCCCGCGCCACCGCCCGCAATCCAGGTCGGCCAGCAGCGGTTCGGGCGCCCCGTCGAAGCCCAGCAGGCTCGCGATCTGCCGGGTGCGCAGTTCGGGTGCGACGAAATAGCTTGTGGCGACGTCGAATTGGGCGGAGCGGGTTTGCGCCTGACGGCGGCCTAGCTCGTTCAGTGGTTCGTTGGCGGGAAAACGCCCGTCCGCCATGGCATCCGTCATGCCATGCGAAACGAGCGTCAGCCGGACGACCCCGGTCACGCCGGCACGCGTGGCGCCCGCGCCCCGAGCAGCCGCCCGCTGACCGCCGCGAAAACCAGGCCGATGCCCGCCCACAGCACCAGCTGTGCGGCCGGCGACACCAGCCGGAATTCGTAGAGCACGTCGGCGGGGAACCCCGGATAGACCATGGCGCCGGCGGCGTCGCACAGCGGAGCCAGTGTCTCGTCCACCGACGGCAGCAGCACCGCCACCGCGGCGATCGCCACCAGATACGCCGCGGCCGCCAGCAGCCGCGGCGTTCCACGGGCCGAGCCGGGCCTCCAGCCGCCGCGCCAGCCACACCGCGCCGATCGTCAGCGCCGCCGACGCCGCGACCAGCGCCAGATACCAGCCGGTGCGCGCGCCGATGGTGTCGGCCTGACCGACCGCCGGCGGGTTCGGCGGATACTTCACGAACGGCACCAGGTACACCGCACCGAACGCACCGGCCGCCAACAGCAGCGGAAGCGCTTGCGGGGAAATGCTTTCCGTGCGCGCATAGACCACGCTGAACAGCACCGCGAACAACGCGCCCATGGCGAGGCCGAAGATCAGCACCCCGAACCCCAGGCCGGGTCCCGATTGCACCCCACGGCTGAACAACTCGGCGCCGTGCTCGTGCACGCCGTGCGCGTTCTCCGCGTCGGCGCGGCCGTCCTCAAAGGCGATGGCGCGGGCGATGACGGGCTCGGCGCACAGCCGGGCGAACACGAACGCCAGTACCGCCCCGACGGTGCCCGCCAGCAGGCCGGCACCGATCAGGCGTTTTTCCACGCCGCCGCTCCCCCGTTAGCGGCAGGGGAAGCCGAGCAGGTGCCGGGCGTCGTGCATGAATTCGTGCACGTGCGAGTCGCTGCCGAACAGCGACACCACCCCTGGTCGACGCCGACGAGGTAGAGCGCCAGCAACGCGAAAAAGACGGTGGCGGCCAGGAAGAGCGCGGTTCCGGCGGCGGACAGATCGACCGACCTGGTGCGGCTGCGCGTCGGCTGCGGGTGGGACACAATCGACTCCTTCCGGGGATTAACGCGTCCCCGGGGGATGACGGGCCTCGGGTCTGACTGTGGACAGCAGCGCGGCCGTTTTGGAGTTTCACCAAAATTCCGTGGCACGTCGATGACAGCCGTCAGTGTAGAGCACAGCGAAAACGGGCGGCAGTCCCGGAAGACCACCGCCCGTTTCCGTTGATGCGCTACTGCGGGTCGGCGCTGTGCGCCCCGGCCTTGGCCAGGTCCGGCTCGGCCGGCGGCTTGCGGGTACCGGTGAAGGTAAACACCGCGTCCTCGCCGGCGCTTTCGCCGTCCCAGTTGTCGACGTCGACCGTGACGATCTGACCGGGCCCGACCTCCTCGAAGAGGATCTTCTCGGAGAGCTGGTCCTCGATCTCGCGCTGGAGGGTGCGCCGCAGCGGGCGGGCACCCAGCACCGGGTCGAAGCCGCGCTTGGCCAGCAGGACCTTGGCCTTGTCGGTGAGCACCAGGTCCATGTCCTTGCTCTTGAGCTGGCCGGCGACCCGGGTGGTCATCAGGTCGACCATCCGGATGATCTCGTCGCGAGTCAGCTGGTGGAAGACGATGATGTCGTCGATGCGGTTAAGGAACTCCGGGCGGAAGTGCTTCTTCAGCTCGTCGTTGACCTTCTGCTTCATCCGCTCGTAGTTGTTCTCACCGCCACCCTGGGTGAAGCCCAGGCCGACCGGCCTGGAGATGTCGGACGTGCCGAGGTTCGAGGTGAAGATCAGCACGGTGTTCTTGAAGTCGACCGTGCGGCCCTGACCGTCGGTGAGCCGGCCGTCCTCGAGGACCTGCAACAGGCTGTTGTAGATCTCCTGGTGGGCCTTCTCGATCTCGTCGAACAGCACCACCGAGAACGGCTTGCGTCGCACCCTCTCGGTGAGCTGGCCGCCCTCCTCGTAGCCGACGTATCCCGGCGGGGCGCCGAACAGCCGCGAGGCGGTGAACCGGTCGTGGAACTCGCCCATGTCGATCTGGATGAGCGCGTCGTCGTCGCCGAACAGGAAGTTGGCCAGCGCCTTGGACAGCTCGGTCTTACCGACACCGGACGGGCCGGCGAAGATGAACGAGCCCGACGGACGCTTGGGGTCCTTCAGCCCGGCGCGGGTGCGGCGGATCGCCTTGGAGACCGCCTTGACGGCGTCCTCCTGGCCGATGATCCGCTTGTGCAGCTCGTCCTCCATGCGCAGCAACCGGGTGGTCTCGGCCTCGGTCAGCTTGAACACCGGGATGCCGGTCCAGTTGCCCAGCACCTCGGCGATCTGCTCATCGTCCACCTCGGCGACCACGTCGAGGTCGCCGGAGCGCCACTGCTTTTCGCGCTCGGCGCGCTGTGCGACGAGCTGCTTCTCCCGGTCGCGCAGGCTGGCCGCCTTCTCGAAGTCCTGGGCGTCTATCGCCGATTCCTTCTCCCGGCGCGCCTCGGCGATCTTCTCGTCGAACTCGCGCAGGTCCGGCGGCGCGGTCATCCGGCGGATCCGCATCCGCGCCCCCGCCTCGTCGATCAGGTCGATCGCCTTGTCCGGCAGGTAGCGATCGTTGATGTAGCGGTCCGCCAGCGTCGCGGCCGCGACCATCGCCGAGTCGGTGATGGACACCCGGTGGTGCGCCTCGTAGCGGTCGCGCAGCCCCTTGAGAATCTCGATGGTGTGCTCCACCGTCGGCTCACCCACCTGCACCGGCTGGAACCGACGCTCCAGGGCGGCGTCCTTCTCGATGTACTTGCGGTACTCGTCGAGCGTGGTGGCGCCGATGGTCTGCAGCTCGCCGCGGGCCAGCTTCGGCTTGAGGATGCTGGCCGCGTCGATCGCGCCCTCGGCGGCACCCGCACCGACCAGCGTGTGCAGCTCGTCGATGAACAGGATGATGTCGCCGCGGGTATTGATCTCCTTGAGCACCTTCTTCAGGCGCTCCTCGAAGTCACCGCGGTAGCGCGAGCCCGCCACCAACGAACCCAGGTCCAGGGTATAGAGCTGCTTGTCCTTCAGCGTCTCGGGCACCTGGCCGTGCACGATGGCCTGCGCCAGGCCCTCGACGACGGCCGTCTTGCCGACGCCGGGCTCGCCGATCAGCACCGGGTTGTTCTTGGTGCGCCGGCTCAGCACCTGCATCACCCGCTCGATTTCCTTCTCGCGGCCGATGACCGGGTCCAGCTTGCCCTCCATCGCAGCGGCGGTCAGATTGCGGCCGAACTGGTCGAGCACCAACGACGTGGACGGGCTGCCGGACTCGCCGCCGCGCCCACCGGTGCCGGCCTCGGCGGCCTCCTTGCCCTGGTAGCCGGAAAGCAGCTGGATCACCTGCTGGCGCACCCGGGTCAGTTCGGCGCCCAGCTTGACCAGGACCTGGGCGGCCACGCCCTCACCCTCGCGGATCAGGCCCAGCAGAATATGCTCGGTGCCGATGTAGTTGTGGCCGAGCTGCAGCGCCTCGCGCAGGCTCAGCTCGAGCACCTTCTTGGCGCGCGGGGTGAACGGGATGTGTCCGGACGGCGCCTGCTGGCCCTGGCCGATGATCTCTTCGACCTGGCTGCGGACGCCCTCCAGCGAGATGCCCAGCGACTCCAGCGACTTGGCCGCCACGCCCTCGCCCTCGTGGATCAAACCCAGCAGGATGTGCTCGGTGCCGATGTAGTTGTGGTTGAGCATCCGGGCCTCTTCTTGCGCCAAGACGACGACCCTGCGGGCACGGTCGGTAAATCGTTCAAACATCGGTGGTTACCTGCTCTCCCTCACCATCGGTACAAACCTGTTAGCGGCCCTTCTGGCAACCCTGCCGGTCCCTTGTGGCCTGAATCGCGTACCTGCCCATCCACTGTAATGGTCGGCTTGCCAGCGGGCCTAACCTTGCGCCACCTTGCTCGTAGTCGGACGTGCGCCGTCGTTGCGATGCAATCACGGCCGCGGCTGCCTGCGGCGTTGTGCGCGTAACTGAAGAAACGCCGCGGCGCGCCAATTCGTTTCCGGCGCCACCCGCCGACCATTTCGCGGCCAGCGAAACGACAAACCGGCGCCCGGAATGCACGCCCGGGCGCCGGCTGCAGGACGGTCAGGTTGCGGCGTGGAAGGCGTCGATGACGTCGGCCGGGATGCGGCCGCGGGTCGACACGTTGTGCCCGTTGCGACGGGCCCATTCGCGGATGGCCGCGCTCTGCTCGCGGTCGATGGCGCCGCGGCCGCGTCCCGAGCCCGAGCGCCCGCGCCGCCGGCCGCCGACGCGACGGCCGGCTTCCACCCATTGCTTCAGATCATTACGAAGTTTCGCGGCATTCTTGGACGAAAGGTCAATCTCGTAGGTCACCCCGTCAAGCCCGAATTCCACTGTTTCGTCGGCTGCGCCGGCACCGTCGAAATCATCGACCAAGGTGACGGTCACTTTTTTTGCCATTGGCTTACCCTCGCATTTCGTCCTGAGCAGTTGCTGAGCAGATTGGATCGACCTCCCCGGTCACCAATCTGCCATAACAGCGCAGCATACTCAATCTGTCCGGACGCCGCAGGGTTGGACTTTCTGCGGCGTTGCACTTTCAACTACGAATGCGGCCGAACGATGGGGAACAAAACTGTCTCCCGAATTGACAGCCCGGTCAATGTCATCAACAACCGGTCGATACCCATTCCCGTTCCGGTGCAGGGCGGCATCCCATACTCGAGTGCGGCGAGAAAGTCTTCGTCGAGCACCATGGCCTCGTCGTCGCCGGCGGCCGCCGCCCGCGCCTGGGCGGCGAACCGCTCGCGCTGCACCACGGGGTCGGTCAACTCCGAGTAGCCGG
Source organism: Mycobacterium lepraemurium (assembly GCA_002291465.1). Taxonomy (GTDB): domain Bacteria; phylum Actinomycetota; class Actinomycetes; order Mycobacteriales; family Mycobacteriaceae; genus Mycobacterium; species Mycobacterium avium. The sequence goes on along the minus strand of CP021238.1, from coordinate 688,876 downwards.
TGGCCAGCTCGGCCCCACGCACGTACAGGTCCCATTTCTCGGTGACGCCGTCGATGCTGCGGTGCTGACGCGTCAAAGGCGTTGTCTCGACCGGGAAATCCCGCACGAACGTGGGCGCGGTGAGCGTGTCGCCCACGGTGTGCTCCCACAGCTCCTCGACGATCTTGCCGTGCCCGTAGCCGCGGTCGCGGGGGATCTCGGCGCCCAGCCGCTCGGCGACGCCGAGCAGCTTTTCCACCGTGGTCTGCGGGGTGATCTCCTCACCGAGCGCCGCCGACAGCGACGGGTACATTTCTATAGAAGCCCATTCGCCGTCTATGTCGTAGACACTGCCGTCGGGCAGCGGTAGTTGTCGGGTTCCGATGGCCTCGTCGGCCACCTCTTGAATAAGCTCGCGCGTTACCACCGCCGAATCGTCATACGTTCCGTAGGCCTGGTAGGTCTCCAGCATGGAGAATTCCGGAGAATGGGTGGAATCCGCACCTTCGTTTCGGAACACGCGATTTAGTTCGAAAACCTTATCGAAACCGCCGACGACGCAGCGCTTGAGGAACAGTTCCGGGGCGATCCGCAGGTAGAGATCGATGTCGAGCGCATTGGAATGGGTGACGAAGGGCCGCGCGGCCGCGCCCCCGGCCAGCGTCTGCAACATTGGGGTTTCGACTTCGAGAAACCCGCGCCGTTCTAAGGCGTTGCGGATCGCCCGGATCACCGCGATCCGCTGCCGGGCGACCGTGCGCGCCTGCGGGCGCACGATCAGGTCGACGTAGCGCTGCCGCACCCGCGCCTCTTCGCTCATCTCCTTGTGCGCGACGGGCAGCGGACGCAACGACTTGGACGCCATCCGCCACGAGTCGGCGAGCACGGACAGTTCGCCGCGCCGGGAGCTGATCACGGTGCCGTGCACAGAGACGATGTCGCCCAGGTCGACGTCGGCCTTCCACGCGTCCAGGGCTTCACGGCCCACCTTGTCCAGGCTGACCATGACCTGCAGGGTGGTGCCGTCGCCCTCCTGCAGCATGGCGAAGCACAGCTTGCCGGAGTTGCGCGCAAAGATCACCCGGCCGGCGACGCCGACGATGTCGTCAGTCGCGGTGTCGACGGGCAGGTCGGGGTGGGCAGCGCGCACCTGCGCCAGCGTGTGGGTGCGTTCGACGGCGACTGGGTACGAGTCGTGCCCCTCGGCGAGCAGCCGCGCGCGCTTGTCCCGGCGGATCCGGTACTGATCGGGAATGTCGGCGTCTGGGGCGGGACTCACGACGTGCCAGCTTAAATGACGCGGCCGCCAGGCCGCGCCGACGCCGTCACCGGGCCGTTTTCAGCCGGCCGCGCTGCGCGTCCCGGTTGCGTTCGAAAACCAGCCGCAGGCCGTGCAGGGTCAGGTGCTGGTCGTAGTGGCTGACGGTGTCCAGTTCGGGCAGCAGCAGCGGCGCGGTGTGCCCGGTGGCCACGATCGCGACGTCGTCGCCGCCGAATCCCGTCACGTCCTCGCGGATGCGCCCGACCAGGCCGTCGACCAGCCCGGCAAAGCCGAACACCGCGCCCGCCTGCATGCATTCGACGGTGTTCTTGCCGATCACCGAGCAGGGGCGGGCCAGCTCGACCCGGCGCAGCGCGGCGGAGCGGGCCGCGGCGGCATCGGAGGAGACCTGCAGTCCGGGCGCGATCGCGCCGCCCAGGAATTCGCCCTTGGCCGACACGACGTCCACGCAGATCGAGGATCCGAAGTCGATGACGATGGCGGGGCTTTGGAAACGGTGAAAAGCGGCTAGGCAGTTGATGATCCGGTCGGCGCCCACTTCCTTGGGGTTGTCCACCAGCAGCGGGATGCCGGTGCGCACCCCGGGCTCGATCAGCACGTGCGGCACCGACGGCCAGTACTGGTCGAGCATGAGGCGCACCTCGTGCAGCACCGACGGCACGGTCGACAACGCGGCGGCGCCGGTGAGCCGCTCCGAGTCGGAGCCGATCAAACCGTCGATGGTCAGCGCCAGCTCGTCGGCGGTGATCTCCGACTCGGTGCGAATCCGCCACTGCTGCACCACTTTTGCGTGCTCTTTGGAGCCGGATATCAGCCCGACGACGGTGTGGGTGTTACGGACGTCGATGGCCAGCAGCACGGCTACCGCGCAACGATCCGGGGATCGAGCAGCTCAGCCGCCCCTGCTATCTCGAAGTCCGGCACGAATGCCGGATCGTGGCCGAGGTCGACCGGCTTGTTGTCGGCGTCGACGAAGACGATCCGCGGCTGATACGCCCGCGCCTCGGCCTCCTCCATGGTCCCATACGCGATCAGGATGACCAGATCGCCCGGGTGGACCAGATGCGGTGCTGCACCGTTGATCCCGATCACCCCGCTGCCACGCTCACCGGTGATCGCGTAGGTGACCAGCCGGGCGCCGTTGTCGATATCGACGATGGTCACCTGTTCGCCCTCGAGCAGGTCGGCGGCGTCCATCAGGTCGGCGTCGATGGTCACCGAGCCCACGTAGTGCAGGTCGGCCTGCGTGACGGTGGCCCGGTGGATCTTCGACTTGAGCATCGTCCGTAACATCAATTCCTCCAAGGTGATTGGGCGTATTGGCAGTCGCCGTCCGGCCCAGCGGTGCCGGCGGGTGTTTCGATCTGCATTTCGATGTTGTCCAGCAGTCGGGTGTTACCCAGCCGGGCGGCGACCAGCAGCCGCGCCGAGCCGTGGGCGGGTGCCGGGCCCAGCCCGGCGTCGCGCAGCTCGAGATAGTCGGCGGTGAGCTCGGGCACGGCGTCCAGCACCGCCCGCGCGGCACGCAGCGCGGCCTCACTGCCCAGGTGGGCGGCGTGCGCGCCGGCGGTCAGGGCCGCCGAAAGCGTCACGGCCAGTTCGCGTTGCGTGGCGTCCAGGTAGCGGTTGCGCGACGACATCGCCAGGCCGTCGGCCTCCCGCACGGTCGGCACCCCGACCACCTGCACGTCGATGTTGAGGTCGGCGACCATCTGACGGATCATCACCAGTTGCTGATAGTCCTTCTCGCCGAAGAAGATTCGGTCCGGTCGCACGATCTGCAGCAGCTTGCACACGACGGTCAGAACGCCGGCGAAATGCGTCGGCCGGGGGCCGCCCTCCAGCTCGGCGGCCAGCGGGCCGGGCTGCACGGTGGTGCGCAAACCATTCGGGTACATCGCCGCAGCCGTTGGGGTGAAGGCGATTTCGACGCCCTCGGAGCGCAGCAGCGCCAGGTCGTCGTCCAGGGTGCGGGGGTAGGCGTCCAGGTCTTCGCCGGCGCCGAATTGCAGCGGGTTGACGAAGATCGACACCACCACCACCGAACCGGGCACCCGCTTGGCTACCCGCACCAGCGCCAAGTGTCCGTCGTGCAGCGCGCCCATGGTGGGCACCAGCATCACCCGGCGGCCGGTGTGGCGCAGTGCGCGGCTGACGGCGGTGACGTCGCCCGGGCTGGTGTAGGTGTTGAGTTTGCCCGCGGTGAAGGCGGGTTTCACGGTGCCAGCACCTCGACGACCTCCTGGGGAGCGTGCGCCCGCCGGGCGGTGCGCAGGGCACTGACCCGATACGCCTGTACCAGCTCGGGTGCCACCCGGTTCAGCGCGGCCAGATGCCCGGCCACCGCAGCCGCGTCGCCGCGGGCGACCGGGCCGGTGAGCGCAACCTGCCCGCGCTGCAGGGTGTTCTCCAGCGCGGCCCGAGCCAGCGGCCCGACGATGCGTTCGGCGATGCCGCCGGGCTGCTCGTCGGCGGTCTGCTGGCCGAGCAGTTCGCTGCCGCGCAGCGCGGCCCGCAACGCCTCGAGCGCGTCGGACAGCACCGTCACGAGGTGGTTGCTCGCGTGCGCCAGCGCGGCGTGGTAGAGCACGCGGGCGTCCTCGGCGACGCTGAACGGCTCCCCGCCCATCTCCAGCACCAGTGACTGGGCGATCGCGTAGCCGACCTCGTCGGCCGCCGTGATGCCGAAGCAGGTGTCCGGCAGCCGGCTGACGTCCTCGTCGGAGCCGGTGAACGTCATCGCCGGGTGGATCGCCAGCGGGATGCAGCCCTGCCGGGTCAGCGGCGCGAGGATGCCCACCCCGTTGGCGCCCGAGGTGTGGGCCACGATGGTCCCGGGCCGCACCGCCTCCGTCGCCGCCAAACCGGAGACCAAGCCGGCGAGTTCGCTGTCGGGAACCACCAGCAACAACAGCTCGGCACCGGCCGCCACCTCCGGCGGCGTGGCCACCGGGGTGTCCGGCAGCCGGCGCTGCGCCCGCTGCCGGGACGCATGGGAGATGGCGTTGCACGCCACCACGACGTGGTCCGCGCGCTCCAGCGCGACACCGAGCGCGGTGCCCACCCGGCCGGCCGAGATGATGCCCACCTTGAGCCTGGCCGGGCGCAGACCGTCGGACTGCACCATCGCAGACGACCTCACAGATTTCTGGCTCGTTCCGGTCCCATGCAAGTGGGTACCGTTCGGTCACTCGAATCGTAGTCGATCAGGTCGCATCCCCCAATGTGAGGAAGCTCCTAGCTCAGCCCTCGCGGCGCCGGCGCCGGCCGCCCTCGGACGGCTGGACCTGCAGCCGGGCCAGCAGATCGGCCACCGACTGGCCCCCAGTGTCGGAGGCGTCCCGCGCCCGCCGCGGGTCGGCCGGTTCCGGCTCCCCGCCGTGCCGCGGCGTGTGCTCGGCGGCCGGTGGCGGCGCCAGCCGCGGTGGTGGGGGTGCACCGGCGGCCGGTCCGGACGGCGCCGGAGGCGGTGTGGTCGCGACGGGCGGAGGCGGCGCGGGGTCCGGCCCGGCCGGCGGCTCGCTGCCGGGCGCGAAGTTGCGCACCCCGTAGTCGCGGTACTCCGCGGAATGGCGCGAGCGGGCCCGGCGACCGGACTCGGCGTACGGCGGCGGGGGCACGGGCTCCACGGGCATGCCGTCCCAGGCCTCGTCGGCGCCCGAATGCCGGGCACGCCGGCGTCCACCCGTCGACTCCGCGTCGGCGCCGGCCCAGTTGCTGCCCGGTGATCCGGGCGGCAACCACTGCCCCTCGGCGCCCACGGGCTGCCAGTCACGGCCCTGCTGCTGGGGCTGGGGTTCGCGCGGGGGTTCCGGCGGCGTTTCCGGCGGAGGTGGCGTCGCGGCGGCGGCCGGCGGGGGTTGATACCGGGGCTCGAACCGCGGCTCCGTCGGCCCCGGGGGCGCGTGGTAGCGGGGACGCTCGCGCCGCGGCGGCGCTGGCTGCTGCGGGCGGGGCGGCATCAGCGGCTCCTCGGGCACGTCGATGATGGCCGTCTCGTCGTGCCGTCCAGGCGGATGCTCCTGGGGTGCTGAGGTCACCCGATCGCTGGGCACCCAATCCACCGGCGTGTCGCGGGGGTTCTCGCCGTTGCGCTCCCACTCGCTGTACGCCCGCTCGGGTTGCGGCTCGCCCTCGAACGCCCCGAGCGCCGGGCGCTGCCCCAGGTCGGTGTCGAACAGGATTTCCAGGCTGGTCCGCAGGGCGCTCAGCTCGGCGCGCAGCTCGGCCAGGTCGTCGGCGGCCTGGGCGCGCAGCTCGGAGGCGAGCTCGCGGCGCAGCTGGGACTCCACCGTGAGCTCGTATTCGCGCCGGGCCAAGATCTCGCGGTCCAGCTGCAGGTCGTAGACCAGTTTGAGGTCACGGATGCGGGACTGGTCGGCGTCGCTTTGGCGGCGATACAGCACGGAGACGAAAGCGCCGGCGACTGCGGCCCACAGCGCCAGGATTACAGCGAGCTTGAGGAGTTCCACCCGATTGGTGAAAACCAATGCGGAACTGGCCCCCATCGCGAGGACCAGCAACGCGGTCAAGAGCACCCAACCCGGCCTGCGGCCGCCGCGCCGGACCCGGGCGCCGCGGGACAGAACGGTCATGGCCAAACTGTACCTGCGCGAGGTCAATCAGCGTGTCGGCCGACTCCGGCGATTCTTTGCGGGTTGCCCGCGCCGCGGCCGGGTCGGCTAGGTTTCCGCGCCCTCGCCGTGCTCGCCGGAGTCCGGCGGGGATTTGCAGCAATGTTGCAGCCACAGCGCGGCGACGAGCAGAGCCAGCGCGCTGACGGCCGCCACCACCGCCCCCGAGGTGTCCTCGGCGGCCGCCCGCAGCCAGGAGCGGCGCGGCAGGAAATACACCAGCACCCCGATCCACCAGCCCAGCATCAGCGCGCCCACCCACGCCGACGCCTTGGCCACCATCAGGCTGCGTGCCACCGCCAGCGGATGCAGCCAGCCGGGACCGGAGCCGATCTCGCCGTCGTTGATCTTGGTGCGCACGTAGCGCGCCCACAACGCCTCGATGACGGCGACGGCCAGCAGCGACAGCCCGGTCCACACCGTGATCGGCGGAAACCACCGATACAGGCCCTGGACCAGCAGATAACCCACGACGGCAACGCCGACCACCGCGGCCGTCAGGTCACGCTTGCGGGTGGGGCCCATCAGCTGCCCGCCCCCGACTCGGCCGGCGAGCCCGCGGGCGGTGTCAGCGTCAGGCTGGTCGGCCGGACACCGTCCCGGTCGGCCTGGTCCAGCTGGGCCAGCAGGCGGGCGACCGGTTGCGGCCCGTCGGCCACCGTCAGCCGCGCGTCCGGGTCGACGGCCAGCCACGGGATCAGGACGAAGGCCCGCAGATGCGCCAGCGGATGCGGCAGCGTCAGGTTGTTCTCCCGGGAGATCACCTCGCCGTCGCCGTAGCAGGCGATCAGGTCGACGTCGAGGGTGCGCGGGCCCCAGCGTTCGCCGCGCACCCGGCCCGCCGCCCGCTCGAATTCCTGCGCCCGGCGCAGCCAGCCCTGGCCGTCGCAGGCCGGGTCGTCGGCGATCAGCACCGCGTTGAGAAACGGCGCCTGATCCACCCGGCCCCAGGGTTGGGTTTCGTACACCGGCGAGATGGCGCGCACCGCGCCGCCGAGCCCGTCGACGACGGACTGCAGCCGCGCCAGCCGGTCCCCCAGATTGGAGCCAATGGATAAGACAACGCGTGTCATTGGCGCTGCTCCTCAAACCCGGCTGCGCCGGCGTCATCGGCGTCGTCGCGTGTCATAGCGCCCCGCCCGCCGGGACCACCGAACCGCGGCCGCCACGCCGGGACCGCCGCACCACCACCGCGACGTCGGCGAACTGCTGCGGGATCGGGGCCTGCGGCTTGTGCACCACCACCTCGACGGCGTGCACACGTTCGTCGTCCATCACCTGGTCGGCGATCTGCGCCCCGACGGCTTCGATCAGATTGCGCGCCGGGCCGGCCACCACGTCGGCGGCCAACTGCGCCAGCGCGCCGTAGTCGTAGGTGTCGGCCAGCTCGTCGCTGGCCGCGGCGCCGACCAGGTCGATCCAGACCGTGACGTCGATGACGAAGTCCTGCCCGTCGACGCGCTCGTGGTCGAACACTCCGTGTTGTCCGCGAACCCTCAAGCCGCGCAACTCGATTCGATCAGCCATCGTCTCCCATCCAAGCGCCGACCACCTTGAGCGCATCGACCGTGGCCCGCACGTCGTGCACCCGCACCCCCCACGCCCCGTGTAGCGCGGCCAGCGCGGAAATCACCGCGGTCGCCGTCTCCCGCCCGTCGGGCGGCCGCGGCGTGCCGTCGGGTCCGGCCAGCAGCGTGCCGAGGAACCGTTTGCGGGAGGCGCCCAGCAGTACCGGGATCCCGGTGGCGACCAACTGCGGCAACGCGTGCAGCAGGGCCCAATTGTGTTGTCCGGTCTTGGCGAATCCCAACCCCGGATCGATCATCAGCCGGACGGAATCGACGCCAGCGGCCAACGCGGCGTCGACGCTGGCAAGCAGTTCGGCGCGCACCTCGGCGACCACGTCGCGGTACTGCGGGGCCGCGTGCGGGCGCTCGACCGACACCGATCGCCAATGCATCAGCACCCAGGGCACTTTCGCCTCGGCCAGCAGCGGCGCCATCGCCGGATCGGCGCGCCCGCCGGACACGTCGTTGACGATCCGCGCGCCGCTGCCCAGCGCCGCTTGCGCGACGTCGGCGCGCATGGTGTCGATGCTCACCGTGACACCTTCTGCCGCAAGCGCTTTGACGACCGGGACGACGCGGGAGGTCTCGACGCGCGGGTCGATCCGGGTGGCGCCGGGGCGGGTGGATTCGCCGCCCACGTCGACGATGCCGGCGCCCTCGGCGACCAGCGCCAGTCCGTGTGCGACGGCCTTGTCGGGGTCGAGGTAGCGGCCGCCGTCGGAGAACGAATCGTCAGTGACGTTCAAGACTCCCATTACCTGCAAGGCGCCGGACTCACTTACGCAGGATCAGGTCGAGCGCCTCCGCCCGAGAAGCCGCGTTGGTCTTGAACAGCCCGCGCACCGCCGAGGTCGTGGTGACGGCACCGGGTTTGCGGACACCGCGCATCGCCATGCACAGGTGCTCGGCCTCGACCACCACGATCACCCCGCGCGGATTGAGCTTTTCCACCAGGGCGTCGGCGATCTGACTGGTCAGCCGCTCCTGCACCTGGGGCCGCTTGGCGTACAGGTCGACCAGGCGGGCGATCTTGGACAGGCCGGTGACCCGGCCGTCGTTGCCGGGGATGTAACCGACATGGGCCACCCCGTGAAACGACACCAGGTGGTGCTCGCAGGTGGAGTACAGCGGGATCTCCTTGACCAGCACCAGTTCGTCGTGTTCCTCGTCGAACATGGTGTTCAGCACGCTGTCCGGGTCGGTGTACAGGCCGGCGAACATCTCCCGGTAGGCGCGGGCGACGCGGGCCGGGGTTTCGGCCAGGCCGTGCCGGTCGGGGTCCTCGCCGATGGCGAACAACAACTCGCGGACGGCGGCCTCGGCGCGCGCCTGGTCGAACTGCCGGACCTGGTGCGTCGCGGTGTCCGGCGCTGAACCGTTCCCGGCCATCACACCCTCCGTTTGCTCAGCCGTGGGCCGGCGGGTTGAACCGGCGCACGTCGTCATCCTGCCGGTCCGGCGACCCACCCTCGGGTGCGGGCTGACCGGGCGGCGGATACGGCGGGTACGGCGGACGCGCCTGGGGTGGGCCGGACTGACCCGGTCCGCCCGGCTGGCCGGGATACCCCTGCGGGTTGCCCTGCTGCCCGGGGTAGGGCTGCTGGCCCGGGTAGCCGTGCGCCGGTTGCTGCCAGTAGGGCGGCTGGGCGGGCGGGTGCCAGTAGTTGGGCTGCTGCGACTGCTGCGGCGGCCAGCCCGGCGCCCGCCAGCCGGCCGGCGCACCGTAGTCGGGTTGGGTGGGGCCCTGCCGATTACCACCCTGGTTGGCATGAGAACCGTTGCCGCCGTTGGCGTTTCGGCCGGACTCCAGCCGGGCGGCCGCGGCGGCCTCGCTGGCCCGGGCGATGGCCGCCTTGAAGGCCGGCTCGGGGGCGGGCGGTGGCCAGGGCTCGCCGCGCTCGATGGCCAGTTCGCCGGGTGTCTTGATCGGCGGCTTGTCCGACGGGATGCGGCCACCGAAATCGTCGAACATCGTGAGCCGGGGCCGCTTTTCGACGCCCGCGAAGATGCTTTCCAGCTCGGCGCGGTGCAGCGTTTCCTTCTCCAGCAGCTGGCCCGCCAGCGTGTCGAGGATGTCGCGGTATTCGGTGAGGATCTCCCAGGCCTCGGTGTGGGCGGCCTCGATCAGCTTGCGGATCTCGTCGTCGATGTCACGGGCGACCTCGTGCGAGTAGTCGGCCTGGGTGCCCATGGTGCGGCCGAGGAACGGGTCGCCGTGTTCCGAACCGTATTTGACCGCACCGAGTTTGGAGCTCATGCCGAACTCGGTGACCATCGCGCGGGCGATCTTGGTGGCCTGCTCGATGTCGGACACCGCGCCGGTGGTCGGCTCGCGGAAGACCAGCTCCTCAGCGGCGCGGCCACCCATCGCGAACACCAGCTGCGCGATCATCTCCGAGCGGGTCCGCAGGCCCTTGTCCTCCTCGGGCACCGCGACAGCGTGCCCGCCGGTGCGGCCCCGCGCCAGGATCGTCACCTTGTAGATGGGTTCGATGTCGGGCATCGCCCAGGCCGCCAGCGTGTGGCCGCCCTCGTGGTAGGCGGTGATCTTCTTTTCCTGCTCGCTGATGATGCGGCCCTTGCGGCGCGGCCCGCCGATCACCCGGTCGACCGCTTCCTCCAAAGCGGCGCTGGTGATGACGGTGCCGTTCTCGCGTGCGGTCAGCAGCGCCGCCTCGTTGATCACGTTGGCCAGGTCAGCGCCGGTCATGCCGACGGTGCGCTTGGCCAGGCCGTCGAGGTCGGCGTCGGGGGCGATCGGCTTGCCCTTGGAATGCACCGCCAGCACCGCGCGACGGCCGGCCAGGTCCGGGTTGGATACCGGGATCTGGCGGTCGAAACGGCCGGGCCGCAACAGCGCCGGGTCCAGGATGTCGGGCCGGTTGGTAGCGGCGATCAGGATCACGCCGGCCCGCGGGTCGAACCCGTCCATCTCGACCAGCAACTGGTTCAGCGTCTGCTCGCGCTCGTCGTGACCGCCGCCCAGGCCGGCGCCGCGCTGGCGGCCCACCGCGTCGATCTCGTCGACGAAGATGATGCACGGGTTGTTCTGTTTGGCCTGGTCGAACAAGTCGCGAACCCGGGACGCGCCCACCCCGACGAACATCTCGACGAAGTCGGACCCGGAGATGGTGAAGAACGGAACCCCGGCCTCGCCGGCCACCGCCCGGGCCAGCAGCGTCTTACCGGTGCCGGGTGGCCCGTAGAGCAGCACGCCCTTGGGGATCTTGGCGCCCAGCGCCTGATAGCGGCCCGGGTTCTGTAGGAAGTCCTTGATCTCGTAGAGCTCCTCGACCGCCTCGTCGACCCCGGCGACGTCGGCGAAGGTGGTCTTGGGCATGTCCTTGGACAGCTGTTTTGCCCGCGACTTTCCGAACCCGAAGCCCATCCGGGCGCCGCCCTGCATGCGCGAGAACATCACGAACAACCCGACCAGCAGCAGCAGGGGCAGCACGTACACCAACAGCTCGCCCAGGATGCTGCCCTGGTTGACGACGGTGCTGACCTTCGCGTTCTTGGCGCTCAGCGCGTTGAGCAGGTCGACCGCGTAGCCGCTGGGATATTTGGTGATGACCTTGTCGGAGTTGTCGGTGTCGCCGTTGCCCTTCTTCAGGGTCAGGCGCAGTTGCTGTTCGCGGTCGTCGATTTGCGCGCTCTTGACGTTGTCGCCATTGATCTGGGCCATCGCCACCGAGGTGTCGACGGGCTTATAGCCGCGGGTGTCGTCGCTGAAGTAGAAGAACGACCAGCCGAGCAGCACCACGACAGCAATCGCCGTGATGGTGCGAATAACGTTTTTCCGGTTCATCAATCATCGGCCCTTACTGGGCAGGTCCTTCCCCGATATACACGCAGCTGGAAAAGTCCAGGCTACCGCTAGCGGCGATCGCCAGCTCCGGCAGAGCCGGAGCGCAGCGTCCTCGTCAATAGCAACGACCGGCGGTTCCCGAGCGTCACGCTGGCGCTGCCGTCGGCGGCCGGTGTCACTCCTGCGTGACGCTCGGCGCTGCGGCCGGGCCCGTCACTCGTAGTAGCGGGCTTCGACGACATTGCCGTCCGGGTCGGCGAAGTAGTACGTGTGCGGCGACCAGCCCCGTGCGCCGAAACTCCGGCTCAGCCGCACGCCGGTGTCCACGCCCTCGGCCTGCAGGCGCGCCTCCAGCGCGTCGTATTCGGCCTTGGACAAGGCAATACAGACGTGGTTGACGGGGTTACCGGCACTGCCCTCGGCGACCCCGGACGACGCGGCGCCGGCAACCATCTCGAGCGGCATCAAGTCGATGATCGAGTCCGCGCAGATGCGCACGCTGGGGAACGGCGCCTCGCCGGCCTCGAATTCAGCGAACCGAACCGGTTCCAGCCCGACGACGCGCGTGTAGAAGTCCATCGACACCCGCGGATTTCTGGTCCACAACACGGCATGGTCCAGGCACATAAACCCGAGTATTGCGGTGTTGCGGCCATTTGATGCGCAACCCACCGCCATTCGCGTCAATTGGGCCCTTCTCTGTCCGCGACCGTTGTGATTTGGTGAGACGGTGCCCCCTACCCAACGGTTAGTAGATACCAATGGTGTGCGGCTGCGGGTGACCGAAGCGGGCGACCGCGGCGCACCCGTGGTGATCCTGGCCCACGGATTCCCCGAACTGGCGTACTCCTGGCGACACCAGATCGACGTCCTCGCCAGCGCCGGCTACCACGTGCTGGCGCCCGATCAGCGCGGCTACGGCGGTTCGGATCGCCCGGATGCCGTCGAGGCCTACGACATTCACCAGTTGACCGCCGACCTCGTCGGCCTGCTCGACGACGTGGGCGCGCAGCGCGCCGTGTGGGTGGGGCACGACTGGGGTGCGGCGGTGGTGTGGAATGCGCCGCTGCTGCACCCGGACCGGGTCGCGGCCGTCGCCGCCATGAGCGTGCCGGTGACGCCCCGGCCGCGGGTGGCGCCGACGCAGGCGTGGCGAAAGATGTTCGGCGAGAACTTCTTCTACATCCTGTACTTCCAGGAGCCCGGGGTGGCCGACGCCGAGTTGAATGCCGATCCCGCGCAGGTGATGCGACGGATGATGGGCAGCCTGCGGACCGACGGCGACAAGGCGGCGGGACTGCGGATGGTGGCGCCGGGTCCGGAGGGTTTCCTCGAACGCCTTCCCGAGCCCGACGGGCTGCCGGAGTGGATCAGCCAGGACGAGCTGGACCACTACATCGCCGAATTCTCGCGCACCGGCTTCACCGGCGGCCTGAACTGGTATCGCAATTTCGACCGCAACTGGGAGACCACCCCCGAACTCGACGGCGCCAAGATCGCGGTGCCGTGCCTGTTCATCGGCGGGACGGCCGATCCCGTCCTGTCCTTCACCCGGGCCGACCGCGCGGCGGAGGTGATCTCCGGCCCGTACCGGCAGGTGATGATCGACGGCGCCGGGCACTGGCTGCAGCAGGAACGCCCCGCCGAGGTGAACGCGGCCTTACTGGACTTCCTCAACGGATTGAAGCTGCGATGAGCGCGCCCCTGCGGTTCGGTGTCTTCATCACCCCGTTTCACCCCGTCGGCCAATCCCCAACGGTCGCACTGGAATACGACCTGGAACGGGTGGTAGCACTGGATCGGCTCGGATTCGACGAGGCGTGGTTCGGCGAACACCACTCCGGCGGCTACGAACTGATCGCCTGCCGGGAGGTGTTCATCGCCACCGCGGCAGAGCGGACCAAACACATCCGGTTGGGCACCGGCGTGGTGTCGCTGCCCTATCACCATTCACCATCCGCTCATGGTGGCCGATCGCTGGGTGCTCTGCTCGATCACCTGACCCGCGGCCGGGTGATGTTCGGCACCGGGCCCGGCGCGCTGCCGTCGGACGCCTACATGATGGGCATCGACCCCGTCGATCAGCGGCACATGATGCAGGAGTCGCTGGAGGCGATCCTGGCGCTGTTCCGCGCCGCCCCCACCGAGCGAATCGACCGCCACTCCGACTGGTTCACGCTGCGTGATGCCCAGTTGCACATCCGGCCCTACACCTGGCCGTACCCCGAGATATCGACGGCCGCAATGATTTCCCCCTCGGGTCCGCGGTTAGCCGGGGCGCTGGGCACCTCGCTGCTGTCGCTGTCAATGTCGGTGCCCGGCGGTTACGCGGCGCTGGAGACCACCTGGGACGTAGTGCGCGAGCAGACCGCCAAGGCCGGCCGGGATGAACCGGACCGCGGCGACTGGCACGTCTTGAGCATCATACACATCGCGGACAGCCGCGAGCAGGCGATCGACGATTGCACTTACGGGCTACAGGATTTCGCGAACTCTTCGGCGCGGCCGGCTTCGTCCCGCTGGCCAACAGCGTGGAGGGCACCCAGACGCCGCACGAGTTCGTCGCCGAGTACGCGGCCAAGGGCAACTGCTGCATCGGCACGCCCGAAGACGCCATCGCCCACATCGAGGACCTGCTGGACCGGTCCGGCGGTTTCGGCACCCTGTTGATGCTGGGCCACGACTGGGCCTCGCCGCAAGCGACATACCACTGCTATGACCTGATGGCGCGCAAGGTGATTCCGCACTTCAAGCGGCAGCTCGACGCGTCGCGCGCATCGCACGATTGGGCGAAGGGCATGCGCGACCAGTTGCTCGGCCGGGCGGGTGAGGCCGTCGTCAAGGCCATCAGCGAACATGTCGACGAGCACAAGGCCGCGGTGCACTGATGCGCGCGGTGGTGTTGCGCGACGGTCGCATGGTCTACCGCGACGACGTGCCCGAACCGATACCCGAAACCGGCCAGGTGCTCGTCGGGGTGCGGGCATGCGGGATTTGCGGCTCGGACCTGCATTTCGCCGCCCACGGCGCCCAGGTTCTTCAGATGAGCGATCGAGTGGCCGGCGGCGCGGGCGGCATGCGCGTCGACCTGGACCACGACATCTTCATGGGCCACGAATTCAGCGCCGAGATACTCGAAGCGGGCCCCGACACCGAAACCCATCCCCCGGGCACTTTGGTCACCTCGCTGCCGGTGTTGTTGTCCGCCAAGGGCGTCGAGCCGATCGTCTACAGCAACACCACGATCGGCGGCTATGCCGAGCGGATGCTGCTCTCGGCGCCGCTGCTGCTGCCCATCCCCAACGGCCTGGACGTCAAGCACGCGGCGCTGACCGAACCCATGGCGGTCGGACTGCACGCCGTCAACAAATCAAACATCACCCCCGCCGACACCGCCCTGGTGCTCGGGTGCGGCCCGATCGGGATCGCCATCATCGCCGCCCTCGCCACGCTCGGTGTGGAATCGGTTGTGGCGACCGACTTTTCGCCCAAGCGCCGCGAGCTGGCCACCGCGATGGGGGCCCACCGGACGCTGGATCCCGCGCAGGGCTCGCCGTTCGACAGCGTCAAGCCCGCGGTGGTGTTCGAGGCGGTCGGCGTACCCGGCATCATCGACGACGTGCTGCTGCGCGCCAGGCCCGGCACCCGGCTGGTGGTCGCCGGCGTGTGCATGCAACCCGACACCGTGCACCCGTTCTTCGCGATCGCCAAGGAGATCAACGTGCAGTTCGTGCTCGCCTACACCCCCGAGGAATTCGGCGATTCGCTGCGCGCGCTCGCCGAGGGTGACATCGTCGTGGCGCCGCTGATCACCGGCGAGGTCGGGCTGGACGGGGTCGGGGCGGCGTTCGACGACCTCGCCGATCCCGAGCGGCACTGCAAGCTTCTCGTCACGCCCTGATGTCTTGTGATGTCTCGGGACATCGGTGACAGTTCTGCATCAGGACATTGGTGACACTTTCTGTGTCAGGACTTTGGTGGCGATCCTTCGGGTTTGGGGCGTGGGCCGCGGGGTCTACCGTTGCCGACGTATGTGATGCCGGGTGAGGGTCGGGTGTGCTCGGCGAGGACTTCGCCGTCGGTGTCGATCACGATGATCTTGTCGCCGTCGCTGACGACCAGGACGTGTTCGAAGGCGCGTTGCACGTCGACCATGTAGGTGACTGAGTCCAGCCCGATGGTGCCCGCAGTGGTTACCCATCTCATGACGGTGCCGACAGGCAGGTCCAACGGCACTCGTGGCGCGGGCCGGTCGAACAGTGGCCGAACGGGTTCGGGGCGTGGGGCCTCGGCCTTCGGTGCCGCGTCCCACGCGGTCAGCGGTGTGACGCGCCCGGGGAGCCCTTGGTGGGGTCTTTCGGTGTTGTAGATGTGGTCGAACGCGTCCACCTGGGCTTGCAACTGATCGAGCGTCTCAGCGAGTGACTGCTTGTCCAGATAGCGGAACAGCGTCTGGTGAAAGCGTTCGTTTTTTCCCTGAGTGGTCGGTTTGTAAGGCTTGCCGGTGATCGCTTCGACCCCGAGCGCACTTGCGTGTTCGACGAGTTGACCGATGTAGCCACGGCGGGGACGGGTTCAACGCAGCACCGTTGTCGCTCAGGAGCCGTTGGGGCACCCCGTGGGCGGCCACCGCCTTGTCAAAGACGGCGATCGCGGCCTCGGCGGTCTCACCCCAGGCCACGTGCGAGGCCACGGCGTAGCGAGAGTGGTCGTCGATGAGCTGGAAGATCACGCAGGTGCGCCCACCGGTCAGCACGTACTCGGTGCCGTCCAGCTGCCAGCACGCGTTCGGTGCGGGATAGACGAACCGCCGCCATGCCGAACGAGGCTTCTTCCTGGGCTCCAGTCGAGCCACGCCGGCCTCACGGAAGATGCGTGCCAGCGACGCCGTGGAGGGGACCTGTTCTAGGCCCATCGCGCGCATCTTCTCGTGCACACTGATCGGCCCGTGGTCCAAACCGGAGGACTCTAGAGCGACACGCACTGCCACGGCCTGCGCTTTGACTTCATCGCTGAACTTCGACGGGCTCGATTTCGGTCGTCGGGCCCTGGGCTCGAAGACCGCGGCCGGCCCCTCGGTCTTGGCGCGTTTTCGCAACCCGTAGAACGATTTTCGGGAGACGCCATGCTCGGCGCAAAACGTCGAGACCACCCCACGGGGCGCATCATCAGGCCACTGCGAGATCGCCAGACGGACACGAGGATCGATAGGTTCATGAACAGCCACCGCCCGAGCATTGCGGCCAGAACTGTCACCACCAAGACCACCCGAACTGTCACCGATGTCCTGATGCAGAACTATCACCGATGTCCTGGGAGATGACAACCCTGATGTCTTAGCGGGGTGCTACACTCGAGCCCTTGCTCGAACGGCGGGATCCGGTTGCGTTGGTGGCGGTGATCGAGTCCACCCATCGCGAGGAGTCGATGCGGGTGGCGCGCCGGTTCGCGGCCGTGGCGGCTGGAGCGGCCGGGGCGCCCGGAGCCGGAGTATGCGGAGATCGACGGCTTCGAGCAGACCGCCGCCGAGGTGGCCGCGGCGATGAACCTCTCTGCGGCGGCAGCCAGCTACCTGGTGTCCTACGCCGAGACGCTCGACACCAGGCTGCCGGAGGTGGCGGCGCTGCTCGCCGAGGGCGAACCGACTGGCGCACAGTACGATTGATCATCACCCGCACGAGTCTGGTCACCGACGCGGAATTGATCGCCAAGCTTGACCGGTCGCTCGCCGCCCGCATCGGCAACTGGCACGGCTGGTCGCGGCAGCGGATCGTCAACGCCGTCGACGCCGCCGTGCGCACCGCCGATCCCGACGCCGCGCGCGAGCGCCGGCTGACCGCCGAAGAGGACCGGCACATCGGGATCAGCGCCGCGGAGAACGGGATGGCCGAGGTGCACGGCTCGGTCGCCGCCGCCGCGGCGACGGCGTTCGACCGGCGGTTATCCCAACTCGCCAAGCAGGTATGCCCGGCGGATCCCCGGACGCTGGATCAGCGCCGCGCCGACGCGTTGGCCGCGCTGGCCGAGGGCCGCGGATTGCACTGCGCCTGTGGACAACCCGACTGCCCGGCTCGAACCGGCGACCAGAATGCAGACGACCGGACCGGGGCGCGGGTGGTCATCAACGTAGTGGCCAGCGACCGAACCGTATACGCCGATGGCGCCGAGCCGGGCTACCTGGAAGGCTACGGCGTCATCGCCGCCGACCAGGTGCGCCGACTGGCGGCGGCCGCGCACCGCCGCCGCGGCCAGCAGCGGCCCCGCGCCGGGTCCGGAATACATCAGCCCGGAGTTGATCTCCGGCGGAAGCTGCGCGAAATCCAGCATCGTGCTCCCTCAGCCGACCGCGGCGGTGTTGGCGATCTCGGCGGCGGCATACGAACCGGCGCTGACGCCAAGGGTTGTCGCGAACTGGTCGCGCAGCTGCGCGGCCTGCGCACTGACCTCCTGGAAGGCCAGCCCGTGCCGGAAGAACCGCGCCGCCGTCACCAGCGACACCACATCGGCGGCGGCCGGAGCCACCGCCGTGGTCGGCGCTGCCACGGACGAATTGCTCTGCAGCACCGCGGCATTGATGCCGTTCAGCTCCCGGGCCGCCGCATCCAATATTTCCGGGCGCACAATCAGAAATGATATGTCCCCTCCTCAAATACCGTTCAGCAGAACACTTTTCGGATACCGGCTGGACACGTTAGGTCAGTCGCGTCCAGTGAGAACAGCCCCAATAGGCCCAATTCATGGCCGATTCGACAACTGTTCACTTAGCTGTGCGGCGCTTCTTCGGCTTTTGGATTTGTCATTAATACCCCTGTATTACAATATGATTGGAGTCATATACGTCCTTATATGAGTCGCGCACGCCACCCCAACCTGGTTTGCCAGCGGCGCCGGCACCACGCATGGGTGACGTCCGAGCAAACCGGACGACGCCGCGGCGGCTAAGGTGCCAGACATGCCGGTCGCAACGAACGCCCCGAAGTGTGTCCGCTCAGCGATCGCGGCGGACGCCGCCGGGCTGGCCGTCGTCGCGATCTCGGCGTGCGACAAGCACGGCCCGCCGCCGTCCGGCGCCGCGCCCCGGCAGGTGACGGTGGTGGGTTCCGGCCAGGTCCAGGGCGTTCCGGACACCCTGACCGCCGACGTCGGCATCGAGTTCACCGCGCCCGATGTCACCGCCGCGATGAACCAGACCAACGAGCGTCAGCAGGCCGTCATCAACGCGCTGGTCGGCGCGGGCATCGACCACAAGGACAGCAGTACCACCGAGGTCGCGCTGACACCCCAGTACAGCAACCCCGAGGCCGGCGGCAGCGCCGCAATCACCGGCTATCGCGCCAGCAACGCCGTCGCCGTCAAGATCCACCCGCCCGACGCCGCGTCACGACTGCTGGCCCTCATCGTCGGCACCGGCGGCGACGCCACCCGGATCCGGTCGGTCAGCTACTCCATCGCCGACGATTCGCAGCTGGTCAAGGACGCCCGCACCCGGGCGTTCAATGGCGCCAAGAGCCGCGCCGAGCAGTACGCCCAGCTGTCCGGTCTGCACCTGGGCAAGGTGCTGTCCATCTCGGAGGCGACGGGCAACGCCCCGCCACCCGGCGGCCCGCCACCGTCGCCACGCGCGATGCCGATGGCGGTGCCGCTGGAACCGGGCCAGCAGACGGTGAAGTTCACCGTCACCGCGTCCTGGGAGCTGGACTGAGCGGGAGCTACTGCTGGTAGACCCTGGGGTCCAGGGTGCCGATGTAGGACAGGTCGCGGTAGCGCTCGTCGTAGTCGAGGCCGTATCCCACCACGAAGTCGTTGGGGATGTCGAACCCCACGTAGGGGATGTCGACGTGGGCGCCCCTGGCGTCGGGCTTGCGCAACAGCGTGCACACCCGCAGCGACCGGGGATGACGGGTGCTCAGGTTGCGCAGCAGCCAGGACAGCGTCAGCCCCGAGTCCACGACATCCTCGACGATCAGCACGTCGCGGCCTTGGATGTCACGGTCCAGGTCCTTGAGGATGCGCACCACGCCCGACGACGACGTCGACGACCCGTAGGAGCTGACGGCCATGAATTCGAACTGGGTGGGCAGCGGAATCGCGCGGGCCAGGTCGGTGACGAAGATCACAGCACCCTTGAGCACGGTGATCAGCAGCAGGTCCTGTCCGATCTCGGCCGCGGCGTCGCGGTAGTTGTCCCCGATTTCGCGGCCGAGTTCGGCGATGCGGGCCTGAATTTGCTCCGCCGTCAGCAGGACAGACTTGATATCCCCAGGGTACAGCTCCGCGGGCTGGGCGGGGGTGATCGCCGAGGAGATCTGGGCCACGCCCACAGCGTGCCACGCCGGCGGGCGAATAACCAACGGCGGCTCCGGCATTGCGGTTAACGGACCGGCTCGCGCCACAGCGTCAACACACCGTCGCGGCACCCCGCGAACAGCCGCTCGCCGGGCAGCGACGACCCCACCGCCACCCCGCCCTGACCGCGCCAGGCGGTGACCAGGTTGTCCACCCCGCGAATCTGCTTGTCGGTCAATCCGGTTGCACCGCCGGCCAGCAGCCAGGCCCGGATCACCCGGCGCCGCACGGGCGTGTCCAGCGCCGCCAGCGCCGCCACCTGCAGCCCCGCCCCGGCCCGGGCCGCGGGCAGTGCCCGCTCGGCCAGCGCGTCGAGCAACTCGTTGTCCTCGCGCAGCGCCGTCGCGGTGCGGGCCAGCGCCTCGGCCACGCCGCCGCCGAGCACCTCTTCCAGCAGCGGCAGCACCTCGGCGCGCAGCCGGGCCCGGGTGAACCGGCGGTCGCTGTTGTGCAGGTCCTGCCACGCCGTCAGGCCCAACTCCGCGCATGCCGCGTGCGTCACCGCGCGCCGTTGCCCGAGCAGCGGCCGGCACCACGGCGGATCGTGGGGACGCATGCCCGCGATCGAGCGCACCCCCGACCCGCGGCCGAGCCCCAACAGCACCGTCTCGGCCTGATCGTCGAGGGTGTGACCCAACAGCACCGGCCCGTCCCGGTGCGCGGCCAGCGCCGCGTAGCGGGCCCGCCGCGCCGCCGCCTCCGGGCCGCCATCACCGTCGACGTGAACCGAAACTACTTGCGCCGCAACACAACCCAACGCAATGGCCTGGGCCCGGGCGGTTTGCGCGACGGCGGCCGAGTCCGGTTGCAGGCCGTGGTCGACGATCACCGCGGTCGTGGGCCGCAGCCGGGCCGCCACGGCGGTGAGCGCCAGCGAATCCGGGCCGCCGGACAGCGCCACGCACCAGCGTTCGACCGCACCCAGGTGGGCCGTGCTGAACGCCTCGACCGCGGTGCGCAGCCGGTCTACAGTACCCGGTCGATCCATCGCTGGGGCTCTTCGATTTCGACGGGCAGCGGCAGCGTTTCGGGCCCCGTCCAAACGGCGTTGAACCGCGCCATGCCGACCCGGCCCACCACCTGGTCGACGAACGCCTCACCCCGGGTGTACTGGCTGAGTTTGGCGTCGAGCCCCAGCAGGGCGCGCAGCAACCGCTGCAGCGGCGGCTGCTTGCGGTTCCGGTGCTCGTCGAAGCGGCGGCGGATGGTGGCCACCGACGGCACCGCCATCGGGCCGACGGCGTCCATCACGTGGTCGGCGTGGCCCTCCAGCAGGGTGCCGAGCACCAGCAGCTGGTCCAGGGCCTGGCGCTGGGGCTCGGACTGCACGGCCCGCACCAGCCCGAGGATCCCGGTCGAGTTCGCGTCGGCCTGTAACGCCGGATTGCCGCGGTTGCGCGCGTAGTCGGCGAGCCGGCTCAGCAGCTGCCCCGGGTCGTCGCCGGTGTCGCGGGTCAGCAGGGCCAGCGCCTGCGACATGTAGCCGGGCAACCAGGGGTTGGCGGTAAACTGGACGCGGTGGGTGACCTCGTGCAGGCAGACCCAGAGCCGGAAATCGGACGGCTCGATCCGCAGCTGCCGCTCGACGGCGATGACGTTGGGGTAGACCAGCAGCAGGCAACCCGCGCCGGCGCCCCGGTCGGTGGCGAACGGGTCGTACTGGCCGAGGATCCCCGACGACACGTAGGCCAGCACCGCGCCGGTCTGCGCGCCGGTGACCCGGCCGGTGAGGAATCCGCGCGGCCGCTCGGTGCCGTTCATCATCACCCGCATCGACTCCGCCGCCGCGGCGATCCACTCCGGGCGGTCGACGATGCGGGCGGCGGGCACCCGGCCGTCGTCGGCGCCGTCGGTGAGCAGGCCGGTGACCTGGCGCACCAACGGCTCGGCCTTGGTGGCGGCGCCCGCGAGTTCGTCGATCACCTGGCGGCGGGTGTAGTCGGTGGACGGCGGGCCAGGCCGGGCCAGCCGCCGGCCGACGCTGGCCGCGAATCGCCAGTCGACGGCGGTACCCAGCGTCAGATCGGGCGCCGACGTCATGAGCACCCGCAGAACCAGAGCCGGGTGGCCAGCGCGTCCATCGCGTTGCGGCCGTTGGGGCCGGCATCGTTGGAGATGAACGCGAAGGTGAGTACCCGCCCGCTGCGGTCGGTGAGGACGCCGGCTAGCGCGTTGATGGCGGTCAGCGAGCCGGTCTTGGCCCGCAGCCAGCCGGCCGGGCCCTGGTTGGTCGAGGCGTCGGTGAACCGGTCGCCCAAGGTGCCGCTGCCGGCGGCGATCGGCAGCAAATCCAGCAGCGCCCGCAGCGCCGGCTGGTCCGGCCCGGCGGCGGCCTGCAGCACGCCGTCGAGCGTCTTGGCGGTCAGCCGGTCGTCGACCGACAGCCCGCTGGAATCCATCAGCGTCGCGCCGGCGGTGTCGACGTGGGCGGTGCTGAGCCGGTTGGTGACCGCGTCGGCCGCACCCGCGAAGCTGCGCGGCCGGTTGATGGCCGCCGCGACCTCCCGGGCGATGCACTCGGCCAGCACGTTGTCGGAGTGGTCCATCATC
Organism: Mycobacterium lepraemurium; assembly: GCA_002291465.1. Taxonomy (GTDB): domain Bacteria; phylum Actinomycetota; class Actinomycetes; order Mycobacteriales; family Mycobacteriaceae; genus Mycobacterium; species Mycobacterium avium. The sequence goes on along the minus strand of CP021238.1, from coordinate 666,709 downwards.
TCCGACAGCCGCTGCACCAACGGCGCCGACTGCACGACGGCCAGCTGCCGCGCCCCGGACGGCGCCGTCGCGACCGTCACCGCGTTGGGGTCCAACCCCAGCGCCTTGGCCAGCTCCCGGCCCGCATCCAGCGCCGGTGTGCGGGTGCGGCGGGAGTTGACCGTGGTGGGCTGGATGCGTCCGGCGTCGATCATCACCGACTCGATCGGCGCGATGTCGCCGTTGTCCACGTCGGAGGGATCCCAGCCCTGCGCCATCGTCGGTCCGCTGAACGCCGAGGTGTCCACCTGCACCGCGGTCGGCGTCACGCCGCTGCGGCGGATCTGCTCGACCAGGTCGCTGATCCGGGCCGCGCCCCGATACCAGGTCGGCTGCCCGGGCGGGGCCGCCGACAGCACCGGATCGCCCGCACCCACCAGCACGACGGGCCCCTGCGCGTTCTGGCTGCCGGCCACCACCCGGGTGCTGATCCGGGCCTGCCGGTCCAGGGTCAGCAGCGCCGCCGCGGCGGTCAGCACCTTGTTGGTGGACGCCGGCACCAACGGCATGTCGTCGGCCACCTGCCACAGCTCTTTGCCGGTGATGGCGTCGGTGATCCGGCCGCCCAGCCGGCCCAGGTTGGGATCGGCAGCCACCGGCGCCAGCGCGGCGCTCACCCCGGGTCCGGTGGGTAGCTCGGCGGTGTCGCTGACCGGCAGCATGCCCGGCTTGACCGTGGGCGCATGCGGAGCCGGTATCGGGGCGTGTGCGCTGCCCGCGCCGTGCCCGGTCGTGGTGAAAAACGTTGCCGCAACCACCACGGCAGCGACGAACGCCAGCACGCCCAACCCGATGAACACTGGGGTGGATTTCTGCCAGCGAGTACGGGCCATCACTCTCCTGACTGTCTGCACGCCATTCTGCCGAATCGACGCCGCCGGGCTCGACTAGGGTGTAGCAGAGCAAAATTGGCCTGCCTACCCAGACTGCCTACCCAGACAAGGAGCCGACGCGGTGGAATTCGACGTGACCATCGAGATCCTCAAGGGCCAGCGGAACAAATACGAGGTCGACCACGAGACCGGTCGGCTGCGCCTGGACCGCTACCTGTACACCGCGATGGCCTACCCGACCGACTACGGCTTCATCGAGGACACTCTGGGTGAGGACGGCGACCCGCTGGACGCGATGGTGCTGCTGCCGCAGTCGGTGTTCCCCGGGGTGATCGTCGAGGCCCGCCCGGTCGGCATGTTCCGGATGACCGACGAGAAGGGCGGCGACGACAAGGTGCTGTGCGTGGCGGCCGGCGACCACCGCTGGGAGCACATCCAGGACATCGGCGACGTCCCGGAGTTCGAGCTCGACGTGATCAAGCACTTCTTCGTGCACTACAAGGACCTGGAGCCGGGCAAGTTCGTCAAGGCCGCGGACTGGGTCGGCCGTGCCCAGGCCGAGGCCGAGGTGCAGCGGTCGATCGAACGGTTCAAGGCCCAGGGGCACTAGCCCGCCCGGATTCGCGGCGGCGCCGCAGCACGCTGAAGCCCACCGCCGCGCCGATGAAGAACACCCCGACCGACGCGGTCACCGGCTCGGGAACGGTCAGCCGCGGCTCGATGGACGCCAGCATGATCACCGCCAGCGCGCCGATCGCCCGGTGCGCGCCGTGTTCCAGGTACACGTACCGGTCCAGCGTTTCCTGGTGCACCAGGTAGATGGTGATCGACCGGACGAACATCGAGCCCACCACGCCCAGCCCCAGCACGATGACGATCGGGTCCGAGGTGATGGCGAACGCGCCGGTGACCCCGTCGAACGAGAAGGCGGCGTCGAGCACCTCCAGATAGAGGAACAGACTCAGCCCGGCCCAGCCGGTCGCCGGGCCAGCCGGTTGTGGTTGCCCCACCCCGGACGGCCGAAACGCCCGGCTCAGACCGTTGACCACCAGGTAAGCGGCCATGCCCAGCAGTCCGGCGGTCAGCACCGTCACCGCCTCCTGGCTGGAGTGCGTCAACCCGGTGCCGACCAGCACCAGCGTCAGGCCGCTCAGCACCACCGACACCTGACCCAGCCGCCCGATGCGGGCGAAAGGAACCTCAATCCACTTGAGCCACTTGATATCTCGATCGATTAGCAGGAAGTCCAAGAACAGCATCAGCAGGAAGATGCCGCCGAACGCGGCGATCTGGGGATGGGCGGCGGTGAGCAGCTTCTCGTAGCTGGGCGAGCCGTCGGGAAATTCCAGCGCGTCGTGCGGGGGCGGGCGCAGCGCCAACTCGAGCGCGCGCACCGGGTCGAGGCCCACGGTCGCCCACACGATCAGCAACGGGAACAGCAGCCGCATCCCGAACACGGCGACCAGGATCCCGATCGTCAGGAACATCCGCTGCCAGAACCGACTCATCTGCTTGAGCACCGCGGCGTTGATGACGGCGTTGTCGAAGGACAGCGACACCTCGAGGGCCGCCAGCACCAGCAGCAGGTACAGACTCTTGGGGCCGCCGTAGGCGTATCCGAGCACCAGGGCCGCCGCGGTGACCAACAGCGAGACCCCGAAGGTGCGCAAAGCGGGCACTGCGATCCTTTCCGGCCGCCGCCCACCCTAACCAACACCGATCGCCGCCGCGGCGCACGCTGCGGGCCGCTTACCATTTTCAAATTGTGGCGATACCTCGGGGCAGCGGGCCGAAAGCGCCGCCCCGATGACCGAGATCAGTGCATCGCAGGGGCCGGTGGCACGCGGCAGCATGGCCCGGGTCGGGACCGCCACGGCGGTGACGGCGCTGTGCGGTTACGCGGTGATATACCTGGCCGCCCGCGACCTGGCGCCGAGCGGCTTTTCGGTGTTCGGGGTGTTCTGGGGGGCTTTCGGGCTGGTCACCGGCGCGGCCAACGGGCTGCTGCAGGAGACCACCCGGGAAGTCCGGGTGATGCCCTACCTCGAGGTCGCACCGGTCAAGCGCACCCATCCGTTGCGGGTCGCCATGCTGCTCGGGGCGGCCGCGGCCGTCGTGATCGCCGGCAGCTCGCCGTTGTGGAGCGGCCGGGTGTTCGTCGAGGCGCGGCCGCTGTCGGTGCTGCTGCTGTCCGTGGGGCTGGCCGGGTTCTGTGTGCACGCCACCCTGCTGGGCATGCTGGCCGGCACCAACAAGTGGACCCGCTACGGCGCGCTGATGGTGACCGACGCCGTCATCCGGGTGATGGTGGCCGCGGCTACCGTGGTGCTGGGTTGGCACCTGGTCGGCTTCTTGTGGGCGACGGTCGCCGGCGCGGTCGCCTGGCTGATCCTGCTGGCGGCCTCACCCGCCACCCGCGCCACCGCGCGGCTGCTGACCCCGGGCGGCACCGCGCCGTTCCTGCGCGGCGCCGCGCATTCGATCACCGCCGCGGGCGCCAGCGCCATCCTGGTGATGGGGTTTCCGGTGCTGCTGAAGCTGACCAGCGCCGAGCTCGGCGCGCAGGGCGGGGTGATCATCCTCGCCGTCACGCTGACCCGCGCGCCGCTGCTGGTGCCGCTGACGGCCATGCAGGGCAACCTGATTGCGCATTTCGTCGACGAACGCAGCGACCGGGTTAGGGCGCTGATCGGCCCGGCGGCCATCGTCGGGGCGATCGGCGCGGTCGGGGTGCTGGCCGCAGGCGTGCTGGGCCCGTGGGTGTTACGGGTCGCCTTCGGCCCGCAGTACCAGGCCGGCAGCGCGCTGCTGGCCTGGCTGACCGCGGCGGCGGTGGCCATCGCGATGCTCACCCTGACCGGCGCGGCCGCGGTCGCCGCCGCTCTGCACCGGGCCTACGCGCTGGGGTGGGTGGGCGCCACGGTCGCATCGGGATTGCTGCTGGCACTGCCGTTGTCGCTGCAGACCCGGACCGTGGTCGGGCTGCTGTGCGGGCCGCTGGTGGGTATCAGCGCGCATCTGGTGGCGTTGTCGCGCGCCGCGCGCCTAACCGGCTGATCGGACCTGCACCGGCGTGTACCTTGTGGGCTTAGATGGGTACTGGCACGCATTATTCGGCCGTCTGGGTCGTGATTCCCGCCTTCAACGAAGCCGCCGTCATCGGCGAGGTGATAGCCGATGTGCGTTCGGTATTCGACAACGTCGTCTGCGTGGACGACGGCAGCACCGACGACACCGGCGAGATCGCCCGGCGGGCCGGGGCGCATCTGGTGCGCCATCCGATCAACCTCGGGCAGGGCGCGGCCATTCAGACCGGGGTCGAGTACGCCCGCCGGCAGCCGGGCGCCCAGATCTTCGCCACCTTCGACGCCGACGGCCAGCACCGGGTCAAAGACCTGGCCGCGATAGTCAACCGGCTGCGGGTCGGTGACGTCGACGTCGTCATCGGCACCCGGTTCGGCACCCGGCAGGGGGCCCGGCCGCCGCTCCTGAAGCGCATGGTGTTGCAGACCGCAGCACGGCTGAGCCGGCGCGGCCGCCGGCTCGGCCTGACCGACACCAACAACGGGCTGCGGGTGTTCAACAAGAAGGTCACCGACGGGCTGGACATCACCATGAGCGGCATGAGCCACGCCAACGAGTTCGTCATGCTGATCGACGAAAACCATTGGCGCGTGGCCGAAGAACCCATCGAGGTGCTCTACACCGAGTACTCGAGGTCGAAGGGTCAACCGCTGCTCAACGGGGTGAACATCATTTTCGACGGGTTTCTGCGAGGAAGGATTCCACGATGAACTGGATCCAGGTGCTGCTGATCGGATCCATTGTGGCGCTGCTGGTTTACCTGCTGCGCTCGCGCCGCAACGCCCGATCCCGGGCCTGGGTCAAGGTCGGCTACGTGGTGTTCGTGCTGGCCGGTATCTATGCCGTGCTGCGGCCCGACGACACCACCGTGGTGGCGAACTGGTTCGGGGTGCGCCGCGGCACCGACCTGATGCTCTACGCGCTGGTGATGGCGTTCTGCTTCACCACGCTCAGCACCTACATGCGGTTCAAGGACCTGGAGCTGCGCTACGCGCGCCTGGCCCGGGCGGTCGCGCTGGAATCCGCGCTGCCGCCCGACCCGAACTAATTGTGCTGGTTGCGGAAGTACTCCACCGTGCGGGCCACCCCCTGCTGCAGGCCGACCTCCGGTTGCCAGCCCAAAACCCTTGCGGCTAAGCCGATATCGAGGCAGGACCGCTTCAGGTCGCCGAGCCGCGGCGGGTGGAACTCCGGGTCGTCGGGTCCCCCGACGGCGGCCGCGACGGCCGAATGCAGTTGCCGGTCCGAGGTTTCGACGCCGGTGCCGATGTTGAAGCGCTGGCCGCCGCCGGCGTCCCCGGATGCCTTGACAAAGGCGTCCACCACGTCGTCGACGAAAACGTAGTCGCGGGTGTTGGTGCCGTCCCCGAAAACCTTGGTCGGCTTGCCCGACAGCAGCGCCTGGGCGAAGATCGCCACCACACCGGCCTCGCCGTGCGGATCCTGGCGCGGCCCATAGACATTGGCCAGCGCGATGTGTGAGCAGTCCAGGCCGTAGAGGTGGCGGAAGGTGTTCAGGTAGATCTCGCCGGCCACCTTGCCCGCGGCATACGGCGAGGCCGGGTCGGTGGGCACGGTCTCAGGGGTGGGATAGGTCGGTGGGGTGCCGTAGATGGAGCCCCCGGAGGAGGTGTGCACGATCTTGCGCACCCCCGCCCGCCGCGCGGCCTCGGCTAGCCGCACGGTGCCGATGACGTTGACCGAGGCGTCGAATTGCGGGTCGGCCACCGAGTGCCGCACGTCGATCTGGGCGGCCAGGTGGAACACCACCTCCGGGCGGTGTTCGTCGAGGATGGCCTCCAGGTCGGCGGTCACGATGTCGGCCTCGACGAACACGTGCGCCGGGTTGCCGACCAGATGCTCGAGGTTGCTCGCGCGGCCGGACGCGAAGTTGTCCAGCCCCACCACCGTGTGACCGTCGGCCAGGAGGCGGTCGACTAGCGTCGAGCCGATGAATCCGGCTGCCCCGGTAACCAGTACGCGCACCGGCCCACCATACATAGCACTGGCGGCCGCCGCGCTCGTCGTGGTGCAGCTGGCGGTGCGGGCGGTGCTGGCGTTCGGCGGCTACTTCTATTGGGACGACCTGATCCTGATCGGCAAGGCCGGCACCCACAATCTGCTGGCGCCGTCGTATCTGCTCGACGACCACGACGGGCACCTCATGCCAGGGGCATTCCTGCTCGCCGGCACCATCATCCGGGCCGCGCCGCTGGACTGGACCTGGCCGGCGGTCAGCCTGCTGGTGCTGCAGCTGCTGGCGTCCCTGGCGTTGTTGCACGCGCTGCACGTGATCCTGGGGTGGCGGCCGGTGCTGCTGATCCCGTTCACGTTCGCCTTGTTCACCCCGCTGGCGGTGCCCGGGTTCGCGTGGTGGGCGGCGGCGCTGAATTCGCTGCCGATGCTGACGGCGCTGGCCTGGGTGTGCAGCGACGCGATCCTGCTGGTTCGCACCGGGAACCGACGTTACACGCTGACCGGGGTGCTGGTCTACCTCGGTGGGCTGCTGTTCTTCGAGAAGGCCGCGGTGATCCCGTTCGTGGCGTTCGCGGTGGCCACGCTGCTGCGTCATGTGGCGGGCGACGCCGGACCGGGGTCCGCGCTGCGCGCGGTGTGGCGGTCGGGCCGGCGACTGTGGGTGCCGTCGCTGGTGTTGACCGCCGCCTGGGTGGGGCTGTACCTGGCCGTGGTCAACCAGCGGCGGTGGAGTTCGGGCGTGGTGATGACGGGCCGGCTGCTGGTGCGCTCGATCACGCACGGCATCGTGCCGGGGCTCGCCGGCGGGCCGTGGCGCTGGGACCGCTGGGCGCCGGCCTCGCCCTGGGCCACACCTGCGCCGTCGGTGATGGTGCTGGGCTGGCTGGCGCTGGCCGGCGTGCTGGTGGTGTCGCTGCTTCGCAAGCGGCGGATCGGGCAGGTGTGGCTGACCGCGGCCGGCTACGCGGTGGCCTGCCAGGTGCCGATCTATCTGATGCGGTCGTCCAAGCAGACCGCGCTGGAACTCGCCCAGACGCTGCGGTATCTGCCGGATCTCGTCGTCGTACTGGCGCTGCTGGCCGCCGTCGCGCTCAGCGCCCCCAACCGGCCCGCCGGCCCGCGCCGGCTGCACGCCTCACCGAAACGCGCCGTGGCCGCGTGCGGTTTGGCGGCGCTGTTTTTGGCCAGCAGCCTGTACTCGACGGCCACGTTCCTGACCAGCTGGCGCGACAACCCCGCCCAGCCCTATCTGCGCAACGCCCGGGCCGCGCTGGCGGCGGCGCATGCGGCCAGCGACGCGCCGCTGCTGGACCAGGAGGTCGACCCGCTGGTGCTGCAACGGGTGGCCGCACTGGAGAACCTGGCCAGCCACCTGTTCGCGTTGCTCCGCGACAGGCCCAAATTCACTTCGTCGACAACGCAATTGCGAATGCTGGACAGCTCGGGGCGGCTGATCAGGGCGCGGGTGACCTGGGTGCGCACCATCACGCCCGGGCCGATGCCGCAGTGCGGGTATTTCGCGCAGCCGGACCGACCGACCCGCCTGGTCCTGGACGGGCCGCTGCTGCCGGCCGATTGGACCGTCGAGCTGAATTACCTGGCCAACAGCGACGGGTCGATGACGTTGTCGATGACGCAGGGCCCCCCGGTCAAAGTGCCGGTGCATCCGGGGCTCAACCGCGTCTTCGCCCGGCTGCCCGGCGCCGGGGACGCGATCACGGTGCGGGCCAACACCACCGCGCTGGCGCTGTGCCTCGCGTCGGGCCCGGTCGGGTTTCTGGCCCCGGCGTGAGGACCTCGCCCGCCCGTCACGCTGGCGTGACGCTCGGCGCCCGAACAAACGGAGCCACCTAGGAGAATCGAACTCCTGACCTGCTCATTACGAGTGAGCCGCTCTACCGACTGAGCTAAGGTGGCGTGCCCGATGGGCGGCACGAGTCTACGGCAGAGGGGTCGCGTCACCCAAGTTGCTGGCCGATGGTGGCGACCATGGCGTCGACGGCGAACTTGGGCTTGACGTTGACGGCCAGCGCCTCGCGGCACTCCAGCACCGCCTCAATGCAGCGCAGCAGCCGCTCGGGCGGCGCGTGCGCGGCCAGCGCCGCGACCCGTTCGGCCATGTCCGGATGGTTGGCCCGCACCGCCCCGGCGCCGGAGGAGGCCATCAGCGCATCCCGGAAGTAGGTCGCCAGGTCGATCAGCGCCCGGTCCAGCGCATCCCGCGACGCCCGGGTCTGACGCGACTTCTGGCGCCGCTCAAGGTCTTTGATCGCCCCGGCCGCCCCGCGCATGGCGCCCGCGGTGCCCTTGCCGGTGCCGCCGGCGCCCAGCGCCGTGCGCAGCTCCTCGGTCTCGGCCTCGGCGCGCTCGGCGGTCAGCACCACTGCCTCCGCCTCGGCCGCGGCCACCAGCTCTTCGGCCGCGGCGTAGGCCCGCGACGGCGTGGCCGCGTCGCGCACCAGGCCCAGCGCCCGCTCCCGGCGCTGCCGCGCCTCGGGGTCGGTGGCCAGCCGCCGCGCCCGGCCCACATGGCCGCCGCTGACCGATGCCGCCCAGTCCGCCGTCTCGGAGGTGAGGCCGTCGCTGTCGACCAGCACCCGGGCGATCGCCTCGGTCGACGGGGTCACCAGCGCGACGTGCCGGCACCGGGACCGCAGCGTGATCGCCACGTCCTCGGGGTCCACCGACGGCGCGCACAGCAGAAACACCGTCGACGGCGGCGGCTCCTCGACCACCTTCAGCAGCGCGTTGGCCGCCCCCTCGGTCAACCGGTCGGCGTCCTCGATCACCACGATCTGCCAATTCCCGGTGGCCGGGCGCCGCGCCGCGATCTGCACGATCGCGCGCATCTCGTCGACGCCGATGGACAGGCCCTCGGGAACCACCCGGCGCACGTCGGCGTGGGTGCCGGCCAGGGTCGTCGTGCAGGCATGGCAGCGGCCACAACCCGGTTCGCCGTCCGCGGTGCATTGCAGCGCGGCCGCGAAGCGCAGCGCCGCCACCGAGCGTCCGGACCCCGGCGGGCCGGTGATCAGCCAGGCGTGTGTCATAGTCCCGGCGCCCGCATCGCTGTGGCCCGCGTCACCGCGGGCGGCCCGGGCCGCGCCGAGCAGCTCGGCCTTCACCGCGTCCTGGCCTACCAGCCGCGTAAACACCCCGGACATCAGCGCCTAACCTACTGCGACCGCCCGACAGATACCGATCGGCCACCATACCGCGACCATTCCGTTATCTTCGCCGCCGTCGCGGCCGCCAAAATGAACGCAATTTAGTTTCCGAGACGTCGCCGCCGCCCGATACGGTGGGATCGTGACAACAGCGGCGGCGCGACCGGGGCGGATCAACGCATTCGCCCGCTGGGTGGTGCGCACACCGTGGCCGTTGTTCTGGCTGAGCATGATGCAGGCCGACATCATCGGCGCGCTGTTCGTGCTCGGCTTCCTACGCTACGCCCTGCCGCCCGAAGACCGCATCCAGCTCCAGGACCTGCCGGTGGTGAACCTGGCGGTGTTCGCGACGTCGTTGGTGGTGCTGTTCCTCGCCGCCTCGGTGGTAAACCTGAAGCTGCTGATGCCGGTGTTCCGGTGGCAGCGTCGGGACAACCTGCTGGCCGAATCCAACCCGGCCGCCACCGAACTGGCCCGCATCCGCGCGCTGCGCATGCCGTTCTACCACACCTTCACCAACATGGTGATCTGGTGCATCGGCGGCGTGGTGTTCATCATCGCCAGCTGGTCGGTGGCCCGGTTCGCCGCGCCGGTGGTGGCGGTGGCCACCGGGCTGGGCGCCGCGACCACCGCGATCATCGGCTACCTGCAGTGCGAGCGGGTGCTGCGCCCGGTGGCCGTCGCCGCGCTGCGCAGCGGGGTGCCCGAGAACGCCAAGGCGCCCGGTGTCATCCTGCGCCAGATCCTGACCTGGATGCTGTCCACCGCGGTGCCGGTGCTGGCCATCGTGCTGGCGGTGGTGGCCGACAAGACCTCGCTGCTGCATGCCACGCCGGAGAAGCTGTTCACCCCCATCCTGCTGCTGGCGGTGGCGGCGCTGGGCATTGGGCTGGTCAGCACGCTGCTGGTGGCCATGTCGATCGCCGACCCGCTGCGCCAGCTGCGCTGGGCGCTCTCGGAGGTGCAGCGCGGAAACTACAACGCGCACATGCAGATCTACGACGCCAGCGAGCTGGGCCTACTGCAGGCCGGCTTCAACGACATGGTCCGCGACCTGTCCGAGCGGCAGCGGCTGCGCGACCTGTTCGGCCGCTACGTCGGCGAGGACGTGGCCCGCCGCGCGCTGGAGCGCGGCACCGAGCTGGGCGGTCAGGAACGCGATGTCGCGGTGCTGTTCGTGGACCTGGTCGGTTCCACCCAGCTGGCCGCCACCCGCCCGCCCGCCGAGGTGGTGCACCTGCTCAACGAGTTCTTCCGTGTGGTGGTGGAAACCGTTGGCAAGCATGGCGGTTTCGTTAACAAGTTCCAGGGTGACGCCGCGCTGGCCATCTTCGGCGCACCGATCGAGCACCCCGACTCCCCCGGCGGGGCGCTGGCCGCGGCGCGGGAGTTGCACGACGCGCTGCTGCCGGTGATCGGTTCGGCGGAGTTCGGCATCGGGGTGTCGGCCGGCCGCGCCATCGCCGGCCACATCGGCGCGCAGGCCCGGTTCGAGTACACCGTGATCGGCGACCCGGTCAACGAGGCCGCCCGGCTGACCGAGCTGGCCAAACTCGAGCCCGGCCACGTGCTGGCGTCGGCGATCGCAGTCAGCGGCGCGCTGGATTCGGAGGCGTTGTGCTGGGACGTCGGCGAGGTCGTCGAGCTACGCGGCCGCACCGCACCCACCCAGCTGGCCCGACCGGTGAAGCTGGCCACCCCCGAAGAGGTTGCTCCGCAAGAGGTTTCCAGCGAGGTGAGCGGCTAACCGCGCTTGGCCGCCTTCTTGGCCGGGGCCTTGCGGCTGGTTTTCTTGGCGGTCCGCTTCGCTGGGCCGCGCGCCCTGCGGTCGGCCAACAGCTCGGCGGCGCGCTGGTCAGTGAGCGACATGACGTCGTCGCCCTTGCGCAGGCTCGCGTTCGTCTCGCCGTCGGTAACGTACGGCCCGAACCGGCCGTCCTTGATCACCATCGGCTTGCCGGTCGCCGGATCGGCGCCCAGCTCCCGCAGCGGCGGCGCGGCGGTGCCCTGCCGGCCGCGACGTTTGGGCTCGGCGTAGATCTTCAGCGCTTCCTCGAGGGTGATGTCGAACAGCTGCTCCTCGGTGGCCAGCGAGCGAGAGTCGTTGCCGCGCTTCAGGTATGGACCGTAGCGGCCGTTCTGCGCGGTGATCTCCTCACCGGTCTCGGGGTCGACCCCCACCACCCGGGGCAGCGAGAGTAGGCGCAGCGCGTCCTCGAGGGTGACCGTCTGCAGGTCCGTAGTGCGCAGCAGCGACGCGGTGCGCGGTTTGGGCCCGATGGGCTTCTTGCCCTTCTTGGCGGGCGCGCCGCTGCCGTCGTCATCGTCGGGCGGCGGCTCGGGCAGCACCTCGGCCACATACGGCCCGTAGCGGCCGTCCCTGGCGACGATCTCGTGGCCGGTCGCCGGATCCACCCCCAGCACCCGGCCCTCCTGCGGCGTGGCGAACAGCTGCTCGGCCACCTCGAGGGTGAGCTCGTCGGGGGTCAGCGAGTCGTTGAGGTTGGCCCGCTGCGGGGTGGGCTCGCCGTTGTCGCCGGTCACCATGCGCTCCAGGTAGGGCCCGTTCTTGCCCACCCGGACGTAGACGGGGCGGCCCTGCTCGTCGTCAAAGAGCTTGATGGAGTTGACTTCTCGGGCGTCGATGCCCTCCAGGTTGACGCCGACGAGTTTCTTCAGGCCCCCGGAGCGGGCGATCGAGTCGGCCACGCCGTGCTCGCCGCCGAAGTAGAAGTTGTTCAGCCAGTCGGTGCGCCGCTCCTGGCCCGAGGCGATCGCGTCCAGCTCGTCTTCCATCGCGGCGGTGAAGTCGTAGTCCACCAGCCGGCCGAAATGTTGCTCCAGCAAACCGGTGACGGCGAACGCGACCCAGGACGGCACCAGGGCGCTGCCCTTCTTGTGCACATAGCCGCGGTCCTGGATGGTCTTGATGATCGACGAGTAGGTCGACGGGCGGCCGATGCCCAGCTCCTCGAGCGCCTTGACCAACGACGCCTCGGTGTAGCGCGGCGGGGGGTTGGTGACGTGGCCGTCGGAGGTCAGCTTGATGGCGTCCAGCCGCTGGCCCTGGGTCAGCTGCGGCAGCCGGCTCTCGGCGTCGTCGGCCTCGCCGCCGGCCAGCTCGTCGACGGTCTCCACGTAGGCCTTCAAAAATCCCGCGAAGGTGATGGTGCGCCCGCTCGCGGAGAACACCACCTGCCGGTCCCCGGCCTGACCGCCGATCCGCAGGCTCAGCGTGGTGCCGCGCGCGTCGGCCATCTGGGAGGCCACCGTGCGCTGCCAGATCAGCTCGTAGAGCCGGAACTCGTCGCCGTCGAGCTCGCGGCGCACCGCGTCCGGGGTGGCGAACGTCTCGCCGGCCGGCCGGATCGCCTCGTGCGCCTCCTGGGCGTTCTTCACCTTGCGGGTGTACTGGCGCGGCGACGGCGAGACGTACTCCTCGCCGTAGAGCTGACGCGCCTGGGTGCGCGCGGCGTTGATGGCCGAACCCGACAGCGTGGTCGAGTCGGTACGCATATAGGTGATGTAGCCGTTCTCGTAGAGCCGCTGGGCGATGCTCATGGTGCGCTCGGCGGAGAACCGCAGCTTGCGGCCGGCCTCCTGCTGCAGCGTCGACGTCATGAACGGCGCGTACGGCCGGCGGGTGTAGGGCTTTTCCTCCACCGAGGCCACCGACAGCTGGGCGCCCTGCAGCCCGGCGGCCAGCTCGGTCGCCTGGGGCTCGTCGAGCACGATCACCTCGTCGGCCTTGCGCAGCTGGCCCTGCGAGTCGAAGTCCCGCCCAGTCGCCACCCGCAGGCCGTCCACGCTGGTCAGCCAGGCCGCGAAGGTGGGCGGGGAGGCCTGGGGGTCGGACACGCTGGCGTCCAGCTGGGCCACGATGTCCCAGTAGGACGCGCTGCGGAACGCCATCCGGTCGCGTTCGCGCTGCACGATGATCCGGGTGGCCACGGACTGGACCCGGCCCGCCGACAGCTTGGGCGCGACCTTCTTCCACAGCACCGGGCTGACCTCGTAGCCGTACAGCCGGTCCAGGATGCGCCGGGTCTCCTGCGCGTCGACCAGGTCGATGTCCAGGTCGCGCGGGTTCTCGGCGGCCTCCAGGATGGCCGGCTCGGTGATCTCGTGGAACACCATCCGCTTGACCGGAATGTTGGGTTTGAGGGTTTCCAGCAGGTGCCAGGCGATGGCCTCGCCCTCGCGGTCGCCGTCCGTGGCCAGGTAGAGCTCGTCGACGTCCTTGAGCAGGCCCTTGAGCTCGCTGACGGTGTGCTTCTTCTCCGGACTGATGATGTACAGCGGCTCGAAGTCGGCGTCGACGTTCACGCCGAGCCGCGCCCACGGCTCCGACTTGTATTTCGCCGGCACGTCGGCCGCGGCCCGGGGCAGGTCGCGGATGTGCCCGCGCGACGACTCGACGATGTACCGCGAGCCCAAGTAGCTGGCCAGTTTGCGCGCCTTGGTGGGCGACTCGACGATCACGAGTCGCCGGCGGCTGCCGTTCCCGCCGCTGGTGTTTTCCTTCAGTTTCGGGTCAGCCAACTGCCCTTACGCTCCATCCCTGATTGGTCCCCCTGCGAGACCACCTGCAGGAAGAATGACAGGTCTGCTACGAAAATTCCGGTGAAATTCGCAGTCCGCGACCGTTCCTTCGCCCTGCGGCACCTGACAATTTCGCACCCGGAGGCTCGCCTGCGCAAACCGGCGGGCCCGGCGGCGGGCCGGATCCGGGGTCCGTCCGCCCGCTACACGCGCGGCCAGTGCGCCGACGCCTCCGGGCTGTCGGGCGGCTCTCCCACGTTCTCTACCAGGCGTGACAGCCGGCGGCGGCCGCTGATCCGCAGCGCCGGCCGCCCGCCGCGGGTGCCGATCAGCGTGGGCGCGATGCCGACCCGCATCAACGCCGACGCCAGCGGCGAGTGGATGTCGGGTGCGTGCGGGTCCAACGCCAGCACATAGTGCTCGCCCTCGGGGTTGCCGGCGGCCAGCGTCCAGGCCCGCAATTCGCGCGGCCCGGGTAGCCAGCGCGGCGGGACGGTCTTGACTGCGCCGCGCGTCCATTCGGCGGCCAGCGAGCTCAGCGCGGGGTCCACCGCGGTGCGCACCAGCGAGGTGTCCTCGTAGGTCCGGCCGATCTCGGCCACCAGGCCGGCCTTGGAGATCATGTCCGCCAGCGCCTCGGCGCGCCAGGTGTGGTCGACCACCACCGACAGCCGGGCGCCGCGGGGTTCCGGGGTCCCGACCATGACGATCTGCCCGGACGCCGCCAGCACTCCCGAGAGATCGGCGACCGCGGGGGGCACCGACTCCGCCGTGAAGAAGGAAAGCTGGCTCACGCCATCCGACAGTAGGCCAGGTCTGCCGTTCGCGTCTTGAGGCAATCGGCGTTGCGGGCGCGCCGACTCGGGCCGCGGGAGATCACCAGGGATGAAACCCCTGGAGAAAACTAGAGAAAAGAGGAAACCCCCCGGCCGGGCCCGCTGGGCGGGACTGCACGGGGGGTATCCGTTTCAGGTCTGCCCGCCTACAGGGAGCGGACTCCGGTGGCCTGGGGGCCCTTAGGGCTGTGGCCGATTTCGAACTCGACCTTCTGGTTCTCTTCAAGGGTGCGGAAGCCCGTTCCCTGGATCTCCGTGTAGTGGACAAACACGTCAGCGGAACCGTCTTCGGGAGCGATGAACCCGAAGCCCTTCTCCGCGTTGAACCACTTCACAGTTCCCTGTGGCATCTCTCGATCTTTCCTTTTCTTCTGGGTGCGGGGCATCGCCTTTCGACGCCCCGGGTCCTGGTACGACCGCCATACCTCGCTCAGTCGCCGGAACTTCACCCGACCGATTAACCTCGCAGGAACCGCGGCCGCAACGTCGATCCTGCGAAAGTTTGACACGAACACAGAAGCTGCGACCGCAAATAGTCAACCATGTTCATCGCGTCGGCGACAGACTTGCGTCGCCGGGCGGTTCCACGAGGGGCGAGATGGCGAGTTTCGGCAGTGAGCTGCTGGCCGCCGCGCTCGCCGGGACCGCCGCCGACGAGCAGCCGCTGCGCCATGCGGCCGAGTTGCCGCCGCGCCGCGGCCGGCCGCACGACTGGCCGGCGTGGGCCGAGCCGGGGGTGGTCGGCGCGTTCGCCGCGCGCGGGATCAAATCACCGTGGTCGCATCAGTGCACGGCCGCCGACCTGGCCTGGTCGGGCCTTCACGTGGTGGTCAGCACCGGCACCGCGTCGGGCAAGTCGCTGGCCTATCAGCTTCCCGCGCTCAACGCGTTGGCGACCGACCCGCGGGCCCGGGTGCTCTACCTGTCGCCGACCAAGGCACTCGGCCACGACCAGTTGCGCGCCGCGCACGCGTTGACCGCGGCGATTCCGCGGCTGCGGGAACCCGGTTTCGCGGTCGCCCCCACCGCCTACGATGGCGACAGCCCCACCGAGGTGCGCCGCTTCGCGCGGGAGCGGTCCCGCTGGGTGTTCTCCAACCCGGACATGATCCATCTGTCGACGCTGCGCAACCACGCCCGCTGGGCCGTCCTGTTGCGCGGCCTGCGCTTCGTGATCGTCGACGAATGTCATTACTACCGTGGGGTTTTCGGTTCCCATGTGGCGATGGTGCTGCGCCGGCTGTTGCGGTTGTGCGCCCGGTACGCCAGCGCGCCGACGGTGATATTCGCCAGCGCGACAACGGATTCGCCCGGCGCGACGGCCGCCGAGTTGATCAGGCTGCCGGTGCGGGAGGTCACCGAAGACGGTTCCCCGCAGGGCACGCGGACGGTGGCGTTGTGGGAGCCGGCGCTGCGGGCCAATCTGGTGGGCGAGAACGGTGCGCCGGTGCGCCGTTCCGCCGGTGCGGAGGCGGCGCGGGTGGTGGCCAGACCTGATCGCCGAGGGTGCGTAGACGCTGACGTTCGTCCGGTCGCGCCGGGCGGCGGAGTTGACCGCGCTCGGCACGCAGGCCCGGTTGGACGAGATCGCCCCGGAGTTGTAGGCGCAGGTGGCGTCCTATCGCGCCGGCTATCTCGCCGAGGACCGCACCGCCCTCGAGCGGGCGCTGGCCGAGGGCCGGCTGCGGGGCCTGGCCACCGCCAACGCGCTGGAGTTGGGGGTCGACATCGCCGGGCTGGACGCGGTGGTGCTAGCCGGTTTTCCGGGCACGGTCGCCTCGTTCTGGCAGCAGGCCGGGCGGTCCGGGCGGCGCGGCCAGGGGGCGCTGGTGGTGCTGATCGCCCGGGACGATCCGCTGGACACCTACCTGGTGCACAACCCGGCCGCGCTGCTGGGCAAGCCGGTCGAGCTGGTGGTGATCGACCCGCGCAACCCCTACATTCTGGGTCCGAAATTTATTTGTGCAGCAACGGAATTGCCGCTTCAGGAGGCAGAGGTGCGCGAGCTGGACGCCACCGGGGTGGCCGAGAGCCTGGTGGACGACGGGCTGCTGCGGCGGCGGAACGGGAAGTACTTCCCGGCGCCCGGCCTGCAGCCGCACGCCACGGTGGACATCCGGGGAGCGGGCGGCCAGGTTGTCATCCTCGAGGCCGACACGGGCCGGTTGCTGGACAGCGCCGGCGCCGGGCAGGCACCGGCGTCGGTCCATCCGGGCGCGGTCTACCTGCATCAGGGCGAGAGCTACGTCGTCGACTCGCTGGATCTGCAGGAGGGCATCGCGTTCGTGCACGCCGAGGATCCCGGGTATGCGACGTTCGCGCGGGAAATCACCGACATCGCCGTCACCGGCGCCGGGGAGCGGTTGGTCTTCGGGCCGGTCACCCTGGGCCTGGTGCCGGTGCGGGTCACCCACCGGGTGGTGGGCTACCTGCGCCGCCGCCTGTCCGGAGGGGTGATCGACTTCATCGAACTGGACATGCCGGAGCACACGCTGGCCACCACCGCGGCCATGTACACCATCACCGAGGAAGCGTTGCGGGACAACGGCATTGACGGCCCGCGCATCCCCGGGTCGTTGCACGCGGCCGAGCACGCGGCGATCGGGTTGCTGCCGCTGGTGGCCAGCTGCGACCGCGGCGACATCGGCGGCTTGTCCAGCGCGGTGGGACCCGAACCCGCCGGCCTGCCCAGCGTCTTTGTCTACGACGGTCACCCCGGCGGGGCCGGATTCGCCGAGCGGGGCTTTCGCCGGGCCAGCACCTGGCTGGGGGCGACGGCCGCCGCCATCGAGGCGTGCGAGTGCCCCCGGGGCTGCCCGTCGTGCGTGCAGTCACCCAAGTGCGGCAACGGCAACGACCCGCTTGACAAGGCGGGCGCGACGCGGGTGTTGCGATTGGTCCTCGCGGAGTTGGACCGAGGGCCGCGCTGAGCACCCCGGTGGGCCACGAAATCCGCGGGCCGGTTCAGCAGCGCCTGCCCCGGACCCGCCCGGTCACCGTAAAATCGGCCGCATGGCCCACGACTGGTTGCTCGTGGAGACGCTCGGGGGTGATCCCACCGTTGTGGCGCAGGGCCGTCAGCTCAAGAATCTCGTGCCAATCACCACGTTCCTGCGCCGCAGCCCCTATCTCTCCGCGGTTCGGACGGCGATCGCCGAGTCGGTGCAGACCGGCCAGGCGTTGACCAGCATCACCCCCAAGCGCGACCGCGTCATCCGCACCGAACCGGTGGTGATGTCCGACGGATTCATCCACGGCGTGCACGTGTGGACCGGGCCGTCGGACATCGAGCCGCCGGAGCGGCCGATTCCCGGGCCGCTGAAATGGGACCTGACGCTGGGGGTGGCCACCGACACCCGCGAATCGCTGATCAACAGCGGCAAGAACCCCGAGGTCGAGGTCACGTTCGGCCGGGCGTTCGCCGAGGATCTCCCGTCGCGTGAGCTCAACCCGAACGAAACCAAGGTGCTGGCCATGGCGGTCAAGGCCAAACCCGATCAAACACTATGCAGCACTTGGGATCTCACCGACTGGCGGGGCGAGGCCATTCGGATCGGTTTCGTGGCGCGCACCATCTTGGAGCCGGGGCCCGACGGCCGGGAACACCTGGTGGCACGGGCGATCAACTGGCAGGCCGAGCAGAAGGGGCCCGCGGTGTCGACCGACGATCTGGCGCAGCGGATCCTGTCCGGGCTGACCCAGGCCGGGGTGCACCGCGCACTGATCGATCTCAACAACTGGACGCTGCTGAAATGGCTGGACGAGCCGTGCACCTTTTACGACTGGCGCAGCAGCGAGACCGGCAAGCCCCGGGTCCACCCCGACGACCACGCCGTGATGTCGGCCATGACAGAGGAATTCAGCGGGGGCGCCGCCAGCAGGGTTCTGCGGCTGGCCGGGCACGACGGCGATTGGGTGCCGGTGCACATCACGGTGAACAAGGTGGAACTCGAGCCGGACGCCTACGCCGGGCTGGTCTCGCTGCGGTTGCCCACCGAGGAAGAGCTGGCCGCCGCCGGGCTGCCGCAAGCCACCGGCGGAACGCCTTAGCCGGTCGCCGGGCCCGCCCGCGCGGCGGCGACGGCGGTGCCGACCGCCACCCGCGCCGTGACGACGACGTCGAGACCGTCTGCGACACAACCGATGTCGTAAACCCGCATGGAGCGGGCCACGGCCGCGGCCCGGGCGGAGGCAGCATCGGCTCCCGACGGCAACCGGGCCGCGGCGGCCAGGGCCGCCAGATCGGCCGCCGCCTGGACCCGGTGCCGCGCCACCGAGGTAGACCGCGGCACCGGTCGCCGACAGCAGCACCACCACCATCCAGGCCGCGGCCAGGGTGGCCGACCCGCGCTCACCGTGCCGGCTCGGCCGCCGAGACCGCCTGGTCCCGAATATCAAGGGCGGGCAACAGTTTCCAATGTGCGACAACAGTGGCCACCAGGAAGTCGCCGTCGCGGCGCAGGTCGACCCGTGCCCCCGCGGGCGCGAGCCGGACCGCGGCCGCCGCGGCGGAGCGTTCGTCTCCGCGGGCAGCCAACCGGGCGGCCTCACGGGCGGCGTCGACACAGCGCACCTGCATCGAAACCGCGGTGACCCCGGCCAGGCAGGCCACCAGCACCACGACGAGCGACGCGATGCCCAGCGCCGCCTCGGCGGTGCTGGCGCCGGCACAGCCGGCTATGCCTTGGTGTTGAGCGCGCGACCGATGATGTTGGTCAGCGCGGACACGATGGAATCGCCGGTGACCACGGTGTAGAGCACCGCCCCGAAGGCGGTCGCCGTAATGGTGCCGATGGCGTACTCGACGGTCGACATACCCGACTCGTCGGCCACCAGCACCGCCACGCGAGCCGAGAATTCGCGAAACACCCTGTGCATCAATGACTTCCTTTCCTTTCACAACAGCCCGGACCGCAGCACATCGCCGGCGAGCCCGGCCACCACCGGGACGATGCCCAGGCAGACGAACGCCGGCAGGAAGCACAGACCCAGCGGCCCGGCGATCAACACCCCGGCCCGCTCGGCCGCGACGGCGGCCGTATGGGCGGCGTCGCTGCGGGACTGGTCGGCCAACTCGGCCACGCCGCCGGCCAGCGCCGCACCCGAGGCCGCCGAACGCCGGGCCAACCGCAGCAGCGCGTCGATCTGCGGGTCGGCCGGGCCGCCCGGCGGGTCCGGCGGGATCGGCACCGAGCGCCAGCAGGTCGGCAGCGCGGCGCAGCACCCGCCCCAACTGCGCCGGGGCGGACGGGACCGCGGCCGCCGCGGCGGCCGACACCGCCATCCCAGCGCCCAGGCATACCACCAGCACGTCGAGACAGGAGGCGATCGCCAGCGGATCGGGGCCGCGGCCAGCAACACCGCCGCTAGATCCATCTGCGCGTCACGCCATCACCCCATCGACGATGCGGCCAGCCCACAGCAGCCCGGCGCAGGCCAGCGTCGCGCCGACGAGCAGCAGCTACCCACCCACCTGCCCGCCCAGCAGGAAATCCAGCGGCCGGGCGCCGATCAGTTGGCCGAGCAGCACGCCGAGCACCGGCAGGGCGACCAGGATCGCCGCGGTGGCCCGCTCGCCGGCCAGGATCGATGAAACCCGGGCCGAGAACCGTTGCCGCTCAGCGATATCCCGCTGGGCGGCGCGCATCAGGGTGGCTATGCCCAACCCGTGGTCGCCGGCCAGCCGCCAGCACAGCGCCAGCCGCTGCCAGTGCTCGGGCCGCGCCGAGCCGCGCGACGCGGCGCCCAGCCGGGCCCGGGCCGCCACCGAGCGCAGCGCCGCCGCGACTGGGCCGGCGGTCTCGCCGGCGGCGACGTCGAACGCGCGTACCTGATGCGAGCCGGCCCGTAGCTCGCCGACGAGCACGTCGAGCGCCGTTTCCAGTGCCCGGCCCTCGCCGGCGGCGCGCCGACGGCCGCCGGCTGCCCGTCACCGCCGCGCCCAGCCGGCGCCGCGGCGAGAGCGGCCCGACGACGAGGGCAACCGCCAGCAGCAACGCACCCACCACAGGCCCGGTCATGACGGCATCCGATCTTCCAGCACCCGCCGCAACAGCGGGGCGGCCTCGGTCATCCCCCGGTCGGCGTGCCACACCGTGACCGAGCGCACCCGTTCCTGAACCCGTTGCAGCACCGCGATTTCGCTGAGTCGCCGCCGGCCGGCGCGGTTGCGCTCGACGTGCAGCAGCACCTGCACGGCGGCGGCGAGTTGGCTGTGCAGCGCGGCACGGTCGAGCCCGCCGAGCGCACCGAGGGCCTCCAGCCGGGCCGGCACCTCGCCGGGGTTGTTGGCGTGCACGGTGCCCGCGCCGCCCTCGTGCCCGGTGTTCAGCGCGGCCAGCAGGTCCACCACCTCGGCGCCGCGGACCTCGCCGACCACGATGCGGTCGGGCCGCATCCGTAACGCCTGGCGGACCAGCTGGCGCACCGGGACCTCGCCGACGCCTTCGACGTTGGCGCACCGTGAGACCAGCTTCACCAGATGCGGGTGCGGCGGCGCCAATTCGGCGGCGTCCTCGACGCAGATGATCCGTTCGTCCGCCGGTACCGCGCCCAGCATGGCGGCCAGCAGCGTTGTCTTGCCGGCGCCGGTTCCCCCGCTCACCAGGAACGCCAACCGCGCGGCGATGATATCGGCGACCAGCGCCGCGGCGGCCGGCTCGATCGCGCCCGCGGCGCTCAGCGCCGCCAGGTCCTGGCTGGCCGGCCGCAGCACCCGCAGCGACAGGCCGGTGCCGGCGGCAGCCACCGGCGGCAGCACCGCGTGCAGCCGCACCGCGAACCCGCCGGCGCCGACGCCGGTCAGCTCGCCGTCCAGCCACGGTTGCGCGTCGTCCAGACGCCGGCCGGCCGCCAGCGCCAGCCGGCGCAACGCGGCCTCGTCGGGAAAGCGAATCTCGCTGCGCCGCAAGCCGTTCCCGTCGTCCACCCAGACCGCGTCCGGCGCGGTGACCAGCACGTCAGTGGTGTCGTCCGCACACAGCAGCGGTTCCAGGATGCCGGCGCCGGTGAGCTCGGTCTGCAGGGTGCGCAGGTTGGCCAGCACCTCGGTGTCACCGAGCATCACGCCGGACTCGGCCCGGATCGCGGCGGCCACCACCGACGCGGGCAGCGGGGAGCCCAGCGGCACCGTTTCGCCGGTCAGCCGCTCGCGGACCCGGTCGATCAGCGAACTGCTCACGCCGCCTTGCCCTTTCGCCGCGCACAGGCCGGCGGCAGCACGCCCAGCTACCTGGCGGGCCGCCACCGCGAGCGCGGACCGCCGCCCCAGCCGCAGGCCGCCGCGCTCCACCTGCGCGCCGAGTTGCGGCTGCGCCTTGATGGCCGCCAGCAGCGGCAGCCCGGTGATGCCGGCGATCTCGACGGCCCGCAATCCGCCCGGCGACGGGCCGCGCACCACCAGGCCCACGTTGGGGTTGACCGCGGCCAGCGCCCCGGTCGCCGCGCACGCGCGCACGTCGCAGCGGCTCACCACCACCACCAGATCGGCGGCGCCCAGCGCTGCCTGCGCGGCGTCGGTGAATCGGCGGGGCAGGTCGCAGATCACGCTGACCGCCCCGCGGCGGCCGGCGGCGACGACGGCGTGCACCGGCGCGGGCGCGCACCGCCAGCGACGCGCGGGCCAATGCTCCGCAACGCGCCCAGCACCGGTCGGAGCGCCCGAAACCCGGGGGAAACAGCCCGGAAAGACCCGAGAAAAGGGACGACCCCCGCCAGGGGGAGGAGGCGAGGGCCGTCGTGCATCACCCCCGGGGGTCGGGCTGATACACCCTCGGCTCAGGCCGAGTAATGCTTACTATACACATGACAGTCGACAGTAACGCAATAGATCATTTTCCGAAAAAACACGTTGAGCCGCGAAAACACTGCCACATCGACCCCCGGCACCGTCCTGAGCGGCCATTTCCGGTGCGGGATCGAGGCCGGGCGGGACCGTCGACCTATGCTGGGGCGGTGACCGTCTTCGACCCGGCCGCGGAGCAGTCAGCCCCCGAGCAGTCAGCGCCGAGTGGCGTCCCGCACGCCCGCACGGCGGCCTTCTTCGACCTGGACAAGACGATCATCGCCAAGTCCAGCACGCTGGCGTTCAGCAAACCGTTTTTCGCTCAGGGCCTGCTCAACCGGCGCGCGGTGCTCAAGTCCAGCTACGCGCAGTTCATCTATCTGCTCTCCGGTGCCGATCATGACCAGATGGATCGGATGCGGGCGCACATGACCAACATGTGCACCGGCTGGGACGTCGAACAGGTCAAGTCGATCGTCAACGAGACGCTGCACGACATCGTCACTCCGCTGGTGTTCGCCGAGGCCGCCGACCTGATCGCCGCGCACAAGCTGTGCGGGCGCGACGTCGTGGTGGTGTCGGCCTCCGGGGAGGAGATCGTCGCGCCGATCGCGCGGGCGCTGGGCGCCACCCACGCGATGGCCACCCGCATGGTCGTCGAGGACGGGCGGTACACCGGCGAGATCGCCTTCTACTGCTATGGCGAGGGCAAGGTCCAGGCGATCCGCGAGCTGGCCGCCCGCGAGGGGTACCCGCTGGAGCACTGCTACGCCTACTCCGACTCGATCACCGACCTGCCGATGCTCGAGGCGGTCGGCCACCCCAGCGTGGTCAATCCCGACCACGTGCTGCGCCGCGAAGCGCTGGAACGGGGCTGGCCGGTGATGTTGTTCTCCCGGCCGGTGTCGTTGCGGGACCGTATCCCGGCGCCGTCCGGCGCCGCCATCGCCACCACCGCCGCGGTGGGCATCAGCGCGTTGGCCGCCGGCGCGGTCACCTACTCGCTGCTGCGCCGCTACTCGTTCTAGCCGACCGGCCGCGCCCGCACAGCAAACGCACTGGCCGCACGGGTCATTTCGTTTCGCGGCATTGGGGACATTTGGGCCTTGCTGTGCGCAGGGTCTAGTAGTACAAAGAAACCACGGAAGCCCGGTGAGGCCAAGGTCAATCCGGAAGAGAAGGTTCGATCTCCCGATCCGGGCGCCCAGCGCTGTGCTCGGCGCCCACACGGAGTCATAGCCGTGAGAATAGCAGAAGTGTTGCGGTCCTGCGTAATTGCGAATTGCGGAAGGTGTCGACGGCCCTTTGGGTGGGGCTGCAACCGGAAGCGTCGTGAGATCGCCGAGGCCAACCCACGCAGCTCCGAGATGCACGCTTGGTAACCGAGTCCCGTGCTAGCGGGCGGCGGACCGAACATTCGGAACGTCGCCCGCTCTACATTTTTCGGGCCGCATTCCACGCCGATCCAACGGCCCGTCAGCTACCCCGGCAGCTATCGATTCGACATCGAGTCGGCGATCGACAACGCCTCTTGCGCGCCGGCGCGCATCGCCCGGCAGCACAGCACCAGCCAGGCACCGACCCCCTCGGGCGTGCCGTCGGCGAAGCCGCGCGCGGCATCCCGGTACGCCGCGGGTTGACGCATCCAGCTGACCTCGGGCACCCCCAACCCGTGCGGGTCCAACCCGCTGGCGATGGTGACCAACCTCGACACCGCGCGGGCCACCACGCCGTCGCAGCTGCCGAACGGCCGCAGCGTCAGCAGCTCGCCGTGCGCGACGGCGGCGAGCACCGGCGCCGGCACCCGGGTGCGGCCATTCACCAAGTCCGCCAACAACTCCAGCCGTGGCCCCACGCTGGCGTCGGCGCGCGGGCGACCCAGCCGTTCGTCATCGACCTGGTCGGCCGCGGCCAGCATGTGCAGCCGGGCCAGCGCCTGCAGCGGCGCCCGCCGCCAGATGCCGACCACCGGACCTTCGCCGCCCTCGAGCGCCTGGGCCACCCGAAGCGCCCCGGCGAACACCGGATCGCTGATCTGCCCGGCCTCGGCGAGATCCTCCAGCCGAACCGGTCCACCGTCCAGCACCGACGACGCGCAGGCCGCCCGCAGGGCCGCCTCGGCGGCGGTCACCGGCCAGCCGCGCAGGTTGACCCGATGGCGGTGCGCGCGGCCCAGCGCGTCGCGGGCGCGGTCGCTCGCCTCGGCGACGCCGGGCAGCTCCTTCAGGGGCGCCAGTGGATCAGCCGTCACAGCTGGACAACCTATCTCCGCCGCACCGCGGTCGCGGGATGGCGTCCAGCAGCTGCCGGGTGTAGTCCTGGGCCGGGGCGGTGAACAGGGTTTCGGTGGGCGCCTGCTCCACCACCCGCCCGGCGCGCATCACTAGGACGTCGTCAGCGATCTGGCGGATCACCGCCAGGTCATGACTGATGAACAGATAGGCCAGCCCAAGCTCGGCCTGCAGCCTGGCCAACAGCTCGAGGATCTGCGCCTGCACCAGCACGTCAAGCGCGGACACCGCCTCGTCGCAGACCAGCACCTCGGGCCGCAACGCCAGCGCGCGGGCGATCGCCACCCGTTGCCGCTGCCCGCCCGACAATTCGCGCGGCAGTCGCTCCAGCACCGACGACGGCAGCGCCACCTGGTCGACGAGGTCGTGCACCGCCTTGGCGCGTTGCCTGCGGTCACCGACGCGGTGGATCCGCAACGGTTCCTCGATGGCGCGAAACACCGAGTACATGGGATCCAAACTGCTGTAAGGGTTTTGGAACACCGGCTGCACCCGGCGGCGGAAGGCCAGGTGTTGGTCGCTCGACAAAGTGTCGTCGATGCGGGTGCCGTCGAAAACCACGGTGCCCGAGGTGGGCGGCAACAGGCCGAGCACCATCAACGCCAGGGTGGACTTCCCCGACCCCGACTCTCCGGCGATCGCCAGCGTGCGGGCCCGGCACAGCCGGAACGACACCGCGTCGACGGCACGAAATTCGGTGCGCCGCCACAATGTTGCGCGCGGCTCCCGGTACAGCTTGGTCAAGTCGGAGACGACGAGGATGTCGCCGGGCTCCGGTTGCGTGCGGTCGGGCTGCCGCGGGCTGGTCCGCGCGCCGCCGCGGGCCGTCAGCGCCGGTGCGGCAGCCACCAGCCGGCGGGTGTACTCGTGCCGCGGATCCTGCAGAATCGACTGCGCCGCACCGGATTCCACCGCGACACCGTCGTGCACGACGACCACCGACTCGGCGCGCTCTGCCGCCAGCGCCAGGTCGTGGGTGATCAGCAGCACGGCCGTGCCGAGTTCGGCGGTGAGCCGCTGCAGGTGGTCGAACACCTGGCGCTGCACGGTGACGTCCAGCGCGGAGGTCGGCTCGTCGGCGATCAGCAGCCGCGGCCGCCCGGCCAGCCCGATGGCGATCAGCGCGCGTTGGCACATGCCGCCGGACAGCTGGTGCGGGTAGCGGGCCGCTTGTTTCTCCGGGTCCGGCATTCCCGCCGCTTCCAGCAGCTGCACCGCGCGACGCCGGGTGTCGCGGTCGGAGGTGTTGGCCCGCAACGCTTCCCGGATCTGGAAGCCGACTTTCCAGACCGGGTTCAGGTTGGTCATCGGGTCCTGCGGGATGTAGCCGATCTCCCGGCCGCGCATCGAGCGCAGTGCGCGGCGGTCTGCGGCCGAGATGTCGACACCATCGAACATGATGCGCCCGGCGGTGATTCGACCGCCGGGCGGAAGCAGTCCCAGGATCGCGGCGGCGGTGCTGGATTTCCCCGACCCCGACTCACCCACCACCGCGACGGTCTGACCGGGCAGTACCCGCAAGTCCAGGCCGCGCACCGCGGCGTGCTCGTCGAACGCGACGTGCAGGCCCTCGACCGACAGCAGCGGGGTGGTCATGCCCGCCACGCCCGCGACGCCGGGTCGAGGGCGTCGCGCAGCGCGTCGCCCATCATCATGAAGGCCAACACGGTCGCCGCCAACGCGCCGGCCGGATAGAACAGGATCGGCGAACCGGCCCGCAGCCGCGTCTGGGCGAGGTTGATGTCGCCGCCCCACGACACCACCGACGGCGGCAGCCCCACGCCGAGGTAGGACAACGTCGCCTCGGTGACGATGAAAAGACCCAGCGCGATGGTGGCCACCGCGATCACCGGCCCCAGCGCGTTCGGCAGCGCGCACCGGAGCAGGATCTGAAACCTGCTCATCCCCAACGCTTTAGCCGCGAGGACGTAGTCGCTGGCGCGTACCGCCAGGACCGCCCCGCGCGCGATCCGGGCCACCTGGGGCCAGCCGAACAACGCCAGGATTGCGATCACCGTCCACACCGTGCGGTGGTGCAGCACCTGCATCAGCACGATGGCGGCCAGCAGCAGCGGCAGCCCGAAGAACACGTCGGTGACCCGGGAGATCACCGCGTCGATCCAGCCGCCGTAGAAGCCGGCCAGCGCGCCCAGTGCGCCGCCGACCACGAAGACGATCGCCGCGGCGCCCAGTCCGACGGTGACCGAGGCGCGCGCCCCGTAGACGGTGCGGGCGTACACGTCGTGGCCCTGCAGGTCGGTGCCGAACCAGTGCGTGCGCGACGGCGGCAATAGGCTCTGGACGGGATCGGCGTAGGTGGGGTCGGCGGCGGTGAACAGCGCGGGGAACAGCGCCACGGCAAGGATCACCAGGATCAGCAGGCCCGCGCCGATGAACTTCGGGCGTCGCCGCAGTCGGCGCCACGTCTCGCGCCAGAATCCGCCCCGCCCCCTGATCCGTTCAGCCATAACGGATCCGGGGGTCCAGCACGGCATACAGCAGGTCCACCACGAGGTTGGTGATCAGGTAGATCAGCACCAGTACCGTCACGATGGACACCACGGTGGGGGCCTCCTGTCGGGTGACGGCCTGGTAGAGCACCCCACCCACGCCGTGGATGTTGAAGATGCCTTCGGTGACGATTGCCCCGCCCATCAGCGCGCCCAGATCCGCCCCCAAGAACGTCACCACCGGGATCAGCGAATTGCGCAGGATGTGCACCGTCACCACCCGCGGTCGTGACAATCCCTTGGCGGTGGCGGTGCGCACGTAATCGGCGTGCGCATTGGCCGCCACCGCCGACCGGGTCAACCGCACCACGTAGGCGAAAGACACCGAGCCCAGCACGATTCCGGGCAACAGCAACCGCGTGAAGGTGGCGGCGTTGCCCACCGTCACCGGCGCGATGCCCAACCGTACCCCGAAGACGAACTGCGCCAAGAACCCCAGCACGAAGATGGGTATCGCGATGATGACCAGGCCGGTGATCAGCACCGCGGAATCGAACAGACCGCCCTGGCGCAGCCCCGCGATGACGCCGAACCCGATACCCAGCACCGCCTCGACGGCCAGCGCGATCAACGACAGCCGCAGGGTGACCGGAAAGGCATGTGCCAGAACACTACTGACGGGCAGCCCGGAATAGGCCCGGCCCAGGTCGCCGCGCAGCACCCCGCCGAGGTAGCGCAGGTACTGCACCAGGAACGGATCGTCGAGGTGGCAGCGGGCCCGCAGCGCCGCGGCCACCGCGGGGGTCAACGGGCGGTCCCCGGCGATGGCGGCCACCGGGTCGCCGGGCAACAGGAAGACCATGGCGTAGATCAGCAGGGTGGCGCCCAGAAATACGGGCACCATGAGGGCGATCCGGCGTGCGATGTACCAACCCATGTCAAGCCTTGACGATGTTCTCGTAGTCGGGCAGCCCGTTCCAGGTGACCGTCACGTGGCTGACCTCCACCGACCATCCGACCACACTGATGCTGTTCCACAGCGGAATAACGGGCATGTCGTGGAAGAGAATTCGCTGCGCGTCGTTGGCCAGCGCGGCTGCCTGCGGCAGGTCGGGCGCGGCCTCCGCGGTTGCCAGCGCGGCGTCGAACCGCGGGCTGGAATAGCCGACGTCGTTGGACCCGGCGCCGGTGGCGAACAGCGGGGTCAAAAATTCTATCATGGACGGGTAGTCGCCCTGCCAACCGGAGCGGAACGCGGAGCCGATGCTGCGGTTGGTGATCTGGGTGCGAAAACCCGCGAAGGTGGGCTGCGGCGCGCCGAGCGCATCGATGCCCAGCACGTTCTTGATGCCGTTGGCGACGGCGTCCACCCAATCCTGGTGTCCCGCATCGGCGTTGTAGGCGATCGGGTAGCTGCCGCTCCACGCCGAGATCGCGTCGGCCTGCGCCCAGAGCCGGCGGGCCCGGTCGGGGTCGAAGTCCAATGCGTCGCTTCCGGCGATGTTCGGGTTGAAGCCGGGCAGCGACCGGGCGGTGAAATCCCGTGCCGGACTGCGGGTGTCGGCGAAGATCTGCCGACAGATCTGCACCCGGTTGATGGCCGCCGACAGCGCCAGGCGGCGCAGCCGGCCCTCCTCGCCGCCGAAGTGCGGCAGCCGCAGCGGGGTGTCGAGGCTCTGGTTGATCGCGGCCGGCCCAGTGGTGACCCTGTCCCCCAGGTCGCGCCGGTAGACCGGCAGGGCGCTGGGCGGGATGGTGTCCAGCACATCGAGGTTGCCGGAGAGCAGATCGGCGTAGGCGGTGTCCAGGTTGGCGTAGAACTCGAACCTCAGCCCCTTGTTGCGGGGCTTGCGGTTGCCGTGGTAATCGGGGTTGGGCCGCAGATCGATTCGCACGTTGTGCTCCCATGCCGGGCCGTCAGGGCCGCCGGCGAGCTGGTACGGGCCGTTGCCGATCGGGTGCCGCCCGAATGCGGCCATGTCGCGAAAGGCGGCCTGCGGCAGGGGATAAAACGCGCTGTGGCCAAGGCGCAGTTTGAAGTCCACGGTCGGCGCCTTGAGCCGGACGGTGAACTCCAGGTCGTTGACCACATGCAGCCCGGTCATGGTGGTCTGCTGCGGCTGTCCGGCGGCCAGCGCGTCGTACCCATCGATCGGGCTTAAAAAGCTTTGCTGCAGTTGGGTATTGGTGCTCAGCGCCCCGTAGTTCCAGGCGTCGACGAAGGAATGGGCCGTCACCGGCGAGCCGTCGGTGAACCTCCAGCCGGGTTTCAAGACGATGCGATAGTTGACGTTGTCGCCGCTCTCGATCGACTGGGCCACCTCGGGCGCGGGGTTGCCGGCGGCGTCGTAGGACATCAGCCCGGCGAAGAGCCGATCCAGGATGCGGCCGCCCTGGCTGTCGTTGGTGCCGGTGGGAACGAGTGGGTTCGGTGGTTCGCCGCCGTTGACCACCACCAGGTCCGGGCTGAGCACCCCGCCGCCGCAACCGGCCAGCGAGGCGACCACGAGCAGCGCGGCGGCCGCCGTGGCCAGCACGGCCACCGGGGTCCGCATCCCACGCATGACACCCGACCCTAGGGCGTGAAGCGGCGCGGCGGTGAAGTGCCCGCGCGGGTCGACTGCCCGACCAGAGGCGACGGACGTTGTTCAGACCGCGGTGATCCGGATGCACCTGCAGCTCGCAGGCCTCGATAGTGGCCGGCACCATCACCACCGCGGTGGTGTCGGGCGGGTTGACGAGCAGATCGGTGTAGGTGGGGCACGGCTGCCCGTCGGCGTCGGCGGCGACGCCCTCGACGATCGCCTGGCCCTGCGTCGAGATCGACAGGATGACGGTGGGCGGCGCATCGACGCCCGCCGGCAGCCCGCCCAGGTATCCGCGCGGGGTGGGCTGCGCGTGAATGAGCGCGCCCCCGGCGCCCGAGTCCACCGCGGCGTATCCGGTGCAGCGTGCACGGTTCGGCGCCGCCGGCGAGGGTGAACACCAGCGTCACCGCGCGGTGGCCGACCGCGCCCTGCGCCGGTGCGGCCGTCACCGCGATCTGATCCGACCAGCACGGCGTCGGCGTGTCCGTGGTGTCGGCCGGCAGGGCCGCGGCGAGCCACCCCGCCGCGGTGGCGGCGTAACTCGTTGCCAGCGCGGCAATGCTGGCGACTGATCGTCGAAGGCCCCGCGAGTGACCCGGCACAGCGGTGATTATCCGGCACGCCGGCGCCTTCGACGTCGATTCGAAGGCTTTGCTTTTCACCTTGTGAGGCTAGGCTCTCTGACGGTTGACGCCTCGACCCAGGAGAGAAGCCCGTGACCGCCAGCAACACCGCAAGCCCCGAGTCGTATCCGCCGCCGCAGTTCGTCGAGCAGGCCAATGCGGGTGAGCAGTTGTACCGAGAGGCCGAGCGGGACCGGCTGGCGTTCTGGGCCGAGCAGGCCAACCGGTTGTCCTGGGCCACACCGTTCACCGAGGTGCTGGACTGGTCCCGGGCGCCGTTCGCCGAGTGGTTCGCCGACGGCACGCTCAACGTCGCCTACAACTGCGTGGACCGCCACGTGCAGGCCGGCCACGGCGACCGGGTCGCCATCCACTGGGAGGGCGAATCTCCCGGCGATCAGCGCAGTCTGACCTATTCCGAGCTTTACACGCAAGTGTGCAAGGCCGCCAACGCGCTGACCGATCTCGGTCTGGTCGCCGGCGACCGCGTCGCCATCTATCTGCCGCTGATCCCCGAGGCGGTGATCGCGATGCTGGCCTGCGCGCGGCTGGGCGTCATGCACAGCGTGGTGTTCGCCGGCTTCACCGCCAAGGCGCTGCAGGCCCGCATCGCCGACGCGGCGGCCAAGCTGCTGATCACCAGCGACGGGCAGTTCCGCCGCGGCAAGCCCGCGCCGCTCAAGGACGCCGCCGACGAGGCGGTCGCCGACCCCGACAGCCCGGTCGAGCACGTTGTGGTGGTGCGGCGCACCGGAATTGACGTGTCCTGGACCGACGGCCGCGACCTGTGGTGGCACGACGTCGTCGACGCCGCGCCCGAACACACCCCCGAGCCGTTCCCCGCCGAGCAGCCGCTGTTTCTGCTGTACACCTCGGGCACCACCGGCAAGCCCAAGGGCATCGTGCACACCAGCGGCGGCTATTTGACCCAGGCCGCCTACACGCACTACTACGTTTTCGGCATCAAGGCCGACACCGACGTGTTCTGGTGCACCGCCGACATCGGCTGGGTCACCGGGCACACCTACGGCGTCTACGGCCCGCTGGCCAACGGGGTCACCGAGGTGCTCTACGAGGGAACCCCGGACACACCGACCCAGCACCGGCATTTCGAGATCATCGAAAGGTACGGTGTGACAATCTATTACACCGCGCCCACACTGATCCGCACGTTCATGAAGTGGGGCCGGAAAATCCCCGACGCGCACGACCTGTCCAGCCTGCGGCTGCTGGGTTCGGTCGGCGAGCCGATCAATCCCGAGGCGTGGCGCTGGTATCGCAGCGTGATCGGCGCCGACCGGCTGCCCATCGTCGACACCTGGTGGCAGACCGAGACCGGCGCCACGATGATCTCCCCGCTGCCCGGAGTCGCTGCGGCCAAACCGGGTTCGGCGATGCGGCCGCTGCCGGGCATCTCGGCCAGGATCGTCGACGACCACGGCGACCAGCTGGTGCCGGGCATCCACCAGGGCGAGCACGTCACCGGCTACCTGGTGCTGGACCAACCGTGGCCGTCGATGCTGCGCGGCATCTGGGGCGATCCCGACCGCTACGTCGAGACCTACTGGTCGCGGTTCGCCGAGCAGGGCTGGTATTTCGCCGGCGACAGCGCCTATTACGACCGCGACGGCGCCATCTGGGTGGTCGGCCGCATCGACGACGTGATGAACGTGTCGGGGCATCGGCTGTCCACCGCCGAGGTGGAGTCGGCGCTGGTCGGACACCACGGCGTCGCCGAGGCGGCGGTGGTCGGCGCTACCGACGCCACGACCGGCCAGGCCATCTGCGCGTTCGTCGTGCTGTGCGCCGATTACCAGGTGCACGACGGGATCGTCGACGAGCTGCGCGCCGAGGTGGCCCGGGAGATCTCCCCGATCGCCAAGCCGCGGAAGGTGCACGTGGTGCCCGAGCTGCCGAAGACCCGCAGCGGCAAAATCATGCGCCGGCTGCTGTGCGACATCGCCGAGAACCGCGAATTGGGCGACACCTCAACGCTGCTCGACCCCGGGGTGTTCGACGCGATCCGGTCGGCGAAGTAGCCGAGAAGTGGCCGGTTCGGCTCAGCCCGGCAGCGGGGCGAACCCGGCGCCCGGCCGGTGCTTGGCGTTGATGTCGGCCAGGATCGCGTTGAACGACATCACCACCGCCGGGGTGTGCAGCGGGATGTACTTGATGACGCACGTCGGCAGGTTGTCGCTGAACGCCCCGTGGATCATCCCGACCAGCTGATTGTTGACGGTGACCGGCGCGCCCGAGTCACCCGGCTGGCCGCACACCTGCATCACGATGGTACCCGGGGTCTGACCCGTGCCCCAGGTGACGCCGCACGAATTGCCGGTGGTGCGGCCCTGTTTGCAGGCGATCTCGCCGAATGCCGGGTCGGGACCGATGCCGCTGATCAAGAACCCGTTGAAGTTGGCCACCGGGGTCACCTTGGCCGGATCGAACTTGATCACCGCGTAGTCGAGGTTGTCGTTACCGGCGACCATGGTGCCCAGGATGCCCGTGTTCTCCGCGCCCTCGGCAGCCACCTGCGCGCCCGGGCCGCCGCAGTGCGCCGAGGTGAAGCCGATCAAGTCGCCGGCGGCGTCGCCGCCGATGGTGGTCAGCGTGCACATGGTGTCGCCGTTGACCACGATGCCGGCCCCACCGCCCAGCGGGATCCTAACGTCCGCCGCGGCGGCGCGGGGATGCGAACCCGTCGCCGCCACAAGCAGGGCAACCATCGCCACCAGGCAGCACCGGTGTGCCCTCCGCACAACCCACTCCTATCGGTCGGCCGGATCCCGCGACCGGCTTGGCCGAGTGTAATCGGCCCGGACGTCTTGTTCGTGGCACCGAGCCCGGTGCCACGAGATCGGCCGGAATCGTCTGGCTTCTTCTGTCCGGCCGCCACGTGGCAACATAAACCGCGACGACGCGAGCCGGGCAACGACGAAAGAGGGCCGTCTGTGAGCAAAGTCGAGGGCAAGAACGGGGTGCCCAGCACCCTGACCACGATCCCGTTGACCGACCCGCATGCCAAGCCTGCCGAGCCGACGATCGGTGACCTGATCAAGGACGCGACCACCCAGGTTTCCACCCTGGTGCGCGCTGAGGTCGAACTGGCTCGCGCCGAAATCACCCGGGACGTCAAGAAGGGGCTCACCGGCAGCGTCTTCTTCATCGCCGCGCTGGTGGTGCTGTTCTACTCCACCTTCTTTTTCTTCTTATTCGTCGCTGAGCTGCTCGACACCTGGCTGCGGCGCTGGGTGGCGTTCCTGATCGTGTTCGGGGTTCAGGTCGTGGTCGGGGCAGTGCTGGCTTTGCTGGGCTTCCTCAAGGTGCGCCGGATCCGGGGGCCGCGCCAGACCATCGAGTCGGTCAGGGAGACCCGCACCGCGCTCACGCCCGGGCACGACAAGGCCGGCGCCGGCGCCCGGGCGCTCGCCGAGAGCCACGGCAAGCACGCCAAGCCCGGCGACGGCGCCGCCGCGGACCCGTCGGGTTGGTAGATGGCGCCGCCGGATCCATCGGTAACCCGCATCGACGGGCCGTGGCGCCATCTGGATGTGCACGCCAACGGCATCCGCTTTCACGTCGTCGAGGCCCTGCCCGTCGGCGACGCCCGCGGCCTGCCCGCCACGGCGCAGCCGTTGGTGATGCTGCTGCACGGCTTCGGATCGTTCTGGTGGTCCTGGCGTCATCAGCTGCGCGGGCTGACCGGCGCCCGGGTGGTCGCGGTCGACCTGCGCGGCTACGGCGGCAGCGACAAGCCGCCCCGCGGCTATGACGGCTGGACCCTGTCCGGCGACGCGGCCGGGCTGATCCGCGCGCTCGGGCACTCCTCGGCGACGCTGGTCGGCCACGCCGACGGCGGCCTGGCCTGCTGGGCCACCGCGCTGCTGCACGCGCGGCTGGTGTCGGCCGTCGCGCTGATCAGCTCACCGCACCCGGCGGCGCTGCGGCAGTCCACGTTGACGCGCCGCGACCAGGCCCGGGCGCTGCTGCCGACACTGCTGCAGTACCAGATGCCGCTGTGGCCCGAGCGGCTGTTGACCCGCGACGGCGGGGCGGAGATCGAACGCCTGGTCCGCAGCCGAAGCTGCGCTAAATGGCTTGCCTCCGAAGACTTTTCCGAGACCATCGGCCATCTGCGCACGGCCATTCAGATCCCGGCGGCAGCGCACTGCGCCCTGGAGTACCAGCGCTGGGCAGTGCGCAGCCAGCTGCGCGACGAGGGGCGGCGGTTCCTCCGGTCGATGCGCCGGCAGCTCGGCGTGCCGCTGCTGCACCTGCGCGGCGAGGAAGACCCCTACGTGCTGGCCGACCCGGTCGACCGGACCCGGCGTTACGCGCTGCAGGGCCGCTACGAAACCGTCGCGGGCGCAGGGCATTTCAGCCACGAAGAGGTACCCGAGGAGATCAACCGGCACCTGACGAGCTTCCTCGAGGACGTGCACGGCCCGGCCGTCAACTGACGCAGGACCCGGTGCCCACCGTCTTGGTCTCGCCGATCTTGGCGAGCTGACCGGCCACCTCGTCGGCGGTCAACACGAAGCCGGTGTCGGGGTCGTCGACGGCCGCGCCGAACACCACGCCGAGCACCTGGCCGTTCAGGTCGATCAGCGGTCCACCCGAATTGCCTTGCTCCACACTGGCTCTGATGGTGTACACGTCGCGGGTGACCGGCGCCGGGTCGCGGTAGATGTCGGGTCCGCTCAACTTGATCAGCTCGCGGATCCGGGCCGGGGTCGCGGTGAAGTTGCCGCCGCCGGGATAACCCAGCACCACCACGCTGGCCCCGGTTTTCGCCTCGGTCTGGGCGAACGGCAACGGCGGCGGCAGGTTGGGGACGGCGAGGATCGCGATGTCGACGGACGGGTCGTAGGACACCACGGTGGCGTCCAGCGGGTTGCCGCTGGCGTAGATCTGCACGCTGTTGGAACCGGCCACCACGTGCGCGTTGGTCATCACCCGGTCGGACGCGATCACGAATCCGCTGCCCTCCAACACCTTTTGGCAGCTGGGCGCCAGGCTGCGCACCTTGACGACGCTGGGCGCGGTGGCCTGCACCACCGGGTTGCTGGCCAACTCGGGATCGGGTGAGGCGACCGGGATCACCGGGGTCCGGCTGAACGGCTCGAGCACCGCGGGCAGCCCGGAGGTGTTCAGCAGCGCCGAGAGCCGCTTGGGCACCGTCTTGAGCCACGGCGGGGCAACCTCGTTGACCTTGGCCAACACTCGCGACCCGCGCACCGCGGCGGCCAGCTCGGGCTGATCCTTGGACTGGGTCAGCGGCGTCGCCAGCAGCCACGCCGCGGTCAACACCACGACCAGCTGAACGCCGACACCGATCACCGAGTCGACGGTGCGGATGGACCGGCTGCGGATCGCGCCCCGCACGGCGCGCCCCAACACCACGCCGGCAACCTGGCCGATGACCACCAGCGCCAGGATCAAGAACAGTGCCGCAAACAGCTTCGCGCGCGGTGCGGCGATGTGGCTGACGAGGTGGGGCGCCAGCAGCACCCCGGCGATCGCGCCGAGCAGCACGCCCACGAACGACAGCAACGACCCCAACGCGCCGGACCGCCAGCCCGAGATCGCCGCGATGAAGGCCACCGCCAGCACCGCGACGTCCAGCCACTGCGACGGGGTCATCGAATTCAGGTTCATTCGAGTGCGTCACCCCCCTCGCCGACCAGCATCATCGCCGCGTCCAACTCCCGCTGATCGGAGGTGTCCCAGGGCTGGGCCCAGCCCGCGACGTCGAGCAGCGCGGAGATCACCTGCCCGGTGAAGCCCCACACCAGCATCTCGTTGAGCAAAAACGCCGGCCCGGCCCACCGGCGGCCCAAGTCGCCGCGGTACATCATCAGCCGGTTGGCGGGATTGATGAAGGCGCGCAACGGAACTCGCGCCACCAGCGCGGTCTCGGCCTCGTTGACCACGGCCACCGGCCCGGGGTCGGGCGAATACGCCAGCACGGGCACGACGTGGAACTGCGAGGGCGCGATGAACATCTTCTCCATCGTGGCCAGCGGATGCAGCCGGCTGACGTCGATCCCGGTCTCCTCTCGGGCCTCACGCAGGGCGGTGGCCACCGGGCCGTCGTCGGTGGGATCGGCGACGCCGCCGGGAAACGCCGCCTGCCCGGCGTGGTGACGCAGCGTGGACGCCCGCACGGTGACCGGCAGGTCGGCGTCGGTGAGCGGGCCCCCGCCGGGCGGCCCGGATTCCGGGCCGGAGAACAGCACCAGCACCGCGGCTTCCCGCGCGGCGCCGCGCACGCTCGTCAGCGCCGACGCGACCTTGGTGGTGATCATCGCCAGCACGTCGGGGGCAACCGGCGCCGGGCCGCGTCGGGGACGTCGTCGACGTTGTCGACCAGCGGACGCAGCCAGGACGGGCAGGCGTCAGGCGTCAGCGGAACGGTCCCACGCGCCGGGGCGGGGTCCCCATTCCGCAGGGGCGAACCCCCAGCACTCACGGCCCCTCCAGTCGGTTCAATTTTTCCGCTTATCCCCTGTAGTTCCCGATCGCGGCCGCGATCTCGTCGGCCGTGCTGAAAGCACGCAGCAGCGTCTGGGCAACGCTACCGTCCGGCCGCAGCACCACCGTCGCGGACATCACATTTACCACCCGCAGCGCGGCCGCGACTCGGCGCCGACCGTCCTGCAGGGTCGGCAGCCGAACGCCGAGCTCGGCCAGCCGCAGCAGGGCCGCGGTCTCGTTCTCGTCCTGATGCACCGTCAGCACCGTCACCTCCGCTCCAGCCCGTCGTTGATACTCGGCCATCGCGGGCAGTTCGGCCGCACACGGCGCGCACCAATAGGCCCAGAAGTTGAGCACCACCCGGCGCCCGGCCACCGCGCGGCCGGCGTCGACCACCGAACCGTCGGCGGCGCACTCGGCCGTCACGCCGCGCAGCGCCACCGGGCCGGGACCGATTCCCGCGGCCGGACACGGTGGCCGGTCGGCGCGCTGTCGGGGACCAGCCAGCGCGGCCGGGGTGTCGGCGTCGCGGTGTTCGCGGTCGGCCACCGCCCGGCCGGTGGCCGGCGGGCCGGGCATCGCGGCGTCGTCACGCAGCTGGGCCAGCAGCGCGACGATTAGCGCCACCACCACCGCGAGAATCGCGATGTGCCAGCGAACCTTCCGGGTCAGCGTCGGCCTCGGGATGGGCATGCGGTCCCCGTGCTGTCGGCGCGGTTACAGCCCGGCCAGGGCGAGCAGATGCTCGGTTTCCGGCCCGCGCACCAGCTGCGCGGCCAGCGGCGGTTCGGTGGGGCCCAGCCCGAACGAGGGGCAGTCCCTGGCGAGCAGGCACACCCCGCAGGCCGGTTTGCGCGAGTGACACACCCGGCGGCCGTGGAAGATGACCCGGTGGCTGAGCATGGTCCACTCGCTGCGTTCGATCAGCTCGCCTACGGCGTGCTCGATTTTGACCGGATCCTTCTCGGCGGTCCAGCGCCAGCGGTGCACCAGCCGGGCGAAATGGGTGTCGACGGTGATACCGGGGACACCGAAGGCGTTGCCCAAGATGACGTTCGCGGTCTTGCGCCCCACACCGGGCAGGGTGACCAGCTCGGCCATGGTGGCGGGCACCTCGCCGGCGAACCGTTCCACCAGGGCCTGGCCGAGACGGATCAGCGCGGTGGCCTTGTTGCGGAAGAAGCCGGTCGGGCGGATCAGGTTCTCCAGCTCGTCGCGGTCAGCCTGGGCGTAATCCAGCGCGCAGGTGTAGCGCTTGAACAAGGCCGGCGTCGTCAGATTCACCCGTTTGTCGGTGCTCTGCGCCGACAAGATGGTGGCGACCGTCAGCTCCAGCGGCGTGGTGAAGTCCAGCTCGCAGTGTGCGTCCGGAAAAGCTTGTGCCAGAATGCGATTCATCCGCCGCGACCGTCGCACCAAGGCAACTCTGGATTCGGTCGACCAGCGCCGGGCGGCGGCGTCGCCGGGCGGGGCCGGGGTCGCCTTCGCACGCCCCGACGACTTAGCCGTTGTCACCTACGACAGAGTACTTATTTCGTGATCCGGCCGAGACCTCGTGTTCATTCAAGGCCATGTTTACTCTTCGTGTGTCGTGGTTGCTGGGGGCCGGTGTACCGGTGCTGCTGATGCTGGCGGCGCTGGGACTGGGGCGGCTGGAAAAGGAGCTCGTCCGGGATCCGGCCGCGGTGGCCGATGTCGACGAGTTCCTCGAGCGCACCGGCGGCGTGGACATGCACACGCTGGCCGCCGAGGGCATGCCCGAGGCCCTGGAATACCTGCACCGGCGCGAGGCCCAGCAATCCGCCGGTCCGGCGCCGGGCGGGCGCATCGGCGGTCCGCGGCACGCCGCGCCGTCCTTCGCCGCCGGCTTCGTCGACCCCGACGAGATGACGCTGCCGACCAGGATCGGCGGCCATTCGCACGTCAATCTGTTTAGGGCACCTCGACACGCCAATCGTGTGTAGCGTTGGCACGTTAGACACAATGGCGTTCCTCTAGACTCGTCACGCGAGCAAGGGGTTAGCCTGCCCGTATCACATTAATTTCTTGCGAAAGTCGAAGAGGCAACGTGGACGAGATCCTGGCAAGGGCAGGAATCTTCCAAGGGGTTGAGCCCAGCGCAGTCACCGCACTGACCAAGCAGCTCCAACCCGTCGACTTCCCCCGCGGACACACCGTCTTCGCCGAAGGGGAACCGGGGGATCGACTCTACATCATCGTCTCGGGCAAGGTGAAGATCGGTCGCCGCGCGCCCGACGGGCGGGAAAACCTGCTGACGATCATGGGCCCCTCGGACATGTTCGGTGAGCTGTCGATCTTCGACCCGGGCCCGCGGACGTCCAGCGCCACCACCATCACCGAGGTGCGCGCGGTGTCGATGGACCGCGACGCGCTGCGCGCGTGGATCGCCGACCGCCCCGAGATCGCCGAACAGCTGTTGCGGGTGCTGGCCCGCCGGTTGCGCCGCACCAACAACAACCTGGCCGACCTCATCTTCACCGACGTGCCCAGCCGGGTGGCCAAGCAGCTGCTGCAGCTCGCGCAGCGCTTCGGCACCCAGGAGGGCGGCGCCATGCGGGTCACCCACGACCTGACCCAAGAAGAGATCGCGCAGCTGGTCGGGGCGTCGCGGGAGACGGTGAACAAGGCGCTGGCCGATTTCGCCCACCGCGGCTGGATCCGGCTGGAGGGCAAGAGCGTGCTGATCTCGGACTCCGAGCGGCTGGCGCGGCGAGCGAGGTAAGCGCCCGGACCGTTCGGCCTTCGCCACATCAGCCTCAGCTGCACCGCCGCGTCACCCATCAGGTGACTTCGAAATCCGAGTGACTCACGCCAAGGCGGTTACGCCGATGGCTCCGAGCGCAGGTGATTCAACTGCACCTGCACCGACCACTCGGCAGCGTCCCGCAGCTTCTCATCGACATCGACGTAGACATGTTCGACGATCCGGCGGGCGCTGACGTCCTCGCCCAGCTCCCGCACCGCCGATTGCACCTGGTCCAGCCGCTCCCGCCGGTGTTCCAGGTAGCCCTGCGCGACGCTTTCCAGGTCGGTCAGGTCCGGGCCGTGGCCGGGCAGCACCGTCCGCCGGCCCAGGCCGCGCAGCCGCCGCAGCGATTCCAGGTAGTCCGTCAGGCTGCCGTCCTCCTTGCCGAGGACGGTGGTGCCGCGGCCCAGCACGGTGTCGGCGGTCAGCACGGCGTCGTCGAGCAGGAAACATAGCGAATCGGCGGTGTGCCCGGGCGTGGCCATCACCTTGATCCTCAGCCCGACCGCGTCGATCACCTCGCCGTCGGTGAGCACACCGCCTAGGCCGCGCAGAAAGCCGCTGCCCGCCGAGCGCACGGTGGCGCCGGTGCGCTCGACCAGCTTGTCGATGCCGTCGGTGTGGTCGCCGTGCCGGTGGCTGATCAGCACCAGCGCGATGCGGCCCAGCGCGGCGATCCGCGCGATGTGCTCGTCGTTGTCCGGCCCGGGATCCACGATCACCAGCTCGTCGCTGCCCGGCCCGCGCAGCACCCAGGTGTTGGTGCCCTCCAGTGTCAGCAAACCGGGATTGTCGGCCAACAGCACCGAGGCCGTGTCGGTGACCACCCGCAACCTGCCGTATGCGGGATGGGTCGGCGACTCGGCAACCTCGGTCACGGCCGGGCGCCGACCTCCACGATCAGCTCCACTTCCACCGGCGCATCCAGCGGCAGCTCACCGACACCGACCGCGGAGCGCGCATGGGCGCCGTGTTCGCCGAACACCTCGGCGAGCAGGTCCGAGGCGCCGTTGACGACGCTGGGCTGGCCGTTGAACCCGGGTGCGGAGGCGACGAACCCGACGACTTTGACCACCCGGGTCACCGCGTCGATGCCCACCAGCGCGTCGACCGCGGCCAGCGCGCTGAGCGCGCAGATACGCGCCAGCGCGCGGCCCTCGTCCGGGCTGATGTGGGCGCCCACCTTGCCGGCGCCGGCCAGCTTGCCGTCCTGCATCGGCAGCTGGCCGGCGGTGTAGACCAGGTTGCCGGTGCGCACCGCGGGGACGTAGGAGGCCAGCGGCGCAACCACTTTAGGCAGCGTCAGACCGAGCTCGGCCAGCCGGGCCTTCCAGGACGGTGCAGCACTCATCTACTTGGGGCGCTTGAGGTAGGCGACGTGCTGCTCGCCGGTGGGGCCGGGCAGCACGGACACCAGCTCCCAGCCGTCGGCACCCCACTGGTCGAGGATCTGCTTGGTTGCGTGCGTCAGCAGTGGGACGGTGGCGTATTCCCATGCGGTCGGTTGGCTCATCCCGCGAGCTTATCGGTCGCCCGTGAACTGCTCCGGCCAGGCCAATGCCCGGTCGGGCTAGCATACGATGGTGGCAACCACATCGAGCAGCGGAGCTGCCGTCGGCTGGCCGGCGCGCTTGACCAAGGCCCGCTTGCATTTCGTGACGGGCAAGGGCGGTACCGGCAAATCGACCATCGCGGCCGCGCTGGCGCTGACGCTGGCAGCCGGGGGCCGCAAGGTGCTGCTTGTGGAAGTCGAAGGACGCCAAGGCATTGCGCAGCTCTTCGATGTTCCGCCGCTGCCCTATCAAGAGGTGAAGATCGCGACCGCCGAGCGCGGCGGCCAGGTCAACGCGCTGGCCATCGACATCGAGGCCGCGTTCCTGGAATACCTCGACATGTTCTACAACCTAGGCATCGCGGGCCGGGCCATGCGCCGCATCGGCGCCATCGAGTTCGCCACCACGATCGCGCCCGGCCTGCGCGACGTGCTGCTCACCGGCAAGATCAAAGAGACGGTGATCCGCGTCGACAAGAACCGGCTGCCGGTGTACGACGCGATCGTCGTCGACGCCCCGCCGACCGGGCGGATCGCCCGCTTCCTCGACGTCACCAAGGCGGTGTCCGATCTGGCCAAGGGTGGTCCGGTGCACTCGCAGGCCGACGGCGTGGTCCGGCTGTTGCACTCCGAGCAGACCGCCATCCACCTGGTCACCCTGCTGGAGGCGCTGCCCGTCCAGGAGACGCTGGAAGCCATCGAAGAACTCGCCGAGATGCAGCTGCCCATCGGCAGCGTGATCGTCAACCGCAACATTCCCGCCTACCTGCAGCACGCCGATCTGGCGAAGGCCGCCGAGGGCGACATCGACGCCGACGCGGTGCGGGCCGGGTTGGAAAAAGCCGGAATCACGTTGGACGACAAAGACTTCGCCGGCCTGCTGACGGAGACCATCGAGCACGCGACGGTGATCGCCACCCGCGCCGAGATCGCCCGGCAGCTCGACGCGTTGCACGTGGCCCGACTGGAACTCCCGGCGATCTCCGACGGCGTCGACCTGGGCAGCCTCTACGAGATATCGGAATCGCTTGCCCAGCAAGGAGTTCGATGAGTAACACACCCAAACAGCTTGATATGGAGGCCATCCTGGCCGACACCACCAACCGGGTGGTGGTGTGCTGCGGCGCGGGCGGGGTGGGTAAAACCACCACGGCTGCCGCCATCGCGCTGCGCGCCGCCGAATACGGGCGCAATGTCTGCGTTTTGACGATCGACCCGGCCAAGCGGCTGGCCCAGGCGTTGGGCGTGAACGACCTCGGCAACACGCCGCAACGAGTGCCGCTGGCCGCCAAGGTTCCCGGCGAGCTGCACGCGATGATGCTCGACATGCGGCGCACCTTCGACGAAATGGTGGTCCAGTACTCCGGACCCGGTCGCGCACAAGCGATTCTGGACAACCAGTTCTATCAGACCGTCGCCAGCTCACTCGCCGGCACGCAGGAGTACATGGCGATGGAGAAGCTGGGGCAGCTGCTGGCCGAGGATCGCTGGGATCTGGTGGTGGTGGACACGCCGCCGTCGCGCAACGCGCTGGACTTCCTGGACGCCCCGAAACGGCTGGGCAGCTTCATGGACAGCCGGCTATGGCGGCTGCTGCTGGCGCCGGGCCGCGGAATCGGCCGATTGGTCACCGGCGCAATGGGTTTGGCGATGAAGGCGATGTCGACGATCCTCGGCTCACAGATGCTCGCCGCCGCCGCGGCGTTCGTGCAGTCGCTGGACGCCGCCTTCGGTGGCTTCCGGGAAAAGGCCGACCGCACCTACGCGCTGCTGAAACGGCGGGGCACCCAGTTCGTGGTGGTGTCGGCGGCCGAGCCCGACGCGCTGCGCGAGGCGTCCTTCTTCGTCGACCGGCTGTCCCAGGAAGGGATGCCGCTGGCCGGGCTGGTGCTCAACCGCACCCATCCGCCGCTGTGCTCGCTGCCCGTGGGGCGGGCGATCGACGGCACCGAGATGCTCGAGCACGACGGCGACCCCGAAACCACCTCGCTGGCCGCGGCCGTGCTGAGGATTCACGCCGATCGGGCGCAGACCGCCAAGCGGGAAATCCGATTGCTGTCCCGCTTCACCGGCGCCAACCCGCACGTGCCGGTGATCGGCGTTCCCTCACTGCCGTTTGATGTTTCGGACTTGGACGCGCTGCGCACGCTGGCCGACCAGATCACGTCGAACCGGGCAACCACCCGCTGAACGGCCCGGGATCGGGCATAACAGTACCATAATCACGAGCAACCATAATCACGAACAGCGGGCGGTCGGCGGCGCCGGTCACCCGACGCTGCGGTTTCTCCTCTTGTCGAAGAAGTCCGCCCAGGACACCACCTCGGGGTGCTGCTTGAGCAGTGCGCGGCGCTGCCGCTCGGTCATGCCGCCCCAGACCCCGAACTCGACCCGGTTGTCCAGCGCGTCCGCCCCGCATTCCTGCATGACGGGGCAGTGCCGGCAGATCACTGCGGCCTTGCGCTGGGCGGCACCGCGCACAAACAGTTCAT
This sequence comes from Mycobacterium lepraemurium, assembly GCA_002291465.1. GTDB lineage: Bacteria > Actinomycetota > Actinomycetes > Mycobacteriales > Mycobacteriaceae > Mycobacterium > Mycobacterium avium. Next base: position 623,208 of record CP021238.1, on the reverse strand, counting down.
CCGGATCGGTGGTCCGGCACAGCGCCTTCGAGACCCAGGCGATGCGCTCCTCGGCATCGACACTGCGAAGTACCCCTTGAGCGGCTGCAATGTTTGTCCTACGCGCCGCCGGCCATGTTGGTGACACGAACTGTTCCCTTCCCTACAGGTCGCCCGTCGCGACCGCCCTCCTGGGGTGCAGATCCAACCCTTGCGATCTACGCCACACTGCGTGCTCCGGTGTTACCTGAATCCCACCGTTTGTCTAAGTTAGGTGTGTCTAAGCTAGGCGGTCAGCCGCCAATTGCGCAACAGCCCGATAACGCTTTTTTGGGACGGGCGTCCCGTCTTGCTCCGAAGGATAGGCGAAGAAGTGATCTTGCACACCATGTTCGATCCGGATCGCTGACGCAGCTGCAAATTTTCGTGCTGCTCAGTGCCCGCGCCACCGGCCCCCCCGATCGGCCCGATTAATCGGTGAACTTGCAGCGTGGCGGCGTGACTACGGGCCGCTACTGTAGTAGCCATGTCAGACCGCCCCCCGGCCGCGCTCACGGTTTTGAAGCTCGCGGGGTTCTGTTTGTTGGCCAGCGTGGTGGCCACCGCGCTACTGTTCCCCGTCGCCGGCGGAATAGGACTGGTGTCCAACCGCGCCTCGGAAGTGGTCGCCAACGGCTCGGCGCAGCTGCTCGAGGGCGAGGTGCCGGCGGTGTCGACGATGGTCGACGCCAAGGGCAACACCATCGCCTGGCTGTATTCGCAGCGCCGCTTCGAGGTGCCCAGCGACAAGATCGCCAACACGATGAAGCTGGCGATCGTGTCCATCGAGGACAAGCGGTTCGCCGACCACAACGGGGTGGACTGGAAAGGCACCCTGACCGGGTTGGCCGGCTACGCCCGCGGCGACGTCGACCCCCGCGGCGGCTCCACCATCGAGCAGCAGTACATCAAGAACTACCAGCTGCTGGTAACCGCGAAGACCGACGCCGAGAAGCGGGCGGCGGTGGAGACCACCCCGGCCCGCAAGCTGCGCGAGATCCGGATGGCGCTGACGCTGGACAAGACCTTCACCAAGCCCGAGATCCTGACCCGGTACCTGAACCTGGTGTCGTTCGGCAACAACTCGTTCGGGGTGCAGGACGCCGCCCAGACCTACTTCGGCATCAACGCCTCCGACCTGAACTGGCAGCAGGCGGCGCTGTTGGCGGGCATGGTGCAGTCGACCAGCGCGCTCAACCCCTACACCAACCCCGAAGGCGCGCTGGCCCGCCGAAACCTGGTGCTGGACACCATGATCGAGAACATCCCGCAGGAGGCCGACGCGCTGCGCGCCGCCAAGGCCGCGCCGCTGGGCATCCTGCCGCAGCCCAACGAGCTGCCCCGCGGCTGCATCGCGGCCGGTGACCGGGCGTACTTCTGCGACTACGTGCAGGAGTACCTGTCCCGGGCCGGGATCAGCAAGGAACAGGTGGCCCGGGGCGGCTATTTGATCAAGACGACGCTGGACCCCGACGTGCAGATCCCGGTCAAGGCGGCCATCAACAAGTTCGCCAGCCCGATGCTGCCCGGCATCTCGAGCGTGATGAGCGTGATCCAGCCCGGCAAGACGTCGCACAAGGTGATGGCGATGGCCAGCAACCGCACCTATGGCCTGGACGTCGACGCCGGGCAGACCATGCGCCCGCAGCCGTTCTCGCTGGTCGGCGACGGCGCGGGATCGGTGTTCAAGATCTTCACCACGGCCGCGGCGCTGGACATGGGCATGGGCATCAACGCCACGCTGGAGGTGCCGGGCCGGTTCCAGGCCAAGGGCATGGGTAGCGGCGGGGCCAAGGGCTGCCCGAAGGACACCTGGTGCGTGGTCAACGCCGGCAACTACAAGGGCTCGATGAACGTCACCGAGGCGCTGGCCACCTCGCCCAACACCGCGTTCGCCAAACTGATCCAGCAGGTCGGGGTGACGCGCACGGTGGACATGGCGATCAAGCTGGGATTGCGCTCCTACGCCGACCCCGGCACCGCCCACGACTACAACCCCGACAGCAACGAGAGCCTGGCCGACTTCGTCAAACGCCAGAGCATCGGCTCGTTCACGCTGGGCCCGATCGAGGTGAACGCGCTGGAGCTGTCCAACGTCGCGGCCACCCTGGCCTCCGACGGCACCTGGTGCCCGCCCAATCCGATCGACAAGCTGATCGACCGCAAGGGCAACGAGGTGGCGGTGACCACCGAGACCTGCGATCAGGTGGTGCCCGAGGGCCTGGCCAACACCATGGCCAACGCGATGAGCAAGGACGCGGTGGGCGGCGGCACGGCGGCCGGTTCGGCCGGCGCGGCAGGTTGGGACCTGCCCATGTCCGGCAAGACGGGCACCACCGAAGCCCACCGGTCGTCGGGCTTCGTCGGCTTCACCAACCACTACGCGGCGGCCAACTACATCTACGACGACTCGCCGAATCCGACGGATCTGTGTTCGGCCCCGCTGCGCCACTGCGGCGAGGGCGACCTGTACGGCGGTAACGAGCCGGCCCGCACCTGGTTCACCGCGATGAAGCCGATCGCCACCAATTTCGGTCCAGTGCAGTTGCCGCCCACCGACCCCCGCTACGTGGACGGCGCGCCGGGGTCGCGGGTGCCCAGCGTGGCAGGCCTGGACATCGACGCGGCGCGTCAGCGCATCAAGGAGGCGGGTTTCCAGGTCGCCGACCAGAACAACTTCGTCAACAACAGCGCCAAGCAGGGCGAGGTGGTCGGCACGACACCGAGCGGCGCGACGATTCCCGGGTCGATCATCACCATCCAGGTCAGCAACGGCATCCCGCCGGCCCCGCCGCCACCGCCGGAGGGCGCGCCCCCGCCGGTCGGTTCGCAGGTGGTCGAGATTCCGGGGCTGCCGCCGATCACCATTCCGCTGCTGGCGCCACCGCCGCCGGCGCCCGGGCAGCCGCCGCCGTAACGGGCCGTGACGCGCAGGTTACGCGGCCAGTCGGCGACCGGCAGTAGGCGACCGGCAGTAGGCTGCGATTCATGGCTGATGCTCACGTCTCGATTGCCCGGCGCCGCTCCGGGCCGCCTCGCGGCCGGCGCCGAGCCCTGCCCATCCTGTTGCGTACCGGCGCGGCGGCGCTCGGTTCGACGGTCGCCGGCCTGGGGTACGCCGCGATCATCGAGCGCAACGCGTTCGTGCTGCGCGCGATCACCATGCCCGTGTTGAGTCCGGGCTCGACACCGCTGCGGGTGCTGCACATCAGCGACCTGCACATGACGCCCGGCCAGCGCCGCAAGCAGGCGTGGCTGCGCGAGTTGGCCGGCTGGGAACCGGATCTGGTGGTCAACACCGGCGACAACCTGGCCCACCCGAAGGCCGTGCCAGCCGTCATCCAGGCGCTGGGGGATCTGCTGTCGCGGCCGGGTGTCTTCGTGTTCGGCAGCAACGACTACTTCGGCCCGCACCTGAAGAACCCGCTGAGCTACGTGACCAACCCGTCGCACCGGGTCCGCGGCGAGCCGCTGCCCTGGCAGGACCTGCGGGCCGCGTTCACCGAGCGCGGCTGGCTCGACCTCACCCACACCCGGCGCGAGTTCGAGGTGGCGGGCCTGCACGTCGCGGCCGCGGGCGTGGACGACCCGCACATCGACCAGGACCGCTACGACACCATCGCGGGGCCGGCCAGCCCGGCGGCCAACCTGCGGCTGGGGCTGACGCATTCGCCGGAGCCGCGGGTGCTGGACCGGTTCGCCGCCGACGGCTACCAGCTGGTGATGGCCGGGCACACCCACGGCGGGCAGGTGTGCCTGCCGTTCTACGGGGCGCTGGTGACCAACTGCGGGCTGGACCGCTCGCGCGCGAAGGGGCCGTCCCGCTGGGGCGCGCACATGCAGCCGCACGTCTCCGCGGGCATGGGCACCTCGCCGTACGCGCCGGTGCGGTTCTGCTGCCGGCCGGAGGCCACCCTGCTGACGCTGATCGCCACCCCGATGGGCGACCGCGACGCGGTCAGCGATCTGAGCCGTTCGCAGCCAACAGCTTCGGTGCGGTGACGCGGACCCGGATCGCGGTCCGCAACCTGCCACGCGACTGGACGGACAACGCGATCCGGCTGATCCAGGCCGATGCGCGGCGCAGCGCCGACACCCATCTGCTGCGCTACCCGCTGCCGTCGGCCTGGGCCGGCGACGCGGACGTCGCGCTGTACCTCAAGGACGAGACGACGCACGTCACCGGCAGCCTCAAGCACCGGCTGGCGCGCTCGCTGTTCCTGTACGCGCTGTGCAACGGCTGGATCGGCGAGGGCACCACGGTGGTCGAGGCGTCGTCGGGGTCGACGGCGGTGTCCGAGGCCTACTTCGCGGCCCTGCTGGGGCTGCCGTTCGTCGCCGTGATGCCGGAGTCGACCAGCTCGGCCAAGGTCGCGCTGATCGAATCACAAGGCGGCCGTTGCCATTTCGTCGCGGATTCCAGCCAGGTGTACGCCGAGGCCGAGCGGGTGGCCCGGCAGACCGGCGGGCACTACCTGGACCAGTTCACCAACGCCGAGCGGGCCACCGACTGGCGCGGCAACAACAACATCGCCGAGTCGATCTTCGAGCAGATGCGCGACGAGAAGCACCCCGTGCCGGCCTGGATCGTGGTCGGCGCGGGCACCGGGGGGACGAGCGCGACCATCGGCCGCTACATCCGCTACCGGCGGCACGCCACCCGGCTGTGCGTCGTCGACCCGGAGCACTCGGCGTTCTTCGCGGCCTACGCCGAAGGCCGGGACGACGTGGTGGTGTCCCGGTCGTCGCGGATCGAGGGCATCGGCCGGCCGCGGGTCGAGCCGTCGTTTCTGCCCGGCGTGGTCGACCGCATGGTCGCCGTGCCGGACGCGGCCTCCGTCGCCGCAGCCCGCCACGTCAGCGCCGTGCTGGGCCGGCGGGTGGGGCCCTCGACGGGCACCAACGTGTGGGGGGCGTTCGGCCTGCTGGCCGAGCTGGTGTCGCAGGGCCGAGGCGGCTCGGTGGTCACGCTGCTCACCGACAGCGGCGACCGGTACGCCGACACCTACTTCGACGACGAGTGGGTGGCGGCGCAGGGGCTGGATTCGGCCGGACCGGCCGCGGCGCTGGCCGAATTCGAGCGCAGCTGCGCGTGGCAGTGACCCGGCGCACCGCGTTTGGCCAGCCGCCAGCCCGGTGCGATAGGCTGTCGGAGCTTCAAACGGGGTGTGGCGCAGCTTGGTAGCGCGCTTCGTTCGGGACGAAGAGGCCGTGGGTTCAAATCCCGCCACCCCGACTCGTGTGATTCAAGGTCAGCTGGGCGGTTCGACCGGCCGTCCGAGGAAGGCCATCAGCCGGGCGGTCGGCGAGGAATTCTCCGGCGTGGGTTGGGCCGGCCCGAAAGCCCCCGGCCGGCGCAGCATCTCCTCCGGCAGCGACTCGACGAGGCCCTGGCACAGCGCGAGCAGGTCGGCCGGCAGCTCGACCTGCCGGCCGAGGCAGCGGTGGATGTCCCAGCTGTGCAGGGCCAGGTCGCACACCGGAAAGATCGCGCCCGGCGCAGCGGGACCTCACCCTGCGGGGACGTCCGCGGCGTGTCGAGGTCGGCCGCCGGCAGGGCGGCGCGCAGTCGGTCCGCCAGCTCACGCAGATATCGCACCGGATTGTCACGCAGCCACTCCGACGGCCGGGATGGGCCCTGCCAGATCTTTTCGCCCGCCAGGAGCGCGACGATCTTGGCCGCGCTCCCGCTCGCATGCCCCACCAGATCACGCACGCTCCACCCCGCCAGGTTGGACGGGCGCTCCCAACCTGCCGGCGGGATATGCCGCACGGAGTCGATGAGCACGCCGATTGCCTTGTCGGCCATCAGATCAATGCGTTCGGTCATGAGCCGCAGCGTAGGCGCCGGCACCGACAGCATCGCCACGATCGCGCCGCGAGTATCCCCCCGCAAACCCCCGAAACCCCGGCGATATAGTGGATCTCACCGTAATGCTGAGCAAACAGCATTGACATTCGTCGCCGTCAAACACTGCACGTGATTGCCTCGCGGGACCGCAGGCTGCTCAAAACGGCATGGGTATTGCCTGCCACCGGTCTCGAACCCATGAGGGCGACACTCAGTGACCAAACTCAGTGACCAATTTTGACGATCTCACCCTGCTGAACGACGTTCTGCGCACCATCTACTCGGCGGACACCGCGGATTTCCCGCAGGTGCTCGACGACCTGACCGCCGCGTCGGCCCGGTGGGTGCCGGGCGCCCAGGAGGCCGGGATCACGGTGACCAGCCGGCAGAACGAGCTTAGCACGCCCTCGGTCAACGACGATTGCGCCAGGCTGCTCGACGAGTTCCAGCAACGCTATCTGGAAGGGCCCTGCCTGCATGCCGCCTGTACCCGCAAGGTCGTGGTGGTCGACGACCTACGGACCGACTCACGCTGGCCCAAGTACCAGGCCGACTCCCTGGCGCGCACCCCGATCCGCAGCATCCTGTCGCTGCCGATGTACGCCGGTGAGCTGAGCATGGGGGCGCTGAACTTCTACGCCGAACGCCCGCACGCCTTCTCGGACGACTCCCGCCGGATGGCCGCCTTGTTCGCCACGCTGGGCTCACTGGCGTGGAGCAACGTGGTGCGACCCCAGCAGTTCAAGGAGGCCCTGAGCACCCGCGACATGATCGGACAGGCCAAGGGCATCCTGATGGAGCGCTACGAGCTCGACGACGAAACCGCCTTCAACACGCTGATCAAACTCTCGCAGAGCATGAACACTCCGCTGCGCGACATCGCCCGCCGCGTCATCGACGACACCACCCAACGATGAGGCCGCCCGATTCCGGAAAGTGCGTAAGTATTTGTGGCACAACGGTGTTCACGACACCCGCGGATCCCGCACCGGGATAGGTGCGACCCGCGTCCAGCCGCGCAGCTGGGTCCGCCCCACCAGCCGGCAGCGGTGGGTGATCGCCAACCGGCGGGCCGCCTTGGTGAACGTCTGATTGGTCACCACCACCGTGCGGTCGCAGCCGTGCTGGCGTGCCCCGGCGACGACCTGTTGCACGGCGGCCACCCCGACGGCCTTCGCCAGCCTTTTGCATTGGACCGCCATGCGGACGCCGTCCTTCTTGGCGATGAGGTCCACCCCGTAGTCGCCCGTGCCCGCCGTCGGGGTGACGACGTAGCCGGCGACGCGCAGCTGGGCGGCGACGAAGTCCTCGAACTCCGCGCCGGACATCCGGTCGATGGCACGCAACCCCGCTCGGGCGTGTTTGAGGTCGCGGCGGCGGTGGGCGTCGGCCCGCAACCGGTCCCGCTGCAGGGAAAGCCACCACAGCGCGCCGACCGCCACGGCCAGGCCGGCCAGCCCGGCAGCACAACCCGCGGGCAGGCTGCCGATGGCGTGTTGGGTGAAATACCAAGGCACGCCCAGCCCCAACAGGAGCAGTGCCCCGAGTGCCTTGTCCATGACCCCTCAACGTCTACGCGGCCGACTTTGCCCGAAAACGTAGCGCAACCGTGTGACAAATCGGCGCAGCCGCCCGGGACGGGGACGGCGGGCCGCCGCGCGTTACGCGCAGTCGGCGCAGACCGGCAGCCCGGCGGCGGAGCGCCGCAACCGGCTGCGGTACTGCACCAAAAAGCAACTCGAGCAGGTGAACTCGTCGGCACGCTGCGGGATCACGGTCACCGACAGCTCTTCGCCGGACAGGTCGGCGCCGGGGAGTTCGAAGAAGTGGACGTCGTCGGGGTCGTCGTCGACGACGGTGCTGCCGGCCCCGTACAGGGCGGGTGCCAGCTCGCGCAGCGAGGACTTGTCCGGGGTGTCGTTGTCGGATACGCGGCGTGCGTCGTAGTCAGTGGTGGTCGCCATCGGAGTTCCTTCCTGCTCGGAACGGGTTGACGCACTTTCGCTGTCCTCGCCCATGGCGCAGGCAGTACCCCGTCCGCGCACGCCTTACACCGATTCGGCGCAGAAATTTCATCCGGCACCGCTCAGCTGCTGGGCGGCGGTGGCGGCCGGTCGGAATGCGCAGCGTGCCAGCGCAGTTCGGCGTCGCGCACCTTGCGGTGGGTGCGCAGCAGCCAGCCCGCGCTCACCGCGCCCAACACCGCGGCCACGATCGGGGCGATGGCGCCGCCGGTCAGGTGTCCGGCCGCCACGGCGAACACGCCGGCAGTCATAGCGACAACCGCCACCGCCGAACCGGCCAATCCGGGCACATTGGCGCCGTAGGTGAAGGTTTCACCGGCATGCTGGCGGAAGGTGCGCGCGTGATCGACTGGGTCGCTGTTGCGGTGGTCCAACGTCATTCCTCGCGAGAATCATTGTGCGCCAGCGATATTCGCGTGACACGGCGGTACTCGGGGCATCAGGGCGGATCACCGCAGTGCGTACCCGCCGCCCGGGGAGCTAAACGCCGGCGTGTCAGCCGGGCCCGTGCCGGGTATGCCGGATCCATGACACCGCGGAGCCTGCGCTGAGCGCCGGGGCGGGTGCGCCCGCCGTCTTGTTCGACGTGGACGGAAGCCTGGTCGACTCCAACTACCTGCACGTGCACACCTGGCAGCGCGCGTTCAACGACGAGGACATCGCCGTCGCGTCCTGGCAAATCCACCGCTGCATCGGCATGGACGGCAGCACGCTGGTGCGGACGCTGTCCGGCGACGCGCCCGAGGACGAACTCGAGATCCTGCGCAAGGTGCTCGACTGCGACGATGTCATCGCCGCGACCACGTCGTCCCGCGATGTCGACACCGCCAAACCCGAGCCGGGCATCGTGCGGGTCGCCCTGGACCGCGCCGGGGTGCGCGCCGAGGAGGCCGTCTTCGTCGGCGACGCCGTCTGGGACGCGCACGCCGCGCGGGGCGCCGGGCTGGCATGCATCGGGCTGTGCAGCGGCGGCATCGCCCGCGACGAGCTGCGGGCGGCCGGCGCCGAGCCGGTCTTCGCCGACCCGCAGGACCTGCCCGATCACCTGGAGTCCACCCGGATCGCCGCGCTGGCGCGCGGCGGCTGAGCCCCGCGGCCGTCACATGCCGCGGGTGCGCAACAGCAGCGGCAGCACGAACCAGAACAGCACAAACAGCGGCAGCGCACACGCCCCGGCGACCAGGCCCACGTTCCGCCCGGCCACCGCGGCGAAGATGATGGTGGTCACGCCGATCAGCGCCGGGCCGAGCGCGCCCAGCCCGGCGTAGGCGCACCGGTGCGCCGCCGAGACCAGCACCTGCAGCCGGTGGCGGCGGAACAGGATCCGGTGCATGGCCACCGGCGCGATCAGCAACACGGTCGCGCACACCGGGAACACCACGGTGGCCAGGTAGGCGACCCGCATCGGCGGGCCCAACACGTCGAAACGCTGCTGGAACGGCAGCGTCAGCAAAAAGCCGGTTAGCAGCTGCACCCCGGTCTGGACCACCCGCAGCTCCTGCAGCAGGCTGTTCCAATTGCGGTCCAGCCGTTGCACTTCGGTCTCGCCGCGTTCGCGGCGGTCCCACCGCTGGTCTTCCTGCGGATCGTCGACGTCTCCGCCAGACACGTTGTCAACCAACCGAATCCATAGCAGCCAACCGACGCCGGGGGGTCAACCGTTGAGTTTGCCGTCCCGCACCGCGGTCAACGCGTCGTTGAGCGTCGGATACAGCGGGAAGGTCTTGTCCAGGCCGGTCAAGTGGATCGGCCTGCGGGTGGCCGGGCCGCGGGCGACCACGCCGAACCCCGTTTCCTTGCCCAGCTTCTCATAGGTGGCAGCCAGGATCTTCAGCCCCACCGAGCCCAGGAAACTCCACCGCGGACAGGTCGATGACCAGCGCCGGGGGGGCTATCCGCGACGACCGCGACGATGGCCTGTTCCAGGGCCGGAGCCGTGACCAAATCGATTTCTCCGCTGGCGCTGACCACGGAAACCCCGTCGTGGTCCTCAACCAACGTGGTAATCGAATCAGGAGCTGACAATGGCAATCCTTTGTCCCGGGACCGCGGCGTGGTTCAACCCTAGCCTGGATTGGCGAACCGCGAGAAGAATATGCCCTCTACACGTGCCCCGCGACAAGCCAGGCTAGTCTCGCAAAAGGCAACTGCGCACCGCGGGGCGCGACTCGGCTCGGAAGGCCTTGGGAGGCCATATGTCAGATTCGCCGTCGGATTTCAACAGTACCGGCACCGCAGTGCAGACCGTCGGTGTCTCCAGCGACGGGCTGCTCCCGCAGCTGGTTCAGCACCTGCGGCAGGATCGGACCATCCTCCGCGAGGAGTGGGCCCACCCTGGGCCAGGGAACGATCATCGAAATGTGGAAATGGGTCCCCCCTCGTGCGTGACAGCGGCAGGTTCGGACCCATCGAATGGGCAAGGGCCGGAAGGCCTTTGCCCAGTGAACACACCTCGGGCGACCGCCGCCTCGCCGTCGACACGGTGGCCGCCGCGGGCGCCGAACCTATCGAAGTCTTGATCCAGCTCTGCCATAGCGCGTTGGAAGGGGCCAGCACGAAGGCATCGACGTCCACCCTGGGCAGCCTAATCGCCGCGCGGTCCGGGCAGAGTCCGCCCGGCCCCGGCTCACCGCCCAGCCGGTACCATTCCAGTTATGTCGGAGGTAGTGACCGGGGACGCCGTGGTACTCGACGTGCAGATCGCCCAGCTGCCGGTACGGGCGCTCAGCGCGCTGATCGACATCGCCGTGATCGTCGTCGGCTACCTGCTGGGGCTGATGCTGTGGGCCGCCACCCTGACCCAATTCGACACCGCGCTGAGCAACACCATCCTGCTGATCTTCACGGTGCTGGTGATCGTCGGCTACCCGCTGATCCTCGAAACCGCAACGCGGGGACGCTCGGTGGGCAAGATCGCGCTGGGGCTGCGCGTGGTGTCCGACGACGGCGGCCCGGAACGCTTCCGCCAAGCGCTGTTTCGGGCGCTGGCCTCGCTGGTGGAGATCTGGATGCTGTTCGGCAGCCCGGCCGTCATCTGCAGCATCCTGTCGCCCAAGGCGAAACGGATCGGCGACATCTTCGCCGGCACCGTGGTGGTCAACGAACGCGGACCCCAGCTGGGGCCCCCGCCGGCGATGCCGCCGTCGCTGGCCTGGTGGGCGTCGTCGCTGCAGCTGTCCGGACTGTCCAGCGGCCAGGCCGAGGTCGCCCGCCAATTCCTTTCCAGGGCAGCACAACTCGATCCCGGGCTGCGCCTGCAGATGGCCTACCGGATCGCCGGCGACGTGGTGGCCCACATCGCTCCGCCGCCGCCACCCCACCGGAATTGGTGCTGGCCGCCGTGCTCGCCGAACGGCACCGCCGCGAGCTGGCCCGGCTGCGCCCGCCCGCACCCTGGCAGGCGCCCGGCTCCGGACCCGCACCGCAGTGGCCGGCCCCGAGGCCATTTAATCCCGGTCCGCCGGAAGGGTTTTCGGCAGGATTCGTGCCGCCGTGCTAGCTGGACACGCTGGCGGCCATCAGGGCGACGTCGGTGATCAGCAACGCCCACCCGCACAGCGGGACGCGATGCCGCCGCGGCGTTTGGCGGTCAAGAACAAGACGATGATGACGACGACGGCCACCGCCGGTGCGCACGTAGAACGCGACGCCGGAATCGATCCCGCCGTGGCCCAGGTTGGGGCAACTGCGGTCGCTGCACCCGTCGGTGCTCATCACTGCGCCGAGCGCGAACAGCATCACGATCGCGGCGGCGAGCACCGTCGCCAGCGCCAGTCCCCAGTTGACCCACGGCCACACGTTGCGGCCCCCGGGGCGGCCGAGCCGCCGCCCGGACGCGACCACACCCGCAGCTCCGCCATCGACCGTGAGCTTGTCGTTTGCGTCCATCTGTGTGTTCCTACCCGCCGTCTGCCGGGTGCAAACCGCGTCGGGCGGCCGGGGAGATCCCGATTTGTGGACGGTTTATGCAGGTCAGAGGTTGCAGCAAAATCCGACCAACACATCCTGCATCGCGTTAGTTTCCGATATATCGTTATGCTTCGAAGTGCACGTCCGGTGCGCAAACCCACGAACGTAAGGACGAAAACATGAGCAACCCCTTCACTCCCCCCCGACGGACCCTTCGGCGCCCGCCCCGGCTTCGGCTTCGGCTTCGGGCCCGGCCGGGTTGACCGCCGCGCCCTGCACGAGGCGCGCCGCCAGGCCCGGCGGGATTTCCGCGAACATCTGCGCGAACACGCCGGCGATCACGACGGACTGCTGGGCTTCGGTCCCGGATTCGGGCCGGGCTTCGGCTTCGGTCCGGGCGGCCCGCGCGGCGCATGGCGCCGTGGCGGCCCGGGTCGCGGCAAGCGCGGTGACGTGCGCGCCGCCGTGCTGGCACTGCTGGCCGAGCGCCCGATGCACGGCTACGAGATGATCCAGCTGATCGCCGAACGCAGCAACGGGCTGTGGAAGCCCAGCCCCGGCTCGGTGTACCCGACGCTGCAGCTGCTCGCCGACGAGGGCCTGATCACCGCGACCGAAACCGGCGGCAGCAAAAAGCTTTTCGAGCTGACCGACGACGGGCGCGTGGCCGCGGAGAAAATCGAGACCCCGCCGTGGGACGAGATCGCCGAGGGCGCCGACCCCGGTCACATGAACCTGCGGGCGGCCATCGGTCAGCTGTTCGGAGCGGTCGGGCAGTCCGCCCACGCCGCGAGCGCAGGGCAGCAGCAGCGCATCGTCGACATCCTCAACAATGCGCGGCGCGAGATCTACGGCATTCTCGGCGATGACCGAGTTGCCTTGAGCGGGCCCTGGATCGGGTCACATCACGTGACGTCGGCCCAATCCAGGGTCCGCTGCACCGCCTTGCGCCAGCCCGCGTAACCCGCGGTGCGCTGCTCGTCACCCCAGGCCGGCGTCCAGCGCTTGTCTTCGCGCCAGTTGGTCCGCAGCTCGCCCGGGTCGGCCCAGAACCCCACCGCCAGACCAGCCGCGTACGCCGCGCCCAGCGCGGTGGTCTCGGCCACCACCGGCCGCACCACGTCCACGCCCAACACATCGGCCTGGATCTGCATGCACAGGTCGTTTCCGGTGATGCCGCCGTCGACCTTCAAAACATCAAGGCGCACACCGGAATCCGCTGCCATCGCGTCCACCACGTCACGACTCTGATAGCAGATCGCCTCCAGCGTCGCCCGCGCCAGGTGGGCATTGGTGTTGAACCGCGACAGCCCGACGATCGCGCCGCGCGCATCCGAACGCCAGTAGGGCGCGAACAGACCGGAAAAGGCGGGGACGAAATAGACGCCGCCGTTGTCGTCGACCTGCCGCGCCAGCGATTCGCTCTGCGCGGCGCCGCTGATGATGCCCAACTGGTCGCGCAGCCACTGCACGGCGGTGCCGGTGACCGCGATCGAACCCTCAAGTGCGTAAACGGGTTTGGCGTCGCCGAACTGGTAACACACGGTCGTGAGCAATCCGTGCTCGGACCGCACGATGCTCTCACCGGTGTTGAGCAGCAGGAAATTCCCGGTGCCGTAGGTGTTTTTGGCTTCGCCCTCGACCAGGCAGACCTGGCCCACCATCGCCGCGTGCTGATCCCCCAGCACGGCGGTGATCGGTATCCGGCCACCGGCCGCCCCGGTGCCCGAGGTCACCCCGAACGGCCGCGACGACGACGACGGCCCGATCTCGGGCAGCATGGCGCGCGGGATGGTGAAGAAGGACAGCAGCTCGTCGTCCCAGTCCAGCGTCTCCAAGTCCATCAGCATGGTCCGGCTGGCGTTGGTCACGTCGGTGGCGTGCACCCCGCCCCGCGGCCCCCCGGTCAGCTGCCACAACACCCAGGTGTCGGCGGTGCCGAACAACGCGTCGCCGCGCTCGGCCGCCTCGCGCACCCCATCGACGTTGTCCAGGATCCATTGCAGCTTCGCCCCGGAGAAGTAGGTGGCCGGGGGCAGTCCCGCCTTGCGGCGGATCACCTGGCCGCGGCCGTCGCGGTCGAGCGCCGACGCGATCCGGTCGGTCCGGGTGTCCTGCCAGACGATCGCGTTGTAATAGGGCCGACCGGTCTTGCGGTTCCACACCAGGGTGGTCTCGCGCTGATTCGTGATGCCCAGCGCGGCAAGGTTTTCCGCGGACAGGTTGGCCCGGTTGAGCACCGACGTCAACACCGAGGAGGTGCGCTCCCAGATCTCGATCGGGTCGTGCTCGACCCAGCCCGCCCGGGGCAGGATCTGCTCGTGCTCGAGCTGATGGCGGGCCACCTCGGCACCCTGGTGATCGAAGATCATGCAGCGCGTGCTGGTGGTGCCCTGGTCGATGGCGGCAATGAATTCGGCGAATTCGGCCACAGCTCTCCTGTTCGGTGACACGTCGGCGGCAGAAGTCCATCATGGTCTACCCGCTCACCACCGACCAAGCTTGCGTTACCGGCGGGAAGCCTGTTGCATCTGCGGTGTGGGCGAAGAGGTCAAGCGCACCACGTACGACAGCGCACATCGGCGGGAATTCCGGCGCAAGGTGGCGCTGTGTCTGGACGTCTTCGAGACGATGCTCGCCCGGTCGTGCCTCGAGTCCGAGCAGCCGCTGACCGGCATGGAGATCGAGTGCAACCTGGTCGACGCCGACTACCAGCCGGCCATGTCCAACCGGCACGTGCTGGACGCCATCGGCGATCCGGCATATCAGGTCGAATTGTGCGCCTACAACATCGAGTTCAACGTTCCGCCGCACGCGCTGCCCGGGCACACCGGCCTGGATCTCGAGACCGAAGTGCGGGCCAGCCTGAACGAGGCCGAGACCAAGGCCGGCGCGGCCGGCGGTGCGCACATCGTCATGATCGGCATCCTGCCCACCCTGATGCCCGAACACCTGGACCACGACTGGATGAGCGAATCGACGCGCTATGCCGCGCTCAACGACTCGATCTTCACCGCCCGCGGCGAGGACATCCCGATCGACATCTCCGGTCCCGAGCCGTTGAGCTGGCACACCGCGACCATCGCGCCCGAATCCGCTTGCACCAGTACGCAACTGCATCTGCAGGTGGCCGCCGAGACGTTCACGGCCAACTGGAACGCGGCGCAGATCGTCGCCGGCCCGCAGTTGGCGCTGGGCGCCAACTCGCCGTATTTCTTCGGGCACCAGCTGTGGGCCGAGACCCGCATCGAGCTGTTCGCCCAGTCCACCGACACCAGGCCGGAGGAGCTGAAAACCCAAGGCGTGCAGCCGCGAGCGTGGTTCGGCGAACGCTGGATCGATTCGGTCCTCGACCTGTTCGCGGAGAACATCCGCTACTTCGGATCGCTGCTGCCCGAGGTGTCCGACGAAGACCCGGTCGCCGAGCTGGCCGCCGGCCGTACTCCGCAGCTTTCCGAGTTGCGGCTGCACAACGGCACCGTCTACCGGTGGAACCGCCCTGTGTACGACGTCGCCGACGGGCGCCCGCATCTACGGCTGGAGAACCGGGTGTTGCCGGCCGGGCCGACCGTCATCGACATGCTGGCGAACTCGGCCTTCTTCTACGGCATGCTGCGCAGCCTGTCCGAGGGCGACGACCCGCTGTGGGAGCGCATGGATTTCGCTGTGGCAGAAGCCAATTTCCTCACCGCGGCGCGGCACGGCATCGACGCCCGGCTGCGCTGGCCCGGGATCGGTGAGGTGAGCGCGCGCGAACTGGTACTGGACACGCTGCTGCCGATCGCCGACGAGGGACTGCGTCGCTGGGGGGTGGACGCCGAGGTGCGCGACCGGTTCCTGGGCGTGATCGACGGCCGCGCCCGCGCCGGACGCAACGGCGCCAGCTGGCAGGTCGCCACCGTGCGGGCGCTGCAGGACGGCGGCCTGAGTAGGCGTGCGGCGCTGGCCGAGATGCTGCGCCGGTACTGCGAGCACATGCACGCCAACGAGCCGGTGCACACCTGGGAGTAGCTTGGGAACCATGTCGTCTGATCAAGTGATGGACTGGGACAGCGCCTATCGCGAACAGGCCCACTTCGAGGGCCCGCCGCCGTGGAACATCGGTGAGCCGCAACCGGAACTGGCCGCCCTAATCGAGCAGGGCAAGTTCCGCAGCGACGTGCTGAACGCCGGCTGGGGATTCGCCGAGCTGTCCCTGGCGCTGGCCGCCCGCGGCTACACCGTGGTCGGCATCGTGCTGACCCCCACCGTCGTCGCGGCGGCCACCCGCGCGGCGGCTGAGCGCGGGCTAACCACGGCCAGCTTCGTGCAGGCCGACATCACGTCGTTCACCGGCTATGACGGACGGTTCGCCACGGTGGTCGACAGCACGCTGTTTCACTCGCTGCCGGTCGAGGGCCGCGACGGCTACCTGCGCTCGATCCACCGGGCGGCGGCCCCCGGCGCCAGCTTGTTCATCCTGGTGTTCGCCAAGGGCGCCTTCCCCGCCGAGATGCAACCCAAGCCCAACGAGGTCGACGAGGACGAGCTGCGCACCGCGGTGAGCAAATACTGGGCGATCGACGAGATCCGCCCGTCCTTCATCGTCTCGAACGTGCCCCAAATCGCCGACGGGCCTTTCGAATTCCCGGCGCATGAGCGCGACGAACGGGACCAGATGAAGATGCCCGCGTACCTGCTGACCGCGCACAAGGCCCAGTAGCCCTCAGGCCGAGGTCGCCGCCGTCGCGGCGCTCAGCAGGCCCTCGGCGGTGGTGTCCAGGTGCGGCGAGATCCGCAACACCGGCGCGGTGAGCCGCAACGGCGCCCGCTGCACACCGACGAAGGTGGTCAGGATTCGCCGCTCGGCGAGCAACCAGTCCCGCACCGCCCGCGGGTCCGCGCCGTCGGTGGGCGCCAAAGTGGTGATGGCACTGGGCTCTTCGGCCTCCTCGACGACCGCCCAGCCGGTCACGTCGGTCAGCACGCCACGGCTCAGGCCGCCCAGCTCGGCCAGCCGCGCGCAGACGGCGGCCGGCCCGTATCCCAGGTATTCGCCCAGCGCCAGCGAAAACCCTACTCGCGCAGCGACATTGGCCTCGCCGAACTCGAGTTGCTGAGCCACCAGCGGGCTCATCAACGGGTCGTACTGCCGGCACAGCTCGTCGTCGTCGAAGTCGACCAGCAGCAGCGTCCGCGCCAGCTGGTCGGCGATCGCCTCCGGTGAAGTCACGGCCCCCTTGCGGGCCGCGCGCGGCCCGGGAAACCGACACCGCGATGCCGTGCTCGATGACCTGGTCGGCGAAGTCGTCACCGGGACACCGGCCCTGCTCGACCAGGCGGACCAGCCGCCGCATCGGCTCGGCCAATTCGGCCGGCGCCCGCTCGGCGGCGATCGCCAGGCAGGCGTTGGCCGCCGCGTACAGCCGTCGGTCCCGCAGCACCACCCGGGCCGCGACGTCCCAGGGGGTGGCCACCGGTTCCACGGCCCGGGCCGCCAGGCCGGCGGCGACCGGGTCGTCGAGCAGCGCGACCAGAGTGAACACCACGGCGGGCCACAGGGTGTCCGGCACGCTGTCCAGGTAGCGGATCTCCAGCCACTGCCGCGGGCGCACCGGCGGGAACAGCGTGGTCAGGTGGTACTCCAGGTCGGCGACAGTGGGCCGGCGGCCGCCCAGCAGCACCCGCCCGTCCACCCAGTCGGCGAACGGCACCCAGCGCGTGACCGCCTCGGCGTCCGGGGTGTGCACCAACATCACCGGGGCCTTGAGCGCGTAGCGCGCCCAGTCGGTGCCCGGGTCGTCGCCGCTAGCGCCCAGGATGGGGCCGCAGCGCGCAGAGTCCATCCGCCCCCACACCCGCTGCCGGCTGGACACCCAGCCGGTGAAATCGCCGTCCAGCATCGGCGAGTTGGCCGTCATCGCAATCATGGTGGGGCCCAAGGCATGTGCCAGCCGCACCCGCGCCGCCCAGCCTTCCCGCGGCCCGGCGTCCACGTTGACCTGAATCGACACCGTGGATGTCATCATTGCCGCGCCCGTCTCGCCGGAGCGGCTGGTGGCGAAGAACCGTTCCATGGCGCGGTAGCGGGCGCCGGGGTTGATCCGCTGGGGCGGCCGCAGCGGGTCGGCACCCAAAAACACCAGACCCAGCCCGGCCTCGGCGAACGCGGGCCGCAGCACGGCCTGGTCGCAGCGCATGGCGTCGATGGCCGCCAGCACGCCGTCGGCCGGCGGGCCGGACAGCTCGACGGCCCCGCCCGGCTCCACCGTGACCCGGCTGCCGCCGGGCAGCGCGGGCAGCGCGTCGAGCACCGCGGCGATCTCGTCCCAGCCCGGCCGGCGGCACGGGTCTTGCGGGTCGTGGCAGTGGGCTTCGACTTCCAGACCCACCCGGCCCAGCGGCGCGTCCGCCAGACAGCCCCGGGCGATGTAATGCGCGACGGCCGCGGAGTCGGTCAGCTCGGCGATCTTCAGCTCGACCGCCGGGTCGCCACCGGCCGGCCGCGAAGCCGCCACAGTGCTCGGGGCGAACGTCATATCACGATCCCTCCGGGCCCGACCAAGCCTGAACATGCACCTGCGGACCGCTTCCCTGCGCAGCTAATCGAACGATAACCGGCACCACTTCGTCTAGTGCTTCATCTATCAGACGCCCCCGACATATTCCCCTCGCGCGCCTTCGGCTCGCCTTCGCGGCTCGGCGTCGAGGGCGCACGGAAACGACGGGTACCCGATCCGTCGACTATTGACCCAGCGCGTTTTGCATGGCCCCGGCCAGCACGTTCACCGCGGGCCCGGCATTGCCGGACTGGCACACTTTCGCCTGCAGCACCACGTTTTCACGCAGCCTGGTCTGATTGAAGCACCGGCGATCGGTGCCGGCTTCCTGCTTGGTCCAGCTCTCGTCGGCGGGACCGGCCGGCCCGCCGTCGAACGACCACACTTGGTTACTGCCGTTGTCCAGGTGGATCGCGGTGGTCTGACCCGAACAGCCCACCGTTCGATCCACCACCCGATGAAAGGCGCGGTCCGCGGCATCGTTGGTGGCGAACACCCCGACCGCCTGTTTGACCAGATGCGTCTGGTCGGTCGCCGAGGTCTGGGTGACGGCCCCGTTGAACGACGCCAGGTCGGGGTCGTTGAATACCTCCGGCAAGCCGATGTCGGCCCAGTTGTTGCACTCCGGCAGGCCCACCCAGTCGCCCTGCCCGGGCTGGGTGAACACCGACTCCCACCCCATGGGCCCGCCGACGATGTTGCCGACCGACCCCTTGCCCAGCACGGCGTAGTTCACCACGCCAGGCTCCGACGGGTGGGCGGCCGCGACCGGAAGCGCGACCGCGCCCGCGGCCGCGACGCCGACGAACAACACCGCCCGGCAAACCCGCGTGATCCGCATGGTCATGCAGCGATCATGCCAGGCGCCCCCGGCCTTGAGGACCCGGCTCAAGGGCACATCTTGAGGGAGCGGCTTAAGGACGCGGCGCGGGCGTGCTGGGAGCGGGGCTGACCGGCGACGGCTGCCCGGGGCCGCTGACGCCCGGACCGGAGACCGGGCCGCCGGGGCCACCCGGGCCGCCGGGGGGCATCGGGACGATCAATCCCGGCCCGCTGGGCCAGGGCCCGTTGTCGGGTCCACCCGGGCCGCCGTACCACGCCCCGGAACCGCCGGAACCGCCGGGCCAGGGCCCGTTGCCCGGTCCCGGGCCGCCCGGATGAAACATGCCGTGGTGATGATGGCAGTGGTAATAGCTGTGCTTCCAGATGAAGGCGCCGACGAAGAACACCGACGAGATGATGAACACGATGCCCGCGACGATCACCACCCAGGCCGCCGCCGTGTAGAGTCGCGGCGGCTTCACCCGCTCGGGTGGCGGCGGGGGCGGTGGAACTGCGGCGGCTGGGGTCGGCTCGGGAGTGGTCGGCTCAGCTTGCGGTTCGGGTGTCTCGCTCATGCCATCCCATATTGCCGCGCGCGCCAGGCACCCAACAGGGCCCCGCGGCAAATTGTTGCGAATCGAGACGCGGCGGTTACCCCGACGAACGGGTGGCCCGGCACTCGCAAGAAGCGCCGGGCCACGGGTTGGGTATCGGGTTCCAGTTGGTCAGGACGATGACGCTCAGGGCCTGCCCCAGCGCGCCGTGCGACGTCGCCGCGGAGTGGAAGACCGACGCCGGCAGCTGGTTCGGGGCCATGCCTCTGGGGCGCACCGGCGACGGCGTGGTCGGCGCGGTGGACGTGCCCGGACCGGTCTGGCCGCCGGGTCCACCCGGGCCGCCGGGGCCGCGGTGATGCATCATCGCGTGGTACTTGTGGTGGTGGTGGCCGTGATGGCCGCCGCGGTGGCCGAGGATGAAGCCGGTGAAGAAGACCACCGCGACGGTGAACACGATGCCGGCGACGATGGCGACCCACGCGGCGACTTGGAAGACCCGCGGGGCCCGGTATGGCGCGCGACAGCGAGCGCCGGCGCAGTGGCGGTGGAGGTCCGCACGGTGGGGGTTTCAGATGTTTCACTCATGAGACAAATGATGAAGGCGTTAACAATAGCTGCGGCTATGCGCCGGTTATGTAGCAGCTGTGAACCAAAGCCCCTGCTCAGCAAGGCATATCGCCGACCCCGGCGGCTGAAATTTCGAGGTTAGGGCTTCAACCTTGAAAACTAGGGGCGAATTTCAAGGTTGCCCCGGCTTGAACGGGTTCACCGCGAACTGGATGACCCGGTAGGGAGCGGCCACCCGCGCGCGGGTGTCCCACTGGCTCACGAAGATGCGCAGCTCGTCGAGCGTGGAGCCGGGCGAGATGTAGCCGCCGTAGGGCTGCGCGAGCCGGTTGTCGTACGGCGGCGGCAGGCTTTCCGCCGGCTCGGGCCACTCGTCGTGCCGCACCACCGTGGTGACCGGCGCGTCACCCAGCATCCGCGGGTCGTCGGCCACCCGGACCTCCATGTTGCCCGTGGTGGCATTGAAATAACTCAGCACGGCCTTGCCGTCGATCTGCCGGATGCACATCTCGCCCACCGCGTCCGGCCACAGCGGGGTCGGCGGCTTGCCCCACCCGCCTTGCGGTCCGGCCGCCCAGCCCTGCCACCGGGACCGGTCGGTGAAGGCCTGCGGGGTCACCCGGTACAGCACGACCGGATCCCGGCGGGTGAAACTGTCGGCCACGATGTACACCCAGCCGCTCGGCGATTCCTCGGTGGGTATCGGGTCGTAATAGCCGCTGATTTGGGTCTGCGAGCCGCCCTGATACGAGGCGGGCCGCGTGGACCCCGGGATCGTCTGCCAGCCCGCCCGCACCGGTTCGGCGGTCACCAGCCGGGAGCTTTGCGGCTCAAGGTTTTTCGTGGTCGTCACCATCAGGTAGTTGCGCCGGTTGATCTGCACCACCCCGGCGGGCAGCTGCGAGGCGCCAGGCGGGGCGAGGTCGGCCAGCAGCGGATTGCTGATCCCGGTGACGCCGGTGTAGCGCACCCCGGCCGGGTCGTCGACGGACGCGGTGTCGACGCGCAGGGCCACCGGCGCATACCAGCCGCCGAATCCGACGCCCTGGCCCGCGAAGCTGTCGCCGCACACCTGCAGCAGTTCGGTGGGAAATTCCACGAACTCACACAGGTCGGTGGCGCCGATCCCGTAATCGCCTGTGGGAGTGCCGGTTCCGGCGGTGGGGCCGATGCGCAGCACCTGGCCCGGCGCCAGCGTGCCCACGATGGGTTCCGGTTCGGGCGCCGGCGGGTCGGCGCGCGCCGCGGTAAACCATTGTGGCGCAAGCAAAGCCAATGCAAGCGAACACCGCGCAACCAGTCGAGTGTGCGCGGCACTCACCCGCGCCTCACAACTGAGCGGCCAGCAGCTCGGCGATCTGGATGGTGTTCAGCGCCGCCCCCTTGCGCAGGTTGTCACCGGAGATGAACAGGGCCAGGCCGCGCCCGTCGGGCACCCCGGGGTCGCGCCGGATCCGGCCGACCAGGGATTCGTCGACGCCGGCGGCCGCCAGCGGGGTCGGCACGTCGACCACCTTCACCCCGGGCGCGCCGTCGAGCAGCTCGCGGGCCCGCTCCGGGGACAGCGGCCGGGCGAATTCGGCGTTGATCGACAGCGAGTGCCCGGTGAACACCGGCACCCGCACGCAGGTCCCGCTGACCGCCAGGTCGGGGATGCCCAGGATCTTGCGGCTCTCGTGCCGCAGCTTCTGGTCCTCGTCGGTCTCGCCGGAGCCGTCGTCGACCAGCGACCCGGCCAGCGGAACCACGTTGAAGGCGATCGGCGCGACGTAGGTCTGGGGCGCCGGGAACGACACCGCGCGCCCGTCGTGCACCAGCTGCTCGGCGCCGTCGATGACCGCGCGCGCCTGGGTGGCCAGCTCCTCGACCCCGGCGATCCCGCTGCCGGACACCGCCTGGTAGCTGGACACCACCAGGCGTTGCAGCCCGGCCTCGTCGTACAGCACCTTGAGCACCGGCATGGCGGCCATGGTGGTGCAGTTCGGGTTGGCGATGATGCCTTTGGGGCGACGGTGCGCGTCCCTCTCGAAGTTCACCTCCGACACCACCAGTGGCACGTCGGGGTCCTTGCGCCACGCCGACGAGTTGTCGATCACCGTCACCCCGGCCGCGGCGAACCGCGGCGCCTGCACCAGCGACATCGACTTGCCGGCGGAGAACAGCGCGATGTCCAGACCGGTCGGGTCGGCCGTCGCGGCGTCCTCGACCTCGATCTCGGCGCCCCGGAATTCCAGCTTGCGGCCCTGCGAACGCGACGACGCGAAGAACCGCACCGAGGTCGCCGGGAAGTCACGCTCGTCGAGCAGCCGGCGCATCACCTGGCCGACCTGGCCGGTGGCGCCAACAACTCCAATAGCAACCATCTATCTGCCCGTCCCCGCATACACCGTGGCGGTCTCCGCGCCGCCGAGCCCGAACGCCTCGTGCAACGCCACGACGGCCTTGTCCAGTTCCGTGTCGCGGCACAGCACCGAGATGCGGATCTCGGAGGTGGAGATCAGCTCAATGTTGACGCCCACCTGCGCCAGCGCCTCACAGAAGGTGGCGGTGACGCCCGGGTGGCTGCGCATGCCGGCCCCGATCAGCGACACCTTGCCGATGTGGTCGTCGTAGAGCAACTGGGTGAACCCGATCTCGTCCTTCAGCGCGTCCAGCTTGGCCACCGCGGTGGGCCCGGCCTCGCGCGAGCAGGTGAAAGTGATGTCGGTCTTGCCGTCCTCGACCTTGGAGACGTTCTGCAGCACCATGTCGATGTTGACGTCGGCGTCGGCGACGGCCCGGAACACCCGCGCCGCATAGCCGGGAATGTCGGGGATGCCGACGACGGTCACCTTGGCCTCGCTGCGGTCGTGCGCGACTCCGGTCAGGATGGGGTCTTCCATGGGCTTGTCCTTGATCGATCCGACGACGACGGTGCCTACCTTGTCCGAGTACGAGGACCGGACATGCACCGGAATGTTGTAGCGGCGGGCATATTCCACGCAGCGCAGCATCAAGACCTTGGCGCCGCAAGCCGCCATCTCGAGCATCTCCTCGAAGGTCACCGTGTCCAGCTTGCGGGCGTTGTGCACGATCCTGGGGTCGGCGGAGAAGATGCCGTCGACGTCGGTGTAGATCTCGCAGACGTCGGCGCCCAGCGCCGCGGCCAGGGCGACGGCCGTGGTGTCCGAGCCGCCGCGGCCCAGCGTGGTGACGTCCCGGGTGTCCTGGCTGACGCCCTGGAATCCGGCCACCAGCACGATGCGGCCCTCGTCCAGCGCCGCCTGCAGCCGTCCCGGCGTGACGTCGATGATCTTGGCGTTGCCGTGCGTGCCGGTGGTGATCACCCCGGCCTGCGAGCCGGTGAACGAGCGCGCCTGGGCGCCCAGCGACTCGATCGCCATCGCCACCAGCGCGTTGGAGATCCGCTCGCCGGCGGTCAGCAGCATGTCCAGTTCGCGCGGCGGCGGGGCCGGACACACCTGCTGGGCCAGGTCCATCAGGTCGTCGGTGGTGTCACCCATCGCGGAGACGACGACGACCACGTCGTTGCCCTGCTTCTTGGTGGCGACGATGCGCTCGGCCACGCGCCGGATACGATCGGCGTTGGCCACCGAGGATCCGCCGTACTTCTGCACGACGAGCGCCACCTTTTTCCTGCCTCTCCGGGCCTGCGCACTGGTATTTCGGGAATAAGTCCACAACAGAATACGTGCCCCCGCATGGTGATTTACGTCGCGATACCGGGTGGTCGTGCCTGCGCGCGCCGCGGTCCCGGCGGCATTTTCGCCACGGCGCCAATCGCGGTAAAGTTGCCGACGT
The DNA here is from genome assembly GCA_002291465.1 of Mycobacterium lepraemurium. Classification (GTDB taxonomy): domain Bacteria; phylum Actinomycetota; class Actinomycetes; order Mycobacteriales; family Mycobacteriaceae; genus Mycobacterium; species Mycobacterium avium. The sequence goes on along the minus strand of CP021238.1, from coordinate 599,120 downwards.
GCAGCGGGTGCTCCTCCTCGGACGCCGCGACGGGGTCTGATTGCAGACCGGCTTCCCGTCGCGGGTGTTCGCGATGCGCCGGTCTGAGGTTCCTTCTGATATCCCCGGAGCAATCACCGTGACTTCCCATCCCGACGCCTTCAGCTCGTCCCGCAGCATCGTCAACCCCGCTGGCCCGCCCGGCCCCGGACAGCCCGCCTGGAACCCCCAGCGCGGCTCCTCGATGCCGGTCAACCGGTACCGGCCGTTCGCCGAGGAGGTCGAGCCCATCCGGCTGCCCAACCGCACCTGGCCCGACAAGGTCATCGACCGTGCCCCACTGTGGTGCGCGGTGGACCTGCGCGACGGCAACCAGGCGCTGATCGACCCGATGAGCCCGGCCCACAAGCGCCGCATGTTCGACCTGCTGGTCCGCATGGGCTACAAGGAGATCGAGGTCGGCTTCCCGTCGGCCAGCCAGACCGACTTCGACTTCGTCCGCGAGATCGTCACCGAGGGCGCCATTCCCGACGACGTCACCATTCAGGTGCTGACCCAGTGCCGGCCGAAACTGATCGAGCGCACCTTCGCCGCGTGCCAGGGCGCGCCGCAGGCCATCGTGCATTTCTACAACTCGACGTCAATCCTGCAGCGGCGCGTGGTATTTCGCGCCGACCGGGCCGCGGTGCAGGAGATCGCCGTGGCCGGCGCCCGCAAGTGCGTGGAGGAGGCCGCCAAGTACCCCGAGACGCGGTGGCGGTTCGAGTACTCGCCGGAGTCCTACACCGGAACCGAACTGGAGTACGCCAAGCAGGTGTGCGACGCGGTCGTCGAAATCATAAGGCCCACACCGGAAAACCCGATCATCTTCAACCTGCCCGCCACGGTGGAGATGGCCACCCCCAACGTGTACGCTGACTCCATCGAGTGGATGAGCCGCAACCTGGCCCGCCGCGACTCCGTCATCCTGAGCCTGCATCCGCACAACGACCGCGGAACCGCTGTCGCCGCAGCGGAATTGGGCTATGCGGCCGGCGCCGACCGGATCGAGGGCTGCCTGTTCGGCAACGGCGAACGCACCGGCAACGTGTGCCTGGTAACGCTGGGGCTGAACCTGTTCTCCCGCGGCGTGGACCCGCAGATCGACTTCTCCAACATCGACGAGATCCGCCGCACGGTGGAGTACTGCAATCAGCTGCCGGTGCACGAGCGGCACCCCTACGGCGGCGACCTGGTCTACACCGCGTTCTCCGGCAGCCACCAGGACGCCATCAACAAGGGCCTGGACCAGATGAAGATCGACGCCGACGCCGCCGACACCGACGTCGAGGACATGCTCTGGCAGGTGCCGTATCTGCCGATCGACCCCAAGGACGTCGGGCGCACCTACGAGGCGGTGATCCGGGTGAACTCGCAGTCCGGCAAGGGCGGGGTGGCCTACATCATGAAGGCCGATCACGGCCTGGCCCTGCCGCGCCGGCTGCAGATCGAGTTCTCCCAGGTGATCCAGAAGATCAGCGAGGGCGAGGGCGGCGAGGTCAGCCCCAAGGAGATGTGGGACGCGTTCTTCGAAGAGTACCTGGCCCCGGTGTGGCCGCTGGAGCGGGTCAAGCAGCGCGTCGACGCCGCCGACGAGGACAGCGGCGTCACCAGCATCTCTGCGACGGTCAAAATCAACGGGGAGCAGACCGAGATCAACGGGACCGGCAACGGCCCGCTGGCCGCGTTCGTGCACGGGCTCGCCGGGGTCGGGTTCGACGTGGCGGTGCTGGACTACTCCGAGCACGCCATGAGTTCGGGCGACGATGCGCAGGCCGCCGCGTATGTGGAGGCGTCGGTCAACGGGCGGACGGTGTGGGGTGTAGGGATCGCCCCGTCCATCACCACCGCCTCGTTGCGCGCGGTGATGTCGGCGGTCAACCGCGCCGCCCGCGCCTGATCAGAACAGCGCCAGCTGCGGATCGGGCGTGGCGTCGGTGAACTCGTCCATGCTGGTGCCGCCGATGACGGCGCGAACGCAATCCAAAAACTCCGCGTCGGAGATCACGGGCACCCCCAATTGCCGGGCCAGATAGCCTTTGCCGTGCTCGGCGGCGGGGTCGTTGCACACCACCAGCGAGGTCTCCCGGTCCACGGTGTCGCTGTAGGCCAGCCCGGCGTGCAGGATCCGCTCGACGAGTTCCTCGTGCGTGCGCTCGACCTCGGCGGCCAGTGCGACGCGCATGCCCTGGACGAGTGGCCGGCCGCCCACGTAGGGGCCCGGGTTGAGATAGGGGCAGGGCATCCGGGAGGCCAGCACCTTCAGCGGGCGCAGCTCGTCGTGGGTGACCCGGCCGTTGGGCCAGCGGCGCCGGGTCACCGGATGCACCGGCAGCCAGATGTCGCGTTCCCGGGCCCGCTGCAGCACCGAGGCCAGCACGCCGGTCAGCACCATGGCGTCGTCGAAGGCGTCGTGCGGCCGCTGCTGGGTCACGCCCCAGTGCGCCGCCAGCGTCTCCAGCCGCAGGTTGTCGATGCCCAGGTCCAGCCGCCGGGCCAGCTCGACCGTGCACATCACGGTGTCGACGGGAAGTTCGATGCCGGCGAGTTCGGCCTCGGCGGCGAGGAAGGCGTAGTCGAAGGCCACGTTGTGGGCGACCAAGGTGCGGCCGCGCAGCACCTCGACCACGTCGCCCGCGATGTTGGCGAACTGCGGCTGGTCTTCCAGCACGGCAGCGGTCAGGCCGTGCACGTGGGTGGGGCCCGGATCCACGCCCGGGTTGAGTAGGCTCACCACCGACTGCTCGACCTTGCCGCCGGCGTCCAGCCCGAGCACCGCAAGGCTGATGATGCGAGCCTGGCCCGGGCGAAAGCCCGAGGTCTCGACGTCGATGACGGCCCATCCCGCGTCCGGCTCGCTGGCCGGACGACCCCAGCACACCGCGCTCATGCACTGAGGATGGCACGGGCGACCGACATCACCGGTGTCACACAGCGCCGTGTCGGCGTTCGAATCGATCCGGGCGACCCGCTGCGCCTCGAACCCGATCCGGGCGACCCGCTGCGCCCGGCGACAAGCGCCGCGCTTGCGATCGCCCTTAAACTCTCCGGGTGCTGACCACCCGTGCCCGTCTGGCCCTGGCCGCGGGAGAGAGCGCGCGCTGGGCGTCCCGGGTGACCGGTCGCGGCGCCGGCGCCATGATCGGCGGGCTGGTCGCGATGACGCTGGACCGCTCGGTGCTGCGGCAACTGGCCACCGGCCGGCGTACCGTCGTCGTCACCGGCACCAACGGCAAGTCGACCACCACCCGGATGACCGCCGCCGCGCTGGCCACCATGGGATCGGTGGCCACCAACGCCGAGGGCGCCAACATGGACGCCGGCCTGGTCGCGGCGCTGGCCGCCAACCGCGGCGCCCGGCTGGCCGCCCTGGAGGTCGACGAGATGCACGTGCCGCACGTGTCCGACGCCGTCCGCCCGGGCGTCGTCGTGCTGCTCAACCTGTCCCGCGACCAGTTGGACCGGGTCGGCGAGATCAACGTCATCGAGCGGACCCTGCGCACCGGCCTGGCCCGGCACCCGGACGCGGTCGTCGTGGCCAACTGCGACGACGTGCTGATGACCTCGGCAGCCTACGACAGCCCCAACGTGGTGTGGGTGGCCACCGGCGGCTCCTGGGCGAACGACTCGGTGAGCTGCCCGCGCAGCGGCGAGGTGATCATCCGCGAGCAGGGGCATTGGTATTCCACCGGCGCCGACTTCAAGCGGCCCAGCCCGCACTGGTGGTTCGACCCACAGGACGGCGGCAACCTGTACGGCCCCGGCGGTGTGGCGCTGCCGATGCGGTTGGCGCTACCGGGCGCGGTGAACCGCGGCAACGCCGCCCAGGCCGTGGCCGCCGCGGTCGCGTTGGGCGCCGATCCGGCGGCGGCGGTGACGGCCGTGTCAACGGTCAACGAGGTCGCCGGCCGATATCGCACGATGCGGATCGGCGGGCACGACGTCCGCATGCTGCTGGCCAAGAATCCGGCGGGTTGGCAGGAAGCGCTGTCGATGGTGGACCCGCACGCCGACGGGGTGGTCATCTCGGTCAACGGCCGGGTGCCCGACGGCGAGGACCTGTCCTGGCTGTGGGACGTGCGCTTCGAGCACTTCAACGACACGTTCCAGACCACCCCGGTGGTGGCCGCCGGGGAGCGCGGCACCGACCTGGCGGTGCGGCTCGGGTACGCGGGTGTCGAGCACACCCTGGTGCACGACACCGTCGCCGCCATCGAGTCCTGCCCGCCCGGGCGGGTGGAGGTCGTCGCCAACTACACCGCGTTCCTGACGCTGCAACGAGCGGTGGCGCGTCATGGCTGATTCGGTCGTGCGGATCGGGCTGGTGCTGCCCGACGTGATGGGCACCTACGGCGACGGAGGCAACGCGCTGGTGCTGCGGCAGCGACTGCGGCTGCGCGGCATCGACGCCGAGATCATCGAGCTCACGCTGGCCGACCCGGTGCCCGAGTCGTTGGACCTCTACACGCTGGGCGGGGCCGAGGACTACGCGCAGCGGCTGGCCACCCGGCATCTGCTGCGCTACCCGAGCCTGCAGCGCGCCGCCGAACGCGGCGCGCCGGTGCTGGCGATCTGCGCGGCCGTTCAGGTGCTCGGGCACTGGTATGAGACGTCGGCCGGGGAACGGGTCGACGGCGTGGGCATGCTGGACGCGACGACCTCCCCGCAGGATGCCCGCCACATCGGCGAGCTGGTGACTAAGCCGCTGCTGGCCGGCTTGACCGAACCGTTGACCGGTTTCGAAAACCACAGGGGCGGAACGATTTTGGGCCACGCCGCCGCTCCCCTGGGCGCGGTGGTCAAGGGTACGGGCAACCGTGTCGGCGACGGTTTCGACGGGGTGGTGCAGGGGTCGGTGGTCGCCACCTACATGCACGGGCCGTGCCTGGCCCGCAACCCGCAGCTGGCCGACCTGCTGCTGGGCAAGGTGGTCGGCGGGCTGCCCGAGCTGCAGATGCCCGAGGTGGAGTTGCTGCGCCGGGAGCGGCTGGCCGCCCGCTGAGCGGCCGAAACCCTCAGACCATGGCGCGGCGGCCGGCCAGCGCGCGGCCCAGCGTCAACTCGTCGGCGAACTCCAGATCGCCGCCCATCGGCAGCCCGGAGGCGATGCGGGTCACGGTCAGGCCGGGAATGTCGCGCAGCATCCGCACCAGGTAGGTGGCCGTCGCCTCGCCCTCGGTGTTCGGGTCGGTGGCGATGATCACCTCGGTGATGTCGACGTCGTCGACCCGCTCCCCGATCCGGCTCAGCAGCTCGCGGATCCGCAGCTGATCGGGGCCCACCCCGGACAACGGATCGAGCGCACCGCCCAAAACGTGGTAGCGGCCGCGGAATTCGCGGGTGCGCTCGACGGCCTGCACGTCCTTGGGCTCCTCGACCACGCACACCACCGACGCGTCGCGGCGGGGGTCGGAGCAAATCCGGCAGCGCTCGTCATCGGAGACGTTGCCGCACACCGCGCAGAACCGCACCCCGTCGCGGACCCTGGCCAGCACCGCGGTCAGCCGGTCGATGTCGGGCGGTTCGACCGACAGCAGATGAAAGGCGATGCGCTGGGCGCTCTTAGGCCCGATACCCGGCAGCTTGCCCAGCTCGTCGATCAGATCCTGGACGGGTCCCTCAAACATGTCGGCCCTGGAATCTACCCGGACGCTAAACGCCCGGCGCCGGCGCCGGAGGCTGCCCGGGCCGCTCCTGGGCCATCCGGGTGACCTGCTTGGATGCGTCGGCCATGGCGCCGACGACCAGGTCCTGCAGAGTCTCGACGTCCGACGGGTTGACGACGGAGGGATCGATCTTGACCGCCACCACCTCGCCGCCGCCCTTGACGACGACCTTGACCAGACCCCCGCCGACCTGACCGTGCACCTCGGCGTTGGCCAGTTGCTGCTGGGCCTCCATGAGCTTTTGCTGCATCTGCTGCGCCTGGGCCAGCAGCGCGGACATATCGCCTCCGGGTCCGGGTTGCATGACAGTCCCCTCCCGTCTTGGTCTCGACTTGGTTTCGCTCGTGAGTCTCCGGTGATTCGGAACACCCAGCGTAGACCGCGCGACGTTACCTTGGCGCCGTGGACCTACGACTGAGCAGACGTGTCGGGATCAAAGTGGCGGTCGGTGCGCTGGTTGCTGCGTCGACGGCGATCATTCCGACCGCGGCCCCGGCCGCGTGGGGGGTGCCGTCCAACATCGCCGGCATGGTGGTGTTCATCGACCCGGGCCACAACGGCTCCAACGACGCGTCCATCAACCGCCAGGTGCCCACCGGGCGCGGCGGCACCAAGGACTGTCAGGCCAGCGGGACGGCGACCAACACCGGCTACCAGGAGCACACCTTCACCTGGGACACCGCGCTTCGGGTGCGCGCCGAGCTGACCGCGCTGGGGGTGCGGACCGCCCTGGCCCGGGCCAACGACACCGGGCTGGGCCCCTGCGTCGATGAGCGCGCCAACATGGCCAACGCGTTGCACCCCAACGCGATTCTGTCCATTCACGCCGATGGCGGACCGCCGTCGGGCCGCGGCTTCCACGTCAACTATTCGGCCCCGCCGCTCAACCAGGTGCAGGCCGGGCCGTCGGTGCAATACGCCCGGATCATGCGCGACCAGATGCAGGCCTCGGGCATCCCGCCGGCCAACTACATCGGCCAGAACGGGCTGTACGGGCGTTCGGACCTGACCGGCCTGAACCTGGCGCAGTACCCGTCGATCCTGGTCGAGTGCGGCAACATGAAGAATCCCGCGGATTCGGCGCTGATGGAGTCGGCCGAGGGCCGGCAGAAGTACGCCGCCGCGATGGTCCGCGGCGTCGCGGGTTTCCTGGGCTCCCAGGGCCAGGCCCGCTAGCTCTCCAGCTCCCTCTTCAGGTTGACCAGCACCTTGCCCTGAATCTTCTTCAGCCCCAACGGCGCAAAGGTTTTCTCGAAGAAGCCCTTGACGCCGCCGGCGCCGGTCCAGGTGGTCTTGACGGTGACGCTGGAGCCGGGCCCGGCCGGTGTCACCGTCCAGTTGGTCACCATGGACGAATTAGCGTCCTTCTCGATCACGGTGTGCCCCGCCACGTCGACGTCGACCTGCACGTCACGGACCCGCGACTTGGTGGCTTGCAGCTTCCACTTGGCGACCGTGCCGGCCCCCTGCCCGCCCTGCAGCACCTGGTAGTCGCTGTATTGCGGGGAGAGGATTTTCGAGCGAACCGTCTGGTAGTCCGCGACGGCGGCGAGGGTTGCCGCCGGGTCGGCGTTGATCAAGATGGTGCTGTCTGCGCTCACCTGTCCCACGGCGGCCCCTCCTGCTGATGGTTTCCCCGATACCGCCGCTCACGACGGGTGCACGGGCTGTTGTCGAAGACTAGGGTATATCTGGTGCCAGTCCTTGGATCCGCACTCTCGGCCCACCAGGCCGGCGTCGACCGGTTGCTGGAAAGTTATCGGTCCATCCCGGCAACGTCGGCCGTCCGGCTGGCCAAGCCGACGTCAAACCTGTTCCGCGCCCGCACCAAACGCGACGCGCCCGGCCTGGACACCTCCGGGCTGACCGGGGTGCTGGGGGTGGATCCGGAGACTCGCACCGCCGACGTGGCGGGCATGTGCACCTACGAGGACCTGGTGGCCGCGACCCTGCCGTACGGGCTGTCGCCGCTGGTGGTGCCCCAACTCAAGACGATCACCCTCGGCGGCGCGGTCAACGGCCTGGGCATCGAATCGGCGTCGTTCCGCAACGGTCTGCCGCACGAGTCGGTGCTGGAGATGGACATCCTCACCGGCGCCGGCGAATTGCTCACCGCGTCGCGCACCCAGCACGCCGACCTGTTCCGCGCCTTCCCGAATTCCTATGGCACACTTGGGTATTCGACCAGACTGCGGATCGAGCTGGAGCGGGTCGCGCCGTTTGTGGCGTTGCGCCACATCAGGTTTCACGCGCTGGCTGACCTGATCGCGGCGGCCGAACGCATCATCGACACCGGCGGGCACGCCGGCACGCCGGTGGACTATCTCGACGGTGTGGTGTTCAGCGCCGACGAGAGCTACCTGTGCGTGGGCCGGCGGACCACCACCCCCGGCCCGGTCAGCGACTACACGGGGCAGCACATCTACTACCAGTCGATCCGGCACGACTCCCCGGGCGACGAGCCCACCAAGGACGACCGGCTGACCATGCACGACTACTTCTGGCGCTGGGACACCGACTGGTTCTGGTGCTCGCGCGCGTTCGGCGTGCAGAACCCGCGGGTGCGGCGCTGGTGGCCGCGCCGCTACCGGCGCAGCAGCGTCTACTCCAAGCTGGTCTCGCTGGACCGGCGCTTGCGCATCTCGGACCGCATCGAGGCCCGCAACGGCCGTCCACCCCGCGAGCGGGTGGTGCAGGACGTCGAACTGCCGGTGGAACGGACCTTCGAATTCCTGGAGTGGTTCCTCGAAACGGTGCCCATCACCCCGATCTGGTTGTGCCCCTTGTGGTTACGTGACCACGACGGCTGGCCGCTGTACCCGATGCGCCCGGACCGCACGTACGTCAACGTCGGCTTCTGGTCGTCGGTGCCCGCCGGTGCGACCGAGGGCGCCACCAACCGGCTGATCGAAGCCAAGGTGAGCGAGCTGGACGGGCACAAGTCGCTGTACTCCGACTCCTTCTACACCCGCGAGGAGTTCAACGAGCTCTACGGCGGCGAGGCGTACAACACCGTCAAGAAGACCTACGACCCCGATTCTCGTTTACTCGACCTCTACGCGAAGGCGGTACAACGGCGATGACGACCACCAAACAACCGCACCGGTCGCGGACCGGCAAGCTCAGCATGGCCGAGATTCTGGAGGTCTTCGCCGCGACCGGCCGCCACCCGCTGAAGTTCACCGCGTACGACGGCAGCACCGCCGGCAGCGAAGACGCCGAGCTCGGCCTGGATCTGCGCAGCCCGCGCGGGGCCACGTATCTGGCGACGGCGCCTGGCGAGCTCGGCCTGGCCCGCGCCTACGTGGCCGGCGACCTGCAGGCCTACGGCGTGCATCCGGGTGATCCGTACCGGCTGCTCAAGACGCTGACCGATCGGGTGCAGTTCAAGCGGCCGCCGGCCCAGGTGCTGGCCAACGTCGTCCGCTCGATCGGGTTCGAGCGGTTGTTGCCGGTGGCCCCGCCGCCGCAGGAGACGCGCCCCCGGTGGCGCCGGATCGCCGACGGGCTGATGCACACCAAGGCCCGCGACGCCGAGGCCATCCACCACCACTACGACGTCTCCAACCGGTTCTACGAATTGGTGCTGGGCCCGTCGATGACCTACACCTGCGCGGTGTACCCGCACTCCGACGCGACGCTGGAAGAGGCGCACGAGAACAAGTACCGGCTGATCTTCGACAAGTTGCGGTTGGCCCCGGGCGACCGGCTGCTCGACGTCGGCTGCGGCTGGGGCGGCATGGTGCGCTACGCGGCGCGCCGCGGGGTGCGGGCGATCGGCGCCACCCTGTCGGCCGAGCAGGCAAAGTGGGCGCAGCGCCGCATCGACGACGAGGGGCTCGGCGACCTGGCGCAGGTGCGCCACTCCGACTACCGCGACGTGGTGGAAACCGGGTTCGACGCGGTGTCCTCGATCGGGTTGACCGAGCACATCGGCGTCAAGAACTACCCCGCCTACTTCGGGTTCCTGAAGAGCAAGCTGCGCACCGGCGGTCTGCTGCTCAACCACTGCATCACCCGGCACGACAACACCTCGACGTCGTTCGCCGGCGGGTTCACCGATCGCTACGTGTTCCCGGACGGCGAGCTGACCGGGTCGGGCCGCATCACCTGCGCGATCCAGGACGTCGGCTTCGAGGTGCTGCACGGCGAGAACTTCCGGCGCCACTACGCGATGACGCTGCGCGACTGGTGCCGCAATCTGGTCGAGCACTGGGACGCCGCCGTCGGCGAGGTCGGGTTGCCGACCGCGAAGGTGTGGGGTCTGTACATGGCGGCCTCGCGGGTTGCCTTCGAGCAGAACAGCCTTCAGCTGCATCACGTGCTGGCGGCCAACGTCGACGCGCGCGGCGACGACGACCTGCCGCTGCGGCCGTGGTGGTCGCCCTAACGGGGAGGTGCTCAGCCCCCGTCGATGCGGCGGGCGCCCAACTCGTTCTGCAGCAGCTTCAGCGCGGCCTCTTCCGGGTCGCGGCGCGCCGCCGGCTCGTCGCGGACCGCCTCGGCCAGCATGTGCTCTTCCGCGTCACAGCGGGCCGAATCCGGTTCGGGGACAGGCTGTTCCGGCTTGGGATGCGGCGGGCCGGCCGTCGCCGGCGCCGGTGAGCCGGCCTCACAGCGCACCCGCCAGTTGACGCCCAGCGCATCCTTGAGCGCCTCGGCGATGACGTCGGCGTTGCGCTGTTCGCAGAGCCGCTTGGCCAGGGGTGCCGATTCATGCGTCAGCACCAGCGTGTTGTCCTCGATCGCCCGAACGGTGGCGCCGGCCAGCATCACCTCGGTGGTGCGGCTGCGCTGACGGACCTTGTCGCGCACCGTCGACCACATGCTTCGCACCGCGGCGGCATTGAGTTCCCCTGGCGCGGAAGGGGTTTCGGAGGACTGCGCCGGCTCGGGCGTGGGTTCGGCCCTCGGCGCCGGCCTGGCCTCGGGCTGGGGTTCCGGCTCGCGCTCGGGCTTGGCCGCCACCGGCTCGGGCTTGGACGCCGCGGATGGCCGGGTGAACCGCACCGGCTGCTCGACCGGCGTCGGCCCCGCGGGAATGGACATGTCCAGCCGGGTCTCGATTCGCTCGACCCGTTGCAGCAGCGCCGATTCGGTGTCGCTGGCCGAGGGCAGCAATAGCCGGGCGCACACCACCTCGAGCAGCAGCCGCGGCGCCGTCGCACCCCGCATCTCGCCCAGCCCCGCCTGCACCACCTCGGCGTAACGGGTCAGGGTCGCCGGGCCGATCCGGGTAGCCTGGTCACGCATCCTCTCCAGCACGTCCTCGGGGGCGTCCACCACGCCGCGGCTGGCCGCATCGGGGACGGCCTGCAGCAGGATCAGGTCGCGGAACCGCTCGAGCAGGTCGGTGGCGAAGCGCCGCGGATCATGCCCGGCGTCGATCACCGACTCCACCGCGCCGAACAGCGCCGCGGCGTCGCCGGCCGCCAGGGCGTCCACGGTGTCGTCGATCAGCGCCAGGTCGGTGGCCCCGAGCAGACCCAGCGCCCGCTGGTAAGTGACGTGCCCGCCCTCGGCGCCCGCGACCAGCTGGTCCAGCACCGAGAGCGTGTCGCGTGGCGAGCCGCCGCCGGCGCGGATCACCAGCGGGTACACCGCGTCGTCGACGACGACGCCCTCTTGTTCGCAGATTCGCCCGATCAGCGCCCGCATGGTCTTGGGCGGCAGCAGCCGGAACGGGTAGTGATGGGTACGCGACCGGATCGTCGGCAGCACCTTCTCCGGTTCGGTGGTGGCGAAGATGAAGACGAGGTGCTCGGGCGGCTCTTCGACGATCTTGAGCAGCGCGTTGAACCCCGCGGTGGTCACCATGTGCGCCTCGTCGACGATGAACACCCGGTAGCGCGACTGCGCCGGCGCGTAGAATGCCCGGTCCCGCAGCTCGCGGGTGTCGTCCACGCCGCCGTGGCTGGCCGCGTCCAGCTCGACCACGTCGATGCTGCCGGGCGCGTTGGGCGCCAGCGCCAGGCACGAGTCGCACACCCCGCACGGCGTGGCCGTCGGCCTCTGCACGCAGTTCAGCGAGCGGGCCAGGATGCGCGCCGAGGAGGTCTTCCCGCAGCCGCGCGGACCCGAGAACAGGTAGGCGTGGTTGATCCGGCCGGCTTCCAGCGCGATCGACAGGGGTTCGGTGACGTGCTCCTGCCCCACCACTTCGGCGAAGGTAGCCGGACGGTACTTGCGGTAGAGGGCCACGGTCAGCAGGCTACCGGGGCCGGCCGACGGGGGCTCACACTCGATCGCTGGCCAGCAGCGACTCCGAGGCCGCCAGCAGCGCGCAGGTGGCCAGGCCGTCGACCGCGTCGCGCAGATCGGGCAGCGACGGGAAGGTGGGCGCGATCCGGATGTTGGTGTCGTTGGGGTCTTTCCGATACGGGAACGACGCGCCCGCCTCGGTCACCGCGATACCTGCGTCCTTGGCCAGCGCGACGGTCCGCTTGGCCGTGCCGGGCAGCACGTCGAGGCTGATGAAGTAGCCGCCCTTGGGCTCGGTCCACGAGGCGATCTTCGAGTCGCTGAGCCGCTGGTCGAGGATCTCGAGCGCCTGCGCGAATTTCGGCGCCAGGATCTGCTGGTGGCGCAGCATGTGCAGCCGCACTCCGTCGGCGTCGCGGAAGAAGCGCAGGTGCCGCAGCTGGTTGACCTTGTCCGGCCCGATCGACTTCTTGCCCGCGTATTGCAGGTACCAGGCGATGTTGCCCAGCGAGCCGCCGAAGAAGCTCACCCCGGCGCCGGCGAAGGTGATCTTGGAGGTGGACGCGAACACGTAGGGCCGGTTCGGGTTGCCGGCCGCGGCTGACAGCCCCAGCACGTCGACCTGCCGGATGAAATCGTGCGTGAGCGTGTGCACCGCGTACGCGTTGTCCCAGAACAGCCGGAAGTCGAGCGCCGCGGTGCGCATCTGGACCAGCCGCAGCACCGTGTCCCAGGAGTAGGTGACCCCGGTGGGGTTGCCGAACACCGGCACCGTCCACATGCCCTTGATGGCGGGGTCGGCGGCGACCAGCTCCTCGATCAGGCCGACGTCGGGCCCGTCGGACAGCATCGGGACGGGGATCATCTCGATGCCCATCGTCTCGGTGATGGCGAAGTGGCGGTCGTAGCCGGGGACCGGGCACAGGAACTTGACGCTCGGTTCGTCCTTCCAGGGGCGCTGCGAGTCGACGCCGCCGTAGAGCATCGAGAAGGCGACCAGGTCGTGCATCAGCTCCAGGCTGGAGTTGTTGCCCGCGATCAGGTTCTGCACCGGGATGCCGAGCAGCTCGCTGAAGATCGCGCGCAGTTCCGGCAGGCCGTGCAGGCCGCCGTAGTTGCGGGTGTCGGTGCCCTCGCTGTCGCGGTAGTCGTCGCCGGACAGGGACAGCAGGGCGTTGGACAGGTCGAGCTGCGCGGGCGCCGGCTTGCCGCGGGTCAGGTCCAGCGACAGCTTCTTGGCCTCCAGGTCCGCGTAGCCCTGCTGGTGGCGGGCGTGCACTTCGGCGAGTTCGGCAGGGGTGAGGGACTCCAGCGACACCATGGCTATTGCGGGCCCTTTCGCTGTCTGACCGGGTGGAATCCGTGGCGATCGCAAGCGCGGCGGAGCCGGGCGTAGCGGGTCGCCACTCATCGAAGGTAGGGGACCCCGCGCACCCGACAGAGCCCGTTGACCCTTGCTGCCTTCCGGCCCTGGGGGAGTTCACAGGATAGACGCCGCGCGGGGTCCACCCAGAGTCTAATACCCGACCAGGAGCAACTGGCGGCGGCCGTCGGGCGCTCGGTTACCATGGCCACGGAGGATTCGCCTAGTGGCCTATGGCGCTCGCCTGGAACGCGGGTTGGGTTTATAGCCCTCGCGGGTTCAAATCCCGCATCCTCCGCCATTGGTCCGCCCAGCGGACGCGCACAACGTGGGCCGGCTCCAGCCGGTCTTGCATGAGGAGGCTTATGGGGCGCAAGGTCGCCATCCCGTGGCACGCGTCATTTTCGATCGCTGCCGGCGTCCTCTACTTCTTCTTCGTGTTGCCCCGCTGGCCCGAGCTGATGGGTGACACGACGCATTCGCTGGGGACGGCGCTGCGGATCGTGGCGGGTGTGCTGGTCGCCCTGGCGGCGCTGCCGTTGGTGTTCACCCTGTTGCGCACCCGCAAGCCCGAGCTGGGCACGCCGCAGCTGGCGTTGTCGCTGCGGGTCGCCTCGATCGTGGCGCACGTGCTGGCCGGGTTGTTGATCATCGGGACGGCAGTCAGCGAGATCTGGCTGAGCCTGGATGCCGCCGGCCGGTGGTTGTTCGGGATTTACGGCGCGGCCGCCGCGATCGCGCTGCTCGGCATTTTCGCGTTCTACCTCTCGTTCGCCGCGGAACTGCCACCGCCGCCGCCCAAACCGATCAAGGCCAAAAAGCCCAAGAAGCGCCGGCTGCGTCGCAAGAAGGCCGGCGAAGAGGCGGAGACGGCCGAAACGGCTGAAACGGAAGAGGCCGAGGCGGAAGAGGCCGACGAGACCGAAGCGGCGCAGACCGTCACGGCCGAAACCGAAGCAGCCGAAGCAGCCGAAGCCACCGCCGAGGCCGAGAAGCCCGCCGCGGCAAAGCCCGAAGCCGAGAAGCCCGCGGCCGAGGACAGCGACGAATCGCGGGCCAAGCTGCGCAACCGCCGCCCGACGGGCAAGGGCACGCACCGGATGCGGCGCCGGCGCACCCGGGCCGGCGTCGCGGTCGACCAAACCGCCGAGCAGTCCGGCGACGACGCCGACGAGGTCTAGCGCGCCACCGCCAGCAGCACCGGAATCGGCGTGTTCTCGTCGGTGTGATAACTCGCGCGCACCCGGTGATAGCCGTCGGCGATCTGCAACGGGAAACCGGCCAGGAAGTCGCCGCGCACCAACAGGATCGGCGACAGCGGTAAGCCCTTCTCGATCTTGGTGAGGTCCGCGGCAACGTGCGGGTTGTCCGCCGGCAGCAGGTCCAGCCGCGCCGCCCGCAGAATGTCCTTGGCCTTGCGCTGCGTCACCGTGGCGCGCTTGAGCTTCTTGATCACCTTACTTCACGGTCTGCGCGTCCGCGAGCATGCTCAGGTAATCGGCTGCCGCCGGGAAGTCATGGTTCTCAGGGGCTTCCAGCCATTTCACGCTGAGCATCGCGTGCCTCCCGTCACCCGCGCCGACACCGAGGCGACCTACCGCCTGGGCGCCCCGAAATTTGGGATCGGTAGCGATCCGGGCGGTCTGTACTGACGCCAGGACGACGCCATCGGGGCGGCGCACGAAAGAAGGAACCACACGTGAAACGTCTACTCGCAGCTGCGACGGGGGCCTTGGGCTGCGCTGCGGCCGCGGTGACGCTGGTCGGCTGCTCGAGCGGCGGCCACTCGGCCGCTCCGGCATCGAGCACCGCGCCCAGCGCCTCCACCGGCACCAACGCACAGGTCTAAGGTGGGCAGCGCCGACCTGCCGGGCGTCAACCCCGCCTCGGTCACCTGCGTGCGCACCGGCGGCAAGATCGACATCGGCAGCGGCTCCACCGGCGGCGCCCAGCAGGCACTGACCGTGGTGCTGACCGACGAGGCCACCCCGAAGGTCGAGCCGCTGGCGCTGGTCGTCGACGGCAACGCGCTGGCGGTCAGCAACAACATGGGCGCCAAGGTGGGGTCGGCCGACGTCGCGGTCGACGGCAAGACCTACATCATCACCGGCCAGGCGCAGGGCGCCGACATGAAGAACCCGATGGCCGGGATGATCACCAAGGACTTCAGCATCAAGGTGTCCTGCGGCTGATCGGTTGCGGCCCACGAGCGGCGGACGTGCCTCACTCACGCGTCCGCCGCTCGCGGTTCGGCAGACCAGAGCACCGCCGCGGTCTTATGATGCAGCCGTGTCGATCCCGGACGGGCTGCAGCGGGCCCGCCGCATGGCGTTAGCGGCCGACGAGGCCGGCGCCCGCGATCTGCTGCTGTCCCTGATACCGCGCATCGAACGGGACGACCGAGACGATCTCATGCTGGAAGTGCTTGCCCAGCTTGGCGAGATCTACCTGGCGCGCGGCGCCGACGACGGCGTCGAGGAATCGATCCGACGCATCCAAGACTGCCTGGCCGCCTATGCGAGCATGCCCGCCGACGCCGAGAACGCGCGCATGATCTGCCGCTACTCGCGGCGGGCCAGGTTCCTGCAAACGGGTTTGGCCGCCGCCCGCGGCGACCACGAAGCCGCCCCGGCGGCCCTGGACCGGCTGAGCGACACCGGCGGCGAATTCCCCGAGCTCGTTGCCGAACACGCGCAGCTGTGCACTCGCACGCGGGTGCTGTGCGCCACCGCGCTGTGCGACGACGACCTGCACGTGCGATCGGTTCCGTTGTGGGACAAGGTTCTTGAGTGCATCGGCGACAGCGGCGGCGACGACGAGAACGCCGATCACCTGTGGGTCACCGCGGCCACCGGATACGGCAGGTTCTGCGTCGAAACGGGGCGGTTGGCCGAAGCCGAGCCGTGGTTACGCCGCGCCGAGGCGCGGGCCGACGCCCATGGCTGGGAATTAGCTGGGGCCAGAGCACAATTGGAGCGGGCCGCGGCGCGCTGGGAGGCCAACGACCATGCCGGCACCGAACAGCTGGTGACGCAGGCCTATCCCGTCATCGCCCGGCATGCCCGCAAGCACGACGTCGCACGCTGCTGGCTGTACCTGGAACTCACCCGGCTGGGGTCGGGCGCCCTGGAAGCCGCCGACGAGTGCTGGGAACACGCCGAGCGGCATTGGCGCGAGTTAGGAAAGCCGCTGCACCTTCATCATATTCTGTTGCAGCGCAGCTGGATAGAGATCTTCTGGAGTCGCTTCGCTGACGCCATCGAGCTGATCGCTCAGGCCCGGGAACTGCTGGACTCCTCACCGCGCAGCAGCTGGCTGCAGTATGCGCAACTGGACAGTCATCTCGGAACGGTGTGGCGCGCCAACGCTCTGGCGGACCTGGGTTTCGACAGCTCCGGCGACCCTGAGGAGTCGCTGCAGGAGACCGAGGTGCGCCAGGCCGAGGGCCTCGGAATCCTGCGCGGCGAGGTCGGCACACCGGAATACCGGCGCGGGATGAGTAAGCTGCAGCAGGCGGCCGAGTTGAAAGTGCCCGCCGCGCTGGCGGTCGACTCGGTGCGGTATTCGATCGCCGACGCCGACGCGCGAGCACGCTGAGCCACCACCATCGCGGCGCCCATCCTGGCCGGCGCATTCGCGGTGGCCTGGGAGTGGGAGAACACCGCGCTCATCAGTGATCTGGTGGAATACCACAGCGCGCGAGGGACTTTCGAAGCCCTGCAGCGCCCGCAGACCGGCGAATGGGCGTCCACGGCCGTCGCATTGGTTCCGCTCGACACCGGCGCCGAGCCCGCCGCGCTGGCCGCCGCCGGGCCGCCGGTGGCCGGCGGTGTGTCGCTGACCCGGCTGGGGCCGTTGCCGCCGTTGCGGATGCACCCGGGCGAGGCACCGATCCTGGACCACTACCGCGCGCTGGCCATGCAGCGCTACGGCGCGCCGTCACCGCTGACGAGCCGGCCTGGTCGACGTGGCCGTGACCGAATCCGGCCGGCTGACAGTGGTACTGCGCTACGCCGACCTCGGCATCGCCACCTACGCCAGCCTGCGGATCGTCGGGCAGCCCGAGCGGACCGTCGCCTGGGTGGTGGAGGAACCGCTGCTGCTGGCCGCCCTGCAGGAGCTCGCCGCCGCGTTGCCCGAGCCGCACGACGCCGAGAATCGGTGTGCCGCCATCGGCCTCGCGCTGACCAACGGGGCCTTCGCCGCACCGGACACCGAACTCACGCTCTCCTACATCCTGGGCGTGCTGCTGATCGGTAGCGCGGGCTGGCAGCTGTTGACCGATGTGTGTCGTCGCCGCGGGCGGTGCTGTTCGTCTCGCCCAGCGCGCGGCTGGCCCGGGTGCCCTGGGGGCTGCTGGCGATCCCGAAATCGGGGCCCAGCAGGGAGGAGCTGGTGCGCGCCCGCCAGGACGCGATCACCGCCAGTGGGCGTGCCGCGGCCCAAATCCCTTGGCGTCTGGGTGATTTAGCGGCACTGACCGGCGGGCATCGGCTGATGGAACTGGTCGAGGTGCTGATGGCGGTGCCCCCCAACATTGTGCACGCGCCGCGGACGCCCACCGAATGGGACGCCCGGCGCGACGGGCCGCCGCTGCTGGTGCTAGACCCGCGGGTGCCCGGGCAGCGGCCGGACTCCGCGCTCGGGTCCGTGCTGGGCAGGCCGTCGCCGGACACGCCCGTCGGCCGGCACTTCGCCGAGCTGATGCGGCGGCGACCCGTGCTGCCGCGGGTCGACGCGGTGGTCGACCTGTTCCGCCGGCGCGACGCCGACCGCGGCTGGCTGGCCGGGCTGTTGGCGCGATCCCCGTGCCGGCTGCTCTATGTCGGGCATGCCAGTTCGGCGGACGACGATCACCGGCACGGCGGCCGCGCCGATCGGGCGGCCCTGCATCTGGCCGACCCGGCGGCGGTGCCCGGCGACGCCAACGCCATCGGCGATCACCGGCCGCTGACCGCCTCGGATTTGATGGCGCTGCGGTTGCCGATGCCGCCGCGGGTGGCGCTGCTGGCCTGCGGGTCGGGCGGCGACTATCAGTTCGACGAGGCGACCGGTCTGGTGGCGGCGATGATCCTGAACGGGGCGCAGCTGGTGACCGCGACGCTGTGGTCGCTGCCGACGACCGTCGCCTACCGGCAATTCGCGATGCCGGCCCCCAAATCCCCCGAATCCGTCGACCCGATGGCCGATCGGGTGGCCGCCGTCGACTCCGCGCACGACGCTCCCACCGACGCCGGGTGCGCGCTGAACCGGTGGCAGCGCGCCCAGATGCGACGCTGGCGCGACGGGGATCGTGTTGCCAGCCCGCTGTATTGGGCCGCCCCGGCCACCTTCACCGTCGATGGTGCGCGCTAGTGCTACAGCGCCGCCACCCATGCCGCATGCACGGCCAGCACGTCGTCGGGCAGCGAAAGCTCTTCGCGGGCAGCGGGATCGAAGGCGACCAGCACGACCAGCCCAGGCCGCAGCACGGACAGGTCCAGGTCGGCATCGCAGCGCGCCAGCTTGCCGATGAACGTCTCCCCCGACACGGCCACCACCTCGATGAAGACCTGACGCTTGACCTTGCGCACAGTGCCGACTCCGACGGTGCGGTTGCCGACGTTCCGGCGGCGGCGGGATTTGAGCCAGTCGGCCAGCCGCAGCAGTGTGTTCATCCGCTCAGGGTGACGCGGCCGATCGGATCCCGCCACCGGGATCGCCGTGCGGCTGCGCTCGGCCGCCGTCGAGGGTGCGGGCGCCCTGGACCCCGCCGGCCGCGCGACCTTCCCGCTGACCGGCGCCCGCGAGGCACTGACCGAATCGGCGGCCTGGGACCACGACTGGTCGGCGACCGAGGTTCACGTCGGCGCCGCGGTGTCGACCGAGTCGCCGCACACCCGCGAGCGGGTGCGCCGGTGGGCGCGGGCACGGCTGGAGTCGCCGCCCCGGGACGCCTTCCTGGCCGAAATATTGGCCGCCGAATCTGCCTATTAGGGCCTACTAAGAACCCCACCGATTCCCTATGCTGAGCGAGTGCCAAACACCTATCGAGTAGTTCAGTGGAACACCGGCAACGTCGGCAAGAGCTCGCTGAAGTCGATCGTCACCAACCCGACGCTGGAACTGGTGGGCTGCTATGCCTGGTCGGCGGAGAAGGTCGGCCGCGACGCCGGTGAGCTCATCGGCATCCCGCCGCTGGGGGTCGCGGCCACCAACGACGTCGATGAGCTGCTGGCCCTCAAGCCGGACTGCGTGGTCTACAACCCGATGTGGATCGACGTCGACGAGCTGGTCCGCATCCTGTACGCCGGCGTCAACGTGGTGACCACGGCGTCGTTCATCACCGGCGGAAACCTCGGCGACGGGCGGGACCGGATCCTGCAGGCCTGCCAACAGGGCGGCGCCACCATCTTCGGCTCCGGCGTCAGCCCTGGTTTCGCCGAGCTGCTGGCCATCGTGTCGGCGATGGTGTGCAACCGGATCGACAAGGTCACCGTCAACGAGGCCGCCGACACCACCTTCTACGACTCGCCGGAGACCGAGAAGCCGGTCGGCTTCGGCCAGCCCATCGACCACCCGGACCTGCCGGCGATGGCGGCGAAGGGCACGGCCATCTTCGGCGAGGCCGTCCGGCTGGTGGGCGACGCACTCGGCGTGGAGCTGGACGACGTGCGCTGCGTGGCCGAGTTCGCCCGGACCACCGAGGACCTGGTGATGGCGTCCTGGACCATTCCCGCGGGGCACGTCGCGGGCACCTACATCAGCTGGCAGGGCATCGTCAGCGGCGATGCTGATCGACTTGAACGTGCGGTGGCGCAAGGGACAGACGCTGGACCCGGACTGGAAGATCGAGCAGAACGGCTGGGTCATCCAGATCGACAGGCAGCCCACCGTGACCACCAAGGTGGGCTTCCTGCCGCCGCCGTACTTCGAGGCCACCACGATCGAGGAGTTCATGGACCTCGGTCACATCATGACGGCGATGCCGGCCATCAACGCGATCCCGGCCGTGGTCGCCGCGGCGCCCGACATCGACCTTCCGCTGATACTGCCCCGCGGCAACGCGCACGTCGCCGGCCGGCCATAGCGCCGCCGGTAGCCATCAGTCGGCGCGCTCCGGCGGCTCGGGATCGCCGGACCGATCGGGCGGCGACTCGTTCAGATAGCGCCGCAGCCGCAGCAGCTGATTGACCACCATGCCGATGCCCAGCAGCATCAGCCCCGCCACCACTGTCACCACGATCGCGGTGCTCACGGGGTCCATGATGGCAGGGCCGGGTTTGCGAATCCGCGTTTGCCGGGTAGAAAGCAGGCCATGAGCTTCCAGGTGCGGGCGGCGTTGACGGTCCTGATGGCCGCGGCGGCGGTCTGCGTCGCGCCGATGCCGGGCGCGCCGGCGGCCGGCGCCGATCCGTGCCCGGACGTGGAAGTGGTGTTCGCCCGCGGCTCCGGGGAGCCACCCGGCATCGGCGGCATCGGTCAGCCCTTCGTGGACGCGTTGCGCTCGCAGATCGGCTCGCGATCGCTGGCCGTGTACGCGGTGAAATACCCTGCCAGCACTGACTTTTCGAATCCCGATTTCCCGGCCACCGTGATCGACGGAATCCGCGACGCCAGTTCGCATCTCGAGTCGATGGTGGCCAGTTGCCCCAACACCCGGGAGGTGCTGGGCGGCTACTCGCAGGGCGCCGCGGTGGCCGGCTACACCACGTCGGCGATCGTGCCCCCGGGCGTGCCCGCCTCCGCGGTGCCCCCGCCGATGCCGCCGGAGGTCGCCAAACACGTCGCCGCGGTCACGCTGTTCGGCACGCCGTCGGGCCAGTTCCTGCAGAAGTACCACGCGCCGCCGTTGGCCATCGGCCCGCTGTATCAGCCCAAGACACTGCAGCTGTGCGCCGTCGGCGACCCGATCTGCGGCACCGGCGACGGCGACGACCTGGCCGCGCACACGTCGTATCCGGTGAACGGCATGACGAGCCAGGCCGCCCAATACGTCTTTAGCCACCTGTAGCGGCCCTGGGAGAATGCGGGCCATGCGGGTTCTCATCACGGGCGGTACCGGATTCGTCGGCGGGTGGACCGCCAAGGCCATCTCCGATGCCGGGCATTCGATCCGGCTCCTGGTGCGAAACCCGGGCAAGCTGCACACCTCGGTCGCCAAACTGGGCGTCGACGTGTCGGACTTCGCCGTCGCCGACATCACCGATCGCGTCGCGGTGCGCGAGGCGTTGCAGAGCTGCAACGCCGTGGTGCGCAGCGCCGCCCTGGTCGCCACCGACCCGCGCCAGACGGCCGAGATGCTCGCGCAGGGCGCCCAGAACGTGCTGGGCCAGTCCGTCGAGCTGGGCCTGGATCCCATCGTCCACGTGTCGAGCTTCACCGCGCTGTTCCACCCGGACCTGGAGACGCTGACGGCGGATTTGCCGGTGATCGGTGGGGCCGACGGCTACGGCACGTCCAAGGCGCAGGTCGAGATCTATGCCCGGGGGCTGCAGGACGCGGGCGCGCCGGTGAACATCACCTACCCGGGCATGGTGCTCGGCCCGCCGGTCGGCGACCAGTTCGGCGAGGCGGGTGAGGGCGTGCGGGCCGCCCTGCAGATGCACGCGATCCCGGGCCGCAGCGCGGCGTGGCTGATCGTCGACGTCCGCGATCTGGCGGCGCTGCATGCGGCGCTGCTGGAGCCCGGCCGCGGGCCGCGCCGCTACACCGCCGGCGGGCACCGGGTTCCCGCGAGCCACCTCGCCGCCCTGCTCGGCGAGGTGGCCGGCACGCCGATGGTCGCCGTCTCGATCCCGGACACCGCGCTGCGCGTCGCGGGCGCGTTGCTGGATCGGGCCGGCCGTTTCCTGCCGTTCGAGACGCCGTTCACCTGGGCGGGCGTGCAGTACTACACCCAGATGCCGGCATCAGACGACTCCCCGAGCGAACGAGAACTCGGCATCACCTATCGGGATTCCCGGCAGACCCTGGAGGACACCTTCGCGGCCCTTTCCGCCACCTCATGACCCGACGGCCCCACCCGGGCGACTCCACCACCCGTGACCTGCTCATCGACGCGACCATCAAGGTCATGGTCGAGGACGGGTACGCCGCGGCGACCTCGCGCCGGGTGGCCGGCGAGGCCGGGGTGAAGCCGGCACTGGTGCACTACTACTTCCCCACCATGGACGAGCTGTATCTGGACGTCTTCCGGCGCGGCGCGGCCGCCTACCAGGAACGCCAGACCCGGGCGTTGACCTCCGACCGCCCGCTGCACGCCCTCTGGGACACCCTGATCGAGCCGAAGGACACCCGGCTGCTGCTGGAGTTCATGGGACTCGCCAACCACCGCAAGGCGATTCGCGCCGAGTTGGCGGCCTGGTTCGGGCGCTGGCGCGATACCCAGATCACCGCGCTGAATTCCATTGTCCGCGAACACGACATGGACGCCGGCGAATTTCCGCCGGCCGGCATCGCGGTCATCCTGGCCGCGATCGGGCGCATGCTGATCCTCGAAGATGCCCTCGGCGCCACCGCCGGACACGACGCGGCCGTCGCACTGGTCAACCGGTTCATCGACCGGTTCGAGTTGCCCTGACGGTTCAGGGCACCACGATCCGCAGCCGCTCCCAGCCCCGCACGGTCGACGTCGACGCCAATTGCGCTGTGTCGTAATCGATGTCCCATTCGGGCCATCGGTTGAGCAGCTCGTCCAGCGCCACCCGACCCTCCAGCCGGGCCAGGTTGGCCCCCAGGCAGTAGTGCACGCCCTTGCCGAAGGTGATGTGCGAGATGTTGTCCCGGTGGATGTTGAAGGTGTCCGGGTCGGTGTAGCGGCGCGGGTCACGGTTGGCGGCGCCGAACAGCAGCAGCATGGCGCTGCCGGCCGGGACGGTGGTGCCGTAGCACTCGAAATCGGCCGCCATCCAGCGGGCGACGTGCGGCCCGGTGGGTTCGAAGCGCAGCGTTTCGTCGACGGTGCGGGTCAGCAGGGACCGATCCCGGTAGACCTCGCGGCGCTGGTCGGGGTGTTCGGCGAGAACCTTTGCCAGCCAGCCGATCAGCCGGCCAGTGGTCTCGTTGCCCGCGCCGGCGACCACCTGGGTGTAGTGCAGCACCTCCTTGCGGGTCAGCTTGCGCCGCACCCCGTCCTCGTCGTCGAACTCGACGTTGAGTAGTGTCGTCATCAGGTCGTCGGAGGGATTCTTGGATCGCCATTCGACGTAGTCGGCATAGATCCGGCCGTCGGCGATGGAGTCGGCGTCAGCGACCCGCAGCGGCGCACCCGGCTTGGTGCGCAGGTTGGCGTCGTTGGCGTCGCGCACCGAAACCTGTTCGGACTCAGGGATTCCCAACAACATCCCGATCACCCGCATCGGCATCATCGACGCCAGCTCGGCGATGATGTCGAAGCTCGAGGAGCCGACCAGCGGATCCAGGCACCGGATGCAGTATTGCCGGATCTGGTCTTCCAGCGCGGCCATCCGGCGCGGGGTGAGCACCCGCGACATCAGGCCGCGCAGCACGGTGTGCTCGGGCGGGTCCTGGAACATCATGACGCCGCCGGGCATGTCGAACTTCGACTGGATCAGCTCCAGGATGTCGCTGCGGAGGTTGGAGAACACCTGCCAGTTCGCCAGCGCCCGTTCCACATCGGAATGCCGTGACAGCACCCAGAAGTCGTACCGCTCGTTGTAGTAGATCGGCACCTCTTCGCGCAGCCGCGCGTACGTCGGGTAGGGGTCGGTGATGGTACCGATGTCGTAGGGGTCGTAGTACACGGCCGTGTCGTTCGCGACGGTCATCGATGCATTTCCTTATTGACCTTGCCATCCAGCCGGCCCATGCCAGCCTCCACCGATCGGATGTTGGGCGATCGCCCAAATTTGTGGCGCAGGCCATGTCTAGCAGTATCGCGTCGAGTCCGTCAAGACGCCGCGGGCGGGCGCCGATCCGTGAAGATTTGCGGCATCGGTGTGAAGGCTTCGTTAAGAACGAGGCACCGGCCGGCTCCGACCGGCACCGTAACAGGCATGACGGCCGTCGAGTTCACCGGCGGCGCCGCGCCGCGGGGTGCACTACCGCGCCGGTCCACGCTGCCCGACCCGGGTTCGTTGCGGGCCACCGCCGCGTACGCGGCCGCGCTGCTGGTGGTCTATCTGGTCCTGGCGGCGCTGGGGCCGCACGCCCGCCAGGTCACCGTCAGCCGGATCAGCACCAACGTGCACAACCTCGGGCGGGGCCAGCTGGGCACCTTGATCGGCAGCGCGTTCGTCGACGACGGCGGTGAGCTGTTCTTCTGGCTACCCGGCCTGGTCTGCTTGTTGGCGCTGGGCGAGCTGCTGTGGCGGGGCAAGGGGCTGCTGGTCGCCTTCGCGGTCGGCCACATCGGCGCCACGATGATCGTGGCGGTCGGGCTGGTCGCCGCCATCGAATCCGGCATGCTCCCGGCCTCGGTGGCCCGCGCCAGCGACGTGGGGATCAGCTACGGCGCGATGTGCGTGCTCGGCGCCATCACCGCGGCGCTGCCGGTGCGCTGGCGCGGCGTGTGGGCGGGTTGGTGGTTGGGCACGGCGGTGGTGGCGACGGTGGGTGCGGACTTCACCGCCGTCGGCCACGTGGTGGCGCTGCTGCTCGGCATCGGCCTGCCGTTCCGGCTGCGGTCCACAGCCACCTGGACGCCCGTCCACCTGGCCTTGCTGTGCGTCGGTGCCACGTTCGGCTATCTGCTGCTGGCCGGGGCGGCGTCGATGGCGCCGATCGGCGGGCTGGTGGGCGCGTTCATCGGTGTGCTGGCGCGCCGCCCTCTAGCCGGACGGCCCGATGAGCGCGTCGACGTGGTAGCGGCTGGCCGTCCAGGGCGGTGAGCCGGCGGTGGGCGTCAGCGTGACCGTCAGTTCCGCCTTGCCCGCGGTGACCGATCCCGGGACCAGATAGGTGTCGTCCAGCCAGCGGTGAAAAGGGTTGGCGCGGTTGAAACCAGTTGCCGACGGGAGCGCCGTCGATCGCGACGTCGGCCGATTGGAACCCGTTGGCCTGGTCGCCGCTGCGGCGCAGCAGGACGCCGTGGTTGTCCGGATCGAACTGCACATGGAAGGTGATCGTCCCCTGGGCGCTGCGCACGGTGCCGGCGACCGGGCGGGTGTCTTCGGTGCCCTCGTACTCGCTGACCAGCAGCTGGTCGATCGCGTCGGTGTCGGTGTAGCCGTGCAGGGCCCGGCTGAGCGGATCGGTCGGGTTGACGTCGTCGGTGCCGGTCAGCCCGGCGTCCGGCTAGGTGTAAAGGAATACGGTTGAGCTGTAATCCGGTTCGACCATGTTGCGTTTGCCGTGTTCGATGCCGAATCGGATCGCCGAGTGATAGCCGATCGCCTCGGCCGGCATGATCCGGTACACGGCGACGCAGTAGTCGGCGCACCCGGCGGCGGCCGTGCATTGGTCGGGTTGGCCGTTGAGCGGATCGCTGAAATGCGTGCCGTCCTTGAAGTACCAGCCGCCCTCGTAGAGGTCCTCGGTTCCGGTGCCGTACCACTGCGGGGAGGCGGCGCCGTCGGTGTAGGCCCGCTCGGCCCCTTCCAGGAAGTAGGGGGCGTTGTCGCTGAACGCCGTTCGGGTCCGTTGGCCACGGATGGTCTGGCTGACGCCGACGAACTTGCCGCGACCCTGTTCGTCCGCGAACGGCCAGTCCTGCCCGAGGATCGTCGGGCCGGCGTGGGAGCGCGGTGAAGTAGCCGGCCCGGCCGCTCGCCAGCGCGCCCGCCCACCGGGCATCCGGAGTCGTCGTCACCTCCGCGGCCATCCCGGAGACCGGCCCGGCGCCGGTGTTGGCCAGGCTCACCCGCACCGAGCGCGCGAAAGGCATTGGCCACCAACACCACAGCGCCATCGATCCATCGGGTTGCGGAAAGGTGGCGAACATCAGCGATCGCACCGGGGTGGGGCCGAGCTCGCGCCGGTGCGCTACGGCGGCGCGGCGATCGTCCATCTCCTCGAGGGCCGCCCGGCCGGCGAATCACCCGACGTCGCGCTGATCAACGCCATCATCACCCGCACCCGCTCGTTCGAGCCGGCCGACACCGAGGAGTGGCGTCAGGCCCTGCTGGTGGCCCCCGGCCTGCTGGACAAGGTGACCGTGCACCGGCCCGCCGACAAGGAACGCGCCACCAAGCTCATCGCCGACCGGATGCGGGTCGACCCCCACACCGACATCCGCCCCGGCCTGCTGGTCCAACTGGCCTTCGCCGCCGCGGATTTCGGCTTTCAGCAGTGGGTGCTCCAGTCCGGGCGACGGTGGCCGCTGGACCGCTACGTCGCCGAAGCGCTCAAGGCCGTCAAAAGTCCGCACTGGAGGCGGAAATGAGCTCGCTCAATCTCGTTGCAGCACCTTGGGATTGGCGATCCGGATCGGGGTGCCGTCCAGCCAGGCCAGCACGGATTCGACGGTGTCGGCGTAGAACGCGCCGAGCATCTCACGGGTGACGTATCCCAGGTGGGGTGACAGGGTCACGTTCGGCAGGGACCGCAACGGGTGATCACCGGGCAGCGGCTCGCCGTCGTACACGTCCAGCCCAGCACCGACGATGCGCCCGGCTGTCAGCGCGGCGATCAGGACGGGCTCGTCGACGATCGGGCCTCGCGAGGTGTTGATCAGATACGCCGACGGTTTCATCAGCGCCAGCTCGGGTTCGCCGACCAGGCCCCGGGTGCGCTCGGAGAGCACCAGGTGGATGGAGGCCACGTCGGCGGACTCGAACAGGGCGGCCTTCGACACCCGCCGGGCCCCACACCGCGGCGGCGGCGTCGTCGGTCAGATTCTGGCTACACGCAATGACTTCCATGCCGAACGCGGCGGCGAATCCGGCCATCCGGCTGCCCACTCGGCCCAGGCCCAGCAGCCCGAGCGTTTTGCCGGACAACGTCATTCCCGCCGTGCGTTGCCAGCCGCCGGCCCGCATCTGCCGGTGCTCGTCGGCCAGGTGACGCACCGTCGCGATCATCAGCCCCCAGGCCAGTTCCGGTGTCGCGTCGCGCAGGGCGGCGAACCGGGGGTGGGCGAACTCGGACCGGGCCACCGCGATCCCGTGCCCGGTGGCCGCGGCCATGTCCAGGTTGGGCAGCTGCCGGCCGACGATGGTGAGCAGCAGCAGGTGGGGCAGCCGCTCGCGCATGGTGCACATCACCTCGAACGGCCGCAGCGCGTCCACCGCCTGCTGCTCGGACAGGTCCTCGTCGAAAACGGTGATGTCGCACCGCTTTTGCACCCGCGACCAGTCGTCGACCTGCAGCGCCACCCCGGCGTAGTCGTCGAGAATCGCTAGCCTGGGCACGCCGTGTCCACGATCCGATGCATGGCTCACTGGACCATCACCGCGGCGGTCCCGTCAAGGGACCGCAGGTGTTCGGCGCGCCGAAAGCGGGCACTGTGTAGTCTTGGGTGTGATGGTGATCGGTCAGATCGGGCGCGACCTGGTGCTGCGCACCGACCGGCCGCCGACGGCCGGCGAGTCCGCCACCGTGCTGCGGCGCGCGAGGAGCTGCTCAGCGGCAAGGGCGCCAACCAGGCCGTCGGGCTGGCGCAACTGGGTGTGCCGGTGGCGCTGATCGGGGTGGTGGGCGACGACCACGCCGGCACGTCGATCCTGCAGCAGGCGCAGCGCGACGGCATCGACGTCAGCGGAGTGGCGCGGCGCGGCACCACCGCGCTGCTGGTCGACGTGGTCGCCGCGCCGCCGGAACGCATGCTGCTCGAAGACGTGCCGGACAGTTCGCTGGTTCGGGTCGCCGACCTGAACCGGTCGAGTCGCTGTTCGACACCGCCGACACCGTCTCCATTCAGCTGCAGCAGCCGGCCGCCACCGCTTTGGAAGCCGCCCAACGCGCGCGGCAGCGGGGACTGCGGGTGGTGGCCGACGGCGTGCCCGCCCCGCAGGTTCGGGCCCGATCCGCTGGCGACGCTGGACGTGCTGCGGGCCGATGCCACCGAGGCGTCGATCATCGCGGGCACCGAAATCACCACGGTGGAACAGGCCTTCGAGCTGGCCAACCATCTGCTGAGCGGCGGCCCGGAGCTGGTCGCGCTGGCGGTTCCCGCCGTGGGCGACCTGCTGACGTGGCGTGGCGGCAGCGAGCTTTTCGAGTTCGCCGACGTGGAAGTGGTGGATCCCACCGGCGCCGGTGACGCGTTCGTCGCCGGGCTGGTCGCCGCCCTGCGGGAAGGCGCCGCACCGCGGGAGGCGGGTCGGCGGGCGGCCGCGGCCGTCGAGGCCACGGTTCAGCGCCTGGGCGGGCGGCCCGACCTGACCGGGCTCAGGGCGTGATCGCGGGTGGGTAGGGCAGGTCGGTGCTGCGGTGCGGGTCGACGGAGACCGGGCGGCCGAGGTAGGGGAAGGCGCGTTGCGGGCAGGCCGCCCGATCGCAGATCTTGCACCCGGCGCCGATCGGCACGATCGACTCGGTGTCGCGCAGATCGATGCCGACGGAGTAAATCAGTTTGTCCGCGTGGTCCACGTCGCAACCCAGCCCGATGGCGAAGCTCTTGTGCGGGCCGAGGTAACGGCTCGGCTCGCCGCTGGTGGTGCGGGCGATCCAGAAATAGGTGCGATCGTCGGGCATCTGCGAGACCTGGGTCAAAAACTGGCCGGGCCGGGAAAACGCGTGGTGCACCACCCACAACGGGCAGCTCCCGCCGACCCGGGAGAAGTGAAAAGCGGTGGCGGACTGGCGTTTCGAGATGTTGCCGGCGCTGTCGGTGCGCACGAAGATGAACGGCACCCCGCGGGCGTTCGGGCGTTGCAGCGTGGACAGCCGATGGCAGACGGTTTCGAAGCCCACCTCGAATCTCCTTGACAGCTGGTCGATGTCGTAACGGACGCGCTCGGCCGCGTCGAGGAATCTGCGGTAGGGCAACAGCAGGGCGCCGGCGAAATGGTTGGCCAGCCCGATGCGGGCCACACCGCGGGCATCGTCGCTGAGCTGATCGTCGCCGGCGATGATCGCGCTGATCAATCCCGGCTGGGTGAGCAGGGCGATCTGGGTGGCCAATTGAAAGGCACGCTGACCGGGGTGCAGCCAGCGGGCCAGGTAGACCGTTTTCGACTCGGGGTCGAACAGGCGCTTGGAGTTCGGGGCCAGCAGCTGGCCGTCGTCGATCACCACCGCCACGCCCAGCTGCTCGCCGAGCAGTTGGGCGAGCTGGCCGTCGAGCCCGCCGATTCGCAACCGGTTGTGGTCGAACATTTCCTCGGCGGCCACGTCCAGTTCGCCGATGTAGTTCTTGCGGTCGTAGAAGAAGTCCCGCACCTCCTCGAACGGCATCGGCTGATGCGGAAGCCCCGGCGTGTCCGAGATGTCCAGATTGGCGCGGCTGTACAGGGCTTCGAGATCGGCGGTGGTGTCGTGCAGCCGCCGGTGCAGATTGATCAGGGTCTGACCGATCGCCGGCATGCGCGCGACCAGCTCCTCGACCTGCCCAGGCGTCGCGGGCGTTTCGGCGAGCACCTCCCGCAGGTCGGCGATCAGGCGGGCGTCGGAGTCCGGCACGAAGTACTGGGTGGGCAGATCGAAACGCTCGGTCAGGGTGAGCAGCACCGGGACGGTGATCGGGCGCTGGTCGTTTTCCAACTGGTTGACGTAACTGGTCGACAGCCCCAGGACGCGCGCCAGCGCCACCTGGGTCAGCCCCTGCTCCTCGCGCAATCGACGCAGCCGCGCCCCGGCGAACGTCTTCGCCACCCGCACCACCCTACGCCCAGCGCCTTTCACAAAGTTCGCAAAAAAAGTCGGGCAAGGACGCAAAATTACGCTTTTACAGGGCATTTACCGTATTAAGCCGGGTGCGTAGGGTGCGGTTTATGCGCATCCATGACGTTCGAACCCGGCGCAGCGCCGAGGATTTCCCCCGCAGCGAGCACCTGGCGTGGAAGATCGCTGAGGTCGCGGCCGACCCGGTCGCAGTGCCGGCGGAGACCGAGGCGATGGTGATCAACCGCGTCATCGACAACGCGGCGGTGTCGGCCGCCTCGGTGCTCCGGCGCCCGGTGACCGTCGCGCGGGCTCAGGCGCACGCGCATCCCGCAGCGGCCAAGGGCGCCAAAGTTTTCGGGATCCGGGGCGCCTACTCCCCGGAGTGGGCGGCCTGGGCCAACGGGGTCGCGGTGCGCGAATTGGATTTCCACGACACGTTTCTGGCCGCCGAGTATTCGCATCCCGGCGACAACATTCCCGCCCTGGTGGCCGTCGCCCAGCACCTGGGGGTCGGCGGCGCCGACCTGATCCGCGGCATCGTCACCGGTTACGAGATCCAGATCGACCTGGCCCGGGGAATCTGCTTGCACGAGCACAAGATCGACCACGTCGCGCATCTGGGCCCGTCGGTAGCCGCCGGCCTGGGCACCATGTTGCGGCTGGACCCCGAGACCATCTATCAGGCAATCGGGCAGGCGTTGCACCTGACGACGTCCACCCGGCAGTCGCGCAAGGGCCTGATCTCCAGCTGGAAGGCGTACGCGCCGGCCTGGGCCGGCAAGGTCGCCATCGAGGCGGTCGACCGCACCATGCGGAAAGAGGGTGCGCCCGCACCGATTTGGGAGGGCGAGGACGGTGTGATCGCCTGGCTGCTGTCGGGTCCCGAGCACACCTATCGGGTCCCGCTGCCCGAGCCCGGTGAGCCCAAGCGCGCCATCCTGGACAGCTACACCAAGGAGCAGTCGGCCGAATACCAGAGCCAGGCGCTGATCGATCTGGCCCGCCGGATGCGGGAGCGCATCGGCGATCTGAATCAGATCGCCACGATCGTGCTGCACACCAGCCATCACACCCACTACGTGATCGGCACCGGGGCGGGCGATCCGCAGAAATTCGACCCGGACGCCTCGCGGGAAACGCTGGACCACTCGGTGATGTACATCTTCGCGGTCGCACTGCAGGACGGAACCTGGCACCACGAAAGGTCTTACGCGCCCGAACGCGCACACCGGCCCGACACCGTCGAGCTGTGGCGCAAGATCTCGACCGTCGAGGACCCCGAGTGGACCCGGCGCTACCACTCCACCGACCCGAGCGACAAGGCGTTCGGGGCCCGCGCCGTGGTCACCCTCAAAAGCGGTGAGGTGATCGTCGACGAGCTCGCCGTCGCCGACGCTCACCCGTTGGGGGCCCGGCCTTTCGAACGCACGCAGTACGTCGGCAAATTCCACGAACTGGCCGAGGGTGTCGTCACCGACGCCGAGCAGCAGCGGTTCCTGTCGGTCGCCGAGGGCCTGCCCGCATTGCCGCCGGGCGAGGCGGGTGAGCTCAACATCGTGGTCGATCCGGCGGTGCTGGCCACCGCCCCGGCGATTCCGGGCGGGATCTTCTGATGCGTGACCTGATCTGCGCCGCCCGTTCCCCGGAACAGAAGCGGGCGCAATTGAGTGCCGGACTGGAAAGTGGCCGGCTGCAACGCTTTCCGGGTGCCTTCTCACCGCTGGTGGCCATGCTGGTCGCCGAACTCAGATTCGACGGGGTGTATGTGTCCGGCGCCGCCCTCTCGGCCGACCTCGGCCTGCCCGACATCGGCCTGACCACCCTGACCGAGGTCAGCGGCCGCGGCGCCCAGATCGCCGCGGTCACCGAGCTGCCCACCCTGATCGACGCCGACACCGGGTTCGGCGAACCGCTGAACGCCGCCCGCACGGTGACGATGCTCGAGGACGCTGGGCTGGCCGGCTGCCACCTGGAGGACCAGGTAAACCCGAAACGTTGCGGACATCTCGACGGCAAGGCGGTGGTGCCGGTCGACGAGATGGTGCGACGGCTCCGCGCCGCCGTCTCGGCCCGCAGAGACCCGAACTTCGTCGTCTGCGCCCGCACCGACGCCGCCGCGATCGAGGGCCTGCCCGCCGCGATCGAACGGGCCCGGGCCTACGCCGACGCGGGCGCAGACCTGATCTTCACCGAGGCGCTGCAGAGCCCCGCGGAATTCGAGCGATTCCGCGCTGCGCTCGACACGCCACTGCTAGCCAACATGACCGAGTTCGGCAAGTCGCCGTTGCTCAGCGCCGGCCGGCTCGCCGACATCGGCTACAACGTGGTGATCTACCCGGTGACCACGCTGCGGCTGGCCATGCACGCCGTCGAGGCCGGGCTGCGCGAAATCGCCGATACCGGAACGCAATCCGGCCTGCTGGACCGCATGCAGCACCGCAGCCGGCTCTATCAGCTGCTGCGCTACGCCGACTACAACCACTTCGATTCCGACATCTACAACTTCCCCCGGTAAGGAGTCGTGCCATGAGCACCCACGAAGACAACCAGCCCCGCATCCACAAGGGCCTGGCCGGTGTCGTCGTCGACACCACCGCCATCTCCAAGGTGGTCCCGGAGACCAACTCGCTGACCTACCGCGGCTACGCCGTGCAGGACCTGGCGGCCCACTGCAGCTTCGAGCAGGTCGCGTATCTGCTGTGGTACGGCGAGCTTCCCGACGACCAGCAGCTGGCGCTGTTCAGCCAGCGGGAACGAGCGGCCCGCCGGCTCAACCGATCCCAGCTGTCGCTGCTGCACAAGCTGCCCGAGACCTGCCACCCGATGGACGTGGTGCGCACCTTCATCAGCTCCATGGGCGCTGAGGACCCCGACGAGGACGACAACAGCGCGTCGGCTAACCACGCCAAGGCGCTGCGGATGTTCGCGGTACTGCCCACCATCGTCGCGGCCGACATGCGCCGCCGGCGCGGTCTGGAACCTATCGCCCCGCACAGCCACATAAGCTATGCGCAGAATTTTCTGCACATGTGTTTCGGCGATGTGCCCGAGCAGGTGATCGTCGACGCGTTCGAACAGTCCATGATCCTGTACGCCGAGCACAGTTTCAACGCTTCGACCTTCGCAGCGCGCGTGGTCACCTCCACCCAGTCCGATATCTACAGCGCGGTCACCGCCGCCATCGGCGCGCTCAAGGGTTCGCTGCACGGCGGGGCCAACGAAGCCGTCATGCACGACATGCTCGAAATCGGGACCCCCGACCGTGCTGCGGAATGGTTGCAGGGCAAGCTTTCTCGCAAGGAGAAGGTGATGGGTTTCGGGCATCGGGTCTACAAGAACGGCGACTCGCGGGTGCCGACCATGAAGCAAGCCCTGCAGCGCGTCGCCGCGGTGCGCGACGGCCAGAAGTGGCTGGACATCTACCAGATCCTGGAACAAGCAATGGCGCGGTCCAACGGCATCAAACCCAACCTCGACTTCCCCACCGGGCCGGCCTACTACCTGATGGGCTTCGACATCGGGGCGTTCACGCCGATTTTCGTGATGAGCCGGATCACCGGGTGGACGACACACATCATCGAGCAGACCGCCTCCAACGCGTTGATCCGTCCGCTCAGCGAGTATGTCGGACCGCCGCAACGCGCTCTATCGTAAGAACCGTGTTAGCGAAAGTCCTGGTCGCCAACCGCGGGGAGATCGCGATCCGCGCGTTCCGCGCGGCCTACGAGCTGGAAATGGCCACCGTGGCGGTGTATCCCTACGAGGACCGCAACTCGGTGCACCGGTTGAAGGCCAACGAGTCCTACCAGATCGGTGAGGAGGGCCACCCGGTCCGCGCCTACCTGTCCGTCGACGAGATCGTCGGCACAGCGCAGGCCTGCGGCGCGGATGCGATCTACCCCGGCTACGGCTTCCTCTCGGAGAACCCCGATCTGGCGGCGGCGTGCGCGGCGGCCGGCATCACGTTCGTCGGCCCCAGCGCCGAGGTGCTCGAGCTCACCGGCGACAAGTCGCGGGCCATCGCGGCGGCGCGGGCCGCGGGTCTTCCAGTGCTGACCTCCTCGCCGCCGTCGACCTCGGTGCAGGAGTTGCTGAGCGCCGCCGAGACGATGACGTTCCCGCTGTTCGTCAAGGCGGTCGCCGGCGGCGGCGGACGGGGGATGCGCCGGGTCACCGATCCGGGGGCGCTGGCCGAGGCGATCGAGGCGGCCAGCCGTGAGGCCGAGTCCGCGTTCGGGGACGCCTCGGTGTTTCTCGAGCAGGCGGTGATCAATCCGCGGCACATCGAGGTCCAGATCCTGGCCGACACGCACGGCAACGTGATGCACCTCTACGAGCGGGACTGCAGCGTGCAGCGCCGGCACCAGAAGGTGATCGAGATCGCCCCGGCGCCCAACCTGGATCCGGCGCTGCGCGAACGTATCTGCGCCGACGCAGTGGCGTTCGCACGCAGCATCGGCTACACCTGCGCGGGCACGGTGGAGTTCCTGCTCGACGAACGCGGCAACCACGTGCTCATCGAGATGAACCCGCGCATCCAGGTGGAGCACACGGTGACCGAGGAGATCACCGACGTCGACCTGGTGTCCGCGCAGCTGCGCATCGCCTCCGGCCAGACGCTGGAAGAGATTGGCCTGAACCAGGATTCGGTCATCGCGCGCGGCGCGGCCCTGCAGTGCAGGATCACCACCGAGGACCCCGCCAACGGTTTCCGCCCGGACACCGGCCGCATCACCGCCTACCGCACCCCGGGCGGCGCGGGCATCCGGCTGGACGGCGGCACCACGCTGGGCGCGGAGATCAGCGCGCACTTCGATTCGATGCTGATCAAGCTGACCTGCCGGGGACGCGACTTCCCCACGGCGGTGCGGCGGGCACGGCGCGCGGTCGCCGAATTCCGCATCCGCGGCGTCTCGACGAATATTCCGTTCCTGCAAGCGGTTCTGGACGACCCTGATTTTCAGGCCGGGCGCATCACCACCTCGTTCATCGAACGGCGGCCGCAGTTGCTCACCGCGCGCAACTCGGCCGACCGCGGCACCAAGATCCTCAACTACCTGGCCGACGTGACCGTCAACAAGCCGCACGGCGAGCGCCCGTCGGCGGTGTACCCGCATGACAAGCTGCCCGACATCGACCTGGCGGCGAACCCGCCGGCGGGCTCCAAGCAGCGGTTGACCGAACTCGGGCCGGAGCGATTCGCGGCCTGGCTGCGCGAGTCGGGCGGCGTCGGCGTCACCGACACCACCTTCCGCGACGCGCACCAGTCGCTGCTGGCGACCCGGGTCCGCACCAGCGGGCTGCTCAAGGTGGCGCCCTACATCGCGCGGACCATGCCACAGCTGTTGTCGGTGGAGTGTTGGGGCGGGGCGACTTACGACGTGGCGCTGCGGTTTCTCAAGGAGGACCCGTGCGCGCGGCTGGCGGCGCTGCGCGAGGCGATTCCGAACATCTGCCTTCAGATGCTGCTGCGTGGGCGTAACACCGTGGGGTACACGCCCTATCCGGAGACGGTCACGACGGCCTTCGTCGCGGAAGCGACCGAGACCGGCATCGACATCTTCCGCATCTTCGACGCGTTGAACAACGTCGACTCGATGCGCCCGGCCATCGACGCGGTCCGCGAAACCGGCAGCGCCATCGCCGAAGTGGCGATGTCCTACACCGGTGACCTGTCCGATCCGGCCGAAAAGCTGTACACGCTGGACTATTACCTGAAACTGGCCGACCAGATCGTCGAAGCGGGCGCGCACGTGCTGGCGATCAAGGACATGGCCGGGCTGCTGCGCGCACCGGCGGCCGCGACGCTGGTGTCGGCGCTGAAGTCGCGGTTCGACCTGCCGGTGCACGTACACACCCATGACACGCCGGGCGGACAGCTGGCGACCTACGTGGCGGCCTGGCAGGCCGGGGCCGACGCGGTCGACGGCGCAGCCGCGCCGCTCGCCGGAACCACCAGCCAGCCGGCACTGTCGTCGATCGTGGCCGCCGCGGCCAACACGGAGTATGACACCGGGTTGTCCCTGCCGGCGGTGTGCGATCTGGAGCCGTACTGGGAGGCGCTGCGAAAGGTATACGCTCCCTTCGAATCCGGGCTTCCGGCGCCGACCGGGCGGGTGTATCACCACGAGATCCCGGGCGGCCAATTGTCGAATCTGCGTCAGCAGGCGATTGCGCTGGGACTCGGCGACCGGTTCGAGGATATCGAAAACGCCTACGCCGGCGCCGACGCGATTTTGGGACACCTGGTCAAGGTCACCCCGTCCAGCAAGGTGGTGGGCGACCTGGCGCTGGCCCTGGTGAGTGCGGGCGTCAGCGCGCAGGACTTCGCCGAAGACCCCTCCCGCTACGACATCCCGGATTCGGTGATCGGCTTTCTGCGCGGTGAGCTCGGCGACCCGCCGGGCGGCTGGCCGGAGCCGTTGCGCACCAAGGCCTTACAGGGCCGGGGGCCGGCCAAGCCGAAGCAGCCGCTGACCGCCGAGGACGAAGCGGCGTTAGCCGCCCCAGGTGCGCGGCGTCAGGCGGCGCTGAACCGGCTGCTGTTCCCGGGACCGACCAAGGAGCTCGAGGAGCACCGCGAGCAGTACGGTGACACCTCGGGGCTGAGCGCCAACCAGTTCTTCTACGGATTGCGGCAGGGCGACGAACACCGCATCGAACTCGAGCGCGGCGTGGAGTTGCTGATCGGCCTGGAGGCCATCTCAGATCCCGACGAACGCGGCATGCGCACCGTGATGTGCATTCTCAACGGGCAGCTGCGGCCAGTGGTGGTGCGCGACCGCAGCATCGCCATCGACGTGCCCGCTGCCGAGAAGGCCGACCGCGCCAACCCGGACCACATCGCCGCCCCGTTCGCCGGGGTGGTGACGGTCGCCACCGAGGTCGGCCGGCAGGTCGAGGCCGGCCAGACCATCGCGACGATCGAGGCGATGAAGATGGAAGCCGCGGTCACCAGCCCGAAGTCGGGCAAGGTGGCGCGGATCGCGGTGTCACGGACCGCTCAAGTCGAGGGCGGCGACCTCCTGATGGTGATCGACTAGCGGTCGTTCGATCCGCCGGTGCCGTTGATCAGGGCGGCGCGCGCCAGCGTATGCTGCGCCATCTTCACGTGCGCGGCGTCCACCAGCATGCCGTTGACCCCGACGGCGCCGCGGCCGTTGATCCTCGACGAGGCGTGGGGGCGCACCTGCCGTTCCACAAGGACCTGCCGACCTGGGCGATGGATGCCGGCGATCCGCGCGGCGACGATCACCTTGTTGCGGGCGCGTATTGCCAGAAATCGCCGGGATATTCGCCCAGCGGCACGAAGTTGGTATCCACCCGCGCCCCCTGGGACAGCGAGAAGTCGCCGACGCCGAAGATCAGCGCATCCAACTGCGGACTGGCCACCGCGATCTCTTCGGCGTTGGCCAGCCCCTCGACCTCCTCGATCAACACCTCGAGCCGGATCTTGTTGCCCAGGTTGAGCTTTGCCTCCAGCTGGCTGAGCAGGACGTCGACCCACTGAACGGCGGAGAAGCTGGGTCATCGATCAAATTCCTTCTGTCACACCACGCCCCGGGAGCGTAGCTGGTGGATTTCGTCAGGGGTGAAGCCGAGTAGCTCCCCGTAGACCTCGGCGTTGTACTCACCGAGGCGGGGTCCGAGATGCCCGACCGTGCCGGACGCCGACGAGAAGCGCGGCACGGGCGCCTGCACGGTCATCGGTCCGAGCTGCTGGTCGTCGACAGAGACGAACACCCCGCGGTGCGCCAGCTGCTCGTCGGCGACCAGGTCGCTGATGTCATAGACCGGCGCTGCGGTGACCTCGTGGGCTTCGAACACGGCCATCGCCTCCGAAAGTGTCTTGCCCGCAACCCAATCGGCGACGACCGTGTCGACTTCGTGGGCGCGTGCCAGCCGCCGCTGCGGGTCGGAGAAGTCCGGGTCACCCAGCAGGTCGTCGCGGCCGATAGCCCGGAACGCCCGCAGCGCCAGCGCCAGTGAGCTGCCGGACATGGCCAGCCATCGCCCGTCGGCGGTCTGGTAGGTGTTGCGCGGCGCGGAGATGTCCCACCGGTTGCCGGACCGCTCGGGCACCAGGGCCAGCTGGTCGTAGCCCAGCAGCGTCTGTTCCAGCAGCCGGGCCAGCGGGTCGATCAGGTTGACATCGATCAATTGTCCCGGCCCGCCGTGCACGTCGCGGTGATACAACGCCATCATCACCGCGTAGGCGGCATTCAGCGAGACGACGCCGTCGGCCAACATGAACGGCGGCAGGGTGGGCGGCGCGCCGGCCTGGCCGGTGATGTGCGCGAAGCCGCTCATCGCCTCGCCCAGCGTGCCGAACCCCGGCCGCTCGCCCTTCGGCCCGCTCAACCCGTAGCCCGTGATGTGCAGCATCACGAGCCGCTCATTGACCGCGCGCAGGCTCTCGTAGTCCAGTCCCCATTTGCGCAGGGTCTGGGGGCGGGTCTTGAAGATGGCGACGTCGGCGTGCTCCACCAGACGGCGGACCAGCTGTTGTCCTTCCGCGCTGCGCAGGTCCAGCGTGATCGATTTCTTGTTGCGGGAAATGGACTTCCACATCAGGCCGACACCGTTGCGCTGGTTGCCCCACCCGCGGATCGGGTCGCCATGGCGTGGTTCTTCGACCTTGATCACGTCGGCGCCGAACTCGCCCAGATAGGTCGCCACCAGCGGCGCGGCGGCCAGCGTGGCCAGGTCGAGCACCCGTAGCCCGTCAAGCATGGGCCACCCGGGCGTTGGCGGGGCGCGGCAGCCCGAGATGCCCGCGCAGGGTCGCGGACCGGTATTCGGTGCGGAACAGGCCGCGGAGTTGCAACTCGGGAACCACCATGTGCACCACGTCTTTGAATGCGCCGGGCAGATGCGTTGCGGCCAGCACGAATCCGTAGCAGGCGCCGGTTTGGAACCAGTGCCATCTGATCGGCGACCTGCGGGCCGGTGCCGACGAACCGGGGCCCCTGCAACAGGGTGGCGCGATGGTTGGCGAGATCCCGCACGGTGACGGCGTCGCCGCCGATGTGGGCACGCAGGTTCTGCACCAGCCCGCGGATGCCGGAGACGGAGGCCAGGATGTCGTCGGTCACCGGATCGTCGAGATCGTGTTGGGCAAAGTCGTAATTCATCAGTTCCGACAACAGCGTCAGCGATGCCATCGGATGCACCAGATCGTTGAGGAGCATCGCCTCGCGGTCCTTGGCATAGGCCTCGGACTCGCCCACCACGGCATAGGCCATCGGACAGATCCGAACCGCGGCGGGGTCGCGGCCGGCGTCGGCGATGCGGTCCTTCTGGTCGGCGTAGTGGCTGCGGGCGACGTCGATGCCCGGGTCACCGGCGAAGATCAATTCCGCCCAGCGGGAAGCGAATTCGCGTCCGCGCCCCGACGACCCGGCCTGGATGATCACCGGCTGGCCCTGCGGGGTGCGCGGCACCGTCAACGGTCCACACGCGGAAAAGAATTCACCGACGTGGCTGAGTTCGTGCACCTTCGCGGGGTTCGCGTACCGGCCGGACACCCGTCGTGCAGCACGGCGTCGTCCTCCCAGGGTGTCCCACAGGCCTGTCACCACGTCCATGAATTCGTCGGCCCGGTCGTATCTTTCGTCGTGGCCGAGATGGGCGTCGACGCCGAAGTTCTGCGCCTCGCTGTCGTTGACCGAGGTGCCCACGTTCCACGCGGCGCGGCCGCCGGCGAGGTGATCCAGCGACGCGAACGTGCGTGCCACATGGAACGGCGGGTAATAGGTGGTCGAGTACGTTGCGCCCAACCCGATCCTGGAGGTGGCCTGCGCCAGCACGCCGAGGATCATGCCGAGGTCCAGCTTGACCGGGCGGGCGCCGTAGCGCACGGCCTCGCCCACCGAGCCGCCATACACGCCCGGCATGGCGAGGCGGTCGTCGAAGAACATCAGGTCGAAGCAGCCCTCTTCGAGCTATCGGCCGATCTTGGCGTAGTAGGCGGCGCCCAGGTAGCGGTGCTCGGTGGCCGGGTGCCGCCACGATCCCGCGTACACGGAGGTGCTGCTCGCCTGCATGAAGGTAACGAAGGCCATCTTGTCGGCGCGCACGGTTTGAAATTTAACATCTGATATTTTAGATATCAAATGTCGCGTCTGGTATTGTTCGGGCGTGGCGGCGATCGACATCTCCGGGACGGTGCGGGAACGCGCGGCCCGCGAACTGCGTGACCGCATCCTGACCGGCGCCCTGCCGGCCGGTTCGCGGATCGACCTCGACACCATCACCGCCGAATTCGCCACCAGCCGGACCCCGGTGCGCGAGGCGCTGCTGGAGCTGTCGTTCGAGGGCCTTATTCAGGTCGCCCCACGCAGCGGCGTCACGGTGATCGGAATCAGCCCCCAGGACGTGCTGGACAGCTTCACCATTCTCGGCGTGCTGACCGGCCAGGCCGCGGCCTGGGCGGCCGAACGGATCGGCCCCGAGGAATTGGCGACGCTGCGCGAGCTGGCCGCCGAGGTGGTCGCGAAGTCCGGTGACGACAGCATCGGCGAGGCCAATTGGCATTTCCATCAGATGATCCACCGGGCCGCGCACTCGCCGCGGCTGGCGAACCAGATCAAGCACGCCGCCCGCGTGGTGCCGACCAATTTCCTGACCTTGTTCCCCGAGCACGAGAAGCATTCGCTCGACGAGCATGCGCAGTTGCTCGACGCGCTCGGCGACAAGGACGTCGAGCGCGCCCGCGCCATCGCCGAACGACACATCCTGGATGCCGGACGCTCGCTGGCCGAATGGCTGGAACAGCACCGCGACGGCGAGCGCTGAGCGCCGCCGCCCTTCAGCGCGGGCAGCACCTTGTCGGTGAGCAACTGGACCGACCGCCAGGCTTCCTCGACCGGCATGCCGCCGACCAGGGGGTGCAGGACGATCGGGCCAAAATCGGGCGCGTCGCGCACCTCGGCGATCAGCTGGTCGGGAGTCAGACAGCGGTAGTGGCCCAATGCCCGGACCTCGTCGAGGGTCTGCACGCCCGGCAGGTGCATGAGGGAACCCTGGTCGGTTGACCATCCGCCGTAGGTGACCGCCTCCCACAGGATGTGGTCGCCGAGTTCGGCCCACGCCCGCTCGGGATCCGCGTGCAGGTAGATCATGCCCCGGTTGACCGGTCCCGGCATGAGAACCACTGGGGCCAGGTCGATCTCGGCGCACAGTTCGCGGTAGTAGTCGGCGATGTCAGGGAGGTGATCGGCGAGGCTGAGCGGCAGCCGGAACCGGGCTGCGCGACGCGCCGTGGCCCACGCGCCCCCGCCGACGTACAACGGTGGATGCGGCCGGGTCCAGGTGCCGGCGCAGATTCCCGCCGGCCCGCCACCGCCGGACCAGACGGCCAGCATCCGCTGTCCATCAGCGCGCCGCGTCGGCCGAAATCGGCTCTCAGCGCGTCGTATTCGACGGACCGGTAGCCCAAACCCACCGTGGTGTGCAGCCGGCCCCGGCTCACGTTGTCGACGAGCGCAATGTCCTCGGCGAGCCGGACCGGGTTCCACAGCGGGCGCAGGGCGCAATCCACGCTGGCGATCAGCGTCGAGGTGCGCGTCAAGAACATCGCCGCGGCCATGATCGGGTTGCAGCTCCAGCCGTGCCCGGTCGCGTGATGCTCGCCGACGCTGACCGCCGTGATGCCGTGGGATTCGCCCCACTGCTCCAGCTCGAGCGCGGCGCTCATCAGCCGGCTCTGGGTGCGTGGATCACCCTGCGGGGAGGCGAAGTTGAAGCGCAGTACCGTCAACAGCATGCCGGGGACCGCCTCACTGTGCTTCCGGCGCGGCGGCGGACTGCAGGAAGGCGGGGAAATCGGGAAACAGGGCGCGGTCGACGATCTCGACGCGGGTGCCCGCAGCATCGACGTAGTAGGCGAACAACGCCAGATCTGGGGCGGTGGTGTCGGCAGTCGCTTCGAACGCAAAACCGTTGTTTTCCAACAGCTGTGCGCTCTGCGCCAGATCGTCGCACCAGTAGCC
This sequence comes from Mycobacterium lepraemurium, assembly GCA_002291465.1. Taxonomy (GTDB): domain Bacteria; phylum Actinomycetota; class Actinomycetes; order Mycobacteriales; family Mycobacteriaceae; genus Mycobacterium; species Mycobacterium avium. The sequence goes on along the minus strand of CP021238.1, from coordinate 557,172 downwards.
GAGGTGATGGACCGCGTTGCCGGGGCGGCCACCCAGGCGGTGCCCGGTACCTCCTGGATGAGCTCGACGTGGGGGACTTGCAGCGAGTAGACGAAAGTCGCAGTCACTTCCCGGGTTCCGCTCACGGTGCGGAACGGCAGCGTGTAGCTGACCGGGGTGATCCGCCGGTACCCGGCGAGCGCGCTCAGCCGGGCCATCGCCACCTCGAGGTCGGGCACGATGATGCCCGTGTGATAAAAATCCTCGGGCCGCAGCGCGAATGCCGTCATGAGTTCCTCGCTACCTGGTGGCGCAGCCAGGCACTTTCCCAGAAGTTCGTGCTGCTGGCCAGAAGTTTTTCATGGGCCTGACGCAGCACCTCGCGTGCCCCCGGATGTTCGGCCGGCAGCAGCTGGGCGAGGTGAATCGCGTGCAGCGCGCGGTCGGCGGCCAGGTGCGCCCGAGCGCTCCAGTAGTCCAGCAGCCACTGCGGATCAATGCTCGTACGGCGCAACCGATCCGAGTAGGCCATCATGGTGATCGCCGACTGGATCACCGCGACGGGGTCGCGGTGCGTGAACGCGACTGTCGCATCGGGGAAGGTCGCCATCAGCGGGCCGACCTGCTCGCAGTGCTGCGGACTTTTGAGCACCCAGGTCCGCGGCCCGCGCAGGAAGGTCAACGCCTGCAAAACCTTCTCCAAGTAGGCGTAGTGCCGGGTTTGGTCCAGGCTCAGGTAGTGATCGCGCCAGTCGGGCACCCGCGCATGCCATTCCAGGACATAGGAGGTCAGATCGAGGTCGAGCAGTTCCACTTCCTCCTCGATCGCCTCGGGAAACCGGTCGTGCATGGCGGCCACCACGGGTGCGCTGGCCATCAGCGCCTCGTGTTCCGCCTTGGCGCGGGCACCGGGGGTCGACACCGAAGACGTCGGGGCCCTGACCACGGGCCGGGATCGACTTCCTGGCTCTCCCAATAGGGCAGTGCGCGCCGGCGCGGGTCGCAGGCGATCAGGTTCACCAGATGCGTGGTGCCCGAACGCGGCATCCCGACGACGATGAACGGCTGCTCGATCGGGATGGACTCGATCTCGGGATACCGCTGGAGCAGCTCGGTCAGCGACAACCGGTTGCGCAGCAGCCGTACCACGCGTTGCCGCAGCGACCCCCCGGGTGAGCTGGCGCAGCCCGTGGTCGGCTTCGATCGCCGCGGCGTGGACGTGCAGACGGTCGACGAAGCCGTGCGTGTCGTCGAGGTCGGCGCCGGGCAGGCCGGCCTGTTCGATGGCCTCGGCGAGCATCCGGTCGATGTCGAGATCGACGGGCTTGGCCTCGGTGAACTCCAGGATCTGACGTTGGATGTCGGTGAGCCGGGGCGAGGTCAGGTCGTCGAAGTCGATGTCGTCAACCGCGGAACCGACCGGGATCCTAGAGGTTGGCCAGGTCGTCGGGAACGTCGATCTTGTGTTCCTGCAGCGCTTCCAGCGGCACGACCTCAAGGGTGCTCTCGTGCGTCGACGCCAACACTACCGGGGCCGCGCACCCGTCGTGATGCGCACGCAGCCAGTTCAGCGCGGTCACGCACCAGCGGTCGCCGGGCAGCAGACCGGGGAACCGGTACTCGGGAACCGGCGTCAGCAAGTCGTTGCCGATGGAACGCTGGTGCTCCAGGAATTCGGCGGTCATCACGGCGCAAATCGTGTGCCGCCCAAAGTCCTGCGGTCCCGTCGAGCAACAGCCGTCGCGGTAGAAACCGGTGAGCGGATCGGTGCCACAGGGTTGCAGCGGACCGCCTAGCACGTTTCGATCAGGCACCCGTTCAGTATTGCGCTCGCGGGGGTGAAGTTTGAAGTAATTCTGCCGACTGGCTGGGATGGATTTTCCCGTGCGCCGTCATCGACGATGATGGCCGCAGGCCGCCGCAGACACCGATCGGGTTACCGGACTCGTTGTCCACCAACGGGTTAGGGCGCGACCGGGCGATTGTAACCTTGCCGACGTTCGCGATGGGCCGGGGCGCGCCGGGGGCGGCTGGTCACGGATTGGTCACGATGACGGCCCGGTAACAATCGTTATCTTCAACCTGGCGCGACGCGCTGAGCAAATCCCGAGGAAATCGCCCCGAAAACTTATCGTCACATCGTGGAACGACGAACGGCCCTGAAGCTTCCCCTGCTGCTGGCGGCGGGCGCCGCAGTTGCCGGGGCGCCCCGGGCCTCGGCGGAGGAAGCTGGCCGGTGGTCGCCCGAGCGCGCCAACCGCTGGTATCAGGCGCAGGGTTGGCTGGTGGGAGCAAACTACATTCCGGCCAACGCCATCAACCAGCTGGAGATGTTCCAGCCCGACACCTTCGATCCCCAGCGCATCGACACCGAGCTGGGCTGGGCCCAGTTTTACGGTCACAACACGGCGCGGGTGTTCCTTCATGATCAGCTCTGGGCCGCCGATCAGCGCGGGTTCCAAACCCGCCTTGGGCAATTCGTCGACATCGCCGCACGACATCGCATCAAGCCGCTGTTCGTCTTCTTCGACTCGTGTTGGGACCCGCAGCCCCGGGCCGGCCGCCAGCGCCCGCCGCGGCCGGGCGTGCACAACTCCGGGTGGGTGCAGAGTCCGGGCGCCGAGCGTCTCGGCGACCCCCGCTACATCCCCGTCATGCGTGACTACGTCACCTCGGTAATGACCCAATTCCGCAACGACGACCGGGTTTTGGGCTGGGACCTGTGGAACGAGCCGGACAACCCGGCGCGGCAGTACCGCAACGTCGAACGGAGCGACAAGGAGCAGCTCGTCGCCAACCTGCTGCCCCAGGTATTTCGGTGGGCGCGAGCGGTCGATGCCAGTCAGCCGCTCACCAGTGGGGTGTGGCGCGGGGATTGGGGACAACCGCAAGGCCGCAGCACAATCAGCGACATCCAGCTGGCCAACGCCGACGTCATCACCTTCCATTCGTATGCCGAGCCCGCGGGCTTCGAGTCGAGGATCAACGAGCTCACACCGCTGGGCCGGCCGATCCTGTGCACCGAGTACATGGCCCGGCCGCGGGGCAGCACCGTCGAGAGCATCCTGCCGGTGGCCAAGCGGCACAACGTCGGCGCCATCAACTGGGGCCTGGTCGCCGGCAAGACGCAGACCTACTTCCCCTGGGAGTCATGGGATCATCCGTACACCTCGGTACCCAAGGTGTGGTTCCACGACCTGATCCGGCCCGAGGGGCGGCCGTTCCAGGACATCGAAGCCCTGACAGTGCGGAAGCTGGCCGGAAGCCCGACCTGAGCCGGCCCTCTTGGTAGTAGGGTTAGACCTGCTCAGAAGGGGGCGGCGATGTTCGTCGATGCCAGACGACCGCTAACGATGCCGTGGAGCTGACGAACCTCAGCGAACCGGAGCTGATCGCGTCAGCCGGGGGTGATCCCTGGGCGATCAACCAAAGCCTGCAGGCCGGCAGCCTGTTTCAGATCGAGCGGTTGGCCGAGGCGTTTCACGCCGCCGGTCACTGTACCGCGGAGACCGACCACTCGTTCCAGGACGCCAGTAAGCGTTTCGACGCGGCCTGGAACCACCAGAACGGCGACCACCCGATCAACAATTCCGACGAGGTGCAGCGTGTCACCAAATCCCTTGGCGCGCAGTCTCTGCAGCTGCCCAAGATCGCCGCCGATCTGGAAGGCATCGCCGCGTCACTCGCCGAGGCGCAAAAGGCCGGGGCTCAGGAGATCGCCACGCTGGAACGGGAGCTGATGTTCCTCGACAGACTCATCGGCGTGGCCAAAGAGGATTTGAAGCTCAACCTGCCCGCGGCGGAGCGGGCCAAGCTGGAGCGACTGATCAAGGACGCACACGCCGACGCAGTGGACGACGTGCGTAATGCCGTCAAGGAGATGAATTCAATCCGGAACGCCTACTCGGAGATATTGGATTCGGCGCGCGGAACTCTGGCAAAAGACGGTTACGACCCCGCCCGGGTATGGGGTGCCGATGCACACCAACTTCAGGCGGTCCGACCCTCTCACGTAAGAGGCAAGCCGGACCGCCGGCCTGCCCACCGATAGGACCAGGATGCGACGGAATAGGCTCATTGCCGCCACCGCGGTTGTTAGTGCTCTTACGTTCGGCTGTATCGCTCGGGCTGATTCGCCTGGCTTTCCAGATATGAGTGGCTATGCGCCGGTCGCGGCTTCCGACTACGCCATAGCCCTTCCCAACCCTGGTCGCCCGCCGCTCAATGAGGTGTATTTCGTCACGCCCGATGGCATAACATGCGGCTTCGGCAACCCGCCAGCCGCAGGCTGTACAGGTAATAACCTGCCGGGGATGGGGGCTAAGAACAAAACCCCTATACGTATGTCGGCACCGACACAGGAATCCAGCCCGCTACATCAACTCCGTACGTCAATACCACCATCCAAGAGCACCAAATCCGCACTCTCCCACCGTTTCACACCATTACAGTCGATGGCGTGATCTGCGGTGTCGATAACTCAGGCACTACCGCATGCAAAGACACCCAAGACCGCGGATTCATACTTTCACCACACGGCTCAAAATGGCTGCCCCACGTGTGACTGCCCAAAAGGATTGGCGCCGTTAGGTTTTACGCAGCCGCGAAATCGCCGACGGCAGTCATCTTGTTGCCGTCGAAGGCGGTGGCGAAACCGCCGGCGGTGAACCCGCAATTGAGGATGATCGCTCGGTGGGGCGGGCTTTGCATCCACGAGTCCAGGGCGACGTTGGGATTCGCAGCCGACCCGGTGCCCCAGAACACGATCTCATCCGAGTATCTGCTCCGATAGCCCGCGGCCGCGATGCGGGTCCGCATGGGCCGCGAAGCCGGTTGATGCCGTTGTACAGCGCTGCCCCCGGATCGTCTGCGCGGGCGGCAGAGCCCGCCGACCGCTCCGGAAGCCGTCATGAGGGCAGTGCACATCGAGAAGGCCGCCAGGAGATTGAGCTTCCTTGTCATGGTGCCTCGCGCCGCCATACTCGTTTATCTACTTCAGGTAACAAAATGTTACCCGCGCGCAATCATCAACGGTCGAGAATCCGAACGCCGGTCGCAGAAAGCCCTGCTAGTGGCTTGCGTTGTGCACCAGATCGATGGCGTACTGATTGACGAAGTTGCCCGCCGGCGGATCGCCCTTGCCGCATGATCCGTCGGACTCGCCGGGACGCTTGATCCACAAGTAGGCGTCGGCGTGCGCACCGGCGGTGGCCGCGGTAGGCGGGGTGCCCAGGGCGCGACCGCTGGGGTTGCACCAGTTGAGGTCGGAGTCGGGTGCCGGTCCGGCCCCGTTGCGGGAGGTGTCGATCACGTAGTGCGAGCCATTGGTCAGTCCCGAAATCGCCTCGCCGTAACCGATTTCGTCCTCGGTGGTGTAAAAGTTCGCGGTGTTGACACTGAATCCTCGCGCGTGTGCGACGCCGGCCTGGTTGAGCCGGGCGGCCATGTCCTCGGGGCTGTGCCAGCGCAGGTGCCCGGCGTCGACGTAGACGGCCGCGTTGGGGTTGCGGGTCAGTGTGTCGACGGCGTAGCGGACCAGGTCGTAGCGTTCCTGGCGCTGATCGGCCGACAGGCAGTCGGCCATGGCCAGCGCGTCGGGTTCGACGACGATGGCCGCCCGCGAAGCCCCCACACCGGCCGCGATGCCGTCGATCCAGCCGCGATAGTCGTCGGCCGTCGCCATGCCGCCCGCCGCGAAGCTGCCGCAATCGCGGTGCGGGATGCCATAAATCGCCAGAATCGGGATGGCGCCGGCGGCGTTCGCGTCGCCGGTGTACTTGCCGACCGTTCCCGCCGAACCGCCCGGCACGATCCAGTACGCCTGCGGCGTGTTGGCGATGGCGGTCAATTCGGGGCTCGGCGGGTCGGCGCTCTGCGCGGCGCGCATGGCGGCCGAGTTGGGATTGACATAGAACGGCGCCCCGGCCAACGGATTGCCATCGGCGGCCAGGCGGATCGCCGGGACGGAACGGATCTGCACCGGGCCGCCGAGGAGGCCCGCGCCGGCGACAGCGGCAACCGTGATCAAGGGGGCAATCCACCACGCGACTGCGCCAGCACCTGAGAACGTCACGTCAGGAAAATTAGCGGCCCGCAGTGAGCGCGCGCCAACCGGGGAGGCCGAGGACCCTACACCGATGCGCGCCCACCGCAGGGCGCCCCGATCGGGCCTGTTCAAACCGTGACTTCGGGCCGCTGACCCCGACGATGTCGCAATACGCAGGCCGGCGGAAAAGTTTGGCGGTGGCGGAGGGATTTGAACCCTCGGACGGTGTTAGCCGTCACACGCTTTCGAGGCGTGCTCCTTAGGCCGCTCGGACACGCCACCGCCGAGCAGCTTACCGAACGTCATGCCGGTCACCCCAATCGCTGGCGGGCGAAGAAGCCCTCCAGCGGCGCGGCGCACTCTCGCTCAAGCACCCCGCCGCACACTTCCGGGCGGTGGTTGAGCCGCCGATCGCGCACCACATCCCACAGCGATCCGACCGCTCCGGTCTTGGGCTCCCAGGCACCGAACACCAGCCGGGCGATGCGCGCGAGCACCAGCGCGCCCGCGCACATGGTGCACGGTTCGACGGTGACGGCCAGCGTGGCGCCTTCCAGCCGCCACCCGTCCCCGAGCACGGCGGCCGCCGTGCTCGGGGACGGGTGGCGGCCGTGCTCGGGGACGGCGGCCGCCGCCCGCAGCGCCAGGATTTCGGCGTGCGCGGTCGGATCCCCCAGCGCCTCGCGCGCGTTGACCGCCCGCGCCAGCTCGGTGCCGTCGGCGCCGACCACCACCGCGCCGATGGGCACGTCGCGGGGACCCGCCGTCGCGGCAACCGCCAGCGCGGAACGGATCAGGTCTTCGTCAGAAATCACCGACCGAGGCGGTCGATCACTGCCGACAGCTGATCGGCGAAGCCCATCTCGCGGGCAATTCGGCCCAGCTGCTCGTCGGCGTACAGATCGGTCTCGTCGAGGATGACGCCCAACACCGCCTCGGGCAGGCCGACGTCGGAGAGCAGCCCTAAGTCGCCCTCCTCGAAGGGATCCGAATCCTCGAGGTCCTCCGGGTCGATGTCGGCGTCCAGCTTGTCGAGCACCTCGGCGGCGATGTCGTAGTCCAGCGCGGCGGTGGCGTCCGAGAGCAGCAACCGCGTGCCCGACGGCGCCGGCCGCAAGATGACGAAGAATTCGTCGTCCACATCGAGCAGCCCGAACACCGCGCCGGAGCTGCGCAGTTCGCGCAGTTCGGTCTCGGCGGCCGACAGGCTCGTCAGCGAGTTGGGGGCCATCGGGGCGCAGCGCCACTGCCCCTCTTCACGCACCACCGCGACACCGAAACCGTCCGGCGTGTCCGCGGACAGGCCCTGGGCAGAGGCCCGTTGTGCTCCCATAGCCGCTTACGGTAGTCCCTGACCAGGCCCCTGACCAGATGGAGCACGGGCGCCCCGACATCTGCACGCGGCGTCGCGCGCCGGATGTGCCAACCTGGGAATGTGGCACACCCTCGCTCCCACCCTCGTTCGAAGACACCGGTGTGCGTGCTCGGGCTGGGACTGGTCGGCGGCTCGATCATGCGCGCCGCCACCGCGGCCGGCCGCGAGGTGTTCGGCTATAACCGCTCGATCGAAGGGGCGCAGGCCGCCACCGCCAACGGCTTCGACGCCGACACGGGCCTGACCGCCACCCTCTCCCGGGCCGCCGACTCCGACGCGTTGATCGTACTGGCGGTGCCCATGCCGGCGCTGCCGAGCATGCTCGCCCACGTCGAGGAGACGGCCCCGCAGTGCCCGTTGACCGACGTCACCAGCGTCAAGAAGGCGGTGCTCGACGAGGTCATCGCCGCCGGCCTGCGGGACCGCTTCGTCGGGGGCCACCCGATGGCGGGCACCGCGCACTCGGGGTGGACCGCCGGCCACGCGGGCCTGTTCACCGGGGCCCCCTGGGTGGTCAGCGTCGACGACCACGTCGACCCGGTGGTGTGGGCGATGGTGATGACGCTGGCGCTGGACTGCGGCGCGGTCGTGGTGCCGGCCCGATCCGACGAACACGACGCCGCCGCGGCCGCCATCTCGCATCTGCCCCACCTGCTCGCCGAGGCGCTGGCCGTGGTCGCCGGGGACGTTCCGTTGGCCTTCGCGTTGGCCGCCGGATCGTTCCGGGACGGCACCCGGGTGGCGGCCACCGCTCCCGACTTGGTGCGGGCGATGTGCGAGGGCAACTCCGACCAACTGGTCCCGACGGCCGACCACGTCATCGAGTTGCTCAGCCGCACCCGCGATTCGCTGGCCCACCACAATTCGGTCGCCGACCTCATCGAGGCCGGCCACGCCGCTCGCACCCGCTACGACAGCTTCCCGCGCACCGACATCTTCCACGTGGTGATCGGCGCGGAGAACTGGCGTCAGGAACTGGCCGCCGCCGGCCGGGCGGGCGGGGTGATCAGATCCGCTCTGCCAACCCTGGATAGTCCACGATGAATCCCTGCTCGTCGACGCTGACCGTGGTGTCGGAGATCGGCGAGTGCACCTTGATCTCGTCGCGGCTGCCGGTGCTGCTGTAGCTCACGGTGTCGGCGGTGATGGACATCTCCGGCACGTTGACGTAGACCACGGGCAGGGTGACCGAGGCCGCCCGCTCCTGCAGGCCGAGCCGCCGGATCGGCAGCGCGTTGAAGAACGGGCTGAACTCGACGTCGACGTCGAGGGCGCCGTTGTAGGCCGCGCGGTGCTCGCCCTGGGGGTCGGTGACCAGCCACATGTTCTCCTCGTCGCGGGCGAAGGAGAAGACACGCTCACGCTCGGCCAGGGTGACGGTCATGCCGAGCCGCTTGGTGGCGCCGGTTTCGTCGGTCTGCAGGTCGTAGTAGGCGCCGAACGCCGGATTGGCGTCGGTGGCGGCGGCGACGATACGGCCGTTGGCCTTGATTCTGTTGCCGGACACCTGGAGTCGTACCGATTCCATCCGGGAGACGTCCTGTGCGCGCCAGGTGAGCATCGCCTGCCACACTCGGCGAGACGGGTCAGAAGGGGCTGCGTTCACTCATCTACCGTAAGACGTCCCCACCAACCGGTGCGGAAGTGGCCGGTATGTGCGCCGCCGCCGGCCGGTACCCGGCACCGACGCCCACACCGCCACGGCCAGCAGACCGTCGAGCACCAGCGCCAACGCGGCCACCGTCAGCGCCCCGACCACGGCCAGGTGGAACTCGCGTTCCTTGATCCCGTCGATCAGGTACCGGCCCAGCCCGCCGAGGCTGGCATAGGCGGCCACCGTGGCGGTCGCGACCACCTGCAACGTCGCGCTGCGCAGCCCACCCAGGATCAACGGCAGCGCATTGGGCACCTCGACGCGCAGCAGCAATTGCAACTCGGTCATGCCCATCGCCCGGGCGGCGTCGACCACGGTGGGTTCGACGTTGGCGATGCCGGCATAGGTTCCGGCCAGCAGCGCGGGCACGCCCAGCAGCATCAGCGCCACCAGCGAGGGTCCCAGGCCCAGCCCGAACAGCAGCGTGCCGAACAGCAGCACGCCCAGGGTGGGCAGCGCGCGCAGCCCGTTGACGGCGCCCACCACCAGCAGGGTGCCGCGGCCAGTGTGCCCGATGAGCAGGCCGACGGGCACGGCGATCAGCGCCGAGGCGCCCACCGCGATGCCGGTGTACTCGAGATGCTCGAGGATGCGGGCCGCCAGCCCGACCGGACCGGTCCAGTTGTCGGCGGTCAGCAGATACGCGATGGCCCGCTGCACGAAGTTCACCGGGAACCCCCCACCACCGGCGCGACGACCGAGCGGCGGCCGCCGCCGCGCACCGCGTGCGCCCACGGGGTGACCAGGCGGCCGCCCAGCACGATGAGGCCGTCGACGGCGACCGCCAGCGCGAACAGCGCGATGATGCCGGCCAGGATCTGATCGCTCTTGCCGGTCTGGTAGCCCTGGGTGAACCAGCTGCCCAGTCCGCCGATCCCGATCACCGAGCCGACCGAGACCATGGCGATGTTGGTCACCACCACCACCCGAAGCCCGGCGATCAGGACCGGAACCGCAAGCGGAAGTTCGACTTTCATCATCCGGGTGAGCCGCGGGTAGCCGACCGCGGTGGCGGCGTCGGATATCTGGGCGGGGACCGCGTCCAGCGCCTCAAGCACCGCCCGCACCAGCAGCGCGGCGGTGTAGGCGGTCAGGGCGACCATCACGTTGGCCTCGTCGAGGATTCGGGTTCCGATGATCATCGGCAACACCACGAACAGCGCCAGCGACGGGATGGTGAACACCACGCTGGCGACCGCCGTCGTCAGGCGCCGGGCAAACCGCCTGCGCTGCACCAGAATTCCCAGCGGCAGCGCGATCGCCAACCCAATCAGCACCGGCACCAGCGACAGGCGCAGATGCACGACGGTGAGCCGGGCCGCGTCGTCGAGATGGGTGAGCAGATAGTGCATCAGCGGCTCTTTCGCTGCGATTCCACCGCGGCCAGCACGTCGGCGGCCAGCACACCGCCGATCACCCTGCCGTCATCGTCGACGGCGACACCGATTCCCGACGGCGACGACAGCGCGGCGTCCAGCGCCTGGCTCAGGTTGCCCCGCGGCCGAAACAGCGATCCGACGCCGATCATGCTGTCGGACAGCGCCAGGCCGTCGCGGTGCCGGCGCAGGCCCTCGGCGTCGATCCAGCCCAGCGGCGCCCCGGCCTCATCGATCACGACGGCCCAACCATCGAAAACATCTACACCCGACAGGTTTTCGGTGGACAGGCGGGGGACGTCGTGCACCGGCAGCCCGGCGGCGTCGATGAGTTGCAACCATCGGTAGCCACGGCCCAGACCGATGAACCTCGACACGAAGTCGTTGGCCGGACGGGACAGCAGCCGGGCGGGCTCGTCGCACTGCTGCAACACGCCGCCCTTGAACACCGCGACCCGTTCACCGAGCCGCAACGCCTCGTCGATGTCGTGCGTGACGAAGACGATGGTTTTATGCAATTCGCTTTGCAGACGCAGTATCTCGTTTTGCAGGTCGTGACGCACCACCGGATCGACGGCGGAGAACGGCTCGTCCATCAGCAGGATCGGCGGGTCGGCGGCCAGCGCGCGGGCCACGCCGACCCGTTGTTGTTCCCCGCCGGAGAGCTGGGCGGGATAGCGCCGGGCCAGCTTGACGTCCAGCCCGACGCGCTCGAGCACCTGGTAGGCCGCCGTGCGGGCGGCCCGCCGGCGCTGGCCGTTCAGCACGGGAACCGTTGCCACGTTGTCGATCACCCTCTGGTGCGGCATCAGCCCGGCATGCTGGATGACGTAGCCGATGCCCAGGCGCAGTTTGACCGGGTCGAGGGTGGACACGTCGACACCGTCGATGCTGATGGTGCCGGACGTCGGCTCGATCATCCGGTTGATCATGCGCAGCGCGGTGGTCTTGCCGCTGCCGGAGGATCCGATGAAGACGGTCAGCTTGCCGGTGGGCACGGTCAGGCTGAGCCGGTCCACGGCGGCGGTCCCGTCCACGAACACCTTGCTGGCGTTGTCGAAGACGATCACGTCAAGGCCCGATCGGGTGGTTTAATCCGTTGTCCCACACCCAGTTTCGTGCGTCCTGGTCGGGGTCGACGCCGGAGCTCCCCGACACCGCGGCGTTGAGCCCGGCCACGCCGGGGGTGGTCAGCTTGGCCGACACCGCGTCCAGCACCAGCTTGAGCCGATCCGGGTGCTTCTGTGAATTTACCAGCGGCACAACGTTTCCGGCCATTAAATTGGCCTCGGGATCGTCGAGTGCCACCAGGTGGTGCTGCGGTATGGCCGGCGATGTGGTGAAGATGTTGGTGGCGTTCACCCGCCCCTCCAGCAGCGCGCGCACGGTGACCGCGCCGCCGTCGTCGTCGTCGTCGATCGCGACGAAGTTGCCCGGTTTGATGTCCAGCCCGTATTTCTGCCGCAGCCCCGGCAGGCCGGCCGGCCGGGTGGCGAACGCCGAGGGCGCCCCGAATCGCACGTCGGCCGAGTGCGGGGCCAGATCGCCGATCGTCCTCAGGTTCCAGGGGTTCGCCGCTTGGCTGGTCACGCTGACGGTGTCGGTGTCGGTGGCCGGGGCCGGCGTCAGGATCGACAGGTCGGCGGGCAGGCGCCGGTGAAGCTCCTGCTCGACCGCATCCAGGGTGGTCACGCTCGACGCGGGCTCGAAATACAGCAAGAGGTTGCCGATGTATTCGGGCACCAGATCGATGGAATGGTCTTTTATCGCAGAGATATACGTCTCCCGGCTGCCGATCCCCATCCGCTTTCCAACGTCAAAACCGTTGGCCTGTAAGGCTTGTGCGTAGATCTCGGCAATGATCTGCGATTCCGGGAAGTCCCCGGAGCCGACCACGATCGAGTCGGGGCTGCGCACCTGCGCTCCCAGCGGGTTGGAATTGCTGCACGCCGCAACGACGAACATCGTCGTCAGCCACACCGCCACCGGCCTGACCATGGCAGGCGCGCGCAGCCGCATCGTCATACCGCCGACCTTAACTTCCCGACCCCCACCCGCCGGCCCGCGCGGACCCGTTACGGGAATCGGTTTCATTCTGTGCTGGATGGGGCAAAGATGGCAGCATGAGCAGCCACACCCCTGACTCGCCCGGCCAGCAGCCCCCGAAACCGACCCCTGCGGGCAAGGCCCCCGCACCCGCCAAGGAACCGGCGATCGGGTTCACCCGCGCCGGCGCACTGTGGTCGTCGCTGATCGCCGGCTTCGTGATCCTGATTCTGTTGCTGATCTTCATCACCCAGAACACGGCGCCGACGGCCTTCCGGTTCCTGGGCCTGCACTGGAGCCTGCCGCTGGGGGTGGCGATCCTGCTGGCCGCGGTAGTCGGCGGGCTGATCACGGTGGCGGTCGGCACCGCGCGGATCCTGCAGCTGCGCCGCGTGGCGAAAAAGCAGCACGCGGCCGGCGGGCGCTAGCCGGGCAGCTTGGCCAATTCGGCCAGGCCGCGCGAGATCAGCGGCGCCACCACCTCGGGCGTGTGCTCGGCGGCGTCGCCCAGGCCGCGGGCCTGATCCGACATCCGGCGACGGAAGTCGATGCCCGCGGCGATGGTCGCGAGTTTGAAATACGCCAACTCCATGTAGAACTCCCAATGCGCCAGCGGTATCCCGGCCACCAGCGAATAGCGGTCGGCCAGTTCGTCGGCCGTCGGCAACAACGGCGACGTCCACGCGGCCTGCGCGTTGACGATCAGGTCCAGCGCGGGATCGCGGTACACACACATCAGCGCATCCGAGAGCGGATCCCCCAGCGTCGACAGCTCCCAGTCGACGACGGCGCGCACCTTGGTCGGATCGTCGGCGTCCAGGATCGTATTGTCGATCCGATAGTCGCCGTGCGCGATCGAGGTGCGGCTCTGCTGCGGAATGGCCTGGCCCAGACCGGAACGCAGGCGCTCCACGTCGGCGTCGCGCCGGTCCTCGGGCAGCCGCACCAGCGCCCATTGCGACCCCCAGCGGCGCACCTGACGCTCGAGATAACCGCTGGGCTTGCCGAAGTCGGCCAAGCCCACGGCGTCCGGATCGACGCTGTGCAGATCGACCAGCACCCGGATCAGCGAGTCGACGCAGCCTTCGATCGCGGTGTGGCTGAACGACTCGAGCTGGGCGCGGCGGCGCACCACCTGGCCGGCAACGAATTCGACGATCTGGAACGGCGCGCCCAGCACCGACTCGTCCTCGCACAACCCGATCGTGCGCGCCGCCGGAACCGGTGTGTCCTGCAGTGCGGCCACCACCCGGTATTCGCGGGACATGTCGTGCGCCGACGGCGTCAACCCGTGCAGCGGCGGGCGCCGCACCAACCAGCTGGTGGCGTCGTCGTACACCCGGAACGTCAGGTTGGAACGGCCGCCGGAGATGAACTCCGCGCGCAACTCGCCGTCGCGGCCGATGCCGAGCGAACGCAGGTAGGAATCCAGCGCCGCCAGGTCGAGCCCTTCGAGTTGGTCAGCTGAGGCCACCGAACTTGTCTACCATCGCCGGCCCGCACCCCGTTCACCACCTTTGGTTTCGGGGCAGCAGGTCCCAGACGTGTTCGGTGGTGTTGACCGCGGCCACGGTCGCCTGGCCGGACCGGGAGAACAGCAGCCGGGTCACCGACGCGTAGTCGACGGGAAGGACAACAGCCGGGCCGTGCCGAGGATCTCGTGCAGCAGCACGTTGATCACCCCGCCGTGGCTGAACACCGCGACGAGGTCGTCGACCGCGGCGCGCACCCGGGCGCGGAACGCGTCCTCGTCGACCGCGCTGGGCAGGTGCCCCTGCGCCAAACGCGCCTATTCCTACGGCATTTCGTCGCGAATCTGTTCGACGGGGATGTACACCGGCAGGTCGCGGTCGTATTCGGCGAACCGGTCGTCGATCTCGACGCTCAGCCCGCGGTCGGCCGCCACCAGCACCGCCGTCTGCACGGCGCGGCGCTGCGGGCTGCTCACCACCCGCGAAATGGGAAAGCGCTCAAGCGCCTTGGGCAGCCGCTCGATTTGGGCCAACCCGTCCGCGGACAGGTCCGGGTCGGAGCCTTGGCCGTGTTCGCTGCGCAGCGGCAGCGCGTGCCGGACCAGAAGCACTTGCATATTTCTTCCCGTCGTTCGATGGTGGGCAGAGCCAGTTTCTCATCGCGTCCGGTGACGCCGATCACGAGGAGCGCCCATGACGCAGCCGGACATGGATTGGGACGCCGCCTACCGCCAGGCGGCCCCGCCCCCGTGGAGCATCGGGCGGCCCCAGCCGGAGCTGGAGCGGCTCATCGACGAGGGCAAGTTCCGCAGCGACGTGCTGGACTCCGGCTGCGGCCACGCCGCCCTCTCGCTGCGGCTGGCCGCGCTCGGCCACACCGTCGTCGGCCTGGACGCCAGCGCCACCGCGATCGCCGAGGCGACCGCCGCGTCCGCCGCACAGGGCCTGAACACCGCGACTTTCGCGCGCGCCGACGTCACCGACTTCGCCGACTATCCGCCCGGTTCCGAGGGCCGCTTCGCCACCATCGTGGACAGCGGGCTGTTCCACGCACTGCCGCCGCAGCGGCGTCAGGACTATCTGCGGTCGATCTTCCGCGCGGCCGCTCCCGGGACCGCGCTGTACATCCTGGCCTTCGCCGCCGGGGCGTTGGGGCCGGCGCACCCGGACCGGCCGGGCCCGCAGGGTTTCACCGAAACCGAGCTGCGCGAAGCGGTTTCGGTGCTCTGGCACATCGACGACCTGCACGCGGCGCGGGTGTACGGCAACGACGACTCGGCCAGGGCGCCCGGACAGCCCGCTGGCGCATCTGGAACGCGACGGCGAGGGCCACTTCATGGCGCCCGGATTTCTGGTGAGCGCGCACAAGCCGGATTGAGCCCCCCGACGGGGGAGAATGCTATTCTCCGTGAGGAGATTGGGGTGTGCAGCAATGGCCGGACAACGCGGTGGGGTCGAATCGGGGCTGGACGCGGGCGTTCTGGCCCGCTGGCTGGACGCGAACGACGCACCGGGCAGCGGCGAAGAGGCCCGGCTGACCCCGTTGCAGGGCGGCTCCCAGAACACCCTCTACCTGATCGAGCGCGGCCCGGCGCGGATGGTGCTGCGCATGCCGCCGGGTGCCCGGGCGGACGCCGCCCGTATCGACGGGCTGCTGCGCGAGATCCGCTTGGTGCGCGCACTGTCCGGGACCGACGTCCCGCACGCGGCGCTCATCGCCGCCGACGACACCGGGACCGTGCTCGGGATGCCGTTCTACGTCATGGCGGCGATCGACGGGTGGAGCCCGATGGACGGCGGGTGGCCCGCGCCGTTCGACACCGACCTGCGGGCGCGGCGCGGGCTGGCGTTCCAACTGGTCGAGGGCGCCGCCAAGCTGGGCCGGGTAGATTGGCCCAAGCAAGGACTCGAGGGCTTCGGCCGCCCGGACGGGTTCCACCAGCGGCAGGTCGATCGCTGGCGGACGTTTCTCGACGCCTACCGGGTCCGCGAGCTGCCCGGGCTGGACGAGGCCTCCGACTGGCTGCGCCGCAACCGTCCGGCGCACTACCGGCCCGGCATCATGCACGGCGACTGTCCTCGGGAAGGAACAGCTTCTCGATGACAACGGTCGGCGACTCGGCGTCCTCGTTCCCCACCGCGCTGTAGGCGAGTGCGTCGTCGCCGGGCTCGGGACCGACGGGGGACATAGAGGTAGTCGGGCAGCGAGTACTGGTCGACAGCGCCGGTGCCGGGGTCTTGTGCGTAGGCCAGCGCCGCCGTCGACGACGCGAACAGCGGCGCGTTCGCCGCGGCCAGGGCGGCCCCGCGGGCCAGCGCGGTCTGCGGCTCCTCGGCCACACTCACGTCGAGGAACGTCGACGTCTGCAGCACCTGCTTGAGCGGAGCGACGTCGACACCCGCGCCGACGAGCAACAGCCCGCCCGGCAGGGACTCCAAGCTTCTCCAGCCCGGCGACCATCGCGCTGAGCTGCCCGGCCGCATCACCGTAGGACTCGGCGTGAATCTGCTGCTTGTAGACATCGGGGATGGAGCCGTCGGAGGTCTCGACGACCGCCAGCGTCGCGGTGTCGGGTTCCACCAGAAGCACCGCGGTGCGCTCGTAACCCATTGCTCCGCCGACGTTTTGCGCCAGCGCCGCAGCCGCCAGAAACGCCGAGACCAGCATGACGTTGTCGATCCGGCGAGCCGCCAACGCATCGCGCAGGGCCGCGGCTTCGAGTTGATCGGTCCACGTCACCCCGATGGAGGAGAGCTGCAGGCCGGCGTCGGCGGCGCCCTCCCGGGTGCCCAGAATGGCCGAGATCACCCGATCCGGGGCACTCGCGGTGGCCGCGTCATCGGCACCGGCGACATCGATCGCGTCCTCTTCCACCGTCGCGCCATCGGCGTATTCGCCCTCCAGAACGACCATTTGGATCGAAGACGGTGCCATCGACACCCCGAGCACGATATTCAAGACGAACCCCTCCAAAGGTGTTGCGCGATCGCCACGGCCAGGCGGAGGAAAAAACCACGGCTAACTAAGCAGCGCGCAGAACGGTGGCGTGGGAGCCCCGCAGAACCTATGTAGACGTTATGAAGTTCTGATACGAGCGCGACGGCGTCGGTCCTCGCTGGCCCTGGTACTTCGAACCTACGCGAGTGCTGCCGTACGGGTGTTCGGCCGGACTGGTCAACCGCAGAATGCACAGCTGACCGATCTTCATGCCCGGCCACAGCGTGATCGGCAGGTTGGCGACGTTGGACAGCTCGAGCGTGATGTGGCCGCTGAAGCCGGGATCGATGAAGCCGGCGGTCGAGTGCGTCAGCAGCCCCAGGCGGCCCAGGGACGATTTGCCCTCCAAACGTCCGGCGAGGTCGTCGGGCAGGGTGATGAGCTCGAGCGTCGAGCCGAGCACGAACTCGCCAGGGTGCAGCACGAACGGCTCACCGTCTTGCGGTTCGACCAACGAGGTGAGCTCGTCCTGCTGCTTGGCCGGGTCGATGTGGGTGTAGCGAGTGTTGTTGAAAACCCGGAACATGCAGTCGAGGCGGACGTCGATGCTGGACGGCTGCACCAGCGCGTCATCGAACGGCTCGATGCCCAACCGCCCGGCGGTGATTTCGGCCCTGAGGTCGCGATCAGAGAGCAGCACCAAGCGAGCCTAACTGCTGCGCAGCGCGTTCAGCGGAGATAGACCTCGTCGCCGGTGGGGTATCCGCCGCCGATGGTCGTGACGTGAACGTGGTCGTAGTGGCCGAGCCGGCTCGTTTGGGCGCCGTTGGGGGTGTAGTAGACGCCGCGCCAGATCGCGTCCTGGATTCCGAACCGGTCGGCGTTCTGCAGCACGTAAGCCACGATCGCGTTCCCCAGCGCGATCCCCTGGGCGCTTTCCGGGTCGGGAATCATCACGTCGATCGCCATGCCAAGGGGGTGCCAGGGCAGCGGATCCGGTCGCACTCCCCCGATCTCGTGGATCTGGGGGAACTCGGCGCTGATGCTGCGGGCGGTCAGGATGGTGCGCACCTGCAGGCCCCGTTCCGGCGCGACGCCGGCGGGCAGGAAGCGGGAGCGGGTGTGATAGCGCGAGGCGGCGACGGGCTGGCCGTCGCCGAATCCTTTACTGAGCCGCGTCGATGCCAAGGTCACGATTTCCGCGCAACACGGAGCGGGCTCGCTGATAACGGGTTTGGCCTCCTCGCGCGCCGAGAATGGATGAACATCGGCCGAGACCGCGAAGAACACGGCAGCGGGCGCGAGCACCGCAGCCAGGGTAGCCGACGGTTTGCGTCGCTTCCTGGCTAATGCGTGTCGACCCACGTCCAGCACATTACGTCGCAATCACGAAATAATAAACACGGGAATTTCTCCGACCGGCGGATATTGTGCATGCGTGGTTTAAGACGTAATGCGACGGGCGATTGCCGGCCGGATACAACGGCCCAGGCAGATGAGCGTCGGCGGCGACGGATGCTAGCCTTCTGACGCGACCGCGCCGATGTAGTTCAATGGCAGAACATCAGCTTCCCAAGCTGAGAACGCGGGTTCGATTCCCGTCATCGGCTCCGGACAACGGCCCAAGTCCTCGGCATCGCCAACGGCGACGCCGGCCTGCATCACAACCCGCGCACGGGTTTCCGCGTCACCAATCAGGGTGGGTTGTACGGCGTCGCAACCTTGGCTTAGGTGTCAACAAGCGGTGAGAGGCGATGGCGCCGCTGCATCTGATTTCCAGCCCGCATGGGATGAGTGGCACCAAGGGGCAAAGGCCGTCGCAACGCTGCTATCGGAACACTCCCAGCGGTTGCTCCGCTCACTGGACCTCATGCTCGACCACGAGACGTTGCCGCGAGAGCCTTCGCCGCCCTGTCCCCAACGGATCCGGAATCATGGGCCGCCGTTACACGGTCGATCTTGAGGCACTGTCGCATTTTGCCGACCGACTGGCGAAATTCACTGCCAGCGCGGAACAAATTGCCGCGGCCGTCGACCAATGCATCGCCGAACTCCACGGTTCCTGGCTGGGCCGCGGCACAGAGGCCGAACGCGAGTACCACCAAAGATGAGTAGCAGCCGACAAACAAATGCGAGAAGCGCTCACCGAATTGCGCACCAATGTGGAGAGGGCGCACCGAAACTATGACGGTGTGGCCCAACACAATACGGCCATGTGGCCCTGAATCGGGTCGCAACTACAGTCGCTACGCATCTGGATCCGGCCGCCAGACGACTTCCAGGTCATCTCCGGAAAGCGTGACCAGCACCTGGGTTACGCCGTCGGCATCTGAAAACTCCACCTCGTACGCGGACGGGAGAGTGCTATCCGAATCCTTCGTGTGGTCCATGACGATAGTCCCGCGTGAACCGGCAGGCAGGTTGTGCTCCGGCAGCGGCCGCAGCAGCCTGATCACGTCATACTCTCGAGGTCTCAACGCTTTACGTTCTCTCATTTGCTCGTAGGGATCGCCGTCACCAAGCGCACCACACTGTCGTTTCCGCGTATCCAGGCGAACGTCACATCTATTACCCTTCCGTTCGCTCCGGCGATCGAGATCACTTGGTTGTATTTTATGCCGTACTGGGTGACACTCGTTTCTACAGCTTTGTTTTCGTCGAAGACGATCTGCTTCGCGAGGTCGGATTCATTCTGGCGAGTGAACCCTAAAGCTTGTTCGAACCACTTCGCCTTCGGTCCCCCAGTTACGTGGTCGGGATTTAGCAAGTACCTTTCAAGCTTGTCCAGAACGCTTTCCTGTGAAAGCTTGGCCGCCTGCGCCACATCAATGCCGGCACCACCGCTTGCCGCAGTCTCGGCTGCGAAGATTCTTGCGTTCGCGGCGAGGAGTGGCCCCAATTCGTATAACGACCGGGCGGCGGCGCCGAGCGCACTTACCGTCGGCAGGGCCGAGAGTTCGGCCGCCGCCCGAAAGGCGCGGATGATTTCGGCGATGCGCGCCCCGGTTGCAGCCAATCTACTGACATCGACGACCTTTGAAACGGCCTCGCTGCCTCCGGCGGTGAAAGGAATCAGCACCGCCGCAACAAGTTCCGTCACCACGACGATGGCGCCCAGCACTTCCATTTCGTGGATGATCTGGTGATGGGCGTCGTCTATGGCTGACGCATAACCGTCGCAGGACTTTGCCGCGACCTCGCAACCGTCAGCGGTGGAGTACATCGCGTCGCGCGCTTGATTGCAATTGGCGATCGCGGCCGGAATCTCAGGCGATTTCTGATTCGCCAAATGCGGTGTGGCCGTGTTAGCCAAGAAGGCCGCCGCGCGAAAGCTCGCCGCCGCGGTTCTCCACGCTCGGGCGGCATTGCGCAGCTGGTCCTGATGACCATTGGGCCACAGCTCCCCCTGCACGTACGCCTGTATGGTGTGCCACCACGCAGGAACATCGCCGTGGCCGCCTTCGGCCGACGGGATCCCCGGTTCCAGGAACGTCGGTGTCTTCCCGGGCGGAACGGCTGGCGGGCTCTGGTTGTTGAGCGCGGATTGCTGATCGGCGTTTTCGTGGTTGACGGCAGTCGCATGCAGCAGGTCGGTGATCTGTCCTGCGGCGACCACCACCGCAGAACAACATTCCATGAGCCCGGCTCCACCGTCGCAACCGCCGCACAGCGCGTCGTATTTTGCGGCCCAGGCGTGCGCCCCGCTATCGGTGCCGGCCATTCCGTCTGAACCTTGCAGCACGCCAGCCAGGAGGGTGACCGCGGCAGCCACTTCGCCGTGGACCTCCCGCCACGCGTCGCCAGTTTGCTTGATGACCCTTGGATCAACGTCTTGCGTCACAGTGTCGCGGCGTTCCTTCCGGCCACTTCAACGAATGCGGGCATCTCGAGGGACACCACGTCGTCCATCGATACCCCCTGAGCAGTCACCTCGCGGCGCTCACTCCAATCAGCGTCAGGCAACGAACATTAATGGGGAACAGAACAGCTGAAAATTCACTCTCAACGCCCTCGCGTTTGACGCGCTAAACCGCTGACACCGAAACGTGACCGATACATGGCCAAATATCAACGCGCCCTTGCGCTTCCGCGGCATCGCGCATTTACAATCCCTATTGCAGCTATGTCAGTTAAAAGGAGTTGGGGCCATGCGGACGGGTGTTCGGTGTGTTCTTGCGACGGTCGGCGTCGCTACGTGTGTGGTGGTGACGCCGGCCGGCGTCAGCCTGGCCGCGGCGAGCCAGTCGCACGCGTTCGCGATCGCGTCGGTGCTGCCGAGCAGCGGCGAGGTGGTGGGCGTGGCGCACCCCGTGGTCGTGACGTTCCGCGCGCCCATCACCGATCCGGCCAAGCGACACGCGGCCGAACAGACCATTGACGTCAAATCGACACCCACGATGAGCGGCAAGTTCGAATGGCTCGACAACCATGTCGTGCAATGGGTTCCGGACCGATACTGGCCCGCGCACAGCACGATCGCGCTGACCGTCGGCGGGGTTTCCACCGAGATCAAGACGGGTCCCGCCGTCATCGGGGTGGCCAGCATCTCCGAACACACCTTCACCGTGAGCATCGACGGCGTCGAAGCCGGCCCGCCGACCTCGCTGCCGGCGCCGCACCACCGGCCCCACTTCGGTGAGCAGGGAGTGATGCCGGCCTCGATGGGCAGGCCGGAATTCCCGACGCCAGTGGGCTCGTACACCGTTTTGTCTAAAGAGCTTGCGGTGACGATGGATTCGAGCAGTGTCGGCATTCCCGTCGACGATCCCGACGGATACCTGCTGACCGTCAACTACGCGGTCCGTATCACCAACCGCGGCCTGTTCGTGCATTCGGCGCCGTGGGCGGTCCGCTCACTGGGGCTGGAAAACGTCAGCCACGGGTGCATCAGCCTGAGTCCCGACGACGCCGAGTGGTACTACGACCACGTCAACGTCGGCGATCCCGTGATCGTCCAAGACTAACGACGGCCGACCGTAACCGACCTCAGCACAACGTAATTCGCGGAGCACACCGCGTCACAAAAGCCGCGGGTACGGCATCCACATACGGAAATACCAACTCCCACAACTAAAGCGGTCCCGCTGTTAGCGAACGAAGCGTCAGCTGGCGCCCGCGGGGCCGGGCCGCACCGGCTGACTGGGCACCGGACCGCCGGTGGACGCCGGGCCGGTCGGCGCGTCCTTCACACCCGACATGTCGATGATGGGAGCGGCCGCCTCCACCGGGGCGCCGGCCGCGGCCGGCCCGCCGAGCGCGATCAGCGGCACGCCGGCCGGCACCACCGGCACCGGGGGCGCGAGTGGCACGGGGGCACCCAGCGGCAACGGAGCGCCCAGCGGCACCGGCCCGGGCACGGCCATCGGCACGCCGGACATGTCGGTGAGGGGGGCCGCGCACATGTCCGTCGCACCCGCAGCCACCGCACCACCGGCCGCGGGCGCCGCTTCGCCCGACTGCCCCTGAATGCACGCGTGGCCGCCCGTTACCAGCGGGGCGGCCGCCGCATCAGGGCTCAACGCTATGGCCGCTCCGCACAACCCAGCGCTCGCAACCACTTTCATGTTGAACCGATCGACGATCGCCATCAGCGTCAACTTCCCTTCATCCACGCTCTGCTAGTTCGGCAATGTTTTGGTGCAGCAGACCCGCTTCGCCGTACCCGGCCTTTTCACGACCGGGCTAATTGTCGGTAGCCGGCGTGCGACACGAGCCGCGCCGCACCGCGCCGTTTCCAAATGGTGACGTCACAACGGTGTCACGGAGCCACCCCGCGCCGGCGCACCCCGGCCGGGTGACTTCGACTCGCAGGGAATCTATTTTTCCGCAGGCCATTCACAGGAAATTTTTGGTGAATTGCCGGTTTCGAGGTTACATAGAAGTGAACCCCGTGATCGGAACGGTTGACAGGAAGAGGGGAAGGGATTACGTCACCAGGTCGTCTAGCTGGCGGTTTGATCGGCTCAGCGCTGCTCGGTGGCCCGCTTCTCGCCGCGGTCGTCTGGGCCGGCTCGGCACAGGCCGACGCGGCCGGCTTCCTCAACGACATGCACCGGGACGGCATCCATGCCGTGACCGGCGGCGACGCGGCGCTGCTGCAGGCGGGCCTGAACATCTGCCAGCAAATATCGTGGGGCGCCCCGCCCGCGCAGCTCGAGGGTCTGGCGCTGCAGCGTTCCGACGACCGGCAGGGGCCCGGCGGGCTCACCCCCAGCAGGCCGACGACCTCGTCGGTTACGCCATGCGCGATCTGTGCCCCAGCTAGCACCGCCGAGCCCCGCTAGGTAGGCCCGAGTGGACGGTCGCCGCGTACCGCGACCGCCCACTCCTCTTCGCCGACTGTTCATCCTCCGGATGTGTTTGCGCAGCGGTTTTTCGCACTTCTGTGTCAAAGTGCATCATCCGCATCGGGCGCAGACGAAGGAGAAGGTTGGATGGCGGCACGCAGGCTGGTTGGCCGGGTAACGGGTGCGGCGCTGACGGCGGCCCCACTGGTGCTGGCGGGAATGAGGCTTTCATCGCGCCCACCAGGCGATGTACCTGGACCGCTTGCTGAACGACGGCCTCGCCCGGGACTGGGGCATCTGCGGTATCGGCGTGCTGCCCGACGACCGGCGCATGCGCGACGCGCTGCGCAGACAGGACTACCCCTACACGCTGATTCTGGAACATCCCGACGGCACCCAGGAGCCGCGCGTCATCGGATCCATCGTCGACTTCCGTTACGCGCCTGAGGATCCCGGCTCCGTCGTCGAGTTGCTGGCCGACCCCGACACCCGGATCATCTCGCTCACCATCACCGAGGGCGGCTACCAGCCGCCGCTCAGCGCGGCGTTCGAGTTGGTGGCCGAGGCGCTGAATCGGCGACGGGAGCGCGGCCAGCCCTCTCCGACGATCGTCTCCTGCGACAGCATCATCAAAAACGGAGACGTGGCCCGGCGCGCCTTCACTGCCCACGCCGAGCAGGTCAATCCCGAACTCGCGCAATGGATGCGGGAGAACACCACCTTCCCCAACTCGATAGTCGACCGGATCACCCCGACGCCCACACCGGACCTCGCCGACCGGTTGGCCGCCGAGTTCGGCGTGCAGGACGCCGAGCCGGTGGTGGCCGAGCCGTTCGCCATGTGGGTGCTCGAGGACGACTTCGCCGACGGGCGGCCCCCCGCTGGACAAGGCCGGCGTGCGGCTGGTCGACGACATGGCGCCCTACGAGGCGATCAAGCTGCGGCTGCTCAACGCCGGCCATCAGAGCCTGTGCTATTTCTCCTACCTGGCCGGATACCGCGAGGTGCACGAGGCCGCCCAGGATCCGGTGATCGCGGAATTCCTTGCCCGCTACATGGATTCGGAGGCGATGCCGACACTGCCGCGGATGCCCGGCCTGGAAGACTTCCGGGACGGCCTCATCCCCCGCTTCGCCAACGCCTATGTGGGCGACCAGGTGGCCCGGCTGTGCGCGGACTCCTCCGACCACATCCCGAAGTGGCTCTTGCCGGTGGTGCACGACAACCTGCGCTCCGGCGGCCCGGTGCAGCTGTCCGCGGCGATCGTCGCGAGCTGGGCTCGCTACGCCGAGGGCGTCGACGAACAAGGCCGCCCGATCGAGGTGGTGGACCGGCTCGCCGACACCCTGGTCGCCCCCTCGCAGCGCGAGAATCCGGACGCGTTTCTGGCCAACCGTGCAGTGTTCGGCGACCTGATCGACGCACCGCGCTTCCGCGAGGCCTACCGGTGGGCCCTGGACTCGCTGCACCGGCGCGGCGCGCGCGCGACGTTGCGGGCGCTGATCGGGGCCGACAGCTCGTGAGCCTGGTCGCGGGCATCGACCCGGGCACGGATCTCCGCGGCCTTGACCTAGGCTGGGTGGGGAACAGCCAAAGACATGGACGCACAGGGCTATTGCGAGCGGTGGCGGCAGAATGCCGATCGCCGAGGTGTGGCCGCGCGGGTGGTCGACGAGATCGTCCGGCGCCACGGCATCACCTCGGCGCGCTTCGCGGTGCTCGAGACCCTGACCGAGTTCCGGGACCCGCTCGGCAAATCGTATTTCCTGCTGCGCCCGGACACCCCCGGCGAGCACGCCCGGGAGGCGGTGCTGATGACCTACATCCTCAATGCCGGCACCGACTACGGGATTGGCAAGGCGCCCACGGACTTTACGCCCACCCCCTACAGCGCCGCGGAGGCGGCGCGCATCATCGCCCGCCAGCACGCCAACGACTGGAGCTATCGCCGCGACATCCGGTTCGTGCACCGCAACGGAGCTCGCCTGGTAACCACCCCCAACGGCATGCTGATGGGATTGGGCGGCAACGGGATTCAACGGCTGTTCAGCGCGCGGGGCGGTACCACCTGGGGCGACATCTTCATGGTCAACCTGGGCCGGCTGGCCGACCCGGTCGACCAGCTGCACCGGATCATACGCTCCGGACGCGCCTGGGGCCGGGACGCGCACGGCGTCCCGCGCGCCGCCCACCTCGACCTGGACCGCTTGTTGCACCACGAGGAACGGCACGCCGCGCAGTGGGCAGCCCGCGGTTATTTCGGCATGCTCACCGGCTACGGCCGGGAGTTGTTCCGCGAGTTGGTTTTTAGGGTGGTCAACCGATTCGAGGAGGACGCGGGATTGTGCGACGGGGGCTACAGGGCGTCGATCCCGTGGTAGAGCACCATCGCGCCGATCACCACCAGGACCGCCGGAGCAGGGCGGCGTTGTTGCGGTCCATCCAGTCCCGGAGCCGGGCCAGCGCATCGTCGAGGCGGCTGCCGGCCGCCAGATAGGCCAGTATCGGGATCGCGACGCTGGACGCCGCGACCGCGACGAAGAACAGCGCGGCCATCCAGTCGCCGATCGGGCCGAGTCCGCTGCTGCCGATGGCCAATCCGGCCGGGACGCAGATGAGCGCCACATCCGGGCGCACCACCGCGAGCACGGCCCCGGTGATGCCGGCGCGGGCTGGGGTGATGCTGGCGAATGACCGCATCCAGGCCGGCGACTCTCTGTGCCGGTGCCGGGTGTGCCACCGGAAAATACCGTAGCCGATCAGCCCCGCCCCCAACACCACCCGCAGCCACGACGACCACCGCGGCGGCGACCTGTCCAGGCCGCCGAGCAGGTGCGAGGCCGCGACGGCGAGCGCGGCCAGCGCGGCCAGGCTCAGCAGCCAGCCGCCCAGGAACGCCAGGCTGCTCGGCCGCGGCCGCGGCGCCTGCAGCACCAGCACCGCCGGGATGACGGTGAGCAGCGACAACGAGATGACCAGCCCCAGCGGCACCAGCCCGGTCAGCACGGTGCCCCAGCTTCCTGCCATGAGCGGCAATCATGCCACCGCGGCGCCGATGTGACGCCGAAACGCGCCGGGTCAGGCCAGCGCGCGAATCCCGTTGTAGAGCACGATCAACCCGATCAGCAGCAGGATGACCGCCAGCATCGCGTCGTGGTTGGCTTCCATCCACGCTTTGAGGCGCTCCATCGCATCGTCAAAGCGGTCCCCGGCACCGGCGTAGGCCAGGATCGGGACGGCCACCGTCGACGCGGCCAGCACGACGAAGATCGCGGCGGCGACCAGCTGGGCACCCGCGCTCAGGCTGCTGTTGCCGACGGCCAAACCGGCTGCCGCACACAGGATGAGCACCTCGGGCCGCAACGGCACCAGCACCGCTCCCACCACCCCGGCCCGCACCGGCGACAGGGTGGCGAACGAGCGCATCCAGCGCGGCATGCTGCGCTGCCGGGTGAACCAGTGGTAGGCGGCCAACGCGAGGAGCGCGACCCCGAAGACCAGCCGCACCCACGACGCCCATTTCGGCGGGGTCGCGTGCAAGCCGCTGAGCAGCTCCGAACCACCGACGAACGCGGCGGTGAGCCCGACCAGGCCCAGCACCCAGCCGCCGAGGAAGGCGAGACTGGCCGGGCGCGGGCGGGGCGCGTGCAACACCATCACCGCGGGAATGACCGTGATCGGCGAGAGCGCGATGACCGCCGCCAGCGCGACCAGCTTGCTCAGCACCGATGCCCAACTTGGTTCCACGGGCAGCCATCATCGCATCGGCGCGACGCCGGCGCATGGCCGCGCCGGTCAGCACTTGCGGCGCAGCGTCCAGGCCGGCACCCAGTGCGTCACGGTCCGGCATTTGGCGCCGTAGGCCACCGGATAGGTGACCAGGCCCCACCAGTCGCCCTGCTCGCACAGCGCCCAGCAACTCAGCTGCCCCTCCACCACCTTGTGCAGTTGCAGACCGTTGAGCTGATACCGCCCCGAGCGGTGCGGCTCGTACGGGAACAGCACGGTCAGATCGACCAGCACGGCGATCGGCGGGCGTACCACCCGAAACAGGCTGCGCACCGGTTGGTCATTGTATCCGATCGACGCGAGCGGATCCATCGATCGATCATACGTTCGAATCCCGGGGTGTCCGAGTACGCCGGGTGGCCCGACGGGCGTCTGGCAACATGGCGGTGTGTCCAGCCCGACCCGTCCGGCGGTACCGGCCGCGCTGGACCCGTGGATCGTCGCGGCGCTGGCCGCCGCGGTGAGCCTGGCCGGGGCCGCGCGGCCGTCCTTCTGGTACGACGAGGCCGCGACCATCTCGGCCTCCTACAGCCGGTCGCTGACCCAGATGTGGCACATGCTGGGCAATGTCGACGCCGTGCACGGCCTGTACTACCTGCTCATGCACGGCTGGTTCCGGCTCGTCCCGCCCACCGAGTTCTGGTCGCGCGCCCCCAGCGGGCTGGCGGTGGGGGCCGCCGCGGCCGGCGTCGTCGTGCTGGGCAGGCAGTTCTCGTCGCGCACGGTCGCGGTGGCCTCCGGTGTTTTCTGCGCGGTGTCGCCGCGCACCACCTGGGCCGGCATCGAGGCCCGACCGTATGCCCTGTCGATGATGGCTGCGGTGTGGCTGAGCGTGCTGCTGGTTTTCGCCGCCCGCCTCCAAACCCGTTGGCCGTGGCTGTTTTTCGTCATCGCCCTGGTGTACTCGGTGCTACTCGACGCGTACATCGCGCTGCTGCTCGCGGCGTACGCCGTCTTCGTCGGCGTCTGCTGTCGCAGCCGAACGGTGTTGTGCCGCTTCGGCATCAGCTCGGTGGTGGCGGTGATCGTGCTGCTGCCGTTCCTGATAACGGTGGCCGGGCAGGCGCACCAGATCAGCTGGGTCGCACCAATCGGGCACCGCACCATCGAAGACGTGGTGATGCAGCAGTATTTCGAACGCAGTCCGCCGTTCGCCGTGCTGTCGGCGCTGCTGGTCTGCGCGGCAATCGTGTTGTGGCTCAGCCGGTCCGCGCCGCTGGGGCCCTCGGAGCGGCAACTGCTGCTGTTCGCGACGTGCTGGCTCGGGATACCGACCGCGGCGATCGTGACCTACTCGGCTCTGGTGCATCCGATCTACACGCCGCGCTATCTGTGCTTCACCGCGCCGGCGATGGCGCTGATCCTGGGCGTCTGCAGCGCCGCGATAGCCGCCAAGCCCTGGGTGACCACCGCCGTGGTCGGTGTTTTCGCCGTCGCTGCGGCGCAGAATTATGTTCGGGCACAGCGCAATCCGTATGCCAAGTATGGGATGGACTACAGCCAGGTCGCCGATCTGATCACCGCGAAGGCCGCGCCCGGCGATTGCCTGCTGGTCAACGACACGGTGACGTTCATGCCCGCCCCGATGCGCCCGCTGCTAGCGGCGCGCCCGGACGCGTATCGCAAGCTGATCGATCTCACGCTGTGGCAGCGGGCCGTCGACCGCAACGACGTCTTCGACACCAACCTAATCCCCGAGGTGGTGCCCGGGCCGTTGAGCCACTGCGCCGTGCTGTGGATCATCACCCAGGCCGACCCGTCCGAGCCGGCGCACCAGCAGGGCCCGGCGCTGGCGCCGGGCCCGGTCTACGGCGCGACGCCCGCCTTCGCGGTGCCGCACGACCTGGGCTTCCGGCTGGTCGAGCGCTGGCAGTTCAACCTGGTTCAGGTGTTCGAGGCCACGAAGTGAGCGCTACCAGATGCGGATGTAGTCGATCAGCATCGACGACGGGAACACGCCCGCCGCGGGGTCACCGGCGCCCACCCCGCCGACGGCGAGGGTGAACATCGGCGTCATCCAGTAGCCGGGGTTGTTGAACGGCCAGCGGAAGTCGTCGGGCGCGCCGCCGGCGACGTGGATGGGTTTGTTGGGCACCTTGAAGTACTCGGCCCCGTCCCGCGAGAACTCGAATCCCTCTTCGCTCCAATGCATTCGCCAGGTGTGCCAGTTGCCGTCGACCAGGCCGGGAATCGATTTGCCTTCCCACGTCTTGCCGTTGGAGGCGGCGTGCACGGTAGTGCCCGGTGGCCACTGGCCGTTGCCGTACCATTCGAAGATGTCCACCTCGCCGTCGGGCAGCGGGTCCTCGTTGACTCCCCAGAACGACGACCAAAGCCCAGGGAACAGGCAGTCCAGCTTGATCCGCGCCTCCCAGGTCTGGTTGATCATGCTGCGGAAGTTGCCGCGCAGCTTGCCGCTGTAGTAGGTGCCCATCTCCTGGGTGGCGCACAGCACCAGGTTGGAATTGCCGTCCTGGAACACGTTTCGGCGGTCGTCGCGGTAGATCCCGGCCACCGGCGGGAACACGTCGTCCTGCCAGGTCTGGATGGTCCACTTGCCCGGATCGGGTGGCGAGCCGGCGGGACCGTCGAACTCGTCGGCGAAGATGTAGGGCCCGCCCCCGGCGGACGGCGGCGCTTCGGGCGCCGGCGGGGTGGCCCAGGCGCCGGGCAGGCGCATCGCAGCTCCCAGCATGCCGATTCCCGACATCAACATCATGCTGCGACGATCCATCTAGTAACCACCAATCGTTCGATGCCGGCCCGTCATGCGCGGCGCGATCTCCCCAAGCAACTCTCGCAAACGGTGTTATGAAACCACGCGCCGGGGTTGGGCCGCATACCGCGCCCGGTCAGCCGGCGCCGGGTTCGCTGAGCTTGACCAGCGTCTTGCCGATGTTGACGCCGGTGAACAGCCCGTTGAGGGCGTCGACGCAGGATTCGATGCCCTCAAAGATGGTCTGCCGGTGGTGAAGTCGGCCCTCGGCCTCCCACTTCCACAGCGCGGCGAACGCCTCGTCGAAGCGGCCCCACTGGTCGAGCGCGTTGAACCCCTGCATCAGCGCGGTCTTGGACAGCAGGTTCACGTAGTTGGCCGGGCCGGGATGGTCCCCGGTCAGGTAGCTGGAGATGACGCCGCACAGCACCACCCGGGCGCGGGGGGCCAGCCGGCCCAGCACGGCGTCCAGGATGGGCCCGCCCACGTTGTCGAAGTAGAGGTCGACGCGGCGCGGGCAGTGCTGTTTGAGCGCCGCCGCGACGTCGTCGTTCTTGTAGTCGATGCACGCGTCGAACCCGAAGTCCGCCACCACCGCACGGCATTTCTCCGGTCCCCCGGCGATGCCCACCACCCGGGCGCCGGCGATCTTGGCGATCTGCCCGGCGAGCGACCCGGTGGCGCCCGCGGCCGCCGACACCACCACCGTCTCGCCGGGCTGCGGGCGGCCGATGTCGGCCATCCCGAAATAGGCGGTGGCGCCGGTCGGTCCGTACACCGACATGATCGCCAGCTGGTCGTCCTCGCCGGGAATCGGCGTGCTGAACAGGTCGTCGCGGATGATCGCGTACTCCTGGAATCCGGTCAGCGTGGTAACCACGTCGCCGACGGCGAACGCGTCACAGCGCGAGGCCACCACTTCGCCGATCCCGGCCGCGCGAATGACTTCACCCAACTGCACCGGCGGCAGGTAGCTGGGCTGGTCATCGAGCCAGGTGCGGGCCGCGGCATCGATGCCGACGTAGGTGGTCCGCAGCAGCGCCCCCCTCGGCGGGTTCCGGCGCGGGGGTGGTGACCAGTTCGGTGTCGTCCGGCCGGACCAGTCCGGAGGGGCGGCGACGCAGCAGGATCTGGCGGTTCGGCAAATCGGGCACGGTCCTAAAAACTACCGAACGGGCCGAAACCGCAGAAGGGAATGGCATGTTCAATCCATGGCAGCAAACGACGACCCGGAGGAGCGGATCCGGGAACTCGAGCGTCCGCTCGCCGACTCGGCGCGGGCCTCCGAGCAGGACAGCGCGCCGCCCACCGGCCCGGGCTACCCGCCTGCGCCGGCGTCGTGGTCCTACGGCGGGCCCGTCCCCGGCCCGCCCGGGCAACGCCCGTCGGGCAACCGGGTGTGGTGGGTGGTGGGCACCCTCATCGCCGTCGGCGTGCTGGCCCTGGCCGGCGGCATCGCAGCCTTTGCGGCACACCAGCTTTCGGGGGTGAAGTCGATCATCAACTCGCCGCCCACCATCTCCAGAACGTTCGGCCCGCCGCCGGGGATCTCGACGACGTCGGCCCCTCGACGTCCCGCCGGACGCCGACATCACCGGCCGCGCCGCCGTGCGCCGAGCTCAGCGTCGCCGGGATCAACGAGAACCGGACGCTGGCCTGTGACGACAACCCGGTCAGCGTCAGCGGGGTGTCCAACACCGTGGTGATCACCGGGCATTGCACCGGCCTGTCGGTGTCGGGCGTGCAGAACACGGTCACCGTCGAGGCGGTCGCATCGACGCCTCGGGCTTCAACAACAAGGTCACATACCACTCGGGCACTCCGAGCATCAGCAACTCGGGTGGCTCGAACGTGGTCGGCCGGGGCTGACGGTCAGCCGGGCTGTCCGGGATCGTCGTCGAGGAGGCTGACCGCGATGCCGTAGGGCAGGAAGCGCACCTTGCGTTTGGGGTCGACGTTGTCCTTGTTGGCCCGCAGCGCGTCGAGCTCGGTGGCGAAGACCTGTTCGACGTGCGCACCGCCGCCGGCGTCCACGGTGTAGATGGCCCACACCCCGTCGCCGGCTTCCCCGGCGGTCTCCGGCGCGGGGCGACCCCGCCGCGACAGGTCCTCGAAAAGGGAGGACCAGCCGGTCCGGGCGCCCGGAGCGGCGACGAACTTGCTGACCCGCTCGAACACCTCGCGCAGCCCTTCGCTGCCTTCGCGGATCATCCGATCGAACTCGTCGGGGTCGAATCCGAACCCACCCTGCTCGCCCACGCGACCTCCTTGCCGCTCGTGCCGTACCTGCCAGTGTGCGCCCGGCCGGCCGGGTGTACCAGATGCTATGGGCCGGGCGGCGGCGCCGGCGGGGTGATCGGGATCGGCACCGTGACGAACGGTGAAGTGCAGGTACATCGTCACCGGTGGCTGGTGGGACACCGGCGGGGCGGCCGGCGGCGGCGCCGGCAGCTGGATCCCCGAGGTGGCGACGCTGACGCCCTGGTTGTGCCGGGTGTTCGAGCCGTAACCGTCCGAGGTCAGCGTCACCAGCACCACGCCGCCGATCACCGCGGCGATGCCGGCCAGCAGCATCGACCACGGCCGGCGCGGGGCCGGCTCCTCCTCGTCGGGGACGGCGCTGTAGGCGCGCACGCCGGTGCCCGCACCGGTGTCGCCCCACACATCCAGATAGGTGGGGTTGAACTCGGGTGGATCCATCTCCCCGGTGCCCGGGTCCAGCGCGTAGGCCAGTGCCGCCGTCGACGACACGAACAGCGGCGCGTTCGCCGAGGCCAGGGCCGCGCTGCGTGGCTCGACGAACAGCATCGCGATGTGCCCGTAGCCGAGCGCACACCCGACCGTCTGCGCCTGCGCGGCCGCGGCCAGCAGCGGCGAGACCAACATCACGTTGCCCAGCTCGTGGGAGGCGATCGCATCCCGCAACGCCGCGGCCCCGGTGGGGTCGGTCCAGGTGACCCCCGTTGAGGTCAGCCGGTGGCCACCCTCGAAAACTCCCTCGCGGGTGCCGATGATCCGTCGATCACCTGGTCGGCCGCCGAATTCGCCAAACTCCCAGCGGCTCCGACCGCGAACTCTTCCTGTTCGACGGTCACGCCGTCGGCATTCTGTCCTTCGATCGCTACCAGGCGGACCGTCCCGGAAGCCATCGACACCCCGAGCACGATGTCCACGTAACGCCTCCAAGGTCTTGCACTGCCCCGCGCGACCCGGACCGGGCCGGGCAAGGGCATGGCGGGTAAACTCCGCATGAACTTGATGACACCACGCTACCCGCGCGACTCGGCGCGCAGATGGACTTCCTGAGCAGGACGGACGCTAATACCCCGGGCCGTAGTAGGGGTTTTGGGAGTTCCCCGGGTATTGCGGATATTCGTTACCCGGATATTGCGGGTACTGCGGATACTCGTTCGACGGATACTGCGGCGTCGCGGGAGCCTGCTTCTGCGGCACCGGCACCGGGATAGGAACCGGCAGCAGCGGAACGTGGATCCACTCGGTGGTCATCGGCACCGTGGTGGTGGTGGTGCTGGTGGTGGTCGGCTCCTGCGTCGGCGTCGGTGGCGGCAGCGTGGTGGTGGGCGTCGGACTCGGCGTCGGCGCCGTGGTGGTGAACGCCGGCGGGGCCGTAGTCGTCGGCGGCGCGGTGTGCCGCGGTGTGTAGGTCGGCGCCGGCGGTGCCGTGGTCACCACGACCGGAGGCGGAGGTGCCAGCGGGGGCGGCTGCGGCGGTGGCGGCGCCGGGCTGGGGACCGGCTGCGCGCTGGGCGGTGGCGGCGGTGGCACCGCGGTGGACGGCGCGACGGCCGACGGCGGCACCACCCGGCTGACCGGCGGCAGCGGGGCGACGGACGGCGCCGGCGGGGCCTGGCGGTTTTCGATCCCGGTCAGCGTGTAGGCCACCCCGCCGATCGCGGTCATGGCGACCACGGCGGACATCCCGATGATCAACTGGGAGAAGTGCAGTCGACGCCAGGGCCGCCGCGGTTTGGGCGGGGCGATGACGTTGAGCCGCATCGACCAGCCGGCCGGGCCGTCCTCGTCATAGGTTTCGCCGCCGAACCGCATCCGCAGGTCACCGGGGTATTCAGTTTGCGACCAAGCTAATTCGCGGTCGGTCAGCGCCTCGTCGTCGATCACCAGCACATCGCCGGCGCCCAGGTCGACGACGTCGCCGGCGGCGTCGGCCGCCGCCAGCAGGCCTATCGAGGTGCGCGTGCGCATATCCAGTTCGCCGCCGCGCGAAGCTAGCAGCAGCGCCCCGGCCGCGGCCGCGAACGCCGGCTGCGACGGTGTCAGGATCGGTGTCCGGCCGTGCATCGAAAGTCGTTCCGTGACAAGCGGAATGCGTGCACCGCCACCGACGGTCACCACCGCCACCAGGTCCGACCAGCTCTTGCGGTAGCGCACCAGCAGGTCGTCGAAGGCATAGATGAAGCCGGTCAGCCGGTCCTGCATCAGCTCTTCGAGATCGTCCTGCGTCAACGTCAGGCTGCAACTGCGCCCGCCGAGTTCGGCGGTGATCTCGGTGACGACGTCGGTGGAAAGCCGTTCCTTGGCGGCGCGGCACTGCTCCCGCAGCGCCGCGAGATGTCCCACCGTGGCGGTGCTGGCCGGGTCGAGGCCGCTGCCGTGCCCGAGCTCCTCGAACGCCCACAGCTGCAGCTCCTGGTCGATCTCGTCGCCGGACAGCGCGGTATATCGCATTGTGGCGCTGACGAGTTCGGAGTCGCCGGCGACGTTGACCAGGGTGGCCGAGGTGCCGCTGCCGCCGAAGTCCAGCAGTCCGACCACGCCCTCGTCGGGCAGACCCAGTTCGGACTTCACCGCGGTCAGCGCGGCGATGGCGTCGCTGACCAGCCGCGGCGCCATGCCGCTGCGGACGAAGCCCAGGTGGGTGCGCAGGGCGTCGCGCAGCGCCTGCACGGTGCCGGGTTTCCAGTGCGCCGGGACCGCAATCGAAATCTCCGAAGATGCCGCATCCGCACCGGCGGCGAGCACCATCGCGTCCAGCGCCTCCACCGTCAACAGCTCCGGATCGTGCGCGGAACCGTCCGGCGACACCAGCGCGACCGAATCGCCGATGCGCTCCACAAAGCCCTTCATCGGCACGCCAGACTCGGCCAGAAGCGGATTCTCTTCGGGAGCACCGATTTTCGGTGTGCAGTGCGGGTAAATGGTCAGCACACAGCGGCGACTACTAACCGGTGGGCTTCCATTACGCGCAGCGACCAGGTTGGTGGTCCCGATCGACAACCCGAGCGGGTCGTACATAGCGCGAAAACCTTCGTCTATAGGGGTCGGTGGCCAGCGTCAACCATATCCGTGGACACGCCCAAAGCCGATGGGTTGCAACGTCATCGGTATATGGTCGATGCGGTTGTGTCACCGAAGTGGTACCGCGGACCCCTTGACAAACTCCCGTTGGACTCAGACCACGGTGAGCGGCAGCGATCATCTCGGCTCGAATTGGAAGGTGGAACCGCCGCTGACCTTGGTCACCGAAACCTCCGGCAGCTCATCGGCGTCGGTGTCGGTTTCGACGAATTCGGCGGTCCAGTCGGTGTCGGTGCCGCTGACCCGTACGCCGATCCGCGGATTCACCGCGGTGGCGATCGCCTGCAGCGGTTGCACCGAACCCGGCGAGCATAGGGATATCCAGGCGGCGGCGTCGTGCGCCGGTGACCGGTGCACGAGCAGCCGGTTGCCGGCGATTTCGGAGACGACGTAGCCGGCGGGGTTGAGCAGCGGATGCAATTCGAGCACGCGCAGCACCGCGTCGATCCCGCCACAGGATCCGACGGCGCGATGGATTCGCTCGGCGGCCAGCCCGGCGACGCCGGTCAGGCCGCGGGTGCACACGGACGCCGCCTCGGCATCGTCGGCGGCGCGCTTTCGCACCGCGATGGCGAAAGACAGGTACAGCAAGTGCATTTGCAAACAGACCTCGTCGGCGATGCGCACCAGCGCCGAGTGCGAGAACGCGCCGAAGTCCAGGTCGGCCAGCAGCGGCCCGGAATAGTCAGCCATGCCCTCGTCCGACGCATCGATCGGGTCGAGTTCCCAACCGGCAGCGCGGGTTTGGCACACGATGTGCAGCGCCGGGATAGGCTGGGCCTCCGGATAGGACTCGTCGATGATCACGGTCCACACGCAGTGCGGATGCCGGTCCGCGGGTTCGCGGGGCGGGCGGTGGATAGGCTGCACCTGAGCGCGCGGATTGGTGGCCACCGCGGTGGCGTCGAAGGTCGGGTCCTCGATGGTGTGGCACATCCCGAACACGTAGTCCGGGCCCATCGGTTCGACGTCGAGCAGCGCCCCGCAATGGTCGAGCTGGAACTCGCCGTGCCAGCGGTCGTGCACGGTGTAGCGGAAATCCATGAATTGCGGCGGCGCGCCGATGTCGAGCTGCAGCCCCTTGAAGATCGTGATGACGTCGTCGCCCTCGTAGCCCAGCGCCCGCTGCATGCGCCGGGTGTAGATCGGGCTGGCGCCGGCCCACTCCTCGATGGCGATCTGCACCATCTCGTCGCGGCCGAAGGAGCTGATGCACCAGGCCATGCCGGAGCGGTCCATCTGGCCGATCAGCAGCAGTTCGGGGACCAGGACGGCCAGCTCGGACCGGGACAGGCGGGCGTACGGGGATGGGGCCACGGACCAAAAATAGACTCGACTATGTTATAAAATGAACAATGTCCATTGCCGCAGGCCAGCAGCCCGGTCGCCCCGCGGGGCCCACCAGGCGGACAACCGCGCCGCGCAAGCGCGGCGACGACACGCGGGCCAGGATCATCGAGGAGACGGTCCGCTGCATCATCGAGGAGGGGTTCGCCGCCGCCACCGCCAAGCATGTGGCCGAGCGGGCGGAAGTGACCTGGGGCGTCATCCAGTACCACTTCGGCGACCGCAACGGCCTGCTGATGGCCGTGGTGGACAACGGGGTGGCCCGGCTGGTGGAAAGCCTGTCGTCGGCCGACGTCAGCGAGTTGCCGCTGCGGCAGCGCGTCGAGGTCGTCATCGACACCGCGTGGAGCTGCTACAGAAGCCCCACGTCGATGGCGGCGTTCGAGATCCTGCACGCCACCCGCGGCGCGCTGGGCGACTCGTCGCGCCGCCATCTGCTGGACATGAACGCCGCGCTCGGCCAGCTCGGCCGGCTGATCACCACGGATCCGGCGAATACCGGTGTGGCCGAGGTGATTTGGGCGACGCTGCGCGGGGTTGTGCTGGCGCAGATGGTGATCGGGACGACCGTCGACTGGAGCCTGGAACGACGTGCCCTGATCGACATGGTCACCCGTGTGCTGCAATGATCCGATGACCCTCGACGACCTGGCCGACATCGAAGCCATCAAGCAAGTCAAATACCGCTATCTGCGCGCGCTGGACACCAGGCACTGGGACGATTTCGCCGACACCCTCGCCGAGGACATCACGGCCGACTACGGTCCCTCGATCGGCAACGAACTGCACTTCACCAACCGCGCCGAGCTGGTCGAGTACATGCGAACCTCGCTGCCCGCGAACGTCATCACCGAACACCGGGTCACCCATCCCGACATCGTCGTCGACGGTGACACCGCCACGGGCAGTTGGTATCTGCAGGACCGGGTGATGGTCGCCGAGCTCAATTTCATGCTGATCGGCGCCGCCTTCTACCGCGACATCTACCGGCGCACCGAGCGGGGTTGGAAGATCAGCGGCACCGGCTATGACCGCACCTATGACGCCACCATGTCGTTGGAGGGGCTGAACTTCACGCTCAAGCCGGGCCGGGCCATCGCCGGCGTGGACTGAGCGTCACTTGGTGATGGCGATGACCGCGCCGGGCCGCAACCATTTCATGATCGACACCAGCTGAGCATCGTCGACCGCCACGCAACCCTCGGTGGGTTTGCCGTCGGTGGTGTGAAAGAAGAACGCGGCGCCCCCGCCGGGCGTCTTGTTCTTGTTGACGCCCATCACCACCGCGTGCTTGTACTGCGGGATCTGCAGGTTCTCGCTCTCGGCGGTATTGAACGGGCACTGGGCTTTCGGGCACACCTGCATGGAGTTGAAGGTGGGGCTGTGGTCGTCGCCGCTCCACCAGTAGTTGGGTCCGACGACCTGGGTGTAGGGCAGTCCGGTGCCGGGGTTGGGCGCGGTGCCGAAGGCGGAGTCCAGGCTGTAGACCCCCATCGGGGTGGCCGGAACGCCGCTCTTGGCCTGCGGCGCCATCCCGGCCGAGCCGACGTGGGTGGGCACGCCGGAGCGCAGCGACTGCCAGCCGGTGCCGGTGCGCTGGAAGATCTCCATGGTGGCGTTCGAGCCGCCGGTGCTGACCACCGAAACCACTTGTGTCGCATTGCCAACCGCGTTGGCGAACCAGGGAGCACCGGCCGCGGCGCTGATCGACGAGAGCACCACCGAGGCAACGATCACGCACGCCGCAGCGCACAGTGACGTGAGCAGTCGGTGCATGCACTCCATCGTCGGCCCGGCCCGTCCCGGGGGTCAAGTAAAGCTTTAGACCCGGTTAGGTCACCGCGCCGTGACCAAAAGCCCGCCGCCGCAGGGCTTTAGCCCGAGCGGTCCGAAGCCGAAGGCCTAAACACCAAGATACACAACAGGAAATACAGATAGCCCAGCGACCAGCCGCCCAGCACGTCGGACGGGTAGTGCACGTTCAGCATCACCCGGGACAGCCCGACCGCCGGCAGCGCCACCACGACCGCGGCGACGAGGAGGCCGCGCAGCACCCGGTTCAGCATCGGCAGCGCGAAAACCGTCATGGCCAACAGACCGGCCGTCGCCTCGAGCGCATGTCCGGACGGAAACGACGTCGAGGCCGCACCGACCAGCGCGGTCGGCGGCCGCGGTCGGTCGACCAGCGCCTTGGCCCCGGCGGTGACCAGCTCGTTGCACGGCGCGCAGGACAGCGCCAGCACCAGCGCGGCCCGCAGCCGGCGCAGCACCACCGCGCACAGCGTCACCGCGATGCCCAGCACCGCCAGCGTGCCCGGGCCCAGCACCACCGACACCACCTCGGCCGCGCGCAGCCAGCCCGGGTGTTTGACCGCGAGGTCGCGCGTGCCGTTCAGCAACGACCCGTCCATCCGCGCCAGCCAGCTCCAGCCGTGCCGGTAGCCGATCCACATCACCGCGTACACCGCCGTGGCCAGCAGGGCGATCGCCGCGGCGGGCGCGGGCCTCGGTCGCATCATTGCCCCATCGATACCAGCACGGCCGCGCGCCGGCGCGCGCGCCGTCATGCTGGGCAGCATGGCCGTGTTTGTCCGTAGGTTGTTCGGCATCGGCAAGCTGCCCGACGACCTGCATGCCCAGGTCGAGGCGGAAGGCCTTATCTACCTTGCCGATTACGTCGCGGTGACCCGGCGATTCAGCGGCACCATCCCGGGCGTGCGGCTGCCGCACAGCGTCGCCAGCTACACGGGGTCGCTGGTGTTCACCTCCGAGCGGGTGCTGGCGACGCTGTCCATGCTGCCCCGGCTGGCCGGCCCGACCGTCAACGTCGCCTGGGAGGCGCCGCAGACCGGGGCGGCCAAGGTGGAGATCTCCTCGACGGGATTGCAGGTGGGCGTCGACGTCTCGCGGGTCGACGAGAAATTCAGCGGCGAGTCGTCACTGCACTGCAAGGTCGCCATTCCCGCCGATGTGCTCAGCGGCCTGCCGCGCCACTCGCTGGCTTTCGGCATGCCGCCGGAGTACGTGTTCCGCGCGGTCGGCGTTACCTATAGTCCCTGATCGTGATCCGCGGCCAGGGCGGCTGGCGAAGCACCACCAGGCTGCCGATCACCGCCGCCAGCAGGCCGGTGGGATCAACTCCTCGCGGAACTGCTCCCACGCGTCGTCGTCGAGCCGGTCGCGCACCGGGACCAGCGCGGTGCCGGTGATCCACTCCAGCACCGGGTGCTCGCCGGTCAGCTGGTGCAGATAGGTGGTCTCCCCGACGTCGACCTTGCAGCCCGCGTCCAGCAGCATGTTGGCGTAGTGGGTCGGCGGCTGCACCACCGCTCCCACCCGAAAAGGTATGTCGAGCAACAACTTCGCGTACTGCTCCCGGCGGGCCAGGGCGCGCACCGCGGCGTAGGACGGGGACTCGAAGTTGCCCGGCATCTGCACCCCGATCCACGACCCGGGCGCCAGCTGCCCGG
The DNA here is from genome assembly GCA_002291465.1 of Mycobacterium lepraemurium. Lineage (GTDB taxonomy): Bacteria > Actinomycetota > Actinomycetes > Mycobacteriales > Mycobacteriaceae > Mycobacterium > Mycobacterium avium. The sequence goes on along the minus strand of CP021238.1, from coordinate 517,340 downwards.
CCCAGCGCAGCAGCAGGTCGGAGTGTTCGGGCACCCAATGCAGGGCCGCGTTGCTGACCACCACGTCGGTGTCGGGCTTAGGTTTCCAGTTGCGCAGGTCGCCGGTGACGGCGTCGATGCCGCGCCCCTTGGCCGCGGCGACCATCTCCGGGGAGCTGTCCATCGCCTCGATGACCGCGTCCGGCCAGCGCCGGCCCAGGTACTTGGTCAGGTGGCCCGGCCCGCACCCGAGATCGACGACGCGGCGCGCCCGCTCGGCGCCCACCCGCGACAGCAGATCGTAGAAGGGACGGGCCCGATGGTCGGCAAAGGCCAGGTAGACGTCCAGATCCCACATGCCGATCCTCCTGATAAACGCGCCGTCGCTAGCCGGCCGATGCACACCGTAGTACCCCAATGGTGCGCCTCGACACCGCCCCTGCGTGGGCCCTAGATGACATCACGGCGAAGCGAAACGGGCCGAACGCTGTAGGAAGCGCGCGACGGCCGGGCTAGCATCGGCATTCATGGCGCCCGACTTGGATCCGTTCGACCCGCCCATCCCCGTTCCAGACGTTCCCGGCGCCGATGTACCGCCCGGCGCCGGCGGATTACCCCCCACTTGGGCGTTGTCGCCTCGTCAGCGAATGTGTAGTCGAGGCCTCGGCCCTGGGCGATCTGGCCCTGCGCACCTGGGTGGCCTCGCTGCTGTCCACCACGATGGCGCCATTCGTGGTCGCCAACGCACTGCGGCACGCCGACAGCCGCCACCGAACGCGCCAACCTCGAGTTCTACGCCGAGCTGGGCGCGGCGGCCGACCCCGACCGGTCCTTTCCGCCGCCCACCGAACCGCCCCGGGTCACCTCCCGGCGGGCCAGCCCGCTGGCCGAATGGGTGGCCCGCGGCACGGTGGACAACCTCGCATTCGACAGCAGCTTCACCGCGGTCAACCCGGCCATGCGGGCGCGCTGAAGCGGGTGGGGCCGCAACAACATGGTGCGCGCGCAGCATTGGCGCCACGGCGACGGGCCGCGGCCCACGCTGTGCGCCATCCACGGCTTCCTGGGGTCGTCGTATCTGGCCAACGGGCGGTTCTTTTCGTTGCCCTGGTACTACCGGGCCGGCTACGACGTGTTGATGTACACCTTGCCTTTTCACGGCAAGCGGGCCGAAAGGTTCTCGCCCTTCAGCGGTTTCGGCTATTTCGCCGGTGGCCTCAGCGGCTTCGCCGAGGCGATGTCCCAGGCCGTGCACGACTTTCGTTCGCTCATCGACTATCTGCGCCACACCAATGTCGAGCGCATCGCGCTCACCGGCATCTCGCTGGGGCTACACCTCGGCGCTGGTGGCCTCGGTGGACGATCGGCTCGAGGACGTCATCCCCAACTGTCCCGTCGTCACCCCGGCAACGCTGTTCGACGAATGGTTCCCGGCCAACAAGCTGGTCGGGCTGGGCCTGCGATCGTCCGACATCAGCCGCGCGCAGTTGGCAGCCGGGTTGGCCTACCACTGCCCGCTCACCTACCGGCCGGTGCTGGCCAAAGACCGGCGGATGATCATCACCGGCCTCGGTGACCGGATGGCCCCGCACGAGCACGCCGTCAAACTACGGCAGCACTGGGAATCAGTGTGCGCTGCACTGGTTCCCGGGCAGCCACGTGCTGCACATCAGCCAGCTGGACTACCTGCGCCGGATGACCGCGTTCCTGCAGTAGGTCATGTTCTAGCGGCGGCGACGGTGTCGGCGTCACCGGCCGACGCACCCTGGGTGGGCCAGTGCAGCCGGTCGAGCAGGTCCGCGGGCGCCGCGGTGTGCCCGTCCAGCCGCCCGGTCGACAACAGGTCCAGGGCGGTCAGCGCGGGCAGATGGTTGCCGCGCTGCGGGATCAGCCCGGCCAGCGGCGCCCCGCGGTCCGGGGCGGTGTCGGTCTGGAACGCGCACGCCACGGCGATCGTCGGCGCCGCCTTGTCCCCGGCGATCTCCAGCGCGACGCAGCTTTCGCGCGCCGGGTACGAGCGGATCGCCTCCAACGTCTCCGGCAGCGACTCGTCCACCGGGATCTGGTATGCGGCAAGGTAATCCGACGGGCCGCGCTGCACCCCGCGCCATCTCTCGCGCGGGTTGGACGTCAACAGGCGGGGGAAGTCGTCGGGCGGGACAACACCGGCCTCCCAGCCGGTCTCCCGCAGGTGGTCGGCCAGCCGGCGGGCGGCGACCTGCGCGGTCTCGGCCAACGGGATGCGCGGCGAGCGCGCCTGCAGTGCGGCCAGGTTGTCCGGCGCCGACACGGTGAGCCCGACCCAGGTTTGGCGCCGGGACTCGTCGGAGGCGTTGTCGCGGCTGGTGATTCGGACCTTGTCCGCACGGATGCCGTAGCGGTCCAGGTAGCCGGCGATCAGCGGCAGCGGCAGCGCGTCGGAGCCGTCGGCGGGCGCACCGACGCGGATCAGGACGGTGGTGGCCGGGTCGGGACGCTGCGGGCGCACCGCATTGTGCCGCCCGATGATCGCCAGCCGGCAGCGCAGCAGGGTGGTGAAGTACAGCCCGCCCCACCAACCGAACAGCACGATCAACACCGCGGCCGCGATGCCCAGCAGCCAGTAGTCGCGCGGCGAGTGCCACGGGTAGGCCATCGCCGCGGGCACAACGGCCAACAGTGCCAACGTGATTCGCCCGCTTCCGGGCGTCGGTATCCGATGCTTGCTCACGCGCTGGGGTCCTTTCGTCGGCGTGCCGCGAGGGCGGTGACCGCGCCGGCCACCGCGACCAGCACGGCCAGGGCGGCGGTGCCGGCCACCGCCACGGTGCGGGGTGTGGTGTCCGGGGGCGCCGGCGCGGGCGGCACGGCGATCGGCTTGGCCGCCGGGCCCGGCTGATCGCCGGCGGGCAGTTGCCAGGTCAACGCGGCCACCAGGTCCACGCTGCCCGCGCCCACCACGTTGGACGGGTCGCGGGCGCCGTTGTGCGCGGTTGCGGTGATCCGATGCACCACCGCGGTGGCGGACAGGTCGGGGTACTTGCTGCGCACCAGCGCGGCGACGCCCGCGACGTAACCGGCCGCGTAGCCGGTGCCGTTGAGGGCGGCCAGCTGCTGGTGTTCGTCGGGCAGGCCGTTGGTCAGGCCGGCGCCGTCGCCGTTGCCGATCGACACGATGCGTTCGCCGGACGCCGCGACCCCCACCCACGGGCCGGCCACGGTGAACTTCGACGGTTGACCGTCCGGGGTCAGCGAGGCCACCGACAGCACGTAGGGCTGCCACCACGACGGGATGGACAGCGAGGTGACGCTGGCCCAATTGCGTGGATCGCTCGAGCGGCTCAGGTCGGTGAGCGGATTGGACTCACACGACGTTCCGCCGGCGAACGATCCGGTCGGCCCGCTGTCGCCCGCGGCGGCGACGATCACCGCGTCCTTGTCCACGGCCGCATAGCGCACGGCGGCGCCCAGGGCGGCCTGGTCGACGGGGCGGTCCACCGGCAGGCAGGTGGCCGAGCCGATGTCGATCACCCGGGCTCCCAGGTCGGCCGCGTGCACAATCGCGCGGGCGAGCGTACCGACCTCGGCGGCCGCCCGCGCCAGCAGCGGATCGCCGCCCGGGGTGCGCGGCGAGAACTTGGCCGAGGTGGTCCTGATCGACACCACCCGCGCCGCGGGGGCCACGCCGCCGAACCCGTCGTCGGGCGACGGCTGGCCCGCGACGAGGCCGGCCAGCAGCGTCCCGTGCCCGTCGCAGTCGGTCAGGCCGTCGGTGGTCTCGACGAAATCGCCGCCCGGCTCGACGTTGGGCAGCCGCGGGCCGGGCCGTACCCCGGTGTCCAGAACCGCGACCAGCTGGCCGTCACCGCGGGAAAACCGCCATGCCGCAGGCAGATTCAGCGCCGACTGGCTGGGTGTGACGGCGGCCGGCTCGCTGCCGGGGATCACCCCGGAGGTGGTGCACGGTGCGCGCTGCTCCATCGGCTGCCCGGGGCCGGGCGCCCCGCTTGGTGGCGGGACCCCCGGATCGACCGTCGGCGGGCTGATTGCGAGGGCCGGAGGACTCGCCCACGTCGCGGTGGCGGGCAACAACGCCAACGCCGCCGCGAGGCAGGCCGATGCCGGCCGAATCATCGATCGAGCACCCAGCCGAACAGGCCGACCACGAACGCCATGACCGGGATCAGCGACGCGTCGAGCCCGGTCGCGACGAAGCCGACCAATCGGCGCACCGGCAGCGAATAGCTTTCCGGCGCGGCGATACCCGGGTTCAGGGCCACCACGATCCACACCGCCGCCAGCGCCAGCAGCACCAGCACCGCACCGAGGGCGCCCGCATACCGGCCGGTTGCGGTGTAGTGCACCAGCAGCACACCGGCGGCCAGGTACGGCTGGGCGAGCAGCCACGCCTTGCACGCGGCCGAATCCCACACCCGGGCGCGCAGCACCGACGTCGCCGACGTCGCCCCCACCACGTACCAGCCTGCGGCACTGAGTGTTTCGGGCCGCAGCGTGATCGCCATCGAGCCCAGCACGCTGAGCAGCACCGCGGCGGCGATGAACCCGCTCTGGTGGGCGTCGCCGATCCGCACCCGCCGCGGCAGGTCCTCGAGCACCGGCAACGGCGGCGCCGACGGCGTGGGGTCGCCCGGCCCCGGAATGACCGGCAGCGGGAAGCGGGCCCACAACGCGGACAGCGGCGCGGCTTCCACGATGACCAGCAGCGCGGCCACGATCAGGCCGCAGCCGAGCGCGCCGGGCGTGATGTGCCAGAGCAATTCGGCGCCCGCGGCCAGCAGCACCGCGGCGCCCAGCACCGCCGTCGGGGTGAAGAAGCCGGCGAGGCGTTCCCGCTCGGCGCTGGGCGCCATCAGGGCGATCAACGACCAGGCGGTGACACCCGCCGCGGCCAGCATCACCTGCGCGGGACCGAACCGGCCCGGCACCGCCAGCGCCAGCGCCGCGCCGATGGGCACCAGCGCCGCGATCGAGAGCGCCATCCCGGTGCGCGGCGAGCGGGCGGTGGCCAGCAGGCCGACGATCGCGGTCAGTGCCGCCACCGCGCTGACCGCGACCAGCCCGCCCAGCGCACCGGTGGCGACCCGGTAGCTGACCGACAGTACGGTCGCCAGTAGGGCCACCGCGATCACCGCGGCCAGTGCGAAACGCTGGATATGCGTTGTGCCCCAAGGCCGCAGCCGCGAGGTGGAGAAGATCATGGCCGCGTCGGCGATGTCCTCCACGATGCCGGGCGCGGCCGGGCCGGCCGGCACCGGTTGCAGGGCCAGCAGGTCACCGTCGACGACGCCGACCGTGTCCAGGCTGGCGTCCAGGCTGAACGGCGCCCCGCCGATGGGCGCCAGGCTCTGTTGCACCACCCCGCCGACCTCTGCGGCGCCCCGCGACGGGGCGCCGTCCTCCGAGTCGCCGTTGGCGGCGGGCGGAACCACCAAACGCTGTACGGCGGGCAGGATCTCGCGTAGCGGCAGCTCGGCGGGCAGGGCCATCTCCGTCAGCCTGCTGTCCGCCAGTATTGCCACCCGGACGATCGGCATGACGGTTCCGGACGTCACCGGACCCTCGCAGAATGTTGCGGCCGTTCCTGGAACATCATGCTCTCTTCTCTATTTCTCTTCAGTGTTGGACAGAAAAATCTCGGGCCAGCCGGTGGCCGGCGAACCATCCGCCGTCCGGCAGCAGCGCGGTCAGGTGTTCGATCTCGACGGCGATCGCGAACGGGGTGCCCGGGCTGAACGTCGACACCCATTCGCCGTCGAACGCGCGGGACGGGCTGACCAGCACCCGCCCCTCGCGGGCGTCGACGATGCTCATCCCCACCTCGGTGGTGGAGTGCCGGCCGTCCTGGCGGCAGCCGGCGACGATCTCGACGTAGCTGCGCGGGCCGCTGAACACCGACTCCACCACCGGACACGCCGACTGCGGAATGCCAAGGTAGTCAAGGACTTCGGAAAGCGGAGCACCCGCACGCAGCCGCTCGTCGGCCCGGGCGCCGACCCGGGTGGGCATGCTGAACTCGTCGAAGGAGGCCGGCGCTCGCTGCGCGAGGCCCACGGTGAGCACCGGGACCAGCGCGCGCGAATCGTCGATGTCCATAGCGGTGAACGTGATCAGTTGCGCGCTGCGCAACGCGACCACCGTGATCGACCGGCCGCCCGCGCCGTCGCGCTGCGCGACGATGCCGCGCAGCAGCTCGCCGCCGCCGCCTTCACCGGTGTCCTTGGCGGGGCCGACGTAGCGCAGGTCCAGCCAGCGCTGCGGGAAGCACACCACCTTGATCCACTCGGCGACCGCGGGGTTGATCAGCCCGGCGTCGGACACCAGGCCCATCTCGCTCAGCTCCGCGCGCTGACGGTCGAGGAACGCGTTGCGTTCCGCCGCATCGCGGTACGGGCAGGTGATCGCCAACACCCAGGGAAAGCTTCCTGCCCCAGTGGTTTCCGCGATGAACCAGGCGTGATCGACCGTCAGCTCGACGGCGTTGGGTGCTGGGTCCATCAGGTCAGTTCAGCCACGAACTAGCCGCCCCATTTGGCGGCTTCGGCCTGGTCGCGGGCCAACATGGACATGGTGTTGGCCTCGTGCGTGCTGGCCATCGACTGGTAGGCGCGCACCAGGCTCTCCATGGCCTCGTTCCACTGCGCCTGCCACACCTGGTAGGTCATCCCGGTGTCACCCTGCCAGGCGTTGGACAGGGTGGCCTGCTCGCTGGCGATGTCGGCGCCCAGGCCCTGCATCGTGCCGGCATAGCCCGACATGTCGGCGGCGTGGCTCAGTATCGCCGGGTAGTTGTACATGATCTGTGACATCACAAGTCCTTTCGCTGTCGGCGTCTCGAAAACGGCTGGGTCAGAACGAGGTGTAGCCGGACGCGGCCGCGGCGTCGGCGGCGACGTAGGTGCCGGCGGCGTCGCCGAGGTTGGCCCGGGCGATGTCCAGCAGGGTGTTGACCCGGGCGGCGACTTCCACGAAGCGGGCGTGCGCGGCCTGGAATGCCGCCGCGGACTCGCCCTGGTGGAACGCCTGGGCCGAGACCGCTTCCTGCTCGGCCTGGCTGATCGTGCTGCGCATCAGCGCCGCCTTGGCGCTGAACGCCGATTGTGCGGCCACCAACTGCGGAATGTGAGCGTCCAACATGCTCATGGTGCTTCCTTTCTGTTGAGTCCGTTGGGGTTTCGGTGATTCACCTGCATCTGGCTGACTGCCTTACCCCCCTTTCCCCGGCTCGGTCGGATGAGCTCCGTTCTGTGTGTCCTGCTCCCAGGTGCCGGGCACCATGGGCATCCGTGGGCTGCCGCCGAAGTCGTCGTCGGCCAGCTTGGTCAGTCCGGCCGCTTGAAAGGCCTTGCGCCGCTGCTGGGTTCCGGCGAACCCGAGCGTCCCGGCGCCCTGCCCGGAGGCCACCGCCGCGGCCAGCTCCTCCTCGGTGCCGTAATCCGGGGGGACACCGAAACCGGAGTCCATGCCCAGGAATTCGTCGCTGTAGTCGTGCAGCGCGGCCCGCCGCCGGCGTCGCGCTCGCGCCTCGGCGCGCGGCGGCGCGGCCGCACCGACCGCGGGGATGATCGCCGCCGGGGCCTTGGCCCCGCCGCGCCCGCTCAGGGTGGGGCCGACTCCGGTGTCCGGGTCGCCGCCAAATGCGACCAGATAGGCGAAGTTTCCTGCCGCGGCGGCCGGCGCGGGGGCGGCCGGCGCGCCGGAGCCGGCGGCGACCGTGCTGGCCGGGGCCCCGGCGGGGGTGGCGACGCTCGGGGCCAGCGCCACCGCCGCCGGCAACATGGGCGGCTTGTTCGACGCGAGCACCGGGGTGATCGCGGCGGGGGCGGCGACGGGCGCGATCTCGGCGGGCGCGGCCAGCAGCGAGCTCAGGCCGATGCCCAGCAGCAGCAGCGGCAGCAGGAACGGCGCGGTCAGGATCGCACCCCAGGTCGGCCAGCCCACCGCGTTGAAAAACGCCTGGTAGGCGACGAAGAACAGCAGGGGTCCGTTGGCCGCCAGGAACGCCGGCAGATTCGCCCAGAAGTCCTGCAGCATCTTCTGGATGTTCTGGAAGAACTGGGACAGCTGCTGGATGAAGTTCTGCCACCAATCCCCGGAGCTGTTCTGGGCGGCGTTGGCCGCGAGGTTGTTGGCTTCCCCGCCGGGTTTGACGATGGACGGCGCCGGGGCGGTGCGCGGCGCCGCGGCCAGCGCCGAGCCGGCGACGGCCTGATAGGTACCCATCGTGGTGGCCGCCTGCACCCACATCCGGGCGTAGTCGGCTTCGTTCACGGCGATCGGAATGGTGTTGGTGCCAAAGAAATTCGTCGCCAGCAGCACCCCGTGGATGGTGTGGTTGGCGGCCAGTTCGGCCAGCGCCGGCATGGCCGCCAACGCGGTCGTGTAGGCCGTCGCGGCGACCTCCTGTTGCGCCGCGGCCCCCGCGCTGTCGGCGCTGGCCTGCTGCAGCCACGCCAGATACGGCAGGTGCGCCGCCGCGTACTGCTCGGCACTCTCCCCTTCCCAGGACCCGGCCTGCGCCTCGCCCAGCAGTGCACTGAGTTCGGCTGCCGCCGTGGCGTATTGGGCGCTCAGCGCGGCCCAGGCACCGGCGGCCGCCAGCAGCGGCCCCGGGCCCGGACCAGCGCTGAGCAACGCCGAATGCACCTCGGGCGGTGAAGCCATCCAGATCGGTCCGAACGGGAAGGTCATGTGTCAGGCGCCCGCGATCCCGAACGTCGCAGCAGCCACCGTGTCCCCGGCGAGATAGCTCGCGCCGGCCTCGCCGACACCGACCCCGGCCCGGCCCAGCTCCTCCACGCCCTGGGCGGCCACGGCCGAGTGCTCCTGGCCCTGGGCGCTGAAACCCAGTGCGGTTTGCAGTGATACCGGGTCGGCCGCCGGCGGCACCACCGCCGTGATCGCCGGCGCCGCCGCCGCGTGCGCGGCCGCCAGCTGCGCCGTCAGCGCCTCCACCGCCGCACTGGTGGCGGCCAGGCCTTCGGGGACCACTCGCAGTGTCATCTCTACTCCTCCCGTTGCGCTTCACTTGCCATGACGGATTCCCCGGCCAGGGGGTTGACCAACTGCACGTATGTCGGAGCGTCGCTGTCGCCCAACAGGATTGCCCGTCCGGCGGGCAACCGGCCGAATCGCTGGCCCCGGATCTTGCCGCTGTCTTGCGGGTTGCCTGCCAGCATCAGCGTAGTCGCCTGCAGGTCGTTGAACCGGCGCAGCAGCGGGTTGGTCATCAGCGCGTGCCCCGAGCCGGTGGCACGTGCGGTGACGATCACCCGCAAGCCCAGATCGGCGGCCTGCGACAGCAATCCGATCAACGGGGTCCACGGACGCTGCCCGCCGTAGGGCCCGCTCATCGCCGGTGAGTCCGGGATCTGGTCGACGTCGTCGATGATCAGGTAGTGGGTGTGGCCCGCGTACGTCCAGCGGGACAGCTCCTGCGGCGACATGCCGGCCGGTGGCCGGCGCGATTCGATCAGGTTGGCCAGCCCCAGCATCGCCGGGATGATGCGGTCGATGTTGGCGGTGTATTCGTTGTCGGCGAACAGCGGCTCGTCGACCAGGTGCAGCCGCCGGTCCAGCACGGTGAAGGCCACCTGGTCGGGCGAGGAGTGTTCGCGCACGGTGCGAATGAGGTGGCGCAGCAACGTGGTCTTGCCCGTCTTGCTGTCGCCGAACACCATCAGCAGCGGGTTGTCGGCGAAGTTGAGCACCACCGGCGCCAGGTCCTCCTCGCGCTGCCCGATCACCACCTGCTCCGGCCCGCGATACAGCACCCCGACGGCGTGCGGGGCCAGGTTGGTGGGCAGCAGCCGCACCGGCGGCGCCGCCATGCCCGGGTAGCGGTCGTTGATCGCGGCGATCTGGTCCAGTTCCGGGGCAGCGAACAGGAAATGCTCTGCAACCATGGTCAATCCGCGACCGGGCTGGTCGTGCGGCACCGCCTCGGCGGGGCGGCGCAGCGCGCCGACCACCCGGACGTTGCTGTCCCGCGGGTCGTGCAACTTCAGTTCCAGCCGCAGCCCGAGGCCGTCCCGCATGGCCAGCGGCACCTCCAGCCAGCTCGGGGTGGTGGTCACGACGTGGATGCCGTACGCCAGGCCGATGTTGACCAGCTCACTGACCTCGGCCAGCAACGGGTTTCGCGTGTTGAACTGGTCGGTGTTGTCGCGGCCGAACGCGTACAGGTTGTCGATGACCAGGAACACCTCGCCGAAACCGTCGTCGGGCACCCCACCGCGGGAGTCCCGGAACGCCTGCCGGCGCTGCCGCGACAACAGCAGCTGCTCGAGCTCGCCGAAGGTGCGCCGGATGCGTTCGGGTTCCGGCGCCGAGGCCACGCTGCCGACGTGCGCCAGATCTTCGAGCGCACGCAGTTTCCCGCCGCCGTAGTCCAGGCAGTAGAAGGTGACCTCGCGCGGCGAGTGCAAGCTGGCCGCGGACAGGATGAACGTCTGCAGCGCGGTCGACTTCCCCGACTTGGGGCCACCGTGGATGACCATGTTGCCGGCCGCGGACGCGGCGTCGAAGATCAGCGGGTCGCGGCGCATTTCGAAGGGCTTGTCGATTTCGCCGAGCGGCCACTGCCACTGCCGCGGCGGCACGCCGGCGCGGGCCAGCATGGCGCTCAACGGGATCGGCTCGTCCAGCGGCGGCAGCCACAGCTGCGGCGCGCGCGGACCGTAACGGGCCAGCTGCTCGCCGATGGTGGCGATCAGCTTGCGCGGCGGCCCGGTCAGTTCGTCTTCCTCGGGCGCATTGATCACGGTATCCTGATCGGGTTCGACCCGCCCGGCGGTGAACAGCTTGGGCTCTGGGATGGACGGCACCACCACAAAGGATTTTGCCTTCTGCGGCGGCTCGTAGATGCCGTCGACGTAGGTGCTTCGGAACTTGATCGGGGTGGCGCCGGGGGCGGGCACCAAGAAGCCCACGCCCTTGTGCTCCTTGCCAGATTCGATGTGGTAGGCGTCCTCCACGCCGATGATCTGCCGGGACACGCTGGGGCTGGCCACCTTCAGCCCGATGCGGTAGGAGGTGTTCTTGTCGATGTCCTTGATCTTGCCGACGTCCAGGGTCTGCGACGCGAACAGGATGTGGATGCGGAACGAGCGGCCCTTGCGGGCGACGTAGTCGAACAGCTCCGCGTACTCGGGGTGGTCGGCCAGCATCAGGGTGAACTCGTCGGCCACCACGAACAACGTGGGGATCGGCGGCAGGTCGTGTCCCGCAGCGATGGCGGCCTCGTACTCGACCACCGAGTTGAACGCGCTGCCCTGCACCCGGCGGCCGGCTTCGCGCAGCAGGTTCTCCCGCCGGGCCACCTCGCCGCGCAGTGTGTCGGCGAACCGGTCGGCCAGCGACTTCTTCTCGGCCATGTTGGAGATGACGGCGACCACCTGCGGGAAGTTGCGGAAGCTGTCCGCGCCGGCCTCGCCCTTGAAGTCGGCGTAGATGACGATCAGCCGGTCGGCCGAGTGAGTTGTCAACAGCGACAACAGGATCGACATCAGGGTCTGCGACTTGCCCGAACCGGTCATGCCGATCATCAGCCCGTGCGGGCCCATGCCGCCTTCGGCTTCGTCCTTGAGGTCGAAGATCAGCGGCTCACCGGTGGCGGTAACGCCGATCGGGACGCGCAACTCGTCCTCGCGGCGGCGCGGCGCCCACAGCGTGGGCACATCCAGCTGGGAGGCATCCGGGATGCCCAGCAGCGTGGTGAAAGTGGCGCCGCGGGTGGCCGCCGAACGCAGCCCGGTGTGCGTCGGGTTGGAGTCCCAGCGCGACAGCTGGCGCGCCAGGTGGGCGGCCTCGTCGGTGCCCCGCTGGTCGGCGTGGTCGATGTAGGGCTGCCAGCCGCCGGTCTGCCAGCGTTGGATGGCGCCCTGCGCCACACGCAGGATCGGCTTCTCCGGATCCGAATACTGTTCGCGGTGCGGCGCAGCCGCGCTGCGGTGCACCACGGTGACACCGGCCCGGCCGACCGCCAGCGCCGAGGCGTTGAGGTCGTAGTCCGGGTTGTCGACGACGATCAGCAGGTGCCGCAGCGCGTCGGCCGCCTCGCCGGTGAAGGCAGGCCGGTCCAGCAGCGCCGGGCCCAGCTTCGCGACCAGTTCGTCGACGTTGCTGGCCATGAAACGGGCCGGCCCCACCCCGTCGAGCTCACCGGGAATGTCGATGTGCGGCAACCACTTCAGCCAGGACCAGTCCGGGCCTTCCAGATCGGGTGTCACCAGGGCGATCCCGAGCACCGTCGGGTCGTGCCAGGTGACCGCCTGAGCGATCCAGGCCCGCATCGCGGCACGCGCCTCGTCTTCCGAACCCAGCACCGTGATCCGGGAGACCTTGGCCAGATCGATTCCGGTCGGCACGTCGCGCACCTTTCGATGGGTGTCGAGCAGGCTGCGTAATGCGCTGTGCGACACCGGTTCCAAATCGATCTCGTCGGCGATGTCGTTGACCCGCAGCGTGGTGGCCAGCGGCACGTGGTGGCGGCCGGCGCGCAGCACCAGGAAGTCCGGGTCGTGCGGGTCGCGCTCCCACTGGCGGCGCGATCCGGGCACCGTGGCCAGTGCGCTGGGATCGGGGTGCGACCACTGCGCGGCGGCGCGCTGGGCGGCGGCCTGGGTGCGGATGTTGTCCCGGACCACCGACAGGTAACGCAGGTAATCGGCGCGTTCGGCGTCGACCTCCTCGGTGCGCGTCTTGTTGTCGTTGCCGCGGTACATCGCGGTCGCGGCCAGCAACAGCACGAACGGGAAGAACAGCGTCTGCGGCGAGATCAGCCGCATCCCGGTGGCGAACAGCGCGACGATCATGCCGACGATCAGGATCACCAGCACGTAGGGCATCGCCCGGCGCAGGAACGACGGCGGGATCACCCGGGGCAGCTCGGGCGGCGGCTCGATGACGATGGTGCCCTTGCGGGCGACCGGGGGCGCCAGCCGGCGGCGCGCTTCGAAGATCAGTCGGCTCATCGGGGGGCTCCCTCGGCTTGCGGTGCGGCGGCAGCCACGCGGCCGGGCGCTTGGTCGGGCGGCAGCCCGTCGTGTGCCAGCAGCGCGTCGGCGCGCGACAACGTCGGACCCTTGGCGAACAACGACAGCACAGACCACGGGATGGGCAGCGGCGAGCCGCTAAGGTCAAGGGCCTCAACCGTTTTGCCGTGCCCGGCGGCCGAGTGCTCGGCCTCGTTGTCGATGCCGTAGCGGACCCCGGTGTCCGAGACCCAGAACAGCGATCCGGCACCCGGCGAGCCCGCGCCGCCGCCGGCGGTCTGGGTGAAGTAGCCGGTGCCCGGCGGCAACGCGACCCGGGTGGCCACCGGGCCGTTCTGCGGGGAGCCGCCGGCCACCAGGTCGACGGGGCGGATCGATTCGGTGATCGGCAGCGCCGAGCCGGACAACAGGTTCAGCGAGCTGGTGGCCGCACCGGCGGGCTTGCTCCAATATGCGCATGTGACAGGCGATTTGGCGGTGTCCACCAGGCTGACGTGTTGGTCCGGGTAGCGCGCGGTGTCCAGCATCCGCGACACCGGCAGCTTGGCCACCGCGTCGGCGCCCAGCCGCGACGGTTGGTCCAGCCCATAGGAATTGGTGTTGCGCAGGATCGCCGCCAGCACCGGTGAGATCTGCTGCAGGCCGTCGGGCAGCACCGCGTAGTAGCGCGGCGCCCCCGAGGAGCTTTGATCCAGGGTGTAGGAGACCACCACGGCCCCGATCGGTGCCGGCACCGCGAACGGCGCCGGGGCGCCGGCGTTCGGGATGCCCGGCGCGGACAACGACGGCGCCTCGGGTATCGCGTTGAAAAGACCCAGCGCGATGGGCCGGGGCGCGGGCAGCTCGGAGTTGCCCTCGGTCAAGCCGAGCGCGTTGGTGACGGCGTGGTCGGCCAGGTTGATCTGCGAGCGCCGGCCGTTCCACAGCAGCCAGGTGCCGCCGTCCCGCTCAGCCAGGATCGCCTGGTGCGACGGCAGCGTGGCGGCGCGGGCGCCGCTGCTGTCCGGCCGGCCCGCGATCACGGTGACACCGGTGCTGTGCGCGCCGTGCCCGCCCGGGGCGGTCTCGCTGACCGAGTCGCACACCGTCCAGTTCGCGTCGGTGGACGGGTTTTGCACCATCCGCTCCGGGGCGCCGGGGATGCCGAGCAGGTTGCCGCGCGGAAACCGATCCAGCTCAGCGCTTTTCACGGTGGTGGGGTTGACCGGCTTGCCCACGATCAGCCGGGCGGAGGTCAGGTTGAGCACCGGGTGCAGGTCGTCGCCGACCCGGACGTACAGCGCGGCCGTCGACCGGTCGGCCAACACGGCGTTGGTCCCGGCGGTGCCGTTGGGCCGGATCAGCGAGAACACGAAGCAGCCGACCAGCCCGGTGACCAGCAGGACCGCGCCCATCGCGACGGCGCGCGACTGGGTGCGCAGCGGGTCGACCAGCATCCGGGTGTCGTGCAGGGCGATACCGGAGGCGATGCGGCGCATCACGAATCGCCAGCCGCTGACCTGGTGCCGGGTGACGAAGCCGCGCCGGTACTGCACCTGGTCGGGGTTGTCGTTGACCGGGGTGCGCGAGGTGAACGAACGCCGGTCGTCGGGCTCGTTGTTGGCGGTCATGCCGGCACCGACAGGCCAAGGCCGCGCAGCAGCGGCTCAACCGACCGTGCGACGTCGTCGTCGGTGATCGTCACCAGCTCCTCGTCAGTGAATTCGCCGGTTCCGGCGTGCTCGGAATGGTCGAGCCGGAACTCCCGTTCCTCTTCGGCGCGCTCGACGATGTTCCGGACGAATCGGCCGTTACCGGCGATGTCCAGGTTGCGGCGCGAGATCCCGTTGGCGTCCGGGGTCGATTCGTGGGCCAGCTTGGTGAACAACTCCTCCATGTGGTCCAGCGCGGCCTGTTCGAAGATACTGTCGCGTTGTTCGGCCATCTTGGTGGCGATCTCGACCAGCTCCGACGGCGCGTAGGACGGGAAGTCGATGTTGCGGGTGAACCGGGAACGCAAGCCCTCGTTGGTGTCCAGGAACTTGTCCAGGTCGGCCCGGTACCCGGCGATGATGACCACCAGGCGGTCGCGGTCGTTCTCCATCCTGGCCAGCAGGGTGTCGATGGCGACCAGCCCGAAGTCGTTCTTGGCGCCGGTGGCGACCAACGCGTAAGCCTCGTCGAGGAACAGCACCCCGTCCAGCGCGCTGTCGATGATGGCGTTGGTCTTGGCCTCGGTCTCGCCGATGTGCTGGCCGATCAGGTCGGCGCGGTGCACCTCGCGGACGTTCTCCCGCTTCAAAAGCCCCAGGCCGCAATAGATCTTGGCCACCACGCGGGCGATGGTGGTCTTACCGGTTCCGGGCGGCCCGGCGAACACCAGGTGGTGGGCCCGCTGCGCGACCGCGAGCCCGCGCTGCTTGCGGACCAGTTCCATGGCGACCGAGCTCTTCAGCCGGGACACCTGGTTCTTGACCTCGTCGAGTCCGATGAATTCGGCGAGCTGGCGTTCGGCCTCGGCCAGCAGCACCGCCTTGCGCTCGTGCGCGGCCGGGTCGACGAAGTCCTCGGCGCTGGGCTCGGTGGCGGGGTCCCACGGGTCGGTGCGGGCCTCGATGCGGGCCGCGGTGGTGGTGACGATGCCGAAAGTGGTGTCCGACAACGCCTGTTCGACCTGTTCGTTCTCCGGGTGCGCGGCGTAGAGGTCCTGCAGCACCTCGCTGGCCGATTCCTCGTCCACGTGCGCGCGCAGCACCAGCGCCTTGGCCAGGGCGCCGTCGACGGCCGCCACGGCGACCGGACCGTCGGGCTCCTCCAGGTAGGACAGCGCCGGGGCGAACATGCCGAGGCGGGCCAGCGCGGTGCCCAGGGCGATCTTGGCGGCGTGCGCGTAGGCGTCGTCGAGGTCGGTGTCGTTGACGATCGGGGTGAGCAGCTTGACGACGTCCGACCAGCGCTCGGCCCGGTAGTTGATCACGACCGACACCCAGCGGGCTTCCCGCCAGCCGGGTCGGGTGGCGGTCAGCGCGGTGACGATCCGGTCGGCGTCGGCGAAGCGCCCGGCGGTTGCCAGCGCCGCCGCGTAGGCGAGCTGGAAGTCGTCGGTCGTGGTGGCGCGGAACTGCAGATACAGCCCGGTGTCGTAGCGGAAGCCCAGCGCGCCGGGCGCCAGGTCCACCTGGCGCTGCAGCACGCCCGCGGTGGCCGGGGTGCGGACCACCGCCTCCAGCACGCGCAGCGACACGTCGCCGGCGGCCGCCAGCCCGGTCCACGCGTCGCACTGGTCGTGGGCGATACGGGTCAGCGCGGCGAAGCCGGAGCGGGCGGCGGCCAGGTCGGCGGGGCGCTGCCGTTGGTAGACGACGATGCCCAGCACGCGGCAGCAGGTGGCGAACCGGCTGACCACGTCGTCGTCGACGCGTGCGTCGACCCGGGAATTGACCGGTTGAGCTGTGAGCATGCCGGTGTCACCGCGTTCCACGGCCGCGCCTTCTCATGTATGTAGCCTCCCCTAAACCTAACCGCCTGAAGTTAGCATTGCCTATGCTAACTGTCGAGGGGTTTGAGCTTGGTCGGCTCACCACTCCGCTGCCCTTCTTCTACCGCTGATGAGGACATTTAGCCTAGGGATTTGCCGCATTTTCGGCATACTTACAGCCGCACCCTCGGCAGCTTCACAGCAAGACCCCACCCTACTGAAAATCATTTTCATTATCAATTCCGGCGTACCTGCCGCGGACAGGTGGCGGATGGGTAGCCGGGCACGATCACGCAGCCAGTAGTCGGGCGCCGCGGCGGTAAAGTTCCGCCGCTACTCGCCGGCCCAGTTGCCCGGCACCATGGGCATCGATGGTCCGGTGCCGAACTCGTCGCCGGCCAGCGTGGCCAGCCCCGTCGCCTCCGCGGGGGCCGACGGCGCGGTGCCGGCAAAGCCCAGCGGGCCGGCGCCCCCACCACGTCGGCGAATTCCGCCTGACCGATCACCACCTGGGCGTGGGTGCGGCCGCCGTCCAGTTCGTCCTCGCCCAGTGCCTGGCTCAGCCACGTCGAGGAGTCGACACAGGTCACCACGGCGGCGATCGAAACATCAAGGGCCGTAGGGCCGTCGACGCCACCCGGCGCCACCCGGACCCGGACGTGGTTGATGGCCAGGCAGATCGGTTCCGGTTCCAGCCAGGGGGCCAGGCGCACCACGATCCGGTCGACGTCGTCGCGACGGTGCAGTTGACGCAGCAGGACCAGTAGATCGTTACGGATAGTGCACGACACACAGCCGTGCGCGAGTTCCAGCCTGCACTCGGTGCTGGTCAAGACGCCATCGGTGAGCACCGCCGTGGTTCGGCGCACCACGTGGCCGTCGAACCGATGCTCGACGACCAGCGTTCCCGGGGTGCGCTGCAGCGCACCCACGACCGGGTCCGTGCCGCATCGGCCTCCTTATTGGTAATCGTTTTTATCTGAGCTACCCATACGGTACCGTCCGTGGCGGGCCTTGTCGAAAATCATTTTCAATAAGCGGAGAGGGGTTTCGTGTCTGCCCACTGCCAGGTGACGGGCCGGCGGCCAAGCTTCGGTAATGCGGTGTCGCATTCGCATCGCCGGACGCCTCGGCGCTGGTCGCCCAACATTCAACTGAAGACCTATTACCTGCCCTCGGAAGGGCGCCGGATTCGGCTGCGCGTCAGCGCCAAGGGCATCAAGGTCATCGACCGCGACGGCATCGAGGCGGTGGTGGCGCGGCTGCGCCGGCAAGGGCAGCGAATCTGATGGCCCGCAACGAGATTCGCCCCTTGGTCAAACTGCGTTCGACGGCCGGGACCGGATACACCTACATCACCCGCAAGAACCGGCGCAACAACCCCGACCGGCTGGTGCTGCGCAAATACGATCCGGTCGTCCGCCGCCACGTCGACTTCCGCGAAGAGCGCTGAGCGGGGGCGGGTCAGCGCGGGTAGGCGTAGGGATTGCGCGGCGCATCGATCCGGGTGACCGCGGTGGTCTGCAGCGTCGGAATCACCGCCGATTTCGGTTACCGCGGCGCCGGAACGACCTGACCTTCGACCCGGATCCAGGTGTTGTCCGGCAGGCCGGCGGCGACCGCGGCAGCCGGGCCGTGCAGATGGATACGGGCCAGTTGCGCGTCGGCCGCACAGCAGACGATTACGACACGTCCCAGATCGACGCCGTGAGCCTCGTTGAGGACGAAGCCGGTCACGGTGATCGTCCGGTTCGTCAGCGATCCGGTGGTGTCCTGCGCCTCGCGCATCAACACCTCTGGCAGCGACACTTCCGGGGACGATCCCGTCGGCAACAGCGAAAACTTTTGTCTCAGAAAATCATTGGACACCGCCATCACCGACGGGGCCGCCGCGGAAGGGCGCAGCGCCGGCGGCGCCACGAACATCAGCACCAGCACAGGAAGCACCAGCACAGGAAGCACCAGCAGCCAGACGAGGCCGCTGCGGTGGGAGTGCCCGTGGCCCGCCCCGCCGGGCGCGTCGACGGTGCGCGGGCCACCGCGGCGGATGTCGCCCACGATGGCCGCCAGCGCCAACCCGATCAACACCACGGCCGAGGTCACCAGCCACGGCCACAGTCCGGGTTTGACATACCGGGTGAACACGCCGGAGGCGGTGATGATGGCCATGCTGATGCCCACCAACAGCAACACGGTGTTCTCGGTCTCGCGGCTCATCAGCGCGCGCCCAGCACGAAAAAGCCGTTGCCGCAAGCACTCACCGTTGCTACGAGAAGAGTGCACGGCGCAAAACGGGCCGCGAATGCACGGCCAAACATGCCCGCCTGTATGGCGAACAGCTTGACGTCGACGGCGGGCCCGACGGCGAGGAACACCAGCCAGGGCAACAGCGGCACCATCGTCAAACTGGCCGCCACGAACGCATCCGCTTCCGAGCACAGCGCCAGCACCACCGCCAGGGCGGCCATCAGCGCGACCCCGAGCGCCAGGTCACCGGTTAGATGCGTGAACACCCACGGCGGCACGGCCACGTGCAGCAGTGCCGCGGCGGCGGCACCGAGGACCAAATACGATGCGGCTTACAAGAAGTCGTGACGGACCGCCTCGGTGAACACCTCCAATCGCGATTCGGCCGGCGCCCGGGATGCCGGCAGTGTGCGCGTGATCCATTCCGGACGGCCCCAGCGTGACCACACCCAACCCATGACGACGGCGGTCAGCAGCGACACGCCCAGCCGCGCGAACACCATGCCGGGCAAGCCCGGAAACGCCACCGCGGTGGACGCCAGGACGACCGGGTTGATCGCCGGCGCCGGCCAGCATGAATGTCAACGCGGCAGCCCCGGTCGCCCCGCCCTCGCCGAACAGCCGCCGCGCCAGGGGCACCGACCCGCACTCGCAACCGGGCAACGCCATCCCGCCCACACCGGCCACCAGGACCGCCGCCGCCGGCCGTCGCGGCAGCCAGCGCGCCAATCGTTCGGGCGAGACGAACACCGCGATCAGTCCGCTCACCATCACCCCAAGCACCAAAAACGGGATCGCCTGGACAAAAACCCCGCAGAACACGGTGCCGACCGTGGAGAACGCCGCGCTGTTGCCGACCACGGTCCGCAGGGTGGTCGCGGCCAGGGCGCAGGCCAGCAGGATGCCGACCAACACCTCCATCGACCCGATCCGTCAGCCGCGGACGGCCTTCAGCGTCGCCACCGGGCCATTATCGCTGCGCGACCGTCGCAACGAACCGACTAGCTGTCGTGCTCGGCTCCCGCGTCGTCGCCCGGTTCCCAGCTGCCCGGCATCATCGGCATCGTCGGACCACCGAGCTCGGCGCCGGGCAGGGTGGTCAACCCGGCAGCCGCGCCCGCCGCGTCCTTGCGCGCGGTGCCTGCGAAGCCCAGCGCGCCCGCGCCCCGATCGGACGCCGAGGACTCGGGGCCGGCCGGCCCGCCCCAGTCCGGGTCGACGTCGACGTTCATGTCCATGAACTCCTCGCCGTGCCCGTGCCGAGTGGCGCGGCGCCGCCGGCGCGAACGGGCGGCATTGCGTGCCGCCGCGGCCGCCGCGGCGGCGGCGCTGTCGGGTTCCGGCGCTTTGCGTTTGGCGCTCGAGCTGGCGCTCATCCCCGAGCCGGTTCCCATGCCCGGCGGGCCGATGACGTAGGGCGGGAAGAATCCCGCCGCGGGCACGACGGGTGCCGGTGCCGCGGGCGGCGCGCCGGCCGCCGTGGTCGCCGTGGCGGCGGGCGCAGGCGCCGGGGCCGTCGCCACCGGGGCGGCCGCTACGACGGGGGTGGGTGCCATGGCGATGGCGGGCGGCAGGCCGGGCGGGGCCGGCGGGGCCGGCGGGGCCGCGACGGCCGCGGGGACGGTCACCGGCTGCGGGAGGGCCGCCGGCCCGGCCAGCCCGGCGAATCCGCCGACGGCGGCAAACGGCGCGGCCGCCAGCAACAGCGCGGGGGCCAGCAACTCCGGCTGGCTCATGAAGATCTCCAGGATGTGCGTCGGCCAGTCGAACAGTATGAGTTGCACCAGGTACTGGAACGCCAAGGCGGGATTGTGCACCAGATAATAGCCGAACTGCTCGAAATCCTCCAGCAGTTCCAGGGCGCGCACCACCCAGAAGATGGGTTCCCCGGCATTCGTGTAGGCGTCGTAGTCCAGCCCGTTGACGGTTCCCTTGGCCGGGTCCCAGTCGATCCCCAGGTTCCTCAGGATGTTCGCGATGAAGTCGTTGAACGGGTTGTCGATCTTGGGGTCGTGATCTTCGTTGCCCGAATCGTCTTTCGAGGCATCAGATTTCACGATCTGCGGTGCCGGTTCGGCTTGCGGGGTGGACGCGACGGCGGCGGTGGACACCGCGTGATAGGTGGACATGGTGGTCGCCGCCTGCTTCCACATCCGCGCATAGTCGGCCTCGTTGACCGCGATCGGCATCGTGTTGACACCAAAGAAGTTGGTGGCCACCAGGGTCGCGTGCACGGCGTGGTTGGCTGCCAGCTCCGGCAGCGTCGGCATCGTGGCCAGTGCAGTGGTGTAGGCGGTCGCGGCCACTTCGTGCTGGGCGGCCACCGCCGCGCTGTCGGCGCTGGCCTTGGTCAGCCATGCCAGGTAGGGGGCGTGCGCGCCGACGTACGATTCGCCGCTGACGCCCTGCCAGGCGCCCGCGGCCACGCCGGTCAGCAGCGTGCTCAATTGCTCTGCTGCAGAACCATATTCGGCACTCAACTGCGACCATGCGCCGGCGGCGGCCAGCAACGACGCGGGCCCAGGGCCGCTGCTGAGCAGCGCGGAATGCAGTTCGGGCGGCGAGGCCATGAAGATCGGCGCCGTCATGGGTCTCCTCAGGCTGGAAGGCGGACCAGACTGAGCAGACTTTAATGAAAATGATTATCGTTATCAACCCGGCCGTGGCGGCCGGCCGCCCGCGCTACACGAGCGGACGCCCCTTGCGGATCCGGCGGTCCAGGTCGTAGAGCAGGACGTTGAACGGGAATTGCCGGATGAACCCGCGGTAGGTAGCGGTTCACCGTCGCCAACACCGCGATCAGCCGGTCGAAGCGCCGCTGCTTGGTCGCGTCCCAGGGCAGCCGCATCTCGTCGCGGAACCGCTGCGGCAGGAAGCCCGTCGTGATGAACAACGCGAAGCCCTCGGTGAGACGCCGCACCGGCCCGGGCAGCCACACTCCCCGAATGCGGTTGGCCGCAATGGGATACAGATACTCGCGCACAGCATCGTCGATGTGCACCTTGGCCAGCGCCTCCTCCCAGTAGCGGTCGAACGCCGCGCGGTCCGGCGGCCACATCGCCGGCGGCACCTGCAGCGTGGTGGCCAGCGTCATGCCCTCGCGGTAGTGGCGGTCGGCGTCGTCGCCGTCGAGTTCGCCGATGAACATCCGGTAGATGTCCAGCCCGCCCTTGTACAGGCAGGCGCCCACCCACAGCTGCAGGTTGGGGTCGAAGGCGTTGTAGGACACCGGGCTTTCCGGCGTCGAGTACACCTGCGCGTGCGCCCGGTTCACCGCCCGGCGGAAGGCGTCCTTCTGCGCCTCGCTGCCGGAGGTCGCCACGGCCAGGTAGGTGAAGGTGGTGCGGGCCCGCTTGATCGGATGCAGGTCGACCCGGCCGCTTTCCACGCGGCTTTCCATCACGCCGTAGCCGACACCGGGATTGGCCAGCTGCATGATCACGTTCGCCGGGCCGGCCAGCAGCGCCACGCCCATCAGCCCCTCGCCGATGCCCAGCGTCCGCAGCGGCTTGCGCCGCCGGGGCCGGGGCGGGTCGGTGACGCGGCGCTCGACGTGGCTCGTCGGCCCAACATGGCCCGTCGGCTCGACATGGGCCGTCGGCTGGTGCACCGGCTCGTGAATCGCCATCGTCAGGCCCTCCCGCAGCACTGGCCCGATAATCTGCGAACTACTGTTTCCTGATATTGCCGTGGCCCGGCGTTGGTGTCAAGATGGTGTGCATGAGCCAGACGTCCGGCGCGCGGCCGTACCGCGGGGTCGAGGCGGCCGAACGGCTGGCCACCCGGCGCAACCGGCTGCTGGGCGCGGGGTTGGACTTGCTGGGGGCCGAGCAGCAGAACATCGCGGCGGTCACCGTCCGCGGCGTGTGCCGCCGCGCCGGCCTGGCGGCGCGCTACTTCTACGAAAGCTTCACCGACAAGGACCAATTCGTGGCGTGCGTGTTCGATTGGGTAGTCGCCGAGCTGGCCGCCACCACGCAGGCCGCGGTGACGGCGGTGCCGGCCCACGAGCAGACCCGCGCGGGCATGGCCAACATCGTGCGGACCATCACCGAGGACGCCCGGGTGGGCCGGCTGCTGTTCAGCACCCAGCTGGCCGATCCGGTGGTGGTGCGCAAGCGCGCCGAGTCCAGCGCGCTGTTCGCGATGCTGTCCGGCCAGCACGTGGGCGACGCGCTACGGATGCCGGCCAATGACCGGATCAAGGCGGCCGCCCACTTCGTGGTCGGCGGCGTGGCACAGACCATCAGCGCCTGGCTGGCCGGCGAGGTGCGTCTCGAGCCCGATCAGCTCGTCGACCAGCTCGCAGCGCTGCTCGACGAGCTGGCCGAGCCGGCCCTGTACCGGCGCACCGAAACGCCCGCGCAGCGCTAGCGGGTTGCCACCGCGCGGACCGGATTCCAGCCCGTCGCGCCGGTCAGCGAAAAATCGTTCAGCGCCCTCGAAAGGGCTTGCCGCAACGCCTCGTTCGAATTCTGCCGGCCCAACTCGTAGCCCAGGACCGAGACGGAGACCCGGTCGTGCGCTCGTCCCGACAGCAGCGCCAACGCTCCGTTGGTGCGCTGCATGGTCGCGTCGGTCACGCCCGGGTACACCGACCTCATCGCGAAATAGTCGGCGTACGTGCCGTCCGGCCGGTTGGCGGCCGGGTCGAGCGCACCGAGGTTGGACGACACCACCGTGGTGGCGCCGCCGGTGACCACGCCGAGCAACCGCCGGAACACCCGCTTGGGGATCAGCGGAACCAGCGGCAGCAACGCCCACCGCTCGTCGGGCAGGTCGTGGTGGCGGACCAGGGCGTTCTTGACCGCAGCCCGGATCGCGCGCAGGTCGGTGCCGATCGCCGCGGGTCCCAGCAGCACGTCGACGTTGGTGACGGCGTTGGCGCGGGTGTCGCCGGCAACGCGTTCGTTGACCGGCATGCCGACGGTGACCGAACCGTCGGGGGCGACCCGTCCCACCCGCTGGGCGAGGTGGGCGGCCAGTCCGGCGAGTAGCGCGTTGCTGGTGCCGCCCAGGGCCCGGGCGCGGGCGTCCCACTCGTCGGCGTCGACGAAGATCGTCTGTGCGGGAACGGTGATGCGGTCTTGGGTGCCGCGCCGCCGGGTCGCGCGGCCCTGGCGCAGCATCCGTGCCGCCGCCCGCACCGCACGGCCGACATCGCCTGTGTCGCGGGCGGTTTGGCGTGCGTCCTTGGCCAGCGCGGACCGGCGTGACCTCGCACAACCCGACGCCGTCGGTCAGGCAGTGCGTGGTGACCAGGCTCACCACCGCGCCGCCGTCGGTCAGCGGCAACACCGCCAGGTGCCACCCGGGCCCGTGCTCGGCGTCCGGCCGTCTGCCGGCCTGCTCGGTTAGCCAGGCCTCGACGGCATTCCGCAGCCGCGGCACCGCGACCACCTCGAGGGCGCCCTGTGCGCCGGTCGACACCCAGCGATGACGGCCGAACGGCAACGAGGAGCACTCGATCCGCCGCGCCAGCCGTCCGGCGCCCAGGTGCCGGTGGAACCGTCTCAGCCCGGCCAGATCGATCGCGCGGTCGTACACCCACGCGCATTGCAGCAGGCTGGTGGCTCCCGTCGCCCGCCCACCGAGAAACAGGGCCTGGTCGGCCAAATCCAGCACGTTGCTCATGATTACGCCGCTTCGGTGTCGTCCGCGGTGAGCGCCAAGGTGCCCGGGTCGTCCGAATCGGGTTGGAGCACAACCACGACGGGCTCGTACGCGGTGGTCCTGGCAACGCGGGTGAACACCCGGATCAGCGTGGCGATGTAGCGTAGCACCGAGTCGCGGGCGATCGCGTTGTCCGGGAACGACATTGTCACCGTGGTGTTCGCGGCCTGGCGGTTGATCCACATGTTCACCCCGCCGTGCGAAAGGCTGTCGCCGTAGGTGCCGAACTTGGTCTCGGCCCACAGGCCGTTGAGGGGAATCTTGCGAAAGTCGAGGAACGACAACATCATCGGCAGCTGGGTGGGCAGTTTGATACCCAGTTCGTCCGGCGTGGCCAGCTCCAGCACCCGCTCCACCGGCACGTCGGCCAGGCGTTGGGCGTCGTCGAACGACTTCTGCGCCGTCCTGGCCGCCTGGGCGAACGTTTGGCCCGCGGTCGGCACCGTGACCGGGATCAGGCTGGCGAACCAGCCCAGGGTCATGGCGTCGACGCCGGGTGTGCGGGTGTCCCGGGCGGTGAATCCGTGATACGTCGTCTTGCCGGTCAATTCGTGTTCGGCCAGCGCCGTGCAGGCCAGCACTCCCCCGATGAACCGGGCGCCGGCCGCCAGGCAGGCGGCGTCGAGCGACGCCGTGTACGCGGCGTCCATCAGCTCGACGGTCAGCAGGTCGCCCTTGCTGCTGGCCCACGTGTCGCCCAGGGGCAGCGGCAAACTCGGACAGTCGCCGTCGGTGTCGCGCGCGAACTCGATCCAGTCCTTGATCTCCGGCGACGACAAGGTCAGCGCGGCGGCCTTCTCGCGCTGGCGCACCGCGTAGTCGCGGTAGCTGCGGATCTCCGGCAGCGCCGCGGGCAGCCGGCCGGTATGGGCCAGCTCCTGATAGGTCAGGTGGATTTCGAGGAAGATGAGGGCGGCCGAAAGACCGTCGATGTGCAGGTGGTCGACACTAGCGTAGAAGGTGAAATACTCTGCGTGCTGGACTATTCCGTACGTGGAGCAACCCCATTCCAGGGTCTGCGGAGTGCTTGTCAGCACGTGCGTGCGCACCTGGTCGGCGTTCATCTGCCCGAGCGGCACCGCAACGTAGTCGATGTCCTCGGGGACGGTCGATCACCCGGCGCACGAAGACGCGGTTGTCGTGCTCGAACCAACTGTGGTAGGTGTCCTGCCGGCGCAGGTGCGCGTTGATGGTCGCCGTCATCGCGCCAATGTCGCAGGCGCCGGGGATGTCCCCCGCCACGACCATCAGCCGCGGTAGCTGGCGGTCCAGCACCCCGCCGTGGTAGGCGGCCCAGAGGGGTTGATCCTGTTGGTAACTCGGCGGCAGGTCACTTCGCCGCGCGGCGCGCGCGGCTTCGAGCGCCGCCGGCGCGGCCATCCACATCGTGACCGGGCCGTGCGGCGGTTGTCATTCGTTGATGTTGCCGAGTGCGACCATTTCCTCGAATCCTTGTGCTGTGAGCCGACGCTTCCGGTGCGGCCGGGGGTTGCGAAAGTGCATTGATCGCTTGGCTTTTCGCACATCATCAGTTTGGTTTCGCGGTGGAAATCGGCAACGGTCTCGACCCCTGAGGCGGACTGAACCACCCCGTCGCTTGCACCCCCTGTGTCGCTGCTGTGACGCTAGCTGACGGAGGCGAAGATTTCGGTGGTTTTGTGAAGACTCGCATTCCCCAGCGAAATTACCGGCAGTGCAGCAACCTTCCCTGCCCGACAGGTCCCTGATCCGGACGCCAGGCACCCGCATGCGGGTTTCCTCGCCAATTCCGCTGTGCGGGTCGGTAACTCGAGATACGATTGACCGTTGGGCGGCCGGACCGTCAGAGGAACAGCGGCAGATCCCACAGTCGCATGCCGGGGCGCAGCAGCCACAGCCGCATCATGGTGAGCCGGGTGATGCGCAACGCGCTCAGGATCACGAAGACGGCCAACGGCACCTCGATCAGCAGCGCGGTGATCACCGACAGCCAGACGTCCTTGGGCCCGGCGGTCATCAGGTCGAACCACGCGTCACAGATCAGCAGGACGCCGGTGGTGAACGCGGCGAGCCCGAGCAGCTGGCGGCGCAGGTAGCCGAGCACCGCGGTGGCTAGCATGAAACCGACCAGCAGCACGTCGAAGCCGACCCAGGTGATCGGCCAGTTGTGGGCGACGTAGTTCTCCGGCAGCGTCACCGACAGCTAGCCGAGCCACGGGATCATCGCCATGGAGCCGCCGATCATCAGGCTCAGCCGGATGCGCCGCATCCGGGCCAGATATTCCGGGTCGATCACTTCGCCCGGGGCCGCTTCAGCCGAGAGACGAGTGCGCGCCGTTGCTCGGGCGTGAGCGCCGCGATCTGTTCGTCGGGCGATATGCCGTCGGTCATGACACCATCCTCCGGCTCGGCGGCGTCAGCGCCCGGCGCCCACCCGGGGCCGGCGGTCCGCCGCGGTCTTGGGCACCGCTCGAGCGTCGCCGCTGTCGAATTCCTTCACCCAGCAAGCGAACTCGAGGGTGATGCCGTCGGGGTCCTGGAAGTAGAAGGAGCGCACGTAGACGCCGGGGTGCACAGTCGCGGAGACCTGCATCGGGGTTTCGTCGTGGTTGAGCACCGGGCCGACCCGCACGCCCTTGTCCTTGAGCCGTTGGCGGTAGGCGACGAACTTCTCGGCGGGCACGTGGAAGGCCAGGTGGTTCATGTTGCTCACCGCGCTGGTGATGTCGCCGATGCCGGGGATGGCGCCCGGCGACGAGATGCCGGGGACGCGGTCGGGCGCGTCGACGAACCAGAAGAAGGCCACGCAGTCGCCGTTGCCGGCGTCGAAGAAGAAGTGCTGGCCCGCGCCGCCGGGCAGATCGAGCGATTTGACCAGCGGCATGCCCAGCACGTTGCTGTAGAAGTCCACGGTTTTCGCCATGTCCGAACACACCAGGGCGACGTGGTTGATCCCGCCGAGTTCGAATTCGGTGTTGGTGTTGTGCGGCTTGATCATCGGGTTTCTCCCTCGGTCCCCGGGTGACGATCCTGGCCAAGACCCGAATCTGAATCTAACATCAGATTCAGTTTTGGCCCAGGGAGGTGCGCAGGTGTCGACCGCGGTATCCCCGGCTGACCGGCCCGGCCGGCCCGCGGCGCTGCCCACGCATCGGGGCAGGCGCACCCGGGCCGCCATCGACATGGCCGCCCGCACCGTCATCGCCCGCAAGGGTATGCTGGCCACCACCATCGCCGATATCGCCGCGGAGGCGGGCCGCTCGGCGGCGGCCTTCTACAACTACTACGACTCCAGGGAGGCGATGGTGCGCCAGTGGGCGCTGCGCTTCCGCGACGAGGCTAATCAGCGGGCGCGGTCGGCGACCCGGCACGGCTTGTCCGATCGGGACCGCGCCTACACCGCGGCCGCCGCCCACTGGCACACCTACCGCAACCGGCTGGCCGGGGTGATCAGCGTGTCACAACTGGCCATGGTCAACGACGACTTCGCCCGGTACTGGGCCGAAATCTGCGCGATACCAATCTCTTTCATCGCCGAATCGGTGCGGAGCGCACAAGACCGGGGCTACTGCCGCGACGACGACCCGCAGCTGATCGCCGAGGCGATCGTGGCGATGTTCAACCAGTTCTGCTACATCCAGCTCGGTTCGGCGCGCTCCGGGGAACCCGACGACCAGGCCTGCATCCGAACCCTGGCCAACATCTATTACCGGGCCATCTACGGGTGTGAGGAGGAGCCGCAAAGTTGAGTCGCGAATCGAGTCGCCGTACCGGCGCCGGGGTGATCCGGGAATTCGTCGGGCTGCCCTCGCGCACCGCCGGTCGCGCGGGCGCCGGCGGACATCCCTGCCAGGGCCTCTACCACCGGGGCGTGGGACGCAAACCCAAGGTGGCGATGATCGCCACGCACTACCAGATCGACTTCTCCGAGCACTATTTGGCGGGCTAAATGGGCCACCCGCGGCATCGGTTTTCTCGGCTGGAACACCCGGTTCCGGGGCTTCGAGAGCAGCGTCCTGCTCGACCACGCGCTGGTCGACATCGGGGTCGGTGTGCGCTGGCTGCCCGACGTTCGGGGAGTGGATACCGTTGTGCTGCTGGGCAATTCGGGGGGCGGATCGCTGATGGCCGCCTACCAGTCGCAGGCCGTCGAACCGAACGTGACCCCGCTGGACGGGATGCGCCCGGCGGCGGGGCTGACCGACTTGCCGCCGGCCGACGGCTATGTGGCCACCGCCGCCCACCCGGGGCGCCCGGAGGTGCTCACCGCCTGGATGGACGCTGTCGTCGTCGACGAGAACGACCCCGTCGCCACCGACGCCGACCTCGACCTGTTCAACGAGCGCAACGGCCCGCCCTATGCGCCGGAGTTCCTCACCCGCTACCGGGCCGCACAGACCGCGCGCAACCACGCCATCACCGACTGGGCCGAAAAGGAGCTAAAACGCATTCGCGCCGCGGGGTTTTCGGACCGCCCGTTTTCGGTGATGCGCACCTGGGCCGACCCCCGCATGGTGGATCCGACCATCGAGCCCACCGAGCGCCAGCCCAATACGTGCTACGCGGGCGTCCCGGCCAAGGCGAACCGTTCCGCGCACGGCATCGCCGCGGCGTGCACGCTGCGGAACTGGTTGAGCATGTGGAGCCTGCGGGTGGCGCAAACCCGGGCCGAACCGCACCTGGCCCGCATCGGCTGCCCCGCGCTGGTGATCAACGCCGAGGCCGACACCGGGGTGTTTCCCTCTGACGCGCAACGCATCTTCAACGCGCTGGCCAGCACCGACAAGACGCGGGCCTCGATCGACACCGACCACTACTTCACCACGCCGGGGGCGCGCAGCGAGCAGGCCGACCTCATCGCGCAGTGGATCGCCAGGCGGTGGCGCTAGCCGCTGGCCCATGTCGTCGACCAATCCACTGGTTGTTAGCTTGGAAGGTACTTGGCCGAAACGGCGTCCTGCAGCAACGGAAGGCGACCAATGCCGATCGCAATAAATCCCGAGCATCAAGAACTGGCCGATTCAGTGCGATCGCTGGTGGCGCGCATCGCGCCGTCCGAGACGCTGCACCGGGCGATGGAGACGCCGCTGGAGAACCCGCCGCCGTACTGGCAGGCGGCGGCCGAGCAGGGCCTGCACGGCGTCCACTTGTCGGAGTCGGTGGGCGGGCAGGGCTTCGGCATCCTCGAATTGGCCATCGTGCTGGCAGAATTCGGCTACGGCGCGGTACCGGGCCCGTTCGTGCCGTCGGCCATCGCCAGTGCGCTGATCTCCGCGCACGACCCGGACGCAAAGGTGCTCTCCGAGCTGGCATCCGGCGCCCAGATCGCGGCCTACGGCCTGAATTGCTGTGCGCTGACCGCGACCCGTCAGGGTGATGCGCTGGTGATCCGCGGCGAACTGCGCGCGGTGCCCGCCGCGGCGCAGGCCTCACTGCTGGTGTTGCCGGTGGCGATCGACAGCGGCGAGGCGTGGGTGATGCTGCGCGCCGAGCAGCTCGAGATCGAACCGGTGAAAAGCATCGACCCGCTGCGGCCCATCGCCGACGTGCGGGCCAACGCCGTCGAGGTCGGCGACGACGTGGTGTTGACGAACCTGAGCATGGCGACCGCGCACGCCCTGATGACCACGCTGCTATCCGCCGAGGCCATCGCCGTCGCGCGCTGGGCGACCGACACGGCGTCGCAGTACGCCAAGATCCGCGAGCAGTTCGGCCGGCCCATCGGCCAGTTCCAGGCCATCAAGCACAAGTGCGCCGAGATGATCGTCGACACCGAGCGGGCCACCGCGGCGGTGTGGGACGCGGCCCGCGCGCTCGATGAGGCCCGCAAAAAGGATTGGGACACAGCGGGTTCACACGTCGAGTTCGCCGCCGCGGTGGCGGCCACGCTGGCCCCGGCCGCCGCCCAACGATGCGCGCAGGATTGCATCCAGGTGCACGGCGGGATCGGCTTCACCTGGGAGCACGACACCAACGTCTATTACCGGCGGGCGCTGATGCTGGCCGCCTCGTTCGGCCGCAGCTCGGACTACCCGCAGCAGGTGGTGGACACCGCGACCAGCACCGGGATGCGCGCGGTCGACATCGACCTCGACCCCGACACCGAGAAGCTGCGGGCCGAGATCCGGGCCGAGGTGGCGGCGTTCAAGGCGATGGACCGCGAGCAGCGCAAGGTCGCCCTCGCCGAGGGCGGCTGGGTGCTGCCGTACCTGCCGAAGCCGTGGGGCCGGGGTGCGGGCCCGGTGGAGCAGATCATCATCGCCCAGGAGTTCGCCGCCGGGCGGGTCAAACGGCCGCAAACCGGGATCGCCACCTGGATCATCCCGTCGATCGTGGCGTACGGGACCGACGAACAGAAGCAACGCTTCCTGCCGCCGACGTTGTGCGGCGAAATGATCTGGTGCCAGCTGTTTTCCGAGCCGGGCGCGGGATCGGACCTGGCCGGCCTGTCCACCAAGGCCACCCGGACGGACGGCGGTTGGCGGATCACCGGCCAGAAGATCTGGACCACCGTCGCGCAGTTCGCGCAGTGGGGTGCGCTGCTGGCCAGAACCGACCCCAACGCCCCGAAACACAATGGCATCACCTACTTCCTGTTGGACATGAGCAGCGACGGCGTCGAAGTCAAGCCGCTGCGCGAGCTGACCGGTAACGCGATGTTCAACACCGTCTACATCGACGACGTGTTCGTGCCCGACGAGTGCGTGCTGGGTGAGGTGAACCGCGGCTGGGAGGTCAGCCGCAACACGCTGACCGCCGAGCGGGTCTCGATCGGCAGCAGCGAGGCGAATTTCCTGGCCACGCTGGCGCAGTTCGTCGAGTTCGTCCGCGACGGGCAGTTCGATCAGGTCGCGCAGCACCGTGCGGGTCAGCTGATCGCCGAGGGCCATGCGGCCAAGGTGCTGAACCTGCGCTCCACGCTGCTGACGCTGGCGGGTGGGGACGCGATGCCCTCGGCAGCGATCTCCAAACTGCTGTCGATGCGCACCGGCCAGGGCTATGCCGAATTCGCGGTGTCCTCGTTCGGCACCGACGCCGCGATCGGCGACACCGATCAGCTACCCGGCAAGTGGGGCGAGTACCTGTTGGCCAGCCGCGCGACCACCATCTACGGCGGTACGTCGGAGGTGCAGCTGAACATCATCGCCGAACGGCTGCTGGGGTTGCCCCGCGACCAGTAAACCGTTGCGCCGCAAAAGGTTTGGAAAAAAGGTCTGGGATAGGGCCATGCTGACCTGGCTGATGCCAAGCCGGCATGGTTCCCCCCACTACGCGGTCCGATCATCCCGAGGGTTGGCGTGTCGGCGATGACCGGTTCACCGCGCGGAGATGGTCACCACCACCAGTTCCACCAGTTCCACCAGTGTCCGGGCGCCCAGAAGCCCCGGTTCCAGCCACCGTGGCCCCAGCCACCGTGGCCCCACGGGCCATGTCCCCGACCATCATGGCCTCCCCATCCGCGGCCACCGGGGCCGTCGGGAATGGGGCCCGGTCCGCTGTGCGGCCCGGCACTGGCGAAACTTGTGGAAGGCGCCGGCGCGGGGGCGGGGGGCCTGAGCCGCCGGGGCGCCACCGAACAGCAGCGCACCGACCACGGCCCCAACCGCCGCGACACCCGCGACGACACCGTGTGACGATGCTGAGGAGATCATCGAGGGCGTCCTTCCAAAGATTTGGATTTATCGGAGGTTGATGCTCAAAACGCTACTAGCGCATTTCTCGGAAAACAAGATGGATTGGGTTGTTTTTGCTTTGAATTGGATAACAATAGTGCCTAATTACCACCTCTTTTACGACGTTTCTATACGTTTTTCCGCCGATCCGCTTATCCGCTATTACTGACTCCTAGCGGTCAGTGTACACATATAGACGCAGTTCGATAGGTATTTACTGAAGTACTGACGCGGCACCAAGTATCTACCGATATACGTTTTATGCCATTGCCTTATGTGTGGAAGAAATGCTGTCGAAGTTGTCGTCCCGAGCCCGTCCACCGTCACGCAAAACGGCGTTTACCCCTACACGCAGCTATCGTCAGCAATTTGCTTGACGTGCGGGTTCGGCGGATCCGCCGCAGCCGCCGTCGGCGCGGCACCGGCCCGCCACATGCCCAGCCCGGCAACGCGACTTAGTCTGGCGTCGGTGACAGAATCAGTATTGACGCACAGGCAACGAGCGCTGATTTACTGATTGCCACTCACGGAGGAAGACACCACAGTGAACTTCAACCCCAGCCACAGCGGACCCAGCGGCGGCGCGTTTCGCGCTCCCAGCCCAGCCGCCGGCCCCTCCGGAGATACCGCGCTCACCGAGCACCTCACCAGCATCCACCAGCCCGGCGGCCCGCGGGTGCCCAGCGGGCCGCCGGCCAACCAGGCGGGCCGCACCCAGCGCACCCGCCGGACCGTGGACCTGCCGGCGGCCACCCGCCGGGCCCTCGACATCTGGCAGCGCGAAGCCGCCGACCGGCTGGGGGTCGCTCGGGTGACCGGGCAGGAGGTGCTCACCGCGCTGATCGACCAGCTGTTGGTCGACCCCAAGCTGACCGCGCAGATCACCCGGGCCATCAAAGAGCGCCGCTAGACCTCCATCTCACGGAGCTCGCGTTTGAGGATCTTGCCGGTCGGGTTGCGGGGCAACTCGTCGAGGAAGATGACCTCGCGGGGCACCTTGTAACGGGCCAGGTGGTCGCGGACGTAGTGCTTGATGGTGTCCTCGTCCAGGTCGGCGCCCTCCTTCTTCACCACGAAGGCGCGCAACCGGTGGCCCCACTCCTTGTCCTCAACGCCGATCGCGGTGACCTCCACCACGTCGGGATGCCCGCTGATCAGGTCCTCGACCTCGGCGGGGAACACGTTCTCGCCGCCGGAGACGATCATCTCGTCGTTGCGGCCGCTCACGTAGAGCAGGCCGTGCTCGTCGAAGTAGCCGACGTCACCGGAGGACAACAGGCCGTCGACGATCTGCTTGTTACCGCCCCCGGTGTAGCCCGCGAACGGGAAGGTGTTTCCGACGAAGATCCGGCCCACCTCGCCCTGGGGCAGTTCCTTGCCGTTGTAGTCGAAGATCTTGACCTTCACGCCCTTGACGACCGGACCGACCGTCGCCGCGTTGCGTTCCAGGTCCTTGGGCCCGGCGATGGTGGCGAACGCGATCTCGGTCGAGCCGTACATGTTGTAGATGACCGGTCCGATGTCCTTGAGCGCCCGGGCCGCCAGCTCGGCCCCCAGCTGGGAGCCCGAGACGAACACGATCCGCAGGCTGGACAGGTCCGGCTTCTTGTCCATCTTCTCCAGGGTGTCCAGGATCCGCGACAGCATCACCGGCACCACCACCACGGCGGTCGGCCGGTACTTTTCGATGTCCTGCAGCACCAGCGGCGGCTTGAACTTGCGCCGCAGCACCAGCGTCGAACCCAAAAACATCGCGATGGTCGCGTGCAGGTACCCCAGGGCGTGGAACATCGGCGACGGCAGCGACGTCACCTCGCCGGCCTTGAACGGCACGTGCGACAGGATGCCGCCGACCGGCGCCAGCGTCGGCGGCGTGCTGCGGTTGGCGCCCTTGGGCGTGCCGGTGGTGCCGCTGGTCAAGATGATGATCGAGGCGTGCTTGTCCGCCTTGGGGGCGGGCTCGGAGCTACTGCGCTCGATAAGCTCGGCCAGCGTCTCGTCGGTGCTGCCGGACGGCTCGTCCGCGTCGGGATTGGTGCCCAGCGCGCGCAGCTTGCCCAGCGGCGGTTCGGCTTTGCTGACCGCCTTGGTGTACTCGTCGTCGTAGATGATGACCTTGGCGCCCTCGCGCTCCGAAACCTCGTTGATCTGCGGGCCGGAGAACTCGCTGTTGAGCAGGATGATGCGGGCACCCACCCGGGCCGCACCGTAATTGGCGATCAGGAACCAGCGGTGGTTGCGGGCCAGGATGGCCACACCGTCGCCGGCCTTGACGCCCTTGGCGATCAGGCCGTTGGCGACCGCGTGCGCGGCCCGGTCCAACTCGGCGTAGCTGAGTTCGCCCTCCTCGTCGATCACCACCGCCCGGTCGGGGGTCCGGCGGGCGTTGAGCGACGGCAGCATGCCGAGCTCGCCCCACTTGTAGATGTCGGCGGCCATCGCGGCGTAGTTCTGCGGCGGCTCCAGCCGGAATGCGCCCGACTCGATGATCCGGCGCAGGTAGTGCAGTTCAGCGAAGCCACGTTCGACATACTGCTGAACTTTGGCTACCGCTTTAGTGGCCTGACCGAGCAGGCCAAGGAGGTTAGGCATGGAATCCACCGTATGTGACGTCCGTCTCAGTACGGCCAGAAATTCTGGCGAATTAGCATGAACCACATGACCCGTCTGGTTTCGCTGGAAGTGGCCGGGCGGCGGGTCACCATCACCCATCCGAACAAGGTGGTGTTCCCCCGCGTCGGCGGCGGCGAAACCACCGGTTCTGCTGCCGGCCTGTACACCAAACTCGACCTGGTCCGATATTACCTGTCCGTGGCCGACAGCGCACTGCGCGGTGTGGCCGGGCGCCCGATGATCCTGAAGCGCTTCGTCAAGGGCATCACGCAGGAGGCGGTGTTCCAGAAACGCGCGCCGGCGAACCGGCCGGAGCGAGTCGACGTCGCCGAATTACGTTATGCGCGAGGCACTTCCGCCGCCGAAGCGGTCATCCACGACGCCGCGGGGCTGGCCTGGCTGATCAACCTGGGCTGTGTCGACCTGAACCCGCACCCGGTACTGGCCGACGACCTCGACCACCCCGACGAGCTGCGCGTCGACCTGGATCCGATGCCCGGGGTGTCCTGGCGGCGGATCGTGGACGTCGCGCTGGTCGCCTGCGAGGTGCTCGAGGACTACGGCCTGACCCCGTGGCCGAAGACGTCCGGGTCGCGCGGCTTCCACATCTATGCCCGCATCGCCCGGCGCTGGGAGTTCCGCCCGGTGCGGCTGGCCGCGCAGACCGTGGCACGCGAGGTGGAGCGGCGCGCGCCCGAGGCGGCGACCAGCCGCTGGTAGAAGGAGGAACGCGAGGGGGTGTTCGTCGACTTCAACCAGAACGCCAAGGACCGCACCGTCGCGTCGGCCTACTCGGTGCGGGCGACCCCGGACGCCCGGGTGTCGACGCCGTTGCGCTGGGACGAGGTCGCGGGCTGCCGGCCCGAGGCGTTCACCATCGACACCGTGCCCGCCCGGTTGGCCGAGATCGGCGACCCGTGGGCGGGCATGGACGACGCCGTCGGCGACCTCGACCGACTGCTGGTGCTTGGCCGAGGGGCTGGGTCCGCCGGAGCGGGCGCCGAAGGGCGCCGGGACACGATCCGGCGGCCGGGGCCGATCCTCGATGCCGCTGATCGAGGTCGCCCGCACCAAGACGAGGGACGAGGCGATGGCGGCGCTGGACGTCTGGCGCGACCGCCATCCGGAGGCCGCCGCCCGGCTGCAGCCGGCCGACGTCCTGGTCGACGGGATGCGCGGGCCCAGCACGATCTGGTACCGGATCCGGATCAACCTGCAAGCACGTCCCCGAGGACCAGCGGCCGCCTCAGGAAGAGCTGATCGCCGACTACTCCCCCTGGCAGGGATACGGCGGCCGGCAGAAACCGTCCTGAGGCTAGATGCCGACCCGGGTGATCGCGTTGTGCTTGCGCAGGTAGCAGTACCAGGTGACGGCCAGCAAGCCCAGGAAGAACACCACATAGAAGCGCAGCGCGGGTTCGATGCTGCCGAACTGCGACTTCGACCAGGCGTAGGCCAGCGGCACGATGAACCCGCCGAAGGCGCCCACCGCCGAGATGACGCCCGGCTTCGCCGGCGGCCTGGCGGCGCATCGTCACCATGGTGTCGGGATCGCCCCGGCCAGCTCGCCCTTGATCTTGAAGATCCGCGAGATCATCCGGTAGGTCGAACCGTTGCCGATGCCGGTCGCAACGAACAGGAACATGAAGCTGGCGAAGAAGGCCGGCAGGTTCACCGCCTTCACCGACCACAGCGCGGCCGCCGCGCCGACGGCCAGCATCACGAAGCTGGCTGCGGTGATCCGCGCCCCGCCCACCCGGTCGGCCAGCTTGCCGCCCAGCGGCCGGATCACCGACCCGATGGCGGCGCCCAGAAACGCCCACGCCAGCGCGATGTCGCCGCGCCCGAACACCGTTTTGAGCAGGGTCGGGAAGGCGGCCGAGTAGCCGATGAAGGATCCGAAGGTGCCGATGTAGAGCAGCGACATGATCCAGGTGTCGGCGTGGCGCAGCGCCTGACACACCGGCTTCACGTCGGCCTTGATCTCGGTCAGGTTGTTCATGAACAGGAACGCGCACACCGCAGCCACGACCGCCAGCGGCAGGTAGAACAGCCCGGCCCGGGACAGCGCCACGCCGCCGCCCGCGATCACGACGGGCGGGATGACCTTCTGCACCACCGCCACGCCGATGTTGCCGCCGGCCGCGTTGAGGCCCCAGCGCCCAGCCCTTGTCCTTCTCCGGGTAGAAGTAAGGAGATGTTGGCCATCGACGAGGCGAAGTTGCCGCCGCCGAACCCGGCGGTCGCGGCGATCGCCACCAGCACCCCGAACGGGATGCCGGGATGGCTCACCGCCCACGCCAGCAGCAGGCACGGGATCAGCAGCAAGGCCGCCGAGATGGTCGTCCAGTTGCGGCCGCCGAACACCGGGACGGCGAACGTGTAGGGCAGCCGCAGGAAGGCGCCGACCCCGCTGGGCACGGCCACCAGGCACAGCGCCTGGCTGGGCGGTCAGCGCCCAACCGGACGCCGGCGGGTGCGCCCGTGCGGTCCGGCCGTCATGTGCACCACCACGATGCTCCACAGCATCCACACGCTGAACCCGATGTGCTCGGCGAAGATCGAGAAGATCAGGTTGCGGCGGGCGATCGCCTTGCCCGTCGTCTCCCAGAATTCGGGGTCTTCGGGTCGCCAGTCGTCGATCCAGTGCCGCCCCTTGTGCCGTTCGGGCGCCGCCGCGGGTTGCGGTACCGGGTGATGGTCGTGATCATCCGGTGGGTCTCCCCTGTCTCATAGGGCGCACGTCGAACCGGGCGCGGGTCTCATCGGGCGCCCGTCTCGCCGGGCGCGGGCAGTGACCACTCGACGCTAAAGAGGCGGTGTTACCGGTCGTGGTGTGCACAGTTACGCCGGCGCTACGCAGAAATCGCAACGGCCCGCAAGGCTTTGTCAGAACTTCGCAACGCGTGGCCGTGCTGCGGGCACGGGCCGGCGCCGATGCGGGAGAATCGGCCCATGCCGGCCAGTGAGGCTCCCCCGGGCCTGCGGTAGCGCAAGAAGATCAAGACCCGCCAGGCCATCAGGCGCGAGGCGTTTCGCCTCATCGAGCAGAACGGCTACGCCGCGACCACCGTCGAACAGATCGCCGAAGCCGCCGACGTGTCGCCGAGCACCTTCTTCCGCTACTTCGGGTCCAAGGAGTCGCTGCTGCTGGCCGACGACCTGGACCCGCTGATCCTGGACGCCCTCAAGGCGCAGCCGCGCGAGCTGTCGCTGCCGCAGGCGTTCCGCCGGGCCTACGCGACGGTGCTGTCCCAGCTGCCCGACGACCAGCTGGAGTTCGAGAGCACCCGGCAGCGGCTGATGTTCTCCATCCCCGAGCTCAAGGCAGCCATGTACGACGAGTACTACCGCACCGTGACCGTCGCCGCCGAGGCGATCGCGCACCGGATCGGCTGTGCCGCAGACGATTTCGAGGTCCGGGTGTTCGCCGGAGCGTTGACCGGCGCCATGATGGCGGCCTTCGACAGCGCCCCCACCACGCCCGAGACCATCTACCGGGCGCTGGATTTCATGGACGCCGGGATGCCGCTGGACTGAGCGGCCTCACCAGCGCGGCGATGGGTGTGTGAGGGCGGAACGCGATACTCTCACGCGATGCGACAGGGATGGAATCGACGGGGATTCTTGCAGCTCGCAGGAGCAGCCGGCGTGGCCGCGACGGCCGGTGCGGCCGGGCTTTCGGCGGGGTGCTCGGCACACCAGCCGCCCCCGGGGAACGCCGGGCCGGGATCGGTGACCGTCACCCACCTGTTCGGCCAGACCGTCATCAAGGAACCGCCCAAGCGCGTCGTCAGCGCCGGCTACACCGAGCAGGACGACCTGCTCGCCGTGGGCGTGGTGCCGATCGCGGTGACCAACTGGTTCGGTGACCAGCCGTTCGCGGTGTGGCCTTGGGCCGCAGACAAACTCGGCGGGGCCCAGCCCACCGTGCTGAACCTGGACAACGGCATCCCGGTCGACCAGATCGCCGGTCTCAAACCGGATCTGATCGTGGCCATCAACGCGGGGCTCGACGCCGACACCTACCAGAAGCTGTCCGCGATCGCCCCGACCGTGGCGCAATCGGACGGGGACGCCTTCTTCGAACCATGGAAGGAGCAGGCCGCCGCCGTCGGCCAGGCGGTGTTCGCGGCCGAGAAGATGAAGTGGTTGGTCGCCGGCGTCGACCAGAAGTTCACCGATATCGGCAAGAAGAACCCGCAATGGACCGGCAAGAAGGCGCTGCTGATGCACGGGGCGCTGTGGCAGGGCACCGTGGTGGCCACCATGGCCGGCTGGCGCACCGACTTCCTCAACCAGATAGGGCTGGTCATCGCCGACAGCATCAACCCGTTCGGCACCGATCAGCGCGCCGTCATCCCGCGTGACCACATCAAATCGGTGCTGGAATCCGCCGACGTGGTGATCTGGACGACCCAGAACCCCGACGACCAAAAGGCGCTGCTGGCCGACCCCGAGGTAGCCGGGTCGCTGACCACCGCACAGAACCGGCACATCTTCACCACCAAGGACCAGGCCGGCGCGATCGCCTTCGCCTCCCCGCTGAGCTACCCGGTGATCGCCGACCAGCTGCCCCCGCAGCTGACCAAGATCCTGGGCTAGTCGCGGCTGTTTGAGCGTTTGCTAAGGCAGCTCTGGCAGTGGTCGAAAATCCGTCAGCCACCCCTCGCACGGGCCGCGATCCCGGGGTTACCGTCGAGTAATGAGCGTGACGGACCTTAGCGCCGACCTGGCCCACCACCTGCCGACAGCCCTGGTCGGCAACACCGTGCTGGAGTACGGCGATCGAGCGCTGATGGTGCAATGCGGCAGTACCGCAGAGGTATTGGCGTGGGCGCAGGTGCTACGAGCCGCGGCGCTGCCCGGCGTGGTCGACATCGTGCCGGCGGCCCGCACGGTGCTGGTCAAGCTCGACGACCCCGGCCGGCAAGGCCTCCTCCGGCAGCGGCTGCGCAAGATGAACGTCACCGCCGCGCCCACCCCGCCCGCCGAGCGCCACGCCGACGTGGTCATCGGCGTCGTCTACGACGGCCCGGATTTGGCCGAGGTCACCGAACACACCGGACTGACCATCCCGCAGCTGATCGACGCCCACACCGGCACCCCGTGGCAGGTCGGATTCAGTGGATTCGCACCGGGTTTCGCGTACCTGGTGGACGGCGACCCGCGGCTGCGGGTGCCGCGGCGCGCCGAGCCGCGCACCGCCGTGCCGGCCGGCTCGGTGGCGCTGGCCGGTGAATTCAGCGCGATTTATCCGCGCCGGTCGCCCGGTGGCTGGCAGCTGATCGGGCACACCGACGCGGTGCTGTGGGATCTGCAGCGACCCAACCCGGCCCTGCTGACGCAGGGCATGTGGGTTCAGTTCCAGGCCGTCTAGCCTCGCTAAGGAGACAGCTGTGCCATTCCTGGAGATACTGCGCACCGGGCCGCTGGCCGTCGTCGAAGACCTGGGCCGGCCGGGCCTGGCCCACCTCGGCGTCAGCCGGTCCGGAGCCGCCGACCGGCGCGCGCACAAGCTGGCCAACCGGCTGGTGGCCAACCCCGACGACCGCGCCACCGTGGAGGTGACCTTCGGCGGTTTCGCGGCCCGGGTCCGCGGCGACGTCGACATCGCGGTGACCGGTGCCGACGCGGATCCCACGGTCGACGGAATCGAGTTCGGCAGCAACAGCATTCAGCATGTGCGCGACGGCCAGGTGATCGCGTTGGGCACGCCCCGCGCCGGGCTGCGCAGCTACCTTGCGGTCCGCGGCGGCATCTGCGTGGACCCGGTGCTGGGTTCGCGCAGCTACGACGTGATGTCGGCCATCGGCCCGGCGCCGCTGCGGGCCGGAGACCGGCTGCCGATCGGCGAACACACGCAGGACTATCCCGAACTGGACCAGGCGCCGGTGGCGGCCATCACCGGGCATCTGATGGAACTGCAGGTGGTGCCGGGGCCGCGCGACGACTGGTTGGTCAATCCCGACGCACTGGTGCACACGATCTGGATGGCCTCCGACCGCAGCGACCGCGTCGGCATGCGGCTGGAGGGTCGCCCCTTGCAACACCGCTACCCGGACCGGCAGCTGCCCAGCGAGGGCACCACCCGCGGCGCAATCCAGGTGCCGCCCAACGGTTTACCGGTGATCCTGGGGCCCGACCATCCGGTCACCGGCGGCTACCCGGTGGTCGGCGTGGTCACCGACGAAGACGTCGACAAAATCGCCCAGGTGCGGCCCGGCCAATACGTGCGGCTGCACTGGGCGCGGCCCCGGGCGCTGGCCGGCGCCCACGCCGGCGCCGCCAGTTGGCCGTTCGCCTGACGCCGCTCGCGCACAAACTATTGCCCAGCTCACACCGACCGCCGTCTCTGGGCGAAATCACTTGGCGCCGCTGTGCATTCGCCGCTGACCCGCGCCGAGCGACCCTTCAGGGATTTACCAGACAACTGGTAATCAACTGACAGCGGATATCGACCCGTTCCGGTTGACCCGCTCGCGTCCAAAGCGTGAGCATCGGAAAACACGGCGGGGCACGCCTCTTCATTCGGGGTTCCGGCACGCCTCTTCATTCGGGGTGCCGGCGCAGGCGTCGAAAGCCTGGCTCGTCAACAGCTTTCCCGATACCCCGGGCGAGCGCGGTGCCACCTGGCTCGACGACGCCGTCCGACGGGCGCCATACCCAACCGCGCCCAACGGGTTTCGATGGCGAGCGGACGACAACGGCGCGTCTTCTTCGAGGAAAGGTGACGATCGGATGGGCCGCGACCACCGCATCACGGACTGGAATCCGGAAGACGCAGCGGCCTGGGAGGCCGGCAACAAAAGGATCGCCCGTCGCAACCTGCTGTGCACCATCGCCGGTGACCGCGTGGCGTTTTCGATCTGGACCCTGTGGCCGGTGATGGCGCTGTTCATGCCCGCAGCCGTGTACGGCTTCTCCGCCGTCGACAAGCTGCTGCTGGGCGCGGTGGCCACCCTGGTCGGTGGCTGCGCCCGGATCCCCTACACCCTGGGCATCGCGGCCTTCGGCGGCCGCAAATGGACGACGTTCTCGGCGGTCGTGTTGCTGATCCCCGCCGTCGGCACCATCGTCTTGCTGGCCAATCCCGGTCTGCCGCTGTGGCTTTTCGTGCTGTGCGCCGCCCTGACCGGGCTGGGCGGCGGCAACTACGCGGCGTCTCTGGCCAACGTCAACGCGTTCTACCCGCAGCGGCTCAAGGGTACGGCCATGGCCGTCAACGCCGGCGTCGCCAACCTGGGGGTGGCGGTGATCCAGCTGGTCGGCCTGCTGGTGCTGGCCACCGCCGGACACCAGGCCCCGTACTGGGTGTGCGCGGTGTATCTGGTGTTCCTGGCCGCGGTGGCCATCGCCGCCGCGATGTTCATGGACGACATCAACCACGGCACCCAGCTGAGCGCCATGCGCTCGATCCTGTTCGAACGCGACACCCACGTGATCTCGCTGCTCTACATCGCCACCTTCGGCTCCTGGATCGGCTTCTCGTTCGCCTTCGGGCAGGTGATGCAGGTCAACTTCCTGGACAACGGGGAAAGCGCCAAGCATGCCGCGCTGCACGCCGCCCAGCTGGCCTTCATCGGCCCGCTGCTGGGCTCGGTGGCGCGGATCTACGGCGGCCGGCTGGCCGACCGTGTCGGCGGCAGCCGCGTCACACTGGGCGTGCTGGCCTCGATGACCCTGGCGGCCGGCCTGCTGGTGATCGTCAGCACCGTCGACGACCAGCGCGCGGGCGCGCATTCGGTCAGCATGATCGGCTACGTCGTCGGCTTTATGGTGCTGTTCATCCTATCCGGCATGGGCAACGGCTCGGTGTTCAAGCTGATCCCGTCGGTCTACGAGGCCCGCAGCCGCGGCCGGGACACCAGCGAGGACGAGCGCCGCCAATGGGCGCGCGCCATGTCGGGGTCGCTGATCGGTATCTGCTCGGCGGTCGGGGCCTTCGGCGGGGTGGCGATCAACCTGGCGCTGCGCCAGTCCTACCTGAGCACCGGAACCGAGACGTCGGCGTACTGGATGTTCATGGCGTCCTACGTCGTCGCCGCCATCATGACCTGGCTGGTTTACGTGCGGCGGCCGGTCGCTGCGCCCGGGGTGTCGCTGCCGGAAACCCAGGCCGCGCGGCTGTGAGCGGACTCGCAACACGGGCAATGCCACAGCAATTGCTCGGTAACGCAACGGAAACGTCCTAGGCATACACACTTCATATGGCCCCGCAACTGGCCCCGCCGGACTCCGCGCCGCTCACCAGCTACCGGATCGCCGTCACCTCGGCGAACCGGGCCGAGGAGCTGTGCGCGTTGCTGCGCCGCAACGGCGCGGAAGTCACCAGCGCCGCCGCCATCAACATCATCGCCCTGCCGGAGGACCAGGAGCTGCACCGCCACACCGAGGCGGTGATCGCCCAACCGCCCGATATCTTGGTGGCGCACACCGGGATCGACTTCCGCGGCTGGGTCGCCGCGGCCGACGGCTGGGGCCTGGCCCCCCCAACTGCTGTCGGCGCTGTCGCAGGCCCGGATCGTGGACCGCGGGCCCAAGGCGACGGGCGCGTTGCGCACCGCCGGGCTGCACAAGGAGTGGTCGCCGAAATCCGAATCGTCGCGCGAGGTGTTGCGCTACCTGCTCGACTCCGGTGTGGCCGGCAAGCGGATCGCGGTGCAGCTGCACGGCGCGGCCGACGGCTGGGATCCCTTCCCGGAGTTCATCAATGGGCTTCGCTCGGCAGGCGCGCAGGTGATGCC
This sequence comes from Mycobacterium lepraemurium, assembly GCA_002291465.1. Lineage (GTDB taxonomy): Bacteria > Actinomycetota > Actinomycetes > Mycobacteriales > Mycobacteriaceae > Mycobacterium > Mycobacterium avium. The sequence continues at coordinate 473,980 of CP021238.1, read as the reverse complement.
CATCCACATCTACCGCTGGAAGCCGACACCGGCCGGCGGAGAATTCGACCAACTCGTCGCCTCCGTGGCGCGGCGGCAGTTCGACACGGTCACCTTCACCTCGGCGCCCGCCGGCGCGGCGCTGCTGGAGCGCAGCCGCGAGCTGGGCATCGAAGACCAACTGCTGCAAGCACTTCGCAGCGACGTGCACGCCATGTGAGTGGGACCGGTGACCGCGCAGCCGTTGATCCGCGCGGGTGTGCCGACGTCGTCGCCGGAACGAATGCGGCTGGGCGCGTTGGTCCGTCACATCGCCCAGGAGTTGCCGCCGCTGCGCTCGTGCACGTTGCGGGCGGCCGGGCACCAGATCGAGATCCGCGGCACCTGTGTCGAACGGGTCCGCACCAGCGCGCCCACGCGCCCGCCACGCGGCCGGTTCCTTGATCTTTGCCCTGCGACCGGCGATCCTGACACCATGCCCCGCCGCGAAGAGCCGTCGCACGGGCTTCTCGACCCCGTGGCCAAGATGCTGCGGTTGCCCTTCAGCACACCGGAATTCATCGACCGGATCGTCACCGGGGGGTCAACCAGGTAGGCCGGCGGACGTTGCGGATGCTGATCACCACGTGAGACGCCGCCGGCGGCGGGCCGTTCGCGGCCAGCGCCATCGCGTCCACCGGGATGGCAAAGACCGCCGAAATCGTGCAGGGCATGTTCATCGGCCCGGTCTTCGGCCCGCTGCTGAGAATCCTGGGCGCCGACAAGGCGGCCGTCCGGGCCTCGCTGTGCGCCTCCCAGCTGGTGGGCCTGGGCATCATGCGCTACGGCATCCGCTCGGAGCCGCTGCATTCGATGTCGGCGGACGCCATCGTCGACGCGATCGGGCCGACCATGCAGCGCTACCTGGTCGGCGGCATCACCCGGTGACCGCTCAGGCCGCCCGCGGCTGGTAGTCGCGGCCCACCTGAACGTAGCCGGCGGCGGTGATGCGCACCGGGTACACCGGCACCGAAACGCTCGGATCGTCCAGGCAGGTACCGTCTTCGAGGGAGAACGCCTGCTTGAGGATGGGCGACTGCACCGTCGGGCAGCCGTTGCGGTCGCCCACGATGCCGCGGGACAGCACGGCCGCCCCGGAGAACGGGTCGACGTTGCCCACCGCGCGCACCGTGCCGTCGTCGAGCCGGAACAGCGCCGCCTGGGAACCGTCGTCGAGCAGCACCCCGACACCGCGGCCCGGGATGAGGTGGTCGTAGGAGCATGCGCTCGTCCACACCTGAATGTCGTTGAGAAGTGTCATGTTATCTCCCAGTTCCTCCGGAACCACCCCTGACGGATCTTCGGCATGCCAATGGACACAGGGATTTTGCGGCCGGCATGCTCGGTGAACGCCACCGTCGAATCGACGGCGTCGGGGACGTTGACGAACGACACGAACCGCGACAGCTTGTCCGGATCGTCCAGCACGCCCTTCCATTCGCACTTGTAGTTGCGCACATGCCGCTCCATTGCGGCCTCGAATTCCTCGGCCAGCCCCAGCGAGTCCTCGCACACCACCTCGCGGACGTGGTCCCGACCGCCGTCCAGCGACTTGACCCACGGCGCGGTGCGCTGCAGCCGGGCCGGCCGTGCGGATGTAGTACATGACGAACCGGTCGATGTAGCGGACCAGCGTCTCGGTGTCCAGGTCGCTGGCGAGCAGCTGCGCGTGCTTGGGCGTCATACCGCCGTTGCCGCCGACGTAGAGGTTCCAGCCCTTCTCGGTGGCGATGACGCCGACGTCCTTGGACCGCGCCTCCGCGCACTCGCGCGCGCAGCCCGAGACACCCATCTTGATCTTGTGCGGCGCCCGCAACCCGCGGTAGCGCAGCTCCAGGTCGATGGCCAGCTGCACCGAGTCCTGCGGCCCGTACCGGCACCAGTCGGTGCCCACGCAGCTCTTCACGGTGCGCAGCGCTTTGCCGTAGGCGTGGCCGGACTCCATGCCGCCGTCGACCAGCCGCTTCCAGATCGCCGGCAGCTGGTCCACCCGGGCGCCGAACATGTCGATCCGCTGGCCGCCGGTGATCTTGATGTAAAGGCCGAAGTCCTGGGCGATCTGGCCGATCAGGATCAGGTGTTCGGGCTTGATGTCGCCGCCGGGCACCCGGGGCACCACCGAGTAGCTGCCGTTCTTTTGGATGTTGGCCAGGAAGTGGTCGTTGGAATCCTGCAGCGAGGCCTGCTCACCCTCCAGGATGTGCTCCGACCCGGTGGACGCCAGGATCGAGGCGACTACGGGTTTGCAGATGTCGCAACCCTTTCCGCGGCCGAAGCGCTCCAGCAGGCCCGAGAAGGTGCGGATCTCGGTGGCCGGGATAATCTCGAACAGCTCGGCCCGCGACTGGCTGAAGTGCTCGCACAACGCCTTGGACTGCTCCACCCCCTCGGCTTCCAGCAGCTGCTTGAGCAGCGGCACGCACGACCCGCACGAGGTGCCGGCCGAGGTGCACGACTTGAGCGCGGCGACGTCGGCGCAGCCGTCGGCGATCGCGCATTTCAGGTCGCCCTTGGTGACGTTGTTGCAGGAGCAGATCTGCGCCGAATCGGGAAGCGCCCCGACGCCCAACGCCGTTCCGCTGCCGGAGGACGCCGGCGCGATCAGCGCCAGCGGGTCGCCCGGCAGCTCGCTGCCGACCATGGGCCGCAGCACCCCGTAGGACGAGGCGTCGCCGACCAGCACACCGCCGAGCAGGGTCTTGGCGTCATCGGAGAGCACCAGTTTGGCGTAGGTGCGGTTGACCACGTCGTTGATCGCGACCTCGAGGCAGTTCTCGGTCGTCCCCATCGCGTCGCCGAAGCTGGCCACGTCGACGCCCAGCAGTTTGAGCTTGGTGGACAGGTCCGCCTCGCCGAACTCCGCGCTGCCGTCCAGCAGCCGGTCGACCACCACTTCGGCGGAGGTGCAGCCCGGCCCCACCAGGCCGTAGCACCGGCCGTCGATCGCGGCCACCTCGCCGATCGCGTAGATGTCGGGATCGCTTGTCCGGCAGGACAAGTCGGTGAGCACCCCGCCCCGCTCGGCGCGGGCGAGGCCGGCGGCGACCGCCAGCTCGTCGCGCGGCCGGATGCCGGCCGCGAAGATGACCAGGCCGGCGTCGATCACCTGGCCGTCGCTCAGGCGCACCCGCACCGTCGTGGACCCGTCGGGGCCCTCGACCGGTTCGATCGCCTCGGTGCCGGTGCCGACGTGCACCGAGATGCCCAGGTCGCCGATCATCCGGGCCAGCAGCGCGCCGCCAGCCTCGTCGATCTGCTGGGCCATCAACCGCGGCGTCATCTCGACCACATGGGTCGCTAAGCCTAACTGGCGCAGCGCATTAGCGGCCTCCAGCCCGAGCAGGCCGCCGCCGATGACCACGCCGGCGCGAGCATGAGCGGTCTGCGCCGCGCGCTGGGCGTCGGCGCGGATGGCGTCGAGGTCGTCGAGGGTGCAGTAGACGTGGCAGGCAGGCAGCTCGTGGCCGGGCACCGGCGGCACAAGGCGTAGGAACCGGTGGCCAGGACCAGGGTGTCGTAGTGGTGCCGCTGACCGTCGGCGGTCACCACCGACTTTGTCGCGCGATCTATTTCGGTGACCCGCTGGTTGAGCACCAGCCGGACCTGCGGGTCACCCTGGTAGTCGTTGCCGGGCAACGCCAGCAGCGCGCAGTCCCAGCTCTCGGTGTACGAAGTCAGCCCCACCCGGTCGTAGGCGGCGTCGGCCTCCTCGGCGAAAACCGTTATGCGCCAATGACCCTCGGTGTCGCGGGCGCGCAGCGCCTCCACGAACCGGTGTCCGACCATGCCATGTCCGACTACGATGATGTGACGCGGCGCACAGTAGTCGCGCGCAATCCCGTCTGCAGACATGGCTTTGAGAGTAACGGCGAGAAATTACGTCTTTTTTCGCCCAATGTGACGGTCCTATGACGAAGATCTCACAACTCACAGGAACAGCTGTGATTGGTCGTTCGCTGCCGGCGAACGGCCAGCTGGAACTTAAGCGTGGTCGACTCATGTTTGTAGGAGTAGCCGGCCGGCTAGGCGCTGGTCACAGGAATCCCACAACGAAGCTCAAGGAAGTGGAAGGGAAGCACCATGAGCAACCTCGCATTGTGGACACGACCGGCCTGGGACACCGACCGGTGGCTGCGCGACTTCTTCGGCCCCGCCGTCGCGGCGGACTGGAACAAGCCCGCGACCAGCTCTTTCAAGCCCGCGGCCGAGATCGTCAAGGACGGCGACGACGCGATCGTACGTGTCGAGCTGCCCGGCGTTGACGTCGACCAGGACGTCCAGGTGGAGCTGGACCGTGGCCGCCTGGTGATCCGCGGCGGGCACCGCGACGAGCACGCGGAGGAGAAGAACGGCCGCACGCTGCGGGAGATCCGCTACGGCTCGTTCCACCGGTCGTTCCAGCTGCCGGGCCACGTCACCGACGACGACATCACGGCGTCCTACGACGCTGGGGTGCTGACGGTCCGGGCCGCCGGATGCTGCCGGCCGAACGCGGGGGCCGATGAACGCCTGACGCCCGGCGCGTGTCGTGGCTACTACCGGGGACGTACTGTGACCCGAAACCCTCCTCGAGGAGATCCGTTGACTAGCACGCCGGGCACCACGGGCACGACCGAATTCGCCGAGCTGCACGACCTCATCGGCGGCCTGCGGCGGTGTATGAGCTCCCTGCGGGCGCGCTACGGCAACAGCCCGGCGATGCGCCGCATCGTCATCGACGCCGACCGCATCCTGTCCGACGTCGACCTGCTCGACACCGACGTATCCGAATTGGACCTGGCCCGCGCCACCGTGCAGCAGTCCGGGGAGAAGGTCGTCATCCCCGCCGCCCAGTACGACAGCGAATTCTGGCGCGACGTCGACGACGAGGGCGTCGGAGGCCACCACAGGTCCTGAACAACCCGAGCGTCCCCAGCCGGCCCCCCGCAGAAGGGGGGCTCGCATCTGTGTACCCTTCGACAGACAGCCCGTTCGAAGAGGAACAACCAGATGAACGCACCCACGGCGAACCGTCCTGCGTCCGGTGTCTTTTCACCCACACGTGCCCGCATCGAGCAACGCACCCTGCGCACCGACCGGTGGTGGATGTCGCCGCTGCGGATCGATCTGGGCTTCGCCGCGTTCCTCATCTATGCGACGGCACGGTCCTTCCAGCAGAAACACTTCTTCGTCGGCAAGTACCACTACCTGACGCCGTTCTACTCGCCGTGCGTCAGCAAGGGCTGCGGTGAGGCCGGCGACATCTGGCCGCAGTTCCTGCCGGACGTGTGGTGGTTGCCGTACGCGGCGGTATCGCTGCCTTTCCTGTTGCTGTTCCGGCTGACCTGTTACTACTACCGCGGCGCCTACTACCGCACGGTCTGGCAGTCGCCGACGGCCTGCGCGGTGGCCGAGCCCCGCGTCCACTACACCGGCGAGACCAGGTTCCCGCTGATCACCCAGAACACTCACCGGTACTTCTTCTACATCGCCTTCATCATCTCGGTGATCAACAGCTACGACGCGATCGTGGCGTTCCACTCCGACACCGGTCCGGGCGGATTCGGCTTCGGGCTGGGCAATCTGATCCTGCTCGGCAACGTCATCATGCTCTGGGTCTACACGCTGTCCTGCCACTCCTGCCGGCACGTGACCGGTGGCCGGCTCAAGCATTTCTCCAAGCACCCTGTGCGGTACTGGATCTGGACCCAGGTCAGCCACATCAACACCCGGCACAAGCTGTACGCCTGGATCACGCTGGGCACCCTGATGCTCACCGATTTCTACATAGCCCTAGTGGCCAGCGGCACCATCCCCGACCTGAGATTTGTTGGCTGACAAGCCATTTGACGAAGAATCAGAATTATCTAGCGAGGTTTCATGGTTGAGGTCGAACGGCATGCCTACGACGTAGTCGTCATCGGCGCCGGCGGCGCGGGATTGCGCGCGGTCATCGAGGCGCGGGAACGCAGCCTGCGCGTCGCGGTGGTGTGCAAGTCGTTGTTCGGCAAGGCGCACACCGTGATGGCCGAGGGTGGCTGCGCGGCCTCGATGGGCAACACCAACCCGAAGGACAACTGGAAGACCCACTTCGGCGACACCATGCGCGGGGGCAAGTTCCTCAACAACTGGCGCATGGCCGAGCTGCACGCCAAGGAGGCCCCGGACAGGGTCTGGGAGCTGGAAACCTATGGCGCGCTGTTCGATCGGCTCAAGGACGGCAAGATCAGCCAGCGCAACTTCGGTGGACACACCTACCCGCGGCTGGCGCACGTCGGTGACCGCACCGGCCTGGAGCTGATCCGCACCATGCAGCAGAAGATCGTCTCGCTGCAGCAGGAGGATTACGCCGAACTCGGCGACTACGAGGCGCGCATCAAGGTGTTCGCCGAGTGCACGATCACCGAGCTGCTCAAGGACGGTGACGCGATCGCCGGCGCGTTCGGCTACTGGCGCGAGAGCGGCCAGTTCGTGTTGTTCGAGGCGCCCGCGGTGGTGCTGGCCACCGGCGGCATCGGCAAGTCTTTCAAGGTCACCTCGAACTCCTGGGAGTACACCGGCGATGGGCACGCCCTGGCGCTGCGGGCGGGCGCATCGCTGATCAACATGGAGTTCGTCCAGTTCCACCCGACCGGCATGGTGTGGCCGCCGAGTGTGAAAGGGATCCTTGTCACCGAGGGTGTCCGCGGTGACGGCGGGGTGCTGAAGAACTCCGAGGGCAAGCGGTTCATATTCGACTACATCCCCCCGGTATTCAAGGGCCAGTACGCCGAGACCGAACAAGAAGCCGACCAGTGGCTCAAGGACAACGACTCGGCCCGCCGCACTCCCGACCTGCTGCCGCGCGACGAGGTCGCGCGCGCCATCAACTCCGAGGTCAAGGCCGGCCGCGGCAGCCCGCACGGCGGCGTCTTCCTCGACATCGCGTCGCGGCTGACACCCGCGGAGATCAACCGCCGGCTGCCGTCGATGTACCACCAGTTCAAGGAGCTGGCCGGGGTCGACATCACCAAGGAGCTGATGGAGGTCGGACCGACCTGCCACTACGTGATGGGCGGCGTCGAGGTGGACGCCGACACCGGGGCGGCCACCGTCCCCGGCCTGTTCGCGGCCGGCGAGTGCTCCGGCGGCATGCACGGATCCAACCGGCTGGGCGGCAACTCGCTGTCGGACCTGCTGGTGTTCGGCCGCCGCGCCGGGCTGGGCGCCGCCGACTACGTGCGCGCGCTGAGCAGCCACCCGACCATCAGCCCCGACGCCGTCGAGGCGGCCGCCAAACGGGCGCTGGCCCCGTTCGATGCGCCGGCCGGCGGCACCGCCGAGAACCCCTACACCTTGCAGCTGGAACTGCAGCAGTCGATGAACGACCTGGTCGGCATCATCCGCAACGCCGACGAGATCTCCGAGGCGCTGGCGCGGCTGGGCAAACTGCGGGAGCGGTTCAAGAACCTGCACGTGGACGGGCAGCGCCGGTACAACCCGGGCTGGAACCTGGCCCTCGACCTGCGCAACATGCTGCTGGTCAGCGAATGTGTCGCCAAGGCCGCGCTGGAGCGCACCGAAAGCCGCGGCGGGCACACCCGCGACGACCACCCGTCGATGGACTCGGCCTGGCGCAAGGTGCTGCTGGTGTGCGAGGCGGCCGTGGGCGACGAGGTGATTCCCGACGTCAGCATCCGCAAGAAAGACCAGACGCCGATGCGGCCCGACCTGCTGGAACTGTTCGACATCGCCGAGCTGGAGAAGTACTACACCGACGAGGAACTCGCCGGGCACCCAGGACGGGGCCCCAGGACGGACCCCGGGACGGAGAGCAAATGACCTACAACGCGAAGATGCGGGTGTGGCGCGGTCACGACGCCAACGGTGCGTTGCAGGACTTCACGGTCGAGGTCAACGAGGGCGAGGTCGTCCTCGACATCATCCATCACCTGCAGCAGACCCAGACGCCCGACCTGGCGGTCCGGTGGAACTGCAAGGCCGGCAAGTGCGGCTCCTGCTCGGCGGAGATCAACGGCTATCCGCGGTTGCTGTGCATGACCCGGATGTCCACCTTCGCCGAGGACGAGGTGGTCACCGTCACGCCGCTGCGGACCTTCCCGGTGATCCGCGACCTGGTTACCGACGTCTCGTTCAACTACGAAAAGGCCCGGGAGATCCCCTCTTTCGCGCCGCCCAAGGACCTGCAGCCCGGCGAGTACCGGATGGCGCAGGAGGACGTGCAGCGCTCGCAGGAGTTCCGCAAGTGCATCGAGTGCTTCCTGTGCCAGAACGTCTGCCACGTGATTCGCGACCACGACGAGAACAAGAAGGCGTTCGCCGGCCCGCGCTTCCTGATGCGCATCGCCGAGCTGGAGATGCACCCGCTGGACACCCGCGACCGGCGCAACGACGCCCAGGACGAGCACGGCCTGGGCTACTGCAACATCACCAAGTGCTGCACCGAGGTCTGCCCGGAGAACATCAAGATCACCGACAACGCGCTGATACCGATGAAAGAGCGGGTCGCCGACCGCAAATACGACCCGGTGGTGTGGCTCGGTAACAAGCTGTTCCGTCGCTGAGCGTGCCGGCCGCGCGGCCGGGTTAGGCCGTAGCGGTCCCCGGGTAACCCCCTGGCATCCTGTCGGGCCGCCCGCGGGGGGCCGTGTACCCACGAACGGAAAGGCATCTCATGGAGCCGATGCGAGAGACCGCCAGCATCAACAACATTCGCACCGCGATTCGGCAGTTGTCGGTGCGCGCCCAGCTGGCGAGCAAGGAGGGGCGGCACGGTGACGCCGCTGAACTCGAGAACCGCATCCAGGGTTTTCGCGAAGAACTCAGCCACCGCCCCTGACCAGGGACTGGGCCCGGGAAGTCAGGGAAAGATCAGGCGCCGAGGCGGCGGAACCCGCTGCGGTGAAACACGATGGGCGCCACGTTGGCGTCCACGGTCACCTCGTTGACCCGCAACACCACGATGGTGTGATCCCCGACCGGGATCAGCTGTTCGACCGCGCTTTCCAGCCACAGGGCGGTGCCCTTGATGAACACTGCGCCGGTGGGCCGCGAGACGGTCTCCAGCCCGGCGAACCGGTCGCCGGTCTTGGCGGCCAGCGTGCGGACGGCCTCGTCGTGCTCCTCGCCGAGCACGCTGACCCCTAGCATGGGCCGGTCCTTGAGCTTGGGCCAGGTGGTCGAGGTGTTCTGCACGCAGAACGACACCAGCGGCGGGTCCAGCGAGACCGGGACGAAGGTGCAGGCCGCCAGGCCCTCCAGGGTTCCGTTCACCTCGGCGGCGATCGCCACCACACCGGACGGGAAATGACCGAAGGCCTCACGAAGTGACGACGCTGTCAGCTTGTTGTTCGAATTCACCGGACTTCATTCGCCCCTAGGCCGGACACGGGATTTTTCGGATGTGACCCTACCCGGCGCGGATGGCGCCGTCGCGGCCGCCCTGGCGCTGCGCGGATCAGTCCGCTGCGCCGTGGTGTGCCGAAAAGCCGTGCGCCGAGGCGACATCGGGGTGCGAGCGCAGCCGGCTCTTCCAGGCGTTGCGGCCGTAGACGGAGAAGATGGGGTCGGCCGGATCCTCCGACGGGGTCCAGCGCTCGCCGCCGCGCGCCCGGAGTTCAGGCGGCAGCGACAGCACGGGTATCCGGGCGTCGAGGCGCGGATTGAAGAAGTAGGGCACCGAGATCCGCTCTGCCGTCGACCCCGCCAGATTCACCCGGTGCTCGGTGGCGCGCAGGTAGCCCCGCGTCGCCGCCTCCAGCAGTTCGCCGATGTTGACGATGAACGCACCCTGCCGCGGTGGCACGTCGATCCAGCCGTCGCCGTTCGGCCCGCCACGGCGCACCTGCAGGCCCCGGCTGCCCAGCTCGGCCAGCAGCAGGGTGAGCACACCGGCGTCGCGATGCGCGCCCACGCCCTGCGGGCCGGCCGCGCGTCCCGGGTAGCGGATGATCTTGATCAGGGTGGCCGGCGCGGCGGCGAACGCCGCGTCGAACACGTCGGCAGGGCTGCCCAGCGCGGCCGCCCAGTGCCGCAGCAAGGTGCGGGCCACCCCGGAGAGCGCGACGTCCCACTCCTCGATGAGCCCGGGCAGCCCCGGCAGCGCCGCGGGCCACTGGTTGGGGCCCTGCAGCCACCGGTAGTCCGACTTGTCCAGCCGGCCGATCGGCGGGCGTTGCGGGCCGATGTCGATCTGTTCGCGCCAGTCGACCGCACCGCGGGTCCGCTCACCGCCCAGCCGGGTGTAGCCGCGGAAATGGGGGCTGCGCACCATCGCGACGGCGTCCTTGTCCGCCTGGGGCAGCCGGAAAAACCGGCGCGCGGCGTCGAGCACCCGGTCCACCAGGTCCGCCGGTACCCCGTGGCCGGTCAGATAGAAGAAGCCGACCCGGTGCGCGGCCTCGCGCAGGCCGTCCCGCAACACGTCGGGATCGGCCCGCAGGTCCACCTCGGGCACCGCGGTGACGCCCGGCACAGGGCACATGTCGTTGCTCACCTCCCCACCGTCACCCCAGGTAGATGGGCTGCACACGGCGTGGACACTCGTCTGCCCAACCGGTTGGTTAATTAGGCAATGAAATCTAGCTCACATTGGCTTGCATCCCGCTGGCACGAACGATATTTTGAAGTTGTTACTGGCGGGTAACTTAGACCTAGTGCCCAACCGCAAGTGGCATTCTCAACGAGGAGGACCGTAGTGAGCCACTACAAGAGCAACGTCCGCGACCAGGAATTCAACCTGTTCGAAGTGCTGGGCGTTGACAAGGCTTTAGGGCAAGGCGAGTTCAGCGATCTGGACGCCGACACGGCCCGCGAGATGTTGAACGAAATCAGCCGGCTGGCCGAGGGGCCCATCGCCGACTCCTTCGTCGAGGGCGACCGCAACCCGCCGGTGTTCGACCCGAAGACGCACTCGGTGGCGCTGCCGGAATCGTTCAAGAAGTCCGTCCACGCCGTCATCGAGGCCGGGTGGGATAAGGTAGGCATCGACGAGGCCCTCGGCGGCGTCGCCATGCCCAAGGCGCTGCTGTGGGCGCTGCACGAGCACATCCTGGGCGCCAACCCGGCGGTCTGGATGTACGCCGGCGGCGCGGGCTTCGCCAACATCCTCTACCACCTGGGCACCGACGAGCAGAAGAAGTGGGCCGTCATGGCCGCCGAGCGCGGCTGGGGTTCGACCATGGTGCTCACCGAGCCGGACGCGGGTTCCGACGTCGGCGCCGGGCGCACCAAGGCGGTCAAGCAGGACGACGGCTCCTGGCACATCGACGGTGTGAAGCGATTCATCACCTCGGCGGACTCCGATGACCTGTTCGAGAACATCTTCCACCTGGTGCTGGCCCGCCCCGAGGGCGCCGGCCCCGGCACCAAAGGGCTGTCGCTGTTCTTCGTGCCCAAGTTCCTGTTCGACTTCGAGACCGGTGAGCTCGGCGAGCGCAACGGCGTCTTCGTCACCAATGTCGAGCACAAGATGGGCCTGAAGGTGTCGGCGACCTGCGAGCTGAGCTTCGGCCAGCACGACGTCCCAGCCAAGGGCTGGCTGGTCGGCGAGGTGCACAACGGCATCGCGCAGATGTTCGAGGTCATCGAGCAGGCCCGCATGATGGTGGGTACCAAGGCCATCGCGACCCTGTCGACCGGTTACCTGAACGCGTTGGAGTACGCCAAGTCTCGCGTCCAGGGCGCCGACATGACCCAGATGACCGACAAGACCGCACCGCGGGTGACCATCACGCACCACCCGGACGTGCGGCGGTCGCTGATGACCCAGAAGGCCTACGCCGAGGGTCTGCGCGCGCTGTACCTGTTCACCTCGACCTACCAGGACGCGGCGGTCGCCGAGGCGCTCTACGGGGTGGACGCCGAACTGGCGATCAAGGTCAACGACCTGATGCTGCCGGTGGTCAAGGGCGTCGGCTCCGAGCAGGCCTACGCCAAGCTCACCGAGAGCCTGCAGACCTTCGGTGGCTCCGGCTTCCTGCAGGACTACCCGATTGAGCAGTACATCCGCGACTCCAAGATCGACTCGCTCTACGAGGGCACCACGGCCATCCAGGCGCAGGACTTCTTCTTCCGCAAGATCGTCCGCGACAAGGGTGTGGCGCTGGCCCACGTGTCCGAGCAGATCCAGACGTTCGTCGACAGCGAGTCCGGCAACGGCCGGCTCAAGTCCGAGCGCGAACTGCTGGCTAAGGCGCTGGCGGACGTGCAGGGCATGGCGACCGCGCTGACCGGCTACCTGATGGCCGCCCAGGAGGACGTGACCAGCCTGTACAAGGTGGGCCTGGGTTCGGTGCGGTTCCTGATGAGCGTCGGTGACCTGATCATCGGCTGGTTGCTGCAGCGTCAGGCGGCGGTGGCCGTGGCGGCGCTGGACGCCGGCGCCAGCGGCGAGGACCGGTCCTTCTGCGAGGGCAAGATCGCGGTGGCGTCGTTCTTCGCGAAGAACTTCCTGCCGATGCTGACCAGCACCCGCGGGGTCATCGAGACGCTGGACAACGACATCATGGAGCTCGACGAGGCGGCCTTCTAAACCTTCCGAGGCCGCTGACAAGCGTAATCAAAAACCCCGCTCCCATCCGGAAGCGGGGTTTTTGATTACGCGGCGCCGGATGGGCGCACGATCGGGCGCAGAAAAGGCCGCCGCTGGATCCCCTCACTCCAGCGGCGGCCGTTCTCGGACGCCCCTCGCGCAAACTGACAGGCGGTCGTGTCAGGGATGCCCGTATTGCCGTCGGGGTCGGGGGGTCAGACCACAACACGGGGCCATCCGGGGTCACGGATCCCCGCGGCCTCCGGTTACTAACCCTTGCTAACGCGATGTGACTCAACTCATGGGCCGGGCCCGTCAGGCCTCGAGGATCGCGGCCACGCCCTGGCCGCCGGCCGCGCAGATGGAGATCAGGGCGCGCACCGGTTTGTCGGCGCCCTTGAGCTCGGCCTTACGCTGCGCGACCTGCTTGGCGGCCTGCGCCAGGATCCGCCCGCCGGTGGCCGCGAACGGGTGACCGGCGGCCAGCGAGGACCCGTTGACGTTGAGCTTGGAGCGGTCGATGGAGCCCAGCGCGGCGTCCAGGCCCAGCCGTTCCTTGCAGTAGTCCTCGGATTCCCAGGCCTGCAGATGGGCCAGCACCACCGAGGCGAACGCCTCGTGGATCTCGTAGAAGTCGAAGTCCTGCAGGCTCAGGCCGTTGCAGGCGAGCAGCCGCGGCACCGCGTAGATGGGGGCCATCAGCAGGCCGTCGCGCCCGTTGACGTAGTCGACTGCGGCCGTCTCGGCATCCACCAGGTAGGCCAGCGGGGTCAGCGAGTGCGCGGCCGCCCACTCCTCGGTGCCCAGCAGCGCCACCGAGGCGCCGTCGGTCAGCGGGGTCGAGTTACCCGCCGTCATCGTCGCGTCGCCGGCCTTCACCCCGAACACCGGCCGCAGTTTGGCCAGCTTCTCCGGCGACGAGTCGGGCCGCAGGTTGTCGTCGCGGTACAGGCCCAGGAACGGGGTGACCAGGTCGTCGAAGAAGCCGTGGTCGTAGGCAGCGGCCATGTTGCGGTGGCTGGCGGCGGCCAGCTCGTCCTGGGCGACCCGGGTGATGCCCATCTGCTTGGCGGTGATCGCCTGGTGCTCGCCCATGGACAGGCCTGTGCGCGGCTCGCTGTTGACCGGGATCTCGACGCCCAGGGTTGCCGGCAGCGTGCCCACCAGCTTGAGTCGCTGCACGTTCGACTTGGCCCGGCGCAACTTCAGCAGCGTGCGGCGCAGGTTGTCGCCCAGGCCGATCGGCGCGTCCGAGGTGGTATCCACCCCGCCGGCGGCGGCCACGTCGTAGCGGCCGGCGGCTATGCCCTCGGAAGCCGCGATCGCGGCCTGCAACCCGGTGCCGCAGGCCTGCTGCAGGTCGAACGCCGGCGTGTAGGACGACAGCTGCGAACCCAGCACGCATTCGCGGGTCAGGTTGAAGTCCCGGCTGTGCTTGAGAACGGCGCCGCCGACCACCACGCCCAGCCGCTCACCGGCCAGCCCGAAGCGGTCCACCAGCCCCTCCAGCGCGGCGGTGAGCATGTCCTGATTGGACGCCTCGGCATAGGCGCCGTCGGAGCGGGCGAACGGAATCCGGTTGCCACCCAGGACGGCCACTGGCCGCCGCTGCGCACTGCGCTGAGCAGCCGGTTTGCTTGCCTCGGAACTTGCAGGGGCCACTTGTGTTCTCCGTGTGTCTGCGGTTGGTCGGTTTGCGGGTCGCCCGTCTGGGGCCATACTACCCACTGTTCTTACTCTGAAGTAAGTTCGTCCTCGATACGGTTGTCCTATTAGGCATATCCCGACGCAGAAACAACACGGAAGGTAGCTCCGGTGGCTCCGAAGGTCTCGTCCGATCTGTTCTCGCAGATTGTCAATTCCGGTCCTGGATCGTTTCTCGCCAAGCAGCTCGGCGTCCCGCAACCCGAGACGCTGCGCCGCTACCGGCCCGGTGACCCGCCGCTGGCCGGGTCGCTGCTGATCGGCGGCGAGGGCCGCGTGGTCGAGCCGCTGCGGGCGGCGCTGGCCAAGGACTACGACCTGGTCGGCAACAACCTGGGCGGGCGCTGGGCCGACCGGTTCGGCGGGCTGGTCTTCGACGCCACCGGGATCACCACCCCGGAGGGCCTGAAGGGGCTGTACGAGTTCTTCACCCCACTGCTGCGCAACCTGGGTCACTGCGCCCGCGCGGTGGTGGTCGGCACCACGCCCGACGCTGCCGCCGGCACGCACGAGCGGATCGCCCAGCGCGCCCTGGAGGGCTTCACCCGGTCGTTGGGCAAGGAGCTGCGCAACGGCTCGACGGTGGCGCTGGTGTACCTGTCGCCGGCCGCCAAACCCGCCGCGACGGGCCTGGAGTCGACCATGCGGTTCATCCTGTCGGCCAAGTCCGCCTACGTCGACGGCCAGGTCTTCTACGTCGGCGAGGCCGACTCCACGCCCCCGGCGGACTGGGAACGGCCGCTGGACGGCAAGGTCGCCATCGTGACCGGTGCGGCCCGCGGAATCGGCGCCACGATCGCCGAGGTGTTCGCCCGCTACGGCGCCCGCGTGGTCGCGATCGACGTGGAATCGGCCGCCGAGACGGCCAGCCGGGTCGGGGGCACCGTGCTGTGGCTCGACGTCACCGCCCCCGACGCCGTCGACAAGATCACCGAGCACCTGCGCAAGCACCACGGCGGTCACGCCGACATCCTGGTCAACAACGCCGGGATCACCCGCGACAAGCTGCTGGCCAACATGAACGACGCGCGCTGGGACGCCGTGTTGGCCGTGAATCTGCTTGCCCCACTTCGCCTTACCGAAGGGCTGGTGGGCAACGGCAGCATCGGCGAAGGTGGCCGCATCGTCGGCCTGTCGTCGATGGCCGGCATCGCGGGCAACCGCGGCCAGACCAACTACGCCACTACCAAGGCCGGCATGATCGGCCTCACCCAGGCGCTGGCGCCGGGGCTCTACGACAAGGGCATCACCATCAACGCCGTCTCGCCGGGATTCATCGAGACCCAGATGACGGCCGCCATCCCGCTGGCCACCCGCGAGGTGGGGCGCCGGATGAACTCGCTGCTGCAGGGCGGGCAGCCGGTGGACGTCGCCGAAACCATCGCCTACTTCGCCAGCCCGGCGTCGAACGCGGTGACCGGCAACGTCATCCGGGTCTGCGGCCAGGCGATGCTGGGGGCATGATGAACCAGCCGAGTGGCTTGAAGAACATGCTGCGCGCGGCCGCTGGGGCGCTGCCGGTGGTGTCCCGCGGCAGCGCGCTGCCCACCCGCACGGTCACCGTCGAGGACCTTCCCATCGACCGCACCAACGTGGCCGAGTACGCGGCGGTCACCGGGCTGCGCTACCGCAACCACGTACCGTTGACCTACCCGTTCGCGCTGACCTTTCCGGCGCTGATGTCGCTGGTGACCGGATTCGACTTCCCTTTCGCCGCAATGGGTTCGGTGCACACCGAGAACCACATCACGCAGTACCGCCCGATCGCGGTTACCGACACCGTCGGGGTGCGGGTGCGCGCGGAGAACCTGCGCGAGCACCGCAAGGGTCTGCTGGTCGATCTGGTGACCGACGTCAGCGTCGGGAACGACACCGCGTGGCATCAGGTGACCACCTTCCTGCACCAGCAGCACACCAGCCTGTCCGACCAACCCAAACCGCCGCCGCAGAAACAGCCCAAGCTGCCGCCGCCGCCGACCGTGCTGCGCGTCACCCCGGGGCTGATCCGCCGCTACGCCGTCGTCGGGGGTGACCACAATCCCATCCACACCAACCCGATCGCGGCCAAGCTGTTCGGCTTCCCCACCGTGATCGCGCACGGAATGTTCAGCACCGCAGCGGTATTGGACAACATCGAAGCCGCGATTCCCGATGCGGTGCGCTACTCGGTGCAGTTCGGCAAGCCGGTGGTGCTGCCCGCGACCACCGGTCTCTACATCGACGAAAACGACGGCGGCTGGGACATCGCGCTACGCAACATCGCCAAGGGCTACCCGCACCTGACCGGAACCGTCCGGGCGTTGTAGGTCAGCCGGCGTGCGTCGTAGTACGGCCCTGGGCAAGCACTTTCAGCCCGTGCGCGGCGGTCGCGGTCAACAGGAAAAGCAGGAACAGCCACAGCGGTGGCCGGGCCAGCTCCCAGACGAAGATCGCCGCCCAGATCGGTAAGCCCTGGGTGACGGCCAGTACCCCGGCGGCGCCGGCCAGCGACACCGCGGGCACGTGCAGTTGGGTCCCGGTCGCCCAATTGATCGTCAGCACCAGCGCCGCCCCGGCAGCCGCCCCGGTGGCCAGCGACGGCGTCAACAGCCCGCCCGCTCCGCCGGCGCGCAAAAACAACGCGGTCAGAACGGGTTTGAGCAGCAGGATCGCCAGGGCCGACGCCAAGGTCATGCCGCTGGCCAGGCTGACCGTCAGGATGCTGCGCCCGTTGCCGGGCAATTCGGGCCACCAATGCGAGCAGACGCCCGTCACCAGGCCGGCGCCGGCCAGCGCCGGGATCAGCGTCCAGGTCCGCATCGGGCGGGCCGGCCGGGCGACGGCCATCAACCGGTTGAAGACCAATCCCACCGCGAGCGCCACCGCCGCCAGCAACAGCCCGTGCGCGGTCAACAGGTAGGTGGACTCTTCGACCGGCCATCGCAGGTCGGGCTGGTCGCCAGTGACGGCCGAGCCGACGGCCACCGCCACCCCGGAGGGCATAAACGCCGCGCCCACCGCCCGCAGCCGCCAGGTGCGCAGCAGGATCCGGACCGCGAACAGCGCACCGGCCAGCGGCGGCACGTCGGTGCACCGCCGCAGCAGCCACCACCCCAGCCCGGCCAGCGCCGCGCCGACCATCGGGCCCAGCACGCGCCGGATCGGGCTGCTGGCGGCCACCCCGGCCAGCAGCGCGCCGAAACTGTAGTGGTAGGCGGCGTGATGGACCACGCGCAGCACCAATGTGGTTGCCACTCCGGCGATTCCGGCGAGCACACCGACGATGATGACCGCGCAGAAGAAGTCGAGGGCGTTGCGGTCCGAGCGGGGTGCGGGCATTCGGGCCACCTCGACGACGGTAGCCCTAGCCGCCGGCGCCGGAGCGGTCCGCCTCGGGCTGGGCCGCGGCGACTTCCCGCTCCTCGGGTGAACCCTTGAGCCCGTACCAGAACAGGTCGATCATCAGCGCGGCCGCCTCGTCGACGTCGATGTCGCCGGTGGTCAACCGATTGGCCACCGCCTCACCGGCGCCCACCAGGGCCACCGCCATCATCTCGTGCTCGCGGTCGGTCCGCGGGGTGCGGCTGCCCGCCCGCATCAGCCCGGCGACCAGTTCGATAATCTGCTCGCGGCCCTCCCGGACCATGTGGGCGAACGCCTGCGAGCTGGTGGCCTGGGTGTACATCACGATCCAGGACGCCCGGTTGGCGTCGATGTAGCGCATGAACGACGCGATGGTGTTGCGCAGCATGTCGTTGGGGCTCTGCTGGAAATCGATGTCGGCGCGCACCGCGTCGATGAACCGGCCCAGCTCCCGGTTCAGGCAGGCGCCGAACAGGTCCTCCTTGGAGCCGTAGTACAGGTACAGCATCGGTTTGGAGATCTGCACCTGGGCGGCGATGGCGTCCATCGAGGTCTCGTGATAGCCGTTGACCGAGAACATCTGGACCGCGGCGTCGAGCATCTGCTGCTCGCGGACGGCACGCGGTAACCGCTTGGTGCCACCCGCCATCGCTTACCTCTCCAGCCAGTCCGTTCTGAGTCAAGGGTAGGCAATGTGGTTCGGCCGCACAGCCGCTAGTGCCCGCAGGCCGGGCCGCGGCCCTTCATGGTCGCTACCCGCACCAGCGACTCGTCCACCCTCTGTGCCGGCAATTCGCCCGAGGCAACCGCCTTCTGCAGCCGGTCCAGCACCGCCGGCACCTCGTCGGTGGTGACCCACAAGGCGACGTCGACGCCGGCCAGCAGGCTGCGCAGCACCGCCTCGGAGACCCCGTACCGGTCGGAGATGGCCGCCATGCTGGACAGGTCGTCGCTGAACACCGGGCCGGTGAACGGCGGCCCCTTGTAGCCGACGCCGTTGCGCAGCAACTGCACCGCCTCGGGGCTCAGGCTGGCCGGCACGTCGCCGGTGAGCCCGGGAACCTGCAGGTGGCCCACCATCACCCCGACCGGCGGCGTGGTCACCAGGGTCCGGTAGGGCACCAGGTCGTTGTTCTGCAGGTCGTCCAACGGCGGCGTGACCACGCCACCGGTGTGGGAGTCGCCCGAACCGTGCCCGTGGCCGGGGAAGTGCTTGAGCACCGGCAACAGGCCGGCGTCCCGCAGCCCCTGCGCATACGCACCGGCATACTCGGTGACCTTGGCCGGGTCCGCGCCGAACGAACGGTTGCCGATCACGGCGTCGTCGGGCTCGTCGCTGACGTCGACGACGGGCGCGAAATCGATGGTGGTGCCCAGGTCGCGCATCTTTTTACCGCGGTCGGCGGCCAGGTCGTGCACCTGCTGCACGGTCTGCGTCTGCTCCAGCTCGCGCGGCGACGGCGACGTCCCGATCAGGGATTTCAGCCGCGAGACCCGGCCGCCTTCCTCGTCGACGCTGACCGCCAGCGGCAACGGACCCGCCTTGGCCGCGATGTCGGCCAGCGGGCCCTGGAAGATCGTCAGGTCCGTCCAGCTCCCAATGAAGATGCCGCCGACGTGATAGCCGTTGACGACGTTGCGCGCGTCGTCGGCGTTCTTGACACCCACCATCAGCAGTTGGGCCAGCTTGTCGCGAAGGTTCAGGGTGGCAGGCGCTGCCGGCGGGTCGACGCACACCCGCGGCGCCGGGGCAGCGGCCGGCGTATTCGACGTCGAGGAGTGCGCAGGCGGGGGTGCGGCGCGGTGAGCGCAGCCGATCATCAGCGCCGACACGGCGGCCAGCACGGCCGCGTGCGCGGCGAAGGGGCGCGACAATGCCATCGAGCCATGCTTTCACGACGGGCGTTTCGTATCCGTCCGCAGGGGGGCATCGGCGGTAGGTTGCTGAGCGGGGGGCTGATCAGCGCCTGGTCGGCGTGCGGGTGCGGGAGGAGCCAGCGATGACCGGTTTCACGTTGGCCGTGGCCAGCGCCGCGGTGGGGCTGTCCATCGGGGTGGCGAGCACCGTCGGCATCACCTTGGCCGCCACCAGCCACGCCGACCACCCCGCGCCGCCGGCCAACGCCCCGGTGCACCCGCTCGGGCCCTAACAGGTGGAATACGGCGGCCGCTGCTTCCACGGGCACTACCTGCACTTGTGACCGGCGCCGGCGATTCGGCCGACCGCCGTTCTGCTAGGTTGGCTCTGCTAGGTTGGCGCTAGGTTGAAGTCACGAACGCCCTCCCGCAAAACCTCAGGAGTCCTCGATGAACCGGATCGTTGCGCCCGCCGCAGCGAGCGTTGTGGTTGGCCTCTTGCTCGGCGCGGCCGCGATCTTCGGCGTCACGTTGATGGTCCAGCAAGACACGAAACCGCCACTTCCCGGGGGCGATCCGCAGTCGTCAGTGCTCAACCGGGTGGAGTACGGAAACCGTAGCTAGCGGCGAGGTCGGGGCAGCGCGGACGGTGCCCACGGAAACGGCCCCCACCTCGTCGACGGTCTCCCGCCGGTGGTTGTGGCTGGTCGGCGCGATCGCGCTGGCGTTGACGTTCGCCCAGTCGCCCGGGCGGATCTCCCCGGACACCAAGCTCGACCTGACCGCGAACCCGCTGCGCTTCCTGGCCCGCGCGACCAACCTGTGGAACAGCGAGCTGCCGTTCGGGCAGGCGCAGAACCAGGCCTACGGATACCTGTTTCCGCACGGCACCTTCTTCCTGATCGGCCATGCGCTCGGTGTGCCCGGCTGGATCACCCAGCGGCTGTGGTGGGCGCTGCTGTTGACGATCGGCTTCTGGGGCCTGTTGCGGGTCGCCGAGGCGTTGGGGATCGGCAGCCCGGGCTCCCGGGTGATCGCCGCGGCCGCGTTCACGTTGTCGCCGCGGGTGCTGACCACGCTGGGGTCGATCTCGTCGGAAACCCTGCCGATGATGCTGGCGCCGTGGGTGCTGCTGCCCACCATCCTGGCGCTGCGGGCCACCGGCCCGAGGTCGGTGCGCGCGCTGGCCGCGCAGGCGGGGGTGGCCGTCGCCCTGATGGGTGCGGTCAACGCGATCGCCACCGTGGCCGGCTGCCTGCCCGCGGTGATCTGGTGGGCGTGCCACCGCCCGAACCGGTTGTGGTGGCGCTACACCGGGTGGTGGCTGGTCGCGCTGGTGCCGGCCACGCTGTGGTGGGTGGTGGGCCTGGTGATGCTGCGCGCCATCAGCCCGCCGTTCCTGGACTTCATCGAATCCTCGGGTGTGACGACGCAATGGTCGTCGCTGGTGGAGATGTTGCGCGGCACCGACAGCTGGACCCCGTACGTGGCGCCGACCGCCACCGCGGGTGCTCCGCTGGTGACCGGGTCGGCGGCGGTGCTGGGCACCTGCCTGGGCGCGGCGGCGGGGCTGGCCGGCCTGGCCGGCCCCACCATGCCGGCGCGCGGGCGGCTGGTCACCATGCTGCTCGTCGGGGTGGTGTTGATGGCCGCCGGCTACAGCGGCGGCCTGGGCTCGCCGGCGGCCCACGCGGTGCAGGCGTTCCTGGACGCCGGCGGGGCACCGCTGCGCAACGTGCACAAGCTGGGCTCGGTGATCAGGATCCCGATCGTGCTGGGCGTCGCGCAGCTGCTGGGCCGGATACCACTGCCGGGCAGCGCGCCGAAGTCGTTGTGGCTCAGCGCCTTTGCGCACCCGGAGCACGATAAGCGGGTCGCGACCGCGGTGATGGTGCTGACCTCGCTGATGGTCAGCACGTCGCTCGCCTGGACGGGCCGGCTGACCCCACCGGGGACGTTCACCGCGATCCCGCCGTATTGGCAGCAGACGGCCGACTGGCTGACCCAGCACAACACCGGCTCCCCCACCCCCGGGCGGGTGCTCGTCGCCCCGGGAGCCCCGTTCGCCACCCAGGTGTGGGGCACCAGCCACGACGAGCCGCTGCAGGTGCTGGGCGCCAGCCCGTGGGGGGTGCGCGACTCGATCCCGTTGACCCCGCCGCAGACCATCCGGGCGCTGGATTCGGTGCAGCGTTTGTTCGCCGCCGGCCGGCCCTCGGTGGGCCTGGCCGATACCCTTTCCCGCCAAGGCATTTCGTATGTGGTGGTGCGCAACGACCTGGACCCCGACACGTCGCGCTCGGCGCGCCCCATCCTGGTGCACCGCGCCGTCGACGGGTCGCCGGGCCTGCACAAGGTGGCGCAGTTCGGCGCGCCAGTGGGGCCGGGCACCGTGGCCGGTTTCGTCGCCGACAGCGGATTGCGGCCTCGATATCCGGCCGTCGAGGTCTACCGGGTCGACGCCGGCGGCGACGCGGGCACCCCCTACTTCGTCGACACCGACCGGATGGCCCGCATCGACGGCGGGCCGGAAGTGCTGCTGCGCCTTGACGAAAGGCGGCGGCTGCTGGGCCAGCCGCCGCTGGGCCCGGCGCTGTTGACCGCCGACGCGCGAGCCGTCGGGCTGCCGCTGCCCGCCGGGGCCGGCGTCACCGTCACCGACACCCCGGTGGCCCGCGAGGCGGATTACGGCCGGGTGGATCAACATTCGTCGGCGATGCGGGCCCCCGGCGACGCGCGGCACACCTACAACCGGGTGCCCGACTACCCGGTCCCCGGCGCCGATCCGGTGCTCGGCGCGTGGATGGGAGGGCGGATCACGGTGTCGAGCTCGGCCTCGGATTCCACCGCGATGCCCGACGTCGCGTCGGCCACCTCCCCGGCCGCCGCGATCGACGGGGACCCGGCGACCGCGTGGGTGTCCAACTCGCTGCAATCGGCCGTCGGGCAATGGATGCAGATCGATTTCGACCACCCGGTGACCAATGCGGCGCTCACCTTGACCCCCAGCGCCACCGCCGTCGGCGCCCAGGTCCGCCGCATTGTCATCGAAACCGCAACGGGCAGCACCACTTTGCGGTTCGACCAGCCGGACAAGCCGCTCGCCGCGGCGCTGCCCTACGGCGAGACCCCGTGGCTGCGGATCACCGCCGCCGGCACCGACGACGGATCGCCCGGGGTGCAGTTCGGCATCACCGACTTGACCGTCACCCAGTACGACGCGTCCGGCTTCGCACACCCGGTCGACCTGCGGCACACCGTGCGGGTGCCCGGGCCGCCGCCGGGGTCGCCGATAACCCGGTGGGAGTTGGGACCCGAACTGCCCGGCCGGCCCGGCTGCGCCCGGGCGCCCGACAGTGTGCGCTGCGCGCCGTCGATGGAGCTGGCCCCGGAAGAGCCGGTCACCTTCAGCCGGACGCTGACGGTGCCGGCGCCGACGTCGGTCACCCCGACGGTGTGGGTGCGCCCCCGCCAGGGACCCAAGCTGGCCGACCTGATCACCGAACCGAATACCACCGTCGCCCATGGTGATTCGGATACCGTCGACGTTCTCGGCTCGGCGTATGCGGCCACCGACGGCGACCCGGCCACCGCCTGGACCGCGCCGCAACGGGTTGTGCAGCACAAGACGCCGCCCACCCTGACGCTCACCCTGCCCCGGCCCACTCAGGTCGCCGCGGTGCGCCTGGTTCCCAGCCGGGCGGCGCTGCCCGCCCACCCCACCATGGTGGCCGTCAACCTGGGCGACGGCCCGCAGGTGACCGCGGTGAAACCCGGTCAGGCGCAGACGATTCCGCTCAAACCCCGGGTGACCGACACGGTGACCATCAGCCTGCTGGATTGGGAAGACGTCATCGACCGCAACGCGTTGGGCTTCGACCAGCTCAAGCCGCCCGGGCTGGCCGAGGTCGCGGCGCTGGGCGCCGACGGCAACCCGATCGCCCCCGCCGACGCCGGCCGCAACCGCGCCCGGGACGTCAGCGTCGGCTGCGAGCGCGGGCCGGTCATCGCCGTCGCGGGCCGGTTCGTGCACACCGCGATACACACCACCGTCGGCGCCCTGCTCGATGACCAGCCCGTCGCCGCGGTACCCTGCGAGCGCGACCCGATCGCGCTGCCCGCGGGCCAGCAGGAGCTGTTGATCAGCCCGGGCGCCCAGTTCGTCGTCGACGGCGCCGAGCTGTCCACCCCGGCCGCCGCCGAGGCCGCCCAGCCGGTCCGGGTTGCGTCGTGGCGCGTCTGGGGCCCGGACCGCCGCGAGGTGGCGGCCGGCCCGTCGAACACCTCCCGGATCCTGGTCATCCCGGAGAGCATCAATCCCGGGTGGGTGGCGCGCACCGGCAGCGGGGCCCGGCTGACGCCGATCGCGGTCAACGGCTGGCAGCAGGGCTGGCTGGTGCCCGCGGGCGATCCCGGCGTCATCACGCTGAGCTTCGCCTCCAATTCGCTGTATCGCGCAGGACTGGCCGCCGGGCTGGCGCTGCTGCCGGTGCTGGCGCTGCTGGCGTGCTGGCGCACCCGGAAACGGGGGACCCAGGACCCGCCCGCGCGGCCGTGGCGGCCCGGGGTGTGGGCGGCGGTCCCCGCGCTGGCCGCCGGGGCGGTGATCGCCGGCGCGGCCGGGGTGGCGGTGCTGGGCGCCGCGCTGGGTCTGCGGTATGCGCTGGGCGCCCGACGCTGGGCGCGGCTCGGGATGGCGGGCAGCGCCGGCGGGCTGATCTTGGCCGGGGCAGCGTTGTCGCGCCAGCCCTGGCGCTCGGTCGACGGGTACGCCGGCCACGCGGGGTACGTCCAACTGCTGGCGTTGATTTCGCTTGCGGCGCTTACCGCCTCGGTCGTCGCGGTGCCCCGCCGGCACGGCGGAGCCCGCCACGAATAGTCGGCCGGAGTATTGGCTACCCGTTTATCGGCTGATTGACTGGATACGCGGGTTGGTGTAGCCGCCACCGACCAAGGAGTTAGCGAGATGAGCTGGTTTTCCGCACCCGATTACTGGGTGGGCAGGCTGGTGCTCGAGCGCGGCGTCGCGGTGATCTACCTGCTGGCGTTCGTCGCGGCCGCCGCGCAGTTCCGCGCGCTCATCGGCGAACACGAAATGCTGCCCATCCCGCGGTTTTTGGCCGGGCAGTCGTGGCGGCGCACGCCGAGCATCTTTCACCTGCACTATTCGGATCGACTGTTCGCGGCGCTCTCCTGGTTCGGCGCGGCGCTGTCGGCGGCCATCGTGGCCGGAGCGGCCGACGCGGTTCCGCTGTGGGCGGCCATGCTGATGTGGCTGACTCTGTGGGTGCTCTACCTCTCGATCATCAACGTCGGGCAGACATGGTATTCGTTCGGCTGGGAGTCGCTGCCGCTCGAGACCGGCTTCCTGATGATCTTCTTGGGCAATGCCGAGGTGGCCCCGCCGCTACTCATCTTGTGGATGGCGCGGTTGCTGCTGTTCCGGGTGGAGTTCGGCGCCGGGCTGATCAAGATGCGCGGCGATCCGTGCTGGCGCGATCTGACCTGTCTGTACTACCACCACGAGACCCAGCCGATGCCGGGCCCGTTGAGCTGGTTCTTCCACCACCTGCCCAAGCCCCTGCACCGGATCGAGGTGGCGGGCAACCACTTCGCGCAGCTGATCGTCCCGTTCGGGCTGTTCGCGCCGCAGCCGGTGGCCGGCGTGGCCGCGGCCATCATCGTGGTCACCCAGCTGTGGCTGGTCGCCTCGGGCAACTTCGCCTGGCTCAATTGGGTGACGATCCTGTTGGCGTGCAGCGCCATCGACGATTCGTCGGTCGCGCTGCCGCTGCCCAAGAGCGTGCTGCCGGGGCACGGTGAACCGTCGGCGCCACCGCTGTGGTTCGTCGTAATGGTGGTCGCGGTCACCGCCGCCGTGCTGGTGATGAGCTACTGGCCGATACGGGCCATGCAGTCCTCACGCCAGCGAATGAACATGTCGTTCAACTCTTTTCACCTGGTAAACACCTACGGCGCGTTCGGCAGCATCGGCCGGGTCCGCCGCGAGGTGGTCATCGACGGCACCGCCGACGACAACATCACCGACCAGACCGTATGGCGGGAATACGAATTCAAGGGCAAACCGGGTGGCGTGCGCCGGCTGCCGCGCCAGTGTGCGCCCTACCATCTGCGGCTGGACTGGCTGATGTGGTTCGCCGCGAACTCGCCCGGCTACGCCCAGCCCTGGCTGACGCCGTTCCTGCAGCGGTTGCTGGAAAACGATTGACCGACGCTACGTTTGTTGCGGCACAACCCGTTCCCCAATGCACCGCCCCGGTACGTGCGGGCACGGCTCTACGAGTATCGCTTCACCACGCCGGCCGAGCTGCGGCGCGACCGGGCCTGGTGGCATCGCACGCTGATCGGCGGCTACGTGCCGCCGCTGACGCTGTCGAAACTGACACCGCAGGACCACGGCTAGGAGAGGCATGATCGGCCACCGCTGCGTGGCGGCGCGCTTGCCGTGATACAGCCGCGGCGTCACCACCAATGCTTCCAGGAATTCGAGTGTGTAGCTAGGGATTTCAGTGTGTACTCACGGCGGGATTTCGGCCAGAAGCTCGCCGTGTGTACACACTCGATTGAACGCCGCCATCTGCTCGACGAGGTAGGAATCCTGCAGCAGGAGCGGCCCGTCGGGGCCCACCGTCAAGGACAGTTCGTTACTGGGTGCCTGCGCACCCGGATTCGTGGTCGTATGGTTCTCCGCCATATCGTGCGGTCCGGCGGCTTCCGGCTCACCGGCCGAGGTTGGCGGCTCGGATGCCGTCTTCCACCCTCTTGCCGATGTCGGCGTCGATGTTGTACCAGTATTCGACGACGCGTGACAGCACGGGTTCTTTCACGCCGTCGGTGACATGGTGAACGATGTTGTGCACAAGTCGTTCCCGCTCGGCGTCGTCCATCACGTCGCGCACCAGGCGCCGGCTTGGCCCCAGTCGTCGTCTGGTCGCAGCGTGTAGGGCGCGCGCACCATCATTCCACCGTCGACGGCCCATTTCACCACGGACGCCCGGTCGGGATCGGCCTTCGGGCCGCCGTAGGAGTTGGGCGCATACACCGGGTCGGTGGAGTTGACGAAGCGCATCTGTCCGTCCTTGGAATAGCTGCGCACCGGACACCGCGGGGCGTTGACCGGAATTTGGTTGTGATTGGCCCCAACCCGGTAGCGGTGCGCGTCGGCGTAGCGAAACTGCGCCCCAGCAAAAGCTTGTCCGGGCTCAGCCCGACCCCGGGCACCAGCGCATGCGGCGCGAACGTCACCTGCTCGACCCCGGTGTGGTGGTCGGTGACGTTGCGGTCCAGCGTCATGGTGCCCAGATCGATGAGCGGATAGTCGGCGTGCGGCCACACCTTGGTCACATCGAACGGGTTGAACCGATACGTCTTGGCGTCCTCGAACGGCATGATCTGCACCTTCACCGACCAGCTCGGATGGTCCCCGCGCTCGATCGCCTCGTACAGATCCCGGATGCAGTAGTCCGGGTCGGTGCCGGCCAGCCGATCGCCCTCTTCCTGGGTCAACCATTCGATGCCCTGATTGGACTTGAAATGAAACTTCACCCACGAGATCTCGCCGGCGGCGTTGAGGAAGCTGAAGGTGTGCAGGCCGAAGCCGTGCATGTGACGAAACGTCTTGGGAATACAGCGATCGCTCACGATCGTGGTCACCTGGTGCGCCGACTCCGGGGAGAGCGTCCAAAAATCCCACTGCATGTTGTGGTCACGGCAGTCGTTGTTCGCGCGGCGTTCAGCCGAGCGGACCATCTGCGGGAACTTGATCGGGTCCCGGATGACGAAGACCGGGAAGTCGAGGCCGACGAGGTCGAAGTTGCCCTCGGTGGTGTAGAACTTCACAGAAAACCCGCGCGTGTCCCGCACGGTGTCGGCGCTACCGCGCTCGCCGGCGTTCCCCGACAGCCGCACGAACACGTCGGTCTTGGAACACCGCGGCTTTGGTGTAGGCGCTCAGGTCATTGGTGACCTCGAACTGGCCGAACGCGCCGGTCCTCTTGGCGTGCGGCTGGCGCTCGGGGACCCGCTCGCGGTTGAACGCGGCCAACTGCTCGATGAGATAGAAATCCTGCAGCAGTACCGGGACATCGGGGCCCAGCGTCAACGACAGTTCGTCGCTGGGCGCCAGGGCACCCGCGTTCGTCGCCGTGAAATTCTCCGTCATCAGTGTCCTCCCTAGCTCGAAATCTGCGGGCAATCAAAGGAATTCGGCGGCCCCGCAGCCGTCGTCGACGAGCAGTCCGCTACTGGAACTTTCGATACGAATCGAGGTCTGCCTGTTCGAACGACCGCGCGAGCTGCTCCCCCTTGTCGGTGAGTTGCATCCACGCGGCATACATCCATTTCTCGGGATTGTCGTAGTGTTGAGGTAGACGTGGGAGATCTTGTGCATCGATCGCTCCAGCGGCTGGTCCCAGGCGACGAATCGTTCACCCTCGGTGGCCACGCCGCCCAGATGTTCGCCCACCATTACCTGGGCACCCAGCCGGACCAGCCCATCGCTGACCAAGGAGCGGATGATCGCCAGGGTTTCGTCTTGCACTTCCGACGGCGCTGAGCCCGGATAGCGTTGCCGGACATGCCAATCCACGGCATTGAGATCCACGGGCTGACCCAGGCCGTCGAGCAGCAGCCCACGGCGCACCATCTCGCGCGGCGAGACTTGATCTTCAGCTTGCATCCGTGCATCAGCTCCTTGCCGTGGCCGGGCGTGCTGTAGTCGACTTTGCGCTCGGCGCGCTCGGATGTCATCGGAGCCGATTCCAAGCCGTCGCGTCGATTTCTCGTCCGTCTTTGGTGGCCGCTACAAGCGGCCCCCGGGGCGGCGCCGCCCCGGTTGGTGCTCGCCGCCGAGACCCTGCAGCACAACCCCGCAGCTGCGGCACGATAGGTTTGCAGGGCCCATAAATACGGATCGGAACGCTTGTGGTGTCTGCTAAAGCGGTGTGGGAAATCGGTGGGAAACTTTGGAACCGACTCCGTTGCCACCCGGCCGCATCGCGCGAACGCTGATATGCGGTACGGCACCGCGCGTGGCTGCCGGCCGTTGAGTCGTCCGGTCCCTGCCAGACGCAACCCATGGAGGAGAAGCCAGTGGCTAAGTGTGTGATGGTGCTGTACCCCGATCCCGTTGACGGGTATCCGCCGAAGTACGCCCGCGACAGCATCCCGGTAACAACAGCTACCCCGACGGCTCGTCGCTGCCGACGCCGTCGAAGATCGACTTCATGCCCAGTGAGCTGCTCGGCTGCGTCTCCGGTGCCTTGGGGTTGCGCAAGTTCTTCGAAGACGGCGGGCACGAGCTGGTTGTGACGTCGGACAAAGACGGCCCGGACTCGGAGTTCGAGCGGGAACTGCCCGACGCCGATATCGTGATCTCCCAACCGTTTTGGCCCGCCTACATCACCAAGGAGCGGTTTGCCAAGGCGCGCAACCTCAAGCTGGCGCTGACCGCCGGTATCGGGTCGGACCACGTGGACCTCGCCGAGGCGCAGGCGCGGGGGGTCACCGTCGCCGAGGAAACCTGGAGCAACAGAATCAGCGTCGCCGAGCACACGGTGATTCAGATCCTGGCGTTGGTGCGCAACTTCGTCCCGTCGCACCAATGGATCCGCGACGGCGGCTGGAACATCGCCGACTGTGTGCAGCGGTCCTACGACGTCGAGGGCATGGACGTCGGGGTGATCGCCGCCGGCCGGATCGGGCGTGCGGTGCTCGAGCGGATGAAACCCTTTGGGGTGAACCTGCACTACTTCGATGTGCACCGGCTCTCACCGGAGTACGAGAAGCAACTCGGCGTGACGTATCACGCCGACGTCGAGTCGCCCGCCCGCTCGGTGGACGTGGTGTCGATCCACTCGCCGCTGATCGCGCCGACCCATCACATGTTCAACGAGAAGCTGCTGAAGTCGATGCGACGCGGATCCTACATCGTCAACACCGCCCACGCCGAGGAGACCGACCACAAGGCGATCGTGGCGGCGCTGGAGAGCGGCCAGCTCGCCGGCTACGCCGGCGACGTGTGGTTCCCGCAGCCGCCGCCGGATCACCTGTGGCGCACCATGCCCAATCACGCGATGACGCCGCACATCTCGGGCACCAGCCTGTCGGCGTAGGCCCGCTACTGCGCCGGGACCCGCGAGATCCTCGAGGGCTGGTTCGCCGGCCGCCCCATCCGCTCGGAATACCTGATCGTCGAGGGCGGCAAGTTCGCCGGGACCGGGGCCAAGTCCTACGCGCAGTAGGCGTCACGAGCGAAGTCAAGAACGCCGTGGGCCGATAGCCTGTTGCAGTTCGTCGATGCACGCGTCGGTGACGACGGCCACGCTGGCTGGGCTGCCCGCGGGTAGCGCGGCGCTGTGACGGCGCGCGGACTCGGCGTGTGCGGCAGCGATTTCCGGGTGGCCAACGGCCAGCGCAGAGACGGCATCGCGCAGGTCGCCGACCGCGGCGCGGAACGCTGCGGCGTGCGGGCCTCCGGGAATGCGCACCGACATCAGGGTCCGCACCAGCTGCAACACCGAGCTGCCGAACAGCGCGACGTGCACCGCCTGGCGGTCGGCGGCCGCGACCGCGCTGCGCAGCGGCCACCGGCGCGGGCAGAAGCGCGCCAATTGCCTTGCAGTGCCGCGAGCTTCGATGAGGCTCGCCGAGCACCGCTGCAGCCGGTCGGCGGCGGACAGCGCCCAACCCTGATCCGGTGACGCCGAATCGGCGCTGCGACAACCGAGCGGGGCCAGAATGTCGTGCAGCGCGGTCAATAGTTCGCCGCATGCGTCGTGCAGAACCGCGAGCGGATTCTTGGGAAATAGCAGGGTGCTGAAAACCACCGCCAGTCCGCCGCCGATCAGCGCGTCGTACAGCCGCTCCACCCCGAGCCCGGTGTGCGGGAACGCCATGATCAGGATGGTCGAGATCACGCTCTGGTTGACGAACATCGATCGCTGGGTGCTGAAGCTGCGCGCAATCAGCACCGCCAGGGTCAGCGAAAGCATCACGGCCGCACCCATGCCGATGGGTCCCGCGCCGAACACGGCCAGCACGACGGTGCCCGCCCCGATCCCCAACGCCACGCCGATGATCATCTCGACGGCCAGTTCGGCGCGCACCCGATTGGTCATCCACAAACACACCGCGGCGGCGATCGGCGCGAAGAAGGGCTCCCGGTGGTCGAGCACGTCGTGGGCGAGGTACCAGGCGAGGCCGGCGGCGACCGTGGTCTGCGCGATCGGCCACAAAGTCCGTCGCAGGCACCGCGCAAGGTCCGGCATCGTTGGCTCCTCCCGTCACGACAGTGACCCCTCGAAGTGAGGGCGCCGGCTACGGAGCGGCCGCCGGGATTGTCACGGACATCGGGGCACCCGTTTGGAAACCGCTACAACCACTACGAACGCGCCGCCGCAAACTCGGCAACAGCGCCGCCGCGTCGGTTCCGGGCCGGGACGTCATCGAAGCTTCTGTGCGAATTCGATGACGTTGCCGTCCGGATCGGCGATGTGCAGCGTCCTTTCCCGGTCCTTTCCCGCCAGGGCCGGTCCACCGGTCCGCTGAGGATCTCGACGCCGAGCCCCCGCAACCGCGTCGCTTCCTCGTCCACGTCATCGACCAGAAAACCGATCTCGCCGCACGGCGCGGTGCCGCCCTCGCGACCGATCAGCTCGGGAAGCTTGGAGCGTTCGAAAAGCGAGAACTTGGTGTTGGGCATCTCGAACTCGACATAGCCGTCGCCCTCGATGCGCACCTCGAGCCCGATCACGTCCCGGTAGAACGTCACCGACCGCTCGAGTGACTCGACATATTGGATGACGTAGTCCACGCGGCGCATGGCATCCACCGTATCGGCTTGCGGCCCGTCCTCGGGACCGCTACAGGCGCATCGCCGCCAACTCGAGAACCCACCACACTTCGGTGACCACCTTGGTGTCCGCAGGCTGGCGCCGGTCAGCTCCTCGAACCTGCCAGCTGATACCGCACGGTGTTCTGATGGACGAATAACCTTGTCGCCGTGCGCTCCACGTGCATCCCGCACGCCAGGTACGTCCGGACCGTGGCAATCAGTTCACGGCTCGAACCGCCGACGGACAGCGGCTCCAAGTAGCGCTTCCGCAGCAGCTCGCCGACGTCGGCGTCGATCGCCACGGCCGTGCGCAGGCCCAGCGCGGCGATGTCGTAGGCGCCGCGCAACCCGCAGGCCTCCGCGGTCACCAGCGCGCGCGCCGCCATCCGGTAGGACTCGCTCAACCGCGTCAGCGGCCTGGGGGGCCGAAACCCACGACACCCTCGACGTCGCGGGGCGGCTCGATCAGGAAGCCGGCGAGGTCGCCGTCGAGCAGGGCGCACAGACCGCGTCGACTGTGCGCCGGGTCTTGGAAACCAAGCGTCTGCTCCAGCCGGAGATGGGGGCCGTCGCCGCCCAGGCGCGCGCGGACGGCCACATACTCGGCGCCGGGGTCCAGCCCACGCAGCTCGGCGTGCATGCGCAGCTCGGCGGCCGGGAACGAACCCATCAGCGCACCCCGAACGAACTCCGCGCCACTCTCCTCGGCCTCGAGGGCCAGCGCGCGTTCGGTCCGCCGATGCGCCTTGGCCGAGGTCGCCGTGGCGATGTCGGACCATACCAGTGCCGACTGAACGAGTTCCAGCAACCGCGCATCGTCGACGCCCAACCGTCGCGCCGCCTCACGCGCGCACTCCACCACCACCTCGACGCCGATCCGCCAGGCGCGCAGCATGTCGTCGACGGGTACGCCGTCGCGCGCCCGCGCCTCGCCGATCGCGGCGAGGCCCGCGATCTGCGGCTCGTGCAACGCCTCGCGCCCGCCGACGGCGGACCGCAAGACCCACTCGAGCTCGGCCTCGAGTGCCTCGTCGGCAACCTAGCGGTAGACCGGAAGCCGGGACCGAATGACGCTGCGGACGTGACCGACCACCGCGGCGTGATCGTCGAGCAACGCGCCGACGAGTCGGGAAACGGAGTCCGGACGGATCGTTTGGGCACCTTGGGATTTGGGCACCGCAACCAGCGCGGAAGCGGAATCGCCGTCGACGCCGTTGACCGGCGCCCGGAAATCTTTCATCGCGCGGCCCCGCGATGGGTCGAACGGTGGGTCGAGGTGGTGCCGTCTTCAGTGTTCGCGGCGACCACCGAATCGCGGCACGGCACGCGCCGGCAGTGATTCATGGTCTCTCCTGAGGTGAAATCGGCCCTGCGGCCGGTGGATTCGTCGCTTCCGAAGCACTTTCAGTCTCGCGCGCGGTCGCCGAGGGCGTCCAAGACGTAGTTCCGACCGGGGTGATAGGCCCGGCCGATCACGGCCGGTGGCGGCTAGCGCGCGGAGTATCCGGGCGCGGCCTTGCGCAACACGTCATTGATGCCGGCGCCCCGCGCGGTCTGCACCAACGCGCGAGTCAGCACCGAGCCCGGCTCGGTGGCGCTGGTGACCAGCGCGACCGTGGCGGTGACGGTCGGGTTCTCCAGCCGCAGGATGCGCGCGCCGGCGGGTGCAGCGAGTGGATCCAGGTCTGCGGGATGATGCTCACCCACCGGCCGGTACCGACGTGCGCCAGCAGCGTGGCGACGGAGTCGGTCTCGAGCTTCGGCGTGACCGTGAGCTCCAGCGTGGCCAGGGCGTCGTCGATGAGCCGGCGGCCGCGCATGCCCTGGTTCAGCAGGCACACCGGCAGCGTCAGCGCGTCGGACCAGCTGATGGTCTCCGACGGGTCGGGGAGCAACTCGGCGCCGGCGATGAGCACCTGCTGCTCGGTGTAGAGCGGGGTCACCAGCAGGTCGGCGACATCCTGCCGGTCGGGGTAGAGGACCCCGGCGTCCAGCTCGAACCGGCGCAGTCGCTGCACGATCTCGGCCGACCGCAGGCTGGCCTCGAGCTGCACCCGCACCAGCGGATGGGCGGCGCAGAAGGGATCGGTGAGCAGGGCGACGATGCTCGAGGCCGCCGGGATGACGCCGAGGCGCAGCTCGCCGGTCAGGCCGGTCTGCAGCGCGGCGACCTCCTGCTTGAGGGCGTCGTGGTCGGCCAGGATGCGCCGCGCCCACAGCACCAGCCGCTCGCCCTCGGGCGTCAGCCCTTCGAACTTCTGCCCGCGACGCACCAGGGGCACGTTGAGTTCCTGCTCGCGCTTGCGGATGGCCTCCGAGAGCGCGGTGGGACACGTAACACGCGCGGGCGGCCCGCGCGAAGTGACGCTCGGAGGCAAGCGCGACGAAGTACTCCAGCTGACGAAACAACATCAGCCCATTGTCAATGACCGTCGCTGCCGCGGCGGCTTTTCACAGCGTTTCGTCGAGCTCACCGAGGCGGTTGGTCAGCCGCAGGTTCTCGGAGTAGTCGACCGGGCAGCTGATCAGCGAGACGCCGTCGTCGTCGAGCGCGGCCCGCAGCGTGGGCAACAGTTCGTCGGCATGAGAGACCCGATATCCCTTGGCGCCGAAGCTTTCTGCGTAGGCGACCACGTCGGGGTTGGCGAATTTTACGTAGTAGTGTGCACCGAGTTCGAGGTCCATCTTCCATTCGATCAAACCGTAGCCGCCGTCCTCCCAGATCAGCACCACCAGCGGGATGCGTTCGCGCACGGCGGTCTCGATCTCCTGGGAGTTCATCAGGAACGCGCCGTCGCCGATCACGGCCAGCACCTTGGACTGCGGCTGAGCAAGCTTCACCCCGAACGCCCCGGGCAGGGCAAAGCTCATGGTGGACAAGCCATTTGAGATCAGGCAGGTGTTGCGCTCGTAGGTCGGGTACAGCCGGGCCATCCACATCTTGGTGGCGCCGGTGTCGACCAGCACCACGTCGCTGTGGCCCAGCGCCGCCCGGGTGTCGGCAACCACCCGCGCCGGCGCCAGCGGATAACGCGAATCCTGTTGCCCGCGCGCGAATTCGTCGGCCAACAGCCCGGAGCCGGGCACGTCGGCGGCGTGCTCGAAACGGTGACCGGACAGCGCGTCGGTCAGCGCGTTCAGCGAATCGCTGATGTCGCCGATGATGCCCACGTCAACCGAGTAGTGCGCGTCCACCTCGGCCGGGAACCGGTGCATGTGGATGATCTTCTTGTCGGCCTGCGGGTTGATCCGGACCGGGTCGAACTCCTGCAATTCGTAGCCGACGGCGATGACGGCGTCGGCGTGGTCGAACCCGAAGTTGACGTAGTCGTGCCGCATGAAGCCCAGCGTGCCGATGCTGTTGGAGTGGTCGTCGGGCATAACGCCCTTGCCGTGGAAGGTGTTGGCCACCTGGATGCCGAACTCCTCGGAGAAGCGCACCAGCGCCTTGGTGGCGTCCGCGCGCGCCGCGCCGTGCCCGGCCAGCACCACCGGTCGCTTGGCGTTGCGCAGGATCTGCGCGGCGCGTTCCACCTGGCGCGGCGACGGGGCGTCGGGCCGGACCACGTTGCGCGGCAACGGCCCCAGGTCGTAGTCGGTCTCGTCGGCATCGATGTGTTCGGGCACCGCCAGATACACCGCGGCCGGGCGCTCGGACTCGGCGAGTTTGAACGCCTTGCGCACCATCTCGGGGATGGCGCGCGCGGTCGGGATGCCGGCCGCCCACCGGGTGATCGGGGCGAACATCGACACCAGGTCGACGTATTGATGCGACTCCTTGAACTCCCGGTCGTGACCCACCTGCGCAGAGATGGCGACCAGCGGGGTGCTGTTGGTGGTGGCGTCGGCGACCCCGAGTTGCATGTTGATCGCGCCGGGCCCCAGCGTGGCCGACACCACCGCCGCCCGGCCGGTGACCCGCCCGTACATCTCGGCCATGAAGGAGGCGGCCTGCTCGTGCCGGGTCAGCACATAGCGGATCGGTGAGGCGGCCAGCGCCTGCACGAAGCGGATGTTCTCCTCGCCGGGCAACCCGAACACGACGGAAACCCCCTCGTTTTCCAGGCACTTGACAATCAGCTCAGCGGCTTTGCTCATCCGACACCTCCCGTTGGCCACGATAGTGGCAGGCTGGACGTCGGACGTTTCACCAAGCACGCAGACGAAGGAGGGCCAGCGTGCCCATCGCCACCATCAACCCCGCAACCGGCGAGACGGTCAAAACCTTCACCCCGGCCAGCGATGCGGAAGTCGATGCCGCTATCGCCGGCGCCTACGAACGCTTCCTCGACTACCGCCACTCCACCACGTTCGCCCAGCGCGCCCAGTGGGCCAACGTCACCGCCGACCTGCTCGAGGCCGAGGCCGACGAGGTGGCCGCCATGATGACGCTGGAGATGGGCAAGAGCCTCAAGTCGGCCGAGGCAGAAGCGCTCAAGTGCGCCAAGGGTTTTCGCTACTACGCGCAGAACGCCGAGCAGCTGCTGGCCGACGAGCCGGCCGACGCCGGCAAGGTCGGCGCGGCCCGGGCATACATCCGCTACCAGCCGCTCGGCGTGGTGCTGGCCGTGATGCCGTGGAACTTTCCGCTGTGGCAGGCGGTGCGGTTCGCCGCGCCGGCGCTGATGGCCGGCAACGTCGGCATCCTCAAGCACGCGTCGAACGTGCCGCAGAGCGCGCTGTATCTGGCCGACGTCATCACCCGCGGCGGCTTCCCCGAGGGCTGCTTCCAGACCCTGCTGGTGCCGTCCAGCGCGGTCGAGCGTATTCTGCGCGACCCGCGGGTGGCCGCGGCCACCCTGACCGGCAGCGAACCGGCCGGCCAGTCGGTGGCGGCCATCGCCGGCGACGAGATCAAGCCCACCGTGCTCGAGCTCGGCGGCAGCGACCCGTTCATCGTGATGCCCTCGGCCGACCTGGATGAGGCCGTCAAGACCGCGGTTACCGCCCGGGTGCAGAACAACGGCCAATCCTGCATCGCGGCCAAGCGGTTCATCATGCACACCGACATCTACGACACGTTCGTCGACAAGTTCGTCGAACAGATGAAAGCGCTGAAAGTCGGCGACCCCACCGACCCGGCCACCGACGTGGGCCCGCTGGCCACCGAGTCGGGCCGCGACGAGATCGCCAAGCAGGTCGACGACGCCGTGGCCGCGGGCGCCACGCTGCGCTGCGGCGGCAAGCCGCTCGACGGGCCGGGCTGGTTCTACCCGCCGACCGTGGTCACCGACATCACCAAGGACATGGCGCTGTACACCGAGGAGGTGTTCGGGCCGGTCGCGTCGATGTACCGGGCCACCGACATCGACGAAGCCATCGAGATCGCCAACGCCACCACCTTCGGACTGGGGTCCAACGCCTGGACCAACGATGCGGCCGAGCAGCAGCGCTTCATCGACGACATCGAGGCCGGCCAAGTCTTCATCAACGGCATGACGGTGTCCTACCCCGAGCTGGGGTTCGGCGGCGTCAAGCGGTCCGGCTACGGCCGCGAGCTCGCCGGCCTGGGCATCCGCGCGTTCTGCAACGCCAAGACCGTCTGGATCGGGTCGTCGAAGAGCGGAGACGCCGGCGGCGGCTCGAAGGTCGAGTGACCCGCCGAGCAGACGTGAAATTCCCCGACACGCCGTGACATTGGGGGCTTTTGCGTCTGCTCGCCGTCACACCGCGGCCAGCGCGCGGGCGTCCTCGTCGGCGAACGTGTCCTCGAGCTGCACGGGCGTGTAGTCCAGGTCGATCTCGGCCAGCGGGCGGCCCCGGGCGCTGGCGATGGTGCCGAAGCGCCGCATGCCCTTGTCGCTGGCGTAGGCCATGAACTCGTCCACCGACAGGTCGAAGGGCATCGGGTCGTAGAGCGCGAAGCCCTCTTCGATCAGGCGCAGCCCGAGCAGCATCAGTTCGTTCGTCCGGGTTTCGAAGACACCCCAGTTGGCGTCGTCGGCGGCGACGTGCCGGCGGCAGGTAAAGGTGCCCACGCCATGTGCCGGCGCTTGTCGTCGCCGATGCGCCACACCAGTTCCTGCATGCCGGGCAGGATGCCGCGTTCCACGCAGATCTTGTGCCAGCCGAAGTATCCGGTCAGCGCCAGCATGCCTTCGACCATGTGGTTGAGGTCACCGACGCCCGGACCTGGGCGGCCGGCGACGGATCGATCGTCAGCGCGTTCAGGCAGTCGGGCAGCTCCTCGTAGAAGATCGTCCGGTAGCTGGGGACGTCGTTCGAGGAAGTGGTGCAGATTGTCGGTGACACCGACGGCGTCCAGCCACATCCGGAACACCTGGACGTGCTTGGCCTCCTCGAAGGCGAACTGGGTCAAATACATCTCGTCGCCGAGCCGGCCTTCGGCCCGCATCGCGGCCATGAACGGCTGGATGTCCTGAGTCACCGATTCCTCGCCGGCGATGAACTCGGCGCACAGCCGGGTGGCGTAGCTGCGTTCGTCGTCGGTGAGCCGTTCCCAGTCGGCCCGGTCGCGGGTGAAGTCGATGTCGGCCGGATTCCAGAATTTCACGTTGCCGCCCGCAAAAAGCTTGAGCGGCAAGCTGTCCCAGTTGAGACCGCCCTGGACCATCGAGGCGCTTCGGGTTCGGTTCATGTGACCTCCTCGGATCGTGGGGTGGCAAAGTGGGCCGGCGCCGGCGAGAACGCGGCGGCCAGCACCGCGACGAGCCGGCGCACCGCGAGCGCGGGCTGCTCGGGGGTGGGCTCGTTGAGCCCAAGCACCGGATCCAGTCCGCGCATGTTAGGGAGCCAGCGCCAGGTGCGGGAAGATCAGCAGCAGCAACGACAACAGCGCGTCGGTGTCCGAGTCGGCGCGCAGGTCGCCGCGCAGCCGGGCGTCGCGCACCAGCGGCCGCAGCACCTCCAGGTAGTGGCGGTGGATGTGGCGGTGGATGACGTTCTGCACGCTGATCCGGGCCTCGGTGTCGACTTCCGGCGTGGCCGCGGCGTGCAGCGCCCGCTCGTGCGGGTGGTCGGCGAAGTAGGCCACCCACCCGTCGAGCAGGTCGGTGAGGAATTCGAAGAACGGCCGGGTCGGGTCGAGCTCGCGGATCAGCTGCTCTCAGCTGCTCGATGTAGCCGCAGACCCGCTGGCTGCCGATGTCGGCGATGAACGCATACAGATCGCGCTTGTCGGCGAAGTACTGGAACAGGCTGCCCTTGGCCACGCCGGCCTTGCGGGCGATGACGTTCAGGCTGCCGCGGGAGAATCCGTGCGCGCCGAATTCCGACTCCGCTGCCTCGATGATCGCCGCGCGTCGAGCCGGGTCGACGCGCGCCCAAGTGACCGTGGGCAATGCCGCCTCCTATCTCAATGACCACTGGTCATCCTACTGTGAGCAAGCTCACAGCCAAGGGGGTGGCGGGCGCCTTTGCGTCTTGCCGCCCTGCCCTGCGCGCCGCGCGTCACGCTGGCGTGACGCTCGCCGAGGGGCGCTCGCGCAGGCACGCTCGCGAAGGGGCGCGCGCGCCGAGCGTTAGGGCCGCATCTGGTAGGCCCCGCTGAGCGGCAGCACCTGCTCCTTCCAGATCTGGTCGTAGCGCGCCGGGTCGTGCACGGGGCGGCGGATCATCCGCATCGCGAAACGGGCCTGCTGCTCCGTCGTCGCGGGCTTGTCGCTCAACTCGACGGCGTAGGCGTTGAAGTCGCGGACCAGCACGCCGAAGATCTCGTCGATCAGCGCGTCGTCGATGCCGGACAGCGTCGCCTCCTCCAGAATCAGCTGGGCGTAGGGCACGGTGGCGAACAACTGCCCGACGGCGCAGGCGAAGTCGATGTCCTTCTGCTGCAACGCATCCGGGGTGGTGCTGGCCAGCATCTCGACCAGAACGTCGATCTGGGCGCGCAGCAGCGCGACGTTGGGCAGGTGCGCGAAGCCGTCGAACGGTGCCCGCCAGTCGCCGAACCGCACCTTGCCCAGCCCACCCATCGGCCCCTGCGCGAACAGGAACTCGTCGTCGGCCGCGCCGTCGCGGCGGCCGATCACCGGCAGCTCGCCACTGGGGGCGAACAGGTAGTTGGGCATGAACTTGCCCAGCAGCCCGATGTTGATGTGGACGGTGCCCTCCAGCCGGGGCAGCAGGCCGATCTCGCGGGTCATCGCCTAGAAGAGGGTGTCCTTCTCCACGCCCTGGGCGGCGATGACGTCCCACAGCGCGGTGATGACCCGCTCGCCCTCGCCGGTGATTTTCGCCTTGGTGAGCGGGCTGTACAGCACGTAGCGGCGGTCGGTGGCCGAGGCGCTGCGCATATAGTCGCAGGCCCGGGTGGCGACCAGCCGCATCGCCACCAGCCGGGCGTAGGCGTCGATGAGCAGGCGGCGCACATGGCCGAAGTCGGTGACGACGGTGCCGTACAGGATGCGGTTGGACGCGCGCGTGACGGCCTCGTACATGGCGTGCGTGCACATGCCGACTGCGCCCCAGCCCAGGTTGTATTTGCAGACGTTGACGGTGTTCAGCGCGGCGTGGAAGGCCTCGGGGCCGCGGTGCAGGATGTCGGCCTCGGTCACCGGGTAGTCGCACAGCGCGAAGTTGCTGCGAATTCACCACGTTCTTGATCAGCCGGTACCGCTCGTGTCGGGAGTCGGCGACGAAGAACACGTACCCGGAATCCTTTGCACCGCCGGCGAATTTACCGAAGGTGGACACCATCCGGGCCAGGTTGGCGTTGCCGATGTAGTACTTCTGACCGGTGGCGGTCCAGCCCCCGCCCGGTGCCGGGGTGAGGTTCATGTCGGTCTGGTAGACGTCCGCGCCGTGCGTCTGCTCGGACAACCCGAACGCGAACACCTCGCCAACCTCGAGCAACCCGGCCGCCTTGCGCTTGGCCTCGTCGTTGCCGCTCATCCAGATCGGGCCCAGCCCCAGGGCGGTGACCTGGAACGGGTACCAGTAGTTCAGCCCGTAGAAACCGGGTACCTCGGCGAACCCGCTGATCCGGTAGGTGTCCCAGCGGCAATCGGCCGACCCGTAGCGTGCCGGGGTCAGCAGCGAGGCGAAGATGCGCTCACGGCCGATGTGCTCCAAAAAGTCGGAGTACCAAACTCTCTCGTGGTCGTCGGACTTCAACCGGGCCTTGCCCCGGGACTCGAAGAAGTCGACCGTCGCGGCCATGATCTCCGCCGAGCGGAGATCCGGGTAGCGGCGTTGCAGATGGGTGGGATTGAGCAACATGGGCGGGCTCCCGGCGGGTACTGGACACAAACGAGGGTGACGGTAGCGCACCGACACCCCTCCGGGGAGGGCGAAACAAAACGACCTCTGTTGGTCAGGTGCCGGTCGACCTAGCATCAGGGGCGTGTCAGAACTCAATACGCTCGCGGGCCCATCGACACCGCTGCGCTGGGTGTCACCCTGATGCACGAGCACGTGTTCATCATGACCACCGAGATCGCGCAGAACTACCCCGAAGCGTGGGGCGACGAAGAGCAGCGGGTGGCCGTCGCCATCGACCGGCTCAACGAGCTCAAGGCGCGCGGCGTGGACACCATCGTCGACCTCACCGTCATCGGCCTGGGCTGCTACATTCCGCGCATCGCCCGGGTCGCGGCGGCGACCGAGCTGAACATCGTTGTGGCAACGGGGCTTTACACCTACAACGATGTGCCCTTCTATTTCCACTACCTGCTATTTCCACTACCTGGGCCCGGGCGCGGAGCTAGGCGGCCCGGAGATCATGACCGACATGTTCGTCCGCGACATCGTGCAGGGCATCGCCGACACCGGCATCAAGACCGGCATCCTCAAGTGCGCCACCGACGCACCCGGCGTCACCCCGGGCGTCGAGCGGGTGCTGCGGGCGGTGGCGCAGGCGCACAAGCGCACCGGGGTGCCGATCTCCACGCACACCCACGCCGGGCTGCGCCGCGGCCTCGACCAGCAGCGGATCTTCGAGGAGGAGGAGGGCGTCGTACCTGAGCCGGGTGGTGATCGGGCATTCCGGCGACAGCACCGACGTCGGCTACCTCGAAGAGCTCATCGCCGCCGGCTCGTATCTGGGCATGGACCGGTTCGGCATCGACGCGATCCCGCCGTTCGAGGACCGGGTGAACATCGTCGCGCAGATGTGCGAGCGCGGCCACGCCGACAAGTATGGTGCTCTCGCACGACGCCAACTGTTATTTCGGCGCACTTCCCGAGGAGTTGGTGCCCCAGGTCATGCCGAACTGGCATTACCTGCACATCCACAACGACGTGATCCCCGCCCTCAAGCAGCGCGGCGTCACCGACGAGCAGCTGCACACCATGCCCGTCGACAACCCACGACGCATCTTCGAGCGCCAGGGCCCCTATGCGTGAGCCGGTCCCGCCGATCGGCGGTCCGCGACGAGATCACGGCGCGATTGCGTCGGCATCAGCGTCGATGAGCTGGCGCGGCGCGGCGGGATGGTGGCGTTTCTCCCAGCGGCGCAAGGCTTCCCGACAGGGCGACTCGACCAGGGCGTAGCTGACCGCGGCGATCGCGAAGCCGAAGATCAGCGTCAACACCAACACCGCGGGCATGCGGCCGGTGAATGGGAACGTGCCGAGCACCGGGAACACCATGGCCAGTGCCGCCAGGTGCCAGATGAACAGGCCGTAGGACCAGCGCCCCAGCGTCACCATCACGGTCGTCCCCAACACCCGGTGCGGCGTGTCCATCCGGTCCAGCACCAACGGGGCGATCAGCGCGAAGGCCACCAGCGAGCCCATCACCGTCTTCACCGCGAACTGCGCGGGGGTGCCCGGCACCAGGCCCGCGGGGCCGGCCAGCGGCGAGGCCGCGACCAGGTAGGCGACCACCGCGACGACGGCCAGCAGCACCCGGCCCGCCCGGCTCTGCGCCAACCGCACCGGCCGGCCGATGCCGCCGTGCACCCATTCGGCCAGCAGCATGCCGGCGGCGAACCAGGAGAAGAAGACCGGCGGCCAGTTCAGCGGGTTGAGGCCCGAGCCGGGGTGCACCGGAACCCAGCCCCACGCCCAGCTCAGCACCCCCAGCGCGGCGATCGCCGGCACCCGCGCGGTCACCGGGAGGCGGCGGGCCAGCAACGCCAGCACCGGCAGCGCCAGGTAGAAGCTGACCTCCACGGACAGGCTCCACATCTGGGTCAGCCCACCGGTCAGCGTGAGCGGCACATAGATCTGGGTGAGGGTCAGGTTGGCCAGCCACACCGTCGGGCTGGGGTGATCGGCGTCGGGCAACAGGGTCAGGATCACCACGACCGCCACCAGGTAGGCGGGCATGATGCGGACCACCCGGGACCGCAGGTAGTGGCCGGTGCGCGGGTGCGGCGCCAAATCCCGTGCCGCCGCGGCGTGTCCGCGCCAGAGCAGAAAACCCGACAGCGCGAAGAACACCGCCACCGCAAGGTCGAAGCGGCCGAACAGCCTGCCGTCGACGCCGCTGGAGTGCCCGGTCTGGAACGCGACGTGGGTGACCACCACACTCATGGCCGCGCAGGCGCGCATGCCCTCCACGGCGGGCAGGAAGCTGCGCACCCCGCCCACCCGCTGGTCATCGCTCACCACCACAGTTTGCCTGTGCGCGCGGCCCGGAGAACGGGTACACCCGGGCATCAGGTTGGTAAGCCGCCGCCTTACTTTCTGCTGTTAGGGTCAAACGAGTTTGCCCCGGGCCGCCTGCTCGGGTCAGGTCGCGGCACAGACACGCAAGGGATCATGAGGAGGGCACAGCGACGTGAACCGAGCAGTCATGTTGCGGTTCGCCGCATGCGGGATCATCGGACTCGGAGCTGCCCTGCTGATCGCTGCGCTGCTGCTGACGACGTACACCACCAGCCGGATTACCAAGGTCCCCCTGGACGTCGACGCCACGCTGATCAGTGACGGCACCGGGACCGCCCTGGACTCGGCGTCGCTGTCCACCGACCACGTGGTGGTCAACCAGAACGTGCCGCTGGTGTCCCAGCAGCAGATCAGCGTCGAGTCGCCGGCCAACGCCGACGTCGTCACGCTGCAGGTGGGAAGCTCGTTGCGGCGCACCGACAAGCAGAAGGATACCGGGCTGCTGCTGGCGATCGTCGACACCGTCACGCTCAACCGCAAGACCGCCACGGCCGTCTCCGACGACACCCACACCGGCGGCGCGGTGCAGAAGCCGCGCACCATCAACGACGAGAACCCGCCGACCGCGATCCCGCTGCGCCACGACGGGTTGTCCTACCGGTTCCCGTTCCATACCGAGAAGAAGACGTACCCCTATTTCGACCCGATCGCGCAGAAGCCGTTCGACGTCAAC
The DNA here is from genome assembly GCA_002291465.1 of Mycobacterium lepraemurium. Taxonomy (GTDB): domain Bacteria; phylum Actinomycetota; class Actinomycetes; order Mycobacteriales; family Mycobacteriaceae; genus Mycobacterium; species Mycobacterium avium. The sequence goes on along the minus strand of CP021238.1, from coordinate 430,447 downwards.
TACGACAGCCAGGAGGACGTCAACGGGCTGACCACCTACAAGTTCACCCAGAACGTCGGCTACAACGCCGACGGCAAGCTGGTGGCCCCGGTGGCCTACCCGTCGCTGTACGCCGACCAGGCGACCGACTCCAAGTTCACCGCCCCGGCGTCGATGTGGGGCATCCCGGGCGGCGACCCGAACGAGCAGATCACCATGACCCGCTTCTACGCGGCGCAGCGCACGTTCTGGGTGGACCCGGTGTCGGGCACCATCGTCAAGCAGACCGAGCACGCCCACCACTACTTCGCCCGCGATCCGCTCAAGCCGGAGCTCACGCTGGCCGACTACAAGGTCACCTCCAACGAGGACACGGTCGAGTCGCAGGTCAACGCGGCCCGTGACGAGCGCGACCGGCTGGCGCTGTGGTCGCGGGTGCTGCCGATCACCTTCACCGCGGTCGGGCTGATCGCGCTGGTGGGCGGTGGGCTGCTGGCCTCGTTCAGCCTGCGCAGCGGGAGCGCGCTGACCGACCCCGGCCTGGACCGCGGCGATCAGGACTTCTTCGGCCACAGCGGCCTGGAAGAGCCGGTGTCCGGCGCCGAAGCCGAGACCGAGAAGCTGCCCACCCAGCGTTCCGATCTGCGCTCCGAGTCCGGTCCCGACGTGCCCACCAAGGCCGGGCCGACCGAGGCCAAGCCGCCCGACCGGGAATAGCCCGCCGCGTGCGCTGGACCCGGCCCGGGTACGCATTGGTCCTGGCGCTGCTGGTGGTCGGGCCGCTGCTGAGGCCCGGGTATCTGCTGCTGCGGGACGCGGTGTCGACGCCGCGGTCCTATCTGTCCGACACCGCACTGGGGTTGACGGCCGCGCCGCGCGCCGCCCCGCAGGATTTCGCGGTGGCGCTGGCTTCGCACGTGGTCGACGGCGGGGTCGTGGTGAAGACGCTGCTGCTGCTGGGGCTGTGGCTGGCCGGCTGGGGCGCGGCCCGACTGGTCGCGCTCGCGCTGCCGGACGCGGGAATACCCGGCGAATTCGTGGCCACCACGCTGGCGATCTGGAATCCCTATGTGGCAGAACGGCTTTTGCAAGGCCATTGGAGCCTGCTGGTGGGCTACGGCTGCCTGCCGTGGGTGGCGACGGCCATGCTGGGGTTGCGGACGGGCGGGCCCGGGTTTTTCGAGCTGGCCTTCTTCATGGCGCTGGCCGGGCTGACCCCGACCGGTCTGCTGCTGGCGGCGGCGGTGGCGCTGGCCTGCGTGCCGGTGGCCGATGCGGGCCGGCGGCGTTGGGTGTGCGCCACGGCGACGATCGGCGCCGCGGCGGTGGCGGCGCTGCCCTGGCTGGTCGCTGCGTTCACGGGTGCGGCGTTGCCGTCGCACACGCCGGCCAACCGGCTCGGCGTGGAAGCGTTCGCGCCGCGCGCCGAGCCGGGTCTGGGCGCGCTGACCAGCCTGGCCAGTCTCGGCGGCATCTGGAACGGTGACGCCGTACCCGGTTCGCGCACAACGCTTTTCGCGGTGGCCTCGGCCGTGGTGCTGCTGGGCGTGGTGGCCGTCGGCCTGCCGGCAGTGGCCCGCCGTCCGGTGGCGGTGCCGCTGCTGGTGCTGGCGGCGGCCGCGGTGCTGATCCCCGCGGGGCTGGCCACCGGCCCGGGGCTGCGGCTGCTGGGCGCGGTGGTCGACGCCGCGCCGGGTGTCGGGGTGCTGCGCGACGGGCAGAAGTGGGTGGCGCTGGCGGTGCCCGGCTACGCGCTGGCCGGTGCCGGCGCGGTGCTGACGCTGCGGCGCCGGCTTTTCGGGGCCGCCGCCCCGGCGCTGGTGTGCTGCCTGGCGCTGATCCTGGCGCTGCCCGACCTGATCTGGGGCGTGGGCGGCAGGGTGTCGCCGGTGCGCTACCCGCGCGGTTGGCCGGCCGTCGCGGCGGCGATCAATGCCCGGCCCGACGCGGTCGCGGTGCTGCCAACCGGCACCATGCGGCTGTTCTCCTGGTCGGGCCCGGCGCCGGTGCTCGACCCGCTGCCCCGCTGGGTGCGCGCCGACATGCTGAGCACCGGCGACCTGGTGATCTCGGGAACCACCATCGCCGGCGAAGGCGCGCACGCCCGGGCCGTGCAGGACCTGCTGCTGTCCGGGCCCACCCCGGCGACGCTGGCCGCCGCCGGGGTGGGCTGGCTGGTGCTGGAGGCCGACAGCACCGGCGAGGTGGGCGCCGCCGCGCACACCCTGGGCGCGGCGGCGCCGGTGTACCGGGACGACGAGATCGCGCTCTATCGGATCGGCGGGCACACCGCCGGTGTGGCCGCCGATCGCCGGGCGGCGACGCTGATCGCGCATCTGGCCTGGCTGGTGCTGCTGCTCGGCAGCGGGGCCGGCGCGCTGGTCATTGCGTGGCGGCGCCGCGGGGTCAGCCGTGCCCGCTGACCAGGCCGCTGACCGTGCGGCCGGCCTGCACCGCTTCCAGCACGCCGCGCATCGCGTCGGCGCTTTGCGCCCAAGAGAATTCGCCGCTGCGGGTGTGCGCCTTGGAGCCGAGCTGGTCGCGCAGCACCGGGTCGGCGAGCAGCTGCTCGAGCCGGTCCACGAGCTCGGCATGGGTGTCCACCAATATCCCGGTCACTTCGTCGACGATAGAGTCCGACAGGCCGCCCGAGGAGCGGTAGCCGATGGTCGGCACCCGGTGCTGGGCCGCCTCGACCACCGCCAGACCCCAGCCCTCCTTGCGCGACGGCAGCAGGTGCACCCAAGCCCCTTGCAGCACATGGTGTTTCGTCACGTCGTCGACGTGACCGTGAAACGTCACCGCCGAACCGATGCCGAGGCGGTCGACATGCTCGACCAGCCGTTCGCGCCACCAGCCGTCGCCGACGATGTCCAGATGCAGGCCCGGCACCCGCGGCAGCAGCCGGGCGACGGCCTCCAGCGCGTCCTCGATCTGCTTGTGCGGCACCAGCCGGGACAGCACGACCACCCGCGGCGCGGCCGCGCGGGGCCCGGACAGCGACGGCGCGGGCGCCTCGTCCAGGCCGTTGCGCACCACCGCGATCCGCGTGCCGTCGACACCGAGGGCCACCAGGTCGCGGGCCGACGGCAGCGACACCGTCACGTACTGGTTGCGCCGGTTCATCCGCGGCGACAGCGTCGACTCGACGAGCCAGCCCAGCCGGCCTAGCACCGGCCCGGCCACCGGCCACTGCTCACGGTGGCAGTGGTGCACCAGCACCACCACCCGGCGGCCGTAGATCAGCCGGGCCAGGAACGGCAGGCCGTTCTGGGTGTCGACGACCACGTCGGGCCGCACCGCGCGCAGCGGCCCCAGCCCCAGCCGGGCGACCGCCATCGCCAGCAACGCCCAGATGTACACCGAGTAGCGGCCGCCGGCCCGGCTGATCCGGACGCCGTCGACGACGTCGCGGCGCGGTGCCCCGCGATAGCGGGCGGTGCGCAACGTGACCGCGATCCCGGCCGCGGCCAGCTGCGCGCCGATGCGCTGCAGATAGGCCTCGCTGCCTCCGCCCTGCGGGTGCCCGGTATCGCGCCAGCACAGCAGCAGCACGGAGCGCAAGGAAGACATCAGTGGTTCAGCCTAGCCGGACGGGCGCGGCGGGCCGCGCCATGCGCGTCGCGCCCGCATAAGCCTGCATAAGGTTGCCCCGTGGCCGTGACCGACATCTTCGCGCGCCGGGCGACGCTGGCCCGCTCGGTACGGTTGCTGTCGCAGTTCCGCTACGAACGGTCGGAGCCGGCCCGCTTCTACGGCGCGCTGGCGGCCGACACCGCGGCGGTGGTGGACGACCTGTGGCGGGCCGGGCACGGCGAATCCGCGGCCGGCCGCACCCTGCTGGACATCGGCGGCGGGCCGGGGTACTTCGCGGCGGCCTTCACCGACGCCGGCGTCCGCTATCTGGGCGTCGAGCCCGATCCCGGCGAGATGCACGCGGCCGGCCCCGTCGTCGCCGCCGACATGGGCACGTTCGTGCGCGCCTCGGGCATGGCGCTGCCGTTCGCCGACGACTCGGTGGACATCTGCCTGTCCTCCAACGTCGCCGAACACGTGCCGCGGCCCTGGCAACTCGGCGCCGAGATGCTGCGGGTAACCAAGCCCGGCGGGCTGGCGGTGCTCTCCTACACCGTGTGGCTGGGCCCGTTCGGCGGCCACGAGATGGGCCTGACCCACTACCTGGGCGGGGCCCGCGCCGCCGCGCGCTACGCCCGCAAGCACGGCCATCCGGCCAAAAACAACTACGGGTCGTCGTTGTTCGAGGTGTCGGTGGCCAACGGCCTGGCGTGGGCGGCGAGCACCGGCGCCACGCTGGCCGCATTTCCCCGCTACCACCCACGATGGGCGTGGTGGCTGACCTCGGTCCCGGTGCTGCGCGAGTTCCTGGTCAGCAATCTGGTGCTGGTCCTGCAACCCCAATAGTGAAACGTGTTCTCGTTTTGCCTCGGCTTGGGTAGGGTGGCGCCCATGAGCGACATCCAGACTCGGGCCAAGACCGAATACGACAAGCTTTTCATCGGCGGCAAGTGGACCGAACCGTCCACCTCCGAGGTGATCGAGGTGCACTGCCCGGCCACCGGAGAATACGTCGGCAAGGTGCCGCTGGCCGCGGAGGCCGACGTGGACGCCGCGGTGGCCACGGCCCGCGCGGCCTTCAACAACGGCCCGTGGCCGAGCACCCCGCCCAAGGAGCGCGCGGCCGTGATCGCCAACGCGCTCAAGGTGATGGAGGAGCGCAAGGACCTGTTCACCGGTCTGCTCGCCGCCGAGACCGGCCAGCCGCCGACCAGCGTGGAAACGATACACTGGATGAGCTCCATCGGGGCGCTGAACTTCTTCGCCGGTCCGGCGGTGGACCAGGTCACGTGGAAAGAGGTGCGCACCGGTGGCTACGGGCAAAGCATCGTGCACCGCGAGCCGGTCGGCGTGGTGGGCGCGATCGTCGCCTGGAACGTGCCGTTGTTCCTGGCCGTCAACAAGCTGGGCCCGGCGCTGCTGGCCGGCTGCACGGTGGTGCTCAAGCCGGCGGCCGAAACACCGCTGAGCGCAAACGCTTTGGCCGAGGCCTTCGCCGAGGCGGGGCTACCCGAGGGCGTGCTGTCGGTGGTGCCCGGCGGCATCGAGACTGGGCAGGCGCTGACGTCCAACACCGACGTCGACATCTTTTCCTTCACCGGCAGCTCGGCGGTCGGCAGGGAGATCGGCCGTCGCGCCGCCGACATGCTCAAGCCGTGCACCCTGGAGCTGGGTGGGAAATCCGCGGCCATCGTCCTCGACGACGTCGACCTGCCCTCGGCGCTGCCGATGCTGGTGTTCTCCGGGATCATGAACAGCGGGCAGGCCTGTGTGGCCCAGACCCGCATCCTGGCCCCGCGGTGGCGCTACGACGAAATCGTGGATGCGGTAAGCACTTTCGTGCAGTCGCTGCCGGTGGGTCTGCCGTCGGACCCGGCCGCCCAGATCGGTTCGCTGATCAGCGAGAAGCAGCGGGCGCGGGTCGAGGGCTACATCGCCAAGGGCATCGAGGAGGGCGCGCGGCTGGTGTGCGGCGGCGGCCGCCCCGAGGGTCTGGACAGCGGCTTCTTCGTGCAGCCGACGGTGTTCGCCGACGTCGACAACAAGATGGCGATCGCCCAGGAGGAGATCTTCGGGCCGGTGCTGTCGATCATCCCCTACGACACCGAAGAGGACGCGATCAAAATCGCTAACGACTCGGTGTACGGCCTGGCCGGCAGCGTGTGGACCGCCGACGTGCAGCGGGGCATCGCGGTGTCGGTGAAGATCCGCACCGGCACGTACGCGATCAACTGGTACGCGTTCGACCCGTGTTGCCCGTTCGGCGGCTACAAGAACTCCGGTATCGGCCGGGAGAACGGGCCCGAGGGCATCGAGCACTTCACGCAGCAGAAGAGTGTGCTGATGCCGATGGGCTACACGCTCGAGGGCTAGGCCTACCCGCCCCCGAAACGCCGAACGTGCACTCAGCGCGAATTTCCTGCCTGCCGGTTATTCGCCGTGAGTGCACGTTCGGCGTTTCGGGGGCGGCACCGGCTCGCGACGATTATGCAATAGAGCATATTTTCCGGCCGTTTACCAGGGCGTAAGCGAGTGGGGCGGCCTGCCGGCCGGCCCATTTGTGCGGTATACGTCACATTGCGCCTGAGAAATTGCTTAATTTACGGGCGTCTTATATGGTTCTTGGCCATATTAAGGGCTGCACACAGGCCGGGAGATGCCAATCATGTGGATCATTGAGCTCAACGTCGCGGGCTACCAATTCACCCGCGAGATGCCCGACTTGCGGCGCCGCACCTTCCGCTTCAGCCCACGTCACATGCACTGGCCGGCACTGCGGCATTCGCACGCTGCCTGACGCCGGCCCAGGGACTCACTGACCGTGCCGACCACCAAGCAGCAGGCCCCGGCCAAGCGCGGGGGCACCCGAACCAAGATGCTGGCCAGCGCCGCCGAGGTGATGCGCGAGCGCGGCGCAGCCGGCGTGACCATCGATGCGGCGCTGGCCCGCAGCGGCGCACCGCGCGGCTCGGTCTACTACCACTTCCCCGACGGACGCAACCAGATCCTGGCCGAGGCGCTGCGCTACTCGGGTGACTCGATCACAGCCCTCATCGACCAGGCGGCCGGCCGCGGCGGCCGGGCACTGCTGCGCGAGTTCGTCGAATACTGGGAGCGGCTGCTGACCGAGGGCGGCTTCACCGCCGGCTGTCCGGTCGTGACCGCGGCGATCGGCTGCTCGCAGGACGAGGGCCCCATGCTGTCCGCCGAGGCCGGCGCCATCCTGGGCCGCTGGTGCACCGCGCTCACCCGCGCCTTCGTCAACGACGGCTTCGACGACGCCGACGCCGCGTCGCTGGCCGTGATGTCGATCGCCGCGCTGGAGGGCGGCATCGTGCTGTCCCGCTCGACCCGCAACGCCGGCCTGCTACACCAGGTCGGCGAGCAACTCGAATTCCTGATCAAGGCAAGGGAATTCGTCGTCCGCAACAAGATCCCGGGCAAGCAACCCGGCTCGCGGTGACTCAGTCACTGGCCGGTAGCGGCTTGACCTCTTTGAGCTGCAGCGGAGTCTGGCCGATGCTCAGGCTTCCCGCGCCCGGCTTGGTCACCAGCACCTCGGCGCCGGTCTCGTCGACGTAGCGCTTGCCCATCACCGTGCCGTCGGCGAACGACGGGTCCAACTCACCGGAGCGCTCGGCACCCACCGGGACCATCGGCACCCCGCCGCAGCGCAGGTCGTCGAGGCTGTCCGCACTCCTGACGACGATCACCTGGGTGTCGCACACCTGGCTGGCGAGACGAGTTCCGTTCTTGATCATTGATTTCCGTCCTTGATCGCTTAGTGCTGGGCCGGTGCGGCGCGCAATACGGCTAGGGTCACGATGATCTCCCGCCGCAACACCTTGCCGGTGGCGGTGGTGGGCAGCTCGTCGCGAAACACTACCTCGTCGGGCGTGCGCGAACCGCGCAAACTCTTGCGGACGAACTCGCGCAATTCCTCGGGATCGGGGTCGACACCGGCTGCCGGCACCACCACCGCGACGATGGCCTGGCCCCACTGCGGGTCCTCGACGCCGACCACCGCGACGTCGCGCACGTGGGGATGCTCGACCAGGACCTCCTCCAGCTCGGCGGGCGCGATGTTCTCCCCGCCGCGGATGATGGTGTCGTCGCTGCGCCCGCCGATGAACAGGTAGCCCTCGTCGTCGAGCATGGCGATGTCGCGCGTCGGGAACCAGCCGTCCTCGTCGAGCACCGAGTCGATCCCGGTGTAGCGACCCGAGACCTGCTCACCGCGCACGAACAATTCCCCGGTTTCCCCGGGCGGCAACACATTTCCGGCTTCGTCGCGGATCTGCAGCTCGATGCCTGCCACCGCCTGCCCCACCGATCCGAGCCGCCGCGCGGCCTCGGGGGTGGTCGCCATCAGCGCCGCGCGGTGGTCGTCGGGGGTCAGCACCGCGATGGTCGAGCTGGTCTCGGTGAGGCCGTAGGCGTTGACGAAGCCGACGTGAGGCAGCAGCTCCAGCGCCCGGCGCACCAGCGGCAGGCCGACCTTGGAGCCGCCGTAGGCCAGGTTGCGCAGCGACGGCAGCTCGATGGGCGCCCCGGTGTCCGGGTCGCCGTTCTCCAGTACCGTGACGATTCGGTCGAGCATGGTGGGCACCACCATCGCGGTCGTCACGTTCTCGGCGTTGATCAGCCGAACCCATTCCCGCGCATCGAAATTCGGCAGGTACACCATCTTGCGGCTGGCATACAGATTCGACAGCGCGGCGCTGACCCCGGCGATGTGGTACGGCGGGACGCAGATCAGCGCGGCGTCGGTTTCGTCGGCCGCGCCGAATTCGACGGTCCCGGGGAAGTAGCTGGTCAGGTTGTTGTGCGAGAGCTCGACGGCCTTGGGCTGCGAGGTGGTGCCCGAGGTGAACAGCACGATCGCTACGGAGTCCGGGTCGGCGAACGCGTCCGCGTCGGGCTCGGCGGCGCGGGCGGCGGCCAGGAAGTCGTCGGAGTCCATAACCCCGCCAGGCGCCTCCCCGACCATGTCGCGGTAGCGGGTGTCGACCACCACCAACGGCTCGGGCAGCCGCTCGATCAGCGCCCGGATGCCCTCGGCGGAGAGCCGGTAGTTGATCGGCGTGAAAGCCACCCCGGCGCGCGCCGCGGCGAAGATCAGCACCGGCAGCAGCACGCCGCCGGTGCCCACGTAGACCAGGTGCTTGGCGTTCGAACCGGCCACCACCGCCGCGCCGCCGTCGGCGAGATCGCTGAGCTCTTGGGTGGTCAGCCGCACGTCTTGCGAGACCACCGCCGTGCGCTCGGCGTTGCTCGACGCGGCCATCTCGAGCAGCAGCGAAATGCTCATCCTCGGTCTTCCTGCGTTGTCAGCACGTTACAAAGCCGGCCAAAGGCGTCATGTCCGACTGTAGCTTAGATCACCGCCCGGGACCGATCAGTTGCCCGTCCACTTGGGGGGCCGCTTCTCGGCGGACGCGATGGCGCCTTCTTTGGCGTCGTTGGAGGAGAACACCAGGGCCAGCAGCTTGCTCTGCTCGGCGAACATGGTCTCCGGGCTCCAGCCGCGGGAATCGACGATGATCCGCTTGGTGGCGGCCACCGCCAGCGGCCCGTTCGCCGCGATCTTCTCGGCCAGCGCGATCGCCTCGTCCAGCGCCGCACCCGGCTCGGCCAGCACGTTGACCATGCCGAGCGCGTGCGCCCGCTCGGCGCTGAGGTTATCACCGGTCAGCGCCAGCTCCATGGCGATCGCGGACGGGATGCGCTGCGGCAGCCGCAGCAGCCCGCCGCCCCGGCGACCAGGCCGCGCTTGACCTCCGGGATGCCGAAGGCCGCGTCCTTGGAGGCGCGATAAGGTCGCTGGCCAGCGCCAGCTCGGTGCCGCCGGCCAGCGCGTAACCTTCGACCGCCGCGATCAGCGGCTTGGCCGGCGGGCGTTCGGTGAAACCCATGCCGCGGCCCTCGACGATGGGCAGCTCGCCGCGGGCGAAGGCCTTCAGATCCATACCCGCGCAGAAGGAGCCGCCGGCCCCGGTCAGGACGCCGACCGACAGACCGGGCTCGTTGTCCAGCCGGTCGACGGCGGCGCCAGTCCGTTGGCCACCGCGGCGTTGACCGCGTTCTTGGCCTTCGGCCGGTTGATCGTGATGATGAGGATCCGATCCCGTTGTTCGACCAGGACCTCGGGTTCGCCGGCTTCTTCGTTCCCAGTGCTCACGTGCCGCACAGCTCCTTCGGGTATCGGTGGCGCACCACCTGCGACCGTCGGACCGATAGTAACGGTCGGCCGGAACGGCGTTGACGTACCCCGAGATTCGGGTTACCGCCGGAGCTGAACGGCGGCCGGAGCGGACCGGTCAGGCCGGTGCCATCGCCGCCTCGACGACCGTGAGGTCTTCGGAAAACCCTGCTGCCCTTCGTATTTCGATGAAGTCCTGGACCATGGCTTCGGTCACCTCGTGCGGGTCCTTGCAGGTGGCCCCGTCGGTGAGCACCGAGATGTTGAGCTGATCGACGTAGCTCCACACGGTGATGTTGAGGCCGCTGCCGGCGGTCAGCGGACCCACCGAGTAGATCTCGGTGACCAGGGCCCCGCCCACCCGGCCGCGTTCCCGCGGCCCGGGGACGTTGGAGATGCTCAGGTTGAAGATCTTGTTGCCCGTCGCGGGCGGACGCCCACTGGAAGAAGGCCCGGGTGGGTGCGGGCGGCATGTAAGCCACCCACCGGCTGACCAACTCGGGGCCCATCAACTGGTGACTTTCCTTGGCGGAGATGGCGTTTTGGTGGCAGGCGGCGACCCGCTCCAGCGGGTCGCCGTGGTCGACGGGCAGTGCCACCAGCATGCCGGTGAAGCGGTTGCCGGAAATCCGCTCCGGGGAGAAGTCGAAGCTCACGGGCACCGACGCCAGCAGCGGCTGGGCCTGTCCGTCGTAGCGCAGCAGCAAGGTGCGCAACGCCCCCGTCGACATCGCCAGCACCATGTCGTTGATCGTCGCGCCGAGCCGCTTGTCGGTCTCCTTGACGTCGGCCAACGCCAGGGTGGCGGTGGCGAACCGGCGCTCCGGGGTGAGCTTGTGGTTCATGAACGTCGGCGGCGGTTCGAACGGCCGGGTCAGTTCCGGGGACAGCTTGCGCGCGCTGCGCCGCACCCGGCCCAAACCCTGGGCGGTGTACCGAATGGTGTGCGGCAGCCGCCCGACGTGGCGCACGTGATCGGCGAACGCCGACACCATCAGCTGGCGGGTGGTCGGGGGCGGATCCACACATACGGCCCGCCCTCCGGCCCGGGCTGCAGGTCCATGCCGCGGGCCAGCAGATTGGCCGAGGCGACACCGTCGGCGAGGGCGCGATGAATTTTGCCGACCACCGCGATCCTGTTGTTGGCCAAGCCTTCCACGAAGTACATCTCCCACAGCGGGCGGCTGCGGTCCAGCGGCGTGCTGGCGATCTGCCCGATGGCCTCATCCAGTTCGCGTCGGCCGCCGGGCGGGGACACCCGCCACGGGCGGATGTGGTAGTCGAGGTCGATCTCGCAGTTCTCCCGCCACATCGGGTGGTGGAAGCTGAACGGGACCTCGACGAGCTGGTAGCAGAACGGATCGAGCTTGTTCAGCCGGCCGGCGATGACTTGCCGGAACGCGGCGACGTCCAGGGAGCGCCGATCGACGTCCAGTTCGATGACGGCGGCCTTGATGGTGTGCATGTGCACGTTCGGTGCTTCGCTGTACAGCAGTACCGAGTCCCAGCCGCTAAGCCTCTTCACCGCTGCCCCTTACCCATAGAGGGACCACACTCAGCGCAGGCAGCTCAGATGACCTCTTTTGCCCCGATCCGTGTCTTGCTGCGATGAACCTGATCGAGGAACAGCGAGCACACGTGTGCCGCCGCACCGGCCCGCTCGCCGTCGATGAGGTCGTATCCGTGGCCCGCGCCGGGCAACTCCAGGTAGCCCACCGTCGAATGCGATACCGCCCTGAGCCGCTCGACGAAGCTGCGGGCCTGCTCGACCGGGATGACGCTGTCCTTGCTGCCGTGAATCACCAAGAACGGCGGCGCATTTCGGTGCACCCGGGCGATCGGCGAGGCGTCGCGGAACACCTCGGGATGACGGGCGATCGACTTCCTGACCACCACCCGCTCCAGAAAATCGACGAACCGGACCCGCTCCGGCGTCGAGCGGTCCTCCCAGTCGTAGCGGCCGTAGATCCCGACGACCGCGTCCACCGAGGTGTCGGCGCCCTCGGGCAGCATGCCTCGGTACTGTGGGTCGTCGGGAGTCAGCCCGGCCAGCGCGCTCAGGTGACCACCGGCCGAACATCCCGCTATCGCAACGAAATTGCGGTCGCCGCCGAACTTGTCGACGTTGGCCCGCGCCCAGGCGATGGCGGTTTTGACGTCGACGATGTGACGCGGCCAGCGGTGGTGCGGGGCCACCCGGTAGTCGATCGCCAGGCACACCCAGCCCTGTTCGGCCAGCCGCGACATAAGCGCCGAGCCCTGGCACATGGACTTGCCGTGCACCCAGGCGCCGCCAGGCACGAAGATCAGCACCGGCGCGGGCTGCGCGGGCAGGTCCTTGCGCCGCCACACGTCGAGCACCTGGGCCGGGTGGTGTCCGTAGTGGACGGCGCGCCGATACAGGTGGCGGTGCCGGCGCACGCAGCCCCAGATCGGCGGGGTGCGCTGGGCCACCGGCCACTGGCTCTCCAGCTCGGCGGCCGATACAAGCCCGCGCAACGCCGCCAGGGAGACCTGCTGGGTGCTCTCCCGGTCCCGGCGCCGCGCGTCGCCGCCGCCCAGGGCAAACATGTCCCGGGTGGCCGCCGAGATCACCTCGGGTGCGTGCCGGGCGCCCACATGCCCATGGCCGTCAGGCCGGCCAGCGGCTCGAGGTGCCTGCCGGCCACCGGCAGCGACGCCCCGGCCAGGCTCACGGCCAGCGCATAGTCGGCGGGGCGGGCCCGCAGCAGCCACTTCAGGTAGGGAGTCATGCCCGGCGCCATGGCCGGAACTGTACCCCCGGCCCGGTCCGCGAAACGGGCGATTACCCACACCAGCGGGCCGGCGCCGCGGGGCTTCACCCGACGGGATCGCTGTGCTCGGTATCGACGCTGTTGAAACCGATTCGGTGGTTCGCTGCGCGGAGCGGATTTCGCTGCGCGACACGCTCACAGCGCGGTGCGGCCGGCGATCACCCCGGCGCCGGGCGGGTCGGTCCGCGGATCGCCTCGCCCATAGCGGTGCCCCGCTGGTGGCCGTCGGTGATACTGATCCGGTGACGAACAACGATGTTCATCCTGACCTGCAACGATTTGCCCGGTTCGCGCCGCGAAGACTGGTCGGCCCGCGAACGCTGCCGCTGATACGGGTGACGCTTGCCTGGCGCGGACGGCTGGGCAAGCCGGTCCGCGACGTCGAGGTGATCACGCTCGGTTCCGGAGTGGGGGTCCGCCTGTTCCGGCCCGCCGGCGCCGCGGAGAAGACGCCCGCGCTGCTGTGGATCCACGGCGGCGGCTACGTGCTGGGCACCGCCCAGCAGGACGACCAGCTGTGCAGCCGATTCAGCCGACGGCTGGGCATCACGGTCGCATCGGTGGATTACCGCCTGGCGCCCGAACATCGGTATCCGGTGCCGCTGGAGGACTGCTATACGGCGTTGACCTGGCTGGCCGGTCTGCCATCGGTGGACCGCTATCGCATCGCCATCGGCGGGGCCAGCGCCGGCGGCGGCCTGGCCGCGGCGCTGGCGCTGCTGGCCCGCGACCGCGCCGAGGTAAGCCCCGCATTCCAGCTCCTGACCTATCCCATGCTCGACGACCGCAGCTCGGACACCGCGCCCAGCCCGAACTATCGGCTATGGGACAACCGCAGCAACAGGTTCGGCTGGGCGGCCTACCTCGGCGACGCCGACCCGCAGGTCGCGGTGCCCGCCCGGCGGGAGGACCTCAGCGGACTGCCGCCGGCCTGGATCGGGGTGGGCACCCATGACCTGTTCCACGACGAGGACCTCGCCTACGCCGAACAGCTGCGGGCCGCCGGGGTGCCCTGCCAGGTGGAAACCATCCCCGGCGCCTTCCACGGCTTCGACCTGATTTTGTCGAAAGTTCAAGTGTCACAGCGGTTTTTCGACAGCCAGTGCAACAGCCTGCGGGCCGCGCTGACGCCGGCCGGCTGAGGTCACATCGCGAAGTAGACGAGCTCACCCCGATGATGGTGGCGGCCACCATGCCGGCGTCCAGTTCGGCCAGCGCGGTGTGCGGCGGCTCGTTGAGCACACACAGGTCGCCCGGCTCGCCGGGCTGCACGCTGCGCACCCAGTCCGGCTGGTCGGCCCGGCCCAAAAACATCGTCAGCCGTTCGCGCCGAGACACATTCGCGGGCGCCCAGCACGACGCCGCTGGGCGTGGTGCGGTGCACGGCGGCGCGCATCACCGTCCACGGGTCGCCGTGGCCGAACGGCATGTCGGTGGACAGCGCGACGGGCACCCGCGCGTCGCGCAGCGAAACGAGGCGCCACAACTGGTCGTGCTCGTCGGCGGGTACCTCGGCCAGGTACTGGTCACCGCGCTCGGCGACGAAATTGGGCTGGGTACCACGGTCACCCCGAGTTCGGCCAGATCGGCCAGGTTGTCGTCGGACACCACGGCGGCATGTTCGATGCGGTCCCGCGGGTGGGTGCCGGCCGCCCGCAGGGCGGCGATGGCCACCACCAGCTGGGCGGCGGTGACGCAGTGCACGGCGACCGGCTGCCCCGTGTAGTGCTGTCCGGCAACCCATTCCGTGAGGGCGTCGAGGTCGAGGCGGTCGTCATGCAGGATCTTCTTACCCGGCGAGAGGAAGCTGGGCCGGGGCCGGAATTCGCCGCGTGCGTGGGCGGCGGCCAGCGCGGCCCGGTCGTAGTCGTCCAGGTCGGGGTGGCGTCGGTGACGCCGGTCGCGGTGATCCGGCGGCTGAGCTCGGCCAGGTCGGTCTCCCGGTGCGCCAGCGCGTGCGACCAGCCGCGGTCGGCGCTGCGCAGCCGCCCGTCCGGGTGTTCGGCCAGCCCGATCCGGCCCAGCGCCTCGGAATTGAGGACCCACAGCGCGCCGCTGCGGTGCTGGATGCGGACCGGGACGTCGCGCACGATGGCGTCCAGCGCGGTCCGGTCGAGCACCCCGGTGACCGAATCATGATAGCCCACGGCGCGGATCCACCCGTAGGGTCCGGGCGTGGCGTTGGCCAGCAGCCGGGTGAACTCGGCGCGGGTGCTGACGCCGGGCGGCCCGACGAAGAACGAATCCAGCGCCGAGGCAGCCGAGCGCAGGTGCACGTGGTGGTCGTGCAGCCCGGGCAGCACGGTGTCACCGCCGGCACCCCCTCCCCCGTCCTGGCCGCCAGGCCGTCACCCGCGGGCGCAACCTCCTCGATCCGCGCACCCACCCGGATGTCGGCCGCCGTCCCGTCCAGCAGGGTGGTACGCTGAATCAGCATGACAGGCAACGCCTTTGGCTGACCAGGTGACGCACGGCAGCGTTGTCGGCACCCAGCGCGGAGGCCGGCGGGGGCGCCGGCGCTGGGCACCGGCGCATCCGACGGCGGCGCGCCGGTGCCCAGCGCCGCGTAGCCGGCGGCGACACCGGCCATGGACAGCCGAATGAGTTCGCCGCCTCCGCGGCCCAGCGATTCGGCCACCGCCAGGGCCGCCTGCAGCCCGGTCAGCGGGTCGGCGATGGCGTCGCCGCAGAACACCGGCCCCGCGGCGCTGGTGCCCACCAGGCCGCCGCCCACCGCGGCGTCATCACCGAAGCCCGGCCGATCTTCGTCAAAAGCGTGTATTTGCAGCTAGATTCGCCCGGGCCGGGCCGCGATGTCGGCCGGTCCGAGCCCGCGGCGTCGCAACGCCACCGGCCGAGATTCCTCGATCACGATGTCGCTGACGGTGAGCAGCTCGCGCAATTGGTCGGCGTCGCAGTCGAAATCGATTCCGCAGCGGAGCTTTCCGTGATTCATCCAGTCGAAGAAGGCCCGGTTCCCGGCCCGGGTACCGTCGGGGCGGCGCGGGCTTTCCACCTTGACGACGGTGGCCCCGGCGCCGGCCAGCAGCTGCCCCGCACAGCGGGCCGGCCCACATCGAGGACAGGTCGGCGACCAGCAGGCCGCGCGGCGAACGCGGCGCGCCGCCCGGTGCGATCGGCTGGATGTGTTCCGCGGCCGGGCGTGCCTCGCCCAACGCCGCCGCGGGGATGTCCAGCAGCGCCGCCCGCTCTACGATCTGGACCGTCGTCCGGCCGGCGGCCCAGCACCGCAGCGCCGGCCACGGGTCGCCGGTCACGCCGTCGACCTGCAGCAGCGCCGGGACGGCGGCCAGGTCGTCGGCGCGGGACAGGGTGAGCGCGCAGTAGCCGTCGGGCAGGCCGGTCAGATAGGCCAGCCCGCTACGTCCCCAGTCGGTCGCGGCCGCGCTCACGTCACCCATTGTGCTCGGGGCGGTGCTCGCGGGCGTGCGGCTCAGAACTGCAGCGCGTCGAACCGCCAGTCCAGCACGGCGCGGTCCGGCTCATCCGGTGTGTCGCTGACCGCGTACACCAGCGACCGCAGCCTGAGCACGCCCCCGTGTTCGGTGGGCCGGGCGGATTCGATGTGCAGTTCGCTGTAGAGGGTGTCGCCCTCGTGCACCGGCCCGGTGTGATCGCAGGACCGCCAGCCCAGCACCGTCACCAGGTTGGGCAGCAGCCGGGCGGCGGCCTGCGCCAGCGCCAATCCGATGGTGTGCCCGCCGTACACCAGGCTCCGGCCGCCGACACGTGAATCATGATGTGTGGCAGCGATTTTCAGCGTCATCCGGGCCAGTTCGGGTGCGCTGCTGACGATGTCGCCGGTGCTGTGCAGCACCGAACCCGCCAGGGCGGGGTCGAAGTGCGGGCCGGGCACCACGGTGCGGAAGACCTCGCCGTCCCATTGCGCGGTGGGATCGTGCGCCGGGCCGGGCACGTCGGCGCCGATGCCGGACAGGTCGTCGTGCGGCACCGAGCCAGCCTCGGGCGTGAAATCCAGGCTGGCGGGCAGCATTCCGCACCGGTAGAAGTCGAGCACCAACTGGTCGGCCTAGTCGATGGTGATCATCCGCAGCGCCGCCATCCCGGTGGGGCCCGGCTTGGGTGAATTGGCGCGCAGCCCAACAACTTCGGTGCGGGTATAGAGGGAATCGCCGATGACCGGGAACCGGTGGAACACCAGGCCGCGATAGAACAGATTGGCCTTGACCCGCTGGGTCACCAGCGTCGACTGCCCGATCGCCACGTCGCACACCAGCCCCGGGTGGGCCAGCGGCGCGGGCAGGCCGGTCACCACCGTGCACAGATCGGCGTCCAGCGCCAGGCGCAGCCAGTCGCCCAGGATCGCCTGATGGGCGGCGGCCAACCCGGACGACAGCGTCACCGACGGCGCCCAGTCGAACACCTGCCCCACCGAGAGGTCGTCGAAGTACGGTCCACCCTCACGAATTCGCGCATACCCGTCACTGGTCACAACGCCACATGCTGGCAGACTGTGGAATCGAGGGTCAATCCGGATCGGACCCCAACGTCGACTTGTGGGCGCCAATTCGCGGGTTTTCGCCCAGCAAGTCGACGTTCGGCGTGAATCGGTGAGGTGGGCACAGGTGAATGACGAAGAGGACATGCTGGTCGCCACGGTGCGGACGTTCATCGACCGCGAAGTCAAACCGACCGTGCGCGAGGTGGAGCACGCCGATGCCTATCCCGAGGCGTGGATCGAACAGATGAAGCGGATCGGGATCTACGGGCTGGCGGTGCCCGAGGAATACGGTGGTTCACCGGTGTCAATGCCGTGCTACGTGCGGGTCACCGAGCAGCTGGCGCGCGGCTGGATGAGCCTGGCCGGGGCGATGGGCGGGCACACCGTGGTGGTCAAGCTGCTGACGCTGTTCGGCACCGAGGACCAGAAGCGAGCCTACCTGCCGCGGATGGCCAGCGGCGAAATCAGGGCCACCATGGCGTTGACCGAGCCCGGCGGCGGCTCAGACCTGCAGAACATGTCGACCACCGCGCTGCCCGACCCTGACTCCGACGGCCTGGTGATCAACGGGGCCCAAGACCTGGATCAGCAACGCCCGCCGTTCCGGCCTGATCGCCCTGCTGCGCAAGACCGACCCGAAGGCGACGCCGCGGCACAAGGGCATCTCGATCCTGCTCGTCGAGCACGGGCCCGGCCTGACGGTGTTGCGGGACCTGCCCAAGCTGGGCTACAAGGGGGTGGAGTCCTGCGAGCTGGCGTTCGACAATTTCCGGGCGCCTGCGACGGCGGTGCTGGGCGGTGTTGCGGGCCAGGGTTTTTCGCAGATGATGAAGGGCCTGGAGACGGGCCGCATTCAGGTGGCCGCCCGCGCGCTGGGAGTGACCACCGCGGCGCTCGAGGATGCGCTGGCCGCTGCCCAGCAGCGGGAGAGTTTCGGGCAGCCGATCTGGCAGCATCAGTCGGTCGGGAATTATCTGGCCGACATGGCGACCAAGCTCACCGCGGCCCGCCAGCTGACCCGTTATGCCGCCGAGCGTTACGACAGCGGCGAACGCTGCGACATGGAAGCCGGGATGGCGAAACTGTTCGCCTCCGAGGTCGCCATGGAGATCGCGCTGGACGCCGTGCGTATTCAC
This sequence comes from Mycobacterium lepraemurium, assembly GCA_002291465.1. GTDB lineage: Bacteria > Actinomycetota > Actinomycetes > Mycobacteriales > Mycobacteriaceae > Mycobacterium > Mycobacterium avium. Next base: position 412,276 of record CP021238.1, on the reverse strand, counting down.
GGCGGCTACGGCTATTCACAGGAATACGACGTCGAACGGTATTTTCGTGACGCGCCGCTGATGATCGTCGGCGAGGGCACCAACGAAATCCAGCGCAACGTGATTGCCCGGCAACTGGTGACCCGCGGCGGGATCTGACGGCGCAATCGGGGCCGACCCGCAAAGTTTGGGAGTATATTTGCCTGACTTCTGAACCGAAGGGAAAGGCAGCAGCCATGACTAATCCCCCCGCGCCGCACAGAGGTTTCGCCGGAATGGCAAGGCCAGCAACCGGAATGGCAGCAGCCGGAAGGCCAAGGCCAGCAACCGCCGTGGCAGGGCCAGCCGCCGCCGGCCTGGCAGGCGCCGCAGCCGGGCGGCTGGCCGGGCCAGCCGCCCGGGGCCTGGCCCCCGCCCCAGCCCGGCTGGCAGGTCGTGCCGGAGCCGGAGAACTATCTGGTCTGGGCGATCCTGTGCACCGTGCTGTGCTGCCTGCCGTTAGGGATCGTGTCGATCGTCTACTCCACCAAGGTCTCCGGGCTGTGGGCGCAGGACCGCTGCGCCGAGGCGCAGGAGGCGGCCAACAACGCCAAGAAGTGGGCCATCATCGGTGCCAATCGTGGGCGCCGTCGCCGCCGTGATCTTCGTGCTCATCTACGTCGTCGCCAGGGTTTTCGTGGTCTCGCACTTGCCGTCGACGGCCACCACCACCTATTCGGGCTTCTGACGTCAAACGGGGTCGTCGTCCTCGTCGTAAGCGTAGGAACGGGCACCGACAACAACCACCGCCCTGTGGCCACTCCAAGCCACAGTGACACAAGGGATTACGACGAGGCCGTTGACCCTTCCACCTCGTCCACCAGCCCCCAGGACAACGCGGTCGTGGCTCCGACCGTGCAGCCCGACAGCACGAGATACGCCGTGCGCCAACGCCCTATCCGCCGGGTGACGCTGACGGTGCCGCCGGCGCCCGGGATCAACCCCAGCGCCAACTCGGGCAGCCCGAACACCGCGTCGTCGCGGGCGCTGACCCACCCGCAGAACGCCGCCATCTCCAGTTCGCTGTCCAGCACCCGGCCGTGCACCTCGGCGCGGCACGCCCGGCCGAACCGGGCGGTCAGCGCGTCGAGCACCAGCGCGGGGCTGTGCCGGGTGCGCGCCAAGTGCGCACTGGCCGGATCGGCGAAGGTGCCGAATTCGGCGAGATCCCCACCGCTGCAAAAGGAGGGGCCGTTGCCGCTCAACACGATTCCGGTCACCGACGGGTCGAGCTGGGCGACCGCCAGCGCCTCCAGCAGCGCGGCGCGCGCATCGGTGGAGAACGCGTTGTGCCGTTGCGGCCGGTTGAACGCGATCCGCAGCACGTCGCCGTCGCGCCGGGCGAGCACCGGATCAGCGATCTCGGGCATGCGGGCCGGGCCGAGCTCGTCGAGCCAGCGCGCGAACTCCAGGCCGGCCTGCAGCGTCGAGTACTCCAGCGACTCGGTCAGCATCCCCCGCGCCGCCGGCCCCGCGGGATCCACCGCGCGCAACACGTCGTCGCAGATCGCGCTGGCGTGCGGCCACCGCCGGCAGCGTCCCGTCAGCTCGTCCAGCGGCGTGGACACCGAATCGACGGTGACGGCGCGACGGTCCGTGCAGGCGTCTTCGGTGAGGGTGAAAGTCGCTTCCTCGAGCCAGAATACGGACCGGGCGATCTGGTCAGCCGAGCCGACGGCGACGATCATGCCCGGCGGTGAGGCGGGGCCGTCCTGCGGCGCGCTGGAGAGGTCGACCACCCGCAGCATCGGTCACACCGAATACTTCTCGATCAGCCCGTTCTTGAAGAGCTTGCCGGTGTCGGTGCGCGGCAGCTGCTCCTCGAATGCGATCGCTCGCGGACACTTGTAGTGCGCCAACTGATCCCGCAGCCAGGAAGAGACAGCAGCACCGGGGCCGAATTCGTCGGTGGCGTCGCCGGGCTCGACGGTTTGCACGGCCGCCATCACCCGCTGGCCCCTCTCGTCGTCGGGCACCCCGAACACCGCGGCATCCAGCACCTTGGGGTGGGTAACCAGAAGGTTCTCCGCTTCTTGCGGATAGATGTTCACCCGCCGGAGATGATCATGTGGTGGCGCCGGTCGGTCAGGTACAGGTAGCCCTCCTCGTCGACGTAGCCGACGTCGCCGACGGTGACCCAGCCGTGCTTGTCGCGGGAGGCGGCGGTCTTGGCCTCGTCGTTGAGGTATTCGAAGGAATACCCTCCGCTGAAATAGATCTCGCCCGCCTGCCCCGGTGGCAGCTCGTTGCCGTTCTCGTCGAGGATGTGGATCTCGCAGGCCATCGGTTTGCCCACCGAACCGGGATGGGCCAGCCACTCCTCCGCGCTGATCAGCGTCGAGCCGATGGCCTCCGAGGAGGCGTAATACTCGTCGATGATCGGCACCCACCAGTCGATCATCTACTTCTTGATCTCCACCGGGCACGGCGCCGCCGCGTGCATCACCCGCTGCAGGCTGCTCAGGTCGTACGAATGACGAACGTCCTCAGGCAGTTTCAGCATGGGGGTGAACATCGCCGGGACGAACTGGCCGTGCGTGACCCGGTTCCGCTGGATGGCGTCCAGGCAGCCCTCGGCATCGAATTTCTCCATCACCACCGTGGTGATGCCGCCGGCCTGCGCGCTCATCGACCACACCGACGGCGCGGTGTGGTACAGCGGAACCGGGCTGAGGTAGATCGACTCGGGCGTCACCCAGAAGCCGACCAGCGCCGACATCATGCCTGAGGCTTCGGCCGGATGGACATGCGGCAGTTCGCGGTTGATGCCCTTGGGCCGTCCCGTGGTTCCGGACGAATACTGCAGCAGGTCGCCCTCGAGCTCGTCGCAGATGGGCGTATCGGGTTCGCCGGCAACGCATTCCGGGTAGCGCTCCCAGCCGTCGAGGTCGCCGTCGGCCATCAGTAGCAGATCCGGCAGACCGCCGGGCAGGTGCTCGCCGATCCGCGCGCAGGTGTCCGCGCAATGCCGCCGAACCGACGATCGCCCTGGCCGAGCTGTTGTCGACGATGTAGGCGGCCTCGGCGGCGGTCAGATGGGTGTTGATCGGCACGTAGTACAGGCCGCTGCGGCGGGCCGCCCACATCACCGCGTGAATGTGCTCGTTGTTCTCCATTAGGATGGCGACCGTGTCGCCCTCGCGCAGACCCGCCTTGCGGAACCGGTGGGCCAGCCGATTCGCGCGCACTTCCAGGTCGTCGAACGTGACGACCGTGCCGGGCGGGTAGAGGATGACGGCGGGCTTGCCGGCGCCGAAATACTCGCGGATCTGCATGCGAAGACTGTACCGCCGGCAAACTTGACAGGTGTCAAGTAGTCGACGGCCCGGTCGGCGAGCGGGCCGTCAAGCCGGTCGGCGAGCCGAAGACGGCGCCGATACTTACACTGTCGTCGACGTCAAAAGCTAGCCTTGGCGGGTACGCCGCTTTCGCGCCGGAGGTGGGGATGACCGCCGAGCGCGGTCTCGCAACCTCCCGCATCTGGATCGAGCCGCTTCGCCGTCTACGACTACGTCGACGGGATGGAGCGTTTGGTGCACGCGGTTCAGGAACTGTCCCTGGCGCGCAGCCTGCCGGACATCCAGCGCATCGTCCGCTCCTCGGCCCGCGAGCTCACCGGCTGCGACGGCGCCACCTTCGTGCTGCGCGACAACGACCGGTGCTACTACGCCGACGAAGACGCGATCGCGCCGCTGTGGAAGGGCAGCCGCTTCCCGATGACGTCGTGCATCAGCGGATGGGCCATGCTCAACCGCGACGCGGCGGTGATCCCCGACATCTACCGCGACCGCGCATCCCGCACACCCTGTACCGCCGCCACCTTCGTCAAGAGCCTGGTGATGGTGCCGATCCGCAAGCTGGACCCGATCGGCGCGATCGGCAACTACTGGGCCGAGCCGCATCAGCCGTCCGAGCATGAGGTGCGCCTGCTGCAGGCGCTGGCCGACTCGACCTCGATGGCCATGGAGAACGTCGCGATCTACTCGGAGATGGAGCAGCGGGTGCGCGACCGCACCGCCGCGCTGGAGCGGGCCAACGAGGAGATCCGCCGGCTGTCCGTGACCGACGAGCTGACCGGGCTGAACAACCGTCGCGGCTTCTACCTGCTGGCCGGGCAGAAGCTCAGCGGCTCACACCGGCTGGGCCACGCCTGCGTGCTGGCCTTCCTCGACGTCGACGGGCTCAAGCAGGTCAACGACGAGCAGGGCCACGACGCGGGCGACATGCTGATCAAGGACGTCGCCGAGGTGTTGCGCAGCATCCGGCGCGAGTCCGACATCCTGGCCCGCATCGACGGCGACGAGTTCTGCGTGATGGTCACCGAAAGCGACCAGGACCGCGCCCCGCTGCGGGAGCGGCTCGCTGAGGCGTTCGCGGCTTTCAAAGCGACCGGTGACCGGCCCTACCGGCTCTCAGCCAGCGTCGGCCTGGTGCGCGCACCGGTCTTCGACACCGCCAGCGTGGACGAACTGCTGGCCCGCGCCGACGGGCTGATGTACGTCAAGAAAAAGGCCCGCCGAACCGCCGGCTGAATCGGGCTGAATCGGGCTGAATCGGGCTGAGCCGGGTCAGCCGGCTTCGGACAGCCGCTGCTTGAGCGCCTCGAACTCGTCGCGGACGCCGGTCGGCAGCTTCTCGCCGACGAACTTGAACCACTCCTCGATCTGCGGCAGCTCCTCGCGCCACTCGTCGGGGTTGACCGCCAGCGCCTTGGCGACGTCGTCGACGCTGACGTCCAGGCCGTCCAGGTCGAGGTCCTCGGCCTTGGGCACGATGCCGATCGGGGTGTCCTGGCCGCCCGCCTTGTGCTCGATACGGTCGACGATCCACTTGAGCACCCGGCTGTTCTCGCCGAAGCCGGGCCACAGGAATCCGCCGTCGTCGCCGCGGCGGAACCAGTTGACGAAGAACACCTTCGGCAACTTGGACTCGTCGGAGTTCTTGCCCAGGTCGATCCAGTGCTGGAAGTAGTCGCCGACGTGGTAGCCCAGGAACGGCAGCATGGCCATCGGGTCACGGCGGACGGTGCCGACCTTGCCCTCGGCGGCGGCGGTCTGCTCGCTGCCCATGGTGGCGCCCATGAACACGCCGTGCTGCCAGTCGCGGGCCTGGGTCACCAGCGGCACCGTGGTCTTGCGGCGGGCGCCGAACAGGATGCCCGAGATAGGCACACCCTGCGGGTCGTCCCACTCCGGCGCCAGGATGGGGCACTGCGACATCGGCGTGCAGTAACGCGAATTCGGGTGCGCCGCAGGCGTTTCCGTCTTGCCGACGTACCAGTCGTTGCCCTTCCAGTCGATCAGGTGCTCGGGCTGGCCCTCTAGGCCCTCCCACCACACGTCGTTGTCGTCGGTGAGCGCCACGTTGGTGAAGACGGTGTTGCCGGCCTCGATGGTCCGCATGGCGTTGGGGTTGGACTTCCAGTTGGTGCCCGGCGCGACGCCGAAGAAACCGAACTCGGGGTTGACCGCGTACAGCAGGCCGTCCTTGCCGAACCGCATCCAGGCGATGTCGTCACCGAGCGTCTCGGCGCGCCAGCCCGGGATGGTGGGCTGCAGCATCGCGAGGTTGGTCTTGCCGCACGCCGACGGGAACGCCGCCGCGAAGTAGTACGCCTTGTTCTCCGGGGAGATGAGCTTGAGGATCAGCATGTGCTCGGCCAGCCAGCCCTCGTCGTGGGCCATCGCCGAGGCGATGCGCAGCGAGTAGCACTTCTTGCCCAGCAGCGCGTTGCCGCCGTAGCCCGAGCCGTAGCTCCAGATCTCGCGGGTCTCTGGGAAGTGGGTTATGTATTTGGTGTCGTTGCACGGCCACGGCACGTCCTTCTGGCCCGGCTCCAGCGGCGCCCCCACCGAGTGCAGCGCCTTGACGAAGAACCCATCGTCGCCCATCTTTTCCAGCGCGGCCTTGCCCATCCGGGTCATCACCTTCATCGAGATGACGACGTACTCGGAGTCGGTGATCTCCACACCCAGTTTCGGATCCTCGGCGCCCAGCGGGCCCATGCAGAACGGCACCACCCACATGGTGCGGCTGCGCATGCAGCCGCGGTACAGGTCGGTCATGATGGACCGCATTTCCGTCGGGTCCATCCAGTTGTTGGTCGGCCCGGCGCCGCTTTCCTCTTCGGTGCAGATGTAGGTCCGCGACTCCACCCGCGCCACGTCGGACGGGTCGGACAGCGCCAGGTAGGAGTTGGGGTGCTTCTTCTCGTTCAGCTTCTTCAACGTGCCCGCCTCGACCAGCTCGGCGGCCAGCCGGTTGAACTCCTCGTCGGAGCCGTCAGCGAAAACCACCCGGTCGGGCTGGGTCAGCTCAGCGACCTCCTGCACCCATGACAGCAGACCCTGATGGTTCGTGGGTGCTGTGTCCAAACCGGGAATGGTCGCTGAGGTCATCGAACTCTCCTGCTTCGTTGCGTATCGGGCTGATGCTTGGTATGCCTTCGCCCACAAAATTTAAGGACTTGGTGGCGTTAACTACAGGTTATCGTGAGGAACTTGTCGGGGAAGTCTCAGGCAGGTATAAGCCTTCTCACAACAACGATTCAGAAGCTCACGGCCGGTCGCCATCTTCGCTCCTCGAAGCGGGTTTTCGGTTTTCTCACCGCCGGCATCTTCGGCGGGACTTCCGCCCGGTTGTATACCCGGTTCGCCGAGTTCTGCACGCACGGCTTCGAGCGCGGCCGTGACCGCCGGCATCTCCCGCTCCCGCGCGGCCGCTGCCCGGGCGGCAGCCAGGGCGTGCTCGCGCAGCTCGGTGTCGATGGCGCTGACCGACGCCGACACCGCCGCGTTCTCGGCCTCGTCCTGGGCCAGCAGCGCTTGCTCAGCACCGACTCGGCCACCAGCACCCGGGTGGCCACCAGCTCCTCGACCACCGAGCGCAGCGACGCCGTCGCGTCACCCGCCCAGCGGTCCAGCAGCGCCCGGTCCCGCAGCAGGCCGCGGATGTTGATCACCAGGTAAGGTGAGCGCCACCGAGATCAGCACGCACACCACGGCGGCCGCCACCGCCAGTGCCGGGCTGAGCCGGGACGCCAGCCCGCTCATCAGCCGGCTCAGCGTCAGAGCCACCCCGAGCCCGAACCCGAACCCGACGCCGAGCAGGATCATCAGCCAGGTTTCCTGCCGGCGTGATTTCAGCGGCGGCGGCGAGACCTCCACGGCCGGCAGCTGCTCGAGGGCCGGCAGGTCCACCGCCACCCCCACCGCCTGCGCGGTGTCGGCCAGTTGCGTGTCGGTGCCGTCGCTGAACTCGGCGACCACCTCGGCCAGCCGGTCGCGGGTGTGCGCCTCGAAGCCGGACAACTTGCCCCGGGACAGGCCCGCCGCGTGCTCCTGCAGCTCGGTGGGCACCGACGCGCACCGGTTGCGCGCAGAGTGCGACAGCTGCACCCGGGCCTGCTGGATCTGACCGCGCAGCGTGATGCCGCGCTCGGTTTTGGCCTGGCGCCGCTGCTGCAGCGCGGTGCTGCGCTCTTCGCGCAGCGCCTCGACCCGGGCCCGCCGGCCGAGGGCCTCGACCTCGCGGTCGAACCGCCGCGCCACCGTCCGCAAGCGGGATTCCCACGCCCGCAATCTGTTTCGCCGGGCCAGATCGGCGTCGTCGAGTTGCGCCGCGACGGTCTTGGCCAGGTCGTCGACGTCGGGTTCGCCGACGTCGGGCAGCGCCGCCGCACCCACCCAGGGCACCCGGGCGTAGCGGGGCGCGTGCGCGGCCAGGGTGTCGCGATTGGCGGCGAGCACCTCACGCCAGCCGCGGTGCACGTCGATCTTGGACACCACCCCCACTACCGCGTCGGTGTGTTCGGTCGCGGCGTCCAGCAGCGCGCAGTCCGAGGGTGTCAGGTGCGCAGCCGCCGACACCACGAACACCACCGCGGTCGGCACCTCGCCGGGTCCGAGGTCCGTCGACTCGACGAACTTGTGCTGCGGCAGCCGCTCCTGCAGCGCCGCGGCGGATCGCGGCGATCGCGAGCGTGGTGCCGAACAGGTCGAGGGTGTCCAGCAGCCGCTCGCGCGCCGCGGCCGGCACGTCGACCCCGGCGCCCAGAGAGCCGGCGCCCAGGAACCCGGTGACCGAGCCGTCGAGGCAGGCCGCGGGGTCGGCGGCCAGCGTGCGCAGCGCCGCCCACAGGTCGTCGCCCAGGTCGTCCAGCGCGGCCACCGCGAGCAGGCCGAGTTACCGGCCGGATGGGAACGCCGATCAGCGCGGACAGATCGGCGCACCCGGCCCGCGCCGCCGCGATCGGCCCGTCGCCACCCCGGCCGGACAGCGAGCCCACCAGATCGGCCTTGCTCAGCACGGCCAGCACCGGGTGACCGGCGGCGCGCGCAGTCGAGATCGCCTGGGTGTCTTCGGGCTTGATCACCTCGGCGGTCACGTACACCACGACGTCGGCCGCGTCGGTGGTCACCGCGATCCCGGTCGCGGGTCCGACCCGGCCCAGGGCGCGGGCCAGCGTGCGGCGGCAAACCGTGCCAGTTCGTCGACGAAAATCTGGTGTCCTTGTCCCCTCATATCCCGCCTGTCCGGTCGAAAATGACCCGATCGCCCGGTCGATCGGCCGCTACCGGGTGCAGCGCCGGGGCCGGGCGGCCCCACCGAATGGTGGCACTCACGTCGTCAAGATGCGAGCCACCGTCTATGAGTTACCAGCTCAAGGCAACTGTTGGGTATCAATCCGGACCAGGGGCGGCTACATCCGGGGTTTATGGGCCACCATGGACAAATGCATGCGCAGCACGGGGTGACGATGCCTGCCGACTCACCGATCGGGCAACCGGACCGCTCCGAGCAGCGTTATTTCCCGGCCACGGCGTTCCGCACCCGGCGATCCACCCTGTCCGATGCCCAGCGCCAGACCTGGGACCGCCGCTGGCCCGAACTGGGCCTGTCGGTGGGCCCGGCCGAGGATCCCGACCGCCCCGGACCGCCGCTGGACACCGACGCCTGGTTCGGCCGCAATGCCCCGATGGTGCTCGAAATCGGTTGTGGCAACGGCACTTCCACGCTCGCGATGGCAAGGGGGGAGCCCGGCGTGGATGTGATCGCGGTGGAAGTCTACCGGCGTGGCCTGGCGCAGCTGCTGTGCGCGATCGACCGCGACGGCGTGACCAACATCCGGCTGGTCCGCGGCAACGCCCTCGACGTGCTGCAGCGGCTCATCGCGCCGGCGTCGCTGACCGGGGTGCGGGTGTTCTTCCCCGATCCGTGGCCAAAGGCGCGGCACCACAAACGAAGGTTCCTGCAGCCGGGCACGGTTGGCCTGATCGCCGACCGGCTACTCCCTGGTGGTGTCCTGCACGTCGCGACGGACCACGCCGGCTACGCCGAGCACATCGCCGACGTCGGCGCGGGCGAGCCCCGGCTGCGCCCGGCCGCCCCGGACAGCCCGCTGCCGATCTCGGTCGCTCGCCCGACCACCAAGTACGAGACGAAGGCCCAGGACGCGGGCAGTGCGGTCACCGAATTCATCTGGCTTAGACGGTGAACGGCTTCGACGATGAGTAGGCGATGAGGTATGAGCCTGACTGAAGCGACCGCCGCGGGCGCCGAACCCGTCGCGCCGCCGGCGGTGCTGTCCGGTGACGCGCTGGGCGGCTTTCCGCCCCCGGGCGGACGGGTACTGCTGGTGCGGGACGCCCCCAGCCTCGACATGGGGCTGGGCTCGATCCTGGGCCGGCGGCCCACCACGCTGGAGCGCCCGCGGTTCGACGCCCTGGGGCGCTGGCTGCTGGCCCGCACCGCCGAGGTCAGCGCCGAACGGCCGGGCGTCGTGGTGGAACCGGAGGCCACCGTCTTCACCAACATCGCGCCGGGCAGCACCGAGGTCGTCCGGCCCTGGGTGGACGCCCTGCGCAACGTCGGGTTCGCGGTGTTCGCCAAGCCCAAGATCGACGAGGACAGCGACGTCGACCGCGACATGCTGGCCCACATCGAGCTGCGGCGCACCGAGGGGCTGGCCGCGCTGGTGGTGGCGTCGGCCGACGGTCAGGCGTTCCGTCAACCGCTGGAGGAGATCGCCCGCAGCGGGGTCAGCGTCGCGGTGATCGGATTTCGCGAACATGCGAGTTGGGCGCTAGCGTCGGATACCTTGGACTTCGTTGATCTGGAGGACATCGCCGGTGCCTTCCGGGAGCCGTTGCCGCGGATCGGCCTAGATTCGCTGCCTGACCAGGGTGCGTGGTTGCAGCCGTTCCGGCCGCTGTCCGCGCTGTTGACCGCGCGTGTGTGACACTGGAAAACCGATGCGTGGGTCGCTGCAGACTAAGTCGATCCAGTAAGGAGCTTGCGTGTTCGCCTGGTGGGGTCGAATTGTGTACCGGTATCGGTACATCGTGATCGGGGTCACGGTAGCTCTGTGCCTGCTCGGCGGCGTTTTCGGCATCAGCCTGGGCAAGCACGTCACCCAGAGCGGCTTCTACGACGACGCCAGCCAATCCGTCAAGGCGTCGGTGCTCGGCGACCAGACCTACGGCCGCGACCGCACCAGCCACGTGGTGGCCACCTTCACGACGCCCGACGGGAAAACCGTCGACGACGCGGGCTGGCGGGACAAGGTGGTCGCCGAGCTGAACAAGTTCAAGGCCGACCATCCCGACCAGGTCGTCGGGTGGGCCGGCTGGCTGGCGGCGCCGGACAGCACCAACCCGGTGATCAAGGGCATGGTTAGCGAGGACAAAAAGCACACCTTCGTGTCCATCCCGCTCAAGGGCGACGACGACGACACCATCCTGAACAACTACAAGGCCATCGCCCCGGATATGCAGAAGCTCAACGGCGGCGCCGTGCAGCTCGCCGGGCTGGAGCCGATCGCCAACGCGCTGACCGGGACCATCGCCACCGACCAGCGCCGCATGGAGGTCCTCGCGGTGCCGATGGTGGCGGTGGTACTCTTCCTGGTGTTTGGCGGCGCGGTCGCCGCCGGCCTACCGGCCATCGTCGGCGGTCTGAGCATCACCGGCTCGCTGGGCATCCTGCGGCTGGTCGCCGTGTTCAGGCCGGTGCACTACTTCGCCCAGCCGGTGGTGTCGCTGATCGGCCTGGGCATCGCGATCGACTACGGGCTTTTCGTGGTGAGCCGGTTCCGGGAGGAGACCGCCGAGGGCTACGACACCGAGGCCGCGGTGCGAAGAACCGTGATGACGGCCGGGCGCACCGTGACGTTCTCGGCCGTGCTGATTATCGCGTCGAGTGCCAGCCTGCTGGTGTTGCCGCAGGGATTCGTGCACTCACTGACCTACGCCATCTTCGCCGCGGTGGGCCTGGCCGCGCTGCTGTCGATCACATTCCTGCCGGCCTGCCTCGGCATCCTGGGCCGCCACGTCGACGCGCTGGGGGTGCGGACCGCGTTCCGGGTGCCGTTCCTGCGGAGCTGGAAGTATTCGCGGGCCTACCTCAACTGGCTGGCCGACCGGCTGCAGAAGACCAAAACCCGCGAAGAGGTCGAGGCCGGCTTCTGGGGCAAGCTGGTCAACTGGGTGATGCGCAAGCCGCTGGTGTTCGCCATCCCGATCGCCGTGGGGATGATCCTGCTGGTCATCCCGCTGGGCAACCTGTCGTTCGGCGGCATGAGCGAGAAGTACCTGCCCCCCGACAATCCGGTGCGCCTGGCGCAGGAACACTTCGACAAGCAGTTCCCCGGCTACCGCACCGAGCAGCTGACCGTGGTGATCCAGAGCGACAACCACAGCAAGGTCACCGACCAGCAGGTGGCCGACATCCGCAACCGGATCTCGGGGATCGGCGGCTTCACCGACAAGACCTGGCAGGAGCGCCCCTGCCCGACCATTGCCGGGAACCCCTGCGTCGCCGGCCCGAACGGCACCACGGTGCCCAAGGACGGCTCGGTGCGGGTGATCCAGAACGGCCTGGCCAACCGCAATGATGCCGCCAAGAAGATCGCCGAACTGCGGGCGGTGAACCCGCCGAAAGGCCTGAACCTGTATGTCGGCGGCACGCCGGCACTCGAGCAGGACAGCATTCACAGCCTGTTCGACAAGGCTCCGTTGATGCTGGCGCTGCTGCTGGGCGCCACGCTGCTGCTGATGTTCCTGGCGTTCGGGTCGGTGGTGCTGCCGATCAAAGCGGTGCTGATGAGCGCGCTCACACTGGGATCGACCATGGGCATCCTGACGTGGATCTTCGTCGACGGTCACCTGTCGGGGGTGCTGAATTTCACCCCGACGCCGCTGATGGTGGTGGTGATCGCGCTGGTCGTCGCCGTCGGTTTTGGCCTGGCCACCGACTACGAGGTGTTCCTGGTCTCGCGGATGGTCGAGGCGCGCGAGCGCGGCATGTCGACGGCCGAGGCCATCCGGATCGGCACCGCGACCACCGGGCGGCTGATCACGGCCGCCGCCATGGTGCTGGCCGTGGTCGCCAGTTCGTTCGTGTTCTCCGACCTGGTGCTGATGAAGTACCTGGCCTTCGGTCTGATGGCGGCGCTGCTGCTGGACGCGACCGTGGTGCGGATGTTCCTGGTGCCCTCGGTGATGAAGCTGCTCGGCGACGACTGCTGGTGGGCCCCGCGCTGGGCCCGGCGGCTCCAGAACAAGATCGGGCTGGGCGAGATCGACCTGCCCGACGAGCGCAAGTGGCCGACCCTCAACGGCCGGCCCGCCCGTCCGCCGGTGGCGGCCAACCTGGTCACCGCGGCGCCGCGCCCGCCGCACGACCCCACCCACCCCGCGGCGCCGGAGCCGTCGCGGCCGGCGCGCCCCGCTCCCGCGGAGCCGCGGCCAGCGCAGGAACCGGCCGCGAGCACCACCCGCATCCCGGCCCGGCCCAATCAGCCGACCGAAGCCCAGACGACCCGCTTCGCCGCGCCGAGAGCGCCCGGCCGTCAGCGGCCGGCCACCCCGCAGCGCCCGCCCACCCAGGCGGCGCCGCCGTCCGGGGATCAGACCCGCGCCATCCCGGTGCCCGGCAACCGGCCCGACGACGGCGACAGCGACGCGGACGCCGCCGAACCCACCACCGCCCTGCCGAAGATGCGGGCGGAAGGCTCGGGCGGCAGCGAGTCCAATGCGGCCGGCGACCAGGCGAACGCGCGCGGTCAGGGCGAGAACGGCGACCCGGCGCGGCAACGCCGGCGCGCCGACGGCGGGCTGTCGGCCCAGGACCTGTTGCGCCGCGAGGGCCGACTGTAAAGGCCTGAAAACCCCTCAGCCGGAACCGTTTTCGGGTTTGTCCGGCTCTGCCTGCAGGATGGTGTTCTGCTCGTCGGACTCTTCTTCCTGCTTGACGGCTTCCGCGGACGGGTTGGGCGCCAGCAGCACCTGGAAGGCGTTGTTGAGGAAGGCGACCGTCGGGACGGCCAGCAGGGCGCCGACGATCCCGGCGAGCACGCCGCCGGTGGAGATGGCCAGCACCACCGCGAGGGGGTGAATCGACACCAACAGGCCCAACGTGATGAGCGCGTACACGATGCCCTTGGCCAGCAGCGCCACCACCACGGCCAGGAAGCCGGCGACGACCGCACCGACCAGCGGGATGAAGGCACCCAGGAAAACCAGCGACGCCAGCGGCAGCGCGAGCGGGATACCCATGATCGCCAGGCCGGCGCCCACCCCCGCCGCGTCGGTCAGCGCCACCAGAAAGGTGGCCCGCACGTAGCCGATCAGCGACCCGTATCCGGCGTTGCCGGCCTCGTGCACCCGCTCGCGGGCGTGCGCCGGGACGATCTGCACCACGTATCGCCAGATGTTGCGCCCGCCGTAGAGGAAGAAGATCAGCGTGAACAGCACCAGCACCGCCGCGGTGACCAGCTCGGTAACCATAGCCGCGGTGGACAGTGCGCCGCTGGTCAGCTTGGCCTGATTGTTGTGCAGCGCCTCGATGGCGGCGTTGCCCGCGCTGTCGATCTGCTCGCTGCGCAGATGCGCCGGCCCGTTGATCAGCCAGCGGCGCGTCGACTCGATGCTCTGGGTCACCTGCTCGGTCAGGCCAGGCAGCTCGTCGATGAACTGCAGCACGACGAAGGCCAGGATGCCGCCCAGGATCGCGAAGCCGCCCAACAACACCAGTGCCACCGCGCCACCACGGGGCAGGCCGTGCCGGTCCAGCCATTCCACCACCGGCACCAGGAGCGCGCTCAACAGCAGCGCCACCAGCACCGGGACGACGATCACCTCCAGCTTGGCCAGCACCCAGAACAGCGCCAGCGCGGCGGCCAGGATGACGAGCAAACGCCACGCCCAGGCGGCGGTCTTGCGGACTATAGGTTCAACCGACGCGTCGTCGACGTTTGCTGACATTTGGCCAGCCTATCCGCAGCGACGCCGCGTCAAACCTGACCGCGGGCGTCTGCGCGTCGCCCGGAGCCATCACCGCCGGCACGATCCGGTCACGACCCCAAAACGTCCCTGACACACTCGGCGACGTGCAGCGATCCCCGCGCCACCTGCACCGTTACCCTAAGTCACGTGCCGCACGACGCACCCGCCCACAATCTCGACCTGCCGCGCGAGCAGACCCCGCGCGGCAGGTACTGGTGGGTGCGCTGGGTGATCCTCGGCGTGGTGGCCATCGTGCTTGCCGTCGAGGTCTCGCTGGGCTGGGACCAGCTGGCCAAGGCGTGGATGAGCATGTACGAGGCGAACTGGTGGTGGTTGCTGGCCTCGGTGGTGGCCGCGGCCGCGTCGATGCACAGCTTTGCTCAGATCCAGCGCACGCTGCTCAAATCGGCGGGCGTGCACGCCAAGCAGCTGCGCTCGGAGGCCGCCTTCTACGCCGCCAACTCGCTGAGCACCACGCTGCCCGGGGGGCCGGTGTTGTCGGCCACCTTCCTGTTTCGTCAGCAACGGCTGTGGGGCGCCTCGACCGTGGTGGCGTCCTGGCAGCTGGTGATGTCCGGCGTGCTGCAGGCGGTCGGGTTGGCTTTGCTGGGCCTGGGCGGCGCCTTCCTGCTGGGCGCCAAGAACAACCCGTTCTCGCTGCTGTTCACCCTGGGCGGCTTCGTCGCGCTGCTGCTGCTGGCGCAGGCCGTCGCGTCCCGACCGGAGCTGATCGAGGGCATCGGCAGCCGGCTGCTGGCGTGGGTCAACTCGGTGCGCGGCCGGCCGGCCGAGACCGGTTTGGACAAGTGGCGCGAGACGCTGATGCAGCTGGAATCGGTGAGCCTGGGCCGGCGCGATCTCTCGGTGGCGTTCGGCTGGTCGATGTTCAACTGGATCGCCGACGTGGCCTGCCTGGGCTTCGCAGCCTACGCCGCCGGGGACCACGCCTCGGTGGCCGGGCTGACCGTGGCCTACGCGGCCGCCCGCGCGGTCGGCACCATACCGTTGATGCCGGGCGGGCTGCTGGTGGTCGAGGCGGTGCTGGTGCCGGGGCTGACGTCCAGCGGCATGTCGCTGCCCAGCGCGATCTCGGCCATGCTGATCTACCGGCTGATCAGCTGGCTGCTCATCGCCGCGGTCGGCTGGGTGGTGTTCTTCTTCGCGTTCCGCACCAAGAACACCGCCGGCTCCGACGACGAGCCGATCACCGGCCCGCTGCCCGTGCTGCCTACACCGGGCGGCTCGCCGGGCCCGACCGACACCGCCCTGCAGGGGCCGCTGCCGCCGGACCGGAATCCGGCCGATCCGAATCCGGACAAAGACGTCTAGCGCCGCGCGTAGCCGCTCACCGAGCGCGTGGCCTACGCAGCAAAAACGACCGGAACCCCGACGTAAGGCCCACGGTCGACGGCCGTCACCCGACGGTGTTGCCGCGCGGCGGCCCCGACAGCGGGCCGGCCGGCTGCGGGACGGCGGGCGGGGTGCCCGCCGGACCTGCCGCGCCGCCCAACGGGGAGGCGCCCGCCGGGTTGCCGGGCAGCGCCGGCAGCCCGCCGGCGGCGCCCTGCGCCTGCTGCACCATGCCCAGCGCCTGCGGGATCGAGATCGGCAGCTTGCACTGCAGCGACAGGCTGGTCAGCGGCTGCGCGATCGACGTCATGTCGCTGGCGACCTTGGGATTGGCGTCGAAGTAGGACTTCAGCCCGTTAACCGACTGCAGTCCGTCCTGCTGCAGCATGCTGGTCATGGCCTGGTTGGTCTCGGGATGCGCGTCCAGGTAGTCGCCCAGCGACTTGGACACCGAGCCGATCGTGTGGCCCACCTCGCTGGCCGCGCACGGGTCGTTGGCGCCGGTCGCGGGCGGCCCGGCCAGCACCGCGACAGCGGCGCCGGGCAGGGCGGCGGCGATCAGCCCGGCGAAAATTCTGCGGCACCGTCCAGCGGGGGCTGACGTCATGGCTAACTCCTTACGGTTTGCGGCGGCCGCCGAAGATCGGCGCCCCGCAAACGGCTGCAATGAACGGCCCCGCTGATCGCCGGATCTGATCGCCGGCTCCCCGCATTCCCCGGGGCCCGCCGGGCCAACCGACATCGCGCCATCGCCGAGATCACCGCTGCCAGCCGGAACTGCGGATGTGACCGAAATCCCGCCCGACCACCGGTTCACAACGTCTTCGCAGCGTCTTAGCAACAAGGCTGTCGCCGCAGCTCAGGAACCAGATAAGCCAAGATAATCCACAGCGTGCTGCGGTATCGTCGCGAGCACGTTACGCGAGAACCGGGGAGCGACGAAATCCAGCAGTTAATGATGCGCCTGAGCCGCAGCCTGTGTAAGCACCGCTGGTTGGTCTTCGCAGGCTGGTTGTTGGCGTTGGTTCCCGCGGTCTATTTGGCCCTGACCCAGTCTGGCAACCTCACCGGCGGCGGTTTCGACGTCACCGGTTCGCAGTCGCTGGCGGTGCACGACCAGCTCGAGGATCTCTACCACGACCAGGGCGGGTCGTCCCTGGCGCTGGTCGCCGCCCCCCGCGCCGACGCCAGCTACCAGGACATGAACGACGCCGTCGCGCAGCTGCGCCGGATCGCCGCCGAAGTCCCGGGCACCACCGAGATCCCCAACCCCACCCAGCGGCCCCCGCAGCCGGACCGGCCGTACGTGCTGTCGGTGCGGCTGGATTCCCGCAACACCAGCGACGTGGCCAAGCAGCTGCGCACCAAGGTGGGCATCAAGGGCGACCAGCCCGGCCAGACCGCCAACGGGCGGGTGCGACTCTACGTCATCGGGCAGGGCGCGCTGAGCGCGGCCGCGGCGGCCAACACCAAGCACGACATCGCCGCCGCCGAAAAGTGGAACCTGCCGGTCATCCTCACCGTGCTGCTCGCCGTGTTCGGGTCGCTGGCCGCGGCGGCCATCCCGCTGGCCCTGGGCATCTGCACGGTGGTGGTGACCATGGGGCTGGTCTATCTGCTGTCTGCGTACACCACCATGTCGGTGTTCGTCACCTCGACGGTGTCGATGTTCGGGATCGCGCTGGCCGTCGACTACTCGCTATTCATCCTGATGCGCTTCCGCGAGGAACTGCGCAGCGGCCGTCAGCCCCGCGAGGCCGTCGACGCCGCGATGGCCACCTCCGGGCTGGCCGTGGTGTTGTCCGGGATGACCGTCATCGCCTCGCTGACCGGGATCTACGTGATCAACACCCCGGCGCTGAAGTCGATGGCCACCGGCGCGATCCTGGCCGTCGCGGTCGCGATGCTGACGTCAACCACGTTGACCCCGGCCGCGCTGGCCACGTTCGGGCGGGCCGCCGCCAAACGGTCGGCCCTGCTGCACTGGTCGCGGCGCCCGGAAAGCACCCGGTCGAAGTTCTGGAACCGGTGGATCGGCTGGGTGATGCGCCGGCCGTGGATGTCGGCGCTGGCGGCGTCGCTGGTGCTGCTGGTGATGGCCGCGCCGGCCGCTTCGATGGTGCTGGGCAACAGCCTGCTGCGCCAGTTCGACTCGTCGCACGAGATCCGGGCCGGGGTGGGCGCGGCGGCCCAGGCGCTGGGTCCCGGTGCGCTGGGCCCGATCCGGGTGCTGATCAACTTCCCCGACGGCGGAGCCGCGTCCCCGGAACACAGCCACACCGTCGGGGCGGTCCGCCAGCGGATGGCCCAGGCGCCCAACATCGTCTCGGTGTCGCCACCGCAGTTCGCCGAGGACAACGGCAGCGCGTTGCTGTCGGCCGTGCTGTCGGTGGACCCCGAGGACATGAAGGCGCGCGAAACCGTGAGCTGGATGCGCGCCGAGCTGCCCAAGGTGCCCGAGGCGGGCACCGCGCGGGTCGCCGTCGGCGGCCCGACCGCGCTGATCAAGGACTTCGACGACCGGGTCTCGGCAACCGAACCGTTGGTGCTCGGCTTCGTCGCGCTGATCGCATTCGTGATGCTGCTGGTCTCCATCCACTCGGTGTTCCTGGCGCTCAAGGGCGTGCTGATGACGTTGCTGTCGGTCGCCGCCGCCTACGGCAGCCTGGTGATGGTGTTCCAGTGGGGGTGGCTGCGCGATCTCGGGTTCGCCCAGATCAGCTCGATCGACAGCACCGTTCCCCCGCTGGTGCTCGCGATGACCTTCGGGCTGTCGATGGACTACGAGATCTTCCTGCTGACCCGCATCCGGGAGCGCTTCCTGCACTCCGGCAACACCCGCGACGCGGTGGCCTACGGCGTCAGAACCAGCGCCCGCACCATCACCAGCGCGGCGCTGATCATGATCGCGGTGTTCGTCGGCTTCGCGTTCGCGGGCATGCCGCTGGTGGCCGAGATCGGGGTGGCCTGCGCGGTGGCCATCGCGGTGGACGCCACCGTGGTGCGCCTGGTGATGGTGCCGACGTTGATGGCGATGTTCGCCCAGTGGAACTGGTGGCTGCCGCCGTGGCTGTCGCGGGTCCTGCCGTCGGTGGACTTCGACCGGCCGCTGCCGGAGGTCGACCTGGGCGACGTCGTCGTGATCCCCGACGACATCTCGGCGCTCACCGCGCCCAGCGCCGACCTGCGGATGGTGCTCAAGTCCACCGCCAAGCTCAAGCACCTGGCGCCGGACGCCATCTGCGTCACCGATCCGCTGGCGTTCACCGGCTGCGGCCGCACCACGGCGGCCGGCGCGGACCCGGCCCGGGGCCTGGGGCCCGGGCAGATCCCGCACCAGGTGGCGCTGCGCGAGGAGAAGGTCGGCGTCACAGCGGGCCCGGGCGAGAAGAACGGCAGCAACGGTCACACCAACGGTTCGGCGGGGGCCAAGAAGCCGGCCGCGCGCAATGGGCGCAACGGCATCGCCAAGGCCATCGCCGGGGCCGACCGGCCCGTGCACCCGGTGACGCTGTGGCGGGGACGGCTGTCGGTGGCGCTGGACGCGCTGCAGACGGACCCGGACAACGGGGCCGACCGGCCGCGGTTTCGGCGGTTCAGCCCGGTGGAGACCACCAATGTGCAGCTGCCCACCGGCGACCGGTTGCTGGTCCCGACGGGCGCCGAGACGCTGCGGCTGAAGGGCTACCTGCTCATGTGCCGTAACAGTCGCCGCGATTACGCCGACTTTGCAGACATGGTGGATGCGTTGGAACCCGAGACCGCCGCGGTGGTGCTGGCCGGAATGGACAGGTATTACTGTTGTGAATCATCCAGGCGGCAATGGATCGCCACCCAGTTGGTCCGCCGGCTCGCCGATCCCGATCCGGGCGATTACCCGGATGACCAGGGGCCGGACGCCGACACACACGCGGACTGGGAGCAGATCAGGCAGCGCTGCCTGGCCGTGGCCGTCGCGATGCTGGAGGAGGCGAGGTGACGTTGGCACCCGACCGACGCCCGGCTTCGCCGCCGCACCGGCCGGCCCCGGGGGACCAGCGCAACCGCGGCGGCCCGTCCGCCCCGCTGCCGGACCTCGACCAGCCGGTGGAATTCTGGCCGACCGCCGCCATCCGTTCGGCTCTGCAGAGCGGTGACATCGCCACCTGGAAACGCATCGCGGGCGCGCTGAAGCGCGACCCCTACGGCCGCACCGCGCGCCAGGTCGAAGAGGTGCTCGACGGCACCCGGCCCTACGGCATCGCCAAGGCTCTGTGGGAGGTGCTGGAGCGTGCCCGCGCCCACCTGGAGGCCAACGAACGCGCCGAGGTGGCCCGCCACGTGCGGCTGCTCATCGATCGGTCCGGCCTGGGCCAGCAGGAGTTCGCGTCCCGCATCGGGGTCAGCGCCGAGGAGCTGGGCAGCTACCTGGACGGCAGCACCAGCCCGACGGCCGCGCTGATGATCCGGATCCGCCGGCTGTCCGACCGGTTCGTCAAGGTGAAGTCCGCCCGCTCTGCCGAATCCAACTGAGCCTCACCCGATCGGTCATCTGATCGGCAGCACGTCGGCGACCAGCCAGTCGCCGCCCCGCTTGGTCAGCGTCACCCGCAGCGCCGGCGCGGCCTGGCTGGGTGGCTGCCCGGGCGCGTTCTGGGTCACCCGCAGGATCACCACCACGCTGGCAGCCGCGGGGCCGAGGGCCTCGACGCCGGCCGACACCGTGGCCGCCTGCGCGGTGACGTTGTGTTGGGCCAGCTCGGCGCTGGACTTGGTGTACTGCTCCTTGAACGCCGCGGCGTGTTCGGACACCACCATCGCCGCGGCCCGGTCGATGGAGCCGGTCGGGGCGGTCGGGCTGAACGAGGCCATCGACTCGGCCATGCCGGTGGCGATCGCGACGACCTTGTGGGAGTCGTCGGTGAAGTCGCGGTCGGCCCTGGTCCAGTGCGTGTAGCCGGTCGCGACGGCCGCCGCCAGCGCGGCCGTGCACAGCAGCACCACCGCCAACCGCAGCCCCGGCGCGTCGTCGTCGGTGCCGAGGCTGACCGAATCGCGGCGCAGCAGCCAGAAATTGATCAGCACGCCCTCGACGATCAACAACACCAGCACCGAGCAGGCCGACACCCACCACAGCGGCCAGCCGAGCACCACGCCGATGGCCAGCAGGGCCGCGATCGCGGCCACCGGGGCCGCGATGTCGAAGGCGAACAACCGCCAGATGTTTCTCATCGCATCTCTCACCTGATCGAGGACAGCCCGGAGATCATCAGCTTGCCGTCCACGTCGGAAACGTCCAGGCGCAGGCCCCAGTGCACGGTCTGCAGCTTGGCGCCGACGTTTTCGCTCACCGAGGTGGCGACCAGCAGCACCGAGTCGGTGCGGGTGGCGAATGGCGGCAGCTTGGTGGTGACCGGCGGCCGCGCGGCGCCCGGCTGGGCGTCCAGGTCGTGGTGCACGGTTTCGATCGCCACCGCGTCCACCCGCCCGCTGCTCTTGGACTGCAGCTTCTCCACCACCGCCCGGTAGGGCTGCACCGCGGCGTCGAAGTCGGTGTTGAGCTCACCGACCGTGCCGTCGTGCAGCCGCTGCAGGCTGGCGTCGACGTTGCCGCTGTTCACGTTGATCAGCACGTTCACCCAGTCCGCGGCGGTCTGCATGACCCGGCTCAAATAGCTGCGCTCGGCGACCTGGTCGCAGTGGTCGGACCAGATCAGGGCGGCGAGCACCACCGCGGCCACCGACAGCACGCCGAGAACCGTTGAGGCGACGCCGTAGTGGGAGAAGATTCGGCCGTCCGCGGCTTCGGGCGGTTCGTCGTCAACGGAATCTCGTTCGGCAGGTGGCTCGGTTCGCTCGCCGTCGGACATGGCCCGATCGTCGCACCCGGCAAAGATGGAAGGATGGCGGGGTGACGAATACGGCCATCCGCTCGGGGATCGACCTGAGCCATGTCGACGACAGCATCCGCCCGCAAGACGACCTGTTCGGTCACGTCAACGGCCGCTGGCTGGCCCAATACGAGATACCCGCCGACCGGGCCACCGACGGCACCTTCCGGCAGCTGTACGACCGCGCCGAGGAGCAGGTGCGCGACCTGATCGTCGAGGCCAGCGAGCAGGGTGCGGCCGCCGGCGGCGATGACGCCCACCGCATCGGCGACCTGTACGCCAGCTTCCTGGACGAGGACGCCGTGCAGCGCCGCGGCCTGCAGCCCCTGCTCGACGAGCTGGCGCTCATCGACGCCGCCGCCGACGCCGCCGCCCTGGCGGCGGTGATGGGTGCGCTGCAGCGCACCGGCGTCGGCGGCGGCGTCGCGCTGTATGTGGACACCGACGCCAAGAACTCGGCCCGCTACCTGGTGCACGTCACGCAGTCCGGCATCGGCCTGCCCGACGAGTCGTACTTCCGCGACGAGCAGCACGCCGAGGTGCTGGCCGCCTACCCCGGACACATCGCCCGGATGCTGCGCCTGGTATTCGGCGGGTCGGCCGACGACCACGCCGAGACCGCGGCCCGCATCGTGGCCGTGGAGGCCAAACTGGCTGCCGCGCACTGGGATGTGGTCAAGCGTCGCGACGCCGACCTCACCTACAACCTGCGCACCTTCGCCGACCTGCGCACCGAGGGCAGCGGCTTCGACTGGGGCGGCTGGCTGCAGGCGCTGGGCGCCACAGCCGACGCGGTGGCCGAACTCGTTGTGCGCCAACCCGATTACCTGACCACCTTCGCGGCGCTGTGGGAAAGCCTGGCCCTCGACGAGTGGAAATGGTGGGCGCGGTGGCGAGTAATCCGGGCCCGCGCCGGCTGGCTGACCGACGAGCTGGTGGCCGCCGACTTCGACTTCTACGGTCGCCTGCTGACCGGCGCCGAGCAGATCCGCGACCGGTGGAAGCGGGCGGTCTCCCTGGTCGAGAGCCTGATGGGGGACGCCGTCGGAAAGCTCTATGTGGCACGGCATTTCCCGCCCGGAGCCAAGGCCCGCATCGACGAGCTGGTGAGCAACCTGCGGGCGGCCTACCGGATCAGCATCAGCGACCTGGACTGGATGACACCGCAGACCCGGCAGCGGGCGCTGGCCAAGCTGGACAAGTTCACCGCCAAGGTCGGCTACCCGGCCAAGTGGCGCGACTACTCCGCGCTGGTGATCGACCGCGGCGACCTGTACGGCAACTACCAGCGGGGCTACGCCGTCAATCACGACCGGGAGCTGGCCAAGCTCGGCGGGCCGGTGGACCGCGACGAATGGTTCATGACGCCGCAGACGGTCAACGCGTACTACAACCCCGGCATGAACGAGATCGTGTTCCCGGCGGCCATTTTGCAGCCGCCGTTCTTCGACGCCGAGGCCGACGACGCCGCCAACTACGGCGGCATCGGCGCGGTGATCGGCCACGAGATCGGCCACGGCTTCGACGACCAGGGCGCCAAATACGACGGCGACGGCAACCTTGTCGACTGGTGGACCGACGCCGACCGTACCGAATTCGCCTCCCGCACAAAGGCTCTCATTGAACAGTACGACGCCTACACACCGCGCGGGCTGCCCAGCGTCTACCACGTGAACGGGGCGTTCACCGTCGGGGAAAACATCGGCGATCTGGGCGGCCTGTCGATCGCGCTGCTGGCCTACCAGTTGTCGCTGAACGGGCAGCCCGACCCGGTGATCGACGACCTGTCCGGGGTGCAGCGCGTGTTCTACGGCTGGGCTCAGGTGTGGCGAACCAAATCCCTTGAGGCCGAATCGATCCAGCGGCTGGCGGTGGACCCGCACTCACCGCCGGAGTTTCGCTGCAACGGCGTGATACGCAACATGGACGCCTTCTATGCTGCCTTCGAGGGTGCCGACGAGGGCGCGCTGTTCCTGGAGCCCGACCGGCGGGTCAAGATCTGGAACTGACGAGCAGCGGCGGCCGGCGGTGACGCCAACGAGTTAAATTGATCGGTTCGCCGATTTGATCATCCACACGAGCTTCTACAGCGAGTCGATGACCTGATGAAGCAGGTCCGACGTAGTGGGATCCTCTGCGTCCACGGCGTCGTGCACCGATCGGATCGTATCGACCGTCGCATAAACACGCGTGGTGATCAGATCCACAACAACCCTGGTGTCCTGCTCGCCGGCGGGGAACTGCGGCAGGCTGGTCGTCGCTGCGACGGTGTCGGACCGGCCATCCGGAGTGGCTGCCAAGGCGCGCAGCCGCTCGGCAATGTTGTCGCCGGCCTCGCGCGCCGCGCCGACGAGTTCATCCAGCTGCAAGTGCAGGCCGCGGAAGTTTACTCCCACGATATTCCAGTGGGCTTGTTTAGCCTGCAGGTGCAGCTCGATAAGATCAACCAGCACTTGCTGCAGGCTGGCGGCAAACGGCGGGGACGCCGTGAAGACGCCGACCTCTGCTTCGGCTCGGCGGGTCGCCCGCCCATTCGCGAGAGGTGTCGTAGCTGCCACGGTTGATCTCCTAACTTGATCTGTAGTTCCGGCAGAGCTCCAACGGCTCGACTTAGCAGTCATTTTCGCGATCAAAGCGGTGCCACGCCATGCTCACCCCGCCACACTGCGCTCACGGCTAACCGTGGTGGAGTTGCGTAAACACCGTGTCCTCTGCGGTATTCAACGTCAGGAAAGACCCGGGGTTAGAGGGCGAAAGGGTCATGTTTCCCACAGATAGAGACACCACGCGCTCGCTAGTGCTCATGCTCCCGCCCGCTCACTGCCATCGAGAGCCGCGATCTGTTCTAGGAAGGCTCGGGCCGCTGAGCCGGCGCTCGCGCTGACGGCGACAGCGAGGTTGCGGGTGGTCTTCGGGACAAGCCGCTTAGCGGCTATCCCGGCTCGGGGTCTCGCTACCGCGGCGACCGGCACAATACTGACGCCCAGGCCTGAGGTCACGATCGCAAGCACCGCCATCAACCCATGGCCTCGAAAGCGACATCGAATTCGGCACCCACTTGATCGGCCACCGCCATAAAACGTGTGCGCATCCTCCGGTTGAGCGAATGAATGGCTCCTTGGCCAGATCGGCGTAGTGAACCGCGTTGACCGCGGCCAAGCGATGTTCGGGGGGCAATACCGCAACCATGTCCTGCGCGGCCAAGAATTCCGCGCTCAATCCGGTTGCGGGAATGGATATTACGCCTGTGTCCGCGGAGCCCAAGTCAAGCCAGTCGCGGATTTCCGGCTCGCCCCCTTCCAACACCCGGAATTCCACAGATGGATGCTGTTCGGAGAACTTCTGCAGCTGCGGAACGATGAGCAACTCAGTCGTGTAGGGCAAGCGCGCAATGCGCAGCGTGCCTCTGAGCTTTGCGGCAGCCGAAACCTCTGCGCGCATTTGGTCCGAGTGCCGCACCGCTGAACGGGCGTGCGCCAGTGCGCGCTTCCCGGGCGCGTTGAGCAGGATGCGATCCCGATGCCGAATCAACAGCGGTGATCCCAATTCCCTTTCGAGGCCGGCGACGGCGCGACTGACCGCTGGTTGCGACATGCCCAGCGAACGGCTCGCGGCGGTGAAGCCGCCCTGGTCGACAACCGCAAGGAAGGCTTTCAGCTGCAGCAGCGTCGCCATGACACACCTCTATCCGGACCGCCGATACGGCCAGCAGCATAGCGCACTTCGCATGCGGTCAAAGAGGCCTTCCGAGCAGGGTTGCCCGACAAGGGATCACGCGATCACATGCGATTACCCCTTGTCGAGGAGAGAGGAGCAGGGGATGAACCGTGCACGCCCCAGCAGGACCGGTCATCCGAGACGAACGAGATCGGCGCCTCGTTCGCCGATAGCGTAGACCGTTGCGACGGTGTTGTTCGACGGGAGCGAGGGCATCACCGAAGCGTCTATTACGCGAAGGTTATCGATGCCGTGCAGACGTAATTGACTGTCCACGACCGACTCCGGCCCAGTACCCATCGGCGCACGTGCCAACCGGGTGAAAGTAGGACGCGACGGACCGCTGAATGTACGAGCGCAGCGCCGCGTCGTCGACGGCGTCGTCGTCGGGTGCGAGTTCCTCGGCCCTCCATGGATCGAGCGCCTGCAACATCCCGATTTCGCGGCCGATCCGCAGGCCCTCGATCATGAGGCCCATGTCGCGATCGTCGCTGAGGTAGTTCGGGTCGATGGCGGGCGGCTCCTGGATGGTGGGCCCGAAAGTCCGACGCGCCCGCGGCTGACTGGCTGCATGACGGAGACTCCCAGCATGTATTCATCGGCTCCGCCGAGGCCCGGAACGTCCGCGGAAGTCAACGCCGAAGATCTGGATCTCCGGCGGTCCGCCGGCTGCGTGGCGCCAGATGAGCCCGAGCATCTCCCCGTGGTTGTACCGGCCGGCCGGCACGGGACGCGTGGCGCGATAGACCAGCGGAACGATCGGATGATCCTGCAGGTTCGCACCGCCCCCCGGCAACTCCACGGCGACCTCGCCCCCGAAGGACCGGAGATGGTTCGGCGGCCCGATTGCGCCCGCGCACAAGATGATCTCCCGGGCCGCCGCCGTCACCTGCCGGCCCTCGGCGGTGGTGTACTCGACGCCGGTGCAGCGACTCCCACGAATGCGAAGCCGGCGAACCGTTGCCCCAGAGTGGATTCAAGGTTCGGCCGATCAAGCACCGGCAGCAGGTAGGCGTCTGCCGCGCTCTGCCGCTTCCCATCGACGATGTTGAGATCCGTGAAGCCGAAGCCCACCTCAAGTCCGCCGCTGATGTCTGCGGCGCGCGGGTAGCCCTGCTGTATTGCGGCGCAAAGACATGCGGCCAATACCGGGTTGGGGTGGGCTGCCGGAGCCACCACCAATGGACCGCCGCGGCCGGGGACTCAGCACGGCTGAGGCCGAACCCTACAGCTTGAGCCGGGAGGCCGAGGACGTCGCGGCCGTTGCCGAGGCCGTCTGCGGCGACGTCCACGTCGTCGGGCATTCCTACGGGGCGTTGGCGGTCCTGGACGCCGCCCCGATCACACGCGCCTTCCGCCGGATCATCCTCTACGAGCCGCCCATACCCTCGCCCGGCCTCGACGTCGGCTCGCCTGGGGTCTGGGCACGGATCACGGCGCTGTCCGACCCACGCGAAATCCTCGAAACGTTCTACCGCGAAACCCTGCAGCTACCCGAGTCGGCCATCAAAGACCTTGCCAACCGCGAGTTTCCGTACCGCGCGGGGTCGATCCGGCATACCGCCGGCCGGGAACTCGCGCAGACCCGCGCCTACCGCTTAACGGAGCGGCATGTGAACATCACCACACCGGTCCGCATGTTGCTGGGCACCGAGAGCCCCGCGTATTTGCGGGCGGCCACCGCGGTCCTCGTCGCGATGATCCCGGGCGCCACGATCGTCGCCCTGCACGGCCAGGGGCACCAGGCGATCGAATACGACCCGAATCATTTCGTCCGGGCGGTGCTGGAATTCGACTCCGAGGACGTCAACTCCGGCGGTGTCGGGGCGGTCACCGCCTAGCGTCTGCCAAAGCCTCGATCCGGGCCGGGACGTGCTTGTGCCACGGCGTGCCGGCGTAGGGGTCGCGCCACTGCGTGGAGGTCAGCGCGTTCGGCGCCACCCCGGGAACGACGGTGCGCCCGTCGTCGCCGACGTAGTCCAGCCCAAAACCGTTGGGCAACGCGGCATGACCGGCCAGCATGGTCTCGCTGATCTCGACGGTGGCCTCGGCGCTGCCCGCCGCGGTGCTGATCCGGGCGCGGCACCCGTCGGCCAGCCCGAGGGCCTGGGCGTCTTCGACGCTGACCCGCGGCGCGCCCTCGGCGTCGCGCTTGCGCCAGGACGGGTCGCGGAAGATGTCTTTGGCGGTGTAGGCGCGCCGCTCTCCCACCGACAGCACGATCGGGAACTCTTCGGTGGTCAGCCGCGGCGGGGCCGCTCGACAGCTTCGCCAATTCCTGCAGCATCGCCGGGATTTCGAGCGCGATCTTGTGGTCGGGGTGGCCGATCAGGGTGAAGTCGTCCGCGTAGTCGTGCACGGTGAACGTCACCCCCGACGGGTTGTCCAGGATGGCGTCGAACAGCGCGTTGCCGTCGGCGTGACCGGCGCGGCGCACCGCCTCCGGATAGGTCAGGACGGCCTTTTGGGCGAGACCCCACAGCGCGGCGGCGCCACGCAGTCCGTCCGGCAGGGTTGGCCCCAGCGTTTCGTACAGCACAAACGGAAGTAGCTGCGCCACAGTCTGATTGGTGGACACAGCGGTCAGGAACGCTTCGGTGTAGGCGTGCCGGCCGCGCCGCGCGGCGTCGTGCAGCGGCCGCAGATCCGCCTCCGTCACCCCGCCGAGCGCCCGCACCAGCCGGGCCCAGATCTCGGGTTCGGGCAGCGTGCCCGGCAGCGGGCGTCAGCAGCGGGCGGCGCAGCTGAAAGGTGTTGCGCGGGAACTTCAGGTTGAAGAAGGTGGCCTCGGGCTTCTCGAACTGGGAGGCGGCCGGCAGCACATAATGCGCCAGCCAGGCCGTCTCGGTCATCGCCACGTCGATGACCACCATCAGTTCCAGCGATGCGAAGGCCTCCCGACACGCCGCCGAATTGGCCAGCGAGTGCGCGGGATTGCTGCTCTCCACGATCATGGCCCGGAACCGGTCCGGGTGATCGGTCAGGATCTCCTCGGGCACCATGTTCGACGGCACCAGGCCGGAGATGATGGGCGCGCCGGTGACCTGGGTGCGCCCGGAGAACTGTCCGGACAGCGGCGCGAACGACGAATGCAGATGCTGGCCACCACGTTTCGCGAAGTTCCTCGGTCAGGATCCACAGCAGCTTGTTCAGGTAGGAGCACAGCGTACTGTTGGGCGCCTGCTGCACGCCGAGATCCTCGAACACCGCCACGCTGGCGGCGGTGCCGATGCGCCGCGCCGCGGTGCGCAGCAACTCCTCGTCCACCCCGCAGCGCGCGGCGTAGTCGGACACCGCCACGTCACGCAATGCCTGGCGGACGCCGTCGGCGCCGCGCGCGTGCTCGGCGAGAAAGGCTTGGTCGCACAGGTCTTCCTGGACGAGGACCGCGGCCAGCGCGGCCAGGCACCACGCGTCGGTGCCGGGACGCACCCGCAGGTGGAAGTCGGCCATCTTGGCCGTGTCGGTGACGACGGGATCGATGACGATCATCGGCCGGGCCGGGTCCTTGGCGATCTCGTTGAGCACCACCCGGGCGCGCGGAAAGCTCTGCGACATCCACGGATTCTTCCCGACGAACACCGCGACCTCGGCGTGCTCGAACTCGCCGCGGGTGTGACCACCGTACAGCTGGCCGTCGATCCATGACTCCCCGGTTTTCTCCTGCGCCAACGCATTCGACCGGTAGCGCGAGCCCAGCGCCTTCAGGAAGGCGCCGCTGTAGGCCCCGCCCAGGTGGTTGCCCTGGCGCCGCCACCGTAGTAGAAGATCTTGTCGCCGCTGTAGCTGTCGCGAATGCGCTTGAACCCCTCGGCGACCTCGACGATCGCGGTGTCCCAGTCGATCTCCTCGTAGCTGCCGTCGGGGCGGCGGCGCAGAGGCGAGGTCAACCGGGCGCGGCTGTTCTGGTATTGGTCCAGCCGCAGCGCCTTGTTGCAGGTGTAGCCCTGCGAGGCGGGGTGCGCCTTGTCGCCGCGGATGCGGGCCAGGCGGCGGTCTTCCACTTGGGCGACGATGCCGCAGTTGCATTCGCAGAGGATGCAGGCGCTGGGTTGCCATTCACCGGTCATGTCTGGATTTCCTTCCTACGGCGGTTTCGCCGGCAAGTTCTGCGGCCAGCAGGTCGCGCAGTTGGCGGTGCACGACGTCCAGGGGTGCCGGGTCGCGGCGCGCCCGGGCCAGCACGATCGCGCCCTCCAGCGCGCTGGTGGTCAGCACCGCCAGCTCGGCGGCGCGGCGCCGTCGTATGCCGTCGGCGATGAAGCGCTGCGCGATCAGGTCGGTCCAGCGGTCGAATGCCGCGGCGGCGCGCTCGATCACCGGCCGCTCGGCGTCGGATTGTTCGCCCGCTTCCACGGCCACCGCTACCACCGGGCAGCCCGCGCGAAAGTCACTGTCGCGCAGCTGTTCCCGATAGGTGTCGATCAAGGTGTCCAGCAGCCGGGCGCCGCTCTCGGCCCCGGCGATCACAGCGGCGACGTACTCGCCAGCGAAATCGACCGCTTCACAGAGCAATTGGGTGCGTCCACCGGGAAAGTAGTGGTATGCTGATCCGCGCGGCGCGCCGCTGTGCTCGAGCACGTCGGAGATCGCGGTGGCGTGCGCCCCGCGCTCCCTGATCAGCAGCGCGGCCGAGACCACCATCTTTTCGCGCGGACTGCGCATCGTCGCTCCTCGGGAGGGTATGTATGATGCTATACATAATCGCGGTCCCGGCGAAAGCCTCAGCGCCTGCTGGGGCAATCCGGAGCTTGTCCGCCGGGCGGTCCGGCGCTAATTCATCCAGTCGGCGGAGCCGTCGTTCTTCTTGTAGTCGCCGCCGCTGGAGTTCTTCACGATGATCGGGTCACCCGGACCGAAGTTGTCGAAGAACCACTTGGCGTTGGCGGGGCTGATGTTGATGCAGCCGTGGCTGACATCGCGCTTGCCCTGGTCGTCCACCGACCACGGCGCGCTGTGCACGTGGTCGCCGCCGTTGTCGAACCGGACCGCGTCCTCCACGGTCACCTTGTAGCCGTAGGTCGAGTTCACCGGGACGCCGTAGGTCGACGAGTCCATCACCACCGACGCCTTCTTGTCCTGGACGTAGTAGGTGCCGTTGGGGGTCTGGTGGTTGCCGGCCGTCATGCCCATGGACATCGGGAACGTCTTGTCCACGGTCCCGTTGCGGGTGACGGTCAGCTGATGGGTGGCGTCGTCGGCGGTGGCCACCAGCGTGTCGCCGGTCTGGAAGTTGGTCACCGTCCCGCCGGCGTCCACGGTGACCGCGGTGTGCGCGGGCCAGAAACTCAGCGGGCGCCAGCGCAGCTGGGTCGGGGTCATCCAGTAGAACTTGCCCGGCACCGGCGGCACCGACGAGACGTGCACGGCGCTGATCGCGGCGCCGGCGTCGTCGACCCGGCCCGGGAAGTTGATGATGATCGGCTGCGCCACGCCCACCGTCGAGCCGGTCTGGGGAACGAACGCGGGCGGGCCGAACGGCGGCGTGCCGGTGAACGGGGTGGGGTCCTGTCCGGCGGCCGGGGCGGCGGCCGGTTGCGCGGCGGGGGGCAGCCACGGTGCCGGCGGCGGAGCCGGCGGGCCGGGCGGGGCTGCCACCGCGCCCGGATCGGCGGGAGCCGGGTCCGGGTCGGCCAGCGCGGGACCGGCGCTGAGCACCAGCGCCAAGCCGACGACCGACACCACGGCGGCGTTCAGAGCGGCGAAGAGCGTTCCCCTCGTCCAGCCCGACATAGGCATACCTCCACTCATGTTCTCGACCACAGTGTCGCATAGCAGGCTTGCCAGCTACCGTCGCCGACGGCCGCGCCCGCCCCGGGAAGGGCCGTGATTACCACGTTGAGCAGGGCGGTTATGAATCGCGTGAGCTTGTCGGGGCAACGTCCAGCATCCGCCGGTTGGCGGCGATGCCGACCAGCGCCACCGCCATCAGCACCCCGGAAGCGCTCAGCATCAGGATGACGCTGCGCTCATAGAGCAGCCCGCCCAGCAGCGACCCGGCCATGATGCCCACCTGGAAGGCCGTCACGTACAGCCCCGACGCGCCGTCCGGGTCGTCGGCCCCGTTGCGCATCGCGGCCGACTGCATCATCGGCGACACCGCGGTGGCCATCGCTCCCCACAGCACGATGGCGGCAGTCCCGATCAGCGCGGTCGTCGCGCCGGTCCGGCCGCCGAACGCCAGCGCGGTCAGCACCGCGAAGGCGGCTGTCAAACCCGTCATGCACAGGATCACCGCACTCTTGGGCCGGTGGTCCAGCGGCCGCGCGACCAGCGGCACCGACAGCAGCCCGGCCAGCCCATAGGCGGCCAGCACCCAGGCCAGGTTCGGCCCGCGCACCCCGACCACATTGCGGATGATCTCGACGATGAAGGTGTAGGACACGAAATGGCCGGTCACCGCCACCATGGCCAGCAGGCTCACGGTGATCAGCCGGCCGTTGCGGTGGTGCCGCGAGCGGGGCCCGACGTGCGCCAGCTGATGCTCGGTGAGCACCATCTCCGGCAGCATCAGCCGGGCCGCGACGGTGACGACGGCGGCCGCGACGGTGACGCACACGACGGCCAGCCGCCAGCCCCACATCAGGCTCAGCGCCGCGGTCAGCGGGCTGCCCACCACCAGCGCCAGGCTGGTGCCAACGTAGATCGACATGGTGGCGCGCCCGGCGTGGCTGGGCGGCACCAGCCGGGTAGCGATCGGCGCGATCACCGACCACAACAGGCCGTGAGTGATCGCGCACAGCACCCGCCCGGCGGCCAGCACCGCGAAGTTGGGCGCCAGCGCCGAGATCAGCTGGGAGGCGGTCAGGCAGGTCAGGCTCGCCACCAGCACCCGGCGGCGCGGCAGGTGCGCAGTCCAGCGCACCAGCGGGATCGTGGTCAGGGCCGCCACCAGCGCATACCAGGACAGCAGGGTGCCCACCAGGGCCAGGCTGACCTGCAGATTGCGGGCGATCGCGGGCAGCGCGCCGACCGGCAGGATCTCGGCGGTGACATAGGTGAAGGCCGCGGCGGCGAGAATGGCGAACTGAGCCGCGATCCGTGGGGTCCACGTCCGCGCGGCTGCGTTGGCGGTTTCGGCAGTCATCACAGTCATCGCTTGGGTGTGCGTGGTCGGCTAGGCAATGCCGCAAACCAGATCGCGCTCCCCTACCGTACGCATACCGGTGGTACCGTACGCATACCGGTGGCTGGTTCATCCATCTTGGCCGGGCAACACGCCCGGGCGATCAGGAGCGAGCCAGGCGCGCGATGGCGGCGGACGCCTCGGCGAGCTTCTCGTCCGCGTCGTCGCCGCCGCCGGCCACCGCACGGGTGACGCAGTGGCCCAGGTGCTCGTCGAGCAAATTCAGGGCGACCGAGCGCAGCGCGCTGTTGACGGCGCTGATCTGGGTGAGGACGTCGATGCAGTACTTGTCCTCCTCGATCATCCGGGCGATGCCGCGCACCTGGCCCTCGATGCGGCGCAGCCGCTTGGCGTAGTTGTCCTTCTGCTGCGAGTACCCGTGTTCGTTGGTCATCGTCGTTTCACCCCTGCCGATCTGGCTGCCCCGCGGCGGCATCACACCCGACCCCAGCTTATACCCCGCCCCGGTATAACCCCGGGAGCTGGTATCGCGACTGGCCAGCGCATACTTGAACGATGCCCACCACCGATTCGGCGCGCGCCGCCGACATCAAGCCGCGCAGTCGTGACGTCACCGACGGCCTGGAGAAGGCCGCCGCCCGGGGGATGCTGCGGGCGGTAGGCATGGGCGACGAGGACTTCGCCAAGCCGCAGATCGGGGTGGCGTCGTCCTGGAACGAGATCACGCCGTGCAACCTGTCGCTGGACCGGCTGGCCAAGGCGGTCAAGGAAGGCGTCTTCGCCGCGGGCGGCTACCCGCTGGAGTTCGGCACCATCTCGGTGTCCGACGGCATCTCGATGGGCCACGAGGGCATGCACTTTTCGCTGGTGAGCCGCGAGGTGATCGCCGACAGCGTCGAGACGGTGATGCAGGCCGAGCGCCTGGACGGCTCGGTGCTGCTGGCCGGCTGCGACAAGTCGCTGCCCGGCATGCTGATGGCCGCGGCCCGCCTGGACCTGGCTTCGGTGTTCCTCTACGCCGGCTCGATCCTGCCCGGGGTGGCCAAGCTGTCCGACGGCAGCGAGCGCAAGGTGACGATCATCGACGCGTTCGAGGCGGTGGGCGCCTGCGCGCGCGGGCTGATGCCGCGCGAGGACGTCGACGCCATCGAGCGGGCCATCTGTCCCGGCGAGGGCGCCTGCGGCGGCATGTACACGGCCAACACCATGGCCAGCGCCGCCGAGGCGCTGGGGATGTCGCTGCCGGGCAGCGCGGCCCCGCCGGCCACCGACCGCCGCCGCGACGGCTTCGCCCGGCGCAGCGGCCAGGCCGTCGTCGAGCTGTTGCGCCGCGGCATCACCGCCCGTGACATCCTCACCAAGGAGGCGTTCGAGAACGCGATCGCGGTGGTGATGGCGTTCGGCGGCTCCACCAACGCGGTGCTGCACCTGCTGGCCATCGCCCACGAGGCCGACGTGGCGCTGTCGCTCGACGACTTCAGCCGGATCGGGTCGAAGGTGCCGCACCTGGCCGACGTCAAGCCGTTCGGCCGGCACGTGATGGCCGACGTCGACCACATCGGCGGCGTGCCGGTGATGATGAAGGCGCTGCTGGACGCCGGGCTGCTGAACGGCGACTGCCTGACGGTGACCGGTGCGACGGTGGCGCAGAACCTGGCCTCGATCGCCCCGCCCGACCCGGAAGGCAAGGTGCTGCGCGCGCTGGACAACCCCATTCACCCGACCGGCGGGATCACGATCCTGCGTGGGTCGCTGGCGCCCGAGGGCGCGGTGGTCAAGTCGGCCGGATTCGACTCCGACGTGTTCGAAGGCACCGCACGGGTTTTCGACGGTGAACAGGCCGCGCTGGACGCCCTCGAGGACGGCACAATCACCCAGGGCGACGCCGTGGTGATCCGCTACGAGGGCCCGAAGGGCGGCCCGGGGATGCGCGAGATGCTCGCCATCACCGGCGCGATCAAAGGCGCGGGGCTCGGCAAAGACGTTCTGCTGCTTACCGATGGCCGATTCTCCGGCGGCACGACGGGACTGTGTGTCGGCCACATCGCGCCCGAGGCGGTGGACGCGGGGCCGATCGCTTTTCTGCGCGACGGCGACCGGATCCGCCTGAACGTCGCCAACCGGGTTCTGGACGTACTCGTCGATCCGGCCGAATTCGACTCTCGGCGAACAGGTTTCACCCCGCCACCGCCCCGCTATAAGACCGGGGTGCTGGCCAAGTACGTCAAGCTGGTCGGTTCCGCGGCGATCGGCGCCGTCTGCGGCTAGCCTGGCCGCCTTGCGCTTTCGGCCTTCGGCGCGAGCGTGCCGTGGGCGACCACGCACGCTCGCGACCGAAAGTGGATCAGCCGGCCGACGCGCGGGTACGCATGCCGAAGTAGGTGGCGTTGAGACCCAGGAACGTCAACAACGCACCCGCCACGACATTCGACCAGGTCATGCCGGCGGTCAGCACGACGCCCGGCAGGATCCAGGTCGACACGATGACCCACGCGCCCAGCACCGGCAGCGTCCAGGTCATGCCATGCGCACGGTCCAGCGTCGTCGCGAACCCGTAGGCCAGGAACGCCGCCGCGATCCCGGCGATCAGGTCGGACGTGGCCAGCGATGCCGTCGCGCTGAACCCGACGATCCACGGTGAGGCCGCCACGTACAGGCCGGCCAGCAGCGCAAGACCGAAGGTGAAGTGCGCACTCATCGACTCGGCGACGCGTTCGTAGCGGGCCCGCAGAGCCAACAAATCGGGGTGGTGATCGATTGATGAATAGCCTGTACTCATTTTGTGACCTTTCTGTTATGCGGCAAGCCTTTTGAGCGGACCGCACCCATCCATCTGTGATCAAGATTACGCCCGCTCGACGGCCGCCAGCAACGAAAACGGGTGACGGCCCAGCGCCCCCAACGGGGCCGAGCGTGGGGCCTCAGCGGCGCCGAGCGTGGGGGATATGCACGGGATTGGGCTCGAATTCGTGCATAGCCCCCACGCTCGCGAAACCGGTTCGGCGCCTGCGGCGTAACGTGGCGGGGCATGGACATCGCCGACCGGTTGCGGCTCGATGTTCCGGTCGGGCAGGCCGGGATGGGCGGCGGGCTGGCCGGTGCGCCGCTGGCGGCCGCGGTCGCCGCGGCGGGTGGCCTGGGCACACTGGGCATCACCACCCCCCGGCCGGCTCAAAGCGCCGATCCAGCGGGTGCGTGAGCGGGCGCCCGGGCGCGCGGTCGCGGTAAACCTGTTGCTGCCCTTTACCCGTCGTCGCCACGGCGCGGTCTGCGTCGATGCCCGGGTGGACGTCGTCGTGTTGGCGTTCGGCGAAAACCGCGGGCTCGTCACGCACCTACGGCAGGCCGGGGCCTTCGTGTTCGTGATGGTCGGCACCGTGGCTCGGGCCCACGCCGCGATCGCCTGGGGCGCCGACGGTTTGATCGCGCAGGGCCGCGAGGCCGGCGGCCATCTGGTGGGGACCATGGCAGCCCTGGACGCCGGCGCCGACGGCGTCATCGCCGGCACCCGATTCCTGC
The DNA here is from genome assembly GCA_002291465.1 of Mycobacterium lepraemurium. Lineage (GTDB taxonomy): Bacteria > Actinomycetota > Actinomycetes > Mycobacteriales > Mycobacteriaceae > Mycobacterium > Mycobacterium avium. The sequence continues at coordinate 376,430 of CP021238.1, read as the reverse complement.
TGACGCACGAATCCGATGCGAGCCGCGGGTATCAGCAGCGAGTCCTGCAGGCGGACAACACGATCGAAACCAACCTGTTCGGGCTGAGCTGGCCGCTGCGCCATCGGGTGGTGCCCAACGCCGCCACCCGCCGGTGGTGCGGCGCCGATGGCAAGGCCAGGGCGCTGCCCGCCGCGCTCAACGCGGCGAGCTGCCCGCTGTCGGCGCTGGGCTATTTCGACGCGGGCGCATTGCTGCGCCTGCAATCGCCGCGCCGACCGTCTGGATCACCGCGGTGTCCAGCCGCGGGTGCTCGCCCATCGTCTGCAGCGTTTGGCGCACCGCCCGCGCTTGGGCGTCGGCCTCCGGCTCGAGGATCTGGCCCTGACGAATCACGTTGTCCCACGATGACCGCGCCCGGGCGGGCCAGCCGCACCGCCCAGTCCAGGTACGCGGGATAGTTCTCCTTGTCGGCGTCGATGAACACCAGATCGAACGGACCGGTCACCGACGGCAGGGTGTCCAGCGCGGCGCCGACGAACACCTCCACCCGATCGGCCAGGCCGGCCCACTGCAGGTTGGCGCGCGCGACCTCGGCGTGCTTGGGCTCGTATTCCAGCGTCACCACCCGGCCCTGCGGGCCGGCGCCGCCGGCCAGCCAGATGGTGCTGAACCCGCCCAGCGTGCCGAGCTCGAGGATGCGTCGCGCACCCATGGCGGTGGCGAGCAGGCTGAGGAACTTCCCCTGCTGCACCGACACCGCGATCGGCGGTAGTCCGGCGGCATTGCTGGCCTCGAGCGCGTCGATCGCCGAGCGCTCGAATCCCAGCAGCCGTAGGCACGGCTTTCCGGGCATCGCCGTCAGGTACAGCTGCGGTACATCCACCCCGGCGCGATCGCCGGTGTTGACCACGGTGAAGCCGGCGCTGATGGTGTCGCCGCCCCGCACGACCAGGTCAAGGTGTTCAAATCTGGTGTAGGACAATCCATGTCCGAAGACGAACATCGGGGTGTGGCCCTTGGCCGCGAACCAGCGGTAGCCGACGTCGGCGCCCTCGACGTAGTCGATGGTGCTCGGCGTTTCCCGCGGTAGCCCGGCGCCGGGCAGCTGCGGGCGCGGCGTCTGCTGCAGGTCGACCGGGAAGCACCACCACCGTGTTGGGGTTGGCGGCCGCCACCGCGCCGATCAGCTCGTCCTGGCCCGACGGCAGCGACAGATCGGCGAGGTCGAAGCCCTCCCCTTCGGCGCGGACCGCGAACACGATCGCGATGTCGGCGCGTTGCGCTGCCGCCATCGCCTCGGCCTGGCTGATTCCGGGATCCAAGTCAATCGTGGCCTCGGGCAGAAGTTTTCGCAGTTGCTGCAGCGGACTCGACGGCAGCAGGTACAGGTTGCGCAGCCCGGCCTCCAGCCCTGTGCCGACGAACGGCACCACGGCGGCATACCCGCCCGCCGGAACGACGGTGCTGGAACCGAAACCGGCCGGCACGCCCAGCTGGGCATAGCCTCCGATGACGGCAATGCGCGCCGGCGAGTCGGGCCGCAACGGCAACAACCCGCGGTTGGTCAGCAGCACGATGCCCTGCCGCGCGATGCGCAGGGTAATGTCGTTGTGGGCGTCGAGATCTGGCGCCGGTGCACGGTCCGACCGGTCGACACCGACGGCGAAGATGGAGCGCAGGATGCGCCGGACCATGTCCGAGAGCCGCTCCTTGGGGAACCGGCCGTCGGCGTAGACGTCGCGCAGCGGCGCACCGAAGGATTCGGCCTGCCACAGCAGCGCGTCGATCTGGGCACCGCATTCCTGATCCAGACCGCACAGGGCGCACTCCCAGCCCGGGGTGGCGCCCCAGTCCGACATCACCCAGCCGCGATAGGCCCAGGCGCCCTTGAGGACGTCGTTGAGCAACACACTGTTGTCGCGGCGTAGACGCCGTTGAGCTTGTTGTATGCGGTCATCACGGCCCCGGGCTGGGCCCGTTCGATGGCCAACTCGAAGGCCAGCAGGTCGGATTCGCGGTGCGCGTCGGGGTCGATGACCGCGTCCAGAAAGTGGCGATTCGTTTCGTTGCAGTTCAGCGAGTAGTGCTTGACGGTCGAGATGACGCCCTGTTACTGGATGCCCGCGACCGACTCCGAGACCATCGCGGCGGTCAAAAGCGGGTCCTCGGAAAGGTATTCGAAGTTGCGGCCGTTGCGCGGGTCGCGGGCCAGGTTCATCGCCCTGGCCAGCTGGACGTTGAATCCGCGGCTGCGGGCTTCCCGGCCGATCAGTTCGCCCGCGGCGCGGGCCAGCGCCGGATCGAAGGTGGCGGCCAGCGCCAGGCCGGGCGGAAGCGCGGTGGCGGTGTCACCCGGACGGTAGCTGGGGTTGGTGACACCCAGTCCGGCGTCGCTCATCAGCAGCGGCGGCACGCCGAGGCGTGGCACCCCCGGCACGTAACCCGCGCTCATCGGCACGTCCGCCGGAATGCGCTCGTCGCGCACCGGCCACATGTCGCCGGCGCCCATCACCGCGACCAGCAGCGAGAACCGCTCGTCGTCGGTCATCTGGGCCTCGACCGTGCGCGCCCGCTCGTCCGGACCGTTCATCGCACACCCTCTTTGGCGTAGACGACGCGCAGCACATGCCCGACTTCGGGTCCCATCACCAGCTCCGTCAACTCGCAGATCGTCGCGACGAACTCCGGGCCGTGCGGAAGCCCGGCCCGGCACAAATGATGCGCCACTTCGTGCAGCACCACCAGCTCGCGCAGGGCCCACTCGGCGGTGTCGCGGTCGGGCACCGCGATAACGCCTGCGCCGTCGCGGTTTTCGTAGTGCGTGGCGGGTGCGGCCCGCCGCGGCCGCACCCGCAGCGGCGGCACATCGGGCCACCGTTGCCGCACGGCGGGCAGGGCCAGCACCTGGTCCACATAGCGTTGCACGGAAGGCACCGAGCCGAATCGGCCCTCCGGCGGCAGAGTCAGCCGGGTGCCGAAGAACTCCACCGCGGGTGACCCGTGCTCGGCGGCGCGGTCGAACAGCGTCCGGACGAACTCCTCGGCCGCATAGACCCTGGAGCGCTGAGAATCCCGCGGCGGGGAGTCCCCGGAGCTCACCCGCTCAGCGCGCTCCGCGCCCCGGGCAGCTCGGGGCTGCTGCCCAGCCGCGCCCGCCTTCCGGCCCGATCGCCCGCCCGCCGCGCCGCAGAGGAATATCCAGCCGACGCGCGACTGGCCTGCCAGGTTCCGCGCGCCTTCGACGCGCTGCGGTAGAAGTCCGCCAGTTCGATTTCCTTGTCCCGCAAGGCAATAGCGGTGCCCGGCGCGCGACGACGGTCCTTGGTGGCTTCCTGGCGCGCCTGATCGCGGGCCTCGGCCAGCCGCTGGCCGACGCGCGCCCCGAAGGCCAGCTGGAAGTTGAGCCGGGCGGTGATGGTCGGGGTCGGGCAGTGCGCTCCCGAGGCGAGGTAGGCGTCGGAGGCGCGGACCATCTGCACGACCAGGCTGGCATACAGGGCATGACTGGCGTCGATGTCCTCGGCGAACCCGTAGGCGTAGACGAACGTCGAATTGGAGGCCACATCGCAGCGCACGTCGTTGGCCGCCGCGATCAGAACGAACAACTGCACGTAGGTGCGCAACCCCTTGCTGCCCGCCGCGCCGATGGTGATGGTGCGCTGGGTCGGGGCCTGGGCCGCCGAACGTTGGGCCGAATGCGAGCGGGCCACCGCGAGGTCGATGGACGCGGCCGTCGCGAGCCGCTGCGCGGCCGACATGAACGCGTCGGCCTCGTGGCTGTTGTCGGTGCCTTCGGCCTGCCGCAGCAGCGCGGCGATGCGCGCCAGCATCTTGTCGTCACTCACTTGCGCCGCTCCTCCTCATCGCTGCGGAAGTCATACGCGCCAACTTACGGGAGGGGTCCGACACGGGCGGCCTCACAGCCGAGCGGTGATCCAGCCGACCACATCGTCTAGCACCTGCTCGCGCTCGGGCTCGTTGAACACCTCGTGGTAGAGCCCCGGGTAGACCTTCAACTCGACGTCGGCCGAGCCCACGCATTCGACCAGGCGCCGGCTGCCGGCGACCGGGATCAACCAGTCGTCCGAGCCGTGCACCACCAGCAGCGGCGCCGTCAGCGCCGGGGCCCGCTGCGGCATCGTCTCACCCACCTGCAACAACGCGCGGCCCACGCCGGCCGGGACCTTGCCGTGGCACACCAGCGGATCGTTGCGGTAGGCGGCCACCACCTCGGGGTCCCGGGAGATGGCGTCGGCGTCGAGTTCCTGCGCCGGCAGCCCGGGCATAATCACGCCGAGCACCTTGGCGGCCAGCGCCAGCAGCGGCGACACCTGGTCCTGGGCCGCCACCGCGGGACCGGACAGCACCATCAGGTCGTAGTTGTCGGGGCGCTCGACGCCGTAGGCGAACACGATCCCGCCACCCATGCTGTGCCCGACCACGATGCACTTGAGGCCGTGATGCTCCCGGGTAGCGATGCCGACCAGGGTGTCGAAGTCGGTGGTGTATTCGTGGATGTCGCGGACCAGCACCCGCTTGCCGCCGGAACGGCCGTGCCCGCGATGGTCCAGCGCGTAGGTGACCAGGCCGGCCGCACCGAAGCGCCGGGCAACGTGGTCGTAGCGGCGGGCATGCTCGCCGAAGCCGTGGGCCAGCACCAGCACCGCGCGCGGCGCGACCTCCGGCGTCCAGACGTCATAGACGATGCGCACACCGCCGACGGCGTCGAAACTACGTTCGGTCCGGTTCACTGCGGGGTCCTCATCATTACCGGCAGCGTAATGGCTGCGGGTCCGCGCCGCGCTTGCAGACACTGCGTACGCTCATGCGGGTGAGCCTGCTCGCGCAAGCCCCTGAAGGTGACTCGGTGGTGGGCGCCGATTTCACCGCGCACGCCGAACCGTACCGGCGTGAACTGCTGGCCCACTGCTATCGGATGACGAGATCCCTGCACAACGCCGCGGATCTGGTGCAGGAGACGCTGCTGCGAGCCTGGAAGGCCTACGACCGCTTCGAGGGCAAGTCCTCGGTGCGGACCTGGCTGCATCGCATCGCCACCAACACCTGCCTGAGCGCGTTGGAAGGCCGGCAGCGCCGGCCGCTGCCGGTGGGACTGGACGCCCCCAGCGCGGACCCGACCGCCGAGCTGGTCGAGCGTCGCGAGGTGCCCTGGCTGGAACCGCTGCCGGCGCTGACCGACAACCCGGCCGACCCGTCGGTGATCGTCGGCTCGCGCGAATCGGTGCGGTTGGCTTTCGTGGCTGCGCTGCAATACCTTTCGCCGCGGCAACGGGCGGTGTTGCTGCTGCGCGACGTGCTGGGCTGGCGCGCCGCCGAGGTCGCCGAGGCGATCGGCACCACCAGGGCCGCCGTCAACAGCCTGCTGCAACGTGCCCGCGCCCAGCTGGACGCCGTCGGGCCCAGCGCCGATGACCAACTGGCGCAGCACGATTCGGCCGAGACCCAAGACCTGTTGGCGCGCTACATCGCCGCGTTCGAGAGCTACGACATCGACCGCCTGGTCGAGTTGTTCACCGCGGAGGCGATCTGGGAAATGCCGCCGTACACCGAGTGGTATCAGGGCGCGCGTACCATCATCACCCTGATCCATCAGCAATGCCCGGCCGAGGGCGACGGCGACATGCTCCTGCTGCCGCTGATCGCCAATGGCCAACCGGCGGCGGCCATGTACATGCGGGCCGGCGACGTCCATCTGCCCTTCCAGCTGCACGTGCTGGATGTGCACGGGGACAGGGTTTCGCATGTGGTGGCCTTCCTCGACGACAGCCTGTTCGCGAAGTTCGGGCTGCCCGCCGCGCTGGGTCCTCGGCAGGAAGGTGTGCGCGCATGACAAGTTCCACCGTCGGGGTCACGCCGGTACCCGGCAAGCCGCGGCTGTTGCTGAGCGCCTATGACCTTGCGGCGGTCGGATACGTCGCCGAGGAGTTCTTCGTGTCCGTGACGGCGTCCCGTTACGGCCCGACGGGCGAGCTGGGCGCCGACGGGTTCTGGGCGGTAACCCCTAGCGGCGCCGCCGATTTCACCACCCGGGTCGTGGTGCTGACGCCCGCCGACCCGGCCCGGTTCAACGGGACCGTGCTGGTGGAGTGGCTCAACGTGAGCGGCGGCATCGATGCCGCCGCGGTCTGGATGATGGCACACCGCGAGATCCTCCGCGCCGGTTACGCGTACGTCGCGGTGTCGGCCCAGCGGGTGGGCGTCGAAGGCGGCGAGAGCCTGCTCGGCGCGGACATGTCGCTGAAAAGCCAGGACCCGCAACGGTATACGGCGCTGCACCACCCGGGCGACGCCTTCAGCTACGACATCTTCACCTAGATCGGCGGGCTGCTGAAAACCGGCGGGCACACGGCGATGCTGCGTGGCCTGCCGACCCGACACGTGATCACGCTGGGCGAGTCCCAGTCGGCGATGTTCCTCACCACCTACATCAACGCCGTTGATCCGCCGGCCAGCGTCTTCGACGGCTTCCTGGTTCATTCCCGGTTCGGGCCTGCCGCCCTGCTCGACGGGACCTCGATCTTCACCGAATCGACCGAGCCGCAAGCGGTGACATTCCGGCCGGAGCTGCGGGTCCCGGTGCTGACGTTGATCACCGAGACCGACGTGTTCGGCGGTCCGCGCGAGGGCTACTACTTCGCCCGCCAGCCCGACAATCCCAGGCTGCGGGTCTGGGAGATCGCCGGGGCCGCGCACGCCGACAACTACACGATTCGGGTGGCGTTCATCGACAGCGGCTCGGCGCCACTCGAGGACATCGGTTCCGGCTACGCGCCGACCAACATGCTGATGGGCCAGCAGTTGCCGCACTACATCAACTTCGGCCCGCAGCACCACTACGTGGTGCAGGCAGCGCTGGCGGCCCTGAACACCTGGGTCACCGCCGGCTAGCCGGCGCCGGGAGCCGAGCCGTTGCGGGTGCGGGAAGGCCCTGCACCGCAACCGGTTCTGGACGGCAACGGGCTGGCCCGCGGCGGCCTCCGCACCCCGTGGGTGGACGTCCCGATCGCCCGAACCCCGGGGCTGGGCGGTCAGGAGAGCGTCATGTCGGCGATCTTCGGCTCCGGCGAACCGTTCGACACCCGCCACCCTCGAGCGGATGTGTCCCGGTGGTCGGACCGAATATCTGGAGCGCTTCACCGTCGCGCTGGACGCGGCGATCGGCGCCGGGTTCATCCTGCCCGCCGACCGCGCCGAGATACTGCGGCTCGCTGCCGCGACGGTTCCGGGCTAGGACAGCCGGCTGTCCGGCGGTTGCCCCGGAACCGGGCGCACCAGCCCGGCCCCGGTGATCAGCGGCAGGTCCAGCGCCGACAGCAGGCCGGGCGGCGCCGCGCACACCGCCGGGATGGCGTTAACCATCCGCGACGACCCGGCAATCCAGGCTCCCAGATCGTGGTCGTGATCCTCGGCCATCTCGACTTCGCAGCGCATGCTGGGCGAACCCTCGATCTCCACCCGGTACAGACCGCGGCCCGACGCCAGCCCGTAGCCCAGGTCCTTGGGCGCGATGGCAATCCGCGGCTGGGGCCAATCCGGCGCCAGGTCGTCACGCATGCGGGTCACGTGGTCGAGCACGAACGTCGGCTTCTCGCCGACGTAGCCGGTCAGCGTCGAGCGCATCGCGGCGATGGTCCCCGCCGCGATGTGGCCGGTTGGCGTGTCGAAGGATTCGGGCGCCGGAATGCGCTCGTTGCTCTCCTCGATGTGGTCGATCTCGACGCCCAGTCCGGCGGCCAGCTGGTGCAGCACCGGACCCCAGCCGAAGGTGAAGATGCCCGGCTGGGCCGCGAAGGCCGGGTAGTCCGGCGGCTGCCCGAGCCCGAGGATCTCGTAGACGGCGGAGGCGCCCGGATAGGTCGCGTAGTTGAACATCTCGGTCACCCGCACCGATTCGATCACCCTCGACACGCCGGTAAGCACCAGTGGCAGAACGTCATTGGCGAATCCGGAGTCGATGCCGGTGGTGAAGAAGGACACCTGCCCCTCGAGCGTGGCCGCCCGAAGCGGCTCGGTGAAGGCGCTGTCGACGGCGTCGGGAAAGACCAGCGGCACCACCGAACACGACACCACGTTCTTTCCGGCGCGCTGGAACAGGACCGGCGGCTGCTCACCGCCCCGGTTCGCTGAGCCGGGCGGCGACTAGTCTGGGGACATGTCAGCCGGCTTCGAGATTCGGCGGGCGGCGACCTGGGCCGTCACCACCACACCGTGGCTGACATCGCGGCACTCGTTCTCGTTCGGCGACCACTACAACCCGGACAACACCCACTTCGGGCTGCTGCTGGTCAACAACGACGACATCGTCTCCCCTGGAACGGGATTCGACACCCACCCGCATCGGGACATGGAGATCGTGACGTGGGTGCTGGCCGGTGCGGTGGCGCATCAGGACTCGACCGGCAATCGTGGCGTGGTCTATCCCGTTCTGGCGCAACGCATGTCGGCGGGCCGCGGCATTCTGCACGCGGAGCGCAACGACTCCCCAGCGAACCGGTCCATTTCGTGCAGATGTGGGTGATCCCCGACGAGGCCGGGATCGACCCGAGCTACCAGCAGCACGAGATCGACGACACGGCGCTGGGCGGCGGCCTGGTGACCATCGCCTCGGGCATCCGGGGCCACGACGCGGCGATCGGCCTGCACAACCGCAACGCCGCACTGCACGGCGCCCGGCTGCCGGCGGCCGCCGCCGTTGACCTTCCGGCGGCGCCCTACCTGCACGTTTTCCTCGCCCGGGGCCGGGCCGACATCGAGGGTGTCGGGGAACTGCACCCGGGCGACGCGGTGCGGTTCACCGACACCGACGGTTGCCGCGCCACCGGACTCGAGCCGTCGGAACTGCTGATCTGGGAGATGCACGCCCGGCTGGGCGGCTGAGGTCATAGAGGGCCGGCGACGCGAGCCCATAGAGTGGGCACGACAGACAGGAGTCGGCATGGCCAGATCGCACCCGCAGCACGCGGCGCCCAACCCCAACCGGAACATCAAGGCGATCCGCACCGTTCGGTTCTGGGCGGCTCCCCTGGTCATCACGTTGGCGCTGATGTCCGCGTTGTGCGCGCTGTATCTGGGCGGCATCTTGAACCCGGCGACCAATCTGCGTCATTTCCCCATCGCGGTGGTCAACGAGGACGCGGGCCCCGGCGGCGCGCAAATCGTCGACCGGCTGGCCAACGGGTTGGACCGGAGCAAGTTCGACATCCGGGTGCTCTCGCGCGACGAGGCCAAACATCAACTGGACACCGGACAGGTGTACGGTTCGCTGCTGATACCGCCCAGCTTCTCCTCGAAGCTGCGCGACTTCGCCACCAGCGCGGTGTCGCCCGCCCGCCCCGACAAGCCGTCGATCACCGTCTCCACCAATCCGCGGGCCGGCACGCTGGGCGCCAGCATCGCCGGGCAGACCCTCAACTCGGCGATGGGGACGGCGAACTGGATAGCCGCGCAACGGGTTATGGCAGAGGTGGCGGCGCAGACCGGTGGCGCGCCGCTGCCCGGGGCGACCCAGGCCGGCCTCAGCTCGCCGATCGAGATCCAGTCGGTCGTTTACAACCCGCTGCCGAACGGCACCGGCAACGGGTTGTCGGCCTTCTATTACGCGCTGCTGCTGTTGCTGGCCGGCTTCACCGGCAGCATCGTGGTGAGCACCCTGGTCGATGCCCTATTGGGTTACGTGCCGGCCGAATTCGGCCCCGTGTACCGCTTCGCCGAACAGGTCCGCATCTCCAGATTCCAGACGTTGCTGTTGAAGTGGACGATGATGGTGCTGCTCGGGCTGCTCACGTCGGCGGTGTATCTGGCGATCGCCGGCGGGCTCGGCATGCCCATCGACCTGAGCTGGGAACTGTGGGCCTACGGCGTATTCGCCATCGCCGCAGTGGGTATCACGTCCAGTTCGCTGCTGTCGGCGCTGGGGACGGCCGGCATGTTGGTTAGCATGCTCGTGTTCGTGATCTTCGGGTTGCCGTCCGCCGGCGCCACGGTGCCGCTGGAGGCGACGCCGCCGTTGTTCCGCTGGCTGGCCCAATTCGAGCCCATGCACCAGGTTTTCCTGGGCGCCCGCTCGCTGCTGTACTTCGGCGGCCGCGGCGACGCCGGCCTGAGCCAGGCGCTCACCATGACGTCGGTCGGCCTGGTCATCGGGCTACTGCTGGGCGGCATCGTCACACATCTCTACGACCGCAAGGACTTTCACCGGATTCCGGGCGCGGTTGAATTCGCGATCGCCCAGGACCACCAGGCCCAACACCAGGCCCGGCGCGGCAAGTCCACTCAGCAGCCGGACAGCCCCGCCGAGCCGGAGAGCCCCAACGAACCCGAAAGCCCAAGCGCGCAAACGTAATTCGGACGTGCCCGGAACGTCACCAACCCGTTACTTATGTTGACAGTGTGACTTGTGGGGCGGATGATGTGTGCGTTGCATTCACTTCGTGGGCGAAAGGGCTATCGTGCTGACCCGACGCGCCAGCTTCCGCCGGCTGGCGGCGTGCTGCACCGCCCTGTCCGCCTGCCTCACCCTGGCCGTCACCTCCGGGCAGCCGCTGGCCCGGGCCGCTGACGGCCGCGACCTGCTGGCCAACGCGATCAGCAGCACCCGCGGCTCCTACCTGGTCTACAACTTCGGCCCCGGCCATCCCGCGCCGATGCTCAACGCCGGCGGCAGCTGGTATGAGATGAACAACGGCGGGCACCTGATGATCATCAAGAACGCGGCGGGACGGCTTTCGCCGCACCTGCTGGTCGACACCCACCAGGGCGACCAGGCCCGCTGCGAGAATAACCCCGGCGCGCGCACCGCCGAGGGCCTGTGGCAGGCCTCCGAGCTCTACGCCCCGCTGCAGGCGTGGCAGCGGATGGGCCAGCCGACGATCGCGATCAACGCCAACTTCTTCGACGTGCGCCCACAGAAGGGCGGCTCCTGGCGCCAGACCGGCTGCAGCTCGCCACTGGGCGCCTTCGTGGACAACACCAACGGCCGCGGCCGGGCCAACCGGGCGGTCACCGGCACCGTCGCCTACCCCGGCAAGCAGGGCCTGTCCGGCGGCGGGGGGAGCTGGAGCGCGCTGACCACAATGATCCTTCCGTCCGGCGGGGCGCCATATGTGGTGTGGCCCAAAACCAAAAGCGACTACGCCGCCGCCACTCCCGTCGTCGCCGACCTGCTGAACAAGAACGAGAAGTTCGTCGCCGTGTCCGGCATCGGCCTGCTGGCACCCGGCAACACCGGGCAGCTGCACGACGGCGGCCCCAGCGCGGCGCGCACCGCGATCGGCTACGCCCGGCAGAAGGACGAGATGTACATCTTCGAGGGCGGCAGCTACACCCCGGACAACATGCAGGACCTGTTCCGCGGCCTGGGCAGCGACAACGCCGTGCTGCTCGACGGCGGTGGCTCGTCGGCGATCGTGCTGCGCCGCGACACCGGCGGGATGTGGGCCGGCGCCGGCTCGCCGCGGGGATCGTGCGACACCCGCCAGGTGCTCTGCGACTCGCACGAGCGGGCGCTGCCTAGCTGGCTTGCCTTCAATTAGCTTCCTCCGCAGCTGGTTTGGCCGCAGTCGGGCCGAACCGGAAGATCAGCAGGCTGGCGGCGATCACCGCCGCCGCGACCACGAACACCGGCGCGACCACATACCGGGACATCGTCGCGCCCAGGAACGCGCCGGCGCACATCGTGGCGACGACGCCGATCCGCAGCCGCTGCCGTTCACCGGTGCCGCCGGCGAGGCGGCTGTCCAGGCCGAGGCTGACGATCGTCGACGTCAACACCGTGGTGGACAACTCCTGGATCCCGAACTACCGCGCACTGGAGTGCTGCAGACCAAACGTGACCGCGTGGATGCCGATCATCAGGAGCTTCGAATCCTGTTGGTAGTCCAGGATTCCCGCCCCCACCAGGACCGACAGGCCCACCAGTAACACAATCTCGGTCGCCAACACCGTGCTGATCCACGCCCGGACCCGCTCGCCGAAATGCCGTGCCAGCCGGCCGCTGAGGATGGTGGTGCAGGCGAAGGTAGGCAGCGCCACCACGACCGCGGTCAGGTCGATGCTGGTCCGCGGCGCCAGCCAGAACCCCAGGAAGATCACGTTGCCGGTCATGTTGGCGACGAAGGCGTGACCGAGCACCAGGATGCTGATCGCGTCGGCCAGTCCAGCCGCGAAGGTCAGCAACAGCAGCGCCGCCACCGTCCACCGCTTCGATACCGGGGAGGTAACGGCCATGGGCTGCAGCCTGTTTCGGTGCGCCGGGTCAGACCTTCGGGGTCAGGTCCAGCGAGGTGATGGTCGTCATCCGCGTGACCAGCCAGCGGCTCTTGGCGCGTTTCATGAACAACCGGTAGGACAGGTATCTCAGCGACGGCACGTTCTTGGTCAGCGGACTGGTGGACGTGGTGTTGGTGTAGACGATGGCCACCGCGTTGGTGTCGCCGAGCGATTCGACGGCCGCGCCGGTGACGTCGGTGTGGTTGGTGATCTTGGCCTGTTTGTTCGGTGCCACGATGGCGTCGACGAATTTGCGGTACTACGCTTCGAAATCGCCGCTGAGGTAGGCTGATGCGCGATCGGCCAGGGTGTCCATGTTTTCCGGCGTGTAGGTCCACAGCGTGGTGATCGCGTTGGCCGCGGTCCGCGCCACCTTCAGTTTCGTCGCAGCGACGGCACGGTCGGCCAGGTAGGGCTGCACCATCGCGCCGGCGAACCTGGCCGAGCCGACGAAGAGCAGCGCAGCGACCATGGCGGCGACGGCCCAGGCCTTCCCGGCCAGCCGCTTGGTGCGGCCGCCGGCGGCCGGCGCGGCACCGGCGGTCTCGACGGTCTCGGCGGACTGGGTGTCCTCGGCGCCGTCGGCCGGTTCGGCGTCCGAGGTCTCGGCCGCCTCGGATTCCGTTGCCGCATCACCGTTTTCCCAATCGTCGCCCGCCGCCGCAACCGTCGCCTCATTCTGGTCGGCGGCCGGGTTCTCCTCGGCGGTCAGATCACCTGCTGCAGGCTGCTGATCTTCCACTGGTTCCCTTCCTGCGTGGCGGTTGCCGCCCAACGGTTGGTGTTCTCCAACACCTGTTTCTCATCCGGCGACCTGGTGGTGATTGCCGTGGCCACCATGACATTGGCGCTGCCGTCGTCGTTCCACCGCTCCAGTCCGGCGTCCAGGACGGTGCCGGTGGCCGGTTCGGCGCGGGCGACCTGGAGCAGGATCTCGTTGGCGTTCTTCTCGTATTGCTTGGCGAAGTCGCCGGTCGCCTGGGCCAGGATCCGATTCACGTAATCGTTGGCGTGAAAGGGATCGATGGAGGTGAATTGGGGTCATGAACCCGCTCACGTAGCTGAGCACCTCGCGGTCCTTCGACGCCGCCCGCTCCCGGGATTCGTGCGAGACCAGCATCAGCGCGCAGACCGTGACCGCCGCGACCATCAGCAGCGCGGCGGACGTGCCGGCGAGCGGCAGCAGCCATCCTCGCGGCGGCCGGACCGGGCGCGCGACGAGCAGTGGCCGCTCGCCGGGTGCGAACTTGCGGCGCGGACTCATTTCGCCCCGCCCGACGGTTTCGGCTTGGTAAGGACGGTGAGATCGTCGACCCGCCAAGTGTTTTCGCCAACCTTGGCGAAGCTCACCCTCACGGTGGCGCTGATGTAGCGCACCTCGGGTGCGGCGCCGCGGCGGCCTTGCATGAACAGCAACATGGTCGCACGGTCGCGGCTCGCGGACTCGATCGAGCTATTGGTCACCCAGTATTCGTTGATCACCGGGTTGCCCTTCTGCACCACGTCCTGCTGCGTCTGGAGCTGGCGCCGATACTTGTCGGTGGCCAGCGACTGGGCCCGGGCGAAGTCGTCGTGCAGCGACTTCGGGTCATACGTCAGCATCTGGGCCACGATTTTCGGCCCCTGGGTGGCGATCTGCGCGCGGGTCTGATCGACGGCCCGATCCGGGGAGTACACCACGCCGTAACTCATCGCGGCACCGCCCAGGCACACCGCCGCCGCGTCCAGCACCGCGGCCGCAGCCCAGCGGGTGATGTGCGGCGGCACCTGCTCCGGCGCCAAGCGCCGCACTTCGGTGCCGGCCAGCATGTCGGCGAACGTGCGGCGTCGTGAATCCCACAGCGGCCAAAGCCATCCCACGATCGACACGGTGTCGAGCAGGTGCGCCAGGTCGCGCAACAGCAGCCGCCGCGGCCCCGGGGTCGCGCCCGTGCGGCGGGTCACCGCGATGCCGGCCAGCGCGCGGCCCAGGCTCCACCCGTTGATCACCGGCACCCGCAGCCGGTAGCCGGATTCGTTCTGCGACTGGTCGCTGGCCACCTTGACCCGCAGCACGACCAGGATGTCGATCGAACCGTCGGGGTTGTTGCGCTCGACCGCGGCCCGCACGTCGGACACCTGGACGTGAATGTTCGCGGACTGGTACGCCTGCACCAGCAGGCTGGTGTACAGCAGTGCCTGCGAGCGTTAAGCGTCTGTGCCGCAGTCGATGATCTTCTGCTCGCTGGCGGTCATGGCGTTGGTGTCCGGCGCCTGGGTGGCCTCGACACAGTCCACCGCCGCCTTCAGCGCGGCGGTGTTGTTGCGGGCGATCACCTGGCTTTCGTGGTGGTAGCGCAGGCCAGGTAGCCGCTCGCGCCGATGCCGGCGGCGCACAGCACCAGCACCGCGGCGATGGAGGCCAGCCACCCGTGCCCCAGCCGGGAGGGGCCGCGCGGAACGGCCGCAACGACGGCGTCGTCGGCGTGATCGGGTGCGGATTCCCCCGCCACCCCGGGAGCACCCTGCGAAACGGTCTGCTCGTCGGTGCTTGCGGGTGCCGTCGAATCCTCGTCCTTGTCCTGGGGGCTCAACGAATCGTCGTCCGTGTCGATGGGGTTCAGCCGGCTGGCGCCAGCATCTCCTTCCATCCGTCATCTCCTGTTCTGGTCGAGTTCTCGACGGAGTATTTCACCCCGTCCGGCCCCACCAGCTCACCGCTTTGGGGACTGTAGACCGCGGTGGGCGGCCCGCTGGGCTTGTACACACACGGGTTGGGCTGCTGGCCGTTGCACTGCACCGTACCCGACCCCGGGCGCGACAACGGGTCGCTGACCGGCGGGAGTGTGCCGGCCACCCGGTCCGAGGGCGCCGGGTTCAACCCGTTGTTCACCGACGGCGCCGGGATCACCATGCCGGGCTTGACCGGCTGGTCGCAGCGCGCGGCCGGTGCGGGGCAGGTCAGGATCTGGTTGGGGTCGCCGTACCAGGGGTTGGTGCCGGCCGGTACGTAGGGCTTGGGGTCGCGGCATTCCCGCGGGGTGGCGGCGCGTTTGCCCGGGATGTCGGTGCACGGGATGTTACGCGACCCGCGCACGCTGTTAGCCGGGGTGTCCATGTAGGTGCCCGTGGGCAGCGGCTGGAGGCTGGTGTCCGCCGGGGAGCGCCACTCCGAGGCCGGGATGAACCCGGTCAGGCACGGCGGCGGCTGGTTGGTCGACAACGCCAGATCCAGCGCGGCCATGTTGGGGAACGGTGCGGCCACCGTCTGGGCGATCGATGCGCCCTGCGGCAGGAACACCAGCACCTGCTCGACACCGGTGTGGTAGCGCTTGAGCAGGTCGATGACCACCTCGAGGTTGGCCTGCGTCTGCGGCAGCGATTCCCGCACGTCGTTGAAGACGTCGTTGACCTGGTCGGTCGTCGGCGCCGCCTGGCGCAGCAGGCTTTTCAGGTGCGAGTCCTCCTGCGCGGACTGGGCGCCCAGCCGGTTCAGGTTGCGCGCCCAGCGCTCGATGGCATCACCGGATTTGACCTGGCTGTCTATCACCGGCCCGGAGTGCTCGATGATGTCGTTGACGTCGGTGATCTGGTTCTTGAAGTCGCCGACGATGGCCTGGGTGACGTCGACCAGACGCTGCAGGTTGGGGCCCAACCCGCCGACGGACTGCGCCGTCTCGTCGAGCAACTGGCCGATCTTCTCCTTGGGCAGCACCGCCAGCCCGCGGTTCGCGGTGTCCAGGGCCGGCCCGATCTCGGCCGGCACCGTGCCCTTGGTGATGGTCTGCCCGGACGACAGGTACTTGCCGGGGTTTCCGCTCGACACCAGGTCCAGGTACTGCTCACCGACCGCCGACACCGAGTGCACGTTGGCCACCGCGTCGATCGGGATCTTGTAGTGGCTGTCGATGCTCATGGTCGCCTCGGCGCCGTGCTCAGTGGGCTCGACGTCGGTGACCTTGCCGATGGTGATGCCGCGATAGGTGACGTTGGGCGTAGGGTACAGGCCGCCCGACGCCGGCAGCTCGGCCTTGAGCGTGTACCGGCCGATCCCCACCAGGCTCGGGATCTGCAGGTAGTAGATGCCGAGCACGAGCAGCGAGATGACGGTCAGGATCCCGAAGGCGACCAGTTGGCGTCGGACGAAGGGCGTCAGCAACTCCGGTCCCCCTTTCCACCAGCGGGCCACCCGGCGCGTCGTTCGGGTTCGGCGTGTAGCGCACGTCCGGGATCATCGTCTCGGGGTCACGGCCGTAGGACTGCTCCAGCGCCCGCAGGGCTCCCGACAACCCGGTCCCGGTGAGGAACGTGTTGTCGACGGCGCTGTAGGTCAGGTCCAGCGTCAGCGAGATGTTCGAGATGTTGATGTAGTCGCCGCGGAAGATCTTTGGCACGGTGTCGATGTCGAACAGCTGGGTCAGGATCAACTTCAGCGCGCCGATCAGGTACGGCGAGGCCTTGCCGAGCTCCTTGAGTGGGCACTGCAGCGCCTGCAGGTCGGTGTGCAGCGGCCCGCGCGCCTCCGACAGGCACTGGTCGGCGGCCTGGCTCAGCCATCCCACCGAGTCGACGGCGTTGATCAGCCGCTTGGTGTCGGCGAAATGCTTAATCAGCGGCGGCACGTCGGTGAGCAGCCGGTCCACCACGTCCGCGCGGCCACCCACGTAGGTCAGCAGCCGGTTGGTCGAGTCGATGGCGTGGGTGATGTCGTCGCGCTGCTGGTTGAGCTGGTTGGTGAAGGTGTCCAGCTTGCCCAGCAGCGCCCGGATCGCCTCGCCGCGCCCGTTGAAGATGTTGTAGACCTGCGTTCTGCAGCACCTCCAGGTTGGGGATGCCGCCGCCGCGCAGGATCAGCGACAGGCTGGCCAGCGTCTGCTCGGTGGTCGGGTAGGACGACGAGTTCTTCAGCGGAATGGTGTCGCCGTCCTTGAGCAGCTCGGGCGACGGGTTGGGCGGCGCGGCGAGCTCGACGTGCTGAGAACCCAGCAGCGAGGTCTGGCCGATCTCGGCGGTGGCGTTTCTTGGGCAGCTTGACGTTCTTGTTGACGCCCAGCGTCAGCGTGGCGATCCAGTTCTTCAGCTGGATGGCCTTGATCGAGCCGACGAACACGTCGGCGACCACCACCTTGCTGTTGCCGTTGATGGCCAGGGTGTCGGGCACTTGCACGTAGATGTTGTAGGAGTTGGGCCCGCTGCCCGGACCGCCCGGGATGGAGACGTTAGAAATGCCTTTCCAGCCATAGGACGTCAGCACCATCGCGGCCACCAGCAGCGTCAGCCCTGCCAGGACCGGCGCCGGATCACTCGAAGCGCGCCCATGGCGCTCGTCGCGCGCCTCACTGGCCACCTCCGAAGTCAGCCGGGGCCGCCGACCCGCCTGCGTTGGGTGCGGGGGCCGACACCGGCGCCGGCGTCGGCGCCACCGGGCCCGGGGCCACGCCCGGCCCGGGCGGTGGCGGCGGGATCGGCACCGGGGCGTTCAGACCCATGGGCGACAGGATCGGGTTCTCGTCGTAGTCGTTCGGCGGGCCCGGCGGGGTCTGCAAATTCGACTGGACGGGGACGATGTTGGGTCCTCCCATGAGCTCTTCCAGCGAGTCGGGCGTCATCAGGCCCGCGGTGATCGGCTCGACCTGCTGGCCCTGCATGCCCGGGGCGACGATCCAGCCCGGCTGGGTGTTGCGGTGCGACGTCGGGGTGTCCGGCACCCAGATACCCGGCACGGTGGTGCCCTCGTAACCGTTGGGCGGCTGCAGCCGCGGCTCGGAGTAGGCGACTTCCTTGGGCAGCGTCTCGGCGGTGGAGAACAGGTTCAACCCGAACGGCGGGTAGTTGAACTTGATCGCGTCGAGGATCGGCGCCAGGTACTGCGCGCACAGTTCCGCCGACTCCTGGTAGCCCAAACGGCTGCCGGCCTGGATCGCGCTGCAGATGAACTGCATCGGGTTGGCGAAGTTGGTGATCGACGGAATGGCGACCACCGACCCGTGCGACGGGTGATAGATCTGGTTGATGTTGGCCGCGGCCGTCGGCAGCACGTGCAGCGCGGTCTCCAGCCCGTTCAGCGGGTCCGGTTGCAGCAGCGCGTTGGTCGCCGTCTCCAGGTTCTTGACGTCGTAGGTCAGCCCCCCGCGGTTCTTGTCCAGCCACGGGCGCACGGTGGTCAGCAGGCTGTCGAACTGCTCGATCGCGTTGGCCAGGTCGCCGTCGGAATGCGCCAGCCGGGTGGTGAAGTCCGCCAGGTTCTGGTTGAGCGCAACGAACTGCTGGTCGTCCTGGTGCAGCGCGTTGACGAACAGCGCCAGGCTACGCACCACCGCGAAGAAGTCGCCGCGGCCCTCGTTCAGCGCGGTCAGCGCCCACGACAGGTTGGTCGGCGTCGTGTTGAACTGCTTGCCCTTGCCGGCCAGCCTGTCCGCGAACGACTCGATGACCTCACCGAACGGGCCCTTCGGCTGCTCGGCCGTGGGCCCCAGCTTCGAGATGATGTTGGTGATGCTGTTGCGCAGCTGGTCCCACTCCACCGGCACCTGGGTGCACTCCTCGGGGATCACCGCGTTGTCGGCCAGCACGGGTCCGCCCTTGTACGGCGGCTCCAGCTGAATGGCCCGCGACGCCACCAGGGTCGGGTTGAGGATCACCGCCGACACGTTGGCCGGCACCCGGTATTTGTTCTGGTAGTGGAAGGTGACCTTCATCTTGTCACCGGACGGCTCGATCTTGTCGATCGCGCCCACCCGCAGGCCCATGATCTGGACCTTGTCACCCGGGTAGAGGGCGTTGGCGGCCGGGAAATAGGCAACCACGGTGTTGTTGGTCAGCTTCTCGCACAGCCGCCAACCGACGTAGCCGACGACCAACGCCAGCACGATCACCAACGACCCGAGGATCACCGACGTTCGGCAGACGGATGTTGCGGATGTCAAAGATGGTGCTCAATTCTGGCTACCTCCCCCCACTGCGCCGCTGCCTCCGGTCCCGCCGGGGTTTATGAACGGCGCCGGCAACTGGTTGCCCGGCCCGGGGGTGCCGGCGGACCCGGCGGCAGCCCCGGCGCGAACGTCGCCGGCGGCGGCACCGGTCCGGCCGGTGCGAGATTCTCGGTCCGCGCGCCCGGCGGCGCCTGCGTCGGCAGCGGCGTGCCCGGAACGTCCGGCGGCGCGTCGCCCGGCCGGCCCGCGATCGGGATGCCCGGCGTGGGCGGCAGGCCGGCGGGGTTGGGCGGCGACGTCATCACGTCGACCGGCGCCGGGAAGCCCGGCCCGCCGAACGGACCCGTCACCGCACCCGCGCAGGGCAGCGGGTTGTCGGAGCGGGGCAGCCCGTCGGCCGCCGGCGTGTACGAGCAGGGCGACCTCGGCGGCACGGCCGGGCCCGGGTGGTCCGGGGTGCCCTCGAGCACCGGCGGCGCCGGCGGCGCGCCGTTGGGGAACCGGGTGCCGTTGGGGTCGGGGAACCGGTAGGCCGGCAACCCGGCGCTGCGCCAGAAGTCCTCCGGGTCGATGCCGCGCTTCTTGAACGCGGCATCCACCCACGGCTGCGAGATCTGGTACAGGGCCAGGTTGTGCAGGACCACCTTGAAGAACGGGCCCGACGCGATGGCCTCGTTCAGCGACGGCAGGAACTTGCCGACCTCGGTCAACCCGTTGGCCAGGTCGTCCTTGCGCTGCACCAGGATGTCGCTAACCGTACGCAGCTTCTCCAGCACGTGGTTGAGGTTGGAGTTGTCGTTGATCAGGCCCTTGACCTGTTCGGAGAACGCAGCGATGTTGCCCCGCAGGGTGTTGATGGCCTGCCCGCGTTCGTTGAAGGCGGCCAGCAGCGTCTTGGTGTTGACCAGCAACCGGTCGATCTGGTCGCTGCGATCACCCAGCACACTGGCCACCTGGTTGGCCTGGGCCAGCAGATGCTTGACCTGTTCGTCGCGCTTGCCGATGGTGTCGGAGAACTTGGCCACCCTGTCGAGCGCCGAGCTCAGGTGCGGGTAGGTCTGGTCGATGGTCTGCGACAGCACGTGCAACGACTGCTTGACGGTCTCGATGTCCCAGCCCTGGGCGGCCTTGGTGACGTCGAAGAACGCGTCGTAAATCTGGTACGGCGTGGTGCTCTGGCCTAGCGGCAGAGTCGACCCGGGTCGCAACTGCTGGCTGCCGCGGGCCTCGACGTCGAGGATCTTCTTGCCGAGGATGGTGTCGGTCTTGATCGTCAGCCGGCTCTCGGTGCCGATGGTGTTGGTGCCGATGGAGAACTTCACCACGATGTGGTCTCCGTCGATCTTGAGGCCCGCCACCTTGCCGACGTCCATGCCGACGATGCGCACCTTGTCGCCGGTGTTGATGCCGCCGGAATCGGTGAACTGGCCGTAGTAGCTGGGCTTGGCGAACAGCATCGGGACGCTGGTGAAGCTCTGGCCGACGCCGATCACCAGCACCGTCACCACGATGCCCATCAGGCCGATGCGGACCCGGTTGGGGGGTTCGAGTGTTCTCATTGCGGCGTGCACCTACCCACCGGCTGCTGGAACAGCCGGACCGTGCGGACCGGGCCACCGGCCTGCAGGTCGTTGATCTTGAGCATGATGTCGCCGACGTAGAAGTTCACGAAGTTCCCGTAGGACCCGATGGCACGCCCGATCATGTTCAACGCGGTCGGCACCTTCTTGAGGTAGTCCTGCTGGTCGATCAGCGGCTGCTACACGGCGTCGAGGTAGTTCAGCGTCTTGTGCAGCAGTGAGCGGTCCTCGGCCAGCAGGTCGGCGAAGGTGCCGGCGGCGTTGCTGATATGCGCGGTCCCGCCGGCCAGCTGGTCGCCGTGGTCCTTGAGCCCGGTGATCAACACCTCCAGGTTGTTGATCGTCTGGTCGAACTGCTGGCGGTGCCGGACCGTGGTGTCCAGCACGGTGTTCAGGTTCTTGATCACCTCGCCGATCGCCTGGTCGCGCTCGCCGAGCTGGCTGGTCAGCTGCGCGGTCTGGTCGAGGATGTCGTTGATGGTGCCGCCCTGGCCCTGGAACACGGTGACCAGCGCGGTGGCGATGGTGTTGACCTTCTGCGGGTCCAGCGCCCGGAACAGCGGCTTGAAACCACCGATCAGCGCGTCGAGGTCGAGCGCGGGCTGGGTCCGCGACAGCGGGATGAACCCGCCGGGCGGCAGCACCTTGTCCGCGTCTTCGCCCTGACCGCGCTTGAGCTCCAGGTACCGGTTGCCGATCAGGTCGAGGTAGCGGATCTGCGCCGTCGTCGACTGGTACAGCGGCACCGAGCGGTCGACGTTGAATTCCACCCGTGCCCGCCTGCCGCCGTCGACCAGCTGCACCGAACTGACCTTGCCGACCTCGACCCCCGAGGCGCGGACGAACTGGCCGGCGCGCAGCCCGCTGATGTTGCTGAACTCCGCCGAGTACCCGTTGGTGCGGTCGAAGCGCATCTGACCGAACACCACGATGATCATCACGGTGAAGATCAGCAGCACCACCGAGAAGATGCTGAGTCTGACAAGGGTTCCGGTGATTTTCATGGGTTGATGGTGTTGTCGCCGACCTGGCGGCCCCACACGTACTCGTTGGCGTACGGCGATCCGGTCTCCAGGTGGTTGTACGGCGCGAAGCTGTTGCCGGTGTCCATCACCAGCTCGGGTGCCAGCTACAGGTCGTGGGTGATCGGCTGCCAGCATCCGGGCGCTCCCCCGGCCTGCCGCGGGCGTTCACCCGCGGCAGGTTCTCGAGATAGATGTAGGGGTTGGGCGCGCCGCCGACCACGCCGACGATCCCGCCCACCAGCGGCGCCAACACGGGAATGGTCGCGACTGGGTTGAGCAGCAGCCCCAGCCCGGAGGTGACCTCGGTGTTCATGTTCAGCGAGTAGCCGTTGAAACCGCCCTCGGAGGCACCGGTGATCGGCTCGATGTCGTGGTAGTTGTGCAGGGTGCAGTAGATCTCGGGGCTGTAGGTGTCCAGAAGTTGGGCCGAGGGCACCAGGTCGGCCGCGCGTCAGATACGGCCCACCCTTGGTGAACAGCTCGGCCCAGGTGTTGCCGAACCCCGCCGCCGACAACAACGCCCGATCCAGATCCTTTTGCTGAGCATTGATCGTCCGAGACGTGATCACCGCATTGTTCAGAAAATCGAACAGGTCCGGCGACGCGTCCGCATAGGTGTCCCCCAACGCCGCCAACCCCTGAATATCCTTGTGCGCCTGCGGCATCCGCGGATTCACATCCTCAAGCAACGCATTCGCGTTGACCACCGACTGACCGAACTTCTCACCCAGCCCCGACAACGACTGCGCCGCCGCACTCAGCGTCAAATTCAGCTTGACCGGATCCACCTTCTCCGCGATCGAGGTGATCGTCTGAAACAAGGTGTTGATCTCGGTGGTAACCGAGCGGGCGTCGATGATGGTGTGCGGGGTGATCTTCTGCGGCGACGGGTTGGCCGGCGTCGTCAGCGACACATACTTGCCCCCGAACACCGTCGTCGCCTTGATATCGGCATTCACATTCGACGGGATCAACGGCAAATACCGCGGATACGCCTCCAGGGTGAACCTCGCCGCCGGCTTCCCGTCACGCACCGTCTCCGAAATCGAACCCACCCGCCCGATCTCGACCCCGTTGTAGGTCACCTTCGACCCCGGATCCATCACCAACCCCGCCCGCGACGCAATCATCGTCAGCTGGGTCTTCTCGGTGAAGGCGCCGCGGAACTGGCCGTAGATCAGCGCCAGGGCCAGGGCACCGACGACCAGGATCGCTAGCCCGGCCAGCTTGTACGGCGGGATACGCGGGGAATTGGTCTGGACGGGCCGGGCCATGGCGGTTACACCGTGAGCGCGAAGTTGGGGGTGACGCCGTAGAGCGCCAACGCGGCGCCAGCACGACGACCTGCACCGAGACCAGGGAGAACCGCATCGATCGACCGACGGCCTCACCGACGACGACCGGCCCGCCGCCGGCGTTGTAGCTGTAGAAGCAGTGGGTGATCATCACCACCGCGATGATGATGGCTTCCAGGAACGACCAGAACACGTCGTCGGGCCGCAGGAACGTGCGGAAGTAGTGCTCGTAGGTGCCGTTGGATTGGCCGTAGAGCACGGTCGTGGTGATCTGCGGGGACAGGAACGACATGATCATCGCCAGCGGCGTAGAGCGGGATGATCACCACCAGCCCGGCCATGATCCGGGTGGTCGCCAGGAACGAAATCGACTTGATGCCCATCACTTCCAGGGCGTCGATCTCCTCGCTGATGCGCATGGCGCCCAGCTCCGCGGTGGCGCCGGCACCGACCGTGGCGGCCATCGCGATGCCGGTGACGGCGGGGGCGGCGATGCGCACGTTGATCAGCGCGGCGAAGAAGCCGGTGAACGCCTCCACACCGATGTTGCCCAGCGAGGCGAAATCCTGGATGGCGACCAGCGAGCTACCCGAGAGGGTGACGAAGCCGACGATGGCGACGGTGCCGCCGATGACGGCCATGGCACCGGCGCCCATGCCGATCTGGACGATCAGCCGCAGGGTCTCCTTGCGGATAGTGGCTCAGCGCGTGCGGGATGTGCGTGAGGGCCACCCCACCGAACCAGACCATCTGGCCGACGTCGTCGAGGCCGCGGGCGGCGGCCAGGCCGTAGCGGTTGAGGTTCTCGGCCACCCGCGGGAAGCGCGAGCGAAAGACGGCGGCGGTTGACATGTCAGTGCCCCGTCCCGAATCGCACACCGATCGTGGTCAGCACCACGTTGACCGCGTACAGCGCGACCACGCACAGCACCACGGTCTCGTTGACCGCGGTGCCGAGCCCCTCGGAGCCGCCGCGCACGGTCAGCCCCGCGGAAGCACCCGGCCAGCCCGGCGATCAGGCCGAAGACGGCGGCCTTGACCGTCGCGATGACCACCTCGGGCAGGCCGGTGATGGTGGTCAGGGTGGCCAGGTACGCACCACCCGACACGTTCTGCAGGTAGACCCCGAACAGGTAGCCACCGACCAGGCCGACGGTGATCACCAGGCCGTTGAGCAGGGTGGCGACCAGGGTCACGGCGATCACCCGGGGCACCACCAGCCGGTGGATCGGGTCGATGCCGAGCACTTCCATCGCGTCGATCTCTTCGCGGATGGTGCGCACCCCCAGGTCCGCGCAGATCGCCGTCGACCCGGCGCCGGCGACCACCAGCACGGTGGTCAGCGGGCCGAGCTGGGTGACGGCGCCGATGGCCGCGCCGGCGCCGGACAGGTCGGCCGCCCCGAACTGGGCGAGCAGCACGTTGAGGGTGAAGATCAGCAGCACGGTCAACGGGATCGACACCATGATGGTGGGCAGGAACGCCACCCGCATGATGAACTAGCACCGCAGGACGAACTCGCGCCACTGGAACGGCCAGCGGAACAACGCTTTCCCGGTGAGCACGCACATCCGGAAGAAGCCACCGACAAGGGTCAGCGGAGTCTCCAACTGGTCGCGCAGATAGCCCCCAAGTAGGGACCCCGTCGACTTGTCGACGTTGATGTCACCGCTGCCCCCTCCGGCCGTCTCCGCGCGCCTGGTGGCGCGGCACATCGTCTAGCACGCCTGTCTCCCTCACCGCTACGCGGCTGGGGTGCCCCACCTCGCCCCGACTCAACGTGTGTGACCATCGGCTCCCTACTGGCAAGTAGTAACGGAGACCACAGGAATGTACCCGATGGCCAATCACGTGTGAACCGCATCCGCACAATTAACCCTTCGTCAACAACGGGCAAGCGTTACAGCGTCCGTCAACTTTCCTTTCTGGTCCCAGAACCTCTTGCCCCGGAATGGATTTAGCCGATTCATCCGCCTCCGTAGCGGATCCGCAGCTCAGTCTTGAGCATCTTTCCGGCCGGGTTGCGCGGCAGCGCGTCCACGATCTCGAGCGCCTTCGGGTGCTTGTAGCGCGCCAACCGCTCGGTCAGGAACTCGTCGTGATCTTCGAGCGCCAAATTGTCGTTCGCGACAGCGGCGACCGCGATGGGCACCTCGCCTCACTTCTCGTGCGCCCGGCCGATGACGGCGACCTCGACGATGTCGAGGTGGCTGGCCAGCACGCTCTCCACCTCGGCGCAGTAGATGTTCTCGCCGCCGGCGATGATCATGTCCTTCTTGCGGTCGACCACCCAGACGTAGCCGTCCTCGTCCATGCGCACCAGGTCGCCGGAGTGAAACCAGCCGCCCGCGAACGCTTCCGCGGTGGCCTCCGGATTGTTCCAGTAGCTGCTCATCAAAGTCGGTGCGCCACAGACGATTTCGCGGACATCGCCGGCGGGCACGTCGTTCATGTTCTCGTCGACCACCCGGGCCGCCACGGCGGGGATGACCTTGCCGACCGAGCCGCGCTTACGGATGGCGTCCTCGCCGAGCAGCATGCAGGTGACCGGCGACATCTCGGTCCGGCCGAACGCGGCCAGAATCTGGGTGCCGGAGAACATGGCCGACATCTCGCGCAGCAGCGCGTCCGGCGCCGGTGCGGCCCCCAGGAGATCACCCGCAGCTTCAGGTCGCGCGGCCGTGCCCTCTGTTCGGCGCACACCGCCTGCCACTGCGCGGGAACCAGGAAGATCCCCGTGACCTTCTCCGCGGCCAGCACGTCGAGCAGTTGCCCGGGCTCGAACGCGCCGAGCGGATAGATCACGGTGGGGATGCCGAGCAGCAGCCCGGTCAGCATGTTGCCGTTGCCGGCGATGTGAAAGAACGGCACCCCGATGAACCCGACGTCGTTGTTGATGTCGGCGCCGTTGGTGTACAGCCCGGTCATCGTCTGGCCGGTCAGGTTGGTGTGGGTGAGCACGGCGCCTTTCGGCCGGCCGGTGGTGCCCGAGGTGTGCATGATCAGCGCCGTCGCGTCGTTCGGGATATCGACGGGTTGGTGCGCCGTCCCGGTCTCGTCGATCAGGTCTTCATAGTCCAGCACGGTGTCGTCGGAGGAGCCACCGGCCACCACGACGGTGTCGAGCAGCGACTTGATGTCGCGCGCCGCGGTGGCCACCGGGGCGAGCACGGCCTCGGTGATGACCACTCGCGCTTGGCAATCCTGCACCAGGAAGGCGATTTCGGCCGCGGTGAGCCGGAAGTTCAGCGGCACCGCGATGGCCCCGAGCATGTTTATCGCCAGCACCGACTCCATGAACTCGGGGCGGTTGAGATCAGGATCATGACCCGGTCGCCGAAGCCGACCCCCCGCCGGCTCAGCGCGTCGGCCAGCGCCCGCACCCGGCCGTGCAGCTCCCCCCACGTCAGGCCCTTGCCGAGGAACCGCAGCGCCGTCTCGCGTTCGGCTGCATCAGCGCGTGCCGTTCCAGCTGGTTCACCCAGTTCTGCCGGCGGGACAGGTAGGGCTGCTCGTTCGCCTGAGTCGGATGGTGTGCCAATTGGGCGGTCAAACTCAACACTTCCCTTCACTCGCGCACCGCTTGCGCCAGGTTGATATTTGATAAAAGTTAGTGTTGCGTGGGTCACATTA
Organism: Mycobacterium lepraemurium; assembly: GCA_002291465.1. Classification (GTDB taxonomy): domain Bacteria; phylum Actinomycetota; class Actinomycetes; order Mycobacteriales; family Mycobacteriaceae; genus Mycobacterium; species Mycobacterium avium. The sequence continues at coordinate 349,716 of CP021238.1, read as the reverse complement.
TGGCGTTGGCGGTCTACTGGCAGCGTCGACACCGGTCAAAACGTAAACCCCGTCCCGCCAAGCCACTGAACGCCCTGGCGAGCCCCGTGAACGCACCGATGTCCATGCAGCCGAGGAGCCGGCGGCGGCCGCTGCGCCGGGCCCAGTTGTCCGACGAGGTCGCGGGGCACCTCCGGGCCGCGATCATGTCCGGCGCGCTGTGGCCGGGCACCTTCATCCGGCTCGACGAGACCGCGGCCGAGCTCGGCGTCAGCGTCACGCCGGTGCGCGAGGCCCTGCTGAAGCTGCGCGGCGAGGGCATGGTGCAGCTGGAACCGCACCGCGGTCACGTGGTGCTGCCGCTCACCCGCCAAGACATCGAGGACATCTTCTGGCTGCAGGCGACCATCGCCAAGGAGCTGGCCGCCGCGGCCACCGACCACATCACCGACACCGGGATCGACGAGCTGGATCGCATCAACGACGCGCTCGCCGCAGCCGTCGGGTCCGCCGACGCCGAGACCATCGCGGGCCTCGAGTTCGGCTTCCACCGGGTCTTCAACCAGGCCAGCGGACGGATCAAGCTGGCCTGGTTCCTGCTCAACGCCGCCCGCTACATGCCGGTGCTGGTGTACGCCGCCGACCCGCAGTGGGGGCGGGCCGCCGTCGACAACCATCGGCAACTGATTACCGCGCTGCGCCGCCGCTACACCGCCGCGGTGATCGAGCACACAGTCTGGCAGTTCACCGACGCGGCGGCGCGGCTGACCGAGATGCGCGACCGCACCGGCCCGCCGAGCAACCGGGGTTAGTTCGCGGCCAGCTGCTCGGCGCGCTGCTTGAGGTTGTCGGCCAGGTGGTCGAGCACGTTGTTCAGCATCGACCTCACCATCGGCACCGGCACCGGCATCGACGGCTCGACGTCGATGTCCACCGTCAGCAGGCTCGAGGCGCCCATCTCCACCACGCTGAACAGCTGCTCCTGCTTCTTGAACAGCTCCCCCTGCTGCATGACGGTCTGGATCTGGTTCGGCCCCGGGTAGTAGACGGCCTGGATGTAGACACCCTCGAAGCCCTGGTAGGCGGAGTCCAGCCGCAACTGGCTGGGGCGGCCGTCGTCGTAGCGGGCCAGCACCCAGCAGCCCGTGACCCCGTCACTCCACTCCGGGTACCGCTCGAAATCGGCGACGATGGCCATGATCGCGGCGGCGTCGGTGTTGACCTCGACGGTCTTGCTCAAAACGGGCATGCGCAAAGCATAACGGGGCACGCGAAAGCCCCAGCGCCGGGCGCTATTTCGGTGCTGCGTCCCCGACGACCGCGCCCGCCAGCAGGGTCCGTATCAGGTCGGGAATGGGCACCGGCGTGCGGGTGTCCCGGTCGACGTAGACGTGCACCCAATGCCCCAGCGCGGTGATGGGCTCGGCGCTGCCCCGCGCCGCGGACCAGAACAGGCCCAGCCGGTAGGTGACGCTGCTGCGGCCCAACCGGGTGACGGCCAGCCCCACCTGCAGGCCCTCGGGGAAGTGCAGTTCGGAGAGGTACCGGCAGCCCGACTCGGCGACGATGCCCAGCGCGGGCGTGGTGAGCGGGTCCAGGCCGATGCTGGTGTTGATCCAGGCGTTGATGGCGGTGTCGAACAGTTGGTAGTAGACCGCGTTGTTGAGGTGGCCGAACATGTCGTTGTCGGCCCACCGGGTGCCCACCAGCCACAGCACCGGGAAGTCGTTGCTGGTCAACCCCTCCGGGCCGGGGGAACTACGGGAGCCGACGCCATGGCTGTATTCCAGCATGTCCGGAATTCGGGGGCGGTGCTGCAGCGCATCGGGGCGCCCCGGCCCTATGCGCGCTCGCGGCCGATCAGCATCACCGACGTGGAGCTGGCGCCCCCGGGGCGCGACGAGGTCTTGGTCCGCATCGAGGCGGCCGGCATCTGCCACTCCGACCTGTCGGTGGTCGACGGCAACCGGGTGCGGCCGGTGCCGATGCTGCTCGGTCACGAGTCGGCCGGGATCGTCGAGCGGGTCGATCCCGGGGTCGCCGACCTGGCCGTGGGCGCCCGAGTGGTGCTGGTGTTCCTGCCGCGCTGCGGCCGGTGCGCGACCGAGGGCCTGACGCCGTGTGAACCGGGCAGCGCGGCCAACGGGGCCGGCACGCCGCTGGGCGGCGATATTCGGCTCAGCCGGGCCGGCCGGCCGGTCTATCACCACCTCGGGGTCTCGGGGTTCGCCACGCACGCGGTGGTCAACCGGGCCAGCGCGGTCGAGGTGCCACCCAACGTGCCGGCCGAGGTTGCCGCGCTGCTCGGCTGCGCGGTGCTGACCGGCGGCGGCGCGGTGCTCAACGTGGGCCGCCCCGGGCCGGGCCAGACGGTCGCCGTCGTCGGGCTGGGCGGCGTCGGGATGGCGGCGCTGCTGACCGCACTCACCTACGACGGCGTTCCGGTGGTCGCCGTCGACCAGCTGCCGGAGAAGCTGGCCGCGGCCCGGCGGTTGGGCGCGCACCAGGCGTACACGCCGCAGCAGGCCATCGACGCGCGGGTGAAGGCGGCGGTGGTGATCGAAGCCGTCGGCCATCCCGCCGCGCTGCAGACCGCGATCGACCTGACGGCCCCCGGCGGGCGCACCATCACCGTCGGCCTGCCACCGCCGGACGCGCGGATCACGGTGTCGCCGTTGGGTTTTGTGGCCGAGGGCCGGTCGCTGATCGGCAGCTACCTCGGTTCGGCGGTGCCGAGCCGCGATATCCCCCCGGTTCGTCGAGCTGTGGCGCGCGGGCCGGCTGCCGGTGGAATCGCTGGTGTCGTCCACGATCCGGCTGGAAGACATCAACGAGGCGATGGATCATCTGGCCGACGGCACCGCGGTGCAACGCCGCCGACAGCACTTCGCCCTGCATGGCGAACAATCGCTGCGAGCCCGGCCAGCCGGCAGCAGCGGGTCGAAGCCGTGGCAGGCGCGGGCGAACACGTGCAGCTCGGTGCAGACCCCGGCGTCCAGTAGTCGCCGGGCGTAGTCGATGGCCTCGTCGCGGAACGGGTCGATCTCGGCGCAGGTGATCAAATCCGGTGGCAGCCCGGTCAATTCGGGCCGCCGCGCGGGTACGGCGGCCGCGGACCCGACGGTCGGGCCCAGGTAGTAGCGCCACATCAGCTCGGCGGCCTCGCCGTCGAAGGCCGGGCTGGTCCGGAACCGCGCCTTCGATCCGGTGGCCCGGTCGTCGAGCACCGGCTGGTGCAGCAGCTGGCACACCACGGCCGGCAACGACCCGTCGGGGTGCGCCAGGCAGGCGGCCAGGGCGGCGCCGGCACTGCTGCCCGCGACGGCGAGCCGGGCCGGGTCCACGCCGAGGGCGGCGGCTTCGGCGTGCACCCACCGCAACACGGTGCCCGCGTCCTGCAGCGCGGCCGGGTAGGGGTGTTCGGGGGCCAGCCGGTAGTCGACCGACACCACCGTGTAGCGGCTGCGCCGGGCCAGCTCCACGCACTGGCGGTGGTCGGTGTCCAGGTTGCCCAGCGCGAATCCGCCGGCGTGGCAGTAGATCACGGCGGACGCCGGTTCGGGCCCACCGCGATAGATCCGCACGCCGGCGTCGTTCGCGTTGTCGTCGACGATCCACACGCCGGCGGTGTCGGTCTGCGCGGCGGCCAGCCGGCGGCGCTCGTTGAACGGCGCCCGGGTGAGTTCGATTGCGGCGGGCGAGAAGTCCGTCCGGGTGGTGGCCACCGCGCGCAGCGCCGGGTCGAGGTGCTCTGCGCCGTCCAGCGCCGTCACCGCGCGTCCGCCTCGGAGGCCGGGGCCGGGACGCGGACCGCCGGCGCCTGGAACCGGTAGTCGGCCGGCCTGAACCGGCGCGTCATCGACTAGAAGGTGCGCGCGCTGCGCGGCCACTGGGTGACGACGCGTCCGTTGGGGGCGCTAAAGTAGTTGCTGCACTGCGTGGTCCAGACGGTGCCGACCATCCATCGGTCGATCTTGGCGACGAAGTCGGCCAGCGCGGCAGGCCGCACCGCGATGTAGCGGCGGCGGTGGCGGCGGCGCAGATACTTCAGGGCCCGCACGATGTAGCGGGCCTGGGCCTCCAGGACGAAGATGACGCTGTTGGAGCCGGCTTTGGTGTTGGGTCCGTACAGCATGAAGAAGTTCGGGAATCCCGGTACGGCCATGCCTATGTAGGCGTAGGCGCCGTCGCGCCACACCTCGCGCAGCGTGACCCCGTGCTCGCGGTCACGTCGAGTTCGCCGAGATAGTCGGCGGCGGCGTAGCCGGTGGCGCAGACCACCAGGTCGACCTCGCGCTCGGTGCCGTCCTGGGTGACCAGCGACCGCCGGCGCAGGGAGCGCGCGGGGCTGGTCAGCACTCGACGTTGGGCCGGGTCAGCGCGGGCAGGTAGAGCTTCTTCGCCAACGGCAGGTGCGCGAACGCCCAACGCTCCCAACGCGTGTAGGGCCGGTCGGGCTTGGGCAGGATCCAGGTCGGCGACCGCTGCACCGAATACACCCGCTCGGCCACCTTGGCCAATTCCGGGATCAGCTGGGAGGCGGTGGACCCGGTGCCCAGCACGGTGATCCGTTTGCCGTGCAACGGAATCGAGTGGTACCAGCGCGCCGAGTGCATCACCGTCCCGGTGAAGGCTCCTCCTCGACCAGCTCGGGAAGCAGCGGGCGGGTGAACAGGCCAACGGCCGAGACCACCACGTCGAAGTCGTGCCGGTGGCCGGAGGCGGTGGTCAGCGACCACCGCTGCGTGTCGGCATCCCAGTGGGCGGAGCGGATTTCGGTGCCCAGCCGCAGATGTGGACCGAGCCCGTATTTGTCCGCGCAGCGCTGGAAGTAGTCCAGGATCTCGGGCTGTCTGTCCCGACCACAGCCGCGACCAGTGCGCGTTCAGGTCGAACGAGTACGAGTACAGGTGGGATTTGACGTCGCAGGCCAGGCCCGGGTAGGTGTTGATCCGCCAGGTGCCGCCCACGCCGTCTTCCCGGTCGAAGATGGTGAAGTCACCAAACCCGGCCTGTGACAGGAGGATTCACAGCGCCAGGCCGCCCGGTCCGGCGCCGATGACGCCGATCGACAGCTCGCTCATCGGATCTGCAGGCATTGCCCGCCATCGACGACGAGTTCGGCGCCGGTGATGAACGACGCCTCGGCGGAGACCAGGAACGCCACCGCGTCGGCGACCTCACCGGGCTGCCCGATCTGCCCGAAGGACGCGGCCACGGCCAGCCGGGTCTGGGTGGCCGCGTCGAGCATCGGCGTGGCGATCGGGCCGGGGAACACCGCGTTGACCCGGATACCGGCCGAGGCGAGTTCGGCGGCGGCGGTTTGGGTCAGGCCGCGCAGCGCCCATTTCGACGAGCCGTAGGCGCAGTGCTGTGGGAACGGGCGGATCGCGCCGGTGCTGCAGATGTTGACGATCGACGCGCCGGGTGTCTCGCGGAGCCGTTCCAGCGCCGCGCGCATGCCCAAAAGGCGCCGAAATAGTTGACCCGCCAGGATTTTTCGAAGGCCCCGGCGGTCTCCTGCGGCAGCGGGGTGCGGTGCAGCACTCCGGCGCAGTTCACCAGCGAGCTCAGCGCACCGAAGCAGTTCACGACGCGTTCGACGGCCGGGCGCCATTGTTGCTCGGAGGTGACGTCGAGCTCGACCGCGATCAACCGGTCGTCGCCCAATGCGGAAACCGTGGCGGCCAGTTCGTCGATGCGCCGATCACACGCGGCCACCGCAAACCCGTTGCCGCGCAGCAGTTCGGCGATGGCCCGGCCCTGACCGCCGGCCGCGCCGGTCACCAGCGCCGCCCGCGGCGGCTGGGCCGATCCGCCGGTCATTGCGTCGCCTCACGCAGGTGCTCGGCGGCCAGCGTGATCATGTCGAATCCCAACTGCGCCATGGCATGTCCCGTGCTGCCGTCCCCGGCGTGGATGCCGGTGACCAGGCCGGCCTTGGTGGCCGCCTCGTGGATGTGCACGATCGCGTCGAGCACTTCCGGCTTCCGGGTCGCGCCGATCACGCCGGTGCCCAGCGAGATGGCCAGATCGGCGGGGCCGACGTAGATTCCGGTCAGCCCGTCGACGGCGCAGATCTGGGTGATGCCGGACAGTGCCGCCGCGGTCTCGATCATCGCGAACACGCTGACCCGCGACTCGTGGGCCGCCGGATCATGGCCCAGGCTGACGCGCAGCGGGCCGAAGCTGCGCACGCCCGCCGGCGGGTAGCGGGTGGCGGCCACCGCGGCCGCGGCCTGGTCGGGTGACTCGATCATCGCGATGACGACGGCGTCGGCCCCGGCGTCGGCCACCCGCCCGATCGATGCGGCGTCGGCGTTGGGCAGGCGCACCACGGTGCCGATCGACATGTGTTCGATGCGGCGCAGCACGCCAGTGATGTCGGCGTCGTCCAGGTAGCCGTGCTGGGCGTCGAAGCCGACGTACGACGTAATCGTAACCGGCGCGGGCGAATTCCTCCGGTCCGAGCAGTGTCGGGCCGGTGACCCAGCCGCCGAATATCGGGGTCCGCCGGTTCAGGGCCAGCCGCAGGTTGCTCGGGGCGGTCACGGTCGGCCACTCACCCGGCGATCGCGATCTTGATCCGGTCGGCGACCGGCCGGCAGGCCAGCTCGAAGGCGTCCTGCACCTCGTCGACGCCGAACATGTGGGTCAGGTAGGCGCCCAGCAGCCAGGGATGCTCGGCGGCAAACTTGCCGGCCAGCTCCAGCATTCGCCGCCGGTCCAGTGTCACACCGGATTTCAGGGTGAGGTTGTTGCGCAGCATGGTCCGCATGCTGATCGGGTAGGTGTCGTCGTCGGCCACACCGAAGTAGAACACGGTGCCGCCGGGGGCGGCGGCGTCGATGGCGTGCGCCAGTGTGGCGACCTGGTGGCCGACGGCCTCGATGACGACGTCGGCGCGGTCGGCGGGGTCGAGCTGGCTGACCCAGCGGTCGCTGGTGGCGCGCACCGGGTCGTCGACGCCGAACGCCCTTGCCACGTAGCGGCGGTCGATCGGGTACACTCCGGTGACCCGCCGCGCGCCGGCCGCCTTGGCGACGTAGAAGAACAGCAGGCCGATCGATCCCTGGCCGATGATCGCGACGTGCTTGCCGGCCAGCTCGCCGAGCTGCCCGCAGGCGTAGAGCACGCAGGCCAGCGGCTGCAGCCCGATCGCCTGCGCCGGGGTGAGCTCCAGGTCGTAGGGCGCCAGCCCGTCGCCGTCGCTGACGACGCGTTCCATCAGACCGTCGAATCCGGATGCCCAGCCGACGACGCGGTCTCCGGAACGGTGCGCTGGATGCCGGCTGGCGATCACCTCGCCGGCGACCTCGTGGATGGGAAAGCCGTCCTTCTCGGGGCCGCTGCGGCCGTCGTCACCGGGCAGCCGGCCCCGGGCGCCGCGGAAGGCGGGCAGGTCGCTGCCGCACACGCCGGCGGCCGGAAACCGTAGCAGCACTTGCCCGTCGGCGAGGCGCTCGGGGGTCTTGTCGTCGATCGCGGTCGGTTCGAACCGATACGGCGCGACGATCCGGTAGCACCACACCCCAGACCTCCACCGGATTCTTGTTCCAGCCCCATTGGAAGCTGGACGGCAACCGGGTGGCGGCGTCGGCCCGGATCGCGTAGTCGGGCACCCGGCGCAGCCATTCTTGGAGCAGCACAGCAACTTCCAGCCTGGCCAGGTGGTAGCCGATGCAGAAGTGCTGGCCGCGGCCGAAGGCCAGGGAGCGGCGGATGGGCCGGTCCCAGACGAAGTCGTCGGGGTCGGGGTATTCGCGTTCGTCGCGGTTGGCCGAGGCGAGCAGGGTGATCACCCGCTGGCCCGGGTTGAGGGTCTGCCCGTGAATGTCGAAGGGCTTGCGCACCGTTCGCGCGAACCACTGTGCGGGCGCGCAGTAGCGGATCATCTCCTCGCGGGCCACCGGAATGTTGTGCTGCGGGTCGGCGCGCACGGCGGCCAGCTGGTCGGGATGCCGGCTGAGCTCCCAGAGCCCGTGGGCGACGATCTTGAGCACCGTCTCGGTGCCGCCGATGAAGATGCACAGCATCTGTCGCCACCTCGAGGTCGTCGAGCGCGCTGCCGTCGGGCAGCTGGTAGCCGAGAAGGCCGTCCACCACCTCGAGCGGCGGCCCGGACGGGTCGGCGCGGCGGCGCTGCACCGCGGGCAGCAGGAATTCGAAGTAGTTGGGGCGCGCCTGCTCGGTGTCCACGCCGACGCCCGGCTCGGCCAGGCTGCCGGTATTGACCGCGGCGAGCACCTGCGGCGCGAGATCGGTTGGGATGACCAGCAATTCGCAGACGATGGTGGCCGCCACCACCCCGCCGTACTCCTGGGTCAGGTCGAAGGAGCCGCGCGCCAGCAGCTCGTCCAGGCGTTCGTTGGCCAGGGTCCGGATCCGGCCCTCGAGGTCGGTGACCGCCCGCGGCCGGAACGGGCGCGGGCGGGTGCGCCGGATCTCGCCGTAGAGGTCGGCGTCGAACATGGCGTGAAACGGCAGCGGGTGCAGCGGCGGGTCGTCGACCGGGCGTCGTTGTGCTGGGCCAGCACCGATGCCGGCGGCAGCGTGCCCTCCGAGGCGACAAAGGTGCCGTTGTTGACCTCGAGCACCCTCCAGATGTCGTCGAACCGGGACAGCGCGAAGGTGTCCCACTGCGGCATGCAGTACACCAGGTGGTCGCGCAGAATCCGGTAGTACGGCAACGGGTTTGCCATCACCTCGGCGTCGAAGGGGTCGTAGACGAAGTCCACCGGCGCTCCTTGGGCCATCACTGCAGCGGCGAGGGGGGTAGGGCCTGCGGGATGGAATCCTCCCAGCCATCGCGCAGGGCCGGGGCCACGCTCATCCAAATGACGATCTCGGCGGGCGGGCTCTCCTTCCACGACGGGTAGTGGTTGGCGAAGCAGTCCCAGCCGCCGTCCAGCGCCCAGTAGTGGATGACCTCGTTGTAGCGGAAGGTGGTGGTGAACGAACCCAGCCAGCGCTTTCCGGTGCGCTCCGACCACGGCACGTAGGGTCGCTCCAGCTCCCGGATGTAGTCGTCCTGGCGGCCCGGCTTGGTCTGCATGATCTCCTGAATTACCAGGGGAGCAGTGAAATTGGCCTCGCGCAGCTGGGCGAGCGTCTTGTTGCTGAGGCCCGGGTACATGATGCGCCCCCCGAGGCGCCGATGTCGGCCAGAAACGCCGACCATTTTCCGGCCGCGGCCTCGTGGCTGCCGCCGCGCGCCTGGGCGGCGCCGATCCAGGCGTAGTCGGCGAATCCGTCGACCTCCCAGATGATCGTCACCTGCGGCCAGTGACCGTTGTACGGGGTGGATTCCCAGATCGCGAACAGCCGGGCGCCGAGCTGGTCCATCATCGGCCGATACGTGTCGGTGAAGACCTCGGTGAAGCGGTCGCTTCGCCCGGATCCCAGCGAGATTGTCTCGTACAGGTAGAGCAGCGTGTGTCGGTAGTACTTCTTCATGGGCTAGTCGAGCCGGACCAGCTCTGAGTCGGCGGCCGAGCACACGTCGCACAGCAGCGATTCGGCAGGTGCGATGACGGCGTACGAAATCCCTTCTGCGGCAAGCTCATAGACCTTGAACCTGCGCGCGGCCGCGCTGAGCAGGTGCTGGGCCCGGGTGGTCGCGCGGCTCACGCCCAGCGGCCAGCCGTCGCCCCACAGCGCGACCGCGGTGAGCCGGTTGTGCAGCGATTCGAGCACCGTGTCGCGCACCCGGGCGTCGGCGGTGAACGCGTCGGCGCTGACGGCCAGGCTGGCGGCGCCCTGGCCCAGCCCGGCAAGCCCGGAGTCGAGGTCGGCGGCGCGCACCCCCAGGATCCGCAGCGAGCGGGTGTTGCAGCCGTGCGGGAGCAGCACGGTCACCTCCCAGCCGGCCATCGCCCGGTCGTAGAGCCAGCCGCCGGCCGACTGCACAACGTCGACGGCGCGGGCGGCGACGACGTCGAGCCGATACCGCAGGCCCTCGTCGTTCGCGCGGGTGACCCGGGCGGCGCTGCTCTTGCTGATGTCGAACGTCGGAGCGACCATCGATCCATTCCTCACCACCGCCCGCAACGAATCCGTTGCCGGGCCTCGAGCGCTTGTCATGGGCTTTGCACGGGCTGGAGCCGCTTGCCGGTCCGGGCGATGCGACTCACCGCACAGCGTGACACTTCCGCGCATATTTGTAAATATCCCGGCGGCCGGTCAGGAGCTGCGGCGCGCCTTGAGCTCGGCGAGGACCTCCGCGGTGTGCTGCCCGAGTTCCGGTGCCGCAGAACGCGGTGCCCACGGCGTGCCGTGGAAATCTGCCGGGGTGGCCACCATCGGCACCGCGGCTTGGTCGTCGGCGCCGTCGGGCACGTAAACGATCCCGCCCGCGGCGTGGAACTGCTCGTCGGCCACCACGTCTTCCAGCGAGTTGACCGGCAACCAGAAGAAGTCCGGTTCGCCGGCGAAGATCTGCGCCCACTCGTCGAGCGGGCGGGTCGCGAAGATCTCGTCCAGCGCCGCGATCAGCGCCACCGAGTTGGCGGCGCGGGCGCGGGCGTCGGCGAACCGGGGATCGTCACGCCACTCGGGGCGGCCCACCGCGCGGCACAGCGCCGGCCAGTGCCGCTCGGGCTCGAGCCCGACGATCCAGAACTGCCGTCCGTCGGAGGCGGCGTAGTTGTTCATGCACGGGTTGCCCATCGACTCGCGTTGCCCGATCGCGATGGGCTGGCCGCCCATCAGGTAGGTGTTCAGGTCGAAGCTGACGGTGTAGGCGCCCTGCCGGTACAGCGAGGTGATCACCAGTTGGCCGGCCCCGGTGCGCTCGCGCGCCAGCAGCGCCGCGCACACCGCCGCGGCCATCGTCATCCCGGCCGAGTGGTCGCCCATGCCGCTGCGCTGGAACGGGGGCGTGTCGCCGGACCGGGTGAGCAGATGGGCCACCCCGGCGCGGGACCAGAACGCGGCCACGTCGAAGGCGGCGCGGTCGGCGTCCGGCCCGCTCTCCCCGTACCCGGTGATCAGCCCGTACACCAGCCGGGGGCTGGCAGCCGGCGCCGACTCGAAGTCCAGCCCCAGCCGCTGCAGCGCCCCGGGACGCGCGTTGGTCAGGAAAACGTCTGCGCCGGAAAGCAAATCGAATGCCACCTGGCGGTCCGGTTCGCTGCTCAGGTCCAGCACGACGCTGCGCTTGGACCGGTTGTCCATCTCGAACGGCGGGTTCACCCCCAGGTCTCAGCCCAGCATGCGGCCGAACATGCGGGCCGGGTCGCCGGTCGGCGGCTCGATCTTGATCACGTCGGCGCCCCAGTCGGCCAGGATGCCGCCGGCGGCCGGCCCAGCCACCCAGACCCCGAGTTCGACGACTGTGACGCCTTCCACCGGTCCCGCCATGGGTGAATTCCTGCCTTCTGCCGTTTCGGGCGTCACGCCATCGTGGCGCCGCGTGTCGAGTGTCACGCTAGCGTGGCCTCGGGTGGGGTTTGCGTGCGATGGGAGGACGACCCGTGTCTTTGGTGGCCAGGCGGGGTCCGCTCAGCAGCGATCCGGCGGGGCGGTTCTCGCCGCCGATCCCCGCCGAGGTCGTCTACGTCGAACCGCATCCCCGGCGGGTGCAGGCGGTCAAGGACGGGCGTTCGGTGATCGACACCGAACGGGCGCTGATGGTGCACCGGCGGGGGCGGCCGCTGAGCTACGTCTTCCCGGCCGACGAGGTCGCCGGCCTGCCCGGAGAGCCGGAGCCGGAGGCGCCCGGTTTCGTCCACGTCCCCTGGGACGCCGTGGACACCTGGTGGGAGGAGGGACGCAAGCTCGTGCACTACCCGCCCAATCCGTATCACCGCGTGGACTGCCGGGGCACCCGCCGGCGGCTGCGGGTGCGCGTCGGGGGCACCACGCTGGTGGACACCGACCACACGACGATCGTTTTCGAGACCGCGCTGCCGCCCAGGCTGTACGTCAATCCCGCGCACGTGCGCACCGATCTGCTGCGCCGCTCGGAGACGACGAGTTACTGCAACTACAAGGGTTTCGCGACGTACTGGTCGCTGGTCGACGGCGTCGGCTGGTGCTATCCGGATCCGCCGCCCGAAAGCCTGCCCATCAAGGGTTTTCTGAGTTTCGGCGAGACCTGCGTCGAGCTGCTGGCCGAGCTGCCGGTCAGCGCCCATAGCTAGGCCGTCCGAGCCCCAGCTCGTGCTGGGCGATCATGTTGCGGAACACTTCCATGGTGCCGCCGTAGATGCCGGCGGGCACGGCGCGCCGGAAGATGAACTCGATGGCGCCGTCGTCGGGTGAACCCGGGGTGTCGGTGGGCAAGGACGATGCGGTCCCCAGCAGGTCCATCAGTTCCTGGGATACCTCACGCATGGTTTGAATGAGCGCGAAGCGTCCGTACATGCCGGGGGTCGACATGGCCGCCTCGATGCGGGCCATGCCGCGCCCGAGCCGGTATTTGACCGACTCGTCGTCGATCGGCCGGCGGCCGGCCGCATCGGGTCTGGCCAGGATCGCCGCGACGCCGTCGGCCGCCTCGGCCATCAGGTGACCGTGCTCGGAGAGCATCGAAATGTTCTGCAGGCCATGGTCTTGGGGGTCGGTGATGCCGTGTTCGGCGTCGAGGGCGAACCGCATCACCGTCCAGCCGCCGTTGACCTCACCGATGCGGTAGAGGTCGTCGACGCGCACGTCGCTGTAGTAGACGATGTTGGTGCGGTCGCCGTCGACGGTGCGGATGCCCTGGACCTCGATGCCCGGTGAGTCGAGCGGCACTAGGAACATGGTCAGGTTCTTGTGTTTCGGCCGCTACAGATCGGTGTTGGTGAGCAGGAAGACGTACTCGGCGTTCTGCGCGTTCGAGGTGAACATCTTGGAGCCGTTAATGATCCAGCCCGACCCGTCCCGCACGGCCCGGGTTTTGCAGGTGGCGACGTCGGAGCCGCCCTCGGGTTCGGTGTAGCCCAGGCAGAGCCGGATCTTTCCGGACAGCACGCCGGGCAGGATCGCGTCGGCGAGTTCGGGCGCCCCGAATTGCTTGACCAACCGCGCGACGACCGCCGTGGTGCCCCAGTGGAACCACGGCGTGTGCGCGCGGCCGATCTCGAGCTGGAAGATGCGCCGGCGCACCGGATCGAATCCGCCCTCGGATTCCAGCTTCCAGTCCGATTCCAGGTAACCCGCTCCGCCCAGCGCCACGTGCACCGGCGCACTGAAGTTTTCGTCGGTTTCGCGATCACGCCAGCGCACCTCGTCGGTGACGTGCTCGGCCAGGAACGCGCGCGTGCTCTCCTGGAAGGCCGCGTCCTGCGCCGAAAGTTCTACCCGGGAGAAGTCCATGGTTGCGGCTAGGCGACGTCGACGACCAGGGCGCGGAACCGGTCCAGGGTCTCCAGCGCGTGGGCCATGCTGTTGCCGGGCAGGTGCACGCTGACCCAGATCACCCCCAGCTTGGCCAGCTTGTCCAGGCCGTCGAGATAGGCGTCGGCGTTGAATTCGTCGTCGGCGGGGCTGCCGCCCTCGAAGTTGGTGAAGGTGATGTCGATCGTCGACCAATCGCGTTGCGCCGCATCGCATCTGCGTCGCAGGTCGGTGATGCCGCCGGCGAGTTTGGCCACCGAGTCGATGACGGCGGTGCCGGCCGTCCGGGCCAGCTGCGGCGGGGCGGGAAACGGGCACCAGCCGTCGCCGTAGTCGGCCACCCGCTGGCGCGCGGCGGTGGTGTTTCCGCCGATCCAGATCGGCGGATGCGGGCCGCTGACCGGACGGGGATGCGCGGTGATGCCGCGGTCGCTGAAATGCCTTCCCTCGAACGAGATGTCGTCGTCGGTCCAGACGGCGCGGATCACCTGCAGGGCCTCCTCGAACAGCTCGGCGCGCTCGTCGTAACTGACGCCGAGCGCCGCGAACTCGCGCTTGAGGTAGCCCACGCCGACGGCGAGGGTGAAGCGGCCGCCGGAGAGCAGGTCGAGGGTGGCGCCGGATTTGGCCACCACGAACGGGTTTCGATACGGCAGCACCACGATGTTGGGGATCAACCGCAGCGTGGACGTGGTGGCGGCGGCGAAACCCAGTGCCACGAAAGGATCCAACGCGTCATGCCCGCCGGCCTCGAGCCAACGCTGCGACGGCGCGGGGTGGTCGGTGAAGCCGAAGCCGTGGATCCCGGCCGCCTCGGTCGCCGCGGCCACCTTGGCGATGCCGTCCCCGCTGACCAGCTCCCGGTTGTAGGGATGGCTGTGCATCGGGTGGGTGATAGTGAAACGCATGGCCGTTAGAAGCGGGCCCGGGAATCGATCTCGGTGTCGCTGGTGCGCAGCGGGCGGATCAGCGCCTCCTGCGCGAAGGAGGCCAACAGCTCGCCCTGTTCGGTGTGCACGGTGCCGCGCACGTACGACATTCCGGCGCCCACCTGGGTGCTCTCGTGGCAGTAGAGCAGCCAGCCGTCCCAGCGCACCGGCTCGTGGAAGGCGACCGAGATGCTCATCGGCGCGGTGGAGACGGTCAGGTACGCCTGGGCGGTGCCGATGCCCGGATGCGCGCGCATGGTGGTGGAGATGCCCAGGTACCCGGTGAAGTAGGCCAGCAGCGCCTTGGCCAGGTCGTCACGGGTGGGGTGGGGTCGTAGTGCAGCCAGGCGTACAGCTCCGGCGGGCCGACCTCGTCGGGGCTGTTGACGTCGACGACGTCCACCAGGCGCAGCTCCCGGCCGACCATCGGCATCGGGGAGGGGTTGGTGTCGGCGGGCCCGGCGACGTCGGTCCGGGGCAGCTGATGGCGGATGACGTCGCCGGTGGGCACGTCGGCCAGCACGGTGATGCTCAGGCAGCGCCGGCCGTTCTGGTGCACGGCGACGATGGCGGTGGCGGTGGACCGGCCTTCGGCCACGACATCGCGGACCAGCTCGATGGGCGGTCCGACCGCGACTGCGCGGGAGAACACGGCGTGCGCCGAGCGCACCGACTTGTCTCCGAACCGCTTGGCCACCGCGACGATCGCCTGCGCGAGCACCTGGGTGCCCTCGACCACCTGGCGTTCGTCGCCCCCGGCCCCGATATCACCCGCGGTGTCAGCGGTGAACCGGTCCTGCCCGTCGGGCCGCACCTCGAACAGATCCAGCAAGCCCTGCACCGTCCAGTCGGTCGATTCCTGGGAAACCTTGCTCAACTTGGATTCCACCTCTCGTGTCGCCCAGCTTCGCGCTCAGCGTGACACTTTGCGTAAGATTTGTAAATCTTGGCTAACAACACGGCGGGGCGGCGTAGCGGCCGGGCGACGGAACGCACAGGGAGGCAATACAATTGGGCACCGTCACCACCAGCTCGGAGACCGCGTTCACCCAGTCCGCCGAAACGGTGTACGACTTCGTCGCCAATCCGCAGAACTGGACCAAGACCTATCCCGGCAGCGCCCACATCGGCAAGCTGCCCGAGCTTCCGCTGCGGGTGGGCGACACCTGGGAGGAGGCCGGCCCCGACGGCGACCGGATCTTCAGCTGGCAGCTGGCCGCCGCGGTACGCCCGTCGCTGTTCGTGTTCACCTCGATCGGCCGGCTGGGCACGACCGCGACGGCAACGGCGGCCTGCCGGGCCGCATCACGGTCTGCTACCGGTTCACCCGCCCCGGCCACGACATCACGCTGTTCTCCCGCACCATGACTATCGAGGCGGACAAGGACGCCCCGCTGCCCGATCAGCTGTTCGTGCAGGCCAACCCGACCAGGATCGACGCCTACCACGCGGCCGTCGCGCGGGAGCTGGCCGCGCTCGATTGACACCGGCACCCGCGGTGCATGACACTTTGTCGATATTTTGTAAAGAGGAAGGTTTGCCGAAGGCATGAGCGGATGATCCCCGAGCCACTGGTCAACGGGTTCTGCTTCGGCGAGGGCCCGCGCTGGTTCGAGGGTCTGCTGTGGTTCTCCGACATGCTCGGCGAAGCGGTGCACACCACCACCATGGGTGGCGCGCTGACCACCCTGCCGCTGCCCGGGCACTGTCCGTCCGGGCTGGGATTCCGCCCCGACGGCTCGTTGCTGATCGCCTCCACGCGGGACCGGCGGGTGTTGCTCTACGAAGGCGAAACGGTGGTCACCGTCGCCGAACTCGCCGACATCGCGCCGGCCGACTTGGGCGACATGGTGGTCGACCGCGCGGGCCGCGCCTACATCGGCTGCCAGGCCTTCACCGGCGGCGCGATCATCCGGCTGGACCCCGACGACCGTGCGACCGTGGTGGCCGACGAGCTGGGCTTCCCCAACGGCATGGCGATCACCCCGGACGGGGCGACGCTGATCGTCGCCGAGTCCACCGGACGGCGGCTGAGCGCGTTCGCCATCGACGACGACGGCGCACTGTCGGGCCGGCGGGTCTTCGCCGACGGCCTGGACGGGCCGCCCGACGGCATCGCGCTGGACGCCGACGGCGGGGTGTGGGCGGCGATGACGCTGGCGCACCAGTTCGAGCGGATCGTGGCCGGCGGCGCCGCCACCGACCGCATCGACATCGGCGACCGCGTGGCCATCGCCTGCGCACTCGGCGGTCCGCAGCGCCGCACGCTGTTTTTGTTGTCGAGCACGGACGCCTATCCTCAGCGTCTGGTCGGCACCCGCCTGTCCCGGTTGGATACCGTCACGGTGACCACGCCCGGCGCCGGCCTGCCCTGACTTTCCGGAGAGGTTGACGATGACCGACGCCTACTACGAGCTGATCGACTCCGACGCGTCGGGCGAGAGGTTCCGGGCCACCGATCTAGCGCGCGGCACCTGGTCGGCGACGATCCAGCACGGCGGTCCGGTGTCGGCGCTGCTGACGCGGGCCCTGGAGCGCTGCGAGCAGCGCGACGACACCCGGCTGTCCCGGGTGGTGATCGACCTGCTGGGTGGGGTGCCGGTCGAGGGCGACCTGTGGGTGCGCCCGGAGGTGCAGCGCCCCGGCAAGCAGATCGAACTGCTCGGCGCCCAGATGCTGGCGCCGGGGCCCGACGGCGCCCCGCGGCCGGTGGCGCGCGCCAGCGGCTGGCGGTTGCAGCACCAGGGCACCGGATCCCTGGCGCACGCGGCGGCGCCGCTGCCGCGTCCGCGGGCCAAGGCCTACGACCGCAGCCTCAAGACGCGCGACTGGGACCGCAACTACGTGCACAGCCTGCAGTGGCTGTGGTTGACCGAGCCGCTGAGCGAGGGGCCCGGGGAATCCTGGATCAGCCCGACCGTCGACCTGGTGAAGGGCGAATCGATGACCCGGCTACAGCGGCTGTTCGCGGTGGCCGACTGCGCCAACGGCATCGGCAGCAAGCTGGACATCACCAAGTGGACGTTCCTCAACACCGATCTGGCCGTGCACGTGTTCCGGGTCCCCGACGGCGACTGGATCGGTATCCGGGCCGAGACCAGCTACGGGCCGGACGGGATCGGCACGACGATCGGCACGTTGTTCGACGAGCAGGGCGCCGTGGGTGCCATCCAGCAGTCGGTTCTGGTGCGCCGGCGTCCCGGTCGGGCCTAACGTGGGAGCGAATGACCATGACACCGCGGCGACACTTCGTAAAGTTTGAATCATGAGCCACCCGGTCCGGGCGACGGCGATCGCCGACACCGACACCTCGACCCGCCAGCGCATTCTGGCGGCCACCGCCGAGGTGCTCGGCCGCAACGGCAAGACCAAGCTCAGCCTGTCCGCCGTCGCCACCCAAGCCGGGGTGTCCCGCCCGACGCTGTACCGCTGGTTCGCCTCCAAAGAGGAGCTGCTGTCGGCGTTTTCGGCCTACGAGCGCCAGATCTTCGAAAGCGGCCTGGTCAAGACCACCGCGGGTCTCAAGGGTGTGGACAAGCTGGACGCGGTGCTGCGATTCATCGTCGACTATCAGCATTCCTACTCCGGCGTCCGCATGGTCGACGTCGAGCCCGAGCACACCATCGCCCAGTTCTCCTGGGTGATCCCGCAGATGCGCGAGGGCCTGCAGCGCCACCTGCCCGGGCCCAACGCCGCAGTGAAGGCGGCCACGGTGATCCGGATCGCGATCTCGCACTACATCGTGCGCAGCGACGACGCCGATCAGTTCCTGGCCCAGCTGCGCCACGCCGTCGGCATCAAGGCGCCGACCGACTGACCGTCGGCCGGGATCAGTCGAACAGCACCGCGGCGTTGAGGTAGCCCGTCGGGTCGAGTGCGGCCTTGACGGTGCGCATCGCGGCGATGTCGGCGGGCTCGCGGGACATGCCGAGGTAGGGCCGCTTGCGGCTGCCGACGCCGTGTTCGGAGCTGACGTTGCCGCCGCTTGCCGCGATGAGGTCCATCATCGGCTCATACAGCGCGTGCTCCCGGTCGGCCGCACAGCGCAACACATTCACGTGCAGGTTGCCCTCGCCGATGTGGCCGAACAACACCGGCAGCGCCTCGGGCGCGTGGGTGTGCACCAAATCGATTGCGTTTCTTTCAAATTCGCTGATCGACGACAGCGGCAACGAAACGTCGAACTTCAGCGGCGGGCCGTACACGCCGGGCACCTCGGCCAGCGCCTCCCGGACCTGCCACAACCGTTGCCGCGCAACGGCATCCACGCCGACGGCCGGTTCGCCGCTGATCGGCGCGTCGTCCAGCAGGCCGGCGAGCTGCTCGGTCTGGTCGTGATCGGCGGCCAACTCCACCAGCAGCAGCCAGTCGGCGCCGACCGGGGCGGCCACGCCGCGATGCTCGCGGGTCAGCGCGGCGGCGCGGCCGTCGATCAATTCCAACGCCGCAATGCCGTCCACGTCGCGGAACGTGCGCCCGGCGGCCACCACGGCATCGAGGTCGGCGAACCCGCAGATCGCCGTCACCGTGTGCGTCGGGGTGGGGTGCAGTCGCAGGTCCAGCTCGGTGATCACGCCCAGCGTGCCCTCGGCGCCGACGAACAGCGCGGGCAGGTCGTAGCCGGTGTTGTCCCGGCGCACCCGGCTGCGCCGGCGCAGCAGCGCGCCGCCGGGCAGCGCGACCTGGATGCCGAGCACCTGCTCGCCCATGTTGCCGTACCGAACCGTGTGCAGCCCACCGGCATTCGTGGAGGCCATGCCGCCGACGGTCGCGCTGTCGCGGGCCGCGAAGTCCACGCCGAACACCAGGTTGGCGGCCGACGCGGCCTGCTGCACCGCGGCCAGCGTGGCCCCGGCGCCGACCTCGATGCAACGCTCGACGGTGTCGACGTCGGCGATGCGGTGCAGCCGTTCGGTGGACAGCAACACGTCGTCGTGCTCGGGCACCGTCCCGGCCACCAGCGACGTCCGCCCACCCTGCACCGTCACGTGGGCGCCGGCGTCCCGGCACACCCGCAGCACCTCGGCGAGTTGCTCGGCCGAACCCGGCCGCACCAGCGCGCTGGCCCTCCCGCGATAGCGGCCGGTGTGGTCGACGCTGCGCGCCGCCAGCACGTCGGGGTCGGTGACGACGTGAGTGGATCCGACCGTATCCGCCAACGCGCGCAGCATGTTCGCGGTTATAGCACCGCGCTAGAACTGCTTGTGCGGCACGTCGGTGACCAGTCCGCCGTCCATCACGAATTCGCTGCCGGTCGCGTACGACGACTCGTCGCTGGCCAGGAACAAGACGAACGTCGACACCTCGCGGGACGCGGCCGGACGGCCGAGCGGGACGGTCACCATGTCGTCGGGCAGGTGTTTGGTCATCGGGGTGCGGATGAAGCCGGGATGTACGGAGTTGACCCGGATGTTGTGCGGCGCCAGCTCCAGCGCCGCGGACTTCGCCAGGCCGCGCACGCCCCACTTGGAGGCGACGTAGGGGTGCACCATGGGCGCACCGCGCAGCCCCTCGATGGAGGAGATGTTGATGATCGAGCCGCCACCGGCCGCGATCATCGGCTCGACGGCCACCCGCATGCCCAGGAAGGTCCCCGTCAGGTTGACGTCAATCACCTTCTGCCACTTGGCCAGATCGAAGCTCTTCAGCGGCCCGAGCGCGACGGTGCCGGCGTTGTTGACCAACACGTTGAGCTTGCCGAATTCGCCGGCGGCGGTTTCCACAGCGGCGTCCCACTGGTCGGGCTGGGTGACGTCCAGGTGGACGTAGCGCACCGAGTCGCCGATCTCGTCGGCCACGGCCTTGCCCTCGTCGTCGAGGATGTCGCCGATCACCACCTTGGCGCCCTCGGCCGCCAGCAGCCGCGCGTGCTCGGCGCCCATGCCGCGGGCGCCCCCGCTGATCAGCGCAACTTTGCCGTCTACCCGTCCCACGCGGGTCTCCTTTCGATTCAGGTGGTCACCAAAGTGCTTGGTGCGTAAAGGCCTTTGCCGGTCACCAGCGGCAGATCAAGGGTGGTGCGGAATGCCGGGTGGGGCCGCGATCACCGCCGGGATGGCGTTGACGATACGGCCCGCGGCTCCCGCGATCGCGGCGTAGTTGTGGTCGCCCTTGCGGCTGCTCGGGACGATGTCGACGGAGTACGACGGCTCCCCGGTGATCTCGACGCGGTAGGACCCGTCGCCCGCGGCCGGCTGCGGCAGGTCGGGCCGCAGCCAGGTGACGCGCTCGATGACGATGGTGGGGTGGCCGTTGGCCCTGCCGCGAATCTCGAACTGCAGCACCGCCAGCGTGCCCTTGGCGACCCGGCCCACCGCGATGTCGAAGTCCTCCGGCGCCGGCTCGCGCTGGTAGGACTCGGTGATCTCGTCGACCTCGATGCCCAGCCCGGCGGCCAGCTGACGGATCGCGGTTCCCCAGGCGATGCTGAGGACTCCCGGCTGCAGCAGCATCGGAATCTCGTCGAGGGGACGGCCGAATCCCATGTAGCCCATGACTTCCGCTCCATTGTAGCTGGCGTAGTCGTGAATCTCTATGCAGCGCACCTGCTCCACCCGCTGACAGGTTCCCGCCAGCGCCAGCGGGATCAGGTCATTGGCGAAGACCGGGTCGACGCCACTGATGAAGATGCTCGAATTACCTTGCCTGGCAGCGTCTTCCACGCGGGCGATGCACTTCTCGGGCATCACACCCCAGGGGTATTGCAGCAGTCCGGGCGACGATCCGACGACGTTGATGCCGGCGGCCAGGATGCGCATGACGTCGGCCATCGCCTCGGGCAGCCGGGTGTCGCCCATCGCGCAGTACACCACGCATTCGGGCTTGGCGGCGATGACTGCGTCCAGGTCGCCGACGGCGGCGACACCGGTTACCACCCCGGTATCGAGGCCGACGCCGCACAGCTCGCCGGCGTCCTTGCCGACCTTCTCCGGGGTGGAGACGCACACCCCGGTCAGCTCGTAGCGCGGGTTGGTGATCAGTTCGGCGAGGGCCAGTCCGCCGACGTTTCCGGTGCCGACGTGCGCGACGCGGATCGCCATGACAGTCTCCGTCCGTTGAGCGCTCAAAACTTTTCTAGACACTAGTCCATTAAATGGGCGGCGCCTACCGGCCCGGAGCCGCCGGTGGTTCCGCGTCCGTCGGCTACGACGAGAGGGTCAGGGGCCCAGCGGCGAGGTGGTGCGGATCTCCTCGTCGCGGATCAGGCCGCGCAGCAGCGCGGTGCTGAACTCGGCGGCGATCTCCTTGGCGCTGCGCCGCCCGCTCGGGCGCAACCACCGGTAGGCGCCGAGCGTCATGCCGATGTAGCCGAGCGCCAGCACGTGCGAGTCGCACTCGTAGAACTCCCCGCTGGCGATGCCGCGGTCGATGAGCCCGTGCACGTGCTCGTAGACCTGGGTCTCCTTTTCGCGGACCGCGGCGACCTGTTCCTTGGTGAACCACTCGGTGATGTAGGGCTGCTCCTGGAAGTACACGGCGGCGCCCTCGGGGTTGGCGGCGATCTGATCGAGCAGCCGCACGGTGTACTGGTACAGCGCCTCCCGAGCCGTCATCGAGGGGTCGTCGTGGACCGCGGCCAGCGTCCGCTCGGCGGCCTGCTGGTAGATGTCGTAGAGGATCAGCGACTTGCTGGCGTAGTAGTGGTAGACGGTCGCCTTGTTCAGCCCGATCACGTCGGCGACGTCGTCCATCCGGGTGCCGTGATAGCCGCGCGCGGCGAACAGCATGGTGGCGACGGCCAGCAGCTCTTCGCGGCGGGTTTGCCCATTCGGGGTGCTGCTGTCGGCGGGCATCTGTTCTCACTATCGTCGGTACGGGCAGGCCAGCCGCGGTTCGGCCAAGGATAACTATCAATCAACTGGCTGGACAGTTTAAGCAAAACGCCGGGTGTCCCGTCGACGGCTATGCGACGAGACTTCTCCTCGAATGCGCTGAGTCGAGAGGTGGCGCCGATGGATCCGAGTCCGGATTACGACGGAAGCTACGAAATCGAGTTCTTCATGCGGTACCTCACCTGGGGGTCACCGACGGCAACGGCTACCCGCCGCCGGCCTACCCGCCCGTCTAGGCACCGCGAGCAGACACAAAAGCACCCAAGACACCGGCGTGTCGGGTGCTTTTGCGTCTGCTCGGCGTTAGAGCGCCAGTTATAGCGCCTTGAGCTCCTCGGCGACCTCGGTCACCGACTTCTTCGCGTCGCCGAACAGCATCGTCGTCCCCTCGGCGTAGAACAGCGGGTTGTCGACGCCGGCGAAGCCGGAGTTCATCGACCGCTTGAGCACGATCACCGACTTGGCCTTGTCGACGTTGAGAATCGGCATGCCGTAGATCGGGCTGGACGCCTCGTTGCGGGCGGCCGGGTTGGTGACGTCGTTGGCGCCGATGACGATCGCGACGTCGGTGCGGGCGAACTCGTCGTTGATGTCGTCCATGTCCTTCATCGCGTCGTAGTCGACCTCGGCCTCGGCCAGCAGCACGTTCATGTGCCCGGGCATCCGGCCGGCCACCGGGTGGATGGCGTACTTCACCGGCACGCCCTTCTCCTCCAGCAGCGCGGCCATGTCCTTGACGGCGTGCTGGGCCTGCGCGACGGCCAGGCCGTAACCGGGCACCACGATCACCTGGTTGGCGTAGGCCATCTGGATCGCGGCGTCGGCCGCCGAGGTGGACTTGACGTGCTTGTCGCCGCCGTCACCGCCGCCCGGTGCCACGCCCCCACCGCCGAAGCCGCCGGCGACGATCGCCGGGATGGAGCGGTTCATCGCCTTGGCCATCAGGTTGGTCAGGATCGAACCCGAGGCGCCGACGATCATGCCGGCCACGATCATCGCGGTGTTGTTCAGCGCCAGCCCCGCGGCCGCGGCCGAGAGCCCGGTCATCGCGTTGAGCAGCGAGATGACCACCGGCATGTCAGCGCCGCCGATGGGCAGCACCACCATCAGGCCCAGCACGCCGGCGGCGGCCAGCAGCCCGATCATCCACCACAGCGACACCCCGCCGCTGCCGGGCTGGGCGTGCAGACCGATCACCACCGCGGCGGCCACGGCGCCGACCAGCAGCAGCAGGTTGATCGGCTGCTGGGCCTTGCCGAAGCCGATCGGGGCGCCGGAGATGATCTCCTGCAGCTTGCCGAACGCGATGATCGAGCCCCAGAACGAGATCGATCCGATGATCGCGGCGAACAACGACGCCACCACGATGTGCACCGTCGGCGACTCGCCGTGCTGGAACGCCGAAAAGCCGGACGTCTCAATGAATTCCGACAGGGCGATCAGCGCGACGGTGCCACCGCCGACGCCGTTGAAGAAGGCCACCAGCTGCGGCATGGCCGTCATCTTGGTGTAGCGGGCCGGCGGGACGCCGAGCACCACACCCACCACCAGGCCGGCGATGATCAGCACCCATTGGTCGGTGTGGCGGATCTTGATCAGCGTCGCGGCCACCGCGATGGCCATGCCCACCGCGGCGATCAGGTTGCCGCGCGCCGCCGTCTTGGGCCCGGTCAGCCCCATCAGGCCGTAGATGAACAGCGCGAAGGAAACAATGTAGAGGCCGATCACCAAGTAGTTCATTTGGCCACCTCGTCAGCCTTGGCGGGTTTCTTGCTCTTGAACATGCCCAGCATCCGGTCGGTGACGATGAACCCGCCGATGACGTTCAGGGTTCCGAACACCACCGCGACGAACAGGATGATCTGCATCGCCAGCGACGGATGCTCGACCGAGCCGAACACCACCAGCGCACCGAGCACCACGATCCCGTGGATGGCGTTGGTGCCCGACATCAGCGGCGTGTGCAGCGTGTTGGGCACCTTGGAGATAACCGCGAACCCGACAAACCCGGACAGCACCAGGATCGCCAGATTGGCCAACAGTTCGTCGTACATCTATGCACTCTCCTGTGTCTATGCACTCTCCCGTGTCACACACGCCGCCGCCACGACTTCGTCGTCGAAGTCGGGGGCCAGCTTGCCGTCTTTGATCAGCAGGTCCAGCAGCGCGGTGATGTTCTTGCTGTAGAGCTCGCTGGCGTGCTCGGGCATGGTCGCCGGCAGGTTCAGCGGGGCGGCGATAGTGACGTCGTGCTTGACCACCGTCTTGCCCGGCTCGGTCAGCTCGCAGTTGCCGCCGGTCTCGCCGGCCAGGTCCACCACCACGCTGCCCGGTTTCATCGACTCGACTGCCGCGGCGGTCACCAGTCGCGGCGCCGGGCGGCCGGGCACCAACGCCGTGGTGATCACCACGGCGAACCCGGCGATGGCCTCCTCCAGGGCCTTCTGCTGTTGGGCACGCTCTTCCTTGGTGAGCTCGCGGGCGTACCCACCCTCACCGGCCGCAGCCACCTCTTTGTCGCCGAGCGACAACCACTGCGCGCCCACCGAGCGCACCTGGTCGGCGACCTCGGGACGCACGTCGTAGCCCGACGTGCGCGCGCCCAGCCGCTTGGCCGTCGCCAGCGCCTGCAATCCGGCCACCCCGACGCCGAGCACCAGCACGCTGGCCGGTTTCACCGTGCCCGCCGCCGTCGTCAGCATCGGGAAGAACCGGGTCGACTCCGAGGCGGCCAGCAGCACCGCCTTGTAGCCGGCCACGTTGCCCTGCGACGACAGCGCGTCCATCGCCTGGGCCCGCGAGATCCGCGGAATGGCCTCCAGAGCGAAGGCCTGGACGCCCGCCTGCTTCAAAGCACCGATCGAGTTGTCGGCGTTGCGCGGCGCCAGGAAGCCGATCAGCGTCTGCCCGCTGTGCAGCTTGGCGACCTCGTCGGTGGTCGGCGGCGCGACCTTGACCACGATGTCGGCGGTCCACGCGTCCCCGATGTCGGCGCCGGCCTCGGTGTAGAGCGCGTCGGGCAGCAGGGCCCGCTCGCCCGCGCCGGACTCGACCACCACCGCCAGGCCGCTGCCGACCAGCGACGCCACCGCCTTGGGCACCAGCGCGACCCGCCGCTCGTCGGCCCCGGATTCGGCGACCACCCCTACCTTGACCGCGTTGGCCTGCGCATCTGTCATGGCGCGTACATCTACTTTCCTTGCTGATTCCCTTGCCTACCGGCAACTCATCGGCGACCCCGTTGGCGTGAACACCCTAACCCGGTCGGCGCGGCGCGCCGCAGGCCGCACCCGGCCCGCGCCGTCGCCGCCGGCGGCGCTACCAGAGCGGAATCTCCCGGCCGTGTTCGGACTCCGGGCGCGGCCCGAAGTAACGGCGCTGCGACTCGTCGATCGGCACGTCGGGATGCTGGCCTCGCGGCGGGCCATCAGCCCCGATTCAGCGACTCCCACAGCTCGTTGCCGTAGCTGCGGTACCACTGGCCGGACCGGTCGCGGCACTCGTACGTACTGGAACCGCACCGCGATGCGGTTGTCGTGGAAGTCCCACAGGCTCTTGCGCAGCGAGTAGTCGAGTTCGCGCTGCCACTTGCGGGTCAAAAAGGCGACGATCTGATCGCGGCCCACGATGTACTCGTCGCGGTTGCACCACCGCGAATCGGGCGTGTACGCGAGGCTGACCTGCTCGGGATCGCGGGTGTTCCAGGCGTCCTCGGCGGCCTGCACCTTCTGCAGGGCCGTGTCCCGGGTGAACGGCGGGAAGGGGGGTCGGGATTCGGTCATGCCGCATCTCTACCGCGAGCAGACACAAAAGCCCATTCCCAGCGGCGTGTCGGGGGGCATTTGCGTCTGCTCGCGGTAGAGACGACCCGTGTCTCGCGCTGGGCGACGACCCGTGTCCTATCGTGACGGACATGGACTTCGCGATGTCGGCCAAAGCCAGCGACTACCACAAGCGGCTGACCGATTTCATGACCGAGCACGTCTTCGCGACCAAGGCAGAATACGACAAGTACCGGCACGAGGCCGGTCCGCACGACCACACCGTCCCGCCGGTGGTGGAACAGCTCAAGGTCAAGGCCAAGCAGCAGGGTCTGTGGAACCTGTTCCTGCCCGCCGAGTCGGGTCTGACCAACCTGGAATACGCGCCGCTGGCCGAGATCACCGGCTGGAGCCTGGACATCGCGCCCGAGGCGCTCAACTGCGCGGCGCCCGACACCGGCAACATGGAGACGCCGCACCTGTTCGCCACCGAGGAGCAGCGCAAGCAGTGGCTGGAGCCGTTGCTGGCCGGCGAGATCCGCAGCGCCTTCTCCATGACCGAGCCCGCCGTCGCGTCCAGCGACGCCCGCAACATCGAGACTTCCATCGTGCGCGACGGCGGCGACTACGTGATCAACGGCCGCAAGTGGTGGACGTCGGGCGCGGCGGACCCGCGCTGCAAGATCCTGATCGTAATGGGCCGCACCAACCCCGACGCGGCCAGCCACCAACAACAGTCGATGGTGCTGGTGCCGATGGACACCCCGGGGATGACGGTGGTGCGCTCGACCCCGATGTTCGGCTGGCAGGACCAGCACGGCCACTGCGAGATCGTCTACGACAACGTGCGGGTGCCGGTCACCAACCTGCTCGGCGAGGAGGGCTCGGGCTTCGCGATCGCCCAGGCCCGCCTGGGGCCGGGCCGCATCCACCACTGCATGCGTGCCCTCGGCGGGGCCGAGCGGGCGCTGGCGCTGATGGTCGACCGGGCCCAAAAGCGGGTGGCGTTCGGCCTCCCGCTGGCCGAGCAGGGCGTGGTCCGGGAGTCGATTGCCAAGTCCCGCAACGAAATCGGCCAGGCGCGGCTGCTCGGCGCGAAGGCGGCGTGGACCATCGACCAGCACGGCAATAAGGCCGCGCATCTGCTGGTCTCCCAGATCAAGGCGGTGGCCCCGAAGGTGGCTTGTGACGTCATCGACCGGGCCATCCAGGTGCACGGCGCCGCCGGGGTCAGCGACGACACGGTGCTGGCCCGCCTGTACGGCTGGCATCGCGCCATGCGGATCTTCGACGGCCCGGACGAGGTGCACATGCGAACCATCGCCCGCGCGGAACTGGGCAGGGAAAAGTCTGCGCTCGCCGCGGCGGTCACCGCGCATGCCTGAGGCGCTGCGAGAACTGTCCGGCGCGTGGAACTTTCGTGACGTCGCCGACGGTGCGCCCATGCTGTGGCCGGGCCGGTTGTTCCGGTCCGGCGAGCTGAGCGGGCTCGACGACGAGGGCCGCGCGACGCTGCGCCGGCTGGGCATCACCGACGTCGCCGACCTGCGCGCGGCCCGCGAGGTGGCCCGGCGCGGCCCGGGCCGGGTTCCCGACGGGGTCGAGGTGCACCTGCTGCCCTTTCCCGATCTCGGCGAGCACGAGGCCGGCACCGACGATCAGGCGCCGCACGAGCACGCCTTCCAGCGGCTGCTCACCGGCGACGGGGCCGAGCAGTCGGCGGAGTCCGTCGACGAGGCCGCCACCCGCTACATGATCGACGAATACCGGCAATTCCCAACGCGTAACGGGGCGCAGCGAGCGCTGCACCGGGTCATCTCGCTGCTGGGCGCCGGGCGTGCGGTGCTCACCCACTGCTTCGCCGGCAAGGACCGCACCGGGTTCGTGGTGGCGACGGTGCTCGAAGCGATCGGCGTCGACCGCGACGTCATCGTCGCCGACTTTCTGCGCAGCAACGACGCCGCGCCCGCGCTGCGCGCGCAGATCTCGGCGATGATCGCGCAGCGCCAGGACACCGAGCTGACCCCGGAGGTGGTGACCTGGACCGAGGCGCGGCTGTCCGACGGTGTGCTGGGGGTGCGCGAGGAGTACCTGGCCGCCGCCCGGCAAACCATCGACGAGAAGTTCGGGTCGCTGCAGGCTTACCTGCGCGACGCCGGGGTCGGCGAGGCAGACGTGCAACGCCTGCGCGCGGCGCTGCTGGCCTGACCCGCCGACCGCGTGCCGCCTACCCCAGCTTGAAGTCGGCCTGCTTGGCCGCGGACAGGTCGGTGATCTCGTCCCACCGCGCGGCGACGTCCTGCACCGTCGGCGGCTTGTCGTAGGTGACGCCGGCGTTCTGGAACAGCGCGACGCGCTGCACCTTGCCGCCACCGACCACGAAAACCGAAGCGCTGTTGGGGTTTTCCTCAGTGCATAGGTAGGCGACCACCGGCGCGACGTACTCGGGGGTCAGCTTGGCCAGCACTTTCTTGGGCACGATGTCCTGGGTCATCCGGGTCGCTGCGATCGGGGCGATCGCGTTGGCGTGGATGTTGTACTTGGCCCCCTCTAGCGCCAGGCTGTTAATCAGGCCGACCAGGCCGAGTTTGGCTGCCCCGTAATTGGCTTGGCCGAAGTTGCCGAACAGGCCGCTGGTGGACGTGGCGACGACGACCCGGCCGTAGCTCTGCTCGCGGAAGTGCGGCCAGGCGGCGCGAATCACGTTGTACCCGCCGTACAGGTGCACCTTGAGCACGGCATCCCAGTTCTCGAACGACATCTTGTGGAAGGTGCCGTCGCGCAGGATCCCGGCGTTGCTCACCACGCCGTGCACGGCGCCGAACTCATCGAGCGCGGTTTTGATGATGTTCTCCGCGCCCGCGGGCTCGGCCACGCTGTCGTAGTTGGCCACCGCGCGGCCGCCGGCGTCCTTGATCTCCTTGACCACCTGGTCGGCCATGTTGTGGCCGGCGCCGGTGCCGTCGCGGGCCCCGCCGAGGTCGTTGACGACGACGCTGGCACCCTCGCGGGCCAGCGTCAGGGCGTACTCACGGCCCAGCCCGCCACCGGCTCCGGTGACGACGATGACGCGATCCTGCACTCCGGGCAAAAGATTCCCCTCTGCTGTGAAAAGCTCTGTCTGGCAACCGATTCAGTGAAGCCAGCGGTCAAAACATCTTGCGGGCCATCTTGAAGGCCCGCTCCGTGTACGGAGGGTAGATGAAGCTCGACAGGTCGGGCCGGGTGGGTTTGGTCAACACCGACTTGCGGTGGCTGAACTCCTCGAAGCCGTAGCGACCGTGGTAGGCGCCCATTCCCGACGCGCCGACCCCGCCGAACGGCAGCTTGGCCGTCGACACCTGGAAGGCGAGGTGGTTGATCAGCATGCCGCCGGCCGGCACTTCCTTGATCACCCGCTCGCGCGTCTCGCGCGTCTTGGTGAACAGGTATGCCGACAGCGGCTTGGGCCGTGAGTTCACGAAACGTATTGCCTCGTCCAGGTTTAGGACGGTGATCACCGGCAGCACCGGTCCGAAGATCTCGTTGCGCATCAGCGGCCCGTCGGGGTCGGGGTCGACCACCACGGCGGGCTGGATGCGCAGGGTGGACGGGTCGCACGCCCCGCCGACGGTGACCTTGCCGTCCGACCCGGACAGGTAGCTGCTGATCCGGCCGAACTGGCGCTGGTTGACCACCCGCATGCCCTCGGGCTTGTCGGCGGTGAACTTGGTGATGGCGGCACCGACCTTGTCCACCAGTTCGTCGCGAATCTTGGCGTCCGCCAACACGTAATCGGGTGCCACACAGGTCTGTCCGGCGTTGAGCAGTTTCATCCAGGCGATCCGCTTGGCCGCCACCTCCACGTCGGCGTCGGCCGCGATGATGACCGGGCTCTTGCCGCCCAGCTCCAGGGTGCACGGCGTCAGGTGCTGGGCCGCGCCCTCGTAGACCTTGCGCCCGATTTCGGTGCTGCCGGTGAACATCACCCGGTCCAGGCCCTGGGCGATGAGCTCCTGGCTGGTCGCCCCGTCGCCCTCGATCACCGCGATGGCGTCGTTGTCAAGATATTTCGGCACCAGCTCGGCCATCACCCGCGAGGACGCGGCCGCGATCTCCGACGGCTTGAGGATGGCGGCGTTGCCGGCGGCGATCGCCCCGACGGCCGGGCCGAGGGTGAGGTAGAAGGGGTAGTTCCAGGCGCCGATGATCAGCACGGTGCCGTAGGGTTCGTACTCCACCCAGCCGCAGCCGGGCAGCTGCGGCAGCTCCAGCAACTGATAGCGGCGCCGGGTCCACTTGCGCACCCGTTTGCCCGCGTACTTGGCCTCACCGGCGGTGGTGGCGATGTCGGCGATGTAGGCCTCGAACGGGCCGCGGTCCAGGTCGTCGGCCAGCGCGGCGGCGATCGCGGCCTCGTTCTCCTCCATCAGCTTCTGCAGTTGCAGCAGCTGGCGCTTGCGCCATTCGACGTCGCGGGTGCGTCCGGTGGCGAAGGTCTGACGAAGCCGGGCAACCGTGCCGGCGATGTCGGCCGATGCGGTCCCGTTGGCCGAAGTTGTGGTCTTCGATGCAACCGATTCGATGGTCATCATTGTCCTTCCCGAGCAGAGTCGCGCTGAGCGGCGGCCGCTCATCGGTGATAACCGCGATCCTAACCATCCGGTTGGGAGAGCAATTAGGTAAGGATCCGGCCCGCGGCCGGGCCCCGCGGTTACTTGACGCAGGGGACGCTGGTGGCCGTCATCTGGCTGAGGTCGGTCGGCGCGGGGGCGTGATCGCCGGTGCCGGTGGCGGACACCGTGCTCACCTGTCCCGACCCCGAGGCGCCGGGATGGGCGAGGTAGTCGGCGGCCGGGAACGCGGTGCCGACGGTCAGCCGCACGGTGCCGGGCGCGACCGCACTCTGCGCGGTGGCCGGCAGGTGCAGTTGGTCGGCCAGCAGCCGCGCGGCCGCCTCGGCGCCGGGGCCGTATTCGATGCTGCTGTCCTCGGCCGGGGCGGGGGCGGTGGTGGCGCTGCCCCGGGTGAGGCCGCGGCCGGCCAACGCTTCCTCGAGGGCGGCGGCCAACCCGTCGTGTGTGGTAGCGTTGACGACGTCGAGGACCGCGGGCTCGGCCGGGGCGGGCGGTGGCTGGGAGCCCGGGACCGCGGCGTCGAGCGCGGCCGGCGCGTCGGACATGAAGCGTTCGTTGACGATGCGCCGCATCACGGGAAGGTCGACCAGGTTGATGTCGGAGCCGTTGGGGTCCTTGCCGAAGCCCGAGATCGGCAGGGTGTACAGCGACAGCGGCCGCCCGGCCAGTTGCGAGGCCCGCGCGGCGAACTGCATCAGGTCCAGCCCGGCGTCGACGGCGACGTTGTCCCTGGCGACCTGCAGCAGCTTACGCAACCCGCTGACACTGGACAGCGCGCCGCCGCTGCGCGCCGCTTCGACCAGCGACACCAGGAACGCCTGCTGGCGGCGGGTCCGGTCGAAATCGGTGAAGGAGCCGTCGTTTTCGTCGCGCCGCTGCCGCACGAAGGCCATCGCCTCGGCCGCGTCGATGCGCTGCACGCCGTGGTGGAAGTCCGCCCCTGAATAGCTGTCCCGGGTGTCGCCGGCCAGGCACACCGTGATCGGCTCGACCGCCTTGGCGATCTGGAAGAAGGCGCCCAGGGTGACCTCGACGAAGTGGTCGACCGAGATGCCCAGAAAGTCGGTGACGGCGCCGATCTCAGCCTTGCGGCCGGCCTCGCGGGCGGTCTGTTCGCGAGCGGCCAGGTCGGTGGCCCCGGCGCCGGAATTCCCGGCGGCCTGCGCATTCAGCGACTGCTGATAGGCCAGCCCGTAGGCCTGTTTGATCTTGCCGGCACACACCGATCCCGGGCAGCCCGGCAACTCGGCGTAGTCGTCGCGCGGGATCGACACCGCGGTGACGGGCCCGTCACCGTCCGAAAGATGAACGACGATAAGGACATTGGCGTTGTAGCCGCCGGAGCTTTCGTCGCCGGCGTGCAGCGCGTCGTAGATTTCCGGCGGCAGCGGCCGGCCGTTCTGGTCCAACCGGCTGTCCAGGCCCATCAGCAGGATGTTCTGGTTGTCGCCGAGCGACATCGCCCCGTTGGGCAGGGCGTGCGAGATGATGATCCGGCCCAGCGCGGTGTGATAGCCGGTCCAGCCGACACCGGTGACGGCCATGACGAACGCCGACGCGACGCTGGCGACGAGCCGGCCCTTCAACAGCACCCAGCGGCGCGGGTGACCGGTTCCAGCGCTGCCCATAATGGCTGATCATTGTTCCCGATGGCCAGGTCAAATCCCGGTAACCAGGGCCGCGCGCCAGCCGGGAATGCCCCTTAGCGGCGCTCGGCGACGACGAAGTCCGAGAAGGCGTCCTTGTCATCGGCCAGCGGGACATTCTCGATCCAGCGACCGAGCCGGCGCATCGCGGCCGTCGAGTGCTCGGCCGTGGCGCGCCAGCCGTGCGCGTTGAGCCACTCGGTGACGTCGGCGCGGTGGTCGTCGCGGTACATCAGCTCGCCGACGTCGACGGTCTGCTCGAAGCCGATCTCGTCGGCCACCTTCTTGACCCGTTCCCGCATCTGCTGGCGCCGCTCGTCGGCGTGGTTGGGCGCGGTTTCGGCCGCCACCCGGCTGCCGGCCGGGCTGAGCTCGCCGATCAGGGTGAACAGCCGGTCCTGCGCCTCGGCGGGCAGGTACATCAGCAGCCCTTCGGCCAGCCAGGCGGTGCGCTGAGTGGGGTCGAAGCCGGCGGCGCGCAGCGCGGCCGGCCAGTCCTGGCGCAGGTCGACGGCGACCTCGCGGCGATCGGCGGACGGCGTCACCCCGTTCTCGGCGAGGGTGGTGGATTTGTAGGCCAGCACCTGCGGCTGATCGATCTCGTAGACGGTGGTGCCGGCCGGCCAGTCCAGCCGGTACGCCCGGGAGTCCAGTCCCGAGGCCAGGATCACGATCTGCCGGATCCCGGCGGCGACGGCGTCGGCGAAGTAGGTGTCGAAGAAGTGGGTCCGCACCGCCTGGTAGCCGCGCATGTGGTGCAGGTGCGCCGCCGATTCCTCGTCCAGGGCCTCCACCCGGGCGGCGATGTCGGGGTCGAGCATGGCCTCCCACAGCACGCCGGGGCCGGAGTTGGTGACCAGCAGCTTGGCGTACGGGTCGCGGATCAGCGGGTCGGACTGCTCGGTCTCGACGGCGCGGGCGGCGGCCACCATCACCGCGGTGGCGCCGACACTGCACTTGATGTCCCAGGTGTCGTCGTGGGTGCGCAGTGAGCTCATGGCGTTTGCTCCTTGGAATCCTCGGGGGAAGTCAGCCGGTGGACCCGCCGAGGTGGGCGCGCAGCAACGTGCTGCGGACCGCCTCGTCGGACAGGTCCCCGGGTACCGGGCAGCCCAGCCGGGCCATCTCGTCGCGGTTGTCGACGCTGTGCACCTGCCAGCCGTGCCCGGCCAGCCAGGCGGCGGCATCCGAGCGGTCCGGCTCGTGGTAGGTCAGCGCGGCGACGTTGACGTACAGGCCCAGCCGCTCGCACATCCGCAGCCAGCGCTGCGCGTTGCTGCGCGAGTTCATGCCGAACACCTCGACGGCGACCTGGCTGCCGGCGGCGCTGAGCGCGGTGACCATCTCGAACAGCCGGTCCTGGGCGTCGCTCGGCAGGTAGGGCAGCAGTCCCTCGGCCAGCCAGGCGGTGGGCCGGGCGGCCTGGAAGCCGGCGGCGGTCAGGGCCGCGGGCCAGTCGTCACGCAGGTCGACCGGGACGGGACGCCGGACGGCGGCGGGCGTGGCGCCGTGCCGCTGCAGGATCTCGGTCTTGTACTCCAGCACCTTGGGCTGGTCGATCTCGTAGACGGTGGTGCCGACGGGCCAGTTCAGCCGGTAGGCCCGCGAGTCCAGCCCGGCGGCCAGGATCACCACCTGCCGGATCCCGGCGCGCTGCGCGCCGTCGAAGTACTCGTCGAAGTAGTGGGTGCGCACGGCCTGGTAGTCGATGCCGACGCGGTGCGCGCGTTTGCCGTGCGGATCGTCGTCGAGCCAGGACAGCTCCGGGTCGGCCAGCCGGGCCCAGGCCGGGCCGGCGGACGACACCAGCAGGCCGGCGAATTCGTCGCGGATCAGCGGATCGGGACCGGCGGTCTCCGCCGCACGCGCCGCGGCGACGACCAACGCGGTGGCGCCGACGAGTTCGGTGATGGTCCAGCTGTCGCCGGCGGTCCGGACGGACGGCGGCAGCGAGGAGTCCAGATCAGTCATGTCCGGACCATGCTACCGGGATAAGTTAGTTAGCCTATACGCTTTGTGCGCAACTTCACTGCGCGCCTGTCCGCGCTTAGGATCCGGGACGCCACAGCGCGCCTTCCAGCAGCTGTCGCAGCATGCCGGTGACGGCCAGCATCTCCCAATAGGTCTCGCCGTAGCCCGCGTACAGGCCCACCCCGCACATCACCACCAGCAGGGTCTCCACCAAGGCCGACGCGTCGATGTCGGCCGCGACTTCGCCGTGCTCGATCGCGTCGTTGACCACGCGGATCAAGAATTCGCGGGCAATGCGCACGGAATCGTTTTCCGCTGTGTTCCATCGGGGTGCCGCTGCGATTCCAGGACGCCGCCGATAATGAATGCGGAACCCGCCGGATTCTCGGCATTGGCTTTCACCGCCGCGGAGATGAATGCCGTGAGCCTCCCCACCAGCGTGGTTTCGCGGTTCGCCTCTTTTATCCCGACCCCGATGACGAATTCATTCGTCTCGTCCATCACTTCCTGATACAGCGCCCGCTTGCTCGAGGAGTAGTGATTGATCGCGGGCCGGGTCAAATCGGCGCGCGCTGCGATGGCCTGGAAGGTCGCGCCGTCATAGCCACGTTCGCTGAAAACCAGGCGCGCGGCCTGGATGATTCGTTGCCGGGTTTCATCGGCTTTGGCCGCAGGCGGACGCCCTGGCCTGCGATTCCCCCGTGGAAGCATTCTCAGAGTGTGCCATCGCGGCGGTGCGGCATTAGCGCGTTTGGCGGAATCGGAATGCTGCCAACCTTCCGGCCTGGTAGTCCTGCAGCGCCGCGATCAATTCCGTGCGCGTGTTCATCACGAAAGGCCCGTAGTGGAATACCGGCTCGCGAATGGGCCGCCCGCCGAGCAGCAGCACATCAATGGCGCCACGATCCGGCCCCGAATCCTGGACCTCGCGCGCCGACGGTGATCCGGTCACCGGGCCCCAGCACGGCCAACTGCCCCTGACGAATCAGGTGCGCGACCGGGCCGACGTAGCCGTCGCCGGACAGCACGTACACCAGCGCGTTGAAATCGCGCCGCCACGGAAGGTTGAGCCGCGCACCGTTCGCGATCGTCGCGTGCGCCAGCGTGATCAGCGTGTGGGTGACGCCCGGGCCGTGGTGCCCGTCGACCTCGCCGGCGATGATGCGCAGCAGCGCGCCGCCGTCGTCGGAGGCCAGTGACGCGACGTCGCCGCCTTCGATGGCCTGGTAGCGGGGCGGGGTGCACTTATCCTTGCGGGGCAGGTTCACCCACAGCTGGATGCCGTGGAACAGCCCACCACTGTCGACCAGTTCGGCCGGGGGTGTCTCGATGTGCAGGATGCCCGACCCGGCGGTCATCCACTGGGTGGCGCCGTCGGTGATCAGGCCCCCGCCCCCGTGCGAGTCCTGGTGGGCGAACTTCCCGTCGAGCAGATACGTCACGGTTTCGAAGCCGCGGTGCGGGTGCCAGTCGGTGCCCCGGGGCTCGCCGGGCTGATAGTCGACCTCGCCCAGCTGGTCCATGTGCACGAACGGGTCCAGGGCGACGGTGCTGACCCCGGCGAAGGCACGCACCACCGGGAACCCTTCGCCCTCGTAGCCCCGGGGGCCGGTGGTGGTGGATCGCACCGGGCGTTCGGTGTCGGCGGGGCCGGGGCCACCGACCCGCGGCAAGGTGAGCATGTTGGCCGTGACTGCAGGCATTTGGCCTCCTCGATGTTGCGGACTACCCGGAATAAACGGACCTCGGTCCACTTATTCCTGAGGGGCCGGACACACGATCGCCCCGGCGCTGTGCCGGGGCGATCCGTCGTTCGCTGCGGGTGGGTCAGGATTTGCCGCACGCGCTCTGCGCGGCGGCGCGTTCCAGGTGCGCCCGCACGAACCATTGGAACTTCTCCAGCTGCGCCGCCTGCCCGATCAACAGGTCCTGGGTCACCTGGTCGGGTTCGCCCGTCTCGTCGATGTATTGGCGGATGTCTTCGATCACCCCGTTGTAGACGAAATCGAGGGCGGCCGAGTGCGCCTGGACGGTGTCGCGGCCCACCGAGTAGTCGTCCCACGACCGGTCCTTGATGATAGCGCCGGGCGTGTCCTACGGCGAAGAACCAAGCTCCACAATGCGTTCCGCTAAGTCGTCGGCGAAGAACCAAGCGCCACAATGCGTTCAGCTACGTCGTCGGCGAAACCGCGGACCGCCTCCACTTGCGGGTCGATCATCTTGTGCGCGCCGATGAAGTTGGGGCCCACCACGTTCCAGTGAATGTGCTTGAGCGTCAGGTGAAGATCGTTGTAGGTGCTCAGTTGCTTTTGTAGCAGTTCGGTGAGCCGCGCCGCCTGCTTGTCGGTCAATCCCGGAATTGTGAACTCACTCATTGCTTGTTCCTGGCTCCCTTCCCTTGGTCCACACTCGGTCACTTGGGCCGTCGAGTACCCGATGCCAAGGTGCGAAAACGCCGCGAATCAAAGCGAGTGGATTTGCTGGACCGGAAGCCGCGGCCCCCGCCGGGGTTCACGAGCCAGCCCGCTGGCTTCGAACAACCGGACCATCCGCTGGCGATGCGGCCGCATCGGCTCCAGCAATTCGAGCATGCCCGCGTCGTCGACGGGACGGCCCAGCAGCGTCCAGCCGACCATCTTGGGAATGTGGTAGTCGCCCACCGACATGGCGTCCGCGTCGCCGAAGGCCCGTTGCGCCGTCTCGGCGGCGGTCCACCCCCCACCCCGGCAGCGACGTCAACGCCGCGCACGCCTGCGTGGCCGGCCGCGACACCAGCCGTTCCAGCGAGGCGGCGCGCCGCACGCAGGTCACCACCGTCTGGGCCCGCCGCGGGTCGACGTTGGCGCGGTGGAACTCCCACGACGGGATGCTGCGCCACGCCTGCGCCGACGGCGGGACCCTCATCCGCTCCGGCGCCAGCGTGCCGTACTTCGCCAACAGCACCCGCCAGGAGCGGAACGTGTCCGCGCCCGGCACCCGTTGCTCGATGATCGCCGGGATCAGCGCTTCCAGCACCAGCCCGGGCGGCCCAGCCGCAGGTGCGGGATGCGCCGCTGCGCGGCGGCGACCCTCGGATGCCGCGGCACGAAGTCCGAGGCGTCGTCCTCGCTGCCCAGCATCGCGGGCAGCATGTCGACGAACTCGCCGCACCGGCTCCCCACGCCACACACTGCACGGCGTTGGTCCCCGCGCGGCTGATCCGGGCGGTGACCGGGCCGCTGGGCAGCAGGCTGGTCCGCCAGATCGAGCCGTCGCCCGGGGCCAAGAAGCAGGGATCGCCCAGGCCGCGGCGAAGGGGCGCCAGCGTGTGCCCGAAGCTGACCGCTCCGGGAAACACCACGGTGCGCGCGCTGCTCTTCACCCGATGCTCTCCGATTTGCCCTGATTGACCGTGAACCGCGTGCCACGTCAATATTGCGGTGTGATGACGCCGTTCGATGATCCTAAGGGCGAACTGGCCTGGATGTTCTTACAGAGCACCACCGGGGGCGGCGATCTGGACGAGGGCTTCGCGCTGCTCAGCGACGACTTCAGCTACTGGACGCTCTACACCCGCACGGCTTGCGACAAGGACACCTTGCGGCGGGCGATCGAGCGGCGCAAACAGGACCTGGAGCTGACCATCGACCTGGTGCGCTGTGTCAACGAGGGCGAAACGGTCGTGGTGGAGGCGCAGGCCGCCGGAACCACCTCCGCAGGCGTCGACTACGAGAGCCCGTTCGTGTGCATTTTCGACACCCGCGACGGGCTGATCGTGTCGATGCGTGTGTACAGCGACACCCGGGCGGTGGATAACGCGATGCCCGGATGGATCGGCTACTGAGCTCAGTCGGTCGAAATGCTGATCTCGGCCTTGTCGGGGTAGAACGCGGCGTGCCCGGCGGTCGCCGTCACCGCGGGGTAGGGCTGCTCGTAGGTCCAGATCACGTCGTCGACGGTGTCGCCGGCCGAGGTGGTCACGCTGTAATAGCTGGCCTCGCCCTTGAACGGGCAGTAGG
This sequence comes from Mycobacterium lepraemurium, assembly GCA_002291465.1. Classification (GTDB taxonomy): domain Bacteria; phylum Actinomycetota; class Actinomycetes; order Mycobacteriales; family Mycobacteriaceae; genus Mycobacterium; species Mycobacterium avium. The sequence goes on along the minus strand of CP021238.1, from coordinate 311,661 downwards.
TACTGGTGTCGGTGCGGGTGAGCCGGTCCTGCGCCACGCCGGTGAACGGAATGTATTGCACCGCAGGCAATGTCGCTTCACGCAATTCCAGCGCGGCGGTGCTGTCGGCGATCAGCTCGCAGTTGACACGTACCTGCACCCGGCCCCGCGTCGGCTCGATGGTGATCGGGTGTCCCGCACTGGTCTCTTTGATTTCCGGGTGGGCCATGGTGGTTCCTCCTCAAGACGCCGGTGAGGTGTGCAACGCCCATCCGCGCCCAACCCTTCCCGGTCAGCCGAATGCGTAGCGGTGGTATTGCGCCATGTTCGCCACAGTGGGCACAAGCGACATCGCCCCTGCCCAGGACTCGGGTTGAGCGGGGCAGCCGCGCGAAGGTGTCCGACTCGAACCATCGTTCCCAGGCCAGCAGCCGCACCCCCGGCACGGCGTTGAGGATGTCGTCGGGCCCGTTGATTGCCCAGTGCAGCGTGGACCCCGACCGCCGCACCACCGTGTTGAGCCATTGCAACTTGATCCCGAGCCAGTTGAACGCGTCGAACTGCAGCTCGCCGGAACCGAACCGGTCGACCACCCGGCGCAACAGCGCGATACCGCCCGAGGCTAGTCGCCCGCGACGGGCCGCGGCGCATCCTGAACGGTGATCGGCGTGGTGTTCAGCGGGGAGTCGCGCTCTTGCCCTTGACATTTCGCATCGCCGCCCAGAACCGCGCCGCCTCGCGAATGGACTCCTCGACCGGGCGTGGCCGCCAACCGAGTTCGCGGACGGCCTTGCTGTGGTCGACGGGCGCCTCGGCGCGCATCATTCGCACCGAGGCGAGGCTGAGTTCGGCGTCCTTGCCGGTGAGCCGGGCGCGCAGATCGCCCAGTGCGCCAAGGGTATACAGCGTCGGGACGGAGATCGAGCGCCGCGGGGGCGGCCCCCCGGCTTCGTCGGCGGCGATCCGCACCACCTCTTTGAGCGCGATCATCCGCTCGGAGATCAGGTACCGCTCGCCGACACGGCCGCGGTCGGCGGCCAGGACCATGGCCTTCGCGGCGTCGGTGACGCCGACGACTTCCAGCTGGATGCCCTCCATGGTGAACAGCAACTTGCCGAACACGGCCCCGGCGATGAAGGCGCCGCGCGGGGTGCGGCCCCAGTCGCCGCTGCCGTAGGTGGTCGACACGCACATCGCGGCCGCGGGCAGCCCGGCCTCGGCCACATAGCGCATCACCAGGTTTTCGGCCTGCACGCGGGATTTGACGTAGCCGGACAGCCCGCGGGTGCCGATGACGTCGTCCTCGGTCGCCACGTGCCCGCGCCGTCACCCGCCCGTCGCGTAGGTGCTGGTGAAGATGAACTTGCGCAGCTCAGGTTGGGTGACGGCCACATCCAGAACGTTGCGCAGCCCTTCGACGTTGGTGCGAAACAGCGGCGAGGTGTCGCGCAACCAGGCGCGGGTGTCGACCACGCAGTAGTAGACGTCGTCGACGCCGTCCATCGCCTCGACCAGCACCGCGGTGTCGAACACGTCGTCGTGGAAGCGGGCCAGCGAAAGGTCGTCGATACCACGGGTATTGGCGCCGGCGCGCACCATCGCGCGGACCTGCGCCCCGTCGGCGACGGGCTGGCGGGTCACGTGCGAACCCAGAAAACCGTTGGCGCCGATGACCAGTTTGGGTTTGCCGCTCACTGCGCGCTCCCGTTCTGGCGCATCCACTGCGCGGCCGCGTCGTCGAGGGTGCCCAGCGCCTGCGCCTTGCGGCACCACTTCATCACGGCGCGCAGGAAGCGCAACGGGTTGTAGACGTCCTCCTGCCGCGACCACAGACCGTCGCCGGCGTAGGTGATGATCGAGATGTTGGTCGCGGTGATGACGCTGCCGTCGCCGGGGTCTTTCATCGGGTTGTCGAGTTCGCAGATGATCCGGCCGCGCTCCTCGTCGACCACCGACCACAGCGACGGGAACGCGACCACGTGGCTGCCGGGATAGGTCGTCATGGTCCGCTTGATCCACTGGCGCACCTCGTCGCGGCCGTGCATGGTGCCGGCCGCGTGCTCGACGTACTCCACGTCGGGGGTGTGGTGCTCGACCCAGGCATCCCAGTCGTGTGATTGGGCCGCGGCATCGACCGTCGCTTCGAATTTCGCGAAGGCATCTACGAGCTCACTACGGGAGGATTGCGGGCTACTCACGCCAAAACTAGAACACGTTCTACCGCAGTTTGTCGAGAGCTTTGTCTCGCGGGTGTATTCGATGGCGAACGTCAGGATAATCGGAGGGAGACTGCGACCATTCGGCAAGAGCGAAACGAGGCGATGACATGACGAACACGCAGAAAGCGATTCTGGCCGGCGGGTGCTTCTGGGGGATGCAAGAACTCATCCGCAAGCAACCCGGCGTGGTGTCCACCCGGGTCGGCTACACCGGCGGTGAAGTCCCCAACGCCACCTACAGCAACCACGGCACCCACGCCGAGGCCGTCGAGATCATCTACGACCCGGCGGTCACCGACTACCGGCAGATCCTGGAGTTCTTCTTCCAGATCCACGATCCGACAACGAAAGACCGGCAGGGCAACGACCGCGGACCCAGCTACCGCTCGGCGATCTTCTACACCGACGACGAGCGGAAGCGGATCGCGCTGGACACCATCGCCGATGTGGAGGCCTCCGGTTTATGGCCCGGCAAGGTGGTGACCGAGGTCAGCCCGGCCGGCGACTTCTGGGAAGCCGAGCCCGAGCACCAGGATTACCTGCAACGCTACCCCAACGGGTACACCTGCCACTACATCCGCCCGGGCTGGAAACTGCCGCGCCGGGCCACCTCCGGTAGCTGAACCGCGCCCGGCTCAGCGCCGGTGCACCACGATCCGCCCGCCGTGCTTGGGGGTGAAGGCCACGCCGCGGCGGTGCCAGGGCTCGTCCGGTGCGTCGGTGGTTTCAATGGTGAAGTGGCGCAACACCGTTCGCAGCACTACGTCCATCTCCATGTTCGCGAACGCCGCCCCGACACACCGGCGCGTCCTGCCCCCGAACGGGATCCAGGACAGCGCCGACAGCTTGTTGTCGATGAAGCGTTGCGGGTCGAACCGCTGGGGATCGGGGAACACGTCGGGGTTGTCGTGGATCTGCGCGATGCCGACGATGATCGAATAGCCGCGCGGAATCACCCATTCGCCGAGCCGGTACACGTCGGGATAGACGTGGCGGCCGACGAAATCGATGACGGTCCTTGCCCGTTGCACCTCCAGGATCGTCGCGTGGCGCAGCTCGTTGCCGCCGTTGTCGGCCTCCTCGACCAGCCGCGCCAACAGCTCGGGGTACCGGCTGATCCGCTCGAACGCCCACGCCAGCGTCGACGCCGTGGTCTCGTGCCCGGCGGCCAGCAAGGTCAACAGCTCGTCGTCGATCTCCTTGTACGACATGGCCGCACCGTCGTCGTAGGTGCTGCGCAGCAGCATGCCAGCACGTCGGTCCGCTCGGCGAAGTTCGAGTCGGCCCACTCCACGGCGATCAGCCTCTCGATGACGCCGTCGTATTGGTGGCGCCACCTGTCCAGTTGGCCCCACGGGCCGAACCGCGGGTAGCGCTGCGGCTTCGGCAGCGCCGCAAGCCGTGAACCCAGGGTGACCCACGGCGGGATGAGCCGGCGCAGCTCGTCGAGCTCGGCGCCCTCGGCCCCGAATACCGCGCGCAGGATCGCGTTGAGCGTGATCCACATCATCGGCGGCAACGTCGGGAATGACTCGCCCTCCGGCCAGCCGGCCGTCTCGCGCAGCGTCTCCTCTTCGATGATGCTCTCGTAGTTCTTCATGGATGCTCTCGTAGTTCTTCATGCTCGTGCCGTGAAACGGCGGCGCCAGCAGCCGTCGCCGCCGGCGGTGGTCGTCGCCCTCGAGCCCGAACACCGAGCCGGAGCCGTACAGCCTGCCCAAACTGGGCTGGATGTTGCCCAGTTCGTCCGGGCTGGTGGTGAAGATCTGCTTAGCGAGCTGGGGATCGCTGACCATGACGACGCGCCCCCACATCGGCAGTCGCAGCGTGAAGACGTTGCCGTAACGGCGGGAAAGTCGTCGCATCATCGTTCGGCGAGACACGGCAAACCCCATGCCCTGCAACAGTTTCGGGCCTCGGACCGCGGGAGGCAGGTGGACCGCGGCCGGCGGGGCGGTGGCTACTTCGCTCATGCATTGCTCCCAACATCTGCCCCGGGCCGGGGTTGGCACCGCGATGTACCACAGACCTTTCGAAGTACGGTACTCTGCAGTACCAAAGCTGACAAGGTGCGTTTCGGACCGAGAGGGGACGCCAGCCGTGACCTCAGCAATGACCGCAACGGATGGCGACCCCGATCTCGGCGAGATCGATCCATTTCGACTCCGATTGCTCGACGGTCTGGCCACCTCGATCGGCGAGCGCGGCTACCGCGCCAGCACCGTCGCCGACGTCGTCCGCTGCGCACGCACCTCCAAACGCACCTTCTACGACCACTTCGCCGGCAAGGAAGAGTGCTTTCTCGAGCTACTGGCGGTCGACATCGAGAAATTGGGGGCCAAGATCGCGGCCTCGGTCGATCCCGAGGCGGATTGGCACGTGCAGATCCGCCAGGCGGTCGAGGCCTACGCGGGATACATCGAGGCGCGTCCGGCTATCACGTTGAGCTGGATCCGCGAGCTGCCCTCGCTGGGTGCGGCCGCGCGCCCGGTGCAGCGCCGCGAGCTGCGGTTGCTGACCAACCTGCTGATCGACCTGAGCGCCAGTCCCGGATTCCGCCGCGCGCAGCTTCCTCCGCTGACCGCGCCGCTGGCCGTGATCCTGCTCGGCGGGCTGCGGGAGCTGACCGCACTTGCGGCCGAAGACGGAAAACCGGTCCGAGGAATCGTGGAACCGGCCGTGGATGCGTCCGTAGCTCTGCTCGGCCCCCGGCACTAGGCCCGTCCGCTCGCGTAAGTGGAAGTCTCCCAAGCCATTCCGGGCCGGGCCGGGTAGGGCTACACTCACCGCAGATCCCGACTGTTGCGACATGGAGGTTCTTGCGATGCGGCTCTCGACCCGAAACCAGCTCAGGGGGACCATCACCGAGGTCGAACTCGGCACCGTGATGGCCGTGGTGAAGGTAACGCTGGACGGCGGCGACCAGGTCGTCACGTCGTCGGTCACCAGGGATGCCGCGACCGACCTCGGCCTCGAGGTCGGTCAGCCGGCGACCGTGTTCATCAAATCGACCGAGGTCACCATCGGCGTCGACTAGGGCGCGCGGCACGCCACGACACTTACATCACGCACACGACACGACGAAAACCATTGCCGAAATTTAAGTTTCGCGGCGCAGGAAGGCCCGCACCCGGTCCAGGACCAGATCGGGCCGCTGGTCGACGATCCAATGCCCGACGCCGTCGACCAGCTCCAGCTAAAAGTCGTCGATCCGCTCGGCGTATCCGTCCAACAGGTCCGGAGTGAGCGCCGGGTCCTCGGTGCCCGACAGCCAGCGCACCGGAACCTGCACCTGGACGGCGTCATACCCCCCGCGCATCCAGCTCAGCATCTCCCTGGTCTGAAACGACCGATACCACCGCGAGCCCGCCTCGGCGTGCCCCGGTTGGCGCATGCACTCGAGGTAGAGGCGGACGTCCTCCTCGGGAGGCGCGTAGCCGCCGACCCAGGACCCCAGCAGCCGCACGAACCGGGAATCCGGGGCGCTGATCACCCGGGGACGATGACCGGCAACGAAATCGGGATCTGATACCAGGACCGCCACACATTGCGGATCGTCGACAGCGAGCGCTTCACGAACGGCGCCGAGGTGTTCACCCCGACGAAGCCGGTCACCTTTTCCGGGTGGCGCAGCATCATGATGAACGCGACCGGTCCGCCCCAGTCGTGGGCCACCAGGTCGACCGACCCGACGCCCAGGCGATCGAGCACCCCGGCCAGGTCGTCGGCCATCTCGTCCTTGCGGTAACTCGACCGCGGCGCCGAGCTCCACCCAGGCCGACCACCATGCTGCGTCGGGCGTGGTCGTACAGATGGTTCGAGACCAGCCCGCCGTCGTGCCGGCCGATGGTCAACTCGAGGGTGGCCGCCCCTTCGCGGTTGGCCGGCGAATAGCAGCGGGTGTGCCGGCGCCCGTCGATCTCCACGGTGAGGTTGACGTACTGGCCGGCTATGACGGTATGGCTGGACAGGAAGGTGTCGTTGGGCTCCAGGGCGAGCGTGACGCTGCGCGGCGTGGTGTGGCGCACGTCGGTCACTTTGGCGCGGACCTCGCCCAGCGTCCACGTCGGTGCCACCAGCTCGGTGTAACGATCGACGCCGTGCGGACCGGTCAGCAGGTCGAGCAGCTCCGAACCCAGCACCCGCTGCCGCACGGTCCGCACGAGGACCCGGCCGGAAGCTTGAACAATTTGAGTGAACATATGTACACCGTTTCTCCGCTCCGGCCGAGCAGTCAAGGATTTACTGCCCGTATGTGGTAGGGTTCACACAGTGAACAGACGTACTCCTAGCTCACGGGTGCGCGGCTCCGGACGTGAGCGCTCCCGCGAAAGCCAGTCGCGGGAAGAGCGCAAGGAGGCGACCCGTCGCGCCATCATCGCCGCCGCCCTCAAGCTGCTGCAGGACCGCAGTTTCTCCAGCCTGAGCCTGCGCGAGGTGACCCGAGAGGTCGGGATCGTGCCGGCGGCGTTCTATCGGCACTTCGAATCGATGGAATCGCTGGGCCTGGTGCTGATCGACGAGTCGTTCCGCAGCCTGCGCGACACCCTGCGCGACGCCCGGGCCGGCAAGCTCGACCCGAACCGGGTGATCGAGTCATCGGTGGAGATCCTGGTGGCCAGCGTCGCAGATCGGCGCGAGCATTGGCGGCTGATCGCCCGCGAGCGCAACAGCGGGCTGTCGGTGCTGCGCTACGCCATCCGCACCGAGATCCGGCTGATCACCTCCGAGCTGGCCACCGACCTGGCCCGGTTTCCCGGCCTGCACGAGTGGACCACCGAGGACCTCAACGTGCTGGCGACCCTGTTCGTCAACGCCATGATCGTCATCGCCGAGGCCATCGAGGATTCGCAGAGCGCCGAGGCGCGCGAGGACATCCGCCGGCTGGCCGTCAAGCAGTTGCGGATGATCGCCACCGGCATCGCCGGCTGGCGCAGCACGCCCTAGATCACGTCCGGCTGCAGTAAACACGCGAGCACTGACTTACTCGTCGACGACGTCGTACAGCGAGTCGCCGTCCTCGGGGGTGCCGTCCACCTGGCCCCGGTGCGCGCGCCGCGGCAGGTCTTCCACCGGCTCGATGGCGTCGGGCACGTCGGGCTCCTCGGCGGCCAGCCGGTCGTCGAGGGACTCGCCCTCGCGTTCCTCCCCGGCCGTCACGCCGAATCGATCCGCCTCACTCCAGCCCTCCAGGGGATCGACGACGATGTCGCCGTCGTCGTTGCGCACCTCGTCCGAGTCGGTACCTTCGCTCGCGTTCAGGGTGTCACCCGGGCCGCCCTCCTCGGGAAGGTCGGTGGGATCCACCAGTTCGTCGCCTCGAGGGTTATCGCTCATGCCGACACAGTTGCCCGCCGCCCGGGGTGGTTAAACGGCGCGGCCAGCGCGCGTCGCGCCACGGACCACCGGGGCGGCCGCCACATCGCCCACATGCTCGGACCGCCGTCCGGCAGGACGATCTCACGGGTGACGGTGAAGCCGAAACGCCCGTAGTACGGGGCGTTTTCGGGTTTGGTCGACTCCAGGTAAGCAGGGCAGTGCTCGGCGTCGCAGCGGTCCAGCCGCGACCTCATCAGGGCCTGACCGAAGCCCTGACCGCGGACACCGGGATCGCTGCCGATCACCGCCAGATACCGGTGCGGCTCCTCGGGGTACACGCTTTTCATCAGGTCCTGCACCGCACGGCCGCGCATCGAACGCAACCCGAACACCCGCAGGTAGTTCGGCGTCATCGCCAGCTGCGCGCGCGGGGTCTCCCGCCATCGGTGGGGCGGGTCCCACAACGCCGCGGCGCCGATCCCGGCGTCCGCACAGGCCACCTCGACGCCGCCGCCGGGCAGCGGGATGCGGGCACTCAGCAGGGGAGGCGGCAGCAGGGCCTGCGGGGCGGTTGGCGGTCGGTGCCGGCGTGCTCGCGTCCGTGGTCGAGGCCTGCGCGAAGCCGGGCGCCGGGCACGGCCACTCCGGCGCACCGCCGGCGCCCGCGGGCAAGGGCGTCGGGTTTGTGCTCTCCCACGAGCAGTTCCGCACCGACCGGTTGGTGGCACAGGCGCAGGCGGCCGAACGGGCCGGCTTCACCCACGTGTGGGCCAGCGATCACATCCAGCCGTGGCAGGACAACGAGGGCCATTCGATGTTTCCGTGGCTGACGCTGGCGTTGGTGGACAGCAGCACCAACCACGTCTCGTTCGGCACCGGGGTGACCTGTCCGACCTACCGCCATCACCCCGCCACGGTGGCCCAGGCGTTCGCCTCGCTGGCAATCCTCAAACCCCGGCAGGGTGTTTCTGGGAGTGGGCACCGGCGAGCGCCTCAACGAGCAGGCCACCACCAACGGCTACGGCAACTACACCGAACGCTACGACCGGCTGGCCGAGGCGATCGCGCTGATCCGCCAGCTGTGGAGCGGTTCGTGAATCTCGTTCTCCGGACGCTACTTTCAGACGAATTCACTAAAGCTGTACGACGTGCCGGCCACACCACCGTCGATCTTCGTGGCGGCTGGCGGCCCGAAGAGCGCGAAGCTGGCCGGGCAGTTCGGCGACGGCTGGATCACCCAGTCCGGCGACGTCACCAACCCAAAACTGTTGGCGGCCTTCGGTGCTGAAGTCCAAGCGGCCGGGCATGACGTAGCGACCCTGGGGAAACGGGCCGAGATGTTCGCCGTCGGCGGCGATGACGCCGTGGCCGCCCGCGCGGCCACGCTGTGGCGCTTCACGGCCGGCGCGGTCGGCGGGCCGGGGTCCGGTGGACATCCAGCGGGCCGCCGAGTCCAATTCCACCGACAAGGTGTGGGGTGGCTGGACGGTCGGCACCGACGCGGGTCGGCACGTCGAGGCCGTGCAGCGGGTCCTCGACGCGGGCGCCGTTCCCTTCCTGCACTTTCCGCAGGACGACCCGATGGTCGCCATCGACTTCTACCGGGACAATGTCTTACCGAAATTGCGCTGAACCCGCTTAGGGCAACGCCGGTTTCGCCGCTGCCGGCCACAAACTCGCGGCGGATCGGGCAGAATCGGGACGTTATGGATGCAGTGGACCCGGATTCCCGACACCAGCTGGCTGTGCGGATGGCCGAGCTGGTCCGCGGGATGGCCGCGCCGCGACGGCTCGATCAGGTGCTGGCCGAGGTGACCGCGGCGGCGGTCGAGATGATACCGGGAGCCGACATCGCCGGAGTGCTGCTGGTGCGAAAGGGCGGCGAGTTCGAGACCCTGGCCGACACCGACAGCCTGGCCGCACGGCTCGACATCCTGCAACACGACTTCGGTGAGGGACCCTGCGCGCAGGCCGCGCTGCAGGAGACGATCGTGCGCAGCGACGATCTGCGGCGCGAGCCGCGCTGGCCGCGCTACGCGCCCGCGGCCGTGCAGCTGGGTGTGCTCAGCAGCCTGTCCTTCAAGCTCTACACCGCGGGGACGCTGAACCTGTTCTCGCACCGGCCCGACGCGTGGGGCACCGAGGCCGAAACCATCGGCTCGGTGTTCGCCGCCCACGCCGCCGCCGCGATCCTGGCCGGAAACCGTGCCGAGCAGCTGTATTCGGCAGTGTCCACCCGCGACCGGATCGGTCCGGCCAAGGGCATCATCATGGAACGTTTCGGCGTGGACGACGTGCGGGCCTTCGATCTGCCGCGACGGCTGTCCCAGGAGAGCCAGGTGAAACTGGTCGAGATCGCCCAGCAGATCATCGACACCCGCGGTCAGGGCGCCTAGTCCTGCTCACTCAGGTGGTGCCGTCACTCTAGGGTGGGGTGGTTTCATCGACGAGTCCGGCGCGGCGCGGCGCCGGGGAATGGTTGGCCACGGTGTGGGACTTCGAGACTGACCCCGAATACCAGGCGAAGCTGGATTGGGTCGAGAAATTCATGGCCGAAGAGCTGGAGCCGCTCGACCTGGTGGCCCTGGATCCCTACGACAAGAAGAACGCCGAGGTGATGGCCATCCTGCGGCCGTTACAGCAGCAGGTGAAGGACCAGGGCCTGTGGGCCGCCCACCTGCGACCGGAATTGGGCGGGTAGGGCTTCGGTCAGGTCAAGCTGGCGCTGCTCAACGAAATCCTCGGACGCTCACGCTGGGCCCCGTCGGTATTCGGTTGTCAGGAACCGGATTCCGGCAACGCCGAGATACTGGCGCTGTTCGGCACCGACGAACAGAAGGCCCGCTACCTGCAGCCGCTGCTGGACGGCGAGATCACCTCCTGCTATTCGATGACCGATCCGCAGGGTGGTTCGGATCCCGGGCAGTTCGTCACTGCGGCCACCCGCGGCGGTGACTACTGGGTGATCAACGGCGAGAAGTGGTTTTCCACCAACGCCAAACACGCGTCGTTCTTCATCGTCATGGCGGTCACCAACCCAGAGGCCCGCACCTACGACAAGATGTCCCTGTTCATCGTTCCGACCGAGACACCGGGCATCGAGATCGTGCGCAACGTCGGGGTGGGGCCGAGTCCTCCAGCCGGGCCAGCCACGGCTACGTCCGCTACACCGACGTCCGGGTGCCCGCCGGCCACGTGCTGGGCGGCGAGGGGCAGGCGTTCATGATCGCCCAGACCCGGCTAGGCGGTGGCCGGATTCACCACGCGATGCGCACGATCGCCTTGGCGCGCAGCGCCTTTGACATGATGTGCGAACGGGCGGTGTCCCGCAAGACCCGGCACGGGCGGCTGGCCGATTTCCAGATGACCCAGGCGAAGATCGCCGACAGCTGGATCCAGATCGAGCAGTTCCGCTTGCTGGTGTTGCGCACCGCGTGGTTGATCGACAAGCACCACGACTACCAGAAGGTGCGCCGCGACATCGCGGCGGTGAAAGTGGCCATGCCGCAGGTGCTGCACGACGTCGCCCAGCGGGCCCTGCACCTGCACGGCGCGCTCGGCGTCTCCGACGAGATGCCGTTCGTCAAGATGCTGGTGGCCGCCGAGTCGCTGGGCCTCGCCGACGGCGCCACCGAGCTGCACAAGATGACGGTGGCCCACCGCACGCTGCGCGAATACGAGCCCGTGTCAACGCCTTTCCCGTCGGCGCACATTCCGACCCGGCGGGCCGAGGCCCAGGCGCGGTTGGCCGAACGCCTGGAACACGCCGTCGCGGAATTTTAGGGTTCTCGCCCGGCGTCGACTTAGTCTCGCCGACAAGCGGTTTCGGACCCAAATGAGTCGACGGCCGGCGATGCTCAGGAGATGTAGCGGACGATGCTTTCGGCCACGCACGCCGGCTTGGCCGACCCGTCGAGCTCGACGGTGGTCGACACCGTCGCCTGCACCGCGCCGTTGCCCAGGTCGTCGACGCCGACCAGCGAACTCTGCGCGCGCACCCGGGAGCCGACCGGCACCGGGGCGGGGAAACGAACCTTGTTGAGCCCGTAGTTGATTGCCAGCTTGATGCCGTTGACGGTGTAGATCTGGTGCTGCAGTCGCGGCAGCAGCGCCAGCGTCATGAACCCGTGGGCGATGGTGGTGCCGAACGGGCCCGCTGCCGCCCGCTCCGGGTCGACGTGGATCCACTGGTGATCGCCGGTCGCGTCGGCGAACAGGTTGACGTCTTCCTGGGTGATGGTGACCCAGTCACTGTGTCCCAGCGTCTCCCCCGCCGCGGCGGCGAGGTCGGCTACTGATTCGAAGGTGCGCATTGGGTGTCTCCATGGTTTCGGCTGCCAACAATAGCGCCCGGCCGCGGTTAGCTCCGGACGGTCACGGGTAGTAGCCGGTGAGCCAGCGCACTCCACCGTCGCGGAAGGTCGTTTCATGCCCGACGTGATCGCCCACCATGGACTTCTCAAGGACACCCGGCTGCATGCCGACGACACCGGCGGCCCCGGCAGACCGGTGCTGCTCATGCACCCGTGGCCGCTGTCCGGCCAGTCGTGGTCGGCCCAGGTCCCGGTGCTGCATGCCGCCGGCTATCGGGTGGTCACCTACGGCCGGCGCGGTTTCGGGCGCAGCGACAAGCCGCTCACCGGGTACAGCTACTCCCAGCTCACGCACCTGCACACCCTGGTCGAATCCCTCGACCTGCGCGAACTCACCCTGGTGGGCTCCTCGATGGGCGGCGGCGAGGTCGCCCGCTACCTGTCGATCTACAGCCCCGAGCGGGTGCGCAGCGTGGTGTTCGCCTCCTCGGTGACGCCGTACCTGTTGCAGACCACCGACAATCCGGACGGGCCGCCGACCATGGAGGACGCGGCGCGGGCGACGGCGTCGTTCGTCAAGGACCAGGACGCCTTCTACGACCATCAGATGACCGAGTTCTTCTCCGCCAACGGACAATTGCGGGTGAGCCCGGCGACCCGCGCCGAGGCGCTGAGGTTATGCAAGCAGGCCGGCAAGGAGACGTCGCTGGCCTGCATGGCCGCCTGGGCCAACACCGACTTCCGTCCCGACCTGACACGGGTGTCGGTGCCGACGCTGATCATCCACGGCGAGGGCGACGAATCCGTGCCGCTCGCCGGGTCGGCGCGGCGCACCCACCAGGCGATACCGGGCAGCCGGCTGTGCGTGATCGCCGACGGGCCGCACGGTTGCCACATCAGCCACGCGCAAGAGTTCAACGCGGCACTGCTGGACTTTCTGGCGGCCTAGGTGCCTGGTGCGCGGCGCCGTTTCGGACGAGCCGTCGCGGGAATCCCACCCGCAACGCTGACCGCAGGAAGGGATGGCGCATGCCAGACCACAAGGGCCACCGGGCCGAGGAAGACGTCGAACCCGAAAAGCACCAGGCTCGCTCCCGCGCGGGCAAGGGCAAAGACGACGGCTCTTATGTCGGTGCGGCGGGCTCGGACGACTCGTTCGGCGCCGGTGAAACCGACGCCGAAGCCCGCAGCGAACGCGGCTGATCAGCCGTCGAGCGCGCTGATCGCCGCTTGCAGCTTGGCGGTGGCCTGGTCGGCGACCTCCTGCAAGGCCCCCGCCCCGCCGGTCACCTTGACCATGAATTGCGGGTCCATTGCCTCGACCAGCACCGCATCCTCCTCGACGGGATCGGACCGCACTACCACATTGCAAGGCAGCAACTGGCCGATCTGGCGATCGATGCCCAGCGCGCGGTGCGCCAGCGCCGGGTTGCAAGCGCCCAGGATCAGGTAGTCCTCCATGTCCGCGCCGAGCTTTTGTTTCAGCGTGGCTTTCACGTCGATCGTGGTCAGTACGCCAAAACCCTGCTCCGCCAGTGCGGTACGGTCTACCGCGTCCGGGAACGAGGTGTGCAGCGTGGTGCTCAATTTCGATGTCACCTGTGATTCCTCCTGTTTGCGACCGCTCGTCGTTCCGGCCCCACGGTCAGGCCAGGCTCAGGAACAGTTTTTCCAGCTCATCGATCGACAGGGGCGGTTGCTGCTCGGTCCGCGTGATGCAGCCGCGTAAGCCCGAGGCGATGATCTTGAAGCCCGCCCGGTCCAGCGCCTTCGACACCGCGGCCAGCTGGGTGACCACGTCCTTGCAGCTGCGGCCCTGCTCGATCATCGCGATGACGCCACCCAGCTGACCGTGCGCCCGGCGCAGCCGAGTCAGGACGACGTCGATGTCGCGGGGGTCGTGCCGGGCAGCGTCGGTTTTGCGGGTGCGGCCGCTGCCGATTGCCATATCCGTTTATACCATACCCCGTATGGTATATGCCGCGGCGCTGGTTCGGATGACCGCGACGGGAACGCGCAATGGCGGGGTGAGGCTGCTGCTCATCGCTGACACACACATCCCGGGCCGGGCCCGCGACCTGCCCGCACAGGTGTGGGACGAGGTGGCCGGGGCCGACGTCGTGATCTACGCCGGCGACTGGACGGCACCGGAGTTCTTCGACGAGCTCGACGGCCGGGCCGCCCGGCTGGTGGCCTGCTGGGGCAACAACGACGGCCCGGCGCTTCGGGCGCGGCTGCCCGAGCGGGCCGACGTCACCCTGGCGGGCGTGCGGTTCACCGTCGTGCACGAGACCGGCGCTGCCGCTGGCCGGGAGGCGCGGATATCGAGGCGGTACCTGGACAGCCAGGTGCTGGTGTTCGGGCACAGCCACATCCCCTGAGACACCACCACCCGAACCGGGCTGCGGCTGCTCAATCCGGGCTCGCCGACGGATCGCCGCCGCCAGCCGTTCTGCACCTACCTGACCGCGCGCGCCGAGGACGGCGCCGTGAGCGACGTGGTGCTGCACCGCCTCACCAAGTGACCGCGCCCCTGTGGCGGCCCGTTCGGACCTCTAAATACCTCGGTTACAGAGGTATTATGGGCGGGGTGAAAGCACGCACGGACGTAATCTCCGAGCTGTTCGATGTGGTCGGCCGGTTTCGCCGCCAACTGCGCAGGTCGGCCGGTCGCGCGTTCGATCCGGCCCGGCTCTCGGAGTCCTAGTCGGAATTGCTGTGGCTGGTCGGGCGGCGGCCCGGGATCTCGGTCAGCGCCGCGGCCGCCGAACTCGGCCTGGTGCCCAACACCGCCTCGACCCTGGTCACCAAGCTGGTGTCAGGCGGATTCCTGCTGCGCGCCGCCGCGGACACCGACCTCCGGGTGTGCCAGCTGCGGCTCACCGAGTCAGCGCAGCAGATCGTCGGCGAGTCCCGTGCCACCCGGCGGGCATTGCTGTCCGAGGTGGTCGACGAACTCGACGACGACCAAATCGAGGCTTTGACAAGAGGATTGGAGGTCCTCGACATGATGACCTAAAAAATTGCGGGAGCGGCGACCATGACCGGGCCGCTGCCGATGGCGATCGACACCAAGCACCTGACCTATCGCTACGGCCAGTTCATCGCTGTCGACGACGTGACATTGCAGGTGCGGCCCGGCGAAACGATGGGCCTACTGGGGCCCAACGGCGCTGGAAAGACAACCATGGTCCGGATGCTGACCACGTTGGCCCCCGGTGCAGCAGGGCGAGCTGCACATCTTCGGACTGGATGTGCGCCGCCGAACCACCGATATCCACTCCAATATCAGCTATGTGCCGCAACAGCTTTCGGTCGAGCCCGCGCTCACCGGCCGGCAGAACGTGGCGTGGTTCGCCCGGTTGTACGGTGTGACGCGCGCCGAGCGGGCTGAGCGGGTCGGTCAGGCGCTGGCTGCGATGGACCTGCTCGACGTAGCCGACCGGCTGGCGTCGGGCGTATTCCGGCGGCATGATCCGTCGTCTCGAGGTCGCCCAGGCGCTGTTCAACCGGCCGTCGCTGCTGGTGCTGGACGAACCGACCGTCGGGCTGGACCCGATCGCGCGCGACGGCGTCTGGGAGCACGTGCAGAAGATGCGGGCCCAGTTCGGCATGACCGCGCTGCTGACCACCCACTACATGGAGGAAGCCGACGCGCTGCGATCGGGTGGCGCTGATGCACCGCGGCGCGCTGCGCGCGGTCGGCGCACCCGACGAGCTGAAGGCCCGGATATCGCGGTTGTCGCCGCACGCCACGCTCGAGGACGTGTTCCGCCACTACGCGGCCTCGGACCTGGGCGGCGACGACGCGGCGAACCCGCCGCCATCGGGGTCCATCCGGCAAGTCCGCTCCAGCAGGAAGGTGGCTCGCCGTGTCGGTTGACAACGCCGCGGCCGCCACGCTGGTCCGTGCGCCGCGCGGATGGCAGCGGATGGGCGCGCCTGTCCAGTCGGATCGGGGCGTTCGCGATCGTCGAGATGCAGAAGTTGCAGCACGACCGAACCGAACTGGTCACCCGGATGGTGCAACCGGCCCTGTGGCTGCTGATCTTCGGCACCACGTTCAGCCACCTGCACATGATCGACACCGGATCCGTGTCTCCTGGCACCGGGCATCATCGCCCAGTTGGCGTTGTTCATCTCGATTTTCTATGGGATACAGATCATTTGGGGTCGCGACGCCGGCGTGCTGGCCAAACTCATGGTGACCCCGTACCCGGCATCGGCGCTGGTCACCGGCAAGGCCTTCGCGGCCGGCGTGCGCTCGGTGGCCCAGGTCGTCGGGGTGCTGGCGTTGGCCTACCTGATGCGAATCGGCTTGACCGTCAATCCATTACGGATCCTGGCGGCGATGGGCATCGTCATGCTGGGTGCCGCGTTCTTCGCCTGCCTGTCGATGACGCTGGCCGGTTTGGTGCGCAACCGCGATCGGCTGATGGGCATCGGGCAAGCGATCACGATGCCGTTGTTCTTCGCCTTCAACGCGCTGTACCCGGTCGAGCTGATGCCGACCTGGTTGCACGTGCTGAGCAAGATCAATCCGCTCAGCTACGAGGTCAACGCGCTGCGGGCGCTGCTGATCGGCACGCCGTTCAACCCGGTCGACATCGCGGTGCTGGCGACGGCGATGACCGGAATCCTCACGGCCTCAACACTTCTGCGCCGCCTGGTCGCCTAGGCCTGCCGGCCCCGCTAGCGCATGCGCCGTCGCGGCGCAAGATCGCCGCACGGTTCCGAGAGGCGATCGTGACCCGACCGTGACGATTCCCGGCCGAGGCCCAATCGTTAGCCAACCGCGATCTGTCGCTGCGGCCGCGACGAGCCGATTCGACCCGCCCGCTGTGTTTCACTCCCGGAGAACAGATTCCACCGCATGGTGCGGCAGATGAAAGTTGGGATGGGTAGAGAGCTATGTCGTTCATCGAAAAGGTGCGAAAGTTGCGTGGCGCGGCGGCTACCATGCCCCGCCGGCTGGCAATCGCGGCCGTGGGAGCCTCCCTGCTGTCCGGCGTCGCCGTCGCCGCGGGCAGCTCCCCCGTCGCGGGAGCCTTCTCCAAGCCGGGGCTTCCGGTGGAATACCTCGAGGTGCCGTCGCCGTCGATGGGCCGCAACATCAAGGTCCAGTTCCAGGGCGGCGGGCCGCACGCGGTCTACCTGCTGGACGGCCTGCGCGCGCAGGACGACTACAACGGTTGGGACATCAACACCCCGGCGTTCGAGGAATTCTACCAGTCCGGTCTTTCGGTGATCATGCCGGTCGGCGGCCAGTCCAGCTTCTACAGCAACTGGTATCAGCCGTCGTCGGGTAACGGGCAGAACTACACCTACAAGTGGGAGACGTTCCTGACCCAGGAGATGCCGCTGTGGATGCAGTCCAACAAGCAGGTCTCCCCGGCCGGCAACGCCGCGGTGGGGCTGTCCATGTCGGGTGGCTCCGCGCTGATCCTGGCCGCCTACTATCCGCAGCAATTCCCTTACGCCGCTTCGCTTTCTGGCTTCCTCAACCCGTCCGAGGGCTGGTGGCCCACGCTGATCGGCCTGGCCATGAACGACTCGGGCGGCTACAACGCCAACAGCATGTGGGGCCCGTCCACCGACCCGGCGTGGAAGCGCAACGACCCGATGGTCCAGATTCCGCGGCTGGTGGCCAACAACACCCGCATCTGGGTGTACTGCGGTAACGGCACCCCCAGCGATCTGGGCGGTGACAACGTGCCGGCCAAGTTCCTGGAGGGGTTGACGCTGCGCACCAACGAGCAGTTCCAGAACAACTACGCGGCCGCCGGCGGACGCAACGGGGTGTTCAACTTCCCGGCCAACGGCACCCACTCGTGGCCGTACTGGAACCAGCAGTTGATGGCGATGAAGCCGGACATGCAGCAGGTGCTGCTTTCCGGCAACACCACCGCGGCGCCGGCCCAACCGGCCCAGCCCGCCACCTGACCCCGGCCAGCAGCGGCAGTAGCGCACCGGTCAGCGCTACTGCCGCTGCTTTGTCTCACGCCTCGTCGAGCAGCGCCCGGCGATCGGAATGGAAATAGGTGTAGCCGGTGGCCAACGTGCACATCACAGTGGCCGCCACCAACATCGACGTGCCGTTGACGAACAGACTGATGAAGCCGCCGACGGTGACCCCCACCACGAAGCTGGCGAACAGCAGAAAATAGCCCAGCCAGTCCGCCGCCGTCCCACCGGCGATGTGGCGTTCGATGCCCTGCCCCATCTTGACCAGGGTTCCGGTCACGTAGCTCATCGGAACCGACACCTCGCCGTCCTTGACGAACGACGTGTTCAACGCGCCGATGCCGAACGTCACCAACATGATCGGCACAAAGTCGAGCAGGTTCTCCTCCCAGCCCTCGTCGATGACGTCCACCAGGGTGGCCGCCACCAGGCTGAACGTCGTCAGCACGGTGGGCCCGTGCGGGTGGTCCACCCAGAAATGCCGCCGGCACACCGAGGCGATCACCACGCCGGCGACGAAGCACACGATCAGCACCCCCGCCGTCACCGACAACACCACGTCGCCGCGGAAGTAACCGAGCATCGCGCGCTGGGCGTTGCCGGTCATGAAGGTCACGAAGTAGCCGGCGGAGTGCGTGAAGGCGGTGGCACCCAGCACCCCGGCCAGCACCGCCAGCACCCACGACAACCTGGTTTCGCTGTTGTTGATCTCACTCGGCACACGCACATGCTTCCAGACGGTGCCGGCGCGCGCAGGGCGCGCGGGTCAGGCCGCGGTCAACCGGGCGATGGAGCGCAGCGGGATCGGCAGCCAGCCGGGCCGGTGCCGCGCCTCGTACCCGGCTTCGTAGACCGCCTTGTCCAATTCGTAGGCGGCCAGCAGCGGCGCCGAATCGCGCGGGTCGATGCCGGAGGCGGCCGCGTAGCCGTCACAGAACGCGGTGCGGTTGCGCTCCACCCATTCCCGGGCCCGGGCCGCCAGCTGCTTGTCCGTGTTTTGCGAGCCCTGCTCCACCAGCGGCCCGTAGGCGGCGTACTCGAACGACCGCAGCACGCCGGCCACGTCGCGCAGCGGTGAGTCGGGCGCGCGGCGTTCCTCGAGCGGCTGGCCCGGTTCGCCCTCGAAGTCGATGAGCAGCCAGCTCTCCGGGGTGCGCAGCACCTGGCCCAGGTGCAGGTCGCCGTGCACCCGCTGCACGGTGATGGTCTCGGTGGCCAGCTTGGCGAACCGCTCCTCGATGGTGGCCGCGTACTCGGTCAGCTCGGGCACCAAGGCCGCGGTCGAGGACAGCCGCGCCAGCACGTTGTCCACCGGGAACGCGGCTTGCGAGGTGCCCAGCGTCTCGGCCAGGGTGGCGTGCACGGACGCCACCGTCTCGCCCAGGCGGTAGGACTCACCGGCGAAGTCGCCGCCGACCTCGTGCGCATACAGATCGCCCTCGGCGAACAGGTCGCGAACGCTGGCGGTGGCCATCGCCCAGCCCTCTGCGGCGTTGGCGGCGAACTCGGTCACCATGCCCAGCGGCCAGGCCGTCTCGGGGGTGCCGTCCGCACCCGCCATCTCGTAGGTGCCCAGCAGCCGGGCGACGTGCGGGTTGCCGGCGCGGCCGAGCACCCGGTTCAGCTCGATGTCGGGGTTGATGCCGCTGCTGACCCGGCGGAACACCTTGAAGATGGCGTCGCGGTCGAAGATCACGCTGGTGTTGGACTGCTCGGCGTCCGACACATGCGCCATCGCCTCGAGCGGCAGCTGGGCGTCGGGCTCCTTGGCGAATCTCACCTCGGCCCCGGATGCGCGGCGCACCGCCGACGAGTCGATCAGGGAGAGCAAAAACTGCGGCGCCTCGTCGTCGTACAACGCGTCGAAGCCGGTCCGGTCGTCGGCGGCGCCGATGGTGGCCACGGTACTGTACTCGGAGACCGGTGCGGCATCCCAGCGCACCAGGACCTGGTAGCGGTCCCGTGAGCCGTCGGCGTAGTCGGCGTCGACCAGCACCAGGTCCAGGTCGTCGCGCAATCCGACGATCACGCTCGGTTCGGCGCCGGTCAGCCGGCGGTTGCGGCCGGCGTACCAACGTTGCTGCGGAAGCCAATCGGACCACGGCAGCTTGGCGGGTTCGGTCATCTGCGCCGCTCCTTCTCATACCTAACGCTGTGTACCGTCGCGGCGCGAGTCATGTGTCCTCCTCACATGCGGTCAGCTGGAACCAATAGAAACCGTGCCCCGGCAGGGTCAGCAGGTAGGGCAGGTGCCCGATGCGGGGGAATTCCACGTGCCCGGTCAGCTCGACCGGGATGCACCCGCTCCAGTGCTGCAGATTCAGCTCGATCGGCTGCGGAAACCGCGACAGGTTGTTGACGCACAGCACGGTGTCCCCGTCGTTGGACATCTGCCGCACGAACGCCAGCACCGACGGGTTGGACCCGCCGAGCTCCTCGAACGTGCCGATCGCGAAGGCCTCGTGCCGGCGCCGCACGGCGAGCATGGTGCGGGTGAAGTTGAGCAGCGACGTCGAGGTGTCGCGTTGCGCCTCCACGTTGACCGCCTGGTAGCCGTACACCGGGTCCTGGCTGGGCGGCAGATACAGCCGGCCGGGGTTGGCCTTGGAGAAGCCGGCGTTGCGGTCCGACGTCCACTGCATCGGCGTGCGCACCCCGTCGCGATCCCCCAGCCAGATCACGTCGCCCATGCCGATCTCGTCGCCGTAGTAAAGCACCGGCGAGCCGGGCAGGGACAGCAGCAGGGCGGTGAACAGCTCGATCTGGTTGCGGTCGTTGTCCAGCAGCGGCGCCAGCCGGCGGCGGATGCCGACGTTGGCCTTCATCCGCGGATCCTTGGCGTACTCGGCGTACATGTAGTCGCGCTCTTCGTCGGTGACCATCTCCAGCGTCAACTCGTCGTGGTTGCGCAGGAAGATCCCCCACTGCGCCATCTCGGGGATCTGCGGCGTCTGGGCCAGGATCTCAGAGATCGGGAATCGCGACTCGCGGCGCACGGCCATGAAGATGCGCGGCATCAGCGGGAAGTGGAACGCCATGTGGCATTCGTCGCCGCCGGTGCTGGGGTCGCCGAAATACTCGACCACGTCGGCCGGCCATTGGTTGGCCTCGGCCAGCAACACCCGGCCCGGGAACTCGTCGTCGACGACCTTGCGGACCCGCTTGAGGAAGACGTGCGTCTCCGGCAGGTTCTCGCAGTTGGTGCCCTCCCGCTCGAACAGGTAGGGCACCGCGTCCAGCCGGAACCCGTCGATTCCCAGCCCGAGCCAGAACCGGATCACGTCGATCATGGCTTCCTGCACGGCCGGGTTGTCGTAGTTCAGGTCGGGCTGGTGCGAGAAGAACCGGTGCCAGTAGAACTGGCGGCGCACCGGGTCGAACGTCCAGTTGGACTCCTCGGTGTCGACGAAGATGATGCGCGCATCGGCGTAGCGGTCGCTGGTGTCGCTCCACACGTAGAAGTCGCCGTACGGGCCGTCGGGGTCGTGCCGGGACTCCTGGAACCAGGGGTGCGACTCCGACGTGTGATTCATCACCAGATCGGTGATCACCCGGATGCCCCGCTCGTGGGCGGCGTTGAGCAGCACCACGAAATCCTCGACCGTGCCGAACTCGGGCAGCACCTTGTAGAAATCCCGGATGTCGTAACCGCCGTCGCGCAGCGGCGAGTCGTAGAACGGGGGCAGCCAGATGCAGTCGATGCCCAGCCACTGCAGGTAGTCCAGCTGCGCCAGCAGACCGCGCAGGTCGCCGACGCCGTCAGCGTTGGCGTCGAAGAACGCGCGGACGAGCACCTCGTAGAACACGGCGTGCTTGAACCACGTCGGGTCGGTGGGCAGCGCGGCAGCGTTGTCGAAGTCCTCGGCCTCGGGGTGCTCGACGACACCGTCCTGGACGTGACTGCCTTCCTCGGGATGGTGTTCGACAGCTTCTCTTGCGTCGTTCATCGAATCCACGATGCCATGGGGACCCTGAGTGCGAGTTTCGGAACCCCCCTCGCCCGGCCGCGACGAATCACGCCCGGTGCCAAGCGAATTGGCCACCGCCCCGCCCTCACCGGCGCGGATGTCAGGCCGGCGGCCCCTCCGCCAGGGTGATGTTCGCGGTGCGCTCGCCGCCGTCGACGGACCGGAAGTGCGCCGCGATGGTGTCGCCGGGGTGATGCGGGACGAGCACCTCGGTCATCGACGTCGCCCCGTTGATCGGGACGGTGTCGACGCCGGTGATGACGTCGCCGGGCGCGATGCCCGCGGCCGCGGCCGGGCTGGCGTTGACCACCCGCTGCACCCGTGCCCCGTTGCCGTTGTTGTCCGTCACGCCCAGCCCGAGGAATGCGGTGGGCCCGATGTGCACGGTGTTGGAGCCGGCGCCGGAGCGGATCTGGTTGGCGACGGCCATGGCGCGGCCGATCGGGATGGCGAAGCCCTGCCCGCCGGACATCTTGTAGCTGTCGGTGGCGGCGGTGTCCACGCCGATCACCTGCCCGGCGCCGTTCACCATCGGGCCACCGGAGTCGCCCGGCTTGATCGGCGCGTCGGCCTGGATCAGGCCGCCGAGGTTCTCTTGCGCGCCGGTCAGCGTGTCAGTCGCCGAGACGCTCTGGTTGAGCGCGACGACCTTGCCGGCCACCGCGTTGGGGGTGCCACCCTGGCCACCGATGTTGCCGAGCGCGACGATGGGCTCGCCCACCGTGGCCTCGCCGCCGATGGTGGCGGTGGGCAGGCCAGCCGCGCCGCGCAGCTGCAGCACGGCGATGTCCCGGGTGCGATCATAGCCGACCACGTCGACGGCGTAGGTCTGCCCGTTGCCGACGTCGAACGCGCTGATTTCGGTGGCGGCCGAGATGACGTGGTTGTTGGTGAGCACCACGCCGTTCGGGTCGATCACGATGCCGGTACCGGCGCCCACCGCGTTGTTGTAGCCGAACTTGGTGTCGATGTTGACCACTTGCGGCCCCACCTGACCGACCATGGCCGACGGGTCGATCGGCGCCAGGGGGCGATCGGCGAACCGGTCCAGCGCCAGGCCCGACGGTGCCGCGGACGCCGGCGCCAGCCCCACACCGGACCCCAGACCGAGGCCCAGCCCGACCACGGTCAGCACACCGACCAACCATGACCACCAGACCGAGCGGTGGTGCGATTTGCTCATCCCGTCACCCTCCTGCGTCGCGGTAAACACCAAACTGTCCCGGCCTGAGGATCCGGGCGGCACAATTTTGTATATATATGTGTATATAACCGTAATGCAGGTAGCTATGCACGGCATGTGCCAGGTTCTCAGCCGGCTCATAGGCTTACCGCCGTTTGCTGCCGCGCGCCCTACCCTGATCTGGTGGGCGAATTCGACGCCAGGGCGAGGTTCGGCCGGGCCTCGGTAGCCCAGTTAGCCACCGTCTCCCCGGGCGGGCAGCCACACCTGGTGCCGGTCGTCTTCGCCCTCGCGCAAGGCCCCGACGCGGACCATGCCGCCGACCCAGATTGTGGTGTACACGGCCGTCGACGCCAAACCCAAGACCACGCGGCGGCTGCGACGGCTGGCCAACATCGGCGCCAATCCGCAGGTGAGCCTGCTGGCGGACCACTACACCGACGATTGGACCCGGCTGTGGTGGGTGCGCGCCGACGGTCTGGCCACCATCCACCGCGACGGGCCGGCCCTGGACACCGGCTACCGGCTGCTGCGCGCGAAATACCCTCAGTATCAATCGGTTCCGTTGGACGGTCCGGTGATCGCGATCGCGGTGCGGCGGTGGTCCGGCTGGGCGCCCTGAGGCGCCGGCGCCGCGCGGGCGGATCGGCCCGAAAACGCTGATCTGGCCCGACGGTCTTGTGGTCGACGGAAGTTCGGTGAAGGGTAGCTAGGAAGGTGCTAGCCGGGCCGGCAACGGTGCGCCCCGGGCGACCTGGAGGAAAGTCATGGCGGACAAGACAACTACTTCCCAAGGCGCGGGAAACGCTCCTGCCGCCAAGAGTCCGGGCGAGATTCGCAACGTCGTGCTGGTGGGACCGTCGGGCGGCGGCAAAACCACTCTGGTCGAAGCGTTGCTGGTCGCCGCCGGGGTGTTGAACCGCGCCGGCTCGGTCGCCGACGGCAGCACGGTCTGCGACTATGACGAGGCCGAGATCCGCCAGCAACGGTCGGTGGGGGTCGCCGTGGCGTCCCTGTCGCACGACGGCGTCAAGGTCAACCTGGTCGACACACCCGGATACGCCGACTTCGTCGGCGAGCTGCGCGCCGGGCTGCGGGCCGCGGACTGCGCGCTGTTCGTGATCGCGGCCAACGAGGGTGTCGCCGAGCCCACCAAACTGTTGTGGCAGGAATGCAACCAGGTGGGCATGCCCCGCGCGGTGGTGATCACCAAGCTCGATCACGCCCGCGCCAACTACGCCGAGGCGCTGGCCGCCGCGCAGAACGCGTTCGGCGACAAGGTTTTACCCCTGTACCTGCCCACCGGTCTGCCGGCCTGCAGCAGCCTGATCGGCCTGTTGTCGCAGCAGCGCTACGCCTACGCCAACGGCAAACGCAGTGTGCGGCCGCCGGATCCCGCCGACGCCGCGCAGATCGAGGCCGCCCGCGGCACCCTGATCGAGGGGATCATCGAGGAGTCCGAGGACGAGTCGCTGATGGAGCGGTACCTGGGTGGGGAGTCCATCGACGAAACGGTGCTCATCGCCGACCTGGAGCGGGCCGTCGCCCGCGGGTCGTTCTTCCCGGTGACCCCGGTCTGCAGCAGCACCGGCGTCGGCACCCTGGAGCTGCTGGAAGTCGCCACCCGCGGCTTCCCGTCGCCGATAGAACACCCGCTGCCGGAGGTCTTCACCCAGGTCGGCGCGCCGCGTGCCGGGCTGGCCTGCGACCCCGACGGCCCGTTGCTCGCCGAGGTGGTGAAGACGACGTCGGACCCCTACGTGGGCAGGGTCAGCCTGGTCCGGGTGTTCTCCGGGACCATCAGGCCCGACGCGACTGTTCACGTGTCGGGCCATTTTGCGTCGTTCTTCGGCACCGGCAACGGGAACGGCCATGCCCACCCCGATCACGACGAGGACGAGCGCATCGGGGTGCTGTCCTTCCCGCTGGGCAAGCAGCAACGCCCGGCCTCGGCCGTGGTGGCCGGTGGCATCTGCGCGATCGGCAAGCTGAGCCGGGCCGAAACCGGCGACACGCTGTCGGACAAGTCCGAGCCGCTGGTGCTCAAACCCTGGACCATGCCCGAGCCGCTGCTGCCGGTCGCGATCGCCGCACACGCCAAGACCGACGAGGACAAGCTTTCGGTGGGGCTGGGCCGACTGGCCGCCGAGGATCCGACACTGCGGATCGAGCAGAACCAGGAGACCCACCAGATCGTGCTGTGGTGCATGGGCGAATCGCACGCCGGTGTCGTGCTGGACGCGCTGGCCAACCGGTACGGCGTCACGGTGGACACCGTTGAGCTGCGGACCCCGCTGCGAGAGACGTTCGCGGGCAAGGCCAAAGGCCACGGCCGGCACGTCAAACAGTCCGGCGGCCACGGCCAGTACGCGGTGTGCGACATCGAGGTGGAGCCGCTGCCGGAAGGCTCCGGGTTCGAGTTCTTCGACAAGGTGGTCGGCGGGGCGGTGCCGCGGCAATTCATTCCGAGCGTGGAGAAGGGGGTGTGCGCCCAGATGGAAAAGGGTGTGCGCGCGGGCTACCCGGTGGTCGACATTCGCGTCACCCTGCTCGACGGCAAGGCGCACAGCGTCGACTCGTCGGACTTCGCGTTCCAGATGGCGGGCTCGCTGGCGCTGCGGGAGGCGGCCGCAGCCACCAAGGTGGTGTTGCTCGAGCCCATCGACGAGATCTCGGTGCTGGTGCCCGACGATTTCGTCGGCGCGGTGATGGGCGATCTGTCCAGCCGGCGCGGCCGCGTGCTCGGCACCGACACCGCCGGTCACGAGCGCACCGTGGTCAAGGCCGAGGTGCCGCAGGTGGAGCTGACCCGCTACGCCATCGACCTGCGGTCGCTGGCGCACGGCGCGGCCTCGTTCACCCGGTCGTTCGCCCGCTACGAGCCGATGCCGGAATCCGCGGCCGCCCGAGTGGCGACCGCCGCGGTCTGACCCGAATCACACTGCCGGTCAAGCGCTTTCGCCGAGTTGTTCGGCCACCGCGCGGCGGTCCAGCGAGCCCTTCGTGGTGTGCGGCAGCTCGGCGGCCCGTCGGAACTCGGCCGGCACCTCGAAGGGCGCCAGCCGTTCCCGGCAGAACGAGGCCAGCTCGTCGGCCGTCGGCGCCGCCGAGCCGCGGGTGACGATCACCGCGGCCACCGTTTCGCCGTACAGCTGGTCCGGCCGGCCGAACACGGCGGCCTCCAGCACGTCGGGGTGGCCGGCCAGCACACCCTCGACCCGTTCCGGCGAGATCTTCTCCCCGCCCCGGTTGATCAGTTCCTTGATCCGGCCGCGGATGATCAGGTCGCCGGCGGCCGACAGGGTGCCCAGGTCGCCGGTGTGCAGCCACCCGTCGGTGAAGTTGGCGGCGGTGATCGCCGGATCGCCGAGGTAGCCACGCACCACGGTGGGACCGCGCAGCCAGACCTCGCCGACGGTGTCGGCGGGCAGGGGTTGTCCGTCCGGCCCGGCGATCCGGATGTCCGGGCCGGTCGACCGGCCAACGAGACCCGGTGTGTCTCCGGGGTTTTCGCTGTGCCCGGCGCCGTCGATGGTGGTGGTGGACACCTGGTGGGTGGCCTCGGTCATCCCGAAGGAGCACACCACCGGCGCACCGAAGGTGCCCTGCAGCGCCTGCGCGGTCTCGGCGGTCAGCGGCGCGCTGCAGCTGCGGATGAACCGCAGCGCGTGGGTGCCGCGCGGCGCTTCGGTGCGGGCACGCTCCAGCAGGATCTGATGGATGGTCGGGACGGCCGTGTACCAGGTGGCGCCGACGGCGGCGATGTCGTCCCAGAAGGTTTGCGCCGAGAACTTTCCGCGCGCGGGCAACAACACCGCTCCCCCGGATGCCAGGGTGGCCAACACCGCGGCCAGCAGACCGTGCCCGTGGTAGAGCGGCATCACCGCCACCGTCGCATCCCGCGGCCCCAGCCCGTATCCGGCGACGATGGACCAGATCGAGGCGGCGATGTTGTGCCGGGTCCAGGGCACCATTTTCGGTGCCCCGGTGGTTCCCCCGGTGAACATGATCATGGCGTCGTCGTCGCGCAGGCCCTGCGGCGCGGTCACGGCCGGTGTGGGTACCGCGATGACGGTCAGGTCGACCGTCGGGGCGCCGTCGTCGGGTCCGACCGTGACGGTGATCGGCCAGCAGGGTGCGCTCTCGGGTGCCGTCTGGCCCTCGCCGAGCCGGTCGACGAGCACCGCCCGAGCGCCCACCGCCCGGCTGCGGGACAGCTGGTCGTCGGCGGGCAGGGCCGGATCCAGCGGCGCCACAACGAGATCCGCCCGCGACGCAGCCAGCAGCGCGACCACGAATTCGGGGTTGCTGCCGGCGCGCAGCCCGACCCGGTCACCCGGTCCCAAACCGGCGGCCCGCAGCCGGGCGGTCAGGTCATCGACGAGCCGGACCAGATCCGCATACGCGATCGGGGTGCGCTCGGAGGCGACCAGCAGCGCCGGCGCCTGCGGCGCCCGCTGCGCGGCCGTCTCGACCAGGTCGGCCAACCGCGGTCCGGCGGCCGTCGCGCTCGGTGTCGCCTCGGACGTCATCGCCACATCCTTTCCCGTTGTGTCGTCCTTTCCCGTTGTGTCGTCGCTGCCACCATGCCGGGCGGCGTTGCGCTGCGTCCAATATCGATCCGCTCACGATCGATAAGCTCCCATTATCGACTCCGGCGGTCCCGGGCGCTGACCTGCGGCGATAAACGTCGTGAATGACCGGATAGCACGTTCGACTTGGACACCTGACGGTCGGCGGGGTCATTGTGATGGCTGGGCAGTACCCACACCCGCACGGCAGGAGTCGCCACGTGTCCGCAACCTCGGCATCCGCCGGCCCGACGCCGGAATCCGCACGGCTGATCGACGGCTTCCATCTGGTGGTGCAGGCGCTGCGGGCCAACGATGTCGCGACCATCTTCGGCGTCGTCGGCATCCCGATCACCGACCTGGCCCGGGCCGCGCAGGTGTCGGGCATCCGCTACATCGGCTTTCGGCAGGAGGCCTCGGCCGGCAACGCGGCGGCGGCCGCGGGCTTCCTCACCCGTCGTCCGGGGGTGTGCCTGACCACGTCGGGGCCCGGCTTCCTCAACGCCCTGCCCGCGCTGGCGAACGCGACGACGAACCGCTTCCCGATGATCCAGATCTCCGGCTCGAGCGATCGGGCGCTGGTCGATCTGCGCCGCGGCGATTACCAGGACCTCGACCAGTTGGACGCCGCAAGGCCTTTCGCGAAGGCGGCGTACCGGATCGACCGGGTCGACGACATCGGCCGCGGCGTCGCGCGCCGTGCGGACGGCGGTCTCCGGCCGCCCCGGCGGTGTCTACCTGGACATCCCCGGCGACGTTCTGGGCCAGGCCATGGACGCTTCGGCCGCCGCCGGCACGCTGTGGCGGGTCGTCGACCCCGCCCCCCCCCCCGCCAGCGGCCCGCGCCCGAGGCGGTCGATCGCGCGCTGGACGTTCTGGCCGACGCCCGGCGGCCGTTGATCGTGCTGGGCAAGGGCGCAGCATACGCCCAGGCCGACAACGAGATTCGGCGATTCGTCGAGTCCACCGGAATTCCGTTCCTGCCGATGTCGATGGCCAAGGGGCTGCTACCGGACGCCCACCCGCAGTCCGCCGCGGCCGCCCGCTCACTGGCCATCGGGCGCGCCGACGCGGTGCTGTTGGTCGGCGCCCGGCTGAATTGGCTTCTGGGACATGGGGAATAGCCGCAATGGTCGGCCGGTGTGAAGTTCGTACAGGTCGACATCGAGCCGTCGGAGTTCGACAGCAACCAGCAGATCGCCGCGCCGCTGGCCGGCGACATCGGCTCCGTGATGTCCGCGCTGTGCGACGCGCTGGACGCCCGGCCGATCACGGCGCCGGCGCGGTGGACCGAGGAACTGGCCGAGCGCCGGGCCCACAACGACGCCGAGATGCGTGCGCGCTGTGCCGAGGACCCGCACCCGATGCGGTTCTACAACGCGCTGGGCGCGATTCGAGCTGTGCTGCAAGACAACCGCAACATCTACGTGGTCAACGAGGGAGCCAACGCGCTCGACCTGGCCCGCAACGTCATCGACATGGAACTGCCGCGGCACCGGCTCGACACCGGAACCTGGGGCGTGATGGGCATCGGCATGGGCTTCTCCATCGGCGCCGCGGTCGAGACCGGTCGGCCGGTGGTCGCGATCGAGGGCGACAGCGCGTTCGGCTTCAGCGGGATGGAGATCGAGACCATCTGCCGCTACCGCCTGCCTGTGACCGTCGTCATCCTCAACAACGGCGGTGTCTACCGCGGCGACGAGCCCCCACACGGGGATGACCCGGCACCCACAGTGCTCAGCACCCGGGCCCGCCACGAGCTGATCGTGGAGGCGTTCAGCGGCAAGGGATATCACGTGAGCACGGCCGCCGAGTTGCGGGCGGCACTGACGGAGCCGATCGCCTCCGGCGGGCCGTCGCTGATCGACTGCGAGCTCGATCCGTCCGCCGGGGTGGAAAGCGGCCACCTGGCCAACCGAAACCCGGCCAGCGCGGCGTCGCCGGCCGCGGTCAGCGCCGGCGGGTGACGCCCAGCAGCTGCGCGAAGTCGTTCAGCTGCAGCCGGCCGGCGGACGCGGCCAGCGCCCGCGCGATCGGAGATCCGGGGCCGTGCGACTTGGTGGCCAGCACCACGTCGGCGGTGAGCACCGGATCGACCAACTCCACCGCCCGGATGCCGGCGCCCAGCGGCGATGCCCACAGCCAGGTGTGCGGCACGATGGACGCCCAACTACCCGCCGACGCCTGCGCGAATAGCGAAGCCACGGAGTCGGTTTCGACCTGAGGGTGCAGCGTGATGCCGTGGTCGGCGAACGCCCGGTCGATGATCTGGCGGTCCCGCATGTCCGGGGTGAGCAGGGCCAGCGGCAACTGCGCTGCATGCACCCAGGTCATGGTGGCGGCGCCGGATGCCAGCAGGTCCGCCGGTGCCAGCAACACATAACGCTCCCGGTAGAGCGGCACCAGGTTCACGTCGGGGTGTCGTCGGGCGCGGTCTGGGCGATGGCGGCGTCGAGTTCGAACTCGCGCAACCGCCGGTACAGCTCGCCGGCCGACAGCCTGGACAGGATCTGCACCTTCACCAACGGGTGCGCGGAGCAGAACGCGGACAGCAGCAGGGACGCGGTGGTGGACGCGGTCGGCACGGTGCCCAGCCGAAGCGTCCCGGTGACCCCCGACCGCACGGCGTCGACCTCGGCCTTGAACGCGTCGTGCTCGGCGAGAATCCGCCTGGCCCACACCACCAATCGCTCACCCTCGGGGGTGACACCCTCGAAACTGTGGCCACGATTGATCAGCGTGACGTTCAGCTCCTTTTCCAGCTTGGCGATCGCGGCGGACAGCGCCGGCTGGGACACGAAGCACTTCTCGGCGGCCCGGGCGAAGTGCCGCTCGGAGGCCACCGCCACGAAGTACTCCAGCTGACGGAGGAGCACCCGCACTCCTGTCGTGGTCGGGCTCGGCCTTGCGATCTCGCCGAGGCTCACCCGCGGCTACCCGCCGAGCCAATCCAGCGTCTGCGCGGTGTCGCGCACCGCCACCCCGATGGCCTGGCATTCCTGGGCACCGCGGTCGTACAAACCCGAGATGGCGTCAGCCACCAGCACGATGCGAAAGTCGCGTTCGGACGCCTCGTAGATCGATGTGCGGGGACAGTTGGGGAAGTTGCAGCCCGCGAAACCCAGTGTATCCGTGCGGCTTTCGCGCAGATGCTGCTCGAGCTTGGTGCCGTAGAAGGCTCCCCAGCGCGGCTTGTACATCACGTGCTCGGCCGGCCCGATCTGCTGGAAGCCGCCGGAGAGCAGCAATTGGTGGTCCAGCTCAACGGCTTTCTGCAACAGCTCGGGGGCGATCTGTGAGCCGGGGCTGCCCGGCACCGCGACGCGGGCGCCGTCCTCGATAAAGCGGCGCCGCACGGGTCGGCGTTCGACCCGTCGGCCCGGTACAGGCGCACCACGTGCACGATCGGCAGCTCGCGGCGCCGGAAGGCGCGGGCCAGCTCGGCCATCGCGCCGAGGGCCGCACTCGTTCCCTCGACTCGCATCGGGGCGTCGTCGGCGTAGAAATCGCGTTGCACGTCGATCAGCACCAGCGCCGCCGAGTCGGCGCAGGGACGCGTGTAGTGATTCTCACCAGCCATGCCCACTCCTCGCCGCGATTGCACCCAACCGGTGATCGGAACGTGACCGCTCCGACCGAACCGAACTGTCATTGTTTGCTGAAACCGGTGGTCGGCGGACAACAAGTAGAATATCGGTGTGTTGATCGCACCATCTCGAAGGGTGGACGCTATGCGTCGAGCCGGTCGTTATCTATTTGTTATGGTAGCGATCACGGTCATGGCCCTGGTAGTGCCGGTCGGCCGCGGTGGCGCTTCGGTGCCGTTGTCGCAGCCCGTCCCCGGCGTCGCCTCGATTTTGCCCGCCAACGGGGCGGTGGTGGGTGTGGCCCACCCGATCGTGGTGACGTTCACCGCGCCGGCGGCCGACCGGGCCGCCGTCGAGCGGTCGATTCGCGTGGTGTCGCCGGCCGGTGTCCGCGGGCATTTCGAGTGGGCCGACGACAACACGGTCGTCCGGTTCGTCCCGAACCGGTATTGGCCCGCGCACGGCCACGTTTCGGTCGGCGTGCAGGCGCTGACCACCGGTTTCGACACCGGCGACGAGCTGCTGGGCGTTGCCAGCATCTCCAAACACACCTTCACCGTGAGCCGCAACGGCGAGGTGCTGCGCACCATGCCGGCGTCGATGGGCAAACCCAGCCGGCCCACCCCGATCGGTAACTTCACTGCGCTGGAAAAGCAGCGTTCGGTGGTGATGGACTCGCGCACCATCGGCATCCCGCTCAGCTCGCCGGAGGGCTACAAGATCACCGCCCAGTACGCGGTTCGGGTCACCTGGAGCGGGGTGTACGTGCATTCGGCGCCGTGGTCGGTCGACTCGCAGGGCTACGCGAACGTCAGCCATGGATGCATCAACCTGAGCCCGGACAACGCCGCGTGGTACTTCAACGAGGTCAACATCGGCGACCCCATCCAGGTCGTGGCCTGACCGGCAACCGGCCATCGTCAGATGGCAACGGCTGCCGCCGGTTTCGGCTCCGCCGACGCGCAGCATGCGTTGCTGTCGCCGAAACACGTTGGCCCCGACGGTCTTTCGCTGCTAGCCGGGCAGCCCGGCCCTGATCGCAGCGTCCTGCTTGCGGGCGATGTCGACCGCGACTGCCGGGTCGATCGGGTCGTTGGGCGCGCTGTCGAATTCCAGGGTGACCAGGACCCTGCCCTCGGTGAACAACAGCACCGTCATCGCCTGGGTGTTGTCCGAGGAGCCGCCCGAAATCGTTGTCCCGTTGGCGCCGACGGCAACCGGGCGCCAGTCGCCGTTCACCTTGCCGGCGTAACTGCTCTTGGTGGCGGCCAGTTCGGCGGTGGCGGCCGTGGCGTCGGCGGCGATCATGATGGTGTCCCACAGCCGCCGGCTGCTGTCGGCGTTGGCGAAAAGCTGCGCGGCCCCTGGGGCGTTGTTGGGGTTGAGCATCGGTGACTGGGGAGCGCTCAGACCTCCGCCGACGTCGCTCGGCTTGATCAGCAGGTAGCCGTAGTCGCTGGGTTGTCCCGGCGGCGGGCCGGTGACGGCGCCCGAACTGCTCGACGGCGTGGGCGAACCGGGGCCCGGCGACGAGCCCTTGCCGCCGCCTCCGCACCCCGCGGCCGCGATGACGACGGCAGCGCAGCCGGCGATGCCGATCCGAGCGGCCTGCACGCAGCTTCCTTCCCCCAACGAGGTTCACCACCGCCCCGGCGCCGCCGGCGAAACGCCGGTGGGCATCGGGCAGCTGTTATGAACATATGCCCAATTCTCGGCCGGTGGGTAGTGCCGCCGCGCGCCTATGCTGGCGGAGGCGGGCATCCGACGGGGAGGGGAACGGCATGACGGCTGCAGCGGCGCGCGCCGTACGGTTCGACCGGTACGGCGGACGCGAGGTGTTGTACGTCGCCGACATCGAGATGCCCGCGCCCGGGCCGGGCGAGGTTGTCGTCGAGGTGCGCGCCGCCGGGATCAATCCCGGGGAAGCCGCCATCCGGGTCGGGGCGTTGCACGAGAGGTTCCCGGCCACCTTCCCCTCCGGTGAGGGCAGCGACCTGGCCGGCGTGGTGACCGCGGTGGGGCCGGGGGTGACCGAATTCGCGGTCGGCGACGAGGTTTTGGGGTTCAGTCTGCGCCGGTCCAGCCATGCCACCCACACCGCCGTCCCGGTGGGGCAGTTGATCCGCAAGCCGCCCGAACTGAGTTGGGAGGTGGCGGGTTCGCTGTATGTGGTGGGTGTGACGGCCTACGCGGCGGTGCGTGCGGTGTCGCCGCAACCGGGTGAGACGGTCGCGGTGTCGGCGGCCTCGGGCGGGGTGGGCAGCCTGGTCACGCAGCTGCTGGTGCTGCGCAAAGCGCGGGTGCTCGGCATCGCCGGCCCGGGCAACGCGGACTGGATGCGCGCGCACGGTGTCGTCCCGATCACCTACGGGGACGGGCTGGCCGATCGGCTGCGCGAGGCAGCGCCGGACGGAATCGACGCGTTCATCGACCTTTTCGGCCCGCAATACGTGCAGCTCGCCGTGGACCTCGGTGTGCCACCGAAGCGGATCGACACGATCATCTCCTTCGAGAAGGCCGCGGAAGTGGGCGCCAAGACCGAAGGCAGCGCCGAGGCGTCGACCCCGGAAGTGCTGGCCGAGATGGCCGATCTGATCGTCTCCGGCGCCCTCGAGTTCGACATCGCCGCGACCTATCCGCTGGATCGGGTCGCCGGCGCGTTCGCCGAGCTCAAGCAGCGGTACACCCACGGGAAAATCGTTCTGCTGCCCACTGATTCACAGTGAGGCGGCCGGGCCGACCACACCGGCCTGCACGAGCTTGATGATGACGAACACCACGGCCACCACCAGGTAGCCCCGCAGGGTGAACAGCCCCGCCCGGCGCATCGGCGACATCGCCGGCCGGTCGAGCAGGGCCAGGCTGGGGGTTTGCCAGTTCTCCCGGTCCTGCCGGCGCAGGGCCCGCCGCTCGGCGCGGGTCAGCGACGACGCGTCGTCGAGCTCGTCGACTTGCTCGGGATCCAGGACGCCGCCCAGCGTGCGCACGATGGCCTCGGCCTCGGCGAGGTCGCGCTGGCGCCGGCCCACGACGATCATCACCGCACCGGCGACGACGCCGAGCACGGCACCGGCCGCGAGCCCGGCCTCGATGGTGCCGGTGGACAGGTCGGGGAAGAACGTGGTCGCCGTCAGCGCCAGCGACAACAGCACCAGGCACCACACGATGGTCCACGCGGCGATGTTCTGCCACACCGTGTTCACCCACAGCCCCAGCACCGCCCGGTCGTTGCACAGCAACACCAGGAAGACGGTCGCCGAGGGCAGCAGCACGCCGGCCAGCGCCTGCACGCCCTGGGTCACCAGGCCCAGGATGTGGTCCGGGCTGAAGGAGACCACGGCCGACACCGCGAGCAGCACCGCGTAGCCGCCGTAGAACAGCGGCGCCTCGGTGATCTTCCAGTGCAACGAGTGCCGCTTGCCCATGGCGTCACCGACCGCGTAGGAGGTCGCGAGCCCGACGGCGTTGGCGCCGATCAGCGAGGCGTCCAGCAGGATGATCGCGAACAACACCCCGCCCGTGCGGCCCAGGTGCGCCGACAGCCCGGTGGCCACCTCCCCGGCGTCGGTGAAGTGGCCGGCAGCGGCGGTCCCGGCCAATCCGAACGCCGTCACCGCCATCAGCGCCGCCGCCCCGACCATTACCACCACGATCCCGATCACCAAATCCGCTCGCCCGTAAGGGATCCAGCGCGCGGTGATGCGCTTGTCCACCACGTTGGACTGCTGGAAGAACAGCTGCCACGGCGCGACGGTGGTGCCCACGATCGCGACCACCAGCAGCAGCACGGTCGAGTTGAGCCCGCCCGGGAACTGCGGGATCAACCCGGCCACAGTCGCTTTCGGGGCCGGATGCACCAGCAGGACCATCGGGAAGATCAGCACGTTCACCGCGATCAGCAGGAACATCAACCGCTCCCAGCGGCGGAACGAGCCGCCGGCCACGACGGCGAACAGCAGCGCTGCGGCGGCCGGGACGGCGACGATCTTCGGGCAACCCAGGAAGCCGAGAGCCAGTGCCACACCGATGAATTCGGTGACGATCGTCAGCGCGTTGAGGATCAACAGATCACCGACGCTGAAGGCGCCCCAGAACCTGCCGAACCGCTCGAAGATCAACCGCGCGTGCCCTACCCGGGCGACCGCGCCCAGCCGCAGCACCATTTCCTGGTTCACGTAGAGCACCGGGATCAGCAAGGCCAGCGTCCACAGCA
Organism: Mycobacterium lepraemurium; assembly: GCA_002291465.1. GTDB lineage: Bacteria > Actinomycetota > Actinomycetes > Mycobacteriales > Mycobacteriaceae > Mycobacterium > Mycobacterium avium. The sequence continues at coordinate 276,345 of CP021238.1, read as the reverse complement.
GGCCCATGCCGTAGTTCTGGCCGGCCTGCGCGTAGGTCGCGACACCGCCGGCGTCGTTATCGCCGACCATCACGATCAGTCCGGGACCGGTGATGACCGCCAACGTCCGCAGCCGGCGCCAGCGCCCGCCCGCGGCCCCGTCGGCGCCGCCGCCGTCGCGCCGGATGCGGCCGAACGCGCCGACGATGTCGCCGACGTGGGCGGCGTCGTACACCGCCGAACTCTGCACGGCAGCGCCCGGGGTGCGCCGGCCGCGGGTGTGCATCGAAGTCATCGAAAGCCTCGCTCTCTCGGACGTGTTCTCACTCGGGGTGAGGCGGACGCGGGCACGGCATGCCGCGCGCCCGCGGCGACGGACCGGCGCTAGCGCCCCCGCCGCCGCGGGCATCGGCAACCGGTCACCGGTGCTGGTCGGCGGAACCCGACGGGTGCCCACCCAGCGACGCGGTGATCACCGCGATCGGCATCCGCGAGACATACAGGTTGGCCCGCTCCTGCGGCGTCATGGCGGCCCGCTGGTGAAACTTGTTGGCCAGCAACCGGCCCGCGCGCAGCATCGACCATCCACGCCGACGGGAAACAGTCGGAAAACGGTGCGTGACAACAAAAGCCATGATCTTCTCCTGCTGGAGGCCCGACCGACAGCGAGGCATCCTCCGCGCGACCAGCAGTGAAGGTCAGGCGGTGGACATGGTGCCGGAGCCGGATCGGGACGAAACGGATTTCGGATAGGGACTATCACCGGGACTCATCTCGCCCTCACCTCCTCACGGCCAAGACACACGCGGGTGCCACCACATCCACCTGAACGAAAGAGGATTCGATGACCGGCCCGGAGAACGCCACCGGTCGCACCCCTCTCGTCGGAGCTTCGGCACTGCACGGCGTATCCGGGGCTCCGGAAGCCACTTGGGCTCAACCCTTGGGTCCGGGAAGAGCTGTCCTGACCCGGTCGTCTCTCGACGTTCGGGGTCAGTGGCCTGTATCCATGCAGACGCCTCACCTACCGAGGTGCTTGCGGAAACCATAGTGACACCGCGGCCGCGAGCTCGTCAAACCGCTTAACGGATCCCTGACGCCCGTCTGCGGCGCCCAGCCCGCACTCAGACTCCGCTCCTAGGCTCATGCACCATGGCCACAACGTTGCAGGATCCCAGGTCGCATCGGCACTCGACCGCATGTATTCCGAGTCGAAGAACCAGATGTCGCTGTTGCGCGAGCGGCGCGGCACGTTCGATCAGCCGATAACGGCGCAGCAGCGGGCCGACGCGATGAGCGAGTTCTACATCCCGGTCACGCCGGAAGCGGGCCGGCTGCTGTATTCGCTGGTGCGCGCCACCCGCCCGGCCACCGTCGTCGAGTTCGGGATGTCGTTCGACATCTCCGCCGTGCACCTGGCCGCCGCGGTCCGCGACAACGGCAGCGGCCGGGTGGTGACCACCGCGCTGAGCGAGACCAAGATCGCCGCGGCCAAGAAGCCGTTCGCCGAGACCGGACTGGACGACATGATCACGATCCTTCAGGGTGACGCGCTGACCACGCTGGCGGATCTGCCGGGCCCGGTGGGCTTCGTGCTGCTCGACGGCTGGAAGGACCTGTATCTGCCGGTGCTCGAGCTGCTCGAACCGCGGCTGTCCCCAGGGGTTTTGGTGGTCGCCGACAACACCAGCGCAGCCGACACCCAGCCTTACCTCGACCGGGTGCGCAACCCCGACAACGGCTACGTCAGCTTCAACTTCCAGGTCCGCGACAGCGACAGCATGGAAATCAGCTGCCGCACAAACGGTTAGGGCCTCACCTCAGCGACTCCTCCAGCCACGGTGTCAACCACTTCACCCCTTCCAGGGTGAGGTGCACACCGTCGCTGCGCACCTTGATGCCGTCCACCTTGGCGGTGTAAACACCGTCCGGGCAAAGCTTCTTGTTCAGGTCGAGGATCGCCACGTTGGGATGGTGCGCGACGGTCTTGCGCAGCATGGTGTTCCACAGGTTGACCCGATCCGGCTGGTCCTCGGGATACAAACGGCCGTCCGGCTTTTCGCCGCCGCGGCTGTACGGCACGGTGGCCACCACCACCCGGACGCCGGTGGAGCCGACGATGTTCAGCGCCCGCTCCAGCTCACCGTTGAGGTAGGCGTCGAAGGTGGGGTCGCCGATGTGGGTCCATTGGCCCTCGTTGACCCGGTCCACCGTTTCCCAGCGACCGATGATCAGCAGCGCGACGTCGGGCTGGTCCTGGCTGACCTGCCTCGACCAGCGGATCGGCCAGCCGTCGCATTCCGGCCGCTGCTTCAGCGTTTCGCCGATGTACCGGTACGGGGTGCCGCGCACCAGGCTGCATCCGATGACGGTGTGGTCGAGGAAAGCGAACCCCGGCGTCGGCGGCAGGTAATGCATCCACGTCCACCCGATCGAATCGCCGAACACCGAGACGGTGAACGGGCGATTGGGATCTCGCGGCCGGTTATTTCCGGGCGGCGACGGCGACACCGCCGCGACCGCCGAGACGCCGGGAGGCAGACCCTCACGCAAACCCGACCCGGTGCCCACGGGCACCACCAGCAGCGTCACCGCGGTGGCGCTGGCCACCGTCGCCGCGGCCAGCGGCAACAGCGGCACCCGCGCCGGGCGCCAGCGCCGGATGGGCTGCTCGAGCAGCCACCACGACGCGGCGGCCACCGCCACCGTAGCCGCGCACCGCGCGGCGAACAGCGGCATACCGGCCCACCCGGTACGTTCCTCGTTGAGCGCCAAGAAGATTGGCCAGTGCCACAAGTAGATGCCGTAGGAGATGGTGCCCAACCAGACCAGCGGCGGCAGCGCCAGCACCCGCGCCACCACGCCGCGCTGCTCCACCGCGACGGGGGCGATCACCGCCACGGCCGCGATCGCGACGGCGATCAGCAAGCCGTGCCGGAATTCACCGCTGGCGCCGCTAGCGTAGTGGGTCGCCGCCACCAGCCCGGCCAATCCCAGCACCGGCAGGATCCGGGCGACGCGGCGCGCCCACCGGGTGCGCAGCATGCACCAGCCGCGGTTCATCGACGGCCAGTCGGACACCAGCAGCGCGGCCGCGGCCGCGCCGACCAGCAATGCCTGCGCCCGGGTGTCGGTGCCGAAGTAGATGCGGTCGCGGGTGCCGTCGGTGGCCATCACGATGGCCACCGACGCGGACGCCAGCGCCCCCACGGTGGCGATGACGAACGCGCTGAACCGCACCCCGCCGACGGTGGCCCGGGTGCAGCGGCGCCGGGCGCGCGCGGCCAGCGCCAGCGCGACCGCGATGAGCAGCAGCGGCCAGACGAAGTAGTACTGCTCCTCCATGCCGAGCGACCAGGTGTGCTGCAGCGGCGACGGCGGCGCGCCCTGGGTGAAGTAGTCGGTTTTCTGGGCGACGAACCGCCAGTTCGCCATCCACAGGAACGCTGCGACCGCGTCGTCGCGCAGCCCGGTGAGCGAGCGTTCGGGCAGCAGCTGGCGGGCGGCGGCCACGGTGAGCACCATCAGCACCAGCGCCGGAAGCAGCCGTCGGGCGCGCCGGATCCAGAATCCGGTCAGCTCGATACGCCCGGTGCGGCCCAGCTCGTCGAGCAGCAGCGAGGTGATCAGGAACCCGCTGAGCACGAAAAAGACGTCGACGCCGATGAATCCGCCGCTGACGCCGGGGATGCCACCGTGGCCGATGAGCACCAGTGCCACCGCGATGGCGCGCAGCCCGTCCAGCGCCGGGATTCCGCTGCGCCGTTCCGGTCGGTCCCAGATCGCCAGCCGCCCCACCCGGCGCACCGGGGCGACCCACCGGGGCCGAGTACCACGAGCCGGCGCGGGGTGAGACCTGCCCGGCTCGGTGTCTGCTGTCAGCGCGCCGTGACTACCATCTCGCCCGGCGCCATGGTTGATGCCGATACGTCGCTGCCCCTCCTGTTGATCGCAGCCAGCTTAAGGGTGGGCATGCGCGATCGCGTGGAAGGACACGCACCGGATTTACGCTGTGCGGGGCCTGATTTGGGCGTGACGGGAGCTACCGGTCGGCCTGGGCCGGCGCGTAGCCGAGGATGCTTTTGCCTTCCAGGTACTCGTGGAAGCCGAAGTCGCTCCATTCGCGGCCGTTGCCGCTGCGTTTGTAGCCGCCGAACGGTGCGTTCAGGTCGAAGGCGTGGTTGAGGTCGTCGTAGCCCAGGATGCACAACACCGGGCCGAAGATCTCCTCGCGGGCGATGCGATGGTCATGTCGTTGGTGACGTCGGCGAAAACGGTCGGCTTGACGTAGTAGCCCTGGTCGAGCCCCGCCGGCCGGCCCGGGCCGCCGGCCACCACCGTCGCGCCCTCGTCGATGCCCTGCTGGATCAGCCGCTGCACCTTCTCGAACTGCGCGCGCGACGCCACCGGCCCGATCGCCGTCGCGTCGTCGGGGTCGCCCCACCTGCACCTGTTCGGCGACCTCACGGGCGATGGAGATGGCCTCGGCCATCCGGGACGCGGGCACCGGCATGCGCGACGGGGCGTTACAGCTCTGCCCCGAATTGGGCATCATGTTGGCCACCCCGGCCCGGACCGCGTCGGCGAAGCCGCCGTCGTCCAGGACGATGTTGGGGCTTTTCCGCCGAGTTCCTGGGTGACGCGCTTGACCGTCGGCGCGGCGTTGCGGGCCACCTCGACCCCGGCGCGGGTCGACCCGGTGAACGACACCAGGTCGATGTCGGGATGGCCCGCCAGGGCCGCGCCCACGCCGGGCCCATCTCCGTTGACCAGGTTGAACACCCCGGCCGGGACCCCCGCGGCGGCCAGGATCTCGGCGAAGATGTACGACGAGAACGGCGCCACCTCGGACGGTTTCAGCACCACGGTGCAGCCGGTGGCCAGCGCCGGGTAGACCTTCACCGCGACCTGGTTGAACGGCCAGTTCCACGGGGTGATCAGGCCGCAGACGCCGATGGGTTCCCTGGCGATCAGCGTCGCCCCGCGTTGCTCGGTGAACACGAAGTTCTTCGATGGCCGTGGTCAGGTGGCCGATGCCGAGAAAGACCTGCGGGCCGGCCGCCAGCGAGGGCGGCGCGCCGATCTCCTCGGTGACCGCTGCGGCGAGATCGTCGGCGCACTTCTGGTATTCGGCGAGGATGGCCTGCAACAGGTCCAGCCGGTCTTCGCGGCTGCTCTGCGACCAGCGGCCGAAGGCCCGGCGCGCGGCGCCGACCGCGACGTCGACGTCGGCCGCCGACCCCAGCGAGATCTTGCCGCACACCTGTTCGGTTGCCGGGTTTCCACGTCGAACGTGTTGGGCCGCACCGGGTCGACCCATTGTCCGTCGATGTAGAACTTCAGGTATTCGCGCATCAGATCATCCTTCTCTTACTGGGTGCCCTCGGCATACCAGGTGCGGAATTCGTCGTACTTGGGCATCTCCTCGGAATTGGCCTTCGAATCGATGCAGACGTGCACGACGGCGGGCTTGCCGCTGGCGTAGGACCGCTGGATCGCCGGGCCGATCTGGTCCTCCTTCTCCACGTACTCGCCGTGGCAACCGAAGCCCTCGGCGACCTTGTCCAGCCGCACGTCCTTGCTCCAGTGCACGCCGGGCTGCGGCGACGGCTGAGAGAAGGTGCGCTTGTAGACGCCCACCTCGAGGCCCCACTGGTGGTCGACGCCCACCACGTAGACCAGTGGAAGTCCTTGCCGCGCAGCGGTTTCCAGCTCGGCTATGTGGAAGAGGAGGGCCGAGTCGCTGGTCAACAGCATCACCGGCCGCTTGCCGCCCTCGGCGATGGACGCCCCGACCGCATACGGCAGGCCGGTACCCAGGTGGCCGAAGTTCTGGTTCCAGATGACGTCGCGCGGCTTGGCCTGCGAGTAGGTCCAGCCGAAGATGACGGTGGCGCCGCCGTCGCGCACCATGATGCCGCCCTCGGGGAACGCCCGGGTGGCCTCGACGACGAACCGGGCCGGGTGGATCGGCGTGCGGCCCGTCGGCGCGTTCTCGGCGAGCTGCGCCAGCTCCGCCGCGTCCTGCTCGATCCAGCGGTCCAGATCGGGCGAGGGCTTTCGCGGGGTGTCCCGCAGCGCCGCCACCAGCTGCGGGACACCCCGCGCAGGTCACCGACCAGCGGCACGTCGATGGGACGGTTGACGCCGATGGCGGCCGGATCCTGTTCCACCAGAATCCATTTGCGCGTGGCGTCGTTCTGCGCCCAGTGCCGGGTCCGGCCGTAGTGGCTCGGTTCGCCGAGCTCGGTGCCCAACGCCAGGCACAGGTCGGAGGTCACCACCACCTCCACGGCGGCCGGGGAGAACCCGTAGGCGAAGGTGCGGTCCTGCAGACCGTCGATGAAGGAGGTGCCGCCGGAGGTCTGGATCACCGGGCAGGCCATCAGCTCGGCCAGCTCCCGGACCGCGGCGCCGGTGCGCGAGGTGCGCACCCCGTGCCCGACCAGCAGGATCGGGCTCTCGGCGGCGCGGATCAGCCGCACCGCCTCGGCCACCTCGCGCTCCCCGGCGGTCTGGTTGACCAGCCGGTACCGGTGCGTCGGCAGCGGGTCGGGCACGTCGAGCTCGGAGAGGATCCGTGGGAGGGGTATTCGATGTAGGCCGGGCCGGGCGTGCCGGACATGGCACGGCGCAGCGCCTCGTGGATGATCTCGTCGGTCTGGTCGGCGTGTTCGATGGACGCGCTGTATTTGACCGACGGCGCAAAAGCGGCTCCTAGCGCACGAATTGGATGCGCCCGCGGCGCACCCGACGTTCGGTGACGCGGGCCCGCTGGCCGCCGAGAAAGATCACCGGCGAGTTTTCCACCAGCGCGCACTGGATGGCCCCGGCGATGTTGGCCATGCCCGGGCCGAGCGTCCCGATGCACAGGCCGGGCTTGCCGGTCATACGCGACGCCGCCTCGGCCATGAATCCCGCGCTCAGCTCGTGGTGCGGCGAGACCACCGACCAGCCCCGGGATTCGGCCTCGAGGAACATGTGCACGAAGTTGGGGTCCGGGATGCCGAACAGGGTGTTCACCCCCTCGGCCTGGAAGAGATCGAGGATCCTCTGATAAACCGGCACACCCATTTACAGTTCCTTTCCCTCGCGATCAGACGCAAAATCCCCCTCCGGCACGGAGTTTCGGGAGCTTTTGCGTCTGCCCGCGCCGATTTCGCCGAGCACTTCGTCGGTGTGGGCGCCCAGCTCGGGCGCCGGCCCGGCCACCCGGCCCGAGGTCTGTGAGAACCAGGTCGGCACGCCGGGGAAGCGCACCGGGCCGTGCGGGGTGTCGACGGTCTGGAACATCCCGACGGCGTTGAGGTGCGGGTCGTCAAACAGCGCGCCCGGCGAATTCAGCGGCGCGGCAGGTATTTCCAGCGCGCCGAACAGCTCCAGCCATTCGGCGGTGAACCGCTCTTTCATGGTCTCGTCCACCAGCCCGTAGACGGTGTCGATCTGTGCGGCGCGCTGTTCCAGCGTCGCATACAGCTCGCTGGCCCACAGCGGCCGCACGGCGTTCATGAAGACGTTCCAGTGCTTGTCGTTGTAGATCAGCGCGGCGATGCAGCCGTCGCTGGTGCGGTACGGGCGGCGGTTCGGCGCCACCCGTGCGCGGATACACCGCGGGCCCCAGCGGCGGGTCGAACAGGGCGCCGTTGGCGTGCTCGACGAGCATGAACGAGGCCATGATCTCGAACATGGCGACCTCCACCTCCTGGCCCTGCCCGGTGCGCTCGCGGTGGAACAACGCCATCGTCGTCGCGTAAGTGCTGTGAGGCCGGCGATCTTGTCGCCATGATGGTGCCCACGTAGTCGGCCTGGCCGGTCAGCTGCTGCTGCACCGCCGGCAGGCCGCATTCGGCCTGGATGGTGTCGTCGTAGGCGGGGCGGTCGCTGTCGGGTCTGCGCCGGCCGTACCCGTAGCAGTTGGTGTAGACGACGGCGGGGTTGATCGCGGCGACGTCGTCGTAGCCGAAGCAGAGCTTGGCGATCGCCTTGGCGCGCATCGAATGGATGAACACGTCGGCGGTCTCGACGAGGCCGCGCAGCGCGCATGCCCCGGCGTCGGTCTGCAGGTCCAGCACGACGCTGCGCTTGCCCCGGTTGACGTTGACGAACACCCCGCTCATGCCCGGCGCCGGCCCCACCGAAATGTAGCGGGTGTTATCCCCTTGCGGCGGTTCGACTTTGATCACGTCGGCGCCCATGTCGGCCATGATCTGCGTGCAGTACGGCCCATCACCATCGCGGTCAGGTCGATGACCCGCACCCCGGCCATCGGGCCGCTGGTGCTAGCCATGCAGCGCCCCCTGCTCGTTGGAGCGCTGCGCCAGTTCGAAGCTGTAGCGGATGTGCTCGGCGTGGCCGTCGGGGGCCACCGGAAAGATCAGCGGTGTCTCGACGTAGCGGATCGCGTCCAGGTGCTCGCCGACGTCCTCGACCGTCCACCCGGGCCGGCACACGCCGGGGCTTTCCGCGATGACCGCCAGGGCCACCCGGCCCGCCAGCGCGATGAACAGTTCGCCACTGACCGAACAGGATTCGTGCGCCAGCCAGCCCACCACGGGCGCGGCGAGCTCGGGGCCCATCGGCGGGTAGGCGGAGGTGTCGATGCCGTCGGCCATCCGGGTCAGCGCGGCCGGCACGATCACATTGCACCGCACCCCCTCGGCGGCGCCCTCCAGCGCGGCGACGTTGGACAGGCCGATCACCCCGGCCTTGGCGGCCGCGTAGTTGGCCACCCCTGGTTGCAGTACAGCCCGCCGATCGACGAGGTCAGCACATGCGCCCGTAGCCCGCCCGGCACATCACCGGGAACGCGGGACGCAGCACGTGGAACGCGCCACGCAGATGCACGTCGAGCACGGCGTCGAAGTCCTCGTAGCTCATCTCCTTGAGCGAGGCGCGACGGACGTTGCCGGCGTTGTGCACCAACACGTCGAGGCGGCCGTAGTGCGCCAGCGCCGTCTTGATGATCGCCCGTCCGCCTTCCAGCGTCGCGACCGATTCGGTGCACGCCACCGCGTCTCCGCCGGCCGCGGTGATCTCGTCGACCACCTGCGCGGCGGGACCGGTGTCGACCCCCGCGCCGTCCAGGGCTCCACCGACGTCGTTGACCACCACCTTGGCGCCGCGCGCGGCGAGCAGGTGAGCGTAGGCGCGCCCCAGCCCGCGGCCGGCTCCGGTCACCACGGCCACGCGGTCGTCGAATCGCAGTGGGGGCGCGAGGGTTTCGCTCAACTGCCGAACACCAGCCCTTCGAGATCACCCTTGTCGCGCCAGGCCCGCAGCAGGTCCTCGAAGGCGTAGAAGCCGGGACCGTACGGTTCACCCGGGTGAGACCGGATGCCCTCGCCCCCGCCGCCGCCTTCGTTGTTGTAATAGCCGGGCGTGCACTGCGCGTCGAAAGCCGAGTTGTCGACCGCGGTTTCGCGGATCGCGGTGCACCACTGTTGCTGCGCCTCGTCGCTGGGCTCCACGGTGGCCGCCCCGCGTTTCAGCGCCTCGGCGATGATGTAGGCGATGTGCTCGCCCTGGAGTTCGTAGTTGGCGGCGATGTTGGCCGAGATGCCGACCTGGGTGAAGCCGGTGTAGAACTGGTTCGGAAACCCGCGGCTGGTCATCCCGTGCAGCGTCTTGTAGCCGTCGCGCCAGTAGTCGAACAGCGACAGCCCGTCGCGTCCCGCGATCGTCTCGATCGAGTAGCGCCGGCTGATCTCGGTGGTGATCTCGAAGCCGCTGGCATAGATGATGCAGTCCAGCTCGTACTCGACACCGTTTGCCACCAAACCCTTTTCGGTGGCCCGCTCGACGCCCTTGCTCGCCGACACGTCGACCAGGGTCACGTTCGGGCGGTTGAAGCTGGGCAGGTAGTCGTCGTTGGAGCAGGGCCGCTTACACAGGAATCGGTAGTAGGGCTTGAGCGCTTCGGCGGTCGCCGGGTCGTCGATCAGCGTGTCGATGCGGCGGCGCAGCCGCTCCATAATCTTGTAGTCCTCCTCCTCCCGGATCGCCATGAACTGCTCGGGCGTCAGGGGTGCGGGGTCGTCCAGGGCGAGCACCCGGGTCGCGGTGGCGCACCCCAGCTCGGTCCAGAAGTCGCACACCAGGTCCGGCTGGCCCGGCGCCATGCCCTCGAACGTCCAGACGTGGAAGTTGCGTTGCCGCTCCCGTTGCCAGCCGGGTCGCAGCGTCTTGACCCATTCCGGGTCGGTCGGGGTGTTGTTGAGCGCGTCGACGGTGGACGGGGTGCGCTGAAACACGTAGAGGTGCTGGGCGTAGCGCGCCAGGAACGGCACGATACTGGATACCCGTGGCGCCGGTGCCGACGACGCCGACGCGCTTGTCGGCCAGTTTGTGCAGGTTCCCGCCCGAGTCGCCCCCGGTGTAGTCGTAGTCCCACCGCGACGAGTGGAAGCTGTGCCCGCCGGAGGTTTTGATGCCGGGGATGCCGGGCAGCTTCGGCCGGTGGAACGGGCCCGAGGCCAGCACCACGAACCGGGCGCGGATGTCGTCGCCGCGGTTGGTGCTGACCCGCCAGCGCTTGATCTGCTCGTCCCGGCGCAGGTCGTGCACCTGGGTGGAGAAGATCGCCGAATCGTACAGGCCGAAATGCTTGCCGATGTTGCGGCAGTGCTGGTAGATCTCGGCGCTGTCGGCGAACTTCTTCGACGGCATGAAGTCCAACTCTTCTAGAAGCGGTATGTAGCAATAGGATTCGTTGTCGCACTGGATTCCCGGATACCGGTTCCAGTACCAGACGCCGCCGAAGTCGCCGCCGAGTTCGATGATGCGCACGTCGTCGACGCCCGCCTTCTTCAGGTGAACCACCGACAGCAGGCCCGCGAACCCGCCGCCGAAGACGGCGACGTCGATGTCCTCGCGGATGGGCTCGCGCAGCGCCACCGGCGTGTACGGGTCGACCTCGTAGTAGCCGCTGAAGTCGTCCTCCACCTCGATGTACTGCTTGGAACCCTCCTTGCGCAGCCGTTTTTCGCGCTCGTGGGCGTATTTCTGCCGCAGCGAGTCGATGTCGATGTCGTCGGGCGTCTGGGTCGGCCCGCAACCGTCCTGCCGCGTGTCCACGTCGGGGTCATGCCAGTGGGTGCTCCTTGTCTGAGAGTTCCCGGGGCGCACCGGTACCCATGTACCTCGACAATTGGTAGTGCAGGTTGACCGTGCTGCGCTCCCGGTAGGGGTTGGGCTTGGTGCCCAGGAATCCGAGTGGCTTCATACCCTGCTGCACGGCGGCCATGTTGGAGAAATCCTGCGGCAGCACGGAACGCTATCGCGGGGCACCGACCGGGGTGTATTCCCATTCCGTGTGGGGCTCTTCCCCTTTGGGGTACAGCTCGAACACCGACACCTCGAAGATGCACTTGTCGGGGTTGTAGCTGGGGTGTGGCCGCGCGCCGTAGCACAGCGCGCTGGTCAGGCCCTGCCCGATCTGGAAGTTGGGGAAGATCTGCCACGCGGTGCCGGCCTGCCCGAGGATGTCGGGCGGGATGGTCGGCCAGATCACGCCGCGCGCCTCGTCGTCGCGGCGGGCCGACGCCAGCCAGTGCTCGAGGACCTTGTCGGCAGCGGGTGCTCGCCCAGCTGAACCCCGGCCTGGACAACTGCACCTTCGTCGGCGACCGGCTGTTCGTCTCCAACTTCACCGGCGAGATCACCGAGATATCACCGGGCGGCACAACGCGATCCGTACTGCCCGGTGGACTCAACTGGCCGCTGGACCTCGCGGTCGGCCACGACGGGCGGCTCTACGTCGCCGAGGGCACCTACTTCTACGCGCACTGCCCGACGGCGCCCTGCACACCGTGGGGATGCTGTTCATCCCCGGCTATCCCGGGTTCCTGCGCGGTGTCGCGGCGAGCGGACCGGGCGAGTTCGTCGTCACCACGTCCGGCGGGCAGATCAGCCGCTACCGGCCCCAGGCCAGCGAAAGCGAGGTGCTGGCAGGCGGTTCCGACCAGCTCTACGGCATCGCCCCGGGGCCGGCCGGCGTGGTGGTCGCCGAGCTGGGCACCGGCCGGGTGCTGTCGCTGCAGCGCTCGGGTGCCGTCGAGGTGCTGGCGGCCGGGCTGCACGAGCCGGTCGGTGTCGCGATCGGCACCGACGGGGCGGCTCTGGTGGCCGAGGCCGGAGCCGGGCGGGTGGTCCGGGTGGGCGGCTCGAGGGTCGACACCGTGATCGCCGATCTGCAACGCCCGCAAGGCATTCTGCTGCACGACGGTGTGCTCTACGCGGTCGACGCCGGCGCCAAGGAGCTGATCACGTTCGATCCGGCCGACAAGACGCGGCGAACCATCGCGTCCGGCCTGCCGGTCGGTCCCCCGCCGGGGGTGAACCCCAAGCCGCTCAAGGGCATGCCGCCGCTCTCCGGTCCGCAGGGCCCGTTCGCCGGGATCACCGCCGACGACGACGGGACGCTGTACGTCTCGGCCGACGGCGAGGGCAGCGTGCTGGCGCTGCGGCCGACCCGGGACGGCCACTGATGCCGCAGACCATCTCCGGCGACCACCGCTATCTGCAGATCGCGCGAGCGCTGCGCAAGGAGATCGTCGACGGGGTCTATCCGGTGGGGTCGCAGTTGCCGACCGGACACCAACTGTGCGAACGCTTCGCGGTGAGCCGCTACACCATCCGCGAAGCCCTGCGCCGGCTGCGCGAGGACAACCTGGTCGCGTCCCGGCCGCGGGCGGGCACCCGGGTGGCTCCCCGCCCGGCATCGAGTTCCTATGCCCAGGACGCGATGTCGATCGACGACCTGCTCGCGTTCGCGGCCGGCGCGCAGCTGACCATCGAATCCAACGCGATGGTGACGATCGACGACGAGCTGGCCGCCCGGACCGGGCTCGAGCCCGGCACCCAGTGGCTGTCGGTGCGCGGCTACCGGCAGGCCGACGGCGCCCCGGTGCCGATCTGCCGCACCGAGTACTACATCAACCGCAGCTTCGCCGCGGTCGGCCGGCTGCTGCAACGGCATGCCGGCCCGATCTTTCCGTTGATCGAGGACCTGTTCGGTGTCAGCGTCGCCCAGTTGCACCAAGAGATCGCCGCGGTGCTGCTGTTGCCGGAACTCGCCGACGGTCTGGGCGCCGAGGCGGGGACGGCCGCGCCGCAGATGCGGCGCACCTACACCACCTCCGACGGCAAGGTGGCCCAGGTGACGATCAACACCCACCTGTCCCCGAACTTCCGGTACGCGATGACGATGCGCCGCGTGACCGGTCAGGCCGGTTGAGATGACCGCCCGCGCCGCCCCGGACACCGCGCGAACATCGCTGGCCTACCGGCGCGGCTGGTGGGTGCGCAGCACACTGGCCGGCGCGGCGCGCGCCGCCGCGCAACGTACGCCGGAACGGATAGCGGTGGTGGACAACGAGGTTCGGCTGAACTGCGCGACCCTGTACGCCCAGTCCGGCGAGCTGGCCGCCGCCCCGCTGGCCCGGATGCCGGCCGGCAGCGTGGTGTCGTTCATGCTGCCGAACTGGCACGATGCCGCGGTCATCTACCTGGCCGCGACACTGGCCGGCATGGTGGTGAACCCAATCCTGCCGTCACTGCGCGACCACGACCTGCGTTTCATTCTCGAGGATGCCCGCGCCGCAATGGTTTTCGTCCCGCACCGGTACGGCGGTCACGACTACCCGGCGATGCTGGACCGCGTGACGGCCGCGATGAGCGCGGCGCCGCAGGTGGTAGTGCTGCGCGGTCCCGACACGGGTCGCACCGGTTGGCACACCCCGTACGCCCCATGCTGGGCGGACCGCCCGGTGCCCTTCCGGCCCTGGATCCCGATGCGGTGCGGATGATCCTCTATACCTCCGGCACCACCGGCTGTCCGAAAGGTGTTCTGCACACCCATAATTCGATATACGCCCTGATCTTACAGGTTCGTGACCACTGGGCGATCGATCCCGGCGACGCGTTCCTGGTGCCGTCGCCGCTCGCCCATATCGGCGGCTCGATCTACGCGTTTGAATGCCCGCTGCGGCTGGGCACCACGGCGGTGCTGATGGGCCGGTGGGATCCGGCGGGGGCGGTGGCGTTGATGACCGCGCATCGCTGTACCCACATGGCCGGGGCCACACCGTTTTGCAGCAACTGCTCTCGGCCGCCGAGAACGCCGGCACCCGTCTGCCCGACCTGAAGGTGTTCGTCTGCGGCGGCGCCTCGGTGTCGCCGTCGCTGATCCGCCAGGCCGCGGCCTATTTCGACCGCGCGGTCGTCACCCGGGTGTACGGCTGCACCGAGGTGCCGGTGGCCACCGTCGGGGCCCCCGGCCGCAGGAGGCCGACTACGCCGCCGACACCGACGGCCGGCCCGGCATCGCCGAGATCAAGTCCGTCGCGCACCCGGCGGCGCCCACCGGTGACGGCGAGATCTGCGTGCGCGGCCCGCAGATGCTACGGGGCTACCGCCACCGGAGGACGACGCCAGCAAGGCGCTCAAGCATCGGATCCGCGCGGCGCTGAGTAAGGATGGCTGAGATGCAGGTCGCGATCGTCACGGGCGCAAGCAGCGGCACCGGGTTGGGCTGCGCGACCAGGCTGGCCGGGATGGGCATGGCGGTGCTCGGCACCGGCCGCGACCCAAAGCGGTTGGCCTGACCGACGACGACGCGCCGCGGCGCATCGTGGACCACGCCCTGCAGCGGTGGGGCCACATCGACTTCCTGATCAACAACGCCGGCGGGGGCAGCCCCAACCCGCTGCACGAAACCGACGACGAGACCCTGGACTACTTTCTGAATTTGATGCTGCGGGCGCCGTTCCGGCTCGCGCGCGAGGCGCTGCCCCACCTGCCGCCGGGGTCGGCGATCATCAACGTGACATCGACGTTCGCCGTCGTCGGCGGCCTGCGCGGCGGCGCCTACTCCGCGGCCAAGGGTGGGCTGACCGCGCTGACCACCCACATCTCCTGCCAGTACGGCGCCCCCGGCATCCGCTGCAATGCCGTCGCGCCGGGGGTGACGGTCACCCCGATGGTGGAAAAGCGGTTGCAGGACCCGCGCTTTCGCAGGATCAACACGGAAATGACACCGCACCAACGGTTGGGCAGCGTCGACGACATCGCCGCCACCGTCGCATTCCTGTGCTCGCCAGGCGGAAGTTTCATCAACGGCCAGACGATCGTCGTCGACGGCGGATGGAGTTCGACAAAGTATCTGTCGGGTACGCGCTGACCTCGGAGTGGATCGCGCCGTGAGTTAGCGGCTATCGGCCGGCGAAGTCGATGACGCCGCGGATGTTGCGGCCCTCGCGCAGGTCGGCGAATGCTTCGTTGATCTCGTCGAGCCGGTAGTGGCGGGTGACCAACTCGTCGAGTTTGAGATCGCCCGCCTGATACAGGGACAACAGCATCGGCACGCTGGTGCGCGGATTCATCCCGCCGTAGAGGGCGCCCCGCAGTTGTTTGGCCGACAGCGTCATCGCCTGCAGCACCAGCGGAACCGGGGGCTCGGTGAACGGGATGATGCCGGTCAGCACGCAGACCCCGCCCTTGCGCAGCAGCGCCAGCGCCAACGGGATCACGTCCACGTGCACCACGCCGGGACAGACCACCACCCGGTCGGCCATCAGGCCGGCGGTGATCTCCCTGACCAGCGGTATGGCGTCCCGCGCGGAGGAGGAGGTGTGCGTGGCACCGAAGATCTTGGCCGAATCCCGTTTGGCCTCAACGGGATCGGCCGTGACGACGTACTTCGCGCCCACTGCGCGGGCGCCCTGCAGCGCGTTCATCCCGACACCGCCGGCGCCGATCACCACCACGGTGTCGCCCGGTTCGGTGCCCGCCGACACCGTCGCCGAGCCCCATCCGGTGCTGACCCCGCACGACACCAGGGAGGCGGCGTGGAAGGGAATCGCCTCGTCGATCTTGATGACGGACCGTTCCGAGAGCACCGCGTACTCGGCGAAGGTGCCGAGTTGCCCGTAGGCCAACAGGTTTTCCGCACCGTGATGGCGGCGGCAGGTCCCGTCGGTGGGCATCTCGCGCACGAACAGGCTGGCGCCGATGTCGCAGATGTAGCTCTGGCCGTTCACGCAGAACCGGCAGCTGCCGCACGCCGGGATGAACGACAGCGCCACGTGGTCGCCCGGCCGGCCCCGCGGATCACGGCGGCACGACACTTCATTGCGGCTCCTTGCTCTCTGGTGGCGTCCCCCGGGCCACGCCGGGGCGTGGCACGAATCCATCTTGCGCTACCGCTCAACCGGATTCGCGAAGTGGCTCCGGATCCCGGCCAGCATCGCCGTGTGTGCCTTGACGGCTTGCCGGACGGTCATCGGGGCCAGCGGTCGCGGCGCCGCGATCCGGACCCGTTCGGTGATGCAGGTGCCGGCGGCCGGCGGCGCGAAGCTGACCGTGCCGCGCAGGCGCACCCCCGGCGACTGGTCGGCCTCGGTCAGCACCACCCCGTCCGCGCGCACCAGCAGCTGGGCCCGATAGTTGATGCGTAAGGCCAAGGGCCCCAACGGGATCCCGTCCGTCACCCGGTAGCGGTGCAGGTAGCCGTCCGGGGTCTGCCCGCGAAAGAGCGTCTCGACCGCGACGATCAGCGGTGGACCAGGCTGAGGTTGTTCAGGTCGACGTAGAAGTCGCGGACCGCCACCGGCGGGGCCGGCACCTGCTGGCTCAGCGTGTGCTCGGAGCCCACCACCCACCAGCTCGTCGGCGGTGCGGCCGGTTGGCTCATCGCTCCATTGCTTCCTGCCGCGGCCAGCCCCGCGCGCGGCTTTGCCGCAGTATTTTTCCTATTCGGCTGGCCTACTGTGAGGTCCCTGGAGTCACCCGATCCGGCCGGGACCGGCGTAGTCGAGCGCTACCTGCAGTGCCTGGCCGCGCACGACTGGGACGACCTGGCCGGCGCCATCGCCGGTGACGGGCTGACCCGGGAGGGCCCGTTCCGCGACGTCATCGAGGGTAAGGCCGAATACCTGGCCTACCTGCGCAGGGTCCTCACCGAGTTGCCCGGCCACCGGCTCGAGGTGCAGCGGGTGTCACACGTGGACGCCGGGCGCTGCTACGTCGAATTGACCGAGGCGTTCGACATCGACGGCGCCACCCGGCGGTGGCCGGAGTGCATCCGGTTCGAGCGGGGCGGCGACGGGCTGATCTCTCGTATCAGCGTGCTCTTCAAACAGGGGCGCTGACGCGCTATTCCCTCCCCCACCGAATTGACCTAACGTGTGGTGGGTGGAGGCACACGGAAACCCGGAATTGGTCCCCGTCGAAAATTTGCACTCTGGTGATCCGATTACGGATTGCGGCCAACGCTACATAGTTCTGGAATCCAAGACACTCAATGACTGCGTGGTGCTCGAACTCGAGTCCCGGGTGGACCATCAGCTGCAGGTCATCGAGAAATCCTTCCCCACCGGATATCACGTGGGAAGGGCGAACCACCGGGTTTTGTAGCCGCCAATTCTATTCGGGTCCTTCGACCCGAATAGCGCGCCGGTAGCCGGTCGGCGGCTACCGCGCATTTCTGTTTCCCCAGACTTCGACGCGCAATTCTCCCCGGTGCGCAAACCGACGAAAAAGCTTGCGCCCCTTGGCCGCTGCCCGGCCGCCGGATGGCGCCTGAAGCGCCCGGCCCGCCGGCTCGGCGCCGCCGCGGAGGCCGCTTCGTTCGGCGCGTTTGAGTTGTCGTCAACCCGGTAACCTCTGTCCAAGGACGTGATTGCACCTCATTGGTTTTCATCGCTTTCTCCAAGAAGCTGCTTGCCGGGAAAGCCCGACCTGCGTCGCCAGGGGCGTCGTCGCACGGTTCACCTTCCCGACCCACGTGTGGACAGCTCCTGCACAGGTCAGGATCATTGACCGCGGAGACGTAATTGAAGGGTGACGAGTGAAGATTCCCGGCGTTTCCAGCGTCATCGCTGGGGTGGCTGGCGGGGCCGCACAGGTGGTGCGGGCCGGCGTATCCACCGCGGCGGGAGCCGCCGGCGCCCTGCAGACGTTGGCTAGCCCGGTGGCCAAGCTCACCGGCCCGGTGATCCAGTCGATAGCGCAGACCACCGGCCGGGCCATCGGGTTGGACGGCTCGGCCGGCGGCGCGCCCGCGATCGTGCCGCCGGTGCGCTGGCACAGCGGGCGGCGCGTGCACCTGGACCTGGACCCGCTGCTGCCCTTCCCCCGCTGGCACAAGTACGCGCCGGCCGTCGAGGAGCCGGTGCGCAGGATCCCGGGGGTGGCCAAGGCGCACGTCGAGGGCTCGCTGGGCCGGCTGGTGGTCGAACTCTCCGAGGACGCCGACGAAGCCGCCGTGCTGGACGAGGTGCGCTCGACCATGGCCTCCGTCGCCGCGGACATCAGCTGGTCCAAGGCGGAGGCGGCCCCGCCGTCGGCGCCGTTCGCCGACCCGGGCAACCCGCTGGCGATCCTGGTGCCGCTTACCGCGGCGGCGCTGGATCTGGTGGCCATGGGTGCGGCGGTCACCGGCTGGGTGACCCGGCTGCCCGCCGCGCCGCAAACCACCCGGGCCGCGGCCGCGCTGATCAACCACCAACCGCGCATGGTGTCCATCCTGGAGGCGCGGCTGGGCCGGGTGGGCACCGACATCGCGCTGGCCGCGACGACGGCGGCCGCACACGGCCTCACCCAGTCGTTCGGCACCCCGCTGCTCGACCTGACCCAGCGCACCCTGCAGATTTCCGAGGCGGCGGCACACCGCCGGGTGTGGCGGGACCGCGAGCCGCAGCTGGCCTCGCCGGACCGGCCGCAGGCCCCGGTGGTGCCGGTCATCTCGTCGGCCAAGTCCGAGGTGCCGCGGCACAGCTGGGCGGCCGCAGCCGCCGGTGAGGCGTCGCACGTCGTGGTCGGCGGGACCATCGACGCCGCGATGGACAAGGCGAAGGGCTCGATGGCGGGGCCGGTGGAAAGCTACGTCGACTCCGCGGCCAACGGCTCGTTGATCGCCGCGGTAAGCGCGCTGGTGGCCGGCGGAGGCACCGAGGACGCGGCGGCGGCCATCGAGGCCGGGGTGCCGCGGGCCGCGCACATGGGTCGCCAGGCGTTCGCCGCGGTGCTGGGGCGCGGGCTGGCCAACTCCGGGCGGCTGGTGCTCGACCCCGGCGCGCTGCGCCGCCTGGACCGGGTCAAGGTGGTGGTCATCGACGGCGCCGCGCTGCGCGGCGACCACCGCGCCGTGCTGCGGGTCCGCGGCGAGGCGCCCGGTTGGGACGACGACCGGGTCTACGAGGTCGCCGACGCGCTGCTGCACGGCGAGGAGGCCCCCGAGCCCGACCCCGACGAGTTGCCCGCGACCGGCGCCCGGCTGAGATGGGTGCCGTCCCAAGGACCTTCGGCCATGCCCGCGCAGGGTCTGGAAAGCGCCGACCTGATCGTCGACGGCGACCGCGTCGGCCGCGTCGACGTAGGCTGGGAGGTAGACCCGTACGCGATTCCGCTGTTCCAGACCGCGCACCGCACCGGCGCCCGGGTGGTGCTGCGCCACGTCGCCGGCACCGAGGACCTCACCGCCAGCGTCGGCGCCACGCATCCGCCCGGCACCCCGCTGCTGAACGTGGTCCGCGAGCTGCGCGCCGACCGGGGGCCGGTGCTGCTGATCACCGCGCTGCACCGCGACTTCGCGTCGACCGACACCCTGGCCGCTCTGGCCATCGCGGATGTCGGTGTGGCCCTTGATGATCCGCGCGCCGCGACGGCCTGGACCGCCGACATCATCACCGGCACCGACCTGGCCGACGCGGTGCGGATCCTGTCGGCGATCCCGGTGGCCCGCTCGGCCAGCGAGTCGGCGGTGCACCTGGCGCAGGGCGGCACCACGCTGGCCGGGCTGCTGCTGGTCACCGGTGAGCAGGAGAAGGGCGTGAGCTTCCGGCGCTGGCTCAACCCGGTCAACGCCGCGGCGGCCACCGCGCTGGTGGCGGGAACCTTCTCGGCCACCCGGGTGCTGCGGCTGCCCGATCCCACTCCGCAACCGCTGACCGCCTGGCACGCGCTGGATCCCGAGATCGTCTACTCCCGGCTGGCCGGCGGCGCGCGGCCGCTGGCCGTGGAGACCGAGCCGTCGTGGCGGCGCCGCCTCGACGACCTGTCCTACAGCCCGGCCCTGGCGCCGCTGCGGGCGCCGCTGCAGAACGTGCTGCGGCTGGCGTCGGCCACCCGCACCGAGCTGGCCGATCCGCTGACCCCCATCCTGGCCGTGGGCGCGGCGGCCTCGGCCATCGTCGGCAGCAACATCGACGCGCTGCTGGTCGCCGGGGTCATGACCGTCAACGCGATAACCGGTGGGGTACAACGACTTCGGGCCGAGTCGGCGGCCGCCGAGCTGTTCGCCGAGCAGGACCAGATGGTGCGCCGGGTGGTGGTGCCCGCGGTGGCGACCACCCGCCGCCGACTGGAGGCCGCCCGGCACGCCACCCGCACCGCGACGGTGTCCGCCAAGTCGCTGCGGCCCGGCGACGTCATCGACCTGGCCGCACCGGAAGTGGTGCCCGCCGACGCCCGACTGCTGGAGGCCGAAGACCTCGAGGTCGACGAGTCGCTGCTCACCGGGGAGTCGCTGCCGGTGGACAAGCAGGTGGAGCCCGTCGCCGTCAACGACCCCGACCGCGCCAGCATGCTGTTCGAGGGCAGCACCATCGTGGCCGGGCACGCCCGGGCGGTCGTGGTGGCCACCGGGGTGGGGACGGCCGCGCACCGCGCCATCTCGGCCGTCGCCGACGTGGAAACCGCGGCCGGGGTGCAGGCCCGGCTGCGCGAGCTCACCAGCAAGGTGCTGCCCCTGACGCTGGCCGGCGGTGCCGCGGTGTCGACGCTGGCGCTGCTGCGCCGCGCGTCGCTACGCCAGGCGGTGGCCGACGGCGTGGCGATCGCGGTGGCCGCCGTCCCCGAGGGGCTGCCGCTGGTGGCCACCCTGTCGCAGCTGTCGGCCGCGCAGCGGCTGACCGCCCGCGGCGCCCTGGTCCGCGCGCCCCGCACCATCGAGGCGCTGGGCCGTGTCGACACCATCTGTTTCGACAAGACCGGCACGCTCACCGAGAACCGGCTGCGGGTGGTGTGCGCGGTGCCCGACGACGTCAACCCGCACGACCCGTTCCCGGAGCTGACCGCCCCGCAGTCGGCGGAGCTGGTGCGGGCCGCCGCGCGGGCGTCCGCCCGGCCGCAGGAGGGGCAGGGGCATGCGCACGCCACCGACGAGGCGATCCTGACCGCCGCGAGTTCGCTGAACGGGCAACGGGATGCGGACTGGTCGATGATCGCCGAGGTGCCGTTCGAGTCCAGCCGCGGGTTCGCCGCCGCGATCGGCGCCGTCGGCAACGCCAACGGGAACCCCTCGGACACGCCGGCACTCATCCTCAAGGGGGCGCCCGAGGTGATCCTGCCGCGCTGCCGGTTCGCCGAACCGGAGGCCGACCAGCAGCGGGCCGAGGCGGTGGTGCGGGGCCTGGCCGAACAGGGCTTGCGGGTACTGGCGGTGGCGCAGAGAGGCTGGAAGCACGACACCGATGACGACGACACCGACGCCGACGCGGTGGACGCCGCCGCGCACAACCTGGAACTGCTCGGCTACGTCGGTCTGGCCGACACCGCCCGCGCGTCGGCGCGCCCGCTGATCGAGGCGCTGCTGGACGCCGGGCGCGACGTCGTGCTGATCACCGGCGACCACCCGATCACCGCGCGGGCGATCGCCCGCCAGCTGGGCCTGCCGGCCGACGCCCGGGTGGTCACCGGTGCCGAGCTGGCCGGCCTGGACGAGGACGCGTGCGCCAAGCTGGTAGCCGACGTGCAGGTGTTCGCCCGCGTCAGCCCGGAGCAGAAGGTGCAGATCGTGGCCGCCCTGCAGCGCTGCGGACGGGTGACCGCGATGGTCGGCGACGGCGCCAACGACGCCGCGGCGATCCGGATGGCCGACGTCGGCATCGGGGTGAGCGGGCGCGGTTCGTCGGCCGCCCGCGGCGCGGCCGACATCGTGCTGACCGACCAGGACCTGAGCGTGCTGCTGGACGCCCTGGTCGAGGGCCGCAGCATGTGGGCCGGGGTGCGCGACGCCGTCACGATCCTGGTCGGCGGCAACGTGGGCGAGGTGCTGTTCACCATCATCGGGACCGCCTTCGGCGCCGGCCGGGCCCCGGTGGGCACCCGGCAGCTGCTGCTGGTCAACCTGCTCACCGACATGTTCCCCGCGCTGGCGGTCGCGGTCACCTCGCAGTACGTCGAACCCGACGAAGCCGAGTACCCCTCCGCCGCGGACGCCGAGGCCGCAAGGCGCGAGCACCGCCGCGCGGTGCTGACCGGACCCACCCCCTCGCTGAACGCCCCGCTGATGCGCCAGATCGTCACCCGCGGCGCGGTCACCGCGGCCGGGGCGACCGCGGCCTGGGCCATCGGCCGGTGGACCCCGGGCACCGAACGCCGCACGGCGACAATGGGTTTGACAGCGCTGGTGACCACCCAGCTGGCGCAGACGCTGCTGACCCGCCGGCACAGCCCGCTGGTGGTGGCGACCGCGCTGGGCAGCGCCGGGGTGTTGGTCGGCATCGTGCAGACCCCGGTGCTCAGCCAGTTCTTCGGCTGCACGCCGTTGGGGCCAGTCGCCTGGACCGGGGTGCTGGGTTCCACCGCGGGCGCCGCCGCGATCTCGGCGCTGGCTCCCAACTGGCTGGCCAAACAGGTCGCCGCCTTCGAAGCCCGGCCAGCAGGATGCCTAACGGTTCCTAACCGGGCAGTTCCTTGCGCAGCACCTTGCCGGTCGGGTTGCGCGGAATGCTCGCCACGATGTTGATGTCGCGCGACTACCTCAAGAACCGCGAGACCCGGTCCTTGAGGTAGTCGCGCAGCTGCGCCGCGTCGACGCCGCTGCCGGGGTGCAGCACCACGAACGCCGCCAGGCGGTGGCCGAACCACTCGTCGGGAACGCCGATCACCGCGTTGTCGGCGACGGCGGGGTGTGCGGCGAGCGCGTTCTCCACCGCACGCGGGTAGACATTCTCCCCGCCGGAGATGACCATGTCATCCCCCCGGCCGACGATGAACAGCCGGCCGGCGTTGTCCAGGTAGCCCATGTCGCCGGTGCTGGTCATGCCGTCGACGACGGCCTTCCCGCCGCCGTCGGTGTAGCGGGTGCCGGCCAGCTCGCCGCCGACGAAGATGCGCCAGGTCACCCGCGGACCGACCGGCCGGTTGTTGCGGTCCAGGATCCGCACCGGGCAGCCGGCGACGGGTTTCCCGACGGTTTCCGGGGCGTCGCGCAGTCCGCCGGTGTCGCCAGCGCCCCGATGCCCACCTCGGTGGAACCGTAGCCGTTGTAGAGGATGTCGCCGTAGGTGTCCATGAACCGCTGCCCCAGCGTGGGATCGAGCCGGTCGCCGCTGGACATCACGACCCTCAACTGCGGCAACGGATTTCGCGCCCGCACCCGCGGCGGCAGCTCGAGGATGCGGGCCAGCACCACCGGAACCGCGGTGAAGGCGTCGGCCCGGTGCAGCGCGGCCTGGGCCAGCGCGGCTTCGGCGTCGAAATGGCGGTGGGTCAGCACCGTGCCGCCCAGGGCGATGGTGAGCATCAGCATGCCCAGGCCCAACCCATGAAACATCGGCATTGCCACCGGGATTCGCGATCCGGTGCGCAGCCGGGTGCGGTCCAGGATGGTCACCCACACCCCCACCGCCGAGCGCGGCTGCGGGGCACGCGGCACCCCCTTGGGTTTCCCGGTGGTCCCCGAGGTCAGCAACACGATGCGGCCGGGCACGGCGACCGCCGGTCGCCCGCCGCTCTCCTCGACGCCGGCGGTGGCCGGGTCGACGGTGACGACCGCATCGTCAGCGGCCGCGATCCGCTCGGCGAACTCGTTGTCGGCCACCACCGTCGAGATGTGGTGGGCGCGCAGCGCGGCCGCCAGCGCGTCACTGCGGAACTCGGTGCTGATCGGGACGACGTCGGCGCCGAGCAGGGCAACCGCCGCGCCAGCGATTCGGTTGCGCGCTGCAGCTCGCGGTAGGACAGCGCGCCGTCGTCGTCGATGATCGCGGTGCGGCCCGGCCAGCGGGCTGCGGTGACCGCCAACAACGTGTAGGGGTTGGTGCCGCCGCGGCTCGCCTCGCGAAGCAGCCGCAAAACCGCTGGCGGTGAGGGCGGGTTGAGCAGACCGGAGCGCACCAGCGCCCGGGCGGCGGTGGGCGCCACCCGTTCAGCGCTCACGGCCGGCCTCCTCGGCGTCGGTGAAGAACCGGCGATGCCACAGCCGTGCGGCGCGGTCGGCCGGACCGGCCAGCAGCACGGAGGCCAGCTCGGCCGGCAGCACCCAGGGCGGCTCGAGGGTGCGCGGCCGCTCGCCGCCGGCGTTGATCGCCGCCGTCAACTCGCCGAGCCGCTCCTCGGAGAGGGCGACCACCGGCGGCGGCCAAGGCGGCGCGCGGTCGCCTCGCCGATGCCGTAAGAGGCGCCGGTCACCAGGACCGTCCTGCCGCCGACGGCGCCGCGCAACCGGTCCGGGTCCGCCACCCGCGCCGGGTTGGCCACCGTGTTGAGGACCTTGTCGAGGGCCTGCGCTATTGCGTTCACCTTCGCCGCCGCATTTGTTCGAGCCACCTGAACCACAAGTAGCAGACCACATCCCGGCCCGCCGTCGTGCCCCGGCCCGGATGTTCGCCGAATGCCGGTGCGGCGCACCCGCGCCCGGGGATGGGCACACCCGCCGGATGCGTGCCGCGCGCAACCGATCTCAGCCGCCCGCCCGGGCGGCGGCGCATTTATGCGCACACAGTAATTTCAGCGTTTCCTGGGTTTAAGCGGCGTGTCGGCTGGGCACAATGGCGACATGTTGGCACGCCATGTCATTCGTTCTCTCGGTTCAGCGCTAGTTATGGCGGCCTTGGGTGTGGCCGCGTCGGCGGTGTCCGGTTCGGTCATCCCCACCGCTGCGGCCCAATGTCCGGACGTGCAAGTGGTGTTCGCGCGGGGCACTGGTGAAGCGCCCGGCGTCGGCCCCACCGGACAGGCCTTCGTCGACGCCCTGCACCAACGCGTGGTGGCCGCTCCTTCGGCGTCTACCCGGCCACCGACCGGTGGGACATCGGCATCGACGGCATCCGGGACGCAGGCGCGCACGTCGTCTCGATGGCCCACAACTGCCCCAACACCAAGATGGTGCTCGGCGGCTACTCGCAGGGCGCGGCCGTGATGGGCTTCGTCACCTCGCCGGCCGTGCCCGACGGCATCGACCCGGCCACCGTGCCCAACCCCCTCACCCCGGACGTCGCCAACCACGTCTCCTCGGTCGTGCTGTTCGGCATGCCCAACGTGCGCGCGATGAACTTCCTCGGCGAACCGCCTGTGGTCATCGGTCCGCTCTTCCAGGACAAGACCCTCAAGGTGTGCGCCACCGAGGACCCGGTGTGCTCGGACGGCATAAACTTCGCCGCCCACGACACCTACGCCGACGACCGCTCGATGATCGACAAGGGTGTCTCCTTCGCCTCCAGCCACCTCGGTCTCGGCGGTCCCGGCGCGGCGTCGGTCGCCTCCGGGCACGGCAATTTCGGGGAGTGAGCGCATCGCGGGCTGCTAGTCCCCGATGAACCCCTTGGTGCGCATCATCGCGTGGGCCAGATATCCGTCGTGCGGGAGGCCCGGGGCGGTCGACCACGTCGGGCGCCTGCGGTAGACGCTGCCGATGGTCGGCTCGGCGACCAGGGCGTCGATCAGCGTGTCGTCGCCGGTGATCGCGGTGACCACCAGTGAGCGCCGCAGCGGCGCGAGCGCCGCGGCCCGCCCGCCCTCGCGCGACCAGCCCGTCACCCACACGCACGGGAAGGGCAGCTCGAGGTTGAGCAGTTCCGGGTCCGACTCGGTCAGCACGTGCACGGCCGGGCGCAGCGCGGCCTGCCCGCCGCCGAGGTCGGCGACCACCTGGTCGGCCCCCAGCAGCAGCGTCGCCCCGGCGGCCTTGGCCGCCAGGTAGTTCGCCAGGGTGCGCGCCCGCGGCAGCGGCAGGGTCGGCAGCATCGCCCGCTCGTCGTCGGCGGGCAGCGGCTCGATCGCGGCGAGCCGCTCCGCGACGGCCGCGGCCAGCGGCGCCGGATCACCCTCGTAGAGCACCGCGGTGGCGTTGACGCACGCCATCCCGCCGTGGCGGGCGACCGAGTCGACGACGACGTCGAGGCACTCACGCCAGTCCTGCTCGGCGGTGATGACGATCTTGCTCCTTCCGGGGCCGTTCACGATCACCGCCGGATCGCCGGCGTACTTGTCCGCCACGCGTTGCCCGCCGCACACCATGGCCAGGTCGGCCGAGGAGATGATCTCGTCGGCCCCGGCGTGGTCGGTGGTCAGGTAGACGGCGTCGTGCGGGCGAAATCCCGCCTGCCGCAACGCCGTCACCAGCCGGTGCCCAGTCAGCGGCTCGCGCCGCGGCCCGGGTGATCGCCACGGGCAGCCCCGAAATCCGGGCGGCCAAACCGGTGTACGCCTCGAAATCGAGTCCGGCGATCACCGCGTCGGTAAACACCTCGGCGGCCCGCGACAGCGCCGCCCGCCGGTCAGCGGGCGGCAGCGGCGCGGCCTTGCGTTGCGCACCTAACGTGCGCGAAATATACAACGGCGGAACGAGACTCAGTCGCGTGACGGCCACCCCGGCGGTGGTGTTGACGGTTTCGGTGTTGCGGGTCCGGTAGTCGCCGTCGGGTCCGAGCACATCAAGATACAGCAGATCGTCCGCGGTGCAAGGATTTTCATCCGTAACGTTCAGTACAAGCCCTCGATGACGGCCTCACCCTCGAAGCTTTGCACCGGCCGCACCTCGCTGAGCGAGTCGCTGAGCTCACCCGCCGGGCCCGGCCTGCGGACGGCCAGGTCGCGCTCCAGGTTGTTCGGGATGAACATGGTCCTGCCGAGGTGGTGCATCACCACCTGGCCGGGCTGCCCGTAGCGCACCCGTTCGCCGGTGTCGGGGTCGACCACCCAGAAGACGACGTAGGGGGTGCGGGGGTCGAAGACGAACGTGTCGCCGTCGGTGCGGGTAGCCGCCTGCGAGAGCACCATGGTGCTGCCGAAGGCCACGGTGATCGTGGTCCGCGGGAAGATGCCGCACAGCAGGTCGAGGGTGTCGGCGTCGACGTGCGCGCCGCTGAGCAACAGGTAGCCGATCTTGGCGTTGACCAGCTCGACCACCCGGTCGTCGCGGGCCATCGCCGCCAGCAGCGGACCGGTGGTGTGCAGGTTCGCCACGTCCTGGGTCTGCAGCACGAAGACGGCCTGCTCGACGACGTGCTCGACATAGCTGGCCACGTCCGCGGCGGCGTCGCGGGCGGCGAGCTTCTTCACCCAGCGCGGATCGATGT
This sequence comes from Mycobacterium lepraemurium, assembly GCA_002291465.1. Taxonomy (GTDB): domain Bacteria; phylum Actinomycetota; class Actinomycetes; order Mycobacteriales; family Mycobacteriaceae; genus Mycobacterium; species Mycobacterium avium. The sequence goes on along the minus strand of CP021238.1, from coordinate 249,064 downwards.
CGACGGCGTGTAACACCGCGCCGAGCCGCTGGGACACCAGCCGGGAGAAGTAGCCGACACCGTGCGGGCCGCTCGGCATCATGCACAGGAAGCCTTCGCCGCAGCGAAACCCGCCGGCCGCGAAGTCCTCGGTCTGCCAGTCGACGACCTGGGCCACCCAATCCGGCATCTGCACGGTGCGTTTCGGTGCGCCGGTGGTGCCGCCGGATTCGAAGATCAGCGGGCGGTCCTGGGCCGGATAGCCGCGCGGGATGAGATCGCCCACCGCGACGTGGCGCAGTTCGTTGACCAGGTTCGGAAACCTGCGCAAGTCGTCGAACGTGTGCACGTCGGTCAACGGGTCGAAGCTCAGCGTCCGGGCGGTCCGCAGCCAGAACGGCGAACCGGTGTCCGCCCCGAAGCGCCAGGCGATCACGGCGCGCAGGTAGGCCTCGGGGTCGTCGACCGGTGCGGCCCGCGGCACGTCCAACAACGAGAAGTCGATCCCGGTCATGGCGTCGATCCTGTCCCATCGGCGGGCCGTCCGCCAAGGATCCCCGCCGCCGGCGTAGGCGCTGTATTGTGTTATTTCACAAGGATTTTCATTGGTGTGCACGCGATGTTCAACGCGGTGCCGCGTTGCCTAGCGGTCGGATGCGGCCGTCATCGCCTCGTTGAAACCGGGATAGATGTCGTCGAAGGTGCTGTCCCGCTCGGCGAAGCGGAAGGCCTTGACCCGCTCCACGACGATCTCGTCGGCCTGGGGTTGGGTCTGCAGCAGCGTCATAGTCTCGGTGATGTACTCGTCCAGCGGCATCGCCCGGGGGTCGAATCCGCGCTCACCCTGCAGTGCGGTCTGCACCTGGGGCGGGATGATCTCGATCACCTGAACCGGGGTGTCGCGCAGCTGGAAGCGCAGCGATTGGGTGTAGGAGTGCAGCGCCGCCTTGTTGGCGCAGTAGGTCGGGGTCAGCGCGCTGGGCATGAACGCCAGCCCGGAGGTGACGTTGAGGATCGCGGCGTGCGGTCGGCGCAGCAGCGCCGGCAACAGCGTCGCGATGAGCCGGATCGGGCCCAGCAGGTTCACCGCCACGGTCTGCTCGGCCAGACCGGCATTGCCGCTGATGAGGTCCTCGACCCGTTGCATGCCGGCGTTGTTGACCACCACGTTGAGGTCCGGGTAGTGGTCGGTGACCTCGGTGGCGAATCGCCGGATGTCGGCGGGACCCCCCCAGATCGAGCGACAGGGTCTGGATGCCCGGGTTCGCCTCGGCGACCGCCCGCAGTTGCTCGCCGCGCCGGGCGGCGATGATCACCCGGTTGCCCAGCCGGTGGAACGCTTCGGCCAGGCCGCGGCCGATTCCGGTGCCGCCGCCGGTGACCAACACGGTGTTCCCCGTCATCTGCATCGCGGTTCTCCTTCGCTCTGAGTGCGCCGGTTCGACCCCTACTCGACCGACGTTGCGGAATGCCCCAATGCGAAGCGGGCTAACCACGAATCCTGCCCGCACGGCGGCCGCTCCGATAGTGTCCGCGGGCCGCAGGGCGGTGCCGGCCCGGTCTCAGGCGGCGGCGCGGTTGTGCAGCCGGCGCGGGTCGACGCCGGCCCGGCTCCACGCTTGCGCCGCCCACGGCGTGTAGAGCACCCGCACCGGCAGCCGGTTGATCAGCGGATTGAGCGCTCGCATCAGCGCGGCGAAACGCTGAAACCGCTTCTCCTTCTTGGCATCCCAGCGCAGTTGGCACACCTCGCGCATCTGCGGCGGCAGAGTTCCGACCACCACCAGGCGGGCGTAGGCGTTCAGCGGCGCCGCAACGACTTTCCAGACGGGCCGCGGCATCCAGCGCGGACCCGGTATGCCCTTGCGGAGGTAGCCGGTGCCGTACAGCACGGTCTTGTGCGGCACGAACCGGTCGAGCATCTCGTCCCAGTAGGCCAGGAAGTCGTCGTAGGTCTGCGGTTGCCCGCGGTCGCTGACGCCGTAGAGGCTGTACCAGACCTTGCCCTCGTTGAAGATCTGCTCCTTCTCGGCCCGGGTCAGCCGGCGGATGAAGGTGTGGGTGTTATAGATGACCTGGTCGACGAAGCTGGCGTGCGCCCAGTAGAACAGCTCCGGGTTCAGCGCGTGATACCTGGACCCGTCGCTGATGGTGCCCTTGATGGTCTTGTGGAAGTCGCGGACCTTGCGGCCCCATTCCTGGGGATCGTCGGAGTAGACGGTGTTCATCAGCGGAGGTGCGGTCCGCTTGGCCCGGCCGAGCGTGTCGCTGAAGATCACCGAGTGGTCCAGCACGCCCTGGGCGAGTTGGTCGATGCAGTTCTCCACGCCGGCGGTGCGCTGGAATCCGAACAGCTGAGTCCGGTTGTCGCCGTAGAACTTCCAGATCAACGAATCGGGTCCCAGCCGCGGCGCGTCGGCGGCGTCGCGGGCCGACCAGTCCGGCCCGTCGGTGGGCATCGGCACCGCCTCGCGCACGCCGCTGTCGAAATCCCATGCCGCCCGCTGCGCAGTCACCCAACCTCCTCGGCCGATACGGCAAAACCTAACGATGAACCATAGAAACAAATTAGTATCTTTGTTTCAAGATGCCATCAATTCGTCCAGTCCGCCGTGGGGGTGTGAGCCATGCAGAGCCACCGCGCGGACGCCGCTGCGGGCGAGCGGACCGATCTGGACCGCCTCATCCTGGACACCGCGCGCGGCGTGTTCGAGACCTACGGCGTGCGGCGCGCCAACATCGACGACGTCGCCGCCCGGGCCGGGGTCAGCCGCAGCACCATCTACCGGCGGTTTCCCACCAAGGAGAACCTGTTCGGCCAGGTGGTGCGCCGCGAGGCCGAGCTCTTCTTCAGCACCCTGGACCAGGCGACCGCCGGGTGCGATCCCCAGCAGGCGGTGATCGAGGCCTTCGCGCTGGGGGTGCGGCTGGTCAAGGACTCCGCGCTGTATTCGCGGATCACCGAGAGCGAGCCCGAACTGTTCGGGCTGTTTTCCCGCTCGCAGGTGTTCCCAATCCGCCAGTTCGCCGACGGCATCGCACACACACTGCGGCGGTGCGGCGCCGAGCAGGCCGAGCCGGACCTGGACAACATCGCCGACATCCTGCTGCGCGTCGCGCTGGGCATCATCGTCTTCCCCACCGACCGGCTGGACACCGCGGACCCCGCGGCGGTACGCGACTACGCCGCCCGCTACCTGGTGCCGATCATCGGCCGCTGACCCGGCCCGCAGTGTCGGGCACCTGAATTAGCCTGATAGCCGTGCCTGGGTTTTCTGGGACACCGCGCACCCGCTACGCCAGCTGCGGCGACACCGACATCGCCTACCAGGTGCTCGGCGACGGGCCGACCGACCTGGTGCCGCCGATCCCGATCGACTCCGTCGACGCCGAGCCGTCGATGTACCGCTTCCACCACCGGCTCGCCGCCTTCGCTCGGGTGATCCGGCTCGGCCAGCGCGGCATCGACCTGTCCTCCCGGGTGCCCTCGGCCGACGTGATCGGACCGGAGTTCTGGGCCCGCGACGTCGTCTCGGTGATGGACGCGGTGGGCTGTGAGCGGGCCACCGTCGTCGCGCCGAGCTTCACCTCGATGACCGGGCTGGTGCTGGCGGCCGATTACCCGGACCGGGTGAGCAGCCTAGTGATCATCAACGGCGCGGCCCGCACCATGTACGCCCCCGACTACCCGATGGGCGCCCGGATCGAGACCCTGGACCCGTACACCACCGTCGCGGTCGACCCTGACGCCGTCGACCAGGGCTTCGACATGCTCGGCCTGATCGCCCCCAGCGTCGCTGGCGACGCCGCCTTCCGCAGCTGGTGGGACGCCGCGGGCAACCGCGCGGCCTCGCCCAGCATGGCCCGCGCGATGATCCTGTCCATCCGGCACGCCGACGTGCGCGACCGGCTGGCGCGCCGCATCACCACCCCAACGCTGATCCTGCACCGCACGGACTGCGTCTTCACCTCGGTCGACCACGGCCGCTACCTCGCCGAGCACATCGCCGGATCGCGTTTCGTGCCGCTGCCGGACGAGGACACCCTGTACTGGGTGGGCGAAACCGGGCCCATGCTCGACGAGATCGAGGAGTTCATCACCGGGGTACGGGGCGGTTCGGGGGCCGAGCGGCTGCTCACCACCATCGTGTCCACCGACATCATCGGCTCCACCGAAAGCGCCGCCGTGCTCGGCGACTACCGCTGGCGCGACCTGCTGGACAACCACGACAGGATCGTGCGCCACGAACTGCAGCGCTTCGGCGGGCGGGAGGTCAACACCGCCGGCGACGGATTCGTCGCCACCTTCAGCAGCCCAAGCGCGACCATCTCGTGCGCCGACGCCCTCGTGGACGCCGTCGCCGCGCTGGGCATCGAGGTGCGCGTCGGCATCCACGCCGGCGAGGTCGAGGTGCGCGGCGCCCGCAAGGACGACATCGCGGGCATGGCCGTGCACATCGACGCGCGGGTGGCCGCGCTCGCGGGCCCGGGTGAGGTGCTGGTGTCGTCCACGCTGCGCGACATTGTCACCGGCTCGCGGCACCGGTTCGGCGACTGCGGCGAGACCGCACTCAAGGGCGTGCCGGGACAGTGGTGGCTCTACCGCCTGCTGCGCGAGCACGCCGCCGCCGGGCGGTGAACACCCGCGACTCGGCGTAGGCTGCCAACGGGGGATGCGCCTGCTCGGCGGCTTTCCGGTTTTTCCGGTCGATTCCGGCGTTCCCGCTTGGCTTTTCCGCGACGGAGTCCTCGAAGGAGTTAGGCATGACCGACGTGCACACCTCGCTGCCTCCGGCGCTGCGACGGGCGCTGGACCTGCTGATCGATCCGCCGGCCGACCCCGACGTGAGCAAGGGCTATCTCGATCTGCGCGGCGGCGCGGCCGACGAGGACGCGGGCGTGCCGAGGAACACCGGCCCGATCCAGGCGGCCTAGGCTTCGCCGATCGGGTCGCTGCTCTACGACAACGCCCAGGCGGTGTCGCGCTGGACGTCGGATCGGGCCCGGGCAACGTGACGGCGTCACTGGCGCGGGCCGCCGGGCCGGACGGGCTGGCGCTGGGCATCGACATCTCCGAGCCGATGCTCGCCCGCGCCGTGCGCAACGAGGCCGGGCCGCAGGTCGGCTTCATCAAGGCCGACGCGCAGCGACTTCCGTTGCGCGACAGCACTGTCGACGCGGCCGTCTCGACCGCGGTGCTGCAGCTGGTCCCCAATCCACAGGCCGCGCTCGTCGAGATCGCGCGGGTGCTGCGACCGGGCGGCAGGCTGGCCGTCATGGTCCCGACCGCCGGCCGCCCGGCCCGCTATTGGCAGCTGTTGCCCAATGTGGGGGCGCACGCGTTCGCCGACGACGAGATCGGTGGCATCTTGGAGGAGAACGGATTCGCCAGCGTTCGGGTCAAGAACTTCGGCACCTTCCAGTGGGTGCGCGGCAAGCTGGGCTGAGCCCCCCGGGCGCCGTTCAGTCGCCCGATTGCGCCAGCGTGGCAAGCCGGTCCATCGACTCGCGCAGCATCTCCGGCGTCGTGGCCCGGGCCCGCTGCAACCGGGTGGGATCGGTCAGCGCAGTCCAGTCGTAGGTGTGGGTCACCGTGGTCAGTTCGGCGTTGACCGGGCGCAGCTCCCAGCGCCACAGGTGACCGGGCGGCTGCTTTCTGGGTTCGGTTGGGCGCCAATCTATTACGCTGACTTCGACGAATTCGGTGACGTGGTTCTCGCGCACCGCGCCGTTGGTCAGCGTCATCTTGAACACGTCGCCCACCCGATGGACGCGCTGCCCGGGTGCGGCCGAAGCCAGGTTGTCGTTGCCGTCCCAGCCGGGCTGGCGGGCCGGGTTGGCGATCAGTTCGAAGATGCGGGCGACGTTGGCCGCGATCACCCGGGTGGCGCTGACGATGCGTTCGGCTTCCGCGTCGGACATACGGCTATCCAAACACGCCGCCGCAGGAGTTTCGCCACAGCAGCCGGTACCGGTAGTACACGCCACGCCGGATGACGGCCCCGGGCACGACGTCCTCGGCCACCCGCCGGATTTCGTCCAGGCTCTCCCGGGGGTCGGCCACGGCCACGCCGATGTCGCGGGTCTCCCGGTGCAGCAACCCCCCGGCCCGCACGACCGGCAGGCACAGACCCACCCACAGCCAGTCGGCGACGCTTTTGTTGGCGGACAATCCGACGACCACCAATTCGCCTGCCGGCCGCAGCATTTGACGCGCCTTGCCCAAGGCGTCGCGCAGCGGTAGGTGATGCAGGCTGGCCACGAAGGTGATCAGGTCGAAGGACTGGGCGGGCGCCTGGAAGTCCTGAAAGCGCGCCTGCTGGACGCAGGCGTTGTCGACGCGCTCAAGTCGCCGAGCGGCCCGCCGCACCGAGGCCGGGTCGGCGTCGATCCCGACGACGCTGCGCGACACCGGGGCCAAGCGCGCGGCCAGCAGGCCGTCACCGCACCCGACGTCAAGCACATCCCCGCGGTGCCGCGCGGCGATCCCGACCAGCCAGGGGTGGTAGGCGGAGTTGTGGTTCCAGTACTCACCGGGATTCGCGTCGTGATGCACAGGCATCCAGTCTGCCCGGCGGGTCAACAGCGTTCCACGCCCTTGGGCATGATGCGCGGGCCGCGAACGGCCGGGCGGCGGTTACCGGTGAGCACCGCGCGCACCGCCTGGCGCGCGCGACGTCAGCGGCCCCACCGCGACGAGACGGACCGAACCCGGCGAGATCCGGGAGGTGAGGGTGGCCACGATCTGATCCTTCGTCTCGGAGTGGGAGTCCATTGAATTGCAGCACCGCCGTTTTGCGGGGATGCCGCGCCGCACTGCGGCCTACCGCACACGGCGATCAGCGAAACCGGGTGAATCGGCGCAGATATCCGGGCAGCCGGCGCGCCGGTAGCGCTTTGGGCCAGTCGTCAGCGCGGAAGTACGCGTCGGTGCCTCCGTCGACGAATACCACGCTGCCGCAAAGGAAGTCGGCGGCATCCGACAGCATGAAACACATCCACTCGGCCAGCTGGCCGGGGTCGCCGAAACCGCCGGCCGGGACGGGGAACGACCGGACCGCCCGGGCCTGCCGGGGCGACAGGGTGTTCAACCGCACCCCCGAGCCCGCCCACTCTGCCAGCACGGCATGGCGGCGCACCCAGCGGCTGACCGCGAGTTTTGGACGCCCCGTACATCATGGTCGGCGCGGCCGGTCCGAACAGCCGCACCGACCGCAATGCCTTGTCGGCGTCGTGCGCCAGCAGCGCGTTGACCGTGCGGCGCGGCACCGTGGGCATCGTCGTGGACGAATTACTAGCCACCACAACGACTTTGGCGTTCCCGGTGGCCGCCAACGCCGGTCGCCAGGCCTGCAGCAGCTCGACGACGCCGAAATAGTTCACCGCGGCGATCTGGCGGACCCGGTCGGGGGCCGGGCTGGGTCCCAGCCCGGCCGCCAGCACCGCGCCGTCGAGCCGGTCACCGGCCTGCGAGAGCACCCGGGCGGCGGCGGCGCGGCCGGCCGGGGTGGACAGATCGGCGATGACGTCGGCGTCCTTGATGTCGACGCCGATGACGGTGTGGCCGCCGTCGCGGAGGCGTTGCGCGGTCTCGCGTCCCATTCCGGACGCCGATCCGGTGATCGCATAGGTTCCCATTCGGTCAGCTCCCCGCGGCGGCGCGCTCGACGTCGAGCAGTTGCTCGCCACGCCGTTCGGCGTCGTAGGCCGCCCGCCCGCCGCGCAGCCCGAACAGCCGCTTGGAGATCAACAGGTAGATCACCGCGGCGACATTGATGGCGAAGGTCACCACCCGGGTCATCGTGATGCCCTTGGCCAGGTCGTAGATCTCCAGCGGCAGGAACACCGAGGTGGCGATCACCGCGAAGTATTCGCCCCAGCGCTTGAGCAACCACAGCCCGACGCCCGACCACCTCGACCAGCGCGTAGCCGACCAGCATCAAGGTCAGCAGCGTCAGGGTGGACGGCTTGGTGGCCAGCGCCTTTTCCAGCTCGTGCACGATGGTCATCTGGTCGACCTTGAAGCCGGCGGCGCGAAAGATCGGCGGATCGCGGTCCAGGGTGGCCTGGATGGCGCCGCGCGCACCGCGGAACTTCCACACCGCGTAGGCGGCCAGCGCGATCACCAGCGCCCGGAACAGCCGTTCCACCGCCAGCACCCAAATGATGGGGGCCTGCCGTAATGCCTTGCCGCGCATGATCATCGGCGCGTCTTCGGCCGGGCCGCGCCGGTGCGCGGGGCCGACGGTGAACTCGCCGCAGCACAGGCAGCGCCACACCTGGCCCAGCCCGGTGGTGCCGCTGAGCCGGTCGGCCAGCGGCGGCTCGTCGGGCGCGTAGGTGGCGTGCCCGGCCAGCGCGCAGGTGACCAATTCCCAGCGGTTGAGACCGCGATCTTTGGGCATGGCCGATCATCGACTGCCGGTGGTCGACGGCGCAAGTGCGCAGGTGCGCGGGTGTCAGACGGCGGCGTCGACCGTGCCGGATGCCGGCCGCGACCGGCTCAGCGGCGTCGTTTCGTCGGTGAGATGTTTTCCGATGACCCGGATCTGGTGCGCGCTCAGCGGGCACAGCGGGTGCACGGCCACCATCAGCGACGCCCGTCCGCGGTGGTCGAAGACCGGCGCGGCGATGGTCACCACCGGTTGTTTGCGGCGGCCGGGGTTGTCGTCGGACAGGAACCCGATGGTGGTGAACTCGACCAGCAGCTGATCCATGATGTGGCGCACCGACGTCGGCATCTCGCTGCTGTCCAGGGTGCCGACCACCTGGACGGCCTGGGCTAGCGCGGGCGTCGTCCAGTCGACGTCGAATCCGCGTTCCCGGGTGTGCTCCAGCACCTGTCGCAGGCGCTGGATGCGATCGGCGTTGCTGCCGGCGCCGCGCTGGATCCAGGCGCGCTGCTCCTCCTCGGTGTCCCAGGCCGCCATCGCCACCCCGAACGGCGGAGCGTAGGGGATGCGATCGCCCGGGATGCCCGACGGCTGGGTGGCGGGCTCGCCCTCGAAGGCGGTGACCACCAGGGAATCCCCGAACTTCTCCACCACCGAACAGGCGTAGCCGACCACGCCGGACAGCCGCAGCGCCGCCGTGCGCGCCGCATGCGCCAGCGGCCGTGCCGTGTCGGTGCGCGCGGCCACCACCGCCAGCGCGGGTCCCAGGGCGAAGGTCTTGTCGACCGGGTCGCGGCTGGCCCAGCCGCGGTCGCACAGCGTCTTGAGGATGGCGTGCGCCGTCGCCTGGGTGAGGCCCAGCTCGCGCACCACGTCGGAGAACCGCAGCTGCGCGCTCGGCGACCGCGCCAGCAGCTCGACCACGTCGAGCACCCGGGCGGTTGGCGCTGACGTCGATCCGCGAATCGCTTGACTCCTTCGGCCCAGGACTTACAGTAAGGACGAACATTCGAGATTTTATATCTATTATTCGAGGAAGCGAACCGCCGTTGCGCGCTGTGGTGTTACGCGACGACCGGTTGCAGGTGCGCGAGACACCGGACCCCGAGCCGGGGCCGGGCGAGTTGTTGCTGCGCACCCTGAGCACCGCAATCTGCGCGTCCGACGTGCACTTCATGGACCACCCCGAGCTGGCCCTCGACGATCCGACCGGGCGCTCGCTGTACGACAGCGGTCGCGACATCGTGCTCGGTCACGAGTTCGTGGGCGAGGTCGTCGGGCACGGGCCGGGCTGCACCGGCCAGTTCGCCATCGGCACCCGCGTCACCGCCATGCCGGTGCGCCTGGTCGACGGCGGGGCGGGCGGCATGCGGATCATCGGCCAACACCCGGACGCCCAGGGCAGTTTCGCTGAGCTGCTGGTGGTTTCGGAAGCGGCGGCCAAGCCCGTGCCCGGCGAGGTGTCCAGCGGTGCCGGCGCCGTGACCGACGCGTTCGCGGTCGGCGAGTTCTACGTGCGCTCTGCGCACCTGCAACCGGGCGAGGTAGCGATCGTCATCGGCGCGGGAGCGATCGGCCTCTCGGCCGTCGCCGCGCTCGCCGCGCGCGGCGTGGAGCCGATCATCGTGGCGGACTACCGGGCCGACCGCCGCCGGTTGGCCGCCGACAGCTTCGGCGCGCACCTTCTGGTCGACCCGCGCGAGGAATCCCCGTTCGCGGCGTTCAACGCGGCCCGCGCGCGGTACGGAATACCCGGTCCGGCAGCGGTATTCGAGTGCGTCGGCGCGCCCGGACTGATCCAGAACCTGGTCGAATCCGCCGAGATGGGCACCCGCATCTACTGTGCCGGCGGCTGGTACACCGGCGACACCCTCGACATCACCACCGCCACCCGCCAGGGCGTCACCATCCAGTTCGGCGGCGGGCCGCACCCGCAGGACTGGTACGGCACGCTCGACGCGATCATGGCGGGACGACTGGACCCGCTGCCGAGCGTGGGCAAGATCATCGGCCTCGACGAGGTACCCGACGCCCTGAAGCTGGCCCGCCGGTCCGACGGTCCGCCCCGCATCATCGTCCATCCGAACGGAGACACTCGATGAGCGAAAGAGAAGACCGGCAAGACATTTCCGGGCTACTGGTGCGCTACGCCACCGGGATCGACCGCCGGGACTGGCCACTGTTCCGCACCGTGTTCAGCGACGACTGCGTGCTCGACTACGGCGAGATCGGCCACTGGACAGGCGTCGACGCCGTCGCGGATTTCATGGAGCAGGTGCACGTGCTGGCCAGGCACACCCTGCAGCGGCTGACCAACCAGGCCATCACGATCGACGGCGACCGTGCCACGGCGCGCACCTACATCGACGGGCTGATCATGGCCGGCGACAACAACTCCGGCGTCAACGCGATCGGTTTCTACGACGACGAAATGGTGCGCACCGCACACGGATGGCGCAGCGCCCGCCGGCGCTACGTCCAGGTGCGGCTGACCACCGTCGTGGCCGGGTCATGAGTTTCGTGGCCAGGTACGGGCCGTGGGCGCTGGTGGCCGGCGCCTCGGACGGCGTGGGCGCGGCGTTCGCCGAAGGCCTGGCCGAGCGCGGCGTTAACGTGGTGCTGCTGGCCCGCCGGCAAGACGTTCGCGACCGGGTCGCCGCCCGGATCCGGGCCGGCACCTCGGCCCAAACCCGCACGCTGGCAGTCGATCTCGCGCGCCCCGGGGCGGCCAAGGCGATCGCCGCGGCCACCGCCGATGTGACGATCGGGATGCTGGTCTACTGCGCGGGCGCCGACCCGGACTTCAAACCGTTCCTTGCCAATCGGATCGAAGCCGCCGAAGCAATGGTGCAGCGCAACTGCATGGTGCCCATGCAGCTGTGTCACCACTACGCCCCGGCCATGGTCGAGCGGGGCGCCGGCGGCATCGTCCTGTTCGGTTCCGGCGCCGGGCTGGCCGGCGGGCCCAACATGATCGCCTAAGGCGCCTCCAAGGCATTCGACATGGTCTTCGCCGAGGCGCTGTGGGCCGAACTGCACGACAAGGGCGTCGACGTGCTGGGGCTCATCCTGGGCAAGACCGATACGCCGGCGTTGCGCGCCCTCGAATACAGCCGCGGCCAGATCGCGTCGCCGGACCAGGCGCCGTCGGACGCGGCGGCCGTGTCCGACGTCATCGCCGAGGCGTTCGAGAACCTCGGCAACGGGCCCACCCTGATGGTCGGCGACACCATGTGCGCCGCGGCGCAGCTGCTGGCATCGCTGAGCCGCAACCAGGCCGTCTGGCTGTTCGCCCAGGCCGCCGCGGCGGCCATGGGCCCGGACGACTAGCGGGAACCCAAGCCGTTCGCTGGGCGTCGTACTCCACAGCGGCGAGGTTTGCCAAAGTTCCAAATCAGGCAATCTTAACTTTTGCTTCCATAGCGCCCTGGTCAGCAAATATAGGGGTCCGGTCGGTGCGGCTTTCGCCGCCCGCCGCGTTGCTGGCCGGTCGTGGTGCTGGTCAGCATCGTGGTGGCGCGCAGGTCCGGATCCGGCAGGCCCACCGGCCTGGCTCTGCTCCCAGCAAACCGCGTCGAACTCGGCTTCCTGTTGATCGCGGGGTTGATCGCCTTCGCGATACCGGCCAGCGGCCAAATCCATTTCGGGCTGGGGTTGGCGTTGCTGGCCTGGTTCGGGTTCTACCTCTACAAGATCAGCCACGGCAACGTCGAGGAGCCGGACCTGATCGGCGCCGCCGCCGCGCTGGGCGAGCTGCCCGACGGCCGCCGGCGGATCGCCGTGGTCGGCCTCTTCCTGGTGTCCGGTGCGGTTATCCTGTTGTGCGCCAAGCCGTTTGCCGACAACCTGGTGGCCGCCGGTACCGAACTGGGCGTCAACCGGTTCCTGCTGGTACAGTGGCTCGCCTCGGAGGCTCCGGAGTTCATCATCGCGACGATCTTCGCCAGCCGGGGCAAGGGCACGACGGCCATCGCCACCCTGATCTCGTCCAAGGTCAACCCGTGGACGCTGCTGATCGGCTCGTTGCCCCTCGCCCACCTGCTCGGTGGCGGCGGGTTCGCGCTCCACCTCGATTCGCGTCAGGTGGAGGAGGTGCTGCTCACGGCGACCCAGACGATGATGGGGTGGCGCTGATCCTGGCGCTGCGCTTCCGCCGGTCGGCGGCGGCGCTGGCGCTGCGGGCGCCGTTCTTCGGCACCGCGATCCGGCACAGCGGTCACCCGCACCATCCGGTGCCGGCCCCCTGACCCGCGGCGGCCGTCCCGCCGTATACCGTCCAGGTATGAGGCGAGTGTCGGTGATCACAGGCGGCGCGGGCGGCATGGGAGTGGCCACCGCGAAAGTCGTCGGCCGCGATCACACCCTGGTGCTGGGCGACGTCCGGCAGGACCGGTTGACGGCCGCGACCACCGCGCTGGCAGAACTCGGGATGCCGCCCACCGCGGTCAACTGCGGCGTCACCGATCGGCGGGCCGTCGCGCAGCTGTTCGACACCGCGGCCGGGCTCGGCACCGTCGTCTCCGTCATCCACACTGCCAGGGTGAGCCCGAGCATGGGCCCGGCCGACTACGTGATGCGGACCAACGTGATCGGCACCCTCAACGTCAACGAGGCGTTCTACGCGGTCGCCGGCGAAGGCTCGGTGATCGTCAACGTCGCGTCGATGGCGGCGCACATGCTGCCCGCGGAGATCGTTCCGGCCGCGCAGTTTCCGCTCACGCTTCGCGACGCCGACGCCTTCATGGACGCCATGCTGGCGGCGTGCGAGATCGCGCCCGAGCAGGCCCGCTCGGGGCTGGCCTACGCCGTGAGCAAGAGCTTCGTCAAGTGGTACAGCCAGTCGCAGGCCGAGCGCTTCAACGCGCGGGACCTGCGCATCGTCTCGGTGGTCCCCGGGTCGATCGACACCGAGATGGGCCGGCTCGAGGAGAACGCCGGTGCCGGGGCGATGGTGGCCGACGCCGCGGTCCCGCGGTGGGGCAAGCCCGAGGAGATGGCCGAGCTGCTGGCCTTCTGCGCCAGCGACAAGGACGGATACCTCACCGGCACGGACATTCTCAACGACGGCGGGGTGATCGCCTCGATGACCGAGCGGGCCAAGATGGCCGCCGCCGGCTAGACCCACACACCGTCGCGGCCCGCGCCGAGCGTGGGCGCCATGGCCGGGTAGCGGTCAAAATTCCTGCGCAGCACCCACGGTCGAGGCGCTCGGCGCGCACCAGTGATGGATCCAGTCGCGGCGTCGCAGCCGCCAGATCCACCGCGCGTAGTCCAGCTCGGTGTAGGGCCATTGGGGTGGCGATGCGACCGGTGGGCGAGCGAAAGTAGCTGTCGCACCGCGTCCAGATGGTGCATTCCAGGTCTGCGGAAAGCCGGTCGTTGAACCGCTTTTCGGCCTCGGGCCGCACCTCGAGGTATCCGCCGCGGCGGGCCAGCCGGCTCACCGCGCTGGCCACCAGCAGCACGCCGGCCTCCAAGATATAGACGATGGAGTTGCCGCCCTGATTGGTGTTCGCTCCGTAGAGCATGAAGAAGTTGGGGAACCCGCTGACGGCCACGCCCAGGTAGGCGGAGGGCTCCTCGCCCCAGTGCTCGTGCAGCCGGCGGCCCCCGGCGCCGACGACCTCGATGCCGGACAGGTAGCGCGATGTCTCGAATCCGGTTGCGAGCACGAAGACGTCGGCCTGGATCTCGGCGCCCGAGGCGGTGATCACCGAGGTGGGGCCGATCCGGGCGATGGGATCGGTGACCAACTCGACGTTGTCGCGTTGCAACGCGCGGTAGTAGTCGTCGCCCAGCAGCACCCGCTTGCACCGGAACGGGTAGTCCGGCGTCAGCGCCCGCCGCAACGACTCGTCGGCGATGGTGCGGTCCAGGAACGAGGTCGCAATCCGGCTGCGCGCCGTCACGACGGGGTCGTCGGCGAAGGTCGCGGTGTTGTCGTGCTGGAACTTCCAGATCTGCCAGCGGGTGCGGCGCAGCGCCAGGGGATTACGTTTGAATCGGGCCAATTCCGTTGCGCTGTAAGGTCGGTCGTCCTTGGGAACTATCCAGGGCGGGGTGCGCTGGAAGACCGTGACGTGTCCGGCGGTGCCGGCCAGTTCGGGTACGAGCTGCACCCCGCTGGCGCCGGTGCCGATCACCGCCACCGTGCGGCCGGCCAGGTCCAGGTCGTGATCCCACTGCGCGGTGTGCAGCACGGGTCCGGCGAAGCCGGCCAGCCCGTCGCTGTCGGGCAGCTTGGCGGTGCCGAACAGGCCGACGGCGCACACGATGACGTCGGCGCTCAGCGTCGCCGGGTGACCGCACCGGTCCAGCTGGCAGTCCCACGCCGCGGTGTGGGGATTCCAGCACAGCGAGCGCACCGTGGTGTGGAGCATCAGATGACGCCGCAGATCGAAGTCGTCGGCCACCGATTCCAGATAGGCCAGAATCTCGGGTTGCCGGGCGTAGGTGCGGCTTCAGGATGCGTTGGGGGCGAAGGAAAACGAGTACAGGTAGCTCTGGATGTCGCAGGCGGCGCCCGGGTAGGTGCTGCGTCGCCAGGTGCCGCCGACGCCGTCGGCGGCCTCAATGATCGCCACCTTCGGCCCGCGCCGGCGCCGGGTCGCCGCCCGCACCCGCCCAATGGCATAGAGCCACTTAGCTTTTCGACTCATCACGGGCTTTGCGCGCGCTGGGTCAACAGTTTCGGTCACGGCCTGGGGTTCCTCTCCGTGGCCACGACTAACACGACTAAATAGTCACTCGCGCAGCCGCAAACATTGCCCGCAGCGAACCCCCAGACAGCGAGGACAGTTCGTGATTCTCCTGCCGTTGGCGGCCGAGCCGTTCACCGCCCCGACCGACCGCGACATGCTGCCCGCCGAGCGGTGCGAGTTCGTGCGCACCCACCGCACCTGCGTGTTCGGCTACCGCCGTCGCAACGACGGCCCGGCCATGTCGATCGTGTACTACATCCCCACCGACACCGGCGAATTGCTCGTCTCCACCATGGCCGGCCGCGGCAAGGCCCGCGTCGTGCAGCGCGACCGCAAGGTGAGCCTGTGCGTCCTCGACGAGCGGTGGCCGTTCTCCTACCTGCAGGTCTACGCCAACGCCGCGCTCGACGAGGACCGGGAGCTGGCGGTCGACGTGATGATGGCCGTCGCCGGCCGGATGTCCGGTCAGCCACTCGGCGACGAGGCGCGCCCGCACGTCCGGGACATGTGCGAGCGCGAAAACCGCGTCGTCATCCGCTGCCGGCCCTACGGGACATTCGCGACCCCGCCCCGCCACCTGCACCGCAATGATCAGGTCCAGGAGTCCGGTGTCATCCCCTGGGGCGCAGCCGATCCGGACTGATCACCCCGGGTAGCGGTCCCGCAATTTGGCCAGCGTCACCTCGACGCCCGAGGCGTTCGCCTTGGCGAAACCGATCCGCTCGTAGTACTTCAGCCTGTTCTTCAGCGCGCCGGCGTCGCGGTAGTCGAACGTCTCGGTGACCCGGGTCCGGGTGGGTGACAGCGACTCGAATTCCCACCGCCAGCGGTGCCCGAGCGGGTGACGCCACTCGACCACCTCGTTCGGCTTGAGCTCGGTGATGGTGCTGGTGATCCGGTAGGGCAGGCCGAACATCCGCATGTGCGTCGAAAACTTGGATCCCTCAACGAGTTTCGCCGGCACGCTGATGTTGTCGCGGACCGTGCCCGAACCGTCCAGTTCGTGGTGCCGGCGCGGATCGGCGCCCAGGGCGTACAGCTCCGCCGCCGGCGCGGCCACGTCGACTCTGCGGCTCACCTGTCGGGGTCCCCGATCGACAACCGTGACGGTCATGACCGTCTCCTTTCCGCTATCCGGCAGCGTAATCCGGCCTCGGGCTGCGGCATGCTGGAGCGCTGCACGAGGCTCGAATCGTGTGCGGCGGAAAGGGCTCCAGCACCCATGAGCCAGTCACTTACGGGCAAAGTCGCGCTGATCACCGGGGCGGCGCGCGGGCAGGGCCGCGCGCACGCGGCGCGGCTGGCCGCCGAGGGCGCCGACATCATCGCCGTCGACCTCGCCGGGCCGCTGCCGCCGAGCGTTCCCTACGATTCGTCGACGCCCGAGGACCTGGCCGAGACGGCGGAACTGGTGCGTGCCGCCGGCCGGCGGGTCGTCACCGCACAGACCGACGTGCGCGACCTGGACGCCCTGACCTCCTCGGTGGACACGGCGGTGGGCGAGCTCGGCCGCCTGGACGTCATCGTGGCCACCGCCGGAATCTGCAGCCCCGCCCCGTGGAATCGGATCACCGCGCAGGCTTTCCGGGACACCATCGACACCAACGTCGTCGGCACCTGGAACACCGTGGTGGCGGGGGCGCAGCACATCATCGACGGCGGCCGCGGCGGGTCGATCATCCTGATCGGTTCGGCGGCCGGCATCAACATGCAGTCGTTCATGGTCCACTACACCGCCAGCAAGCACGCCGCGGTGGGCATGGCCCGCGCGTTCGCCGCCGAACTCGGCCGCTACAACATTCGGGTCAACAGCCTCAACCCCGGGCGGTCACCCCCGATGGGCACCGGCCGGATGCGCGACGCGCTGCGCGCGGCCGCCGACGACTACCCGCATCTGCGGGGCCTGCACAAACCGCTGCTGCCCGAGGGCATCGCGCAGCCGGAGGACATCGCCGACGCGGCGGCCTGGCTGGCCTCCGACCAATCCAGATTGGTGACCGCCAGCCAGGTTTCGGTCGATCTCGGCGTCGGCTACGTGTGATGCCCGCCCGCGCCCCCGGCCCGCGCGGCCGACCAGGCACAATGGTGTGGTCAAGACCTGCGGCGGGGAGCGAAAAGGAGCGGCATGTCCACCAGCGAATACCAGGTGAGCGGGATGAGCTGCGGCCACAGCGAGGTGGCCCGCATCCCCGGCGTCGACGGCGTCTCGGTCAGCGCGGACACGGGCCGGCTCGTCGTAACCAGCGCGGTGCCCATCGACGCCGACGCCGTCCCCGGCGCGGTCGACGAAGCCGGCTTCCAGGCCGTCTTGGTCGCATGAGCACACCGCCACGGCACGTCGACGAGGGCACCTTCCCCGACCACACCGCCTCAACCGCTCGCATCGAGCTGGAGATCACCGGGATGACCTGCACTTCGTGCGCGGCCCAGATCGAAAAGAAGCTGAACAAGCTGGACGGCGTGACCGCGACCGTCAACTACGCCACCGAGAAGGCCGCGGTCAGCGCGCCCGCGAGTTACGACCCGCAAACGCTGATCACCGAGATCGAAAACGCCGGGTACGCCGCCGCCGTGGCGAAGCCGTCGCCGCCGCAGGACGACCTGGAGCTGGCCTCGCTGCGCAGGCGCCTGGTCACCGCCATCGCCCTGGCCGGGCCGGTGATCGCCGCGGCGATGATTCCCGCGCTGCAATTCCAGCACCGGCACTGGGCGGCGCTGGCCCTGACCGCGCCGGTGGTCGGGTGGTGCGGGCGCCCCTTCCATGCGGCCGCGTGGGCCAACCTCAAACACGGCGTCGCCACCATGGACACCCTGATCTCGATCGGCACGCTGGCGGCCTTCCTGTGGTCGCTGTACGCCCTGTTTCTCGGGGCGGCCGACCGGCCCGGCATGCGGCACGACTTCGAGCTGACCGTCGGGCACGGCGCCCATGTCTCCCACGTCGCGGCCCCGTGCCACGTCTACTTCGAGGTGGCGGCCGGGGTGACGCTGTTCGTGCTGGCCGGCCGGTACTTCGAGCGGCGGTCCAAGCGGACGGCCGGCACCGCGCTGCGGGCGGGCGCCGAGACCCGCATCCCGATCGAGCGGCTGGCCGTCGGCGACGAGTTCGTGGTGCGTCCCGGAGAACGGATCGCCACCGACGGGATCGTCGTCGCGGGCTCCTCGGCGGTGGACGCCGCCATGCTGACCGGTGAGTCCGTCCCGGTCGAGGTCGGCGTGGGCGACGGCGTGACCGGCGGCACCGTCAACGCCGGCGGCCGGCTGGTGGTGCGCGCCACCGGGACCGGCGACGACACCCAACTGGCCCGGATGGCCCAACTGGTCGAACGGGCCCAGTCCGGCAAGGCCGACGCGCAGCGGCTCACCGACCGCGTCTCGGGGGTGTTCGTCCCCGTCGTGCTGCTGCTCGCGGTGGCCACCCTGGCCGGCTGGCTGACGGCGGGCGGCACCCTGGCCACCGCCCTGACCGCGGCCGTCGCGGTACTCATCATCGCCTGCCCGTGCGCGCTGGGACTGGCCACCCCGACCGCCCTGCTGGTCGGCACCGGCCGGGCGGCCCAGCTCGGAGTCCTGATCAAGGGGCCCGAATGCTCGAGACCACCCGCGCCGTCGACACCGTCGTGCTCGACAAGACCGGGACCGTCATCACCGGCGCCACGACCGTGCTCGGCGTGGTCGCCGCCGACGGCACCGACCGCGCCACGCTGTTGCGCTACGCCGGGGCGCTGGAAGCCGCCTCCGAACACCCCCTCGCGCACGCCATCGCCCGGGACGCCAAGGCGGAACTCGGCCCGCTACCCACCCCACCGGCTTCCGTGCGGTCGGCGGCGGCGTGCACGGCACGGTCGACGGCCACGCCGTCGCGGTCGGGCGGCCGAGCTGGCTGGCCGAGCGCGGCCTGCGTCCGGACGCCGCCCTGGCGGCGGCCACCGCGCGCCGAGCACGACGGCAAAACCGTGGTCGCCGTCGGCTGGACGGCCGAGCGCGCGGCATCCTGGCGCTGACCGACACCGCCAAACCCTCCAGCGCCGCAGCGGTGCGGCAGTTCACCCGGCTGGGCCTGACGCCGATCCTGCTGACCGGCGACAACCACACCGTCGCCCGCCGCATCGCCGGCGAGCTCGGGATCGGCGAGGTTGTCTCCGGCGCGCTGCCCGCCGACAAGGTCGAGGCCGTCAAGCGCCTACAATCCGCGGGCCGGGTGGTCGCCATGGTCGGCGGCGGCGTCAACGACGCCGCCGCGCTGGCCGCCGCCGACATGGGCCTGGCCATGGACACCGGCACCGACGTCGCGATCGAGGCCGCCGACGTCACCGTGGTCCGCGGCGACCTGCGCGCGGCCGTCGACGCGATCCGGCTCTCCCGGCGCACGCTGGCCACCATCAAGACCAACCTGGTGTGGGCCTTCGGCTGCAACCTGGCCGCGATTCCCCTAGCGGCGCTCGGCATGCTCAACCCGATGCTGGCAGGCGCCGCCATGGCGCTGTCCAGCGTGCTCGTCGTCGGCAACAGCCTGCGGCTGCGCTCGTTCGCCAGCATCGGCCGACCGGCGGCGCCGGTATGGGATAGTTGGTCGAGCCGCCGCTTTCGGTCATCCCGACCGACCGGTCGACCGCCACCTCCCCCTCGCGCAGCGCTTGATCTAGCAAAAGGTCACGACCGTTGGAGCAGTTCTTCGGACAACTGTCGCTGCTGCACGGCTGGCTTCCGCCGACCGTGCAGGGCCTGGCGCTGCTGATGCTGGTCGCCGCGATTCACTGGCGGGCCCGCGGCTGGCTCAAGCGGGTGCTGCCGGCGGCGCTGGTTGCCGCGGTCGCGGTGACCGTGCTGGCGCGCTGGTACATCACCTCGCTCGGGGTGGCCGGGGATCCGGCGCCGACGACGCTGTGGCTGTGGATCGCGCTGAGCGGTCTGGCCGCGGCCATGTTCCTGGTGGGCTGGCGGGGTGTGCGCTGGTGGCGACGTGGGCTGGCGGTGCTGTCGATACCGCTGTGCGTGCTGTGCGCGGGCCTGGCGCTGAACGGCTGGGTGGGCTACTTCCCCACCGTGCTCGCAGCGTGGAACCAGCTGACCCAGGCGCCGCTGCCCGACCAGATCGACCGGCTGCGGGTCACCGAGATGCAGATCGCCGGCACCAGGCCGAGCAAGGGCGTGGTGGTGCCGGTGGACATCGACGGCAACGGCCCGTCGGGCTCCCACTTCGCGCACCGCCGCGAACTGGTCTATCTGCCCCCGGCGTGGTTCAACAGCAACCCCCCACCCCGGTTGCCGGCAGTCATGATGATCAGCTCCGCCTTAAACACCCCGGCCGACTGGCTGGGCCCGGGCGGCGCCTTCACCGCCATCGACAGCTTCGCCGCCGCCCACCACGGGTTCGCCCCGGTGCTGGTGTTCGTCGATCCCACCGGCTCGTTCGACAACGACACCGAGTGCGTTAACGGCAGCCGCGGCAACGCCGCCGCCCACCTGACCAAGGACATCCAGCCGTTCATGGTGTCGAACTTCGGCGTCAGCGCCGACCGGGCCAACTGGGGCGTCGTCGGATGGTCGATGGGCGGCACCTGCGCCGTCGACCTGGCCGTCATGCACCCGGAAATGTTCCGCGCCTTCGTGGACATCGCGGGCGACCGCGGCCCCAACGTCGGCCCGAAGGACCAATCCGTGGCGCGGTTGTTCGGCGGCGATCAGGCCGCGTGGGCGGCCTTCGACCCGGTCACGGTGATGACCAGGCACGGTCGCTACGCCGATTTGTCCGGATGGTTCGAGGTGCCCGGGGCCGACGTGGCGCGCACCGAGCAGGGCAACGCCGATCCGGCGCCCGCCCTGGTGGCGTCCAGCAGTGACCCGGCCGCCAACCCCGAGGGCCAGGACGCCGCCGCGCACTCGCTGTGCACGGTCGGCGCCGCCAACGGCATCGCCTGCGCGGTGGTCACCCAGCCGGGCAAGCACGACTGGCCGTTCGCCGCCCAGGCGTTTGCCACCGCGCTGCCGTGGCTGGCCTGGACGATCGGCACGCCCAACACCGAACCGGTGCAGCTGCCGCAGCGGGGCGCCGCGCCGCCGCGGTGATTCCCGCAGCTGGGCTGTCTCGGGGGCGATAGGCGACAAATTCCCCATAATTCACAGCTGGCCCACCCGTAACAGAGCCGCCGGATCGGCGGCCCGAATGGTACGGTTCGCTGCTGTGGCCTCGATGTTTCTCCCTGGCAACGGTCCCGGCAGGGACGCGCTCGTCGGCCGGTGCGCCCCGGGGCCGAACCCGCCGTGGCCTTGCCGCCGGATGATCGCCGCCCCGCCTGTCCAGCCATGAACCGCCGCCAGTTCCTCGGATCGCTCGCCGCCTCGGTCGTGGCCGGCGTCGGCGCCGCGCGGCTCATCGTCGATCCGCAACCGCGCACCTTCGCCCAGACGCCGGCGGCCGCCATACCGACGTCCGGCCCAACCGCCCCGCAGGCCCTGCTGCCGCCTCCCCCGCTGAGTGCCCGCATCCCGCTGCCCGGCGGCGGCGCGCTGATGAAGATCCCGGGCGAGGGCGACCTGCTGGCGCTGACCGTCGACGACGGCGTCAACAGCGAGGTGGTGCGCGCCTACACGCAGTTCGCCAAGGACACCGGCGTGCGGCTGACCTATTTCGTCAACGGGGTCTACGCCTCGTGGACCGAGAACCTGCAGTTGTTGCGCCCGCTGGTCGACAGCGGCCAGATCCAGCTCGGCAACCACACCTGGTCGCACCCGGACCTGACGACGCTGACCAAAGAGCAAGTGGCCGAACAACTCTCGCGTAACGACGCGTTCCTGAAGAAGACGTACGGCATCGGCGCCAAGCCGTACTGGCGGCCGCCGTACGCCAAGCGCAACGCCGCCGTGGACGCCGTGGCCGCCGACCTGGGCTACCAGGTACCGACGTTGTGGTCGGGCTCGCTGTCGGATTCGACGCTGATCACCGAGGACTACATCCTGCAGATGGCCGATCAGTACTTCACGCCGCAGGCCATCGTGATCGGGCACCTCAATCACCTGCCGGTCACCCACGTCTACCCGCAGCTGGTCGACATCATCCGGGAACGCAACCTGCGCACCGTCACCCTCAACGACGTGTTCCTCAAGACGCCGTAACGCGCACTACCCGTCGGGCTCCCGTTCGGCGGCCAGCAGCATCGTCAGCGTCTCGCGCAACTCGGTCAGCCGTCGCTCGCCGAGCACCTTGCGCCACCGCTTCTCCATGGCGATCGCGTTGGCGCGCATCACCTGCAGTGCCTGCCGACCCCGCGGCGTCAATTCGATGATCCGGGCCCGCGCGTCGGCCGGGTCGGACGTGCGGGTGGCATAGCCGTGCCGCTCCAGGGCCGCGACCGCCTGGGCCACCGCCTGCCGGCTCACCCGCAGCCGGTCGGCCAGATCGGAGGCGTGCAATCCGCCCACGGCCAGCGGCACCAGGGCGAGCGACTGGGCGGGGCGGATCCCGTCGAGGCCGGCCTCGGCGAACGCGGCGCGCAGCCGCGGTGCGCCGGTGGCGGCGACCAGGCTTACCAGCGCCGGCACGGTCGGCTCCCACCCGCCGCGCGCTGCCTCTCGCATGCCGATCAGTCTGCCACCCCGGACAGATTGACAAGTTACTTGTCAAAATTCCCGTCGGGTGCCGTCGTGGCCCTATGCGATTCGGATGCGCCCGGGCGGTCAGCCTCGGCCTACTGCCGATTCTGGTCGTCGTGCTCGCCGGCTGCCTCGGTGGCGGCCATGCGCTGGGAACGCCTGACTACCAATCGATTCCGGTCGGGCCATCCACCCACACCCTGCAGTCGGGCGGCACGTCCCGGACCTACCGCCTGTACCGGCCGCAGGGGCTGAGCGAGGCGGCCCCCTGGTGGTGATGCTGCACGGCGGCTTCGGCAACGGTGGGCAGGCTGAGCGCGCCTACCACTGGGACGCCGAGGCCGACGCCGGGCATTTCCTGGTCGCCTACCCCGACAGCCTGGGCCGCGCCTGGAATGCCGGAACCTGTTGCGGCGAACCGGCACACGCCGACACCGACGACGTCGGATTCGTCAACGCCATGGTCGGCGCCGTCGAGGCACAGATCCCGGTGGATCGTGCCCGCGTCTACGTCACCGGCATGTCGAACGGCGCCATGATGGCGCTGCGGCTGGGCTGCCAGAGCGACGCCTTCGCCGCGATCGCCCCGGTGGCCGGCACGCTGCTCACCGATTGCTCCGCGGCCCGGCCGGCCTCGCTGCTGCAGATCCACGGCACCGCCGACGACCGGGTGCCCTATGCCGGCTGACCCGGAAAGGCGTTCGCGCTCAACGGTTCCCCGCGCGTCGACGGGACGTCGGTGGAATCGGTCAACGCCACCTGGCGCGCCATCGAGGCCTGCGGGCCGCCCAGCTCGGCCACCGCCGGCGATGCCACCACCCAGACCGCGGCTTGCGCGGACGGCCGCACGGTGGAGTTGATCTCGGTGGCCGGCGCCGGCCACCAATGGCCCGGCGGGGCGCCCAGCCCCCTGGCGGAAAGGTGGCCGGAATCCCGGCTCCGTCGACGGCGCTGGACGCCACCGACACGATCTGGCAATTCTTCGCCCGTAATCACCGTTAGCGAGCGACCAATCTCTAAAAAATTAGAGATTGGTCTTCCGCTGGTCGTGTGCGATTGTTACCGTTCCGTAATGCGCCGCGGCGCGGGAGTTTTCGCAGCACTGGCGTTGATGGCGGGCACCCTGACCGGACCCGCGATCGCGCGGGCCGACGGCGACGAGCCGCAATACGCCGACTTCTACACCCCGCCCGATTCGCTGCAGCCCGGGCGGCCGGGCGACCTGATCCGCACCGAGCCGTCGCGGCTGGTGCTGGAGCCCTCCGGCCAGCTTGGCGCCATCATGGCCACCGGGACCCGGATCATGTACCGCAGCACCGATACCCGCGGCAACCCGATCGCGGTCACCGGCACCTACTTCGAGCCCTACAACGATTGGCCGTACGGCGGGCCGCGGCCGTTGATCAGCTACGCGCCCGGCCCCCAGGGCCAGGGCAATCAGTGCGCCCCGTCGCGCGAATGTTCAACCAGGGCATCCACTATTCGGACGGCTGGGACATCATGTTCAACTACGAGGAGCTGTTCGTGGCCACCATGGTGGCCCGCGGCTTCGCCATCGTGATGACCGACTACCAGGGCCTGGGCACGCCGTCGATGCACACCTACGCGGGTCGGGTGGCCGAGGGGCAGGCCGTGCTCGACGCGGCCCGGGCCGCGATGCGACTGCCCGGCACCTCGCTGGATCCGCATGGGCCGGTGGCATTTTGGGGTTATTCGCAAGGCGGCGGCGCCACCGCGTCGGCGGCTGAGCTGGCCGCGCAATACGCGCCCGACCTGCACATCGTGGGCACCTATGCCGGCGCGCCGCCGGCCGACCTCAAGGAGCTGTTGCCCTACGCGGACGGCAGCGCGCTAGTCGGCGTGGTCGGGTACGCGCTGAACAGCGTGATGGCCGCCTACCCGGAATTCGCCGACGCCATCCGTTCCAAGATGACGCCGCGCGGGCTGGCGATGCTGGAATCGGTGTCCCGCCAGTGCGTCGGACAAACCCTGCTGGACTTCATGTTTCGCCACATTCAGCCCTACCTCACCGAGGACATCAATCAACTGGTCAACGAGGAGCCGTTCAACAGCCTGTTCGAGGCGCAGCGGATCGGGCGCTACAAACCCAACGTGCCAGTGCTGATCAACAGCAACCGCTACGACCCGCTGGTGCCGTGGACGGCCGCCAATCAGCTCGGCCGCGACTGGTGCGCCCAGGACGCCGACGTGGAGTTCCGCACCAACGAGGAGCCGCCCTTCCTCAACAAGCTCGTCATCAACCATGCGCTGCCGATGCTGGTCGACGGCGAGCCGGCCATGCAGTGGATCGCCGCCCGCTTCCGCGGAGAACCCACTGCGCCCAACTGCGGCCAGTTTTAGACTGGGGTGCATCGCTGCCCGCAGAAAGCACAACGCCGCGCAGCGGCGCCGCCAACTCGCCGACGCCGCAATAGAATTGCTGGGCGGCAACGGCTTGCACGGTGTCAGCCACCCGAAGGTCGACGACCGCGCCGGCGTGCCGCCCGGCACCACGTCGTTCTACTTCCGCACCCGCAAGGCGCTGGTGCACGCGGTGGCCGGCCGGCTGGCCGAGCTCGACGTCGCCGACTTCTCGCTGATGGCCGAGCTCGCCGAGGATCACGCCACCGAGTTCGCCGGCACCGCCGGGTTGGCCCGCATCGTCATGTACGTGAACAGCGAGCCGTGGCTGACCCGTGCCAAGGCGCGCTACGAACTCGCACTGCTGGCCAGCCGGGACCCGGAGCTGGCCACCGCGCTCAGCGAGTCGGCGGATCGGCTCTACGCACTGGCCCGCAACGTCGTCACCCAGTGGCATCCGGCCGGCAGCGCGCCGGACCCGGCGCTGGTCGACGACCAGGCGACCGCCACCCTGGCGTTCATCAACGGGATCATGCTGACCTTCGTCGCCGGCCAGCCGGCCGTCCGACGATGCCGAGCAACTCGACCGGCTCATCCAGGGCGTCGTCGCCGACGTCGCCCACGTCCGCGGTTCCTAACGAAACCGCTTGTCCGACACGGCATTCGGCTCACGCGCCGGTCAGCGCGCGTCGAACATCCCGTCGACCAGCCGCTGCAGCACCTGCCGGGTCTCCCGGCGGGTGCTGTCCGGGTCGTCCGCGGTGGCGATCACCATGGCCGCCTCGTCGAGTGAGCCGATCAGCACGTGCGCCAGCGGACGCACCGGTTGCTCGGCCAACTCGCCGGCCCGGATCGCCTCGGTGAGCAGCTGCTCGGTCATTCCCAGGCTGTAGCGCTGCGCGACATCGCGGAATTCGGCCCAGCCCAACACGCTCGGTGCGTCCAGCAGGATCAGTTGCCGCACTTCGGGATCGGCGGACACCTCCAGCCAGGCGTCGACCGCAGCCCGGGTGGCGTCCGTGGGCGTGCTCGCCCCGGATTCGGCCACCACCACCGCCATCCGCGCCGTCACATCCTGCTCGACGGCCTCGACCACCGCGCGGAAAAGCGCTGCCTTGTCGGCGAATTGGTGGTACATCGCGCCCCGGGTGACCCCGGCGGCCGCGGCGATCTCGGGGGTACCGACGTCGGTGTAGCGGCGCAGTCCCCACAGCTTGCGGGCAGCGGCGATCAGCGCGTCGCGGGTCGCCGCGGAGCGCTCTTCCTGGGTCCGTCTCTTGCTTTCCATACAGCCTGTTGGTAACTTACGAACAGACGGCCTGTTTGTACACTGTCCATCCCTCTGAGCTAGGGGTTCTCCATGTCGACGATCGACATTAGTGCCGGAACCATCCATTACGAAGCAACCGGACCCGCGGACGGCAGGCCCGTGGTGTTCGTGCACGGCTACCTGATGGGCGGCCAACTTTGGCGTCAGGTCAGCGACCGGCTCGCCGGCTGGTGGCCGTGCACCACCGCGAGCGGCTGGGCGCGCTGACGCTCACGAGTTGCGATGCGTTCGACCACTTTCCACCCCCGATCCTGCGGCCGATGATCCTGGCCGCCAAGTCCAAGGCGACGTTCCGCGCGGTGGCCCAGGCCATGCGCGCACCCGCGGTGCGCAAGCGCGCGTTCGACGGCCTGGCGCACAGCAATATCGACGCGCCCACCGAGCTCTGGATGCGCCCGGCGCTCTCGCTCCCCGCGGTCGCCGAGGACCTGCGCCGGTTCACCCTGGCGCTGCGCACCGAGGTGACCACGGCGGCGCGGCTGTACGACTTCGACAAGCCCACGCTGATCGCATGGTCGGCCGACGACGTGTTCTTCGCGCAGGAGGACGGCGCGCGGCTGGCCGCGACGATCCCGAACGCCCGCCACGAGGTCATCGCGGGGGCGCGGACCTTCTCGATGGTCGATCAGCCCGACCGGCTCGCCGATCTGTTGTCGACGGTCGCGGTGCGCACCTGAGGCATTGCGGTTCGCGACCGTAACCCCACGGCTAAATCTCGTTGGGATTTTCGCCGTGGGGTTACGGTCGCGGGCGTGACAAGACGAGCTGCGGGGCCGGCGGATCCTGGTGACCGGCGCCGCCACCGGTATCGGCGCGGCCGCCGTCAGCGTCCTCACTGACGCGGGCGCCGACGTCGTCGCGACCTATCACGCGACGCCACCGCCGCCGGATCTGACGGCGCACTGGTTGCAGTGCGACGCGCGCGACGCCGACGCCGTCTCGGCCCTGGTCCACCGAGCCGCCGAGCACCTGGGTGGGCTCGACGTGCTGGTGCACGCCGCGAGGCTGTGGCAGCCGGGGATACCCGGCTGCATCGGCGCCGACGACATCCCGTTTCTGTTGGACACCAACGTCAAGGCGACCATCCTGACCAATCAGGCCGCCCACGCCGCCATGAAGGCCCAAGCCCCCAAGAGCGGCCGGATCATCAACTTCGGCTCGTCGGAAGCCGTTATGGGCAGCCCGATTTCGGCCGTCTACGCCGCGACCAAGGGCGCGGTGCAGGCCTGAACCCGCTCGGCGGCCAAGGCCTGGGCCGCCGACCACGTCACCGTCAACGCCCTTGCCCCGGCGGTGCAGACGCCGGGCGCCGACCGGCTCCGCGACTTCCTCGGCCCGGACGCCGCCGCGCTGGTCGACCAGCAGATGCAGATGATGCTCCCGCTGGGTGGCGCGCTGGGCGAGCCGGCCCGCGACCTCGGGCCGATGCTGGTGTTCCTGGCCGGGCCCGGCTCGGGCTTCATCACCGGACAACTGCTGGCCGTCGACGGCGGCCTGATGCGGGTGGGCGGATAGCCCGCCCACCCGCCGCCGCTCCGCCGCTACTATAAGACGGACCGTCTCGTCTCGCAGGGCAGGCATAGTGAAGGTAGGTCCGGCCGATGGCTGAGGACACGATCCAGGCGCTGCTGCGCAAACGGTGGTCCGACCCCGGTGTCGCGGTGAAATACGGTGACACGCAATGGAGTTGGGCCCAATATCTGCGAGGCGCTGGCCGCCGACATTCGCCGCGCCGGCTGCCAGTTCGTGGTGACCGACGCCGAGCACCGGCCGCTGCTGGACGGCCTGGACCTTGCCGGCACGCAGACCCTGGACACCTCGACGCCGGACTGGGCGGGGTTCGTCGACGCCGCCGGGGAGCTGACCCCGCATGGGGAGGTCGCCGCGATGGACCCGTTCATGATGATCTTCACCTCGGGCACCAGCGGAAACCCCAAGGCGGTGCAGGTATCCCATTTGATGGCGGTGTTCGCGGGGAGCAATCTGGTGCAGCGCTTCGGGCTCAGCGAACACGACACCTGCTATCCCTATGCTGGCGGGGCGGTCGCGGCAGGCCGCGCCGCGCGGGCGCCCGGGCATGCCACCATGGGGCATGACCGGGCCGCAAGGTAACGGAAATTCGAGCAGCAACAAGGCGGCGCGTCCGACCACCGCCGGCGTGGCCCGGCTGGCAGGCGTGTCGACCGCCACCGTCAGTTACGTGCTGAACAACGCGCGGGGCCGCCGCATCTCGCACGACACCCGCGGCGCGGTGTACCGGGCCGCCAAACTGCTCGGCTACCGGCCCAACCTCGCCGCCCACAACCTCACGCGCGGCAAGAGCGGCGTGGTGCTCTACGTGGTCCCCCACGTGGCCGTGGGCGAGATGCCGATGCAGGCCGGCAGTCGCATGACCACCGCCCTGGCCCGCGAGGGTCTGCTGCAGGTGCAGGTTTTCGAGACCGACGACGACCAGCACGTGGTCGACGCCATCGCGAACCTGGACCCCGTCGCGGTCACCAGCCTGTTCCCACTGAGCGCCGCGGCCCGCCGGGCGGTGACCGAAGCCGGCATCCCGCACATCGAGATCGGCACCCTGCCCGCGCTCAACGACCTGCACCTGTCGGTCGGCGAGATGCGGATTGCGCACCTCGTCGACCGAGAGCATCGACGAATAGCGTTCGCCTACACCGGGATTGCCCGCTGGAGACCGCTGGGCGACTACTGGTTCGAAGGCGTATCGCGGGCGGCGCGGTTGCGCGGCCTGCCGCCGGTGCGTGCCGACGAGGTCACCCTGGACACCGCCGCGTCGGTGGTCAGCGCCTGGGTGCGCGACGGGGTGACCGCCGTGTGCACCCAAAGCGACGAGATCGCCTGCCTCGTCCTGTACGGCATCCATCAGGTGGGGCTGTGCTGCCCGGGCGACCTGGCGGTGATGGGCGTCGACGCCAGCCCGATGGGCATGGTCAGCACGCCGCCGTTGACCACCGTGCAATTCGATCCCTGCGCGGTGGCCGACGCGGCGCTGACGGCGGTCTTCGAGCGGCTGGGACATGCCGCCCCGCCCTCGCCCGAGCTGACCGACATCGCGCGTCTGGTGGTGCGATCGTCGACCTGAAGCTCAGTCCGCGGGCTGGTAGCGCAGCAGCGTGACGTCGTGCTCCGGGTAGTCGCAGAACACCGGCTGCACCCGCATCCCGACCCGCAGCTGGGGCACCGCATCGGCGAAGTGCGGGCTGACCGGGCGGTGCGCCACCGTGTAAGAATACAGCGTCCCCATCCCGGAGATCTCCCGCCATTCCAGGTCGTCGGCCAGGGTGTGGGGCGCCGCGCACCCGTGGGTAGAACACGTAGGACTGCAGCGACGGCGAGTACTGGATGACGATGCGATGCTGCGCCAGCGCGTCCCAAAACGGCGCGGTGGTGGGCGTTTTGACGGGCATCGGCCGCTCGAAGGAGGTCATCGCGATCAGTCTCCCTCGAGGATGAGTGTGGTCTGCTCGGACAGGATCCCGCCGTTGCCGGACACGAAGGCCCGGTTGCAGTCGGGGACCTGCGCCCGCGCCGGCACGGCCCATGATCTGGCGGGTGGCGTCGCAGACGTGGTGCATGCCGCCGGCCAAACCCGCTTGGCCGAAACCCAATTGGCCGCCGGCCGTGTTGAGTGGGAAGTCGCCGCGGAAGGTGCGGAAGGTGAGGTCATGGTCGGCGACGAACTCCATGCCCCTGCCCTTCTCGCAGAAGCCGGCGTCTTCCAGCGACAGCAGCACCGTGATGGTGTAGCAGTCGTAGATCGACACCATGTCCATCTGGGCACGGCTCAGGCCGGTCATGGCGAACGCGGTGCCGGGCGGCCGCGGCGATCGGGGTGCGCAGCAGGTCCTCGGCGTAGGTCGGGGTCTTGAACGACACGTTTTCGCCGAATCCCTTGACCCACACCGGGCGATGACGCGCCCGCTTGGCCAGGTCCGCGTTGGCGACCACGACGGCGGCCCCGCCGACACAGGGCATGACGATCTCGAGCATGTGCAGCGGGTCGGCGATGACCGGGCTGGCCAGCACGTCCTCGACGGTCAGCGGCGTGTCCCGCCAGATCGCCCCGTCGGTGTGGTTGGCATTGACCCGCTGGTCGACGACGATCTTGGCCATCGCCCGCTCGTCGTAGCCGTAGACCGCGGCGCAGCGCTGGGCCACCTGGCCGTACGGGCCGTTCTGGCCGAGGTTGCCGTACGGGATCTCGAATTCGGCTTACGGAGAACCGTATTGGTTGCTCGACGAGCCGAAGAACATCGCATCGACCATCGACCGGGGTTTCTTCTTCGACGACGGCGTGATGTAGCGGGCGGGCAGTGCGCACAGCACGGCGTCGCAGATGCCGAGCTCGATCGCGGCGGCCGCGCGCCACACCATGGCCGCGGCGCTGGCCCCGCCCAGGTCGACGTGCTCGACGAATCGTGCGCCCACGCCCAGGTATTCGACGATGGTGGAGGGCACGAAGATCTCGGCCTCGACCAGGTGCGAGGCGACGATCCCGTTGACGACCTCGCCGGGCAGGCCGGCGTCCTGCAGTGCCGCCGCGCCCAGCTCGGCCCACTGCTCCAGCACGAACGGCGCAGGCGAGGCCTTGCTGAGCCGCTCCGGCAGCAGCTCGACATATCCAGCGATCGCGGCTTCCCCGCGTAATCCCATGTGCACAACCTACTTTCGGGGTAGCCCGAAGATCATCTGCGCGATGATGTTGAGCTGGATCTCGAGGGTGCCCCCGCCGATCAGTTCAGCGGGTAGATGCAGATACGGCCCGACGACGGCGGGGTCGGAGTCGGCGGCCATCGCCAGTCGCCCGGTCAGCTGCAGCGTGGCCTCGAATGTCCGTCGCAGCAGCACATTCATCGCCACCTTGGCGATGCTGGACGCCGGCCCGGACGCCTGGCCGTCGAGCAGCCTGATGGTCTCGCGCACTTCCAGCGCCTTGATCGCGTTGGTGTAGGCGTCCAGCTTGCCGAGCTCGCGCAGCGCGTCGTCGCGGTCCGGCCCCGGTTGCGCCGCCAGCCGGCGCAGTGCGGCCGCGCGGTCGAACTTGACGTAACCGCTGATGGCCGAGCGTTCTTCGGCCATGGTGGCGATCGCGAGGTTCCAGCCCCCGGTCGGTTCGCCCAGCAGCATGTCGTCGGGCACGAACACGTCGGTGAGGAACACCTCGCTGAAATGCGCGTCACCGGTGGCGGTTTTGATCGGCTGGACCTCGATCCCGGCGGAGCGCATGTCGACGACGAAATAGCCGATGCCGCGGTGCTTGCCGGCCTGCGGGTCGGTGCAGGCCAGCAGGGCGCCGTAGTCGGCCCGGTGGGCGGCCGACGTCCAGATCTTGTGGCCGTTGATGGTCCAGCCGCCGTCGACCTTGGTGGCCCGGGTGGACAGCGCGGCCAGGTCCGAGCCGGCACTGGGTTCGCTGAACAGCTGGCACCACGCGATCTCGCCGCGCAGCGTCGGCGGTATCAGCTTCTCCTGCAGGTCTTTCGGCGCGGCGCGGATCACCGAGGGCAGGATCCATTCGGCGATGCCCAGCGACGGCCGGACCAGCGCGGGCCGCTTGGCGAACTCGTCGTCGATGATGAGCTGGCGCAGCGGGCCGGCATCCAGACCCCAGGGCTTGGGCCAGTGCGGCGCGATCAGACCGGCATCGGAGATCAGCGTGCGCTGCGGCCCCGTCTCGAATTCCGGGTAGTCGCCCTGGCGGCCGGGCTGGTCGTTGCGCAATTCCAGTGCGGCGTAGAGGGTTTCGTCTACCTTGGCGCGGAACTCCGATTCCGCGTCGCCCAGGTTGACCGCCATGTCGCGCTGCCGGGTGCAGGTCAGCTCGCCGAGCCGGCGGGCCCAGCGGTTGGCCGGTCCGATCGAGGCGGCCAGGCTGATGGCGCGCCACCAGTACAGGTGCAGGTCGTGTTCCCAGGTGAAGCCGATGGCGCCGAACATCGTCAACCCGTCGAGCACCAGGTCCGGGGCGGGCGAGATCGCCATCGCCGCCGCGCCGGCGGCGGCCATGCGGTGCTGGTCGAGCAATTCGTCGCCGGCGCGGACCGCGTCCCAGGCCGCCGCGGTGGCCAGCTCGCTGCTGACCAACAGCATCGCCGCGTTGTGCTGCAGGGCCTGGAAGGTTCCGATCACCTTGCCGAACTGCTCGCGGGTCCGCAGGTGGGCGGTGACGGCCTGCACGCATCACTGGATCACCCCGGCGGTCATGGCGGCGGCCAGCCCGAGGACCACGCAGCGGGCGCGCTCGGGGTCGATGCCGGTGAGCACCTCGGAGTCCAGGACGCGGTGGTTGTCCAGCCGCAGCACCCCGGCGTCGGCGACGAGGCCGGTCCCGGGAATGGGTTCGCCTGTCGCCGTAGGCTTTTCGGTGTCCACCGCCGCCCACACCAGCTCGCCGTCCCGGGTCCGCGCGCCGACCAGGACGATGCGCGCCGCGCACACCCCCGCGGTGACCTCGGAGGCGCCGCCGAGCAGCCAGTGCCCGTCGCCGGCCCCGGCATACAGGTCACCGTCGCCGGGCAGCACGACGGCCGCGGGGATGCCGGGGGCGAGGTCGCGTAGCACCGACCGCGCGGCCGGTGCCGGGTCGGCCAGCAGCGCGACCGCCCCGGCAGCCACCGTCGGCAGCAGCGGACCGGGCAACAGCGACTTGCCCGCCGACTCCAGCACGCAGGCGGCGTCCATCAGCCGGCCGCCCTGACCGCCCAGCTCCTCGGGCAGGTGCACGGCGTGAAAACCATTGGCGACCACGCCATCCCACCATCGCGGCAGCCGACCCGCGGCGAGCTCGGCGAAGCTGTCCCGGGTGGCGGCGATGGGAGCGTTGCGGGCGGCGAACTGCCCGACGGCGTCGCCGAGCTCCTGCTGCTCCGGACTCAACCCCGGGGTCATGAGGACGGCCGCACTGTCACTGGCGATGGCCGCACCGACCGAATTCCTCTCGACTCCGCTGGCGGCGACCCGCCGCACCTTTCGCAAGACGGACCGTCTCGTCTTGTGGCGGACTACCGGGCGGGTCAGGATATGTAAAGCGCGCCCGATCCCCGGCGGGCGGGCGCCGACTGCGGATCCGCAGAAGCGAGGACCACCAGATGCCAACCGATCCCAACGGGCCCGCCGCGGCGCGGAGACACAGCGAGAAGTCGCGCACCGCGATCGTCACCGCGACCCGGGAACTGCTGCTGGAGCGAGGGTTCGACGGGCTGACCATCGAGGCGGTCGCCGCCCGCGCCGGGGTGGGCAAGCAGACCATCTACCGCTGGTGGCCCACCCGTCCGGCCCTGGTCACCGACGTGATGTTGGAAGACGCCGACGGGCTGCTCGCGTCCGTCGAGCACAGCGGTGATCTGGCCGCCGACCTGGTCGGCTGGGTGGGCAAGCTGGTCACCAGCCTCACGACGCCGCGCGGTTCGGCCATGCTGCGCACCCTGACCGTGGCGTGCATGGAGCACGAGGACACCGCGGTCAAACTGCGCGCCGGTTTCAGCGCGCCGCTGCACGACAGCGTGCTGACCCGATTGCTGGCCGAGGGCGTGGACGCGGCCACCGCCGAATCGGCCGCGGACGCCATCATCGGTGGTGTGGTGTATCCGATTCTGTCCGGCGCGCAACCCTATTCGCGCCGACGGGCGGAACACACCACCCGGCTCATCGTGGCCGCCCTGACCGCAGGCTGACGCCTGGACGGCCTTGGCGGCGCGGCGGATTCGCCGATCCGGCGTACGCCGCAACCGAATGGTCTAGCATGCGGCGGTGGCTCACACCCCCCCCGGTTCGCCCGATCAGGCCGCTCCCAAGGCGCGTGCCGCGTGGCAGTTCTTCCAGCGGATGCTGGCCGACGTCACCGCGATCGTGACCGAGGACGCCGAGACCGAACGGGAACTGGCCGAGGGGCTGCGCGTGGTGGCGCGGGTGTCGTCACTGTGTGCGCAGATGACGGTCGAGGCCGACCCGGAGCGGCCGTCGTTCTTCGATATGTGTTCGGACAACCGGATGGTCGGCGGTCCCAACCCGGACGGCAACTACTACCTGGCGATGATCCGCGGAGACCGCCACTACCGGATCACCGGCACACGGGGAACCAGCGCGTAGCTGGGTTTTCAGATCCTGGCCGGCACCGGGCTCACCCCGCGGCGGATGGCCGGTTATCTCAGCGACGCCGACTTGGGCTCGGACGCAGGGGAATTCGCGCTGCTGCTGTCGGCCGACGAGCCGTCGGATCCGGGCGGCGCCCAGTGGGTGAAGACCCCGCCGGATGCGTCGTCGGTGGTAGTCCGGGAATACATCGGCGATCGGGCAGCCGAGCAGTTGGCCACCCTGCGCATCGAGGCGCTGGACCCCGGCCCGCCGACGCCGCTCACCGACGAGCAGCTCTCCGACCAGTTCACCGCGATGGCCTGGTCGTTGATGAAGCTCGCGA
This sequence comes from Mycobacterium lepraemurium, assembly GCA_002291465.1. Classification (GTDB taxonomy): domain Bacteria; phylum Actinomycetota; class Actinomycetes; order Mycobacteriales; family Mycobacteriaceae; genus Mycobacterium; species Mycobacterium avium. Next base: position 214,276 of record CP021238.1, on the reverse strand, counting down.
CGCTGCACCGCACCATCAAACCCGAACTGCTGCAATCCCCCAACACGTTGCTGCCCGCCCAGGCCGCCGACCTGGGCGAGGCCGGCACCACCCCGGACAACCTGTACATGATGGGCGCCTTCCGGCTCGACCCCGGCCACGCCCTGGTACTCGACATCGCGCCGCCCGACACCGGTATTGGAATGTCACGCTGGAAAGCATCTGGCACGAATGCCTGGAGCCGCGCCGCCGGCACAGCTCGGTGACGAACCGCGGCGTGCGGCCGGACGCGGACGGACGGGTGTGCATCGCGATCTCCGCGCGGTACTTCGGGTTTGGGCCATTGGCTGGACACCGGCAGCCGGCATCGCGGCTTCGTCGTGCTGCGCTGGCTGGACAACCCGAGCCCGCCCCGAGGTCGCGGTGTCGTTGCGCGAAGTGCAGGAGCGGCCGTGAGCCTGCAGGACCGGTTCGCCCCGGAACGGCTGATCGCCGCCGCCTATGACGAGGCCGGCAGCGACGACTTCGGCGCCGAGGGCTGGCGGCCCGGGCTGCACCACCTCACCGACGGGCCGATCAACGACGCGCGGCTGTCCGACATCGGCGTCGAGATCGCTCACCTGGACATCATGCGCGCGCTGAAGAACCGGCTCAACGTAATCGCTTGGCGCAAAGCACATCCCGAGGTGGCCGCGCAGAAGATCAGCGCCCCGATCTTCATCGTCGGCCAGCCGCGTACCGGGACGACGATCCTCTACGACCTACTCGCCCAGGATCCCGCGCTGCGCGCGCCGCTCACCTGGGAGGTCGACGAGCCCTGTCCGGTGTCGCGGCCCGAGACCTATCACGACGATCCGCGCATCGCCCGGACACAGGCCGGCATCGACCTGTCCGAGCAGATCATGCCCCGGTTCCGGGCCTTTCACCCGATGGGCGCGCTGGTCGGGCAGGAGTGTGTGCGCATCACCGCGGCCGAGTTCGTCAGCATGATCTTCTCGGTGCAGTACCGGCTGCCGAACTGCTACCGCTGGCTGCTGTACGAGGCGGACCACGCGGGCGCCTACCGCTTCCACCGAATCTTCTTGCAGCACTTGCAGTCCGGTGTGCCCGGGCAGTGGTTGCTGAAATCCCCGGCGCACCTGTGGCAGCTGGATGCGCTGCCGGCCGAGTACCCGGACGCGCTGATCGTGCAGACCCACCGGGATCCGCTCAACGTCATCTCGTCTATCGCGGCGCTGACCCATCACCTGCGCGGGATGTGTAGCGACGAGTCCAGCATCACCGAGTGCGCGGCGCAGTCCTACGAGGAGATCGTCGCGGGCCTGGACCGCGAGCTGCGCCCGATGCCGAGCAGAGGATGCGCGAGTTCCTCGCGTCGCATCCGTCCGACGGTGGGCGCAGCCGCTACACCTGGTCGGACACCGGGCTGGACGCCGGTGCGGTGCGTGAGCGGGTGCGCGCCTATCAGGACCGCTACGGGGTACCCACCGAGGCGTTGCGCTGAGGCGACGGGAGCTGCGGTGGACGACGATTGCCTGAAACTCACCACCTACCTGGCCGAGCGGAGACGGGCCGGGAACCGCTTCGTCTCCGACGTCCTGCTGGACCTGTACGCCCGCCACCGGGTGGAGTGCACGGTGCTGCTCCGCGGCATCGGCGGGTTCGGCACCGGACACCGGCTGCGCAGCGACGAGTCCCTCACTCTGTCGGAGGATCCCCCGGTAGCCATCGTCGCGACCGACACCAGGGCCAAGATCGAGGCGCTGCTCGATGGGGTGCTGTCCGTCAAACAACGCGGCCTGGTCACCCTGGAGCGGGCCCGGCTGCTGCACGCCGACGTCGGCGCGGCGCGGCCGCCCGAGGGTGACGCCGTCAAGTTGACCGTCTACCTCGGCCTCAAGCAGCGCGTCAACGGGGCGCCGGCCTACATCGGGGTCTGCGATCTGCTGCACCGACGCGGCCTGGCCGGCGCCACGGTGCTGCTGGGCGTCGACGGTGTCGCGCACGAAGAACGCCGCCGCGCTAGCTTCTCCGGCCGGAACGTCGACGTGCCGATGATGATCGTGGTGGTCGGATCCGGCGCGCACATCGGGCGGGTGCTGCCCGAGATCGCCGCGCTGCTGCGCCGGCCGCTGTTCACCCTGGAACGGGTCCGGGTATGCACGCGCGACGGCCGATTGCTGGAGCCGCCGCACGCCCTGCCCGGCGTCGACGAGCGCGGGCTGCCGCTGTTCCAGCAGCTGACCGTGTACACCTCCGAATCCGCGCGGCACGGCGGCGTGCCGATTCACCGCGCGATCGTGCAGCGGCTGCGTCAGGCGACGGCGGCCGACGGCGCCACCGTGCTGCGCGGCGTCTGGGGTTTCCACGGCGACCACCCGCCACACGGGGACGGGTTGTTCGCGCTGACCCGACGGGTGCCCGTGGGCACCGCCGTCGTCGCCACGCCGGCCCACATCGACGAATTGGCCGGCGCCGAGGGTCTGGTCACCAGCGAGATGGCGCCCGCGCTGGTGTCTGACGACGGCGGACCCGGCGCCGGGCGGATGGCCCGGCACCGCTACTAACTCAGCCGGCGACCGAGGCATCGTAAATCGACTGGATCGCCTTGTCCAGCGTCGCGTTGAACTGCTCGTCGGACTGGTCGCCCGTGAGGCCCTCGGTGAGCGCCCGGCTGAAGCTGGCGATCAGCCCGGCGTTCTTGGCCAGCAGCTCGTTGGCCTCCTCGCGGGAGTAGCCACCCGAGAGCGCCACCACCCGCATCACCTTGGGGTGTTCGATCAGCGGGCGGTAGAAGTTGGCCTCGGTGGGCAGGCTCAGCTTGAGCATCACCCGCTGCCCGTCGGGTACCGAGTCGAGTTGCTTGGTGATCTCGTCGCGCAGAATACCCTCGGCCTTGGCCTTGTCAGCGATCGAGATCGTGACCTCGGGTTCGATGATCGGCACCAGCCCGTGGGAGAGCACCTGGTGGGCGAGCTCGAACTGCTGGGCCACCACCGTGGCGATGCCCGCCGGGTTGGCGCCGCCGATCACCGACCGTTCCTTGGTGCCGAACACGCCCTTGCTCACGGCCCGCTGCAGCAGCTCGTCGAGCCCGGGGATCGGCTTCATCAGCTGCACGTCGTCGGACGCCTCGGCCAGACCCTTGTCGATCTTGAGGATGGGCACCACGCCCTTGGTCTCCCACAGGTAGATGGTCGACGGCTTGCCCTCGATGTCGCGGTCCATCGTCTGCTCGAACAGGATCGCCGCCAGCACCCGGTCGCCGGTGAACGCCGGCGAGGTGATGATCCGCGAGCGCATCTGGTGGATGAGGTCGAACATCTCCTTCTCGGAGGAGTACGCGCTGTCTTCGATGCCGTACAGGCGCAGCGCCTTGGGCGTCGAGCCGCCGCTCTGGTCGAGCGCGGCGATGAACCCTTTGCCCGATGTCATCCGCTCCGCTTGCTGTTGGTTCGACATTGAACTCTCCCACTTCCTCATGGCCCTCACGGGCACACCGCACATGGTCCGCGCCGGCGCGGCGCACCCGGCCTTCGACTTTTGAGATGCCCGCGCGCGCTCGAGCTTGGATCGTGCCGATCATATTCGCCGCATCCCGGACGAGCGTGCGGGAGGGTACCGCCGCCGCGGGTCCGGTAAACGTCGGTGCCGGCGGCCGGCGGACCCCGCATCGGGCGACGGCGCCCGCAAACCGTCCGGCATTTTGGGCGTGCTACGCCGTGTGTCCTACCATTGACTAAACGCGTGTTAGCTGGATCTGCACTCGCAGCGCAGATCGACGGGGTGCGTCTTCCCCACAGGCGAGCGAGTTCCCGTGGGGTTGAATCAACAACCCCCGGATATGGCAGTGGCTGTTTTCGATAGCTAGCGGTGTCCCCCGCAGGGAATGTGAGTGATGGACCATGGGCGAACAACCCGGCGATCTCGCCGCCCCCACCCCCTTCGAGGTGGGCAAACACCAGGTAGATCAGGCGGTCGTGCTCACCGTCTCCGGCGAGGTGGACATGCTCAGCTCGCCGATGCTGGCCGAGGCCATTCAGACTGCCCTGGCCGCCAACCCGGCCGCGCTGATCGTCGACCTGTCCAAGGTCGGGTTTCTGGCGTCGGCCGGGATAACCGTGCTGGTGACCACGCAGGCCAAGCTGCAGCCACCGACGAAGTTCGCGGTGGTGGCCGACGGCTCGGCCACCAGCCGGCCGATCAAACTGATGGGAATCGACAGCGTGCTGTCGCTCTACCCGAGCCTGGACGACGCGCTGAGCGCCCTGTCCGGTGAGTGAGCCGTGCCGGGGGTGATCGATGGCCGGTCCCGGTTCGCGCGGACGCGAATGCCCGCCGACGCGCGCGGCGCGGGCCGGCTGCACCGCCTGATCACTGGGCGCGGGCCAGCACCTGCTGGATGCGTTCCTCGCGCGGCAGCACCGGGCCGTCGTCGAGGGGTTCATCGATGCCCAGCTCGGCGAGTCCGGCCTTGGTCAACAGCCGGTGCCGTAGGCGGCCAGCACCAGCTTCTGGTCGTCGCTGTGCCGAGGCGGAACTGTTCGGTCTGGGCCGCGCCATGGCGGCCGGCGGTCAGGCGGTGTTCGAGCCGGCCCCGCAGGGGGCCGCCAGCGAGGACATCATCGGGCCCAAGAAGGAGCTGGACTGGATGCGCCGGCTGAGCGGCGAGATCGACCGGCCGGTGTCGTTCGCGCTGATCCAGGTGGACGCCGATCCGAAGCTGTGGCGCGCGAGATGCTGGACCTGTCCGCGGACGCGCACGCGGCCGGCGCCCGCCTGTACCCGCAGATCGCGGTGCGCCCGTTCGGCATGATGATCGGCTTCCAGGGCCATCACGGCTTCAGCCACCGGCCCACCTACCGCCGGCTGGCCGCCGAGTGCAGCCGCGAGGAGCTCGCGCAACGCCTGGCCGACCCCGCGGTCAAGGCGGCCATCCTCGGCGAGGACGACCTGCCCGTCGACCCGACCCTGCTGTTCGACGGGATGTTCGCGCTGGGCAACCCGCCCGACTACGAGCCCACCCCGGACCGAACCGTCGCGGCCATCGCCGAGGCGCGTGGCGAGGACCCGCTGGCGACCCTGTACGACCTGATGCTCGAGGCCGACGCGAACAACGTGTTGATGCTGCCGCTGCTCAACTACGCCGACGGCAACTGCGGCGCCATCCGCGAGATGCTGCTGCATCCCGCCGGGGTGCTGGGGCTCTCCGACGGCGGCGCGCACTGCGGCATGATCTGCGACGCATCCTATCCCACCTTCCTGCTCACCCACTGGGCGCGCGACCGCAGCCGCGGCGACAAGCTGTCGCTGGAGTACGTCATCCGCAAGCAGTCCCGCGACACCGCCCACCTGTTCGGCCTCACCGACCGCGGCACCATCGAGCCGGGCAAGAAGGCCGACATCAACGTCATCGACATGGACAAGCTGCGCCTGCACCCAGCCGCCATGGCCTTCGACCTGCCGGCCGGCGGCAACCGGATTCTGCAGGGCGCCAGCGGTTATGCGGCGACCATCGTCAGCGGGACCGTGACCCGGCGCAGCGACGTCGACACCGGGGCTCGGCCCGGCCGCCTGGTCCGCGGGGCGCGCTGAGGGGCGCCGCGGCGATGGCGACGGCGGCCGGCAATCCGGCGCGCACCCGCGACGAGGATGCCATCGGCACCCCGCCGCCGGGCCCGACCCTGGTGCCCGCCGAACGCTACTACTCCACCCGCCTTCGCCGCGCTCGAGGTAGAGCGTATATGGCCCCGAGTGTGGCAACTGGCCTGCATGGTCGATCACGTCGCGGCCCCCGGCGACTACTTCGAATACCGTTGTGGGCCATACGGTGTGCTGATCGTCCGGGACGACGGCGCTCTGCAAGCGTTCCAGAATGTGTGCCGGCACCGCGGCAACTCGTTGTGCAGCGGCTCGGGTTCGGGCCTGCGGGAACTCAAATGCGGCTATCACGGCTGGACCTGGGACCTGGCCTGCGCGCTCAAACGGGTGCCCGACCGCAAGGGCTTCGGCTCGCTGCGGCTGTCTGACTTTCCGCTGATCCAGGCCCGGGTAGACACCTGGGCGGGCCTGGTCTTCGTCAACCTGGACCCCGACGCGATGCCGCTGCCCGAATACCTCGAGGAGATACCCGAGGACGTCTCCTGGTGCCGGCTCGACGAATTCCGTTGCTACGCAACGCTTACTGTCGGGGTCGACGCCAACTGTAAGACCATCGCCGACGGCTACAGCGAGACCTACCACATCCAGACGCTGCATCCCGAGCTACTGCGTTGCGTGGACGACATCCACGCGCCGCAACCGATTTGGGGGCATACCGGAAAGTCCGATCAGCCCTACGGCGTGCCGAGCCCACGTTTCGTGGGTGCGCTGAGCGACGAAGAGGTCTGGGACGCTTACGTTTCCACCCAGGGCGCGCTGATGGGTGCGGCCGAGGGCACGCCGTTTCCCGCCGCCGACCGCCGGCCCGGGCAGACGGTGGCCGACCTGATCGCGGACCGCACCCGAGCCTTCGCCGCGAGCCGCGGCGTCGACCTGGGCTGGGCCGACACCGATCGGATCACCCTGCTGCACCAGTACAACGTCTTTCCCAACATGACATTTCTGACCAACGCCGACCACCTCACCGTCATGTGCTCGCGGCCCGCGCCCAACCCGGCCGCCGCGCCCGACAAGTGCGAGCTGGTGATGTTCCTGACCACCCGGATGCCGCCGGGCGCGCCGCGGACCAAGCCGACCGATGTCCGGATAAGCGCCGGGGAAGCCGAGCCCGGGCTGGTGCTCACCCAGGGCATCGCGGTGCTCGCCGGCCTGCAGCGCGGCATGCACCAGCCCGGCTTCACGCATCTGGTGCTGTCCAGCGAGGAGCGGCGGGTGATCAACATGCACCGCAACCTGGAGCGCTACCTGGACCTACCCGCCGCACAGCGGATGAGCGGCGGTGCCGGGACGTGACCGCCGGCCGCAGAATCCATGTACACAGCGCCAAAGCGGGCCCCGGCGATTTAGAATCCCGCTTGTGATGACCCCGTCTTACCCCTGGGGGGACGATCGAGAGCAACTGGCGCAGCAACTACAACTGCGGTATCACACGCTCCGCCGGCGGCGCGTGCGGCGACTGTGCCACAGTTTCGAACGGGTGGGTGTTCGGACGGCGCCGGAGCGGATGCGGGAAATGCTGGCGGGCGCGCCGCTGGCCGCTCATGAAGTGATCAACGTCAATTTCGCGTTAATCGCGATCCAGCTGAACCGGGAGGCCCGGGTCGCCCGGTACCGGCGGCTCAGGCGGCGCGGAGCCCGCTCGCTGATGTTCGCCGGGCTGATCATGGTGGTGACCAACTTCCTGATGTGCATGGCCTACCTGCTGCTGAATCTCGCGGAGCCGGCGGCGCTCCTGTAGGCCACCGGTAGCTCGTCAGCGCGGGGCGACGATGCTGTTGTCGTAGGCGTAGACGATTGCGGCGGCCCGGTCGCGCAGATCGAGTTTGCCGAAGATCCGGCCGATGTGGCTTTTCACGGTGACCCCGGAGATGCACAGCTCGTCGGCGATCTCGCTGTTGGACAAGCCTTTTCCGATCAACGTCAACACGTCCAGCTCGCGGGTGGTTAGTTCGGCGATCGCGGCGCCGCGCGGGCCGAGCGCGGCCTTGCGGTAGGTGGTGAGCACCCGCGAGGTCACCGCGGGGTCGAGGTAGCCCTCGCCCCGGGCGACCGCCCGCACCGCGCGGATCAGTTCCTCGGCGGAGGAGTCTTTGAGCACGACGCCCGCCGCGCCGGCGCGTAGCGCCCCGGACAACAGCTCGTCCTCGTTGAAAGTGGTCAGCGCGAGCACCGGTGGCCTGCCGCCCAGCCGGCGGGTCGCCTCGATGCCGTCGACGCGGCGCATCCGCAGGTCCATCACGACGACGTCGGGCCGGTACGCGGCGACCGCGGCGGGCACCTCGTCGCCGTCGGCGCACTCGGCGACGATGACGAATCCGTCCTTGCGGCGCAGGATCCGGCGCAGCCCGGAACGCACCGGGTCCTGATCGTCGACGAGCAGCACGGTGATCTCGGGGGCCGGGTCGGTCACGCCTTACCACACCACCACGGTCGCCAGGAGCCGTCGCTTTCCTGCAGCGGGATCTCGGCGCACACCGACCACCCGTCCCGGGTGGGGCCGACGTCGATGGCACCGCCGAGCAGCTCGACGCGCTGGCGCATGCCGCGCAAGCCGCGCCCCTCCGGCGACCGCGCCGCCACCACCGCCGCCGGCAGTAGGTTGGTGACCGCCAGTCGCGCCGACGCAGGGGAGATATCAAGCACCACACCGGCTTTCGACTCGGGCGCATGCTTGACGATGTTGGCCAGCGATTCCTGCGTGATGCGGTACAGCGCCAGCCCCACCACCGGCGAGACGTGATCGGTGGGTCCCTCGACGCACAGCGTGACGGCCAGGCCGGCGCGCGGAAGCCGTCGACCAGGGGCGCGACGTCGTCGAGGCCGGGTTCGGGGGTGGTCGGCGCAGCTTTGGTGGGCCAGTTGTCCAGCAGCCCGACGGTGCGGCGGATGTCGGCCATCGCCTGGCGGCCCAGCCGTTCGGCCTGCTCGAGCGCCTCCACCGCGTCGTCGACATCGCGATCCTGCTGCAACGCCCGCCGCGCCCCGTCACGTGCAACAGCGTGATACTCAGCGAATGCGCGATGACGTCGTGCACTTCCCGGGCGATGCGCCGCCGCTCGTCGGTGGCGGTGTGCTCGGCCAGCATCTCCTGCGCCTCGATTTGTTCGGCCGCCAGCAACCGTTGGGTGCGCATCAAGTAGCCCAGCAGCCAGGCCACCACGATGAACCCCAGGTACAACACGATCGCATCGAGGCGGTGCAGCGCGGCCGCCGACGCGGCGGCCAGCAGGCCGCCCACCACCGAGGCCAGCGTCGCGGCGACGAGGACCATCAGGACCAACAGGGCCGGCGCGAAATCGGCGCGAATGGGCGTGGACGTGCCGAACAGCGTCAGCGCGGCCGACGCCGGCCAGGTTGCCCACAACGGCCCCGGGGTCATTTTCATGTTGAAGACGAAGAACGCCACCGTGGGCGACAGCGCGATGGCGAATGCGGTCAGCGACACGGGCAGGTCGGCCGCGGGCCGCTGCAGCGTCCCGATGATGCCGCCGAGCAGCAGGGCCGCATCGACGGCGATCAGCGACGCCCGGACAGTGAGCTCGACGACTTCTGGGCGGAACTCGCGCCCGCGACGATCGAGGAAATGCTGGGCGAGTGGAAGGGCGGCGAATTCCGCACCGGCCACAAGATGAACGGCCAGCTGGAAAAGGCCGGATGGTTCGGCAAGACCTTCAAATCCGCGCGATGTACAGCCGCTGGTCTGCCTGGACGCCGACGGGAACAAGTTCTCCAACGTCGAGCTGGGCAAGGGGGAGGCCAGCCTGTGGCTGGAGGAGTTCCGCGGGGAGGTCACCGCGACCATGGTCTACGACGGGCAGCCGGTGCACGATCACTTCAAGAAGATCGACGACAACGCCGTGATGGGCATCATGAACGGCAAGGGCGTGCGCGACAACGGCAAGTACTACTACATTCTATTCTACCTAGAGCGGGTCTAGGGCCTTCGCCGAGCGTGCACTGGCCGCGAAAAACGCGCCGGATTTCGCGCTGAATGCACGTTCGGTAAAGGCCTCACGCTTAGCGGGCCGGGTTGCGGCCGGTGAACGCGACCAGCTTGGTCAACGCATCGGCGTCGGCGGGCACCTCGACCGGGTCGTCGAACCCGGCCTGACCGCGCACCTCGGGACGGATGACCCGGTGCACCAGCCCCAGCACGTATTCGGCCAACGGCTCGGGCGCCCGGACGTCGCGGCCCACCGCCCACGCGTAATCCCAAGCGTGGACCAGCAATTCGAGCGCCAGAATGGCGCAGGCATTCCTGGCCGGCATCTCACCGCCGCCGAACGACACCGTGCCGTCCATACCGCGCTGCCGCCACGCGTCCAGGGCAGGGCGGGCCACCGCGATCACCCGGCGTTCCACCGAGTCCCCGCTGTCCGCATGGTCCGGGACGTCGGTGCCGGCCATGCCGCCCAGCGCCTCGAGCGACTTGAGCAGATGATCCGTCAACCGCGTCACGTCGAACTGCGCGCACGGGGTCGGGCGGGACATGTCGTCGGCGACAATGGGGTGCAGCACCTGCTGCATCACCCGCAGCGCCGCCTCGGCGCCATCCAGCTCGTCGGTCGGCGGGGAATCCGGTCCGGGTCGCAAATCAGGAGCCATGTTCGCCACGCTACGGTCTCGATATGGCGCAAGCATACGAATCGGTCACCGTGGAGAAGAAGGGCCACGTTGCCCAGGTGACGCTAATCGGCCCGGGCAAGGGTAATGCGATGGGGCCGGCCTTCTGGTCCGAGCTGCCCGAGCTCTTCGAAACACTGGACGCCGACCCCGAGGTGCGGGCCATCGTGCTGACCGGTTCCGGCAAGAACTTCAGCTACGGCCTGGACGTGCCGGCGATGGGCGGATCGTTCACCCCGCTGCTGTCGGGCGACGCGCTGGCCGGGCCGCGCGCCGTCTTCCACCGCGAGGTCAAGCGGATGCAGGGCGCGATCACCGCCGTCGCCGACTGCCGCACCCCCACCATCGCGTCGGTGCACGGCCGGTGCATCGGCGGCGGCGTCGACCTCATCTCGGCGGTCGACATCCGCTACGCCAGCGCCGACGCCAAGTTCTCGGTGCGCGAGGTCAAGCTGGCCATCGTCGCCGACGTCGGCAGCCTGGCCCGGCTGCCGTACATCCTCAACGACGGCCACCTGCGCGAGCTGACGCTGACCGGCAAGGACATCGACGCCGCCCGCGCCGAGAAGATCGGGCTGGTCAACGACGTGTACGCCGACGCCGACGCGTGCCTGGCCGCCGCGCATGCCACGGCCGCGGAGATCGCCGCCAACCCCCCGCTGACCGTGCACGGCATCAAGGACGTCCTCGACCAGCAGCGCGTTTCGGCCGTCGCCGAGAGCCTGCGCTACGTGGCCGCCTGGAACGCGGCCTTCCTGCCGTCCAAGGACCTCACCGAGGGCATCGCGGCGACGTTCGAGAAGCGGCCGGCGCAGTTCACGGGCGAGTAAGACACGTACCCTCGCTGAGGTGACGACCCCGACTTCCGACGGCAAGATCCGCCTGCCCGCCGACCTGGACGCGGTGACGACGATCGGCGACGAGGACCACTGCGAGATCGACGCCGCCGCCGTCGACCGGATCTGGGCGGCCGCCCGGCACTGGTATCAGGGCGGCTTCCATCCGGCTATCCAGTTGTGCATCCGCCGGCACGGACGGGTGGTGCTCAACCGCGCCATCGGGCACGGCTGGGGCAACGCGCCCACCGACCCGCCCGACGCCGAGAATATCCCGGTCACACCGGATACACCGTTTTGCGTCTACTCGGCGGCCAAGGGGATCGCGGCCACCGTGGTGCACATGCTCGTCGAGCGCGGCGTCTTCTCCCTCGACGACCGGGTCTGCGACTACATCCCCACGTTCACCAGTCACGGCAAACACCGGATCACCATCCGGCACGTGATGACGCACAGCGCCGGGCTGCCCTTCCCCACCGGACCGCGCCCCGACGTCACCCGCGCCGACGACCACGAGTACGCGCAGCAGAAGCTGGGCGAGCTGCGGCCCCTCTACCGGCCCGGGCTGTTCCACATGTACCACGCGCTCACCTGGGGCCCGCTGGTGCGCGAGATCGTATATGCGGCCACCGGCAAGGAGATTCGCGAGATCCTGGCCACCGAGATCCTCGACCCGCTGGGCTTCCGCTGGACCAACTTCGGCGTCGCCAAGCAGGACGTGCCGTTGGTCGCGCCGAGTCACGCCACCGGGCGCACCCTGCCCCCCGTGGTGGCGCAGATCTTCCGCAAGGCGATCGGCGGAACCGTGCACGAGATGATCCCCTACACCAACTCGCCGATGTTCTTGACGACCATCATTCCGTCGTCCAACACGGTGTCGACCGCACACGAGATGTCGCGGTTCGCCGAGATCTGGCGCCGCGGAGGCGAACTCGAGGGAGTGCGGGTGATCAGCCCGGAGACCATGTACCACGCCGTAGCCGAATGCCGAAGGCTGCGACCGGATTTCGTGGTCGGGCTGCAGCCGGCGCGGTGGGGAACCGGGTTCATCCTGGGCACCAACCGGTGGGGGCCGTTCGGGCGCAACGCGCCGCACGCGTTCGGCAGCCTGGGCCTGACCAACATCGCGATCTGGGCCGATTCCGCGCGCGGCCTAGCGGCCGGTGTCATCAGCAGCGGCAAACCCGGACGCGACCCGGAAGCGCGCCGGTACACGGCGCTAATGGACACGATCACCGCCGCCATCCCCAGCGATTGACGCCCGCGGCAGTGGGAACACTGCCGCCATGGCTACCTATCGAGCTCTCTAACCCGAAGGGCGACGTCGTCGCGACCAAAGACATCGAAAGCGCCGACAAAGCACACGCCTGGTTCGCCGACCAGAAGGTCGAAGGCAACGAGCTGGGTTGGCGCATGGAAGTCGAGCACGACGGGCAGTGGCACTTCTTCGACGACAGCGAGGGAGACCGGGGCTACTAGGGCGGGTTTGTGCCCAGGCAAGCCGGGCAACCACTGAAGCATGGACTCGCAACGCTTCCGCAAACTGCTGGACGCACCGGGGCCGTTCGTTTCGGTGTATTTCGACGACTCGCACGACACCCACGACGCCGAGGCTCAACTCGAGCTCAAGTGGCGCGCGATCAGAGAAGACCTGGAACGCCGCGGCGTCGGCGCACCGATCGTCGCCGGCATCGAGGACGCGGTAATGAACCTACGCCCGCCGATCGGGCGCAGCGGGCGGGCGGTGATCGCGGGCGCCGACGGCGTGCTGATCAACGAGCACCTTGCCCGCCCGGCGGCCACCACCATATTGCGGGTGTACGAATTGCCTTATCTGGTACCGATTTTGGAGCAGACCTTCGACCACCCCGACTATGTGCTGGTGGTGGTGGACCACAGCGGCGCAGACATCACCACCCACATCGGCGGCACGCTGCGCAGCGAAACAGTCGACGGCACCGGCTACCCGGTGCACAAGGCGGCCGGCGCCGAGACCGCCGGATACGGCGACCCGCAGTTGCGCACCGAGGAGGCCGCCCGCAAGAACGTCCGGGCCGTCGCCGACCACGTCGCCGAGCTGGCCGACGACAAGGCGATCGACGTGATCTTCGTGGTCGGCGAGGTGCGCTCGCGCTCGGACCTGCTGGCTGCGCTGCCGGAACGGCTGCACGACCGCGCCGTGACATTCGAGGTCGGGGCGCGGCACAGCGGCCACGACTTCACCGAGATCGAACAGGCCATCGAGGCCGAGTTCGTCAAACGTCAGCTGCGCGCCATCGACGATGCCGCACCGCGGTTTACCGCCGAGAGCGGGCGGCAATCGGGGCTGGCGGCCCAGGGGCTCGACGCGGTCTGCTCGGCGCTGCGCCAGGGCGCGGTGGAAACGCTGATCATCGGTGACATCGGCGACGCCACCGTGGTCGCCGACGAGGCCTGACCACCGTCGCCCCCAACGAGAACGTGCTGGCCGAGCAGGGCGCCGCCCCGGCCAGGACGCTGCGCGCCGACGAGGCGCTGCCGTTCTCCGCGATCAAGGTGGGCACCAACCTGGTGCGCACCGAGGAGCGGATCGCCCCGGCCGACGGGGTGGGCGCGGTGCTGCGCTACGCACCGACCTTGCACCAAAGCGTCGAGTGAGCGCGCGGCGGTGGCGGAGGGATTTGAACCCCCGGACGGTGTTAGCCGTCTCTCGCTTTCAAGGCAAGTGCATTAGGCCGCTCTGCCACGCCACCTCTGCTAAGGGTAACGGGGCTCGGTAGCGTGGCCACCATGCGCGCCATCGTCGCCGAATCCGCCGATCAGCTTTCCTGGCAAGAAGTAGCCGACGTCTCCGCCGGGCCCGGCGAGGTCGCCGTCAAGGTGGCCGCCGCCGGCGTGAACCGCGCCGACGTGCTGCAGGCCGCCGGTAAGTACCCGCCGCCACCCGGCGCCAGCGAAACCATCGGCATGGAGGTGTCCGGCGTCATCGCCGAAGTCGGCGACGGTGTCACCGAATGGTCTGTGGGGCAAGAGGTTTGCGCGCTGCTGGCCGGCGGCGGGTACGCCGAGTACGTGGCGGTGCCGGCCGGCCAGCTGCTGCCGATCCCCGCCGGGGTGGACCTGGTGGACGCGGCCGGGCTGCCCGAGGTCGCCTGCACGGTGTGGTCCAACCTGGTGCTGATCGCTGGCCTGCGCAACGGCCAACTGCTGCTGGTGCACGGCGGGGCCAGCGGCATCGGCAGCCACGCCATCCAGGTCGCGCGGGCGCTGGGCACCCGGGTGGCCGTCACCGCCGGGTCGGCCGAGAAGCTCGACTTCTGCCGCGAGCTCGGCGCCGACATCACCATCAACTACCGCGACGAAGACTTCGTCGCGCGGCTGGCGGACGAAACCGGTGGCGCCGACGTGATTCTCGACATCATGGGCGCGGCCTATCTGGACCGCAACATCGACGCGCTGGCCACCGACGGGGAGCTGGTCATCATCGGCATGCAGGGCGGCGTCAAGGCCGAACTCAACATCGGCAAGCTGCTCGCCAAACGCGCCCGGGTGATCGGCACCACGCTGCGCGGGCGCCCGGTGAGCGGGCCGAACAGCAAAACCGAGATCGTGCAGGCGGTCACCGCCTCGGTGTGGCCGATGATCGCCGACGGCCGCGTGCGCCCGATCATCGGCGCCCGGCTGCCCATCCAGCAGGCCGGCGACGCGCACCGACGGCTGGTCGCCTCGGAGGTCACCGGGAAGATCCTGCTGACCGTCTGACGGTTCAGCCTAGCGACGCCAGCGCACGCACCAACTGGTCGACCTCGGCCGTCGTCGAGTAGTGCGCCAGCCCGACCGTGACCACGCCGCCGACGTCGTTGACGCCCAGAACGTCCAGCGCGCGGGAACTCTCGTTGGTGATGGCCAGAATTCCGTTGTCCGCCAACCGTTGTACGACGTGTTCGGCGGGCACGCCGTGCAAGGCAAAGCTGACCACCGGGATGCGCACCTCCGGGCGCCCGATCACCATCACCAGCGGCAGCGAGCGCAGCGACACCATCAGGTAGTCATAGATCCGGTTCAGATACGAGGTGGCCGACTGCATGGACACCGCCAGACGTTCGCGCCGGGTGCCGCGCGCGGATTCGTCCAGCGAGGCCAGGTACTCGATGCTGGCCACCACCCCGGCGAGCAGACCGAACTGGTGTGCACCGATCTCCAGCCGGGCCGCGCCGGTCGCTTTGGGGTCGGCCGAGATGGAACTGAACGAATTCAGCAGGGCCGGGTCGCGGAACACCATCGCCCCGATCGGCGGGCCGCCCCACGCGGCGGCGTTCACCGCCACCACGTCGGCGTCGGTCTCCTTCACGTCGAGCAGCCGGTAGGGCGCCGCGGCGGAATGGTCGACCACCACCAGCCCGCCGACGTCGTGCACCAGCTTGGTCATCGCCCGCAGGTCGGTGACGGTGCCCAGCGTGGCCGACGCCGACGCGACGGCCACCAGCCGGGTGGACTTACCGATCAGCCCCTCCCACTGCCAGGTCGGCAGCTCACCGGTCTCGATGTCGATCTCGGCCCACTTGACCTTGGCGCCGTACCGGTGCGCCGCCCGCAGCCAGGGGGCGATGTTGGCTTCGTCGTCGAGGCGGCTGACGATCACCTCGTAGCCCAGCCCGGCCCGCGACGACGACGCCTCGGCCAGCGCCGACAACAGGATCACCCGGTCGGCGCCGAGCACCACGCCCGCGGGTTCGGCGTTGAACAGGTCGGCCACCGCCGCCCGGGCCGCCTCCAAGATGGCGGCGCTGCGCTGCGCCGACGGGTGCGCCCCCACGGTGGCGGGTCCGGACCTGCGGAAAGCCGTCGACACGGTGGTCGCGACGGAGTCGGGGATCAGCATCCCGGCCGAGGCGTCGAAGTGCACCCACCCGTCACCCAGCGACGGATGCAGTCCGCGCACCCGGGCGACGTCGTATGCCATGCAGGCCACCTTAAAGCTTCCGCTTTTCCGCGAAACTGTGACGGTAGCGGGTGCCACACACGTTCCGGCCAGTCGGTGGCCTCCCGAGCCAGGGCACCCGGCCAGCCATACTAGTCGAGTGGGGCTCTGGTTCGGAACGCTCATTGCATTGTTTTTGCTGATAGCGCCCGGAGCGATCATCGCACGTATCAGTCAGTTGACGTGGCCGATCGCTGTCGCGGTGGGCCCGGCGCTGACCTACGGCATGGTCGCGCTGGCCATTATTCCGTTCGGCGCCATCGGAATACCGTGGAACGGCTGGACCGCGCTGGCCGCGCTGGTGGTCGTGTGCCTGCTGATGACCGGTTTGCAGCTGCTGCTGGCCCGCTTCCGCGACCGCGACGCCGAAGCGCGCACGGTGAGCCGCTGGCCGGCCGCCGCCGTGGCGGTCGGTGTGCTGCTGGGCGCGTTCCTGATCATGTGGGCGGCCTACCGCGGCCTGGCCGCCCACTGGCAGACCATCCCGAGCACCTGGGACGCGGTCTGGCACGCCAACGAGGTGCGGTTCATCCTGGACACCGGCCAGGCGTCGTCCACCCACATGGGCGAGCTGCGCAACGTGGAGACGCACCAGATGCTGTACTACCCGTCGGTGTTCCACGCCCTGATCGCGGTGTTCTGCCAACTCACCGGCGCGGCGCCCACCACCGGCTACACGCTGAGCTCGGTCGCAGCGTCGGTGTGGCTGTTCCCGACCAGCGCGGCGCTGCTCACCTGGCGGCTGCTGCGTCCGAGCTGGGGCGAATGGCGCACCGCGGGCGCCGCCGCGACGGCCGGCGCGCTGTCCGCGTCCTTCACCGCGGTGCCCTACGTCGAGTTCGGTGTCGCGGCGATGCCCAACCTGGCCGCCTACGGCGTCGCGATCCCGACGTTCGTGCTGATCACCTCCACCCTGCGGCACCGGGACCGCATCCCGGCGGCCGTGCTGGCGCTGGTGGGCGTGATATCGGTGCACATCACCGGCGGCGTCATCGTGCTGCTGTTCCTGATCGCCTGGTGGCTGCTGGACGCGCTGTGGCATCCGGTGCGCGGCCGGCTGGCCGATGTCGCGGCCCTGGTCTGTGTGACGGCGATCTCCGGGTTGATCCTGCTGCCGCAGTTCATCAGCGTGCAGCAGCAGGAAGACATCATCGCCGGGCATTCCTTCCTGACCTACCTGAGCAAGAAGCGCGGACTGTTCGACGCCGTGTTCCAGCACTCCCGTCACCTCAACGACTTCCCGGTCCAGTACGGGCTGATCGCGCTGGCGGCCATCGGCGCAATCGTGCTGCTGGTCAAGAAGATCTGGTGGCCGCTGGCCGTGTGGCTGCTCCTGGTGGTGGTGAACGTCGACGCCGGGAACCCGCTGGGCGGCCCGATCGGCGCGCTGACCGGCGCCTTCAGCGAGTTCTTCTACAAGGATCCGCGCCGCATCTCGGCCGCCATCACCCTGCTGCTCGAACCGATGGCCGGCCTCGCGCTGTTTCTGGTCGTGACGGCCTGCGTGGCCGGCGCCAAACGGGTCGGCGGCCGGTGGAGGCCGCTGCCCGCCCCGGTCTGGGTGTCGGCCACCGCGGTCCTGCTGGTGGCCACCACCATGCTGTCCGCCCGCCACTACCTGTACCGGCACCTGGTGTTGTTCGGGGACAAGTACGACTCGGTGATGATCGGCCAACGCGACCTGATGGCCATGGCCTATCTGGCTAAGCTACCCGGCGCGCACGAGACCCTGATCGGCAACAGCAACACCGACGGCACGGCGTGGATGTACGCGGTCGCCGACCTGCACCCGCTGTGGACCCACTACGACTACCCGCAGCAGATGGGCCCGGGTCCCAACCGATTCATCTTCTGGGCGTACGCGCGCCGCGGCGATTCCGATCCGCGCGTGGTCGCGGCGATTAAAGCCCTCAATATCAGGTACATACTCACCAGCACGCCGACTGTCCGGGGGTTCGCCGTACCCGAAGGACTAGTGTCACTGGATAAGTCGAAGTCGTGGGCGCTGATCTACGACAATGGCGGTGCCCGGATCTACGAATGGCGCGCAGAAGGCACGACGCCACACCCATAGTCCACAAAGGATGGTGAAGGATTGAGTACCCGCAACGATGATGACGGCGTCGAAGTCATCGGTGGCGTCGACCCGCGGATGATGGGGGTCGACGACGACGAGGCCGACGAACGCTCACTGACCGACCTGGTCGAGCAGCCCGCCAAGGTGATGCGGATCGGGACCATGATCAAGCAGCTGCTCGAGGAGGTGCGGGCCGCACCGCTGGACGACGCCAGCCGCAACCGGCTGCGCGAGATCCACGCGACCAGCATCCGGGAGTTGGAAGAGGGCCTGGCGCCCGAGCTGCGCGAGGAGCTCGACCGCCTCACGCTGCCCTTCAACGAGGACGCGGCGCCGTCGGACGCCGAATTGCGCATCGCCCAAGCGCAGTTGGTCGGCTGGCTGGAGGGACTGTTCCACGGCATCCAGACCGCGCTGTTCGCCCAGCAGATGGCCGCCCGCGCGCAGCTGGAGAAGATGCGTCAGGGCGCGTTGCCCTCGGGCATCGGCAAGCCGGGCAGCGCGCCGGGGCACGGCCAGTACCTGTAAGCAGACGCGACACCGATGGGTTCTGGTCCTCGTATCGAGACGCGCAACGCGTGGGTGGAGTTTCCCATCTTCGACGCCAAGTCGCGGTCGCTGAAGAAGGCCTTCCTGGGCAAGGCGGGCGGCACGATCGGGCGTAACAATTCCAACGTGGTGGTGGTGGAAGCGCTGCGCGATATCACCATGTCCCTCGAGCTGGGCGATCGCGTGGGCCTGGTCGGCCACAACGGGGCCGGGAAATCGACTCTGCTGCGCCTACTTTCGGGCATCTACGAACCCACCCGGGGCTGGGCCCAGGTCACCGGGCGGGTGGCGCCGATCTTCGATCTGGGCGTCGGGATGGACCCGGAGATCTCCGGCTACGAGAACATCATCATCCGCGGCCTGTTCTTGGGGCAGACCCGCAAACAGATGCTGGCCAAGGTCGACGAGATCGCCGAGTTCACCGAGCTGGGCGACTACCTGTCGATGCCGCTGCGCACCTACTCCACCGGCATGCGGGTTCGGCTGGCGATGGGCGTGGTCACCAGCATCGACCCCGAAATCCTGCTGCTCGACGAGGGATTGGGCGCGGTGGACGCCGACTTCATGAAGAAGGCCCAGTCGCGGCTGCAGGGCCTCGTGGAGCGGTCCGGAATCCTGGTGTTCGCCAGCCACTCCAACGAATTCCTGGCCCGGCTGTGCAGGACGGCGATGTGGATCGACCACGGCGAGATCCGCATGTCCGGCGGCATCGAGGACGTGGTGCGCGCGTACGAGGGCGAGGACGCCGCCCGGCACGTGCGCGAGGTGCTGGCCGAGACCGCCGAACAGCCATGAGCGACACCGTCTTCGCCGTCGTCGTCACTCACCGGCGCCCCGACGAGCTGGCCAAGTCCCTCGACGCGCTGAGCAGCCAGACCCGGCTGCCGGACCACCTCATCGTCATCGACAACGATGCGTGCGACGACGGCCGAGTCCGGGATCTGGTTGCAGCGCGACCTATTCCGACCACCTATTTGCAGTCCCGCCGAAACCTCGGCGGCGCAGGCGGTTTCGCGCTCGGCATGCTGCATGCGCTGGCCCAGGGTGCCGACTGGGTGTGGCTGGCCGACGACGACGGCCGGCCGCAGGACGCGCGGGTGCTGGCCACGCTGCTGGCCTGCGCCGACAAACACGGCCTGGCCGAGGTGTCGCCGATGGTGTGCAACCTCGACGACCCGGAACGGTTGGCGTTTCCGTTGCGCCGCGGCCTGGTATGGCGCAGGCGGGCAAGCGAATTGCGCACCGAGGCCGGGCAGGACCTGCTGGCCGGCATCGCGTCGTTGTTCAACGGCGCGCTGTTCCGGGCGTCGGCGCTGGAGTCGATCGGCGTCCCGGATCTGCGGCTGTTCATCCGCGGCGACGAGGTGGAGATGCACCGGCGGCTGGTGCGCTCGGGGCTGCCGTTCGGCACCTGCCTGGACGCGGTCTACCTGCATCCGTGCGGATACGACGAGTTCCGGCCGATCCTCGGTGGCCGGATGCACACCCAGTATCCCGACGACGAGACCAAGCGGTTCTTCACCTACCGCAACCGCGGCTACCTGCTGTCGCAGCCGGGGCTGCGCAAGCTGCTGGTGCAGGAGTGGGTCCGGTTCGGCTGGTTCTTCCTGGTGACGCGTCGCGACCCGAGGGGCCTGGCCGAATGGATCCGGTTGCGGCGCTTGGGACTTCGTGAGCTGTTCGGCAAGCCTGGGGGATCTCGATGACTTTCCTTGACGCGGCGGCCCAGTCGCGCACCCTGCGCCGAGCCCGCAGCGACCTGGTCGACGGCTTCCGCCGGCACGAGCTGTGGCTGCACCTGGGCTGGCAGGACATCAAGCAGCGCTACCGCCGTTCGGTGCTGGGGCCGTTCTGGATCACCATCGCGACCGGAACCACGGCGGTCGCGATGGGCGGGTTGTATTCCAAGCTGTTCCACCTGGAGCTGTCCGTGCACCTGCCGTACGTGACGCTGGGGCTGATCATCTGGAACCTGATCAACGCAGCGATCCTGGAGGGCGCCGACGTCTTCGTCGCCAACGAGGGGCTGATCAAGCAGTTGCCGACGCCCCTGAGCGTGCACGTCTACCGGCTGGTGTGGCGGCAGATGATCCTGTTCGCGCACAACATCGTCATCTACGTCGTCATCACGATGATCTATCCCAAGCCGTGGTCGTGGGCGGACCTGTCGGTAATACCGGCGCTGGCCCTGATCTTGCTCAATTGCATATGGGTATCACTGTGTTTCGGCATCCTGGCCACCCGCTACCGCGACATCGGCCCGCTGCTCTTCTCGGTCGTGCAGTTGCTGTTCTTCATGACGCCGATCATCTGGAACGACGACACCCTGCGGCAGCAGGGCGCCGGACGCTGGTCGAGCATCGTCGAGCTCAACCCGCTGCTGCACTACCTCGACATCGTGCGCACGCCGCTGCTGGGGTCGCATCAGGAGCTGCGGCACTGGGCGGTGGTGCTGGTGTTGACGGCGGTGGGGTGGCTGCTGGCGGCCTTCGCCATGCGCCAGTACCGGGCGCGGGTGCCCTATTGGGTGTAACCGGACGGAGGTCGCCGATGGAGATCGTGGCGTCGGGACCGGGTTTTGCCGCAGAACTGCGCGGGGGTGACGATCGCGGATGTCGCGGCTTCGCCGGACGTCTACGCGCAGGTGCGCGCGGCGTTCGAGGAGCATTCGGTGCTGATCTTCCGGGACCAGCACGTCAGTGATGAAGCGCAGCTTGCCTTTTCGCGCCGGTTCGGCCCGCTGGAGGTGACCAAGGTGGGTGCGGTGGGCCACGGCAGCCACCTCGTGGTCCTCAAGACCCTCGACGACGACGGCAACGTGGTGCCCGCCGATCACCGGCTCGCCCTGGAAAACAAGGCGAATCAGCTGTGGCACACCGATAGTTCGTTCAAACGGGTGCCCGCGCTGGCGTCGGTGCTGTCGTCACGCATCGTTCCGGGGCGCGGCGGCGAGACCGAGTACGTCTCCACCCGGATCGCGTTCGAACGGCTCGATCCCGAGTTGCGGGAACGGCTGGAGATTTCGTTCTCCTGGCACGAATACACCTATTCGCGCGGCAAGATCGCGCCCGACCTGGCCCGCCCGGAGGAGCGGGCGGCCTTGCCGCCGCAATGCTGGCGCCTGGTGTGGCTCAACCCGGTCAACGGCCGCAAGGCGCTCTACCTCGCGTCGCACGCGTACGGGATCGAGGGCATGTAGCCGGCCGCGGCGCGGGAGTTGCTGGCGGCGCTGACCGAGGCCGCGACCGCTCCCGGTGCGAGCTACCTGCACTCGTGGCGGGCGGGCGACGTGGTGATGTGGGACAACCGGGCGACCATGCATCGCGGCCGTCCGTGGCCGGCGCACCAGCCGCGCTACATGGTGCGCAGCACCATCGCGGCGACAGGCCGCCGACGGGCTGGAGGCCATGTATCCGCCGTGGCATGCCGTAGCCCGGTGAGACAGTTGGGCTGCGGCCGTCGACCTGCCGTTTCCGCCCCTCCCGACGCATCCGTCGAACCTCAAGCTGCTTTGCCGCCACCATCATCACGCCGCGGTCCCGCTGCGATGCGGGCAGCGAGGTGGGCAACGTCGGCGTTCCGGTCGGGACGGACAACGCTGGAAAGTAAAGTCCACCAAGGGGTTTGGTGGTGTAGCCGTGCCCGGTCGGCAACGTCCAACGCGCTGTGACGTCGAGATCGATTATCCAAATACTGTCTGGGTTTGCCCGCATCCAGGCTGGTCCGAGAACACACTCATGCCCCGAGTTGATAGCCTGATCATCTGATGGACAGGTGTCCAGATGTTGTTGTCAACGCCCATGGGATGCGGACGGTGCAGGGAGAATGCAACATGAGTGGTGTCCCAAGTCGCCAAGCCCGCTTGGCGCATGCAGCAAAGCATGCCGAACTCTGGAACGCAGGCAAGCGGGAAGAGTGGGTGGCGTCGTGGCGCACAATCGCCCCGGCAGGTGTCCGGATGTTCGACCCCGTGGGCACCGAGGAGAAGCACGGATTCGAGGCAGCCACCAGCGAGGCCTTCGACATGTTCCAGTCGATCCTCAAGATCAAGATGATCACCGTCCAGGTGAACGGCAACGAGATGGCCTGGGTCTGTGAGAACTACTTCGGTACCGAGCCGAACGTCCAAATGGCTTACAGCATTGAGACATTCACGTGGGACGATGACTGAAACCTGCTCATCAAAACCTACTATCCCATGCCCGAGACCGTCGACTCGAACAGCGACCCCTACGCACACCTTCTTAAAAAGGATGAGCAGTAATCTGCAAGGTCTTGATTCCCCATGCCTGCCCGGCAACGAACCCGGGCCCAGGAGCACGCCGCCCGGGTGCGCGTCTCAATGAGTCGCGCATTAGCGCCGAGGCGCGGCGATCGTTGCCCAACAACAACGATCCGCCGCCCTTCCAGTTTCGAGGACTTTGACAGTGGCGGGCCGCCACGCCGTGGTGTCACACTGAAACGCCACCTGAGCAAGCGGGACGAAAGGTCCACCGACGTGACCAACAAACGCCAATCGCCGGCGGACGCGGCGCGCAAAAACCTGGAAGCCGAGCTGGACCGGCTGCGGCAGCGTCGCGACCGCCTCGAGGTCGAGGTCAAGAACGACCGCGGGATGGTGGGCGATCACGGCGATGCGGCCGAGGCGATCCAGCGGGCCGACGAGCTGGTGGTGCTGTCCGACCGGATCAACGAGCTGGACCGGCGGCTGCGGGCCGGGCCGCCGGACGCCGACGCCTCGGCGACGCTGCCCGGCGGCACCGAGGTGACCTTGCGGTTCGCCGACGGCGAAGTGGTCACCATGCACGTGATCTCCATCGTCGAAGAGACACCGGTCGGCCGCGAGGGCGAGACGTTGACCGCCCGCAGCCCGCTGGCTCAGGCCCTTGCCGGACGCCAACCCGGCGACACGGTGGCCTATCCGACGCCGCAGGGCGAGAAGCAGGTCGAGCTGATCGCGGTCAAGCTGCCCTAGACTCCCCTCGATGGTTGCCAGCCCGAACCTGAAACTGACCACCCAGGTCATGCGTTTCGTCGTCACCGGCGGCCTGGCCAGCATCGTCGACTTCGGCCTGTACGCGACGCTCTACAAGATCGTGGGGGTGCAGGTCGACATGGCCAAGGCGATCAGCTTCATCGTCGGCACCATCACCGCCTACCTGATCAACCGCCGGTGGACCTTCCAGGCGGCTCCCAGCACCGCCCGGTTCGTCGCGGTGATGGCGCTCTACGCCGTCACCTTCGCGGTGCAGGTTGGGCTCAACCATCTGTGCCTGGCGTTTCTGCACTACCGGTGCTGGGCGATCCCCGTCGCCTTCGTGATCGCGCAGGGCACCGCGACGGTGATCAACTTCGTCGTGCAGAGGGCCGTGATCTTCCGCATCCGCTGAGCCTTCGGGTGCAAGCCCAATTGTCCAGCTCCTCGGCGGGACGCCCGCGTCCCGCGTCGTCGCCGGACCAAGCGGTACCCTCTTTGACGATGTCGAGCACCGATCCCCTCATCACGCCCGCCCGGCTGACGGGCTTCGGGCGCACCGCCCCGTCGGTGGCCCAGGTGCTCAGAACCCGCGACCCCGAGGTGATCGCCAAGGCCGTCGCCCGGGTTGCCGATTCGGGCCATCCCAAGAGCCGCGGCGTGATCGCGCGCGGGCTGGGCCGCTCCTACGGCGACAACGCCCAAAACGGCGGCGGCCTGGTGATCGACATGACCGGGCTCAACCGCATCCACTCGATCAGCGCCGACACCCGACTGGTCGACGTCGACACCGGCGTCAGCCTGGACCAGCTGATGAAGGCGGCGCTGCCGTTCGGGCTGTGGGTCCCGGTGCTGCCTGGCACCCGCCAGGTCACCGTCGGCGGCGCAATCGCCTGCGACATCCACGGCAAGAACCACCACAGCGCCGGCAGCTTCGGCAACCACGTGCGCTCCATGGAGCTGCTGACGGCCGACGGCACCGTGCGCACCATCACCCCCGACGGCCCGGACGCTTCCGACGCCGAGCTGTTCTGGGCCACCGTCGGCGGCAACGGCCTGACCGGGATCGTGCTGCGCGCCACCATCGCCATGACCCCGACCGAGACGGCGTACTTCATCGCCGACGGGGTGGCCACCAAGGACCTCGACGAAACCGTCGCCGTGCACCTGGACGGCAGCGAAGCCGAC
The DNA here is from genome assembly GCA_002291465.1 of Mycobacterium lepraemurium. GTDB lineage: Bacteria > Actinomycetota > Actinomycetes > Mycobacteriales > Mycobacteriaceae > Mycobacterium > Mycobacterium avium. The sequence goes on along the minus strand of CP021238.1, from coordinate 189,428 downwards.
TACACCTACTCCAGCGCCTGGTTCGACCTGATCAGCCCGCCGCCCAAGCTCGGCCGGGTCGCGGTGAGCCGGGGCAGCCTAGCCCGGCTGGACCAGCTACCCAAGAAGCTGGCCAAGAACCCGCTGAAATTCGATGCGCCGCAGCTGTTGACGGTGCCCGACGTGTTCCCGGTCAGCGCGATGAACAAGCTGTCGTTCATGGCGATCGGTGAGGTGTACTACCGGCTGGGCGGCACCTACACCGGCAAGATCATGAACCTGTCGCAGTTCTATCACATGCTCGACCTGGTCAGCGGCTGGAACAATGCTTATGGCCCAAGGGGTTTCGCGCAACACCAGTTCCTGGTCCCGCCGGACGCGATGGACGAGTTCAAGGCCATCATCCGCTGGATCCAGACCCGCGGCCACTACTCGGCGCTCAACGTGTTGAAGCTTTTCGGCCCGGGCAACCGCGCGCCGCTGAGCTTCCCGATGGCCGGCTGGAACGTCGCGATGGACTTCCCCAACAAGCCCGGGGTCAACGAGTTCCTCAACGAGCTCGACAGACGGGTCCTGCAATTCGGCGGGCGGGTGTACACCGCCAAGGACTCGCGCACCAACGCCGAAACCTTCCACGCCATGTACCCGCGTATCGACGAGTGGATCGCGGTGCGCCGCAAGGTGGACCCGACGGGGGTGTTCGCCTCCGACATGGCCCGACGTTTGGAGCTGCTCTAGATGGTGCTGGACGCCGTGGGAAATCCGCAGACCATCCTGCTGCTCGGTGGCACCTCCGAGATCGGGCTGGCCATCTGCGAGCGTTACCTGCAGAATGCGCACGCGCGAATCATCTTGGCCGCCATGCCCAGCGACCCCGGGCGGGACGCCGCGGTGGAGCAGATGAAGGCCGCCGGTGCTCGCTCGGTGGAGGTGATCGACTTCGAAGCCACCGACACCCACCCCACAATGATCGAGCAGGCGTTCGCGGGCGGTGACGTCGACGTGGCCATCGTCGCCTTGGGCATCCTCGGCGACGCCGAAGAGCTGTGGCAAGACCAGCGCAAGGCGGTGCAGACCGCCGAAATCAACTACACCGCAGCGGTTTCAGTGGGGGTCCTGCTCGCCGAGAAGATGCGTGCCCAGGGCTTCGGCCAGATCATCGCGATGAGCTCGGCCGCCGGCGAGCGGGTGCGGCGGTCCAACTTCGTCTACGGGTCCACCATGGCCGGGCTGGACGGCTTCTACCTGGGCCTGGGAGAGGCGTTGCGCGAGTACGGCGTTCGCGTGCTGGTGATCAGACCCGGCCAGGTGCGGACCCGGATGAGCGCGCATGTCAAGGAAGCGCCGCTGACCGTGGACAAGGAGTATGTCGCCAACCTAGCGGTGACCGCAGCCGCAAAAGGTAAGGAATTGGTTTGGGCGCCAGCAGCATTCCGTTACGTGATGATGGTGTTGCGACACATCCCGCGTCCCATCTTCCGCAAACTGCCAATCTGATCATGCGTAGCGCGCTGGCCACCCTCGGCCAGATGGCCGTGGCCGTGCTGGTCGCCATCGTCGTCGCGGTGGTGTCGCTGACCGCCATCGCCGGGGTGCAGTGGCCGGCCTTCCCGTCGTCGAATCAACTGCACGCGCTGACCACCGTCGGGCAGGTCGGCTGCCTGGCCGGTCTAGTCGCCGTCGGCTGGGTGTGGCACTCATTCACTGGCCGCTTCCGGTGGCTCGCTCAACTGGGTGGGCTGGTGTTCGTGTCCGCGTTCACCGTGGTGACGCTGGGCATGCCGCTGGGCGCCACCAAGCTGTACCTGTTCGGCATCTCCGTCGACCAGCAGTTCCGCACCGAATACCTGACGCGGCTGGCCGACAGTCCCGCCCTGCGCGACATGGCCTATCTCGGGTTGCCGCCGTTCTACCCGCCGGGCTGGTTCTGGATCGGCGGGCGCGCGGCAGCGCTGTCCGGGACACCGGCGTGGGAGGTGTTCAAGCCGTGGGCCATCACCTCGATCACCGTCGCCGTCGCGGTAGCGCTGGTGCTGTGGTGGCGGATGGTCCGGTTCGAGTACGCGCTGATCGTCACCACCGCGACGGCGGCGGTGACGCTGGCCTACGGTTCACCCGAGCCGTACTCGGCGATGATCACCGTGCTGCTGCCGCCGGTGCTGGTGCTCACCTGGTCGGGCCTGCGTGCGGGTAAGCGCCGGGCTGGCGGGGCACCCGAGACCGCCGAGCGTGAAACTAACTTCACGCTCGCGGCGGGCGAGACGCCGAGCGCCCCACGCGAGGCGCCGGTCGCGGCGGGCGCGACGCCGCGGAGCGGCTGGGCCGCCGTCGTCGGAGCCGGGCTGTTCCTGGGCTTCACGGCCACCTGGTACACGCTGCTGTTCGGGTTCACCGCGTTCGCGGTGGGGCTGATGGCGCTGTGGCTGGCGGGCCTGCGCTGGTGGCGGCACGGGGTCCGCGCGGCGCTCGACCCGCTGCGCCGGCTGGCCGTCATCGTCGGCATCGCGGTCGCGATCGGGTGCACCACCTGGCTGCCGTTCCTGGTGCGCGCAGCCCGCAATCCGGTCAGCAACACCGGCAGCGCCCAGCACTACCTGCCGGCCAACGGCGCCGAGCTGGCTTTCCCGATGCTGCAGTTCACGCTGCTCGGCGTCGTCTGCATGGCGGGCACGCTGTGGCTGGTGCTGCGCGCCCGCGCGTCGGTGCGCGCGGGCGCCCTGGCCATCGGCGTGCTGGCCGTCTACCTGTGGTCGCTGCTGTCCATGCTCACCACGCTGGCCCGCACCACGCTGCTGTCCTTCCGGCTGCAGCCAACGCTGAGCGTGCTGCTGGTGGCGGCCGGGGCGTTCGGGCTCGTGGAGGCCGCGCTCGCGCTGCGGCGCCGAAGCCGTGCCGTCATCCCGGTGGCCGGCGCGATCGGGCTGGCCGCCGGCATCGCGTTCAGCCAGGACATTCCCGACGTGCTGCTGCCGGACCTGACCATCGCCTACACCGACACCGACGGCCACGGGCAGCGCGGCGACCGGCGGCCGCCCAGCGCGGAGAAGTTCTACGCCACCATCGACGACGTCATCACCCGCGAGACCGGCCGGCCCCACGACCAGACCGTGGTGATGACCGCCGACTACAGCTTCCTGTCCTTCTACCCCTACTGGGGATTCCAGGGGTTGACCTCGCACTACGCCAACCCGCTCGCGCAGTTCGACCTGCGGGCCGCGCAGATCAACAAGTGGTCCAAGCTCAAGACCGCCGACGAGTTGCTGCACGCCCTGGACACCTGCCCCTGGCCGCCGCCGACGGTGTTTCTGATGCGCCACGGCGCGAACAACACCTACACCCTGCGGCTGGCCGAGGACGTCTACCCCAACCAGCCCAACGTGCGGCGCTACACCGTCGAGCTGCGTGCGGCACTGTTCGACAGCCCGCGGTTCGCGGTCCACCGCGTCGGCCCCTTCGTGCTGGCCATCCGCAAGCCGGCGGCGTAACGACTGATGAGCACCGACACCGGGTCCCGCATCGCCGAAGAACTAGCATCTAGCTCCGTGCACGACACGGAGGCAAATCACCGGATCGCTCGGTGGGTTGCCTCTGTCGCCGGGCTGCTCGGGGTGCTGCTGGCGGTGGCCACCCCGCTGTTGCCGGTCGACCAGACCACCGCCCAGCTGAACTGGCCCCAGAACGGCAGCTTCGGCAGCGTGGAGGCGCCGCTGATCGGTTACGTGGCCACCGATTTGAACATCACCGTCCCGTGCCAGGCCGCCGCCGGGCTGGCCGGCAGGGGCAACCCCGGCAAGACGGTGTTGTTGTCGACGGTGCCCAAGCAGGCGCCCAAGGCGGTCGACCGCGGGCTGCTGATCGTGCGGGCCAACGACGACCTGGTGCTGGTGGTGCGCAACGTCCCGGTGGTGACGGCCCCGCTGAGCCATGTGCTGGGCCCGGCCTGCCAGCGGTTGACCTTCACCGCGCACGCCGACAAGGTCACCGCCGAGTTCGTCGGGCTCACCCAGGGCCCCAACACCGAGCATCCCGGCGCGCCACTGCGCGGCGAGAAGAGCGGCTATGACTTCCGGCCGCAGATCGTCGGCGTCTTCACCGACCTGAGCGGACCGGCGCCGCCGGGCCTGAACTTTTCGGCGACCATCGACACCCGCTACAGCAGCAGCCCCACCCCGCTGAAGATGGCCGCGATGATCCTCGGCCTGGTGCTGACCGGCGCGGCGCTGGTCTCGCTGCACATCCTGGACACCGCCGACGGCACCCGGCACCGCCGCTTCCTGCCCGCCCGCTGGTGGTCGATCGGCGGGCTGGACGCGCTGGTCATCACCGTGCTGACGTGGTGGCATTTCGTCGGCGCCAACACCTCAGACGACGGCTACATCCTGACCATGGCCCGGGTGTCCGAGCACGCCGGCTACATGGCCAACTACTACCGCTGGTTCGGCACGCCCGAAGCGCCGTTCGGTTGGTACTACGACCTGCTGGCGATGTGGGCGCACGTCAGCACCACCAGCATCTGGATGCGGCTGCCCACCCTGGCGATGGCGTTGACATGCTGGTGGGTGATCAGCCGCGAGGTGATGCCGCGGCTGGGCCACGCCGTCAAGCAGAACCGGGCGGCGGCCTGGACAGCGGCGGGCATGTTCCTGGCGGTGTGGCTGCCACTGGACAACGGCCTGCGGCCCGAGCCGATCATCGCCCTGGGCATCCTGCTGACCTGGTGCTCGGTGGAACGCGCGGTGGCCACCAGCCGGCTGCTGCCGGTCGCGGTCGCCTGCATCATCGGCGCGCTGACCCTGTTCTCCGGGCCGACGGGCATCGCCTCGATCGGCGCGCTGCTGGTCGCGATCGGGCCGCTGCGCACCATCCTGCACCGCCGGATCACACGATTCGGCGCGCTCCCGCTGATCGCGCCCCTACTGGCCGCGGCCACCGTCACCGCCATCCTGATCTTACGCGACCAGACGCTGGCCGGCGAGGTTCAGGCCAGCATGCTCAAGCGCGCCGTCGGTCCCAGCCTGAGCTGGTTCGACGAACACATCCGCTACGAGCGGTTGTTCATGGCCAGCCCGGACGGGTCGGTCGCCCGCCGCTTCGCCGTGCTGGCGCTGGTGCTCGCGCTCGGGGTGACGGTCGCAATGTCGTTGCGCAAGGGCCGAATTCCCGGCACCGCCACCGGGCCGAGCCGGCGCATCGTCGGGATCACCATCATCTCGTTCGTCGCGATGATGTTCACCCCCACCAAATGGACGCACCACTTCGGGGTGTTCGCCGGGCTGGCCGGGCCGCTGGGTGCGCTGGCCGCGGTCGCGGTGACCGCGGCGGCGATGCGGTCCCGACGCAACCGCACCGTCTACGCCGCGGTGGTGCTGTTCCTGGTGGCGCTGTCGTTCGCCAGCGTCAACGGCTGGTGGTACGTCTCGAATTTCGGTGTGCCGTGGTCGAATGCGTTCCCGGCGTGGCATTACGCGTTCGCCACCGCGCTGCTCGGACTGACCGTGCTGGTGCTGCTACTGGCGGCCTGGTTCCATTTTGTGGCACCCGACGACGGCCCGCCGAAAGCCCGCTGGGGGGCGCGGATGGCCGGAATCATCCAGTCCCCCTTGGCAATTGCGACCTGGACGCTGGTGGTGTTCGAGGTGGCGTCGCTGACCTTGGCGATGACGGACCAGTATCCGGCGTGGTCGGTCGGCCGCTCCAATTTGCAGGCGCTGACCGGGAAGTCGTGCGGCCTGGCCGAGGACGTTCTGGTGGAACAGGACCCCAGCGCCGGCCTGCTGTCGCCGGTCGGCGGCCCAGCCGGCCCGTCGGCAGCCGACGCGCTGGGCGCGGGTTTGTCGGAAGCCTTCACCGCCAACGGGATTCCCGCCGACGTGCGCGCCGACCCAGTGATGGAACGCCCGGGCGACCGCAGCTTCGTCAATGACGAGGAGAAAACCGGCAGCAACCAGGCCGGCACCGAGGGCGGCACCACCCCGGCGCCGGGGATCAACGGGTCGTCGGCCCAGCTGCCGTTCAACCTCGACCCGGCGCGCACCCCGGTGCTGGGCAGCTGGCGCTCCGGCATCCAGGTGCCCGCCCACCTGCGGTCCGGCTGGTACCGGCTGCCCGCCCGCGACAAGGCGCTGCCGCTGCTGGTGGTCAGCGCGGCCGGGCGCTTCGACCCGCGCGAGGTCCAGGTGCAGTGGGCCACCGACGAGCAGGCGGCCAGCAGGCACCCGGGCAGCTCTTTCCAATTCGCCGACGTCGGCGCGTCACCGGCCTGGCGCAACCTGCGGTTGCCGCTGTCGGCGATCCCGGCCGCCGCCACCCAGGTCCGGTTGGTCGCCGACGACGAAGACCTGGCCCCGCAGCATTGGATTGCGCTGACGCCGCCGCGGATTCCCCAGCTGCGCACCCTGCAGGACGTGGTGGGGTCGAAGGACCCGGTGTTCCTGGACTGGCTGGTCGGGCTGGCGTTCCCCTGCCAGCGGCCGTTCGGCCATCAGAACGGCGTGGACGAGACGCCGAAATGGCGCATCCTGCCGGACCGATTCGGCGCCGAGGCCAACTCGCCGGTGATGGACAACAACGGCGGCGGCCCGCTGGGCGTCACCGAGCTGCTGGCCAAGGCCACCACCATGGCCACCTACTTGAAGGACGACTGGTCCCGCGACTGGGGCTCGCTGCAACGGCTGACCCCGTACTATCCCGACGCCCGGCCTGCCCAGCTGCTGCTGGGCACGGCAACGCGCAGCGGGCTGTGGAACCCGGCGCCGCTGCGGCACTGACGAACGCTGCCCCGCCCCCGGCGACAGCCAAAAACGGGGCAGCGTCAGCGATTTCAGATCACGGAACCGAGGCGCGCAGCGGGTGGGTGAGCGCCCAGCCCGGGTTCAAGAAGTTGGCGGCGTAGCGACGCACCGGGTGCAGCGGTCCGCTGTGCGGGACGTACGGGCTCGCCGAGGCGACGGCCGGCATCAGCGAGCCGGCGATGGACAAGCCGATGGCGCCCAACCCGACACCCGCGGCGATACGGAGCTTGGAGACCTTCTCCTTCATGGTGATTCCTATCTGCCGTATTTCTCTAGGGCCGGTCGCGCTGACCGGCAACACCAGGCTGCGACGGCCGGCTTGCCGGACGGTCGAGAGATTCTTGGGAAATCCTTGCGTCCCCGCTAGCGCCCTTGAGGACGGGCGGCCGTCGGGCTAGGTTTGGTGTTTGTGAGCACCGGCCAACCGCGATGACCTCCGAGCTGATGGCGATAGCCCGCGCCGAACGGGCCGACCTCGCCGAACTCCTGGCCACCCTGGGGCCGCGGGATTGGGAGTCGCCCAGCCGGTGGAGCGTGAAAGACGTTGTCGCCCACGTGATCAGCTATGAAGAGCTGGGGGCTTTCGGGTTGCTGAAACGCTTCGCCAAGGGCTGGGTGGTGCGGACCAACCAGGTGGGCGTCGACGAGTTCACGGACCTGACGCCGCAACAGCTGCTGGAGTTCCTGCGCGAGCACCTCGAACCGCGGGGATTGACAGCAGGTTTCGACGGAATGATCGCACTGGTCGACGGGATGATTCATCACCAGGACATCCGCCGCGCGCTGGGCCGGCCGCGGGTGGTGCCGCCGGACCGGCTGCAGCGGGTGCTGTCGCTGGTGCCCGGCAATCCCAGGCTCGGTGCGGGGCGACGGATCTGGGGCCTGCGACTGCGCGCCACCGACATCGACTGGACGCACGGCGACGGGCCGCAGGTGAGCGGGCCCGGCGAGGCGCTGCTGATGGCGATGTCGGGGCACCCGGCCGCGCTGGCAGATCTGGACGAGCCTGGGTGCGCCACGCTGGCCACCCGGCTCGGCCAATAGCGTTCAGGCGGGCCGGATTTCGAAGACGAACTCGGAGTTGCCGACGCGGATGTGGTCGCCGTCGGCCAGCGTGGTGCTGCGCTGCACCTGCCGGCCGCGCACCTGGACGCCGTTGGTCGATTTCATGTCGGTGATCAGGAAATCCGTTCCGGTGTCGATGATGACGGCGTGGTGGCGGCTGACCTCGGTGTCGTCCAGCACGATCTCGTTGTCGTCGAGCCGGCCGATCCGGGTGGTCACCCCGTTGAGCTGATAGTGGCGCCCGGCCTTGTCCCGCAACCGGGCGACGACGGGATTGTCGACCACCGCCGCCGCCGACTCGGACCGCACGGTGCTCTGCTTGTGGGTGCTCAGCATCGCCCGCCTGGCGGCCTTCCGGGCTGCCCGGGCCCGAGCGGCTCCTGGCGCAGGATGCGCTGCTGCAGCGCCTTGACCGTGGGCCCCGGGTCGATGCCCAGCCCCTCGGCCGGCGCGGTCTTGAGCCGCCGGTAGGCGCCGAGCGCATCGGATTGACGTTCGGTGACGTAGTAGGCGGTGGTCAGTTGCGCCCACAGCGGTTCGCGGTAGGGATGCTGGGCGACCAGCGCCTCGAGCTCCCCGATCACGCCATCGGCGTGCCCGCAGGCGATCTCGGCCTCGGCGCGGGCGGTGTGCGCCGCGACGCGCTCCTCGAGCAACAGGTTGGCGAACGCGTCGACGAACGCGAAGTTGTGCAGGTCGTCGAGCACCGGTCCGCGCCATTCGCGCGGCGCCACCGCCAGGTGGCCGCTGGCCTCCTCGAAGCGCCCCCGGCTGGCGACCTGCACCCCCGCGGTCTTGTGCCCGCGGAAGCGTCCCAGGTCGCAGTCCGAGTCGGCGACGTTGAGCTGGTAGCCGGGCGGGACGCTGGCCAGCACCCCGTTGGGGTTGGGCAACGCGCTGCGCAGCAGCCGGCGCAGGGTGGACACATACGACTGGATGCTGGTGCGCGCCGCCGGCACCGGCGCCGCGCCCCACACCCCGTCGATCAACGCGTCGACGGACACCGGCCGGTTGCGGTGGATCAGCAGCATGGCCAGCACCGCCCGCTGTTTGGGCGCACCCAACGGCAGCTGGGCGCCGCCGGCGGTCACCGACAACGGACCCAGGACGCCGAACCCCAGACCTGCGTTCGCCACACGCTGTCAGCCTCCTCAGCACCCCATTTTGACCGCACGCGGCGAATGCTGAATTGGCGGGCGGATGTTCGCTGTGAATCACCCCCGGGTTCGCGCCGGCGCGTGGCGGAGATCGCCCCCGCGCAGCTCCGCATCCCGGGCGGACAAAGTCGCGTCGCTTACGATCGAGCCTCGTGCCCCACGACGGTAAACAGCGATCGCAGCGGATCCCCCGGTCGGTGGCCGCCGTCGCGGGCATCGCCGGCCTGCTGCTGTGCCTGGCCGTCTCGCTGCTCCCGGTGCGCCAGACCACGGCCACCGTGCTGTGGCCGCAGGGCACGGTCGACGGACACGTCAGCCAGATCACCGCGCCCCTGGTGTCGGGGGCGCCCCGCGCGCTGGACATCTCCATCCCCTGCCCGGCCGTCGCCACCCTGCCCGCCGACGGCGGCCTGGTGGTCTCCACGCTGCCGCCCGGCGGCATGGACGCCGGCAAGAACGGGCTGTTCGTGCGGGCCAACAAGGACGTGGTTGTCGTCGCCTTCCGGGACACCGTCGCGGCGGTGGCGCAGCGCCCGGCCGTCGCCGCCGGTGCCTGCAGCGTGCTGCACGCCTGGGCCGACGCCGGCGCGGCCGGTGCCGAGTTCGTCGGCATCCCCGGCGCCGCGGGAACCCTGCCCGCCGAGAAGAAGCCCCAGGTCGGCGGGATCTTCACCGACCTCAAGGTGCCCGCCGGGCCGGGGCTGTCGGCCCGCGTCGACATCGACACCCGATTCATCACCGCGCCGACGGTCCTCAAACAGATCGTGATGGTGCTGGGCACGATGGCGGTGCTGACCGCCATCGTCGCGCTGGCGGTGCTGGACCGGCGCAACCGCGGCGGCACCCTGATCAACTGGCGCTCCCCGATCGCGTGGCTGTCCCGGTACCGCCCCGGCACCCATTTGACCAACTGGCGCAGGGTCGGGCTCGTGACCTGGATAGCCGACGCCGCGGTGCTCGCCACCCTGCTGCTGTGGCACGTCGTCGGGGCGACCTCGTCGGACGACGGCTATAACCTGACCATCGCCCGGGTCGCGCCGAAGGCCGGCTACCTCGTCGACTACTACCGCTATTTCGGCACCACCGACGCGCCCTTCGACTGGTATCTGGGCCTGCTGTCCCGGCTGGCCTCGGTGAGCACGGCCGGCGTGTGGATGCGGCTGCCCGCGACGCTGGCCGGGATCGGCTGCTGGCTGATCATCAGCCACTGGGTGCTGCGCCGGCTGGGCCCGGGCCGGGGCAGGCTGGCGGCCAACCGGGTGGCGGTCTTCACCGCGGGCGCGGTGTTCGTCGCGGCCTGGCTGCCGTTCAACAACGGGCTGCGGCCCGAACCGCTGATCGCGCTGGGCGTGCTGGTCACCGGGGTGCTGGTGGAACGGGCCATCGCGCTGCAGCGGCTGGCGCCGGCGGCGGTGGCCGTCGTGGTGGCGTTGCTGACCGCCACCCTGGCGCCGCAGGGCCTCATCGCCGTCGCCGCGCTGCTCACCGGCGCCCGGGCCGTCGCCCAGACCATCCGGCGGCGCCGGGCCAGCGACGGTCTGCTGGCGCCGCTGGCGGTGCTGGCGGCGGCGCTGTCGCTAATCCTGGTGGTGGTGTTCCGCAGCCAGACCGTGGCCACGGTGCTGGAGTCGGCCCGGATCAAATACAAGGTCGGCCCGACGATCGCCTGGTACCAGGATTGGTTGCGCTACTATTTCCTGACGGTCGAATCCAACCCCGACGGGTCGATGGCGCGGCGCTTCGCCGTGCTGGTGATGCTGTTGTGCCTGTTCGGCATGCTGGTCATCCTGCTGCGCCGCGGCCATGTCCCCGGGGTGGCCAGCGGCCCGGCCTGGCGGCTGATCGGCACCACCGCCGTCGGCCTGCTGCTGTTGACGTTCACGCCGACCAAGTGGGCGGTCCAGTTCGGCGCGTTCGCCGGGCTGGCCGGGGCGCTGGGCGCGCTGACCGCGTTCGCCTGCTCGCGGATCGGCCTGCACAACCGCCGCAATCTCACGCTCTACGTGACGGCGTTGCTGTTCGTGCTGGCCTGGGCCACCTCCGGGATCAACGGCTGGTTCTACGTCGGCAACTACGGGGTGCCGTGGTACGACATCCAGCCGGTCATCGCCAGCCACCCGGTGACGTCGATGTTCCTGACGCTGTCCATCATCACCGGGCTGTTGGCGGCCTGGCAGCACTTCCGTATGGACTACGCGGGCCACACCGAGGTCAAGGACAGCCGGCGCAACCGCGTGCTAGCGTCCACCCCGCTGCTGGTGGTCGCGACCATCATGGTGGTCGGCGAGGTCGCCTCGCTGACCAAGGGCGCGGTGTTCCGCTACCCGCTGTACACCACCGGCAAGGCCAACCTGGCCGCCATCGCGTCGGGGCTGTCGCCGACCAGCTGCGCGATGGCCGACGACGTGCTGGCCGAGCCGGACGCCAACGCCGGCATGCTGCAACCGCTGCCGGGCCAGACGTTCGGGCCGGACGGGCCGCTCGGCGGGGTCAACCCGGTCGGCTTCAAACCCGACGGCGTGGGCGACGACCTGCAGTCCGACCCCGTGGTGACCAAGCCCGGGCTGGTCAACTCGGACGCCTCCCCCAACAAACCCAACGTCGCCTACAGCGACTCGGCGGGCACCGCCGGCGGCAAGGGGCCGGTGGGCGTCAACGGCTCGCACGGGGCGCTGCCGTTCGGCCTCGACCCCGCCCGCACCCCGGTGATGGGCAGCTACGGCGAGAACTCGCTGGCCGCCACGGCCACCTCGGCCTGGTACCAGCTGCCGCCCCGCACGCCGGACCGCCCGCTGGTGGTGGTGTCGGCGGCCGGCGCGATCTGGTCCTACAAGGAGGACGGCACGTTCACCTACGGCCAGTCGCTGAAACTGCAGTGGGGCGTCGCCCGCCCGGACGGCAGCGCGGTGCCGCTGGCCGAGGTGCAGCCGATCGACATCGGTCCGCAGCCGGCGTGGCGCAACTTGCGCTTCCCGCTGGCCTGGGCGCCGCCGGAGGCCAACGTGGCACGCATCGTCGCCTACGACCCGAACTTGAGTTCCGAGCAGTGGTTCGCGTTCACCCCGCCGCGGGTGCCGGTGACCGAAACCCTGCAGCAGCTGATCGGCTCGCAGACGCCGGTGATGATGGACATCGCGACCGCGGCGAACTTCCCGTGCCAGCGGCCCTTCTCCGAACACCTTGGCGTGGCTGAACTTCCGGCCTACCGCATCCTGCCGGACCGCAAGCAGACCGCGGCGTCGTCGAATCTGTGGCAGTCCAGCGAAGCCGGCGGGCCGTTCCTGTTCCTGCAGGCGCTGCTGCGCACCTCGACCATCCCGACCTATCTGCGCGGCGACTGGTATCGCGACTGGGGATCGGTGGAGCAGTACTTCCGGTTGGTGCCGGCCGATCAGGCGCCGGACGCCGCTATCAAACAGGGTGTGATGACAGTGCACGGCTGGAGCCGGCAGGGACCGATTCGGGCACTCCCATGAGCGTTTCGACCGTCGGCGGCGACGTGCGGGTGACGCGCTGGGTGGCGACCACCGCCGGGCTGATCGGGTTCGTGCTGTCGGTCGCCACCCCGCTGCTGCCCGTCGTGCAGACCACCGCGACGCTGAACTGGCCGCAGGGCGGTCAGCTGAACAGCGTTACCGCACCGCTGATTTCTCTCACCCCGGTGGGCCTGACCGCGACGGTGCCCTGCTCGTTGGTGCGCGACCTGCCGCCCGAGGGCGGGGTGATCCTGTCCACCGGCCCCAAGAAGGGCAAGGACGCCGCGCTCAACGCGTTGTTCGTCGTCGCCAACGGCAAGCGCGTCGACGTCACCGACCGCAACGTGGTGATCGCCAGCGCATCCCGGGATCAGGTGGCCGGAGCCGGGTGTTCCCGCCTCGAGATCACCTCGACCCGCGCCGGCACCTTCGCCACCTTCGTCGGGCTCACCGACCCGGCGGGCAAACCACTCGGCGGCGGATTCCCCGACCCCAACCTGCGACCCCAGATCGTCGGCGTATTCACCGACCTGACCGGTCCCGCGCCTGCCGGCCTGAAGCTGTCGGCGACCATCGACACCCGATTCTCCACCACGCCAACCACTTTGAAGCTGGCGGCGATGGTGACGGCCATCCTGGCCACCATCGTCGCGCTGGTCGCGCTGTGGCGGCTCGACCAGCTGGACGGGCACCGGATGCGCCGGCTCATTCCGGCGAACTGGCGCACGTTCACCCTGGCCGACGTCGCGGTGATCTTCGGGTTTGTGCTGTGGCACGTGATCGGAGCGAACTCGTCGGACGACGGCTACATCCTGGGCATGGCCCGGGTGGCCGACCGCGCCGGCTACATGTCGAACTACTTCCGCTGGTTCGGCAGCCCCGAGGACCCGTTCGGCTGGTACTACAACCTGCTGGCGCTGATGACGCATGTCAGCGACGCCAGCCTGTGGATGCGGTTGCCGGACCTGTTCGCCGGAATCGTGTGCTGGCTGTTGCTGTCCCGCGAGGTGCTGCCCCGGCTGGGGCCGGCGGTGACCGCCAGCAGGCCGGCCAACTGGGCGGCGGGCATGGTGTTGCTGACGGCGTGGATGCCGTTCGACAACGGGCTGCGCCCCGAGCCGATCATCGCGCTGGGATCGCTGGTCACCTATGTGCTGATCGAGCGTTCGATGCGCTACAGCCGGCTAACCCCGGCCGCGCTGGCCGTCATTACGGCCGCCTTCACGCTGGGCGTGCAGCCCACCGGGCTGATCGCGGTGGCCGCGTTGGTCGCCGGTGGTCGCCCGATCCTGCGCATCCTGGTCCGCCGGCACCGGGTGGTGGGCACCTGGCCGCTGGTGGCGCCCATGCTGGTCGCCGGCACGGTGATCCTGACGGTGGTGTTTGCCGACCAGACGCTGGCAACGGTGTTGGAAGCCACCAGGATTCGCACCGCGATCGGACCCAGCCAGGCCTGGTACACCGAGAACCTGCGCTACTACTACCTGATCCTGCCCACCGTCGACGGCTCGCTGTCCCGGCGGTTCGGCTTCCTGATCACCGCGCCGTGTCTGTTCACCGCGGTGTTAATCATGTTGCGGCGCAAGCGAATTCCCGGGGTGGCCCGCGGGCCGGCGTGGCGGCTGATGGGTGTCATCTTCGGCACTATGTTCTTTTTGATGTTCACCCCCACCAAGTGGGTGCACCACTTCGGCCTGTTCGCCGCGGTGGGCGCGGCGATGGCCGCGCTGACCACCGTGCTGGTGTCGCCGGCGGTACTGCGCTGGTCGCGCAACCGGATGGCGTTCTTGGCCGCGCTGCTGTTCATGATGGCGCTGTGCTTCGCCACCACCAACGGCTGGTGGTATGTGTCCAGCTACGGGGTGCCGTTCAACAGCACCATGCCGAATATCGGCGGAATCACGGTCAGCACAGTCTTTTTCGCGATGTTCGTCGCGGCCGCGCTGTACGCGATCTGGTTGCACTTCGCCTCCCGGGAGCACGGCGAGGGCCGGCTGGCCCGGGCGCTGACGGCGGCGCCGGTGCCCCTCGCGGCAGACTTCATGGCGCTGGTGTTCATCGCGTCGATGGTGGCCGGCATCGTCCGCCAGTACCCCACCTACTCCAACGCCTGGGACAACCTGCGCGAGTTCAGCGGCGGCTGCGGGCTGGCCAACGACGTGCTCGTCGAACCGGACAGCAACGTCGGCTACATGACGCCGCTCGGCGGCGATTACGGGCCGCTGGGCCCGCTGGGCGGCCAGCACCCGGTGGGCTTCTCCCCGAACGGGGTACCCGAACACACTGTCGCTGAAGCGATTCGGATCACCCCCAACCAGCCCGGCACCGACTACGACTGGGACGCGCCGACCAAGCTGAGCGCGCCGGGCATCAACGGCTCGACCGTGCCGCTGCCGTACGGCCTGGACGCCGCCCGGGTGCCGCTGGCCGGCAGCTACACCACCGGGGCGCAACAGCAGAGCCGGTTGGCCTCGGCGTGGTACCGGCTGCCCGCACCCGATGACGGTCACCCGCTGGTGGTGGTGACCGCCGCCGGCAAGATCGCCGGCAACAGCGTGCTGCACCACCACACCGACGGGCAGACCGTGGTGCTCGAGTACGGCCGGCCCGGGCCCGGCGGTGACATCGTGCCCGCCGGCCGGCTGGTGCCCTACGACCTGTACGGCGAGCAGCCCAAGGCCTGGCGCAACCTGCGCTTCGCCCGCTCCGACATGCCCGCGGACACCGTGGCCGTGCGGGTGGTGGCCGAGGACCTGTCGCTGACGCCGGAGGACTGGATCGCGGTGACCCCGCCGCGGGTGCCCGAGATGCGCTCGCTGCAGGAGTACGTCGGCTCGACCCAGCCGGTGCTGATGGACTGGGCGGTCGGGCTGGCCTTCCCGTGCCAGCAGCCGATGCTGCACGTCAACGGGGTCACCGAGATCCCCAAGTTCCGCATCACCCCGGATTACACGGCCAAGAAGATGGACACCGACACCTGGGAGGACGGCACCAACGGGGGCCTGCTGGGGATCACCGACCTGCTGCTGCGGGCGCACGTGATGTCGACGTACCTGTCGCACGACTGGGGCCGGGACTGGGGATCGCTGCGCCGGTTCGAAACGATCGCCGACGCGCATCCCGCGCAACTCAATCTGGGCACCGCGACCCGCACCGGTTGGTGGTCGCCGGGCCCGATACGAATAAAACCATAAATGGTTTAGCCGTAATTATTCACCGGTCGAATAACGCGCCGAATTAGCGATCGGGTAATTACCGATAATGGGTTTCGGCAATCCATTTCCGGGTCAATACTAATTCCGCCATGATCCAGTTCACACCCGGAAAAGGATGACCCGATGCACACGCTGATTCGCCTGGGAACCCGCGCGGCCGCCGTCACGTCGCTGATCCTCCCGGCCGCGGTGTCGTGGCCGGCCACCGCGGCCGCCGAGGGTGGCGGCACCACCGTCGTTTTCGACAACTACTTGCGCCGTTGCGATTTCAGCAAGGTGAGCATCGCGCCCAAGGCGCCCAGCCCGATGCTGGGCACCGGCTCGGCCGTCGTCCGCGTCAATGGGTCCACGGCCGTGGCCGAGGTGCATTTGGTGGACGCGCCCGAGCCCGGAATGCATTTCGCGTCGGCCTCATCGAAGAACCGCGGCCGTCGTCGGCCGGCTGCGGGCCCGGCGACCGTTTCCGACACCGTCCGGCCCGGCACCACCGGGGTGTGGCTGATCATCGAGCGGCCGAATCCGAACTCGCAGAATCCGGCCGAGTTCTACACGTCGGAGTTCGTGGTGCCGGTGGGCGCCTAACCGAGCACCGCGTCGGCCAGCCGGTCGGCCTGACCGGTGTCGGGGACGCAGGGGTGAAACACGAGGCCGTCGAAGCCCAGGTCGGCGTAGGCGCGCACGGTCTGCGCCGCCTCCTGCGGCGAGGTGAGCATGTCGGCGACATTGAGGGCGGCTTAGTCGGGTTTGAACCCGTAGTAGCTCTGCAGGTGCGTGCGTCCGGCGGCGACGGTGTCGTCATCGCCGAAGGCGAAGTTGACGCTGGCCTGCAGCCACGGCCGTCCGGAGCGGCCCCGCGCCGCCCATGCCGCCCGGACCCGCTCGGCGAACACCGACTGGTTGGCGTAATCGCGCAGCGCCCCGGCGGTCCAGCCGTCACCGACAGTCACGGCGCGGCGGATCGTCGCGTCCGCCCGTCCACCGAACAGGATCGGGATCCGCACCAGCGCCGGGCACAGCGGCTGGTCGCCGGTCACTACCTCGGCCTTACACGCGGCACGCAGCAGCGCCGCCGTCTCGTCGAGAATGCGCCCGCGCCGCCGATAGTCGACGCCGACGGCGGTGTATGTCGTCGCAACGGCTCCCGACGCCCAACCCCAGGCGCAGCCGGCCGCCGGACGCCTCCGCGAGGGTGCTGACCTGCTTGGTCAGCAGCACCGCGGGGTACAACGGAGCGAGCAGCACGTTGAACGTCACCCGATGCCGGTAGTCGCGCCCGCGGTCACCGCGAGCGCGGTCATCGCGTCGAGGCTCGGGTACACCAGCCGGTCGATCGCGGCCAGGCCGGCAAAGCCGCGGTGTTCTGCCCGGCACTCTCGCTCGACGGTCAGCCGCCCCGGCACGTGGGCGATATAGCTGGGCAGTCCGATTTCGACGTGCATGTGAGCGCTCCTTAGGCCGCGCTTCCAGGCTGACAGCGGAGGCGTTGAAATTGCGCTCGCCGCGGCCAAATTGGCCAGAAGTCCTCACTCTGACCGGTTCACGCGGATACTTTTCCTGATGGCCGACGAGTTGGACGCACAGATTCTGCACGCCCTGCAGTTAGCCCCCCGGGTCTCGTTTCGCCGGATCGCCAGCGTGGTGGGCGCCACCGAGCAGACGGTCGCCCGGCGGTATCACCGGCTGCGCCGCGACGGGGTGGTGCGCGTCGTCGGGCTGGAGAACCGGTGGGCCGACGGCGACGCGGACTGGGTGTGCCGGATCCGGGCGGCGCCGGACCGCATATCGCGGCTGGCCGACGCGCTGGTGAGACGCCCCGACGTGTCCCACGCCAATGTGCTGGCGGGGTGGACCGACCTGGTCTGCGTCATCCATGCGCCGCTGGGCGACACCCGTGAGGACCTGCTGACGCAGCTCCTACCGCGCACCGCCGCGGTTACGGACATTAGCATCGATCTCATGCTGCATGCGTTCGGCGACCCGGTGAGCGCGCCTTGGACGGGCTACGGCAGCACGCTCTCGGACCGGCAAGCGCAGCGGATCGTGGCCGCGCGGACCGACCCGGTGTCGTGGACTCACCGGTCCCGGCCCACCGCCGAAGACCGCCCGCTGCTCGCGGCGCTCGCCGACGACGGCCGCACTCCGCAGTCCCAACTGGCCGCGCGCACCGGCTGGTCGGTGGCGCGGGTGAGCAGGCGGATCGCGGCGCTGGAGGCCTGCGGTGCCCTGCTCTACGACGTCGATGTACTACCCGAACGGCTCGACCATCGGCTCAGCGCCATGCTGTGGCTCACGGTTGCGCCTCGCGACCTGCACGCCGTCGGAGAACAACGTATCGCGGCGCATCCGCAGATCGCGTTCGCCGGCGCCACCAGCGGATCCAAAACCTGATGGCCGTGGCCATCTGCCGAGCTTCCGACGACCTGTACCGCTACCTGCGCGAGCAACTCGGCCAGCTCGACGGGGTGCTCGGCTGCGAGGTCAATATCCGCACCCAGCAGCTCAAGCAACACGGATCGCTGGTGGCCCACGGGCGGCTGATCAATCCGCACCCAGGTGCCGGTGGGCGCGTAACGTCTCAACGATGAGCGACTACGCCGTCGAGGCGGTGGATCGGCTGCCCTTTTCCACCGCGGCGAAATCCCAGCGCTACGCGACCGAGAACTACTGCGGGGCCGTGGGTCTCAACTGGTATGACACCGATCCGACGCTGCAGTTCACCATAGTCCTACTACCTGCAGCCCGACGAGCTGGCGCTGGCCGAGCGGCATCTGTCGCGCATCGGTGAGCTGATGGGCGGCCCGGTGGCGCGCTGGGCCGAGGAGACCGACCGCACCCCGCCCCGGCTGGAGCGCTACGACCGGTGGGGCCACGACATCAGCCGGGTGGTGATGCCGCCGTTCTTCGTCCAGTCCAAGCGGGCCGTGCTGGAGGCCCAGCAGGCGCTGCGCACCGAAGCGCGGGCGGCGAAGATGAGCTCGTCGCTGCCGCTGTTCGCCTCGAATTACCTGCTCAACCCAGCCGATATCGGGATGGGGTGCGCGTTGGGCACCGGCGGCGACATGGTGCAGTCGCTGGTGGCCGCCTACGCGCCCGCCGATGTGCGCGACCACGTGCTGGCCAAATTCGCCTCCGGGGAGTGGGCCGGTGAGACCGCGCAACTGCTCACCGAGCGCACCGGCGGCTCCGACCTGGGCGCGCTGGAGACCACCGCGACCCGCCACGGCGACAGCTGGCTGCTCAACGGCTTCAAGTGGTTCGCCTCCAACTGCGCCGGGGAGGCGTTCGTCGTACTGGCCAAACCCGAAGGGGAACCGGATAATTCGCGTGGTGTGGCCAACTTCCTGGTGCTGCGCACCCGCCGCGACGGTTCCCGCAACGGGGTGCGGGTGCGCCGACTGAAGGACAAGCTCGGCACCCGCTCGGTGGCCTCCGGCGAGGTCGAGTTCGTCGACGCCGAGGCGTTCCTGCCGTCCGGCGAGCCCACCGACGGCGCCGCGTCGGACGGCAAGGGGCTGGGCCGGATGATGGAGCTGACCAACGCCGCGCGGCTGGGCATCGCGTTGTTCGGGCTCGGCAACGCGCGCCGCGCCCTGGTCGAGTCGCTGTGTTACACGCGGCAGCGCCGGGCGTTCGGCGGCGCGCTGATCGACAAGCCGCCGATGCGGCGCAAGCTCACCGAGCTGACCGTCGACGTCGAGGCCGCGCAGGCGATGGTGTTCGACGGCACCGGCGCCACCAACCATCGGCAGCCGCGCGGCATGCGCCAGCGCATCGCGGTGCCGGTCACCAAACTCCGGGTGTGCCGGCTGGGCATCACCGCGGCCTCGGATGCGATCGAGATCCACGGCGGCAACCGCTACATCGAAAACTGGCCGGTGGCAAGGCTTTTGCGGGATGCCCAGGTCAACACCATCTGGGAGGGCCCGGACAACATCCTGTGCCTGGATGTGCGGCGCGGCATCGAGCAGACCCGGGCGCACGAGACGCTGCTGGCCCGGCTGCGCGATGCGGTGTCGGTGGCCGACGACGACGAAGCCACACGCCTGGTTGCCGGCCGGATCGAGGACCTGGACGCGGCGATCACCGCCTGGGGCAAGCTCGACAAGCCGCTGGCCGAGGCGCGGCTGTTCGCGCTGGCCCAATTCATGGGTGATGTCTACGGCGGCGCGTTGCTGGTCGAGCAGGCCGCCTGGGAGCGGGCCACCCGCGGCGGTGACCGCAAGGCGTTGGTCGCGCGGCTCTACGCGCAGCGCTACCTCGCCGACCGGGGCGCGCTGCGCGGCATCGACGCCGACTCCGACGAGGCGTTGCAGCGCTTCGACGAACTGGTCGACGGCGCGTTCCGTCCCTAGGCCGCACCATGACTGCTCCGCGGTTGTACCGGCCGAGCCCGCCGCTCGCCGAGCACATCGAGTACTTCGGTTACTGGCGCGGCGACGAGGCCTTGGGGGTACACACCAGCCGGGCGCTGCCGCGCGGCGCGGTCACCGCGATCATCGACGTCGGCGGCCGCACCGACCTCGGCTTCTACGCCTCCGACGCCCGCACGCCGCTGACGGTCCCGCCCGCCTTCGCCGCTGGGGCCGGCGCGACGGCCTACGTCGTGCGGGTCGCCCCCGCCCACACCGTGATGACCATCCACTTCCGGCCCGCCAGGGCGCTGGCATTCCTGGGTTGCCCGCTGAGCGATCTGGAGGATGCGCTGGTTGGCCTCGAAGACCTCTGGGGCCGGGACGCGCCGCTGCTGCGCGAGCAACTCATCGACGCCGGCTCGCCACCGCGCCGCGTGGCGCTGCTGCAGGCGTTTCTGGTCCGCCGGATGCGCCGCGTGGCCGCCTGCGCGCCTGGCGCCGGCGTTGCGCGGCGCGGATCTCGACCCGTCCATGCGTGTCTCGAAAGCCCAAGAGCTGAGCGGTCTTTCGCGTAAGCGGTTCGCCGCGCTGTTCCGCTACGAGGTCAGCCTGTCACCGAAGGCCTATCTTCGGGTGCGCCGGCTGCAGGCGGCGCTGCGCGCGCTCGACACCCCGGCGCGGGGTGCGACGATCGCGGCCGACCTCGGCTACTTCGATCAGGACCACTTCGTGCGCGAGTTCCGCGCCTTCACCGGCGTCACCCCAACCCAGTACGCGCGGCGACGCTCGTCGATGCCCGGTCACGTCGAACTCGCCCGGTGAGTGCACGCGGCCAAAATATCCAAGCCGCGGCCGCCGCCCGGCGCCGATGATGAGGTGATGGACGCAAACCTCGCCGCGGTCGCCGACACCGCGCTGCTGGTGGCCGCCATCCGCGCCCACGAAACCGCCCGCGACGACCGGCTTTTCGCCGACCCGTTCGCGGCACGGCTGGCCGGCGATCGGGGGCGAGAGCTGCTCGCCGGGGCGCTAGCCGCGACCGGCGAGAGCGCCACCGCGCAGATCGTCGTGCGCACCCGGTTCTGGGACGACGCCCTGCTGTTGGCGGCGCAGCAAATCAGCCAGGTCATCATCCTGGACGCCGGCATGGACGCCCGCGCCTACCGGCTGGCGTGGCCCGACGGCACGGTCGCCTACGGACTGGACCAACCGAAGGTGCTGGCGGCCAAGGACGGCGTGCTGGCCGGCGAACGGCCGGCGTGTCGACGTGTCGCGGTGGGGGTCGATCTGGCCCAGGACTGGCCGGCCGCCCTGCGCCGCGCCGGACTCGATCCATCCGCGCCGGCGGTCTGGCTGATCGAGGGGCTGCTGCAGTACCTCGACAAGGCAGCGGTCACCGCGTTGTTCGACCGCGTCGACGCGCTCTCGGCGCGCGGCTCGGTCCTGCTCTACGACGTCGTCGGCAAGGCGCTGCTGGAGTCGAAGTTCATGGCGCCGGTGCTGGAGTCGATGGCCCGCAGCGGCGCCCCGTGGCTGTTCGGCACAGACGCCCCGGGCGGGTTGTGCGAGCGCCTCGGCTGGTCGGCGACGGTCACCGACGTAGCGGAACCGGGCAACCGGTACCAGCGCTGGTATGCGCCCGCGGTCCCGATGGACGTCGCGGGGGCGCCGCGCGGCTATTTCGTGCAGGCGACCAAGCAGGCCGCGGGGTGACTAGACCGGAATCAGCCCGTGCTTTCGGGCGACGCGGAACCACAACTGCTTGTCCCGCAACAACTTCAGCGACTTGCGCAGCAGCAGCCGCGTCTCGTGCGGGTCGATGACCGCGTCGATGAAGCCGCGTTCGGCCGCCGTCCACGGGATCGCCATGTTGAGGTTGTAGCCCTCGATGAAGTCCTTCTTGATCTGCTGCGCCTCGGGCGTGGTCGGGTCGGGGAACCGCTTCATCAGCAGCTGCGCCGCCCCCTCGGCGCCGATCACCGCGATGCGCGCGGTCGGCCAGGCGAAGTTGAAGTCGGCGGTCAGCTGCCGCGAGCCCATCACGGCGTAGGCGCCGCCGTAGGACTTGCGGACCGTGATCGTCACCTTCGGCACGTCAGCCTCCACCACCGAGTAGAGGAACCGGCCGCCGCGCTTGATGATGCCCCGCTTCTCCTCCTCGGCCCCGGGCAGAAAGCCGGGCGTGTCCACCACGAAGACCAGCGGGATGTTGAACGCGTCGCAGAACCGGATGAATCGCGCGGCCTTGTCCGAGGCCTCGTTGTCGATCGACCCGGACAGGTGCATGAGCTGGTTCGCGATGACACCCACGGGGTGGCCGTCGACGCGGGCGTAGCCGGTGATGATGGCCGGCCCGTGCTGGGCGGCCACCTCGAGGAAGTCGCCGTCGTCGAAGATCCGCAGCAGGATCTCATGCATGTCGTAGGACATGTTGTCGGAGTCCGGCACGATCGAGTCGAGCTCGAGGTCGGTCGGCGTGATCTCGGGCTCCAGCCCGGGGTTGACGATCGGCGGCTGGTCGAAGCAGTTGGACGGCAGAAAGGACAGGTACTCCCGCACGTACTGGAACGCCTCGGCCTCCGTGTTGACCACGTGGTGGATGTTTCCGTAGCGGGCCTGCGCGTCGGAGCCGCCGAGCTCGTCGAGGGTGACCTCCTCGCCGGTGACCTCCCGGATCACGTCCGGGCCGGTGACGAAGAAGTAGCCCTGATCGCGCACCGAGACCAGCAGGTCGTCCTGGATCGGCGAATACACCGCTCCCCCAGCGCATTTGCCGAAGATCAGCGAGATCTGCGGCACCAGCCCGCTCAATGCCTCGTGCCGGCGGCCCAGCTCGGCGTACCAGGCCAGCGAGGTGACCGCGTCCTGGATGCGGGCGCCGCCGGAGTCCTGGATGCCGATGATCGGGCAGCCGACCATGGCGCACCACTCCATCAGCCGGGCCACCTTGCGGCCGAACATCTCGCCGACCGTTCCCTGGAACACCGTCTGGTCGTGGGAGAACACCCCGCCCGGCCGGCCGTCGATCATGGCGTGGCCGGTGACGCAGCCGTCGCCGTAGAGGGCGTTGGGGTCGTTGGGTGTCTTGGCCAGCGCCCCGGTCTCCAGGAAGGTGCCCGGATCGACCAGCGCGTGAATGCGGGCCCGGGCGCTGGGGATGCCCTTCTTGCCCCGCTTGGCGGCGGCTTTCTCGCCGCCGGGCTCCTTGGCCAACTCCAGCCGGCGGTACAGCTCGGCCAGCTTCTCGGCGGTGGTGTGCTGGATGGGGGCCGGCGCCATCTCCGTCACTACTTGCCTACCTCACTTGTCTGACTGGTTTGCGCCTCCACCCTATTCAGCACGTCGATGAGGTGGGCGCCGACCTTGCCGATGATCGGTTCGTCGATGACCTGGATGTGCTCGCCGCCGATCGGAACCACTTCCAGGTCGGCCACGTACTCGCCCCAGCCGCCGTCGGGCTGGCGGATGGCGTAGCGCGGCTCGAACTCGATGACGTCGTCGTGGTAGCGGTCGGCCATGTACAGCGTCACATGCCCGTCGTACGGCTCGATCTGGACGGTCTCGAGCGCCCGGTTGTCCAGGTAGGACGTCCGCTGGTGCTCGACGATGCCGCCCGGGATCTGCACCCCGCTCTGCTGGACGATGTCCAGCACGAACTTGACCTGCCCTTCGTCGTCGAGCTCCTCGAGCTGCTCGTAGGGGATCGCCGGGATCTCGACGTTGAAGGTGCGCTCGGCGAACCGCGCGTAGCGGTCCCAGCGCTTGCGGGTCTCCTCCTTGGTCTGCGGGATCTCCTCGCCGGCGCGGACGGTGTCGATCAGCCCGACGAAACGGACGTCGGCGCCGGCCCGCTTCAGCCCGATCGCGCAGGCGTAGGCCAGCGCGCCGCCGAGCGACCAGCCCACCAGTACGAACGGGTTGTCCCCGTTGAGCTCCAGCAGCTTGGGCACGTACTGGGCGGCCCGCTCCTGCACGGACCCCTCCACGCGCTCGAAGCCGTACATCGGGGTGTCCGGTGGCAACCGCTTGAGCAGCGGTTCGTACACCACGGTGGAACCGCCGGCCGGGTGGAACACGAACACCGGGATCTTGGTGCTGCC
Source organism: Mycobacterium lepraemurium (assembly GCA_002291465.1). Classification (GTDB taxonomy): domain Bacteria; phylum Actinomycetota; class Actinomycetes; order Mycobacteriales; family Mycobacteriaceae; genus Mycobacterium; species Mycobacterium avium. Next base: position 165,293 of record CP021238.1, on the reverse strand, counting down.
CTCCGGCCGGGCCCGCAGGGTGCGCACGAACCCGTCGATCTGGCCTGCCTCCAGGTAGGTGCGCACCCGCTCGGCGAGCGCCTCAATGGTCTCGGCGGCCTGCACGTCCTCGACGATGATCGGCCCGTCGGCCCGCTCCGACAGCCGCTGCGCCATCTTGGCGGCGGTGTCGGCGTCCAACTTGGGCAGCGGGTTGAAGATGCCGCCCACCGACTTGCCGGTGACGATCGCCCAGGTGGCGAAGGTGACCCGCTCGGCGGCGTCGCGTGGGGGCACGTCGGAGTTCAGCGCCTTGGTCCCCGCTTCGGAGCTGAGCGCCTCGGCCAGGCTCGGCTTGGGCTGCCCGCCGTTGGCGGAGGGGCCCGACGGGTCCGACGGCGGCGGAATCGGGGTGTCCGACGGCGGTAGCGGGGCCGGCTGGGTCTCGGGCTCGGCCTGCGGGTCGGGGGCGGGCGCGGCGACCGAGGCCGGCGTCGCCCCGCTGAGCAGCTGGGCCTGTTCCTTGGCGATCTCCTCGGGAGTCAGCGTCTTCTGATGCTCGTGCAGCGCCTCGACCTCGTCGCGATGCTCGATCGCGTACGTGATCAGCTGCTCGATGTTGTAGAGGTTGGCGTCACGCACCGCGGTCAGCTGGATCGGCGGCAGGTCGAAGTCGTATTCGACCCGGTTCTTGATCCGCACCGCCATCAGCGAGTCCAGGCCCAGCTCGATCAGCGGCACCTCCCACGGCAGGTCCTCGGACTCGTAACCCATTGCCGCCGAGACGATCAGGCCCAGCCGCTCGGCGACGGTCTCGCCCGAATCCGGTGACCACTTGCCGGTGCCGGCGGGCAGGTAGCGGACGGTCAGGCTGTCCGACAGCGTCTCGGCGTTGGTGTCCTCCTCGACGGGGGCCTCCGCCGGCTGCTCGGGCACTGAGACGGTCGGGGCAGCGGCGATGGCCGCGCCGGCGCCGACCGCGGTCGGCAGCACCGCCACGTTCTGGCCGGCCCGCGACACCAGCGCGTCGTAGACCAGGGTGAAGGACTCGTCGATGCGGGCATGCACCTGGACCGACGCCCCACCCGGATGCCGGGTCATGGTCGTCACCAGCCGGGCTCCCGGGCCGGGCGCCGCCCGCTGCTCGGAGGCCACCAGCTGCGCGTCCGGAAGCACTTGTGTGGCAGCCGATCTCACCAACGCCGCCAGGTCCGTCTCGCCGTTGCGCGGCGCGTATTCCCACACGTGCCGGCCGTCCGGCAGCGCAACGTGGGTGCCCGGCATGATCACCGAACCGTCACCGGAGAAGTGCACGTCTAGCCAGTGCTCTTTGCGCTTGAACCGGGTCGGCGGGATGTTCGCGTAATCCTGCGGACCCTTCGCCCGGGTGAACAACATGCGGATGTCCAGGTCGTGGCCGTAGACGTAGAGCTGGGCCATGGCCGAGATCATCGACTCGACGTCGTCCTGTTTTTTGGCGAGCGTCGGAATCAGTTTGGCGTCATGCAATCCCGCGGCGGCGGTGGTCAGGCCGATCTGCATCAGTGCCACCGGGTTGGGGGCGAGCTCCAGGAACGTGGTGTGGCCGCTGTCGACGGCGTTGCGGATACCGTGGGTGAAGTAGACGGAATGCCGCATCCCCTTGACCCAGTAGGCGACGTCGTGGACCGGCTCGCTGCCAGGCTTGATGTAGGTGCCCTCGTGCACCGTCGAGAAGATCCCGACGGTCGGGCTCATCGGCTTGATGCCCTGCAATTCCGCGGAGAACTCGCCGAGCAGCGGGTCCATCTGCGAGGTGTGGCCCGCGCCCTTGGTCTGCAGCTTGCGCGCGAAACGCCCCTCGACCTCGGCGCGGGCGACGATCGCGTCGATCTGCTCCGGCGGCCCGCCGATGACGGTCTGACTGGGCGCGGCGTAGACGCACACCTCCAGGCCGGGGAAGTCGGCGAACACCGTCTTGAGTTCGTCGGCGGAGTACTCGACAAGGGCCATGAACCGGATGTACTCGCCGAACAGCATCGCCTCGCCCTCGCCCATCAGGTGCGAGCGTGAGCAGATCACCCGGGTGGCGTCGGCCAGCGAGAGCCCGCCGGAGAAATACGCCGACGCCGGCTCGCCGAGCGATTGGCCAACCACCGCAGCGGGTTTGGCGCCGTGGTGGCGGAGCAGCTCACCCAGCGCGATCTGGATCGCGAAGATGACGACGTTGGAGGTCTCGATGCCGTACTCGTGCGAATCGTCGAGGATCAGTTCGAGCACCGAGTAACCGCGCTCGTCCTGGATCAGCGCGTCAACCTTCTCGATCCACTCGGCGAAGACCTCGTTGCGCAGGTACAGGTTCTTGCCCATCTTGCGGTGCTGCGCACCGAAACCGGCCATCGCCCACACCGGGCCGTTGGTGACCGGGCCGTCGGTGCTGAACACGTTCGGCCGCTGCTTGCCCTCGGCGATCGCCCGCAGACCCTTGATGGCCTCCTCGTGGTCGTGGGCCAGCACCACCGCGCGGGCGCGGCCGTGGTTGCGCCGGGACAGGGCGCGGCCGATCGATTCCAGCAGCGACGCTTGCCCCTCCGGGCTTTCCATCCAGTCCGCCAGCTCGGCGGCGGCGGCCTTTTTGCGTGACGTCAGAAACGCCGACACGGCCAGCGGGATCAGAGGCTTGGTGGGCTCGGACTCCTGTTGCGCCGCAAGCTCTTCCAGCGCGATCGCCTTGAGGCGCAGCGCCTCCTCGGTCAACCCGGGAAGCTCGTGCTCTTCCTCCTCGGGCGCTTCGGGGTCGGGGATGACGTTGCCGAAGTCGTCGAACCGCAGCGCGTGGGCTTGCGGCTCAGGCGATTCGGTGGGCTCGGCGGCGGCCTGCGGGGCGGGCGTTGGTTCCGGCTCGCGCTCGATGACGTCGCGGGGCAGCGTCTCGCGCACCACCAGGTGCGCGTTGGCGCCACCGAACCCGAAACTGGACACCCCGGCCAGCGCGTAGCCGTCGTAGCGCGGCCAATCCGTCGGGCTATCAATGACTTTCAGGCGCATGCCGTCGAAGTCGATGTAGGGGCTGGGCCCGGCGAAGTTGATCGACGGCGGCAGCTTGTCGTGCTGCAACGCCAGCACCACCTTGGCCAGGCTGGCCGCGCCGGCCGCCGACTCCAGGTGTCCCACATTGGTTTTCACCGCACCGAGCAGCGCCGGACGGTCGGCAGGCCGGCCGCGGCCGACCACCCGGCCCAGCGCCTCGGCCTCGATCGGGTCACCCAGCACCGTGCCGGTGCCGTGCGCCTCGATGTAGTCGACGGTGCACGGATCGATGCCGGCGTCCTTGTAGGCCCGGCGCAGCACCTCGGCCTGGGCGTCCTGGTTGGGGGCGATCAGGCCGTCGGACCGGCCGTCGTGGTTGACCGCGCTGCCGGCGATCACGGCCAGGATCTGGTCGCCGTCGCGGCGGGCGTCGTCGACCCGCTTGAGCACGAACATGCCCCCACCCTCGGAGCGGGTGTAGCCGTCGGCGTCGGCGGAGAACGACTTGATCCGCCCGTCGGGTGCCAGCACCTGGCCGATCTCGTCGAAACCGAGCGTCACCAGCGGGGTGAGCAGCGCGTTGACCCCACCGGCGATCGCCACGTCGCACTCGCCGTTGCGCAGCGCCTGCACCGCCTGATGCGTCGCCACCAGCGAGCTGGAGCAGGCGGTGTCCACCGCCACCGAAGGGCCGCGGAAGTCGTAGAAGTAGGACACCCGGTTGGCGATGATCGAGCTGGCAGTGCCGGTGATCGCGTAGGGGTGCGCGACGGTCGGGTCGGAGACGGCCAGGAACTGGTAGTCGTTGTTGGAGAAGCCGACGTACACGCCGACCGCCTCGCCGCGCAGGCTGGACGCTGGAATGCGGGCGTGCTCGAGCGCCTCCCAGGTCAGCTCCAACGCCATCCGCTGCTGCGGGTCGATGTTGTCGGCCTCGGTCTTGGCGACCGCGAAGAACTCCGAGTCGAAGCCCTTGATGTCCTTCAGGTAGCCGCCCCGGGTGCGGGCGGTGGACACCCGCGCCGCGATGCGCGGCTCCTCGAGGAATTCCGACCAGCGGCCCTCAGGCAGGTCGGTGATGGCGTCGCGGCCCTCCATCAGCGCTTGCCAGGTCTCGTCGGGGCTGTTCATGTCGCCGGGCAGCCGGGTGGACAGCCCCACGATCGCGATGTCGACCCGCTCGGCCGGCCCGCTGCGCGACCAGTCCATGTCGTCGCCGGCGTCGACGGCCTCCGGCTCGCCCTCGATGATGCGGGTGGCCAGCGACTCGATGGTCGGATGCTGGAAGGCCACCGCCACCGACAGGGTGACGCCGGTCATGTCCTCGATGTCGGCGGCCATCGCCACCGCGTCCCGCGACGACAGGCCCAGCTCGACCATCGGCACCGACTCGTCGATCTTGTCGGGTGACTTCCCGACGGCCCGGCCCACCCAGTTGCGCAGCCACTCACGCATCTCCGGCACGGTTGTCGGGCGCCGCTCCTCAGCATCGCTTCGCTCTGCATCGTCGCCGGCGCGCAGCCCGGTCTTCTTGGCGGGCGTGTTCTCCTGGGGTTCGTCTATGTCAGCCATGGTCCCGATGCTCAGTCGTTCGAGTTGGCGAAGGCCGTCGGGGACCCGACACCGCTTCGCAGGCTGTCGTCGAGGTAGGCGGCGCGGCACGCCCGGCGCCCGATCTTGCCGCTGGAGGTCCGCGGAATCGTCCCCGCCTGCACCAGCAGCAGATCGCGGACCGTGACGCCGTGGCGCACCGCGATGGCGGCCCGGATGTCGTCGGCGATCGGCTGGTAGTCCAGCTTGTGGGTGCCGGGCGCGCGCTCGGCGACGATCACCAACTGCTCGGAGGTGTCGTCCGGGTCGTACTTCAGCCCGGTGTGCGGGTTGTCGAACACCTCTTTGGGCAGCTGGTTGGCCGGCACCGAGAAGGCGGCCACGTACCCGGTGCGCAGCGCCTTGCTGGCCTCCTGCGCCGAGTACTCCAGGTCCTGCGGGTAGTGGTTGCGGCCGTCGATGATGACCAGGTCCTTGATCCGGCCGGCGATGTAGAGGTGGCCCTTGTAATAGGTGCCGTAGTCGCCTGTCTTGACCCACATCGCGTCGTCCGGGGCGCCCTCGGCGTGCGACTGGCTGATCCGCGACTTGAGGATGTTGCGGAAGACCTCGTTGGTCTCCTCTTCCTTGCCCCAGTAGCCGATGCCCATGTTGTTGCCGTGCAACCAGATCTCGCCGATGTGCCCGTCCGGCAGCTCGCTGGCGGTCTCCGGGTCGACGATGACCGCCCACTCGTCGACGCCGATGACGCCGGCGGACACCTGGGCCACCGCGTTGGGGGCGTCGGCGGGCACCTCGACGAAGCGCTGCTTGTTCAACTCGGCGCGGTCGACGTGGATGACGGTGGGCGCCTGGTCCATCGGGGTGGTGGAGACAAACAGCGTCGCCTCGGCCAGGCCGTAGGACGGCTTGATCGCGGTCTCGCGCAGGCCGTACGGCTTGAAGGCCTCGTAGAACTTGCGCATCGAGGACGGGGACACCGGCTCGCTGCCGTTCAGGATTCCCTTGACGTTGCTCAGGTCCAACGGCGGCTCGCCCTCCTTGGGCACCCCGCGCACCGCGGCGTGCTCGAACGCGAAGTTGGGCGCGACGGTGAACACCTCGCAGTCGGGGGCGTCGTCGGGCTTGCGGGCCATCTCCCGGATCCACCGGCCGGGACGGCGCACGAACGCGGCGGGGGTCATGAAGGTGAAGTTGTGGCCGAGCACCGGCGACAACATCGCGGTGATCAACCCCATGTCGTGGAAGAACGGCAGCCAGGACAGGCCACGGTCGCCCTCCTTGCCCTCCAGCCCGTTGAGCACCTGCAGCACGTTGGTGGGCAGGTTCAGGTGGGTGATCTCCACGCCGGTCGGGGTGCGGGTGGAGCCGGAGGTGTACTGCAGGTAGGCGATGGTGTTCTCGTCGGCCTCCGGCGGAACCCAGGTGGAATTGACCTCGTTGGGCACCGCGTCGACGACGATGACGCGCGGGCGCTCCTTGGCCGAGCGGGCGCGGATGAACTTGCGGACGCCCTCGGCGGTCTCGGTGGTTGTCAGGATGGTCGACGGGGTGCAGTCGTCGAGCACGGCGTGCAGCCGGCCGACGTGACCGGGCTCGCTGGGGTCGAACAGCGGCACCGCGATCCGGCCGGCGTACAGGGCGCCGAACAGCGCGATCAGGTAGTCCAGGTTCTGCGGGCACAGCACCGCGATGCGGTCGCCGGGCTCGGTGACCTGCTGCAGCCGGGCGGCCACCGCGCGGTTGCGGGCGCTGAACTCCGACCAGGAGATGTCGCAGGCGACGCCGTCGCGCTCGGTGGAGAAGTCCAGGAAGCGGTAGGCGAGCTTGTCGCCACGAACCCTCGCCCATTTCTCAACGTGCTTGACCAAGTTCGTGTTCTCGGGGAACTTGATCTTTCCATTGACGATGAACGGGTTGTGGTACGCCATTCCGCTCTCCTGTCACACCTGTGTTCGGTCGGCCAGGCCGACGTTGTTGTCCGGTCGGCGCGCGCCGACGGCTACATGTCTACGCAATGTCCACGCACGGTTCACGCGGGCACCCCCCGCAGCCCCAGCCGGCATCGACCCCGACCGGGCCCGCAACAAAGTCGCGGCAGCTCTTAAACCCCTCTTAATGTTACGGGGCCGCCCACGGCAGACCAAATCACTAAGGTACCGCCGATGGCCACCGGTAACGGCCACCTGACGGCTGTGTCCGGCCGCCCCGATCATCCGTGTTTGGGTTGTGGCGCATTCGCGATCAATCCGTGAGCCCAGTTCAACGTCCAGTCGGTGGCCGGCACCCCGTCCAGGCTCCAGCACTGGGTGGTGGCGTACAGCGCGTGGACCGGTTGGCCGGCGCCGCCGGCCAGGGTGTTCAGCGTGGCGGGCAGGTTGGCCACGCTGAATGCCTCCTCGGGCGCGGCGCAGATCAGGTCGCCCGGCGCGCAGATCTCGTTGGTCTTGGCGTTGAGGTCGCCGAACCCGCCGGGCCGCGCGCCGGTCATGGTCAGGCCCAACCCGGACAGGATGGGCACCTCGTGCAGGGTCACCTCGGCGCCCTGGCCGGGCGGGTTGGGCCCGATGTCGTTGCCCACCCCCTGCTGGCGGCGGCCGTCGGCGATCAACGTCACACCCAGCACCAGGTCGTCGTCCACCGGCCCGCGGCCGTTGCCGATGTCGCTGGCGATGTCGCCGGCGATCACCGCGCCCTGCGAGAAACCCATCAGCACGTAGGTGGTCAGCGGGCACTTGTTGTTCATGTCGGTCATCGCCGCGACGGTGGCCCGGGTGCCCTCGGCCCGGCTGGCGTTGTAGGTCATCTGCGTGTCAACGCTCAACGGGTTATGGAACTGCGCGGTGTAGGGAGTGGTGTAAACCTGCAACCGTGACGGCGGGAACTGCTCGGTGAAGCTCGCGGTCACCTTGTGCAGCAACGCGTTCGGGAACTGCAGCGGGTTCCCCGGGTCGTCCTGCGGGGCCGATTCCCAGGTGCCGGGCACATTGGCCAGCAGCACGTCCGGGCAGGAGGCGTCCTGCGAAGCGGGCCGCGGCTTGTGCGGATGGCCGGTCGTCGAGGTGGGCGGCAGCACGCCGGGCGGCACCGCGCTGGGCGGCGCCTCGCGGCCGCGCAGCACCACGACCGCGGCGACGATGACCAACAACACGACGCCGGCCACCGACAGGGCGGCGATCCAGGCCAGGGTGCGGCGGCGCTTGCGCCGGGCGTTGGTAGGCATGCTCTCCTGCTGGCAGAGCGGGTGGACGCAGCGGCGCGACGCCCGCGCTCTGCTGCACGCTCTACACAGTACCGGCTCGCCCTAGGTGGTCAGCACGGCCGCGAGCGACTAGCCATGTGGCGGCGACCCGCGCCGCCCGGCTGCGCCGCGCTGGCGATCGCCGTCTAGCGAATGGCGCTGACGATGTCGCCCGACATCGCGCCCAACTGGCCGGCCCACGAGCCCCAGCCGTTGTCGCCGCCGCCGAGGAAGTCGAAGTGCCCGTTGTGCCCGCCGTTGCTGCGGTACTACTGGTAGAACTCCCGCGAGCTGCCCATCGCCGCGCCCGCCTGGCCGATCATCGCGGCGTCGTCACCGCCCATGTTGGTCGGGCTCCACACACACCCGAGTATTGTTCTGGGCCAGCAGCGAGGCGTGCACGTACGGGTCGTGCCACTTCCACCCGCCCAGCTGCGGCGCCCCCACATGCCGTTGCCGTCCACGCCGCCGTACTGCTGCAGGCCGGCCAGGATGGCGCCGTTGTAGTTGGTGCTGGACGGGTAGAGAAACCCGGACAGCGAGCCGGCGAAGCCGAAGCGGTCGGGGTGGAAGGCGGCCAGCGCCATCGCGCCGTAGCCGCCCTGCGAGGCGCCGACGGCAGCGTGCCCGCACGGGGCCAGCCCCTTGTCGGCGGCCAGCCAGTCGGGCAGCTCGCTGGACAGGAAGGTGTCCCGCTGTTTGCTGCCGTCCTGCTCCCAGTTGGTGTACATGCTCCACGCGCCGCCGGCCGGGGCCACCACCGAGATGCCCTTGCCGCCGAGGGTGCTCATCGCGTTGCCTGCGGTCACCCAGTTGCTCACGTCGGGCGCCGCGTTGAAGACGTCCAGCAGGTAGACCGCATGCGGGCCGCCGGCCAGGAAGGCGACCGGGATGTCGCGGCCCATCGCCGCCGACGGCACCATCAGGCTCTCGTAGCCCGCGGCCCGGGCCGCGCCGGTGACCGCGGCGGGCTGCAACGCCACGCCCAGCCCCGCCACCAGCATGGCGATGCAGAACACCCGAAGAAGCGCCGACACACCCCGCACGACCGTCATGTCCACCCTCCATCGTCTAGTCGCTGAGAGCACATTAGCCAGGGCCGCAGTTGCACCGCGCGCCGGGTAGTGAAACTCGTCACACCGCCGCGAAACGACCGGCGGCGGGAGCCCCGAAGAGTTCCCGCCGACGGCGTCATGCTCGGTATTGGTTAGGTGCCCTGGCCGTTCCCGGCGTTGGTGGCCGCGGCCGTGGCCGGACCGGCACCCGGGGTGGCGCCCAGCACCGACTGCAGGTCAGGCTTCATCGCCTGCAGCTGCGCGCCCCAGTAGGGCCAGTCGTGGGTGCCGTTGGCGTCGAAGTTCCACGCCGCGTTGTGGCCGCCGGCGCCGTTGTAGACGTCCTGGAACTTCAGGTTGGACGTCCGCACGAAGCCCTCCAGGAACTTGGCGGGCAGGTTGTCGCCACCAAGGTCGGACGGCTTGCCGTTGCCGCAGTAAACCCAGATCCGGGTGTTGTTCGCGACCAGTTTGCCGACCTGCAGCGACGGGTCGTTGCGGGCCCAGGCCGGGTCCTCCTTCGGACCCCACATGTCGGCGGCCTTGTAGCCACCGGCGTCACCCATGGCCAGCCCGATCAGCGACGGGCCCATGCCCTGCGACGGGTCCAGCAGCGCCGACAGCGAGCCGGCGTAGACGAACTGGTCGGGGTGGTAGGAGGCCAGGATCAGCGCCGACGACCCGGCCATCGACAGGCCGACGACACCGCTGCCGGTGGGCTTGACCTGCTTCTGCGCCGACAGGTACTGCGGCAGCTCGCTGGTCAGGAAGGTCTCCCACTTGTAGGTGGTGCAGCCGGCCTTGCCGCAGGCGGGCTTGTACCAGTCGGAGTAGAAGCTGGACTGGCCGCCGACCGGCATGGCGACCGAGATGCCCGACTGGTTGTACCACTCGAACGCCGGGGTGTTGATGTCCCAGCCGTTGAAGTCGTCTTGCGCGCGCATCCCGTCGAGCAGGTACAACGCGGGCGAGTTGGACCCACCGCTTTGGAACTGGACCTTGATGTCCCGTCCCATGGCGGCGGAGGGAACCTGCAGGTACTCCACCGGCAGACCGGAGCGCGAGAAGGCCCCGGCGGTCGCCGAGCCCCCGACGGCGCCAATCAGGCCCGAGAGCAGCGCCGCACCAGCGGCGCCCACCACGAGCCGGTGCGGCATCCCCGCCACGGCGCCGCGCAATCTGTCGACAAGCGTCATCCTTGCTTCCTCATCCTTCGTGCGGCGTTATCCTTCTTGCGGCGTTCCGGCGCGTTCGTCCGCTCGGCCGCTTTCTTGATTGGCTCGAACCGCCTGCGCCTACCGATGGCATGAAGCGCAGGAGTGCTCGTGTAGTCAACCACACCGGTGGCCGTTCGATCGCATCGAGGCGAGCCCGCCTGCGGCCGAGCGGCCTGGAACCCAGCGGTTTTCACATCCAACACGTGTACAAAAGACGACGTCGGCGCATGTGCTTGACCGCCGTGGCGAGCTGGTCGGGGGTCAGATGTGATGTTGCTGCCAATTTGTCGCGGACGCCGCGGCCCGACCGGTGGCGGATCGGCCGAAAATTCTTCTGCGCGGCGCTCACTCGCGCGGCGGCGGTGGCGTTTCCTCCGGCACCGGCAGCCCGCAGCGGGCGAGCTCGTAGCGCGGCACCCGGTCGATCCGGTAGCCGGTGAACTGGAAGGAGTGCAGCACGTTGGACAGGAACCGGTGCGGGGTCATCGGGGCCCGCACCGAGACCAGCACAGCCTGGGTGTCCGGGCACTGCAGCGCCAAGACGGCCTCGGCGACCCACTGCGCGTCCAGGTAGCCCGGGATCCCCGGATACACCTTCACCCAGGGCCCGTCGGCGATCACCCAGTCCGGGAACAGGTTCTTGTCGTGCCCGATCCGGCCGTGCTTGAGGCGTTCGGTGTGCTGCGCCAGCGGATTCGCCAGACCAATCTGGTCGATCACCCGGACGTCGAGCCCGACGTTCATCCCCACCATGCCCAGGTTGGTGAAAAACACGGTGTGCTGCGGCTTTTGCGGAAACTTGTCGGGGGTGGTGCCGGGCGGCGGCTGGGCCATCGGCACCAGGTCCCATTGGGTGTAGTTGCCCGACGGCAGCAGCAGCGCACCCTCGGGGGTGTTGTTCAGCGCGGTCAGGATGGCGGCCATCCGCGGATAGCCCAGGTAGTCGGCGGCGGTCAGCGGGTGCGCGTGGCCGGTGGCCTGAGCGTAGAAGCGGCGTTCGTCGACGATCCCGGAGTAGGTGACGTGCGTGGCGTTGTCGCCCATGCCGGGCGAGTTGGCCGCCCACAGCGCCCATCCGGCGATCCCGAGCCACAGCGCGCAGGCCGCGCCGGCCACCCAGTTGCCGGTCTCGCGGGAGTAGTCCTGGCCGTCAGGCACCATCACCGGGACGACGGCCACCGGGGCCAGCAGGCAGAACAGCGGCGCCAGCAGCACCCGGGCATGCATAAAGTCGCCGCCCTGGCGAATCCAGTACAGGGCCTGCAGCAGACCGCTGACCAGCACCCAGGCCACCACCGCCGGCGGGCTGTGCACCGCCCGGGCCACCCGCCCGTGGTTGGGCGCCAGTGGGGGCCGCAAGAACGACGGTCGCCGGCGGGCGGCCGCCAGCAGCACGCCGAGCAGCACCAGCAGCACCACGGGAACCCACACCACGTACGGCGCGTCGAAGTTGGACAAGTAGGTCACGCCCTGCGACCACTTGTCCCCGGCGGCGTCCTTGGCCAGGGCGGTGCCCGGCACCAGCAGGCCGTAGTAGCCCATACGGAAGATCTCATAGGCCACCGGCAGCGCACCCCCGGCGGCGACGATCAGCGCCCGGCGCCGCCAGGTGCGGGCCGCGACCAGCATCATGCTCAGCGCCAGCCCGCCCATCAGGGCCAGCTCCGGACGCACCAGGACGCTGAAGCCGGCGACGAACGCCAGCGCACCGGCGAACTCCCGGCGGTCCGGGCGGTTGCGCACCGGCTGCGCCCAGCACACCATCATCCACCACAGCAACCCCAGGTAGGCCAGGGCCAAACCGCTTTCCAGGCCGGAGGTGGCGAAGTCCCGCGACGGCGGCAGCGCGATGTAGACCAGCGCCCCGGCGGGCAGCATGATCGCCCGGCGGCCGCACAGGCTGGGCGCGTACAGCCGCGCCGCGCCCAGCATCAGCAGCGCCACCCCGAGCACCGAAAGCGTCAGCGCCAGCGCCAGCGCCACGTACTCCATCCGCAGCGGGCCGCCCACCCAGCTGCCGACGTACATCAGATACGTCCACGCCGTCGAGGTGTTGGCCTCCACCCGCTCGCCATGGTTGAACACCGGCCCGTTGCCGGCCAGCAGGTTGCGCACGGTGCGCAGCACGATCAGCCCGTCGTCGGCGATCCAGCGCCGCTGCCAGCTGCCCCAGGCGAACAGCACGGCGATGACCGCCACGCCGATCCACAGGCTCGAGCGCACCATCGTGGTGTACGGGAACACCGGCCAGCCGGGCCGCCTCATCACCGGCCGGCTGCCCATGATGCGCGCCTTGAGCGCCTGCAGTTCGGGGCTAACCGAAGGCAACGGCGGCTCCGACCGTCACCATCCACGCCAGCGCCAGGAGCTGGAACGCCCGGTCGCGCAGCACGATGTCCTCGGGCTCCCCGGCCAGGCCGCCGTCCACGTCCACGGCGTAGCGCAGGATCGCGATGGTGAACGGGACCATGGACACCACGAACCAGCGCGCCTCTCCGTGCTCGCGGTCGAAGGCCCACAGCCCGTAGCAGACCACCAGCGCGGTGGCCGACAACGTCCAGATGAACCGCAGGTAGGTGCTGGTGTAGCTCTCCAGCGCCTTGCGGATCTTCGCCCCGGTGCGCTCGGCCAGTTGCAGCTCGGCGTAGCGCTTGCCGGCCGCCATGAACAGCGACCCGAACGCCATCATCAGCAGGAACCATTGGGTGAGCCGGATGTTGGTGGCCGCGCCGCCGGCGATGGCGCGCAGCAGGAACCCCGACGACACGATGCAGATGTCCATCACCGCTTGGTGTTTGAGGCCGAAGCAGTAGGCCAGCTGGATGGCGATGTAGACGGCCATCACCGCCGCCAGGTTCGGGGTCAGCCACCAGCCGATGCCCAGCGACGCCGCCGCCAGCAGCACGGCCAGGGTGTAGGCCAGCCATTCGGGCACTACACCGGCCGCGATCGGCCGGAACCGCTTGGTGGGGTGCTCGCGGTCGGCCTCGACGTCGCGCGCGTCGTTGACCAGGTAGATCGACGAGGCGGCCAGGGAGAACACCACGAACGCCACCGACACCTTGCCCAGCACGTCGGTGTAGTCGTGCTGGACCGGGCCGCCCAGCGCCGCCACCGGCGCCAGCAGCACCAGCACGTTCTTCACCCATTGCCGGGGGCGGATCGCCTTGATCACCCCGGAGACCACGTTGGCCGGCGGTCCGGCCACCGCTTCCTGCGTTTCCTCGGTCATTGGTCACCTCTTGCCAGCTGCGGTGCGCGGCGCGCGACGGCGGCGACGCCGGCCCCCAGGGCGATGCCGCAGGCCACGTCGCTGGGATAGTGCACCCCCAACACCATCCGGGACAACGCCATCGGCGGCACCAGGACCGCGGGCAGCGGCAGGCCGGTGATCCGGCCCAGCAGGATCGCTGCGGCGGTGGTGGAGGTGGCGTGCGCGGACGGGAAACTGAGCCGGCTGGGGGTTCCGACGTTGACCACGACGGCGGGATGATGCGGCCGTTCGTGCCGCACGATGCGCTTGACTACGACGGCGGCGGCGTGCGCGACGAACGCCACGGCCCCGGCCGCAAGCCAATCGGCGCGGCGCCGCGGTGAGCACAGCGCGCCGAGCGCGGCCGCCGCCACCCAGCCGATGCTGTGCTCGCCGAAGTGGGACAGCGCGCGCGCCACGGTCAGCACCCCGGGGCGCTTGCTCAGTGCCGCCTGGACGGCGACCAGCGCGGCCACCTCACCGCGCGGGGCCTGCGCAGCAGGGGACTCAGGCATGTTCTGCAGCTGGCAGCAACGCCGTCTCCCACTTCTGCTTGCTGGACAACACGGGCAGCGCACCGCGATACACCCTGCGCATCTCGTCGAACCGGGTCAGCAACTTGCGCTGACGGCGCAGCGATGCGAACAACAGCGAGAACATCTTTCGCCGGTCCCGCTGCCGGTACACCACACCGCAGCCGTCGGCCGTCGTCACGGTGACGCCGTCGACGGTGCACAGCCGGAACCACCGCGCATCCTGGGTGGGCACGTTGTACTGCGGGCGCCGGTGCGCCTCGGGGTCGGCCTTGGTCGCGTTGTGGGCGATCCCGCGGGCCAGCCGGTAGCCGATCGACAGCGGGTTCACCGGCGGCTTCATCGCCTTGCTCTGGTAGCGCGGCGGCGGCAGCTCGCTGGCCGCCGGCAGCACCACCGCGTCCGGGTACTCCTTGCGCAGCCGGTGCACCTCGGGCAGCGCGGATTCCAGGATGGAGAAGATGTGCTCGGGCCCGGCCAGGAAGTCGTCGATGGCCCGGTTCTGGATGGCCACCGTCGAATATTCAAGGCAGGCAAGGTGTTTCAGGGTGGCCTTCAGGCGGCTGAGGACCAGCCCGGTGATGTCGCCGTCCCAGTGCAGCGCGGCGACCACCAGCCGGTTGCGCAGATGGAAGTAGGCCTGCCAGTCGATGGCGTCGTCCTTGTCGCTCCAGGCCATGTGCCAGATCGCCGCGCCGGGCAGGGTGACGGTGGGATAGCCGTGCTCGCCGGCGCGCAGGCCGTATTCGGCGTCGTCCCACTTGATGAACAGCGGCAGCGGCTGGCCCAGCTCCTCGGCGACCTGCCGCGGAATCATGCACGTCCACCACCCGTTGAAGTCGACGTCGATGCGCCGGTGCAGCAGCGCGCTGCGAGGGTTCTTGTCGTTCAACGGGAATTGCGCGAAGTCGTGGTCGTACTCGGCGTGCGGCGCCGCGGTCCACATGAAGTTCGACTGGTCGACGACCTCGCCCATGATGTGCAGGTGCGAGGGCTCCTGCAGGTTGAGCATCTGGCCGCCGATCAGCATCGGCGTCTTGGCGAACCGGTGCAACGCCAGCACCCGCAGGATCGAGTCGGGCTCGATGCGGATGTCGTCATCCATGAACAGAATCTGTTGGCAGTCAGTGTTTTTCAGCGCCTCGTACATCACCCGGCTGTATCCGCCGGAGCCGCCGAGGTTGGGCTGGTCGTGAATGGATAGCCGGTTGCCCAGACCCGCGGCCGCGGCCGGGAAGTCCGGGTGGTCGCGCACCTTGCGGGTGCCCTGGTCGGGCACGATCACCGCACCGATCACCTTGTCCACCAACGGATCCGCGGTGAGGTCGGCCAGCGCGTTGACGCAGTCGGCGGGCCGGTTGAAGGTGGGGATGCCGACGGCGATGTTGGCCGTCCCCGGTGCCGGTTCGGTGGCATACCAGCCGCCGCTGATCAGGTTGACCTCGGTGTCGGTGGTGATGTCGAACCAGATCCAGCCGCCGTCCTCGAACGGCTTCAACGGCACCTCGATCTCGACGACGGCCGGCTGGTCGTCGGTGCCAACGAACTGGCGGCCCTGCACCGAGATCCGCACCCCGGTGGCCTTGGTGCGGTAGACGTCGGCGCGTCCGGTTCCGGTCAGCTTGACCTTGAGCACCACCGATTCGCAGATCGACCAGCGCCGCCAGTAGCTGGCCGGGAACGCGTTGTAGTAGGTGGCGAACGACACCTCGGACTCTTTGCCGATCTCCAGCGACGTGCGGCTGGTGGCGTGCGCGCGCCGGGCGTTGGTCGTCGACTCCTCCAGGTACAGCTTGCGCACGTCGAGGGGCTCGCCGGGACGCGGCAGGATGATCCGGGACAGCAGGCTCACGGCACTCATTTAGGCGCCACTCCTTCTCATCGCTCCGCTCTGCATCGTCGTGGCGCGCATCAGGCGCCGCTCTCCTGTTTGCTCTGGGCTTCTGTCAGGGATGAGCCGTCGCGCAGGTGCGGCGCGAGGACGTTGTCATACATGTTCAGCGCGCTGGCGATGGCCATGTGCATGTCCAGGTACTGGTAGGTGCCCAGCCGGCCGCCGAACAGGACCTTCGCCGACGCGGTCTCGGCCTTGGCCCGGGCCCGGTAGGCGGCCAGCAGAGCGCGGTCGGCCTCGGTGTTGATCGGATAGTAAGGCTCGTCGTCGTCCTCGGCGAACCGCGAATACTCCCGCATGATCACCGTCTTGTCGGTCGGGTAGTCGCGTTCGGTGTGGAAGTGCCGGAACTCGTGGATGCGGGTGTAGGGCACGTCGAGGTCGTTGTAGTTCATCACCGGGGTGCCCTGAAAGTTCCCGATGGGCAGCACCTCGACCTCGAAATCCAGTGTGCGCCAACCCAATCTGCCCTCGGCGTAGTCGAAGTAGCGATCCAGCGGGCCGGTGTAGACCACCGGCGCCTCGGGGCTGCCCGCGCGCAGCCCGTCGCGCACGTCGAACCAGTCGGCGTTTAGCCGGACCTCGATGTTCTCGTGGGCGGCCATGTTCTGCAGCCAGGCGGTGTAGCCGTCGACCGGAAGCCCCTCGTAGGTGTCGGAGAAGTACCGGTTGTCGAAGGTGTAGCGCACCGGCAGCCGGGTGATGTTGGACGCCGGCAGTTCCTTGGGGTCGGTCTGCCACTGCTTGGCGGTGTAGCCCTTGACGAAAGCCTCGTAGAGCGGCCGGCCGATCAGCGAGATCGCCTTCTCCTCGAGGTTCTGCGCGTCGGCGGTGTCGATCTCGGCGGCCTGCTCGGCGATGAGCTTGCGGGCTTCCTCGGGGCTGAAGTACTTGCCGAAGAACTGCGACACCAGGCCCAGGCCCATCGGGAACTGGTAGGCCTGGCCGTTGTGCATGGCGAAGACCCGGTGCCGGTAGTCGGTGAAGTCGGTGAACTGCCGCACGTAGTCCCAGACCCTTTTATTAGAGGTGTGGAACAGGTGGGCGCCGTACTTGTGCACCTCGATGCCGGTGTGCGACTCGGGTTCCGAGTAGGCGTTGCCGCCGATGTGCGGGCGGCGTTCCACCACGAGCACGCGCTTCCCGAGCTGGGTAGCGACGCGCTCGGCAATGGTCAGTCCGAAGAATCCAGAGCCGACGACGAAAAGATCGAAACGAGCGGTCATCGGTTGCTTAGGGTATCCGACGGCGTGGCCCGAACCCATTTGGCGAGGCCAGCAACCAGGGCCCGGCTGATTCGGGGCGGCCGGCGGGTGTCCCGGCCCGGCGATCACAGTCCTGGTCGCAATTGCCTCACGATTCAATATCGCCACTCTAGTAACAGGATTCCCACTCGTACCATCGGCTGTGTGTGATTCCTGCCAGACAGCATCGGCGGGGCGCGCCGACACAACAAATAGTCAGATAGAATATGAGGAGACTTCCGTGCCGAACCGACGCCGACGCAAGCTTTCGACAGCCATGAGCGCGGTCGCCGCCCTGGCAGTGGCGAGTCCTTGCGCATACTTCCTTGTCTACGAATCGACGGCCGGCAACAAGGCACCCGAGCACCACGAGTTCAAGCAGGCCGCGGTGATGAGCGATCTGCCGGGCGAGCTGATGGGTGCGCTGTCGCAGGGCCTGTCGCAGTTCGGGATCAGCCTGCCCCCGGTACCCGCCCTGAGCGGCGGCGCCACCAGCACTCCCGGTCTGGCCAGCCCCGGCCTGGGCACGCCGGGCCTGGGAACGCCGGGCCTGACCAATCCCGGTCTGACCAGCCCCGGTGCGACCAGTCCCGATCTGACCAGCCCTGGTTTGACCAGCCCCGGTCTGACTAGCCCGGCCGTGGCGCCGAGTGAGGTGCCGATCGCCTCCGGGGCCGGCCTGGACCCGGGCGCCGGTGGCACGTACCCGATCCTGGGCGACCCGTCGACCTTCGGTAACGCCTCCCCGATCGGCGGCGGTGGCAGCGGCGGCCTGGTCAACGACGCGATGCAAGCCGCCAACCAGCTCGGCGCGGGTCAGGCAATCGACCTGCTCAAGGGCCTGGTGATGCCGGCGATCACGCAGGGCATACACGGCGGCGCGGCCGGTGCCCTGCCGGGTGCAGCGGGTGCGCTGCCGACCGCGGCGGGCGCCGCGGGTGCGTTGCCGGCGGCCGCCGGCGCCGCGCCGGCACTGCCCCCGGTCTAGACCTTTTCCAAACCATCCACCAGACGGCACCGCAGAACCCTCTGCGGTGCCGTCGATTTTTGCCGCGGATTTCGGCGTCGCTCAACGTCGTGTCGTCTCATAGATAACATTAGAATCACACGTAACATCGGCTGGTGTCTCGCAGTCGCGCGCCAACGACGCTGCTCACCGCCATCGCGGCGACGGCCGTCCTTGTCTCGTGGGTGGGCGACGCCACCCGGTATCGCGACGCCGCCGGCGCGCCACCTGCCCGCGGCACCCAGCTCACCGAGCAGCCGCTGATCGGGCTGGGGGCCGGCGTCACAGTTCGCGAGATCAGCCAGCAGACGCCGTTTTCCCTGGTCGCCCTGACCGGTGACCTAGCCGGCACGTCGACGCGGGTGCGCGCCCGGCGTCGCGACGGTTCCTGGGGGCCCTGGTATCAGACCGAGTACGAAACCGCCGCGCCCGACCCCGGCCACGCCGGCGGGGCAACCGAGGGGCCGCGCGGGACGGACCCGGTCTTCGTCGGCACTACCACCACCGTGCAGATCGCGGTCACCCGCCCGCTCGACGCGCCGGTGACCCAGCCGCCCCCGGCGCCCCCGCGCCCGACCGACGACCTGGGCTACAGACCGGCCTCGCGGGAGCAACCGTTCGGGCAGAACATCTCGGCCGTGCTCATCTCGCCGCCGCAAGCGCCGTCCGAAACGGATTGGACACCGCCGTCCGGGGTGGTGATGCCCGGGCAGGCGCCACCGATTATCAGCCGGGCCGAGTGGGGCGCCGACGAATCGCTGCGCTGCGGAAGTCCGCAGTACGACAACGGGATTCGCGCCGCGGTCGTGCATCATACCGCGGGCAGCAACGACTACTCGCCGCTGGAATCGGCCGGCATCGTCAAGGCTATCTACACCTACCACAGCAAGACGCTGGGCTGGTGCGACATCGCCTACAACGCGCTGGTCGACAAGTACGGCCAGGTGTTCGAGGGCAGCGCCGGGGGCCTCACCAAGGCGGTCGAAGCGTTCCACACCGGCGGGTTCAACCGCAACACCTGGGGCGTGGCGATGATCGGCAACTTCGACGACGTGCCGCCGACACCGGTGCAGTTGCGTGCCGTGGGCCGGCTGCTTGGCTGGCGCCTGGGCATGGACGGAGTCGACCCCAAGGGCACCGTGCGACTGGAGTCCGCCGGCAGCCACTACACCACCTACGCGGCTGGCACCGTCGCCACGCTGCCGACCATCTTCACCCACCGCGACGTGGGCAACACCGACTGCCCGGGCAACGCGGCCTACGCGCTGATGGACGAGATACGGGATATCGCAGCGCATGTCAACGATCCGCCGGAAGAGCTGATCAAGGCGCTGCAGGGTGGGGCGATCTACACGCACTGGCAGGAGATCGGCGGGATGAACAGCGTGCTGGGGGCGGCGACCGCGCCGGAGGACAGCGCGGCGGACGACGCCCGCTTCGTCACCTTCGTCCGGGGCGCGATGTACTGGTCGCCGCAGACCGGCGCCCAGCCGGTCACCGGCGCGATCTACGACGCCTGGGGCTCACAGAGTTACGAGCGCGGCCCGCTCGGCCTGCCCACCAGCGCGGAAATCCAAGAGCCGCTGCAGATTACCCAGAACTTCCAGCACGGCACGCTGAACTACGAGCGGCTGACCGGTAACGTGACCGAGGTGCTGGACGGGATCACCACCCCGCTGGGCACCCAATTGCCAAGCGGCCCAACGGTTCCGGCCGAACACTTCTCGCTGCCGACCCACCCGGCGGCGACGTAGCTAGGCGCTAAGGCCGCTGCCCCGCGCTAAAGCTGACCGCCCCGCTAAAGCCACCAGCGTTCCAGCACCCGGCCCACGCCGTCGTCGTTGTTGGCGGCGGTGATCTCGTCGGCGGCGGCCTGCACCTCGGGATGGGCATTGCCCATCGCCACGCCGTGGCCCGCCCAGCGCAGCATCGGCAGATCGTTGGGCATGTCGCCGAACGCCACCACCTCCTCGCGAGCGATCTCCAGCGGCCGGGCGATCTCCTCGA
Organism: Mycobacterium lepraemurium; assembly: GCA_002291465.1. Lineage (GTDB taxonomy): Bacteria > Actinomycetota > Actinomycetes > Mycobacteriales > Mycobacteriaceae > Mycobacterium > Mycobacterium avium. Next base: position 145,304 of record CP021238.1, on the reverse strand, counting down.
TGCCGGTGGCCTTGCTGATCCCCAGCGGCACGATCTCGACCAGGCCGTTGTCGGTCGAGTAGGTGATGTCACCCTCGAGGCCGACGTGCTTGGCCAGCTCGGCGGCCATGTCGGAGCTGCGCGCCCCGGCCCGGCGAATCAGCAGCTTGATCGCCGGGGCGCTGAGCAGGTCCTCGATCGACACCTCGGTGTTGTCCGGATTCAGCCAGGCGTGCTCGTAACCCGGCGAACTGATGAACTGCGGCGTCGCCGTGTCGTGGGCGCGTTCCCCGATCCGCTCGACGGCCAGCCCCGCTCCCGGGATGACCCGCGTGGCCAGCTCGGCCAGGGTGTCTACGTCCAGCGTGCGGGCGGACAGCACCCGGTCGTTCGCCGGGTCGTAGATCACCGCGCCGTTGGCGCACACCGCGATCGGCGCGAAGCCCAGCGCGTCGACCACCGGGCGGATCCACCGCGGCGGGCGGCCGGTGGCCACCACGAACCGCGCGCCGCCGGCCACCGCGGCGCGGACCGCGGCCCGGGTGCGAGGGGTGATCCGCTCGTCGTCGTCGAACAGGGTGCCGTCGACGTCGCAGGCGATGAGCCGCGGCAGCATCATCGAAACCGCCCGCCTCGCCGGCCGGCACTCAATGCAGTCCGCTCTGGCGCTGTCCCGGCCGGGTGACGCCGTCGGTGCCGTACTTGCGCATCCGCTCCTGCAGCTCGGAGAGCCGCAGCGCCCGGGAGTCCTCCTGGGTGAGCGCGCCGCCGCCCAGCCGCCGCGGCACCCAGAACTCGTCCTTGGGGTGCGGGTACTCCTCCTGCACCCGGTACAGCAGGGCGTTCATCGCCTCCCGCAGCGCCGCGTTGAGCTGCTCGGGCGTGCCCCGCGGCGGCAGCGGCCGCCCGGCCGCCACGGTGATCGGAACCTTGTTGCGGAACACCTTCTTCGGGTGGTCCTTCGGCCAGATCCGGTGGGCGCCCCAGACGATGATCGGGACGATGGGCATCTGCGCTGCCAGCGCCATGCGCGCCGCGCAGGTCTTGAACTCGCGCAGTTCGAAGCTGCGGCTGATGGTGGCCTCGGGATGCATGCCGATCAGCTCACCCTCGCGCATGCGCTGCACGGCCACATCGAACGCGTCGTGTCCCGACCTGCGGTCCACCGGGATCAGCCGGGCGTGCTTGATGACGTAATTGACCGCCTTCACGTCGGCCGTCTCGGCCTTGATCATGAAGTAGGCGCGGCGGTGCCGCTCCCGCACCGCCATCAGCGTCGGAAGCCAGTCCAGGTAGCTGGTGCGGTTCTGGGCGAGCAGGGCGCCGCCGTGGGCGGGAATGTTCTCCAAACCCTGGTAGGTGAACTTGGTCCCCTGCATCGCGACCAGCGGCGGAACAACCCACTCCCCCAGCCGGTAGAACCCCTCGGCCATCTCTTCTCCTTCGCTACCGGCCCGGACGCCCGGCCCGGTTCGCGGCCTTCTTCGCCGCTGCTGCGGCCGCTCGGGCCGCCGCCTCGTCTGCCTCCATCCGGGCCGTCTCCGCCGGCGTCGGCGCCGTGCCGCCCAGCCGGCGCGGCACCCAGTACGCCCCGGGCTGCATCGGGTAATGCTGCTGCGCCTGGTGCAGCAGCGTGGTCATCGCGTCGCGCAGCGCGGCGCCGGTCTGCGCGATGTCCTCGCGCGCCCGCAACGGCGCGCCTACCTGCACGGTGATCGGTATCTTGGCCCGCCCCAGTGTACGTGGATGGTCCTTGGTCTAGATTCGGTGCGCGCCCCAGACGATCAGCGGGATGATCGGCACGTCGGCGTCGATGGCCATCCGGGCCGCGCCGGTCTTGAACTCCTTGAGCTCGAAGCTGCGGCTGATGGTGGCCTCCGGGTAGACGCCCACCAACTCGCCCTCGCGCAGCCGCTGCACGGCCACCGCGTAGGCGCCGGCGCCGGCGCCGCGGTCCACCGGGATGGTGCGGGTGTGCTTGATCAGGAAGTTGACCACCTTCACCTGCTGCATCTCGGCCTTGATCATGAACCGCAGGCGTCGCCCCGGCGATGCACGGCCAGCCCGGCGGGCAGGAAGTCGACGTAGCTGGTGTGGTTGATCGCCACCACGGCGCCGCCGCGCTCGGGGATGTTCTCCTCACCGTGGTAGGTGATCTCGGTGCCGGTGGCCTTCACCGCCAGCGCAGCCAGGAGCTCGAGGGTGCGGAAGGTCGGCTCCACCATCGATCACTACTCTGGCGCCCCTGCGGACTGTCCCCGGCGCGCCGCCCGCGCGGCCGCTTCCTCGGCGTCCAACCGGGCCGCTTCGGCCAGCGACGGGGCGCCGCCGCCCAGCCGGTGCGGCACCCAGAACCCCCCGGCCGGGTGCGGGCCGTACATCTCCTGCGCGCGTTCCAGCAGGTGCTGCATCCGCGAGTGCAGCAGCCCCTTGAGCTCCTCGACGCCCAGGGTCGGCTGGATGGGCTCGCCGACCAGCACGATGATCGGCACCTTGGGGCGCCACAGCTTCTTGGGGTGGTCCTTGGTCCAGATGCGCTGGGCGCCCCAGACGATGTGCGGAACGATCGGCACCCCGGCCTCGACGGCCATCCGGGCCGCACCGGACTTGAACTCCTTGATCTCGAAGCTGCGGCTGATGGTGGCCTCGGGGTAAACGCCGACCAGCTCGCCGTCTTTGAGGTTGCGCACCGCCGCCCCGTAGGAGGCGGCCCCGTCCTGGCGGTTCACCGAGATGTGGCGCAGGCTGCGCATGATGGGCCCGGTGATCTTGTGGTCGAAGACCTCCTGCTTGGCCATGAACCGCACCTTGCGGCCCAGGCCCTGCTTGTAGGCGGGCAGACCCGCGAAGGTGAAGTCCAGGTAGCCGGTGTGGTTGATGGCGATGACGGCACCGCCGCTCTTCGGCAGGTTCTCCACGCCTGTGATCGTGATCTTCAGGCCCTGGACGCGCCAGATCAGGCGGGCAAGCTGTATGACAGTCCCGTACACCGGTTCCACAGCCGTCCAGCCTAGTGCGCCGGGCCGTCAGCCGCCTCAAGCGCCGGAAAGAGCCGACCGTTGCCTTCCCGTCCGTGCGGGTCGATCAGCTGGGCGGCGTCGAGCCCGACGGCTACTACCGGCGGTTGTGGCAGGCCGACGACGAGGACCGGGACGTCCCCGCGCGCTAGGCTCGGGGGCGCAGACGCCGTACACCCCTCGGCAGGCCCGACGTCCCCCGGAAGGTATTTGTGCAGGTCACCAGCGTAGGCCACGCCGGATTTCTGATCCGGACCCAGGCGGGCAGCATCCTGTGCGACCCCTGGGTCAATCCCGCCTACTACGCGTCCTGGTTCCCGTTCCCGGACAACAGCACCCTGGACTGGGACCAGCTAGGCGATTGCGACTACCTCTACGTGTCGCACCTGCACAAGGACCACTTCGACGCCAAGAACCTGGCCGAGCACGTCAACAAGGACGCGGTGGTGCTACTGCCGGAGTTTCCGGTGCCGGATCTGCGAAACGCGTTGCGGGAGCTGGGTTTTCATCGGTTCTTCGAGACGGCCGACTCGGTCAAGCACCGGGTCGGCGGCCTCGACGTGATGATCATCGCCCTGCGCGCCCCCGCCGACGGCCCGATCGGCGATTCGGCGCTGGTCGTATCCGACGGCAGCACAACGCTTTTCAACATGAACGACGCCCGGCCGGTGGAGCTCAACGTGCTGACGTCCGAATTCGGGCACATCGACGTGCACCTGCTGCAGTACTCCGGGGCCATCTGGTATCCGATGGTCTACGACATGCCGGCCCGCGCCAAGGAATCGTTCGGCATCCAGAAGCGGCAGCGCCAGATGGACCGCGCCCGCCAGTACCTCGCCCAGGTGGGGGCGACGTGGGTGGTGCCCTCGGCCGGGCCGCCCTGCTTCTTGGATCCGGAGTTGCGACACCTCAACGACAACCACGGCGACCCGGCCAACATCTTCCCCGACCAGATGGTGTTTTTGGAGCAGATGCGCGCCCACGGGCAAGGCGGCGGCCTGCTGATGATCCCCGGCTCGACCGCCGACTTCAGCGGATCCACCCTGAACTCGCTGCATCATCCGCTGCCCATCGCCGAGGTGGAGGCCATCTTCACCACCGGCAAGGCCGAGTACATCGCCGCCTACGCCGAGCGGATGGCGCCGGTGATCGCCGCAGAGCGGGCCGGCTGGGCGCCGGCCACCGGCGAGCCACTGCTGGAGCCGCTGCGCGCCCTGTTCGAACCGATCATGTCGCAAAGCGACGAGATCTGCGACGGCATCGGCTACCCGGTGGAGCTGGTGCTCGGGCCCGAGCGGGTTATCCTGGATTTCCCGAAACGCACGGTGCGAGAACCGATTCCGGACGAGAAGGTCCGCTACGGCTTTGCCATAGCACCGGAGCTGGTGCGCACCGTGCTGCGCGATCGGGAGCCGGACTGGGTCAACGCCATCTTCCTGTCCACCCGGTTCAAGGCCTGGCGCGTCGGCGGCTACAACGAATACCTGTACACCTTCTTCAAATGCCTGACCGACGAACGGATCGCCTACGCCGACGGCTGGTTCGCCGAAACCCACGACAACTCGGCGTCGATCACATTGGACGGCTGGGAGATTCAGAGCCGCTGCCCCCACCTGAAGGCCGATCTTTCGAAATTCGGTGTGGTAGAGGGCAACACGTTGACCTGCAACCTACACGGGTGGCAGTGGCGGCTGGACGACGGGCGCTGCCTGACCGCGAAGGGGCACCAGCTGCGGAGTTCGCGGGCGTGAACGAGACCTACGACGACGGCCTGGTCCAGCTGGACCGGGCGGCGATCACGTTGCGCCGCTACCACTTTCCGTCGGGCACGTCCAAGGTGATCGCGCTGGACGCGATCCGTGGGTACAAAGCCGAGCCGCTGGGCATCTTCATGCACCGGTTCCGGGTCTGGGGCAGCTCAGATCTGCGCCGCTGGCTTCCGCTGGACATTGGCCGGCCGTTCAAGTCGACGTTGATCACGCTGGACGTGCCGGGCACCCGGCCCGCCCCGGCCTTCACGCCGGCGCGTCCCGACGAGTTCACCGCCCTGCTGGACGAATTGCTCGCCCGGCGCGGCTCCTGACTCAGCCGCTGCGGTCGGCCAGCGCCTGCTGGGCCGCGTTGTAGCCGGGGATGAAGGTGATGCCCGGACCGCCGTGGCAGCCCGCGCTGCCCAGATACAGGCCGTCGATCGGGATCGGCTGGCCGAGGAAGCCCCGCGGACCGGGCCGGTTGGGCCCGACCTGGTTCGCGTTCAGCAGGCCGTGGCAGTAGTCGCCGCCGGGGGCGCCGAACATGACGCCCATGTGCCGGGGCGTGAAGGTGGTGTGCCGGATGATGCTGTCCTCGAAATTCGGTGCCAGCCGGGTGATCTTGTCGATCACCCGTTGCCCCATCTCGATTTTCGCCTAGCCGTAGTCCACCTCACCCTCGGTCGGGAACCACAACATGAACGCCGAGGCGGCGTGCTTGCCCTCCGGCGCCAGGCCCGGATCGTTCTGCGAGGGGATCTGCAGCACGACGGTCGGGTCGGCCGGAACGACGCCGCGCCGGGCCTGCTCCCACTGCTGCTGCACCTCCTCGGACGTGCAGAACAGGCCGATCGAGGCCTGCATGGCAGGTTCGTTGAGCACCTGGTACGGAGCGGCGAACACCGGCGCCTCCTGCAGCGCGAAATGCATCTGCAGATAGCTGCCGCGGTGGTCGATGCGCGCATAGCGCGCCCGCAGGTCGGCGGGCAGCGCGGCCGGATCGAGCAGCTCGTTGAGCGTGACGTCCGACGCGAGGCCGGAGACGACGATCGGGGTGCTCAGCGTCTCGCCCGACTCGGTGCGCACCCCGGTCACCCGTCCCCCGGCCCCGGCGTGCTCGACCAGGATCTCGGTCACCTTGGTGCGCAACCGAAGTTCGCCGCCGTGGCGCTCCAGCACGCCGCACAGGTGCGAGGTAAGCGCGCCGATGCCGCCGCGCAGCTTCTTCATCTGCACGGTGTCGCCGTCCGGCACACCGAGGCGAACGCCAGCGCCGCGGCGCTGCCCGGGGTGGACGGGCCGCGATAGAGCGTGTTGACGGCCAGCACGGTCATCGAGCCGCGCAGCCGCGCCGTGCTTCTCGCGGGCGGGCAGGTAACGGTCCAGGATGTCGGTGACCGACCCGAACAGCATGTCGTCGATCGCCGAGCGCTCGAATTCGTTTGTGGCGCAGGCATACATCTCGTCGAGACTCTTGGGCGGCGTGCCGGCCTCGAACCGGCCCAGCGCGCGGGTCGGGGCCTGGGCCCACGCCATCAGGCCGGCCATCCCGTTGACGGCGTCGGCCCCGTGCACCTCGTTGAGGTGGGTGAACAGCTTGACCGGGTCGCTGTATTGGACCAACGGATCGTCCCCGACACCGCGCACCGCCACCGACATCACATCCAGGTCGATCGTCGGGATGGTGTCCAGGCCCAGCACGTCGACCACCGCCTGCGACGTCGGGAACTGCACCGACCCGGCGATCTCGAACTGGTAGCCGTCGAAAAGCTCGACGGTGGAGGCCATCCCGCCGGTGTAGAGCTTGGCGTCCAGGCACAGGGTGCGCAGCCCGGCCTTCTGCAGCAGCACCGCGGTGGTCAGCCCACTGTGGCCCGCGCCGATGACGATCGCGTCGTAGTCATTCATGTCCCGACCTCCGCAAGGAGGCTCGCACGGCGCCCCAAGTTTGTCAATTATGACGAAACTTGGGCGCGGTGGCGGTGGTCCAGGAGTCGGTGATCCCCGCGCGCAGCGACTCCAGCGCCGCGTGACACAGCCGCGCGAGCTCGCCGAGCGATCGTTCGTCGCCGACCATCCACACGTCCATCGCGCCGAACACCGCGGCCGCGATGCAGCGCGCGGTCACCGCAGCGCGCACCCGCTGGTCGGCCGTCGGCTCACCGGCGCCGCGGCCGCGCCGTTGTAGTTGCGCCGCAATGGCTTCGGCGAAGTCGGCCTGCACGTCGCGGATGTGGCGGACGATGCGGACCGGGTCGAGCTCCTCGTGGCGCAGCGCGGCGATCTTGGTCACCGCATCCACGTCGTAGGGGAAGGAGAAGATGGTGGCCTGCACCGAGTCGATGATGGGCTCGTCGGCCGGGCGGGCATCCAGCGCGGCCTGAAACCAGTGCAGCCCGGTGTAATCGGCGAACAGCAGATCGTGCTTGGAGCGGAAGTGGCGGTAGAACGTCCGCAGCGACACCCCGGCGTCGGCGGCGATCTGTTCGGCCGAGGTGTCCTCCACGCCCTGGGCCAAAAATCGCACCAGCGCGGCCTGGCGCAACGCCTCCCGGGTGCGCTCGCTGCGCGCCGTCTGCGCCGACCTGACCATGGCAGTAAGGTACCAAGAAACCTTTTGTCAATATTGACAAAACTTCACGGCCGGGGTGAGACTGCGCGCATGGCCTCGCTTCTCGTGCACGCAGTTCTCGGGTTCTCCGTCATCGCCTGGATCGTCGCCTCGAACGCGAAGGTGTTCGCCCGCCCGGCCGGCGGTCCGCTGTTCTCGCCGATGGAGGTCGTGTACTACCTCGTCGGCATCGCCTCGGTCGCGCTCGGCTGGTACTTCAACATCACCTTCGTGCAGCAGTATTCGCACGGATCGACCAACCCGCTGTGGGGCGAGCACGGCAGCTGGGCCGAATACATCCGGCTGATGTTCACCAACCCGGCCGCCAGCTCGGCCAGCCAGGACTACACGGTCGCGAAAGTGGTGCTGCCGCCGCTGTTCACCATCGTGGACGGCTACCGCCGCGGGCTGCGCCGGCCCTGGCTGTACTTCGTGTCCAGCCTGTTCACCAGCTCCGCGTTCGCGTTCGCCTTCTACTTCGCGACGATGGAACGCCAGCGCTGGCACGAGCAGGCCCGCGAGACGGTGCCCGCCTAGCCGGTCGGTTTGACGACCCGCCAGCGCTGCCGGCCGCCCCGGGCGTCGGCGTGGATGTCGGTGAAGCCTACGGCCGCCAGCCGGCCCGGCAGGTCCTTCGGCGCGATCGGGTTGTAGGTGTCGGCGACGTGCAGCAAGCGAAACGCCCACGACGGCACGCCGTCGCTGCCGGCGAACGTCCCACCGGGTTGCAGCACCCGGAACGCCTCGGCGAACAGCTGGTCCTGCAGCTGCGGGCTGGGCACGTGGTGCAGCATGGTGAAGCACACCACCGAGGTGAAATGGTTTGCGGGCAAACCTGTTTCGGTGCCGCTGGCCTGGATGACGCGGACCCGGTCGCCGTAGCTGCGCTGCAGCCGATCTGCCATCACCGGGTCGAGCTCGACCGCGGTCAGCGAGGCGGTGCGATCCAGCAGGGCGCTCAGCGTCGCACCGTAGCCGGGGCCGATTTCCAAAGTGCGGGAACCTAATTCGACACCGTCCAGCGCCCAGGGCAGCAGCTCGTCGGCCACCTCCTTCGCCCAGCCGGCCGAGCTGCATCGGTGCCGGTGCAAGAGATTCATCGCCATCGCGATCACGCCTTTCTGTCGGTCGATCTCGACGTTAGGCGGACGCGATGCTGCGGGCTTCCGATATCCTGCCTTGATATGTCGGAAATCGGCCAGCACGGGCTGGCGACCTCGGCGCAGACGCTGCCTCCGGGGGCGCGGATCGCACGGCACCGGCATCCGCTGCACCAGATCGTCTATCCGTCCACCGGCGCGGTGTCGGTGACCACGCCGGCGGGCACCTGGATCACCCCGGCCAACCGCGCCATCTGGATCCCGGCGGGCTGCTGGCACGAGCACAAGGTTCCACGGCCACACCAACTTTCACGGCATCGCGCTGGACCCCGCCCGCTACCGCCGCGGCCCGGCCGCCCCCGCGGTGCTGGCGGTCACTCCGCTGATGCGCGAGCTGATCATCGCGTGTTCGCGGGCGCGGGACACCGACGCCGGCGCACACCACCGGATGCTGGCGGTGCTGCACGACCAGTTGCAGGCGACCAGCGTCGCCGAACCGCTGTGGATTCCCACCGCCGTGGACGGCCGGCTGCGCGTCGCGTGCGCGCTGATCGCCGACAACCTGCGCGAGCCGTTGAGGCTGCGCCAGATCGGCGAGCGCATCGGGGTCGGCCAGCGCACCCTGAGCCGGCTGTTCCGCGACGAGCTGGCCATGACGTTCCCGCAGTGGCGCACCCAGGTCCGGCTGCAACACGGCCTGGTGCTGCTGGCCGAGCGGCGCGACGTCACCTCGGTGGCGGCCGAATGTGGTTGGGCCACACCGAGTGCGTTCATCGACACCTATCGGCGCGCGTTCGGGCACACCCCGGGCCGGCTCGCCGCCCGCCCATCCTAACCGCGCGGGCCGACGGGCTCGAGCACCCCGGTGCCGACGAACGGCACCAACGCCTCGGGAACCCGCACGCTGCCGTCGGGCCGTTGGTGGTTTTCCAGGATCGCCACCAGCCAGCGGGTGGTGCCCAGCGTGCCGTTCAGGGTGGCCGCGATCTGCGGCTTGCCCTTGGCGTCCCCGCCGTCGCGGTAGCGGGTGGACAGCCGGCGCGCCTGGAAGGTGGTGCAGTTCGACGTCGACGTCAGCTCGCGGTAGGTCTGCTGGGTGGGCACCCACGCCTCGCAATCGAACTTGCGCGCCGCCGACGAGCCGAGATCGCCCGCGGCCACGTCGATCACCCGGTAGGGCACCTCGATGCGGGCCAACATCTCGCGCTGCCAGCCCAGCAGCCGCTGGTGTTCGGCCTCGGCGTCGGCGGGCGTGCAATAGACGAAGCCCTCGACCTTGTCGAACTGGTGCACCCGGATGACGCCGCGGGTGTCCTTGCCGTAGCTGCCGGCCTCGCGGCGAAAGCACGACGACCAGCCCGCGTAGCGCAGCGGGCCGGCGGACAGGTCCAGGATCTCGTCGGCGTGGTAGCCGGCGAGCGGCACCTCGGAGGTGCCCACCAGATAGAGGTCGTCGGCCTCGATCCGGTAGACTTCCTCCGCGTGCGCGCCCAGGAATCCGGTGCCTGCCATCACCTCCGGGCGCACCAGCACGGGCGGGATCATCGGCACGAAGCCGTTCTCGACGGCCAGCCGCAGCGCCAGCTGCAGCAGGCCGAGCTGCAGCAGCGCGCCCTTACCGGTCAGGAAGTAGAACCGCGAACCGGACACCTTGGCCCCGCGGGCCATGTCGATCAGGCCCAGCGACTCGCCCAGTTCCAGGTGGTCGCGGGGGTTTTCCAGCGCGGTTGGCTCCCCGACGACGTCCAGCACGGCGAAGTCGTCCTCGCCGCCGGCGGGGACGCCGTCGATGACGACGTTCGAGATGGCCAGGTGCGCGGCGGTGAACGCCGCCTCGGCCTCGACCTGGGCGATTTCGGCGGCCTTGACCTGCTCGGCCAGCTCCTTGGCGCGGGCCAGCAGGGCCGGGCGCTGCTCGGGCGAGGCGGCGCCGACGCTCTTGCTGGCCGACTTCTGTTCGGCGCGCAGCGTGTCGGCGGTCGAGATGGCGGCCCGGCGGGCGGCGGCGGCGGCCAGCAGGGCGTCCACCAGCGACGGGTCTTCGCCGCGGCTTTGTTGGGAGCGGCGCACGGCGTCGGGGTCTTCCCGGAGCAGCTTCAGGTCGATCACGGCCCGAAGCCTACTTTCACCCGGTCCGGCCGACCGGCGCAGCACCCCGGCGTAGCCTCAGGACTCACATCAGTAACTTTTGTAACGCTGCTGCGGCGCTGCTGTCAGAATGGAGCCGATGTCGCAAGCGCCCGAGAAGGACCTTCCGGAAGCCGGGGAAGCCCCCGTGGTCGAGACGGCCGCCGCCTCGGCCTTCCTGTGGCCGCGCAGCCTGCAGGCCCGCGCGACCCGGCGCGCGCTGCTGCTGACCGCGCTCGGCGGGCTGCTGATCGCCGGGCTGGTCACCGCGATCCCGGTCGGCGACACCGGGTCCGGCCGGCTACTGGACGCCAGCCCGGTGCGCAGCACCGGCGCCAAGAGCGACGCCGCCTTCAACCGGGCCGCCAGCGGGGAATGCCTGATGTGGCCCGACACCACCCCGGAGTCGGCGAAGATCGTCAACTGCGGCGACGACCACAAGTTCGAGGTCGCCGAATCCATCGACATGCGCACCTTCCCCGGCTCGGAGTACGGGCCCAACGCCGCGCCGCCGACCCCGGCCCGCATCCAGCAGATCACCCAGGAGCAGTGCGAGGCCGCCGTCCGCAACTACCTGGGCCCCAAGTTCGACCCGAACAGCAAGTTCACTGTCAGCCTGCTGTGGCCCGGCGACCAGGCCTGGCGCCAGGGTGGCGACCGCCGCATGCTGTGCGGCCTACAACTGCCCGGCGCGAACAACCAGCAGCAGGTGTTCAAGGGCAAGGTCGCCGACGTCGACCAGTCCAAGATCTGGCCGGCCAGCACCTGCCTGGGCATCGACTCGGCGACCAACCAGCCCACCGACGTGCCGGTGGACTGCGCGACCCCGCACGCGATGGAGGTGACCGGCACGGTCAACCTGGCCGAGAAGTTCCCCGGCGCGCTGCCCGCCGAGCCGGACCAGGACGCCTTCATCAAGGACTCTTGCACCAAGATGACCGACGCGTACCTGGCGCCGGTCAAGCTGCGCACCACCACGCTGACGCTGATCTACCCCACCGTGCCGCTGGCCAGCTGGACGGCCGGCAGCCGCGAGGTGGCCTGCAGCATCGGCGCGACGCTGGGCAACGGCGGCTGGGCCACGCTGCTGAACAGTGCCAAAGGGCAGCTGCTGATCAACGGCCAGCCCCCGGTGCCGCCGCCCGACATTCCCGAGGAGCGGCTGTCGATGCCGCCCATCCCGTTGCAGGCTCCGGCGCAGTCGCCGTCGACCCAGTCCGGCTCCGCCGCCGCCCCGGAGATGCCGCCGAACAACCAGCACCTGCCCGGCCAGCAGCCGGTGGTGACCCAGCCCCCGCAGGCCCCGCCGCCGGTCGACAACGGCGCCCCGCCCCCGGCCAACCCGGCACCCGCGGCCCTGCCACCCCCGCCTCCCGCGGCGCCACCTCCGCCTCCCCCGTCCGCGCCGGAGGCCCCGCCGGGCGGGCCCCCGCCGGCAGGCTAGCGGCCGTGTCGGTACGGATGGATCCGCAGCGGTTCGACGAACTGGTCTCCGACGCCCTCGACCTGATCCCGCCCGAGCTGGCCGCGGCCATGGACAACGTCGTCGTCCTGGTCGACGACCGCCACACCGAGGAGCCCGACCTGCTCGGGCTGTACGAGGGCGTGGCGCTGACCGAGCGCGGCTCCGACTACTCCGGCGCGCTGCCGGACGCCATCACCATCTACCGGGCGGCGCTGCTGGAGGTGTGCGAATCCGAGCAGCAGGTGATCGAGGAGGTCGCGGTCACGGTGATCCACGAGATCGCCCACCACTTCGGCATCGACGACGAGCGGCTGCATCAGTTGGGTTGGGCCTGACACCCCGGGCGCGGCATCCCGGATTTGTCGGCCCGCGGTGCTATGAACTCACCTATGAGCACAGACTGCCGCGACTGCCGGGCAGGCTTGGATCACTGTCACGGCACCATCATTCGCCATGCGTTGCACCGGTCCGAATGCACCGAGCCGGACTGCTTCACGCCCGAATTGATGCCGCACGCCTTCGTCATCGACTGCGACGCCGTCGGCTGCGCCTGCACCGAAGTCATCGCGCTCGCCGTCTGATCGGCGGGCTCAGCCCATCGGGTCGGTGGTGGAGCGCACCGCGTCAGCCACCGGGGTAGCGGGGATCTCGGCGACCTCGGGGTAGAACGGCGGCGTCAGCGTGCCCCAGCGCACGCAGCTCCACCGCCCGTCGGTGAGCGGCGTCAGCGCGACCGATTGGGCGATGTCGAGGTGATGATCCAGCGCGAAGTCGGCCTCGACGCCGGCCAGCACGGCGGCCGCCAGCCGGATCGCCGTGCCGTGGCTGACGACCACGATGTCGCCGTGGAAATCGTGGTCGTCCAGGTAGCGCAGCCGCAGCTCAGTGAGCACCGGCAGGTAGCGGTCCAGCACGTCGCGGCCGGTTTCGCCGCCGGGCAGCAGCACCTCGAACTCGCCGCGGTGCCACCGCTCGTAGATGGCGTTGAACTCCGCGACCGCCTCGTCGTCGTTGCGGTTTTCCAGCCGCCCGACCTGCACCTCGTGGATGCCGCCCAGCTCGACGGGCGGCAGCGCCAGCTGCCCGCCGATCACCGCCGCGGTCTGCGAGGCCCGGGTGGGCACCGAGTGCGCGAGCATGGCCGGCCGGCCCGACCGGCGGGCGAACTCGCGGGCCTGGTCGCGGCCCAACGGCGTGAGCTCGGCGCCGAGCGGCCGGGTGTCGAGGCGGTGCTCGACGTTTCCGTACGACTGGCCGTGCCGCACCAGGATCAACCGGCCGCTCACCGCCGCGACTCCCCGGGCGGTTCGGGTTTGCCGTCCCGCACCGCCGCCAGCCAGCGCACAGCTTCCTCGGTCGACGGCGGCAGCGCCCCCCCGGGGGTGCCGGTAGGCCACGAACCCAGGTAGCGCACGTCGGCACAGCGGCGGTGCAGCGCCTTGAGCGCCTCGGCGACGGGTTCGTCGTCGATGTGGCCCACGCAGTCGGCGAAGAACCGGTAGATGCCCAAACCCGTTCTGGTGGGCCGGGATTCGATGCGGGTCAGGTCGATGCCGCGGATGCCGAACTCGGCAAGCGCGGCCAGCAGGGCGCCCGGCGCGTTGTCGATGCGCAGCACCACCGAGGTCCGGTCGGCGCCGGTGCGGGCCGGCGGCGGCGCGGGCGGCCCGACCAGGACGAAGCGGGTGCGGGCGTTGGGTTCGTCGACCACGCCGTCGGCCAGGGTGTCCAACCCCCAGCGGGCGGCGGCCAGCGGGGAGGTCACCGCGGCGTCGGCGCGCCCCTCGGCCACCTGCTGGGCGGCGTCGGCGTTGGAATAGGCCGGGCGCAGCTGCGCGCCGGCCAGGTTGGCGGCCACCCACTGGCGCACCTGGGCGGCGGCCACCCCGATGGCCGCCAGGGTCCGCACGTCGGCGGCGGACAGTCCCGGTTTGACCACGATGGTGAACGCCACGTCCAGCGTCGTCTCCGCGAACACCTGCAGCGGCGAGCCGATCGCGAGGCTGTCCAGGGTGGGCGTCACCGAGCCGTCGATGGAGTTCTCGATCGGCACGCACGCGTAGTCGGCGGCGCCGTCGCGCACCGCGTCCAGCGCCGCGGGCGTGCCGTCGACCGGCGCGGACTGCATACCGTCCGCCCCCTGTGCGGGGACCAGGCCGGCGGCGGTGATCTGCCGCAGCGCCGCCTCGGTGAAGGTCCCTTCCGGACCGAGGTAAGCGATGCGGGCCACGTGTTTCTCCTTATGTCGAGCCGCTGCCATTTGGCAAGGCTGAGTTCTGTTTTGGTGGTCGGTGTGTAGGTGGTGGAAGACGATGCGGGATAGGCGGCGTTTGAGGCAGCGTAGGGCTTCGGTTTTGGAGTCGTCGATAGCGATGCGGTGGCGGTAGGAGGCCTGTCCGAGGCCGTTGAGACGGATCTGGGTGACAGCGATGCGGTGCAGGGCGGCGTTGTAGTTGGCGGTTGCTCGCGCGCGTCCTCCGGACACGTCCAGCGGTGTTTCCCGACCACACCGGGATCGGCGCCACCCCGGCATGGCGGGCGAAAGCGGCCTCGCTTTTGAAACGGGTCACTCCGGCGGCCTCACCGCCGAGTTTGGCCGCGGTCAACTCCGCGCAGCCAGGAAGAGACAGCAGCACCGGGGCCACAACGGACACGCTCGCCAATCCGTTTGGTCAGGCTCCCGCAGAAACCCCCGCGCCACTGCCAACGCATCGATCGGATCGGACTTACCCCTCGTGCGTGCACTCACCCGGGTTTGGGCCATCAACTTCGGCGGCACCCGCACCACCGCCTGGCCAAAGCCCATCAAGTCACGCTCCAACCGCGCCGACAGATGCCGACAATCCTCGATCGCCCACACCAGCTGCGCACCGAAACGTTCCCGGGCCCACATCACCGCCTCGGCATGACCCGCGGTGGTCGCCGCGACGACCTTTTCACCGAGCTTACGCCCCACATCGTCGACCGCAACGAACGTATGCGTGCGCTTGTGTACATCGGCTCCAACAACAACCATGGAGGTTGCCTCCTTCACTGTGAGGTGACGGTTGGGCCGGTCGGCGGACACATCTCAGTGGGGGCGGATGCCACGCTCCTATCAAGTCACGCCGGCCGGTCCTTCACACCTGGCGTCGACAAAACGCATGAACGCCAACCCCAAGGCGGCACCACCCCATGAGCCAGACACCAGGTGATCAGGATCCAACCACCGCAACACGCGGCAACCTCACCCTGACACTGACCCAACCCTAACGGTCCGCCGGCGGGAAGACTCTTGCCACGCCACACGCGATAAATTAATTTAGGATTACCTAAGTAAAGAGAATTGTGTTACCGTGGCCTTGCCCCGCCCCGAGCACTGCCGAACGGATCCGCAGCGCGTGCGTCCACGCCGGCGGCGCGCTGCTGGCGGTCGAACACGACGACCCGGTTCCCACCCCCGTCCATCACCTCATCGGCGCCGGCCCGTTTGCCTGCTCCTTCGCGCTGGCGCTCCCGGTCGAGCGGGAACACCGGCTGCAGCCCGTCGCGGGGGCGGCGGCGCTGCTCGAGCTGACCGACTACGCGCCGCTGCCGCTGCGCGAGCCGGTCCGGTCGCTGGTCTGGGTGCGCGGGCGGCTGCACGAGGTCGACCCGGCGCAGATCCTCGAAACGCTCGACGTCATCGCCGCCGAATGCCCCAACCCCGCCCTGCTGGGCGTCGACACCCCGCGCCGCGCGGACGGGACGGAGCCGCGGTATGTGCTGCGGCCGCTGGAGATCGCGTCCGTGGTTGTCACCGACGCGACCGGCGCCGAGCCGGTCGACGTGGCGGCCCTGCTCGCGGCCCGGCCCGACCCGTTCTGCGCGCTCGAGTCCGACCTGCTGTGGCATCTGGACATCGCCCACGGCGACGTGGTGTCCCGGCTGCCCGCGCCGTTGCGGCGCGGGCAGGTGCGACCGCCCGGGCTGGACCGCTACGGGGTTCGGTTCCGGGTCGAGGGCAACGACCGTGACCACGACGTGCGACTACCCTTCCACAAACCGGTGGACGACATGACCGAGCTGAGCCAGGCCATCCGGGTGCTGATGTGCTGACCGTTCATCAACGGGTTGCGGGCCCGCGGCTGACCCGGACGGCGTCGTCCGCGCGCGGGGCGGCCCCGGCCCGCGCCACCCGCACAGCCCGCGCCACCCGCATCAGCCATACGCCCGGCACGCCCCCGGCGCAAGCGCCGCTGGGTCCGGGCGGTGGCCTCGGCCCTGCTGGTGGTGCTGCCGCTGGCCGGCGTCGGCCTAGGCGCCGGGGTCTGAGCGCCGAGCACGGCAAGGACAAGATCAACGCCGCGTTCGCCATGGGCGGGGCGACGCTGCTGGTCCGCACGGTGGAGCAGGCCACCGGGCTGCGCATCGCGCGCTACGCCGAGATCGGGTTCGGCGGGTTCGCTGCCCTGGTGGATGGCTCGGCGGGGTGAGGGTATGCCCGCAGGCGCCGATGCACGACCCGCTGGCCGGCCTCGACCTGCCGGCCGGCTGCCAGACGCTGGACGGCCGCAACGCGCTGGGCTACGTGCGCAGCCGCGACACCCCGCGCGCCGATCTGGACCGGATGGTCAATCAACGACAGTTCCTCGCGACGCTGCTGCACCGCGCGACCAGCCCCGCGGTCTGGGTCAACCCGTGGCGCTGGTACGCGGCGCCGCGCGTGGTCGCCGACGCGCTGACCGTGGACCGGGCCGACCACGCCTGGGACCTGGCCCGGCTCGGCTGGGCGCTCCACAGCTCCCCCGCCACGGTGACGGTCCCGATCGGCGAGTTCACCAGCGGCGACGCCGGCTCGGTGGTGGTGGTGTGGGACCACGCGCGGGCGGCCCGGCTGTTCGACGCGTTGACCTCCGACGGGCAGCTGCCGGCCGGCAGCACGGACGAACAGCAGCCGTCGAGCTAGCTGCCGCCGCGGTGGCCCTGCAGCCACGCCTTGGTGCGGCCCGGGTGGTGTGTGGCCAGCCAGGCCACGCCGACGTCGCGGCAGAAGTCGATGTCCTGGTAGTCGTCGACGTTCCAGCAGTAGACCGCCCGGCCCTGCGCGATGGTGCGGTCGGCGAGCTGCGGATACCCCCTCAGCGTCGGCAGCGACGGCCCCACCGCGGTCGCCCCGACCGCCGTCGGCGCCCCGCTGATCAGATAGCGGGCGGTCTTGCCGAGCAGTACGGTGGGCAGCAGCGGCGCGGCCCGCCGGATCCGCCACACCGCCGACGCCGAAAACGACATCACCACCGCGCGGGACCGGTCGGCGGAGGCGGGAGCGGCGATGCCGAACCGGTGCAGCAGCGCCAGCAGTTTGGTCTCCACCAGCGAGCCGTACCGGACCGGGTGCTTGGTCTCGATGAACAGCTTCACCGGCCGGCGCCAATCCAGCACCAGCGACACCAGCGCGTCCAGCGTCAGCAAACTGGTGTCGCCGTGCGCGCCGTCCCCGCGCCAACTGTCGTGCCAGGCCCCATACTCGAGCTCACGCAGCTGCGCCAGCGTCATAGTGCTGACCAACCCGGCCCCCGTCGAGGTCCGGTCCAGCCGGCGGTCGTGCACGCACACCAGGTGGCCGTCGCGGGTCAGCCGCACGTCGCATTCCACGCCGTCGGCGCCCTCCTTGAGGGCGAGGTCGTAGGCGGCCAGGGTGTGTTCGGGCCGGGCGGCCGACGCGCCGCGGTGGGCAACGACAAAGGGATGCCCGGCGAGCACCTCGTCGGCCCACGTCATACCCCTATGCTGCCGGTTCCTGGCCCTTGAACTCAACCGGGGCGCCCGGCGCCGGCGGGGGCGGACCGTCGTCGGGAACCATCACCCAGCGGTGCGCGGGCCGCGCCACGGGTTTGCGCTGGAATCCCTCGAAAATGTGGGTGGCCGCGGCCAGGGTGGCGGCGGCGAACAGATACCCGAATACCACCAGGATGGTGTTGTTGGCGATGCCCTGGGCGTCGTTGACGAAGCTAGTCGCGATAGCCGAGACGGACACCGCGTAGCTGCACACCCAGGTGATCCACCACTGCAGAATGGGCCCCTTGAGCCGGTGGTAGTGCTCCTCCAGCAGGGCCAGCTCGATCACGAACACCGGCGCCCACAGCAGGTTGGCCAGCGGCACCACGCAGCCGGCCCACAACGCCCGCGCCGAGCGCGGGTCGGGCAGACCGTGGTGGGCGAACACCGCGGCGCGCCGCGCGATCATCCAGCGGATCAGCGCCACGCCGGAGGCGATCACCGCCCCCACCGCGCCCACACTGGCCAGCACGCCGAGCCAGTCGGCGCCGATCGCCACCCACGAGTACAGCAAAGTGTCGCGGTTGATCACCAGCAGCAGGTAGCGCACGACGTAAACCAGGGCGGCGATGCCGAGCACCAGCACGCCGACGAAGGACGTGGTGCGGACCAGCTGCGCCGGCGGTCCCGGGTGCGCGGACGCGGCGGCGATGGCGGGCGGCGGCTCGACGCGGTCGGCCAGCCCCCAGCGCGGAATCACCGCGTAGCGGGGGGTGGGCCCGAGGGGACGACGGCCGCGCCGGGGCGGCGGCGCGGCGCCGGGACGCACCGCTATCCACCGGTAGCCGGGCGGCAGCCGCGGCGGCGTGCGCTGCCACCCTGGAGCCCGCGCAGGACCGGCCGGCGGGGCGTCGGGCAGGGGCGCCATCAGGGCACCCCGACAGCGCGGGCACCACTCGCGCTGCCGGTCGCGCACATTCCAGCGGGTGCCGCATTGAGAGCACACCTGGATCACCGGACCAGACTAGCGCCGCCGACGATCGCCGCCCGGCCGGGCAACGCCGCCGGCCGCCGCACACTATCCACAGTTTCCACAGGTTTATCCACACCGCCCAGGGGGTATTAGGTAGGCATCGCTACTGCCTCTGGCGGCTAACCGCGGTGTCACTGTGGATAACACCCGGTTTCTTATGCACGCCGTCGCGTTGCCGCAAGCCTGCCATCGAGCGAAATGGATTGGCCGGCTAAACACCGCCGACGCCACCTCCGGTCCGGCGCCGCGCTTTGGGCCCGGCCCCGCCCGCGCACCTGCCGTTATCGGGCAACCCGCAGGTCAGCGGCTTATTTCACAACCTCGTGACAAAGCGCTATGATTTCGTTCTCGAAAGGTGTTTGTGACTCACCTCACTTGGCGAGGTGACCGGGGGTGAAAGGCGTTTGATGGCCACGCATTCGTTCAGTCCGGGATCACCGGCCCCGTCGAAGTCGTATGGCGGCTCGCCCGCGTGGAACCACAGCTACAGCGTCGCGGCACTGCGCGCGGGATTGATCGCACAGGCGATGCTGGCGGTATTGGCCCTCATCGTCTTGTCTTGAAGTCCTGTCTTGAAACACTGCTGAGCGGGTATCCGCCTTCCGGCTCAGCAGGGTCGTTCTTGCGGTGCGCGCGGTCATGGAGCAGGGTTGATAACGCCCGGACGCCGCGAGGTGGCCTGCGCGACTGAGCGTCAAGACGACAATCGAAGAAAGGAATGCCGTGGCTGAATACACCCTGCCCGACCTGGACTGGGACTATGAAGCGTTGGAACCGCACATCTCGGGGCAGATTAACGAGATCCACCACACCAAGCACCACGCCACCTACGTCAAAGGCGTGAACGACGCTCTTGCCAAGCTCGAAGAGGCCCGCGCCAACGAGGACCACGCTGCGATCTTCCTGAACGAAAAGAACCTCGCCTTCCACCTGGGCGGCCACGTCAACCACTCACTCTGGTGGAAAAACCTGTCGCCGGACGGCGGTGACAAGCCCACCGGCGAGCTGGCCGCCGCGATCGACGACGCGTTCGGGTCCTTCGACAAGTTCCGGGCGCAATTCAGCGCCGCCGCCAACGGCCTGCAGGGCTCCGGCTGGGCGGTGCTGGGCTACGACACCCTGGGCAGCCGGTTGCTGACCTTCCAGCTCTACGACCAGCAGGCCAACGTCCCGCTGGGCATCATCCCGCTGCTGCAGGTCGACATGTGGGAGCATGCGTTCTACCTGCAGTACAAGAACGTCAAGGCGGACTACGTCAAGGCGTTCTGGAACGTGGTCAACTGGGCGGACGTGCAGAAGCGGTACACCGCCGCCACTTCCAAGACCCAAGGCCTGATCTTCGGCTGACTTTCCTCTCGATCGGCGGGGGGCGTCGCGCGCTGCGCGGCGCCCTCGTCGTTTCGCAGCCGTGTCGTGTTGCCAGCCTCCGAAACCGCAGGCATGCTTGATTATTCGAGCTGCCAGTGTGGTCATTTCCATAGCGGAGGCGTCGCGCGGAGGTCGAAATGGAAACAGGGTCGGATCGGCCTATCGGGGTGTCCCCCTTCCATTCTCGTGGTGCCCTGAAAGGGTTCGTGATCTCCGGACGCTGGCCGGATTCCACCAAGGAGTGGGCGCAGCTGCTCATGGTCGCGGTCCGGGTCGCGTCGTTACCCGGATTGCTCTCCACCACAACAGTGTTCGGCGCCCACGAGGAACTGCCCGACGAACCCGAGCCTGGCACGGTCGGCCTGGTGCTGGCCGAGGGCACCGTTTTCGGTGAATCAGCAATCCCGCCAGGCCATTTCGCCGACCACCAACCCCCCGCGCTACTGATGCTGCATCCGCCGTCGGAGACCATGCCGTCGCTGCCCGAATGCACGGGCGCGGCGTCGGGATGCGTGTTGCTGCCCGGCCTGCCCTACCTCGGGCTCGAACACCGGGCCGCCTGGGTGGAAGCCGAGGCCGACGGCACCATCACCTCGATGGTGAGCCGGGTGGGCGTCGACCCGATCAGCCACCCGGACACCGCGATCCTGGCGATGCTGCTCGCCGCCTAGCGACTGCGCCGTCCCCCCTTTTCGATGCCCGCCCGGCCGTGCAGCGCCGCGCGACGGGGCTGACCGCCCCCGTGGTTACGTTCGGCAGCAAAGGGCCCGCGGGTTCGTCCCCGCTCCGCGACTCGTTGCGGCGCAATTGCCCAGCACCGGCGCGGTAATCAGCACGACCGTCAACGGGCCGCCTGCCCGCCACTTCGGGACGGATGTCCAATTCTGCGGATAACTGTGAGTTTCAGCGATTTAGTGGACACCCCAGCGAATCAGTTAGACACTCGTTGAGTGGGG
This sequence comes from Mycobacterium lepraemurium, assembly GCA_002291465.1. Classification (GTDB taxonomy): domain Bacteria; phylum Actinomycetota; class Actinomycetes; order Mycobacteriales; family Mycobacteriaceae; genus Mycobacterium; species Mycobacterium avium. The sequence continues at coordinate 124,161 of CP021238.1, read as the reverse complement.
AGTTGGTGGGCGTCAGCTATGCGGCTCGGGAATCGCCACGGGTTTGCACCTGGTTACCGTTACCAAGCCTCGCTACCATGATCAGCAAATACACCTAGGTAACAGTTCACTTCTACAGCCCCGTGGAGGTCATATCCATGAGCACGGCATTCGCTGCTCGCCTGAACCGCCTGTTCGACACGGTGTATCCGCCCGGACGGGGTCCGCACACCTCCGCGGAAGTGATCGCGGCGCTCAAGGCGGAGGGCATCACGATGTCGGCTCCCTACCTGTCCCAGCTGCGTTCAGGCAACCGCACCAACCCGTCGTCGGCCACCATGGCCGCGCTGGCCAACTTCTTCCGCATCAAGCCGGCCTACTTCACCGACGACGAGTACTACGAAAAGCTCGACGCGGAACTGTCCTGGCTGGCCATGTCGCGCCATGACAACGTGCGCCGCATCGCGATGCGCACCGCCGAGCTCTCGCCCGAGGCCCAGCGCGAGGTCATGGATCGGGTCAACGAGCTGCGTCGCGCGGAGCACCTGGACGCCTGACGCCCACCCCGGCCCGGCAGCGCCCGTCCCGGCCTGCCCTGGCGGGCTGCCGCCCGCCCATTCCCATTAGGGTTGGCTCACGGATCGCGCAACGCGAGAGCGTCAGAGAACGATTGCCAGCGAAATTACCGGGGAGCGGTGAGGGAATGGGCCTGTTCCGCAAGCGAAAGAGCCGCGCGACGCGTCGCGCCGAAGCCCGCGCGATCAAGGCCCGCGCCAAGCTAGAGGCCAAGCTGGCCGCCAAGAACGAGGCCCGCCGGGCCAAATCCGCGCTGCGCGCCCAGGACAAGGCGCTCAAGGCGCAGATCAAGGCGCAGCGCGACAGCGACCGCAATGCCCTCAAAGTCGCCGAGGCTGAACTCAAGGCCTCGCGGGAGGGCAAGATCTTGTCGCCCACCCGAATCCGGCGGATCCTCACGGTGTCCCGACTACTCGCCCCGATCCTCTCCCCGCTCGTCTACCGCGCCGCCGTCTCGGCGCGCGCGCTGATCGACCAGCGCCGCGCCGATCGGCTGGGCATCCCGTTGGCCCAGATCGGCCAGTTCTCCGGCCACGGCGCCCAGCTGTCGGCCCGCATCGCCGGGGCGGCGAAGTCGTTGCGGATGGTGCAGGAACGCAAACCCAAGGACGGCGAGACGAAGCAGTTCGTCGCCGCCATCTCCGAGCGGCTCACCGACCTGGCGGCCGCGGTGACCACCACGGAGAACATGCCCGCCACCCGGCGTCGGGCGGCACACGCCGCCATCTCCTCGCAGCTCGACGGCATCGAGGCGGACCTGATGGCCCGCCTCGGGTTGAGCTGACCCGCATGCCGCCGCGCAAGCGCCGGGCCCCGCGCCTGCTGGTCGCCGTCTCCGCCCTGTGCCTCGGATCGGTAGCCTGGTCCCCGATGGCGTCGGCGCACGTGCATGCCGGCAGCGACAACCCGGTGCGCGGCGCCATGGCCATCGTCACCTTCCAGGTGCCCAACGAATCGAACACCGGGGCCGCCACCACCGCGCTGACCGTCGCGCTGCCCAACGTGGCCGCGGCGCACACCGAGACCATGCCAGGCTGGACGGCCCGGCTGGACTGGCCCGCGACGGCACCGTCCGCTCGGTCACCTGGACCGCCGCCGCCAACGGCGGCATCGGGCCCGACCAGTTCGCCTTGTGCCGGCTGTCGGTGAAGCTGCCCGATGCCGACACCGTCAGCTTTCCGGGCCACCCAGACCTACGCCGACGGCACGGTGGTCAAGTGGGATCAGCCGCCGCTGCCCAGCGGCGGCGAGCCCGAGCATCCGGCCCCGATGCTCGCCCTGGCCGCCGGGCCGCGGCCGGCCACCGGCACCCCGGCGGGCCCGCCGCGGCCGACAACACCGCACGGTTGCTGGGCGGCGCCGCGCTGGTGCTGGCCGCGCTGGGCATCGCGATCGCCCTGGTCCGCCGACCGGCTGTATCCGGCGCTGAACCTGGCGTCGGCGCGCCCGCTGGGGCCGGCCGGGACGTACACGGCCAACTACCGGGTGACCTCCGCGGAGGCCACGTGGTGTCGGGATCCTGGTCGTTCCGGCTGACCGTGCCCGGTACCGGCCCGCCGCGGCCGGGCACGCCGGCGGGGGCGGCGGCGCGGTGCCGGTCTGGCCGTTCGTAGCGGCCGCGGCGGCCGCTGATCGCCGGGGGTGCCTGGTGGGCGGCCCGGCGCGGGCGGTGACCGGCGGCCCGGGCGGCGGAAGGCGTCCTGGCATGATGGATCGAAGACCCCGGTGAGCCAGGGAACGACGACAGAGGAAGGTCGAGGAGCGGCCGCATGGCAGACCCGCAGGACCCCACCAACAGCGCAGCCGACGGCGCCGGCGACACGCCGGAGAAGAAACCGCCCGCCAAGGCGGCCAAGAAGAGCGCGAAAGCGCCGGCCAAGAAGGCACCTTCGAAGAAGGCGCCCGCCAAGAAGGCCCCCGCGAAGAAGGCACCGGCCAAGAACGCCCCCACCACCGGCGGGCAGCGGGCCGACACCAACGGGGACCTGACCGCCGCCGCCAAAGACGCTGCCGCACAAGCGAAGTCGACCGTGGAAGCCGCGGACAACCCGGTGGCTCCCGCGGTCGTGGGTCCGGCGGCGGGTCAGTCGCCGGTGCCGCTGATCGTCGCCGTCGCCGTCAGCCTGCTAGCCGTCCTGCTCATCCGCCAGCTGCGCCGCCGCTGAGCGCCGACGTGACCGTTTCCTTTCAGCCCACCGCCGACCTGGTCGACGACATCGGGCCCGACGTGCGCAGCTGCGACCTGCAATTCCGGCAGCTCGGCAGGCGCACCGAATTCGCCGGGCCGATCAGCACGGTGCGCTGCTTCCAGGACAACGCGCTGCTCAAATCGGTGCTCTCCGAGCCGGGTGAAGGCGGAGTCTTGGTGGTCGACGGCGGCGGCTCCCTGCACACCGCGCTGGTCGGAGACGCCATCGCCGAGCTGGCCCGCGCCAACGGCTGGGCCGGGCTGATCGTCAACGGTGCGGTGCGCGACAGCGCCGCCCTGCGCGGCATGGACATCGGCGTCAAGGCGCTGGGCACCAATCCGCGCAAGAGCACCAAGACCGGCGCCGGCGAGCGCGACGTCGACATCACCCTCGGCGGTGTGACGTTCACGCCCTGCGACATCGCCTACAGCGACGACGGAATCGTCGTCGTCGTCGCGGGCGACTAAACCGCTACCGGTGCACGCTTTTTCGCGAACTTCAGGCCCTCGTCGTCGACCCTGCCGCGCCGGATGGTCCGCATGTCGAAGAAGTAATTCTGCTTGAGCCGCCACGGGGCCCGCGATCCCGACTTGGGCAGCAGGTGCATCGACCGGCGGAAGTAGCCCGGAGTGAAGTCCATGAACGGTAGCTCGTCGACGTCCTCGCCCGGGTGCTGCGGCTCCACGAAGTCAAACCCCTTGGCGTCCATGTAGTTCAGCAGCCGGCATACGAATTCGGAGACCAGGTCGGCCTTCAGCGTCCACGATGCGTTGGTGTAGCCGAACGTGATGGCGAAGTTCGGCATCCCGGAGAATATCAGCCCCTTGTAGGTCACCAGCGACGTCAGGTCTACCGGCTCGCCGTTGCGGGTCGGCGTCACCCCACCCAGCAACTGCATTTTCAAACCCGTTGCGGTCACGATGATGTCGGCCGGCAGTTCCTCGCCGGAGTTCAGCCTGATGCCGGTCTCGGTGAACCGGTCGATGGTGTCGGTGACGACGTCGGCCTTGCCGTGCCGGATGGTGCGGAAGAAGTCGCCGTCGGGGGCCAGGCACAGCCGTTCGTCCCAGACGTTGTAGCGCGGCCCGAAGTGCTTTTCCACGTCGTAGCCCTCGGTCAGGCGGCGCTTGGCCATCGTCATCATCGTCTTGCGCATGTAGGCCGGGGCCTTGCGGGACAGCTGGTATTGAAAGGTGCTGAACGCGATGGCTTTCCAGCGGTTGGCCATGTGCGCCAGTCGGTCGGGCAGCAGCCGATTGGCCCGCTCGGCGAGCGGGTCGACCCCGGGCAGCGAACCGATGTAGGTCGGCGAGCGCTGCAGCATCGTCACATGCCCGGCGCCGGAGTTCACCAGGGCCGGGATCAGGGTGGTCGCGGTGGCGCCGGAGCCGATGACCACGATGCGCTTGCCCGCATAGTCCAGGTCCTCGGGCCAGGTTCACCCACACGGGCCAGGCGCTCAGTTGCACGAACACCGCGATCAGCAGAGTGGCGAACGAGTACAGCAGCGCCGCCCGGTGCGCGATGTCGACGTAGGGATGCGCAAGGTGGTTCTCCGAGGTCATCATCTCGCGGTACTTCCACACGCCCAGGATCAGCGCGAGCAAAAAGATCAGCCCCGCGGCCAGCAGGGTGATCTTGGTGTCGAGTCCCAGGGAGCCACAACCGAACGTCATCAGAACGTCGCGTTTAGTTGTCCTTCATAAAGACCGACTAACGTCGGCGTCATGCGATTCGCCTTCAAGACCTCCCCGCAGAACACCACCTGGGCCCAGATGCTGGCCGTCTGGCAAGCGGCCGACGGCATCGACGTCTACGAATCCGGCTGGACGTTCGACTACTTCTACCCGATCTTCTCCGACAGCAGCGGCCCCTGCCTGGAGGGCTGGACGACGCTGACCGCGCTGGCGCAGGCCACCAAGCGGCTGCGGCTGGGCACCCTGGTCACAGGGATCCACTACCGCCACCCCGCGGTGCTGGCCAACATGGCCGCCGCGGTCGACATCATCTCCGGCGGCCGGCTCGAGCTGGGCATCGGCGCCGGCTGGAACGAGGAGGAGTCCGGCGCCTACGGCATCGAACTGGGCAGCATCCGGGAACGCTTCGACCGCTTCGAGGAGGCGTGCGCGGTGCTGACCAGCCTGCTCAGCCAGGAGACCACCGACTTCGACGGCAAGTTCTACCAGCTCAAGGGGGCCCGCAACGAGCCGAAGGGGCCGCAGCGGCCGCACCCGCCGATCTGCATAGGCGGCAGCGCGCACCCTGCGGATCACCGCCCGCTACGCCCAGCACTGGAACTTCGTCGGCGGCCCGCCGGACGTCTTCGCCCACAAGCGCGACGTGCTGGCCTCCCATTGCGCGGACATCGGCCGCGATCCCAAGGAGATCCTGCCCTCGGCCCACCTGCGGCTGGAGCCGGACCTGGACTACGGCAAGGTCATCGACGACACGGCCGCGCTGGCCGCCGAGGGATTGGATCTCGGCATCGTCTACCTGCCGCCGCCGCACGACCCCGCGGTGCTGGAGCCGCTCGCTGAGGCGATCCGCGACTCGGGGTTATTGGGTTCCTGAGGTACCCGCCCGCCGGGCCCGCTGCGAGCAAACACACTGGGGCCGGACGCCACGTCGGCCCGGCGATCACACACCGAACAGCAGGAGGTCCTGTGCGGTGACCAGTCGCTCGTGCTTGGCGGGGAACTCGCGGCTTTTCACCGGATGCCGCAGCCATGACCAGGCGATTCACCCCATCCGCGACCGAGGTAATGGATTGATATGCACAACGAACACTCCTGCGGTCGGTCCTTCAACCGGGAAACCGGTGTGACCCTCCTGTGAGCTGGCTCACAGGAGGTTATTAGACACCAACGTTCTGACAAACTGTGGAAGACGCGCCGAGCGAAACCGGTCGTGTTTCTGATATGACTGGTGTTACTACTGCAGCGGTACCGCGGTGGGTTTGACCGGCGCCGGCAGCGCGGTGGCGCCCATCAGGAACCGATCCGCCGCCGCCGCGGCCGCCCGGCCCTCAGCTATCGCCCAGACGATCAACGACTGGCCGCGACCCATGTCCCCGGCCACGAACACGCCCGGAATCGAGGTGTCGAAATCGGCGCCGCGCGCGACGTTGCCGCGCTCGGTGAACTTCACCCCGAGGTCGGTGAGCAGGCCCTCCTTCTCGGGGCCGACGAATCCCATCGCCAGCAGCACCAGGTCGGCCTCGAGTTCGAACTCCGAGCCCTCGACCTTGACGAACTTGCCGTCCTCCATGGTCACCTCGTGCGCCTTGAGCGCCGTGACGCGACCGTTCTCACCAACGAACTCCTCGGTGTTGACCGAGAACACCCGCTCGCCGCCCTCCTCGTGCGCCGAGGACACCCGGTACATCAGCGGGTAGGTCGGCCACGGGGTGGACGGGGCGCGGGTGTCCGGCGGACGCGGCATGATCTCGAACTGGTGCACCTCGGTGGCGCCCTGCCGGTGCACGGTGCCCAGGCAGTCGGCGCCGGTGTCGCCGCCGCCGATGATGATGACCTTCTTGCCCTTGGCGGTGATCGGCGGCTGCCCGTCGGCGTCCATGTCGACCTCGTCCAGGTCGCCCGAGGCTTGCCGGTTGCCCCACGGCAAGAACTCCATCGCCTGGTGGATGCCGTCCAGCTCCCGGCCGGGAATGGGCAGATCCCGCCAGGCGGTGGCGCCGCCGGACAGCACGACGGCGTCGAAGTCGGCGCGCAGCTGGTCCGCGGTGATGTCGACGCCGACGTTGACGCCGGCGCGGAATTCGGTTCCCTCGGCGCGCATCTGGTCCAGCCGGCGGTCCAGGACCCGCTTTTCCATCTTGAATTCCGGGATGCCGTAGCGCAGCAGCCCGCCGATCTTGTCGGACCGCTCGAAGACGGTGACGCTGTGCCCGGCCCGGGTCAGCTGCTGGGCGGCGGCCAGGCCCGCCGGGCCGGAGCCGACCACGGCGACCTTTTTGCCGGTCAGCTTGTCCGGCGGCAGCGGCTGCACCCAGCCCTCGTCGAAGGCGTTGTCGATGATCTCCAGCTCGATCTGCTTGATCGTCACCGGGTCCTGGTTGATGCCGAGCACGCAGGCCGGCTCGCAGGGAGCCGGGCACAGCCGCCCGGTGAAGTCCGGGAAGTTGTTGGTGGCGTGCAGCCGCTCGATGGCGTCGCGCCACCGCCCGGTGCGCACCAGGTCATTCCACTCCGGGATCAGGTTGCCCAGCGGACAACCGTTGTGGCAGAACGGAATACCGCAGTCCATGCATCGAGTGGCCTGCTCGCGCAGGGTGCCGTGGTCGAATTCCTCGTAGACCTCTCGCCAGTCGCGCAACCGCAGCGGGACAGGCCTGCGCTTCGGCAGTTCCCGATGCGTGTATTTCAGGAAGCCGCTCGGATCAGCCATGCGCGGCCGCCATGATCGCCTTGTCGACATCGCCGCCGTCACGTTCGGCTTCGGCGATGGCCTGCAGCACCCGCCTGTAGTCGCGCGGCATCACCTTGACGAAGTGCCGCTGCTGTTGCGCCCAGTCGCCCAGAATCCGCTGGCCCACAGCGGAATCCGTGGCGTCGACGTGTGCCTGAATCATGCCGTGCAGCCACTCGATGTCATCGTCGTCCAAGCTCTCAAGTTCGACCATTTCCGCGTTGAGATGTTGCGGGAATTCGCCGGGCGGGTCGTAGACGTAGGCCACACCACCGGACATTCCGGCCGCGAAGTTGCGGCCGGTGCGGCCGAGCACGACGACCTTGCCGCTCGTCATGTATTCGCAGCCGTGGTCGCCGACGCCCTCGACGACGGCGTGCGCCCCGGAGTTGCGGACCGCGAACCGCTCGCCGACAACACCGCGCAGGTACGCCTCCCCGCTGGTGGCGCCGAACAGGATCACGTTGCCGCCGATGATGTTGTCCTCGGCGACGTAGTCGGCCGGCGCGTTGTCCGACGGCCGGACCACGATCCGGCCACCGGACAGGCCCTTGCCCACGTAGTCGTTGGCATCGCCGTAGACCCGCAGGGTGATCCCACGCGGCACGAACGCGCCGAAGCTGTTGCCCGCCGACCCGTCGAAGGTGATGTCGATGGTGCCGTCCGGCAACCCTTGGCCGCCATAGGCTTTGGTCACCTCGTGGCCGAGCATGGTGCCCACCGTGCGGTTGACGTTGCTGATCGTGGTGGAGAACCGCACCGGCTTGCCGGAGTCCAGCGCCTCGCGGCTCATCACGATCAACTGCTGGTCGAGCGCCTTGTCCAAGCCGTGGTCCTGGCGTGAGCTGCAGTACAGGTCCTGGTTCATGAACGCCGATTCCGGCTCGTGCAGCACCGGGCCCAGGTCCAGCCGGTGCGCCTTCCAATGCACCCGCGCCAGCGTGGTGTCCAGCGACTTCACCTGGCCGACGGCCTCGTTGAGGGTGCGGAATCCCAACTGCGCCATGTATTCCCGGACTTCTTCGGCGATGAACATGAAGAAGTTCTCCACGAACTCGGGCTTGCCGGTGAACCGTTCCCGCAGCACCGGGTTCTGGGTGGCCACCCCGACGGGGCAGGTGTCCAGGTGGCAGACCCGCATCATGATGCAGCCGGACACCACCAGCGGCGCGGTGGCGAAGCCGAATTCCTCGGCGCCCAGCAGCGCCGCGATCATCACGTCGCGTCCCGTCTTGAGCTGGCCGTCGACCTGGACGACGATCCGGTCGCGTAAACCGTTCAGCAGCAACGTCTGCTGCGTCTCGGCCAGCCCCAGCTCCCAGGGCGCGCCGGCGTGCTTCATCGAGGTGAGCGGGGTGGCGCCGGTGCCGCCGTCGTGCCCGGAGATCAGCACCACGTCGGCGTGCGCCTTGGACACACCCGCGGCCACCGTGCCGACGCCGTTCTCCGAGACCAGCTTGACGTGCACCCGGGCGGCCGGGTTGGCGTTCTTCAGGTCGTGGATCAGCTGGGCCAAGTCCTCGATGGAGTAGATGTCGTGGTGCGGCGGCGGCGAGATCAGGCCGACGCCGGGGGTGGAGTGCCGCACCTCGGCCACCCACGGGTACACCTTGTGCCCCGGAAGTTGGCCGCCCTCACCGGGTTTCGCACCCTGGGCCATCTTGATCTGAATGTCGGTGCAGTTCGTCAGGTAGTGCGAGGTGACACCGAACCGGCCCGAGGCGACCTGCTTGATGGCGCTGCGCCGCCAGCTGCCGTCGGGGTCGCGGTCGAAGCGCTTGACGTCCTCGCCGCCCTCGCCGCTGTTGGACCGCCCGCCCAGCCGGTTCATGGCGATGGCCAGCGTCTCATGCGCCTCGGCGGAGATCGAGCCGTAGCTCATCGCCCCGGTCGAGAAGCGCTTGCCGATCTCGCTCGCCGGCTCGACCTCTTCCAGCGGAACCGGCGGACGGACCCCGGCGCGGAACTTGAGTAGGCCGCGCAGCGACGCCATCCGCTCGCTCTGGTCGTCGACCAGCCGGGCGTAGTCCTTGAAGATCTTGTACTGGCCGGTGCGGGTGGCGTGCTGCAGCTTGAACACGGTCTCCGGGTTGAACAGGTGGTACTCGCCCTCGCGGCGCCACTGGTATTCCCCACCCACTTCGAGCTCGCGGTGAGCGCGTTCGTTGGGGCGGTCTAGGTAGGCCAACGCGTGCCGGGCGGCGACGTCGGCGGCGATGTCGTCCAGGGTAATGCCGCCGATGGGGCAGCTCAACCCGGTGAAGTACTCGTCGAGCACGTCCTCGGAAATGCCGACCGCCTGGAACAACTGCGCGCCGGTGTAGGAGGCCAGCGTCGAAATGCCCATCTTGGACATCACTTTCAGCACACCCTTGCCGGCCGCCTTGACGTAGTTGTTCAGCGCGGTGTTGCGGTCGATGCCCTCGATGACGCCGCGGTCGAGCATGTCCTCGATCGACTCGAACACCATGTACGGGTTGATCGCCGCGGCGCCGAAGCCGACCAGGGCGGCCATGTGGTGCACCTCACGGGCGTCACCGCTTTCCACCACCAGGCCGACGTGCGTGCGGGTCCGGTCGCGCACCAGGTGGTGGTGCACCCCGGCCACCGCCAGCAGCGACGGGAGGGGCGCCATCTTCTCGTCGGATTCGCGGTCGGACAGGATGATCACCCGCGCGCCGTCGGCGATCGCCGCCGCGGCCTGCGCGCGCACGTCCTCCAGGGCGGCGGCCAGCCCGGCGCCGCCCTCGGCCACCGGGTACAGGCAGCGAATCACCTTGGAACGCATGCCATGTGGACGCCCGCTGACCTCGTCGTCGGGGTTCAGGTTGACCAGCTTCGCCAGCTCGCGGTTACGCAGGATCGGCTGAGACAACACGATCTGGTGACAGGACAGCTCGGTCGGGGTGAGCAGGTCGCGCTCCCCGCCGGTGGTGCCCTGCAGGCTGGTCACCACCTCCTCACGGATGGCGTCCAGCGGCGGGTTGGTCACCTGCGCGAAGAGTTGCTGGAAGCAGTCGTAGAGCATCCGCGGCCGCTGCGAGAGCACCGCGACCGGGGTGTCGGTACCCATCGACCCGATCGGCTCGGCGCCGGTGCTCACCATCGGCGCCACCAACAGGTTCAGTTCCTCGTAGGTGTAGCCAAAGGTCTGCTGCCGCTTGACCAGTCGGTCGTGCGGCATCCGCTTGTAGTCGCCCTGCGGCAGGTCGTCGAGCGGGACCAGGTTGCGGTCCAGCCACTCCTGGTAGGGGTGCTCGGCGGCCAGCTCCGCCTTGATCTCCTCGTCGGAGACGATCCGACCCTGGGCGGTGTCCACCAGGAACATCCGACCGGGCTGCAACCGCATCCGGCGCACCACCGTGGCCGGGTCCAGATCCAGCACACCGGCCTCCGACGCCATCACCACCAGGCCGTCCTCGGCGACCCAGATCCGCGAGGGGCGCAAGCCGTTTCGGTCGAGCACCGCGCCGATGATGGTGCCGTCGGTGAAGGTCATCGACGCCGGGCCGTCCCAGGGCTCCATCAACGAGGCGTGGTACTGGTAGAACGCCCGCCGGGCGGGGTCCATCGACTCGTGCCGTTCCCAGGCCTCGGGGATCATCATCAACACCGCGTGGGCCAGGCTGCGCCCACCGAGGTGGAGCAGCTCGAGCACCTCGTCGAAACGCGCGGTGTCCGAGGCGCCCGGGGTGCAGATCGGGAACAGCTTCTCGACGTCGGCCTCGGTGCCGAACACGTCGGTCTTGATCAGCGCCTCGCGCGCCCGCATCCAGTTCTCGTTGCCGGTGACGGTGTTGATCTCACCGTTGTGCGCGATGCGCCGGAACGGGTGCGCCAGCGGCCACGACGGAAAGGTGTTGGTGGAGAAGCGGGAGTGCACGATGCCCAGCGCGCTCGTCAACCGGTCGTCTTGCAGGTCGAGGTAGAACGCCTTGAGCTGCGGGGTGGTCAGCATGCCCTTGTACACGAAGGTCTGACCGGAAAGGCTTGGGAAGTAAACGGTTTCGCGTCCGGGACCGTCCTGACCCGGGCCCTTGGTGCCCAGCTCGTGCTCGGCGCGCTTGCGCACCAGGTAGGCGCGGCGCTCCAGCGTCATCCCGGAGGCGCCGGCCATGAACACCTGCCGGAAGGTGGGCATGGCGTCGCGCGACAGCGCGCCCAGCGACGAGTCGTCGATGGGGACGTTGCGCCAGCCCAGCACCGTCAGGCCCTCGGCCTCGGCAATCTTTTCCACTGCGGCACAAGCGGTCGCGGCGTCCTTGGACGACTGCGGCAAAAACGCGATGCCGGTGGCGTAGCTGCCCCCGGGCGGCAGCTCGAAGTCCACCACCTCGCGCAGGAAGGCGTCGGGAACCTGGATCAGGATGCCGGCGCCGTCACCGCTGCGCGGCTCGGCGCCCTGGGCACCCCGGTGTTCGAGGTTGAGCAACGCGGTGATCGCCTTGTCGACGATGTCGCGGCTGCGTCGGCCGTGCATGTCGACGACCATGGCTACCCCGCACGCGTCGTGCTCGAACGCGGGGTTGTACAACCCGGCGCGCTTGGGCGTCATATGCACCTGACCCTTCACCTGAACGTTCTGCGCGGCCGTTGGCAGCGGCCCCGACGAAGTCACACCGGAGGTTGCGGTAGAACCCCGTCGGCCTTGTCTCGATGGGCTGTGCGCCAGGCGGAGATGATCCTGTTGGGGACGTCCGTGCAGCTTTGAACGGTGGCCTGGAACCGGTCTCGACAAGTCGTAAAACGATATGACAATACCCGCCTGACATGCCAACTTCGACAAGTCTAACCGCCGGTGGGCGGCGCCGAAAAATTTCGCTGCCGCCACCCGCCGCCGCGGCGGCCGGGCTGCCGGACGGGCCCGGGATTTCTCGGCGCAGCAGCGCCGATCCCGGCTGGCCGGCGGCGGGCTTGGCGCGCGGGTATCGGCGCGGACGGTGCCCCGGCGGGATTTGCAGGTGCCGACCCGGTATGGCGTACGGGCCGGTGAGGCGATACTGGACGGGTATCGGTCACATCCGGCGTCGCACGGTGGACCGTGGCGCTCATCACGTGACGAGCCCGCCGCGGCCGGGCCACCGCCGCGACGGTCGACGGCCTGGCATCCGAGGAGCCCATGAACGAGCGCGACGAATTCCTGCGGGACCGTCTGCAGCCCGAGCGGCCGAGCGCCCGGCTCGCGCCCGAGGCGCCGCCGCCCCCGGCCGCCCCGCGCCCCGCGCCGCCGGCTCCAATGCCCCCGACCCGGCCGCCGGCACCGCCCACGTTTCGCCCGCACCCGCCCACCGCGACCCCGGCTCCCGCGGCGCCACCGACCCCGCGGCGGCAGCCTGCCGCCACGCCGCAACCGCCCGACCGCGGTTGGCGACGCGCCCTGCGGCTCGCCACGTTCGGCCTGATCGACCTGGGCCCATCCCCCGCCCAACGCCGCGAGGCGCAATTCGAGCAGGCCATCCAGGCCCGCCTGTACGGCAACTACAAGGTCGGCGTGCTCGGCAAGGGCGGGGTGGGAAAGACGTCGGTGGCCGCCAGCGTCGGCTCGCTGTTCGCCGAGCTGCGCCGGCAGGACCACGTCGTAGCGATCGACGCCGACACCGCTTTCGGGCGGCTGGGCAGCCGCATCGATCCGGCGTCGACGGGCTCGTTCTGGGAGCTCACCGCCGACCAGAACCTGCGGTCGTTCGACGACGTGGTGGCCCGGCTGGGCCGCAACGCCGCGGGCCTGCACGCGCTCGGCGGCGAGCCGGCGTCGGGTCCGCGCCGGGTGCTCGATCCGGCGATCTACCGGGAGGCCACGCGGCGGCTGGACCGACACTTCACCATCTCGGTGATCGACTGCGGCTCGACCATGGACGCGCCGCTCACCCAGGAGGTACTGCGCGACCTCGACGCGCTGATCGTGGTGTCCTCCCCGTGGGCCGACGGCGCGTCGGCTGCCGCGAGAACCCTGGAGTGGCTGGCCGATCACGGCCTGACGACGCTGCTGGCCCACAGCCTCGTGGTGCTCAACGATTCGGACGGCCACGCCGACAAGCGCACCCGGGCGCTGCTCGCCCGCGAGTTCATCGACCACGGCCGCCCGGTGATCGAGGTACCGTTCGATCCCCATCTGCGCCCCGGCGGCGTGATCGACGTGAACGGTGAGATGGCCCCGGCCACCCGGCGCAAGTTCCTCGAAGTGACCGCGACGATCGCCGGCTACTTCGCCCGTTCCGCCGACCGGCGCCCGCCGGAACACTAGCCGGCGCTGCGGGCCGCCGGGTCGGCGATCGCCTCGATCTTGACCACCCGCACGTCGCGGATGCTGAGCACGATAACGGCGAACAGCCGGCGTTGGTTGAACGCCAGCAGCACCGGCGCCCCGGCCAGTCCGCCGACCAGGGTGACGTCCGGCCACAAGTAGCGAAGCAGGTTGGTGGCCACCGCATCCGGGCCGTAATTGACCTGCGGCGGCGGGGCCGGGTCGGCGAGGACAGTGCCCACACCCCAGACCGTCGGATCCAGCACGGCGACCAACCCGGCAAGGTCCCCGTTGGCGCATGCGGTGATGAACTTCTCGGTGACCAGCTGATGCTCAGCCGCGCCCACGGTGTTCAGCTTCGGTTGCGCGGCCACGGTGATGGTGGCGGCAGGTGCCAACCGGACGGCCCACGGTCTGCGCGATCGCCTCGAAGGGCACCCCGAACACGTCGTGCAGCACGAAGCCGACCCGCTCCCCCCCGGGCTGAGCCGGCGCAGCACCTCCAGCAGCGCGGTGCGGACCTCGTCGTCGAGGGTGATCCGGTCGGCCGGGTCGGACCGCGGCGGGGCCGGCTGCTCGCCGACATCGCCCGGACGTTCGTTTCGCGCGCGGGCCGAGCGCAGCTGGTCCAGGCAGAGCCGGCTGGCCACCACGGTCAGCCAGCCTCGCACGTCGTCGATCTCGCCCGCGGCGGACAGCCGCAGGAATGCCTCCTGCGCAACGTCTTCCGCGTCGCCGATGTCGCCCAGCATCTGGTAGGCGAGGTTGACCAGGTAGGGGCGATGACGACGCCAGGACCCGGCGACCTGGTCGTCGGCTGACGGCGACCGGTTCATGACTCTTCGACGATCTGCTGCCGCAAAAAGTTACCCGTTCTCCCGGTGTAACTTTCCCAGCTTCCGCCCCGTCCTTGCAGCAGTGGACGAAACACCTGGAAGGAACACGCACATGACAATCGTCGTCACCGGGGCCACCGGCAACGTGGGGCGCCCGCTGGTCACCGCGCTGCTCGCCGCCGGCGCACCGGTCCGGGCGGTCACCCGCCGATCCGGACCCGCCGGATTCCCGGCACAGGTCGAGCTCTTCGATACCGCCGCCGACGCGCTACCGGGCGCCTCCGCGGTCTTCCTGAACTCCCGGGCGCTGGGCGGGCGGCTCGAGGACGTCGTGGCCCGGTGCGCGCGCGGCGGGGTCACGAAGCTGGTTGCGCTGTCGGCGATCAACGCCGACGACGACTTCTCCCGCCAGCCGTCCCGATTTCGCGACAACCGCAACAGGGAGGTCGAACAGCTCGCCGTCGACTCCGGTCTGGCGTGGGTGAGCCTGCGGCCCACCGTGTTCGCGACGAACTTCGCCGGCATGTGGTCGGCGCAGCTGCGCAAAGGTGACGTGGTCGCCGGGCCGTATGCGGCGGCGTCCTCGGCGCCGATCGTCGAGACAGAAATCGCCGACGTCGCCGCGTACGTCCTCCTCACCGATGGCCTTGTCGGACAACGGATCCCGCTGACCGGGCCGCAGGCGTTGAGCAACACCCAGTTGGTCGAGGTGATCGGGACCGTGCTGGGCCGGTCGCTGCGGTACCGGGAGATCCCCGCCGCAGCGGTGCGGAAGCGGTTCGTCGGGTTGGGCCTGGGTGCCGGTTTCGCCGACGCCTACCTCGCCATGCTCGCCGAAACCCTGGACAAACCCGCCCTGGTCACCCACGACGTCGAGAAAATCCTTGGGCGCCCGGCACTTCCGTTCGCCCACTGGGTCGCCACGCATCGCGACCTGTTTCGACCGCCGCAATGAACGCAAGGAAGGAGTCTGACATGACCGCACTACGTCCCCCGCGTTACCTCAAACCGATGAACAAGGTGATGATGGCCGTGCAGCGGCTGGGCATACCGACCGGGCCGGCCATGGTACTCACCGTGCCCGGGCGCAAGTCGGGTCAGCCGCGCAGCACGCCGATGACGCCGTTAGAGTTCCAGGGCGGCCTGTACGTGGTGGCCGGCTATCCTGGCGCCGACTGGGCGGCCAACGCCCGGGCCGCGGGCACCGGCACGCTGCGCCGGGGCCGGCGGTCCCGTCGCGTCCGCATCGTCGAACTGTCCGCCGACGAAGCCCGGCCGGTGCTGCGCGAGTTCCCCGCCAAGGTCCCGGTCGGGGTGGGGTTCGCGAAACGGTCGGGACTGGTGCGCGACGGCACGGCCGACGAATTCGAGGCGCTGGCAGGGCAACTCGCCGTCTTCCGCTTCGACCCGGCGTGACGGCGGGCGCCGCTCACCAGACGATGGAGGCCATGTCGCGGTTGTCCGAACACACGCTGCGCACCGCCGCCTCGATGTCGGCGGCGGTGATGATCTTGAGGGCATCCACCGTGACCGGTTGGCCGGCACACTTCTGCGCGACCACCCGGGTGTCGCGGAAGCCCTCGGCGCGTTCGACGACGTTGCGGGCGAACCGGCCGTTCTGCATCGCGTCGATGCCGTGCCGGCCGCCGGGAGTGGTGTAGTTGCGGATGGTGGTCGCCGCGTCCAGCAGCGTCTCGCGCGCGGCCTCGTCGAGCAGGCTGGCGCGCGGGGTGGCGTAGCGGTGCGCGATCTCGACGATCTCGGCCGGCGAATAGGACTGCGAACCGCAGCTTGCGGTTGAACCGGCCCGCCAAACCCGGGTTGACGGTGAGGAATTGGTCCACCTGGTCTTCGTAACCGGCGCCGATGAAACAGAAGTCGAAGCGGTGCGCCTCCAGGGCGACCAGCAGCTGGTTGACCGCCTCCATGCCGATCATGTCGGGCGTGCCGTCCTGATGGCGCTCGATCAGCGAGTAGAACTCGTCCATGAAAATGATTCGGCCCAAGGGCTTTTCGATCAGCTCGTTGGTCTTGGGGCCCGACTCGCCGATGAAGTGCCCGCAGAAGTCCGACCGGCGCACCTCGCGGATCTCGGGGTGGCGCACGATTCCCGTGCCGGCGTAGATCTTGCCCAGAGCCTCGGCGGTGGTCGTCTTACCGGTGTCCGGCGGGCCAACCAGCAGCATGTGGTTGGTCTGGCCCTCCACCGGCAGGCCGTGCTCGAGGCGCATCATCCGCACTTCGAGTTGGTCCTCCAGCGCGGCGACCGCCTGTTTGACCGCGGCCAGCCCCACCTGTTTGGCCAGCAGCCGGCGGCCCTCGGCCAGCAGCTCGGCGCGCCGTTCGGCGGCGTCGTCATCGAGCTCGTCGCGGCTCTTGGCCGACGAGGCGTCCCACCGGTCGGTGCGGCTGTCGATGGTTTGTTCGTCGGTGATGACCAGGTGCAGGTTCGGGTCGGCCAGCGCCTCCTTGGCGGGTTCGGTGAGGACGCCGTTGATGGTGGCCTTGGACAGTCAGATCTGGGCCTTGTCCTCCTCGCCCAGCTGGCGGTGCACCATCCCGCGCACGTAGGCCAGATCGGCGACCAGCAGCGGGATGTCGGCCGGGCCGATGGACGCGGTCAGCACATCGGCGTCGAAGCGCGACGACGCCTGGGTCTGCCCGATGACGTCGACCCGGTCCAGCCAGTCCAGCGCCACCCGCCCCTGGCCCAGGTGGGCGGCGGCGTGCGCGGCCAGTGCGCAGATCGAGGCCGTCACCGCCGACATGATGATGGCCTGCGACGGCAACTCCTCCGCGGCCGTCAGCAACACATCCGGCCAGCGCTGCGTCCGGTACATCAAGAAAGTGCGCGCCAGCTGGTGCCACTGGCAGTTGGTCCACGAGTCCAGCAGGTCGCGGTTGGCCAGCAGCTCGTCGGCCTCGGCGTACCCCCTGGCGATGGTCAGCGCGGACGACAGCGCCAGCCCGACCTGCGAGGCGCCGGTGACGGTGATGCCGATGTAGGGGCCCAGCTGGATCTCGGCGGCCAGGGTCTGCCCGATCCGGGTGGTCTCGCGGTGCAGCCATTCGCTGGTGGCGTAGAGCCTGCGCAGCGACGCCAGGTCGCTGTCGCCGCACGCGATGCGCCCCAGCCACGCGCCGGCCATCGACGTGTCGGCATCGGTGGCGGCAACGAACTCCGGCAACGCGGCCGCCCGCCCCTGGCGGCTCATGATCGCCATGGTGCGGTCGAAATGCCTTCGGGAAGTTTGCAAATC
Organism: Mycobacterium lepraemurium; assembly: GCA_002291465.1. GTDB lineage: Bacteria > Actinomycetota > Actinomycetes > Mycobacteriales > Mycobacteriaceae > Mycobacterium > Mycobacterium avium. The sequence continues at coordinate 106,649 of CP021238.1, read as the reverse complement.
ACCCATCACATTCCCCCATCAGAGCACCGACGTCGCTACATGCCGACGGACATGCTGACCTGCTCCAGGCTGACGTAGCGGTGCTCGGCGCGGAACATGTCCATCTCGACAAGCCAATTCTTCCTCCGCCGCACTGACGTTCACCACCGCGGGGCTGACTTGTTCGATGATCACCTCGAAGCCGTGCCGCTGCGCCTCGGACAGGGTGGTGCCGGCGGGCGCGACGGTGATCACGGTCGCCGGCCGCGGGGTGGGCGAGATCGCCGCCTCGACGCCCGCGGCGCGGGGCGTACTCCACCACGCTGACGGTTGGTCCGCGGGGCCGGGCGGGAGCTGTTGACGACGCTGATCTCCGGCATCCGCACGCTAACCCAGCGCGACATGTCGCGGGTGTGCACGCAGACCCGTTCGCCGACGCCGACCGTACGGATCACGATGCGCTTGGCGATCGGGTCGTCGGCGGCGACGAAGACGCGCGACAGCTCGCCGGCGTCGGTGACCGGCATCAGCAGCCGATCGCCGTTGGGCAGCTTGCCGATCAGCACGCCCGACGGGCCGATCTCGGTGATCACCTCGGCGGGAAGCCGGCTGCGCCGCAGCCCGCGCAGGTGTGGTCGGGAGCCGCACATGTTGGCGGCCGCCGCGGCGGCCTGTTCGCCGTTGAGCCGGCGCAGGATCACGCTGGGCGGCGTGGGGCGGGGGTCGGGGTGCGCACCGTGATCGTCGCGCTGCAGTGCCCGTCGGGATAGACGGTCACGTTCTGGATCACCTCGTCGGCGCCGCAGCGTCCACGCCTGGGACAGGTTGCGTGAGGTGATCGCCTGCGGCGGATAGGCGTAGGTGGCCATCCAGCCGGCTTCCCCGCGGATGGCCTTCCAGCGCTGCCCGGTGCCGGACACCGCATCCCAGCCGAGCCGTCGGTCCAGCTCGGCCAGGTCGATGGCGTTGGCCACCTTCGCCCGCAGCCCCTGGCTGCGCAGCAGCCCGGCGATCCGCTGGGCAACCGAAATCGCCGCTGCGCCAACGATTATACGCCATCTCAGGGCCTGCGCGTTGTCGATCACCGCCAACCGCATGATCAGCCAGGTCTCGCGCCGACCGGCGTACGGCGGGGTGCCAATCTCCGAGTCGTACACCCGCGGGTAATAGCCCACGTTGCCGTGCCGGAACCCGACCGTGACGACGCTGATCGAGTCGAGCTGCAAACCCAGCGCCTGGTGCAGCATCGGCGCCAATTCGACTACGTCGAGCACGTTTTCGGTCTCGACGGTCACCGAGCCGGTCACCAGGGTGGCCCGGTGCGCCCGGCCCAGCAGTTGGACCGCGACCACCGCGACGCCGTCCTGCACCCGCACGCCGCCGCCGGATCGGTTGTTGGCCACCGTGATCGGGGCCGACCAGTCGATGGGACGCCGGCCGTGCCGCCACAACACCGCCCACGACCAGGCCGGCTGACCCCACCAGCGCACGAACACCAGCGCGACGCCCACCAGCACGGCCACCGCGGCGGCAATGTAGCCGCCCAGCAGCCAGCTCGCCAGCGCGAGCACGAACACCACCCACACCCCGACCACCCGGCGGTTGCTGCCGCGGCTGAACCCGGTGAGGTTGGGTCTCATCGGGCCCTCCGCAATCGCGCCGCGATCGCGAGCACCAGCACCCCGGCCGCGACGGTCCCCAGGAATCCGATGACGATGTTGCGGGCGCGGTGATCGGGCGGCGGGGGCGGCGGGGCCGGGGTGATGATCCGGCTTTGGGAGCCCGGCGCCATCCGGTCACCCGGTGGGATGTTGAAGGTGAGCGCGGCGACCGGGTCCACCAGCCCGTAGCCGACCTTGTTGTCGACCCCGGCCGGCGGATTGTGCGCGGACTGCACGATCCGGTTGATCACCTGATGCGCGGACAGCTCGGGGAACTTCGCGCGCACCAACGCCGCGACGCCGCTGACGTAGGCCGCCGAGAAACTCGTTCCCCAGAACGGCATGTTCTTCTCGCCCGGCCGCGACGGCGGGTAGGCGTTGACCGGCCCGCCGCCCTGCGGCGAGAGCCCCATGATGTGGGTGCCAGGCGTGGCCACCCCCCACCCACGGGCCGGACATGCTCTTGTCCAGCGCGGCGCCGCTGGCGTCGACGGCGCCCACCGACAGCACGTAGTCGGAGAACCAGGACGGCGCCGAGACCACCTTGACCTGATGCCAGTCCCGCGGGTCGGACGGGTCCAGCGGGTCGAACATCGGGTTGTTGTTGCAGCCGGCTTCGCCGTCGTTGCCGGCGGCGGCCACGACCACCGCGTCCTTGACGGTGGCCGCGTACCACAGCGCCGCGCCCAGCGCGCGCTGATCGGCGGGAACCGCCCCGGGCAGGCACGCGGTGACCGAGATGTTGATCACCTTGGCGCCCATGTTCGCCGCGTGCACCACCGCGCGCGCCACTGAGTTCAGCGTGCCGGCCTTGACCTTCTCGTCGGAGTTGGGGTCGCCGGGCAGCGGGTTGACCGGTTCGAAGGCCCGCGAGGATTGCCGTATCGAGATGGTGGTCGCGTGCGGGGCCACGCCCACCACCCCGTCGGGCGCACCCGGCGGAAGCGGTGGCGCCGCGGGTTCGTCCTCGGTCTGCGGATCGGGCGGCCCGTTGAATGCGGCAGTGGCGCCGCCGCCCTCCGGCGGCGGGGGCGGGGGCGGCGCGCCCACGGCCGGCGGCGGCCCGGCCGGCGGCGGGAACGCCGGGGTGGTTGGCATCAGCCGCGGCATCGGCAGGATCCCTTGCGGCGCAGCGCCGATGATGGAACTGACGATGGTGCCGTGGGCGTCGCAGTCCGACAGGCCGTCCTCGCCCATGATGTAGTCGCCGCCGGGCACCACCGGCAGCCGCGGGTTCGGCGACACCCCGGTGTCGATGACCGCGACGGGCACCCCGTTGCCGGTGCTGTACTGCCAGGCCTTGGCGATGTTGAGCAGGTTGGACCCGGGCGCCAACTGCGCCACGTCCGGGTTTCGCACGGTGATCGGCGCCGAACAGCTGTTGGCGCGCCGCATCGGCTGGTCGGGCCGCGGCGGCCCGTCCGCTGGCACCATGCCCGGATCCACCGGAGGTGGTGTAATCGCTTGTGCAGCAGGATCATTGGCTGATAGTGCGACCAGGGTCAGGGCAGCGGCCAGCGCCGCCGCCCGTCTCAGTGGCGAATCCACGTGGAGAGCCCTCCCAGGGCCACCGCCGGCAGCAGGACGATGAACGCGAGCACTTCCACCCATTCCACGGTCAACCGGATGAACAGCCGGAACCGCATCTCCGGCACCAAAAGCGCTGCGGCCAAACCGAATGCGGCGAAGGTGACCACCGCCACCACCGACCACAGCAGCCAGGTCATCGCATCGTGCGGCGCGGCGAGCGCGTATTTGACCACTCCCGCGCATACCGCGGCCGACGCCCCACACACCAGGGCGACGGCCTGGTACTTGGTGGCGAAGCCGCGGCCCTGGGTGATGAAGATACCCACCACCAGCCCGGCGACCACCAGCGCCAGCCACACCCACGGGCGTCCGGGGGTCAGCACGCCCCACACCGCGGCGGGCAGCACGATCGACACCCCGACGCACAGCCCCACCTGGACCGCGTTGACCAACCGCGCCGACGCGGCGATCGCGGCACCGCGCGCGGTGATGTCGGTCAATTCGTTGTCTTGCTCCTCGGATTCGTCTTCGCTGACCGGGGCCACGGTGTCGACCGGCATGCCCTCGCGCCGGGCGAACAGATCGCGGCCGGTGATCGAGCCGAAGTGCGGCGGCCGGACCCGGTCCACCCACAGCGCGATCAGCGGCGTCATCCGAACCAGCACAAGCAATCCCACCAGCACACAGATCGCCAGCACCTGCACCGAGGCGGGACGGAACATCCGGACCGCGGCGACCGCGGCCAGCACCCCGCACACCGTCACCACCGCGGTGACCACCGCGGTCTGCCACCGGTTGCGTGCCGTCACCCCGATCACGATGGCCCCCAGGATCACCACCACGACCCCGATCAGCGCGTGCGCGGCGCCCAGCACGCCGGGCGGAGCGCAGGCGCCGACCACGGCCAGCGCCACCACCGCCAGCTAGGCGAATCCGCTGAACAGGTCGCGGCGCTCGCACCACCCGCTGCGCACACCAACGTCGCGATCAGCAGCAGCGCACCGATGCCGCCGGCCACCGCCGCGGGGATCGGGGCCGTCGGTGAAGGTCCGCGCCCGCAGGCACAGCACCACCACCACCGCCATCGCGATCACCGCGACCGCGGTGTGCGCGGGGGTCAGCGGCGTCACCGGAGCGAACATCCGGTCACCGCCCTCGCGGCCCAGCCACTTACCCATGGCGGCCAACCCACTGGACAGCGACTCGTACTGCGGTTCGAACGACTCGCCGTCCACCCGCGGCACCAGCACCAGGGTGTCGCCGTCCTGGACGCCAAGCTCGTCCAGGCTCTTATTGATATCGAGCCGAACCCCATTGATCTTGTGCAGTTCGTAGCTGCCGGCCGGCAAAGCAATGCCGTCGAAACCTTTGCGCTTCAGGTCGGCGTCGAACAGCTCGACCATTCCCTCGAAGAATCCCTCCACCGGAATTTCGGCCGGAAAGACTTGGGAACACAGGTGCTTCTCGTAAGAAATGCTGACCGCACAACGCGCCGGAAAGGCGACCTTATGCGGCGATTGTCACGGCACCGCACGCTCGGCATCAGGAATGTATTTGTCGGCCAGCCCGGCGGTGGTCTCGAAAAGCCGCAATCGCGTCTTTTTCTTCAGCTCGTGGACGGTGTCGATGTGCCGCCCTTGGCCAGGTGCGGGTCGAACGGCAGCGCCTCGACCGTCGCGCCGACCTTGGTGAACCGCTCGGTCAGGTACGCCAGCGCGTCCTTGTCGGTGATCTGGTCGGTGTGGTTGACGATCACGGTGCTGCGCGAGACCAGCTCGTGGTAGCACTGCGAGCGCAGGTAATCCACCGCCCGCAGAACCGGACGCGAGCGGTCCGCGGTGATGCCGGAGACGAATACCAGGGTGTCGGTGTTCTCCAAGACCGGCTTCATCACTTCGTGTTCGAGATCGGGCGAGGTGTCCACGATCATCACGGTGTGGGTGCGCCGCAGCCGCGACAGCACCCCGGAGAACATCGCGGGCACCAACGGCCTGGGCTGATCTGAGGTCCGGCTCCCGGCCAGCACGTCCAGCCCAACTGCGTTCTTCCCCAAGCGTTCTCGGATATCGGCGTAGCCCTGGACGTCGGTGTCGTTGATGATGGCGGTGTAGTCGCCCGGCGGGGATTGGTCGATGCGGTCGGCCAGCGTGCCGAAACCCGGGACCGCGTCGATGGCAATCACGTTCTGCGGGCGGCATTCCCGGAACACACCGCCGATGCAGGCGACCAGCGGGGTGACCCCACGCCGCCCTTGCCGAAGACGACGGTGATGACGTACTGCCGTCGAATATGGTGCCGGATGCGATTTTGCAGGTCGTGGTAGTACCGTTCGCGGGGAGATTCACCGGGATTTATTTTGTGAAATGAGATGGTGTAAATGAATTTCCGCCAGCCGGACCCCGGTGGAATTTTTCGCGGCGCGGCCAGATCGGTAATACGCATCGTGTCCGATACCGAATCCGGGAAGTTGCTGCCCCCTGACGGATCCCCCGTCTGAGCGCTCCTTCGTCCGACATATTCGGGTCATTCCAAGGGCTCGTCACGACGCGATGCTAACACGGTTTGCGATACCGCGTTTACCCGATCACAAACCTTTCAAGTACGACAGGCGTTGCTATTCCAAGACTTTGGTTGACCAAGTTAGTTTGATGCGATAACGGGGCCGCACCGTCACACCACCCGCCGATACGAGTACCACTCGTCGCCGGCGGGCAGCCGGCGGATCAGCCGTTGCACCGCTCCGCCGATGTCGCTGCGCGAGCCGGGCGACAGGATCTGGTAGCGGCGCTGCCCGGATACCACGCTTTCGATGCACACCCGGCCGCCGGGGGTGTCCACGATGGACACCGACGAATCGCCGACGGCGACGCGGGCCAGCTCGTCGGGCCCGACTCCGGCCTGCATCGCGACGATGTTGGCGTGCGCCGAGCGGGCCGAGTCGACGGCGGTGAGCACCGTCTGCAGCTGGTCGGCGTCGAGGCGCTGCTCGAGCAGGAACGCCCGCAGGCTGGCGGTGTCGTGCACCGAGGCCAGCAGCTGCTCGGTGTCCCGAGGTGATGGGCCGCAGCGGCGCCGCCTCGGCCACGCCGCACAATCGCTCGATCTGGCCGACCACAATCTCGCTGGCCGCGGCCTGGCTGCTGGCGGTGCCGACGGGGTAGAGGCGCACCAGCTGGTCGTGGCGTTCCAACACCACCCACCAGGTGGCGAAGCGGCAGATCGACGCCCGGCTCGGCTCGCGGCCCGGGACGGCGATCATCACCAGCAGGCCCAGGTCCCGGCGCAACAGCACGATGAGCCACTCGCGAATCATCGGGTCGACGTTGCCGGCCTCGTCGAGCGCGCCGGCGGCCACCAGCTCGGCGGCCGCCGGGTGTCGCAGCGCCCGCTCGGGGGTGTCCAGCCGCGGCAGCAGCGGCCGCAGCCCCAGCTCAGGGCAGGTTCGTTCGATCCCGGTGACCGCTTGCAACACCCAGAGGCCGTCGACCGTCGTGGTCAGCATGTCGCCCTGCCCTCACCGCGCGGGATCCCCGGCCGGGGAAGAGAGACGAAAGGTGGGGCACACGCTCGGCGCATCTGCCCCACCCTCGTTCCGGTCGTGCAGGCTCAGAACAGGCCGGCGATGTGCTGGTCCGTGCGATCGCGCTGTCCAGCACGTGCGAGGTGGTCTGCCCGTGCTGGAGGATCGTGTCGATGAGTCCCTGCAGCCCGGACAGTATCTGGGCCTGCGCCTCGAAAAACCCGGCGCGCCGTGCCCGGCGAAGAATTCCTGCAGGGCGTGCGTGCGGTTGGAGGTGTCGTCGAAAATGGACTGCAACTGGCCGGCGCGGGAGGCGACGTCGGTGGCGAAGTCGGCCACCGCGCCCGGGTTGTAAGTGATCGGGTCGGACATGATCAATTTCCTTTCAAAAGTCTGTTATGGGAATGGATTTGGTGGGTCAGGAGCCGTGGCCGCCGAATAGGGCGCTGAATGCGTGCGAGGAATCCGCCTCGTGGCCTTCCATCAGGGCCGCCGCCTTGGTGAGGCCCTCGGCCAGCCGGGTGCCACCGGTGAGCACCTTGTTCAAATCGTTTTGCACCTCGATGGCCGTCGCGTGCGACGCGGCCACCGCGTCACCGGACCAGGTGGCCGGGTTCATAACATTTTCCTGGTTTGCGACGTAACCCTGACCGATGCCGATGGCATGTTCCATATTCGCCTGAATCGCGTTGGAAGTATCGCGAGGCATTTGCGGGGCCACCTTGATTGTTACGGAATTCTCCTTCTGCGTTGGCCGCCCCCCGTAAGGGCATGAAGCGAAGTGTATGGCGGCTGTGTGTACCTGCCGATTCACCCTTCACCAGGGGGTCTGCTCACACTCGGTCGTCGACGACCCGCACGGTCGCGGGCTCTTCGGCCTTGTCACGGGATCCGCGTTGGCCTCCCGCCCCGTGCCCGACGGGCATACCGCCCATCGGTGCTCCACTCATCGTCGTGGTCTGCGGTCGCAGAGCCTCGGCGCCTAATGCCCCGGCCGGCCGCAGCCCCACCGGCCGGCCACTGGTGGCGGGCTCGAAGGCGCTGACCGGACGGGTGAAACTCGTTGCGGGCACGCCCGCACCGCCCAGGGATCCGGCGCCACCGGCACCGGCTTCCGCGGCGGAGAGCCCGGTGGCGGCGGAGACGGCCGAGACTCCCGGCGCCGCCCCACCCGTGCCCATGGCGCCGGGGTTGGCGAACATGCCCATCATCGATTGCAGCGGCTGCATCATCTGCATGGGGGCCTGCATCGCCTGCGGCACCGCTCCCGTCAGCTCCTGCACCGGTTGCATCAGACTGCTCATCTGACCGCCCAGGTCCTGCCCACTCGACGCAGCCTGCCCCGCGCCCTGGGTGCCGGTCTGCACGCCCTGGTAGGCCGCGCGCATGCCGTCGCCGGCGGCGACGTTGGCCGCGGACTCGCCGATCGCCGAGACCGCCTCGGCCGACGCGGCCGGTGAGGCGCCCATGGACGCAATCGCCAGGCTTTCGGCCAGCGCGGTCAGCACCGCCCCGTAGCTGGCGCCGACGGCCGAGTTGTTGGGCCACATGGAGCCGTAGTACTCGAGTTCCAGCGACGCGATCCGCGGCGTCAGCGCGCCGAGGACCAGCGGGTTGATGCCGTAGCCGGTCGCGGTCTCGGTCCGGTTGGCGATGCATTCGGGCGCCGGGCGCATCGAGCCGTAGGCCATCTGGTAGGCCGAGATGGCGGTGGCCACCACCGCCGGTTTGACGTCGACCCAGCCGGCCAGGCCGTGCAGCGACGCGTTGAGCATGGTGACGTTGGCCGCCGAGGCCGCCGACCCGGCGCCCAGCCAGCTCGCTGAGGTCGCGGCGGTATTGATCGCCGATGCGACGCCCGAGGCATGGTGGGTGGCGGCCAAGGTCGTCCAGGCGGTCTGGTTGGCCACGTGAGTGCCCACCCCGACGCCTGCCTTGAGCAGCATGTCGTTGTCCTCGGGCGTACGCGCAGCCCATCCGGGATCGGCCATGCGTACTTCCCCCTTTGACCAGGTTTAGAGGACGCTGCTGATTCCCATGGCCAGCGAGCGCATCACCTCGGTGGTGGTGTACATCCCGGACGCCATCCCCTGCGCGCCGGCGAACAGGCCGCGCTGGGCGGCGTGCTCCGAGACGACCCCCAGGTAGCTGGCCCCGCAGGCGTTCAGCGCCGCCGCGAACATCGCCGAGTCGGGGTCACCGCCCATCGGCATCACGCGCAGCAGTGCGGGCGACGCCGCCGAGGCGGGCCGGCGAGGTGCAGGAGATGATCGCCGACTCGGCGCCAGCCGACGCCAGAACCATCTCTGACTGCACCGACACAACCATGGTTTCCCTCCGAATGCTGAACGCCAACCGACGTGCTTGGGGCCATGGTGTAGTACGCTTTCGATGATCTTGTATTCGGTACGGATCCTGCCGGGCACCCGGCCCGGAATTTCGATGCTCACCTCTGCTCTCAGCCGGCTTCCAAACGGCTCCCAAACGTGAAATTCCTGAGTTCCCATAAGGAGTCGGCTATAAACCTCAACGACCACTCAGGACTCGGCTGTCACAACAATCCCGGACGCCGCACGGTCGGGGCCGTCGGCTAATCCCGGTCGTGGTGGCAGACGGCCTCGAGTTTGATGCCGAAGGGGGCGTACCAGAAGGTGGCGTAATAGTGGCCAGGATATTGCGGGAAATGGCGCGGCGGGTAAATGACGGTGCCGCCAATTCGAATTACATGGGTGTTCACCTCGTGCACCGCCGAGCGTCCTCGCACCATGAACGCCAGGTGCTGAAGGCCGGTGCGTTGTGCCGAGTACTCGTGCGGCTCGGCCGCGGGATAGAAGAACAGGTAGGTGCCCGGCTTGTTGCCGGCCGGTCGATAGGAAAATTCGTCGGCGGCGGCAAAGAACGGCTCGAATCCGACCAGCGGCATCAGCGCGTCGTAATACCGCTTGGCGGCGGACAGGTTGGGCACGTTGATGCCGAGGTGGCCGAGCATGAGTCAAGTCGCCCGGTCAGCCGCGGTCGGTGGCCGCGCGCAGGGTGTCGGCGACAACGCGGCCGGTGTCGCGCAGCGGCCGGGTGCTGCGGTGCGCGCGGGCGAGCAGGATCGCTCCCTCCGGGCTGGCCACCGCGAACGTCGCCAGCCGGCGCGCCTGCGCGGTCGGGACGCCCGCGCCGATCAGTTCGGCGGCCACCCGGGACTGCCAGGACGCGAACACCGCCTGGGTGGCTTGCCGCAGCGCCTCGTTGCTGCTGGCGGGCTCGCAGGCCACCGTGCCGATCGGGCAGCCGTCGGCGTAGTCGGTTTCCTGCAGGGCGCGGGCGGCCCAGTTGAACCACGTGACGGTGACCTGCCCGATGTCGGTGGACTTGGCGAACACCCGGTCGAGCAGTTCCCGGTAGCGCTCGGCGGTGTGGGCGATCGCCTGCACGGCCAGTTCTTGCTTGCCGCCGGGGAAGAAGTGATACAACGAGCCCAGCGGGGCCCGGCTCTCGACGACGATCTGTTTGAGGCCGGTGCCCGAATAGCCTTGGCGCCGAAAGAGTCCGGTGGCCGCGGCCAGGAACCGTTCGCGGGTCGCTCGACAGCCGGCACGACGGGCTCTGCCAGGGCGTGGGCCGCCGTCATCAAGTCGTCATGGGCCACCACCCGGGTGACCAGGTTGACCTGCAGCGCACGTTGGGCGTCGATGGGTTCGCCGCTCAATTCCAGATCCAGCGCGGCGGCCAGCCCGCAAATATCGACCAGCCGTGAGATGCCGCCGAAGCCAACGCCTTTGGTGTTGCGGTCGGCGCCGGCGCAGAACGCGTCACCCGCCCCGGTCAGGATCACGACGTCGACGCCGTCATCGTCGCGGAATTCGGCCCAGATGTCGCGCAGCCGCCGGTCCATCGCCGGATCGATCGCGTTGCGCGAGGCCGGCCGGTCCAGGGTGATGGTGGCGATCCGGCCCCGCTTCTCATACCGGGCGTGTTCGGCGCTGGCGTTCATCGATGTGCCTTTCGGATCCGCTGCCCCGGCATCCGGCTATATAGATCGCTCTACTAACACAAGGGTGTGGCTAGACGTCGAGTGCCTTGCCTTCGATCGGCCCGCTACGCCGGTCCGCGCCCGTCTCCGGCGAGCCGCAGCAGCAGCCGGGTACCGCCCAGCGGGCTGTTCTGCAATTCGGCTGTGCCACCGTGTAATTCGGCCTGCTGGGCCACCAGCGCCAGGCCCAGCCCGGAACCCGAGCGTGCCGCCGTCGACCCGCGGGCGAAACGTTCGAACACGGTGGCGCGCTCGGCCTCCGGAATCCCGCTGCCGTCGTCGTCGATGGCGATCTCCACGCCCTCGCCGGAGCTGCTGACGGTGAGCTGGATCTTGCTGGCGTTCCCGTGCTTGACGGCGTTGGCGATGGCGTTGTCGATCACCAGCCGCAGCCCGGTGGGCAGCCCGATCATCAGCACCGTCGGCGAGGGCACCAGCGACACCTCCACGTCGGGGTAGACGCGCAGCGCGTCGTGGGCGGCGCGGTCCAGCAGCTCGGTGATGTCGAACGGGACGAAATCGTCGACGGTGGTCAGCTCGCCCTGGGCCAGCCGCTCCAGCGCGGTCAGCGTGGCCTCGATGCGGCTCTGGGTGCGGATGACGTCGCCGATCACCTCCTGGCGCTGCTCGTGCGGCAGGTCCAGGGTGGACAGCACCTCCAGGTTGGTGCGCATGGCGGTCAGCGGCGTGCGCAGCTCGTGGGAGGCGACGGCCGCGAAGTCGCGGGCCGACTCGAGCGCGGCTTTGGTGCGCTGCTGTTCCTTGCCGATGCGGGCCAGCATGCCCTCGACCGCCTCGGCGATCTCCACGGCCTCGCGTACGCCGCGCACCTGGACCTCGTCCGGGCTGGACTGGGCGTTGATGGCGCGCGCCTGCTGGGCCAGCAGCAGGAACGGATTGACCATGATCAACGAGATCACCCAGCCCACCACCACGGTGCCGCCGATCACGCTGGCGCAGATCAACAACACCCGCAGGTGCAGTTCGTTGATTCGGTGCTGGGCTTCGGCCAGCGGCGCGGCGAGCGCGATCGAGGCGGGGCCCGCAGTGAAGGTGCGGACGCGGTACTGCACCCCGTTGATCGTGGTGTTGGCGTAACCGTCGGGAAGCTGGGGCAACACGATGTTGCTCGGCACCGACACGGTCACGCCGCCGATGCGCGCGGTGCGCACCAGGTTGCCGTCCGGGGTAGCGCGGTCCGGGCTGTTGTGCTGCGGGTTGGTGAGCAGGCTGCTGATGTCGCCCAGGCTGCTGACCGAATCGAGCCGGCGGTCCAGCTGGTTGTACTGGTCGTTGGTGACGCCCACCCACACCCAGGTGCCCAGCAGGACGACCAGGGTCATCACCGAGATCGCGGCCACGATGACGATGGTGCGCAGCGACAGCACCCGCATCGGCAGCTGTATGCGCGGTAAGACGCGAATGTCAGGCTCCTTCAGTTCGGCAAGAATCTAACGCTAACCGCATCGCCTTCTCCCCCTCGCGCGCCGAGCGCGGACACCATTTTGCCTCGTGGCTGGTGAGTGAGTACTCTCTCACCATGCTCAGCTCGGGACGGGACCGGCTGCTGTCCGCGGCGCTGCGGCTGTTCGCCGCGAAGGGATACGCCGCGACGTCGGTGGCCGACATCCAGCGTGAGTCGGGCCTGGCGCCGGGGTCCGGGGCGCTCTACAAACACTTCGGCTCCAAGCGCGAGCTGCTCGAGGCCGCGGTCGCGCACCGGATCGAGAGCATCGTGACCGCGCGAGAGCAGTACGACGTGGGGCAGCCGGGCAGCGTCGAGCAGGCGGTGCACACCGCCGGGCAGCTGATCTGGAACAACCTCAAACAGAGCGAGGATCTGCTCAAGGTCATGTTGCGCGAGCCCGACGAGCTCGGCGATCTCGACGAGAAGACCTGGCAGGTGATCACCGACAACGCCTACCAACGCTTCGCCGACGAATTGGCCGCATCCAATCGCGCCGGGCGGACCAGCATCCCCGATCCCGAAGCGGCCGCCGCCGTGGCCATCGGATCGCTGTCCTATGCCGCCACCCTGCAAGCGCTCACCGGCCGGCTGTCCGGCAACACCGACGAGGACCGCTACTTCGAGGCCTGGGTCAACCAAACGGTCAGCGTCCTCGCCCAGTACACGAACCGGCGAAAAACTTTGAACGACAACGACAATGATTCAGGAGCACAGACGTGACGTTTTCCCTGCAGCTGTCCGATGACGTGATCGAGGTGCGCGACTGGGTGCACCAGTTCGCGGCCGACGTCGTCCGCCCCGCCGCCGCGGAATGGGACGAGCGTGAGGAGACCCCCTGGCCGGTGATCCAGGAGGCCGCCAAGGTGGGGCTGTACTCGCCCGGCCTGTTCGCCCAGCAGGCGGCCGAGCCGACCGGCCTGGACATGTTGACGGTGTTCGAGGAGCTGTTCTGGGGGACGCCGGAATCGCGCTGTCCATCATGGGCACCGGGCTGGCCGCGGCGGCGCCGGCCGGCAACGGCACACCCGAACAGCTGGGCCGCTGGTTGCCCGAGATGTTCGGCACCGCCGACGAACCCAAGCTGGGCGCGTTCTGTTCGTCGGAACCCGATGCGGGCTCCGACGTCGGCGCCATCCGCACCCGCGCCCGCTACGACGAAGCCACCGGGGAGTGGGTGCTCAACGGCACCAAGACCTGGGCCACCAACGGCGGGATCGCCAACGTGCATATCGTGGTGGCGTCGGTCTATCCGGAGCTGGGCGCCCGCGGGCAGGCCGCGCTGAAGACCTTCGAGCGCACCCGGCCCACGGTCGGCGCGATGGCCGTCGGGGTGGCGCGGGCCGCATACGAGTATCCTCTCGAATACGCTTGCCAGCGCGAGCAATTCGGCCGCAAGATCGGCGAGTTCCAGGCGGTGGCGTTCAAGCTGGCCGACATGAAGTGCCGTATCGACGCCGCCCGGGTGCTGGCGTGGCGGGCCGGCTGGATGGCCCGCAACAACCAGGCCTTCGACTCCGCGGAGGGCTCGATGGCCAAGCTGGTGGCCAGCGAAACCGCGGTGTACGTCACCGACGAGGCGATCCAGATCCTGGGCGGCAACGGCTCCACCCGCGACTACCCGGTGGAGCGGATGCACCGCGACGCCAAGATCTTCACCATACTTCGAGGGCACCAGCGAGATCCAGCGGCTGGTCATCTCCCGGGCGCTGACCGGCCTGCCCATCCGGTGACCGGGTAGCGACCTCCCGCGGGCGGCGCCACCGGCCGCACGCGACATGATGGCGGCATGGCTATCGAGATCCGGGTTCTCGAGGACGAAGACGACCTGATCGCCGCCGCCAACGTGTTCCGCACCGCCATGGTCGGGTTCGCGCCGCTGGCGGGGCTGGCATCCGGCCAGATCGGCACGCTGCTCGAGCCGGGCCGCACCATCGGGGCCTTCGCCGGCAGGCAACTCGTCGGCACCGCCGACGCGGTGACCAGCCGGTTGACCCTTCCCGGCGGGGCGCTGGTGGGTCACACGGCCGTGACCCACATCGGGGTGCTGCCGTCGTTCACCCGGTAGGGCATCGCCACCGCCCTGGTGCGCCATCAGCTGAGCGACTTCGCGGCACGCAACGAGGTGGTGGCGACGCTGCGGGCCTCGGAGGCGACGATCTACGGCCGCTACGGCTACGGCGTCGCGAGTTCGTCGCAATCGGTGACGGTGCACACCGCGCGGGCGGCGCTGCGCCGCGACGTCGGGCCGAGCGGCCCGGTGCGATTACTGGACACCGCGCAGGCGTGGGAGGTGCTGCCCCGGATCTACGCCGAGCATCGCCCGGAGCTCCCGGGCACCATCGACCGCCCGCGGGTGTGGTGGCAGGGTGTGCGGTTGCACACCGAATCGGCCCCGGGCCCAAAGTATGTCGCGGTGCACGGCGCGCCGGGGTCCAAAACCGGTTTCGTCCGTTACCGCCCGATCGACACCGAGCGGTGGTTCGTCAGCGACGAGCACACCATCGTGGTCGAGGACTTCTTCGCGTCCACCGCCGAGGCCTACCTCGGGTTGTTGCGGTTCCTGCTCGGTCTGGATCTGGTTGACCGCGTGCAATTTTGGATGCTGCCACTGGACGATCCGCTGCCCTGACTGCTGGCCGACCGGCGGGCGGTGCGGGTCACCGCGGTACACGACGAGACGTGGCTCCGCGTGGTCGACGCGCGGGCGGCGCTGGCCGCCCGCGGCTACTGCGGCGACGAGACGCTCTCCGTCGCGGTCAACGAACCGCTGCTGCAGGACAATTCGGTGTTCCTGCGCATCGCGGATGGCGGTGTGGCGGTGACCGACGGGCCGGCCGACGTCGATGTCGACGTCGAGAGGCTGGCCGCCGTGCTGCTCGGCGGCACCACGTGGCGCGACCTCGCCGTGGCCGGGCTGGCCCGGGCCCGCGATCCGGGGGCGCTGGCGGTCGCCGATCGGCTGTTCGCGGTGCCCGAGGCGCCGCACGCCGAGTTCTTCTTTTGATGATCGTGGTGATCGGTGCGGGGGTGTGCGGCCTCGCGGCCGCCCATGAGCTCTCGCGCCGCGGACACGACGACGTGGTTGTGCTAGAAAAAGGGCAGCCGTTCGGCGAGCAGTCCGCCGGGCTGGCCCGGATCTTCTGGATCGCCCACCGCAGAGAGGCGTTGTGCCGGTTGGCTTTTGCCGCCCGGGCGGGCTGGCAGCGGTGGGAGGCCGAGTTCGGGGTGGGGCGGCTGCCGGGTTCGGAGGGCTTCATCGCCGCCGGCGCCGCGGCGGACGGGGTCGCGCAGGCCATGGAGCGGGCGGGCACCGCGTTCTCCCGGCTGGATCGGGATGGCATCGCCGAGCGGATCCCGTTCGCCGACACGCCATGAGAGACAGGAATTTTCGATCCGCTGGGCGGCAGCCTGCGGATCCGCCGCGCGCTGACCGCGTTGGCACGCCACGTCGTCATCCTGCGCGGCGAGGTGGTCTCGGTGGCCGACGACGGCCGCACGGTGCTCGCCGACGGCACCGTGCTGCGCGCCGGTCGGGTGCTGATCTGCGCGGGCGTGGCGACGCCGAAGCTGTTCGGCCCGCTCGGCGTCGACTCCGTGCCGCACACCCGGTTCACCTACCGGGGTGCGGATGCGACCGGAGCGGCGTGCCTGTCGGCGCCCGAGGGCTACGGGTTGCCGCTCGGCGGCACCGGGCGGTGGGCGTTCGGGCAGGAGGTCGCCGACCCCGCGACGGTGCGCGCCCTGTTCCCGTCGCTGGTCGCGGTGGACCGGGTGGACTGCGTCAGTGTCCGTGCGCCGTGGCTGGATTCGGGTGGCGACGGCTGGACCGTTGCGCGGTGGGGCCGGGTGCTGGCGTTCGTCGGCGCCAACCTGATGAAGTTCGGTCCGCTGCTCGGCGAACTGCTGGCGCGGGCCGTGCTGTCCGGCGACATACCCGCGGAGTTGCTGCTCGATTAGCCGTGCCCCCGGGCGATCCGGGTCTCGACGGAGCCCAGCGCGGCGTCGCTGAGTTTGCCCAGCCCGGCCAGCAGCACGATCGCCAGCAACATCACGTCGGTGCGTCCGCTGTTCTGGCTGTCGATGAGCAGGAAGCCGAGTCCCTTCGAGGAGGCGATCAGCTCGGCCGCCACCACGAACAGCCACGCATTGGCCAGGCCTAATCGCAACCCGTTCACCAGTTCCGGCGCCGCGGCGGGCAGCAGCACCGCGGTCAACAGCGACACCCCGTGCCGACCGTAGGCTCGCCCCACCTCGACCAGGTGGGCGTCGATGTGGGATAGCGCCGAGGCCGTCGTCGTGTAGACCGGAAAGAACGCGCCGATAGCCACCATCAGGATCTTGGGTGTCTCGCCGATACCGAACCGCAAGAGCAGCAACGGAACCCAGGCCAACGAGGCATGGTGCGAAATGCGGCCACGGTCGGGGCCAGCAGCCTGCGCGCGGTGACCGACAGCCCGACGAGGGAACCCAGCGCCAGCCCCGCGGCAGCCCCGGACGCATATCCGGCCAGCACCCGCCAGCCGCTGGCCTTCAGGTGCGTCCACAGTTCGCCGTGCCGCGCCAAGTCGCTCAACACGGCCATCACGTCGCCGGGAGGCGGAAGTTGGCTGGGCGCAAAGAATCCGGTGACGGCGGGTGGCGAGCTGCCACGCCACCAGCAGCAGCGCCGGGACGATCAGGCCGATCGAGAGCCCACCCAGCCGCCGGGAGCGCGGCGTCAGCGGGCTTGCCGAGCGTACTTCGGCTCGATCAGAGTGTTCAGTGCGTTGCGTCCGGCGTCGTCGGATCTGATGTCGCCGTCGGCCACCGCCAGAGGCTCGATCCGGGTCAGCACGGCGCGCAGCCAATCCCCCGGCGCCGGGTCGATGTCCAAAGTCGTTAGACCCAGCTCCTCCTGGGCCACGCTCTGGCTCACCTTCGCCTGCGAGGCCAGCAATGCCGCCAGCTCGGCCGGGTGCGTCTTCGCCCACTTACGGGCCTCCTCATAGGTGTCGACCACCAACTGGACGGAATCCGGGTTGCGGTAGATGATGCGCGAGCCTTGCTGCTGGATCGTCTCGGCCATGAACGGGTCCAATCCGGACCATACGTCGACGTCGCCGCGCTCGAGCGCGGTCTTGCCGTCGGCGTGCTGCAGGTTGACGATCTCGATATCCGCGGGCGAAAGCCCCGCTGTAGCAAGCGATTGCAACAGAAAAAAGTACGGGTCGGTGCCTTTGGTGACCGCGACCTTCTTGCCCTTCAGGTCGGCCATTGCGTTAATGGGCGAGTTCTTGGCGACAACCAGCGCGGTCCACTCGCCCCGGTCGTAGACGTCGACGGTCTTGATCGGGGTGCCGTTGGCCCGCGCCAGCAGTGCGGGGAACCGCCGGTGGAACCGAAGTCCAGGGCCTTGGACCGCAGTCCCTCGTTGGCCTTGTTGCTGCCCTGGGAGAGCACCCAGGTGACGTGGTAGCCCTTCTTCGCCAGCAGCTGCTGGTCGCGGATCACCAGGCTCAGCGGGTTGTAGTACGCGTAGTCGAGGTGCAGGTCCTTGGTCGTCGTGGTGCCGCTGCTCGAACCGCAGCCGGACACCGCGGTGACCGCAGCGACCACCGCCAATGCCATCAGATGCCTTGGCCCCACGACGTTTTCGCCTCCTGTTCGATGGCGTATCCGCGTCGCGGCACACCGACTTCCTCCAACAACTGTTCGCGCAGCGCGGCGATGCGCGGATCACCGCGGTCGCGCGGCTTGGGGATCGCCACGTCGTGCGTCACCAAAATCGTTGTGGTACCGGCCCGTTGCTGCACCGCGTCGAGCAGGTCTTGCACCCGCAACCGGGTCAGCGCGTCCAGCGCGTCCAGCGGTTCGTCGAGCAACAGGACGCTGGGCTGCCACGCCAGGGCACGCGCCAGGCCGGCGCGCTGGACCATGCCGCCGGAGACCTGACGCGGGTAGTGGCCGGCGAATTCGCGTAGGCCGACGACGTCGAGCCAACGCTGCACGGCCGCAAGTCTTTCCGACCGCTCGGTGCCGCGTGGCAGTCCGAAGGCGACGTTGGCCGCCAACGACCGCCACGGCAGCAGCCGTGGTTCCTGAAACACCACGGCGCAGCGCGGGTCGATCCCGCGAACCGCCTTGCCGTCGATTTCGATCCGTCCCCCGCTGGGCCGGTCCAGCCCGGCAACCAGCCGCAGCAGCGTCGATTTGCCGCTACCGGACGCTCCAAGCAGCGCGACCATCGCACCCGGTTCGATCTCGACGTCGACGTCTCGCAGCACGATGTGCGTCCCGAACGTCCGATCGACGTGGCGAAGCGTCACACGTGCCGGCGCCGGGTTGGTCGAGACCACCCGGGCAGCCTAGGAACCCGCGGCAGCGCCCACTAGATTTGCGGTGATCGTGATTCGAAGATCGGCCGCCGTCAGCCGTGCGGCGCCTCGGAGATCTTGGTGTCCGGCTTCCCGACCGTCTGGCGGTACGTCATCGCCGACAGCCGCGTCGCGGAGATCTCGACGCTGCTCGGATCGGTGCCGCTCTTGTCCTTGAGCATCTTGCTGACTTCGTCGTTCTGCTTCTTTTCGTCCTGCGTGGTGAAGTCCTTGCACTTGGTGTCGCCGCCGGTGTTGATGACCTGTGAGGCCGAACACGCGCTGGACAGCAGGACGGAGAGCGCGATCGCGGCTGCCGCAATGTACTTCATCATTTGCCTTCCTCGGGACGAGTAGTGGTATCTGTACACCGAATTGCCTGATTTCAAACCCCGCGGTGCGGTGCGCGCCGACCGAAGCCATGTTTGCACGCCGGCCCGCGGCGGGACCGTCGGCCGGAGCGGTGCTCACCGCCGGTTTCGCCGTGGGGCCGTTCGCCGGGGGCGTCCTCGCCTGGGCCGGACCCTCGGGCGTCCGGGCGTCGTTCGCGCTCGCCGCCGCGATCCTCGCGCTGGCGACGTTCGCAGTCGTCGCCACCCCGCAGCCGTCCGCGGTGACGGCACCGGCGGATCCTGACGGCGAGGAGACGGCTGACGCTGCGCCGCAGGGTATTTCACGGGCGTTGAGTTGGGCGATGCCACTGGCGCCGTGGGTGTTCGCCTCGGCCACACTGGGTTTCGTCACCATTTCCGGCCGGCTGCACACCGCGTTGGCCGCTCCGGTGGCCGCCGGCACCGCCACCCTGATCGTCAACGGGGTCAGTGGCGCGGTCCAGGTGCTGGCCCGGGCACTGCGCTGGGGGCCTCAGGCCGGCACCGCCGGCGCGGTGCTGGCCGCCCTCGGTTACGCGGTAGCCGCCGCGGGGCCGCCCACCCTGACCCCGGCGCTGGGCGTACCGCTGTTCGTGGTCCTGGGGTGCGCGTCCGGATTGTGTCTGCGCGAAGGGCTGATCGATCTGGAGGCCGCCGCGCCGCAACGCCTGCGCGGCGGCCTGGCCGGGCTGTTCTACGTGGTCACCTACATCGGCTTCAGGCTGCCGCTGATACTGGCCAGCGTTCGCCCCGGGGTCGCGACGGCGATCCTGTCCGGCATGGCGGTGCTGGCCGTGACTGCGGCGGCCGGCAGAGCGGCCCGTCTGCGACGAGATGACCACTGGCAGAACTGATCTCGCCGAGCCGGCGCGTACCCGGTACGCGTCACACCAGTTGGTGCAGGGCCTCGATCAGCTTGACCCGCTCGGCGGGGGTGGACGCCATCGGCGCCACGTTCAGGGTGGCCACCCCGGCCTCCCGGAAAGCCGCCACCCGTTCCTTGACGAACTCCCGGCTGCCGATCAGGTTCACGTCGCGCACCAGATCATCCGGCACCACCTTGGCGGCCCCGTCCTTGTCGCCGGCCAGGTAGAGCTCCTGGATCCGGTCGGCTTGCGGGCCGTATCCATACTTGGTAGCCAGCGCATGGTAGAAGTTCTTGCCCTTGGCGCCCATCCCACCGATGTAGAGGGCCAGGTGCGGTTTGACGAATTCCCTTAGCGGCTCGACGTTTTCGCCGATGGCCAACACCGGGCCGGCGTAGATCTCCAGCTCGCCCAGCTCGGCGGCGCGCTTGGCCCGGCCGGCGGCCAGCGACTCGCCCCACACGTCGCGCGCCTTCTCGGGCAGATAAAAGATCGGCTACCAGCCCTCGGCAACCTCGGCCGCCATCTCGACGTTCTTGGGCTCCAGCACGGCCACTAGAATCGTAATCAGTTCGCGTACAGGCGAATTGATGAGCTTGAGCAGTTTACCCAGCCCCGTTCCGCGGTCGGCGGGCAGCGGGATCGTGTAGTGCTTGCCCCGGTGCTGCACCGGCTCGCGCCGCCACACCTGGCGGCAGATCTCGATCACTTCGCGGGTACGCCCGATCGGGGCGTCGTAGGGCCCGCCGTGGAAGCCCTCGATCACCTGCGGAACCGACGCTCCCAGGCCGAGGGTGAACCGTCCGTCGGAGACGTAGTCCAGGCCGGCCGCGGTCATCGCGGTCAGGGTGGGCGTTCGGGTGTAGAGCTGCAGGATGCCCGACGCGAGCTCGACCCGCTGGGTGCTCGCCGCCAGGTAGCCCAACGCGCTCACCGCGTCGAACGAGTACGCCTCGGGCACGAAAACGATGTCCAGCCCGGCGTTTTCCAGGTCGGCCACCTCGGCGGCCACGTCCTTGAAGCCGCCGCATAGTTGATGCTCAATATCCGATCCGCACGGTCACTACTTCTACGCAGTGCCGAGTCGATTGGCCAATTCGACCGCCTCGTGCTGGATGCGCGCGAACTGGGCGCCCATCGCCTCAGACAATGCCGTCGCACCCGACAGTGGCCGCACCATCACCATGAAGTCGTCGATCAGACCGTCGTCGTCGCAGTGCAGGAAGTCGCAGCCGGTGATCCTGGTCCCGGGGGCACCGGCGATGCCGGTCTCGAAGACCAGGGCGTGGTCGCGGCCGCCCGGGTCGCCGATCTCGCGGAGGTACCGGAAGTCCTCGAAGATCCGCATGACGCCGCGCAGGATGGCCGCGGTGATCGGCTTGCCGATGTAGGGCTTGAACGCCACCGGGCTGGTGAACACCACGTTGTCGGCCAGCAGCGCCTGGATGGCCTGCTCGTCGCGCTCTTCGACGGCCCGGCGGAACGGATG
Source organism: Mycobacterium lepraemurium (assembly GCA_002291465.1). Taxonomy (GTDB): domain Bacteria; phylum Actinomycetota; class Actinomycetes; order Mycobacteriales; family Mycobacteriaceae; genus Mycobacterium; species Mycobacterium avium. The sequence goes on along the minus strand of CP021238.1, from coordinate 85,388 downwards.
CATCGGCGACCTCGCATAGTCAACTTGTTGAGTTAGGTGGTGCTTACGCTGGGCCGCTCGGCCGTATATGTCGAGCGTGCGCTTAGTCACTTTGTTGATTATTGGCGCCGTTGTATGACTGTCCGGTGTCGCTGCGTGACGCGGTGTTGGCCGCCCTCCTGGAGGGTGAATCGTCGGGATACGACCTGGCCAAGGACTTCGACGCCTCGGTCGCGAATTTCTGGCCGGCCACCCCTCAGCAGCTGTATCGGGAGCTCGACCGGCTGGCCGGGCAGGGGTTGATCCGGGCGCGGGTGGTGCACCAGCAGCGCCGGCCCAACAAGCGCATGTTCTCGCTGACCGCGGCCGGGCGCGCGGCGATCCGGCGGTTCACCGCGACGGCGCCGAAGCCGTCGGTGATCCGCGGCGAACTGCTGATCAAGGTCCGGGCTGCCGACGCCGGCGACATGCGGGCGGTCCGCGACGCGATCCGCGAGCGGCGGGACTGGGCCACCGCGAAATTGGCGCGCTACCAACGGCTGCGGGCCCGTCTGCTGGACGGCCGCAGCAAAGAGGACTATCTGGCCCGCGCCGAACGGATCGGCCTGTACCTGACGCTGATCCGCGGAATCTCCTTCGAAGAAGACAACATTCGCTGGGCCGAGCACGTGCTGGCCGTGATCGCACGACGGCTCCCGAGCAGCGACGCAGACTCCGACGCCGGGGATTCCCGCTTGGTGGGTCCGGCAACCAATGGTTAACTGCCAGCATGCGACGACAACCGCTGCTGGCCCGACGCTTCTTCGATCGCTACGAGCCGGTGCACGCGGTGACGTACTTTGCGCCGGAGGCACGGGCCGCGCTGGACGCCCCGGGCTACCGCGGATTCTGGATGGGCTATTTCGCGGCCCGCTCGGCGCCGCTGGGTGCGGTGTCGCGCGAGGTGGTGGCCGCGATCTTCTACAACTTCGCCCCCGAACGGGTGGCCAAGGCGCTGCCGGCGGCCTGGGAGATCGCGGGCCCGCTGGCCGCGCTGTGGCACGCGACGACGCTGTTGCGTGCCACAGCGCGGTGACGCGCACGTGGCGGTGCTGGCCGCCGCCGGCATCTCCGGTCGCGAGTCCAACGTCCTGCACGCCGCGGCGGGCAACGTGTCGCGCGACTACATCGACCGCACCCGCGATTACGACGAGACATCCTGGCGCCGGCACGAACAGCGCCTCGCCGAGCGCGGCCTGCTCGACGGCGACGGCGCGCTGGCCGCCGCCGGCCGACAGTGCAAGGACCACATCGAAGCGACCACCGACGCGCTGGCCGTGTCGGCGCTCGACGCGCTGACCAACGACGAGGTGGAGACGCTGTTCGCGGCGCTCACCCCGATCACCCGCGCGGTGATCGCCGGCGGCGACATCCCCGCCGCCACCCCGATGACGTTGCGCCGCTACGAATTACACGACGACAGCGCGCATTTGGTGGCCCGATGAGCGGCCGGCCACTGCCCGGCGGGGTGGTGCACAAGCTGCCCGCCGACCTGCGCGACTCGTTGATCGGCAACGCCACCGCGCTCGCCGCGTGGAACAACATCACGCCGCTGGCCCGAAACGAGTTCATCTGCTGGGTCGAGGACGCCAAGCAGCAGGCGACCCGGGAGCGCCGCATCCGCCGCACCGTCGAGGAGTTGGAGGAAGGCAAGCGGCGGCCCTGCTGCTGGCCGGAGTGCAAACACCGCGAGCGCACCGGAAAGTAGTCGCGCGCCGGCACTCTCGCGCGCGAGCGCCGCTACCGGCCCAACGGTTTGTAGAAGACCAGGCCGTTGCCCTTGTTGTCATAGACCACGGCGCGTCGTTCGTGAGCATCGTCGTAGGGGCCCTTGACGATGCCGCCGCCACTGGCCTCGCCGGCCCTGGCCGCGCTGTCGACGTCGGCGGTCTTGATGCCCACTACCACCTGGCCGGGGATCGGGTGGTCCACCGCGGTCGCCAGCGCCAGGGTAACCGGGCCCGCGTCGAGCGCGGCGAAGTGCGCCCCGTCGCGAAACTTCAGCGGCATACGCAGGGTCTCGCTGTAGAACCGGATCGACTCGTCCAGGTCGTCGGTCGACAAGATGATCATCTTCGCTTCGTGCTCTCCCATGGCTCCTCCCGTGGCCGGATCGGCTATCAAGGTAATGGAAACACCGTTCACGCAGAAAGATTCGGCGAATCGCGATCAGGCCGCGACCACCCGGTCGTTGACCGTGAAATGCGCTGCGCAAAGCCGGGGATTGGGGTGCTGCCGTGAAGTTACCTACCGGAATGCGCCGGTAAACCGCGCCGGGCAAAGGCCCGGCGTCAGCCCTTGTTCAGGGTGAATTGCGCGACGTCGGTGTAAGCTTCACGGAACAGGTCCGCGCAACCCGTCAGGTACTTCATGTAGCGATCGTAGACCTCTTCGGACTGGATCGCAACGGCCTCGTCGCGGCGCGCCCGCAGCGCGGCGGCCCAGGTGTCCAGGGTGCGGGCGTAGTGCGGGCGCAGCGCCTGCACCCGCTGCACACCGAAGCCGGCCCGCTGCGCGTGCTCGATGACGCCCTTGGCCTGGGGCAGGTCCCCACCCGGGAAGATCTCGTCCATGATGAATTTCACGAAGCGCAGCTTGGTCATGGTGATGGGCAGGCCGCGCTCGGCAAACTCCTCGTCGCTGGGCTTGATGATGGTGTGCAGCATCATCACGCCGTCGTCCGGGAGCGCCGCGTAGGCCATCTTGAAGAAGTCGTCGTAGCGGTCGCGGCCGAAATGCTCGAAGGCACCGATCGACACGATGCGGTCGGCCTTCTCGTCGAACTGCTCCCAGCCCTGCAGCAGCACCCGCTTGCTGCGCGGGGACGGATGGTTGTCCAGCCGGCGCTGCACGTGCGCCTGCTGGTTGCGGCTCAGCGTGAGGCCGACGACGTTGACGTCGTAGCGCTCCAGCGCGCGCACGATCGTGGTGCCCCAGCCGCAGCCGATGTCGAGCAAGGTCATGCCCGGCTGCAATCCCAGCTTGCCCAGCGACAGGTCGACCTTGGCGATCTGCGCCTCTTCCAGCGTCATGTCGTCCCGCTCGAAATACGCGCAGCTGTAGGTCCGGGTCGGGTCCAGGAACAGCGCGAAGAACTCGTCGGACAGGTCGTAGTGCGCTTGGACGTCGTCGAAATGCGGTTGCAAGTTGACGGCATCGCCGGTGTTCTCGGACAAGGCACAACCTCTGACTTATTCTGATCGGGTTTGACGGGCGCAACCGTGGCCGGTCGCCTCGCGGCTGCCTCAGTGTATCCGCCGTGTCGGCAGATCGCTTACCTGGGCGTCAATTGGGTTGATCCTCGGGGCGCGGTGTTAGCCGGGCCGGGAAACCGGGTAGGCCAGCCCAGATCGACCGGCGGAAGGCAGGACGCGGATGGCCGACATCACCATGCTGATCCTCGCCGGCCACGACTGGTTCCGCGAGCAGTTCGCCCGGCTCGACTACCTGCAGGCCCAGGCCGCCGACAACCGGGACGCGCTGCAGCGGGTGTGGCGGCCGCTCGCCGACAAGCTCGACGTGCACACCTACATCGAGGAGAAGATCTTCTATCCCCAGCTGCTCAAGCGCGGCAGTGCGGACGCCGAGGACGAGACCCTCGACGCGATCGGCGATCACAACGACATCCGCGACGGGGTGCTTGCGCCGAACGCGGCCCAGCCGGGCACCGAGCAGTGGTTAGCCGCGGTGGGACGCACCCGCGAGGCCAACGACGACCACATGGCCGAGGAGGAACGCGAAAGGCTGTCGGATTTCCGGCGCACCGCCCCGATCGGCCTGCGCGAAGCGCTCGGACGCCAGTACGCCGAGTTCATGGCCGAGCGTCCCACCACCGAGGGCTTGCCGATCATCGATCGCGACCGGCCGGCTACGTCGAGCAGGTCCAGAACGCCCAGACGCCCAAACCGGCCGACTTCTCGCTGCGCATCGGCAGCCTCAAGGGCCAATGACCGGCCCGATCGAGCCAAACGTGACGCGAATAACCGGGCGCCGCCGCACACCGCGCGCGACACCGTCGCCGCCGAACCGCAGGACCCCGCCCTAGCTGGCCTTTGACGCCCCCGCGGCGCGTGTCGCCCGAGGTGGCCGAGCGGCTCCGGCCGGGCCGGGTCGCAGCGCGGTCACCGCTGTTAGCCCACCCCCGCTGGTTCGTGCCCGGAAAGTTTCGGGTAAACCATCAGTCAATGGGTATTCGCCGCCGCCGGGGAAATGGGCACGTAAAGAAATCAGGGTCGCCGATCCAGCGATGCGTCAAACCATCATGGGCACCGCGATCGGAAACTTCATGGAGTGGTACGACTTCGGTGTCTACGGGTACATCGCGACCACGCTCGCCGAGGTGTTCTACCCGGGTAAGAGCGTCAGCGGCCTGCACCTGATCGCGACCTTCAGCACGCTGGCCTCGGCGTTCGTCGTCCGCCCGCTCGGCGGGTTCATCTTCGGCCCGCTGGGCGACCGCATCGGCCGCCACCGGGTGCGGGCCGTCACCATACCTGATGATGACGGTCAGCACCACCACCACCGGCCTGCTGCCCACCTACAACAGCATCGGCATCTGGGCGCCGATCCTGCTCGTCATCGCCCGGATATTCCAGGGTCTGTCCACCGGCGGCGAGTACGTCGGCGCGATGACCTACCTGGTCGAGCAGGCGCGCCCGACCACAAGCGCGGCATGATGGTCGGCTTCCTGCCGATGGGAAATCTGGTGGGGTTCGTGCTGGCCGGCATGCTGGTCACCGGGCTGCAGACCTGGCTGCCCGACCAGGACATGCTGAGCTACGGCTGGCGGATTCCGCTGCTGTTGGGGCTGCCGTTCGGTCTGGTCGCGCTGTACCTGCGGCTGCGGCTGGAAGAGTCCTCGGCCTACCAGAGCGCCAATGACAGCCCGCACACGCCGGGCGACCAAGGCCGCCAACAGATCCGGCGCACGGTGGCGCAGCAGTGGCGGCCGATGCTGATCTGCGCGGCGCTGGTGCTGACCTCACAGGTCGCCGCCTTCATGCTCACCGGCTATCTGCCCACCTATCTCCGGCTGTTCGTGCGCGTCGGACACACGGCCGGGCTGGTGATCATCGTGACCACGCTGGCGATCCTGATGGCCACGGTGGTGGCCGTCGCCAGCCTGTCCGACCGTATCGGCGTCAAACCCATCATGTGGACCGGGTGCGTGCTGCTGATCGGGGCCTCGGTGCCGGCGTTCCTGCTGATCCGATTCGGCGGCGTGTATCCGGTGATCTTGATCGGCGTGCTGCTGATCGGGCTGATGGAACTGTGCTTCGACAGCACGGGCCGGCCATGCTGCCGGCGCTGTTTCCCACCACCGTGCGCTACGGGCGCTGGCCATCTCCCACAATATCTCGATATCGCTGGTCGGCGGCGTCACCCCGCTGATCGCCCAGGCGCTGGTGTCGGCCACCGGCAACGTTATGGTGCCGACCTAGTTATGGTGCCGACCTACATGCTGATCTTCGGTGGCGCGGTGGGCGCCGCCACGCTGCTGTTAACCCCCGAGGTCGCCGGCAAACCGTTGCCGGGCTCGGGGCCCGCGGTGGAAACCGAACGGGAGGCCCGCGCGCTGGCCGACGACGTCCGCTAGCGCGGGCACGTTTATCGCGCACACGTTTATTTGGCGGTGACGGGTTATCCGTCACGGATGAGGCCCGGTTTCCACCGGCGGCTGTGCCTGCTCAACGCACGGCTCGCCGAGATGTGCGCAATGGCCGCCGACGCGATCGCGCAGGCCACCCACGCGCTGCTGCACGCCAACCTGTTGACGGCCGAGGGCGTCATCACCCGCCAGCACAGCATCGCCGCGCTGGGCCTGCAGGCCGAGGAGACCGCGTTCGCGTTGTTGGCGTTGCAGGCGCCGGTGGCCACGGATCTGCGCGCGGTGGTCAGCGCGCTGCGGATCGCCACCAACGCCCAGCGGATGGTTGAGCTAGCGGTGCACGTCGCCGAGATCGCCCGCCGGCGCCACCCCGACAGCGCCGTGCCGGCGGAAGTGCGGCCGATCATCGCGGCCATGGGTGAGGCGGCCGAGGCGCTGGCCGCCGGTGTGCGCGAGGTGCTGCTGTCGCAGGACCCACGCCGGGCGGCGCAGATCCGTCGCGACGACGACACGATGGACGAGTTGCATCGCCAGCCACTGTCGGTGCTGATGGACCGCCGGGCGTCGCCGCCGCGGTGGACACCACGCTGCTGGGCCGCTTCTACGAGCGCTTCGCCGACCACGCCGTCGAGATCGCGCGGCGCGTCATCTTCCAGGCCACCGGGCGTTAGACACCGGCACATTCGGGTGTGGCCGACGCGCGCTTGGGCTATTAGTGAGGTAGGCCGTTCAGACCGCGGGCGGCGATCACGGCGCCACAGGCGACAGAGGCGACAGGCGGGTGCGACAACCATGGAACCGATTTCACCGACGGATGCGTTGTTCCTCATCGGCGAGTCACGCGAGCATCCGATGCACGTGGGCTCGCTGCAGCTCTTTGAGCCGCCGCCGGACGCCGGCCCGCATTTCGTGCGCGAGAGCTATCAGGCGATGCTCGAGTGCACCGACGTGCAGCCCACCTTCCGCAAGCACCCGGCGTTCTTCGGCGGCGTCACCAACCTGGCCTGGTCGGTCGACAAGGAGGTCGAGCTCGACTACCACCTGCGCCGCTCGGCGCTGCCCGAACCCGGACGGGTGCGCGACCTGCTGGAGCTGGCGTCCCGGCTGCACAGCAGCCTGCTCGACCGGCACCGCCCGCTGTGGGAGGCGCATCTGGTCGAAGGCCTCCAGGACGGCCGGTACGCCGTCTACACGAAGTACCACCACTCCCTGATGGACGGGGTGCCCGCGCTGCGGCTGGTGCAGCGGGCCTTCACCCCCGATCCGCACGACGACGAGGTCCGGGTGCCCTGGAGCCTGCCGCCGCGCAAGCGTGGCCCACGCCGACGCCCGTCGCTGCTCGAGCGGGCCTGCCGCACCGCCGGGTCGGCGCTCGCCCTGGCGCCGTCCACGTTGAAGCGCGCCCGGGCCGCGTTGCTCGAACAGCAACTCACCCTGCCGTTTCAGGCGCTGCGCTCGATGTTCAACGTCCGCATCGGCGGCGCCCGGCGGGTGGCCGCGCAGTCCTGGCCTCTGGAGCGCATCAACGCGGTCAAGGCGGCCACCCGGCGCCACGGTCAACGACGTCATCCTCGCGATGTCGTCGGGCGCGCTGCGGGCCTACCTGCTCGACCAGAACGCCCTGCCGGACGCCCCGCTCACCGCGATGGTTCCCGTCAACCTGCGCAAGCCCGACGACGACCGCGGCGGCAACCTGGTCGGCACCTTCCTGTGCAACCTCGCCACCGACTTGGACGACCCCGCCAAACGGCTGGAGATCATCAGCGCGTCGATCCGCGACACCAAGGACGTGTTCTGGCAGCGCTGCCGCCGGTGCAGCAGTTGGCGCTGTCCGCCTTCAACATCGGCGGGCTGTTCTTCGGGCTGATCCCCGGCTACTTGTCGACGGCCTCGTCGCCGTTCAACATCGTCATCTCGAACGTGTCGACCGGCCGCTCGGAACAGTTGTACTGGCGCGGCGCCCGGCTGGACGGCAACTACCCGCTGTCCATCCCGCTGGACGGTCAGGCGGTCAACATCACCGTGACCAACAATGCCGACAACCTCGACTTCGACCTCGTCGGCTGCTGGCGCAGCGTGCCGCATCTGCAGCGGATGCTCGGCCATCTGGAGGCGTCGTTGAAGGAATTGGAGCTGGCCGCCGGCGTCTGAAAAGCGCTGCGCCGCTTACCCGTTGCGGCCCGGCCGGTTTCCGCTGCGGCCCTGTCTGCCCGACATGGCGCTGGCCTGCGACGACCCGTTGCCGGTGAAGTTCACGCCATCGGCGCCCTTAGGCAGCTAAGGGCCTTCAAACCCGTTGTTCAGCAACGTGATTCGGGTCGAGAGCGTAATCCAGGTAGACGCTGGTGCCGTCCGGGCGGGTGTGGATGGTGCAGTGCTCGGCCAGGTTGTGCATCAGCATGATGCCGCGGGACGCGCGCGGGTCGCTCGACAGCCGGCACGACGGGCTCTGCCACCGGCCGCGGTCGCTCACGCACACCCGGATCGACTCGGCGCCCGGGTCGTAGCTGGCCTGCAGCTTCATCGCGCCGGTTCCGCGGTGCGAACGGTAGGCGTGCTCGACGCAATTGGCCAGCGCCTCGTTGACTCCCAGCACCACGTCGTCACGCACGTCGTCGGGCGCCCGCACCTCGTGCTGCCGCCACCGGTGCAAGGCACGGCGCCACGCCGTCACGGTGTCGGGGCGGGCGCTGCCGGCCAGCGTCAACCGCACCGGCGTGGCAGTCTGCGACGGTAGTGGGCTCATGAGTGCCGCATACCCCGTTGCGGGGGCGGCGATAACCTTTTCCGGGTATCGCTTCGACCACGGATCAGTTGCGGTCCGGAATCCGGCGGCGCGGCCGCAGCACCGGCGTCACCAGTCGACCCGTGGCCAGGTAGCTTTCGAGATTGCGCAGCGCCAACGAAGCCATCGCCCGCCGGGTCCGCGCGGTGGCGCTGCCGACGTGCGGCAGCAGCACCACGTTGTCCAGGCCGACCAACTCGGCGGGCACGTGCGGCTCGTCGGCGAACACATCCAGCCCCGCGCCGGCCAGTTCACCGCCGGCCAGCATCTCCACCAACGCCTCCTGGTCGACGACGCTGCCCCGGGCGATGTTGATCAGGTAACCCTCGGGGCCCAGGGCGCGCAGCACGGCGCGGTCGACGAGTTTGTGGGCCTGGTGGTCGCCGGTGGTGGCAACCACCAGCACGTCGACCGATTCGGCGAGCTCGACGGCGGAGGCGGCATAGCGATACGGGGAGCCGTCGATGCGGCGACGATTGTGATAGGCGATGGCGCAGTCGAACCCCCGCAATCTGGTCGCGATCGCCAAGCCGATGCGACCCAGGCCCAGGATGCCGACCTGGAGCCCGCTGACGTCCCGGCCGTAGGGGACCGGCCCCTCGCGCGCCCACCGCCCGGCCCGCACATACCGATCGGCGACGCCCAACCGGCGCAGCGTCATCAGGATCAGGCCCAGCGCGGTGTCGGCGACGGTATCGGAGAGCACGTCCGGGGTGTTGCTGACGCCGATTCCGCGACGGTCGGCGGCCGCGGTGTCGATCAGGTCCACGCCGGCGCCGTTGTTGACTATGACCTCCAGGTTGGGCAACGCCGCGATCAGGGCGGCGTCCACCCCGGGCCGTCCCCAGGTCAGTAGCGCCCGCACCTCGGCGGCATGCTCGGCCAGGAACCGGTCACGTGCGGCACCGTCGGGCAGCCTGGGGACGTCGTAGCGCGCGGCCAGCTCTTCTGCGAACGCCGGCTCCAATTCGCCGACCCGGAACACGCCGCTGAGCTTTGTCGCCGCCACGCCTCCATCATCGCCGACGCGGCAACGCGGGAAGGAATCGCGTCGGGACTCGGGTGAACCGCGAATGCGCATCGGAGTCGTCTTCCCCCCAGACCGAGATCGGAGCGGACCCCGCGGTGCTGCGCAGCTACGCGCAGCGGGTCGAGGAGCTCGGGTTCACCCACATCCTGGCCTACGACCACGTCGTCGGCACCGACCCGCGGGTGCATCAGGGGTGGCGGGGCCCCTACGACATCAACTCGACCTTTCACGAGCCGTTCGTGTTATTCGGCTATCTGGCGGTGATCACCTCGCTGGAACTGGTCACCGACGTCATCATCCTGCCGCAACGCCAGTCGGTGCTGGTGGCCAAGCAGGCCGCCGAGGTCGACCTGCTCGCCGGTGGCCGCTTCCGGCTCGGCATCGGATTGGGTTGGAACGCCGTCGAATACGAAGCGCTCGGTGAGACGTTCACCAATCGCGGCAAGCGCTCCGAGGAGCAGGTCGAGGTGATGCGCCGGCTGTGGACCGAACGGTCGGTCACCTTCGACGGCAAATACCACACCGTGACCGCGGCGGGACTGGCCCCGCTGCCGGTCCAGCGGCCGATCCCGGTGTGGTTCGGCGCCACTTCCGATCGTGCCTTCGAACGCGCCGGCCGCCTCGGCGACGGCTGGTTCCCGATGACCGAACCGGGACCTGGCCTGGACCACGCGCTCGAGCAGGTGACCCGCGCGGCCGAGGCGGCGGGCCGCGATCCCAAGAGCCTCGGGATGGAAGGCCGGGTCAGCTGGACCGACGACCGCGACAAGCTGGCCGGCGACATCGCTGTGTGGAAAGCCGCCGGGACCACGCATCTTTCGGTGAACACCATGAAGGCCGGGTTCGCCGGCGTCGACGAGCACCTCACCGCGCTGGAGCGGGTGGCCGCCGACCTGAGGTAGCGCGCGGCGTCACGCGCCCCCCGGGCGAGCAGACCTGTTCGACCAGGCTCAGGTGCGAGTTGCGGCGCCGCGCCGCCGGCTCGGCCGTGTCGCGGACCTCGACCGTTCCACCGGTGGCGCAGTGCCGTCGGTGCCAGTCGCCGATCGCCTGATGCGCGGCGTGATCGAGATAGTTGGTGAGCAGGTGCACGGTCACCGAAGTGCGCTCGGGGATGGAGGCCAGCACGCCGGTCAGCCGTGGCAACGCCAGGAAGGTGCATGCCCCCTCGATGACGACGTGCCATCCGTCGCCCACCGGTTCGGCCTCGATCCTGGCCCGCACCACCCGCCACCCGGTCGCCACCACGGCGAGCAGCAGACCGATCAGCACGCCGTGCAGCAGGTTGAGAAAGATGACACTGGTAACCGTGACCAGATAGATGACGAGATCGCCGTTGCGCAAGGCGGTTTCGATGTGCACCGGCTTTAGCAACTCGATCCCGATGACGGTCAGCAGGCCGGCGAGCGCGGCGGTGGGGATCTTTTCGACCAGCCCGGCGAAGGGCACCGCGAACACCAGCACCCAGAAACCGTGCATGATGGTCGAGGCGCGGGTTTTCGCACCGGCGTTGACGTTCGCCGAGCTGCGCATGATGACGCCGGCGATGGGCAGCCCACCCAGCGCGCCCGACGCGATGTTCGCGGCGCCCTGGCCGATCAGCTCGCAGTTGAAATCGGTTCGGGGGCCGGTGTGCATGCAGTCGATGGACACCGCGGTGAGCAGGCTCTGCACGCTGGTGATCAGGGTGACGGTGATCACGACGATCGCGACGCCCCCCCCAATTCCCGTGCGGCAGGGACGGCAACCGCACCGCGTCGAGCACCGAGCCGTCCAGCTCGATCCGGGATACCTTGAACGGCAGCACCATTGAGATGATCGTGACCACCACGATGGCGACCAGCGGGCCGGGGACGATGGCCAGCCGGGACGGAACCCAGCGCCAGGCCACCAGGATCGCGATCACCAGCAGACCCAACACCAGTCCCGGGCGGTGCGCACCGAGAATCTGCGCGGGCAGGCCGGTGACATTGCTCCAGGCCGAACTCTTGGATGACCCGCCCAACAGCACGTGCACCTGCTGCAGGGCTATCGTGATGCCGATACCGGCCAGCATGGCGTGCACAACGACGGGCGAGATGGCCAGGGCGGCACGTGCGATCCTGCTGAACCCCAACAAGACCTGCAGGACTCCCGCGACTACGGTGATGAAACAGGTGACACCCCAGCCGAATTCGGCCACCACGTCGGCGACCACGACGGTGAGCCCGGCGGCGGGCCCGCTGACCTGTAGCGGCGATCCCCCCGAGCCATCCGCCGACGATACCCCCGACGATCGCGGCGAGCCAGCTCCCGGCTAGAGGCTGCGGCGTCCGAAGCGATCGCGATCCCCAGCGACAGCGGAAGTGCCACCAGGAAAACCACCAACGAGGCGGGCAGATCGTAGCGGAGCACCTCACGGATCCGTTCGCTTCGCGGCGTCGACACACCTTGCCGCTCTGGTGATCCTGCTCGTTGCATGGGGCCCTCCCCTGAATTCGTCAATGGCGGTGGGCTTTTGGACATCCACCCGGTAACGACACGCCGAAGGTTCGTATATCCGTACAGCGCAGGCGATTACAGATACTAGTAACGTCGTTGTCCAGCTGGCCAGACCTCGGCCGCTGGGTACGAAGGTAGGTGGACGCCCGACAACGGGTCAACCGGACCGGCCGGGCGCATACCGAATCCAAATGTTTTTGTATTACTCTAAACAAAGACCGGGATCTGCCTGGCCGTCTTCGTCTGGTACTCGGCGTAGGGAGGATAGGCCTCGACCGCGAGTCGCCACCACTGCTCGCGTTCGGCTCCGGCCAGCTCCCGCGCCCGCAGAGTGACGACCTTGTCGCCGTCCTGCAACGTCACTTCCGGGTGGGCCTTGAGATTGAAGTACCACGCGGGGTGTTCCGGCGCGCCGCCCTTGGACACGACGACGGCGTACCGGCCGTCGTGTTCCACCCGCATCAACGGCACGTAGCGCCTCTTGCCCGACTTCGCCCCGGTCATGGTCACCAGCACCACGGGCCGGTCGAAGACCTCGACCCCGTCGGTCGTGCCCTGCCGCAGAATCCGTTCGGTCTGTTCGCGCACCCAGTCGGTGGGGCTCAGTTCGATGTCGTCGGCCATACCAGCATTGTCACGGGAACGTGCAGTGAAAGCCAATCGCCTATATCAGCTAACTGGTTGCCGTAGCGCCATGACTTGGGCGCAACAGCCTTGCACCATATATCAGGTACGTTGACCTATATCAGGCGGCCGCCGAGACCGCATAGGTCGGGGGCTCGTGGGTGGTGGAAACGTCCGGCGACCGCGAGCAACGCTGCTTGGGCCCGTCGAACGCGCGACAGCCGACGGTCAGGGGTGCCATGCCGGCAATGTCGATCCGTAGCGCCGGTATGGTCGAAAAGTATCGGCCCACAGCGTCGCTCGCGACATGCTGGGCGGACGTGACGGCATGTCCGGCCGAGAGCCGGTAGGTGGCCGTCACCCGTGCCACCCAGGTCATCGCCACGACGCCGTCGTTGTTCGGGTCGATGACCCGGATACTGTCGGCGTCCAGGTCGATGAGCAGTTGCGGTTGCGAGAGCGACCGGATCAGGCGTTGCTTCTTCCGCAGCGCGAACGAACCCATCCGTTGGGTCTCCACCGGGTTGGGGAACAGCAGACACCGAATCGGTTCCCCGGTGGCGGGCCCGCGTGCCGCCGACCAGCCGCCCAGGGCAAGCAATTCGTCGAAGTCGGCCGCGCCGAGCGATGCGTCGACCAGCGGGACCGGCGGCGCGGCAAGCGGTGTCCCCGGCCCGATGCGACGGTCTCGACCGCCCAACACGAAGCGGCGTCGACCGGAGTGCAGATGAAGGGCGACGCCGTTGTCCACCCACAGGCCCAGCTGCGCGTCAGCCAGTGGATAGACCTCGGGGCGCCGCCGGCCGATGATGAGCCTGTCGCCGGCGACGATGAGGAGGTAGGTGCGGCGCGACCGCCACCACAGGTAGCCACCGATCGCCGTGCCCGCCACAACCAGGCCGATCGGCAGGGCGTAGATGGCCGCGGCGCCGATGTGCGGCGTGCGGAGATTGACGATCTTCAAGGTGCCCAACATCTTCACCGCGATGAACACGACGAAGGCGATGAAGACCGCGGTGTAGCCGGCCTGCCAGTACCGAATTCCCTTGATCCACTTGGAGGAGAAGGCGGCAGCGGAGGCGACGAACTGGCGCGACGCCGTCGATTCGTTGTCGATGCTCATATCGATAGCGTCCTTTCGCCAGCCCCCTACCGATCGCAACAATGTAGACCCCCGGGACCACTGCCGGAGGTGTTATGCGAGTAACCGACGAACCCGCCGGCAGCGTCAGCGGACAGCGGCTACCCGTCAGCGGCCGCGCATCACGGTAATCGCGCTGCGGCATAAGGGTTGTCGCGCGCTGGCCTGCCTGTTGCCAACCACGTCAAGATCGTCGACGGCGGCCTGCGCGGTCGGGGCTATGTCGTCGGTGGGGGCGGGACCGCGTGGCGCGGCTGGTGCAGCAGAGCGCGAACCAGCGGCCGCGGCCCCACGGAGCGAAGCATCTGGCTGGCCGGACGCACCCGTACCCGCTTCGGCCACCAGAACCAGCAACCCATCGCCGTCATGATCGAGGGCGTGATGAGGGATCGGACGACGAAGGTGTCGAACAACAGGCCGATGCCGATCGTGGTGCCGAATTGGCCGATCGCCCGCAGGTCGCTGATGATCATCTCGCCCATGGTCACGGCGAACACCACGCCGGCGGCGGTCACCACCGGGCCAGTGACTCCCATGCCGCGGATGAGTCCGGTTTTCAGGCCGGCGCCGATCTCCTCCTCGATCCGCGACACCAGCATCAGGTTGTAGTCCGGCCCCACCGCCAGGAGCGCGATCAGCGCGAATTCGGTTGCTAACCAGTTCAACTGGAAATCGGTGAGGTGCTGCCAGATCAGCGTCGAGAATCCGAAGGCGGCTCCCAGCAACAGCACGATCGTGCCGACGATGACGCCCGCGGCGACCAACGCGCGGGTGACGATCACCATGATGATGAAAATGAGCACGCTCGAGGCCACCGCCGCGATCATCAGGTCGTACTTGGCGCCGTTGGCGATGTCGTAAAACGTTGCGGCCGTGCCGCCGAGATAGATGTCAGCGTTCTCCAGCGAGGTCAGCTTCAGCGCCTCCTTGGCCGCTTGCCGCTCCTGATCGACGGACGCGATGCCCTTAACCGTCGCCGGATCCGTCGCGTGGGTGATGATGAACCGAGCGGCCTTGCCGTCCGGCGACACCATCAAGCTCAGGCCCAGCTGGAAGTCGGGGTTCTGGAAGATCTCGGGCGGCAGGTAGAACAGGCTCTCCACCTGAGAGTCGTTGAACGACTTGCCCATCACGGTGTTGGTGTCGGTAAGCCGGTCGAACTGGGCGATCAGGCTGTCGAACGAGCTGTAGATGGTCAGCGTCGTATCCCGGATCGACTTCGACACGGCGATGTTCTCCGGAATGATCGCCAGCAGCTCGCGCGTGGCCTTGGCCGTGTCGGTCAGGTCGCTGGTGAGGGCGTGGAACTTTTCGGCCAGCTGATCGAACCCGTCCAGGGCGTCGAACAGGCTACGCAGCGGCCAACAGATCGGGATGTCATAGCAGTGCTTCTCCCAGTAGAAGTAGCTGCGAATCGGTCTCCAGAAGTCGTCGAAATCCGCGATGTGGTCCCGGATCTGGTCGGTGATGGCCGCCGTCTCCCCGGTGGTTTTCGAGTTGTCGTCCACGGCGTTCGAGAGCTTCTGGGTCACCGCGTACTGGTGCTCCAGCAGGGCGATCTGCGTGTCGAGGAACCCGGTGATCTTCTTGATGTCGCCGACCCGGACCTTCAGATAATCGAGGTTGCTGCGGATCGGCGCGCTTTGCACGCTGAGCTGAAACGGGACCGATCCGTCTTGAATCGGCGGCCCCAACGGCCGGGTGATGCTTTGCACCCGTTCGATTCCGGGCACCCGGAAGATGGCACCGGCAACCTTGTCCAGCACCAGCATGTCCCGGGGATTGCGTAGATCGTGGTCCGATTCGATCATCAGCAGGTCCGGATTCAACCGGGCCTGGGTGAAATGCCGATCGGCCGCGTTGTACGCCTGCACCGACGACGCGCTCTGCGGTAGGTAGTAGAGGTCGTTGTAGCGCGGGGTGAAGCCCATCAACCCAATGGCGCCGACGATGGCCAGGATGACCGAGGTGGCCTGAATGGGTGCGGGCCACCGCACGGTGGCCGTCGCCAGGCGGCGCCACCGCGTGTAGTTGAACTTGCGCTTCGGGTCGAACAGGCCGAAGCCGCTTGCCAGCGCGATCAGCGCGGGCGTCAGCGTCACCCCGGCGGCCACCACCCGAGCAGACCGACCGCGCACGGAAACGCCAGCGAGCTGAAGTAGGGCAACCGGGTGAACTTCAGACACGCGAGCGCCCCCACGATCGTCAGGCCCGAGCCCAGCACCACCTTGGTGCCGCCGGCGAAAGTGTCGTAATAGGCGGCTTCCCGGTCCAGCCCGCGTTCGCGGCCCTCCTGATAGCGGCCCACCATGAAGATCGCGTAGTCGGTGCCCGCCGCGATGGCCAACGCCGGCAACAGGTTTACGGCGAACGTCGAGAGCCCCATGATGCCGGTCTCGCCCAGCAGCGCCACCACGCCTCGCCCGGTCGCCAGCCCGACGAACAGGATGACCATCGTCAGCAACACCGTGCCGATGGACCGGTACACGAACATCAGCATGACCGCGATGATGATGGTGATGATCGTCATCTTGGCCAGGCTCGCGTCGCCGACGCCGATCGTGTCGGCGGTCAGGGCGCCCTGACCGGCCACGTAGGCCTTCACCCCCGCCGGCGGCTTGGAATCCGCGATGATTTTGCGAATCGCGGCCACCGACTTGTCACCGACGGCACCACCCTGATCACCGCGCAGGTTGACCTGGGCGTAGGCGGACTTGTGGTCGTAGCTCTCTACGCCCGAGGACGTGAAGCCCTGCCCCCAGAAGTTCAGCGCGTGCTCGACGTGCGGGTCCTGCTTGAGCTTTTCGACCAAGCCGTCGTAGAAGCGATGCGCGTCCTCGCCGAGGGGTTTGTCCCCGACCAGGGTCACCAGCACGAGGTTGTCGGAGTCGTACTCCTTGAACTTCTCCCCGATGTGCTTCATCCCGGTCACCGACGGCGCGTCCGACGGCGACAGCGGCACCGAGACCTCTTCGGCCACCTTCTCCGACTGCGGGACAAAGACATTGACCCCGACCGCGATCACCAACCAACCCAGCACGATCGGCAGCGCCAGCACCCGAATCGTGCGTGCCAGACGGGGTTTGTGTTCGACGTGGGTGCGGTGGTGCGCGACGGGGATTTCGTCCGTGTCGCTCATGTCGTCGCTCACGCGGACTTGTCCAAGCAGGAAACCTGCGCGTCCCGGTTGTGGGACTCCTGCTGATCGACCAGCCTGCCGTCAACGGTGATCCGGCAGCCGATGAACGGGCCTTCGCCCTGGGCCACGACGTAGGCGAAGATGCCGAGCATCTCCGCCACGATCGTCTTCGACCACGGCAACGTTGTGAAAACTGGCCCGCTGCGGCAGTGACTCCGCGTCCATCCAGTTGACGACGCCCGTCGTCCCGGGCGGTCCCAGGATTTCGTAGATGGCCGTCTTGGAGGCATACGGCGGGGTTGCATCCCGCGGATCGGGCTTGGGCAGACCGGGCCCGGGGAACACGCCGTTGAGTCAGACCACCGCAACACCGCCGACGATCAACGCCACGACGACCACCAACAGAACCCATCCCCGCTTGAGAAACGTCACGACCGCCCCTCCCGATTACCAAAGCTCGACAGGCCGACATCAAGGCATATAATCGTGTGCGCCACCGCAAGCGCAACGCGATTACTGGCGCGTTAATTCCTGCGGTGTCCTACGAACTTGCCGCCGGCCGCCCGCACCCCTCGTCGCACTGCAACGGCCAGTTTGCTAGAGGCGGAGGTGGCGCCAGGACGGACTGATCGCGTGCTGCCGGCACACAGCGACGGCTCAATATCGTAGGCAGTGACGCCGCCGCAGCGCATTCAGTGGGCAGGCGTCCGTTGGAGTTGCAGGCATGGATGCGTTGTGTTACATGGGTTTTCGCTGTTAGTGCTAAATGAGCCCCGGCCTGCGGTCGATCTCAACGCCGCTTACCGCGCTCCGAGTACCGGGCTGCAGCGATATCGACAGACCGTCCATAAGTGAGTTAGTTTTGCAAAGCAATTCGCTGGTGTGGCGGTGCCATTTAAATTCGGTACCGTTAATTTTCCACGACGTCGATTACCGCCGTCGCGCCGAAAAACAGTGCCGATTTGGCGGTGTCGCACGTACCCTGAGCGATATGGCTACCAAGGTCAAGACCTACGCACATTGCGGCCACGTGTTCGATCCGAATGCCCGAGGGCGTGACCTGTCTGATCCGGATTGGCTCCCAGCGGTATCGATTTTTTTGTTCGCATGAGTGCAGTGATCGCTTCCATTGCGATCTCGGACATTGCTGCTCGAGCCATGCGAAAAAGAAGGCGCATAACGAGCCCGCCAAAGCGGGGCGATGAATCGAAATTCGATGAGGTGAATGGTGCCGCCATTTCACCTGAAATCTAGGCGCGCCAACCGGGCCCGGAGGGACACGCAGCCAGTCGGGCGAGGCTTTCGTCACCGGTGACCTCGATAAGGTGGATCGAGTCCGATTACGACCAGCGGCAGGTTCAGCTGAGTCATGCTTACAGAGCAATACCGACAGAAGCCGTTCGCCCTAATGGACATGTACGGACGACGCAAGAAATGAGACAGACGCGGCCGCCCGTGCCACCGGAACGGGAACGGATTTCTTCCTTCTGGTCGCGGGTGGCGTGGTGCCATGGCTCTGCTGCAATGGACGATCCCATTCACCCTGTGCAGCCTGCTCCTGTGGCTTGCCTTCGGCAGGAGCGGCTTCTTCCTGTTGCTTGTGGTCCTTTGTGGCGTGCCTTGCCTGTGGACGCTGTGGCGAGCGTGGCGCGCCCAGGACCAGCAGGGCCGACCGTTTACCGGTAAGTTGAGCTCGACTCGGGTAACCAACTGGATGTTCTATGACGGTAAGCCCGTTCGAGGTGCGGTATGCGCCGCGCAATCCGCGGCGAAACGCGTTGACGTCGATCTGAGTGGCTCAGTGCAAGCTAGCAAAGCCCTTGCGCGACAAGGCCAATCCGCCGCATTACCGGCGGCCCACTGCCCGTCGATACCGGCTAAGCGTGACGCCTGTTCTCGGCGGCCCATACTCGAGCGTCACCGTGACGCCGGTTGCAGTACTTATATGCGACTAACTACTGAAGACTCTCTAAAGAGTTGCGCGCTAGGTCAATTCAAATTGCGCTTGGTCGTCCGACAAAGTGCGCGATCATGTACTACACTGCTGGCCGCCGCGCGTCAACGCCGCGGCCCCGATTGAGTCGCGTTCTCTGCCTGCGAGCTGAATCCGAGAAGCGCTGGGTGGCAACGCGTTCCAGACTCCACAGCCGGCTACTTCGATGGTGCGATGATACGGCGGGCAGCTTCGACAGCGGCGGCGCGCCGCCGCACGTTAGCGTCGGGGTCATTGGTCGCAGCGTCGGGGTGCGGTGAGTTGGCCCATGCCAGTGCGATGCCGAAGAGCACAATCAGCAGGTCGTCGGGGCTGCCAGGCGCCGTCGACGTAGCCGCCTGCCTGGGCGGCTTCGATGGCCACTACATGCTGAGCGAAGGCAGGTTGTCCCTCGGCGTGGGGTTCGTCGAGTGCGATGCCCTCCAGCCGGGCCCTGCTGATCATGCGGTGGTGTTCCGGGTGCTCGCGCGCCAGATCGTAGATGCCGCCGACGAAGTCGGGAACAGCGTCGGTGCGCAACGTGACCGCGCTGAAGAACTCGCGGTTGCCGGCGGCCACCACCTCGCGGAACAGAGTTTCCTTGTCGCGGAAGTGGGCGTAGAGGCGTTCCTTGCTGGCCTGGGCAACGCGCGCAATGCGGTCGATGCGCGCTCCTGCCAATCCGTACTGGGCGAACTCTGCCCCGGCAGCCTGCAAGATCTCGCCGCGCAGCTCGGTGGCGGTCCTCACATAAACAACGATACCAAACGAACTAGCTCGTCTGCTGCCGTCGTGGCTGTCAGATTAGCTCGGCTAAATATGGATAGGGTGCGATGAGCGAGGCACTAACAGTGGATCCGGCGATCGCGTCGATGCCCAGGGGTGGTCCGGATGCTTCCTGGCTCGATCGGCGGTTGCAGACCGAAAAGTTGGAGTACACCAACCGTTACGACATCCCCGACGAGGTCAAGCAGACCGTGGTCGCAGCGCTGGATCGGATGGGCACCCATGCGGTGTATCACGAAAGGAATGCCCGCACGGCCCTGGACATCGTTGCCGACATCGCCAACCCGCGCATTCTGGAGCTGGGCGCCGGGCACGGCAAGCTCTCCGCCGAGATCCTCACGTCCCATCCCACCGCGACGGTCACCGTCAGCGACCTGGACCCGACTTCGGTGGCCAACATTGCTGCCGGTCCCCTGGATGCTGATCCCCGGACGCGAACCCAGGTCGTCGACGCCACCGCCATCGACGCGCCCGACGACAGCTACGACTTGGTGGTATTCGCTCAGGCATTCCACCATTTGCCACCCGCGTCGGCAAGCGCTTCCTGGTGATCGACCTGCCCCGGCCGCGGTCGGTGCAGCTTTTGCCCACACCGCTGATCTTGGCGCCGTTCGCGGCCGCACTCGCGCTGGTGCGGCCGTCGTTGAAACACGTCATGCACGACGCGTACATCAACGCGCTGCGCGCCTACAGCCGCTCGGCGTTCATCGCCCTCGGCAAAGCCGCCGATCCGCGCATGGGCGTCGAATTCCTGCCGTTGTCCGCTTGTCGGCTGCGACCGGGATACGTCGGCATAGTGTTCACTCGACCGCGGGCTAGCTGATGTGGACAGGCGCCTCGATCACGCTCTCCCCCAACGGCTTTCGCAAAGGACCCAACGATGAACCCCCGTATTTAAGGACGAAGAGATGAATTCACCAGCAAGACAACTACTCTCGGTGACCGCTGATGACCAGCGTACGCGCCGACAAGCCGCGATCGAACGTGCCATCTTCGGATTGGCACGCCAATGGGATCGGGTACGTCCCGTCTACAAGCCCTATGTTGACGGGTTGGAGAACCTGCCTTCAGACGGCGGATTCCTGTTGGTGGCCAATCACAGCTATACGCCATCGAGTGAAATCGATGCTGCTGCTTTATGAGGTTCAGCGGCACCTGGGCCGGCGAGTACGTGCGTTGATGGATCGTCGGTTCGGTAGGTTCGCAGGTTTGGCGGCCGATGTGCTGGCCGCCGGCGGAGGCATCGTCGGCACCCCCGAAGGCACCGCCGAACTCATGCGCGCTAACGAGCCCATCCTGGTATTTCCCGGAGGTGCACGAGAAATCGGTAAGGGAAAAGACCAACTCAACACACTGCAGTGGGGTGACCAGGCAGGGTTCGCGCGCCTCGCCATCGAGCACAACTACCCGATCGTCACGGCTGCCGTTGTCGGTGGCGACGACACGTACAAGATCCTCACCACCAGCGATGGCACGTGGGCGCAGCTCAACAAGAAAGTCAGCAGATGGCTGGGCAGTAACGCTGATCTGCTGCTGCCCCTGTCACGCGGTATAGGCCCGACACTGCTGCCCCGCCCTCAACGCCTCTATGCGCGCTTCTCGCGCGCCATCGACACGACAAGGCCGAAAGGCACCCCTCACGACAAGTGGCTGACAAAAGTTAGAGAGACCGCAAAGACGGATCTGGAATCCAATCTTGTAGCTCTGCTTGCGATTCGCACAACCAGACCCCTTTCGGAATCTGGCCCCCTGGGCGTGGCGGAAGACCATGATGCCACATCCCGCCCAAGATAGATAAGAGTGCCGGACGTGTTGTCACACAATTGGCGCGGCTGCTGCGGCAGCTGCAGCTCTCGGGTCGTCTCATTCGGGATGTCCAATTGGACATCGGGTGGACATTTCATTTGAGAAATGGACACGGAGTTTGAGAAGAATCAACATCAGCGCGCCATGTTGGCGAAGCGCGACAGATGCAGCTGATGCGCAACGGTCACCGTCTTGGTCGGACCGTTACGGTGTTTGGCCAGAATAAAATCCGCCTCTC
Source organism: Mycobacterium lepraemurium (assembly GCA_002291465.1). Lineage (GTDB taxonomy): Bacteria > Actinomycetota > Actinomycetes > Mycobacteriales > Mycobacteriaceae > Mycobacterium > Mycobacterium avium. Next base: position 63,760 of record CP021238.1, on the reverse strand, counting down.
CCCCGCGCGGATCGTCCCGCTCGAACGCGTCGGGCCGATTCAACAGGATCACCATGTCCGCATCCTGCTCCAGCGATCCCGACTCACGAAGGTCGGACAGCATCGGCTTCTTGTCGGTGCGCTGCTCGGGACCGCGGTTCAGCTGGCTGATCGCCACGACGGGAACCTCGAGTTCCTTGGCCAAAAGCTTGAGCTGACGGGAGAATTCGGAGACCTCGAGCTGCCGTGACTCGACTTTCTTTCCTGACGACATCAGCTGCAGGTAGTCGACCACCACCAGCCGCAAATCGGCTTTCTGCCGCAGCCGGCGCGCCTTGGCGCGGATCTCCATCATCGTCAAGTTCGGCGAATCGTCGATATACAGTGGCGCCTCGCTGATTTCGCTCATCCGCCTCGCCAACCGCGTCCAATCCTCGTCGCTCATGCGACCCGAACGCATATCGGAGAGTTTGATTTTCGCCTCCGCCGACAGCAGCCGCATCACGATCTCGGACTTGCTCATCTCCAGCGAGAAGATGACGCTGGCCATCCGGTGCTTGATCGAACACGATCGCAAAAAGTCGAGACCGAGGGTGGAGTTATGTGTGGGCACCATCGCCCTGCTCGCCAGATACATGTGGCTGTCGTTGTCCACCTCGACGCAGCGCACGGCCACCGACTCGATCGGGCGGACGTCCACGATGAAGTGCGACCCACAGCGTGAGGTGCCTGTTGTGGCCCGGCGCTCCTTGTGCGCGATGGTTTTTCGCTCCAACGCGAACACTTTGTCTTCGGTAGAGAAGGTCAGGGTGTAGGCGATGCTCGAGGTTTCGGAGCGGCCCCGGACACGTTTGGTCGAGGTTTGGCAGCGGTAGCCGAGGCTGACAATAAGCTCGTTGACATCACGCGCCAGCCATTGGTTGGTAACCGAAAATTGGACGGCGCCGCCGACCGCCACGGTTCCGTCGGTGTCGAGCAAGCCGGCGAGCAAGGCACGCCGCTGCGCCTCGGACCCCCGCAGGTATTCCGTCGGAATGTGCTTGTTGCCGAGCACGCCGATGGTGCGCAGCCGCGCCTGCAACGTCCCCACGCCAGCGCCTGAGTCGTCCGCTTCAATCCGCATGATGATTTCGGGATCGGCAGCGGTGATCTGCGCGGCGGCGCTGGCGCCATCCCCGAGCCAGGCGCCGAGTGTGTAAGGGGGCACCAGGAATTCGCGGTCCGGGAGGTCGAGCGCGCGCGCATTGACCACGCTGTGGTTCAGCCGCCGGTCTTGGGTGGGGCAGCGCAGGGTTTCCGCGATCTCGGCAGTCGTTCGCACCGCCGCAAAGGTGCGCTGATTATTGTACCGGTTGTAGCCAAGGGCCGCTGCCTGCGCCGACTTTCGGGATGCGCGTGTTTCGGTCAGCCACTGATGTGCAGCGTCGGCGATGATCACCGTCCCATCAGAGAACTCGACCCCGTAGCATGGCCGTCCCAGCATCACGTCGGTGGCCGCTACCACCCGCGTCGGCCGCCCGTCGTCGCCGAGCAACTCGTCACCGACCGCGACATCGCCCATCGTCGTCCAGCCGGTCGGCGTCGGTAGCGGCGTGTCCAACGCGAGCGCCTTGCCCACTCCAGGCCGGGCCGCCACGATGATCATCTGACCGGCGTGCAGGCCGTTGGTCACCTCGTCGAGTTCGGTGAAACCGGTCGGCACGCCACGCGCCACACCACCGTTGGAGGCGATGGCGTCGATCTCGTCCATCGTCGGCTGCAGCAGATCCTCGAGCGGAACGAAATCCCCCGTCGTCCGGCGCTCAGCCACCTCGTAGATCTCTGCCTGTGCGCGATCGACCACCTCGGCCACATCGGCGCCCTCGGCGCCCGCGTAGCCGTACTGCACCACCCGGGTGCCGGCCTCCACCAGGCGGCGCAGCAGCGCTTTCTCGGCCACGATCGTCGCGTAGTAGCCTGCGTTCGCCGCGGTCGGCACCGTCGAGATCAGCGTGTGCAGATACGGCGCACCGCCGATGCGGCGCAGCAGATTACGGCGGTCCAGCTCCGCGGCGACGGTCACGGCATCGGCCGGCTCACCCCGCCCGTACAGGTCCAGGATCGCGTCGTAGACGTTCTGGTGCGCGGGACGGTAGAAGTCGCCGGGCCGCAGCCGTTCCAGCACGTCGGCGATGGCGTCCTTGCTCAGCAGCATGCCGCCCAGCACGGCCTGCTCGGCCGCCAGGTCCTGCGGTGGCTGTCGCCCGAAATCCTCGCTGGGCGACGACGAATCCATGCCCGACGTCAAGTCATCGACGACCGCCACGGATTCCCTCCTCCCCTGATCCACGCAATCCGAACATACATTCGGCAGTTGACATTGAGCGTAGGTCCAGGTGCTGCCATCTTGGCCGCATAGCACCCGCTCGCCCGGCGCCGGGACGATGTTAGACGTTGCTGGCTAGTGGGTGAAGGGGGTGTTGTTCATGAAGCCGTGTATGGCGTGTGCATATCCGTCGACACCTGTGTTGAGCGAGGTGTGGAGAACCTGTGGATTGATGCAAAGGGCAAGGACATCGGCGCAGATACCAGCCATACAACGCCACGAAATCCGTGTGGACAAGAATCTCTACGGCGTGTCGGGCCAGGTTACCGTCCCGGGCGTGTTGGCTTTCCGCCATATTTTCGCTGCGTTACGGCCCGGTAACATGGACCGGTCCGGCGGACCCCCGAAATAGTTCGCCAGAAGCCGTATCCGCGACCGCCCCGGACGGCCCTCGAGCGCAAGCCCGCAGCGCAACGAAACCCGGCGGCGGCCGATCGTGGCCACCGCCGGGAATGAGCAAATGCCGGCCGTTTAGCTCTGCGGGACGACCTCGAGCACGACCTCGACGTCGACCTCGGGGTGCAGGTGCACGGCCACCGGGTGGGTACCGAGGGCCTTGATGTGCGCCTTGGGCAGCAGCACGATCCGCTTGTCCAGGTTGGGGCCGCCGGCCTTCTTGATCGCCGCGACGACGTCGCCGGCGGTCACCGAGCCGAACAGCTTCCCGGAATCCCCGGCCGTCTTCACCGGCAGCGTCACCGGCCCCAGCGCCTCGATCGCGGTCTTGAGCTCGTTGGCGTGGTCGAGGTCGCGCACCGCCTTGGTCTCGCGGGCCCGGCGGATGTTGTCGGCCTGCTTCTGCGCGCCGCGCGAGGCCACGATCGCCAAGCCCCGCGGCAGCAGGAAGTTGCGGCCGTAGCCGTCCTTGGCCTCGACAGTGTCGCCGACGGCGCCAAGATGGTCGACGTCAGCCGTCAGAATCAGCTTCATCGTTTCGTACTTTCGGTTGGCCTTCGGTGCTTAACGCGCCGAGGAGGTGAAGGGCAGCAGCGCCACCTCGCGGGCGTTCTTCACCGCGATGGCGATGTCGCGTTGGTGCTGCACGCAATTGCCGGTGACGCGACGCGCACGGATCTTGCCGCGCTCACTGATGTAAGTGCGCAGCAGCGCGGTGTCCTTGTAATCGATCGCTTGATCCTTCTTCTTCGCGCAGAAGACACACTTCCGTGCCTTCACCGGCTTTTCCGGAGCCGGGCGCCGCTTGTTGGACTTGGCCATGTCTGTCTTTCCTTTCCGTTTCCTACTGCTGAAAGTTTCTTCTTAGAACGGCGGTTCGTCGTCGCCGCCGCCGAATGAGCCCAACGCCAGCGCACTGCCCCACGGGTCGTCGGCGGGTGCGCTGCTGGCCGGCGCGGACTGCTGGCGGGATCCCCCGCCGAAGCCGCCACCGCCGCCGCCGCTGCGGGAGGCCTTGTTGACCTTGGCGGTGGCATACCGCAACGAGGGGCCGATCTCGTCGACCTCGACCTCGACCACGGTGCGCTTCTCGCCCTCCCTGGTCTCGAACGAACGCTGCTTGAGCCGGCCGGTAACGATGACGCGGGATCCCCGGGTGAGGCTTTCCGCGACGTTCTCGGCGGCCTCCCGCCAGATGTTGCACCGCAGGAACAGCGCCTCGCCATCCTTCCACTCCCCGATCTGGCGATCGTAGATGCGCGGGGTCGACGCCACGGTGAAATTCGCGACGGCGGCACCCGACGGCGTGAACCGCAGCTCGGGGTCAGCGGTCAGGTTTCCGACAACGGTGATAGTGGTGTCACCAGCCACAGTTTCCTCCTCGTTCCGCCCTGCTCCGCGCCGCTCCGGTGGTGGATGTCATGAGCATGTCCTCGCTGAGCCTACGCAGGTGCCTCCCCCGGTGGGCCCGCGGCGCGGCCACGACTGTTAGTGCTTGTCGGTGCGCATCACCTTGGTGCGCATCACCTTGGTGCGCAGCACCGACTCGTTGAGGCTGAGCTGGCGGTCGAGCTCGGACACCGTCGCAGGCTCGGCCTTCAGGTCGATGACGACGTAGATGCCTTCGGCGTGCTTGGTGATCTCGTAGGCCAGCCTGCGCCGGCCCCAGATGTCGACCTTTTCGACGGATCCACCGTCCTTGCGGATGACGTTGAGGAACGTCTCCAAGGACGGGGCAACGGTGCGCTCGTCGAGCGTGGGGTCAAGAATGACCATGATTTCGTATGGGCGCATAGAAACCTCACCACCTCCTCTGGTCTGGACGGCCACGGTCGTTCCGTGGCAGGAGGGTCACCTGCGTCGGCAACCGCCCCAGGCTACCGGATAGCGGGCTGACCAGAAAATCCGCGCGGTCGGGCAATCGCCTCATCGCCGGCCGGTCAGGTATTCCTCGGCCCGGGCCACGGTCGCCGCATCGGCCTTGCCGAGCGCACCCGAGTCGAAGGGCGGCTGCGGGTCGTATTCGATGAGCAGCTGGGCGGCCTGCGCGGCCTGGCGATCGACGAGCAGCTCCACCCGTCGGAGGGCCATGTCGATGCCGCTGGACACCCCGGCCGCGGTGATGATGCGCTGCGGCAGGTGTTCGACGACTCGTTGCTCCACGTAGAGGGCGCCCAATCCTTTGAGCAGGTCGGCGGCACGCCAGTGCGTGGTGGCGGTGAGTCCGTCGAGCAGACCGGCCGCGGCCAGCGGCAGCGCGCCGGTGCACACCGAGGTGGTAAACCTGGTGTGCGGGTGCACCGCTTGCAGCCAGGCCCGAACTGCCTCGTCTTGAATGAGCTGCCGGGTGCCGATGCCGCCGGGGAACACCACCACGTCCGGTGCGCTCACCTCGTCGAAGGTGGCGTCGCAGGCCAGGCCCAGCATCCCGTTCTCGGTGCGCACCTCGCCCCGGCGCTGCCCGACGAACACGACCTGGACAGACGGAATCCGTTGCAGCACTTCGTAAGGTCCCACCGCATCCAGTGCGGTGACCCGCGGGAACAGCGGGATGGCGATCAGCGTCATGTCGCCCCGGCCAGCGCGGGTTCGGGCTCCGCGGCCTGCCCGCGGCGCGATCCGGCCGGCCGCAGCCAGTCCGGCAGCCAGCCCGGTGGCGCGTCGGGTGCGCGGTCGAACGGTCCGCCCGCCGGGTCGTCCACCCGTCCGCCCCACCGCACCAGATCCTCGTCCGGCCGGTAGATTTGGTGAATCACCAACACGCACAAGGTGATAACCGCGATGTCGCGCAGCAGCACCGTGGTGGTGAATACTTGCTCGGGCAGCGAACGGTTCGGGTTGCCATAGAGGTAGTACATCCGCGGCACCCACACCAGGGCGTCGACGGTCATCCACGCCAGCAGCACCCGCCGGCGCGGCAGCGCCAGCACGGCCAGCGGCACCAGCCACAGCGAGAACTGCGGGCTCCACACCTTGTTCGTCAGCAGGAATGCGGCGACCACCAAAAACACCAGCTGCGCCGCCCGCGGCCGTCGCGGGGCGGTCAGCGCGATGAATGCGATTGCCGCACAACAGGTCACGAACAGCACCGCGACGACCGTGTTCAGCACGGCCGGCGACTGCCAGAAACCGAGCTTCGGATCGAATCCCCGCCAGCCGGTGAACGACTTGACGACGTTGTACAGCGAGTCCATGTCCTCGGCGCGCCGGGTGTTGAGCCGGAAGAACTCCGACCAGCCGCGCGGAAAGAACACCAGCAGAGGCAGATTCACCAGCAGCCAGGTCGCCACGGCCGCCACCGCGATGCGCGCCCAGGCGCCCAGGCGTCCGGTCCGGATCCCCAGCAGCAGCATGGGGCCCAGGAACAGCAGCGGGTACAGCTTGGCCGCCGCGCCCAGCCCGATCAGGACACCGGCGAGCACCGGCCGCCGCCGCGCCCACGCCAGCAACCCGGCCATGGCGAATGCCGTTGCCAGCGCGTCGAAGTTGGTGAAGATCTGAAAGATCAGCAGCGGGGATCCTGCCACCAGGGCCGCGTCCCAGATCCGCCGGCCGGCCAGGCCCGCGCTCGCCCACACGGTGGCCAGCCAGGCCAGCGCCAGCCCGAACGCGGCGATGTTGAAGAACATCACCACCTCGGCGACCACCGGAAGCGGGGCCAGCTTGCTCAGCGCGGTGTAGGTCTTGGCCAATGCCATCGACACGTACTGATACATCCCGGTCAGCACTGGATATTCCATGTAGCGCACCGCGGGCTGACCGTCGTAGCGGATCTGCTGGGCGCCGGTGGAATCGGTCTCGATCCAGCTCGACTTGTACGGAACCTTGCCCTGGCTCAACAACTCCGCGCCGTACAGCGGCACCGTGTCGGAATAGCACAACTCGTAGTAGGCGCGCTGGTTGTCCCAGTTGGCCACCCGCTGATCGCCGGTGCCGGTGCCGGTGCTTTGCAGACAGGCCGCTTTCGTCGACCAGCCGAGCGCCAGGAACACCAGCGCGATCAAGAACATCACCCGCAGCGGGGTCATGATCCGCGCCCGCCCGATCAGCGCGTGCCGGCCCACCGGCCCACCGATCACCTCGGCGAACGCGGCACCCAGAAAGTCATTGCGGCCCGGGCAGTCTTGATTGTCGGCGCTACGCCGATCCGCGGCCAGCGGCCCCGGTGAAATGGTGGCACTGGGCTCGGCAGCGCCGGTCACGGCGGCGGAGGCGGTGCTTGGGGACCACCCGGCGGAACACCACCGCCCGGCCCCGGCGGGACACCGCCACCCGGCTCGGGCCCCCCCCACGGGCCGCCCGCGGCCGGGGCAGGCGCCAGCGTGACCGTCGTCGGCGGGCCAACCGGGATCGCGATGCCCGGCGCCACTTCGATGGTCGGCTGGATGACGGTCTCCGGCGGCGGCGCCTTCGGCGGGGGCGGCGGCGCAGGCACACCGGCGTAGCCGCCGACCTCGGCCGGCTTCGGGAATGATTCGTTGGGGGTGCCCTTCAGCGGCCCGTCCATGGTGGCCTTCCAGATATCCGACGGCAGCCCGGACCCGTAAACCGGTCCGCCGGAAGCGGTTACCAGCGGCTGGTCGCCCTTGGCCGTGCCCAGCCACACCGCCGTCGACAGCGACGGCGTGTAGCCGACCATCCAGGCGTCCTTGTTGGAGGTGGTGTCACCAAGCTGCGTGGTGCCGGTCTTGGCCGCCGACGGCCGGCCGCCGGCCAACGCGTGACCCCGCGAGTAGCCGGCGATCGGTTCCATGGCCGCGGTGACGTTGTCCGCGACGGCCTTCGGGATCCGCTGCTCGCCGTTGTTGTCGGACTTGCCGGCGTCGAAGAGCACCTGGCCGTCCGCGTTGACCACCTTCTGCACGAAATGCGGCCGGTGGTAGACGCCCGAGGCGGCCAGCGTGGCGTACGCCGAGGCCATGTCGATCACCCGAGTTTGGTACTGGCCCAGCACAATTCCGTTGTTCGGCGGCCCGCCCTTGCCGTCCTCGGACAGCGTGTGGTCCACGCCGGGGAAGCTGGTGGCCACCCCGGCCTGATGCGCGGCGTCGGCCACGGCCTGCGGCCCGCCCTTGAGTTTGAGCATCAGCCGGTAATAGGAGGTGTTCAACGACATCTTGAGCGCCTGCGCGATGTTGCAGGTCCCGCAGCTCTCGCCCTCGACGTTGGTGATCTTGATGCCGTCGACCGTCAACGGCGAGCTGTCCACCTGATAGCCCAGGCCGATGCCCTGCTCGAGCGCGGCGATCAGGCAGAACACCTTGAACGACGAGCCAGTCTGCAATCCCGCCTGGGCGAAGTCGAAACCATTGGCATCGCTACCGCCGTAGTAGGCGCGGATGGCGCCGTCGTGCGGATCCACCGACACCACCGCCGCGCGCATGTCGGGGTCTTGCCCGTCAAGGTATTTCGACACCGCCTTCTCGGCGGCCTGCTGGGCCTTGGGGTAGATGGTGGTAGTGACCTGCAGGCCCTGCGTGTTCAGCGTCCGCTCGTCGATGTTGAAGAGCTCCATCAGCTCCTTGGTCACCTGACGCTCGATCAGGCCGTTGGGCCCGGTCGTCTGGTTCTGCGCGCGCGCCTGGTCGGGCGGCACCGTCTGCGGGAAGACCTGCGCGGCACGGTCCTTGGCCGGCAGCGTCTTGGTCTCCACCATGCCGTCGAGCACCCAGTTCCAGCGCGCCAGCGCGCCCTTGGGATCGACGGCCGGATCCAGGGTGGACGGCCGGCGGATCAGCGCCGCCAGCAGCGCACCCTCGGACACGGTGAGCTGCTCGACGGGCTTGTCGAAATAAGCCTTGGCGGCGGCCGAGATGCCGTAGGCGCCCCGGCCGAAATAGATGATGTTCAGATAAGACTGCAGCACTTCGTCTTTGGACCACTCGCCGGACATCTTGGTGGCGATTACCAATTCCTTGGCCTTGCGCATCAGGCCGCTAACCCCGTGCTGCGCCGAACCGACCAGCGCGTTCTTCACATACTGCTGGGTGATCGTCGACCCTCCCTGCAGATCCCCGTTGCCGAACAGGTTGTTGTTCACCGCGCGCGCGAAGCCGCTGAAGTCGAAGCCCAGGTTGGAGTAAAAGTTGCGGTCTTCGGCCGCGATCACCGCCTGGCGGACGTGCACGGGCACCTGGTTGAGGTTGACGTCGACCCGATTGCCTTCCGGCGGAATGATTTTCGCGATCTCCGAGCTGTCGCTGGCCAGAATCGTCGAAACCTGGTTGGTGCGAAGGTCACCCGGCTTGGGGATGTCGACGATGAAGTAGGCCATCGCGAACGTGACGATCGGCAACAACACCAGCACCGCCGCGCACAGGTAAGCGGCGCGACGCACCCACAGCCAGTTGATCTGCTGGGTCCAACTCCAGTCGCGCCACGGTCCACTCCCCCGGCCGCCCGGGCCGCCGGGCCCACCGGACCAGCCGCGGCGCGGAGGCGGCGGGGGTCCCGCGGGCGGGCGGCCGCCGAGGCCGGCGCGCTGCTGGCGACCCGACGCAGGACCCCGGCTGTCCAGGGCGACCTTGACCTCCTCGATCGGATCGGAGCGCCGGGGCGCCCGGTCGTCGTCGACCGACGGCAGGATCGTGGTCAGCCGATCGTCGGGCGGGGCCTGACGGCGGCGGCTGGACGTCGACGGGCCGTGGCGACGCTGGGGGTCGGCATCCCGACGCGCCGTCTCCCGGCGTTCGCCGGCATCCTGCTCGGCGGCGGGCCCACGTTGATCACCGGACGACTGGCTGTGGCGTCCTTCGTTATTCGAGCTCATTCAGTGGCCGTGCGGGCGCCGTTGCGCGCCGTCCGCGTAGTCGTCCGGGTGCCCCTGGGCGGAGGCGCCGGGCGCGCCGCACCGAGCACATATGACTTGACGAGGTGATTCCAGCTGCAGGTTCGGCAGACCTCCACCACGTGGACCGTGAACTCCTCGAAACGGGTTGCCAGCATCACCAGTTCCTCGGTGGTGCGCGCCGAGCCCGACACCGGGCCCAGGTGTTCGCCGAACACCCACGACACCAGCGTCAGCTGCTCCTTGCGGCAGATGGGGCACATGATTTGGCTGGGTTTCCCGTGAAACTTGGCGGCGCGCAGCAGATAAGGGTTCGCGTCGCACACCTCGGACACGCCGGTGCGGCCGGAGTACACCTCGGCCAGCAGGGAGCGCCGCCGGAGCGCGTAATCCACCACCTGTCGCTGCAGTCGCACGCCCACCAGAGTACGTCGCCATCCCGACCGGGGATACGCAACCAAAACCGTGGCGGTCGGGCCGCGCTGCCCGACGGTGGTTCGACCGCCGAACCGCGGCCGGACTTCTACGATCGTCCCCGTGGCGAAATGGCTCAGGACACCATCCGCCGGCACCGCGCCGCCGTCCGGCCGGGCGAGCACCCGCGCCAAGGACAGCGCCGGCAAAGCACCTGCACCATCCTCGACAACGCGCTCAACGACAGCGAGCTGTCCGCCGAGGAACATCGGGAACGCGTCAGCGCGGCCACCAAGGCGGTGACGCTGGGCGGCCTGCAGAACCTGGTGGGCGATCTGCAAACCGGCGCCGGGCCCTAGCCGCCCGCCCTCGACCCGTCGCCGCCGTCTGGGCGGGTGTGCGGCTGGGGGACGCTGGCCGCCGCCTTCGTGGTGTCGGTGCTGCTCGGCATCGGCATCGGCTGGGGGTTGTAAGGCAACACCAGCTCGCCGCTGGACTTCACCAGCGACCCCGGCCCCAAACCCGACGGCGTCAACGCCGTGGTGCTCACGCCGCCGACCCAACTGCACTCGGTCGGCGGGCTGACCGGGCTGCTCGAACAGATGCGCAAACGGTTCGGCAGCACCCTCAGCTACCGGCTGGTGATCTACCCGACCTACGCGGCGCTGGACCGTCCGGACCCGTCCGACGACCGCCGGGTGCTGGCCTACACCTACCGCGGCGGCTGGGGCGATCCGACCAGCTCGGCCAAGAGATCCTCGGGCGGTCCCGCCCGGTGGACCTGAGCAAATTCGACGTCACCGCCGCGGTGGGCATCATGCACGGCGCCCCCCGAAACCCTGCGGATGAAACCGTCCGACGTCAAAACCAGCTACCTGATCGTCGAACCGGCGACGGACCCCACCACCCCCGGCGCGCTGTCACTGTCGGTGTACATCTCCAGCGACTACGGCGGCGGCTACACCGCCTTCACCGGTGACGGCACCGTCAAGCAGATGAATTTGCCCACGTAACGGCGGCTCCCGGGCCGCGGACGGTGTGACGAACTGCAAGCCAACAGCAAGTGGTGTTGTCGCTAATATATCGAGACGATACGATTGCGCGAGGCGTCGGACCGTCGTAACAAGCCACGCAAATCCTTTTCGAGGGGGTGATTCGATTGCTGGAGCTCGCCATCCTGGGTTTTCTGATCGAGTCGCCCATGCACGGCTACGAGTTACGCAAACGGCTGACCGGTTTACTCGGTGCGTTCCGGGCGTTTTCGTACGGTTCGCTCTACCCCGCCCTGCGGCGCATGCAGGCCGAAGGGTTGATCTCCGAGGACGCCGCGCCGGCCGGGACGGCTGTCCGGCGAGCCCGCCGCGTCTACCAGCTGACCGACGAGGGCCGTCGGCGCTTCGGTGAGCTGGTGGCCGACACCGGCCCCCACAACTACACCGACGACGGCTTCGGGGTACACCTGGCCTTCTTCAACCGGACTCCGGCAGAGACGCGGATGCGCATTCTGGAAGGTCGCCGCCGCCAGGTCGAGGAAAGGCGGGAAGGTCTGCGCGAAGCAGTGGCACGAGCCAGTAGCTCGTTCGACCGCTACACCCGCCAACTTCACCAATTGGGGCTCGAGTCCAGTGAGCGCGAAGTCAAGTGGCTCAACGAGCTCATTGCTGCGGAGCGGGCGATGCCCGGCCTCTCCGAGCAAACGTAAATCCCGGTACGAAAACCCAGCATCCCAGACAGAAGGTTAAAGGTTAGGAGAACGCCCGTATGAGTGATCACCAACCGCCGAAGGCGGAAGACGCGCAGTCGGAGGTACGAGTCGCCATCGTCGGCGTCGGTAACTGCGCATCTTCGCTCGTCCAGGGCGTGCAGTACTACTTCGGCGTCGACGAGAACAGCACCGTGCCCGGCCTGATGCACGTGAAGTTCGGCCAGTACCACGTCCGCGACGTGAAGTTCGTCGCCGCGTTCGACGTGGACGCCAAGAAGGTCGGCTTCGACCTGTCCGAGGCGATCTTCGCGTCGGAGAACAACACCATCAAGATCGCCGACGTGCCGCCCACCAACGTCACGGTGCAGCGCGGCCCGACGCTGGACGGCATCGGCAAGTACTACGCCGACACCATCGAGGTGTCCGAAGCCGAGCCGGTCGACGTGGTCCAGGCGCTCAAGGAGGCCAGGGTCGACGTGCTGGTGTCCTACCTGCCGGTGGGTTCGGAGGAGGCCGACAAGTTCTACGCCCAGTGCGCCATCGACGCCGGTGTGGCGTTCGTCAACGCGCTGCCGGTGTTCATCGCCTCGGACCCGGTGTGGGCCAAGAAGTTCACCGCCGCCGGCGTGCCGATCGTCGGCGACGACATCAAGAGCCAGATCGGCGCGACCATCACCCACCGGGTGATGGCCAAGCTGTTCGAGGACCGCGGCGTGCAGCTGGACCGCACCATGCAGCTCAACGTCGGCGGCAACATGGACTTCCTCAACATGCTCGAGCGGGAGCGGCTGGAGTCCAAGAAGATCTCCAAGACCCAGGCCGTCACCAGCAACCTGCAGCGCGAGTTCAAGACCAAGGACGTGCACATCGGCCCGTCCGACCACGTCAGCTGGCTCGACGACCGCAAGTGGGCCTACGTCCGGCTGGAAGGCCGGGCCTTCGGGGACGTGCCGCTGAACCTGGAGTACAAACTCGAGGTCTGGGACTCGCCGAACTCCGCGGGCGTCATCATCGACGCGGTGCGGGCGGCCAAGATCGCCAAGGACCGCGGCATCGGCGGCCCGGTGATCTCGGCGTCGGCGTACCTGATGAAGAGCCCGCCGCAGCAGCTGCCCGACGACGTCGCGCGCACCCAGCTCAAAGAGTTCATCATCGGCGGCTAGCCGCCTCGTCGATCCGCGGAGCCGATTCATCGACAAAACGCTGTGCAGGTGCTTAGCGTCATCTCTCGATGGCCGTTCGGCCCGCGGCGTTCCTGCGCACCACGCCGCCCCTCGACCTGCCCTGGCTCGACGAGTTCGACAGCGGGCGCTACCACTCCGTCTGGCTGCCCGATCACATGGTCAGCTTCTGGCCCGACTCGATCTGGACGCCCGAGTTCACCGATCTGGCCACGGCCTCCCCCTCGCCGCACCGGCACCTGGACGGGCTCGCGGTCACGGCCGCGGCGGCGGTACTGACCGAGCGGGTGGCGTTGGTCAGCGCCGTGGTCGACACCGTGCGCCACCATCCCGCCCTGCTCGCGCAGACCGCACTGACCCTCGACCACCTGTCCAAGGGTCGCTTCATCCTCGGCCTGGGCAGCGGCGAAAGCGAAACCGCCGTGCCCTACGACTTCGATTTCGCCCATCCCATCAGCCGCTTCGAGGAAGCCCTGCGGGTGATCCGGCTGCTCTGGGACACCGACGGCCCGGTCGACTTCGGCGGCGAGTTCTACTCGCTGCACCAGGCCCGCCTGGACACCGAGCCCCACCACGACCGGATGCTCGACATCGCCGGCCGATACGCCGACGGATGGTGGCCGACCGGGGCGTGGACACCCGAGAACTATGCCGAGATGCTCGGCGCGGTAAGGGTTTCCGCCGAGCGTGCCGGGCGCGATCCGATGGCGATCACCCCGTGCTTCATCCAGGTGTGCCTGATCGGGGAGGACGACGACGCCCTCGCCGAGATCCTGCGCGCTCCCCTGGTCAAGGCGTTCCTGCTGCAGGTGTCGGCGAAGACCTTGGGCGAGTTCGGGTTTGAACACCCGATGGGCGATGGCTGGCACGGATTCCAGGACATCGACCCAGCGGTACTGGGCAGGGACCGGATCGTGGAGTTCCTGCGCAGGGTGCGGTCCGAGATGGTGTTGGCGGTCGTTCCGCACGGCACACCCAAGAAGGTCGCCAAGCTCGTCAAGAGCTACGTGGATGCCGGGCTGCGGGTACCCAAGATCCTCGACTACGGCGCCATGGCCGGCCTGAGCCACGCGCAGAGCTCGGCGGCCAACGTGCGGGCCACCGAGGACGAACTCATGCGGCTGTGCGGAGACGGTTCGTGACAACGCTTTTGGACGCCGCCGAGATGCTCGCGGCCGCCGGGGCGGAGACCGGGCTGCATGACTACGGCGATCCGACGCTGCCGCAACGCTTCACCGTCGCCGTCAAACGGCTGAACGCCCTGGGGCTGGACGCCGACGGCCGCTTCGAAGCCGCGCAGGTGTGTCGCTGGCTGCTGACCTCCCGCCTGGAACTCATCGAGGACCGCAACCGCTGCCCGATCGGGGCCGAGGTGATCGAGGCGCCGATGTTCGTCACCGGTTAACCCCGCTCGGGCACAACGCTTATGCACGTGCTGATGTCGGTCGACCCGCACGCGCGGGCGTTGCGGTTCTGGGAAGTGATGTACCCGTCGCCGCCGAGGCTGGCGGGACCCGACGACGACCGCCGGGCGCGGGCGGACGCCGACTGGCGGGAGATCAACGCGAAGATGCCGAAGTGGCTGCACAGCCACCCCTACAACGACATGCTGGGCGACAGCCTGCCCGAAAACGAACGCACCTGGGCGTTCGACTTCCGGGTGATGACGCCCACCGCGTGGTGGCGGGTGCCGATGCAGTCGCTGGTCGCCGGCCTGCCCACCGACCCGGCCGCGCAGTACCGGCTGCACAAGGCGATGCTGCAACAGCTGCAATACAACAGGCCGCGAAAGTATTGGGCGCTGAAGGGCTTTCATGGGTTTCGGCTCAAGGAGCTGTTCGACACCTACCCCGATGCGCGGATAGTGTGGCTGCACCGCGACCCCGCCCAGGTCGCCGCGTCGCGCACCATGGTGATGGCCGACATCGCCGAGGGCATGGTCGGGCCGGTCGACCTGCACGCCGAGGCGAAGAAGCACCTCGAGATGACCCGGGCCAGCATCGCCAACACGATGACCAATCCCCTGGTCGACGATCCGCGCATCCTGCACCTGCGCTACACCGACTTCATCGCCGATCATGTTGGGGCCCTGCGGCGTTATTACGCGTTCTGCGGGCTCTAGATCACGGCCGAGGCCGAGTCGGAGATGCGGGCCTACCTGGCCGACAACCCCGGCGACCGGTACGGCAAATTCCGCTGCTCCACGCAATTGCTGACCAACATCGGTGAGGACCTCGACGCACTGCACGCCGAATTCCGGCCGTTCCGGGAACGGTTCGGCGTCCCGATCGAAAACCGGGGCTGAGATGGCGGGCGCACACAAACGGCTGTCCGTGCACAACGTCACGTTCTACGGCGCGCCGCCGACCGAGCTGCAAGCACATTGGGCGGCGCTCGGGGTATCCCGGCTGGGCATCCTGGACAACCAGCTGCTCGATCCGCAATTCCCAATGCTGTTGGGGCGCAACGACTACACCGTCGAAGCGGTGTACCACCTGTTCGCCGGCGGCCGCCTGACCAGCGACCCCGGCGCCGCCCGGGAGGCGCTGATTGCGGTCATCGACGCCGCCGCGAGCGTCGGCGCGCACACCGTCTACCTGCTCACCGGGGGGCCTTGCCGGGCTCACCTGGTCGCAGGCCGCCGAGCGATTCGCCGCCATGGTCGCGCCGTGCGCCGCGCGGGCGAAGGCGGCGGGCGTGGTACTGGCGATCGAGAATGCGTCCAGCCTGTACACCGACATCCACATCGCACACACGTTGCGGCGACACCGTCGCCCTGGCCGAGACGAGCGAGCTGGGAATCTGCATCGGCCTGTTCCACTGTTGAGCCGAAGGGGATTTCGCGGCGCAGCTGCGACGGGCGCTGCCGCGCACGGCGCTCATCCAGTTGAGCGACTACGTGCTCGGCGACCGCACGCTGCCGGGCCGAGCCGTGCCCGGCGACGGCGCCATCCCGATCGAGGCATTCGTCGCGCAGGCGCTCGCGGCAGGCTACGCTCACGGCTTCGACCTGAACTCATCGGCCCCCGCATCGAGCGGGAGGGCCGGCTCGAATCCGCCCGCCGCGCTTGCGATGTCGTCGGCGCGATGCTGGACCGGCTGGGTGGGTGAACATGGCCTTCGGTGACGGCCCGCACGACGCGGCGCTGCGAGCGGCCTGGACCGAATTCTGCGCCCGGCTGCAACGCGCGGTCGAGCGAGCCTTCAAAGACCACAACCCGGCCTCCGGACCGCATCGGGTCGACGCCTTCCGGTTCCTGACCCAAAACCTCGGGCAGGCCTTCGATCTGGCCCTGGAGACCCGCGACACCAATTATCCTGTGCTGCACAGTTTCTGCGGCCCCACCCTCAAGCTGGGCGGCGACTGCGCCGACTTCACCTACCAGCAGGCATGGATCGACGGGCGGTCCACCTACCGGATCACCGGCACCCGCGGCACCTCGCGCTTCTTCGATGTCACCGTGCAGGGACGGCGCACGCCCGGAGAGGGTGTGCTGCATGAACCCTTCGGCGACACACCGCAGGCCAACCTATTCGGCCAGCAACTCCGCGTCGGCGCCGACGGCCGCTTCGAGCTGTACGTCGGCGGACCCGAGCGTGGGCACAACTGGCTGCCCACCACGCCCGAATCCCGAAAACTGTTCATCAGCCAGGGTTTCGACAGCTGGGATGGAGCCCCGGCGCAGCTGCGTATCGAACGCGTCGACATGGCCGTCCCCAAACCGTTGCCCACACCCGGCGAAATGGTCGAGGCGATGCGGTGGGCAGGCGATTTCGTCACCGGGCTGATGTCGGACTGGCCGGAATACCCGTTCCGCCACGGCGGGGTCGACGCCGAGAACCCGAACACCTTCCCCCCGGGCCGCCGCGACCGACGCCGACGGCAAGCGCGGCCGGGCCGCCGCCAACATGTACTGGGAACTGGCGCACGACGAGGCGCTGATCGTCGAATTCGACGCCCACCCCGGATTGTGGATGTTCACCAACATGGGTGTCTTCTTCAACAGCATGGACTACCTGTACCGCCCGGTCAGCTACACACCGAGCCGCACCACTGTCGACGGCGCCGACGCGATGCGGGAACGCTTCCGCGGCATTCGCCGCCGCTACGTGCTGTAGACACCGGGGCTAGGGTCGAGAACGTGACCGGCGTATCTGAGGATGAACTGGCGGGCCTGTCCGAATTCGCGCTGTTGCACGAAAACGCCGAGCAGGCCGGGGTATCCGGTCCCCTGCCCAAGGTCGCCCGGGTCGAATCGGGCAGCGGCGACGCCAAAGTCAACGCGCTGCGCTGGGGCAGCACCGACCCCCGCATCGTGTTCGTGCACGGCGGCGGGCAAAACGCGCACACCTGGGACACGGTGATCGTCGGCGTCGGCGAGCCCGCGCTGGCGGTCGACCTTCCCGGACACGGACACTCCGCCTGGCGCGCGGACGGCGACTACTCGCCGCTGCTCAACGCCGACGCCCTGCTGCCGATGCTGCGCGAGCACGCCGCCGGCGCCGACCTCGTCGTCGGCATGTCGCTGGGCGGGTTGACCGCGATCCGGCTGGGCGCCGTCGCACCCGATCTGGTCAAGGAACTGGTGCTGATCGACGTCACCCCCTCGGCGCTGCAACGGCATTCCGAGATGACCAAGGAGCAGCAGGGCATGGTGGCGCTGATGCACGGCGAACGCGAGTTCGACAGCTTCCAGGCCATGCTGGACCTGACGATCGCCGCGGCGCCGCACCGCGAGGTGAAGGCGCTGCGCCGCGGGGTGTTCCACAACTCGCGCAAGCTGGACAACGGCAAATGGACGTGGCGCTACGACGCCCTCCGCAAATTCCCGGACTTCGACGGCCTGTGGGCGGACGTCGACGCCCTGTCCGCACCGGTCACCCTGGTCCGCGGCGGTTCCTCGGGCTTCGTCAGCGACGAGGACGCGGCCGAGCTGAGCCGTCGCGCAAAGCATTTCCGCACCGCGCACGTGGTGGCGAACTCGGGGCACTCCGTGCAAAGCGACCAGCCGCGCGCGCTGATCGACATCCTGCGTGGGGTGCTCGACGCGCGCTGAGCCTACGGTGGACCTTATGACCCACCCCATCCGTATCGGTGTGCAGTTACAGCCCCAACACGCCCCGCAGTACAACCAGATCCGCGACGCGGTGCGCCGCTGCGAGGACATCGGCGTCGACATCGCCTTCAACTGGGACCACTTCTTCCCCCTCTACGGCAATCCGGATGGCGCGCATTTCGAGTGCTGGACGATGCTCGGCGCCTGGGCCGAACAAACCTCGCGCATCCAGATCGGCGCGCTGGTGACCTGCAACTCCTACCGCAACCCGGAGCTGCTGGCCGACATGGCACGCACCGTCGACCACATCAGTAAGGGCCGACTGATCCTGGGCATCGGCTCGGGCTGGAAGCAGAAGGACTACGACGAGTACGGCTACGAATTCGGCACCTCTGGCAGCCGGCTGGACGACCTGGCCGGCGCGCTGCCCCGGATCGAGGCGCGGCTGGCCAAGCTGAATCCGGCTCCCACCCGCGACATCCCGGTGCTGATCGGCGGCGGCGGGGAACGCAAGACGCTGCGGCTGGTCGCCCAGCACGCCGACATCTGGCACAGCTTCACCTCCGCCGAGGAATACCC
Source organism: Mycobacterium lepraemurium (assembly GCA_002291465.1). Lineage (GTDB taxonomy): Bacteria > Actinomycetota > Actinomycetes > Mycobacteriales > Mycobacteriaceae > Mycobacterium > Mycobacterium avium. The sequence goes on along the minus strand of CP021238.1, from coordinate 45,297 downwards.
GGCGAAGTCGGAGGTGCTCGCCCGGCACTGCGCCGACGTCGGCCATGACCCGGATCGCATCGAGCGTTCCGCGGCAGTCAAGGGCGGTGCCGAACTGCTCGCCAACGCCGAAGCGCTGGTCGGCCTCGGCGTCACCCTGCTGACGGTAGGGTGCGACGGCCCTGATTACGACCTCCGCGACGCCGAGGCGCTGTGCAAATGGCGCGACGGCCGCTGATCCGGCCCGCCCGCGTCCGGTTCCGAGTTCGTCGGCCAACCGCATGAACGCGTGCGTTAATTCGTGAGAAACTCTCAGCGCCAGAGCTGTTCGGTGTGAAAGAGACTGAAGCGAAAAGATGCCGAAGAAATACGGGGTCGAGGAAAAGGACCTGTTGTTTCGCACATTCTGCACTGTTGCTGACCGGGAAGCTGCGCACCGGGGACCGGGTGGACCGCAATGAAATTGCGGTGGGCCTGGGAGTCAGCCGGGTGCCGATTCAAGAGGCATTGGTGCAACTCGAGCACGACGGCATCGTGTCCACCCGCTACCACCGCGGCGCGTTCGTCGAGCGGTTCGACGAAGCTTGCCGTCATCGCCGACGGCACCTAGTCGAACCTGTACTCGCAGTGGGTGCCCCGCACCCTGCCCCCGGTCTGGAAACCCGGCTCCCAGGCCGTGGCGCCCCCCAAACTGCCTGACTTCGCGGCGATCGCGGCGAGTCAGCATCACAAGGCGGTGGGACCGGCGGCGCCGAAATCGACGCTTGCGCAGCTGCGCGACTCCTTCTTCGACTGGGACATGTATCAGCAGGTTCTTCGACTGGGACATGTATCGGCAGGCCATCCCCACGTTGTTGCGCACCGGGTTGCCCAACACGCTGATCCTGACCTTCAGCGCCAGCGTGATCGGGCTGGCGCTGGGCATGGTGCTGGCCGTCACCGGCATCTCGCATGCGCGGTGGCTGCGCTGGCCGGCCCGGGTGTACACCGATGTGTTCCGCGGGCTTCCGGAAGTGGTGATCATCCTGCTCATCGGGCTCGGGATCGCGCCGATCGTGGGCGGATTGACGAACAACAATCCCTACCCGCTCGGCATCGCCGCGCTGGGGATGATGGCGGCCGCCTACATCGGTGAGATCCTGCGCTCCGGGATCCAGAGCGTGGACCCCGGCCAGCTGGAAGCGTCGCGCGCGGTGGGGTTCAGCTATGCGACGGCGATGCGACTGGTGGTGGTGCCGCAAGGTGTCCGGCGGGTACTGCCGGCACTGGTGAATCAATCCATCGCGCTGTTGAAGGCCTCCGCGCTGGTGTACTTCCTGGGTCTGGTCGCCGATCAGCGGGAGCTGTTCCAGGTGGGTTGCGACCTCAACGCCGAGACCGGTAACTTGTCGCCGCTGGGTCGCCGCTGGTGCCTGCTACCTGATATTGACCGTGCCGTTGACACATTTGGTGAACATGATCGACGCCCGGCTGCGCCGCGGCCGCGCCGCGGTCGACCCCGAGGAGCCTGCCGACATGCTCACCTTCGGGCAGGAGATCACGTGAGCAATCCCGCCTCCCGCGCGTCGGTTTCTTTGGCGTGCAAAGACATTCACCAACCCCTCAACGGCAACGCGGTGCTGCGCGGTGTCGATCTGGACACTCCCGCGGGCAGCACCGTGGCGGTGATCGGGCCGTCCGGCTCGGGCAAGTCTACCCTGTTGCGCACCCTGAACCGCTTGTACGAGCCGGACCGCGGCGACATCCTGCTGGACGGCAGGTCGGTGCTGCACGACGACCCCGACCAGCTGTGCCAGCGCATCGGTATGCTGTTCCAGCATTTCAATCTCTTCCCGCACCGCACCGTGCTGGACAACGTGGCGCTGGCGCCGCGGAAACTTCGGCGGCTGCCCGCCGAGGCAGCCCGCGAGCTGGCTCTGACCCAGCTGGACCGAGTTGGCCTGAAACACAAGGCCGGTGCCCGGCCGGCGACGCTGTCCGGGGGCAGCAACAGCGGGTGGCGATCGCCCGCGCGTTGGCGATGTCGCCGCAGGTGATGTTTTTCGACGAAGCGACCTCGGCGCTGGATCCCAAAATGGTCGAAGGAATTCTGCAACTCATCGCCGGCCTCGGCGCCGAGGGCATGACAATGGTTGTGGTGACCCACGAAATGGGATTCACCCGCTCGGCGTCCGACGCGGTGATATTCATGGATCACGGCAAGGTAGTGGAATAGGGCCCGCCCGAGCAGATATTCGAAGCCGCCGAGACCGAACGGCTGCAGCGATTCCTGTCCCAAGTGCTTTGATCCGAACCGACCATCGGGGCAATGGCTCCCTTGTACGCCTCTGATATCGGGTTAGACTCCCGATTTATGGCAGACAGCGAATCGAACGCGGCCGAGGTTGCCGAGCTCGCCGAAGGTTTGCACCGAGCGCTGTCCAAATTGTTTGCGATGCTGCGGCGGGGCGATCCCAGCGGGGCGGCGGCCGGGGATTTGACGTTGGCGCAACTGTCGATTCTGGTCACCCTGCTCGATCAGGGCCCGATCCGGATGACCGATCTGGCGGCGCACGAACGGGTGCGGACTCCCACCACCACCGTGGCGATCCGGCGACTGGAGAAGGTGGGGCTGGTCAAGCGTTCTCGCGACCCGTCCGACCTGCGCGCGGTGTTGGTCGACATCACGCCGCGCGGCCGCGCCGTTCACGGTGAGTCCCTGGCCAATCGGCGCGCGTCGCTGGCGGCGATGCTCAGCCAGCTCCCCGAATCCGACCTCGACACGCTGATGAAGGCGCTGGCGCCGTTGGAGCGGCTCGCCTCCGGCGACCCGACGTTCGGGCCCGCCGGTGTGCCCCCGGCACGCAAGGAAGCCTGAAACAGGCTTCAGTTCAACACTTTTCGGTCGGCGATGCGGGATCGGTAGACTCCACCGCATGCCCAATGCACTCATCACCGGCGCCGGGGGCGGTATCGGTTCGGCGACCGCCACGGCGCTGGCTCCCACGCACACCCTGTTGTTGGCCGGCCGACCGCCGGACCGGCCCGACGCGGTCGCCCAACGGCTCGGTGCCACCACGTTCCCGCTGGACCTCACCGACGGCGGCGACATCGAAGCGGCCTGTGAAGTCGTGGACAAACTCGACGTGTTGGTGCACAACGCGGGCTGTCGATACCCGGCAATGTGGCCCACTCGAACGTCGACGAGTGGCGTGCCACCTTCGCGGTCAACGTCTTTGGACCGGTGGAGCTCACGCTGGCGTTGTTGCCGGTGCTACGGCGGGCCCGCGGTCAGGTGGTTTTCATCAACTCCGGCGCGGGACGCAACGTCTCCCCGGCATGGCTTCCTACTCGGCCAGCAAGTTCGCGCTGCGCGCCTTCGCCGACTCGCTGCGCAACGACGAGCCCGAGTTGCGGGTCACCACCGTGTATCCGGGTCGCACCGACACCGGCATGCAGCGCAAGCTCATCGCATTCGAAGGCGGAAGCTACGACCCGGACAGGTTTTTAAAGCCGGAAACCGTCGCGGCCGCGGTCGCCAATGTGGTGGCCCCCCGCCCGACGGGCATGTGCACGAGGTGGTGCTGCGGCCCGCCCGGCGGTAGCCGCCGCTACACCACCAGGTTGACCAACCGGCCCGAGACCACGATCACCTTGCGCGGCTGGGCGCCGGCCAGGAACGCCAGCACCTTCTCGTCGGCCAGCGCGGCGGCCTCGAGGGTGTCCCGATCGGCGTCGGCCGCCACCGTCACCCGCCCGCGCACCTTGCCGTTCACCTGCACCGGGTATTCGACGGTGTCCTCGACGAGGTACGGCGGGTCGGCCACCGGGAACGGGCCGTGCGCCAGCGAGGTGGTGTGGCTCAGCCGCAGCCACAACTCCTCGGCCATGTGCGGAGCCAACGGCGCCAGCATCAACACCAGCGGCTCGACCGCCGCGCGGGGCACCGCGTCGCGATGTTCCTTGGTGAGATGGTTGGTGTATTCGATCAACTTGGCCACGGCGGTGTTATTGCGCAGGGCCGCATAGTCTTCCGAGACTCCGGCGATGGTGCGGTGTAGCAGCCGCAGGGTGCCGGTGGGCAGATCCCGTCCGGGCCCGTCGACCACCCGCGTCTCGCCCGTCTGCTCGTCGACGACCAGTCGCCACACCCGCTGCAGGAACCGGTGGGCGCCCACCACGTCCTTGGTCGCCCAAGGGCGGGAGGCCTCCAGCGGGCCCATCGACATCTCGTAGACCCGCAGCGTGTCGGCGCCGTAGTCGTCGCAGATCTCGTCGGGTGAGATCGAATTCTTCAGGCTCTTCCCGATTTTGCCGAATTCCTGGAAGACCTCGATCTCCCCGTCGGGACCCCGGTAGAAAAACCGGCCGTCGCGTTCGACGACCTCGTCGGCCGGCACATACGAGCCGCGCGAGTCGGTGTAGGCGAACGCCTGAATGTAGCCCTGGTTGACCAGCCGGCGGTACGGCTCGCGGGAGCTGACGCGGCCCAGGTCGTAGAGCACCTTGTGCCAGAAGCGGGCGTAGAGCAGATGCAACACCGCGTGTTCGGCCCCACCGACGTACAGGTCGACGCCGCCGGGATCCTGCGGCCCGTGCTCGGCAGGCCGAGGCCCCATCCAGTAGGTCTCATTCTCCTTGGCGCAGAAGTGTTCCGAGTTGTGCGGATCGGTGTAGCGCAGTTCGTACCAGGAGCTGCCGGCCCATTGCGGCATCACGTTGGTGTCGCGGCTGTAGGGCTTCAGGCCGTCGCCGAGGTCCAGCTCGACGTGCACCCAGTCGGTCGCCTTGGCCAACGGCGGCGACGGTTCGCTGTCGGCGTCGTCGGGGTCGAACAGCACCGGCGAATAGTCCGGCGCGTCGGGCAGTTCCACCGGCAGAGCGGCTTCGTCGAGGGCATGCGGCCGCCCGTCGCTGTCGTAGACGATCGGGAACGGCTCGCCCCAGTACCGTTGCCGGGCGAAAAGCCAGTCACGCAACTTGAATTCGACCCGCGCGCAGCCACGACCTTCGGCTTCCAGCCGGGCCGTGATCGCCTCCTTGGCCGCCGCCACATCCAGTCCGTCCAGGTGGCCGGAGTTCACTAATATCCCGTCGGCGGCGCAGGCACCCTCCGAAATATCGCCTCCGGCAATGACTTCCACGATAGGCAGGCCGAATTCGTGCGCGAAGTCCCAGTCGCGCTGGTCGTGGCCGGGCACCGCCATGATCGCACCGGTGCCGTATCCGGCCAGCACGTAGTCGGCGGTGAAGATCGGAACCGGCTTCCCGTTGGTGGGATTGGTGGCGTAGCTGCCCAGGAAGACACCGGTTTTCGCCTTGTTCTCCTGGCGCTCGAGGTCCGACTTCGAGGCGATCGCCCGCCGGTAGGCGGCGACCGCCTCGCCCGGAGTGGCGGCGCCGTATGTCCAGCGCGGGTCGGTGCCGTCCGGCCAGGCGGGCGCGACCAGCGCGTCGACCAGCTCGTGCTCGGGGGCCAGCACCATGTAGGTGGCGCCGAACAGCGTGTCCGGCCGGGTGGTGAACACCTCGATGTCGAGCGCCGCGCCGTCGGCGCCGGTCGCCGCGAACAGGGCCTTGGCGCCGGTGGAACGGCCGATCCAGTTGCGCTGCATGGTCTTCACCGGCTCCGGCCAGTCCAGCAGGTCGAGGTCGTCGAGCAGCCGGTCGGAGTAGGCGGTGATCCGCATCATCCACTGCCGCAACCGCTTTCGGAACACCGGGAAGTTGCCGCGGTCGCTGCGCCCGTCGGCGGTGACCTCCTCGTTGGCCAGCACTGTGCCCAGGCCGGGACACCAGTTGACCATCGAGTCCGCGCGGTAGACCAGCCGGTAGCTGTCGATCACGTCGGCCCGCTCCCCCGCCGACAACTCGGACCAGTTGCGCCCGTCGTCGAGGCTGCGCGCGCCGGAACCGAATTCGGCAACCAGTTCGGCGATGGGTCGAGCCTTGTTGGCGGCGGAGTCGAACCAGGCGTTGTAGATCTGCAGGAATATCCACTGCGTCCACTTGTAGAACTCGACGTCGGTGGTGGAGAAGCTGCGCCTGCTGTCGTGGCCCAGCCCCAGCCGGCCCAGCTGGCGGCGGAAGTTGACCACGTTGGCCTCGGTCCTGGTGCGTGGGTGGGTGCCGGTCTGCACCGCGTATTGCTCGGCGGGCAGGCCGAAAGCGTCAACACCCAACGCATGCAACACATTACGGCCGGTCATGCGGAAGTAGCGGGCGTACACGTCGGTGGCGATGTAGCCCAGCGGGTGGCCGACGTGCAACCCCTCCCCCGACGGGTAGGGGAACATGTCCTGCACGAACAGCTTGTCCTCGGGGACCGGGCTCCCGTCCGTCGGGGCCAACGAACCGACCGGGTTGGGCACGTTGAACGTCCCGAGCTTGGCCCAGGTGTCCTGCCAGCTGCCCTCGATCCGGCCCGCCAGCGCCGCGGTGTAGCGATACGGCGGTGCGTCGGAGTCCGGCGCGGCGGCACCGGAGCCGCTGGCGGACGAAGTGGTCGGGGATTCGGTCACCTGAACAGGGTATAAGGGCCGACGCAGCGGCCTCGCCGGCCACAGGTTGGTCTCGGTTGCGTTGCGCACCGATCAGGGGTTCATCCCAGCTGTATTTCGAGCCTGTTCACCGCCTTGACCTGTAGTTACAGTCAGCCACTATCAACGGCTTCTGGTAGGCAGCCATGGGAAGGACCGACGCAGATGATTGAGATCGTCCCCGGCCACCGGGCACTTCTCGGCGGTATGGTCGCCGGCCTGATCGGCCTGGCGGTTGCTGCGGGCGGTACGGCATCGGCAGACCCGTTGCCGCCGGCCCCAGCCCCCGTTCCCGCGCCGGTGCCAGCGAACCTCGGGCCCGAGCTGGTGCCGCCGAGCAGATACCTCGCCGCGCCGCAGGCCACCACCGCGGCCACACAGGTCACCCCGGCCACGCCGGGCACCCCGGGCCCCGCTCCGGCCCCGGCCCCGGCTCCTGCGACGTCGGGCACGATCCGGGAATTCCTGCAATCCAAGGGCGTGAAGTTCGAGGCGCAAAAGCCCCAGGGGTTCAAGGCGCTCGACATCACGTTGCCGATGCCCGCCCGCTGGACCCAGGTTCCCGACCCCAACGTGCCCGACGCGTTCGCGGTGATCGCCGACCGGCACGGCAGCAGCATCTACTCGTCGAATGCCCAGGTCGTGGTGTACAAGCTGGTCGGCAACTTCGATCCGAGGGAAGCCATCACCCACGGCTACGTGGACAGCCAGAAGCTTCCGGCGTGGCAGCCCACCAACGCCTCAATGGCCGATTTCGGCGGCTTCCCGTCGTCGATCGTGGAGGGCACCTACCGTGACGGCGACCTGACGCTGAACACCTCGTGTCGTCACGTCATCGCCACCTCGGGCCCGGACAAGTACCTGGTTTCGCTGGCGGTGACCACCGACCGTGCGGTCGCCGTGGCCGACGCCCCGGCCACCGACGCCATCGTCAACGGATTCCGGGTGACCGTGCCCGGCGCGAGCGCCCCGGCACCCACGGCCGCCCCGGTCGCGCTGCCCGCCCAGGCGCCGGCCGTCGCTCCCGTCGCACCGGCACCGGCACCCGTCGCCCCCGCCGCCCCGAGGGTGCCGGCGCCCGCCGCGGCTCCGCTGGTGCCGCTCGCCCAGACCGCTCCGGCGGCCCCGGCCGGGTTGCCCGCGCAGCCGCTGCCCAACCAGCAACACACGCCCAGCCTGCTGGCCATGGTGCCGGGCCTGCCCCCGCTGCCGAACTTCTCGTTCCTGCAGCACTGAGAACACCGGCGCACACCGCCGCCCGGCCAGCTGCGCGCGGCGGTGATCCAGCTCGTATTGTGAGGCCATGCTGATCGCGGGCGTGCTGTGCATCTGTGCGGCGGTGGCCTCGGCGGGGTTCGGCACCTGGTCGCTTGCGCACAACCGGAACTACGGAGCCAGCGCGCTGGCGCTGCGCGCCATGGCGCCCACCCAGTTGGCGGCCGCGGTGATGCTGGCCGCCGGCGGCACGGTAGCGCTGGCCGCGGTCCCGCACACCGTGCTGGTCGTGCTCATCGTCTGCGTCGCCGGGGCGCTGGGGACCCTGGCCGCCGGCTCGTGGCAGAGCGCCCGCTTCGCGGTGCGCCAGCAGTCCGCCGCGCCGGCCTGCGCCGGCTGCACGCAGTCGTGCGCGTGAGGGCAGGGGAGCCAGCTAGTTGCGGCTGATGTCGATGGGGTGGGTCGCCAGCAGCGACAGCGGCAGCGGCTGGCGGCGCAGAACCTGCCCCCACAGATCGGACCTGGGCCCCACCAGAACGTCGGAAGACAAGGCGGACAAGACAATCCAGTCGTCACGCTCGATTTCGCCTTCGAGCTGACCTATGGTCCAGCCGGAGTAGCCCGCGAAGATCCGCACGCCTTCCACCAACGGCGCGATCGCGTCGGGGTCGGCGTCCAGGTCGACCATCACCACCCGGCCGTCCACGCGCCGCAGGCCCGGTGCGCCTTGCGGATCGGCGCCCACCCGCAACGTCGCCAGGCACAGCGCCGCGTCCCGCTTGACCGGCCCGCCGATGAACATCGTCTTCGGCTTGGCCGCCAGCGTGGTCCACTGCGGCAGCACGTTGTACACGGCGGTGTCGCTGGGCCGGTTGAGCACGACGCCCAGGGTGCCACCGTCGTTGTGCTCCACGATGTAGATCACGCTGCGCCGAAACGTCGGCTCCAGCAGGTCGGTGTTGGCGAGCAGCAAGGTGCCCGCCCGCACCCGTTGCGCGGCGGGTGCGACGTAGTCCTCGGGATCCTCCGGCGGCGGCACCCTACCATCATGGCATCCGCCCGATCGTCGCCCAGGGCAATTCAGGAGCGTGGGGCACGAAGATTTGTACTGTTGTTGGCGCGGCCCTGACCACGCCAGCGTTCCAGCCCCAATCGTGGAAGTCGGTTTCGGTGATTCCAACCCGGATGCAGTCCAGCGCACCCGTCGAAATCTGGCGCTCGGTGCGTGCGTTGCCGGATTTCTGGCGGCTGCTGCAGGTGCGGGTGGCGAGCCAGTTCGGGGACGGGTTGTTCCAGGCGGCGCTGGCCGGGGCGCTGCTGTTCAACCCGGATCGGGCCGCCGACCCGCTTGCCATCGCGCGCGCCTTCACGGTCCTGTTCCTGCCGTACTCGCTGCTGGTGCCGTTCGCCGGCGCGCTGATGGATCGCTGGGACCGGCGGCTGGTGCTGGTCGGCGCCAATGTGGGCCGGCTGGTGCTCATCGCCGCGATCGGCGCGACCCTGGCGGTGCGGGCCGGTGATCTGCCGCTGCTGCTGGGTGCGCTGTTCGCCAACGGTTTGGCCCGGTTCGTCGGGTCCGGATTGTCGGCGTCGCTGCCGCACGTGGTGCCGCGCGAGCAGGTGGTGACGATGAACGCGGTGGCCACCGCGGCCGGGGCCGTCGCCGCGTTTCTCGGCGCGAACTTCATGTTGGTGCCGCGGTTTCTGTTCGGCGCCGGCGACCGGGGCGCCGCGGCGATCGTCTTCCTCACCGTGGTTCCGGTCTCGATCGCGTTGCTGTTGTCGTGGCGGTTCGCCCCGCGGGCGCTGGGGCCCGACGACACCTGGCGGGCGATCCACGGGCCGGTTCTCTATGCGGTTATCACCGGCTGGCTGCACGGTGCGCGCACGGTGGCCCAGCGCCCGACGGTCGCGGCCACGCTGTCCGGCCTGGCCTCCCACCGGATGGTGGTGGGTATCAATTCGCTGCTGGTCTTGTTGCTGGTCCATCACCTGCCGGGCCTCGAGGGCGGGGGATTCGGCACCGCATTGCTGTTCTTCGGCGCCGCCGGCCTGGGCGCGTTCTTGGCCAACGTGCTGACGCCGTCCGCGATCCGCCGGTGGGGTCGCTACGCCACCGCGAACGGCGCGCTCGCCGCGTCGGCGATCATCGAGGTCGCGGGGGCCGAACTGCTGCTTCCGGTGATGGTGGTGTGCGGTTTCTCGCTCGGGGTGACCGGGCAGATGGTCAAGCTGTGCGCCGATTCGGCGATGCAGATGGACGTCGACGACGCGCTGCGCGGACACGTATTCGCGGTGCAGGATGCGCTGTTCTGGGTGGCGTTCATCGTCGCGATCACGGTGGCCGGCATGGTGATTCCCGACGACGGGCACGCCCCGGTGTTCGCGCTGTTCGGGTCGGTGCTCTATCTGGTCGGGCTGGCCGTGCACAGCATCGTCGGGCGGCGCGGCGCGTGATCGCTAAGGTGGCGACGTGAATTGTCCGACGGCCGGCACCGACCGGCGGGAGCGGCAATGGCCGGTCCGGCTCCGATAGTGGCGGATCTGCGCGCCGAGAGCGACGGGCTGGACGCCCTGGTCGCACCGCTGCCGCCGGGCCGCTGGGCCGACCCGCCGCCGGCGGCCGGCTGGACGATCGCCCACCAGATCGGGCATCTGCTGTGGACCGATCGGGTCGCGCTGATCGCGGTCACCGATGAACCTGGGTTCGCCGAGGTGCTGGCCGGCGCGGCCGCCGACCCGGCCGGCTTCGTCGACAAGGGCGCCGAGGAGCTCGCGGCCGTCGCCCCGGCCGAGCTGCTCGCGGATTGGCGCGCCACCCGCGACCGGCTGCATCGGGCGCTGCTGGGGGTGCCGGCCGGGCGCAAACTCCCGTGGTTCGGCCCGCCGATGAGCGCCTCGTCGATGGCGACCGCGCGGCTGATGGAGACCTGGGCGCGCGGCCTGGACGTCGCCGACGCACTGGGGGTCATCCGTCCTGCGACCGACCGGCTGCGATCGCTCGCTCATCTGGGCGTGCGCACCCGTGATTACGCGTTCGCCGTCAACAATCTGACGCCGCCAGCCGAGCCGTTCCTGGTCGAGCTGCGCGGCCCCCGTGGCGACACCTGGTCGTGGGGGCCGCCGGAGGCGGCGCAGCGGGTCACCGGCTCCGCGGAGGATTTCTGCTTCCTGGTCACCCAGCGGCGGCCGCTGAGCGCGTTCGACATCACCGCCGACGGCGCCGATGCGCAGCGCTGGCTGGAGATCGCGCAGGCCTTCGCCGGTCCGCCCGGCCCCGGGCGATGAGAGCGTGAAACGCGCGAACCCGTTAGTGCAGGGGACCGCCGTAACTCGCCCGGTTCTCGGCCTCCGCCTCCTCGCGCAGCGCGGTGATCGCGAGGTTGAGCCGGTCGGCCAACTCGCCGTGGCCGTAGCCGGTCATCACCCCGGGATGCAGGGTCAGTTTCAGCAGCCGGCCGTCGGAATTGGCGACAGCGTAGATGTCGCCCAGGTCGACGCTGTAGGTGACGGCCTCGGCCTGCGCCACCAGGGCTTCCCACTTGTCGGCCGCCTCGCTCAGTTCGCGGCGAACCGATTCGACAAGATCCTTGTCGCTGAGATTCGCGCGACTGCCCGAATCCGACACCTGCACAGTATCGTCGACCCCTCCGACCAGCGTCAATTCATACGACGGGTTGCCGGCTCAACCACCGGAGGCCGGCGCGGCCAGAGTGCGGTACCAGGCCAGGTAGTAGTTCGCGGACACCGGGTCGCCGCTGGCGATGCCTTCGGTGGCGGCCATCAACAGGCACTTGAGCAGCAGCGCCAGGTTGACGTTCGGATACTGCACCAGCAGCTGATAGCGGGCCGTGTCCAGGTGCACCCGCAAGACGTCGACCTCCTGGTCGACGATGACCGCGCCCACGGATGGCGCGCCTGATGGCTGTCGCCAAGTCGTCGATGGGAGGCAGTTCACGCGGCTGTGACGACGACTGCGTGGCGGCGAAGTCCGCCGAGCGGCGCAGCGTAACACCGGGTGTGTAGGTGACGCGGCGTACCGTCTCGCCGATCAGCGCGACCACGTCGCCGCTGCGCCGCTCGGGTTCCAGCAACCGCACGCCCGCCGGCAGGGCGATGCCCGACGGTATCCACCCGTGGGCGAGATCGGTCACCAGGATCGTCGTCCCGTCGGCGCGATCGCCGATCGCTCAATTCAGCCGCGGCTCTTGCCGGACCACGAATTCCAGCAGCCAGTTCAAGCGGTTGATGTCGAAGGCCGTTGTGGACGTGGGCTTTTCGATGCGGGGCTAGGCGGTTTCGGCGTCGGCGACGGCGGGCTGGCTTTCGGTCGCCGGCTCGTCGCGGTCCGCCGGCGCGTGGTGCCGGCCGCTGTCGGCGGGCTCCTCGGCCGCCCGCCGCCGGGTCAGTCGCGGACGCGCTTCGGGCGTCTGCTGCGCTGGCGGGCTGGCGGTGTGCTCGGCGTCGCCGACCGCGGGCAGCACCTGCGTCCTTTCCAAGTCCGCGCCGGGAGCACCGAGGGTCGGCGGCAGGAGCGCCGGCGGCCGGGCGCCGCTTTGCACCGCATGCAGGCAGCGGATCGTCGATTCGACCCGTCGCACCGCACGCGCGCGGGCCTGCTCGATGACTCGCGCCTCGGCAGCCTGCCGGGCGGTGTCGGTCATACCCGCGCGCTTGAGCTTGCGCAATTCATCGTTGGCGCCGTTGGCAATTCGCTGCAGGTCGGCCTTGAGATACTCTGCGAGCGTGGCGGTTTCGGGCGTGACCGTCGACAATTCGGCAGGCCACAGCCCGCCTGTCACCCACGGGGTGCAGTCGACGGGAGAGCTGAAGGCCGGAATCGACAGTGATTCCCGGGTAGCTCTCCGGAGGCGCTGACGCGCCGTCATCCGACCGAAGATCGCCACCGGCTAAGCCTAGCGGCAGCCGCTCGGCGAGTTGTGCAGTCAGTGAATTGTGCGGCCGTCATGGCCTGGGTAGCGTGGGGACATGGCTGATTCTGCACTGCAGCAGCAACTCGACGAAGTGCGCACGTTGCTCGCCCGAGCGCGAGAGTTGTTCGGCCCCCGGTCTCACTCCCCGGCGCGCAGGCGCGGGTGTTTCTCGGCGATCTGCACGGAAACCGTTCGACTGTAAGGACTTTCACGCCGCTGGTCGGCGCCCAGGTCGATCTCGGCGCCGGCGCCCAGCTGGACCTCGACGTCGACCCCGACTTCGAACACGGGCTGCTCTGCGATGGGGGCGCAGTTCATGTCGACGAGAAGCCCCTGTCCGTCGCCGAATTGGCATACCTGGGGACGGGGCGCGCTGCGCAACGCCAGGGAGACGCCCGGACGGGTGCTATTGCTCGGCGGCACACCGTTTTCCGAACAGTTGGTGATGTGGTGGAACTTCGTCGGGCGAAGCCACGAGGACATCGTCGGTTACCGCCGATTGTGGGAGTACGGCGACGAGCGGTTCGGCGCGGCGCGGGGATACCGTGGTGCGCTGAGCCGGCTGCCCGCCCCGCCGTTGCCGACCGCTCGACTGCGGCCTCGACCGATCCAGGAAAGTAAAGGGAAGCACAAATGACAACCGATAAGACCGGAGCACAAACCACGGTCAGCCTTCAGGACGGCAAGTACACCATCGCCGTCGAAGGTAAACCCATGGGACTGGCCGATTTCAATGACCGCGGTGACCAGCGCGTCTTCTACCACACCGAAATCGATCCGGCGTACGGCGGACGCGGCCTCGCGACCATTCTGGTCGAGGAGGCGTGGGTCGAACGCGACGGCCAACCAATCGGCGTGGGCAGGTCGACCCGGGTGATCAACCGGCGGCTGCGCCGCGCCCTCGAACACCGCCACCGCGGCTGCGCGATCCCCGGCCGTGGCGCCACCCGCGGCCTGCACGCCCACCACCTGCAGCACTGGGAAGACGGCGGCCCCACCGAACTGAACAACCTGGTCCTGGTCTGCCCCTATCACCACCGCGGCGAGCTCACCATCACCGGCCCCGCCGACGCCCTTCTCGTCACCGACACCACCGGGCGGCACCTGGAACCAGGATCACCGGCCCGCAAACCGACCAGACCCCCACCCTCCGTCCCACCCTGTCCCAGACCCCTCGGCGAACGCGCCGAGGGGTGGTGGTACGACCCCTTCCAACCCCAACCACCACCAACAACCAACTAGCCGGGTGGGGATCAATTACGCGGTGTGACAATGTGTTTCGCGATCTGTTTCTCGCGCGGACCATCGGTCCGACCAGGCCGTGCGGACGTTTGAACAGCCCGGTAATGGTTCATCACTGAAGTTAAACGCTGCTCGCCAGCACTCGCAGCGCAGGCGGCACACCGTTGAGCGGGTGTTCGGCTGCCCAGTTTCGACCGATTATGCGATGCCTTCTCTGACCATCTGCTCAGCGCAACGCCACGTGTGCTCGAGGCGCATCCGAACTCGAGGACTTCACAGATCCGGTCACGCCGGAAGCCCCGCAGTGGGTGGCATTGGTAGCCCCCTCGCGCGACGGGCCGCTGAATCGGCGTTTACCACACGATCAGCTGGGCTCACCCGTAATCAGCCGCTCGATCTGATCCACCGATTTATCGATCAAATGGCTGAAGATGGTAGCGTTCACCCCAGACAAGATGGCGCAATCGTTACCTGAGCAGATTTTGTATTTCGTGTCGATTTTGGATACTTCGATTTTCGGGGCGAATCCTTGCTTGGCAAGGTCGGCGCCCAGACGGCCAGATGCGAGGTCCGAACGCGTCGTCGTGGCCCAGTCCCAAATGAGATACTCTTCGGCCAACTCGAAATTCTACAGTTTGGCAGCCGCGTTGCGGCGATGCCCACGGTCGTTAACCGTATCGACTACCCACCAAGTTTGTTCTTCACGGGCGTGGACAGAATAGTCGGTACTTGTGAAGCGAATTGCACAGTCTTCGCAGTCTGTGGTGACGCCGATATTACCGCCACCTATTGCGGGCCCCCAACGATGCCAATTGACCGACAAGCGCGAGAAATCGACCATTAGTTAATCCTTCTCAAGTAGCCCCACCTGACCAATTCCGCGGCATCGCCCGTCTCTCCCTCTTCGTTAATAATGCGGTACTGCTGACCGGCGCCGGGCTGATGAAACCACGGCGCCACCTCCGACTGCTCAATGTGCCACCCGGGCGGAAGGCGGGTCGGGTTCCGCCTACCGCGGTCGTGATGGCGGTCCACAACGGCTCGGAGGTGGCTTCCACCTTCCCCGGATCGGACGTGCGCATTCCGGTCAACTTGCCTCCGTTGAAGGTGTAGTACGTGCCGGTGGCCTGGTCGAAGAATTCGCTCGTCCCGTTCTTGGGCTGGCCGACAACCTGTACGGGCTGCCCGTTGACGTTGTAGGTGAACATTAAGTGGCCATCGGGTGTGACATTCACCGACGCGGGGTCGATGCCGGTGTAGTCGGGAATCTTGCCGAGGTCGTCGAGCGCATGGGCGAGACCGGCTTTGCGCTTGGGCAGCTGGGCGCTCGCGGCCTCGCCTTCCGGCGAGCCGGGCCCGTGGGCATAGACGCCGGCCATCGCCTTGTCCAGAGCCCGCTGCGCGGCACGCACCTTGGCCATCTGGTCCAGGACGGCCCGATTGGTGGCCCAGCGAATGTCATCCAGGCGGCCTGTTGGGCCGGAGAGGCCGGGGCGACGCCGTCGGCGTCGACACCATGGAGGGGCGCGCCGTCATACCCTTCGGCGTGCAGGCTGTTCAACGACTTTTGCAGCCCGTCGGCGTAGCCGTTGCGGATCGCTTGCAGATCAGCTAGGGCCGCCTTGGTGTCGCGCAGCGCGTCGTTCTCGCATGTGTTGATGAGGGCATGCAGCGCATCCCGGTCAGCAGGACTGAGGCTCTTGTCGTTCAATAGGGCGACCGCCTCGATCACCAGGTCGGAAATGGTCTTCAACTGGGCGTCCAGGGTGGCGATCCGAGCCGCACCCGCCTTCTGCGCCTCGGCCAACACGGCGGCAATGCCTTCCAGGTCGGCGCCGATCTTGGGCAGCTGCAAGGACTGGACCCCAAGGGCTTTCGTGACGCGTTGCACTTCCTCGGAGTCGTTGATGGGATGACCGCCGTCCTGGTGGTTCCAGGCCGCATCGAATCGTGACCGCGCCTGCTGGAACGCGTTGTCGGTTTCCTGCGTGCAGAGGCCCGCGCGGTGAAAGGCTTCGGCCAGGTTGGATATCTGTGACGGGCTGCCCGCCTGCAGGCTCGCATTGATCGCCCACGGGTCACCGCCGGCTTCGGCGATCAGCGCCTGCTTATCTATGTAAGGGAGTCCCATGGCACCTTCGCGGCCGAGCGCTCATCGCCACACCGGCGCCGCGTGCTGACGCGCATCTGCAACCCTCCCGAACTGTTCATGAGGGTACTGGCGCGAGCGCACCGGTCAATTCACTACAGCCGAAAACCGCCGGGTCGGCCGAAACCGTCCGCTCAGCCCAGCAGTTGGCGGCGCACCTCGAGTCGCCTGAGTTTGCCCGGCGCCGTGCGCGGCAGCGATCCCGGCGGCATCAGCACGACGTCCGCCGGTGTCACCCCGCAGACCGAGATGACCCGCTTGATGACGGCGCTGCGCGTCACATCACGGTCCGCTCCGGCGAACTCGGCCACGATCAGCAATCGGGATTGCGCTGCACCGGATTTGGATCCCACCGCGACCACGCCGCCGTGCCGCACGCCGTCCACTTGCGCGGCCACCTGTTCGATCTCGGTGGGAAAGGTGTTGCGTCCGGCAACGGTGATGACCTCTTTGGACCGACCGCAGATGACCAGCGCGCCGGCGACCAGATAGCCGGTCATCATCGACGATCCGCGGATCTCGACCTCCCCGGCGCCCTCAGCGGACGGTTGGTCCGTCGCAGCTATGCGTAGCTGCACCCCGGTGATGGGCTGCCCGGCAGAACATACCGTTGGCGGACACCGGATTCCGTTCGCTCGTCGATCTGCAATTCCTCTCCGCAGCCGGGCATCGTCACCGCACACGTCGCCTCGGCCATCCCGTAGGCCGGAGTGGCGGCCGATGCCCGAAAGCCGAGCGGCGCCATCGCCGTTGCGAACAGCTGGAACCCCTCGCAATCCACCGGTTCGCCCCCGTTGATCGCAATCCGCAGCGCCCCGAGGTCAACGTCGCGCCCCCTCCCCGAGTAGCGGCCGATCATCGAGTAGCCGGCATTGGGGCCAGCGGTGAACGTTGCCTGGCTGTCGGACAGCCACTCCGCCCAGCGCAGCGGCGCCGCCGAAAAGGCGCCCGTCGGCGCCTGCCAGAGTGGCATGCCGCTGAATACAGAGGTGAGCAGGAACGCCAACCCCATGCCGTGGTAGAGCGGCAGCCACGAACATGCCCGATCCGAAACACCGTCGCGCCGCAGCCGCTCGATGAGGCCGCGCATATTGCTCAACACCGCGGCCGGCGACAGCACCGCCGTGCGCGGGTTCCCCGTCGAGCCCGCCGTGCCCTGCAGGATCGCAACGCCCGAATCATCTTGGTACTCAAGGCCGGTCGACGTCGGAGTGCGAGCCGCCTGGGCCAGGTCGCAAACGGAAACGGCGGAGTCGGCGGCGGCCAGGGTGCGCAGCACACCGCCATGACTCAGCACCGTGTCGACGCCGATCCCGCCGAAGCGCTGCTGGTGCTGTGCGCCCATTCCGACGGGTCGGCGCCCCGCCGCGGCCGGGGGAGAAGGGACACCGCGACGCCGGCCAACCACGCGCCCTGAATGGCGGCGATCAGTTCGCCGGTCGGCTCACCGACGAGGCCCACGGCTCCCAGCCGGTCCCGCTGAAGCAGACGTGCGGCGATGCTTTCGGCCATGCCGTGCACCTCGGGCCAGGGGCAGGCCCGCCATGTGTCGGAGTCTTTGTCCAGGGCCACCAGGTCGTGCGGTAATCGCGTCGCGCATCGCGGCGGCGTGGACATTCATGCGTTGACCCTGGCAGCGATCGCGGACTGCAGGTCGCCGACGGGCGTGCAATACAGCAGGTCTTCCTTGCTCAACTGCGTACCGAAGCGTTCTTCGATGGCGACCAGGCTGATGGCGAACGCGACCGAGCCCATTCTCAGGTCGTCGATCAGACGCATTGTGGGACTGAGTGATTCGAATTTGAGGTCCAGGTCGTCGCGAAGGATGCTGACCAACCGATCATCGGCGGCGCCGAGCAGTGGTGGATTGGAGGAGGCCAGTACCCGGACCATACCGACGCGATTTAGGTAAGGCTACCCTCAGCACACCTGTGGTGTGTGTCGCCCCGCGGCCAAGGCCAAGGCGTGCCCAGGCCGGCGTGGCTTACCCACGGCGCCAACCACTTCGGAAGCGGTCGGCTGCTCACGGCGCTCGGACGCCCGGCGCCCCGGTCTGCCATCATGTGCTGGTGACCGATCCGTGCCGGGAATGCGGTTTCGCTTACGACCTGCGGCAGGCCGCAACCGCCGGCGATGACGTCCGCGCGCGAGTGGCCGAGGTCGTCACGATCTTGTGCGACAATACAATTGACATCCGCTCTCGGCCGCGTGATGGTGTCTGGTCGCCGCTCGAATACGGTTGCCACCTGCGGGACGTGTTGCTGGTGCAGCGCGAGCGGGTGCTCGCGGCGCGGCGGACGAATGGGGCCGACTGCGTCTCGATGGGCCGCGAGGAGCGCACCGTTCATGACGGATACAACGAACAGGAACCCGGCACCGTGGCTCGCCAACTCGCCGACGCCGCATTGCTGTTCGGCAATGTGCTGGCCCGGTTGACGACGGGGGGACTGGGACCGCGCCGTCGTCTACCACTACCCGGTGACCGCCGAGCGGTCGCTGCGCTGGGTCGCAGTGCACACCGCACACGAAGCCCAGCACCACCTGCTCGACATCCGTCGCCAACTATGACGGGAGGCTGCGCGCACGCCCGCGCCGCCGATCCCCGGAAAGCACGAAGGTCACGACCTCTTTGGAGGCCGTGACCTTTCGTCGAACCGCTCAGTGTGGGCGAAGGGGGACTTGAACCCCCACGTCCCGAAGGACACTGGCACCTGAAGCCAGCGCGTCTGCCATTCCGCCACTCGCCCGGAAAAACAACGATGGGCCATACCACTGTAATGGCCCGATTCCCGACCCGCCGCAGTGGGGCCGTGGCCCGCCGTCCATTATGCCCGCGGGCGCGCCCCTGAACTGCGTGGATGCGGTTCTCACGATTTCGGAAGTGCCGCGGCGTCGTGCTGTCCCGATACCATGCGGGAGTGAACCAGCACCCGGGTGATTCGTTTGCCGCACACCGACAATACCTGAGGGCAAGTGTGGGCGAACGGTAGAACATGAGTAGCCAACGGGGGCT
The DNA here is from genome assembly GCA_002291465.1 of Mycobacterium lepraemurium. Classification (GTDB taxonomy): domain Bacteria; phylum Actinomycetota; class Actinomycetes; order Mycobacteriales; family Mycobacteriaceae; genus Mycobacterium; species Mycobacterium avium. Next base: position 26,247 of record CP021238.1, on the reverse strand, counting down.
GGTTGCGCGGATCGAGCGCAAACTCGAGGCGGCGGTCGACAACACGTTCGCCCGCGTGTTCGGCGGGCCTATCGTCCCGCAAGAGGTCGAGGCCTTGTTGTGCCGCGAGGCCCGCGACGGCGTCCAGAAGCTGCGCGGAAATCGCCTTTTGGCCCCCAACGAATACGTCATTACCCTCGGTATGCACGACTTCGAGAAGGTCAGCGCCGATCCGGATCTCACGTCGATCGCTTTCGCGAAGTACTTGGCTGACTACATCCACGAACAGGGGTGGCAAACGTATGGTGAGGTGGTCGTTCGGTTCGAGCAGTCGTCGAGCCTGCGCACCGGCCAGTACCGCGCCTGTGGTGCTGTCAACCCTGATGTCCAGCCCCGCCCGCCGGTCGACGACCCCGTCCGGCCACAATCAAATAACGCGTTCGGCGAAGAACGAGGAGTAGCACCAATGACTGACAATTCGAGCTACCGCGGGGCTCAGGGGCCGGGACGGCCCGGCGACGAGTACTACGACGAGCGCTACGGGCGTCCCCAGGGCGACGCGCGCGGTGGCTCGGAGCCGCAGGGTGCGCCCGACCAGCGCGGCGGCTACCCGCCTGAACAGGGCGGCTACCCACCCCAGCAGGGCTACCCGCCGCCCCGCCACCCCGAGCAGGGCGGCTACCCCGAGCAAGGCGGCTACCCGCCCCAGCAGAGCTACCAGGAGCAGGGCGGATATCCCGACCAGCGCGGCGGCTACCCGCCCCAGCAGCACGGATATCCCGACCAGCGCGGCTACCCGCCGCCGCAGAGCTACCAGGAGCAGGGCGGATATCCCGACCAGCGCGGCGGCTACCCGCCCCAGCAGCACGGATATCCCGACCAGCGCGGCTACCCCCCGCCGGGCCAGCCGGCCGGCGGCCCGCAGGGTTACGGCGGTTACGGCGACTACGGTCGCGGCCCGGCCCGCCCGGACGAGGGCGGCTACGCCCCGCCCGAGCAGCGGCCCGCCTACCCGGAGCAGGGCGGCGGCTACGACCAGGGCTACCCGCAGGGCGGGGGATACGGCCGCCAGGACTACGGGTCCGCTGAGTACACCCAGTACGCCGAGCACGCCCAGGGTGCCACCTACGCCCCGCCGGGCGGCGGCTACCCCGAGGCGCCCGGCTCTGAGTACGAGTACGGTCAGCCCGCCGACTACGGTCAACAGGCCGGCGGCTACGGCGGTTACGGCCAGGGCGGCTACGGGTCCACCGGCACCACGTTCACCCTGCAGCTCGACGACGGCAGTGGCCGCACCTACCAGCTGCGCGAGGGGTCCAACATCATCGGCCGTGGCCAAGACGCGCAGTTCCGGTTGCCCGACACCGGCGTCTCACGGCGGCACCTGGAGATCCGCTGGGATGGACAGGTGGCGCTGCTGTCGGACCTGAACTCCACCAACGGCACCACGGTGAACAACGCACCCGTCCAGGAGTGGCAGTTGGCCGACGGGGACGTCATCCGGTTGGGCCACTCGGAGATCATCGTCCGGATCCACTAAGCCACTGGGCTCAACGCTGCCGTGCTTCGCCCCGTGTCGACCACCGTCCAAGTATCGTGACGTAGCCGATGTGCTCGGAGTCACGGGCGCTGGAGGCACGGCGCTAGGACGGAAAGGACGCCAGATGCAGGGACTGGTGCTGCAGCTGACGCGCGCCGGATTTTTAATGTTGCTATGGGTATTCATCTGGTCCGTGCTGCGAATCCTTCGGACCGACATCTATGCGCCCACCGGTGCCGTCATGGTGCGTCGCGGCCTGGCGCTGCGCAGCACCCTGCTGCCGTCCCGTCAGCGCCGGCACGCCGCCCGCTATCTGGTGGTGACCGAGGGCGCGCTGGCCGGCGGGCGCATCACCCTCAGCGGGCAGCCGGTGTTGATCGGGCGTGCTGACGACTCGACCCTGGTGCTCACCGACGACTACGCCTCGGCGCGGCACGCTCGGCTGACTCAGCGCGGCTCGGAGTGGTACGTCGAGGATCTAGGATCGACCAACGGCACTTACCTCGACAGGGCAAAGGTGACCACTGCGGTACGAGTTCCGGTCGGAACGCCGATTCGAATCGGCAAAACGGCGATCGAGTTGCGCCCATGACCCGCGCCTACGGCGATGACACCGGCTCGGCGGGTTCTCCCGCCGGGATCAAGGAGCAACGCCCGTGACCCTGGTCCTGCGGTATGCCGCGCGCAGTGATCGCGGCCTGGTGCGCTCCAACAACGAAGACTCCGTCTATGCGGGCGCCCGGCTGCTCGCACTGGCCGACGGCATGGGCGGCCACGCCGCCGGCGAGGTGGCTTCCCAGCTGGTGATCGCCGCCCTGGCGCACCTGGACGACGACGAGCCCGGCGGCGACCTGCTGGCCAAGCTCGACGAGGCGGTGCGCGCCGGCAACGCCGCCATCGCCGCGCAGGTGGAAGCGGCGCCCGAGCTGGAGGGGATGGGCACCACCCTCACCGCGATCCTGTTCGCCGGCGACCGCATCGGGTTGGTGCACATCGGCGACTCCCGCGGCTACCTGCTGCGCGACGGCGAGCTCACCCAGATCACCAAGGACGACACGTTCGTCCAGACCCTGGTCGACGAGGGCCGCATCACCCGGGAGGAGGCGCACAGCCACCCGCAGCGCTCGTTGATCATGCGCGCGCTCACCGGTCACGAGGTCGAGCCGACGCTGACCATGCGCGAAGCCCGCGCCGGCGACCGCTACCTGCTGTGCTCGGACGGGTTGTCCGACCCGGTCAGCGACGAGACCATCCTCGAGGCCCTGCAGATCCCGGACGTGGCCGAGGCCGCCTACCGCCTCATCGAGTTGGCGCTGCGCGGCGGCGGCCCGGACAACGTCACCGTCGTGGTCGCCGACGTGGTTGACTACGACTACGGCCAAACCCAGCCGATCCTGGCCGGCGCGGTGTCCGGCGACGAGGACCAGCTGACCCTGCCCAATACCTCCGCCGGGCGCGCCTCGGCGATCCGGCCGCGCGACGAGTCCGCCAACCGCGTTGCGCCGCAACCGGAAGCACCCCGCCGGCCACGGTGGTCGCGTCGGCGGCTGTTCGTCGTCATCGCCCTGGCGGTGATGCTGGTGTTGGCCGGCCCCACCGTGGGGTGGTGGGTCATCCAGCGCAACTATTACGTCGCCGAATACAACGGCCGGATCTCCATCGTCCGCGGGATTCAGGGCAGCCTGCTGGGGGTGCCCCTGCAGCAGCCCTATCTGGTGGGCTGCCTCCACGCTCGCAACGAACTGTCGCTGATCAGCTACGGGCAGTCCGGCGGCTCCAACTGCCAGCTGATGACGCTGCAAGATCTGCGCCGCCCCGGGCAGGTCCAGGTGCAAACCGGGCTGCCCGGCGGCAGCCTGGACCAGGCCGAATCGCAGCTGCGTCAACTGCTGGCCGAGTACCTGCTGCCGCTCTGTCCGCCGCCGCGCGCCACCTCACCGCCGCGGGCGCAGGGCACCCGCAGCCCCTTACCCGAAACCGGCGGCCCCGCGTCGCCCGCACCACCGACCACCAGCGCCAGCCCCACTCCCAGCACCAGCGCCACCCCTGGCCCGGCGAGCTCTTCGCCGGCAGGCCCGACCACCACGTCGCAGACGTTGACCGCGCTTCCCCGGCCCCCTCTTCAACCGGGCATCGACTGCCGGACGGTGGCATGACCACACAACTTCAGCCGCCGGTCGCGGTCACGCCCCCGCTGCCTACCCGGCGCAACGCCGAGTTGTTGCTTCTGGGCTTCGCCGCCACCATCACCGTGGCCGCGCTGCTGATCGTTGAAGCCAATCAACAGCACGATCTGCGCTGGAACGCGGTCAGCTACGGACTGGTGTTCCTGGTCGTCTTCGGATCCGCGCACATGGCCATCCGGCGTTTTGCGCCCTACACCGACCCCCTGCTGTTGCCAATTGTGGCCTTGCTCAACGGACTTGGGCTGGTCATGATTCACCGGCTGGATCTGGTGACCAATCAGCTCAGCGGCCGTCACCACCCGAGCGCCACTCAGCAGATGCTGTGGACCCTGATCGGTGTGGTGACCTTCGCCCTGGTGGTCACCTTCCTCAAAGACCATCGGAAGCTCGCGCGCTACGGCTACATCTGTGGATTGGTCGGCCTGGTATTCCTGGTGATTCCCGCTCTGTTGCCGGCCTCGCTGTCCGAACAGAACGGTGCCAAGATCTGGATTCGCTTCCCGGGGTTCTCGATTCAGCCCGCCGAGTTCTCCAAGATCTTGCTGCTGATCTTCTTCTCCGCGGTGCTGATCGCCAAGCGGGTCCTTTTTACCAGCGTCGGCAAGCATTTCCTGGGTTTGACGCTGCCGCGTCCGCGCGATCTCGCCCCGCTGCTGGCGGCCTGGGTTATCTCGGTCGGGATGATGGCATTCGAAAAAGACCTTGGCACTTCGCTTTTACTCTACACGTCGTTTCTGGTGGTGGTGTATCTGGCGACTCAGCGGTTCAGCTGGGTGGCCATCGGCCTGGTGCTCTTCGTCGCGGGAAGCGGTGTCGCGTATTACATTTTCGCGCACGTCCGGGTGCGGGTTCAGATGTGGTGGGACCCGTTCTCCGACCCCGATGGCAGCGGCTACCAAATCGTGCAGTCGCTGTTCAGCTTTGCCACCGGCGGGATTTTCGGCACCGGGCTGGGCAACGGTCAGCCCGACACCGTGCCAGCCGCCTCGACCGACTTCATCATCGCCGCCTTCGGTGAAGAGCTGGGGCTGGTGGGCCTGGCCGCCATCTTGATGCTCTACACCATCGTCATCGTGCGGGGTCTGCGCACCGCGATCGCCACCCGGGACAGCTTCGGCAAGCTGCTGGCTGCCGGCCTGGCGTCCACGCTGGCCATCCAGCTGTTCATCGTCGGCGGCGGCGTCACGCAGCTCATCCCGCTGACCGGGCTGACCACCCCGTGGATGTCGTACGGGGGTTCGTCGTTGCTGGCGAACTACGTGCTGCTGGCCATCCTGGCCCGGCTCTCGCACAGCGCCCGTCGCCCGTTGCGCACCCGCGCCCGCACCGAGCCGTCGATCGCGGCGGCCAGCACCGAGGTGATCGAGAAAGTATGAACGCCTCCCTGCGCCGGATCTCGGTGACCGTGATGGCGTTGATCGTGCTGCTGCTGCTCAACGCCACGATGACGCAGGTCTTCGCGGCCGACTCGCTGCGCGCCGACCCGCGCAACCAACGGGTGCTGCTCGACGAGTACTCCCGCCAGCGCGGCCAGATCGTGGCCGGCGGCCAGCTGCTGGCCTACTCGGTCGCCACTGACAACCGGTTCCGCTTCCTGCGGGTCTACCCCAACCCCGCCCAGTACGCGCCGGTCACCGGGTTCTACTCGCTGCGCTACTCGAGTACCGGGCTGGAACGCGCCGAGGATCCGCTGCTGAACGGCTCCGACGAGCGGCTGTTCGGGCGTCGGCTGGCGGACTTCTTCACCGGCCGCGACCCGCGCGGCGCCAACGTCGATACCACCATCAGGCCGCGAGTGCAGCAGGCGGCGTGGGACGGCATGCAGCAGGGCTGCGGCGGGCCGCCGTGCAAAGGCGCGGTGGTCGCCCTCGAGCCGTCCACCGGCAGGATCCTGGCGATGGTGTCGTCGCCGTCCTACGACCCCAACCTGCTGTCCTCGCACGATCCGGAGGTGCAGGTGCAGGCCTGGCAGCGGCTGCGCGGCGATCCCGACAACCCGATGACCAACCGGGCCATCTCCGAGACCTACCCGCCCGGCTCGACGTTCAAGGTGATCACCACCGCGGCGGCGCTGCAGGCCGGCGCCAGCGACACCGAGCAGCTGACCGCCGCGCCCTCGATTCCGCTGCCCAACAGCACCGCGACGCTGGAGAACTACGGTGGGCGGGCGTGTGGCAACGACCCGACCGTGTCGTTGCAGCAGGCCTTCGCCCTGTCCTGCAACACCGCGTTCGTCCAGCTCGGCATCCTCACCGGCGCGGACGCGTTGCGCAGCATGGCGCGCTCGTTCGGCCTGGACAGCACGCCCAGCGTCATCCCGCTGCAGGTGGCCGAATCGACCATCGGCATCATCCCGGACGCCGCGGCGCTGGGCATGTCGAGCATCGGTCAGAAGGATGTCGCGCTGACCCCGTTGCAGAACGCCGAGATCGCCGCGACCATCGCCAACGGCGGGGTGACCATGCAGCCCTATCTGGTCGACAGTCTCAAGGGCCCCGACCTGACCACAATCAGCACCACCACCCCTTATGAGCAGCGGCGCGCGGTGTCGCCGCAGGTCGCCGCTAAGCTAACAGAACTGATGGTCGGCGCCGAGAAGGTCGCACAGCAGAAAGGGGCCATTCCCGGCGTGCAGATCGCATCCAAGACGGGTACCGCAGAGCATGGCAGCGATCCGCGGCACACACCGCCGCATGCGTGGTACATCGCTTTCGCGCCCGCGCAGACCCCCCAGGTCGCCGTGGCGGTGTTGGTGGAGAATGGCGCCGCCCGCCTGTCCGCGACGGGGGGTGCACTCGCCGCGCCGATCGGACGGGCTGTGATCGAGGCCGCGCTACAGGGGGGACCATGAGCCCGCGAGTTGGTGTGACGCTGTCTGGCAGGTACCGCCTGCAGCGCCTGATCGCCACCGGCGGCATGGGTCAGGTCTGGGAGGCGGTCGACAACCGGCTGGGCCGGCGCGTCGCGGTCAAGGTGCTCAAACAGGAGTTCTCCCAGGACCCCGAGTTCATCGAGCGATTCCGCGCCGAGGCGCGCACCACGGCGATGCTCAACCACCCGGGCATCGCGGCCGTGCACGACTACGGCGAGAGCCAGCTAGACGGCGAGGGCCGCACCGCGTATCTGGTGATGGAACTGGTCAACGGTGAGCCGCTGAACTCGGTGCTCAAGCGGACCGGCCGGCTGTCGCTGCGGCACGCGCTGGACATGCTCGAGCAGACCGGCCGCGCCCTGCAGGTCGCGCACGCCGCCGGCCTGGTGCACCGCGACGTCAAACCGGGCAACATCCTGGTCACCCCGGCGGGACAGGTGAAAATCACCGACTTCGGTATCGCCAAGGCCGTCGACGCCACGCCGGTGACCCAGACCGGAATGGTGATGGGCACCGCCCAATACATCGCACCCGAACAGGCGCTGGGTCACGACGCCACCCCCGCCAGTGACGTGTACTCGCTGGGAGTTGTTGGCTACGAAGTGGTTTCGGGCAAGCGGCCATTCAGCGGCGATGGGGCGCTGACGGTGGCGATGAAACACATCAAGGAGCCTCCGCCGCCGCTGCCCGCGGAGCTGCCGCCCAACGTGCGCGAGCTCATCGAGATCACCCTGGTGAAGAACCCGGCGATGCGCTACCGCAGCGGGGGGCCGTTCGCCGACGCCGTCGCCGCGGTGCGCGCCGGTCGCCGGCCGCTGCGGCCGAGCCAGTCCCCGCCGCCCGGGCGGGCGTCACCGGCGGCCATTCCGTCCGGCCCGACCACCCGGGCGGCAGCGGTGTCCTCCGGGCGGACCGCCGCGCCGCGGCGGACCCGGCCGGCCACCGGCGGCCACCGCCCGCCCCCGGCCCGGCGCACCTTCTCGTCCGGCCAGCGCGCGCTGCTGTGGGCCGCGGGGGTGCTGGGCGCGCTGGCGATCATCATCGCGGTGCTCATCGTCATCAACTCCCGCGCGGACCAGCAGCAACAGCCCCCGCCGGTCACCGACACCGGAACCCCGCCCGCCTCGGCGCCGCCGCCGACCAAGACGCCGAGCGGCTCCGGGGCCCGACCGGGCCTGCGGCTGGACTGGCCGGATGACGGCACAATTGGGGCGTCTGGATTCCGCGACGGACCCGCCCGACACTGGACATCGCAATGACCACCCCGCAACACCTGTCCGGCCGCTACGAACTCGGCGAGATCCTTGGCTTCGGTGGCATGTCCGAGGTTCACCTGGCCCGTGACGTCCGGCTGCACCGCGACGTCGCGGTCAAGGTGCTGCGCGCGGACCTGGCCCGCGATCCCAGCTTCTACCTGCGCTTCCGGCGCGAGGCGCAAAACGCCGCCGCGCTCAACCACCCGTCCATCGTCGCCGTCTATGACACCGGCGAGGCGGAGACGCCCTCCGGGCCGCTGCCCTACATCGTCATGGAGTACGTCGACGGCGTGACGCTGCGCGACATCGTGCACACCGACGGGCCGTTGCCGCCGCGGCGGGCCATCGAAATCGTCGCCGACGCCTGCCAGGCGCTGAACTTCAGCCACCAGAACGGCATCATCCACCGCGACGTCAAGCCGGCGAACATCATGATCAGCACCATCAATGCCGTCAAGGTGATGGACTTCGGCATCGCCCGCGCGATCGCCGACAGCGGCAACAGCGTCACCCAGACCGCGGCGGTGATCGGAACCGCGCAGTACCTCTCGCCCGAGCAGGCCCGCGGCGACGCCGTCGACGCGCGCTCGGACGTCTACTCGCTGGGCTGCGTGCTGTACGAAATCCTCACTGGCGAGCCGCCTTTCACCGGGGACTCGCCGGTGGCGGTGGCCTACCAACATGTCCGCGAAGACCCGGTGCCGCCGTCGCAGCGGCACGAAGGCATCTCCGCCGACCTCGACGCCGTCGTGCTCAAGGCGCTGGCCAAAAACCCGGACAACCGCTATCAGACCGCGGCCGAAATGCGCGCCGATCTGGTCCGGGTGCACAACGGCGAAAAGCCGGAAGCGCCAAAGGTTCTCACCGACGCCGAGCGCAGCTCGCTGTTGTCGTCGGGTGCCGGGGCCGCGGGTCCGTCGCGCACCGATCCGCTGCCTCGCCAGGTGCTCGCGGACAGCGGCGAGGACCGCACGGTGGGGTCGGTGGGCCGTTGGATCGTGGCGGTAGCCGCGCTAGCGGTCCTGACCATCATCGTCGTCATCGCGTTCAACACCTTCGGCGGCGGCGCCCACGACGTCCAGGTGCCCGACGTGCGCGGGCAGGTGTCCGCCGATGCCATTGCGGCGCTGCAGAACCGCGGCTTCAAGACCCGCACCCTGCAGAAACCGGACTCGGCCATCCCGCCCGATCACGTCATCGGCACCGACCCCGGCGCCAACGCGTCGGTCAGCGCGGGCGACGAGATCACCATCAACGTCTCCACCGGTCCGGAGCAGCGCGAGGTGCCCGACGTCTCGTCGCTGAGCTACTCCGGCGCGGTCACCAAGCTCAAGGCCGCCGGATTCAGCAAGTTCAAGCAGGCGAACTCGCCGTCTACACCCGAGTTGTTGGGCAAGGTGATCGGGACCAACCCGCCGGCCAACCAGACGTCGGCGATCACCAACGTCATCACCCTCATCGTCGGCTCAGGGCCGGAGACCAAGCAGGTGCCCGACATCGCCGGGCAAACCGTCGATATCGCGCAGAAGAACCTGACCGTCTACGGCTTCACCAAGATCACCCAGGTGCAGGTGGACAGCCCCCGCCCGGCCGGCGAGGTGATCGGCACCAATCCGCCCAAGGGACAAACGGTTCCGGTGGATTCGGTGATCGAACTGCAGGTGTCCAAGGGCAATCAGTTCATCGTGCCCGACCTGTCCGGGATGTTTTGGACCGATGCCGAACCGCGGCTACGGGCGCTGGGCTGGACGGGGATCCTGGACAAGGGTCCCGACGTCGACGCCGGCGGCGCCCAGTCCCACCGGGTGGTGTATCAGAACCCGCCGGCCGGGGCCGGGGTCAACCGGGACGGAATCATCACGCTGAAGTTCGGTCAGTAGCGGCCGGATCGGCCGGCAGATACGGTCGCACCGCGGCGTGGACGTCGTTTTCCAGCCGGCGCACCAGGGTGTCGTCGCGCACCCAGCCGCATTCGGTGAGCCAGTTCGCCAGCATGCGATGACCACCCTCGGTCAGGATCGACTCCGGGTGGAACTGTACGCCGTGGATCGGTAACTGCGTGTGGCGCACGCCCATGATCACACCGCTGTCGGTGTGGGCGGTGACCTCGAGCACCGGCGGCAGCGACTCGGGCAGGATGGTCAGCGAGTGGTACCGAGTGGCCGTGAAGGGGTCCGGAAGCCCTTGCAGCACACCGGCATTCGTGTGGTGCACGCTGCTGGTCTTGCCGTGCAGCAGTTCCGGAGCGCGGTCCACGGTGACGCCGAATGCCACGCCGATGGCCTGGTGGCCCAGGCAGACCCCCAGCAGCGGGGTGTGCTCGGCGGCGCAGGCGCGCACCATCGCGATGGAAGCGCCCGCGCGCTCGGGGGTGCCCGGCCCGGGACTGAGCAGCACCCCGTCGAACCGGCAGGCCACGGCGTTGTGGTCGGCGAGCCGGCTGTCGTCGTTGCGCCAGACGTCGGCGGCCACACCCAGTTGCCCGAGGTACTGCACCAGGTTGAACACGAAGCTGTCGTAGTTGTCGACAACCAGGATCCGCATCGTGCCAGGTTACCGCCCGCGGACGCTCGCGCCGCAGGTCAGTCGGCGTCAGTAGCCGATCGGGCCGTTGGGCTGGGCGAAATGCAGCCGGTCGGGCTCGAAGTGGCCGACCACCTGCACATCGGAGCGGACCTCTTCCTGAAAGCCCAGGCCGAACCGAACCGCGTATTGCTTGTACAGCGTCACCAGGGGAGCCGCGGCCAGGGCGGCCTGCATGGCAGCGGCGTTGCCGATCGCGGTGATCGTGTAGGGCGGGCTGTAGGTGCGCCCGTTGAGCAGCAGCGTGTTGCCGACGCAGCGGGGCACCGACGTGGCGATGATCCGCTGGTCCTGCATCTGGATCGCCTCGGCGCCGGCGCTCCACAGCGCGTTGAGCACGGCCTGGATGTCCTGCTGGTGCACCGCCAGGTCGTCGGGCGGCGCGTCGCGGGGGAAGCGGCCGTTGGCGTCGCGCAGCGCATCCTGCCGGGTGACCACCAGGCCCGGCCCGTGCACCGGGCTCATCCCGGCCTCGCCGGCGAGCTGAGCGGAGCGGCGCAGCATCGCGGCCAGCGCGGCATCCGACGAGCGGCCGTGCGCGGCGTCGATCTTGGCGGCGAGCTGTTCGCGCTGGGCACTGAGCCGGTTCACCGACGCCTGCGTCTCGCGCACCAGGTCCACCAGCCGGGGTGCGTCGCTGCGGCGTATCTCGACGCCGCCGGACACGCCGTGCGTGGCGGCGAGCGGCAGTCCGGCCAGCAGGCAGACCAGCGGGACGCCGAAGCGCCATGGCAACTGGCGCGTCTGGACCATCGACTCTCCGTTTTCCTGACCACGGCGGCCGGTGCGTTAATCTCGTAGCCAAGCTCTGGGTGCGGCTGCGATGTTCATCGTCGCACTCCGTCCCGCTCACCGTGTTGTTGAGGTAATCCGCGAGGTAATCATGCCCAAGTCAAAGGTCCGCAAAAAGAACGACTTCACCGTCAGCGCGGTCAGCCGCACGCCGGTGAAGGTCAAGGTGGGCCCGTCCAGCGTGTGGTTCGTCGCGCTGTTCATCGGGCTGATGCTGATCGGATTGGTGTGGCTGATGGTGTTCCAACTGGCCGCGGTCGGCAGCCAGGCGCCGACCGCCCTCAATTGGATGACGCAATTGGGGCCGTGGAACTACGCAATCGCGTTCGCTTTCATGATCACCGGTTTGTTGCTCACGATGCGCTGGCACTGAGCGGGCGCGAGGTAAGGAATGAATTCATTTTCGGGATGATTCGCGCCCGCGCCAGCAACTTCCCGACCACCCAATCACACGCGTGTGATTTATCCCCACTGTTGATAGAGATTGTGGATAACTGCATCGGCCGTGGTGGGAGGGGCTAAGCAGCGCATGCAGCAAACACGGTGGGAGCCGCATCCGGCGGGAATCGCTGGTTGTGGAGTTGCGGGCGTTCTGATGGCTATCGCGGCTGTGACCGTGGTCACAGACCCGCCGGAGCGTGTTCTGGCCGGCGTTGCCGCGGCGGGTCTGCTCGTGTTTGCGGGGATGTCGTGGCGCGCGCGCCCGAAGCTGGCAATCACCCCCGACGGGCTGGCCGTCCGCGGCTGGTATCGGACGCAGGTATTACAACGCCCCCGACGTCAAGATCATCCGGATCATCGAGTTCCGCCGCTACGGGCGCACGGTGCGGTTGCTCGAGGTGGAAAGCGCCGACGGAGACCTGGGTGGTGCTGTCCCGCTGGGATCTCGGGGCGGACCCGCTCCAGGTGCTCGACGCGCTCACCGCCGCCGGTTACGCGGCCCCGCAACAGCCCTGAGGGGCCGCGTGCTACGAGGTGGTGATCGACTCGATCACCACCGGCTCGGACGGGCGGTCGTTGCCGTCGGTGCTGGTCGTCGAGATCGCGTCGACGACCTTCTGCGACTCCGGGGCGACGACCTCGCCGAAGATGGTGTGCCGCCGGTTCAGGTGCGGGGTCTTGTCCACGGTGATGAAGAACTGCGGGCTGTTGGTGCCCAGCCCCGCGTTGGCCATCGCCAGCAGGTAGGGCTGGTCGAACTGCAGTTCGGGGTGGAACTCGTCGGCGAACTTGTACCCCGGACCGCCGCGGCCTGTGCCAGTCGGGTCGCCGCCCTGGATCATGAAGCCCCGGATCGCCCGGTGGAACACCGCGCCGTCGTAGAACGGGCCCGAGGAGCCGCCCGACGCGTTCTGGGGCGAGTACTCCTTGGTGCCCTGGGCCAGGCCGACGAAGTTGGCCACGGTCTTGGGCGCGTGGTTTCCGAACAGGGCGACCTTGATGTCACCGCGGTTGGTGTGCAGCGTGGCGGTAGCAGTCTGAAAGGGGCTGTTAGTCACGGCATCAGAGTCCGCCACTACGCCCCGGCGTGCCCGCACGCGGCTCCGCCGATGTCCCTATGCTGGCAGTCTGTTCAGTGAACTGCGGGCTCGACAGAAAGGCGACCGATGCGCACCAAGGCGGAAGGCCGGCTGACCCCGCGAGAGCGACTGGCCCGCGGCCTGACCTACTCGACACTGGGACCGCTGGACCTCACCCGGGGAGTCGCCGGCCTGAGCGTGCAGTCCGCGCGGTCGACGGCCGAGCAGCTGCGGCGCCGGTATCGGGAGGGGCGCCTGGCCCGAGACCTCGCTGCGGCCCAGGAGACCCTCGCCCAGGAACTGGCCGCCGCTCAGGAGGTGGTCACCGGCCTGCCCCAGGCGCTGCAGGACGCGCGGCGCGCGCAGCGACGGGGCAAGCGCCCGTGGATCATCGCCGGTGTCGCCGTCGCCGTTCTCGCCGGGGGCGCCGCCGCGTTCAGCATCGTGCGGCGCTCGGTGCGCGAGAAGCCGCAGGAGCCGCAGTCGCGGCCGCCGAGCGTCGACGTGCAACCGCGGCCGTAGCTCACCGCACGGCCACCCCAGCCGTTCCCGGCGCCGGACCAGGATGCTGGGCAGCCAATCCCCGACACCGGTCGCGCCAATCCAGTTGGTGCGCTCGAGCAGCTGATGCAACACGATGTGGGCTTCCAGCCGGGCCAGCGCGGCACCGACGCAGAAGTGGACGCCTTGCCGAAGCTCAGGTGGCTCTCGGCGGCCGCGCGGTCGAGCCGAAACCCGTTGGGATCCTTGAAATGCGTCGGGTCGAGGTTGGCCGCTCCCCACATCAGCAGCAGGTGTGCGCCCTCGGGCAGCTCGATCCCGCCCAGCGTGGTGTCGCGCCACACGTGGCGGTAGTGACCCCGAAACGGCCGCCTCGAAGCGAGAGCGTCTCTTCGATGAAAGTGCTTAGCAACTCCGGGTTTTCGCGAAGCTGCCGTTGGATCGCCGGCCGGTCGGCCGGGATCCAGGCCACGCTGCCCAGCAGCGACACGGTCGATTCGCCGGCCGCGCTGAATAACGTGAGCATGATTCCCAACACCGGTAGTTACTCGAGTTCGCCGGCGGCGCAGCGCGTCGCAAGATCGGCCATCAGGCTGGATTCCAGCTTCTCGCTTGCCTTTTCGAAATGCTCCAGTACGTAGCCGGGCAGTTCGATGGCGGCCATGCCGGCCTGCTCGAGCTGTTCGGGGGCGACGATCCCGTCCAGCAGTGTGGTGGTGGTGGTGTAGCCGGGCCGGATGAGTTTGTCGACATCGTCATCGGGCAGACCCAGCAGCCGGCAGACCACCATCATGGGCAACCGGTTGGCGATGGCGCTCATCCACTCGATCCGGCCGTCGGACAGGTTCTCGTCCCAGAGCCGGTCGGCGGGCTGGGTGGCGAACTCCTCGATGATCCGGATTCGCTTCGCCGACGGGTGCCGGCAGCAGGATCTTGCGGTGCACCGCGTGCACCGGGTCGTCGGCGGTGGCCAGCGCGTGCATCGGGGCGCCCGGCGCGCCCATGTCGAACGGGGTGACGGTGCCGTCCTCGTGGAGGACCATCGTCGCGGTGAGGTTGGACGAGAAGTCCTCGACCCGCTCGATGGCCTCGTGCACCGCGTCCCACCCGCACACGGCATAGAAGACAGAGTCGCCGATCCGGTGCACCGGCGCCTCGGCGTGCATGCGCTCATACAGCGGGTAGGGATCCTGTATCGCCTCGCTGCCGAAGAACCGGGTCGCGCTGTCCAACACCGCCATGCGTTTCAGGCTCGACGCGCCGTCTCGCGGCGTCAACAGGCCGCAGCGAAGTTGAGAACGACGACGGCCGGGGACGGCGCTTGCGGATGTGGGTGACCCGCCGCGAGCAGGCGATTCCGGTGAGAGATTTCGTCACAAAATTCTCACGCTGCGGAAGCGCTTTGCGCGTCGTGCAGCGTGGTGGAGCATGGGTGGATGGCGCGGGACGACTGGTTGGTGGGCCGGCCTCGGCGCAGCGTGGCCGCCGAGCGGATCTACGCCGCGGCTACGACGGGTTCACGATCGAGGCGCTGGCGGCCCGGGTGCACTGTTAACCGGCGACCATCTACCGGCACGCCGGCGGCAAGGTGACGATCCGCGATGCCGTCGTCGGTATTCAGGCGGCCCGCATCGTCGACACCACGCGGGAGCCATCAAGGACCTTCGCGGCCCCGAGCGGGTGGTGCCCGCCGCGATCATGGCGCTGGAACGGTTGCGCTCTGATCCGCTGGCTCAGCTGATGCGGTCGATCCACGCAGCCCTGGTCAACGATTGGGTGATCAACTGGCCCACGGTGACGGCCCGGACCGCCGAGATGCTCGGGCCCGGCCACGACGACCCGCTGGCGGCGCAGTGGCCAATCCGCGTCTTCCTGGCGTTGCGGGGCTGGCCGCTCAAGGACCCGGCCGCCGAGCGCGCCCTGGTGCACCGCTTCCTCGGCGCGTCGTACCGGCCCGGGCGGGGAGAGGGATTCGATTTGTGGAGCCTAGGGGAATCGAACCCCTGACACCCGCCTTGCAAAGGCGGTGCTCTACCAACTGAGCTAAGGCCCCGCTACCGTGACCCCCTCATTGTGGCCCAGGGGCTGACCGGAATCCTCCACGGCCACGTGCCAGACCTCCACCCCGCGCCGTGACCACGCCACCGCCACCCAAACGGCGAGCAATCCCAGTGGCAGCGCAAGTCGTACGCAGCGTCGTGACGGGCACATAGTGGTGGGCCTAGGAGGACTCGAACCTCCGACCTCTTCGTTATCAGCGAAGCGCTCTAACCGCCTGAGCTATAGACCCGTACTGGCGTACGGCCGAGCGACGAGATTACCGCACAGGCCGCCCGACTCCCAAAAGCACAGCATCCAAGCTAGTCGCGATCGGCCAGGGTGACCTCGATGCCGCCGATCAGATCGGTGGCCAGGTTGTAGATGAACGCCGCGATGGTAGCCATCGCGGTCAACAGCACGATGTTGACCAGGCCGATCAGCGCGGCGCCGCCGAAAATGGTGCCGCTGGACACCAATTCGCCGCTGCTGCCGCTGGTGTTGTTCAGCAGGTCCCCGACGTTGCTGTTCAACTTCGACCACACGCCCATGCCACCGAGCACCAGGTAGAGGAACGCGACGGCGATCATCCAGACGAAGAACAGTGCCACCGAGAGCAGCAGCGACACCTTCAGGGTGCTCCACGGGTCGATCCGGCGGATCTGCATGCTGGCGCGAACCGGCCCGCGGGTGCGCCGCGACACCTGCACCCGGTCCCGGCTGTCGCGGCCCTCGCGGCTCTCGCCGCTCACCGGACGGCCGCCGCCTTGCCTGCCGGTCGTCTCCGCACCGCGCTCGGCGGCCGGCTTGCGGTGCGGGCCTCGCGGCACCGGCCCCGACAGGTCGGGCAGTTCGCTGGCGTAAGCCTCGGCGGGGGGTCCCTCACCGCGCTCCGGCTCCTTGGCGTGCGACGCGGTGCCCGGTGCCGCGGTGCCCGAGATGAAGCGGTTCAGCCGGGCCTCGGCCCCGCCGCCGGCGGGCCGCTTCTCGGTGGGCGGCTCGTTCTGGCGCGGCGGTCCGTCGCCGGCCTCGGGGGCGAGGCCACCCGGCGCCGGCGGCGTCGCCCGCCGCACCCCGGCCCGCTCTGCCGAACCGTCCCCGTTGGGGGTCTCCCCCTTCTTCGGTGCGCCCGGCTCGTTCGGTGAACTCACCCCGACTCCTTAAGTCTCCTAGCCGGCCGCCCAGGGCAGTGGCAGTCGCGTTATGTGTGGTCCGGCTGAGTCTATTGCCCGAACCCGGTGGCCCGGTACCAGCTAGCCGTCCGACCCCGCGGCACCGTCGCTCTCCTCGACGGCCTCGTCCACGGCTTCCTCGGCGTTGCGGGCGATGGCCAGCAGCGTGTCGCCCTCACTCAGATTCATCAGCCGGACGCCCTTGGTCTGCCGTCCCGCCTTACGGACCTGGCCCGCCGCGGTGCGGATGACACCGCCGCCGGAGGTGATCGCGTACAGCTCGCTGTCCTCGTCCACAATCAGCGCACCCACCAGCCTGCCACGGCGGCGGTCATACATCACGGTCAGCACGCCCTTGCCGCCGCGGCCCTGCACCGGATACTCCTCGATCGCGGTGCGCTTGGCGTACCCGCCGGACGTCGCCACCAGCAGGTAGGTGCCCTCGCGGACCACGTTGAGCGACAGCAGGTGGTCGTCGGCGTTGAAGCGCATGCCCTGCACACCGGAGGTGGCGCGGCCCATCGGGCGCAGCGCCTCGTCGGTCGCCGAGAACCGGATGGACTGGCCGTTGGCCGACACCAGCAGCAGATCGTCCTCGGCCGAGCACAACACCGCGCCCACGAGTTCGTCGTTGTCGCGCAGGTTGATCGCCACGATGCCGCCCGAACGGTTCGAGTCGAAGTCGGTCAGCTTGGTCTTCTTCACCAGGCCGTTGCGGGTGGCCAGCACCAGGTAGGGGGCGTCCTCATAGCTGCGGATCTGGATCACCTGGGCGATCCGCTCCTCGGGCTGGAACGCCAGCAGGTTGGCCACGTGCTGACCGCGGCCAGTGCGGGACGCCTCGGGCAGTTCGTAGGCCTTGGCGCGGTAGACCCGACCCTGGGTGGTGAAGAACAGGATCCGGTCGTGCGTTGAGCACACGAAGAAGTGCCGCACGATGTCGTCCTGTTTGAGGCCGGCGCCCTGCACGCCCTTGCCGCCGCGCTTCTGGCTGCGGTACAGGTCGGTCTTGGTGCGCTTGGCGTAGCCAGTCTCGGTGATGGTAACGACGACGTCCTCGCGGGCAATCAGATCCTCGTCGCTGACGTCGCCGTCGGCGGCCACGATCCGGGTGCGCCGCGCGCCGCCGTGCTTTTCGACGATCTCCTTGAGCTCGTCGCGCACGATGCCGCGCTGCCGTTCCGGCTTGGCCAGGATGTCCTCCAGGTCGGCGATCTCGGCCTCGATCTTGGCCAGGTCGTCGATGATGCGCTGCCGCTCCAGGGCGGCCAGCCGGCGCAGCTGCATGTCCAGGATCGCCTGGGCCTGGATCTCGTCGATGTCGAGCAGCTCGATCAAGCCCTGCCGCGCGATGTCGACGGTTTCCGACGCCCGGATCAGGGCGATGACCTCGTCGAGTGCATCCAGCGCCTTGACCAGACCGCGCAGGATGTGGGCCCGCTCGTTGGCCTTGCGCAACCGGTAGGTGGTGCGCCGGACGATGACGTCGAGTTGGTGGTCGACGTAGTGGCGGATCAGCTGGTCGAGCCGCAGGGTGCGCGGCACCCCGTCGACGATGGCCAGCATGTTAGCCCCGAAGCTGGTCTGCAGTTGGGTGTGCTTGTAGAGGTTGTTCAGCACTACCTTGGCGACGGCGTCGCGCTTGAGCTCGATGACGATGCGCAGCCCGACCCGGTCGCTGGATTGGTCCTCGATGTTGGAGATGCCGGCCAGCTTGCCGTCGCGCACCTGCTCGGCGATCGAGGTGATGAAGTTGTCGTGATTGACCTGATAAGGCAACTCGGTGATGACCAGCGAGGTGCGGCCGCGCGAATCCCCTTCCACCCCAACGACTCCGCGCATCCGGATGGAGCCGCGGCCGGTCTTGTAGGCGTCGGCGATGCCCTGCGTGCCGACGATCAGGCCGGAGGTCGGGAAGTCGGGTCCTTTCACCCGTTCCATCACGGCGGCCAGGGTGGCCTCTTCGTCGGCCTCGTAGTTGTCCAGCGCCCAGAACACCGCCTCGGCGAGCTCGCCGAGGTCGTGCGGCGGGATGTTGGTGGCCATGCCAACCGCGATGCCGCCCGACCCGTTCGCCAGCAGGTTGGGGAACCGGCTGGGCAGCACCGTCGGCTCTTGCACCCGGCCGTCGTAGTTGGGAATGAAATCGACTGTCTCCTCGTCGATTTCGCTCAGCATCTCCATGGCCAGCGGGGTCAGCCGCGCCTCGGTGTACCGCATCGCGGCCGGCGGGTCGTTGCCCGGCGAACCAAAGTTGCCCTGCCCGTCGACCAACGGGTAGCGCAGCGACCACGGCTGGGCCATCCGCACCAGGGTGTCGTAGATCGAGGCGTCGCCGTGCGGGTGGTAGTTGCCCATCGTCTCGGCGACCGACCGCGCCGACTTGGCGTGGCTGCGGTCCGGGCGGAAACCCGAGTCGTACATGGCATAGAGCACCCGGCGGTGCACCGGCTTGAGGCCGTCGCGCACCTCGGGCAGCGCGCGGCCGACGATCACGCTCATCGCGTAATCGATGTAGCTGCGCTGCATCTCCTGCTGGATGTCGACCAGTTCGACGCGGTCGGCAGCGTCACCACCGGGTGGCAACGTGGTGTCAGTCATCTATTCCTCGTTTAAACGTCTAGGAAACGAACGTCTTTGGCATTGCGGGTGATGAAGCTGCGGCGCGCGTCGACGTCCTCGCCCATCAGGATGGAGAACAGCTCGTCGGCGGCCGCGGCGTCGTCCAGCGTGACCTGGTGCAGCACCCGCACGGTGGGATCCATCGTGGTTTCCCACAATTCCTTGGCGTCCATCTCGCCCAGGCCCTTGTAACGCTGGATGCCGTCGTCCTTGTTGATCTTCTTGCCGGCCTTCAGGCCGACCTCGAGCAGCCCGTCCCGCTCGCGGTCGGAGTAGGCGAACTCAGGATCGCTGCGCTGCCATTTCAGCTTGTACAGCGGTGGCTGGGCCAAGAACACGTGCCCGTGTTCGATCAGCGGCCGCATGAACCGGAACAGCAGCGTCAACAACAGCGTCGAGATGTGCTGGCCGTCCACGTCGGCGTCGGCCATCAACACGATCTTGTGGTAGCGCAGCTTGGTGATGTCGAACTCGTCGTGAATCCCGGTGCCCAGCGCGGTGATGATCGCCTGCACTTCGGTGTTCTTCAGAACCCGGTCTATACGGGCCTTTTCGACGTTGATGATCTTGCCGCGCAGCGGAAGGATGGCCTGGAACATCGAGTCCCGGCCGCTTTTGGCCGAGCCGCCGGCCGAGTCACCCTCGACCACATACAATTCCGACTTGCACGGTTCGGTCGATCGGCAGTCGGCGAGCTTGCCGGGCAACCCGCCCAGGTCGGTTGCGCTCTTGCGGCGCACCAACTCTCGCGCCTTGCGCGCGGCGATACGGGCCTGCGCTGACGAAACCGACTTGTTGACAATGACTTTGGCGTCTGCGGGGTTGGCTTCGAACCAGTGGGCGAGCTGTTCGTTGCACACCTTCTGCACGAACGACTTCACCTCGGTGTTGCCCAGTTTGGTCTTGGTCTGACCCTCGAACTGCGGTTCGCTCACCTTGACCGAGATCACCGCGGCCAAACCCTCGCGGATGTCGTCGCCGGTGAGGTTGGGATCCTTGTCCTTGAGCAGCTTCTTGTCCTTGGCGTACTTGTTGACCACGGAAGTCAATGCGCTGCGGAAGCCCTCCTCGTGGGTGCCGCCCTCGTGCGTGTTGATGGTGTTGGCGAACGTGTGCACCGATTCGGAGTAGCCGCCGTTCCACTGCATCGCGATCTCGACCTCGTGGCCCGGGCCCTTCCCACCGAAATCGATGATGCTCTGGTGGATGGGACTTTTGGTGCGATTGATGTGTTTGACGAAGTCGACCAGGCCGCTGGGGTAGTGGAACGTGCGGTGCTTGACCTTATGCGGCACAGCAGATTCCGCCGCCTTCTCCTGCGCAGACTTGGGTGCGTCGGCGGTGTCGCTGACCACCTCGTCGACGACTTCTTCGTTGGTCACCCGCTCGTCGGTGAGGTTGATGGTCAGGCCCTTGTTGAGGAACGCCATTTCCTGCAGCCGCCGGGCCACCGTTTCGAAGTCGTACTCGGTGGTCTCGAAGATGTCGGGGTCGGCCCAGAACCGGATGGTGGTGCCGGTGCGCTTGGTGGCCTCGCCCTGCTTGAGGGTGCCGGGCACGGCGTGGTCGTAGTACTGCGACCACTCGTAGCCGTCGCGGGCGATATTGACCTCGAGCCGGGTGGACAGTGCGTTGACCACCGAGACGCCGACGCCGTGCAGACCGCCGCTGATGTTGTAGCCGCTGTTTTCGCCGCCGAACTTGCCGCCGGCGTGCAGCTGCGTCATCACCACGTCGACGGTGGGGGCGCCGGTCGCGTGCATCGCGACGGGGATGCCGCGGCCGTTGTCGGCGACCTCGACGCTGCCGTCGTCCAGGATCCGCACGTCGACCCGGTCGGCGTAGCCGGCCATCGCTTCGTCGACCGAGTTGTCGACCACCTCCCAGATGAGGTGGTGCAGACCTCGCTCGCCGGTGGAGCCGATGTACATGCCGGGACGTTTGCGGACCGCCTCCAGCCCTTCCAGGACGGTGATCGCTGAAGCACCGTATTCGTCTTGCGCCTTCTTCTTCTGGGCAGCCACGGTCGGAAAGCTCTCCTTGGGGTTTCATGCGGGCGGTTCCTGATCACCGCAACAATCGCATCCTGCCAGTCTACCGTGACGAGCCGTCCGCACCGATTTTCTGGGCGCGTTTCTACCCAGCTAACCGCGCCGTGCACTTATTTTCTTCGTTTGTGCCGCGTCCCGACGTGCATCAAGGGGATACACGTCGTCCTGGAGGCTTTCAGCGCCCTGTTGAGGAAGGCCGCGGTGGGGATGGGTCAAGGCTAACGACCGGGCCTAACCATAGGTGTCGCGCGGCCCGCGCCCGGCGATGTGCCGCGGGCCTTTGCGCCAGGACGGCGCTGCCGGGCCGGTGATCTTCAGCGAGGTCACCACCCCGTTGCCGACGGCGGCGGCGATCTTGGCCAACAGTTGCGCCTGCATCATCCGCAACTGGGTGGCCCAGGCCGTCGACTCAGCGGACACGCTCAACACACCGTCGCACAGACCGGTCGGTACCGCGTGGTCGGCGATCTGGTGACCGACCACCGAGGCCCAGTTCCCCAACACGGTGCCCTCGGCGACCTGGGCGGACCATCCCCGCTTCCTGGCCAGGTCCCGCGCCAGCCGGCCCAGCGGTTGCGGGTCGCGAGCGTCCGGTCCCGGTCCCGACCAGCTGCGCCGCTGGCCCGCCACCCGGCGCGGCGTGGGTGTTGCGGCGCGCCCGCGGCCGGCGTCTTTTCCCTGTGCCCGGGCCGCGGCCCGGGCCTCCTCGAGGGTCCGCCGCACCAGGTCCATCGCGCTCGGTTCTCCCGACGGGGAGGGGTGCTGGTCGTCGCTCATGGGCGCAGCTCCGATACCCGGCCCGCGTCGGTGTCGCACAACTCGACGAAGAACCGCCGAGCCTGCCAGCCCGCCGGGATGTCTTCGAGCACCGCCGCGGTGACCAACACCTGTTCGGCGGATTCAGCCACCGTGGCCAGCGCCCGGCGGCGGGCGGCGTCGAGCTCGGCGAACACGTCGTCGAGCAGCAACACCGGATCGCTTTCGTCGGCCCGCAACAACTCGTAGGCGGCGAGCCGAAGGGACAACGCCAGCGACCACGATTCCCCATAGCTGGCAAAGCCTTTCGCGACCTGCTCACCGAGCCACAGCTCCAGGTCGTCGCGATGCGGGCCGACCAGGCATATGCCCCGTTCCAGTTCGGCGTCGCGGCGAGCTGCCAACCCGACCAGCAGCGCGGCCTCCAGATAGTCGCGGTCGCCGGCGTTCACCTCGGCCGCGGCCGCCGCGCCCAAGCCGGATCGGTAGCCGATCGCCGCCGCCCGCGATCCCGGGGCCAGCAGCTGATAGGCCTTCTCGACCTCCGGCGCCAGCTGGTTCACCAAATCGATTCGGGCAGCCATCAATTGGGCCCCGTATTCGGCCAGCCGGCTGTCCCACACGTCGAGGGTGTCCAACGCGCCGCGGTCGCCCCGGTGGCGGGCACCGGACAGCGATTTCAGCAACGCAGTGCGCTGCCGCAACACCTTGTCGTAGTCGGCGCGCACCGCGGCGATCGACGGGCGCCGCAGCGTCGCCAGGTCGTCGAGGTAACGGCGCCGCTCGGAGGGATCCCCGCGCACCAGGGCCAGGTCCTCGGGGGCGAACAGCACCGCGCGTAGCACGCCGAGCACCTCACGGGTGCTGCGCACGGGTAACCGGTTCAGCCGCGCCTTGTTCGCCCGGCCGGCGGCGATCTCCAGATCGACCGCGCACTCCCGGCCGTCGTTGACCACGATGGTCGACACCACCGCCCGGTCGGCGCCGGCCCGGATCAACGGCACGTCCGTGCCCACTCGGTGTGACCCCAGCGTGCTCGAATACCACAGCGCCTCAAGCAAATTCGTCTTACCAAAACCGTTAGACCCGCTGAAAACCGTCCGACCCGGCTGCAGTTCGAGGCTGGCGTACGCCCAGGAACGGAAGTCGCGCAGTCCTAAATGCCGGACGTACACCTAGCCTGGCAACCGCACGGGCATCAGCAGGTAGACGTAATCGGTGGGCAGCGCGCTGAACGGCCCGCTGCCGCTCGGCGGCCTGTCGTCGTCGGACGCCGGGCGCAGCAGTGCGGGCTTGCCCGGTGTGGTGAAGCCGAACGACACCCGTTCGGAGCGCACCGATCCCAGTCCGTCGGTCAGATATGTGGGGTTGAACGCGATCGTCAGCGGTTCACCGACGAAATCCACGGCCAGATCCTCCTCGGCTCGGCCGACGTCGTCGGCGCCGGCGGACAGCCGCAGCGACCCCTCGCTGAATTCCATTCGCACCTGCGCACCCCGGTCGGCCACCAACGCCACCAGCTTGATGGCCTCGGTCAGCTCGGCGATGTTGATGGTGGCCACCGCCGTGTGCTCGGCCGGCAACAGCTGGCGGAACTTCGGGAATTCCGCGTCCAGCAGGCGGGTGGTGCTGCGCTTGCCGTTGCCGCTGATGCCGAGCAGGCCGTCCTTGCCGACACCCGCGCCCGCCCCTAGCGACAGCCGCACGTCGGAGCCGTCGATGCCGGTCCGCGCCGCCTCGGCCAGCGCCTTGGCCGGCACCAGGACCGCCGCTTCGATGTCGGGGGAGGACGCCCACCAGGTCAGCTCGCGAACCGCCAGCCGGAACCGGTCGGTGGCGGCCAAAACCACCGTGTCCCCGGAAATCTCAACCCGGATCCCGGTCAACATGGGCAAGGTGTCGTCGCGGCCGGCCGCGATCGCGACCTGCCCGATCGCCTCGGCGAACAGATCGGCCGGCAGCGTCCCGGTCTCCTCGGGCAGCGTGGGCAGCGTCGGGTAATCCTCGACGGCCATCGTCGGCAGCGAGAACCGGGCGCTTCCGCAGTTCAACGCCACCCGATTGCCGTCGACGTAGAAGTCGATCGGCTTGTTGGGCAGCGCCCGAACGATGTCAGACAACAACCGCCCGGACACCAAAACACTTCCCGGAGAAGCGATTTCGGCCGCCACTTGTGCTTCGGCGGAAACCTCGTAGTCGAATCCGGAGATGGTGAGCCCCTCATCGGTGCCGGACAGCAGCACCCCGGAGAGCACCGGCACCGCGGGTCGCGACGGCAGGCTCTTGGCCACCCACGACACCGCGTCGGCGAAAGACTCCCGCACCAAACGAAACTTCAAGTCGCTGAGGCCAGCCGTTGTCGTCGCCGCGTCCATAGCGTCCCTTCACCTACTCAGCGTTGTCGGATCCATTGGCTAGCCCCCCCCCCGCTAGCATGGGGCCCGCCACGGCGCCGGCGGCACGCGAGGCGTCGACGACAACCGCAACAGCAGTCGAAGAACAACCGTAGATCCTCTGGGGTCATCTTGAAAGCTAATCGCAAAGGCCGACAAACCGGGCTGACGACGGCTGTGACGCAGGGTGTGCACCGAACGTCCCCAGGGCTGTATTTCAAAGAAGAACCGATGAAGAGATCTCAGTAACAGTAATAAGGCTTGTGCATTTTGGGGACAGCGGTCTCCCGCCGCAGCTAGCGCGGTGCGCCGGAGTGTGGATCACAGTGGGGCGTCTGTGGGTGACATGTTGAGCCGATGGGGACGAACGCGGGCTGTGCACGCACGCGGTGGTACTACACCGCTGCCTCCGGGTGTTGTGCACAGCTCTGCGCACATGCCCTGGGTGTGACCGGTGTGACAAACGGGTGAGAAGTTTCTCAAAAAAATTCCGGGCCGGGGGCCGGAAAGGCCGGGGCCGCGGTGTGATTCAGCGCTTGGAGCGCTGACGAATGCGAGTGGTGAGCTCCTTGACGTGATCGAACACCTCGCGTCGCTCGGCCATCTCGGACAGGATCTTGCGCTGGGCGTACATCACCGTGGTGTGGTCGCGGCCGAAGGCCTGCCCGATCTTGGGCAACGACAGATCCGTGAGCTCGCGGCACAGGTACATCGCGATTTGGCGGGACTGGGCCAACGACCGGGTCTTGCCCGGCCCGCGCAGTTCCTCGACGGTGGTGTCGAAGTATTCGGCGGTGGCGGCCATGATGGTGGCCGCGCTGATCTGCATGGTGCTGGCGTCGGCGATCAAATCGCGCAGCACGATCTCGGCCAGCGACTTGTCGATCGGGGTCTTGTTCAGCGAGGCGAACGCGGTGACCCGGATCAGGGCGCCCTCGAGTTCGCGGATGTTGCGCTCGATGCTGCTGGCGATGAGTTCCAGCACGTCGTCGGGCACCGCCAGGCGCTCCATCTGCGCCTTCTTGCGCAGGATCGCGATGCGAGTTTCGAGTTCGGGGGGCTGCACGTCGGTGATCAGGCCCCACTCGAACCGGGTTCGCAGCCGGTCTTCCAGGGTGGCCAGCTGTTTGGGCGGCCGGTCGGAGGAGATGATGATCTGCTTGTTGGCGTTGTGCAGTGTGTTGAAGGTGTGGAAGAACTCCTCCTGGATACCTTCCTTGCCCTCGATGAACTGGATGTCATCAACCAGCAGCACGTCGACGTCGCGATAGCTGCGCTTGAAGGCGACCTTGCGGTCGTCGCGCAGCGAGTTGATGAAGTCGTTGGTGAATTCCTCGGTGGAGACGTACTTGACCCGCATGCCGGGGAAGAGACGCTGCGCGTAATTGCCGGCGGCGTGCAGCAGGTGCGTCTTGCCCAGACCGGACTCGCCCCAGATGAACAACGGGTTGTAGGCGCGGGCCGGCGCTTCGGCGATGGCCAGGGCGGCGGCGTGCGCGAACCGGTTGGACGCCCCGATCACGAACGTGTCGAAGGTGTAGCGGCGGTTGAGGCTCGTTCCGTCGGCGCCGGCGGGATCGATGGCGTGCGGCCGCTCGGTGAAGTAGTTGGGCCAGCCGGGCTGGGTGTCGGTGACCGGCTCGGCCGGCGGGATGAGCGCATCCTCGACGTCGTCGGGTGGGGGAGCGATGCGGACCCCCAGCTGGATCTGCTGACCCAGGCGGCGGCTGAGCGCGTCGGTGATAGGGGCGCGCAGGTGCCGCTCGATCTCGTTCTGCACGAAACTGCTCGGCACCGACAGCAGAGCAAACCCCTCGACGATGGTCAGAGGGCGGACCAGATTGAGCCACGCTCTTTGCTGAGGGGTGAGGGGAGTGACCAGAGTCGTACGGTTGGCGGCTCCGCCGTCGGCGACGGGCTCGCCGTTGAGCTCCGAAACGACCGCATTCCACACCGTGGTGAAGCTTGAACCGGGGTCATCGGCCAA